>OZ220724.1:0-3613727 GCA_965116715.1 Acidimicrobiales bacterium
GCATGTGATAGCCGGAGATGGAGATCGAGTTGTAGCGGGGCATCTCGGCGGCGGTGAACTCGAAGATGTCGCTGATGATCCGCATGGAGGGCTGGGGCGGGTAGATGTAGGTGTTGCGGACCATGAACTCCTTGAGGATGTCGTTCTGGATGGTCCCCGCGAGCTGGGCGGGCTTGACGCCCTGCTCCTCCGCAGCCACGACGTACAGCGCCAGCACCGGCAGCACGGCACCGTTCATGGTCATCGACACGCTCATGCGGTCGAGCGGGATGCCGTCGAACAGCGTGCGCATGTCGAGGATCGAGTCGATGGCCACGCCGGCCATGCCGACATCGGAGGCAACCCGCCGATGGTCAGAGTCGTAGCCGCGGTGGGTCGCGAGATCGAACGCCACCGACAGGCCCCGCTGGCCGGCGGCCAGGTTGCGCCGGTAGAAGGCGTTGGAGTCTTCAGCGGTGGAGAAGCCGGCGTACTGGCGGATGGTCCACGGCTGGTTGGTGTACATCGTGGGGTACGGACCCCGCAGGTATGGGGCGAAGCCGGGGTAGCCGTCGAGGTAGGTGCGCCCGTTCGCGGAGCCGTTGCCCGAATAGAGATCGGCGGTGTCCGCGGCCATGTACAGCGGCGCCACCTCGATGCCCTCGGGCGTGGCGCGCTGCGCCGGTGAGCTCCCGGCAGCTTCGACAAAACGCGCCTGCCACGCCGCCAACCGCTCATCGCTCGAGGCGGGCTGGGGAGCACCGGGCCCTTCCAGTTCCAGCCCGGCAAATGCCGGATCAGCAAAGTCCGGAACAGTGCTCATCTGGCTGCGCTTGTCTCGAAGGGCGCCGCCCAGCGGTGCGTACCCCAACCGCCGTGTGCCCCGCTGGTATGAGCGGACGTAGCGTCGGGGTCGGCGTCGCTGCCGGCCGACGATGCAGGGGAACCTGAGGGGTCCGGCGAATCCGCGAATTGCGTCACCCCGACGATCACCCGGTCGCCCGCGGCTGTCTGCTCCTGTCGCTGCGTCCGCTCCTGGGAGATCTGAGCCTCGAGCTCCCCGCTTGCGAGCGCCGAGCAGATGCCCCCGGCCGCTTCGATCCGGCGAAAGCGGTCCCACGCTGCTTGTGCCAACGACCGGGTGAGGTCTTCGACGTACCAGCTCCCGCCGGCGGGATCGATGACCGAGCCGATGCGACTCTCGTGGCGGAGAATCAGCTGGGTGTTGGCGGCGACACGCCATCCGAGTGCACTGGATGCCGGACCGGAGCTGACCGCGTCGTAGGGGCTGACCGTGATCGCGTCGACCCCGCCGTTCGCGGCGCCGAAGCATGCCGCGGTGGCCCGCAGCATGTTCACCCACGGGTCGCGGCTGCTCGCCATCGCAGTCGAGGTCACCGCGTGCAGGGGCATCGGCAGCCCGTCGGGGTCGCTGAGATCGACGGCGCACGCCCGCAGGATGCGCGCCCAGCACATGCGCAGCGCCCGGCACTTGGCGGTCACGAGGAATGGGTCAGGCCCGGCCGAGGTGGTGAAACCCAGCAGGCGTGCCGCTGTTGCGGGATCCAGGCGGGGCCCCGCATCGGCGTCGCAGGCGGCGCGGAGCCAAGCCGTTCCGGTCGCCAGCATCGACGCCAATTCGGTGGCATCGGTTGCACCGGCCTCGGCAAAGACCGATCCGTCGGCTTCAAGCGGGATGGTCTGGGGCCACCGTTGACGGAACTCGACAGCCTGTGCGACCGCATCGGCCATCTGCGCCGCCAGTCGAGTGCCGTCGCCGAGGTCGGCCATCGTTGCCTGACCGCCCCCTGCGGTCGCCGCGACTGGATCGATACCCAACCAGGATCGGGTGCGCTCCGGAGCGGCACCATGGCGGCCGAGCACTTCCAGCAGAGCGTCGGCGTGTGCCGGCGATGCACCTGCTTGGGCGTGGATCGTCACACCAGCTCCGGCAGCATCGCCGGCCGCAGCGTCGAGCAGCGTTGCGTCGTCGACAGCGTTCCAGCCCCGCGCCACCGTGACGGCATCCACGCCCGAGGTGGTGTCGACGGCGATGGCGTCAGGAGTGGTGGCGAGGCGAGCGTCATGGATCTGGCGGACTTCCCAGCCTCGCCCTCCGCTGGCCGCAGTCGCGCCGCGGGTGAACGGTGCTTCGCCGGGCAATCCAACAGGGTCAGCCTCAGTGCCGTTTCGCTGCGCGGTGTACAGTGGGGCTGTCTCGATGCCGTCGAGCAGCGTCGTCACCAGCGATGACAGAGGTTGGCCGCGCAGCGCTCCCTCGGCTGCGGCCTCCCAATCGCTCTCGGTGACGTCGGGGAAACCGGGATCGTTCAGCACGGAGCTGGGCGGCGTTGCGGGACTCTCTGCCACGTGCCGCAGGGTAGCGGTCGTCCCCCAGGCGGATATGTGGCTGAGGAGAGGTGATTCGGAGGCGGTCGTGGCATCCTTGCCTCCATGTCTGCCCCCGCATCGGCTGATGGTGCCGTCGCGCACTCAGATGCGGCGAACGAGCTGCCGCCGTATCGCTACAACGCCGAGATGGCGAACGAGATCGAGCTGCGCTGGCAGGAGCGCTGGAGGGCGGACGGGACGTACCGCACAACCAATCCCACCGGCGCGCTCGGCGGTGGCGGATTCTCGGGCTCCCCCAACGGCCAGAAGCTGTTCATCATGGACATGTTTCCGTACCCGTCGGGTTCGGGGCTGCATGTCGGGCACCCGCTGGGCTACATCGGCACCGATGTCTATGCACGGTTCAAGCGCATGTGCGGCTGGACGGTGCTGCACCCGATGGGTTACGACGCGTTCGGCCTGCCTGCCGAGGAGCATGCCCGCCAGACCGGTGAGCATCCCCGTGTCAACACCGAGCGGAATATCGCCAACATGTCGCGCCAGCTGGCCCGGCTGGGGCTCGGGCACGACGACCAGCGATCGCTGGCCACGACCGATGTCGAGTACTACCGCTGGACGCAGTGGATCTTCTTGCAGATCTTCAACTCGTGGTACGACACCGAGGCCGATCGGGCGCGCCCCATTGCCGAGCTGATCGAGCTGTTCGAGACTGGGCAGAAATCCACTACCAGCGGCGCAGCGTGGGCCGACATGAGCGATGTTGAGCGGCGCATCGAGCTCGACGAGCACCGCTTGGCCTACCTGGGCGAGGCACCGGTCAACTGGTGCCCGGCTCTGGGCACCGTGCTGGCCAACGAAGAGGTCACCAACGAGGGACGGTCCGACCGGGGCAACCACCCGGTGTTCCGTCGCCCGATGAAGCAGTGGATGATGCGCATCACGGCCTATGCCGACCGGCTGCTGGACGATCTCGACCGGGTGAACTGGTTCGAGAGCGTCAAGATCATGCAGCGCAACTGGATCGGCCGCAGCGAGGGCGCATACATCAGCTTTGCGGTCGACGCTGGACCTGGCGAGTCCGGCCCGGACGGATCAGATCCAGCCATCGAGGTCTTCACCACCCGTCCCGACACGATCTACGGCACCACCGCCATGCTGCTGGCACCCGAGCATCCGCTGGTCGACGAGCTCGTCGCCGACGAGTGGCCGCCGGGCACCGATCCGCGCTGGACAGGCGGAGCGGCCACGCCCCGTGCAGCCCTCGACGCCTACCGGGCCCAAGCGGCGGCGATGACCGACTTGCAGCGCCAGACAGAGCGCGACAAGACGGGCGTCTGGCTGGGCGTCAACTGCAAGGTGCCGACCACCGGCGACCCGGTGCCGGTCTTCGTCGCCGACTACGTGCTGATCGACTACGGCACCGGCGCCGTCATGTCGGTACCCGGCGAAGACCAGCGCGACTGGGACTTCTCGATCAAGTTCGGGCTGCCGATCATGCGCACGGTGCAACCGCCGCCGAACCCCGACGGCACCGCGTTCGAGGGCGAGGCGTACGACGGTCCCGGGCTGGCCATCAACAGCGACTTTCTGAACGGCTTGGACAAGGCCGAGGCCATCGACGTCATCTGCGACTGGCTGGAAGAGCACCGATGCGGTCGCCGCACGGTCACCTACAAGCTGCGTGATTGGCTGTTCAGCCGCCAGCGCTACTGGGGCGAGCCGTTCCCGATCGTGTTCGACGAGACCGGCCTGGCGCTGGCCGTGCCCGAGAGCGAGCTGCCGGTGGAGCTGCCCGAGCTCATCGACTGGGCGCCCCGCGCGCTGGACGAGCAGTCGGAGCCTGAGCCGCCGCTCGGCCGGGCCACCGAATGGGCCACGGCCACCTATGACCTGGGTGACGGCGAGCGCACCTACCGCCGCGAGCTGAGCACGATGCCGCAGTGGGCCGGTTCGTGCTGGTACTACCTGCGCTACCTCGACCCGACCAACGATGAGGCTCTGGTGGACCCCGAGGTGGAGCGGTTCTGGATGGCCGACCCCGACGGAGGGGTCGGCGGCGTCGACCTGTACGTGGGCGGCGTCGAGCACGCAGTGCTGCACCTGCTGTATGCGCGCTTCTGGCACAAGGTGCTGTACGACTTGGGCCACGTGTCGGGCCCCGAGCCGTTCGGTCGGCTCTACAACCAGGGCTACATCCAGGCAGCGGCATACCAGGACAGCAGGGGCGTGTACGTCGAGGCGTCCGAGGTGGTCGAGCGCAACGGCAAGTTCATGCACGGTGACCTCGAAGTCACCCGGCACTTCGGCAAGATGGGCAAGTCGCTGCGAAACGCCGTGACGCCCGACGACATCTACAGCGCCTACGGCGCCGACACGCTGCGCACCTACGAGATGTTCATGGGCCCGTTGGATCAGGGCCGGCCCTGGGAGACCCACTCGGTGATCGGTTCGCACCGGCTGCTGCAGCGCGTCTGGCGCAACCTGGTCGACGAGCAGACCGGCGAGCTGACAGTTGCCGATGTCGAGCCCGACGTCGATCTGCAGCGTTGGGTGCACCGGACCATCGCGTCGGTGACCGATGCAATGTCGGATCTGCGCTTCAACTCGGCGATTGCCCGCATCACCGAGCTGAACAACGAGCTGACCCGCCGGGGCGATCTGACGCCCGTTGGGTTGCCGACGTGCTGGTTCGCCTGCTGGCACCGCTGGTGCCCCACCTCGCCGAGGAGCTGTGGTCCAAGCTCGGAAACACGACCACCGTCGTCTACGCGCCGTTCCCGCAGGCAGATCCCGCGATGCTCGTCGCCGAGGTCATCGAGGTGCCCGTGCAGGTGAACGGCAAGGTGCGCAGCCGGATCACGGTTGACGCCGACATCTCCCCGGACGAACTCGAAGCCGCTGCGAAGGCCGATGGCCGCATTGCCGAGCTCACTGCCGGCGCCGACATCCGGCGCGTCGTGACCGTACCGGGCAAGCTGGTGAACATCGTGCTGGCGTAAGCCAGCAGCATGAGACACGTTTTGGGTTGAGGGGGAGACCGCCATGAGCGACAAGGAACGGCGAGCGCTGGGCGTCACGGCCACGGAGACCCACGGCGGCAAGCTCGCCGCGAAGGCACTCAAGGCAGCCGGGGTGGAGTGCGTGTTCACCCTGTCGGGCGGCCATGTCATGGGCATCTACGACGGCTGCCTCGACGAGGGCATCGACGTCGTCGACGTGCGCCACGAGCAGGCCGCCACCCATGCCGCCGACGCCTGGGCGCGTCTGCATCCGGGCAAGGTCGGGGTGGCGATCCTCACCGCGGGCCCTGGTGTGACCGACGGCGTCACCGGCGTGGCCAATGCCTGGCGTGCCAACTCGCCGATCCTGGTGTTCGGCGGCCAGGGCCCCTTCAAGCACGCCGGCCGCGGCTCGCTGCAGGAGATGGACCATGTGTCGCTCATGCGGCCGGTGACCAAGTGGTCGGGTGCATGCGGGGAAACCCGTCGCATCGCCGAGTACATCGAGCTGGCCGTGCGCACCGCACTGAGCGGTGTGCCCGGGCCGTCCTTCCTGGAGATACCGATGGACGTGCTGCACGGCACGGTGGATCTCGACGCTGTGCAGATGCCGCAGTTCCGCGATTACCGCGTCGCTTCGGCCGCAGCCCCCGATGCGCTCGCCCAAGCGGCCGAGATCATCGCCGGTGCCCGAACACCTGTGGTGATGGCAGGCACCTCGCTGAAGTGGAGCGAGGGCGGCGGCGCGCTGGCTGCATTCCTGGATGCCACGGCCATCCCGTGTTACGTAAACGGCATGGCTCGCGGGGAGATCAACTGGGATCACCCCTCGTTCCTGTCGTTGACGCGGGCAGAGGCGCTTGCGGCTGCCGACGTGGTGATCCTGGCCGGCACGCCCCTCGATTTCCGCATGAAGTTCGGCCGCGCCATCCCAGCCGACGCCCGCATCGTGCAACTCGACCTCGACGAGACGCTCATCGGGCAGAACCGCGCTGCTGAAGTGGGGCTCGTCGGCAACCTGGGTGCCAACTTCGAGGCGCTGGCAGACCTCTTCAAGTCGACTGGTGTCACGGTGGACGCATCGGCGCATCTGGCGGCGCTCGCGGCACGCGAAGCCGAGTTGGACGAGGCCCGCAGTGCTGAGCTCAACAGCGACGAGGTGCCGATCGACCCGCTGCGGCTGTGCCGCGAGATCGCCGACGTTGTCACCGACGACATGATCGTGATCGGCGACGGCGGCGACATTGTGGCGCAGGCCTCCAAGGTGATCCAGGTGCCCAGGCGCGGCACCTGGATGGATCCCGGACCGCTCGGCACACTCGGCGTGGGGATGCCGTTCGCGCTCGCTGCGCAGAAGGCCCACCCCAGCAAGCGGGTCATGATTGTCTACGGCGACGGCTCATTCGGCCTGAACGGCTTCGAGTACGACACCGCGGTGCGGTTCGGGCTTCCCATCGTGGGAGTCGTGGGCAACGACGCGGCGTGGGGTCAGATGCTGCGTCCGCAGGCCAGCCTCTACGGCCAGGACCGGGTGGTGGCCACCGAGCTCAACTACACCCGCTACGACAAGGTGGTCGAGGCCATGGGCGGCCACGGTGAGCATGTCACCGAACCCGACCAGATCGCGCCTGCGCTTCAGCGATCCTTCGACTCGGGTCTGCCGGCGCTGGTGAACGTGGAGATCCGCCAGGACCGCGGCGCCATGAAGGGCTCCACCTACGTCTGAGCTTCCGTTTCGATCAGCTGGCGAATCCTCGGCTCGGTTACGGCAGGATGCCGTGGGTTCCGCAGCGGTGCCACTGGATGTGCAGAAGACCTGATCGCTCCTGCGATCCGAAGGAGAAGATCGCTCGTCCGTCCTCAGCCCAGCGCAGCTCGTAGAGGCCATGTACGCCTCGAAGCTTGTGCACGAGACCGTCACGAAACCAAGTGGTATCTCCGGATTCCATCGCTCGAAGGTCCTCGACCATGACGTTGCGCATCTGCAGCAGCATGAGCTTCTGTGCCTTGGAGAGACGCCGAAAGTCGCGCAGGAAGGCGCCGTCCTCCTCGTGAGTCGGCATGTGAAGCCGTCACTCGATGGGTGGTTCGTCGAGCAACGATTCGAGATGAGCGGCGAACTCTTCCTCTGTGTAGAAGACCTCGGAGGGATTGTTGAGCGGTGGACCCTTGCCTTGGGACTCGATGATGTCGGCGAGCGTGACCGGGCCGGGTTCGTACAGATGCGATTCACCTGGGCGTGACGTGGGCAGCCAAGCGATCATGAGCGCCGATTCGTAGCTAGCCCGCACCAGCCTGCGCAAGTGGCGAATGAGATTGAACGGCTCGTCGGACCACTCGCGCCAGTCGTTCGGATCGTCGACGATCCCGGACGCCTTGTCGTGCTTGACCTGCAGACGGTCGATGGCCCATTGCAGCGGCGTGCGGCCAGACACCTTGTAGTGCCATGCCTCCGGCGGGATGTCTACGAGGCGGCATCGGCCATTGACGATGAGCACGGCCGGGTCGTCATCGCCGTTGGGCCGCTTGCCCCAGCGCATGCGACCGTCGATCCGGTATGCGCTGGGGTCGGCCTCGCCATCGTCGGGTTCACCGTCCAACAGGCACGGCACGGGGTACTCCTTGACCGTCGAGCAACCGATGTGCAGGTCCATCAGCTTGCGGCCAGCCGACCGGAACGCCTCGAAGTCGTCGGCCAGCGGGATGTGCGACTGATCGCGCTGATCAGCCGGCAGAAAGTCCATCCGCCAGTCCGGCGAGTGCATGACGCCATACAGATACTCGCGGATGCTGCCTTTGGTGACATCGGACCCGTACTTGATCCGAAACCGATTGAGCGCTTTATCAGCGATGTCGTCGGTCGCGATGGTGATCTCGTGACCGCTGGCCTGCCGGTCGGGCCAGGCCAACCAGTGCCACAACTGTCTCGAACCCTGAGCGTCGCGATGATGCCCGAGAAGACGCGGCATCAGACTTCCGTGGTTTGTGTCGCTCGCCCGTCGCGAGCGAGGTTGTCCACCGAGCAGCTCGAGTAGGGCGACCGAGTCGTGCTCCGTTGTGCTCAGTGGCTTCATTGCCGCCATGCACGCATCGGGGACACGTTCCGCATGTCCAGAACGGTACCGGCACTTCGCCAGCGACTCCGGCGCGTCGGCGCTGCCATCGGGCGGATTTGTCGCCACGAGTTCTCTCATCGATTCCATTTGTTCCTACCATTACAGCAAGTTTCATGTATTTCAAATGATTTTTATTCTCAGCGGCGAAGCACCTGATCCGTCGCTCAGCGTTGGCCGTCCTACGCTCGGGGGATGTGCGGGAGGTTTGTCTCAGCAGCCAGTCTCGAGCAGATTGCGGCGCACTTCGACACCCCGCTACCGGGATTCGACGTACCTCGCAGCTACAACGTGGCGCCCACGACCGACATCGTGGCCGTCGTCGGCCACGACGATGCCCGCCGGATCGAGGCATTCCGGTGGGGTCTGGTGCCGCCGTGGTCGAAGGACCCCACGAAGGGTCCGCCGCTGTTCAATGCCCGGTCCGAGACAGCGGCAACGAAGAACTCATTCCGCGGCGCGTTCAAGCGACGCCGCTGCATCGTTCCTGCCGACGGGTTCTACGAGTGGCCCAAGGCCCCGAAAGGGACGAGCCGCGACGACCGGCCGCTTCCGCACTACATCACCCGCGCCGACGGCGCCATGCTGTCCATGGCGGGCCTGTGGGAACGCTGGTCGCCGTCCCCAGCCGATGACGCAGCCGACGGCGCGAGCGCAGATGCCCCCACTGGCTCCCGCCAGGCCCTGCACTCGGCAACGGTGCTGACCACCGCCGCGAACAGCTTCATGGCGCCGATTCACGACCGCATGCCGGTGCTGCTGGAGCGCTCGCAGTGGGAAGCCTGGCTCGACCCTGACAACGACCAGGTCGACGTGCTGTCGGCTATGTGCGTGCCCGCGGACGAGGGCACGTTGCGCTCGCACCGGGTGGGTCGAGAGGTGGGCAACGTCCGCAATCGCGACGCAAGCCTCATCGAGCCAGCGGAGCCGGATCAGCTCTTCTAGCCCGACAGCTCGGCTCGCAGCCAGCTCGGCTCAGCCGAGCGCGGCCAGCTCAGCGCGGATGGCTTCAGCCGGTCCGGCAAGATCTTCGGGCGAGGCCATCGGCAGCGGCCGGGCGAAGTTCATGTCGGCCATCGAGTTCACCGGGCACACATGGATGTGGCAGTGCGGCACCTCGAAGCCGGCGACCACCAGCCCGATGCGCTCGGGCCTCAACGCGCGCATCTGTGCCTCGCCGATGCGTCTGGACACATCGAACAGGTGCGCTTGCAGGTCCGCCGGGACGTCCAGCCAGTGGTCGATCTCGGCGATCGGAACCACCAGCGTGTGACCCGGCGACAGCGGGTTGATGGACAGGAATGCGACGCACCGGTTGTCGCGCCACACGAACGTCCCGGGCAGCTCGCCCTCGATGATCCGCGTGAACACAGTGCTCATTGCGCGCATCCTAAGGATGCGCCGGAGCTCATGCGCGCAGCCTCAGCCGACGGCATCTCGGTACTGTGAGCCGCGTGAGCGAGGCTTCCGATGCGTCGCCGGCCCCCGAGGTCGGGTGGCGGCCGTTCACTGTGCCGAACCTGATCAGTCTGGCTCGACTGTGCTGCCTGCCGTGGTTCGTGTGGCTGGTGTTCGGGGCCGAGGACCGCTGGGCCGCTGCATTGCTGCTGGGCGCTCTCGGCGCCACCGATTGGGTCGATGGCTGGGTGGCCCGGCGTTTCAATCAGGTCTCCGAGCTCGGCAAGATCCTCGACCCCACGGCCGATCGACTGCTGCTGCTGGTCGCGCTCGTGGTGATGATCGCCGACGGCTCGCTTCCGTTGTGGATCGCTGTGCTGGCGCTGTTCCGCGAGAGCGTTGTTGCCGTGGCGGCGCTCGTGTTGGGGGCGCTCGGCGCACGCAAGATCGACGTGACCTGGTGGGGCAAGACCGGCACGTTTCTCATGATGTTCGCAGTGCCGTGCTTCCTCGCAGGCCACAGCCACATCGACGTCGCGGATGCCTTCCGCATCGGGGCATGGATCTTCGTGGCGGTAGGCCTGCCGATCCACTACTGGTCGGCGGTGGGCTACATCCCCCAAGCCCTTGCCGCCGTGCGGGAGGGGCGTGCCGGACGGGCCCGCTGACAGCTATCCGGTAGCTTCGCGAGCATGGAGATTCCCGCCGAGCTTCGCTACTCGAGCGATCACGAATGGGTGCAGCCCGCCGATGGCGGGGTGCAGGTGGGCATCACCGACTTCGCGCAGGATGCGCTCGGTGATGTCGTGTATGTGGAGCTGCCCGAGGTCGGTGCAGAGGTCACCGCCGACGAGCCAATGTGCGAGATCGAGTCCACCAAGTCGGTCTCGGACATCTTCGCCCCGATCTCGGGGCAGATCGTCGAGGCGAACATCGCACTCGAGGACGAGCCGCAGCTGGTCAACGAATCGCCCTATGGCGATGGGTGGATCTGCGTCATCGCACCGACCGACGACGCAGCGCAGGCGTCCGCCGAGATGGAGGCGCTGCTGGATGCCGATGGCTATGCCGCGCTGATCGCCGAGGACATCTGATCGTCATGGCCATCGTCTGCGGAAGGTGCGGCTATTCGAACACCGACGACGCACGCTTCTGTTCGGGCTGCGGGACGCGTCTCGACCCGACTGCCGATGCGCCCACCGAGGTGCTCTCGCCAGTCGGCGTCACCGAGGTCCCGCCCTACAGCGGTCAGGCGGAGCTCGTGGTCACCTCCGGGCATCGGTCGGGGACGCGATTCGAGCTGGCCGGCGACCGCGTCACCGTCGGTCGCCACCCCGACAGCGATGTGTTCCTCGACGACATCACCGTGTCACGTCGCCATGTGGTGCTCGAACTCGCAACGGCGGGCCACATCCTCTACGACGTGGGTTCGCTGAACGGCACCTATATCAATGGCATTCGCACCGACGGCGAGGTCATCTTGCACAGCGGCGACGAGTTGCAGGTCGGCAAGTTCAAGTTGCTGTATCTGGTCTCCTCGGTCGGGCTGTGAGCGCACAGTACGAGCCGTCCTCACCTGGAACACGACTGTCGATCGGCGAGGTGGTCGCATTGCTGCGGCCCGAGTTCAGTGATCTGACCGATTCCAAGATCCGGTTCCTCGAAGATCGCAAGCTCATCTCGCCGGCCCGCACGCCGGGGGGCTATCGCAGCTTCGGGCCTCACGACGTCGAGGTGCTGCGCTGGATCCTCACACGCCAACGAGATGAGTACCTGCCGCTCAGCATCATCGGCGAGCGCATCGACCGGGGCGAGCATCTGGCCGATATCTGGGGCACCGGCGCCGCCGACATCGGCGAGTCATCGCCTGGTGACTCGCCGACGTACAGCGCAGCGGAGCTGAGTGCCGAGAGCGGGCTCACGGTCGAAGAGATCGCTGAGCTGACCGACTTCGGATTGCTCGTGCCGCTCGCCGATGACGACCCAAGCCGGTCACTGCCGCCCGGTACCGGAGTTGCAGGGGCCAGCGCTGCACAGGCCAACCCTGTGCAGGCCTCGTTGGGGCTCGATCCGCCCGAGCCGCGCTACGGCAGCAGTGCGCTGCTCATCGCTCGCATCTCGCGCGAGTTCGCCACCTACGGTTTGCAGGCCCGCCACCTGCGTGTCATCCGCAACGCCGCCGCACGGGATGCGGCCATGTTCGAGCAGGGCATCCAGCCGATTCTGCATGCCGGCGGTGCGTCGGCAGACCTCGATGCACAGCGGTCCTTGGGCCGTTTGATGGCGCTGTGCGAGCGCTTGCGGTCAGTGGTGATGGGGGAGGCGTTGCGCCGCTATTGGCCCTAGTCCTGGGGTCGCTTCCGGCTCGTTGCTCGCAGGGGCCGAAGTAGTGTGCGTGGCATGGTCGAGATGGAGCTCCTTGGGGTGCAGGTGGAGATGCCCTCGCAGAGCCCCCTCCTGCTGCTGCGCGAGACCGGCGGTTCCCAGCGCGTGCTGCCGGTGGTGATCGACACGCCTGAGGCCCAGGCGATCTACCGCGGCATCGAGCAGATCCGGGTGCCGAGGCCCCTCACGCACGACCTGATGGCGGCCATGCTCGATGTTCTGGGTGCGACGCTCGTCAAGGTCACGGTCACCGATCTGCGGGATCGCACGTTCTTCGCCGAGATGGAGGTCACCATCGGCTCGGAGACCCACACCATCTCGGCCCGGCCGAGCGACGCGGTTGCGCTGGCGGTGCGGGCCGACACGCCTATCTTTGCCAGCGAGTCCGTGCTGGACGAGGCGGGTCAGATCATCGAGCTCCCAGCGGATCCGCCCGACGATGTCGACCCCGACGAGCTGCTCGACGAATTCAAGCAATTCCTCGACGACGTGCAGCCCGACGACTTCGGACCCGCGGCGGAGGCCGGCGACAAGGAGTGAAGCGCGGCGTCCGGTTCGCCGCAGCGGCGCTGGCATTGCTGGCCGGCTGCAGCGGCGCGGAGTCTGCTTTCCACGCTGGCAGCGTTCCGACGAGCGCAGAGCTGCGAGGGCAGATCAGCACCGGCCCGGTGACGCCTGCGGAGGCCACGCCCTCGACCACAGGTGCCGTTGTTTCCTCGGCGCCTACGACCACGGTGACGGTGGTGGCCCCGCGTGTGCCGCCGCCGCAGCCCGTCACTCGGCGGGCCCGGCTCGTGTTCACCGGCGATGTGCTGTCGCACGGCCCGGTGACGAGGCGCGCCCGTGCGAACGGGTCTGCCGACCTTCGCTACGACTACCGGCCGATGTTCTCCCAGGTGCGCGGCAGTATCGCCAGCGCGGACCTTGCGATCTGCCATCTCGAATCCCCCCTGTCGGCTGCCAATACAAACTTGAGCGGGTACCCGCTGTTCAATGCGCCAGGCGATCTGGCTGCTGCGCTGGCTGATGCCGGTTATGACGGGTGCTCGGTCGCCTCGAATCACTCCTTCGATCAGGGCGTCGAGGGCATCGCGTCGACGCTTGAATCGCTGGAGCGACACGGGCTCGGCCATGCCGGCATGGCACGGACGGTCTCCGAATCCGCCGTGCCGACCATCTACGTCGTCAACGGCATCGTCATAGGCCATCTGTCCTACACCTACGGGCTCAACGACCTGCGACTGCCGCCAGACCGGACGTGGGCAGTCGACGTCACGGCGCCCGCTGCGATCGAGGCCGAGGCCCGCGCAGCCCGGGAAGCCGGTGCAGAGTTCGTTGTGCTCAGCATTCAGTGGGGATGGGAGTACACGAGCGTGCCGAGTGCATCCCAACGCGCGCTTGCGTCGGAGTTGCTTGCCAGCCCCGATATCGATCTGATCGTCGGCTCCCATGCCCATGTGCCCCAGCCGATCGACCGTGTCGGCGACAAGTACGTGATCTACGGCGTGGGGAATTTCCTGACGAACCAGTCGCCGCAGACGTGCCGTTCGTGCCCCGCGGCGACAGTCGACGGCGTCATCATCGAAGTCGAGCTCACCGAAACGCCCGCCGGGCACGTCCGCGTGGCCTCCTTGGGAGCCATTCCGACGTGGGTGGAACGCCCGACGTTCACGATCGTCGATGTCGCAGCTGAACTCGCCGGGCGCTTGGGCCCCAACCGGCGCGGGGTGCTGGAGCGATCATGGCGGCGCACCGCCGGCGTGCTGCGTGCTGGAGGTGTCGAACTGCTGATCAAGGGTGATCCGGCTCGCGTCGGACATGCTTCGGGCGCACCGGACCTGCCGTCGACGTGGCCCCTTGCGCAGTAGTGACGGGTGCTCGTACCCTCTGTGGGAGCGCAGATCACAACTCGGTAGTTCGCCAGGTGTGATTTGCAGCGCATGACTTGCGCAGGAGAGGAGACACCGATGGCCGGCCAGCAATCAGCTTCCGCCCCCGTGCCGAAGACTTCGCAGACGGCTGATACGCCGCCGCAGCCGGCAGCCGAGTCGGTGACTGCGGACGTGCCTGACGGAGCCGCGGCTGAGGCGGCAGGTGCCATTGTCGAAGGATTCTCCAGTAAGCAGGCCGAGAAGATCGTCGGGATCAGCTATCGCCAGCTCGATCACTGGGCCCGCAAGGGGTTGGTGCAACCGTCGGTCGCTCAAGCCGAGGGCAGCGGCTCCCGACGCCGTTACTCCTACAACGACCTCGTCGAGTTCAAGATCGCGAAGAAGATGCGCGATCAAGGCATCGACTTGAAGTCGATTGCCCGTGCGTTCGACTATCTGCGCAATCAGCTCGGCGGCGAGGTTGCCTCGGCCAACATCGTCATCAGCGGCAGCGATGTGCTGTGGGCCGATGACGATCGGGTGTTGAGCCTGCTGCGCCAGGGCCAGGCGGCGATGCTGACGGTGCTGCCGGTGGCGGGCGTCCGCCGTGAACTCGACGCGGATGTGGTGAAGCTGCTCCCTGACGAGCCCATCGCCACCCAGCTCAGCCTCGACTTGGAGGAATAGCAGGCCGCGCCGGCTGGCGCCTTCGGTCCTGGGGCCAGGTGGGTCCCGATCTGCCGAAGCCGATCAGGCGGTCTCTTCGGTGGGCGTGAACTGCAGCGAGGCCGAGTTCATGCAGAACCGGTCGCCGGTCGGACGGGGACCGTCGGGGAATACGTGGCCGAGATGGGCGCCGCAGGCCTTGCACATGACCTCGGTGCGGATCATGCCGTAGCTGTGATCGACCTCGGTGTCGACAGCGTCGTCGGCTACCGGCTGGGTGAAGCTGGGCCAGCCCGAGCCGCTCTCGAACTTCGTCTCTGAGCTGAACAGCTGGGCGCCGCACACGACGCAGTGGTACGCGCCGTCGTCGTGGTTGTCCCAGGTCTCGCCGGTGAACGGGCGCTCGGTGCCCGCCTCTTGCGTGACGTGGTACTGCATCGGCGTCAGCCGATCCCGAAGCTCGGATTCGGTGAATGTCACAGCGCGCCCAGTACCCGATTGCCCAGCCATGGGCACCACGGTAGTGACACGGCCGGCCCCGGACAGGTCGCCCCAGAGGTTGCGACCCGGGTCTAGGCGGAGGGACGGGTTACAGCGGCCCGTCGACGGTCTCGGCGTTGACGGCTTGGACGATGTCGATCATCGCCGCCAGCGTGTCCAGCCGGTCCGCGGCCGTCGGCCCTTCGGGCTGCAGGCGCAGCACGTCCACGCCGGCGTCGCGGTAGGCCCGCACCTGGTCGGTGACCTGCTCGTGGCTGCCCAGGAAGTTGGTCTCGGTGACCAGCCGGTCGGGGACCGCAGCGGCGGCCGCTTGCCGGTCGCCATCGAGCCACAGGCGCTGCACGTGGCGGCATTCGTCCTCGAAGCCCGCCCGGCAGTAGGCGTCGTTGTAGAAGTTGGCCGTGGCCGACCCCATCGCGCCCAGCGTGAACGCAAGTCCCGGTCGCCTCGGCTCGATGAGGGATTCGAGATCGTCCCCGAACTCGACAGCACCGCCGGCTTGGCAGGCCACCGAGCCCGGCGGGCGTCCTGCGGCCGCAGCCCCTTCGAGCACTTGGCCCCAGGTGACCTCGGGATGGCTCGGCACGAAGCACACGCCGACCCATCCGTCGGCGGCCTCGCCGGTGTAGCGCAACGAGCGGGGACCGAGCGTCGCCAGCCAGATCTCGATCGAGTCGTTTGCGGGCTGTGCGAGTCGCAATGACTTGCCCTGCCCGCCCGGCAGCGGGAGGACATGGTGGCGGCCCTCGTAGGCGATCTTCTCGCCGGCGAAGGCCTGGCGGCAGATGTCGACGGTCTCGCGCAGCCGTCCCAGCGGATCACTGAAGCGCACCCCATGCAGCCCCTCGACCACCTGGGGCCCGCTGACGCCGAGTCCCAGGATGAACCGGTCGCCGGTCATCGCAGCCAGCGACAGTGCCGTCATGGCGGTCATCACCGGCGCCCGGGCCGAGACCTGCAAGATGCCCGTGCCGAGCTGGCAGCGTTCTGTCACCGCAGCGAGGTAGGCCAGCGTGCTGACGCCGTCCATGCCCCATGCCTCGGCGGACCACAGGATGTCCACGCCGAGACGGTCGGCCTCGACCAGGAACTGGACCTGTTCGTCCCAGTCGCGTCGCTTGCCCGACGCCGGTCCTCCGAATCCGATGGCTGTGCGCACGCCCCGAACCCTAGATCTCGGGGGTCAGCGTGACGAGGCCGCCGAGCTGGGCGAGATCCTGCAGCGCCTGGTCATAGAAGAACCGGGCGGAGCAGGCATCGCGGGCCCACGCCTCCTCGCTCGGCGTCGGCAGATCGCCGACGGCGCGGATCTGCAATGTCCCCGTCGCGGTCGAGCTGACCGCGGTGCGGTTGCCGACCAGCAGCTCCTCTAGCGCGTCGCTGCGGTCGCCTGGTTCGTCGAACACGAACAGCCGGCTGCCGTCGGTGACGAACGGAGTGACGTAGTAGGTGCGGGCGCCGGCGGGCGTCTCGGTGTCGAGCCGCAGCATGAGCACGCTGTCAAATGGCGCGAATGGCGCAGCCGGCGCTGACTGCGCAGACAGGGTGTGCGGCTCCTCGCCGGGGCGGTCTCCCACGGCGGGCAGCGTACTGAACCGCCGCGTTTGCTCTAGCTTCGGCATGCGAGCCGCCCCGGAGCGGGTTGACTCACACAGGGGGTAACGAGCAATGTCAAGCGAGCGAGCGGGCTACCTGGATACCGAGTACTTCGGATTCTCACAAGCGCTGGGATCTGACGGAGTGCTGACCGTGACGTTCAACCGGCCCGAGTCGATGAATGCGTCGAACCACGCAATGAAGCGTGACCTGATCGAGCTGATCACCCAGGTCCAGATGGACGACGCCGTGCGGGTCGTGGTGTTCACCGGGCAGGGACGTGCGTTCTGGGCCGGAGACGACTTGGGCGGCTATGAGGCCGAGCGTCCTTCGTCGATGCCTGAGATCTTCGGCGGGCACCACAACGCCGCCGGCACCTACAACAGCCTGCGGACCATCTCTCAAGCGGTCAACACTGCAGTGCGCCGGCTGGACAAGCTGACGGTCGCTGCCATCAACGGGTTTGCCATCCAGACGGGCTTCAGCTTCGCCCTGGCGTGCGATTTCCGTATCGCGGCGCGGTCAGCTCGCATGGGATCGGCAACGCTTCGCTTCGGGCTGCTGCCCGACGAGGGCGGTCAGTGGCTGCTGGTACAGCACATGGGCGTCGCCCGGGCGACCGATTTCATGATGCGCAAGCGGATCGTGGACGCTGACGCCGCACACGAGCTCGGGCTGGTGCACGAGGTGGTCGACGACGAGCGGCTGCCCGCTGCCGCCGCGGAGCTTGCAGCCGAGCTGGCCGACGGTCCGCAGGTGGCGATGCGCATGCTCAAGCGGTCGATCCTGCTCGCGGCGGAAATGACGTGGGAGCAATCCCTCGACGAGATCGCCTCCAAGACGGCGATCACCGATCACTTGCCCGATGCTGCCGAGGGCGTCGCGTCCTTCCTGGCCAAGCGGCCGCCGGAGTTCAACGACTGGCTCCGCTGAGCAGGTCAACTCGCAGGCACCCACACCCGCGCCGACGAACCAGGACCGGCAACGGCCAGACTGGTGTCTCGACAGCACGTCACGGGAGCACGACGGTGGAGCACGCCGAACAAATCAGCCACATCAAGACGCTGCTGGCGCGGCTCGACTCGGGCACCAACGTGGACGCCGGCGGCGTGCGCTACAACCCCACGTCCGCCTATACCGACCGCGAGCTGGCGGGCATCGAGCGGCGCGAGTTCTTCGACACCCACCCGCAGATGGTGGGGCTGTCAGGCGATCTGCCTGAACCCGGTTCGTTCATGACCCAGGACGACCTGGGCACGCCGCTGCTGCTGGTGCGCTCGCCGAGCGGCCGGTTCCGGGCATTCGTGAATGCCTGCCGTCACCGTGGGGTGGTCATAGAGACCGAGCCGCGCGGGCGCAAGCGCCGGTTTGCCTGCCCGTTCCACAACTGGACCTACGACGCCGACGGCGGGCTCGTCGGTCTGCCGAAATCGGATCACTTCGGCGAGCTCGACCGCGACGATCTGGGACTGGTGGAGCTGCCCGCAGTCGAGCGGCACGGCCTGCTGTGGGTGCACCCGCAGCCCGACGGCGAGATCGACCCCGATGCGCTGCTGGGCGATGCGCTCACCGCCGACATCGCCGGGTGGGACTTCGGCCAACTGCAGTGGCTGGGATGCGACACCTATGAGGTCGGCTGCAACTGGAAGCTCGCCATGGACACATTCGGCGAGACCTACCACTTTCCCGTGCTGCACTCGGACACGCTGTCGAACGACTTCTACGGCAACGTGCAGTGCTACGACGAGTTCGGACGTCATCACCGGCTGATCCTGTGCCGCCGTTCCATCGAGGACGCTCGTGAGCGCCCGCCGTCGGAGTGGGACATCACCCGGTACGGGCTGCCGGTGTACTGGCTGTTCCCGAACGTGCAGCTGATCCCGTCGCGCGAGGTGCTGTTCCTGGTGCGGGCGTATCCCCACCCCGACGAGCCTGGCCGGCACACCAGCCAGATCTCGTTCTACCTGCGGCCAGGTGTTGCCCGGGACGACGCCGAGTTCGACTTCATGGCCCAGGCGTCGCGGGCATTCGGCAACGTCATCCGCGACGAGGACTACGTGATGAGCTCCAGCCAGCAGCGTTCGGCCGACAGCGGGGCGCTCGAACATGTGGTGTTCGGGCGCAACGAGCCTGCGCTGCATCACTTCCACAACACGTACCGGGCCGCGCTCGGCCACGAACTGCTGCCGCTGCACCCGACGCCCTGAACGGGCGTGGCCGCAGCCGGCGCCTGCTCAGGCGTCGACGAGTTCGGCGAGCGCGCCCAGCAGCATCCTGACGTTGCGCATCCGGGCCGTGTGTCCCATGCAGCCGATGCGCCACACCTTGCCGGCGACCGGTCCGAGCCCGACGCCCACTTCGATGCCGTAACGCTCGAGCAGGGCGCGACGCCCGGCAGCGTCGTCGAGGCCGCTGGGCAGCGTGACGGTGGTCAGCTCGGGCAGGCGGTGGCCCTCCTGGGCCCACAGTTCGAAGCCCAGCTCCGGCAGGCGCGCGTGCAGTTCGTCGCCGCAGGCCTGGTGGCGAGCCCAGGCGTTCTCGAGCCCCTCGTCGAGCACTGCGCCGAGGCCGGCATGCAGCGCATAGAGCATCGAGATCGGCGCGGTGTGGTGGTAGGCGCGGGCACCCTCGCCGACGACGTACGCCCGGATCATGTTCAGGTCCAGGTACCAGCTCTGGGGCCGCTCCACGAGTGATGCCAGCGCGCGCTCGCTGACCGTGAGGGGTGCGAGGCCGGGGGGCACGCCGAGGCATTTCTGCGTTCCGCTGTACGCGATGTCAACACCCCAGCCGTCGATGTCGACCTCGATGCCGCCCAGTGACGTGACACAGTCGGCGAGCAGCAGCGCATCACCCTTGGCGTCGCCGAGCGGCGCTATGTCGTTGCGCACGCCGGTGGACGTCTCCGCATGCACGACGGCGATCATCTTCGGCGACGGGTGGGCGTCGATCAGCCGCTGGGGATCGATGGCGCGGCCCCAGTCCTCGTTCACCGCCACGACGTCGGCACCGCACCGCGCTGCCACATCGCACATGCGTGTGCCGAAGACGCCGTTCACGCCGACGACCACGGTGTCACCTGGCTGGACGAAGTTGCAGAACGCTGCTTCCATGCCCGCGGAGCCAGTGGCGCTGACGGGAAAGGTCAGCAGGTTCTGGGTTTGCCAGACAGCGCGCAGGCGTTCGTTGAGCTCGTCGAGCAGGGCGATGAACTCGGGATCGAGATGGCCGAGGACAGGCCGGGTGAAGGCCTCCACCACCTCGGGATACGGGTTGGAGGGCCCCGGGCCCATCAGGATGCGGTCGCTGTGCGTCACGGGCCCGCACGGTACCGGCCGCATAACGCCGACGTTCGATCGCAGCAGCGTCAGCGCCCCTTGGGGGGCCGCAGGAGGGTGATGAGGCTGGAGGTGTCCCAGCGGTCGCCGCCGAGCTCCCGGACGCGCTTGTAGAACTGGTCGACGAGCGAGGTGACTGGCAGGGGAGCGCCGTTGCGCTCTGCCTCGGCCAGCACGATGCCGAGATCTTTGCGCATCCAGTCCACGGCGAAGCCGAAGTCGAATTCGTCGGCGGTCATCGTGCTGCCGCGATTGGACATCTGCCACGAACCAGCGGCGCCTTGCGAGATGGTCGCCAGCACGGCGTCGAGATCGAGACCGGCCCGCCTGCCGAACTCGAGTCCCTCCGACAGGGCTTGCACCAGCCCGGCAATGCAGATCTGGTTGACCATCTTGGTGAGCTGCCCCGATCCGGCGGGGCCGATCAGCGTGACCGCCCGTGCGTAGGAGTCCATGACTGGTCTCGCCCGCTCGAAGTGCTCGGCGGCGCCACCGCACATCACGGTCAACACGCCGTTCTGCGCCCCCGCCTCGCCGCCGGACACGGGTGCGTCCACGAAGCCGATCCCTCGCTCGAAGCAGGCTGCGGCCAGCTCACGCGCCAGGTCTGCCGAGGCGGTCGTGTGATCGACGAGGATCGAGCTGTCGCCCATCGCGGCGAACGCCCCGTCGTCTCCGTAGGCGACCGCTCGCACGTCGTCGTCAGCGCCGACGCACATGAACACGATCTCGGCGCCTCGAGCCGCATCGGCCGGCGTCGCGGCGACGCGACCCGAGTGCTCGCCGGACCAGCGCTGCGCGACGCTCGTGGTCCGGTTGAACACTGCGACCTGGTGACCCGCCGCAGCGAGGTGACCGGCCATCGGGTAGCCCATCACGCCGAGCCCGATGAACGCGACATCGGCCGAATCCGGCGCTGGCTCTGGGGGGCTGTCGCCGGACTGGTGGCTGATCGGGTCATCGCTCATGAGGGGTTCTCCCGTCGTCGTGTGTCGAGCGGCGTGCAGCGAGCAGCGCCTTCACTTCGTGCTTGCGCACCTTCCCCAAGGCGGTGCGCGGCAGTTCGTCCAGCCAGATGACGGCCTTGGGGTGCTTGAAGCGTGCGAGCCGCCCGTCGAACAGCCGCAGCAGTTCGGCAGCGGTCTCGTCGTCGGCCCCGGGATCGGGGGGTGCATCTGCGCTCGGGGGTGCAGGCACTGCCACGATCACGGGCACCGCTCCCCAGCGCTCGTGGGGTATTCCCACGACAGTCGATTCTGCGACGAGATCGGTACCGGCCAGCACTTCCTCGAGCTCGGCGGGGTAGATGTTCTCGCCCCCGGAGATGATCAAGTCCGTGCGCCGATCGTCGATGAAGATCCAGCCGTCGCCATCGGCGTGCCCGATGTCCCCCGTGTGGAACCAGCCGTCAGTGATGGCGACGGCGGTGGCCTGCGGGTCGTTCCAGTACTCCCGCAGCACGCTCGGCCCGCGCACCCACAGTTCGCCGCGCTCGCCCGGAGCAGCATCTCTCCCGGCGTCGCCGACGATCCGCACCTCGCACATGGTCGACGGTTTGCCGCACGAGCCCGGATGGCCGGCAGCCTCGTCGCAGCGCAGGTGCACCGCGATCGGGGCGGTCTCGGTGGACCCGTAGATCTGCCCGACTAGCAGTCCACGGTCGAAGAAGGGCTGGGTGGCGGCCGCCGGCACGGGCGACGACCCGGTCATGATCCCATGCAGCGAGCCGAGGTCGGCGCTGGCGAATCGCGGGTGGGCGGCCACGGCGGTCAAGGCGGCCGGCACCAGCACCGTCCAGGTCGGCTGCCATGTCTCCACGTCATCCAAGAACTGCCCAGCATCGAAGGAGCGCTGCAGCCGTACCGCCGCGCCTCCCAGCAGAGCCGGGAGGGTCTGAATGTTGAGTCCGCCCACGTGGAACAGCGGGATGGTGGTGAGCACGCGGTCGCGACTCGTGAGGTCGTGAGCATGGGTCGAGTTGACGGCATTAGCGGCCATCGCAGCCTGGTCCAGCAGTGCACCCTTGGGATGCCCCGTGGTGCCCGAGGTGTAAGCCAGCAGCACCGGATGCGCGGGGGTGCCCCGGCGTGGCGGGAGGGCACTCGGGGAACTGGGGTACTCGGGCTCGTCGGGCAACACCCGGATCTCGCACTGTGCACCGACCGATTCGGCGTGTCGCAGGAAGCTCGAATCGACTGTCAGCAGGCCGGGTCTCGCGTGGTCGAGGATCCACCGGTGTTCGGGCGGCGCCAGGCGCGAGTTGAGGGGCAGGTAGATGGCGCCGAGCCACGAGCATCCGAGCATCACGCGCAGCGCAGCCGGCCGGTTCGGGCCGAGCCAGGCCACACGGTCGCCTTCGCTCACACCGGCATCGGCCAGCCAGCCGGCCGTCGCCGCGATCTGATCTGCGAAGGAGCGATACGTGTGCTCGCTGCCTTCGAACGCGACGGCAACTGCATCGGGGCGATGATCGGCCCAGCGCTCCACGCGCGCCGCGAGGTCGGCGCCGGCTGACAGGGGTCGCAGATCGCTCATATCGCGTACCGGAAGCCCGCAGGGTGGCGATCTGCAGCCAGGCAGCCGCAGGTCGACCCAAGCCAGGTCTGCTCAGGCCAGCTCGCCTTGCAACTGGCCGTCGATCACGACCGCCTCCCCGTCGAGGAACACGCTGTGATTGCGCATGGGCAGGTCGAAGTGCCCCAGCGTGTGCCGGCCGGCGTGCTCGTTGGCGCCCGTCGAGTAGAGGAAGTTGCCGGCGAAGGCTCGCTGCTCGGTTCCGTTGGTCTGGCTCCGGTCGTACATCGACAGGGTGTCCCAGCGAGCACCGGGGTTCATGCCCCACCCCACGTGGCTGGTGGCGTACGCCTCGCGATCGCCCCAGGCATCGGTGTAGCTGCGGAATAGTGCGGCGTCGGTGCCGGCACCCTCCACGTTGACCACGTAGTCGTTGTCGATGTGCAGCGTGACCGGCGACTCGATGTACCGCTTGAACGTGAGGTTCATGTCGCCGCGGTCCATCACGATGGTGCCGTTGACGGTGTTGGCCTTCGGGAATGCCAGGCAGAGCCCGCCGGGCCAGTGGCTGATCGTGCCCGGCCGGGCGGTGTATCCCCAGCCGCCGCCGCAGGGTGCCCCGCTGACGTCGACGACCAGATCGGTGCCCGCCGCCGAAGTGACGTGCAGCTCTGAGGCCGCAATCAGCCTCTTGATGCCGACCTTGACCTTCGGCTCGAGGTCCGGTTCCGGTATGAGGCGCTCGAGGGCTTCGGGGTGCTCATTGGAGACCATCAAGATCCGCGTGCCCTCGCCCAGGATCTTCGGGAGTTCGGGAGCGTGCAGCAGCCCCTCCACCGTGCAGTCGACGACGAAGTCCACCGCGCCAAGCGCGGCCAGAACCGCCGCTGAGCCCGCAATGGCGTCGGATGCCCCGGTCGATCGCACCGGCACCGGTGCCGACTGGCGCGGCGTGGGCACCACGACATGGATCGGGGGCATGCCCAGCCGGTCCAATGCCAATTCGGCGAGGTTCACGTTCACGGCTCGGCTCTGGCTTTCTGACAGGATCGCCGCGGTCTGGGGCGGCTCGACGCCGCACATCTCGAAGACCGACGAGAACGCGTCGATCCATTTCGCTTCGATTCTCTCGACCAGCATCTGGTCCTCCAGATTCCCGCAGTTAGCTGACTGTGCGCCAAGTTAGAGGCTGCGCGGACGGTGCTGGCCGCCGCAGCGCTTCAGGCAGCTTCGACGGCAGCGAGGTGAGCGGCGTCGTTGAACCGTCGCACCTGCCAGAGGCGTCGCTCGTTGAACTCAAGCAGTTCCAGTTCGGTGATGGCGGTGACCGAGGTGACCACGCCGACACCGCGATGGCTGGGCGGTATGCCGAACGCCATGGCCATCGAGGCGGATGCGATGCCGCCGTGGCATCCCACGAAGACCGTCTTGCCTGCGTGGGCCGCGGCGATGTCGTTGAGTGCTTGGGCAACCCGGTGCCGGAAGCCGGCACGGCTCTCGCCGCCCTCCAGCACGGGGGTGTACGGCTGGTCCATCGGCTGGATGAATCCGAAGCGCTCGCGTGCCGCCTCCCACGTCATGCCGTCGGCAGGTCCGAGGCGCATCTCCTCGAGGTCGTCATGGAGATGGACCTCGAGCTTGCCGCGCTCGGGTTCGCTCCCGAGTGCCGGCAAAACGATGTCGGTGGTCTCTCTGGCTCGGGGCAGTGGCGAAGAATAGACGACGTGCACCTCGGGCTCACGGCCCGAAGCGAATCTGTCGCGCAGTGCTGCGGCTTGAGCGCGGCCCCGGTCGGTGAGGCCACGGCATCCCCGGGGCCCGCCCACGATCCCGTCGGCCATCGCGACCGATTCGCCATGCCGGACGATCAACAAGCGTGACAGGAGTTGCTCGTCAGCCATATCGCCTGCTGCCGACATCCACACCGCAAGACTCTACGAGCGCGCGCCCGCTTCCGGCAGGCCGAGTATCAGCTCTCCGAGTCCAGGCGGTCTGCGTGTCGCAGGTGGGCAGGCCGGTGACGTGCCCGCCGCGGTGCGGGGCCGACGGGATCGGTCGAGGTACCGACGACGCAGGTCGCCGCAAGTTCCAGCGAAGCCGGGTCGAACACCGGCACGGCCCCGCTGCGGGCCTCCCTGGCAACGAACAGCCCGGAGATGTCCTCGGTCGCTGCAACGACAGCGGTCACCGCATCGGCGAGGCGCTCTGCGCTGAGCGAGAACACGAGCGCATGGACTCCGTCGCAGGCCGCAGCGGCCGAATGGGTGTAGCCGGCGCATTCCAGCCGCTCGACCGTTGAGGCAACGGTTAAGTCGGCGCCGTCGACGAACAAACAGAACTCATGCGGGGTCATCACTAGCGCTTCACCTCTCGCTGCATTGCTTGATGCCGGAAGCGCTGGTCGCTAAGCCAAGCGTCCGACGGGTCTGCGGCACTCTAGTAGCGATTGCTTACCTGCTGTCAAGAGCATTAGTTTCCATTTATTTCTATAGTTTCTGTGTAGTTTGGGAATCTGTCTCTTGGCGACGAGCTCGAATGCCGCTGCGTGCGCCGTAGCCTGCGGCCCGGAGACGCGTGACATGGGACGTCAGCGCCGCAGGCAGACAAAGCAGAGGCAGTGATGGCATCGAGCACGCCTGATATCGAACCGACCGTTGATCCGGTGGAGGTCGGCTTCGACGCCGGCCGGCTGGAGCGCATCGCTGCCCATCTGGATCGATATGTCGACGACGGGCGCCTGCCGGGCGTGTCGGTGCTGCTGACGCGCGGCGGCCAGATCGCCTACACCCACCGCTACGGCCAGCGAGACTGCGAGCGGTCGCTGCCGGTCACCGCCGACACGATCTACCGCATCTACTCGATGACCAAGCCCATCGTGTCGATCGCTGCGATGCAGCTCTATGAGCAGGGCTGCTTCCAGCTGAAGGATCCGGTGTCGCGCTGGATTCCGGAGTTCGCAAATGCACGAGTCTTCGCCGGCGGCAACGTGATGCAGTACCAGACGCGAGAGCCGGCGAGTGCGCTCACCATCCACAGCCTGCTGACCCACACTTCGGGCCTCACCTACGACTTCCACTTCGCCAATGAGGTCGATGCGCTCTACCGGGCCAACGGCTTCAACTGGGGAGCCCCCGGCAACCTCGAGGAAACTTGCGAGGCGCTCGCTTCGCTGCCGCTGCTGTTCGATCCGGGCACGGAGTGGAACTACAGCTACTCCACCGACGTCCTGGGCCGTGTGGTCGAGCTCGTCTCGGGCCAGTCGCTCGACGACTACCTCGTCGAGCACGTGACCGGACCGCTCGGCATGGTCGACACGGGCTTCGAGGTGCCTGCGGGCGATGTCGAGCGATTCGCAGCCAACTACACGACGGCCACGCTGGCTGCACGCACCTCGGCGGGCAACACGGGGCCGGCGGTGCCGCCGTACCGGCCCGACGATCCGGGCTTGGGACGCACGCTGATGGATGACCCGCGTAGCTCTGCCTACCTCGGCCCACCCAAGATCCTCTCCGGCGGTGGGGGACTGGTGTCGACCATGGGGGACTACCACCGGTTCACCCAGATGCTGCGCAACGGCGGCGAGCTGGACGGCGCCCGCGTCATCGGCCGGCGCACGCTTGAGTTCATGGCCAGCAATCACCTGCCGGGCGGGACCGACCTCACCGAGTGCGGCCGGGCGCTGTTCTCCGAGGCGGCCTTCGACGGCGTCGGCTTCGGCCTGGGCTTCTCGGTGGTGCTCGATCCCGCCAAGGCGAAGGTCGTCTCCAGCAAGGGCGAGTTCGCGTGGGGCGGAGCGGCCTCGACCGCGTTCTGGGTGGATCCGGTGGAGGACATCACCCTCGTGTTCCTGACGCAGTTGCTGCCGTCGAGTGTCCACCCGATACGCCCGGAGCTGAAAGCGCTCGTGTACCAGGCACTGGTGTGATGACGGGCGCTGATTGACTGCGCCCATGTCAGACTTCGACCTGGTCATCGTCGGCACCGGCTCGGCCAATTCCATCCCCGGCCCCGAATTCGACGACTGGTCGATCGCGATCGTCGAACGGGGTGTCTTCGGCGGCACCTGTCTGAACGTGGGCTGCATTCCCTCCAAGATGTTCGTGTACGCGGCCGATGTGGCCGACACCATCGCAACTGCAGCCAGCTACGGCATCTCGGCGAGCTTCGACGGTGCCGACTGGCCTGCCATTCGAGATCGCGTCTTCGGTCGGATCGATCCGATTGCCGACGGCGGGCGCGACTACCGCTCGGGTGCCCAATGCCCCAACATCGCTGTGTTCGAAGGCGATGCGCGGTTTGTGAGCGACCGGCGTCTGGCCGTGCGCATGCATGACGGCTCTACCGAGTCGGTCTCGGGACGTCACATCGTGCTCGGCGCCGGCGCTCGTGCCTTCCTGCCGCCCTACCGTGGCCTGGGCACCGTGCCATTCCATACGTCCGACACGGTGATGCGGCTGGATTCGCTGCCGGAGTCGATGATCGTGCTCGGCGGCGGCTATATCGCGTGCGAACTGGGCTACGTGTTCTCGGCGCTCGGCACCGAGGTCACCGTCGTCAACCGTGGCGAGCGCCTGCTGCGTGCCGAGGACGACGATGTCTCGGCGGCATTCACCGCCGCGGCGCAGCGCCACTTCGATCTGCGCCTCGGCGCGACGGTGACCTCAGTGCGCGGCGGAGCCGCGACCGGCGACTCAGTGCGCGGCGGAGCCGCGACCGGCGACTCAGTGCGCGGCGGAGCCGCCGCTGAAGGGGCCCGCGGCGATTTCGCCTGTGCGGCCGACGGTTCGCCGAGCGCCCACGGCAACACCTACACCGTCGAGTTCACCCGCGGCGGCCGAACCGAGTCCGTGCAAGCCGATGTGCTGCTGGTGGCCACCGGGCGAGTGCCCAATGGCGACCAGCTCGCCCTCGATCTCGCAGGCGTGGACCACGACGACGGCCGCGTGCTGACCGATGAGTTCTTCCGCACCTCGGCGCCGGGCGTGTGGGCCTTCGGCGACCTGTCCAGCGAGGTCCAGCTCAAGCACCTCGCGAACGCGCAGGTGCGGGCACTGAGGCACAACCTGCTGGTGGCGGAAGGTCAGGAGGCAGGGCCGATGCGCAGCGTGGAAGAGCGGCTGGTGCCCCATGCGGTGTTCTCGCACCCGCAGGTCGCCTCGGTGGGTCTCACCGAGCGAGATGCCCGGGCAGCGGGGCTGCCCATCTCCGTGGCCAACAAGCCCTTCGGCCACACGGCGTACGGCTGGGCGATGGAGGACACGGCCAGCTTCGCCAAGCTCATCGCGCACGCTGAGACCCGCGAGCTGCTCGGTGCCCACATCATCGGCCCGCAGGCGTCCACCCTGATCCAGCAGCTGATCCAGGGCATGGCGTTCGGCCAGACCGTCGACCAGATGGCCCACGAGCAGTTCTACATCCACCCGGCCCTCACTGAGGTCATCGAGAACGCCCTGCTGGAGCTGTAGCGGGCCGAGCTGCCCTCAGTCGATGCGGCGGGCGTCGGGGATGAGGTTGATCTCCCAGATCACCTCTTCGAGCCGGTCCTCGGCCGAGACTGCCTCGTAGCGGCATGGCCGCTCGGCGCTGACGGTCGGCGGTGCCGGCGTGAGGATGGTCGACGGGCGGGGGTGGCAGAACTGCACCACGCTGAGCCGGCTGGTGTCTTGGTCGGGGTCGGCCTTGACGCGATGCCAGCCAGCGCCGATGAGGCCGTTGGTGACGTGCTCCAGCATGATGCCCGAGTTGATGATGACGTGATCGTGCGGCGGCGCTGCGTCCACCCACTCGCCGTCGATGCTCACTTGCAGCCCGCGGTCGGTGGCTCGGGGCAGTGCGGTGATGAGGTTGATGTCGGCGTGCTCGTCGGCCCAGATGTGGCCCTCGCTGCCGCCGCTCGGGGCGTGTGACATCGGCGGGTAGTGAATGGCTCGGGACAGGTGCGTGCCGTAGGTGGTCATCCGGTCGAAGTAGGTCTCGTGGGCCCCAATGCCCTCGGCGATGATGCGCAGGAAGCGCCGCTGCAACTCGACGAGCCGCCGGTGGAACTCGGTGAGGACATCGCCGACGCCTGCGATGTCATCGTCGGGGAAGATCGACGGCCGGTACCACCGCCCGTACTTGGTGGTGAGCGGGTGGCCGGCCGGCGGCTGGTCGCTCCAGTTGAACATCTCCTTCCAGTCGGGCAGGTCGGAGATGGCTGCGGTCTCGGTGAGCGGGCCGGTGTACCCGCGTGCGCCGAAGGACTCCGCGTCGACGTAGCGAGTCTTGGCAGCAGGCTCGAGGGCGAAGAGCCTGCCCAGCACGTCGTAGGCGTCGTCGAGCAGGCCGCCCGACAGATCGTGGGCCGTGTACACGAAGCCGGTGCGCAGGCTGGCCATGACGCCGTCGGTGACGGCTCGGCGCTGCGCTGTCGAGCCCTGCTCGAAGGCCAGCAGATCCACGTCGAGAATCTCGTCCATCGTGCGGTTCAGCTTTCTCGCTGGCGCGCCAACCACGCCTCATAGCGTGCAGGGTCGGTCCACGCGCCAGTCTCGGCGTCGAAGCGCGCCGCCTCGGGAGCCATCAGTGCGGGGTCGGTGCTGCGAGCCTGGGTGCTCGACACGGCGCCGACCCAATCCGGCAAGTCGAGCAGCAACTCGGCGGGACAGTCGTGCGGTGGGCGGGCCGCGATGGCCACGGTCGGCAGCGCGGCGATGGATGCGTCCCGGCGTGCTGGGTCGTTGCCGTAGAACACCGGGTCGTGGATCTGCTGCCACTTGTCGGCGCCCATGACGATGACGTCGAAGCCGGCAGCGATCTCCGACAGCAGCTGTATGTCGGTGACGCTGATCTCGAGCCAGTCGATCGGCGCGGCGACGGCTTCGAGAACGCTGATCCGATCGGCCAGGCGCGGCCGCTGCACGTCTTCCTTGGCCAGCGCTACGCGGCTCACCGACCACACGAGCACATCAAGGTGATGCTGGACCAACACGGCTTCGCTGATGGCGAGATGGGCAGTCGTGGGCGGGTTGAACGAGCCCGGAAACACCCCCCGCCGCACCGTGTTCGCAGCCGACCGGGGCGATGCTGCCGCGGCCGGCGCCTTCGCGGTGTCGCTGGTCGCGCCCCCTGAAGCGGCCACGGCAAGCGTCAGCCGGCGTTGGGGTCGGTGCTGCCGGCGATGGCGCCGGTGATCGTGATCGCGCCGGCTGTCCCGTCACCGATCGTGCCGCTGCTGCTGGCGACCAGTTCGCCGATCACTGCGGCGTCGTGACCGCTGTCTCGTAGCTCGGCCATGGCGCCCTCCGCGCGTCCGGGGTTGCAGCTGAACAGCAAGCCTCCCGACGTTTGCGGATCTGCGAGCACGGTGCGGGTGAGCTCGTCTCCACTGTCGAGGCGCCCCGCGAGATGGTCGAGATTTCGTGCGGTGCCGCCGGGCACAAAGCCTCCGGTCGCGAGCCCGATGACGTCCGGCAGCAAGGGCACCGCGCCGGCATCCACCACAGCACCTGCTTCGCTGGCTGCAGCGAGTTCTGCGAGGTGGCCCAGCAGTCCGAAGCCGGTGACGTCGGTCGCCGCCGTTGCCCCAGCCGTGATGGCCACAGCGGCAGCGGTGTTGTTGAGCCTGCACATCTCGGCCGCAGCGGCCTCGTAGGTGCCCGACAGCGTGCCGCCCTGGGCGACAGCTTCGGGATCAGAGCGTTTCAGCGCAGTGGCGAGCAGGCCGGTGCCCAGCGGCTTGGTGAGCACGAGTGCCTGTCCTGGCCGGCCGCCCGCATTGGTCAGCAGGCCCGCGCCGTCGGCGGCCGGCCTGCAGGTGCCGGTGACCGCCATGCCGTAGAGGGGCTCGGGGCCGTCGATCGTGTGGCCGCCGGCCACGACCCAGCCGCCCTCAGCGGCAGCATCGGCGCCGCCGGCGAGCACCTCGCCCAGCAGGTCCAGCGGCAGCACGTCGCGGGGCCACGCCGCCAGGTTGAGGGCGAACAGCGGGCTGGCCCCCATCGCGTAGATGTCGCTGGCGGCGTTGGCCGCTGCGATGCGCCCCCAGGTGCGGGCGTCATCGACAATCGGCGCGAAGAAGTCGGTCGACGTCACCAGCAGCTGGTCGCCGTCGAGCCGCCACACGGCGGCATCGTCGCTGGTGTCGGTGCCGACCAGCAGATCCGGATGCGATGGGGGGGTCAGATGGCGCAGCACCTGCGCCAGCTCGGATGGCCCGAGCTTGCACGCTCAGCCCGCGCCGTGGCTGTACTGACTCAGCCGGAACGCCGGGCTGTTCGCTGTGCTGTCGGTCGGCACAGCGGCAACGGTACCGAGATCACCCCCGATGGTGTGTCTCGTCGGTGTCCGGAGCGTTGGGGCCTAGCCAGAGCCACAGACGGCGTCGACGATGAGTTCTAGAGCAGTAGGTGCGTCGATGGCATACGCAACCTCGCAGTTCGGCGCCGCTTCAGTGCCTGGGCGCTCGTCTACGACGGTCATGCCACGCGTCAGCTCGCCCTCGGTTTCCACGTCCACATGCCGGGCCGCGAAGTCGAATAGCTCGGGCCGGGTGACTGCCAGCACGGCGCAGGGGTCGTGCATCGGCGCAGCGTCCAGCCCTGCCCGCTCCCGGTAGCCGGCCAGGTAGAAGTCGAACAGGTCAGCCATGAAGCTCGGCACCGCGCCGCCGTCTGCCCGCAGCGCCGTGATGACCTCGCCACCGACGCAGAGCTGGTGGGTGAGGTTGAGCCCTGCCATGCGCAGCACCCGCACTCCGCTGCGGAGCACGATCTGCGCTGCGTGCGGGTCGGCCCAGATGTTGAACTCGGCCGTGGGCGTCACGTTGCCGGCACCCACCGCGCCGCCCATCAGCGAGATGCCCGCGATCTGCTCGACGATGTCGGGCGCCTGGCGGATGGCGAGCGCGATGTTCGTGAGCGGGCCCACCGGCACGAGCCAAACGTCGTCACGCGCTCTGACCGTGTCGATGATGCAGCCGACTGCGTCGGCGCCTGCGGCCTCCAGATGCACCTCCGGTCGCGGCGGCCCGTCCAGCCCGGTCGCCCCGTGGGCACGCGGCGCATGCGCTGCGGGCACCAGCAGCGGGCGGTCGGCGCCGGCGTGTACCGGTATGTCGAGCCCAGCCAGCTGACACATCAGCAGGGCGTTCGCCGTGGTCAGATGCAGTGGCGCGTTGCCAGACACGGTGGTGATGGCCAGCACCTCGCACTCTTGAGCGGCCAGCAGGATCGCCACTGCATCGTCATGGCCGGGGTCGCAGTCGAGAATGATCTTGGGTCTCGCCATGACTACAGCATGTGCAGAGCAGGGCTAGAGCTTCGTGATGCTGGGCGCGGGCGCGTCAGTCTCGCCCCAGTAGTGGGGGAGGCGCAGGTAGCCGAAGCGCGTCAGCTCCACAGCCGGCAGCAGCCCCTGGATCTCCTTGATCCGCTGGATGGACCGGATATGCGAAGCCATCTCGTAGAACAGCATCCAGACGGCGCACTCGAGCGTGTTGACGATCATGCGCTCGTCATCGGGGTCGTGCCAGGCCCCCCGGGGCAGCACCGTGATGGCGTCGTCCCAGAAATGCGTGCTGTGCCGTGACTCGACCATCTCGCGAAACGTCTCGACCGGGTGAGACGCCACCACGCAACGCATCCAGCTCAGGCCGAGGTCGAGCTTGTCGAGCAGATCGGGCACGTCCCAGAACAACTCGGGGTCGAGGCGCAGCCCGTGCTTGTTGTTGCGCCCCTGGTGATGCTCGGACCACACGATGGGTTCGGGGATGTTGCCGTCGGGCCACAGAAGCGTCCCGCAGCGGCGCTTCGCAAAGATCAGGGACACCCAGGCGATGTGGCTGAGCTGGCGGCGGACTGACCACCACATCAGCTCCCGATCGGGGGACTGGTCGTCGAGGTCGAGCTGCTCGTCGCTCAGCCCGTCGATCTCGGCGCGCAGCCAAGTGTCGATATGGGAGAAGTACGGCATCGTGCCGGCCGCAGCATCAGCCGGCATTTCCAGCACGGAAGGATCGACTCGCGCCATGTCCGAACGCTACTGACCTCTGCGCCGTCGAGCCAGGCCGCTGCGCTCTCGAATCAGTCAGTCTCGAAGGCGCGGGGGTCGGGGCAGGCGCACATGAGGTTGCGGTCGCCGTAGGCACCGTCGATGCGGCTGACCGGCGGCCAGTACTTGTCCGCCACCAGCGTCGCCACGTCGGTACCGGCCGGATAGGCAGCCTCGATGCGCGAGTAGGGGTGACTCCACTCGCCGGCCAGCACGTCGATGGCGGTGTGGGGCGCGTTGGCGAGCGGGTTGTCGTCGGCTGGCCACTCGCCCGAGGCGACCTTGTCGATCTCGGCCCGGATCGTTGCCATCGCGTCGCAGAACCGGTCGATCTCCGCAAGCGACTCGCTCTCGGTCGGCTCGATCATCAGCGTCCCAGCCACCGGGAACGACATGGTCGGGGCATGGAAGCCGAAGTCGATGAGCCGCTTGGCCACGTCGTCCACGCTGGCCCACTCCGAAAACGGCCGCAGGTCCACGATGCACTCGTGCGCGACGAGCCCGTAGCGGCCCTGGTACAGAATCTCGAAGTGCTCACTGAGCCGGGAGGCCAAGTAGTTGGCCGACAAGATTGCCGTCTGGGTGGCCTGCGTGAGTCCCTCGACACCCATCATGGCGATGTACATCCACGGGATCGGCAGGATGCCCGCAGAGCCCCAGGGTGCCGACGAGATGGCGCCCGGTCCGGTGTCGGGGCCGGCACTGGGCGCCAGTGGGTGATTGGGCAGGTACTTGGCCAGGTGCAGCCGGCACGCGACGGGACCGATGCCCGGCCCGCCCCCGCCGTGGGGGATGCAGAAGGTCTTGTGCAGGTTGAGGTGGCTGACATCGGCGCCGAACGTGCCCGGTGCGGCCAAGCCCACCAGCGCATTGAGGTTCGCGCCGTCCACGTACACCTGCCCGCCCGCTTCGTGCACCTTCAGACAGACCTGCCGGATGCCGTCTTCGTACACGCCATGTGTCGAGGGGTAGGTGGCCATGAACGCGGCGAGCTGGTCGCCGTGCTCGGCGATCTTGGCGTCGAGGTCGTCGAGGTCCACGTCGCCGTCGTCGGTGCAGCCCACCACCACGACCCGCATGCCGGCCATCACGGCGGACGCCGCATTCGTGCCGTGAGCAGACGAGGGGATGAGGCACACCGTGCGGTGCGCGTCGCCGCGGTCGTCGTGGTAGCCGCGGATGGCGAGCAGCCCGGCCAGCTCGCCCTGGGAGCCGGCGTTGGGCTGCAGTGACACTGCGTCGAAGCCGGTGACCGCTGCCAGCCATCGCTCGAGGTCGGCGATGATCTGCCGGTAGCCCTCCCACTGGTCGGGTGGCGCGAAGGGGTGGATGTCGGCGAACTGCGGCCAGGTGACCGGCGTCATCTCAGCAGCGGCGTTGAGCTTCATCGTGCAGCTGCCGAGCGGGATCATCGACCGGTCGAGTGCGACGTCAGCCGAGGCGAGGCGGCGCAGGTAGCGCATCATCTCGGTCTCGGAGCGGTACGAACAGAAGGTGGGGTGGGTGAGGTACTCGCTGGTGCGCCGCAGCTCGTCCGCGATGCCCGACGGCGCCGAGGCGGCCAGCTCGGCGACAGTGCCGACATCGGGTGCCCTGCCGTCGGGCAGCGTGCCGAACACCTCCAGAAGGTGCGCCACCGTCGCCTCGTCGCAGGTCTCGTCCAGTGAGACGCTCACCGTGTCGGCATTCACGCGGCGCAGGTTGATGCCCGCTGCGAGCGCTGCGTCCACCACCGCGTCGGCAGCGCCCGGCACATCCACCGTCAGGGTGTCGAAGAAGGTGTCGTTGCGCACCGAGAGTCCGCCCGAGGTTCCGCTTGGCGTGCCGTCCGGGGCGCCACGCCGCACGCCGGCTGACCCGATCAAGCGCAGGCCGGCAGCGAGCGCCGCTGTGAGGCGCTGCACCCGTCCGGCGATCTCAGCCAAGCCCTCGGGACCGTGCCAGACGGCATACATCGACGCCATGACCGCGAGCAGCACCTGTGCGGTGCAGATGTTGCTGGTGGCCTTCTCCCGCCGAATGTGCTGCTCACGGGTCTGCAGTGCCAGCCGGTACGCAGGCCGGCCCGCTGCGTCCAGCGAGACGCCCACGAGCCGCCCGGGCATCGAGCGCCGGTGCTGCTCGCTGGTTGCCAGGAACGCAGCATGCGGACCGCCGAAGCCCAGCGGCACGCCGAACCGCTGCGAGCTGCCCACCACGATGTCAGCCCCCTGCTCTCCAGGCGGCTGCAGGACGCAGCACGCCAGCAGGTCGGCGGTGACCGCAGCGATCGCGCCGGTGCCGTGCAGCGCCTCGATCACCGGCTGAAGGTTGCGGACGGCACCGCTGCTGCCCGGGTACGCCAGCAGCGCTCCGTACACATCAGCCGGCTGTAGTTCGGTGCTCGGATCGCCGACGACCAGTTCGATGCCGAGCGGGGCGGCGCGGGTGGCCACCACGTCGATGACCTGGGGATGGCAGTCGGCATCGATGAAGAAGCAGTCCGGCCCGCTGCGCGTGATGCGACGGGCCATGGCCATCGCCTCGGCGGCTGCGGTGCCCTCGCACAGCAGCGATGAATTGGCGATCTCCATGCCCACCAGGTCGCACACCATGGTCTGGTAGTTGAGCAGCGCTTCGAGCCGACCCTGGGAGATCTCCGGCTGATACGGCGTGTACGCGGTGTGCCACGACGGGTCTTCCAGCACGCTGCGCCGGATGACAGCCGGGGTGAGCGTGCCGTAGTAGCCCAGCCCGATGAGCGAATGGACCGGTGTGTTGGCGTTCGCCAGCCACCGCATCGCAGCGGTGGCTTCCGTCTCGGTCAGCGGTCGGTCGATGCCGTCGAGGGTGATCGGCTCGTCGATCCGGATCTCGGCAGGCACCGCGGCGTCGACGAGGTCGGTGAGCGAGCTGAACCCGAGCCGCTTGAGCATGGCGGTGACATCGTCGGGCCGCAGGCCGATGTGACGTGCAGCGAACTCGCCGCCCGCGTTCGTGCCTACATGGGGCTCACTCATGGGTCACGCCTCTTCTGGTAGCGCCTCGTGCGGCCTCGCCCATCTGTCACGTCCATCTGTCGTGCCCATTCATGGCGATCGTCGCCAGTAGCGATGTTCGGTGAACGGCAGCGAGGCCACCTGGCAGGGTTCTGGGCCCTTGCGGCCTTCGGCGAAGAGCTCGGTGCCACCGGTCGAGTGTCCTGCTGCCACATACGCCATGGCAACGGGAGCATCCACCGTCGGCCCGAAGCCGCCGCTCGTGACCATGCCGACCTGATTGCCGCTGGCGTCTGCCACCACGGCACCATCGCGGATTGGCCGGCGTCCCTGCGCCGCGATGCCGACGCGCTGTCGGGGCGGCCCGTCGCGCAGTTGCGCTGCGATCAGCTTGGCACCGGGAAAGCCGCCGTCGGAGCGTCGGCGCTTGGGAATCGACCAGCCCAATCCGGCTTCGGCCGGAGTCGTCGCCTCGGTGAGCTCGTGACCGACGAGGGGCAGGCCCGCTTCGAGTCGCAGGGTGTCGCGAGCGCCGAGCCCCGCGGGGGCGACCTCGTCGGCGCTCAGCAGCAATCGTGCGATGTGCGGCGCCTCGCTCGACGGCATGGCGATCTCGAAGCCGTCTTCGCCCGTGTAGCCGCAGCGAGACACCTCGCACTCGACACCGTCGATCGACAGCGTGGCCGTCGACATGAACGCGAGCTCTGCCGCTGCTGGGGCCCAGCGGGCCAGGGCCTGCGCGGCGGCGGGACCCTGCAGGGCCAGCAGCGCCAGGTCCGTTCGCACGTTGATGCGCACATCGCCGTCGTCGCCGTCGTTGACGCTGAGCAGCATGTCCAGGTCGGCATCGGTGCGCACGGCGTTAACCACCAGACGCAGCCGATCTCCGTGGTTCGAGACAATGAGATCGTCGAGCACCCCGCCGGCGGCCGTGGTGAACATCGTGTATCGCATGCGGCCTAGCGCCAAGCTGGTGATGGCGCCAGGCACGCACTGCTCCAGCCACGTAGCCACGCCGCCGAGTTCGTCAGTGCCTGCGGGATGCAGTTCGATGATGCCCATGTGGCTCACGTCGAACAGCCCCGCCGCCGCGCGGGTGGACCGGTGCTCGGCGACGGTGCCGTCGCCGAATCGCATCGGCAGTGCATGGCCGCCGAAGTTGACCATCCGGCCGCCGAGTTCGGTGTGAAGATCGAACAGCGGGGTGCGGAGGCCGCCCGTATCCGGATCGATACCTTCTGGGACGGAGCAGGGCCTGCTCGCGCGACTGCCGCTGGCGTCAGTCATCAATCGGCTCAGCCTCAGTCGGCCAGCAGCTCGGCGATGCGACCCTTCGGACGACCGACGATGGCCCGGTTGCCGCGCACGACGACAGGGCGCTGCATGAGCGCCTTGCGCTGGCTCAGCAGGTCCACCACGGCGTCGGCATTGTCGACGTAGTCATCGGCGTCGAGCCCCAGCTTCTTGAACTGCGAGTCCTTGCGCACCAGGTCTTCGACGGGATCCTCGAGGATCGACACCAGGTGTTCGAGCGTCTCCCGGTCGGGCGGCGTCTTCATGTACAGGACGACGTCGGCCTCGACTCCAGCTTCCTCGGCGACCGCCAAGGCATTCCGGGAGGAGTTTCAGTGGGGGTTGTGATAGATCGTCACTTCGGCCATGAAGCCGAAGTTACCTGCGCGAGCGGCCCAAGTTTGAACATGCAGGCATGAACGTCACGGCAGCAATCGCTACGGCAGCAGTGTCGACAGCGGCCGCTCGGCGCTCAGGGGGGTCGTGGCGGCGTCGGCGGCCTCGACTTCCTCCCGCGTGACGCCCAGCATGAACAGGATCGCGTCCAGGTACGGCACGTTCACGGTGGTATCCGCTGATTCGGCCACGATCGGCTTGGCGTTGAACGCGATGCCGAGCCCGGCTGCCGTCAGCATGGGGAGATCGTTGGCACCGTCGCCCACCGCCACGATCTGCTCCAGCGGCACGCCCTCGATGTACGCGAGCTGCCGCAGCAGCCGCGCTTTGGCCTCGGCATCGATCACCTCGCCGACCACTTCGCCGGTCAGCCGGCCGTCGCGGATCTCGAGTTCGTTGGCGTAGGCGTGGTCGAACTTGAACCGCTGAGCGAGATGATCGGTGAAATGCGTGAAGCCGCCGGAGATGATCGCGACCTTGTAACCCAGTCGCTTCAGCGTGCGGGCGAAGGTGCGGGCGCCGCGGGTCAGATTCATGTGCACGATCGCGGCTTCGATGATCCCTTCGGGCTGGCCCGTCAGCAGCCTCACCCGTTGCCGCAGGGCCGTCTCGAAGTCGATCTCGCCGGCCATCGCGGCCCTGGTCAGCTCGGCTGAGCGGGCTTCGTGGCCGGCCTCGGCGGCCAGCAGGTCGATCACCTCGTTGCGGATGAGCGTGGAGTCGACGTCCATCACGATCATGCGCGTCGAGCGCCGCGACAGACCGTGCGGCTGTACGGCGATGTCAATGCGCCGGTCGGCGGCCACCTCGATCAGGTCGGTGCGGAGCTTGTCGCTCTGCGCACCCTCCACCAGGAATTCGTAGCTCCACACCGGGAAGCGGGAGAGCCGGTGGATGCGATCGATGTTCCCGCCGCTGGCGGCGATGGCGCCGGTCACGACCGACAGATCCGCGGGCTTGAGCTGAGGAGCGAGGGCGGTGACCACCAGGCGTTCCGCATGCCGGGTCGGCGTGGCGTCGACGACCTCGAAGTTCATCTCGAGGCCCCGCTCGTAGCCGAACAGCAGCACTTCCTTGACGAGGTCCCGGCCGGCAGGCACCGTGATCGCGAGCCCGAGCGTGAGCTGACGGCGGACGACGACCTGCTCCATGTCCTGCACGTCTGCACCGGCATTCGACAGCAGGCTGAGCAGGTCGGTGGTGATGCCCGGGCCGTCGGGGCCGGTCACCCGGATGAGGATCGTGTCCCTCGGCGCTGCCTCATCTGCCGCTGCCTCGTCTGGCGCCGCATCGTCGGCTGCATCGTCCTGCGCGCCCATAGGCCTGCGCAGGCTACTGGCCTGCCGGGCTATGAGAATCCGGGGCTGGGGCGTAGGCTGAACCCATGCCGAGCTACCGATCTGTCACCTCCACAGCGGGCCGGAATCAGGCCGGGGCCCGAGCCCTGTGGCGTGCGACCGGCATGACCGATGACGACTTCGGCAAGCCGATCATCGCCATCTCCAACTCGTTCACCCAGTTCGTGCCCGGCCATGTGCACCTGAAAGACCTCGGCCAGCTCGTCGCCCGCGAGATCGAGGCCGCGGGCGGCGTGGCCAAGGAGTTCAACACCATTGCCGTCGACGACGGCATCGCCATGGGCCACGACGGGATGCTCTACAGCCTGCCGTCGCGAGATCTGATCTCTGACGCCGTCGAGTACATGGTGAATGCCCACTGTGCCGACGCGCTGGTGTGCATCAGCAACTGCGACAAGATCACCCCGGGGATGCTGAACGCCGCCATGCGGCTGAACATCCCGACGGTGTTCGTCTCGGGCGGCCCGATGGAAGCCGGCAAGACCAAGCTGGCCTCTCAGAAGGTGGATCTCATCAATGTGATGGTGGTGGCTGCCGACGACTCGGTCAGCGACGAGGACGTGGCCGAGATGGAGCGGTCGGGTTGTCCCACGTGCGGCTCGTGCTCGGGCATGTTCACGGCCAACTCCATGAACTGCCTCACCGAGGCGCTGGGCTTGTCGCTTCCCGGCAACGGGACGGTGGTGGCCACCCACTCCGACCGGCGTGAGCTGTTCCTGGAGGCGGGGCGCCTGGTGGTCGAGCTGTGCCGCCGCTACTACCAGGAGGACGATGCATCGGTGCTGCCGCGTTCGATCGGCAGCTTCGAGGCGTTCGAGAACGCGATGACGCTGGATATCGCCATGGGCGGGTCCACCAACACGATCCTGCACCTGCTGGCCGCCGCCCAAGAGGCAGAGCTTGACTTCACGATGGCCGACATCGACCGGCTGTCTCGCAAGGTTCCCAACATCTGCAAGGTGGCGCCGGCATCGGAGTTCTTCCATGTCGAGGACGTGCACCGCGCCGGCGGCGTGATGGGGATTTTGGCCGAGCTGAATCGGGCCGGCCTCATCGCCAACCAGGTGCCGACCGTGCACTCGCCGACCATGTTCGATGCCATCTCCCGCTGGGACGTGGCAACGAACGACGATGCGTCGCTCGGTGAGTTCTTCCGGGCCGGGCCGGCAGGCATCCCCACGCAGGTGGCGTTCAGCCAGTCCGAGCGCTACCGCACGCTGGACCTCGACCGCGAGCGTGGCTGCATCCGCTCGGTCGACAGCGCCTACTCCGCCGACGGAGGGCTGGCCATCCTGTACGGCAACCTGGCTCCCGACGGCTGCGTGGTGAAGACCGCTGGTGTGGACGAATCCATCTGGGTGTTCTCCGGCCCGGCGCATGTGGTCGAGAGCCAGGACGAGGCGGTCGAGCACATTCTCGACGGCGAGGTCGTGGCCGGTGACGTCGTGGTGGTGCGCTATGAGGGCCCCAAGGGCGGCCCGGGCATGCAGGAGATGCTGTACCCCACGTCGTACCTGAAGTCGAAGGGTCTGGGCAAGGCGTGTGCGCTGGTCACCGACGGGCGCTTTTCCGGTGGCACTTCGGGCCTGTCGATCGGCCATGTCTCGCCCGAGGCTGCGTCGGGCGGGCTCATCGGCCTGGTCCGCAGCGGGGACATCGTCGAGATCGACATCCCGAACCGCACGATCAACTTGGCCGTTGACGATGCCGAGCTGGAGCGCCGCCGCGCCGAGCAGGACGCCGCAGGCTGGCTGCCGGCGGAGCCCCGGCCGCGCCAGGTCAGCACAGCACTGCGGGCCTATGCCGCCATGGCGACCAGCGCCGACCGGGGCGCGGTGCGCGACCTCTCGCAGCTGGGCTGAGTGCGCTTGCCTGCGCACCCCTGACTCGAATCAGCGCAGCGCCGTAATCTCACTCCGGTGACCGCAGTCGACACAGCCGAGCACTCTGCGGTCCACTTGGACTCAGCGCGCGGCTGGGTGACCGCGTGCGGGGCCGCGATTGTCGTGATGGCCGGCTTCGGCAGCATCTACAGCTTCACCGCCTTCGCCAACGACATGGCCGAGGAGTTCGACACCGGGCTCGGACCGATCTCGATCGTGTTCGGCATCACCGTGTTCCTGTACTTCGGCAGCGCCTTGGTGTCGGGCCGCCTGTACGACCGGTTCGGCATCGTGCCGCTGCTGATCGTCGGCGGAGCGCTATTCGTCGGCGGGCTGGTGGCGACCTCGCAGGTGACGGTGCTGTGGCACGGGTATGTGCTGTACGGCGTCGGGCTCGGTTTCGGCGGCGGGCTGTTCAATGCGCCGCTGTTCGCCCTGACAGCAATGTGGTTCGACAAGCACCGGGCCATGGCCCAGGGCATCGTGGCGACCGGATCGGGCCTCGGGACGATGATCTATGTCCCGTTCGCGCAGCGGCTGCTTGCCGAGTACGGCTGGCGTGTCGGCATGCGCTGGCTGGCCGTGATCGCTGCGGTGATTCTCGTGTTCGGGCTGCTCGTCATTCGGCAGCCGCCGCGAGTGCATGTCGGCAGTCCCCGCCGTCACCTGTCGTTGGTGGTGCGGACTGCAACGTTCTGGCAGATGGGCACCGCCGGCATCCTGTTCACGATCGCCGTGATCGGCACCATCGGGCTCATCATCCCGTTCTCCATCGACGACGGCGTGGCCGAGCTGGCAGCGGGAGGGCTGGTGTTCGTCGTCGGCCTGTCGAGCATCGTGGGCCGGCTTGCACTGACGAGTTTGGCGAGGCCGCTGGGGTCGATCCGCTTGCTGAAGATCGCCTTCGGCGGGTTGCCGGTGGCCTACGCCATCTGGTTCATCACCACGCGGGTCGATGCGCCCGGCACCAAGTACGGGCTGCTGGTGGTGTTCGCTGCCGTGCTTGGCGTCTCCTACGGCGGATTCGTGGCACTGCTGGGCGATGTCACCGCCTACTTGTTCGGATTGGCGAACATCGGTGCGGTTGTCGGCATCTTCTTCTTCTTTTCCGGTACGGGCGCATTGATCGGTCCGCCACTGCTCGGCTTCACCCATGACGCGAGCGGCGGCGTTTCGGTGCCGATCTTCATGGTCGGGGTCATTGCGTTGGCGGGTGTCTTTGTGCTCCTGCCGATGACCCGCCATCCGCTGCCGCTGGCGACCTACATCGGGCCTGGCGGGCAGCCGTCACCCACGTCTCCACCGGCTACGGCACCACCGCGACCGCTTGCACCGGTGCTGACACCGGCGACCGCGCCCATCCCCGCGCCGGCGCCGGCGCCGGCAAGAGCCGCGCAGCGACCACCGCTGACGGCGGCCGCAACCGTGCCGCCGCAGATTCCCTCCGCGATCCCGGCTATGCGGCCGCTGAACGATGCCCTCGTGGTTGCGATGTCACAGCCTCTGTCGGCTGCACTGCGGAACGCACCGCCGGAGGTGTTCTGGCCGATCCCCGGCGACGGCGAGCCGGAGCAGAACGGTGCGGCAGCTCCGGTCGCAGTCTCCGATGTGGCTCGCAGCAACTGAGCAGGATCGCTGGTTCACTTGCAGGGTGCGAGGACGGCAGCTCAACCACCGGGGGAGGAACACGCGTGGGTGACCAACCGCTGAATCCGCAACCCACCGATGACGTGCCCCGGGCACCGGTCGATGTGCTGAGCGGCACAGTGCAGGAGGGGTGGATCGACTACAACGGCCACCTCAACGCTGGCTACTACCTCGTCGCGTTCGACGATGCGATTGCGCCGTGGATGGACTTCATCGGTTTGGGCACGGCGCACCGAGAGGTTCGCGACATCACTACGTTCTCGGCGGAGAACCACATCACCTATGTGCGCGAGATCGGGCCGGATGAGCCGTATGTGATCTCGGTGCAGCTGCTGGGTTTCGACCGCAAGCGAATTCACGCCTTCCAGGTGATGACCCAGACCCGTGACGAATACCTCGTCGCCACCTGCGAGGTCATGTCGCTGCACATCGACGGCCCGTCCCGACGCGTCGGGACGATGGACGACGAGCCGTATCGGCGGCTGGGGGAGATCTGGGAAGCGCACCGGCACCTCGTCTTGCCGCCCCAAGTCGGCCATGTGATCAGCGTCAGGCCGTCTGCGGAAGCCCTTCGGCACCCAGACCTCGACTGAGATCTCGAGAGGACCCTTCTCATCAGCGGCCTGGAGGACCCCGGCAGACCCCGGCCAGTGCCGCGGTGCCCTGACTAGGTTGCGGCCGTGGAGATCTTCGGCGTGGTCAACGCCTCTCCGGACTCGAAAGCTGATTTTTCTGTCGTGCAGGACTATGTCGAAGCCGCTGCGCGAGGAGCCGAGCTGCTGGCAGAGGGCGCCGACCATTTCGACCTCGGCGGCGAGGGTTCGACGCCCGGCAGCAACGAGGTCAGCGCTGCCGACGAGTGGCAGAGCATCGAAGGACCGCTGCGCGGACTCCTGTCGCTGGGCGCTGACGTGGCGATCGACACCCGCAAGCCGGACATCGCCCGCCGGGCCCTGGAAGCCGGTGCCACGGTGCTCAACGCAGGTGACGCCCTGCAGTCGCCCGAGATGGTCGAGCTCGCGGCCTGCAGTGGTGTGCCGGTGGTGCTGCCGTTCATGCTGGGGCGCGACTTTCGCAGCGTCCGCGACGTGAGAGGCGACCCCGTCACGGTGATGGTCGAGTGGTTCGCCTCGCGCATCGAGCGGCTGCGCCAGGCAGGCGTCACCCAGCGGCTGCTGCTCGACTGCGGCGTCGGCTTCGGCCCCCACGACATGGACTGGCCGCAGCGAGCCGCCTACCAGCGGGCCATCTACAGCGGACTGGGCGAGCTCCGCCGCTTCGATCTGCCCCTGTACGTCCCGGTGCCCTGGCTGCAGACCCCAGACCGCCTCGAACTGCTCGACCTGGCCCTCTCCCAAGAACCCGACTACGTCCGAGCCCACCGCCCAGCCCAAGTCCGCGACCACCACGCCGCCCTCACCGCCGCCAGCTAAGCCGTTCGAATTCACCCAGCATCGATTCGGGCGGTTACTCCAGCGGTGCGATCTTGCCGGGGTGCTGGCGCTGCTCAGCGCGGTGCCAGGCGTCTTGAAGCTCGCCGCGATGTTGGGTGGCCCACTCGATGACCATGCGCTCGGCCCGCTGCGGCAACCGACCTTCCGTCACTCTGAGGTTGTCGATGTTCACCACTGCCTCGCGACCGCCGTATTCGGCGTGAAAGTGAGGCGGTCTGTGGTCGTTCCAGAACATCCGGATGACGATGCCGTAGAAGCGGCAGATCTCAGGCACCCGCGTTGGCCATCAGGGTGGGGAACATCTCCTCAGGGGTCATCCCGGTGATCTCCATATAGAGCGCATCACCGCACAGGTCCAAGTCGTCGCCCCACACGATCGAAGTGCCGGAGCCGAGCCGTACTTTGGCGAAGAATGACGGGTCGCTCCACGCGGCGAAGACCCCGTCGCCGGCCAAATGAGACAGGTCCACTTCGCCCTCGACTCCGTCCTCGTAACGGAGCCAGATGCGGTGCGGTGCCAATGCACGCACGTCGATCGGACGCACCCTCCTGTCTGACGACGCCATAACGACAGCCTATTGAGGCGCATGCGTCAGCGTCCCCACCGAGGTGCCCAGTTCCTCGCGCAACGCCAGCACCATCCACACCGCGTGCTGCTTCTGCTCAGCCGAATACCGCCTCGAAATCGGTGCCGGCCCGCAACAACCTCGCCGGGGCCTCCATGAGGCCGGTGTCAGTAGGTCTCGAACCGGGCGCCGAGCTTGGTCATGTCATCTGGGTCTGTCGTGAGGATGAAGGTGCCGAGGCTCTCGGCCACCACGGTCAGGTGGGCGTCAACGACATCTGATGTGTCGGAGACCGCGAGGCGTCGGCCGACCGGGACGGAGTTGTCGAGCGGGTGGACGTCGAAGTGGCGGGCGGCTCGGGCCAGATTGGCTTGGCGGGCCGGGTTGCGCCACACCTGGGCCAAAACGGGGTGGGTGGTGTGCAGGTCTTCGCCCCGTTCGGTCGCCCGTTTGATCAGAGCCCACAGCCGGGAGTTGATGTTCTCGCCGTCGACGATCAATGGGCCGGCGTCAATGATCACCGGCTGCTGCCTTGCCGGTCGAGGACTTCGTCGGCCCAGTCGATGTGGGCTTGGTCGATGGGGGCCTCGTGTGCCTCCCACGACTCGATCAGGTCGAGGAGGGCCCGACTGCGTCGGCGCCGCTTCGCCTCCGCCTGCAGAGCTCGCTTGATGGCGAGCGTTTTGGTTCCGTGGACCTGGACGAGTTCGGCGAGCGCCGCTTCCATCTCGTCGTCGAAGTTGACCGTCGTCTTGGTTGGCATACACATATGGTAGCGAATATGCATTTGTATGGCAAAAGCCTCGTGGGAACAGCCATGTGTTGACGGATCGCCTACGGTCCCGGACGGCACGAGCTGGCCATCGTCTGGCTAGGAGATCGACATGGAGTTGGAAGAACGGCTCGCCAAGGTGTGCACTGAGCTTGCGCCGGGAAACCTGGTTCTCGAGACCAACGTCCAAGTCAAGGTCATTCGCCCCATCCTGCGCAGCCTGGGTTGGGATGACGCTGATTCTTCGCATCTGCGGGCCGAATACAAAACGGACTATGGAAGGGCTGACGAGGCGCTCCTCGACGAATTCGGCCACCCGGCGGTCTTCATCGAGGCCAAGAAGCGGGGTCATCTGCAGGACACGGCTCGGTACCACAATGCTCTTCGGCAGTTGTTCCGCTACGCCAGAGACGAACCGGCGCGGATCTTGCTGCTCACGGACGGCGAGACATGGGACTTCTTTCTCCGCCGGGCTCCTGGACCGCCGTCTGAGCGACGGTTCGCGCGGTTGACGCTGACCCAACCAGACGGACTCACGAAAGCCGCATCGGAGCTTCGCAGATTCCTCGGCCGGACTGCGGTGCTCGACGGCAGCGCCATTCGGGCGGCCCAGGCGCGGCTGAAGCGAGAGAAGGCGCGCGCCGAGCGATGGCACCAGATGCAGGTCGCGTGGCGGCAATTGCTGGCATCGGGTGACAAGACGATGCGGTCACGGCTGGCCGACAAGGTCGGACGACACGCCGGTCGACGGCCCGCCGCCCGCGAGGTCAACGAATTCCTTCGCACACAGAGCGAATTCGCCTTGCCCGAGAATGATCCGACGTCACCACCGCCGCGGCCGTACACCTTCGATGAGCTCTTCCCCGACGACGTGCCCAGGACGGACTACACCCAGGATGAGCTCGAGCACCTCTTGCCGGACGAGATGTCCGACGTCGTCGAATTCTGGAATGAAGAGTGGGAGGTGGACGAGCCCGCGGATCGCGACTCCGGGACGGACGAGTCGAGCCGGCACATTCAGTTTGTCCTGTATGCGCAAGACCTCCACGACGGCTGGGTGACCGTCGTCAACGAGATTCGAGAAGCCGCAGCAGAGTACGAGGATGAGCGGGCCTTCCTCGAGGACATGCCAATGGCGGAGCTTCGGTCACTCGCGAAGTGTCTGTCAGTGCACCCTGGCGGCAGGAGCAAGCAAGACATCGTAGAAGCGCTGGTCGAGTGCCTTGAATGGTTCTGACGAGGATTGGCGCAGGTCCTGCTGAACCTCATCTGTTGCTGTGCGAAGCGCCGCTATGGGCGCTTCGGAGACTGGCATGGTTGGGTCCAGTTCGCCCATCGCGTAGCTCCGGCCGGATGCATGCGCGTGTGTGCGCGTGCTTGGTGTCTGTTCGGCAGCTGACGGCGCGTCGCTGATCTCTTGCCGCCAAGTGTCCTGGCCCTATGCGTCGGTCGCGCCTGCAAGCTGGGCTACGGTCGCGGCTGTCACGCACATAGCTCCATGCAGTGGAGCGGCTCATCATCAGTGGAGAGGCCCAGCCGGGTCCCTTCGGGCGTGATGAGCCCGTGCGTGACACACAGACTTCTCCACCGAAGGGACCCACCATGCGCCGCGTCACAGTTTGGCTGTTCGTGCTTCTGCTGGCTGCGAGTTGCAGCGATGGTGCCGTGGAGGTGTCTGGAGTAGGCGAGTACCGGGATGGCGACGGCCTGATGGTCGAGTTGGCCGAAGGTAACTACCGGATCGAGGTCGAGACATCGCCGGCGAGCGTTCGTCGCGACTTCTATATTCAGCTCCACTCGACCGAGTTGGGCACGTACTCGGGGTGTGTGCTCGCAGACTACGAGGACATTGCACGCAACTACCTCGAGATCTACCGCGGCAGCAATGTCTGCCCGCCTGGCAAATTCGAAGTCTTCGTCTATGACCCCTACGGCGACAACGCACTGCGCGGCGTCGATTGGTCCGTGAGCTTCGTCCCGATTGACGAACAGTGAGCGGTCGATTCGGACCCGCGGGTTAGCCGGAGACGGGTTCGAGGGCGACGCGGACGTGCTTGTGGTGGGGGGTGAGCGACAGCCAGTCGCGGTCCTCGATGTCGGTGAGCTCGTTGACGGCCACGCCGTGGATCTTGTGCTCGCCGTCGGCGTCGGGATACTCGGTGCCGAATCCGTGGGGGAGCGTCACGTGGCCGGCCATGACCGTGTCGGTGACCTCAGCTGGCGCCTCGGCCTCGCCCCGCTTGGAAACGATCCGGATGCGATCGCCGTCAACCACGCCGAGCGCTGTGGCGTCGTCGGGACTGATGCGCAACGAGCCGTCCTTGTCCTTCTTGCGCCAGTCGGGATCGCGCACGACGTCGTTGGCATTCGACGACCTGCGCTCGCCAGCAGAGAGCACGAACGGGAAACGGTCACTGGCGGCGCCAGCGGGCTCCTCGTCGTTCAATGACCTGAGCTCGTCGACCAGCTCGGAGATGAAGAGGTGGATCTTGCCGTCGGGGTGTGCGATGCGGTCCCAGGTCTGTTCGTACTCGCTGACGCTATAGATCATTCCCGACGGTGAGTTCATCAGCTTGTCGAACAAGTTGTTGGCCAGCTCCAAGCCGTCGCCCTCGACGCCGGCGGCGCGTACCTCGTCGGGGTAGCGCATCGACGCCTGCATCGAGGCGCCGAACATGATCGCCGCAGGTGCCATGTTGCCCATCGTCGGCCCGAGAGCGTCGTAGAGCACCACCGGCAGCTTGGCGCCGACGTCGGGATCAGTGCTCGATGCCTCGCCGAGTGCGTCGATGAACGACTGCCGGCTCTGCTGCGCCGCATCAGCCAGCGCCCCGGTGGATTCGGCACGCCCGCCCATGGCTGCCACCAGCCGGCTGTGAATCTCGGCTTCGGGCAGTGAAGCGCCCAGCGGCTCCAGGATCGGATGCCGAACCTGGAAGTAGTTGGCGGGCATCTCGCCGGCGAAGAACGTGGCTTCGGGCTTCTCGTACTGCGAGCACGCTGGCAACACGTAGTCGGCCGCACGGGCGGTCTCGGTCATGGCGACGTCGATCACCACCAGGCACTCCAGCTTGGCGAAGGCCTCGCGGAACCGCTTCGAGTCGGGCAGCGTGTGCAGCGGGTTCGCCGACTCCACGATCATGCCCCGGAACCGGTTCGGGTGGTCGGTGTCGATGCAGTCAGGGATCGCTGCACACGCAAGGAGCCCCGACAGCATGGCGCTGCCGGTGACCGGGTCGGTCTCGCCCTCGCCCGAATGCCCGCAGATGGGGGCGAGGCGCAGGGGCAGGTTCATTCCGCCCGCCTTCGCGAAATTGCCGGTGATCAGATACAGCAGGCGCTGCAGCCACGAGTTCAGCGTGGAGTGCGGTGCCATCTCGATGCCGAGGTCTTCCTCGGTGGACAGCGAGCGAGCAGTGCCCATCGTGCGCGCAGCCGCCCGCAGTTCGGCCTCGTCGATGCCGCACTTGCGAGCGCACTCGGCGATGTCGGTGCCCGAGATCAGGTCCCGCAGCTCGTCCCAGCCGGTGCAGTGCTCGGCCAGGAACCCCTCGTCGGTGAGCCCTTCTTCGACCATGATCGCCAGCAGCGCCGCCAATGCCCAGGCGTCGGTGCCGGGACGCACGCGCAGGTGGTGATCGGCCATTGCTGCGGTCTCGGACACCCGTGGGTCCATCACGATGAGCTTGCGGTCGTCGTCATTGCGGATCTTGTTGAGCTCGTTGCGCGACTCGGGGAAGCCGTGGCTCTGCCAGGGGTTCTTGCCGATGAACACCGCGCAGTCGGTGTGCTCGAAGTCGCCCATGGCGCCGAGGTTCTGGCGGCCGAACATCTTGCCCTGCGCCCAGAACATGCCGGTCTTCTCCTGCGCCAGCGCGTTCGAGCGGTACTTCACGCCCAAGGTCTGCAGCACGCCGCGGGCATAGGCGCCCGGGAAGTGGTTGCCCTGCCCGCCGCCGCCGTAGTACAGGATCTTGTCGCCGCCGACCGCGTCGCGGATGCCGGTGAGGCGCTCGGCGACTTCGGCGATCGCGACATCCCACGACACCTCTTCGAACGTGCCGTCGTCCTTGCGTCGAAGCGGCGTCGTGAGGCGGTCGCGCCCGTTCTGGTAGTAGTCGATCCGCAGCGCCTTCTCGCAGGTGTAGCCCTTCGACGCGGGGTGCTCCTTGTCACCCCGCACGCGCGTGATCTTGCGACCGTCGAGCCGCACTTCGATGCCGCAGTTGTTCGAGCAGAGCAGGCATGCGGTCTTGTGCCAGACCTTGGTGGGGTCGGCTTCTGCGCCATTCGACGAGGCCTTCTCGGCTGTCGCGCCGGCGCGCTTGGCTCGAAGTGCTGCGAGTCGGTCTTGGGCGTCGGACATGTCGTCTCCTCGAGTACAAGCGGCGCGGACACCGCAAGGGTAGGGGGCGGGCGCGCTCCCCGCCGGGAACAGACCCTGCTGCCCGAGCTGCTCGCGGGACGACGCTGACGGCCCGCTAACTTCGCGTCAGCCGGGCTGATGCGCTTGGCCGATACGACAGCTGGCCCACGGGGCCCGCAGGAAGGAATGCTCGTGCGGATCAGTGTGGACGCCGACAAGTGCCAGGGTCACAACCGCTGCTACTCGCTGGCGCCGGAGCTGTTCGATGTGGACGACTACGGCTACGCCACAGCGGCCGGTGATGGCGAGGTGCCCGCCGGCATGGAAGACAAGGCCCGCCTCGCCGCAGCGAACTGTCCCGAATACGCAGTCATCATCACCGAATAGCGCCGCCCTCAGCTGCGGCCAGCAAACCGCTCGCGCAATGCAGCCAGGTTGCGGCCTGCGCCCCAGTGGTTTGCTTCCAGCGCCAGCAGCAGGTCGGCAAGATTGCGGTCTCGCGCTGTGCAGAGCTCAGCGACTGAGTGCCCGCCCGCCTGCTCGTCGGACTGGGCGATCAGCGTGGCGATGAACTCCGGAGTCAGTTCCGGCACGTCGGTGAGCTTGGTCCACGGCAGGTCGAGCGTCGGGGCGAAGTGCTCGATGAATCGCTCGAAGCCTTCCTCGCCTCCCGCGGTGGCATAGGTCTGGAACACGCCCATCTGAGCCCAGCGCAAGCCGAATCCCAGCCGCATGGCGTCGTCGATCTCCGACACTGTGGCGACGCCGTCGTGCACCAGCCACAGCGCTTCGCGCCACAGTGCTTCGAGCAGGCGATCGGCAACGAAGCCGTCAATCTCAGTGCGTATTCGCAAGGGCGACATGCCTGCTGCCGCGAACCAGCGCATCGCCCGCTCGATGGCGCTCTCGGACGTGCGGGCACCTCCCACAACCTCGACCAACGGAAGCAAGTACACGGGATTGAACGGATGCCCGACGACGAGCCGTTCGGGATGGCGCATCTCGGCCTGCAGCTCGCTGGGTCGGATGCCTGACGTGGACGAGGCGATGACGGCATCCGGCGCAGCCGCCGCCTCGATCTCGGCATATGCCGCGCGCTTCGTCGCCAGCCGTTCTGGCACGCACTCGTGGATCAGCTCGGCATCGGCCGTGGCAAGCGGCAAACCTGCGGTCGGGTCCGCCAGTGTCACCGTGCCCAGCGAATCGCCGCTCGCAGCAGTGGATCCATGCGAGTGGCGACGACTGCGCGGATCGCCGGCTGCCGTCTGCGCACCGTGAGCGAGGCGCAGCAACGGACTTGCGTCTTCGAGCAGCCCCAGCCGCCGCCACGCCACGCAGGCAGCCTCAAGCGTTCGCTCGACGCCGGCGCGGGCACTGGGCGATGGGTCGGCGACAGTGACATCCACGCCGCACAGCGCCCAGCGTGCGGCCCACGCAGCGCCGATGACACCGGCACCCACGATGCCGACCCGCTGCGGGAGGTCAGCGTGATCGCTGGCAGGTGACGGGTCGCTCAATGTCGCTTCAACTCAAGCTTGTCACGGACCTCATCGGGGCCGATGACCCGGTAGTTCATGGCTTCGAGGATCTGTTTCGCACGGGTAACCAGATCGGCGTTGGTCGCGAGCCGGCCGCGTTCGAGATACAGGTTGTCTTCGAGGCCCACCCGTGCATTGCCGCCGGCCACCGCCGCGAGCGCGACATAGGGCAACTGGTCACGGCCCAGTGCAAACGCCGAGAAGGTCCAGTCGTCGGGCACGTTGTTGACCATCGCCATGAACGTGTTCAGATCCGGCGGGGCACCCCAGCGGATGCCCATGCACAGCTGCACCATGACGGGGGACTCGATGACGCCGGCCTCCACCAGCGACCGGGCTTCCCACAGCTGACCCGTGTCGAACGCCTCGATCTCGGGGCGCACGCCGAGCGCCTGGATCTGGCGGGCCATCTCCATGAGCGTGTCGTGGGTGTTGGTGGCCACGTAGTTGCCCTCGCCGAAGTTCATGGTGCCGCAGTCGAGCGTGCAGATCTCCGGCAGCAGCTCGCGGACGTGAGCGAGGCGCTCAGTGGCGCCGGCCATGTCGGACCGCACCGGGTCGGGCGGCAGCGGCTGCTCGACCGAGCCGATCACGAAGTCGCCGCCCATGCCGGCGGTGAGGTTCAGCACGACGTCGGTGCTCGACGCTCGCACACGCTCCACCACCTCGCGGTAGCAGTCGACGTCGCGGCCTGCGTCGCCCGTGATCGGATCGCGCACATGCACATGGCAGATCGCGGCGCCTGCGGCAGCCGCGTCGATCACGTTCTGGGCGATGTCAGCGGGCGTGTAGGGCACTTTGTCGGACTTGCCGACCGTGTCGCCAGCACCGGTCACCGCGCAGGTGATGAAGACGTCAGGCATCAGCGGGATCCTCCTGATGAGTGCTGCGGCGCAGCAGCACGCGCAGCCGTGAGTAGAACTCGTCGGTGTCCATGTAGGTGCCGATGAGCCGCCGGCGCGTTCCCGGACGCGCCTCGAATGCATCCCGTCCGTGCAGCACTCGCCGGTTGTCGAACACCACGATGTCGCCGGGCCGGAACGGGTAGCGCATCTGGAATCGGTCCGAGCTGGCTGTCTCGCTCAGCAGGCGCATCGCTGCGTACGCACGGCTCACCTCGGCGGCGGGCATGGCGGGAAAGGCCCTCACTGGGTGGAACGCCCGGTAGGTGTACGGAATCCGGCCGTCGCCCGTGTCGATGACCGGCCCCTGCCAGCGGTGGTCGTGGTCGGGCGAACGGTTGAAGAACACCCACTCCAGCGTGGTGAGCGCTTCGAAGGCGCCGGGCTCATGGACACGCAGGTGCTCGGCAATGGCGAGCCCGTCGGCCATGGTCGACCATCCGCCCTCCACGCTGTTCTCCACGCAGTGCAGCAGTTGCAGTCCTGGCGGGACTTCCCGGGTCGGCAAGTCGGTGTGGGGCGCGAGCCGCTGCCCGGTGTTGGCCAGCGAGGTCGGCGTGATGTCCACATCGACGTGCCAGGTCAGTCCGAAGTTGGAGTCGCGTATGGCGCCGATGCGACCCGCGATCTGCGCGACCGTGTCGGGACGAGTTCCGCTGCCTGCGAGACGGATGAGCCCGTAACGCGCGAGATCGCACAGCGCCGCGGCGAGCGCGCTGTCGTCAGCAAGAAGGGCTGGGCCGTCGTGGGTGACCGGCTCGCTGTGCTCGGCCGCAGTCCACAGCAGGGGAGCGGGCATGATCGCGAAGGGCAGGTGCATCTGGTCGGCGACATGGCGCAGCCAGCCCGGATGGAACCTGGCGTCGCGGTGCTCGGGCTCGAAGGTCACATCGAGCGCCCCGCCGTCCAGTTCGATCCGGCTGAGCGACAGATGAGCGTCGATCTGAGCGGGGTCCAGTTCGCACTCGCGGGTCACCGGGTCGATGCCGCCGGAACCGGGGGCGTTCTCTCGCAACCACATCGGGTGACAATCGAGTGTCGTCCCGTCGGACCATTCCAGCGCCGCGGTACCGTTCGCGGTGAGACTGGCTGAAGCGAGCCCCGCCCACGGGTACATGTAGTAGTCCGGGGTGGGCCAGTCCGCAGCGGGCCAGTCGTCAGCGGGGCAGTCCGGTGTGGGCGGATGGGCATGAACCCGCTCGGTCACTGGACAAATTGTCTCACAGCCCGCCCGGCTGACCGGCCCATCTGGCCGTAGCCGTGCAGTCGTGTACAGGGTCGGCGACGCTGCGTTCGCTCAGATGCTCTCGGCGGCTGCGAGACCCTCGGCATCGACGTCCTGGCCGGTCTCCATCTGGGCGAAGACCGCAGGCGGTTCCTGCCACGGATCGACCGGGCTGCCAGCTCGCGCCGCGGCGATCGCCTGCCACACTCGCTGGGGGCTCATGGGCATGTCGATGTGCCGTACGCCGAGGTGCGACACCGCATCGATCACCGCGTTCTGCAGCGCCGGTGTGGAACCGATCGTGCTGGCCTCGCCGATGCCCTTCGCACCCAGGGGATTGAGCGGCGAGGGCGTCTCGGTGCTGTGCACCTCGAAACTCGGGAACTCGGCGGCAGACGGGAACAGGTACGTCATGAGCGTGCCGGTCTGCGGGTTGGCGTCATCGTCGAAGACCACCTCCTCGTACAGCGTCTGCGCTGCACCTTGGGCGATGCCGCCGTGCTGCTGGCCCCGCAGCAGCAGCGGGTTGATCACCGTGCCCGCGTCGTCGACGGCGATGTGGCGCAGGTAACCGATCTCGCCCGTGTCGGTGTCCACTTCCACCACGGCAACGTGCGCGCCAAACGGGAAGCTGGCCTTGCCCTGGTCGAAGTCGAGCTGCGCTGCGAGTCCCGGGTCGACGGGCTCGCCTCGTTCGGCCGCATTGCGCTCGGCCTCGGTCGGGTCGCCGAGCAGCCCGTCGGGTGCCTCGTCGACAGCCCCAGCCAGCTGCGCCCAGTCGACGGATCGAGCCGGCACGCCGGCCACGCTGAACGTGCCCACTGCCGCGTCGAGCACGATGTCGTCCACGCTGGCCTCGAGCAGGTGCGCTGCGAGCCGCTGGGCCCGATCGACGAGCACGTCCGTGGCGTTGGCCACCGCCGAGCCGCCCACCTGCACCGAGCGTGATCCGCCGGTACCGCCGCCGCGGGGCACCAGATCGGTATCGGACTGGATGAACCCGATGCGCTCCACATCGATGCCGGTGCGGGCCGAGACGATCTGGGCGAAGGTCGTGTGATGACCTTGGCCGTGGGCACTGGTGCCGACCCGGATGGTGGCACCGCCGTCTGGCTCGATGCGCACCGCAGCGAACTCGCTGGTCAGACCCCCGGCGGTGATCTCCACGAAGCTGGCGATGCCGATGCCGATCTGGCGCACATCGCCGCGCTCGCGTCTGGCGCGCTGCTCGGCCCGCAGAGCGGCATAGCCGGCGAGCTCGACGGCGCGGCGCAGGGGCAGCGCGTAGTCGCCGCTGTCGTAGGTGACCCCGGTCAGCGTGTCGAAGGGGAACGCGTCAGGCGAGATGAAGTTGCGCAGCCGTATCTCGATGGGGTCGATGCCGGTCTCGATGGCTGCCTGATCGACGAGCCGCTCGAGCAGGGCGGCTGCCTCGGGTCGTCCGGCGCCGCGGTAGGCGCCGGTGGGCGTCGTATTGGTGACCGCCGTGGCCACGTCGAACCGGATGGAGGGAAAGGCGTAGGTGCCGTTGGACATCCGCTTGGTGCCCGCCGGCAGCATCGTGCCGATGTTGGGGTAGGCGCCCGTGTCGCCCACCAGCCGCACTCGCAGCCCGGTGAAGGTGCCGTCGTCCCGCACGCCGAGCTCGGCGTACTGCACCTGTGCGCGGCTGTGCGCCAGCGTGGTCATGTCCTCGCTGCGCCCCGGCGTCCAGGTGACCGGGCGCCCCAGCCGGTCTGCCAGCGCCGCAACCACGGTGTGCTCGTGATACAGGCCGGCCTTGGCGCCGAAGCCGCCGCCGACGTGGGGAGCGATGACGCGGAGGCGCTGCGCATCCCAGCCGAGCGCGCCTGCAAGCTGCGTCTTCGTGAGGTGCGGCATCTGCGTCGCGCAGTACACGGTCATGCGGCCGTCGTCGCCGGGCATCGCGGCACATGAGTTCGGCTCGAGCGGTACCGCGGCGATCTTCTGGTTGACGTAACGGCCCCTCACCACGTGGGCGGCGCCGTCGAGTGGATCGATGCCGGGCGGATCGGTGATCTCAGTGGCGACGTTGCCGGGTCGCTCGTCGAAGAGCGCTGGGGCTCCAGCGGCAAGCGCGGCCTCGGCATCGGCAGCGGCGGGCAGCGGTTCGTAGTCGACGGCGACCAGCTCGGCGGCATCGACGGCCTGGACCAGGGTCTCGGCCACGATCACAGCGACCGCTTCGCCCACGAAGCGCACCTTGCCCATCGCCAGCGGGGGACGGGCGAACTCGTCGGCCACCTTGACGAATCCGTGGTGCGGGGCCACGCCGAGCTCTGCTGCGGTGACCACCTCGATGACGCCAGGCGCCTGGCTCGCCTCGCTGGTGTCGATGTCGCCGATGTGCGCGTGGGCGACAGGGGAGCGCACGAACACCGCATGGCACATGCCCTCGGCGTCATGGTCATAGACGTAGCGTCCGCCCGCGGTGAGCAGCTCGGGGTCTTCGCTGCGTCGAACTTCGTTGCCCAGGATCGATCCGGCCATGGGCGGCGAGGCTATCGACGGGCCGTCACACCGGTCCGGACGGGTGTGGTCGTTGTGCCGCCGCCGTGACCGGCGGCACTGTGCCGTACGCTGCCGCCGTGACCGGCGGCGACGTGTACACCCACGGCCATCAGCCCGCGGTGGTGGCCCAGCACGCGAGGCGCACCGCGGAGGACTGCGCAGCGTTCGCTCGTCACGTGATTGAGCCCGACTCCCGGATCCTCGATGTCGGCTGCGGTCCGGCCTCGATCACCGTCGGCCTGGCCCGCTGGGCCGAGCGCGGACACGTCACTGGCATCGAGGTGACCGACGAGATCCTGGCCACAGCGGCGGCCACGGTCGCCGAAGCCGGAGTCGGCAATGTGACGCTGGCCAACGAGTCGGTGTACGAGCTGCCCTATGACGACGGCACCTTCGACGTGGCCTACGCACATCAGGTCCTCCAGCACCTGTCCGACCCGGTGGCGGCGATCTCGGAGATGGCCCGGGTGGTGCGTCCCGGCGGCTGGGTGGCCGTACGCGACTCCGACTACTCGACGATGCGGGGCTACCCCTCGAGAACCGAGATCACCCGCTGGCGAGAGGTGTACCGGCAGGTCTGCCGCCACAACGACGCCGAGCCCGACGCCGGCCGTCATCTGTATGCGTGGTTCCGCGCTGCGGGCCTGCCCGATGTGCAGATGTCGGCGTCGGTGTGGCAGTTCTGGACGCCTGAGACGCGCCGCAACTGGGGCTACTCGTGGGCCGATCGGTGCCTGAACACGAGCTTCGCTCGCCAAGCCGTCGACTACGGCTATGCGACCTCAGCCGAGATGGAGCAGATCGCCGCCGGCTGGCGAACGTGGGCCGACGACCCTGACGGCTACTTCCACTTCATTCACAGCGAGGCACTGGCGCAGGTCGACTGAGTTCGCAGGGACCTGTCAGGGCTGTCGATTGGCCGCCTTCTGGCAGATTTCTGTCGCGGCATCGGCGGAGATGCCTGCGATCTTGGCGATTCGGCCGATGGAAACGCCGTTGGCACGAGCCTCAGTCATGGCGTTGAGCATCTGTGCCTCGTCGGCGGAACCACTGCGTGTCGTGCGCCACAGGCGGTACTCGGCGATCGGCATCTGTTGGGCCTTGTCCGGGTCGAACGACTCGGCATAGTCCGCCAGCTCCTCAGACCGCTCGGCGATCTGTTCGCGTGTGAGCCTCATAGCGATCTCCTGAGGTACTCGTCGCGTGCGGGCATGGCGTGAAAGATGGCCTCGACTTCGTCGTCATCAGAGTACCCGAGGCCGACTTCAAGGTATCTGCCGCTGTAGTCAGGCCCGATGAGCATCTCGGATCCGTTGTCGAGACGGTACGCGGCGATTGCGTTCCGGCACGCGTGGCGAATGTCCTCATCGGGCATCCCGTGTCGGCGGGCGCTGCCGAGGATGAGAACTTCATCAAACACTGGCAGCGAACGCTAACCATCTATTTGAAGTAATTCCATGATATTTCAATTGTCAGCAGCTTGCGCTGCTGCCGCTCGTTGCGAGATGGCGGTTATTCGAGGAACGATGCCAGCTCGCGGGCGGATGGCGGGTCGGCGCCGGCGCGCGTGCAGGTAATGGCGGCGGCAGCGGCGGCTCGTTCGGCGATGGAGCGCCACCCGGCCAGACTGAGCGACGCCAGCGCGACGCGGTCGGCGCCAAGCAGGTTCCACAGCGAGACGAGCACAGCGCCGACAAAGGCGTCACCCGCGCCAACCGTGTCGACGACCGCCACGCTTGGCGTTGCCACGTCAACTGCGCCCTCGGCGGTGTACACCGTCGCGCCCTGCGAGCCACGGGTGATGATGACCGCCACAGTTCGCCCCTCCAGCAGCTCCGCCGCGCAGTCGGCGGCGGGGCGTCGGGGCCAGATCCAGTCGAGATCCTCGTCAGACGCCCGGTACAGATCGCACGCTTGCAGCCATCGATGATGGAAGTGATCCCAGAATTGCCGGTCCGTGATGATTGCTGGCCGGACGTTCGGATCCACCGACACGATGCCGCTGTGACGCTCCGCGAGCCGGGCCAGGACGTCGGCGGTGCGCCCGCGGAACATGCCGAGCGTGCCCCCGTGCACTATGTGCGGGCCCGGCCCGAGCGCGGCCAGATTGGCTGAACCGAGTGCGGTGTCGGCGGTGTTGCTTCCCTCGAACCGGAACGACGGGTTCGGCGTGAGGCTGATGATGGCTCGCGCCGTGGCTTCGGGACCTCGTTCGGATGCTCGCACGTTGACCCGGTTGCGCTGCAGGTGCTCCCAGATGAGCTCTCCGCCGGCGTCGGTCGACACCCGGCCGACGAACGCGCTCGGCGCACCCAGTCGAGCTGCCGCGACGGCGGCATTCATCGGCCCGCCTCCCGGCACCGCACGCGATTCATCGCCGTCGAGCACGTCGACCAGTGCCTCGCCGCAGCACACGATCACGAAGCAAGTCTGGCCCCTGCGTCTCGTCAGCGACCGCTTCGGAACGGCAAGACTGTCCGCCGTGGACAGCGCCATTCCAGACAATTATCCCGCCTTGGTCGAACGAGCAGCAGCAGCGTTCGGCGATACCGAGGCGATTCGCGACGGCGAGATGTCCATGACGTTCGCCGAACTGGCCCAGCGCACCGAGGCGTGCGCGGCGGCGCTTGTGGCGAACGGCCTCGAACGGGGCGACGCCGTCGGCCTGTGGGCGCCGAACGCATGGGAATGGGTGATTGCGGCCATGGGAACGCTGCGAGCAGGCGGCGTCATCGTGCCGGTCAACACCCGATTCCGGGGCCGTGAGGCGGCATACGTGCTGGACCGGGCACGGGCGAAGCTGCTCTTCACCGTCGCCGGCTTCCTCGGGTACGACTATGTGCGCGACCTCGAAGCCGCTGCGGCGCAGGGACACACCGTGGACTCCCTCGAGCGCACCGTGATCCTGCGCGGCGACACCCCGCCGGGCACCACATCGTTCGGGGAATTCGTCGCCACGGCGACACCTGAGGGCTACGCCGAAGCCGCCCGGCGCGCTGCGAATGCCTCCGGCGACGACCTCGGGCTGGTGATGTTCACCTCGGGCACGACCGGGTTGCCGAAGGGGGTCATGATCCGGCCGGGGGCGATCATCCGGGGGTTCAGCCAATACGCCGATGAGCTGGGCATGCGCCAAGGCGACCGCATGCTGGTCATCAACCCGTTCTTCCACGCGTTCGGGTTCTGCGGTTCGATCACGCCGTGCATCGTGCGAGGCGCGACGATCCTGCCGCATCCGGTCTTCGACGTCGAGACCGTGCTGGCCCGCATCGAAGCCGAGCGCATCACCGTGCTGCCGGGCCCGCCGGCGATCTTCCAGTCGATGGTCAACTTCGCCGGTCTCGACGGCTACGACATCTCCAGCCTTCGCGCCGCGATCACTGGAGCTGCGACCGTGCCGGTGGAGACCGTCGTGGCGATGCGTGAGCGGCTCGGCTTCGAGACAGCGATCACCGCGTTCGGCATGACCGAGACGCATGGCCTCGCCACCATCTGTTCGGCTGACGATCCGCCGGAGCTGGTGGCGTCCACGAGCGGGAAGGCGCTGCGGGGAATTGAGCTGCGGGTCGTGGGCGACGACGGCGAAGAGGTGCCGGTCGGTGAGCCGGGCGAGCTGCTCGTGCGCGGGTACTGCGTGACGTCGGGCTATCTCGACGACCCAGAGCAGACGGCGAAGACCATCGACCCCGATGGCTGGCTGCACACCGGCGACATCTGCGTGATGAACGAGCTCGGCTACATCGACATCACCGACCGCAAGAAGGACATGTACATCAACGGCGGCTTCAACGTGTACCCCGCCGAGGTGGAGAACGTCATGTCCGAGCATCCGCTGGTGGGCCAGGTGGCCATCGTGGGGGTGCCCGACGAGCGGCTGGGCGAGGCAGGTGCGGCGTTCGTGGTTCCCTCGCCCGCGGGAGCGCCCGATGCCGACGAGCTGCGCGCATGGTGCCGCGAGCAGATGGCCAACTACAAGGTGCCCCGGTACTTCTGGAATGTCGAGGCGCTGCCGCTGAACCCGTCCAACAAGGTGCTCAAAACCGACCTGCGCGACTGGGCCGCCGAGCGGCTGGCCTGAGGGCTGCTGCCGGACGAGCAAGGAGCGCGACAGCGCCCCGGCGAACGCTCCTGAGCCGAGGAGCGCTGCCGGGGCGCCGCCGGACCGGCCCGGGCGGCGGGACGGCCCGGACCGGTCCGATCTACTGCAGCCGCTGAGCCGTGGCGATGAGCCGGGCGAGCTCAGCGACATCAGCGTCGCCTCGGAAGTCCTGGGCCACGGCCTCGGCCTCGCGGCGGAGCTGGCGCATCGACAGGTCGTCGACAAACCAGCTCTGGCGCAAGACCTCAGCGAACTCCGCCGCCACTGCTGCGAGGCGGAAGTGCCGATCGGCGTCGTCGAAGCTGCGACGCGTGTCCCGGTGCCTGATCGTGGCCGACAGCTCGGTGACCCGCTCGCTGGCGGGTCGCTCATAGCGCAGCGTCACCTTGGCCAGCATCTCGCTGCTGCGGCGGCGGCTGCGGCTGGCGGGATCGACCAGCGTCAGCTCGTACAGCGCTGTCGCGCTCTGGCCGATGGCGACTTCGCCGGCGTCGACGGCGTCGTTGCGGAAGTCGCGGTCGGCCACGTCACGGTTCTCGAAGCCGATCAGCCGGTAGGCGGCCACGGTGTCGGGGTTGAAGATCACCTGCACCTTGGCGTCACGGGCTGCGATCGAGACGAACGAGGTCACGTCGCCGCCGAGCAGGCGCCACGCCTCGTCGTGGTCGTCGATGTAGTGGTACGTGCCGTCGGCCCGGTTGGCGAGCTGTTCCATCAGCTCGTCGTTGAAGGGGCCCAGCCCCACGCCGATGGTGGACAGGCCGATGTCATCTCGCTCGCCGAGCTGGCGCAGGATCCGGTCGGTCTCGGTGGCGCCCACGTTGGCGACGCCGTCGGAGAGCAGCAGCACCAGCACATGCCGCCCCCGGGTGGCCTCGCTCTCGGCCATGCGGTAGCCGGTCACGAGGCCGTCGGCGACGTTGGTGCTGCCGTTGGGCCGCACGTCGCGCCGGATGCGACGGATCAGGTCGTCGTGGTTCCGGCCGACCGCAGCCGGTCGGGCGACCGATCGGGCATGGTCCGCGTAGGCCACGACGCCCACCCGGGTCTCAGGGTCGAGTCCTTCGAGCAGCAGGTCCACGGCGTCGTACACCAGCTCGATGCGACGCGAACTGTCGTTGCCGGTGCCGATCTCCTGGTTCATCGAGCCGGAGCTGTCGAGCACCAGGATGATGCTGTCGGGTCGTACGGCATCGGAGACGATGTGCGGCGCCTGCACGCCCACCCTGAGCAGCAGGTCGTCGGGGTCGGCGAACGGCGACGGAGCGGCCTCGACGGTGATGGTGAACTCGTCGATCTCGTCGCGGTAGCCGCCGTCGAAGTAGTTCACGAATTCCTCGACCCGCACGGCCTCGAAGGGCGGGAGCTGGCCGCCGTCGAGGAAGTTCCGGGCGACCGTGTACGAAGCGGTGTCCACGTCGAGCGCGAACGTCGAGAACGGGTCGTCGGCGGTGTCGACGAGCGGGTTCACGCCGTAGTCGACGAATCTGTCGGGGTCGGCGTGGCGTCGCCGGGACGGCTCGTAGGGCTCGTGCTCTGGTGCCGCGGACTCCGAGAGAGCGTCGCTCTGCGAGCTGCCGCCGACGGACTCGGTACGTGCGCCCCCGTCGTCGGACATTTCCTCGTCGTCCATCGATTCGTCGGCTTCGCCGGCGACGGCCGCCTCGATGTCCTCTTCTGCGGCTGCGCCGCCGAGCGCTCCTGTTGCCCCGTCGTCGGCCATGTCGTCGGAGCGACCATCGGAGGCCGGCCGTTCCCGCCCGCTTGAGGCGGCGGTGGTCTGAGTGACCGCGTCGCTATCCGGCGTCTCCGCTGTCTCGCCGGCATCGTTGTCTGCCGAGCTGCATGCGACTGCTGCCAGGCAGAACGCCAGCAGGACGGCGGCGATTCGCCAGGCGACGCCGCGGCTTCGTCTCGATCGGTCCCGTGTGCGGAAGTGCAACATGTCATTCCCCCTTGCGGTTGTTGCCTTCGGCCGCTCGAGCCCTGCAGTCGTGCTGCGGGACGTGCGACTTGAAGGCACGACGCCGGTACGGGGGAGCGCGTTCCGCCTATGTCAGAGGAGCAACAGGCTTGTCACCGTCGCGCAAACTGCGACAACGGTCTGACACACGAGCGCAACAGCGCTCAGTCCTGCCCTCGGTCTTGCCCCTCAATCTTGCTTGGACTTGCCGGCGGCCTTCTGGTTCTTCTTCCAGATGCGGACCTCGGCGAGCGCGTCAGGCCCGTCGATGTCGGCTACCGAGCGCGGGTGGCGGTCGGCGAACGGTCCCGCAGCGGCCTTCCAGCCCCGGGGCGCGACGCCGAAGCGCTTCGCCAAGATGGCCACGAAGATCATCGCCTTCTCGTCGCCGTAGCCGGGAAGTGCACGCAGCCGATCGAACAAGTCCTTGCCGCTGCGCACATCGGCCCAGACGGCTCCGGCGTCGCCGTCGTAGTGCTCCACGATGTGGCGTGCCAGCTCGCCGCAGCGTTTCGCCATCGATCCGGGGAAGCGATGCAGCGCCGGCTTGGTCTTGAATGCGGCTTCGAGCTCGTCGGGATCCATCGCGGCAATGGCGGCCGGCGAGAAGCGGTCGCCCAGCCGTTCGGCCAGCCGGACGGGTCCTTTGAAGGCCCATTCCATGGGGATCTGCTGGTCCAGCATCATCCCCAGCAGCAGTGCGAAGGGGTCGTCCCGCACGAGCTGATCGGCCTCTGGATCGCCCGTAACCGCCAGCGTTCCCCGTTCCGAACCCGTGCTGCTCGCCATAGCGCCGCACGCTACCTTCGAACACGATCAGAGATTGCAGGTTGGCAGAAAAGGAAGACCCGGCACCGCCGCAGCATCCTGCGGTTGGCACCGGGTGGGTACAAGTCACTGTACACACCGGAACACGATGTTCCAATCGCATCGCTTTGCCGAGAGTCACCAAGTGGACGGACGCCGATAACCACCTACAACGGAAGGCAGTTGACAAGAGCGGAAGTCGTCCGCCGTCAGCCGGTGCCACCAGTGGCCGCCAGCACCCTCGTCATGATGGCCTTGCAAGTGGCCTGCCGTGGCCCTCCCGCGTGGATTCACGGTAGCGACCGGTATGAGCGACCTCGCGTGTGATGCCGGCAGCCGCAGGTCGCTGTCGTTGGTCATCAGGACTGCGGCGTCGATGCGTCCGGTGTGAAGATCGATCAGCAGGTGCGAAGCGACGTTGACGTCCGAGCCCTTTTCTTCTTGCACTCTGACTTCCGTGAACCCTCCGCCCCGAGCGCTGATGCCCCGCGCCGTTCGAGTTACGAAGTTGCCCAGCTCGATATGGACGGTGGAGTTGTCGTCGAGCGCGCCGAGGTAGGTCTGCTGACGCGAGCGCGCGCCCGGATCGATCTGACCGCTCACCATGGCTGTGCAGTAGACGATGCGCTCGACCTGCGCGCCAGTGGCCGACCAGCGTCGATTCCGGCTGATCAGGCGCTGCACCAAGGCATCGAGATCGAGCCAGCGCCAGCCCGGCGAGTCGCGGCCACAGAGATGCCTGCCTCCGTAGTACACATTGAGACCGTCGATATACGCACCAACACGCACGAATACAAAATATACTGAAAATATATTAAAAGTATCAAAAAGTTGGGGGAGCTTGAAAGGTGCCCGACAAGCGATTGATTGTGGAGAATCGCTCGGGCGGCTGGGATGTGCGCGTTCCTGGCGCCCACAAACCGGAGTCCCAGCACGCGACTCTCCAAGAGGCCGAGAAGGCTGCTCACGAGTGGCGCGAACTGGTCGGCGATGGGAAGGTCACCATCGTCCTGTAGTGCAGATCACCCGGCCGGTCTGTATCGAAGACGCCAGGTTTCTGGGCCTCCCGCCGCTAACACAGGGAATCCGCTTACGCAGCCACTCGGAGTGCTCGCTCGTAGGTCCTGAAGGTCGTTGTGTCGATGCAGACGAAGCGGATCTCCCGCACCTTGGTCGGTGTCGAGCGCACGGTGTTGACAGCGATGTCTGTAGCCGCGGCCAACGGGAACCCGTGGGCACCGGTCGCGATTGCGGGGAAGGCCAGACTCTCAAGGCCAGCCTCGTCAGCCCGTGCGAGCGATCCCCGGTAGCAGGATTCGAGCAGAACCGGCTCTCCGCTTGTCCCGCCTCGCCACTGGGGCCCCACGGTGTGTATGACCCATGGGACAGCCAGCCGAAAGCCTGGCGAGATCTTGGCGCGACCCAGTTCGCACCCGCCGAGAGTCTCGCAGTACGCCCGCAGTTCGGGACCGGCTGCCCGGTGGATGGCTGCGTCAACACCACCACCTCCGAGCAAGCTCGCGCTGGCTGGGTTGACGATGGCGTCAACACGTTCGGCCGTGATGTCTCCGAGCACGGCCTCGAGTTGCGGACTGCTCTGGACCAAGGTCGGCAGCAGTGGCGGCATCGGCTCGCCGGAGATATGAGTAATGAGATCTCGCAACCGTTCGCGCTCACCGATGTCCGAGTCCCGCTTGTAGACGCCCTGATCGCTCTCGACGCGGGCCGAAGTGATCATGAACCCGGTCTCGTGTGTGTAGCCGAGGTCTTTTGCGGCGAAGGTAACTTCGTAGATGCCGAGCCCGGTCCAGCTCCGGTGCAGGTACAGGTGATCGTCCTCCATGAAGGCGAACCACTTGTCGTTCATGTCCATCGGCACGTAGCCGCGGGCGATCGACTGCATCTCAGCCCTCGACAGCACCACGTTGGGCACCGGTATCGCCGCCGGCTCTCGGATTGGCACGACATCGCTCCATGAACGCCTGGTGGCGGCATCATCCGGTGGACCGTCCGGTCCCCATAGGGCGCTGCTGAACAAACTCAGCCCGTCTTGTGACATGCCACCACCGTAGGAAGGGGGTGTCACAAGCTGCCTGCTGAGGTGCCGCCAATACCCTTCGATGGGGCCTGACGGCGATCTCGTCGCAGCACATGCGAATCGGTAAGGCAGTTTGGCAACGCGATGGAGATGGAACTCAGTGACCTGACTGCCGGAGCGAGGTTGTCCGGCGTAGTTGCGGGCAGCGACGTCACTGTGGTTGCGGCTGTCATGCACGGCCAGTCGTCTGTGACGCTGACCTATCGCACTGCGGACGGCGTGCTTGGAGAGCGGCTGATCACTGCGGCCGATCTGGCCGACATCAGCGAGGCTGCCGAGAGCCACTGGTCATTCGATGCCGACGGGGCCATGTTCAAGCTGGCCTCGGAAGCACGCCGCATGCAGATGGCCCACCTCGCCGACCCGTTCGCAGCGGTCGACACGTCGAACATCGACCCGTATCCGCATCAGATCGACCTCGTGTACAACCGGCTGCTCGCAGCTGACCTCAAGCCGCTGCGGTTCCTGCTGGCCGACGACCCCGGCGCCGGCAAGACGATCATGTCGGGGCTGCTCATCCGTGAGCTCATGCTGCGAGGTGACGTGACCCGTTGCCTCATCGTGGCGCCGGGCAGCTTGGTCGAACAGTGGCAGGACGAGCTGTGGGACAAGTTCGGCCTGAGCTTCGACCTGATGTCACGCGAGAGCGTCGAAGCGTCCCGCACCGGCAACCCATTCGTCGAGCGCAATCTGCTCATCGCCCGTGTCGACCAAGTGGCTCGATCCGACGAGCTGAAGGACCGCCTGAAGGCGTCCGAATGGGATCTCGTGATCGTCGACGAGGCCCACAAGATGTCCGCGCACCGTTACGGCGAGGAGCTGCGCCGCACCAAGCGATTCGAAGTCGGCGAGGTGCTCCGCGAGTGCACCCGCCACTTCTTGCTGTTGACCGCTACGCCCCACAACGGCAAGAACGAGGACTTCCTCGCGTTCATGACGCTGATCGATCCCGAGCGGTTCGAGGGTCGCTTGCGGGCAACGAACGGCAGCGGGGGAGTGAATGTTGTGCCCGACGTGAGCGATGTCATGCGTCGCCTGGTGAAGGAGAATTTGCGGACTTTCGAGGGCAAGCCGCTGTTCCCGAAGCGGTACGCCCAGAGCCTGCAGTTCGAGCTGTCCGATCCCGAGGCTGAGCTGTACGAGGCGGTCACGTCCTACGTGCGCGATGAGATGAACCGTGCAGCTCGCATGGCGGCAGAGGGCGATGCGCAACGTGGCGTCATCGTCGGGTTCGCGCTCGCTGGTCTGCAGCGCCGGCTTGCGTCCTCACCTGCGGCCATCTACCACTCGCTGCGCCGTCGGCGTGACCGCCTCGCCAGCCAGGCGTCCGAGCTTCGGCAGCTGGCGGCAACGGGGGCTCCGATCCCGGTGCCCGAGTTGCCGAAGGGCGTTCGCATCGCCGATCTTGAGGAGTTCGATTTCGATGACTTCGACGAGGCCGAGCTTGCCGAGCTTGAGGATCTGACCGTCGACGCTGCGACTGCCGCAGCGACCGCCGATGAGCTGGAAGCCGAAGTGCGAACTCTGGACCGGCTCGTGAATTTGGCCGACGGCGTCCGCAACAGCGGCGTGGACGCGAAGTGGACCCGACTGCGGGATCTGCTGCGTGCTGAACAATTCGGCGCCGGATCATCTGGCACCTCAGACGACGGTGAACTCGACGCCCGCAAACTGATCGTCTTTTCCGAGCATCGAGACACGCTCGACTACGTCGCCGGCCGCATCGCCGCGGAACTCGGCAGGCCGGAGGCGGTCGTCACCATCCACGGCGGCATGAAGCGCCAGGACCGCCGATCCACCCAGGACCGCTTCCGTGTTGACCCGACGGTGTCCGTGCTCGTCGCCACCGATGCTGCTGGCGAGGGCGTCAACTTGCAGGTCGCCAACCTGATGGTCAACTACGACCTGCCGTGGAACCCGAATCGCATTGAGCAGCGCTTCGGGCGCATCCACCGGATCGGCCAGCGGCGGCCGTGCCACCTGTGGAATCTGGTGGCGCACGAGACACGCGAAGGGCAAGTCTTCGAACGGCTCTTCGCCAAGATCGAGCAGCAGCGCGAGGTGTACGGCGACCAGGTGTACGACGTGCTGGGCGATGCGCAGATCAACGTGTCACTCCGCGACTTGCTGATGAAGGCCATCCAGGCCGACACCGATCCAGCCCACGCGGAGTGGATGGACACGATCATCGACGGCGAGATCGGCAAGCAGCTCAGTGAGGTGCTGGAAGAGCGAGCGCTCGTCGCAGGCATGGCCGATGCCGGAGCGAACGACGAGGTGCGCCGCCGCATGGAAGAAGCCCGTGCCCGCAAGCTGCAGCCCTGGTTCGTGCACGACATTCTTCACCCAGGCGCTGCAGCACTACGGCGGGCGAATCTCGGGCCGCGAACGAGGGCGGTACGAGATCACCCGGGTGCCCGCCTCGATCAGGGCGAATGCCGACGTGGCTCTCGGGCCGGTCCACGACCGCTATTCCCGCGTGACCTTCGACAAGGACTTCATGCAGCCCGACGCCGAGTCCGCGCGCAAGCCGGGTGGCGCCGGTGACCGAGCCGAACTGATCTCGCCAGGAAGCGCGCTGCTGTCGGCTGTCGCGTCCAAGGTGCTCGACGAGCACGGTGACGCGTTGCACCGCGGCACGGTCCTGGTCGACACCGGCGACCCTTCGACTGAGCCGCGCCTGCTCGTGTACCTGGACCATGTGGTGACCGACGGCCGGTTGGTGAACGGCAGCAGGCAGGTCGTGTCGCGCCGGTTTCAATACGTGGAGGTCGATCGGAATGGCACGGCCAGCGACCCCGGCGCGGAGCCCTATCTCGGCTACGAATCGCTGACTGCCGAGCAGCAATCACAACTCTCCGGTCACTCGGACACGGCGTGGGCCGGCCAGGCGGCTGAGTCGGTGGCGCGCGATTGGGCCATCGAACATCTCGCCGGGCCGCATTTTGAGTCGGTGGCGGCCGTCGTCCAGAATCGTGTCGACCGGGTGAGCGAAGCGGTGCGGGTGCGACTGGAGTCGGAGATCCGCTACTGGGATCGACGTACCAACGAGATCAAGGCACAGGAGATTGCAGGCGGCAAGCCGAGACTGAATTCGGGCCGCGCCAGGGCGCGAGCAGATGAATTGGCGGCGCGACTGCTGCGCCGACGAGCCGAACTCGAATCAGAAGCCGACTTGCACAGCAGCCCACCCACGGTCGTCGCCGCTGCGGTGGTGGTGCCACAAGGTCTGCTGGACCAGTTGGCGGGAGCGCCGCCCGACCCGGCCGCGGTAGCCGACAAAGCGGAGACCGACCGGCGTGCGGTGGCTGCAGTCATGGCCGCTGAGCGGGCATTGGGCCGTCGCCCGACTGAGCAGGAGCACGCGAACCCAGGCTTCGACGTCATGTCAGTCGATCCGGAATCCGGCGACCACTACTTCATCGAGGTGAAAGGCCACCTGCCCCGAACGGAAGAGATCCATGTCAGCGCTCGCCAGGTCCGCCAAGCCCAAAACGACCCCGAGCGGTGGCGATTAGCAGTGGTCTCGGTGCCCGACGAACCGGACGCGACGCCGAGCCCCAGGTCCGCTACCTGGTCGAACCATTCGTGGGCATGACGATGCACGCAGCCCAGACCAACGTCCCGCTGAACGTCAACAAGCTCCTCGCCGACGCGAGCCCGCCCAGCTGACCGATCCGGTCGATCTGGCGTCGGCTGGTCGGCGTCGGTGCCTCAATGCTGGCTTCGCAGCGAACCGCAAGATCGAGCTGTTCTTCCGCTGCCGTGAAGCCATCCGGTCCTGCGACGGGACTCACGAATTCGACGACGACTTCCCATCGCTACCGCCGCCCTGCGACGATGATTCTCCGCCAGGCGCTGGCCCCTTGGGAAGCTTCGACACATCGGCCGAACCCTTGGGCGCGTAACCGCCGTGGCGCTCGACGCGTTCGGGCTGCCTGTTGTCCTTGGCCCTATCAGACATCCTTGGGACCATCCGTTTCTTCTGGTGCCTCAGAGCTTGAGGTTGCGTCCAAACTGATGAATTCAAAATACTCGACCTCATCCCACTTGATGAGGAGCCCTCCACCAGTGAACTCGGGTGTCAGGGTGGCACCAGATGATTGGCCGGACCGCTCCTCACCTGTGCGATATCTGATGGCGCCGGATCGCTGATCGAGGTGCAGCGCCTGCCCGATGTAGAGGTCGAGCGTTTCCGCTTCGCCGGCGGCATATGAGGGGGGTGATCCGGTGTCGTCAAACACTCCTCCGATCCATGCGCCGGATTTCATGCGACAACGGACTAAGCCCGACCGCTGACGTTCGAACAGGTGGTCCCAAGCGCGAGGTGCTCGGCGTGACCCGAGAAGCAGCAGCGCCCACCGCTTCTCTCGTACGACGGCGCGCCCGAGCACCCAGCCGGCTGCCAGTGGCACCACCAGGTACACGACCGGCAAGAGCGCCAACGCGCGCGGAATGGGCTCGCCGGCGGTGAATCGCTTCCAGTAGTTGGCATAGAGCCAGTACATCGGCCAACCGCCAGCAGTCCAGAGCGCTGCGGAGAGGCCGCCGAGACGTAGCAGCCAGTCGCGCAGGCGGTTGCCGTAGCTCAATGTGTGCCTGCGATAGCCCCATGCAGCGCACGCCCCAGGCAGCAGCACTACACCGAGTACGAGGACACCCTGAAGCCACGAGGTCATCGAATGGAGAGCGCGAAGGCGCGAGAGTCAAAGCCCGACCAGTCGCGGCAGGCAGTCGGAACTGTCGTGAGATTGAGATGGAAGCGGTCGATCACCACGCTGTGAACGTAGCGACGCGTCGGGCGCGTGTCACAAGCATTTTCCGAGGGGCAAGAAGCGGGCTGGCGACGGTCGCAGGCTGGTACGTCGCAAGCGACGCGATGTGTGTGCCGCAGCGCCCTTTTTGCGTTCGCCGCCGATGCTCCGAGCAGTTCGCTGATGCGCTCCCAAAGAGTGCCTTCGTCTCGTCGCCGTACCTTCGGCGAAGCGGAACAAGCCCAGTCTGTCGCGTGCCATGCCACCAACGTGCGTCTGGCGTGTCACAGCTAGCCTCCCGTGCCGCATGCAACTCGGAGACGGTGCGGGGGATCGGATCGAGCGCTTCTTGCGCACTCACTCGACCGGGCGGCTCGTCGTGTGCGTCGGTTCGGCAAGCGTTTCGGGCCTGGTGTGGTTGGCCGAACGCACACGTCAGCGGCCGGTGACATTGCTGATCGGCGATCTGCAGGGCCGGAACTTCCAGCATGCGACTGACACCGATCGCCGAGCGGCTTTGGCGTTCGTGCAGCGAAGCGATGTGGAAGTGCACAACTGGTACCGCACTGCACGCAACGCCGCCGGCCGCTCCGAGGCCCACCTCAAGGTGTGGGCTGCAGGCGATGAGCAAGGGGCGCCGCATGCCTATCTCGTAGGTTCGGCCAACCTCACGACGGCCGGTCTTGCTGAGAACGTCGAGCTGATGACCGTCGCCGACAATTCCGAGCACGACTACCTGAATGGTGTGTTGGACGCGCTCCTAGACAAGTCCTGGTCAGCAGAGGACCAGTTGGCAGACCGAATCGCCGGTCCCGATGCGCAGGCAGAGGCCCCGCGGCCGCACCGCCGCGCAGCCCGCAGCGGCCAGCACCGCCAGGAGGCCGACGCTCCCAAAGCTCAAACCGGCTGCGGGAAGCAAGCGGCCGTCCTCGCCGCATGCCTACTTGGGTTCGGGGTGGCCGTCGTGGCGCAGGTGCTCCGATTTGCCGGCATGCCTCGACGCTCCCTCTGACTTCGCTGATCGTCCACGAAGTCAAGTTGTTGGACACAACCGCGAGACTTCTCTGGCCGCCCCGCGATCGGAAAGATCTGCTGATGTTTGACCGTCGGAACAGATTGCTCCAAACCATCGATCGCGTTGCCGGTCGAGCAACTCGTGCTGGATCGGCTCTCGGTGCCGTCGAGTACCGGGAGCACGGCCATCATCGTGAAACTCGAAGTGCCGCGGAGCCTCTTCGTGCATCGCAGCCCTGGCGGTTACGTGCACCGCGTCGGCGATTCGAAGCGGGTCATGACGCCGGACTTTCTTGCTCGCCTCTTCCAGCAGCGAAGTCAGACACGTCTCATCCGGTTTGATGAACAACCGGCAGCGAATGCACACCTCGGTGACCTCTCAGAGGATCTCTGGGAGAGGTTTCGCACGGTGCGTTCGGACGACCAGCCGGACATCACGGGACCGTTGGACCGGCAGATCATCGAGGCCAGCCGGTTCGTGCTCAAGAACATGCGCCGCGGTGCCTCCAAGGTCGTCGGGCGTGTCGACGAACCGCAGTTCGACATGGCGGCCGTGTTCGAGGCATTGGTGAACGCCGTCGCGCACCGGGACTACACGATGCACGGGGCGAAGATTCGGCTGCGCCTGTTCGCGGACAGACTGGAGCTGTTCTCACCCGGCGCGCTCGCGAATTCGCTGACTGTGGACTCCCTGCGCTACCGCCAGACTGCTCGCAACGAGACGATTTGCAGTTTGCTCACGCGATGTCCCGCTCCAGACGAACCGTGGCTCACTGAAGGCCGCGCGCACTACATGGAAAAGCGCGGCGAAGGCGTGCCGATCATCCTCGACAACAGCACTGCGCTCGCAGGGCGGGAACCCGAATACCGCGTCCTCGACGACGCAGAGCTGATGCTGACGATCCACGCGCCGCCCGCCGACCGAGCCGACAACTGACCGTCGGCGGCATCCGCGGCGCAGCGCGGCCGCGTGCCTACTCTGCGCCGATGGCTCGTCCTAAATCCAAGCGCGGCGGCCGTGTGACCCCCAAGGGCACTCAGGGCCGCACGAGCAATCGCAGATCCACGGGCGGCCACCGGCCGCTGCTCGACGACCGGACCACGCGCGGACTCGAGATGCTGGTCGGTGACATTGAGGATTCCATCGAGGTGCATGACGACGCCGACCTGATCGCCACCGAGAAGTCACTGGCGTGCATGCTCGGCCTGCACACCGCGTCGAACTGGAACCCTGTCGGCATTCGTGCTTCCGCGGTGCTGGACCATGCGGAGCGCATCGATTCCGCGGCCGGCGCGGTGATCGCTGCGGGCATGAGCGTCTACGGGCCTCCGCCGACCCGAGATCGTGCCCGTCGAATCCTGGAGCGCCTGCGGGCCGACGGCGCCGACGTGCCTGGCTGGGCGGCGTCGCTCGGCGCTGTCGAGCCGGTCGGCGCCACCAAGTACCGCGACGAGTGGGACGAGGGCTGCGCGCTGGTGGTCGATTTCGTCCGACCCGACGGGTCGACGCATGAGATGTGCGTCGGCCTGCAACCGTTCGGCTGGGGCATGGCGCACGGCTTGGCGATCACGCCGACGGGGCAGGCGAAGCAGCGACTCGCCGAAGCCGGACTGGCGGCCGAGCCGATCGGCTTGGAACAGGTGCGGGACCTGCTCGTGAACGGCCTCGAACACCTGGACGAGACGTTGGCGGACTGGTGGGACAACGACCTCGACCTCGATGCCGATGTGGACATGCGCCCCCTGGTCGGCCAGCGGGTCGACACGCTGCCGCGTGGCGCCGACAGCACCGATGCAGAAGATCGCGACGAGGCCCTGGCAGCGGAGCGCATCGGCGATGTCATCCGCGGGTTCGTCGCGCTGCCGACCTCGCTGGGCGAAGAGCCCGAGGAAGTGGCGCTGATCGTGGCGGGAGCCGCGCTGTTCTCCCAGGTCTGCCGAGACCCCGACATCGTGCGCTGGACACCGCCGAGAATCGAGACCTTCATCGAGCAGTTCCTGCCCCTGTGGGATGAGAACGAAGCTGCCGACGCGTTCGGCTACGACCCGTTCGACGAATTCGGCGAGCCGGGCGACGCGTTCGAGTTCAGCGAGGAACGACTGTCAACGGCCGAGTCCGTGTTTCCTCGCTGGCTGCGCTATGCCGCGGAGTGGCGTGGCGACAGCGCCGAGACGCTGGAGGCCAACCTGGCAGCAGCACACACGTCGCTGCGGAAGCTGCGCATCAAGATCACCGGCTCGTCGGTGCCGCCCGCAGCACCGCCGATCCAGTGGGAGTGATCGCGACGCCGGAGCATCTGCTCGCGGGCCGCAAACGCCGCCGAACGCCAGCGGTTGTCGCCGGTGCAACCTACAGCGGCAAGCCTCTGCGGTGGGCTTCGGCCGCGCGGTCTTCGACTTCGGCTTCGCGTTCGTAGCCACGAGCCAAGCCGGCGAAGATCGCCGCCGTGCGCGGCCACTCTTGGCATTTGCGGCCGCGCGCCCGGTAGTCCTCGGCGAGTTCACGTTCTTGGGTGCCGCCCTCAGTGATCCCGCGGGCCGTAACGCAGCGCCGGTTGTAGAGCGTCATCGAGATGCCGTTGTCGATGTCGGGAGATTGCAAGCGTTCGAGCAGGTCGCGCATCGCGATGCCCGGCCAGTCGCCATTCGGGTCGGCGGGCGTTGCGGCAAGTGCGGCACCGATCTGCTGATCGCCGATGTCCGCGCGGCCAGTCTCGGTAAGTCGTATCCGAGCACGTTCCACCCACGAATTCAGCGATGCCTCGGCGACAAACTCGCGGCGCCCAGCAACGGCTTCACCGTCGGCTGCTGCAGGTTCACTGGTGATGCGCGGAACGAACCGGCCTGGGGGCCACGTGCGCAGCACCTGCCATGCATTGTTGGCGAGTTGCTGTTGCTTCTCGTCGACCGAGACGTTCTCGCTGAGGTCCGCGCTGGCGGGCTTGAACGCCCATTCGACGAGTTGGGCGAAGAAATCGGGGTCGCGGGCCATCTCCCGGTACAGGTTCGGGGCTATGAAGCCCGACTCGTACTCCAAGAGCGGGTAGTACTGCCATTCCAGTAGCGCGACGCGTCTGACGCCGAGTTGCTCGCGATGCTTGTCGAGCACCTCAAACAAGCTGGCCAGCTCCCAGCGCTGCATGACGCCACTACCCACGCCTCCGACATCTGGATGTCGGACTCGCTGCGCCAGAAACTCTGCGGCTTCTTCGGCGTATGCCAATTCTGCACTGTGGTCCTGCGATGGCGTGGTCAGGACATGGGCCACCAATTCGAGGCGCCCTGCGGTTCGCAATAGGCGAGAGAGGTTGAGGAGTTGTTCGAGTTCGTCGGGATGGCCAAGGTCACCGGGGGTGACTCGCGACCAATACTCGGCAGCGATCTCTGGCCCGAAGAGGTCGAGGCGATTCCACCCTTGCTCGGAGGCAGGTGCCGCCCGCAGCAGGTCTGCCGCTGCTTGGGGCGACGGCTCGTTGTCAGCGATCAGTCGATCAATGCCGGGCCAGCCGAGGTCGCCAAAGCGGGCATTGAAGTAGCCGAGGGCCGAATGGACGACAGGGATTGACGCCGGCAACGTCCCGGTGAGTGGTGGGAATTGGAGTAGCTGACGGGGTCCACCATTGAGTGGGTCATCGGCGTGATCCTCGGTGAGAAGACATCACCGCCTCATCGAGGAGGACACTGCCGATGACCCTTTCCGATACTGCCACAGCCGAGCTGTGGGAGACGTTCCGCGCCGGTGGCGGCGGGGAGCTGATCGGTGACGCTGTGCGATTGGTGTTCCAGGAATTCATCGAGGCCGAGGCGACTGAGGCGATCGGCGCGGGGCGCTATGAGCGCGGCGATCAGCGCAGCAATGAACGCAACGGGCACCGGCCCCGCTTGCTGGCCACTCAGGCTGGCGACGTGGAGCTGAGGATCCCCAAGCTGCGCCGCGGCAGCTTCATGCCGTCGGTGATCGAGCCTCGCCGGCGAATCGACCGGACTCTGCACGCGGTGGTCATGGAGGCCTACGTGGCGGGCGTGTCGACCCGTTCGGTCGACGAGCTGGTCGCAGCCCTGGGTGCCGAGTCGGGCATCTCCAAGTCGGAAGTGTCGCGCATCTGCGCCGGACTCGACGAGATGGTTGACGCGTTCAGGTCCCGGCACTTGGGCCATGTCGAGTTCCCCTATGTGTTCTTGGACGCCACCTACCTCAAGGTGCGCAACAGCGTCAGCCAGCCGATCTCGATGGCCATGGTCGTCGCCACCGGCGTCACCGCCGACGGCAACCGGGAGATCCTGGGCTGCGACCTCGGCGACAGCGAGAGCGAAGCGTTCTGGACCCAGTTCCTGGGCTCGCTTCGCGCACGCGGCCTCGCCGGGGTGCGCCTGGTCGTCGCCGACACGCACGCCGGACTCGCCGCCGCAGCTGACCGGGCTCTCCAAGGCGCATCGCGCCAGCGCTGCAGAGTGCACTTCGTCCGCAACCTGCTCGCACTGGTGCCCCGCACCCACCAGCACATGGCCGCAGCCCTGTTCCGGACAGTCTTCGCTCAGCCCGACGCCGACGCCGTGAGCTCGCAATGGGACGACGTCGCCGAGCGGCTCGAAGCCAGCTTCCCCAAAGCCGGCCCGCTCATGGCCGACGCCAAACACGAAGTCCTCGCCTTCGCCGCCTTCCCCAAGGCGCACCGGCAAAAGACCTGGTCCACCAACCCCATCGAGCGCATCAACAAAGAGATCAAACGCTGGGCTTCCCCCCTAATCGTGGAGGGTTGGTCAGTCGGTTTTGGCTTGTTCGTAGTCGGTTGGGCTGGTCATGTCGAGTGTGCTGTGGAGCCGGCGGGTGTTGTACCGGTCGGTGATCCATCGTGCGATGTCTCGGCGGGCCTGGCGGCGTGTGGTCCAGTCTCGCCGGCGGATGAGCTCCCAGGTGAGGGTGGAGAAGAACGACTCTGCGACGGCGTTGTCCAAAGCGCAGCCGACTCGTCCGGTGGAGCGGGTGACGCCGAGCTTGTTGCATGCCCGGGCGAAGTCTCCGGCGGTGTATTGGGTGCCTTTGTCGGTGTGGAAGATCACCCCGCTCACGTCGCCGCCTCTGGTGGCCACGGCCATCTCGACGGCGGCCAGGGCCAACGCGGCGGTGGGGTGTCTGTTCGAGGTGGCGAACCCCACGACGCGTCGGCTGAACAGGTCGATCACCGTGGCGAGGTGCACCTTGCCCTCCCCCGTGGGGATCTCTTTGAAGTCCCCGACCCAGCGCTGGTCCGCGGCGGGAGCGGCGAAGTCGCGTCCGATCAGGTCCTCGGGGGCAGCCTCGCCGTTGGCGTTGCCGGGCCGCCTGCGCTTCTTGGGGCGTGCGATGAGGCCCTGGCGGGCCATGGATGCCTCCACCGACTTGCGCGACACAGCCCGGCCCGCTCGCCGCAGCTGCACCCAGATGCGAGGGACCCATAGGTGCGGTCGGATTCCTCGAAGCACTCCAGCACCGCGGCGTCGAGCTCGGCCGATGCGTCGCCGCTCTCACGCGAGCCCGCCGGAGAGGGCTGTCGTGACGCCCGACAGCTGCGAAGGCGCGCATCGTCACGGAATCTCGGGCGAGACCCGACCCAAGTGGACCCCTCGATGTCACACCCCCCTGCTGGAATCTCATGGGCGGGGGAGCCGCGCATCGGCGAGCAGCGATTGATGCTTGACGTCCGGCGATTCCGTGAGAGGTTGGCAACAGGGAGATATCCCGAGTACGCAAGGAGCAATCATGAGCCAGCAACGAGCACTTAGAGCGTCAGCGGATAGGTGGGTCAGTGGGGTTGCCAGCGGTCGCGTTGGTCGATGAGTTTGATGGTGATGATCAGCGTGACGGCGAGGGCGAGCTGGGCTGTGCGGTGCTCGGGTCGCCGGTCGGTGTTGCGGCGCAGCTGGCCGTAGTTCGACAGCCACGAGTTGGTGCGCTCCACGGTCCAGCGCAGTCCCAGCGGGGCGGCGACTGGCTTGACGGCTGCGCTGCTGGGCGGCCGTTTGGAGGGCCGCACGATGTCGGTGATGCCTGCCTGGTGGGCGGCCCGGTCGACGCGGCCGCCGATGTAGCCGCGGTCGAGATGCAGCGTGTCGATGTCGTGGTGCAGGCCGTGTCGTTCGATCTCGGCCATGGTGGGCTCGAACAGCATGATGTCGTTGCGGTTCGCGCCTGCTGCGGCCCACCCCACCGGGGTGCCCGCCGCGTCGGTGGCCAACGACCACTTCCAGCCCAGTTTGCGCCGGTCAACGGGGCTCTTGCCGGTTCCTTCGCCGCCGCAGGGCGCCTTGTGGACCGAGCCGTCGATGCACACATCGCCAAGCCGCAGGCCCATGACGCGGTCCCATGCCGCGACCGCCTCGGCCGCGATCTTGTCGAACACGCCTGCTGCGACCCACTCGTCGCGGCGGGACCGCAGCGTCGTGTCGGACACCTCACCGTCGAGCAAGTGCTCAACGGACTCCCACGAGCAGCCCGTCACCAGCCTGATGATGATCCCCCGCAGGCACAGCCGATCCGATATCCGCCGCCGATGACAACCCAACGGATGCGCATCGGGCCCACGGGCCAACAGCGGCTCGACCGCTGCCCAGATGACATCCACCACTGCCTTGCTCAAAGCGCGCATGATGAACACGCACCTCCACCATGTCGTCGGTTCGTACAGCACCCCGCATCACAGCGGGACCGACACGACGACTGGTGGATGGTCGCCTATCCGCGCGGCCTCTTAGGCGTCACGCCGTCCCGACCTGCTTCAGGGTGGTGCCGTCCATCGTCCCCATCAAGTCCGATGTAGGCGACCACCCGGGTGCACGGGAGTGCGTCCGCGCGCGCCTCGCCGAGAAGGAGGAGGAAGCTCAGATGAACTGGGCGACCCTTCTTGAGACCCGTGAGCGGCTGACTGAGTGTCGAGTGCAGCTCGACACTGTAGCGGCTGAGCTTCACGCTGCACGAGAGCGGGAGATGCATTTGCAGAGCCGCATCCGGCGGCTGCGAGGCGGATGGCGCGAACAGCACAGGATCATCGGCGCACTGGCCGGCCATGCTGAGCGGGTTGCTAAGGCAGAGCGAACCGCCGTCGAGGCGCTATCGCAGGTGCGCGGTGAGCGAGAACCGGGAAGGGTCCGCAGCATCAAGCAGGCGCTGGAGTTTGCGAGGACGCACCTCGTAGCGCTCAGCATCCCCGATTCCGTCGTTGAGGCCGCGGTTGCCAAGCTCGACAAGTCCGGCCGGCGTCAAGCGCGGGGACGTGCAGTCATGGAGGCGCTCCGCGCGCTGCAGTCCTACGCTCTCGACGGCGCGCGTGACGGCGACTTCAAACACTGGTGCGAGCGGGGCGGAAGCGGCGGTGTCTGCTACAGCGCCAACCGCGTCACCATGAGCGAATCCATCGGCGTCCAGCGCAGCGAGCGGATGAGCCACGCGAGGAGCTTTCAGGTCGACCCGGTTCTCGACGTCTCTGGGCGTCGTGAGATGACGGCTCACATCAAGCTCGACCAGGGGGAGACCGCGCCTCGCCTGCACTTCCTTGATGACACTCGGGGCAAGACCGGCAAGATTCACATCGGCTACATCGGCCCACATCTGCCGACAGTGAGAGACCCGAAGTAGGGCGCTGATTGGGTTCCGTTCCGAGCGGTCGTCTACGCGCGCCTTGTTGGTTGCTGCTGAGCGTTCACAAGTCCGTATCGCTGCTCAGCTACCGCTGCATCGAGGTCGAGAATCTCGCCGATGCGTGCCCATGTGGTGCCTGCCGCCCGGGCCTCAGCTACCGATTCGGCAAGTTCTGCGTCATCGGCAGACCGGCGACGAGCGACGCGAATGAGCAAGTACTCGACGCCTCGAACGACCTCTCCCTCGGCCGGATCGAACGACTCCATGTAGTCGGCGATCTCATCGCACCGCTCGACGGTGTCAGCGTGGGTCCACTTCATTGTGCTGCCTGCCAGATTCGCAGGTACTTGGGGCGTGCTCGCATGGCGTGGATGACGATGTCGACATCGTGCTCTGGATCATACAGCACGCCTATTTCCAAGGGGAGTCCGTCGGCACCGGGACTGACAAGCATGTCAAAGTTCTCTCGCTCGCGGACTACGACGTCAGGTCGACGGTACGCATGGAGGATGTCAGCGATGCCGATGCCGTGACGATGCGCCGACCGACGGACTACGGGTCCAGAGGCTTGCCGACTCATCGGCGTGCAACGTACGAACGCAAGTTGGGCGACGCCAGCTAATTTCCCCGCAGGAGGCGGATGTCTGATGGTGATGGCCAACGCGGAGCGGGTCTCGAAGGCGCTTGACCTGCTGGCTGACGGGCTGCGGCCCAAGTGCGAGCAGACCTGGCAGGGCTTCTACGGCGACGACTGGCTGGACCAGTTGCGCAAGCAGATGCACGGCAGCGCTCGCGATGGTGGCACTACGTCTGACATCGCCTTCGTGCTGAGCGGCGCCGCACTGCCGCCAACCCCACCGAAGGTCAGCCCCAGGCGGGCCTGACGCCGTGGCGGGAGGTCATCACACCCCACAGCGACGTGCAGACCGGACGGTTTGACCAAGCCGAATTCGCAGCGGATCTGTACGAGGTGTCCCAGGGCACTGCCGATGACGAATACCAGGACCCTGAGGCCTTCTTCGCTCGCACCTACCTGACCGTCGGCCTTCGGGAGTTGTTGGTCGGTGCGGCTCAGCGTCTGTCTGGCAACGGCGGCACGCCGGTCATCGAGCTGCAGACCAACTTCGGCGGCGGCAAGACGCACAGCATGATCGCCTTGCACCACTTGGCTTCCGGTGTGTCGGCTTCGCGGCTGTCCGGTGTCTCGGAGATGCTTGCCGAAGCTGAGGTCGAGCTGCCGCCGGAGGTCAACCGGGTGGTGCTCGTGGGGCAGGTCATGTCGGTTGCCGACCCCAAGCGGGTGAGCGCTGACACAGCGCTGCACACGATGTGGGGGCATCTCGCTTACCAGCTCGGTGGGCAGGAGGGCTACGAGCTGGTACGTACCGACGACGAAGCCGGGACCAATCCGGGCGAGAAGCTGAGCGAGCTGTTCCAGCGATACGGCCCCGCTGTGGTGCTGATCGATGAGTGGGTGGCATACGCCCGGCAACTGCCTGACGCGGGTGCCGACGGCCGGCGCGTGGCCGCAGGCGACTTCGACACCCCAATTCACCTTCGCCCAGGCGCTCACCGAAGCCGCAGCTGCGTCAGACAACATCGTGGTGCTGGTGACGATTCCCGCATCGGACATCGAAACCGGCGGGCCGCGTGGCCACACCGCAATGGAGCGGCTGAAGAACGTTGTCGACCGCACTGCTACGCCGTGGCAGCCCGCCTCGGCAGACGAGTCGTTCGAGATCGTGCGACGACGGCTGTTCGACCCGATCTCGCCGGAGAACGCGCGGGTGCGTGACGGCGTGATCCGAGCATTCAGCGAGATGTATCACGACACCGCCGGCGAGTTCCCGCTGGGCAAGGGCGAGGCCGACTACCGGCGGCGCATGGAGCTCTCGTATCCGATCCACCCTGAGCTCTTCGACCGTCTCTTCGAGGATTGGTCGGCGCTGGACAAGTTCCAGCGCACCCGTGGGGTGCTGCGGCTGATGGCGATTGCCATCTCGCAGCTGTGGCAGCGCGGCGACCAGTCGCTGCTGATCATGCCCGGCAACCTGCCCATGGATTCCGCCGCCGTCGCGAGCGAGCTGAAAAAGTACCTAGCAGGGTGCTGAAATAGTCGGTGTTTGGTGCTCGCGTTGGTTGGGTGGGCGCGGGACACTGTGGGGATGCGTGGAACTGTTGATGCCCAGATGGCGATGCTGTCGACGTTGTCGACTGAGGATCTGATCAGCGCGGATCATCCGATACGGCGGATCAGGGCGTTGGTGGAGGGGGTGCTTGAAGAGCTCGACGGTGAGCTGGGGGCGATGTATGCGGATCGGGGCCGGCCCAGCGTGCCGCCTGAGGTGTTGTTGAAGGCGTCGGTGTTGATGGCGTTGTACTCGGTGCGCTCGGAGCGGGCGTTCTGCGAGCGTTTGAGCTACGACATGTTGTTCAAGTGGTTCTTGGGGTTGCGCATCGACGAGCGCTCTTTTGACGCGTCGACGTTCTCGAAGAACCGCGAGCGGCTGTTGGATCATGAGATAGCGGATCGGTTCTTCGCTGCTGTGGTTCGGCGGGCTCAGCTGCGCCGGTATTGCTCGAGCGATCATTTCAGCGTGGACGGCACCTTGCTGGAGGCGTGGGCGTCGCACAAGAGCTTCAAGCCCAAAGCCGCGCCCGGCGGCGGCGAGCCGGGCAAGGGCCGCAACGCCGAGGAGGACTTCCGGGGCGCCCGCCGCCGCAACGACACCCACCAGTCCACGACCGATCCCGAGGCTCGCCTGTATCGCAAGTCGAAAGGGGCCCCGGCGATGCTCGCTTTCATGGGGCACCTGATGGTCGAGAACCGCAACGGCCTCATCGTCGACGCCGAGCTCACCCAAGCAGACGGCTACGCCGAGCGCGACACCGCCGCCGCGATGCTGCGACGAGCCCCCCGACGGCGGCGGCGGCGCACCGTCGGCGGCGACAAGAACTACGACACCAAGGGATTCGTGGCCGACGTCCGCAAGGCCGGGTTCACGCCCCACGTCGCCCAGAACACCACCAGGCGGCGCTCCGCCATCGACCGGCGCACCACCCGCCACGACGGCTACACGATCTCTCAACGGGTCCGAAAACGCGTCGAGGAGCCCTTCGGATGGATCAAGACCATCGCCGGAGGACACAAGCTGCGACACAAAGGACAAGCCCGCAACCGGGCCTGGTTCCTCATCGGCGCCGCCACCTACAACCTCGTCCGCATAGCCACACTCGACGCCGACACCACCTGAGCAGACACCCCGACCGGCCCGACAGGGCCAACGTCGCCCCGCACCGCCAGCCAACACCACCACCCCAACCCTCACACAAACCCGAACCAGCACCCAAACCCGCCCAAACCACCGAATTTCAACAGCCTGCTAGAGGAGGGCTGGGACCCGGTCATCAAGTCCGACGTCGACGGGCCCAACGCGCTGCCACTACGGATCGACACAGCGTTCTCGCACTTCGGCCGACTGTCGGCAACTAGGCGCGCTGCCCGCTCCGTGTACATGGGCTCGGCGCCGCGGCCTGACGGCAAGCGCGGTGTCGACGTCAAGTCGGTGGTGCTCGGCTGCGTTCAACCGGGCGAACCCACGGGTCAATTCGCCGACGCGCTGCGTCGCCTGTCCGATCAAGCCACGCACCTGTACGTCGACGGTTCGCAGTACTGGTACTCGCTGATCCCGAACGTCACCCGGATCGCGGCCGACAGGGCCGCGTCCAACTACAGCGACCGCGACGCCGACGACGAGGTGCGCGACCGGATCGCCGCCCAGCGGGATCGAGGCAATTTCGTGGCCGTCCACCCGTTCGCCGCTGGACCGGGCGACGTGCCCGACAATGACGACGGCGCCCACTTGGTTGTGCTCGAACCCGGCGCCACGCACTCGACCGGGGACCAGAATTCGCCCGCCATCAAGCTGGCCGAGCGCATCGTCACCCAGCGTGACGCCGGCCCCAGGCTGAATCAGAACCTGCTGGTCTTCGTCGCTGCAGCCGCGAACCGGCTGGTTGAGCTGCGCGGCGCGGCGCGGTCGTTCCTCGCGTGGCAGTCAATTGTCAAGGATCACGAGTCGTTGGATCTCACGTTCCAGCAGAGGCAGCAGGCCGACAGCAAGCTGACAGACGCGTCCAAGCAGGTCGACAGCCTGATTGCGGAGACCTTCACCCAGGTGCTCGTGCCATCGCGTGCCCCCGGTACTGCCGACCTCGATTGGCAGTCGACGAGAGCTTCGACGGCCGGCGATATCGGCGAGCGCATCAGCCGCAAGCTGGGCACCGAGGAAAAGCTGATCGGCCGCTATGCCGGTGTGCGGGTCCGCATGGACCTCGACCGACACCACTTGTGGACCGAGCGAGGTGACGTCTCCATCGGGGCCCTGTGGGAGGCGTACGCCCGCTATCCATACATGCCGCGCCTCACGTCCCGAGACGTGCTCGACCATGCCGTCAGCGACGGCGCTTCGAAAATCAACTGGCAGCACGAGACTTTCGCCTACGCCGAGGCACACGACGGTGACACATGGGTTGGTATCTGCACCGCACAGCACGTCACTCCGACGATCAGCGGTCTGCTGCTGCACCCCGACCACATACCGGCACCGTCAACGCCGGAGGGGCCTGGCGACGACGAGCCGATCGGGCCCGGAGGAGAAGAACCGCCCGGCGGTCGGCAGGAGCCGGGCGGCGGGGTACGTCCGGAGCCTGACGACGATGGTCCCAGTCCCACACAGTTCTACGCCCAATTCCAGCTCGACAGAGTCCGAGGCGCACAGCAGCTCGGGGACATCCTTGAGCACATCGCGGCACACCTCGGACCCGAGATACAGCTAGAGCTTGAACTGCGCGCCAGTAGCGCCGACGGCTACGACGACGGCACCCGCCGCACAGTCAGCGAGAACGCTCAAAGCCTCAACGCCCAATCCGCCGAATTCGAATAGCGGGATCACGGCGGGTCATTGAGCGGCAGAATGCCGCTTGTGGGGAAGTGCGTGTTCTGCCGGATCGTGGCTGGTGCTGAGCCGTGCCATCTCGTCTACGAGGACGAGCGCCATCTTGGATTCCTGGACATCTTCCCCAACACCGAGGGCTTCAGCGTGGTGATCACCAAGCAGCACCTCCCGAGCGACGCTTCACGCGCTGACAGCAGGGCGATCGGAGGCCTGTTCGAGGCAGCACGCGCCGTTGCCGCCAAGATCGCTGCTGCCTACGACGAGGTAGACCGTTGCGCGATCGTGTTCGAGGGCATGATGATCGACCACCTGCACGCAAAGATCATTCCGCTGCACCACACTGCCGGCGTGCAGCCTGGACCCGAGCCAGAGACGACCGCCCGCAGCCACCAGTACTTTGAGGCGTACCCCGGTTACGTGACCACCGAGATCGCAGCCAGCCGGGCAGACGACCAACACTTGGCTGCGGTTGCGGCCAAGATCAATGCGGAGGGCAGGCGCTAATGGGCGAGGCAGTGCCGTTTCCGCAGACTCAGCCGCGGGGGTACGAGTGGCTCGACAGCGAGCCGACGTTCGACGCAGGGCGGCATCTGCAGCTGGAAGCACCGGCCGAGGTGCTGATGCTGGCCGATCTGGGCTACGACACTGACGAGATCGCCACGAAGGCCACGCCGGTGGCGCTGTCGTCGCCGTTCCGCATGCTCAGCGACGAGGGCGCGGCGATCATGCTGGAGACGGCCCGCCGCCTGCGCTGCTTCACCCGCCCGGCGGGGGAACGCATCGAGCGCACAGTGCGCGGCGGCTGCTATCGCTCACGCTGGCTGCGCGACCTGTGCCTCAGCCCAGAGGTGACGGCGCACCTGGAAGCGATCTATGGCATCGAGATCGCCCCGCACCCGATGCCAGTGCACCTGGGTCACCTCAACTACGAGCCGTCCCAGATCGATGTCGGCATCGACAAGTGGCACCACGACACGCTGCCGCTCGACTACGTGCTGGCCGTCACTGATCCGGCCGAAGTTGCCGGCGGGCGGTTCGAGTGGTTCGACGGCACCAAGCACGAAGCTGCTGCCCTGGCCGACGCCGGCGAGACGGTGCCGGCAGAGCGCACCGTGGCACCCGAATTCGGTGGGCCCGGCTACGCCGTCGCACTGCACGGCGACATGGTGGTGCACCGTGCCGGCCCGCTCGACGAGATGTGTGAGCGCATCTCGATGGTGAACGGCTACGTGTCCATGGACACCACCGCCGACGAGCAGAGCCGCACCAAGAACCTCGTCGGCATCGACGACGACGAGACGCTGTGGACCGAATGGGCCAAGTTCGCGGCATGGCGCAGCCAAGGCCGCCTGGCGCGGCTGCTGGACGAGCTGGAGTTCACCTCCGACCGTGACGCAGTGGTCGCCCAGCTCGAAGACGCCATCGGCGACGCTCAGCGCGCCATCGACGAGATGCGCGCCGGCGAGAAGAGCTTGCTGCACTACGGCGACTGACCGGTCGCCTCGGCCGGCGAGAGCTGGCTCGGGACTGAATCCGAGCGCACTCACCCTCGGATCGCAGCGAGCGCTGTCGCAGGGCACGGCGAACGGCGCGCAATGAACCGCCGATTTGCGATGCTGGCGCAATGCAGACACAGATGCTCATCGGAGGCGACTGGCGGGGTGCCGCCGGCGGCGAGCTGATCGACGTTGTCGACCCGGCCACCGGCGACGTGGCGGCCGGTGTTGCCGCGGGTACGCCCGCTGACGCCGTGGCCGCGTGTGACGCTGCGGCTGCAGCACAGCCCGGCTGGGCCGCGACAGCGCCGAGAGTCCGCTCGGAGATCCTGCGGGACGCCCACCGCATCCTCATCGACCACACCGACGAGCTGGCTGACCTCATCACGCTGGAGAACGGCAAGCCCCGGGCCGACGCCATCGGCGAGGTTGCCTACGCCGCGGAGTTCTTTCGCTGGAATGCGGAAGAGGCCGTGCGCATTCACGGTTCGATCAGCGTCGCCCCCTCGGGCGCCAACCGCATCATCACCCGCCATCCACCCGTCGGCGTCGTGGCGATGATCACGCCGTGGAACTTCCCGGCGGCCATGATCACCCGCAAGCTCGCCCCGGCCCTCGCTGCAGGCAACGCGGTGGTCATCAAGCCGCCGCGCGAAGCGCCGTTGACGTCCCTGCGGGTGGCCGAGCTGCTGGGCGAAGCGGGCGTGCCGCCCGGCGTCGTCAACCTGGTGCCCACGGCCAACTCAGGTGCGTGGCTCGACGCCGTCGTCGACCACCGGGCGGTGCGCATGCTGTCGTTCACCGGCTCCACCGAAGTCGGCCGGGTCCTGCTGAAACGCTGCGCCGACCGGGTGCTCAAGGTGGTCATGGAGCTCGGCGGCAACGCCCCGTTCGTCGTGTTCGCCGACGCCGACCTGGAAGCAGCCACGGCCGGCGCCATGGTCGCAAAGATGCGCCACTCGGCCGAGACCTGCACCGCCGCCAACCGGTTCTTCGTGGAAGCACCGGTGCACGACGAGTTCGTCGAACGGCTGGCCGCAGCCATGGGCGCCATGAAGGTCGGCAACGGCAGCGATCCCGAGGTCACCTGCGGCCCGATGATCAATGCCGCCTCGGTGGACAACATCGACCGCCTCGTGCGCTCTGCCGTCGACGGGGGAGCGACGGCGGTCACCGGCGGCAGCGCCATCGACGGACCGGGCTTCTTCTACGAGCCCACCGTGCTCGGCGGCGTGGCGCCCGGCGCGCCCATCACCCGTGAGGAGATCTTCGGACCCGTTGCACCCGTCTCCAGCTTCACCGACGCTGACTCGATGGTGGCCGCGGCAAATGACACCGAAATGGGTCTCATCGGCTACGTGTACACCCAGGACCTGGCCAAGGGCCTGGCAGTCAGCGAGCGCATCGAGGCCGGCATGGTCGGCGTGAATCGGGGCGCCGTGTCCGATCCCGCTGCGCCCTTCGGGGGCATGAAGCAGTCAGGACTGGGCCGCGAAGGTGCCAGCGAGGGCATCTACGAGTTCTGCGAAACCCAGTACATCGCCGCCGAGTGGTAGCGGCTGCACGCTGCGCCGGGCGCTCGGCGCAGGCGCTCAGTCGAGGAAGCTCGGATCGCGCTCGAGGACCTTGTCGTAGATCGGCTGGTAGCTGAACCAGCCGGCCAGCGGGCTGCCAGTCTGCGACGCCGTGAGCTTGGCGGATTCATGGCGGATCGGGATCGGCGTGCCGGCGGCCTCGGCCAGCAGCTGACTCTGGCAGGTGCGCTCCATGGTGATGAACCACCACGCCGCCTCGTCGATGGTCTGGCCGACGGTGAGCAGGCCGTGGTTCTGCAAAATCACGGCCTTGCAGCTGCCGAGCGCCTGCCCGATGCGCTTGCCTTCGGACGTGTCGAGCACCACGCCGGTGAAGTCGTCGAACAGGGCGTGGTCCTCGTAGAAGGCGCACGCATCCTGGGTGAGCGGGTCGAGCAGGCGCCCCAGGCTCGACCACGTCTTGCCGTACAGCGAGTGGGTGTGCGCTGCGGCGATCACATCGGGCCGGGCCTTGTGCACCTCGCTGTGAATGGCGAAGGCCGCCTGGTTCAGCGGGTAGCGACCCTCGACGATGTTGCCGTCGTGATCCACCAGCAGCAGGTCGGACACCTTGATCTGGCCGAAGCCCACGCCGAACGGGTTGACCCAGAAATGGTCAGTCCACTCCGGGTCGCGCGCCGTCACATGGCCGGCCACGCCCTCCTCGAAGCCGAACAGCGAGAACGCCCGGTACACCGACGCCAGCCGTTCCTTGCGATGCTGCCGCTCGGCCTCGATCGTGTCGAAGGTCGGCGCCTGCGGCATCGGGATCTCGGTGAATGGATCTGCGGTGGAATCCGTTGTCGTCGTCACGCGGGCCATCGTACGACGCTCAGACTGCCGTGACCTGGGAGCGGTGCTCTGCACGCTGCCGCGCCCGCATGAGCTCCACTGCGTGGTGTGCGGTGCATCGGGCGGGCTCCCGAGCAGTCCACCTACAGTCGCGCCGGTGAGCACAGCTGTGGCGGCCCGAGACGGCGATGCACCTGTCCGCTGCCTCGAAGGTGTGCGGGTAGTGGAGATGGTGACGGGCGTCGCCGGTCCGTATGCGTCGCGATTCCTCGCCGACCAAGGCGCGGACGTGGTCAAGGTGGAACCCCCCGGTGGCGATCCCTATCGCAGCGACCCGGGCTTCCAGGCGGTGAGCCGGAACAAGCGCTCCGTTGTGCCCGACGGCGTCGAATGGGAGCGGGCCCCGCTGCCGGCCGGCATCTCGGGGCCGCCGGCGTCGCTGCCCGGCATCCTGCGTCCGGCGGCGGCGTCGATGACAACGTCGCTGTTGGGCGGATTGCTTGCCGGCGCGGATGTCGTCTTCGTTCCCGACGGCCCGACCGCCGCGGCCGTCCGCAGACATGCGCCGGGCGCAGTGATCATCTCGTGCCCGACGTGGGGCGACCGGGGACCGTATGCGACCCGTGCGGGCACCCCGTCGCAGGTGGCCGCGGTGACCGGCATCGGCTGGAACCAGATCAGCTACTCCGAGGGTCCTGTCGAGCTGGTGGTTCCGCTGGCCTCCTATGGCGCCGGGATGCTCGGGGCGATGGCCGCGGCGGCGGGCCTGTACGCACGGCGGGCGCACGGATCGGCGCCTATCTACACCGTCTCGGAAGTGTCCGGTTCGGGTGCCATGCAGATCGGTGACTTCGAGGTGCCAGAGATGGCCGACCTCGACCGTGACGGGTCGTGCCCGCTCGGCTCGGCCGGCCGGCTGCCGGTGTACCGGCTGTTCCGCGCCGCCGACGATCGGTGGATGTTCGTGGCCTGCGGCACGCTGCCGTTCTACGTCGCGATGCTGCGAGCCATCGGCCGCGAGGACCTGCTGGGCGACGAGCGGTTTCCGGACCCGCCGTGGGGACTGCTGGACCTCGAGCCGCTGGCAGAGATCACCCCGATCTTGGAGGAAGCCTTCGCAGCCCGGCCGCTTGCCGAATGGCTGGAGATCTTCAGCGCTCACGATGTGCCCTGCCAGCCGACGCAGACCCGCGAAGAATTCGTGAACTCGGCGCTGGCGCAGACCAACGGGCTCGTGACGACGGTCGAACACCCTGAACTCGGGACCGTGCGCACGCCGCCCCAGCCGATGTGGATCGACGGCTGCGACGAGGTCGCGCTGCAGCCAGCCCCGGTCCTCGGCGAGCACACCGCCGAAGTCGACGCCGAGCTGGAAGCAGGCGCATGGCCGACTCAGCCGGAATCTGAGCCCTGGGTGCCGGGTACCGCACCGCTGCGGGGCGTCAACGCCGTTGACCTCAGCTCCTTCATCGCCGGACCGGTCATCACCCGCCACCTGGCGATGCTCGGTGCCGAGGTCATCAAGATCGAGCAGCCCGGCGGCGACCCGTTCCGCGTGCTCGGCCCGTATTTCAACGGCTGGAATCAGTCGAAGCGCTCGATCTGCCTGAATCTCAAGAGCCCGCCTGACCATGCGGTCATGGCGCAGCTCGTGGCCGGGGCCGACGTCATCGTGGAGAATTTCCGGCCCGGCGTCGCAGCACGCCTCGGTGTCGCCGATGGCGATCTGCGGCGCATCCGCTCCGACGCGGTGCTGGTGAAAAGTCCCGGCTACGGCCGCGATGCCTCCATGGACGAAGTCCCTGCGTTCGATCCGTTGCTGCAGGCGCTCGGCGGGATCATGGCCGCGCAGGGCGGCGATGCCGAGCCGGTGTTCCTGACGGTGCCCGTGCACGATGCCGCCACGCCGATGATCGCCGCGTTCGGCGTGCTGTGCTCGCTGTACCGGCGGCTCGCTGACGGGGAGGGCCGCACGGTGCGCACGTCGCTCACCCAGACCGTGATGGCGGCTCAGGCCGCCGAGTTCGTGCACTACGAGGGACGGCCCGAAGCCGAGGCGGGCGGCATGGACTACCGGGGCGCCGGCCCAGACCGCACGTACCTCGAAGTACCAGATGCTGGCGGCCCCGAGTGGGTCTGGCACGAGACGACGCCGGAGGGCACCAGCGACCTGCCGGTTGAGCGGCGCGGTTTCGTGGGCTCAGCCGTCGCCATCGACAACAGCCATGTCGTCGACCTCCCCGAGACCGAGTGGGGTCCCATGATCCAGCTCGGCTCGCTCGTCGGCGGCATCGACGTGACGATGCGCCGGGCCCCGTTCCTCAACGAGCATCGTGCGGACATCGAAGCCGAGCTTCGGGAGTCCTGAGTCAGCGACGACCGGCCGGTGGGTCTCGACTCCCCCTACTCGGCCGTGTTGACGACGCAGACCGCGTATTCGAACGGCTGCTGGGTCACGCCGCTGACCCGGACGCCATCGAGGCGCACGGTGAAGCAGTGGTCGGCATCGGTCGGCCTGCGAGCTCTGACCCCGGCGGCAGAGATGTCCACGGCCCACGTAAGCGAGTGTTCGCGGAACCAATCGTCTTGGCTGACCACCGTGACCGGCAACGTCCCCACATGGTCGGCGACCGTCACATCGGCTCCGGAGTAATCGGCGTTCGACAGCGAGAACGACCACTTGCGCGGCACAAGGTCATCTGCGACGAAGCCAGCAGGCGGCCACGCCACGAATCCGCGCGCTTCTCGAACCCGCGGGCGCGCCGCATTCCACGCGTCGCCGTAGTCCATGTACAGCATGAAGGAAACCCGGTACGGGCTGTCGGGGTTGCTGGTGTGGCCGACGCCGATCTGTCCTAGATGCGGAGTCAGCACATTCCTGCGCAGATTGTGTCTGAGGTCCGACCGGACCGCAATGTCGACCGCAGCGGCACCGGTCCGCCCGAGCAGTCCCAAGGCGTTGCGGGAAATGCGCTCTGCCTCGGCCGTAAAGCACTTCGCATCCTGCGAGAGCGTGTACTGCTCGTTGGCCAAGTGCATGAGGGTTGCGTGCTGCGCGATCACCGTATGAGCGGCGTTCTCGGAGACTTCGCCCAGCCCTGCCGCGGCGCGGTACCAGTTGAAGCGCTGCACGACGCCGCTGCGGTACTCGTCGCTGGTCGTCCCGGGCTCGCATGCGCTGACATCGCCGGTGAAGCCTGCGTCCGGCTCATCCCGGCCGAACTCATCGAGGTACGAGCGCACAACTCCGGAACGATCCCAGGAGTCGAGACCAATCCCGGATGCCCGACCGCCGGCCGATCTCAACCGTGTAAGCGGCTGCGACGCCGCGTTTGCTCTGCCGTCATCGTTGGTCGCTGCGTCTTGGGAGACACGAACCATCACCGTTCCGTCAGCCGCTGGCGAAATGGTTGCCTGGTACGAGCTGCCGCTGCCCCGCAGGTCGGCCGCGGTTCCGTTGACGACCCGGATGTCGGACAGGTCGAGCCCGGTCACGGCTTCGTTGAACGAGATCGACACATCGAAGCTGCCCGAGACGGTTGCGCCCGTCGTCGAGCTGAGCGTCGCCACGGGCCGGCCCACATCGGCTGTGCGCACGAGCGGCGCCGAAGGTGCACTCGGCCGGTTGCGAGCGTCATGAACGGCCCCTGTGCGCACCGACGCGACCACCTCGCCGTTGTCGTGCGCCCGGATCGTGGCCGCATAGCTCCTGCCGGCACCTGTGAACTTGGTGACGCTACCGTTGTGGATGTCGATGTCGTGGCGGGTGAAGCCGTCCACTGGGTCGTCGAAGGTGATCGAGATCTCGAATTCGCTGCCGACACTGCTCGACGCATCCGAGTCGAGACTGACCGTCGGACCCGTCGGTGCCCGTGGGTCGATGACACAGACCGGGTACTCGTACGGCGGCTGCTCGTTGCCGTCGACGGTCACGCCGTCGATCGTCACGGTGTAGCAACGGTCGCCGTCCCGAGGTGCTTGGATCAGGTTCGAGTTCTTGTCGCCGGCGACAGCCCAGACGATGGCGGGATCACCAGCACCGGGACCGCGTTCCAGGATTCGGGTCGCCACGCTGCCCGATTCGTCGACCATGCCGACCTCGGCGTTCTCGAAGTCTGCGCCGGCCAGCGAGAACGACCATCGGCCCCAGACAACTCCGGCGGGCACGAATCCGGCAGGGGGCCATGACACAGACCCCCGTGCCGCCCGAATGGGGACATTGCCCCGTCGAAGCTCGCCGCTGATTATGTCGAGTGCGTTCGCCCTGCGGTACCTGCTGCGCGGGTGCCACGCGTTCCCGGTGCCTGCCTCAAGCAACTGCGGGTACAGAATCCACCTGCGATGTCCGACCGGCAGGTTGTTGTCCCCCGAATCCCGCATGTAGGCGTCGATGCCCGAGACCCCGGCGTTGCCGAGCCCGAGATTGCTCGCAGCCGCGATGGCCGCGCCCGTCTCGGAGTAGCAGGCCCAGTCAACGTCGGGGTAATGGCTGAGCCGCGACTCGGCGAGCATCATGAGGGCCGTCGCTTGGGCTCCTTTCGACAGCTCCGGCGCTTCGGTTATCGCGTCGAGGCCCGCCATCGCTCGATACCAGCTGGCTCGCTGGACGACGCTGTCGCGGAACTCGTCGCTAGTTGTCCCCTCAGCGCACTCGCCCAGGTTGCCCGTGTATCCCGAGTCGGGTTCGGATCGTTCGAATTCGTTGTTGTACGCCTGCAGGACGACGGGCCGGTTCCACGTGTCCAGACCGGCAGCGGGAAGCCCGCTGTTGACTGCGTGCACCCGGACAAACGGCGCCGATGCGCTGTTGCGGATGCCGTCTGTGGAACGGACTGCGCCATGGGGAATGCGGACGAGCACAGCGCCGGGCGCGGCTGGAGCGATGACTGCTCGGTACCGGGCGTCGCTCCCGACGAGATGGCGCACCTCGCCGTTTACCACATAGATGTCGGAGTCATCGAAGTCGTCGAGCAGATCGCTGAATGTGAACCGGGCCACGAACGCGCCGTCGGCGTAGTGCGGGGCGCAGGACTCGATCGCGACCGTCAGAGCGTCGGTGGGGGAACCCGTCGGCGAAGCGCCGTCGGGCTGATCCGCGAGCAGTGCGGCGCGGGCCGTCGCCTCGCTGACGGTTGCCGGGCATTCCAACTCCTCGAGCCGTTCTGTTCGGGTGCCGGCTGAGCGGGCGGCGATCTCGTCGACGAGGGAGGCGGGCAGGACTGACCCATCACCGACCAGAGTCACGAGCGTCGGCCGTCGCTGGCTGATGACCGCGGCCACCGCACCGGTCAGGCGGCCTCGACGATCCGTGTACAGCACTGCTGCGCTGGTGTCCGACGCAGCGAGCGCTGCCGCGATGCCGACATCTCGATCCGACCAGCCGTTGGCGACGATCGCGTGGGTTGCGCCCGCATCGAACGCCGGACCCGCTGCCTCGGTCGCCGTCTCGATGCGGGTGGCGCCGTGGCGGCGCGTGGTCGCGGCCCCCGGCGCGGCGGCAGCGAGTTCCGTCACGACGGCGGGCGCGACTGCGGCAGGTCCGCCGACGATCACGATGCGTGCTGGCCGCAAGTGTGCGATGGAGTCGCGCGTCGCTGCGCTGAGCCGATCCCGATCGCTGTAGAGCACGACATCGCCGCCGCCGGTGGCGACGATCGATGCCGCAGTGCCCACATCCGGCAGCGACCAGCCGTTGGCGATCACTGCGGTCAGTTCGCTGCTGGCGGGGGAGGACTGCCGGGCCGCACGGGCTGCGGTGTCGATGCGGTCGCTGCCGGCGAGCCGGGAGACCTCGACGTCTGGCGAGAGCCCGCGGAGCTCCGTCTCGATGTCGTTGCCCAGTGCTGCCTTCCCGCCGACCAGCACGGCCGACGCGGGGCGATGCTGTGCGGTGAGCAGCGCCGATTCGGGGCCCAGCCCGGCCGCAGTCCGCGCGAAGAGCACAGCATCCGCGCCGCCGGCGGCGACGATCGACGCTGCCGTCCCGATATCGGACAGCGATGCGACGTTGGCGACAGCCACACGGACGCCTGCGCGGGACCGCGCCGTCGCGGGCGTGGCGACTGTGGCGAGAACCGTCGCTGCCACGAGGGTGGCGAGCCCCGCGGCGACCAGCGGCATCGTTCGGCCGCCCTGCCGCGCGCTCGAAATCATGAGGCGCAGCATGGCATCTCGACGTCGCCCGCAATGGCGGCTCACGTCTGCTACCGAAGACGCCGACGGCGCTGCCGGGCCAATCGGCCGCCGATACGGTGAACCCATGGCGACGGCGCGACTTGCCTCCGAAGACTTGCCGATGCTGCGCGGCGAGGCGGCATTCACTGCTGACCTGCCGCCGCCCGACGGCTGCCTGCATGCCGCGTTCGTGCGTTCGACGGTGGCTCACGGCGAGCTTCGCGACGTCGATCTGCGTGGCGCCGAGCAGGCACCGGGCGTTGTTGCGGTCTTCGAAGCGGCGGGTCTGGGGCTGGAGCCGCTGGAGTACTACCGGGCCACCACGCTGGGCGGCGCCATGGCCCGGCCGCTGCTGGCGACTGATCGGGTCCGCTTCGTCGGCGAGCCGATCGCCGTCGTGCTGGCCAACACGCCCGCTCACGCGCTCGATGCCGCCGAACTTGTTGCCGTGGAGATCGATGAGCTGCCCGCGGTCACCGACGCCGAGCAGGCGGCGACCGACGACGTGGTGCTCTTCCCCGCCGCAGGCACCAACGTGGTGCGCCCGCTCGATCCGCCCGACGGCGGCGGATTCCTGTCGACGCCTTCTGCGGTGGACGATCCCGCAGCGTCCGCAGCCCAGCCCGGTGAGGATCCCTGCGCCGACGCGCACTGCGTGGTGGAGCTGACCTGCGAGAACGACCGCATCACCTCACTGCCGATCGAGCCGTGCGCCATCGTGGCGACGCCGTTCGAGCTGATCCGCGGCACGCCCTTGGCGGACGGGGCGTCGCCCGACTGCGAGCTGGACATCTGGAGCACCGGGCAGGGTGTGCACAGCGCTCCGTATCTGTATCGCCGCCTGCTGGGCATTCCTGTCACGGCCGTGCGAGTCCGCGAACCGCACGTCGGTGGGGGCTTCGGCGGCCGCGGCGACCCCATGCCGGAGTTCTTCGTGGTGGCACGGGCCGCCCAGCTGTCCGAACGCCCGGTTCGTTGGGCGCAGAGCCGCCAGGAGCAGTTCGTCTCGATGCCCTACGGGCGCGGCCAGCGTCACCGGATCCGCATGGGCTTCGACGGCGACGGCCGCATCGTCGGCATCGACGTGGTCATGTGGTGCGACGCGGGCGCGTACCCGCACATGGCACCGATGCTGACTGCGGCCAGCTACCGCCAGAGCACCGGCCTGTACCGGGTGCCGCGGCTGCGTTACCGCATCGGATCCGCAGTCACGAACGCGCCGCCGACCGGTGCCTACCGCGGCGCCGGCCAGCCCGAGGTGAACGCTGCGCTCGAACGAGCCATCGACGCCGGCGCCCGCAAGCTCGGCCTCGACCCGGCCGAAGCGCGCCGCCGGAACCTGCTGCGTGCCGACGAGCTGCCGTTCGACACGGGCACCGGCATCGTCCTCGACAGCGGCGACCCGCACCGTGCGCTCGCGACGGCCCGAGAGCTCATCGACGCCGGCCGCTGGCAGGCGCTGGCGGCCGAGCGCAGGGCAGCCGGCAGCCGCTCGCGGCTGATCGGGATCGGCTACGGCTGCTACAGCCAGACGGCCGGCAGCGGCGACGACCCCGACTACGCCTCCCTCGAGCTGGGAGCTGACGGGAGCGTGCTGGTGACCTGCGGAAGCCACGGCCACGGCCAGGGTCATCACAGCCTGTGGGCCCAGATCACCAGCGCCCGCGTCGGCGTCGCCGAAGGCGCCGTCCGGGTGAGCGACGCCGACTCGGTGACGTCCTCCTACGGCGGGGTCACCGGAGGATCGCGCACGTCGTTCGTGCTGGGCAGCCAGATCGCGGAGGCTGCGACCGAGCTGCGGGCACGCATCTGCGAGGTCGCAGGAGAGCTGCTCGAAGCGAGTGCTGACGACATCGAGGTGACCCCCGACGGCGCACATGTCGCGGGCGTGCCGTCGCGGCTCGCGAGCTGGACCGACATCGCGGCGGCTGCGCCGGAGGGAATCTCGGCGACGGCCACTGAGCGGCGCAGCGGCCCCACCCATCCCTATGGCACCCACGCCGCCGCCGTCGAAGTCGATGCCCACACCGGCAGAGTCACGCTGCTGGCGTTCGCAGCGGTCGACGACTGCGGACGGATGCTGCACGAGGCCTCGGTGGAGGGCCAGCAGCACGGAGGCGCGGTGGCCGGCATCTCCCAGGCGCTCATGGAAGTCGCCCGCTGGGATGCCGATGGCACGCCGCGCACGACCACGCTGGCCGACTACCTCATTCCCGCTGCGGCGGATGTGCCGGCGATCGAGACAGCGCGGCTCGCCATCCCCACCGAGCGCAACGCGCTGGGTGCCCGCGGCATCGGCGAGAACGGTGCCATCGCGGCCCCGCCGGCTGTGCAGAACGCCGTCATCGACGCGCTCGCGCACCTCGGCGTCACCCACATCGACATCCCGCTCACACCCCAGCGCGTCTGGCAAGCGATTCGCGCGGCGCATCTGCCGCGCAGTGCTTGAATGCAGGCAAACGACCCCGGAGGCACCCATGGCCGAACCGGATTTCCTGCACTTCGACACGCTTGCGCTGCACGCCGGGCAGCGGCCCGACCCGACCACCGGGGCTCGCGCCGCGCCGATCTACCAGACCACCTCGTTCAGCTTCACCGACACCGAACAGGCGGCCAGCCTGTTCAACCTGGAGATCCCCGGCCACATCTACAGCCGCATCTCCAACCCGACCGTGGCGGTGCTGGAAGAGCGGATCGCAGCGCTCGAGGGCGGCGTCGGGGCCGTCTGCACGGCCAGCGGCATGGCAGCGTTCCACCTGGCGTGCGCCACCATTGCCTCGGCGGGCGACCACATCGTGGCCAGCCGCAACATCTACGGCGGCACCCACAACATCCTCAGCCTCACACTGCCCCGCTTCGGCATCACCACGACGTTCGTCGATCCCCGTGACCTCGACGCATGGCGCAACGCCATCCAGCCCAACACCAAGGTGCTGTTCGCCGAGACGCTGGGCAATCCCAACATCGAAGTGCTCGACGTGCCGGCAGTGGCGGCCGTGGCGCACGAGGCCGACCTGCCGCTGATGCTCGACGCCACGTTCACCACGCCGCACCTGATGCGGCCCATCGAGCTGGGCGCCGACATCGTGATGCACAGCGCCACCAAGTTCCTCGGCGGACACGGCGTGGCGATCGGCGGCGTGGTGGTGGACGGCGGGCGGTTCGACTGGGCCGCCTCTGGCAAGTTCCCGACGCTCAGCGAACCGTATGCGGGCTACCACGGCATCGCATTCACCGACGAGTACGGCCCCCAAGCGCTGTCGATGCGGGCACGGGCGGAAGGCCTGCGTGACTTCGGCGCCGCCATGAGCCCGACGGTGGCGTTTCACCTGCTGCAGGGCGTCGAGACGCTGCCGCTGCGCATGGACCGTCATGTGGCCAACACCGAGGCAGTCATCGAGTTCCTCACCTCGCATGACGCAGTGAGCTGGGTAAGCCACCCGTCGGTGCCGACGCACCCAGATCACGAACTGGCCAAGCGTTTGCTGCCGAGGGGCGCCGGCGCGATCCTGAGCTTCGGCGTCGAAGGCGGGCGCGAGGCCGGACGGCGGTTCATTGAGGCGGTGCGGCTGGCGTCGCATCTGGCCAACGTGGGCGATGCCAAGACGCTGGTGATCCACCCGGCCAGCACCACGCATCAGCAGATGAGCGCCGAGGACCTTGCTGCAGCCGGCGTGGGCGAGGACCTGGTGCGGCTGTCGGTGGGTCTGGAACACCCAGGCGACATCATCTCGGACCTGTCCCGCGCCCTGCGGGCGTCGCAGAAAGGCTGAGCGATGACCCTTGCTGCGCCAGATTCACTCGGAGCCTTCTCGCTTGATGTCCGCGGTCACGCCATCGGTGTTGCCACCGGGGGAGTGATCCCCGATGCAGCGTCGGCCGCAGAGGCGCCCGTGGTGCTGCTGGTGCACGGCGCCGGCATGAATCGCACGGTGTGGCAGCTGCAGACACGCTGGCTGGCGCACCACGGTTACACGCCGCTGGCGGTCGACCTGCCGGGCCACGGCAACAGCGAGGGCGAGCCGCTGGGCTCGGTGGCCGAAATGGCGGCCTGGCTCAGCGACGCCATCACCGCTGTGTGCGAACGGCTCGACTGCGCCCAGGTACGCCTGATCGGTCATTCGATGGGTTCCTTGGTCTGCGCCGGAACCGCAGCAGCGGACAGCGAGCGCATTGCCCGGCTGGTGCTGCTGGGCACTGCCGCCGGGATGCCCGTTCACCCGGCACTGCTCGGCGCCGCCGAGAAGAACGAGCTGCTGGCGCCCGAGCTCATGACGGCATGGGGACATGGCAACCGGGCGCACGTCGCTACCAACCCCACGCCTGGCCTGTGGATGCTCGGCGGCAGCGTGGCATTGCTGGAGCGGGCCGATGACGGCGTGATCCACGCCGACTTGTCCGCCTGCGCGGACTACGAGGCTGGCGACGTCGCCGCCCGGGTCCAGTGCCCGGTGACGGTCATCGTCGGCAGCGAGGACAAGATGACCCCGCCCCGAGCAGCAGGAGCGCTGATCGCCGACTTCGCCGACTGCGACGTCGTTCATCTTGCGGACGCTGGCCACATGATGATGAACGAGGATCCCGCCGCTGTCCGAAGTGCGCTGGCGAAGGCTCTGGCCTGAGACAACAGGTGTTGCTGCGCCGAGCGTGCGCGGCTGCCATCATGTGCCGGCGGCAACTTGACACGACCTGCCGCAGAAGGAGCCGGACATGGCAGTCGAGCGATTCCCCGTGGAGGCCTCGCACATCCTGATGTTCGCGAGGTCCATCGGCGACACCAATCCGATCTACAGCGACCCGGAATACGCCGTCGGCACCGAGGTCGGCTCGATCATCGCGCCGCCGACGTTCGCGCAGTCGAGTGCGCAATTCGACCCCGACTACTTCTTGCGTCCCAAACCCGACAAGAAGTGGTTCGGCAGCGGACGCACGGCGTCGGGAACGCTGGTGCGCGACCTGTCCGAAGCCGACGGCGACGACGTCCCCGATGAGCGCGAGGACGACAAGCAGTCCGGTGCCGCGGCGGGCGGCCTGCACGCCGAGCAGCACTTCACCTATCACCGGCACCTGAAGCCCGGCGACGTGCTGCACACGGTCACCTACGACGGCGAACGCTGGGAGAAGCAGTCCAAGCGGGCGGGCATCCTCAAGTTCTCCGAGGCCGTCACCGAGTACCGCGACGAGGACGACGAGCTGGTCATCACGGCCAAGGGCGTCGGCGTCGTCACCGAGAAGGTCATCGAGGACTAGAAGGGCAGACAGACATGGCACTCAGCGCATCGCAGCTCAACGTCGGCGACAGCTACTCCGAGCAGATCGTCGACGATCTCACCCGCACCCAGATCGTCCAGTACGCAGGGGCATCGGGCGACTACAACCCGGTCCACACCGACGAGAAGTTCGTCACCGAGGTGGCCGGCTACCCGACGGTGTTCGCGCACGGCATGCTCACCATGGGCATGACCGGCCGCATGGTCACCAACTTCGTGGGCGACGGCCGCCTCACCTACTACGGCGTGCGGTTCACCAGCCAGGTGTGGCCGGGCGACACGCTCACCGCCAAGGCCGAGGTGGCCGACATCCGCGACGAGGACGGTCAGAAGCTGGTCGATCTCACCATCACCACCACCAACCAGGACGACCGACCGGTCCTCACCGGCCAGGCCACCGCCCGCCTCGACGACTGATCCTCGCCGCTGGCCGCGGCAGGGCCGACGGCAGTCCTGCCATTTGATGTACTACAATGTAGAACATGGCCGAGGTCGGCATCCGGGAGCTGAAGCAGAACGCGTCGGAGGTCGTGGCGCGGGTGGAAGGCGGCGAGGAGATCACCGTCACGAATCGTGGCCGGCCCGTGGCAAGGCTGGTGCCGCACATCCGCCATCCGCGCCGGTCGCGTCTTGAGGAGTTGATCGCTCGCGGCGATGCAACCCCGGCGCGCGGCAATCTCGCTGACTTGCCGCCGCCGCTTCCCGCGCTGCCGGGGCGCCGCAGCCTGTCGGAGGTGCTGCAGGAGATGCGCAACGAAGAGCGGTACTGACTCACTTGCCTCTCTACTTCGACTCCTCCGCTTTGGTCAAGCTCGTCGTCGAAGAGGCGGAGTCCGGCGCGTTGCGGGAATGGCTCGCCGACGAGCGCCCACCCGCCGTCTCGAACGACCTCGCGACCACCGAGGTGCTGCGGGCAGTCGGCCGCGTCCAGGCCGAGCGCACGCCCGAGGCTCGACGCGTGCTGGCACAGCTCACACTGGCCGTGGTCACACCTGAGATTTGCGAGCGGGCTGCAACGCTGCGCCCGCTGCAGTTGCGCAGCTTGGACGCGATCCACCTCGCCACGGCGCTTGAACTCGTTGATGACCTCGACGGGTTCGTCACTTATGACGAGAAGCTGGCCCGCGCAGCAAGCGAGTACGGCATACCGACGCTCGCCCCTCGCTGACAGATCGCTTCGTCAGTGCTGCACCGGCCGGCGACGAGCCGATTCACCTAGACACGAAGCGTGTGATCGCACCTCGAGCTCGGACACCCTCACCCCGCACCGAGTGGACCCCGCCGCGCGGAACCGCTCATCTGGGATCGCTTGCGAACCACCGCGCGCTCGCGCCGTACACCATGTCGTGGCCTGCCTGGAAGTGGACGAGCAAGGCTCGACCCGACTGTCGGGCGAACACAGGGGCTGGGTCTCCGTCCCCGAAGTAGGTCTCGGTCGTGATCGACAGATGGTCGGGAACCCTTCCCCGACCGAAGAGGTCCACCTCCTCAGCACTGAGGCGGTCGTCGGGGTCGGCCAACCGATTGAATACCTCTGCGCTCACACTCGGGGGCACGAACTGATCGCGGATGCCCTGAGCGATGAAGATCGGGACCGCGTGGTCTCGGGCCGACTCCAGGTACGTTGCCGGACTGCGGGCAAGACACTCCTTCTGCGCCGAGCCGGCTTTCCGCGGGTCTCCTCCGCAGGCCCGCCTGATGTCGTTGGCATAGCGCAGACCTCTCCTCGCTGCGTGCGCATAGAAGGCCACGAGGTCATGCGGCGGCCCCCAGACCGAGACCGCGGTGACCTTGTCTGGGTGCCTGCCAGCAAGAAGGAGGCCCATCATCCCGCCGCCGGAGTAGCCGACGGCGTACACCCGATTGCTATCCACTCCTGGCTGGGCGACCGCGTAGTCGATCGCATCGGCCACGTCCTGGACCGCCAGGTCGGATCCGACCGCATCAGCGTCGTCGTTGACGCCTCGGAACCTAGGGGCGATGACTGCCCAACCGTTTTCCTGTGCCCACATCGCAAAGGGGATCCCGGCGTGCTGGGTGTACGAGGCGCTCCAGGAGTGCAATATCACCAGCACGGGCTGATCGCGGTCGCCACTCGGAGCTAGCCAGAGGACAGGTTGTTCGGTGCCATCCGCGGTCGAGATGATCCGAAGCTGTTCGATTCCCGGGACCGATCGCTCCCACCGGGACCGGCCGTAGGACACGTAGTTGCTGAAGTCGCGGATGGTGTTGATCCCGTCAAGCGATTCGAACGTCGGAGGTTCGAGCGGCGGCAAGGTTGTTGTTGTCGTGGTGGGGGCGGCTTCTGTTGTCGGGGGGACCGTTGTAGGGGGAACCGTCGTCGTAGGGAAGACCGTCGTAGGGGGGACCGTTGTCGTCGAGGAGACCGTTGTCGCAGGAGAGACTGATGTGGGGGGGGGGGGGGGTAGAGGGGAGGTCATGATCCGAGGGGCCGCTACGGTCTCAACAGCTTGCGGCGCGAGGGCGGCGGCAGTCGCGGACTCGTTGGCAGAACTGCCGGCCGCTATCAGGATCAGAAACAGGAAGGCCGCAGGTATGACCGCTCGGAGGTCTGACCGAGTGCCTGTGTATTCGGCCGTGGTGGGTTTCATCGCATGTGGGCGGCGATGCGGTGGCCGAAGTGAACAGTCAGGGCTTTCAAGATGGTCCTCTTGCCGCTGGTCTTGCCGGCCAAGTTGGTGCGGTTCTTCCCTCGAACGGCGGCGACAACGTAGAGGATCTACTCAGAGCGCGCCTGAGTCACCCCACTGCTCGGCCCAGTCCTTCATCGTCACCTCGTCGGCGACTTCGCCCGCCGGCATGTCATGATTCGTTGCAGACATCATCCTCCCCGGCCACCGCAACCCGCTGCGGACCCTCAGACCACGCCGCTTGATGAGGGAGCTTCCGACAGGGCCGTACCCAGAGCGGTTCATGCTGGCTCAACGTTATCGTCACTGGATCTGCGCGGTATAGGCGGCAACGGGAGGCGCGATGCGACGGATCCCCGCGCTTGATGGACTGCGCGCCGTAGCCATTGCAATGGTGGTCTGCTACCACATCGACAGTTCCCTTGTGCCTGCAGGTCACTACGGCGTCCCTCTGTTCTTGGTCCTGTCGGGCTACGTGGTCACCGGCTCGCTGTGTGCCGAACGGGACCGGACCGGTCGGGTCAATCTCGGCTCGTTCTATCGAAAGCGAGTACTCCGGCTGCTGCCTGTCCTTCTGGCCGTCTGTCTCGCAATGGCCGCAGTGGGGATCGGCTGGTCCCGTTTGACAGCGGTGCTCGGCTTCTACGCCAACTACGCGCGAATCGAAGGTCTCGACCTGGAGCGGCTGACCCACACTTGGTTCATCGCGGTGATCGCCCACTTCTACCTGTTGTGGCCGCTCGTCATCGCCTTGCTCAGACCCAAGCATCGGACCCTCATCGTCGGCGGCCTGGCGCTGGTTGCTCTCGCGTGGAGAGCAACCGCGATCGAAGTCATGTCGCCCGGCTGGGTGTACAACGCCACCGACACCAACGCCGCGGCACTGCTGGTGGGGTGCTGGCTGGCCGTCGCTGGAGCCCCCGCGTGGCGGGTCGCCAGGTGGTCGGTTCCGGCGCTGCTGGCACTCTCGCTGGTGCCTGCATTCGGCAACGCAGACGCCACCGTTCTCTGGGGCGGTTTCGTGGCCATTGCGCTCAGTGCGCTCACGGTCCAGTACGCGCTGACTGACCCCGCATGGTTGGCGAACCGGGTTCTCGTGCGGGTCGGCGAACTGTCCTTCGGGCTCTACCTCTGGCACTACGTGCTTGTCCGTTCTGACATCGACCTCTGGCTGGCTCTCGTCCTCACTGCAGCGGCGACCGCTGCCTCGTGGTACGTCATCGAGCAGCCGGTGCTGCGCTGGGCGGCAAGGCGTACGGGTCAGGCTCGGGACTCTCCACCGCCGCAGGCATGGCGGCTGGCGCCGTGAGAAGACCCTCCGTCATCGGACAATGGCTGGCCCTGGCCGTTACGTTGCTCGTCTTCATTGCCGCAGCGACGGTGTACGAGAGGGCGATCGAGGCAGACGGCGATGTTCTTGCCGAGCCCGTGGACGTGCAGGCGGCACCCGACGTGCAGGTGGCGCCTGCAGTGTCGGAGGCACCCGCTGTGTCGGGGTTGCCCGCTGTGACGGCACCGAGCGAGACCGACGGCGCTGACATCGAGGCAGTGGCACCGCCGCCGTACCCAGACCCGTTCGAGCCCTTGCCCAATGAGGTGCAGGCCGACGCCAAGCGGCTCGGAGCGGCGGTGGCCCACCAGATCACGAACTACGGCTCGGACTCGTCGGCGCTCGAACTGGCGGCGGGTGTGACAGCCGACCCGGCCCGCGCCGAGGCGCTCGCGCAGGAGGGGACGACCGTGCACCATCCGGGGATGTGGTCACGCGGCACGACCGAGTACGCCCAACTCGGCGGTCACCGTGACGACCGGATCTCGGTCATGGTCGTGATCCGTCAGGAGCTGGGCAGGGAGGGCTCAGCCGACGTGGAGCGAGTCGAGACCCGGACCATGGATGTCCGCCTGGCGAGGGGCGATTCGGGCGCGTGGGAATTCGAGGAGCTCGCTTCGGCCGGAGGTCAGCCGGTCGCTCGGCCTGCGAATCTCTCGCCCCTGGCCGCATCGGTGGTGGACGATCCCCGAATCGATCTCCCCGATACGGCAATCTGGGACATCTACTCGGGGCAGACCGATCCTGCGCTGCACCAGGTGATGCTCGACATCGCCGAGCGAACCCCGTATTCCGTCATCGTGCTGAAGACGGGACACCCGTACTTCGTGTTCGGAACGGACCGGGTGAGCAATCACACGGTGGGCCGGGCGGTCGATATCCACGAAATGAACTCAGAACTGGTGATTGACTCGCACGACACGACCTCATCGATATATGCACTCTCTGAGTGGCTGGTGTCGCGGCTTGACATCAAGGAGTTCGGCAGTCCGTGGCTATTCGAGGACGCGGTTGCTCACAACTTCACCGATGAGGTTCATCACGACCATCTCCACGTGGGTGTCGTCCACGAGGGTTACGCAGAGGGGTGAGCCCGGACGCCGCGCGATCTCCAGGCGTGAGCAGGTGGGGGATTCGCACCCTCGGCCACATCCACCTGGATCGGCATCCTGCTACGAGCCGACCTGCGGGGTGCTGGGCTGGCTCGGACTCGAGTCGTCACTGCCGCATGCGATGCCAGCGAGTGCCATCGCTGCCGCCAGCAGCCCGGCGATGAGTCGCTTCCGCAGAACGAGCACCGAGGCAGCCTACTGTCACGTCAACTCAGCGCCAGTGCCGCCCGTCGCCCTTCCGGCGCTGTGTTAGCTCTTCGCCCTCTGGGCGCTGTGTTAGCTCTTCGCCCGTTGGGCGAAGCCGAACAGCTTGCCGGCGACCTTGCGGATCTGGATCTCCTCTGAGCCTTCGGTGATCCGGTACCGGCGGTGGTGCCGGTAGATGTGCTCGAAGGGCATGTGGCGCCCGTAGCCGTTGCCGCCGCAGCTCTGCATGGCCCGATCCGCGGCATCGCAGCAGAACTGGTTGCCGCGGTAGTTGCACATGGCCACCTTGTCGGTGATCTCCATGTGGTCGACGCCCTCGTCCATCTCCCACGCGGTCTTCCAGATCAGCGCCCGGACCATCTCGGCCTCGGTGTACAGCTCCGCCAGCGGGAACTGGATGGCCTGGTTCTGCGCCAGCGGCTTGCCGAACGTGGTGCGGTTCTTCACGTAATCGACTGCCACGTCGATGCAATGCAGTCCTGCGCCCACCGACGATGCCGCCTGGCGAATCCGGTTCTCATGCACGAACAGCTGCGCCGTTTGCAGGCCCCGGCCCTCGGTGCCCAAGATGTCGTCATTGTTCACCCGCACGTCGGTGAGCCGGACGTGGGCGTGGTCGGTGGGCATGTTGAAGGTCCACATGAACTTCTCCACCGCAAAGCCCGGGGTGTCCACCGGGACGATGAAGCAGGTGATGCCGTGCCCCTCGCCGGGGTTCCCTGAGGTGCGGGCGAAGATGTAGTCGTGGGTGGCGTGATGCAGGCCGGTGTTCCAGTACTTCTCGCCGTTGATGACCCACTCGTCGCCGTCGCGCACGGCCGTGGTCTCCATCCAGGTGGCGTCTGAGCCATGCAACGGCTCGGTCAGGCCGAAGCCGATGCGCGCCTGGCCTTCGAGCATCTTGGGGATCCAGTGCTCCTGCTGGGCCGCTGAGCCGTAGCGCTCCATCATCAGCACGGTCGGGAAGTTGCCGATGATCGAGTTCTCGTTCTGCAGGTCATTGTGCAGGCCGAGGCCGCGCCGGGCCAGGTGCTCGCGGATGATGGCCATCCCCAGGTTGGTGCCGTCGCTGCCGCCGAAACGCTCGGGCAGGTGCCAGCGCAGGAACCCCGCCTTGTCGGCCTCCTTGCGCATCCGCACCAGCAGTGCTTCCCATTCGGCATTGGGCAGCCCCTCGCGCTCCCAGTCGGTGCGCGAATCCTCCCGGCGGTGGTCGAAGAAGCGGATGTTGTCGTCTTCGTTCTCGATGGGCTTGATGACGTCGTCGATGAACGTGTCCAAGTCGTCGAGCAGCTTGGCGATGTCGGCGGGAATGGTGAAGTCCATGCGCGGCAACCTACCGGGCAGCCTGTGACCTCGCCGGATGCGGCCGGGTGCTCCCGCCCGCCTGATTCGCTGCGCCCACCTGCACCGCTGCGGCAGTGTGCGAGGATGAGCGCCGGGGGTGCGAGCGATGACGACGGCAGAGACGATGTCGGTGCTGGTGTGGTCGGACTATCTGTGACCCTGGTGCCATCTGGCCCGAGCCCGGGCGGTTCGCCTGGCTGAGCGTCACCATCTCGACATCACCTGGCTGGCGTACGAGATCCATCCCGAAGTGCCGACCGAGGGCGTCGAGGTCGCCATGAGCTTCGAGCGGATTGCCGCGCTGGCCGAAGCCGAGGACATCACCTTCGTGGTGCCGAAGCGCTTGCGCAACAGCGCCAAGGCGCACCAGGCCGCGCTGGCCGTCGAGCACGCCGACCCCGACGCCGCCGAGCGCTACCACGACCGGCTCTATGCGGCCTACTGGGAAGAAGAACTGGACGTCGCCGACCCTGACGTGCTGGTCAGCTTGGCGTCCGATGTGGCCATCGACCCCGACGTGCTGCGGCGAGTGCTCGCCGACGACGAGCTGCTGCCTGCACTGCGCGCCTCGATGGCCCGAGCGAACGAGTGGGGGATCAGCGCCACGCCGAGCTGGCTGTTCGACGGTCGGCTCGTCATCCCGGGCGCGCAGGACGACGACTTCATGGCCGACGTCATCACCCGCCTGCGCGAGCGCCCATTGCCGCCGGCGAGCTAGGGACGCACCACGGGCAATCCGTGCTCGATCCAGCCTTCGATGCCGCCATCGAGGTCGGTGGCCCGTGCGAAGCCCAGCCGTTGCAGCTGAGCCGCAGCAAGGCTCGAGCTGTAGCCCTGGTTGCAGAGGACGATCAGGTGGTCGTCGAAGTCTGCGGCGGTTCCTTCTGAGGCGCCAGAGTCCGGGTCGAGGCGCCATTCGAGCACCAGCTGCCCGATGTGCTCGGAACCCTCGATGACGCCGGTTCTCTCGCGGTCGTCCCGCGGCCGGATGTCGATGACACGCAGCCGCGGCGCTTCATCGGAATCCTCGGCGCTCATCAGCTCCGCCAGTTCGGCAGGAGCGACTCGCTCCAGTCCCGAGCGCGCCTCTTCCAGCAGCTGGTGAACTGTCGTGCGCTGAGGTTCTGGCACTGCGCAAGCCTCCCCGCGGTGAGATGCTGGAGATTCTCGCAGGCTCTGCTGCACCCACGGTGCGCGGCCCGCCGGCACTTCCAGCCTCGGGCAATCAGGCGGGGTTGTCGATGAACTCCACCCAGTTGCCGTCGGGGTCTTCCACCATCCCGACCACCACGCCGGGCCGCGCTTCGAGCCGGCGCCAGATGATGCTGGCCCCCGCGTCCTCGCACGCAGTCATCACCTCTTCGAAGTTGCCGACATTGAAGGTGAAGTAGCGCAGCCCGGTAGCTCCGGTGATGCCGCCGGTGGCGCCGGCGGGCACGTCGGCCACGGGCACGACCAGCTTGAGCAGGCTCTTGTCTGCCCACAGCCGGTGCATCTGCGCGATGCCGACGTTCTCCATGTTCAGCGTCGCCTCGAACTCCAGCCCCAGCACATCGCGGTAGAACGCGAGCATCTCGTCGCCGTTGCTGGTGACGATGCCCAGGTCGAAGCCTTCCTTGGTGGGTTGCAGTGCCACGTTGTCCCCTGTCTGTGCGTTCTGCGTGGTCGATCGATGCGGTCGCGGAGCCCGCTCAGTCGTAGCTGGCGCCGAGGCCGGCTCGGGCGTCAGTCTGGATGCCGTACGGGGGAATGGGGTAGCGCAGGCCGTTGCGGGCCAGCGCCTCCATGCCCTCGACGGCGATCACCAGATCCTCTGGCGTCAGGGCGATCAGCAGCTCGTCTTCCATGACGCCGCCGTAGCGCCGCTCGGCGAAGCAGGGCAGCGACACGCTGGGCTCGCCGGTGCGCAGTGCCCGGCCCCACGAGTCCGCGCAGGCCGACTCGCCGACACAGCCCCATTCCAGCTTCTTGTACTCCCGCCACTGCAGACCGTTGATGAAGATGATCATCTGAGCCGGAGTGGCGTAGATCATGCAGACGTCGGGCGGGTCGAGTCGCTTCGACGACAGCGGCGACACCGCCATCGCCTCATAGGTGCCGAAGGGGACGAAATCCATGGCGTGCTGGTGCGCGGAGGCGTCTTCGAGGGTCTCGTACCACACGCCGGCCATGCGGTCGCCCGACAGCCACTTGTCGTCCTGGGGATGCAGCCCGATCACGGCGCCGCACTGGGCGCCGACGAGGTCGTCCATCGTGATGCCGACGGTCCAGTTCAGCCGGCAGGCCATCCCCACAATCTGGTCGGTGGTGTGGATGTCCTTCGGGCGCCGGATTCTCGGGACGGCCTCCATGTCCTGCGTGGTCTCGAAGAGCTTCATGCCGATGGGCGTCGTTCGGATCCGCAGCACGGCCTGCAGGCGGCCCAGCAGCTCGTCCCAGTCGATGGACGCCGTGCGCACGTGCGCTGCGGTCTCGGTCGTTGCGTCGGCGGTGTCGGTTTGCGTCACGGTTGTCCCCTCGTCCGCGGCCGCCGTGTGTCTGCGAGCAGTCGACCGGGCGGCGGCCGTCTTCGAGAGGTCACGCTAGTTCGGCGACCACTAGCGTGAGCCGCCGAGCGAGCAGAGGCTGGGTCGGCGGACGCCGGGCGAGCGGACGCTGAGCGAGCAGAGATCGAGTGATCGGAGACTGGGCCATGGCCGACGGATTGAGAGTCGAGCGAGACGGGCGTGTCGGCCTGGTGATCATGGATCGCCCGCCCCACAACTTCTTGAGCTACCGCCAAGTGCACGACATTGCCGACGCGATGGTCGAGCTGGAATCCGACATGAGCATCGGCTGCGCGGTGCTGGCCGCCGAAGGGCGTTCGTTCTGCGCGGGGGCTGATTTGGGCGGCGAGGGCGTCGGCGGCGGTGCCGAGGAGAAGGTGGGCGGCAGCGCAACCTTGCAGCTGTACCAGGGCTCGGGGCGACTGTTCGACGTCACCCTGCCCATCGTGGGAGCGATTCACGGCCCTGCCATCGGCGGCGGCCTGGGTCTGGCGATGGTGCCCGACATCCGCATTACTAGCCCCGAGGCCCGCTTCTGCGCCAACTTCGCGTCGCTGGGCATCCACCAGGGATTCGGCATGAGCGTCACCATGCCCCTGCTGCTTGGGCCTGAGCGCGCCGCGAAAGTGTTGCTGGGCGCCAAGCGGTACAAGGGCGACGAGGCAGTCGAGCTCGGCCTGGCTGACGAGTGCGTGCCCGCAGATCAGGTGCGCGACCGTGCGATAGAGGTCGCCCGCGAGATCGCTGCGAACGCCCCGCTGGCCGTGCGCGCCATCAAGGCCACGCTGCGGCTCGGCCTCGGTGACAAGGTGCGCGAGATCACCCAACGCGAGGCCGCAGAGCAGCTGCGCCTGTCAGGCACCGAGGACGCCCGCGAGGGCATGAAGGCTGTGAGCGAACGCCGCCCCGGCAGCTTCGTCGGGCGGTAGCTCGAGCCTCAGACCCGTCGGGTAGTCGCGGTCGAGAGGCCAGCCCCGGCGGCCGCCGATCTCGCCCTGCGACCATACGGTGGTCGGCGGGCGCGACATGATGGACCTGATGAGTCACATGCGAGTCGCGGTCACGGGCATTCGGGGACTGATCGGCGGAGCGCTCGCCGCGAGCCTGCGTGCCGACGGCCACGGGGTCGTCGGTATCTCCCGGCGGCCCGATCCGGTTGATTCGTCAGGGGCCGACGACGAGACGGCTGAGCGGGTGGTCGCTTGGGATGTGGCCGCGGGGACCATCGACGCTTCGGCGCTGGAGGGGCTTGACGCCATCGTCCACCTTGCGGGGGAGAGCATCGGGGGGCGCTGGACCGACAGGCGCAAGGCAGCGATCATGTCCAGCCGGGTCGAGTCCACCAAGCTGCTCGCTGACACTGTCCGCACACTCGATGCCAAGCCGTCGGTGTTTGTGTGCGGCTCGGCGATCGGCTTCTACGGCAACCGCGGCGAGGAGGAGCTGACCGAGCGGTCGCTGCCAGGCGACGGCTTCCTGGCCGATGTGTGCATGCGCTGGGAGCGTGCTGCGGTGCCGATCCCTGATGCAGGGGTGCGGCTGGTGCGCATACGCACCGGCCTCGTCGTCGGTCCAGGAGCCGAAGCCATCGAGCGGATGGCGACGATCACACGGCTGGGTGCCGGTGGTCCGCTGGGGGGCGGTCGCCAATGGTGGAGCTGGATCAGCCTGGACGACGAGGTGCGGGCCATCCGCCATCTCATCGACAGCGACGCGAGCGGAGCGTTCAACCTGACAGCTCCCAATCCCGTCCGCCAGCGCGACTTCCAGCGGGCGCTGAGCGCGGCGTTACGACGCCCGTCGTTCATGCCGGCTCCGGGCTTCGCAATCCGCGCCGCGTTGGGCGAGATGGGCCAAGCCCTGCTGCTCGACTCGACCCGTGTGCTGCCCGACGCCCTCACCGAGGACGGCTTCGAGTTCACCCATCCCGATGTTGCGGGAGCGATTGCGCAAGCGCTGTAGCGGCGGCGAGCACGCTGTCGAACGAACGCAGGCGTCCTAGCGTGGCCGGCATGAGTCAAGGCAGTGACCGGGGTGGCGAGTCCGTCAGTTCGCTGGGGGCGACCGTCCGTCGGGATCAGTGGGGGATTGCCCACGTTGAGGCTCCTTCGGCGACGTCGGTGTTCGCCGCCCAGGGCTGGGTCGCGGCCGACGACCGGATCTGGCAGATGGAGTGGGATCGTCGACGAGCGCTCGGGCGCTGGGCCGAGGTCGTCGGCATGGCGGGCGCCCGGGAGGACGCCTTCTTCCGCCGGCTGGGGTTGGCGGCGGTTTCCCAAGCTGACTACGCGGCGCTGGACGGGCGCACCCAGGCGATGTGCGAGGCCTACGCACGGGGCGTGAACCGCTGGCTCGCCGACCACGCCGATGCGCTGCCGGCGGAGTTCGAGCATCACCCGGCACCGCCTGAGCCGTGGGAGCCGTGGCACTGCGTGGCGGTGTACAAGCTGCGTCACATCTTCATGGGCACGCTCACCCGCAAGCTGTGGCGTGGGCGGATCATGGCCCAAGCCGGCCCCGAGGCCGTCATGGCCACGGTTGGCGACATCGAAACAGACGCTGCCATGGTTCCAGGGACCGGTGCTCGCCCCGATCTGCTCGCCGATGCAGCGGGCGTGCTCGACGCGAGCGCAGCCGACATGACGGCGCTGGCGGCGGCAATGGACTCCGACGGCGCGTCCAACTCGTGGGCGCTCAGCGGCAATCGCACCGCCAGCGGCACGCCCCTGCTGGCGGGCGACCCCCACCGGGGCATCGAGTTCCCGAACGTGTACCACCAGTGCCACCTCCGCTGCGACGAGTTCGACGCCATCGGCATGGGCTTCCCCGGCGTGCCCGGCTTCCCGCACTTCGGCCACAACGCCGAGGTGGCCTGGGGCATCACCCATGGCATGTGCGACGACACCGATGTGTTCGTGGAGCGCTTCGTCGCCGATACCGCAGGCGGCCCTGCAGACGACCTCGATGGAGATGCTGACCACGCCGGTGGCTGGCTGCTGGACGACGGCACGTCGGTTGCGTGGCGGACTGAATCTTTGGAGATCCGCGACGAAGGCACCGTCGAGGTGCTGTGCGGCGCCACGCCCAGGGGCCCGGTGGTGCTCGGCGATCCCGCCGACGGCGTTGCGCTCTCGATGCAGTGGACCGGCATGTTCGGCGCGGACACGACGCTGGACGCCCTGTGGCCGATGCTGGTCGCGGGCTCGACGGCCGATCTGGTCGAGGCCGTCCGGCCGTGGGTGCTGCCAGTGAACAACTTGCTGGCGGCCGACCGCGCGGGTTCGATCACGTTCAAGATCCGGGGAAGAGTCGTTGAGCGCTCGACAGCCAGCCGTTGGACGCCGGTGCCCGGATCCGACGTGTTCGCTTGGGACGGGCTCGAGCCGGTGCCTTTCGAGGCCCTGCCGGAATGGACTGATCCCGAACGTGGCTTCCTGGTCACGGCCAACAATCGCACCGCCGACGGCGGTCCGTACATCTCGCTCGACTTTGCCGGCCCGAGCCGTCATGACCGCATCTGCGAGCTGCTGATGCCGATGACGGGTGCCACTGCGACCGACATGAGCGCCGTCCACGGTGACGTCACATCACTTGTGGCCGCGAACGTGCTCGCTCTGATCTCCGAGTACGCCGTGGAGTGCGGCCACGAGCTCTCGCACACGCTGCTCGACATGCTTGCCGGTTGGGACCAAGCCATGACCGCCGATTCGGCACCGGCGACCATCTACGCGGTCATCAAGCGACGGCTCATCGAGGCCATCGTCGAACGTCTCGGCATCGCCGGGGCTCAGCTGGGCGCCGCAGGATGGCCCCCCGCCGCCGAGGCCAGCCGCATGGCAGCGGGTGCGGCTACGCGCATGCTCTGTGAGCGGAATCTCGATGCGGTGCCGGGGCTGGACAATCGAATCGGGCTTCGCATGGCGGTCAGTGCGTGCGTGGACGAGACGGCAGCCGAGCTGTCGCAGCGGCTGGGAGACGACCCGACCGAGTGGACGTGGGGCCGGGTGCATCGCATGGCATCGCCGCACCCGCTCGCGTCGGCGCTTGCCGCGGCGCGTGACCTGCATCCGCCGGTCGACGGCTGCGCCGGTGACGGTGACACTGTTCGCCAGGGCGGCACAGCGCCCGAGACCGGTGAGCGAGCCATTCACGGTTCGGTCGCCCGGTACGCGTTCGACCTCGGCGACTGGGACAACTCGGGCTGGGTGGTGCCCCACGGCGTGTCGGGCGTGCGCGGCAGCGGTCACGACCTCGACCAGCGGCAGGCCTGGCTGGACTGCGAGCTGCTTCCGATGGCCTACAGCCCCCAAGCAGTGGCCGCAGTCACCACCCATGAGCACGAGATCTAGCCCGGTAGCGCAGCACAACCTGTCGCCCGAAGCTGAGGCCTACAAGACGCGGCGCAAGCCCTCGGTGCCGCTTGAGATGCCGGATCTCTCCGACCATGCGGCGGTGGCGCATTGGCGAGCCGAGACCAATGCACTGTGGGGGGAAGACGACGATCCGCGGACTCCGCACCGCCGGGAGGTGATCGACGGTGTGGCGTGCCTGGTGGCCGGACCGTCCACGGCTGTCGGGTCGACCGGCACTGCTGGATCGTCCACGGCGGACCGTTCGCCGACAGTCGCCGAGGTGCCCACGGTCGTGTACGCACACGGCGGCGGCTATGTGCTGGGCAGCGCGGCTGTAGCGATCCCGATCACCGCACGACTCGCAGCCAGCGGTCTGCAGGTGGTCTCCGTAGACTACCGCCAGCCTCCTGAGCACCCCTTTCCGGCAGCGCTCGACGATGTCTCGGCCGTGTACCTCGCACTCGCCGCGGGTGGCACGCCCGTGGCGCTCGCCGGCGACTCGGCCGGCGGTGCCCTTGCGCTCAGCACCGCGGTGACCGCGACCGCTCGCGGCCTGCGGCCCGCAGCGATTGTGCTGTTCAGTCCCTTGCTCGACCACCTGCACGCACGCCGCCCTGACGATGTCGGTGCCGACTCCCGAGACCGGCAGGAGCAAGCACTCCTGCGTGCTTACGCAGGCGCCGCCGACCCCGCCGACGCCCGTCTGTCGCCGCTACGCGCTGATCTCGGCGGGTTGCCTGGAGTGCTCGTCCAGGCAGGTGTCGATGAGCCGCTTGCAGTTCAGGCCCGCGAATTCCAGCGCACGGCCACGGCGGCCGGAGTCGACGTCACGCTCGACCTGTGGGAAGGCCTGTGGCACACCTGGCACTATCACGACCTGCCCGAGGCCGACCAGGCCCTCGCCGAAGCTGCTGCCTTCCTGGCAGCGCCCCTCAGGCCTGCAAGTGGGCGGTGACGGCCGCGACGACGGCCGCTGACTGCTCGTAGGGGAGCATGTGGCCGGCGCCGTCGACCAGCTCGATCTTGGCGTCGTAGCCGACCGCGATTGGGACATCACGGCTGCAGCCAACTTCGGAACGCGGTTTTGCGCCGTCGATGAGTGCGTCTGCGGTCTGTGCCTCGGCTGCTCCGGGCAGAGCGAGAGGCCCCATGAGTATGGCGAGCAGAACGGCGATTCGCTGGCGGCGTACGTAGCGCACCCGCGTGTTCTCTTCGACGATCCGCCAGCCGTACGCGGCACCACTCGGCTGCACAGTGCCGAGGGCTTGATCGCCGACGAGCCGGACGGCGAGTTGCACGGCAAGCAGGAGAGAGCTGGCGTTACCCGTCGCTGGTTGGCCCCCAGTCCCAATCCTCGAAGCTCGTGGGACCCCAGCCCCAACAGGTAATGGTGCCGTCGGTGCGCAGCGCACATGAATCGAACCAGCCAGCGGAGACCGACGTGAAGGTGCCCGAAGGCACCGATTGCGCGTCCGCCGGGTGGCCCCAGCAGGCGATGGTGCCGTTGTTGCGCAGCCCGCATGCGCGATCAACCCCAGCGGAGACTGCGGTGAAGGTGCCTGACGGCACATCCCACAACCAGTTCTCGACGCCAAAGCCCCAGCAGGTGATTGTGCCGTTGGTGCGCACCCCGCACGCATGCGGGAAACCGGCCGAGACCGCGCTGAAGGTGCCCGACGGTACGTCGGTCAGCCAGCGCTCCGCTCCCCAGCAGACGATGGTGCGGTCCGTGCGCAGCCCGCAGAATGCAGATCCACCGGAGATCTGCGTGAAGGTGCCTGACGGCGGGTCCGGCAGGCTGACGTCATCACTGAGGGGTCCGTTGGCCCAGCATGCGATGGTGCCGTCGGTTCGCAGCCCGCACGAGTCAAGCTGCCGGACGGCAAGTGCGGCGAAGACTCCCGCGGGGACACGAGCTTCGCCGGTCTCGTAGTAGGCACCCCAGCAGGCCACGGTGCCGTCGTTGCGCAGCCCGCAGGAGCGAGAGTCGCCGACGTCGATCGCGGTGAAGGTGCCCGAAGGTGCATTGGTCTGACCCAAGCTGCCGAGTCCCACCCATCCCCAGCAGGTGATGGCGCCGTCGGTTCGCAGCCCGCATGCATGGCTGTCGCCGACGGAGACTGCGTCGAATGTGTCCGACGTCGACCTGGTACTGGCCCGATTGTCAGTGGGCGAGCTGGAGAAGTTCTGAGTGAACCACATGGTGCCGTTGGCGCCGATTGCGACGCCGACGCCGATGCTCGTGAATCCGGCCCGCACCATGTTCGCATAGTGACCCGGGCTGTCGACGAGGGCGTCGAATGCTTGCCGGGTTCCGCGGGCTGTGGCGATGTTCTCGCCGGGCAAGCGGCTTACGCCTACCGGGTACTGCTCTGAGAAGAAGGGGTTGTGCTGGAAGTCGCCCGTCTCGCACATGGTCTGTGACCAGCGGCGGGCGACGACCCCCACTGCCGCATTCGGCGCCAGCGGCGCTACGCCGACGCGCGCACGCAGATCGTTGACGAGGCGGATCATCTCGGCCTCGGCGCTGTCAATGGCTGCACCAGCCGCCGTACAGGAGTCCGTCGCCATCGTTTCGCGCAACCCGTCGGGAATGTCCGTCTCTCCCTCAAAGCTCTTGCCCCAGCAGATGACGGTGCCGTTCGAACGCATGCCGCATGAATGCTGGCCGCCGGCGTCGACTGCCGTGAAGGTGCCCGCCGGCGCTTTGGCCTGCCCATTGGAGAAGATGTTCGCGGACCGGTTTTCCCCCCAGCACGCGATGTGACCGTTCGTGCGAATTCCGCACGAATGGATGCCGCCGGCCGCGACCGCGGTGAAGGTGCCTGTCGGCGCGTCGGTCTGCCCGTCATCGTTGTGACCCCAGCAGGTGACGCTGCCATCTAAGCGCAGACCACACGAATGGAACCACCCGGCGGCGACGGCCCTGAAGGTCCCGCCAGGCGCACGGGTCTGACCGTATTGGTTGTGTCCCCAGCAGTGGACGGTGCCGTCTGCGCGTACCCCGCACGAGTGAGCGGCGCCGGCGGCGACTGTCGTGTAGGTGCCTGCCGGCGCGTTGGCCTGCCCGTCGTCGTTGCGACCCCAGCAGGTGAGCGTGCCGGTCGTGCGGACTCCGCACGAATGCAGCCCTGCGGCGGCGATGGCGGTGAAGGTGCCCAACGGAGCATCGGCTTGGCCGACGTGACTGTCATGGCTGTCGGTGTTGGCACCCCAGCATGCGACGGTGCGGTCCGTGCGCAGCCCGCATGAGTGCTCGCCGGAACCGCTGATGGCAGTGAAGCCTCCGGAAGGCGCGTCGAGCTGTCCTTTGTCCCCCGTGGCACCAGCGTCGAACTTCTTCCCCCAGCAGGTGATGTTGTCGTCGTTGCCGAGAGCGCATGAGAAGCCGTTGCCGGCGGTGACCGTCGCGTGTGCCAACGCGGGCGTGGCGGTGGTCTGCTCGGTGGTGGTGTCAGTTCCGGCGGTGGGGTCGCCGCTGGCGTGGCGGCCGACGAGTTGTGCGGTGGCCCAGCGGTCTGTGCCTGCGAAGCGTGTCATGTCTCGGCCGGCGATCTTGGCGGTGGGCACCGCCGCAATACCGCCGACAACGAAGCCGCTCTTGCCGGCGGCGTCGATGCGTGCTTGCTGGCTCGCGGGCATCCCGCTGTCGCGGGGACCGGCGAGGATCACACAGTCGGTGCCGATGACCCCTGCGAGGGTGATCGCGCTGTAGATGTCGGACTGCGCCTTGGTATCGGAGCCGACCACGATGGGGTCGTCGCCGACACAGTCGGACGCGATCCACGGCTCGGCGCCCCGCAGGTGCACCCCTGGCTGCCGCACGTCGTCAGGAGCCGTCAGAGACGTGTCGGGCGTGGGCGCGGCGGGCGCTGTGCCTCCGGCGAGGGACCGGGCCTCGCTGCCCACGAGCTGTGCGGTGGCCCAGCGGTCCGCCCCCGCCAGGCGCGTCATGGTGCGGCCTGCGGCCTTAGCAGCCGGCACGGCTGCGGTGCCGCCCACGATGTAGCCGCCTGCCGACGCAGCGTCGAGCCGTGCCTGCTGGTTCGCAGGCATGTCTCCATCACGCGGACCCGCCAGGATCACGCAATCGGTGTCCAAGACTCCTGCGAGGGTGACGGCGCTGTAGATGTCGGATTGCGCCTTGGCGTCCGAACCGGCCACGATCGGGACATCGCCGTTGCAGTCGGACGCTGTCCACGGTTCGGCACCGTCCACGAACGCGTCTGCGGTCTGTGCAGCCGCTGTTCCGGGCAGCGCGAGCGGGCCAGCAAGCACCGCGCCGAGCAGGGCAGAGACTATTCGGCGTCGTCGGTTGCGCACCAGCCTCTCCTCGCGACGGTCCGCCAACTGTACGCGGCACCCGCTCTCCTGCGTGTGAAGAACTCGCTATTCCGACGTCTGACAGGCTGAATTCCCCATCGGGACTTCTGCAGCGAACGTGTCGCCGCACGGGCCGCACCCGCGAGGGCTATTTCCTCGCAGCGGACCATTCGTTGCGAGAGATTCCGGCTTGGCTCAGGATGATTGCGAGCAATTGAGGACTGATGTCACCGCTGTGCGGATTCGGCAAGCGCAGCTTGCGGTTGCCGCTGTGCATCATCTGGTGCTTGCTGCCGTGCCACGGACCCGTCCAGCCAAGCCTTCTCAGTGTCTTGATCAGTTCCCGACGGCTGACCGGGCTGAGCCGGGAGCTCATCGTGCGACGTAGAGGCTCACCCCATCGATGCTGGGAATGTCGTCGTCGCCGTGCTCAATCTTCAAGGCGGCCCAGTCGATGAGCACTTCGAAGAGTTCTTGCTTGGCCGCCGGCACATCCGCGCCGTGCGCCCATACGCCTTGCAGGCCGTCAACTGTCGCCACAACCCCGGCCGGGTCGTCGATGTCCTGCAGATCGACGTGCTCAAGGGCCGCTACTGCCCACGCCTCGATCCGCGCCGGTTCTATGTGCGCGGCGTCAACGGCGGGCGGTCGCTGGCCGGAAATCACGTCTTTGCTGCTCACTCACACAGTCTCTCACGCTGTGTCGCTGGCAGCGTTCCGATTTTTTCATACGTCGAGGAACCGGTCGTGCTCCTACGACTCGTCGAACGGGTCGATGACTTCCACGCCGGTGGGCTCAAAGTGGCGAGTGTTGCGAGTCGCGACGATCAGACCGTGTTCGAGTGCTGTGGCGGCGATGAGCAGGTCGGCGTTCGCGTGCCCCAGCAGTCCGGAGAGCTGGCCCCAGCGTCGGGCAGTCCCCGTGTCGATGGCGAGGACGCGGCTGCCATACCAGGTGAGGAGCTTGTCGAGCCAGTCGGCGAGTCGATGCGCGTACGCCGGGTCGCGATCTCGCTGACGGACGATGCCGCGCTCGATCTCGCCGATCGTGACCACGCTGAGGTGCAGGTCTGTGGTGCGTTGGCCTTCCACCCACCCGACGATCGACGGGTGCCGGTCACGGCGACGGAGCGCCGAGATGACGTCGGTGTCCAGCAGGAGACTCACCGTTCGATGTCTCTCGGCGACACCTCAAGGCGCTCGAATTCGCCGTCATCGGTGGGAATGGCGGCCAGCAGGCGCCCGAGCGTCGGGGCTGTCGCCCGGTCGAGGCGGCACAGCCGTTCGAACTCGTCGACCGCAACGATGACCGCAACGGGCCGGCCTCGGCGTGTCACGTGTTGCGGCCCGCCCAGCAGCGCCGCGTCCACGACCGCGCTGAACCGGTTCTTCGCGTCCTGCAATTGCCACACCGGCCCGGCGTCAGCCACGTCGTCCCCCTGAACACTCAAGCGATTGCTGGCTAGCTTATCTGTCTAGCTGGGAACTGAGCGCTTCGAGCCGGCCACGTGTCCCTACCGATCAGACGATGCAACATCATGGATACTACTGGAAATTACAGGAACAGCAATGTAACAGAATTGTAATAATTAGATATAGCTGAAAATGTCTGACTACGGCATCAGCGGGTTAGAATGAACGTATGTTTACGCATGTCGAGCGGGCACTGGTGCATCTCAATGCAGCGCTCGACGAGGTCGAATCCTCGCCCAGCCATCTGCTGCGTCGCACCCTGGGTGCCTCCAAGGAGTTGCGCAGCCGCGTCGAGGTGCTCGTGACCAGGGTCGCTGCGGTAGTAGCGCAGCGTGAGCGTCACGGCGACGGTGGCGCTGGGCTGCTGCGTGAGCACGGTGGCCTGTCCCGCTCTGATGCCGCCCGCAACGTGCGCACCGACGCAGAACTGGCGGCGATTCCCGACGCGCAAGCGGCAGTCGGCGATGGGCAGATCAGCCTCGCGAATGCCGCCAAGCTCGCGCACGCCGCCCGCAAGACCAGCCCCGACGCGGTGCAGTCAGATCCTGAGCTGATCGGGCTGGCCAAGACCTTGCCCGAAGACGAGTTCGCTCTGGCTGCCCAGCGGTGGACGGCCCGTCACCAGGACGCTGCTGATCTGGCGGCGCAGCATCGTCGCAACCGGCGCAATCGCCATGTGCGCTTCTGGAACGGCGATGACGGGTCGGTGCAGATGCGCGGCAGCTTCGATGCGGAGATGGGCGCTCGCATCCAAGAGCGGCTCCGACGCCACGCCGAGCAACTGCGCCAAGCAGACCGCCGCCGGCACGCCGAGTCGAAGGCTGGCAGCGGGTCAGCCGTCGACAACGTCACAGGCAGTGACAGCGGCAGTGAGACTGCTGTGCGCACCTCGGACCAACGCATGGCCGACGCGCTCGACAGGCTGTTGGCGAAGAGCACCATTGCCCCCGACGGCCCCGGCGGTGGCGAGCCGGCCGACGCGGGCGCGGATGCTGCGGAGGCGCAGACCCGGGGAGGCTGTAAGTCAGCGGCGGAGATCATCGTTCGGGCCGACTGGGGCGCTCTCATGGGTGAGCCGGGGGCGCTCGGCGCACTTGCGGAGATCTGCGGGGTCGGCCCGGTCCCGCCCAGCACCCTCGAGCGGCTCGCATGCAACTCCGACGTGTGGCTGGAGATCTTCGGCGACAGACTCGCTCCGCTGTACGAGATGGTTCTCAGCCGGGCGCCGACTGCGGCACAGCGCCGAGCCCTCATCGCACGCGATGGAGCATGTATTGGCTGCGGGGCGCCGCCGGGAGACTGCGAGGCGCATCACATCTTCCCGGTGGCGTGCGGCGGCAAGACACGTCTCGACAATCTCGTGCTGGTGTGCTGGTCGTGCCACGATCGCATCCACGACCACAACTGGCAGGTCGTCATCCGCGAGGGCCGCTACCGGCTCATCCCGCCGGATCAGGCAGCACCGCCGAACCCGGCGCCTTCACGCAAACCCAAGCATCGCACTCCGCAGCAGAAGAGACCCAATACGCCACCCGATCCGCCAGCCGAGCTACTGCTTGGGGAGGCCTCTTGAGAACCGACGCTCACGTCGACCCCGCGGTCGCTTCAGCCAGCGAGATGCGCGGTGACGGCCGCGACGACGGCTGCTGACTGCTCGTAGGGGAGCATGTGTCCGGCGCCGTCGACGAGTTCGACTGCGGCGTCGGGCAGCGCCGCCTGCCACGCGTCGGCATAGGCGGGCGGGATCAGCCGGTCCTGCTGGCCCCACACCAGCAGCGTCGGCACCGTCACCCGGTAGGCCCGTTCCGAGAATCGCCGATTGGGGATCGGGAACAGGATCTTGCCGGCCATGCCCTGCTGGCGGGCCCGGGCCACCATGAAGCGCGTCAGCGCGGCGTTGTCGGAGAAATCGGCGCCGCCGGTCAGCACTTCCTCGCCCACATTCGGATCGGCAAAGAGCACCTCGGCGAGCTGGTAGGGGAGCATCGCGAAGATGTCGGGAATCGGGTGATCGCTCAGCCACATCCCCGCGGGGCACAGCAGAGCCATGCGATCCACCGACTGCGGTGCCAGCGCCGCCATCTCGGCGGCGATCATGCCGCCCATCGAGTGGCCCAGCAGGTGCAGCTCGCCAGTCCCTGAGCCTGTGCCCGAATGTGGGAGCAGACCCATCTCGGTGGCTACGTCCCAGCCGTGCAGTGCGAAGTCCTGCATGTCCGACAGGCGATCCTCGTCGCCGTGCTCGCTCCACGCGGGCCACACCGGCGCCACCACTCGCAGTCCAGCCGCAGCCAGGCCGTCGAGCACCGGCTCGCTCGGCAGCCAGCCGCCAGCAGCGTGCAGCGCCAGCACGGTCGCGGTCCCGGCGGACGTCCCGCCCGCAGGCTCGTAGACGCGCACCGGCGCGGTCACCGTTCGCCGGGTCGTGATGACAACCTCTTCGAAAGTCGGCGCGGGTGCAGTATCGGTCGCGCTCATGTCACCGGGCCCTTGGGCGCCTCGGGGTAGCGGCGGGCATCAGCCATGGTGTCCTCGGGACGCACCCGGTCGTCCATCGGCTTGCACCACCAGTCCCCGGCGTCGGCGAACTCGTCGCCCCAGATGCCGCGCAGGCCCGGCATCACCTTCTCAGCGAAGAGCTGGCTGGAGTAGCGGGTCTTCCAGTCGGGCATGTTGCCCATGTGCAGCAGGCAGAACACCGTGCCGACACGCAGCCGCTTGATCATGTCCTCCATGCGCTCGCGCACCGTGTCGGGCGATCCGGCGATGACGTAGCCGCCCTCGACCAGGTCCTTCCAGGTCAGCCGCTTGAACAGCGCCTGGTTCTCCTTGCGGAACTGGTCGAGCTTGCCGGCCTGGATGGTCTTGACGGTCCGGTAGCCGGGCGGGTCGGCGAAGCCGGGGAACACGTGGAGGCAGCGATTGAAGAAATACAGCATGTGCTCGCTGTACAGCTCCTCCGCTTCGGCATCGGTAGCCGCTGTGCAGATGATCTGTGCGAACCCAGCGCGTCCCGGCGACATGGATTTGTCCATCTCGCCGACACGGTTCCAGTAGCCGTCCATCAGCGTCTGGCCGGCCAGGTACCCGTTGAAGCTCAGGTACGAGTAGTTGTAGTCATTCTCGAGGCAGAAGTCCCACGTCTCGATGGATCCGCCGCCGGGGATGTAGATCGGCGGATGCGGCTGCTGGATCGGCTTGGGCCAGCAGTTCACGTAGCGCAGCTGGGTGTACTTGCCGTCGAAGGCGAACACGTCTGGGTTGGTCCACGCCTCCATGATCAGGTCATGGGCCTCGTAGTACTTCTCGCGGGTCAGCGCCGGGATCTGCCCGTAGGTGAAGTTGGTGTCCATCGGGGTGCCCACCGGGAACCCGGCCACCAGCCGGCCGCCGCTGAGGCAGTCGAGCATGGCGAATTCCTCGGCCACGCGGTGGGGCGGGTTGTACAGGGCGATCGAGTTGCCGATGACGCAGATCGCCGCCTGTGAAGTCCGCCGGGCCAAGCCTGCGGCGATGATGTTGGGGCTCGGCATGATGCCGTAGGCGTTCTGGTGATGCTCGTTGACGCCGATGCCGTCGAAGCCGAGTTCGTCGGCGAACTCGAGCTGGTCCATGTACTCGTGGTAGACGCCGTTGGCGCGCTCGGGATCGAACAGCGAGCCGTCGATGTCCACCCAGACCGACCGGTGCTCGGTCTTGAAGTCATCGGGCAGGTCCGGCCACGGCATCAGGTTGAACCAGCAGAACTTGACGGTCATCGGGGGACTCCTTCGGGGTTCGAATTCGGACCGGACGGTCTCAGGCAGGGCAGGTGTGAGCGGGCCAGCAGTCTCGGCTACTTGCGCGTGACGCGGACCGGCAGGTGGGTGTAGCCGTGAATGAATGACGACAACGTGCGTTCAGGCTCGGCTTGGACTTCGATCCGCTCGAAGCGAGACAGGATCTCCTCCCACAGGATGCGCAGCTGCAGCTCGGCCAACCGGCTGCCCAGGCAGTAGTGGATGCCGTAGCCGAACGAGAGGTGGCTGGCGGCGTTGTGCCGCTCGATGTCGAGACGCTCCGCGTCGTCGCCGAAGACCTCCTCGTCGCGATTGGCCGACACGTACCACATCAGGACTTGGTCGTTCTTGCGGATCGGGCGCCCGCCGACCTCGCAGTCCTCCGTGGCGGTGCGCCGCATGTAGGCCAGCGGCGTCTGCCAGCGGATCATCTCCGGCACGAAGTTGGCGAGCAGGCTGTGGTCGGCGTTCAGCTTGTCGTACTGGTCGCCGAACTTGTTGAGCGCATAGACACTGCCGGACATGGTGTTGCGGGTGGTGTCGTTGCCGCCCACGATCAGCAGGATCAGATTGCCGAGGTGCGCAGCGGCAGACATGTGCGCGGTGGCCTCGCCGTGGAGCAGCATCGACAGCATGTCGTCGCCCGGGTCGGTTCGCCGCTCCTCCCAGAGCTTCTCGAAGTACTCCAGGCATTCGGCCATTTCCTCCTGCCGTTGAGCGCTGGACTCCACCAAGCCTCCGGGCTCCGGGATCGTGGTGACCACATCGGACCAGTGGGTGAGCTTGCGGCGGTCGTCGAGGGGGAAGTCGAACAGCGTTGCCAGCATCAGCGTGGTCAGCTCGACCGACACCGTGTCGACCCAGTCAAACGTCTCGCCCTCCGGCAGGGAGTCGAGCACCTTCGCTGCGCGCTCGCGGATGAGCGGCTCGAGGCCGCGGAGCTTCGTCGGCGTCATCGTCGGCTGCACGGTCCGGCGTTGCAACCGCTGTTCGGGCGGATCCATGGTGATGAACGACGTGAACGACGGGGCCGCAGGTCCGTCAGTGTCGGCGGGCGGGCCGATCGTGATGCCGTGCGCGGATGAGAAGGTCTCGTGATCGCTCTCGACGGCGCGGACGTCGGCCCACTTCGTCACCGACCAGTAGCGCCCTGCCGAGCCCAGCTCATTGAGATGCACCGGATCCTCGCGGCGCAGCCGGGCGAAGTAGTCGTGCCAGCGGTTTTCGCGGAACAGATGCGGGTTCAGCGGGTTGATCTGCTCGACGGTCAATTCGTCGGCAGACGGGGCGTCGACCCCGAAATGGGCTTGCTCGCGATCAGGACTGACCCGGGCGCCAGCCCGCCATTCCTCGCGCTCAGCCTCGGTTGCGATCGCCATCTCGGTTCCCTCGCCACTGCGTGCTTGGTGCAGGTCCGTGCTCTGTGCATGACCTTGATCCGGCCGCTTCACGCCGACCGGCCCGCCAACTTTAGGGGGACGGCTCGCGGGGCAGGCCGAGCACGCGCTCGCCGATGATGTTGCGCTGGATCTCGCTGGTGCCGCCAGCGATGCGCATCCCCGGTGCGTACAGGAATGCCTCGGTCTCGTCTGACGCCAACATGGCCTCGGCGCCGCGCAGGCTGGCGCCGATGGCGACCTCGTCGTAACCGAGCTCGCTGTTCGCCAGCTTCGCCACTGGCGCCATGCGCGGATCAGCGCCATGCAGCTCCATCAGCGCCGCCAGCGCGTTGCCGCGGGCGTGCAGTTCAGCCAGCGACTGCCGACCCAGCGGTCCCGCGTCGCCTGCCGCATCGATCATCTTGGTGAGGCGCTTGCGGAGGCTGATGACCCCGGAGGAACCGGCGCCGCCCCGCTCGTCTTCCAGTACCGCCATCGCGACACCCCAGCCGCCCCCGCGCTCGCCCAGCAGGGCCTCGGCAGGCATCGACACATCGTCAAAGAAGACCTCGCAGAACTCGCTGTCGCCGGTCATCTGCTTGATCGGGCGCACCTCGATGCCGGGCAGCCTCATGTCCAGCAGGAAGAAGCTGATGCCGCGGTGCTTGGAGGCATCGGGCTCGGTGCGGGCCATCAAAATGCCGTACTCGGCGAACTGCGCGTTGGAGGACCAGACCTTCTGGCCGTTCAGCACGAATCGGTCGCCGTCGGGCACTGCTGCGGTGGTGAGCCCGCCCAAGTCCGAGCCGTTCCCGGGCTCGCTGAACAGTTGGCACCACAGCACCTCGCCGGTCAGGATCGGCCGCAGGAACTGCGCACGCTGGCGCTCGGTGCCGGAGCGCATGATGGCCTCGCCGGCCAGCACGATTCCCTGCAGGTTCAGGTACGGGGCGACGCCCGCTCGCTCGCACTCCTCCATCCACACGCCCGTGTGCGCCCGGGAGAGCCCGCGACCGCCGTGCTCGGTCGGCCAATGCAGCCCGGCCCAGCCGTGGTCGTAGCAGTACCGCTGCCAGACGCGGGCCTGATCATGCAGCGCGGGCACCAAGATCGCGCCGTACGCAGGGCACGCCACGCCGGTTTTGAGGGCATCTTGCAGGAACGCAGCCGCCGCCTGCCTGAACGTCTCGAGATCGGCCGCCGTCAATGGATCGGCGGCGGTGTCGGTTGCGGCGTTCATGACGCTCACCGTAGCCGTGACCTCGCCGACCCAGCCGAGGGCACTCGCTCACGGGCCGCCCGGCCCACGGCTTCGCCTGCCGCCTCAGCCTCCCTAACATCGCTGCCATGGGTGAACTCGACCACACCGATCCGGCGCTGACCAACGAGACCATCGAGTTGTTGCAGCAGCTGATCCGCAACGCCTGCGTCAATGACGGGACCGTCGAATCAGGCGAAGAGGTTCGCAACAGCGACCTGCTGGAGACCTTCCTGGAGGGAGCGGGCGTCGATGTCGAGAGCTTCGAGTCCGAGCCAGGGCGCCGGTCGCTCGTGGCGCGCATCTCCGGTACTGACCCTGCCGCGCCGAAGCTGTGCCTGATGGGCCACACCGACGTCGTGCCGGTCAATCCAGAGGGCTGGAGCCGGGACCCGTTCGGCGGTGAGCTGGTGGACGGCGAGGTGTGGGGACGCGGTGCCGTTGACATGCTCAACCTCACGTCGTCGATGGCAGTGGCTTTCCGCCACATCATCCGCAGCGGTTATCGCCCCAAGGGCGACGTCATCTACTTCGGCGTTGCCGACGAGGAAGCCGGCGGCACCTACGGCGCCAAGTGGATGGCGGAGCACCACTGGGACGCCATCGAATGCGATTACGTGCTGACCGAGTTCGGCGGGATGCCGAATCACACGCCGCAAGGCACCAAGATCACCTTGGCGGCGGGGGAGAAGGGCATCGGCTGGCGCCGGCTCACCGTGCGCGGCACGCCCGGTCACGGTTCGATGCCGTTCGGCACCGACAACGCGCTGATCAAGGCGGCCGAGATCGTGCGTCGCATCGCCGAGTACCGCCCGGCGCCCCAGCTCACCGAGATGTGGCAGCACCATGTCTCGACGCTGCGGGTCGACGACGAGACCCGCGAGGCGTTGCTCGACCCGGCCCGCGTCTGGGACGCGGTTGCCGGCATCTCCTCGCCGGGCCTCGCGCGTCACTTGCACGCATGCAGCCACACCACTTTCAGCCCCAATGTCGTGGGCGGCGGCAACAAGACCAATATCATCCCCGACAAGGTGGAGATCGAGGTCGACATCCGCACCGCACCCGGCGATCCCGTCGAGGTGGACGAGCATCTGCGGGCAGCACTCGGCGAGCTGTTCGACGAGGTCGAGATCGAGCACCTCCACGACGATCCGGCCAGCTCCTCGCCGACCAACACGCCGATGTGGCAGCTGCTGAGCGAGCTCGTCGCCAAGGCGCATCCGGGCGCACCGGTGATCCCGCAGCTGATCGTCGGCGCGACCGATGCCCGTTTCTTCCGCCTCAAGGGTGCCGTGGCCTATGGCGCGGGCCTGTTCAGCAACCGCGTCAACTCCAACGATTTCATGCTGCGCTTCCACGGCAACGACGAGCGCGTCGACACCGACTCGCTGGCACTCAGCACGCAGCTGTGGATTGACGTGATCCGCAATCTCGGCGATGCGGTGAACCGCTAGACCCAGAGGGTTCAGTCGCCCCTACAGCGGGCGCACCTCATCAGCCGGTGCAGGCCACCCGGGGCTCGACGTGCGGGACGCGCCCGGCTCGCAGTGAGATCACCGCACCGGCTTCGTCGACTTCCCACACCACGCGCTTGTCGATGTCGGGGGCATCCACCGGCACGTACTGGATCGCGGAGAGCCCGGGCCCGTCTTCGATCCGGTCGCCGAAGGCTTCGATGATCTCGCTCCGGGTGGAGCCGATGCCGTAGCCCGAGATCGTCGTGATCGGCCCGGATTCGATGTCGACACGCACGATCTCGGCGTTGACGGCCAGGAACCGGACCCCTTCAGGACCGTTCTGAACCGTGTAGTAGCGGCAGGCGTCCGAACCGCCCGGGACGGCGATCAGCAGTGCGCCGGCGGCGGTTCGGGCGTCTTCCAGCGAGTGCCCGATCTGCACGGGGCCCAAACCGGCGGTCGACAGCTTCGATTCCAGCGTCACATCGGGACCGGCCTCGTCTTCGGCCATGGCATCGCCGGCTGCAGTCGTCGTGGGCGCGGCCGTCACGACCGTGGTGGCCTCGTCGTCGGTGTCCGACATCATCGCGTCATCGGGGGCGGTGGTCGTGGTCGCGTCGGTGTCGTCGTCGCTCAGCAGGCCGCAGGCGCTGACCAGCATCGCAGCGGCCAGCGCTGCTGCAAGAACACGCCAGCGTGCGGTGTTGCCTTGCGGCTCAGCGTCTTGGCGGGAGTCGAGTTGGTGCACGGCAGTCGCCCTTCCAGTCACAGCCCTCTGGGGAGTCGGCATCCATTCGAGAGTACCGAAGCCAGCAGCGGGGCGCGGAGACACGGCGGGCGCAGTCCCGGCGGGCGTAAGCTCACGCGTCGGGAACCACATACGAACGGGAGCGCGCGATGTCCCACGACACAGTCATTCGAGGCGGCTTGGTGGTCGACGGCAGCGGCAGCGATGCCACGGTCGCCGATGTCGCCATCGACGGCGAGAGGATCACCGCGGTGGGCACGGTGGAGACGCCGGGCCGTACCGAGATCGACGCCGTCGGCAAGGTGGTGACGCCCGGGTTCGTCGACATCCACACGCACCTCGACGCGCAGCTCGCCTGGGATCCGATCGGCTCAAGCTCGTGCTGGCACGGCGTGACGTCGGTGGTGATGGGCAATTGCGGCGTCACCTTCGCCCCGGTGAAGACCGAAGACATCGAATACATCGCCGAGGTCATGGAGTCGGTAGAGGACATCCCGAAGCAGTCGATGATGCAGGGGCTGCCGTGGGACTGGCGTTCCTACGGTGAGTACTTGGCGTTCCTGGACGGCATGCCCAAGGGCCTCAACGTCGGCGGCATGGTCGGCCATGTCGCCGTCCGCTGGCACACCATGGGTCCCGACAGCCTCGACGAGCGCCCAGCGTCTGAGTCCCAGGTCGCGGCGATGTGCGAGCTAGTGGACGAGGCGATGGGATCCGGCGCGCTGGGTTTCTCGACATCGCGCACCTTGCTCCACCGCACACCCGATGGGCGCCCGATCCCGGGCACCTTCGCCGATGACGACGAGCTGTACGCCTTCGGCGACGTCTTGGGCCGCCACGGCCGGGGCGTGTTCGAGTCGGCCCCTCGCTTCGAGGCAGCCGGGCCGGATTTCGCCGGAGGCCGTCACGAGATCGAGGTGCTCGGCGAGATCACGCGGCGCAGCGGCCGGCCCAGCACGTTCGGCTTGGTGTATTCGGCTCGCAAGCCCGAGATGAGCGATCTGGTGCTCGGCTACGTCAGCGACCAGAACGCCGCCGGCGCGAACCTGCGACCGCAGACCACCTGCCGTGCCATCGGCGTCGTGCTCGGCATCCAGCACCGCACGCCCTGGGACCGGGCGGGCGAGACGTGGCGTTCGCTGCGCAGCCTCGACGTCGCTGGGCGCCTCGAGGCCATCCGCGACCCGGCGACTCGTGCGGCTCTGGTGGCGGAGGCCAATTCGTCCGACAAGAACTCCACGGGCATGGCCAACTCGCTCGTCGACCTCAGCCGCCTGTACCTGCTCGATGCGGTCAACCCGAACTACCGGATCGGGCCCGACGGCACGCTCGAAGCGCAGGCTGCGGCTGCCGGCGTTTCCCCGGTGGAGCTGTTCCTGGACGCAACCGATCGCTCCGACGGAACGGTGATGCTGAGCCTGCCGGTGCTGAATCAGGACTTCGATGCGATCGAGCGGATGCTGAGCCACGATGCCATCGTGATGGGACTCGCCGACGCGGGGGCCCACGTCGGGCAGATCATGGACTCCAGCCAGCCCACCTTCTTCCTGAGCCACTGGGTACGCGACAACGGGTTCTTCTCGCTGCCCGAAGGCGTTCGGCGGATCACCTCGGACACCGCCGACCTGTTCGGGCTGGTCGACCGGGGCCGGCTGGAGGCCGGCCGGTTCGCCGACATCAACATCCTCGACCTCGACAGCCTGTCGCTGTCGGGTCCTGAGTACGTGTACGACTTCCCGGGCGGTGCGGGCCGGTACATCCAGCGTGGCGCCGGATACGAGGCCACGCTGGTGAACGGGCAGGTGTTCATGCGCGACGGCGAGCACACCGGCGCACTCGCCGGCCGCACCCTGCGTTCCACCGACTAGTGCGAACGCCAAGGCTTCGCCGGCGTTCACCCGAAAAGCTTCGACAGCGCTCACCCGTATAGGGTCGGCGGCTTATGGCTTCCGCACCCGCAATGAACATCAACACCGATGCGATCTGGCGTGTCACGCTCGACACGTCGAAGGGCCGCATCGTCATGGACCTGGACCCCCAGCTCGCCCCGGCGACGGTGAACAACTTCGTCAACCTGGCACAGGACGGCTACTACACCGGGCTGACCTTCCATCGGGTCGTGCCCGACTTCGTCATCCAGGGCGGCTGCCCGGAGGGCTCAGGCCGCGGCGGCCCGGGGTACCGGTTCGCCGACGAGCCCGTGAGGGGCGAGTACACGCTGGGAGCGGTGGCAATGGCCAACGCGGGACCGGACACCAACGGCAGCCAGTTCTTCATCTGCATTGACGACTGCCGCGCCAAGCTGCAGCCCGCCTACAACCTGTTCGGCTACGTCACCGAGGGAATGGACGTGGCGCTCGCGATTGCGGTCGGCGACACCATGGACACGGTGACCGTGGAAGAGATGGCTCGCGACTAGCCGAGTAGCGTGGCCGCGGCGGTGTCCGCACCGAGGCGTCCGGACGCCTCGGCATGAGCACCGATGTGCTCGGGCGCATCGGGACAAGCAAGGAGCAACCAGATGAACGACCCCCAATCGAATGCGGTGGTGCTGTACGAGGTTGACGACGGTGTGGCGGTCGTCACGCTGAACCGTCCCGAGCGCCTGAACGCGTGGACAGGCAAGCTGGGCACCGGCTACTTCGACGCTCTCGACCGTGCGGCGGCCGACCCGGACGTTCGGGCCATTGTGGTGACCGGGGCAGGCCGGGGATTCTGTGCCGGCGCCGACATGGACAACCTGCAGGGGATCTCCAGCGGCCAGGGCGAGGGCACCGGCGGGGATGCGCCGCGACTGCGTGCCGAGCGGCACGACTACGCATTGACCATTCCCAAGCCGGTCGTGGCGGCGATCAACGGAGCATGCGCTGGACTGGGCTTCGTCCACGCCATGATGTGCGATGTCCGCTTCGCCGCTGAGGGAGCCAAGTTCACCAGTGCATTCGCTCGCCGAGGCCTCATTGCCGAGCACGGTGTGTCGTGGATGCTGCCCCGGGTCGTCGGACCCTCGCATGCATTGGACATCCTCATGTCCGGCCGCGTCTTCCTGGCAGAAGAGGCGAAGGACATGGGCGTTGTCAGCAGGGTGTATTCGCGCGAGGACTTGGTGTCCGAAGCGGTCAGCTACGCCCGCGATCTCGGCCGCTACAGCGCGCCCTGGTCGATGGCGCAGATCAAGCGGCAGGTGTGGGGCCAGCTTGACGAGGCACGCAGCGATGCCCTCGAGGAATCGAACGCGCTCATGCGCGAGTCGCTGCAGCGCCCCGACTTCAAGGAAGGCGTGCAGAGCTTCGTCGAACAGCGCGATCCGAACTTCGAGCCAGTCGTCGCCGACTCCTAATCGATCGCCCGGCCAGGGCCGGCGATGAACGACACGCTCGTTGCGTTCGCCGTGCTGGCCTGGCTGGCGTACCTCGCCAGCCGTTTGCTGGCACGCCACCACCTGCCGGAGCTGGTGGCCTTCCTCATTGTCGGCGCCCTTCTCGGTCCGTCCGGGCCCGTGCCGTTCATACAGTTGATCGACGAGCCGTCGCTCATCGCGCTGCGACCCGTTACCGAGGTGGCGCTGGCAGTGCTCATGTTCGTCATCGGCGAGCGCGTCTCGGCACGGGCGCTGCGTGCCGCGCGCTGGACGCTGACCACTGGTGTGGTCCAGTTCGCCTTGAGCGCGGTAGCGGTGTTCTGGGTCACCAGCCGGCTCGGGGCGGACCGCCCGGTGGCGCTGATCCTCGGAGCGCTCGCAGGTGCGGGTGCCCCGATGACGATCGCGCACATCGTTTCGTCGGTGCGCGCCCGCGGCAGCTATCCCACCGGCATCGTGGGCACCCACGCGGTCTCGGACGCGCTCGCGACCACCACCTTCGCGGCAGTGCTCCCGATTGCGCTGTTGCTCTCTGACGAAGCAGCCGATGTGGGCGGGGCGATCTTGAACTTCGTCCAGCTGGGCATCGGCGGCGCGGTGCTGGGGCTGCTCGGGGGCTGGTTCATCTCGCGTCTCGGCTTCCAGATCGAAACCTCCGGCGAGCTGCTGCTGTTCGTGCTGGTGCACATCGTGATCGGGTGGACCATCTCGGGTTGGCTGGACATCTCGCTGCCGCTGGCCGCGCTGGTCGCAGGAGCCACAGCAGCCACGGTGTCGCCGCAGGCGTTCTCGGTGCGGCTGTTCCGCACGATCAAGACCATCGAGCAGCCGCTGTACCTGCTGTTCTTCGCCTTGGCCGGTGCCTCGATTCACCTCTCCGACGTGCCCAAGGTGGGCTTGGTGGGTGTCGCATACATCGTCGTGCGCGTCGCGGCCAAGATCGTCGGAGGTCTCGGCGGCGGCTTGGTGGGGGGTCTGGGCTGGAGGAGGTCGCTGCGACTGGGCGTCAACCTGACGCCGCAGGCCGGTGTTGCCGTCGGTCTGGCGGTCATCGCGTCGGAGCGCCTCGGCGATCCGGGCGCTGAGGCTGCCACGGTGGTGCTGGGTGCCGTCGTGCTGTTCGAGCTCATCGGGCCGCTGCTGGTTGCCCGAGATCTGCGCGGCTGGTCATCCGCCGAGGATTCCGACGGAACCGCCCCTGAGGAGTTCGAGCTGCCCCATCGTGTGCTCGTAGCAGCGCCTGTCCCCGTTGAGCTGCCCGAGTGGCTGATCGACCAGGCGGCGCGGTGGCGGTCGTCGCTGGTGGTGCTGATGCCAGGGGAGCGCGACGAACCGCACGCCGCCAAGATCGGCGAGCTCTGCGGCAGCCGCGATGTCGACTTCGAGTTCCGCTCGCTGCGCAACGAGAGCTTCACCGGCGCCGTGGTGCGCTCGCGCAGCCAGCACCATGCAGACCTCGTGGTGCTGTTCTCCCAGCGTCCTCCGACAGGCGCCTCACGCCTGGTGCTGCTGCCTTCGGAACGGATCGCCCGCCAGCTCCCCGTACCGGTGCTGAACTTCCCGCTGAACGCCGACGTCGTCGACGACGCCGATGAGGTGCCGCGCCAGCGACGACTGCCATGGCAAGGCACAGGCCGCGACGAGTGAGTGCGCCGCAGGCCGCAGCGCCGCTTGCTGCGAGCACTCGCCCCGGGAGGCCGATGTGACGAGAGCCGATGCCGCAGAGGCAGGTGGCGGCCCGGCAGGGGAGTCACTGGTCGCAGCCGTCCGCGACATCGCAGCCGAAGCCGGCGCGCTCACGCTGCGATGGTTCGGCAAACGCGACCTCGGCGTCGCCTGGAAACGTGATGGCACTGAGGTGACCGAAGCCGACCGGGCGGCAGAGCGCCTTGTCCGAGACCGGATCGCCGAACAGTTTCCCGACGACGCGATCTTCGGCGAGGAAGAAGGCGGCTCGATCCGGCCCGACGGCCGGACATGGATCGTCGATCCGATAGATGGGACGCGGGGTTTTACACGGGGCGTCCCCCTGTACGCGACCCTCGTGGCGCTGGTGGATCCGTACGGTCCGTTGGTGGGTGTCATCGACCTGCCGGTGCTCGGGCAGACACTCGCCGCCGGCAGGAGCAGCGGCTGCTGGCTCGGCGACCACCGCTGCACGGTGAGCGATCATCCCGATCTCAGCGGAGCGCTTGTCAACACCTCGGACTACAACACGTTCGAGCAGTCCCAATTCGAGGCACTGCGCTCCGGCGGCGCGATGCTGCGCACATGGGGCGATGCCTACGGCTACTTCCTGGTGGCGACAGGACAGGCTGAGGCCATGATCGACCCGGTGTGCGAGACGTGGGATCTGGCGCCGATGCCCGTGATCATGGCGGAATCCGGTGGGCGTTTCACCGATGTGGCGGGCCGGCCCGAGTATCGCAACCGCAACGGGGTCGCCACCAACGGGCGACTGCACGCGGCAGTTCTGGACGCAATGGATGCCCGGCAGGGGGACGATCATGGCGAGTGAGGCCCGGCGCAGGGCGGAGCTCCGGCTGCCCGAGCGTGACCGGATGCCGCGCTGGGTGCCGCGCGCCATCGGCTTGACCGTGGCCGCCGTCGTGGGCCTTGCCACTGCTGCGTGGCTGCTGGACAAGCTGCGCAGTCTCTTGGTGGTCCTGCTGGTGTCGCTGTTCCTGTCCTTCGCGATGGAGCCGGCGGTGAACTGGCTGGCTGGCAAGGGTTGGAAGCGCGGGCTTGGCACTGCCGCCGTCTTCGGCTTGTTCGCCCTGCTCACTGCCGGTTTCGCGGCCGCGATGGCGTCAGTGCTGGCCGATCAGATCCTCAAGCTCATCGATGCAGCTCCCGGTTATCTGGTCGACATCGAGCGCTGGGCCGACGATCAGTTCGGCATCCAGATCAACACCGACGACCTGAGAGCCCAGTTCACCGCAGGCGGCAGCGCGGCATCGCTGCTCGGTGACGTGGCAGGCAACTTGGTGTCCGTCGGCTCGACCGCGGTGAATGTGGCAGTGCAGATGCTGTCCGTGGTGCTGTTCACCTTCTACCTGGTGGCCGACGGGCCCCGTCTGCGCCGCCTGCTGTGCTCGGCACTGAACCCGAGCCGTCAAGCTGCGGTGCTGCGCGGCTGGGAATTGGCCATCGACAAGACCGGCGGCTACATCTACTCGCGCACGCTGCTGGCTCTGGCTGCGTTCTTGGTCCACTGGGCGGCCTTTGCCGTCATCGGCGTGCCGTTCCCGCTCCCGCTCGCGATGTGGGTGGGCCTGCTCTCCCAATTCGTGCCGGTCGTCGGCACTTACTTGGCGGGACTGCTGCCGCTGCTGATCGCCTTGCTGGACCAGCCGATCTCCGCACTCTGGGTGGCGATCGTGGTGCTCGCATACCAGCAGGTCGAGAACTACCTGCTCGCGCCACGCGTGACCGCCCACACGATGAACATCCATCCTGCCGTGGCGTTCGGCTCGGTCCTCGCGGGCGCCGCGTTGCTGGGATCGGCCGGTGCGCTGCTGGCTGTGCCGGCTGCGGCCACGATTCAAGCGTTCGTCTCCACCTACATCAAGCGGCACGAGCTCATCGAATCCGACCTCTTCGAGACCCACGAGGACGAGCCAGACGCCACCGATGAGCCGGAGTCTGCAGATCCCTCCAGCTCCCCATCTCGTGACCCCGACGGGGCAGCCGACACCGACTCTTCGTCGGCGGGCTGAGGTGCCCGCAGCCCTCCGGTGCCGGTTACCAATGGCCTCCGGGCGGTTGAGACCACGGTGCGATGTAATCGAGCGGATCGACAGCAGCACCTCCGAGCCGCAGTTCGAACTGCAGGTGGGGCCCGGTGACCGCGCCCGTCGAACCGAGTCGGCCGATGCGCTCACCGGCGTCCACGATGTCGCCGTCCCGCACGCTGATGTTGCTCAGGTGGGTGTACACCGTCGCGACCCGCGCTCCGTGGTTGATGACGACCGTGCGTCCATATGCAGCGAAGTCCCCGGTTGCAATCACCGTTCCCCTGCCCGACGCCAGGACCGGCACCCTCCAACGGCGCAGCCGGTCGACCACGTCGATGCCGGTGTGCGGCAGCCAGCGCTTCCGCAGTGGGTGCAAGCGATTTCCGAACGCCGAGGTCACGACCGGATCGGCGAGCGGCATGCGCAGTTCGCCGAACAGCGGGACGCGCAGCGGTTCGCAGGCCTGCGCCGCCGCGATGACCGTGGCGAGCCAGTCGTCGTAGATGAGGGCATCCTCGATTGCTGGACCCAGGTACGGGGGTGTCGGCAGCGCCGGTTCGGGGAAGCAGGCGTTGAGGTGGAGGCTGGGGCTCGGCACTTCGATCGGGAGATCGGTGGCCTGAGCGCTGGGGGTTGCGGAGAGCGCGGTGCTGCAGGCGAGCATGACGGCGGCCAGGGCGCGCCACGGCCGTCTGGCCCACCGGTGCACGTCATGCCAGAACGCATTCACGCCGCGCCTCCCCCCTCCAGGCGCCCCGGGAAAGGAACAACTCTAATGCACTTCAGAAATGCGGTTCAGCCACCAGCCGGCAAGGAAGCCCCGCAGCTGTGACCATCCTCGTCGACGACGCCAGATGGCCCTGGCGGGGGCGACAGTGGGCGCATCTCGTTTCCGACGAGAGCTACGAGGAGCTGCACCGGTTTGCCGCATCGATCGGCAAGCGACGGGCGGCATTCCAGGGCGATCACTATGACATCGATGAAGCCGAACGAGAGCGTGCGTTGGCTGCAGGTGCCGTTGCAGTCGACAGCCGCGAATTGGTGTCGCGGCTTCGGGCGGCTGGACTCAGAAGACCTCGAGGTGCTCCATCACGGCGTCGATGAAGCCGAAGTTCTTTGGCGTGGCGAAGTGATCGCAGCCGCGCAGCTCGGTAAGTGAGGAATCCGCCAGCGCGTCGAGCAGCGGGTCGGCGGGGCCGGCGAAGTCCTCGGTGCCCAGCACCACCCGCACCGGATGGGTGATACGTGCAAACTCGTCGTCTCCGAGCGGCGCGTGCTTGCGGCGCATGAACGCGGCCAGCGCCTTGCCGTCCTGGTCCGGCTCGGCGGCGTAGCGGGCGAAGGTCTGCGCGTGCACGTCGTCAGCCTCGGCTTCGCCCGAGACGCCGCGGGCGATGCGTTCGGCCTGCTCGTCATCGCGTTCGAACAGATTCCGGCCGACGCCCGAGACCACCAGGCGGCCGAAGCGCTCGGGTGACATGGCCGCCATCGCCAGCAGCGTGCGCGACCCCATGGAGAAGCCGACACCGTCGACGGTCTGCTCGCCGACCTCGGCTGCCAGCCGCTCGACCAGCTTGGCCTCCATGTCGGCGTACCCCGCCGGGTCGTGGTACTTGGGCGCTGAGCCGTGCCCGGGGAGATCCCACGCGATGACGTCGCGCCCGCCGTCGGTCAGGAGGTCGATGATGCCGGTCGGCTGCCAGGTGCTCGCCACCGAGCCGGTGAAGCCGTGAAGCAGGAGCACGGGGTTCGCCATGGGCGGAAGTCTGGCAGAGCGGTGACCTACCCTGCATCGGCGACGAGAGGTTCCAGCAATATGAGCACGACGACCGCACCGCCCATCCGGATCGCCAACTGCAGCGGTTTCTTCGGAGATCGTCTCGCTGCCGCTCGTGAGATGGTCACGGGCGGCCCGATCGATGCCCTCACGGGCGATTGGCTCGCTGAGCTGACCATGCTGATCCTGTCGCGCATCGCAGCCAAGCGGCCCGGCGCCGGCTACGCCCGCACCTTCGTCACGCAGATGGAGGAGGTCATGGGCACCTGCCTGGACCGGGGAATCAAGGTGGTGTCCAACGCCGGCGGCCTCAACCCGTCCGGGTGCGCTGACGCAGTCGCTGAGGTGGCGGACCGGCTGGGCCTACGCCCGTCGATCGCCTATGTCGACGGCGATGACCTCACTGACCGTTTGGGGGACTTGATCGCTGCCGGCAACGACTTCGCCCATCTCGACACCGGTCAGCCCTTGGGCGAGCTGGCTGATCGCATCGTGACCGCCAACGCGTACATCGGCTGCTGGGGGATTGTCGAGGCGTTGAACCAGGGCGCAGACATCGTCATCACCGGGCGCGCCACCGACGCCGCCGTTGTGGCGGGCCCCGCTGCGTGGCACCACGGCTGGGCTCGTGACGACTGGGACGCGCTCGCCGGCGCCATCGTTGCCGGCCATGTCATCGAGTGCGGCGGGCAGGCCACTGGCGGCAATTACAGCTTCTTTACCGAGATCGCCGACATGACCTACCCGGGATTCCCGTGGGCGGAGGTCGCAGCCGACGGTTCCAGCGTCATCGGCAAGCACGCCAGCACCGGCGGGGAGGTCTCGGTGGGCACGATCACCTCGCAGTTGCTCTATGAGATCCAGAGCGAGCGCTACCTCAACCCCGACGTCGTGAGCCGCTTCGACACCATCGAGCTGGAACAGCTCGGGCGAGACCGGGTGCGCATCAGCGGCACCCGGGGCGAGCCAGCTCCGCCCACGCTGAAGGTGGCCATGAACTACCAAGGCGGATATCGCAACCAGATCTCCGTCGGGCTGACTGGTCTGGACATCGAAGCCAAGGCCGAGCTCATCGAGCGCCAGTTCTGGCATGCGTGCCCCTACGGTCCCGACGACTACGAGACCGTCGTACGCAAGTTCCTGCCGACGCACAAGGCCGACCCCGGCACCAACGAGGAAGCCGTGGCCGTGTACAAGATCATCGTGAAGGACCCTGACGAGCGCAAGGTCGGTCGGGCATTCTCCAATGCCGGCACCGAAATCGGGCTGTGCTCCATCCCCGGCATGTTCGGCACCGGCGGGGGTCCGGGACCTGGCCAGCCATTCGGGGTGTACTGGCCGGCGCTCGTCGATGCCGAGCTGGTCCCGATGAACGTCGTGGTCGACGGTCGCCTCACGGTGGTCGACAGCACGCTGCCGACCCCAGACGCCCCGGCTGAATCCGGCGAGGCCGCAGGTGATCAGATCACCGTGACCCCGCCGGAGCGGATCGAACCCCCCGGAGGACCGACGCGGGCAGTTCCGCTCGGAACGCTGTACGGCACTCGCTCGGGCGACAAGGGGCCGAATGCGAACTTGGGTGTCTTCGCCCGCTCGGCCGAGGCCTACTGGTGGCTGGCGGACTTCCTGACCGTCGAGCGGCTCGCGGAGCTGATGCCCGAAGCAGCCGAGCACCGCGTGGATCGATACGACCTGCCCAACATCTGGAGCCTCAACTTCATCTTCCACGAACTGCTGGAAGAAGGCGTGGCTGCGTCGACCCGGCAGGACCCCCAGGCCAAGGCACTGGGGGAGTACCTGCGCGCCAAGATCGTCGAAGTTCCCGAGGCGCTGCTGCTGTAGCGAACGCGATTCGTCAACGGTTCTGCAGGTCTTGCAGGGGCATGCGGGGGCCGTGGCGGGGCGGCGGCCCAGCGGACTTGGCGAGCGCCTGCACTCGCGCCCGCTGGCCGCGGTAGGGCGCGAGCAGCTCCAGCATCCGGTCATCGTCGCCGCGTCGCTCGCCGGCGAAGTGCCAGGTGACGTAGCTGGGAATCTGGTAATCGCCGACGATCACCGAGTCGGGATCGCCGTGGCAGAGCAGCACCACGATCGACGCAGTCCACGGGCCGATGCCGCTGACGACCTGCAGACGCTCACGCGCTGCCGCGGGCGCGAGCCGGGCCACGCCTTCCAGCGTCGCTGCGCGGCGGGCGAAGGCGATGATCGCCTCGGCACGACGACGCTCGATGTCGAAGCGGTGGAACTCGTGGTAGGCGAAAGAGGCCATCAGCTCCGCCGTCGGCGGCAGCCGCAGCGCGCTCGGGGCGGGGCCGGGCGGCTGCCTGCCCCAGCGGCGCAGGATTCCCTGCCACGAGTTCTTGGCATTCAGCCCCGGCACCTTCTGGCCGCACACGGTAGGAATCACGTGCTCCCAGATCGTGCCGGTTGCGGTCAGCCGGCGTGCAGGCCAGCGGCGCAACCAGCCGGCCACGACGGCATCTTGGGGCACGAGTGCCGAGGGATCGTCATGGGCACCGAGCAGCGCCGGCACACCGGCCGCAGCGATCTCGGCGCCGGGTCCCCACACGGCCACATCTGCGACGTGCGCCGAGCGCGTGATGCGCAGGGTGGCCTCGCCGACAGGCGTGTCCTGGGTGCGCCAGATGACGGGACCGTCATACAGCACGGGACCCAGCGCGCCCTTGCCGCCGACGCGCCCGAGCGATCTGCCGGCGTCCAGCGAGTAGTCGAACTCGAAGCGCTGGCGTATGTCGGGCGGAGCGATGCCCGGCGTGGCAACGGCGTGGGTGCCAGACCGCATCACCTGTCCTGTTTAGACGTTCGGCTCGGCAATCACGGGATTGGTCAGCGTGCCGATGCCTTCGATGGTGATCGCAACCTCGTCGCCATCGGTGAGCAGGCCGGGTGGATCCGAGAATGCTCCCACGCCGGCCGGTGTGCCGGTGGCGATGATCGTGCCCGGATCGAGCGTGAACGCCGTGGACAGGTGCTCCACGATCTCGTAACAGTCGAAGATGAGGTCGTCGGTGTTGGCATCCTGGCGCACGTCGCCGCTCACCTCGGTAACCAGGCGGCACGAATGCGGGTCGAGCGAGTCGCTGGTCACCATCCACGGGCCGCACGGGCCGTGAGTGTCCCATGACTTGCCCATGGTCATGGTGGGACTGCGGCGCTGCCAATCGCGCACGCTGACGTCGTTCATGATCGTGTAACCGGCGATGTAGTCCGCGGCGTCGGAGGCCGGCACGGCACGGGCGGTGCGTCCGATGATGACGGCCAGTTCGCCCTCGTAGTCCACCATGTCGGGTGCCGCTGCGGGCAGGTGAATGGCGTCGCCGGGCCCCACGATGCAGTTGTGATGCTTGTTGAAGATGATCGGCACCTTCGGGGGCTCGCGGCCGCCCTCGGCCGCATGGGCGCGATAGTTGAGGCCGACTGCGAGGATTGCCGGCGGGCGGCCAACCGGGGACAGCAGTTCTGCCTCTGCGAGCGGCGTCACGCTGCCTGTTGCCAGTGCTTGGACTCGGGCCACCAGATCCCCATCGCTCGAGGTGAGCAGCGACGGCAGATCGGTGTGCTCGGTCCGCAGTGTGACCAACCCGTCATCAGTGACGGTGGCCAGGGCGGGCTGGCCGTCGAGGAGATGTCGTGCGATGCGCATGCGCCGACGCTACAGCGGGGGCGCTCATGCGGGCATTGTGCAACGGGCGCAGGAGTGGCACTCTGGCGCTCCATGGCTCGCCATGGCGCCGGGGGCTCCACCCCCGGCGTAGCTGACTCTGTGCTGGATCCCGTGACCGGGCTACCCGATGTGCGCGTCTTTGCGATCCTGCTCGACCGCAAGCTGGCATTGGCTCGGCGGGCGCTCCAGCCGCTGTCGGTGGTGTTCTTCGAGGTCGACGGTTTCGAAGGGCTGAGCAGTACGCAGGCGCGGGTGGCTCAGCGGCTCGCGGCGCGGCTGGTGCGTGGCACGCTGCGCGAATCGGACACTGTCTGCCACTGCACTGACGGGATGCTGGCCGCCATCCTCGACGACACACCTCACGGCGGTGCTGTCTGGGCCGCTGACCGGGTGCGGCGCGAGGTGGCCGCCCGCTCGTATCACACGGGCATCACGCTCTCGATGGGCGTGGCCAGCTATCCAACGCACGCCTTGGAAGCGGCCGATCTGCGCGATCGTGCCTACGCAGCCCTCTTCGTGGCCCGGTCGCTCGGACCTTCCCGGCTCGAGGTGGCCGAGCCGCTGCCGCACTGAGCGGTTGAGCCGGCAGGCGAGGCCGTGGCCCAAGCGGTTCCTCAGGGCCTGAGCCGGGTGCCGTCGGCGCTCAGTAGCCGGCGACGCCGCCGGTGAGCGCACGGGGATCCGAAGCCCCAGCGAGCACGCTGTCGTGAATCTCGATGAGATGCGCGTGCCCGTATGCGTTGTCATGAGCGCCATCGGTGCCGACCCGGTGGCCCCGCCGGGCGAGGTCGGCGGCGCCTTCTGGGTCTGCCCACGCCGCATGACCCTCGAGGTACAGCTGGAGATTGCCAGGAGCAGCCCAGGTGTCGAAGCCGGTTCCCTCTGCGGCCCCCCAGCGCCAGCGGCCCGAGCCGATGGCTGTCGCGGGCTCTTCGCCGAGGCACAGCGATCGGGCCAGCACCTGCAGCAACACCTGCGGTTGGGCGTCGCCTCCCATGGTGCCCACGACCGAACGGAGCGATCCGTCGGCGCGCTGGACCAGTGCCGGCGCGAGCGTGTGAGGAGGGCGCCGGCCGGGTCCGTACTCGGCCGGATGGCCCTCGATCAGATTGAAGCCGATGCCGCGATTGTGGAGGCTGATCCGGTGGGTCGGGGTCCACAGCCCGATGCCCCAGCCCCCCGCATTGGACTGGATCAGCGACACGCCCATGCGATCAGCGTCCGCAGCCGCGAGGTACATCGTGTCGCCGGTGCCGGTCCCGGCGCCCAGCGGGGCTGCTGTGTCAGGCGAGATCGCGTCGCGGCGAGGTGCAAGTCGCTCGGGCGCGATCAGCGCCGCGCCGTCAGCGCTGTCGGAGAGGACCTCGGGCCGATCCCATCCTGCCTGCTTGGCAGCTTCGGCCAGCAGGTGGGCGAACAGCGGATCGTCGGGGTCCGCGGGCAGGTCCAGCCCGGAAGCGATCCATGCGCCGGCGAGGGTGAGGTATCCCTGCGAGTTGGGCGGCACGGTCCACAGACGGTGTCCCCAGGCGTCGGCACGCAGCGGCGTCACCCAATCGGCCTGTGATCGGGCGAGGTCCGCCGCGGTGTACTCGCCGCTGCCCAGCTCGATGAGGTCGCGGCCGAAATCGCCTTCGTAGTAGGCCTCCCGGCCGCCGTCGACGATCTCGGCGAGGGCAGTGGCGACGCCGGGTCGGGTGATGAGATCTCCCGGCCGGCTGCGGGGCGAGTAATCGTCGGTGTTCGCGACGCCGTCGAGCAGTGCCGCGGCCACAGCGCCATGGGGCGAGAGCGGGAAACCGCCGCTCGCGAGAGCGATCGCAGGAGCGAATACCTCCTCCAGGGGGGCGCGCCCGAACCGCTCGTGCAGGCTCAGCCAGCCGTCGACGCATCCCGGCACCGGCACGCTGCGGATGTCGGAGCGGAAGCGCATCCGTGTGCGGCCCTCGGCGCGAAGAGCGCCGGGATGTGCGCCGCTTCCCGCCCGACCGCTCGCATTGAGCGCTGCGGGAGCCGTGCCGTCGGCGTGGTGGACCAGCGCCCACAAGTCGCCCCCCATGCCGCACATGTGCTGGGTGGTCACAGCGAGCACTGCGGAGGCCGCCACCGCGGCGTCTGCCGCTGAGCCGCCCGCACGCAGCAGTGACACGCCGGCCTCGCTCGCGAGGTGGTCGACGCTGCACACCATGCCGCTGCGCGCGTAGCGCGTAGCAAACGGGACCTGCGGCCGCGATCGACTCATCCCTCGAACCGTAGACGCGGGTGAGAGCCAAGAACCAAGCGGAGGAGGCGGCAGGGGGACTCTGCGAGGTTGGAACCTGCTGGATTCCCGGAGCAGAGGGCGCCTGCCGCCTCCTGCGCGGGCGCGCGCCAGTTCAGGGGAGCAAAACGTTGGGGTTGAGCAGGCCGGCCGGGTCGAGCGCTCGCTTGATGGCGCCGAATGCTGCCAGCTCGGCCTCACTGCGGTTGAGATGCAGTAGGGAGAGTTTGGCCGTGCCGATGCCGTGCTCGGCCGAGATGCTGCCGCCGAGCTCGGCGACGTAGTGCAGCACCGCGCCGTCGACCTCTGGGGCAGGCTCAGACCCGCCGGGACCCAGCACGTTGACGTGCACATTGCCATCGCCGAGATGGCCGAACAGCAGCGGCCGGGCGTCGCGGTCGACCGCCCTGATGACATCGGCGACACCGTCGGTGAACTCGGCAAGGCGAGCAGCGGGCAGCGTCACATCCAGCTTGTGCGGGATGCCCGCAGCGGAGATGGCCTCGGTGACGTTCTCGCGGAATGCCCACAGCCGCTGGCGTGAGGGGGGATCGAGCGCCACGGCCGCATCGACGAGGAGGTCGTCCAATTCGGCGACGGCGGCGCCCAGCTCGTCGCTGGGATCGGTGCGAGCGGCGGCTTCTGCGATAAGCCATGCCCCACCGTCGCCGAGCGTGCCGACCGGAGGGGTGACGCCCAAGTGTTCCGAAACGAGTGCCATGGCCCCGTCGAACACAGCTTCCAGCGCATGCAGCGAGGCCACGCTGCGACGCAGCGACGCGGCCGCGCTGACAGCATCGGCCGCCGTCCTGAAGGCCAGCAGGGCCGTTGCACGCTCGGGCTGGGTGGGATGCAGCCGCAGCCGCACCCGCGTGATGATGCCCAGCGTGCCCTCGCTGCCGGCCAGCAGGCTCCCGAGGTCGTAGCCGGTGTTGTCCTTTTCCAGGCCTGCCAGATGGCTCACGACGGTGCCGTCGGCAAGCACTGCCTCGATGCCGACGACCTGCGCGCGCATGGCGCCATAGCGCAGGACGTTGATGCCGCCTGCGTTGGTTGCCACCATCCCGCCGATCGTGGCCGACTCACGGGCTGCAAGGTCCACGCCGACGCTGAGCCCCGACGCGGCGACGTGCGCTTGGGCATCGGCCAGCGTCACGCCCGCACCCAGCGTCACCTGCGACGCGAGCTCATCGATCGGCTCGCAGGCGGTGAGCCGCCGCGTCGACAGCACGGCTTCGCCGGCGAGCGGCACGCTGCCGCCCACGAGGCCCGTGTTGCCTCCTTGGGGCACCACGGCAACGCGGGCCGCAGCCAGCACAGCCATCACGGCGGCGGTCTCGGCGGTGTCGCCTGGCCTGACGACCAGCGGTGTCGAACCGGCGAAGCGGCGAGTCCAGTCGATCGCGTAACCGGCGGTGATCTCTGGATCGCTGAGCACATGGGCCGGCCCGACGATGTCCGCCAACTCGTCGATGACGGAGGGAGCGATCGCGACGGCGCTCATATGCCGGCCTCGCCGCCTACGGGCCAGACCCCGCGCCCGGCCATGATGTCGAGCAGCACCTTCGGCTCGTCGGTCATGACGCCGTCGACGCCGATGTCGAGGAGGCGGCCCATCTCGACGGGGTCGTCGATGGTCCAGATGTACACTGCCACCCCCGCGCGGTGAGCGTGCTGCACGAAGCGGCGGGTGGCGAGCGGGACCATCCCTTGCCGGAGTGGGATCGAGGCGATGCGTCCCCGGAACGGGCGATCGCGCCGCTGCGGGCGAGTCGTGCGCGAGCGTGGACGGCGGCCGGGCCGGGGCCGGATTCCGGCAGCGCTCAGCAGTCTCAGCCGGGCGATCTCGCGTGGGCTGAAGCTGAGGCAGACCGCGTCGCCGAAGGCGTCATCGATGCGCTCCAGGCGTTCGTCGGAGAACGAGCCAATGCATGTCCGTTCGAGCACGCCGGGTCGTCGCAGGGCTGTGATCAGCGGTTCGACCGCCCCGTCAGTCTTGGGGTCGATGCTGATCCGCACATCGTCGAACGCATCCAGCAGGTCCTCGAGCCGGGGGATCGGCTCGCCCTCGACGCGAGCCTGAGACACCTCCGCCCACGTCATCGCAGAGATCTGCCCCTCGCCGTCAGAGACGGGCGCCAGGTCACGGTCATGGAAGACGGCCAGCACGCCATCGGATGTGGCCTGCACGTCAGTCTCCAGGAAGCGATAGCCGAGTCTCACCGCTCCCTCGAATGCAGCCATCGTGTTCTGCGGCCACATATTGCTGCCGCCGCGGTGCGCAATCGGCACCGGCCCGGCTCCGTCCAGGAAGGGATGCGCCGAGGTCACAGCGCAAGTATCGCCGCTCGCCTCCCCGGTGCATCGGCCGAGAGCCCCGGGAGCTCAGCCTCGGAGATGGAGCGCGGCGCTGTCACCGGTACCGTCACCCTGATGTCAGACGGCGACGCCGGAGCGCAGGACCCCTCGGACGGCCACCTGTCGCCAGCGGACGCCTTGGCCGAGTGGGCGGCCAGCGAGCCGGTGCCGCTCGACCGGGCGGCCCTGGCCATCGCCGCACACTGCCGGACGGACGCGGTCGATGAGGCTGCGGCGCTGGCTGAACTGGACCGCCTCGGCGCCGCGGTGCGCGAACCGGCCCCCGAGGCAGTCGTCGATCTGCTCTTCGGTCAGGAGGGCTTCGGCCCGAATCGCGGGCATTTCGCCGACCCGGCGAACAGCTACCTGGACCTGGTGATCTCCCGACGGCTGGGCATCCCGATCACGCTCGCCGTCGTGACCATCGAGGTGGCTCGCCGTGCGGGACTTGCGCTGCACGGCGTCGGCATGCCGGGTCACTTCCTGGTGGGCACTCCCAACCGGGGCATGTTCATCGATGCCTTCGACGGCTGCCTCATCGACCGGGCCGGCGCCGCTGCGATCTTCGCCCGCTTCGAGCCACGCCAGGCGTTCGACGATTCGTTCCTGCAGCCGACGCCGCCTGAGGCGATCCTGCTGCGCATGCTGAATAACCTGCGCACGCTGCACCTGCGCCAGCCAGATGCACCATCGCTGCTGGCGGTGCTGGAACTGCTGACCAAGCTGCCGGGCTGCCCGCCCGACGAGTTCTTGCGGCTCGGCCAGGCGCTCGCGACACTGGGACGGCCCGACGAAGGCGCACGAGCGCTGGAAGACGCCGCAGACCGGTTCGACGGCCGCGACGGTGAGCACCTTCGGCACGCAGCGACGCGCTTGTGGGCACAGCTCAACTGATCAAGGCCATCGGAACTTCATTCGGGTACACCCCTCTGCGAACATGGGGGGCCATCGACCGACGAGAACTCCGCAGGCGGAGAGCACCAATATGGTGACGACAGTGGTGTTATGGAGATCGTGATGCCCCATCAGATCGAGATCTCATGTGCTGGGATGCGTCGCCGATGACGACGCGTGCTGAGCCGATCGAACTGGGCGTGATGTCCACGAGCGCCGTTGCCATGCGGACAGCTGAACTCCTCGCGGCGACGTATGCGGATTGCGAGGGCGCTCGCCAGATTTGCAGTCGAGCCGGTTCTCATGGCATCGCTATCGCCGCTGGCGCGGATCACGGCGCGGAAGGCCCGTCTTCGGCGTCATTCGACGCCGACAATTCAGGATCCGGTCAAACATCCGGCGAGTGCAACCTCGACACCGATATGCACATGAACCGAATGCTTGGCCGTCTCGGCACGATGGGCCATCACCCGGCAATCAGTGAGGTTCGCGCATTCGTGGATTCGGCTCCGAAGAAGGACCGCTCCGACTTGGCGCGGAATCTGATGGTCCACAGCCGCGTGGTGTGCACCGATCCCGAACCGCGCTGCGGGAGTTGCCCTCTCGTCTCATTCTGTGAGACTGGTCGCAGCCGCATCGTGTCTCAACGAGCGAGGGCCATGGCGATCGATCTCTTCGGTGGCGCTGGCGCGCTGGGACTGGGGTTCCGGTGGGCCGGATTCAGCCTCTTGGCAGCTGTGGAGATTGATCGGGATGCGGCTCAGACCTACCGCCTGAACCATCCCGGTGTGCCCGTGCTCGAAACATCTGTCGAGAACGTCACGGCGGATGGGTTGCGAGCGTGGCTGCCGTCGCTGACTGCCCCATCGGCGGTCATCGCCGGGCCGCCATGCCAGGGTTACTCGGCGGCCGGCTCACGCGACTCCGACGATCAGCGAAATCTGCTGTTCCGACATGTAGGACGGCTCGCGCGCGGGCTCGGTGCGCTCTCAGTCGTTATCGAGAATGTTCCTGGATTGCGTCGCGTCAACGGCGTCTCCTACACGGACAAGATCACAAACTCACTACGACGATGCGGCTACCGGACCTGGAGGCAGCCCGCAGCCCTCAGGGCGTCCGAGTTCGGGGTGCCGCAGAATCGTCAGCGGCTCTTCTTCGTCGGCGTTAAGCGCGAGATCGAGTTACCCGAATTCCCGGTGCCCACGCACAGTCCGTATGGGAGTGACGCCGTCGATTCGTCGCTGCTGCGGACACCTTCTTTGGCGCAGCGCTTGAAAGGCCTGCCTCGTCTCGCGTCTGGCGAGGGGGCCGAACGGCTGCGGCTCCCGGACGGGCGCGTCGTGCTGAACTCTCGAGCGATGGCGCATTCGCCGAGAGTGGTCGCGAAAATCAATGCGATTCCGGCTGGCGGCGGCCCGATCTCCTACCGTCGGCTCGAGAGCGACGTGGCGCGCACGTTGGTTGCTGGTCACCGTGCGCTGCCCGTGCATCCCGATCAGGACCGCACGATCACTGTTCGTGAGGCGGCCTGCATCCAGGGCTTTCCTGACGACTACTTCTTCTGCGGGCCGCGTTCAGTGCAGCCGCTGCAGGTGGCGAACGCCGTGCCCCCCGCGCTCTCTGAAGCTGTCGCTCGGCAACTCCTGAAGTCGTTGGAGGCGGTGTGACCGCCGAGCCGGGCACCCAGGCAGCTAATGACGCCAAGTTGACGGCGGACATCAGAGCCAGCACGCGAGACGACCCGGTCAGCGCCCGGCTGAGAACCGATGAGCGTGTATTGGCTCGTGTCACCGACGGCATCTACCGGCAACCGGGATCGGCCATACGGGAACTGGTGTCGAACGCGTATGACGCTGACGCGACCCGAGTAGTCATCAAGACCGATCGGCCACGCTTCGAGACGCTGACGATCGAAGATGACGGCAACGGTATGACGCCCGACGCCCTCGCGTACTTGCTTCACCACATCGGGGGGAGCGCGAAGCGGTCACCGGACGGCAGCAATCTGGGCATCACGAACCCGGACGATCCCATGTGCAGCCCGAAGGGACGCCGACTGATCGGCAAGATTGGGATCGGCCTGTTCTCGGTGAGCCAGCTCACCAACCGGTTCCACCTCGTCACCAAGATCCAGGGTGACGATTCGCTGACCGTCGCGTCCGTCGTGCTACGCCAGTACTCCGACCACGACCCAGCAGAAACCGACGACGAAGGCAAGTACGAAGCAGGGCTCGTGAAGGTCTGGCGCGAACCGGCTTCAGACCCAAACGCTCACGGCACGACGATCACCCTGACTGACATCCGGCCCCAGACACGCAACACGCTTCGCAGCCACGCGGTATGGGCTGCCGTCGACGCGGACCCTTCGTTGGAGCCGGAAGAAGCACAGGCGATCGAGCCCCCAAAGTTCCACATCGGGCGAACAAAGCATGGCGACCCGTCAAGCCTTGAGGGTGATATAGGTCCCTACGACAGCCTGCCTTGGTCGCCCGGCGACGATCCTGATGTCGCTTTCGTGAAGTTGGTCGACGCCGTGTGGGAACAAGTGGAGGGAAAGTCGAAGAACCCGCGGCTCGGAGACATATTTGACTACTACCTACGAATGGTCTGGCAGCTCAGCCTTTCCATTCCGGCGCCGTACGTACTCGGGAATCCCTTCGAATTGGCTATAGGCGACGACATGTATCTCTATGAGATTCCGAAGGCCACCAGAGCCGCCGCCCAGAGATTCGAGCTGGCCGAGGGAGAAACAATTCTTGATTCGCGGTCCATCGGAGAAAGCGCCAGTACAGGCGAGGACTTCACGGTCTACTTCGACGATTTGCGTCTCGCTCGCCCTCTCAAGTTCACAGACCTGCCGAACACGGCCCACGCCCTACGAAAGCCGATCCTGTTCGTGGGCCGATGTCGCGAGGAATTCAAAGGAGTCCGTCCTGAGCTATCTACAGGCCCACTCGAATTCGAGGCATACCTGATCTGGACACCGAAAGTCGCTCCCACTGAGCACCGAGGCGTCCTCGCTCGGGTTCACGGGTCAAGCGGGACGCTGTTTGACCCGACATTCATGCACTATCAGGTGTCTGAGCAAACTCGACTTAAGCAGATCACCTGTGAGATCTTCGTCGCGCAGGGTCTTGAAGCAGCGCTGAATATCGACCGCGAGTCGTTCAACTTCGCCCATCCGCACGTCATCTACATCACTCAGTGGCTGCACGCTGCTCTCCGCCGCGTCGCAACCGCGCAGAAGGGCATCGCTGCGGAAATCCTTGCGGACCGCAGAGCAACCTCCGCAGCTGAGACACAGGCAGCATTGTCGAGCGTTGCTCGACAGGCATGGCGCGAGGAGTCGGATGACCCCGGCGCAGAGCCACCTCATGTCGTGTTCGGTGACGGTCCCGATGACTCGTTGTTCGAGGAACCGGGGACCTACAGATTCCGCCGACAACCAATTTTTGGCGAGAAGCCTGCTCGGCGGACGGCAGCTGAGACGACGGCCGAGAAGCAGATGGAAGCATTGGTACAGCTGCTTGCTGCATTCGACCTGCTCGACAACCTCTCGGAGCAACAGCAGGAGCGGCTTCTCGCCGGCATTCGCAAGATCCTCGGGACATCCGCAGAGTGAGTGATGGCTCGGGAGACAGCGATGAACTTGGCGCGGACATCTTCGGCGATCTTGGCTACGAGATGGCCGAACTGGCGCAGCGAGACTTCAAGCCGTGGCACCGGCCGCGGAAGCAGTTTGTTCGACGCGAACAATGGGCCGAGCAGGTCAGACGCCTCTACGTCGATCGGCCAGCTGGAGACCCGCTCCGCTACTTAGGTCTGCCGGGTACGGACCTCATCGACCTGAGGTACCTACACGACGTGTTCTGCCAACCAGCAAGCCGGCCGTTGGTATTCCTCGGACTCAACTCCGACGCACAATCGGACAGCCCAGCTCGAGGTGAACTCGATATCTCGCTCTACGAGGTGAGCCGCTTGCCGAACGTCGTCGACGAGCACTCGGACGTGATCCCGGACGACTTTCGTTGCCTCGCCGACGAGTCGTCGATTGCCTGGGCGCGCGCACGAGCGCTGGGACCGTTCGATGTGATCAATCTCGACCTGTGCGACGGACTGGCATCGGACTCACCCACGATCCAGCAGTCGATCTATGAAGCCCTCGGCCAAGTCACGGCACTGCAGAGTCACAGCTTGACGCCTTGGTTGCTGCTGGTCACGACTCGAATCGGCCTGAACATGTTTGACCCCGATGCCGAAGCGGCGATTCTCCAGCGATTCCACGACAACGTATGCGCCTGCGATGGTTTCGCTGAAGAGTGTCAGCAACACCTGGGTGTCGATGCAACCACCATCGACTCCTCCACCTGCAGCGACGAGGACTACCTCAAGCTCATGATCGTTGCTCTGGGCAAGTGGCTTGCGCAACTCGTCCAGGCTTCAAGAAGCAGCCGGGTTGTATTGGCCAGCACTCTCGGCTATCGAGTCGCCAACAGCGCGCCATGCGAAGACCTCGTCTCGATCGCGCTGCGATGCGAACCGGTGTTTCAACGCCCCGAGAACGCGCTGTCCCCGACACCGCCGCAGCCATTCGATGAGTGCAAGACAGCGAAGAGAATCGTCAGGCGCACGGCACGTCGCAAGGATGTTGACTCGATACTTGAAGCTGACTCGGATGCACATGAGGATCTTGTCGTCGAGATGGAGGGTCTTCTGACAGCCGCAAGGTACGACGTGGCGCGCTATCGGCCGTGGCTCAACTCGTTCACTTGATCAGGGTGACTGAAGGGCGGGAATCGCCGGATTCATTCGTCCGAGCAAGCCGACGCAGGTTTAGCGTTGTCAAGGGCCCAGCGGTCGTACGGGGTCACACCGGCCGGCTGGGACGGCGATCACGCTCAGGGAACTGCTCCGAGCCAAGATGCCCCTCCTGATGGGACTACAGAGGGTCGGCGACGGCGCGTACACCTGAGTGGGCCTCGACAGCTTTCGTTTCGTGATGGGCAGCCTGGCGTTACCGGGACAAAGCACGGTTTGTGGCGCCCCCGCGCCAAGATGGCTGCGCGCGCTGTCCGTTCAGATCAGCGTCGTGCAAGGAGGACCTAGGTGATCACCATCGACATTCCGACCTGGTTGCAATACGCAGCCTTGGGGCTTGCCATCGCATACTCAGTGCCCAAGGCAATCCGCGTGATCGTCGTCACGGTGACCTATTTGTCGTGCTTATTCCGTAAAGAATGGCCAATGCGAACCGCCGACCGGGACGGGCGCCCGTCCCTCATCGCGACTCCGATTCGTGGTGCCGTCGGCTGGGTAGTCGACGACATCGTCGCGTGGGCCTTCGGCCATGCTGGTACCAAGAGCACAAGGGGCGCGGGTAAGCAATGAGCTTGACTTCTCCACCGTCGGATGAAGTCGTTCCTGCGTTGCCAAGCCGATCGATCAACGCGACTGTGCATGCAGCAATGAGCCTCTGGTGGGATTGCGGATGATTGCCCGGCGCGGACGAGGGTTGACGGCGAGCGAGTTCCGTCAGCGGGTGCGGCAATATCCGCGAGACGAACTCTTGCTTGGCATTGGGCAGACAGCTTCCCGGCTTGCGCAGGCGAGGCAGTCCGCGAGGCCCGATGACCAGTTGTCCTCGATCTGGGAAGGCTGTCTGCTGCTGCTGGCCGGAGTCGGTGTGACGCGATGCAACAACCACCGAAACGAGACCGTCACACCGTGGGCCGTGGAGGGACCTGTGCGCGAACTGCTCAATGTGTCCGATCGAGGCCTCGATGGCCCCAACCCCGACGGCGCATTGCAACGAAGCCTGTCGCGAACCATGTATCTGCAGATGCCGTTCCAGAACGAGCCGTGGCCGCCGATGATGAGGACACTGTGCCTATTCGGCGACGATCTCAGGTTCGGTGAGCCTGCCATCGATCGCGCGGCTTGGCACGACATCGTCGGCGTCTCGGTGGGGCAGTTCCTGCAGATCGGTTTCCTGATGTACGCGGCGGCGATCCGAAACGACGGCACGATTGACCGAACCGTGTTCGATCCCGGCCGGTTCGACCCGATCGTGGCCCCATTGACTATCGGGGAGGCCCTCGAAATCGCCGATGAGTGGCTGACGAAGCCCGTCGGCGATCTCGCTGCCTTGGGTCGCGCAAGACTCGTGGACGAAGACGATCTATGGGGCTACAACCCGTTCTTTGAGCATCCGATCGCGCTGCTCGACGGCGGCGCCTATGTGATGCCCAGCCCTCTCGGCGTGTTGCAGCGCCTGTCGCCACAAGGCGTCTTCTTCATCATTGTCGATGCCATCAACAGCGGACGGCTCAGCACGACGGTACGGGATTTCTCCGATGCTCTCGGGGTGCGCTTCGAGCGATACATCGGGGTCCAACTTGAGCAGTTGAAGCACATTGAGTTGCATCGTGAAATCGCGTACGACAAGGGCCAGAAGAAGAGCGTCGACTACATCATCGAGACTCCCGAGGCACTTGTGCTGGTCGAAGTCAAGTCGAGACCGCCGGACGCGGCCGCTCGTGCGGGTGTCGATTTGGATCACGGCAAGATGCAAGAGCTGTTCCGCAAGGCCTGCGATCAGATCGACCGAACCGTCGAGCAGATCACGCAAGGGAATCCGAAGTTCCCGCCGCACCATGGACGAGCACTGCGAGGCCTGATCATCACGCGCGAGCAGTACTACAACCTGCCCGTGCTGCTGATCGGCGGGATGATGCCCATCGCCTCGGTGCCGACCACCGTCTGGTCGTCACAAGTACTGGAGCACGCGACAGCGTCCCTCATCGAAGACCAGGACTGCGGCAAGCGACTCCTCGAAGCCCTCGCCCCAGACACAGACCGGCTCTACACGACCACTGATCCTCTGACCCTCGGCCACAATCCGCTTCTGAAAGGACTGTGGGACCAATGGGAACTCGATTGGCCAAAGCAAGATGGCTCGGCATGACACGTTCCTGCTGCTCGTGCGGAGCGACTCGCGCTGCTGGACAGGGCGTCCGCAACGCTGGGACGACCCGTCGAGGCGACATGGGCACTCGGGGAGACCCCTCAAGAGGTACGCCGCTGCGGCGGCGAGCACCTTCGACGGGCGGCGATGCGCTCGCGGGCCCGTTCGAACTGACAACACAGCTGACGCAGCGCTCTAGCCCTCGGTTACCGCCCTTCTGCGTTAGTTGGCGTTGTAGACGTTCAGTACCGCACACCCGACGTACTGCAGCGTGTCGATCGGACCGGAGCTGAGGCTCTCTGGATCGTCGAGATATCGCCAGTCCGTGAAGTCCTGACTGTGCATGCTGAGAATCTCGCGGAGCGACCGAGTCTCGAACTGAAGCTCTGACTGTTTGACGCCTTCAAACTCGCGCGTCAGCTCGTCCTGCACCGTCCGAGGTAGAGCGCCGTACAGCTTGTCAAGCCGGTGCTCGTGCGCGACATGGCCATCACGATGCCTAGCCACGAGCGCCTTCAAGGCGAGTTCAACGACGAATGGTGACAGGACGCGTGTAGCGAGTTGGCAACCCAGGCTCGCCGTTCCAATTGCGTCTCGGGCGGCAAGCTGTGTTGTGGTCAACGCTCCTTGAACGACCTCACGATCACGCGCCGAATTCAGCAGGACTTGTAGCGCATACTGAAGGGCGACGGCTTGGCCGTGCCGAAGCTTCGCTAGGTCTGCCCTAGGTGGAAGGCTCATGCGCGGAACCTATCTGAGGTCATGTATCGAGTCGTGAGTCTCGAGCCACCGCAAGAGGTGACCTGAGGTGGCCCCGCGGATCGCGTATGGCCCCTCAGATGATCTTGCTGCGCCGGTTCGACAGCGCTTCTCGCAAACTAGATCGACGCTGAAGCCATTCGGATACTTGGTGATTCAGGAACCGGGTCGTCGCGCCGGGTGCCACTCGGCATCCGCATCAGGTGCGGAGGGTGCCGGTCATCTGTTCGTAGAGGCCGAAGAGGTGCTGGAGGCGCTCGGATTCTGACTTGAAGGTGGGCCGGCTGCGGTAGAGGCGGTCAACTGCTCGGTCGAGGTCACGGTGTGCTCTACGCAAATTCGGTGGCATGAGGTCGGGGTCGTAGAGGTCGGCGAGGGTTGCGTCGGGGTGTGCTGCGCGCGCATCGAGCACTGCCTGAGCCGGAACGTCGAGCTTGGCTGCAACGCTGTGGTCACTGAAGCCTTCCGGCACGGGGAAGGTGTTGTAGACGACGCCGACGGAGTAGCGGTAGTCGCTCTTCATTCGCCCGGCAACTGCGCGCATCCACGTCATGTGCATCGCCGACATCAACAGGCCGAACTGGGCGAGCGACGCGTCCTGGAGCACCTTGACGAGGTTGCTGGGGATGATCGGCGGTTCGAGCCAGCCGATGGGCACGTACTCACGCCGCTCGGAGCTCACCTCCGGCAGCACCAGATACGGCTCGTGAGGGATGACGTTCACGTGCCAGAGCCTTGGCGTCTCGGCCAGCTGCTGGGTCGGCTTGCTTGTGCTGCTGCGTCGGTAGTCGCGTACGGCTGCGATGCGCTCTCTCACGAGCGGCAACGCCGACAGGTCTTTGGGAGATGCCTCGTGCAGGGTGAGAATCCAGCGGTCACCGCCTTGGAGGTACTCGCGCGCACCGACGTAGGGCCTTAGGTACTTCTCGGCACCTGGTTCCTGATCTAGGAAGTTGGCCACTTCTTCGCCGTCAAAGATGTAGTGGCCGTTGTCGATCGGCTTTGACCCGATCCTGAGGCGAGGCATGCCGTTGATTGGCTGGCTGGCCGACTTGACGACACGATGCGGGTCTCTGAGTCGTGTGCCATCAAGCAGGTAGGGCGTAATGGCCTTGCAGGTGCCGACGAGCGGCTCGCCGTTGATGTCCGGGTAGGTGTAGAGCGGCCGGTCAGTCGGGACGTGCTGACTGGGATCGAGGCCGAGGATGATGACGTGGACGTGTGCCTTGCCACGTGCATCGGAGCCCCACGCGAACGTTTGATGCGCGTACGAGATCTCCAGATCGTGGCGCTCGAAGACGATCGGCCAGAACTGTGCGACCTGTTCGCCCTGCGTAATCGAGTTGGTCGCGACGAACCCGATTCGCGGAGGTCGCTGACGGAGGCCTGCCGAGGTGTCGGTTTGGCGGACATATTCGGCGGCGCGTATGAACCATGCGGTGACGTAGTCGAGCGTTCCTCCACTGCCGCCGAGTTGGGCGATGCGGCGTACCTGTGCTCGCTGGTCGGTGCTCTGGTACTTGGCGCCGATGAAAGGCGGGTTGCCGAATACATAGGAGCATTCGGCGGGTGGCAGGAATCTCGCCCAGTCGAGTTCCAGTGCGTCGCCGACCTCGATGTGGGGCGATTTCTCGAGTGGGATGCGCACGTACGGTTCGCCGAAGGTGTCGGCAAGTTCCCGGTTCATGAGGTGGTCCATCATCCACAGCGAGGTGGCCGCGATGCGGGCTGGGAATTCGCTGATCTCGATGCCGTAGAACTGGTCGACGTCGATCACCGACTTCACCTCAAATGGCATCACCTGCTGAGCCACCGCCCGGGTGCGGGCCGCTATCTCGTCGAGAATGTCAATCTCGAGCAGGCGTAGCTCTCGGTAGGCGATGATCAGGAAGTTGCCGCACCCGCACGCTGGGTCGAAGAAGCGCAACTCGCCGAGGCGATCTCGGAATCGGTAGAGCTCGGCTACGACATCGCCGGTGTGCTTGGCTACGAGCGCGTTGAACTCTGCCCTCAGATCGTCGAGGAAGAGCGGCTCGATCACTCGCAAGATGTTCTGCTCAGTCGTGTAGTGCGCGCCTTGGGATCGGCGCTCGATCGGTTCCATCACCGACTGGAACAGCGCGCCGAAAATCGCCGGCGACGTCTTGGACCAGTTGAACCGGCACGCGTCCAGCAGCGCTGAGCGCATCTCGCTGTCGAAGTCGGGGGTCAGCAGCCGCTCAGCGAACAGCTCACCGTTCACATAGGGAAACTTGGCTAGGTCCTCATCCAGCTTGAGCTGCCGCCGATCAGTCGGAGTGTTCAATACCTCGAACAGCCGCGTGAGCCACAGGCCTAGATCAGCACCGTCCACCGAGGTGCGGTCCTCCACCAGATGCAGGAACATGTCCTGACGAGGGAAGATCCCCGAGTCGTCAGCGAACATGCAGAACACCATGCGCACCAAGAAACGTTCGAGATCGTCGCCTCGGTATCCGGAATCGTCGAGCGCGTCGTGTAGACGACCCATCAGCTCGGAGGCTTCGATGTTGACGGGATCCTCTTCCCGCAGCGCCCGGCGCCGCTGGCCGACAATGAATGCGAAGTTCTCGACCTGATCGGGAAGCTCGGCTAGTGGGAACCGGATCTCTGCACGTGTGTCGCGGTCGAGCAGTTCGAACGTCTTGAAGTCGCACAGGAGCTGGTAGCGCGGCCGCTCACGCTCGGGTACGGCATCGAAATAGATGCCTGCCTGCTCGGCTGCGGCAGTCAGGCTGCGGCCAGCGCTTTTTTGCTCCACCAGCAGCACTCCGGGCCAGAACAGGTCGATGAACCCGTGCGTGTCATCGAGCTTCTTGACATGCTCCTCGTAGCGGGCCACATCACGCCGACGCTTGCCAAACACATTGAAGAAGGCGTCGTAGAAGCTCTGCGTCTCACTCGTCTCAGAGGAAGCATCCGCCCACTCTGCGGCGAACTGGGCAGCACGCACCCGAATCTCGTTCCACGAGAGCATCACGGCAACCTAACCGACCGCGCCAAACTCGCTGGAGCCGAGATCGGCAGCGCGGGCTACAAGCCGATGGCCAGGTCGGGACGGCCTCGCAGGTGGGTGCGTTCGTTGACTGAGAGCACGCTGCGGTGGCCCTGGCTGGACGCGAAGACACGCGTGACGGAGGTGTAGTCCACATCGAACTTCAGGAATGAGCTCGCATCGAAGCCCAGGCAGCGGGCCAGGTAGGCGTTCACGACGCCGCCATGGCACGCCAGCGCCACTCGCTGGCTGCGGTGGTCGACGACGATCTGGTCGACGGCGCGGTTGACCGTGGCAATGAACTGGGCGGTGCGCTCGGCATCCCCGAACGAGCCGGTCGCCAACTCATCCCACCGTTCCCGGTCGGTCTCCTTGAGCACTTCCATGGGCACATACGCCGGTGCGTCACGGTCGAACTCGCTCAGCCCGTCGCGCACTGCCGGCTCGAGACCGGTCGCAGCGGTGATCGCTTGCGCTGTCTGCACCGCCCGGCGCATCGGGCTGCTGTACAGGGCATCGATGCCCATCTCGGCGAGCCAACCGGCGACCGCTGCGGCCTGCAGCTGACCGATGTCCGACAAGGGGGGATCTGCGGGCTGTCCGTCGTGTCGCACGACTCGTTCGGGCTGGCCGTGGCGGACGAAGACGAGTTCCACGGCGGGTGACCCTAGAGGCTGCGCCCCGGTCCGCAGCGACCCGTGTGCGGAGCGAACAAGAGCGGGAAGCCCCTGCGGCGCTGGCGAAATCGATGACGGAGTGCCTTGACGGGAGCGGTACCGTGGTGACACATGGCAAGACGGACCAAGATCATCGCCAGCGTCGGACCAGCCTGCAACGACGAGGCGACCATGGCGGCCATGATCGAAGCAGGCGTCGATGTCTGGCGTCTCAGTTTGGCGCACGGCACACTCGACGAGCAGGTCTCCGCGTTCCGGCGGCTGCGCGCTGTATCAGAAGAGTCTGGACGGCATGTCGGGATCCTCGTGGACCTGCCGGGTCCCAAGGTGCGCTGCAAGCCGTTTCCCGAGGGTGGCTGCGACATCGCTCAAGACGCAGTGCTCTCGCTCGCCATTGACGGCGACGCCAGCACGGCCGATCGGCTCGTCGTCGACTACGAGGGATTGCTGACCGACGTGGGTCCGGGCGACCGGCTGTCGTTCGGCGACGGCAACGTCGTGCTGGTCGTCGAGGACCGCGCCTCCAACGCCCTCAAGACCCGCGTGCTGCACGGCGGGCACCTCGAAGGCCGGCCTGGCCTGCATGTCGACTCGTCCAAGCTGCGCATGAGCACGCCCACCCCGCAGGACCTGAAGCTGGCGGACACGTTCATCGACCTGGGCACCGACATGGTCGCACTGTCATTCGTCCGTTCGGCCCATGACATGCGGCGCCTGGGCGTCGAACCCCACCCGCGCGGCCCGTTGCTGGTGGCCAAGATCGAGACGAATGCTGCCGTGGAGAACCTGGACGGGATCATCGAGGCCTCCTCGGCAGTCATGGTGGCTCGCGGCGATCTGGGTGCGGAGTGCGATATCGAGGAATTGCCCCACCTGCAGAAGCGCATCATCGAGGCCTGCGTGGCGCACGGCCGACCGGCCATCACTGCGACGCAGATGCTGGAGTCGCTGTTGCATTCGCCGGTGCCGACGCGCGCCGAGGCCTCCGACATCGCCAATGCGGTGTTCGACGGCACATCAGCAGTGATGCTGAGCGGCGAGACGGCGATCGGCCACGATCCGGTGAACGCCGTGCGGACCATGGCGCGCATCACGGAGCGAGCCGACGAGCGCTTCGACTACGAGGCGTGGTGGAACCGGCTGCTGTCAGTGCGCAGGCTGGACGAACGCGCTGCCGACTACTTGCGCGTGACCGACGGCATCACCCAATCGGCATCACGGCTGGCGACCGAGCTCGGCGCTCAAGCCATCATCTGCCTGAGCCGTTCGGGGTTCACCGCTCGCAGCATGGCCAGGTTCCGGCCGTCGATGCCGCTGTTGGGTCTCACACCCGAGCCTCGCACTGCGATGCAGCTCTCGCTGTCCTGGGGGACGCGCCCGCTGGTCTTCGGCGAACGCCTGACCCCTGCGGAGTCGGCCCTCGAAGCGGTGCATGCTGCAACGCGGACCGGCATGGTGCGCAGCGGCGACATGGTGGTGGTGGTGTCAGGCTCGAGCCCCGAGTCGCATGCCACCGACAACCTGCGCGCCATGCGAGTGCCCTGAGAGGCTGAGTCCCGGGCCCGAGCGGCCCGTGAGCGAAGCGAACAAGAGCGGCAAGCACAGGGCGAAGCCGTGGCCCGAGCGGCCCGTGAGCGAAGCGAGCTAGAGCGGAGGATATGGCCGAGCCGTCTGCTAGCCGGTGTCGATGTCGATATCGACGTCGATGCGGGACGGGTCGATGCGATCCGGCCCGCACAGCGGGTTGGATGGAACTTGCACCGTGCGGCCGAAGACGTCGCACGAGCAGGTCTCCTGGCAGTCCCGCAGTCCTGACCATTGCACGGCCAGCACCGCTGCGCCGCCGATCAGCACCACGGAGATCAGCACTGCGAGCGCCAGCCGGCGGATCAGCCGGAGCGCGATGAAGGCGGCTAGAGCCAGAACGGCGATCCCGCCGACCAGGGCGATGCTCAGACGGTCGGCATCGAGCCATTCGGGCAGCACCCCATCAGAGAGTACGCAGCGTCCCGGCAGCTCACGGGGACCGCTCCCGGGCCGTTGCCAAGGCGCTCAGTAGAGTCGAGGTGGCCCGTACGACGCTTCCCGAGGTTCCACCCATGGCGGCCACACCCATAGACCTGCGTCCGGGCGGCCTGCCCGAGACGGTGCTGGATCCGGCTCCTCCCGCTGCCGTCGCAGCATGGGAAGCGGCGATGGCTCAGCCGGCGGCCGAACGGGGCCCCGCGCTCTCGGAGGTCGCAGCCCGCTGGCCGAGGCTGCTGGAGGCTTGGTCGGAACTGGGGCGCTGGGCGGCGAGCGAGGGCCGGCACATCGAGGCCTACGCCTATTGCCGGGTGGGTTATCACCGCGGCTTGGATGCACTGCGAGCCGCGGGCTGGCGCGGCAGCGGCTACGTCCGCTGGGCGGAGCCCACCAACAGCGGCTTCCTGTGGTCGCTGCTGGGCCTGGGGCTCTGTGCTGCTGCCATCGGCGAGCATGATGAGGCCGACCGGTGCGCCGGCTTCCTGATGCAGCTCGACCCCGGAGGCGAGCCGTCGACGGGTGAGTGGCCGCAGGCGTGAAGCCCGCCGGTGTCGTGCTGTGCGGCGGCGCATCCACGCGTATGGGCAGCGACAAGGCGGGCCTGGAACTGGCGGGTCGGCCGCTGGCGCTGTGGGTAGCCGATGCGCTCTTGGCTGGGGGAGCAGACCCGGTCGTGGCACAGGGCGGCAGCCCGCCGCCGCCGCTCGTGGCCGAACCCGACAGCTCGCCACGAGCCGGCCCGCTCTCGGCCTTGATCGATGCGCTGGAGCGCCATGGCGATGTGCTCGTGTGCCCGACCGACGTGCCGACAGTTCCAGCCGAGCTGCTTGCCACGCTGGTTGAGCGCGCCCGCAGTACGGGTGCGCCGGTGGTGCTGGCTCGCAGCGATCGTACGGAGCCGCTCATCGGGCACTACGCCCGCGCATCGCTCTCGATGCTGAGGGCAGGCCAGCGGGCCGGTGCGCGCGGGCCGAAGGAGGCCTTCGACATCGAGCGCGTCCCAGCCGTGCCGGTGGCGCCGTCCGATGTGCTGAACGTGAACACGCCCGCCGATCTGGCAGCAGCCGAGGCGATCTTGATGGCTCGTGAAGCGGCCCAGCCGGGACTGGGCTGACCCGCATGGCACCGCGCAACGAACGGCGCCGCCGCGACCCGTCTCGCCAGGATGCATCCCGGCACCAATGGGTCGACACCCAGACGGACCTCGAGGCGCTGGTCGCGGATCTGCTGGCCGCTGACTGCGTCGCGGTGGACACCGAGTTCCACCGTGAGCGCAGCTACCGCCCGCAGTTGGCCCTGGTGCAGGTTTCGTTCGACGAACGGATCGCCCTCGTCGATCCCACCACCACCGACGTGTCCGTCTTGGGTGCGGTGCTGGCGGCAGATGTCCTGGTGGTCATGCACGCCTGTGCGCAGGACATCGAGGTGCTGTCCCAGGAGTGCGACGCCATCCCGTCGAGGCTCTTCGACACACAGGTGGCCGCCGGTTTTCTGGGCATGAGCACACCGTCGCTGTCGGCGCTGACCGACCGCTTGCTCGGCGTGCGGCTGGCCAAGGGCAACCGCCTGACCGACTGGTTCGAGCGGCCGCTGCGACCGGCCCAGCAGCGCTACGCGGCCGATGACGTGGCGTACTTGATCCCCCTGCTCGACGAGCTGCGCTCCCGCCTGACGGCGCGGGATCGCTGGCAGTGGGCGCTCGACGAGTGCGAGCAGTGGCGTCGACCCCCCGGCCCGCCGCCGGATCCCGCTCAAGCGTGGACCCGCATCAAGGGAGCACGCCAGCTGCGTGGATCTCAGCGAGCGGTCGCGTACCGGTTGGCCGCCTGGCGGGAGCGAACTGCGAGCGAGCGGGACATCCCCGTGCGCTTCGTGCTGTCAGACATGGCGCTGCTGTCGATTGCGCAGCGCCGGCCCCGCAGCGCCAGCGAGCTCGGGGGCTTGCGCGGCGTGGACGGCAGCCAGTTCCGCGGGGCGGCCGGTGAGCGGATCATCGCCGAGGTGACGCGCGGCCTCGACATGAAACCGAGCGACATACCCGCCGGCGCGCTGCCGGTCGGGCCCAACGTGGACGCGGCGCTGCAGCCGGCAGTTCCCCTGGTCGGTGCCTGGGTGGACGAGGTGGCGCGTTCTGAGGGCATCGATCGCAGCTTGCTGGCGACGCGCTCCGACATAGCTGCGCTGCTCGCGGGCGAACCGACGTCGCGGCTGAGCTCCGGCTGGAGGGCCGAAGTAGTGGGCGATGGGATCAGGTCGCTGCTCGCGGGGGAAGCTGCTCTCGCCTTTGATCCGTCGGATGGCCTGCAGCTCGAGTCGCGTCCCAGCGGGTCGCCTGAGCAGCACCGATGACACGCAGCCCAATGACACGCAGCATCGGGCCTCAAACGGTAGGGTGGCAGGGCACTTCGTAGAACGCAGGGTCCCTATCCGGCGCGGGTATGGGCGTATCTGGATGCAGGCAAGCGAAGCCTCGCAGTCGAGCACGAGGAGCCAGACGGTGAAGAAGGGTCGACATCGCCGCTATGAAGAGGCGCGCAAGTTCCAGCGGGCCACGGCGGAGCGTTTCACCATCGAGGACTACGACTTCGACAACTCGGATCGTTTCGGGGTGGAATTCGATGACGAGGAGTCGGCGCCCGACGACCAGTACGGCCACCTTGCCGACAAGTACGACGACTACTCGGATCTCGAGGCGAAGTACGCCGACTTCGATTCCGACGCCGACGCTGAGTCTGAGGCCAACACAGGGGCTGCGCAGCGCGAGAGCGCCTGACTAGCTGCTCAGGCGCCGGACTGCTGGGTGGGGGAGCAGCTGGGCGGAGGCGACGCGCTCGTCGAGTCCGGCGCGTAGCTGGCCGTAGATCTCGTCGCCGCAGATGGCAGTCAGCTCGTTGCACAGGGCGAGATAGACGGGCAGATCCCCGACATGCGCCTCGTGCTCAGAGGTGCACCACCACGACACGTCGGTGTCGGGGCCGCCCCAGTCATGGAGTTCCCACTCCCGCACCATCGTGTAGACGTGGCCGGTGACGGTTTCGTGGTCCTCGCGGCGCAGCGGTGCCTGCCAGCAGATTTCCGGCTTCGTGTCCATGGGACGTCGCCCGGTTCGCTGCGCCAGCAGGTGGAACGCGCAGCCCGCGCCGGCGGGATGCGATGCCCGGTTCGCGAACACGCACGCTCCGTCGACGACCCGGGTACGCCACCAGCCGTCGCTGTCTTGGAACAGTGCCTCGTCGGGATCGCAGTGGTGCTGCCAGAGTTCGGTGTCCAACTCGGTCATCATCTCCCGGACGTGGGTGAGGTCGTCGTCGCCGTTGAGATAGGCCCCGTGGCTGCAGCAGCCCAGCGCCAGCTCAGGGGCCGGCAGCTCATCAATCCCCGGGCAGCCGGCGCCGTAGATGCACGTCCAGGCACTGGCGAGGAAGGTCACATCGAACAGCCAGGTGCGGTGCTCGTACGGATCCTCCAGCGAGAGCCATTCCCGGGTGTCGTGGCCCAGACTCCAGCCATCGGGACCCGCACCGATATCAGAAGCCATCCGCGTTGAGCCTACGAGGCCGAGCTTGCGAGGCCGGGGCCCGAGCGGCCCGTGAGCGCAGCGAACAAGAGCGGGCAACATCGCCCGAGCTGAATTGCCAAGTCGATCTGTGACACCTGTCGGGTACGGTCGGGGGGTGACTTCGGGGGACGACGCGGCGGATGCGGCCCTGCTTGCCGATCTGCACGGCGTGATCGGCGACCGGGCGCGTGACAACGATTTCGAGCGGGGTCTGTACAGCCGGGACGGTTCGATCGAGGGCAGCCCGCCCGCAATCGTGTGCTTGCCCGAGACCGCCGTCGAGGTCGCCGAGATCGTGCATGTCTGCCGGCGCCGCGGCCGGCCATTCTTGGCCCGTGGCTCGGGAACCGGTCTGGCCGGGGGAGCCGTGCCCGTCGGCAGGCCGGTGGTGGTCGCGACGGCGAAGATGGACCGCATCGTCGAGGTCGACACCCCCAACCGTGTCGCGTGGGTCGAACCTGGAGTGCTGAACCTGGACTTGTCCAGGACGTTGGCGCCGCTGGGCTTCCATTTCGCTCCCGACCCCTCGAGCCAGCAGGTGTGCTCGATCGGCGGGAACATCGCCAACAACTCGGGTGGGCCGCATTGCTTGGCGTACGGCGTGACGACGGCGCACATCGCAGCCCTTGAGGTGGTGCTGCCGTCGGGCGAGACCACGGTGCTCGGCGGCGTGGACGCGGAACCGGCCGGACTCGACCTGCGAGGGCTCTTCGTGGGTTCTGAGGGCACGATGGGCATCGCCACGAAGGCAGCGGTGAGACTCACGCCGAATGCGCCGTCGGTGCGCACGTTGCTGCTCGACTTCGACGATGTCCGCGAAGGCTCGGCAGCGGTCAGCGCGATCATCGCCGCCGGCCTCGTTCCCTCCGCGCTGGAGATGATGGACCAGCGTGCCATCGAGATCGTGGAGGCCTTCGCCCACGCCGGTTACCCGACCGAGGCCGCCGCAGTACTGCTGGTGGAGCTCGACGGCCTGCCGGGCGGTGTCGAAGCGGGGGTGGAGATCATCCGTGAAGTGGCGCAGCGGCATCACGCCGGCAGCGTGCGCGTGGCGGCGGACGACACCGAGCGAGCGTTGCTGTGGAAGGGCCGCAAGAACGCATTCGGCGCCGTCGCACGGATCAAGCCCGACTACTACCTGCACGACACGGTGGTGCCCCGCTCGCGGCTGACCGAGGTGCTCGAGCAGGTGTACCGGATCGCCGATGCGTATGACCTCATCGCGGTGAACGTCTTTCACGCCGGCGACGGGAACCTCCACCCGATCCTGGCCTTCGATCGGCGCCAGCCCGGTGTCGATGAGCGCGTGAAAGCGGCTGGCAGAGACATCGTTGCGGCGTCCATCGCCGCAGGAGGGGTGCTCAGCGGCGAGCACGGGATCGGCCTGGAGAAGCGCGACTACATGGGGATGCTGTTCAGCGCCCACGACATGTACACCCAAGACCTCGTACGGGAAACGTTCGATCCGGATGGGTTCTCCAATCCGCTGAAGGTGATCCCGACGGGTTCGCGTTGCAGTGATTCGTTCCACCAGCACGTGCCCGAAGGTGCCTGGGTGTGAGTTCGCAGCCGAGCAGCGCTGGCGCGACGCCGGCAGCGGGAGCGAGCACCGGACCGATCGAAGCGGGGCCCAGCCTGGCGGCGAACATTGCTGCGGAGGTGACGGCGTTTGCACGCGAGGTCGGCGGCGACGATCCGGTCACGGTGGTGGGCGCCCGAACGCACTGGGATGTCGGCGGCGCAGCGCTTGCGGGGACGCGCGAGGTCCGCGCGCCTGCGGGGGTGTGGGAACACGAGCCGTCGGAGATGACGGTTCGCTGCGGTGCCGGCACGACGGTGGCCGAGCTGGCGGCACATCTCGCTCGTACCGGCCAGATGGTGCCGCTCGACCCTGCCGATGGTGCGGCGACCGTGGGCGGGGTGCTGGCGTGCGGCTTCAGCGGGCACCGGCGGCTTCGCTACGGGCACGTGCGCGATCTCGTGCTGCAGACGCGCCACGTCGACGCCGCAGGCAAGGTCGTTACTGCGGGCGGACCGACGGTCAAGAACGTCTCGGGCTACGACCTGCCCCGGCTGCTGGTGGGCTCGCTGGGAACGCTCGGCCTGCTGGCCGAGGTGATACTTCGGGCCTTGCCGGTACCGCCCGCAGCGCAATGGCTGGCCGGTGACGGAGACCCGTTCGCAGCGTTCGACGTGCTGTACCGACCCAGCAGCATCCTGTGGAACGGCTCACATGCCTGGATCCTGCTGGAGGGCGATCCCAGCGATGTCGCTGCCGAAGCCGACCGGGTTGCGCCGTTGGGCTTCAGCCCTGCAGAAGGCGGGCCGCGCATACCTGCGGCGGGACGGGAATCGATGCGGCCGGCAGACTTGCCCGGACTCGCTGGCACCGGAGGCGAGTGGCTGGCAGAAGTCGGCGTCGGCCTGGTGCATCGAGCCGAACCGGTCGCTGCAGGAGCGGTCGCGCCGGCCAACGCAGCGTTGATGGCTGCACTGAAGCAGAGGCTGGATCCCGTTGGTCGCCTGAATCCCGGCAGGAGTGCCTGGTGAGTTCTTCTGACACCTTCCCGCTGCAGATCGATATCGACAGCGACACGCTCGCGTCCTGCGTCGCCTGCGGCATGTGCCTGCCTCACTGCCCGACCTACCGGGTGACCGGCGAGGAGTCGGCATCGCCGCGCGGGCGCATCGCGTTGATGCGTGACGTCGTCGAGCGGGGCGAGGCCGATGCCGCGTTCGTGGAGTTCATGGACGCGTGCATCCAGTGCCGCGGCTGCGAGACGGCCTGTCCGGCGGGCGTGCAGTACGGGCAGATGATGGAAACCACCCGCGAGGCGTTGGCTGCCCAGTCCGACTACCAGCCGCGGTTGCGCCGGGTCGCGTACCGGATGCTGGGCATGCCCCGACTGCTCGGATTCGGATCCCGCTTGCTAGGAATTGCTCAACGACTCGGCGTGATGCGCTTGTTGAGTCTCTTGGGTCGTGCCCGTCCCTTCCGCCAGATTGGTGCCATGACCGCTTCGCTGCCGCGGGTGCCCGTGCGCCAAGCACCGCTGGCCGCCAGCGGCGACGATGTCTGGCTGTTCACCGGTTGTGTCATGGACGCCTGGATGCGCGACACGCACCGGGCCGTTCAGGCGGTGATCGAGGCCACTGGCGCCGGCGTCGCGCTGCCTCCGGCGCAAGCGTCCTGCTGCGGCTCGCTGCACACGCACGCGGGGTTGGGCGACGAGTCTCGCCGCCTGGCAGCTCGGACCATGGCGGCACTGCCGGGCGACGCCCCGATCCTGGTCGACTCGGCCGGCTGCGGTGCGGCCATGAAGGAATACGGCCACCTGCTCGGAACCGACGAGGCCCGCCAGTTCGCTGCGCGCGTCCAGGACGTGCACGAGTGGCTGGCGAAGCGCATCGACGATCTGCCCGCCGTTGCGGGTGCTGCGCCTGGGCACGGCGCTGGTGATGCAGCCACGAACGGCGACGGTGCGTCACATCGAGAGCGCATTGCGGTGCAGGACCCGTGCCATCTGCGTCACGTCCAGCAGGCGCACCTGCCGGTCCGCACGGTGCTCGGCCGCTACTTCGACCTCGTCGAGCTGGATGACGACGGGCTGTGCTGCGGAGCGGGCGGGGCGTACTCCCAGCAGCACCCGGACATTGCCGGCGCCGTGCGAGACCGCAAAGTGGCTGCAATCGAGCGCACCGGAGCCAGCCTGGTCGCCAGCGCCAACCCCGGATGCACACTGCACCTGCGAGCGGTGGGCCTCGACGTCCGCCACCCGCTGGAGATCGTGGCCGAGCGCCTGAACGGGGGCGCGCAGGCATGAACGACGAGATCGCCGAGCTGGCGGATCGACTCGACGACACCGCCGAACGGCTGGCCGAGCTCAGCATCGAGCTGCTGCAGGGCGCCCTCGCGGACGCCGACACCAGCGACGAGCGTGCCCGGCTCGAGCGCAGGATCACCCGGGCCCGGCGTGCCACCCACAAGGCAGCCTCGATCCTGCGGGAGTCGATGGGGGCCTCCGAGTCCTTCGAGGACGAGTGACCACGGCAGGACCACGCTGCTCAGTAGCCGGCTGAGATCCGGTACAGCTCGCCGATGAGGTCGTCGTACTGCCCGATGGCCAGGGCCACGGCGTAGGCCGTGCCGACGGCAGCGCCGGCAATGGCGAACGGCAGCCGGTCCAGCACCCTGCCCACGGCGGGCACCGCAGACGGAGCCACTGCGAGCAGCAGCAGCGGCAGCAGGACGCCGACCATGTAGACGGCCATGAGCCCGAGCGTCCGCGGTCCCGCGGTCGAGGCGTCGTTCAGGATGTCGCCGAGACGCTCGCCCACGCAGGGTCGCCACAGCCAGCCCGCCAATGCGCCGCCCGCGATGCCCGCGCCGGTGGCGAGTGGTGACGCATGGCCCGGGGCGCGCCACGCCGCCACGTAGGTGGCGCCTGCGACGATGCCGGCGATCACCACGGCTGCACCTCGTGCCGAGACCCACCAGTGACCGGCCGCCTGCGCCCAAGCCAGCAACGTCGCGCCTGCGGTGTAGTACAGCGCCACGGTGAGCCGTGCTCTGCGGGCCACGAGCACGAGCGCCAGCCCCGGCACGAGGACAGTGAGCGTGCACGCCCACGTGATCACCCCGATGCCCTCGGTGAGGGTGTCGATGAGGGTGCTCACGGCGGCAGCGCTGTCGTTCCGGCGGGGCGGTCAGGTCTCCGCGAGGAGCCGTTCGACGGTTGCGTAGAGCTCCCGGTAGGTGTGCGCACCGTCGCCCCGGCGGTCGAAGCGGATCTGGTTGTCGCCGTCGATGATGTAGACGCGGGGCCAGTAGCCGGTCGGGCCTTCTTGCCAGACATGGAAGTTGTACTTGGTGGTGTCGAGAGCGATAGGCCAGACCACGCCCAGCTCGGCTGCGGCCTCGATGATGTTGTCCACGTCGGCTTCATAGCCGAACTCGGGGGAGTGGACGCCCACGACCTCGACGCCTCGATCTCTGAAGTCGGCGTGGAGCCGGCCCAGCGCGTCGAGCGTCTTCTTGCAGTTCCGGCAGCCGAAGGTCCAGAACTGGACGACCGTGAGGGAGTTCTGCGCTCGGATCTCCTCCAGCGAGGTTGCCTCGGTGTTGAGCCACCCGTCGAGCTTGCTGAGGGTGAACGCCGTCCCCAGTACGGGGATGGGCTCAAGTGCCTCAGTAGTCGTGGTGGTCGATGCGGCCGCAGCCGTCGTTGCTGTTGGGGACGGCACGTCCTCGACCGCCGCAGTCGTCGTGGGCGCATCGCTCGGCTCGGCTTGCGGTGCCACGGTCGGCGTGCTGGCGGTCTCAGTGACAGCCGGCTCGTCGACGGCAGTCCACACGATCAACGCGATGCCAGCCAGCAGAACGCCAACTGCGACAGAGCGCGCAAGAGAGAACTTCATCTCAGGCGCAGCGTACGCCCCACCCGATCAGCCGCTTAGACGCGACTGCCGAGCGATTCGAGCGGGATGAGCTTGCGGTCGGTGGCGTTGTCGGTGGGGCGCAGCACCCGGCTGCGAACCTCGGGAGCACCGTCGGCATTCTGGTAGCCGGTGAGCCGCTGGCGGGTACGCCGTCCGAGGGGCTCGGCGAGGTCGCGGAAGTCCTGCTCGGTGAGGCCCTGGCCGTGCTGCGCGCCCGCCGCACGCGAGATGTTCTCGTCCATCAGCGTGCCGCCCAAGTCGTTGGCGCCCGCCCGGAGGATCTGCTGCGCACCCGGCGGGCCGATCTTCACCCACGACACCTGCACGTTGTCGATGAGCCCCCGGTAGGCGATCCGCGGCACAGCGTGCATCAGCAGCGTCTCGCGGAACGTCGGACCCCGGCGTGCACCCTTGCGCAGGTAGATAGGGCTGGCCATGTGCACGAACGGCAGCGGGACCCACTCGGTGAACCCGCCCGTGCGTTTCTGCAGTTCCCGGGTGGCCACGATGTGGTTGGCCCAGTTCTCCGGCTGCTCGATCGATCCGAACATGATCGTGATATTCGAGTGCAGCCCCACGGCGTGCGCCGCTTCATGGCACTCGAGCCACTCGGCAGTGTTGATCTTGTCGGGGCACAGCACCGCCCGCACCGAGTCGTCGAGAATCTCCGCGGCGGTGCCGGGCAGCGACTTCAGGCCCGCCTCCTTCAGCCGCATCAGGTAGTCCACGAGCGATTCGCCGAGCCGCTTGGCGCCCTCGATGACCTCGAGGGCCGTGAACCCGTGCAGGTGCATGTCGGGCACGACATCGTGAATGGCCCGGCAGACATCGATGTAGTAATCGCCGTCGAAGCTGGGGTGGATGCCGCCTTGGAGCGTCACCTCGGTGGCGCCCAGCTCGGCAGCCTCGATCACCCGCTCTTGGATGTCGGCCAGCGTCAGCATGTAGGGCGTGCCCCGGAGGTTCAGCGACAGGGGCCCCTTGGAGAAACCGCAGAACTTGCACTTGAACGTGCAGACGTTCGTGTAGTTGATGTTGCGGTTGTGCACCCAGGTCACGATGTCGCCGACGGCTTCACGACGCAGCTCATCGGCCACTTCGCCGATGGCCACCACTTCCGGGCCGCGCGCCTCGAACAGGGTCACGATCTCGTCGTGGCCGACCTGCTGACCGGCCATGACCCCGTCGAGCACCTCTCGCACGGCCCCGCGGGCGAACGAGCGGCCGTCCATGATGTTCATGGGCAGATGACCGGCGCCGCCTGAGTACCACTGGGTGGAGTTCTCGTCAGCCACCAGCACGTCCGCGCCCGAGCCGGCGTCGAGGTTCTCCATCGTCCGCTCGGGCATCTGGCTGCCGGGGTCATCACGGCCGAGACCCTCGGCGTCGGACCGGTCCATCACCGCAAAGCGGTTGGCCTCCGCCAGCCAGCGCTGCGGGTCCAGTGCGTACTCCGGGTAGATCGTGAGCCTCGGGGCCAGCGTGAAGTCCCGTGCCTCGGTGACCTCGCGCAGGCGGTCCAGTGCCGGCCACGGGCGCTCGGGATTCACGTGGTCGGCGGTGATCGGCGAGACGCCGCCCCAGTCGTCGATGCCGCAGTCCAGCAGCCCGCCAAAGTCGTCAGAGAGGTTCGGCGGCGCCTGCAGGTGAATGTCCGCGGGGAGGATGAGGCGTGCCAACGCGAGGGCCTGCGCGTACTCGTCGGGCGGGCATGCGGGCATGTTGTGCATGGACGTGCCCGCCTTGGGCAGGAAGTTCTGCACGATGACTTCCTGGATATGGCCCCAGCGGGCGTGGCTGGCAGCGATGGCCTCCAGCGCCGCCAGCCGGTCGGCCAGCGATTCGCCGATGCCGACGAGAATCCCCGTCGTGTACGGGATGGCCAGCTCGCCGGCGGCGTCGAGCGTGGCAAGCCGTCGAGCCGGCTCCTTGTCCGGCGATCCCCGGTGGCAGTCCAGGTGGGGGTTCAGCGACTCCAGCATCATCCCCTGGCTGGGCGACACCTCGCGCAGCGCCGCCAGCTCGTCGGCGGTCATGGCACCCGGGTTGGCGTGCGGGAGCAGGCCGGTCTCGTCGCGCACGAGGCGGCACATCTCGACCAGGTAGTGGACCGTGGAGTCCCAGCCATGGGTGCGCAGCCAGTCGGCCGCCGCGGGGTAGCGCAGCTCGGGACGCTCGCCGAGGGTGAACAGCGCCTCGTGGCAGCCCGCCCGCGCACCGCTGGCCGCGATGTCCAGCACCTGTTCTGGCGTGAGATACGGCGAGTCGAGCCGTGCCGGAGGCTGAGCGAACGTGCAGTAGCCGCACTTGTCGCGGCACAGCATGGTGAGCGGGATGAACACCTTCGGGCTGTAGGTCACCCGGGTGCCGAACATCCGGTCGCGCACGTCGGCCGCACGCTCGGCCAGCTCAGCAAGCGGCAGTGCTGCCCGAGCCAGCGACGCCGGCGTGGGCTGCGGTGCCTCGCCGGCGACGCTGTGCGGTTGGTCGAGAATGGTCACAGGACCCCTCCGTTCGTGGAGTGAATGCTCATATCGCCGGCGTCCGAATCGCCGGAACGGCTGCGGATGCGCGTGGGGCTGACGGGTTCGTCGCAGTCGGGGCATCGGGTGGCGATCTCGAGCGGCGTGCCGCAGTCGGCATGCACCAGGACGGTCGGCGCTTCGCCGTCGTGGCACCAGCGGTCACCCCAGGCCATGAGCGCGAGCAGGCTGTTGGACAGGTCGAGGCCCTTGGGAGTCAAGACGTAGTCGTAACGGACGGGCCGATGCTGGTACGGCACCTTGGCCACCACGCCGGCGTCGGTGAGGCGGCTGAGGCGGTCGGCCAGCATGTTGCGGGCGATGCCCAGGTCGTGCTGCATGCCGCTGAACCGGCGCACGCCGCGGAACAGGTCACGCAGGATGAGCAGCGTCCAGCGATCGCCCACGATGTCGAGGGTTGCCTGGATGGAACAGCTGGGCTGGCCCGTCGTGGCGGTCTTCACGGCCGCGCACCCTAGAGGAGTCAGTTTCGGTTTGCAACTGACTCGACCGGCCAGAGTCAGACCAGCGAGTCAGCCTTCGTCTGCAGCGACACCAGCAACTCGTCGAAGCTCTTGGTGAAGGCTGCGACTCCCTGCGCCTCGAGTGTGTCTGCGACAGCGTCGAGATCGATGCCGTGCGCCGTGACGGCATCGAGCACGTAATTCGCTGCGGCTTGGTCGGCATCGACCGTGCGCCGCAGCTTGCCGTGGTCGCAGAAGGCCTCGAGTGTCGCGTCGGGCATCGTGTTCACCGTGTGCGGGCCGATGAGCTCGTCGACATACAGCGTGTCGGGATAGGCGGGGTTCTTGGTGCTCGTCGACGCCCACAGCGGACGCTGGACCTGCGCGCCGAGCGCTGCGAGACGCTCCCAGCGCGGCCCGCTGAAGATCTCGCCGAAGCGACCGTATGCGGCCTGTGCCTGGGCGACCGCCGTGCGTCCTCGCAGCCCCAGCGCGCTGGTGGTGCCCACGGCGTCGAGCAGCCGATCCACTTCGGTGTCCGTGCGGCTCACGAAGAACGAGGCCACGCTGGCAACATCGGACAGGTCGCTCACGCCGGACGCGACACGGTCCTCCAGACCCTGCAGGTACGACTCGGCAACCTGTTCGTAGCGAGCCACGGAGAAGATCAGCGTCACGTTGATGCTGCGACCCTCGGAGATCATCTGGCGAATGGCAGCCAGGCCTTCGAGCGTCCCGGGGATCTTCACCATCAGATTCGGCCGCGCAATGGCCTCGTGCAGTTCCCGGGCTGCCGTGGCAGTGGCTGCAGTGTCATGGGCGAGCGATGGGTCGACTTCGACCGACACGAAGCCATCCGTGCCGCCCGATGCCGCGTACACCCCTTCGAGCGCTCGCAGGGCGCCCCGGATGTCGCTGGTGACCAGATGCCAATACGCATCGTCAACCGATACGCCGCCGCACACGAGGTCACCGAACTGCTCGTCATAGTCCGGCGACGACTCGATGGCCTTCTGGAAGATCGACGGGTTCGAAGTGAGGCCGCGGATGCCCTGTTCGACCCAGGCGTCCAGCTCGCCGCCGGTAATCCAGCCCCGGCGCAGGTTGTCGAGCCATGGACTCTGACCGCACTCGGAGTACAGCGAGGCGAGCTTGCCGTTCGTGGTCCTGCCGCTGTCGCCGTCGATCATGGCCGTCCTCTTCGCGATCTCGCTCCGCAGTCTCTTTCTAGAGCAGCTTGCGAGCTGCATCGGCGATGCTCGCGGCCGTGAAGCCGAAGTGATCCATGAGGTCACCGCCCGGTGCGCTTGCACCGAATCGATTCATGGTGACCGTGGCGTTGGCGTACCGGTCCCAGCCCATCGCTGAGGCGGCCTCCACGCCCAGAACCGGCACGCCGTCGGGGAACACGGCGGCTCGATAGTCGGGGTCTTGGGCCTCGAAGAGATCCCAACTCGGCATGGACACGACGGAACTGGCGATGCCCTCTGCGGCGAGCAGTGCGGCCGCCGCAGTGCAGCACTGCACCTCGCTGCCGGTGCCCGCCAGGATGACCGCGGGGGCCGGCGTGTCGATCAGGATGTACGCACCTCGGGCGACTTGCGCGTCGCGATCGGTGCCGTCGAGCACGGGGACGTTCTGGCGCGTCAGCACCAGCGCGGTGGGCCCGTCTCGCTCAACTGCGATCTGCCACGCCTGCGCGGTCTCGTTGGCATCGGCGGGTCTGATCACGCACAGGCCCGGGATGGCCCGCAGCGACGCGATGTGCTCGACCGGCTGATGTGTGGGGCCGTCCTCGCCGACGCCGATGGAGTCGTGCGTCCACACGAAGACGGTCTTTGCTCCGCTCAAGGCTGCCAGCCGCACCGCCGGGCGCATGTAGTCGCTGAACACCAGGAAAGTGCCGACAACGGGCAGCACGCCGCCGTGCAGCGCCATGCCGTTGGCGACGGCGCCCATGGCGTGCTCGCGGACCCCGAAATAGAGCTTGCGTCCCGCGGGGTTGGCGGCCGACAGCACTTCGGCCGTCACATTCGTGCCGGTGTTGCCGGTGAGGTCAGCCCCGCCGCTGATCAGCGCGGGCACGGCGTCCAGCGACGCGTCGAAGACGCGGTTGGCGGCGACACGGGTCGCCATCTGGGTGCCGGCCTCGAATGCCGGCAGCTCGGAGAGGCGGCCGCCCACCGCGCCAGCCGACCAGAGCGCGTCGAGCCAGGCGCGGTCGTGCCCGCTCGCAGCGAATCGAGCCTCCCAATCGAGGCGCTCGGCGGCACCTGCCTTCCCGGCGGCTGCGTAGGCCTGCGCGACATCGTCATCCACCACGAAGGTGGCGTCGGGATCCATGCCCATGGCCCGCTTGGCGGCAGCAATCTCGTCTGCGTCGGTGATGGCACCGTGTGCCGCCGACGTGTCGATGGCGTTGGGCATCGGGTAGCCGATGTGGGTGCGCAGGATGACCATCGACGGCCGGTCGTCGACGAGCATTGCGGAGCGCAGCGCCCCCTCGATCGCTTCGAGATCCTCGGCTGCTTCGCCGAGGTCAGCGACATGCCAGCCGTAGGCCTCAAAACGCCGGGCGGCGTCATCGCTGAGCGCCAGGTCGGTGCTGCCGTCGATGGTGATGCGGTTGTCGTCGTACACCGCGATGAGGCGGCCGAGTTGCTGGTGGCCGGCAAGGGATGCCGCTTCGTGGCTGATTCCCTCCATCAGGTCGCCGTCGCTGACGACGACGAACGTGCGGTGGTCGACGAGGTCCGCTCCCAGCCGGGCGCGCAGCCCGCGCTCGGCCAGGGCCATGCCGACGGCGTTGGCAAACCCCTGCCCGAGCGGACCGGTGGTGACCTCTACTCCGGGGGTGAGGCCGCGCTCGGGATGGCCGGGAGTGATGGAGCCGAGCTGGCGGAAGTCGCGGATGTCGTCCAGCGTGACGCCGTAGCCCAGCAGGTGGGTCATGGCGTAGACGAGCATCGAGGCGTGGCCCGCGGACAGGATGAACCGGTCGCGGTCGGGCCAGTCGGGAGTACTGGTGTCGTAGCGCAGGATGCGGCTGAACAGCACGTGCGCTGCGGGTGCCAGCGCCATCGCCGTGCCGGTATGGCCGCTGCTGGCTCGCATCACAGCGTCCATCGCCAATGCCCGGATGGTATTGATCTGCCGAGCTTCGAGTGTCGTGTTCATGACGCCGGATTCATGAGGCTGGGTTCATCATGGCGCGTCGCCGTCGGTGAACAGCGCCATTGACGCAGTGAATCCGTGCACGTACGAGCGTGCACCGACCGGTCCGATCTCGCCGGCGCAGAACATGCCGGCCAGCTCGGCGCTGGTTCGCTCGACGATGGTCTGCGCATCGTGATGGGGCGTCTCGAACAGGTGGGTGCCACGGCCGTTGCAGGTGAACAGCAGGGCGCCTGCGGCGGACATGGCTGCCGAAGGCCGGTTCTGGAGCGCTGCGACCAAGTCCTCGTGAGCTGTGAGCGAATCTCGCACATGGAACTGCACAGTCGCTCCGATGGGGGCCTCGTCGCCGATGGCGATCGCGCCGCTCTCACGGTCGGCGCCGAGCACACCGCGGATCAGGAAGTCGCCGCGCTCGAAGTCGACCTTGCGCTCGTCGGTCACGCGGCCGACGTGCAGCCCTCGCTGCACGAGGCGCTGGTCGGCGGGGTCGAGCTTGGAGAAGGTCTGCTGCAGCCGCTCGAACGGCGGTTGGCCTCCGAGGGATCTCACCACGTTGCCCTCCGCCTCGGTGATGATGTAGGGCTGGCCGATGGGCCGGCAGCCCTGGGAGACCAGGTGGGTGACGGTCGCGCTGCCGCCCACGATCAGCGCCGCAGCGCCCGAGCGGTGCACGCCGCCGTCGACGACGATGCGGTTGCCGCCGGGCATGGGCGCTCCCGAGGACAGTCCGCCCAGCACGCTGATGCCGGGCCAGCGCTCGGCCCAGTGCGCCAGCGCCGCATCGACCGGATACGAGTAGGGATCGGCCAGCAAGATCATCGACAGGCTGCCGGCGGTGCGGACCTCGGCAATGGCAGCCTCGAGTGCCTCGTCGTCGCCAGCCGGGTCGGGCACGCCGTCCAGCAGCGTCCCTTCCAGCCTGACAGCGCGCGCTCGCGGGCCGTCGATCGCGCCCAGGCTGCCCGCCCAGAGCACGGCGGCAGTCTCTTCTTCGATCTCGCGCTCGCCAGCGGCGACCGAGCTCGCTGTCGTACCGATGAACGCACCGGGGTTGAGAAGCTCAGTCACAGCGGCCGCGATCTCGTCGGTGTTCGCCATGTGATCGCCCGAGGTGAACAGCAGCGCGACGTCGGGCTGCGCACCCAGCGACTCGAGCACGCGCCCGACGACCTCGCCGGTCGCCATGCCCGGATCGGCGTGCTGGGACAGCCCGACGGTGAACGGCATTGCTGTGTGTCCGGCTAACCGTTCTCGGCGGCGGGCGTGCCGGTCCAACCGCCCGCGGCCGGTGCCGTCGGCGGCGGAGCGGGATCATCTGCCGGAGGGTTCATGGTTAGCGGGACCACCACGACATCGCCCTGGTCGATGCGGCAGTGGGCCTCGATAGTCGACGGCTCGTCGAAGCCGAGCTCGGCCTGCACGAGGTTGTAGCCGAACTTGCCGGGTTCGACGCTGAGCGGTTGCACGTTGCGCGCGACCTGCTCGTCGCCGCGCATGAATCTCACCTCGAGCGCTGCAAGTCCGGTGTGGTCTGCGGGGCAGCGCACCAGCACGAGCATGTGCGGGTTGATCGTCACAGGGAACGGCCCGGGGGCCGCCATCGAGAAGTGAACGCCGCCAAGATCGATGCGTGCAGCGCCGCCCGCGGCCTGGCGCATGTCGAAGTGCTCGATGAACAAGGCGGACATGATCTGCACGCTGTGGATCGTAGGCGTGCGGGATGCCCGTCAGGCGAACGCATTTCAGCGAGCCGGTCAAACCCGGCGCTCGGCCTCGTAGATTGCCCGCCATGGCACAGAGCGAGAAGTTCGATGGCGAATACGGACCGAGCACGTGGGGCTGGGTACGGGAGCAGGCGGACGCGTATGAGGCGTCGAACGGCAGCGACGCCAACACGCTGCGTGACACCGGGCTGCCGATCATCGTGATGACCACCGTCGGGCACCGCACCGGCTTGGTGCGCAAGGTTCCGCTGATGCGCGTGGAGCACGAGGGCGAGTACGCAATCGTCGGCTCCAAGGGTGGGGCACCGGCGCATCCGGGCTGGTACCACAACCTCATGGCAGACCCGACCGTGCTCATCCAGGACGGGCCCGAGCCGTTCGAGACCACGGTGCGCCTCATCTCCGGCGCTGAGCGTGACGAGTGGTGGGAGCGGTGTGTCGCCGCGTTCCCGCCCTATGCCGAGTACCAGGCCAAAACCGACCGCGAGATCCCCGTTTTCATCTCCGCGCGGCCGGGGTCCTAGCAGCTACAAGCTGCAGCCCGCCAGGCCCGTCTCAGCGGGCGAGCAGCTGGCGGTAGACGTTCGCTGCTCGTTCGAGCTCTGCGATCTCGACCCATTCGATCGCTTGGTGGGCCTGATCGATGGAGCCCGGGCCGAACACCACGATCTGGTCGGCCACCTCGCCGTAGCGCAGTGCGTTCGTGCCGAAGTCGGCCACGGCGGGGCTGTTGCCTGACATCTCCGCGAGAGCCGTGACCAGATCGCTTCCTGGGGCCTGAAAGAAGGCGTTCTCGCCCATGTCGTTCGCCAGCTGGACCTTCACCCGCGCCGGCAGCGCTGCGGCGCGCACCAACTCGGTGAGGCGGGCGAACTCGGTCTGGTAGTCCTCGCCGTCGGCGATGCGTCTGCCGACGTACAGCTCGCAATGGTCGGGGATGATGTTGCGGGCCCGCCCGCCGGCCATCTCGTTGACCGACACCGTGCCTGCCCCGAGCACGCCGACCTCGTGCTGGCTCGCCAAGCGCTCCTGCTCGGCGTCGATGGCGGCGATGATGCGGGCGCCTGCGGACAGCGCATTGATGCCGAGGTGGGGCTTGGACGAATGCGCTGCACGCCCCTCGACCTCGACTTCGAGGCCCAGGCCGCCCTTGTGGCCGTAGACCGGCACGCACATCGTGGGCTCGGCAACCACGATCTGCTCGCGGCGCTCGCCGCGCTCCGTCAAGCGGTCCCGGTATGCCCCTGCACCTGCCAGGCCGCCGCCTTCCTCGGAGATCGTTCCCACCAGCTCGATGGTGCACATTGGCCGGCGACCTGCAGCCGCCATCTCGCCCAGCACGGCGAGCGCCACGGCCATGGTTGCCTTGGTGTCGACGGAGCCTCGTCCCCAGACTCGTCCGTCGCTGATGCGGCCGTCGAAGGGATCGCCCTCCATGTGCTCGACGCCGACGGTGTCGAGGTGGACGTCGACGGCGAGCATGCGCTCGGTCTGACCGGCGAAGCGGGCATACACGTTGGGACGCCCGGGCTCGATCTCGTCGAGCTCGACCTCGGCGCCCAGCGCTGCCGCTCGTTCAGCCACCCAGTTGGCCATGTCGGCCTCGGCCACCGTGCCCGAGCGCGGCCCATGATGCAGCGGGTTGACGCTGGGGATGCGCACCATCTCGCTCAACAGCTCAGCTATGGATTGGCCGGTGGCAATGCCGTTCATCGTGCCTGTCGCCTCGCCGTCGCTCATGAGTCACCTCGTCGTGGCGGAGCGTACGCGCAGCGTGATCGCCACGCGGTGAACGACAGCGCAGAAGCCTCCGAAATCCACAGTCGGTCCGACAGCTCGAAGCCGTACCGTTGTTGCCTATGTCGAACAGTCCGACCGACGGTCCTGCGCCCGCCGGCGGCTCGCGTGTGCTGGCCGAGTTTCCGGTGGGGGAGCGGGTGGGCATCGCGTTCTCTGGGGGGCTTGACACCTCTGCAGCGGTGGCGTGGATGAACGAGCGCGGCGCGCTCGTGTGCGCGTACACCGCTGATTTGGGCCAGTACGACGAGCCGGACCTATCAGGGGTGCCGCAGCGGGCACTCGACTACGGGGCCGCGGCGGCGCGCCTGGTGGATTGCCGCGCCGAGTTGGTGCGTGAGGGGCTGATGGCGCTGCAATGCGGTGCATTCCACATCTCGACCGCCGGCCGCACCTACTTCAACACGACGCCGCTCGGCCGCGCGGTGACCGGCACGATGCTCGTGGCCGCGATGGCTGAAGACGGCGTGGACATCTGGGGCGACGGCTCCACCTACAAGGGCAACGACATCGAGCGCTTCTACCGCTATGGCCTGCTGGTGAACGCCGGTCTGCGCATCTACAAGCCCTGGCTGGATGCTGCGTTCGTGGACGAGCTGGGCGGTCGTGCCGGCATGAGCGAGTTCCTGGTGTCGCGTGGCCTGCCGTACCGAGATCCCACGGAGAAGGCGTACTCCACCGACGCGAACATCTGGGGCGCCACCCACGAAGCCAAGCAACTTGAGGACTTGGGCACTTCGATGGAGATCGTCGCCCCGATCATGGGCGTGGCGCACTGGGATCCGGCAGTCGACATCGAGACCGAGGACGTGACGGTTCGGTTCGAAGCTGGCTGGCCGGTCGCCATCGATGGGCGGGAATTCCCGGCATCAGGCGTTGAGGGCAGTGATCAGGTCGCGCTGGTGCTGGAAGCGAACGCCATCGGCGGGCGCCACGGCCTCGGCATGAGCGACCAGATCGAGAATCGCGTCATCGAGGCCAAATCGCGCGGCATCTACGAAGCACCTGGCATGGCGCTGTTGCACATCGCCTACGAGCGGTTGCTGTCGGCCATCCACAACGAGGCCACGCTCGACAACTACCGCACGATGGGCCGCCGCCTGGGCCGGCTCCTGTACGAGGGCCGCTGGTTCGATCCCCAAGCGCTGATGCTGCGTGATTCGCTGCTGCGCTGGGTGGGATCGTCGGTCTCGGGCGAGGTGACGCTGCGGTTGCGCCGTGGCGACGACTACTCGGTGCTGGACACCACGGGTCCCGGCTTGACCTACGAGCCCGATCGGCTGTCGATGGAACGGGTCGAGGACGCCGCATTCGGTCCAGGTGACCGGATAGGACAGCTCACCATGGCGAACCTGGACATCGGCGACAGCCGGGACAAGCTGGCGGCCTACCGGGACGCGGGCCGGCTGGGGCCCGGCGGGCTGGCCGAGCTCGACACCTAGTCGTTGCTACGCGTTGAGGCGCCTCGCACGGCATAGGCGGCCGCAGCCGCTACCGTTACTCGTGGACGTCACGGGAATCGAACCCGTCGCTGCTTGGCTCAGAATCCACCAGCGGCACCATGCGACGCCCGATGAGTCAACCGACTCGCTTGGGCCGCACCGTGTTTCGGTGCGGCCCAAGACTTTCATGGCGACATCGTCTCGATGAGGGTTCAGTATGAGTCGATACCTCCGTCGTCGGTCTCATAGACGATGTCCAGGACCGCGTTCAGGGCCGTCAGCCACTTCTCGCGGTCCTCGATTTGCCACGAGTCACCTGCCCGCGGGAGTTTGTTGACGAGTGCTTGAATCGCTGGATCGAGGCGTGGGGCCGCTGCTGCAGGCGTCTCCTCGGCTTCGTCACGGGTGCGTCCGGGCTTGCGCGTCGTTGAGCGCGTAGCCGAAGCTCGAGGCACCGAGAAGTGGGGCGAGACGCTGACTTCGCAATACTGAGCAGCCTGCAGAAAGAACCGGATCGCCTTATCGCGAGTGCTGCCGCGGTAACCGAACTCAGTCTCGAACAGTTCACCCAGTTGCTTGCCGGTCCCGCTCCTGCGTGAGAGTTCCATGGCGGTTCCGTATCGGGCTTCGATGGCCTCGGCCAACCAAGATCGCATCTCGTTCTCGCCCATTCGGACAACTTGACTCAGCCGTTCGGTCGAAGCGTCTTCCTCACCCATAACGAGGTCGAAGAAGCGCAAAGCGATGAGCAGTTGCGATTGGCCTCCACCAGACATGTTCTTCAAGACCGATGCGTCGATCCTGCCGGGCAGTTCGTCGGGGGCTTCTGCCATGCGCTGGAGAAACCGCATGAAAGTAACAAATGCGATGTAGGGCGGTCGCGCCTAGTCAACCTGTACTGCCGACATCATGACTCCTCGTCTGCCATTTCTGCCATACCGACAGAGCATGGTGCTATCTGCCAGGAGTGGCAACGTTCCCGCAGAATGGCACGAAGTCGATCAATCTGCCGTAATCGAGCAGGACGGCTCTGGGTGTCCGCGATCATTTCCGATCCGAATGTCCACGTTCAAACTCACTTGTTCGTCTTTCTCGTACGCAGCGAGCTGAGCGCGGACAAGCCCTACGTGAACTCGCATGGGCTTGTCGGGGACGCGGGTAGTCGGTTCGTGTAACACCCCATACGTACGTTCGTCAATTGTCCGCTCGTGCAAGGAGGACCCATGTCACGATCGATAACTCGGTGTGCCGTCGTTGGCCGCCAGCATCACCTACCCGGCATTTGGGTGTCGTCTACGGTCGGCAATGTGGCTGAGGCTCCTCGACCGCCGACCAACGGCTCGATGAACACCCTGCTTGCGTGCGATGCCCCAGCGCACGATTGGTACCGGTTCGTCCTGTCGTTTCCGCCGCACCTGGTGCGTGACTACGCGGCTCGGTTTGAGCTTGCGGATGACGCAGTCGTTCTCGACCCCTTCTGCGGGACGGGTACCACGCTGGTCGAGGCTAAGAAGGCGGGTATCACCAGCATCGGTGTTGAAGCGATGCCGATGTCGAAGTTCGCAGCCCAGGTCAAGACTGATTGGGCGCCTGACCCCGACGGTTTGGCCGACCACGCGAATCTCGTCGCCGAGAAGGCGTTGGCGAATCTGGCGGCGGATCGGCTGAGCGATGAGCCGGGTGTTCTGCCGGTTGAGAGCCGGCAATTGCGCAGCTTGGACTCCGACGCAGCCAAGCTGCTCATCAAGGACTCAATCAGCCCGCTGCCGTTGCACAAGGCACTTGTCCTGCGGGAAGCGCTCAATGGCGAGCGAGCAGCTGGGTTCACCGGCCATGAACAGCTTGCCTTCGCCCGTGTGCTCCCAACCGAGGTCGGCAACCTCCGGTTCGGCCCTGAAGTCGGAGTTGGCTCGCGGCGCGATGACGCAGCCGTGGTCGCGCCCTGGCTCGACCGTGTGCTGACTATGACCGATGACCTGCGGATTTTGGGCGCGTGCGACGGTACGTCTGCGGTAGTAGTTCCAGGAGATGCTCGCGACGTCGCATCGTGCGTTCCAGTCGAGAGTGTGGATGCCGTCATCACGTCGCCCCCGTATCCCAACGAGAAGGACTACTCGCGGACAGTCCGTCTCGAGTCAGTGTTGTTGGGTTACCTCACGGACCGGGCAAGCCTGCGAAGCACGAAGCGCGAACTGCTCCGCTCGAACACCCGTGGCGTCTACCGCGACGACGATGACTCTGCTTGGGTCGTCAACGACAAGCGCGTGCAAGAACTCGCAGCCCAGATCGAGGAACGCCGCATTGCTCTCGGCAAGGACTCGGGCTTCGAGCGCATGTACCACCGCGTCACGAAGCTGTACTTCGGCGGCATGGCGCGTCATCTGTCATCGCTGCGAGACGTACTGCGACCCGGAGCTCGCCTTGCATACGTCGTTGGCGACCAGGCGTCCTATCTGCGAGTGATGATCCGTACTGGCCAGATCCTCGCCGGTATCGCCGAGCGATGTGGCTACGAGGTAGAAGGAATCGATCTGTTCAGAACTCGACCGGCCACTGCTACGCGGGACCAGCTTCGCGAAGAAGTTCTCCTGCTGCGGTGGCCCGGCCCACGGGGCAGGTGAGGAGGTGGCACCACAGAGTGAGACTCTGGCTCAGCGGCTGATCGCCAAAATCTTCGCTGATCGCTACCGACCCGGCATGCGCGAAGTGCCGTTTCCTCGTGATGACATCGTCGCAGCGGCTGAGGCGCCGGGCGAAGCTCGCCCGAAGAACATCGGCGACATCGTGTATTCGCTGCGCTACCGCATGGATCTCCCGCCCTCCCTCCGGGAGGAAGCGCCACTGGGCCATGAATGGGCAATCTTCCCCGGCGGCAACGCCGTCTACGTGTTGCGTCTCGTGCCGGTCAACCTGATCAAACCGCGCGACGGCCTGCGAGTCGTGAAGCTGCCCGATGCGACACCGGGTGTCATCAGCAGCTACGCGATGTCCGACGAGCAGGCATTGCTCGCTCGTGTTCGGTACAACCGTCTGCTCGATGTGTTCACCGGACTGGCGTGTTCGTCTCTGCAAAGCCATCTGCGTACGTCTGTCACGATCGAGAACGCCATCACCGGCAAGCCAAGCAGCTCGCAGGTCGAGACGGACGAGCTGTACGTGGGGCTCGATGAGCACGGTGCCCACTACGTCTTGCCGGTGCAGGCCAAGGGTGGCAGCGACGCGCTGAGCGTCATCCAGATTTGGCAGGACTTCCGCGTTGCTGAGCAGAAGTTTCCCGAGCTTCGGCCGCGACCCGTAGCAGCGCAATTTATGGACAACGACGACATCGCGCTCTTCGAGTTCAGTGAGCACGATGGGGAGATCACGATTGAACGTGAGCGCCACTACCGGCTGATTGAACCCGATGAGCTCTCTTCGGAAGACCTACGGTCCTATCGGGCGGCATCCGAGTCGGCAAGACACTGAGCGAAGCAGGCAAACGCCAGCCTTCGTTGGACACCCCGAAGTGCAGAGCCAGTCAAGCCGCATGCTGCGATTCGGCCGATGGGGATCCGGCGGACTGGCCGAGCATCATGCAGGTGACGGAAGCCTGGTCCGAGGCCAGAACCCACCGAATTACTTGGGTGGTGGAAGGTATTCGTCCACCTGAGAGGTTTCCTGACGTGACATTCCGCGGTTGCGCTGGTGACGGGGACCAGAGGTCCACAGCTATCTCACGCTCCGCCTAACGATTGCCGCTCCGCTTCCTGGCCTGTTGCTTGGCGGGCTTCGTGTCGTTCATCTCTTCGATGGACTTGAGCCCGGCCTCCTCGACTAGGGCGTCGAGTTCTGGGTCCTGGCTTGGGGGCGAATTGTCATAGACACCTCCGACTGGTCTCAACCCGTCACTCGAGCCGAACACGATGGCCGCGCCGAATGCACATTGAAGCTGGTGCTTCTTGAGGAAGACATATGCCTCGATGCGCTCCGCGTCGGCTTCCGAAGCAAACGCTCGCGGCAACGAAGTGAGCACGATCACGTGGCTTCGATCCCGACGGTCACCGGCGGCGATGGTGAAGCTGTGACTCTTGTCGTCGTCGGCTGTCAACTGCCTCAACCGGCCGATCATGGCCCCGAATTCTTCCTGCTCGTCCGTTGAGTAGCTGAGCAAGGTCGCGCCGATGTTCAGCCATCCGGGCGATTTCCGCCGCGCAAGATCGTCGATGACTTGCGCGACGGTCGGGTCGATGGGCAGCGCCGGACGCTCAGTAGGCACTTCTCGACGTCCGTAGCGATACGCGAACCAAGCGTCGAGATCGTCGGTTCGGCTGAACAGAAACCGAGGCACCTGCTTGTTGTACTGATCGCGGTCTGCTTCATCGGGCGCGCCTAGCTGGGGCAGCTCTGCAAATCGCTGGTCCGGGTCTGGGTTCACATACAGGCCGGTGGTCAAGAACTCCATGAACAGGTCGAGTTCGTCCATTGAGTAGTTGAACCTCGTTGTGTCGGGTTCGGTGCGGCGCCGTAGATACAGAACGAACTCAGACGGCCTCTGGACGACTTCGCTGATGACGCGCAGGTCTTGAAGCGAGACAGTCCATGGCACGGCATCGTCGCTCAGCAGCCCGTGGTCGATCAAATCGCTCGTCGTTGTCACGAAACCCGAGGTGTCCTCAAGTGTCATAGCGACGAGGAGTACTTCGCGTACATGACTCAGGTCGAGCCACGTATCGTCACGAAGGCGAAGCCCGCCATCGTTGGAGATGCGTTGCCTCAGCCGCTTCGCTTGCTCAGCGGCGCGTGTGATGAGCTTCGATAGGTCTTGTCTCAGGAGCGTCGGATCGCCGCTGCGGGCATCGGGCCGCAACGAACCTGACTTGGCCTCTACAACGACCGCTATGTCGTCGGCGAGCAGCACCGCATCGGTTTCGCCCACGCTGGTGTAGCCCGCTGGGCCGGCAGCTGGCTCGTCGGTGCCTTCGACGGGCACGAAATACCGGATGTTTCTGTGGACGTCGGTGGCTGAGAGCAGCCCGGCCAACAGCTCGACGGATCGCTGCTCCAAGTACTTCGCCCGATGATCCGAATAGGTGCGCCATCGCTCCGAGTCCGCTCCCGACTTCGCAGCGGGTTTGAGAGCGGTCTCGATCCTCTCGCGTATGCAGTGAATGCCGTTCACACCGTGGGGGAGCACGGTCTTGCCGTCTCCGCTCGACAGCAGCGGTCGTATCCGCATCGGGGACTGCGACTCGAAGAACTGCTGCGCAGCTTCGTTCGGATCACCGCTTGTGTCGCTGTACACGAAGCAATCCACGACGGCTGCGACCGCGTCGATGCCCAGGTCAGCTTCCTCGGCGAGCTCGAGCACGTCGAAAGCTGATGCATCAGCGACATCGGCGATGAGTGCTGCGAACTGCTGACGCTGCGCGCCATCGTCGAACCCGCCAGATGTCTTGCTGATGAGTCGCCGCAGCCGCCAGCAGACTCGAGCCAAGAACCCCAGCCGGTTCACTGCCATCCCGGTGCGTCCGGCCAAGTACAAAGCAAAGGCGCGATCTCCGATGCGTTCGACTGCGTCGAATACCGCGCAAGCATCCTGCACCGTGAATCCGAGCTTGTCGGTGCAAACTTGTTCGATCTCAGCCGATCCAAACAGGCCGGCGAGTATCTCTCTTGCAATGTGGTCATGCGTGGGATTGCGGAAGTAAATCTCCTTGCCCCGCGCGTTCGAGGCCACCATGCCAAGAGGGGCGTCGGCATTGGTCGTGACAATGAAGTTTTGCGCCGCCTCCTGCCGGAACCGAAGCGACGCAAGGTCCACGATCTCAACGGCTGCTGACAGCAACGAATCTTCTCTGTCTGGGCGTGCCGCGCCAGAGCTGCCTGATGCGGCGACTATCAGTGAGATGAGCTCGACCGTGGCCACCGTCCCCTCGTGGGTCGACTCTCGGAATGTGTTGGGGTCATGCGCCAATTCCAAGATGCGCACGACAGTCAGTACATGGAATGGGTCGAATGGTCGCGCCAGCTCAGCAATCGCCTCAACGGCCGCGCGTGCATCTCGTGATAGCGCCTCCATGCAGTCCTCGACGCGCGAATGGGCGCTCGCGTAGTGGCGGAGCAGCCTCTGGTGTTCCTGAAACCGTCTCAAGATGAGATCCTCGGCACCCGGAGTCAGACTCACGATGCCCTGCGGCGGATCACTCGCCGGGGAACGCTGCCGATTTAGCGACCACCTTGTCACCACCCCAACATAGAGAAGTCGTGCCGCGGCAGCCTGAAGAATTATGCGTACGCGGACGTCGATGTAGCGGCGTTAGCGCAAGGCACGCAATGGAGGACATCTGGACGAAATCCTGTTTCGCTTGGCTGGCCGGTTCAGACGGGTCGGTGGTCGCCGGCCCGTCGTACGTGGCGACCAGAGTCCATCTCAAGTGCGTGGCCAGATCGATCAGGTCGCCTTCAGATCATCTTCAGGACGCGCTGCCGGGGACACTGATCAGCAACTCTCACGCGGGAACAGCGACGTCGGCCTCGCCCGAATTTGCAGTTCGTAACATTCGCCGCTCATGCGGCGGCCTGAAATCACCAACCTCTATTCCTGCGAGTTCTCACCAACCCGCAATCGATTGTTGCTCAGCGTCGTAGTGGCACTCGTCATGACGACGGCAGTCGGCTGCACACCTCCGGCAACTCCTCTCGACCTAGTGAACGTCGATGTGGAGGTCGCTGGCCCATCGGTCGAACGGTGCAACATCGAGGGTGAAGCGTTCAAGGCAGCTGCGGAGCATGCCGACGCGGTGGACCGCAGAGCCAACGATGAGGCAGCAGTGCGGGAGCTTCTGGACGAAGCCGAGCGCACTGGCGACTACGGCAGGGTGAACGGTCTGCTGCTCGAACACGTGGCAGCGTTCGAGGGATCAGCTGTAGCGATGACGCGAGCCGTTGACATGTGCTCATCGTTCTGGAAGCAGGATGAGATCGAAGCTCTGCGAGACAGAATCGAACTCATCGAGCAAACGACCCATGATCTCTGTCTGCTATACGACCTTCTCTACTCAGAACATGGGTTGGAGCTCGAATGCTGACACCGGACACGGTTCTGTCCGATGGCTGTTCGCTATGGGCGGCCAGCTGATCAACCGCGGCGGTAGGCCGACCCTGCGGCCCCCTGGCTGGCGGCCTTGGGCCACAACCTTCAACATCGCGCACCCACACATACTCAGCTTGCTCCAACGCTGCTGAGCGACTTCCCAGCGCCAAACAGCGCGGCTAGGCGGACCTACTCGCGGTGCCGTTGCGGAAGCCGTCGAGGATGTCGTTGAACGTGGTGCTGGGCCGCATGGCGGCTTCGGCGAGCGCGGGATCGGGCAGGTAGTAGCCGCCGAGCTCGACTGGCACGCCCTGGCACTCCACGAGCTCGGCGAGGATCTGACTCTCGTTGGCCGCCAGTGCAGCCGCCAGCGTGGCGAATCGCTCTGCGAGATCGGCGTCGGTCCCTTGGCGGGCCATCTCATCGGCCCAGTGCTTGGCGAGATGGAAATGGCTGGCCCGGTTGTCGGGCTCGTTCACCCGACGGCTCGGAGCACGGCCCTCGGCCAGCCAGGTGCCGATGGCAGCGTCGAGCGTGTCCGCGAGCAGCTGCGCAGCGGCGTTGCCGGCCACCCGGGCGAGATGCTCGAGCGAGACCGCCAGTGCGAGGAACTCGCCCAGGCTGTCCCACCGCAGGTGGTTCTCGGCCACCATCTGCTGCACGTGCTTGGGCGCCGAACCTCCGGCACCGGTCTCGAAGAGGCCGCCGCCTGCCATGAGCGGCACCACCGACAGCATCTTGGCCGAGGTGCCCAGTTCGAGGATTGGGAACAGGTCGGTGTTGTAGTCGCGCAGCACGTTGCCAGTCACCGAGATGGTGTCCTCGCCGCGCCGGATGCGTTCCAGCGAGAAGCGACACGCCTCGGCAGGCGCCAGCGTGCGGATGTCCAGGTCGCCAATGGTCGGGTCTGCACTCCGGCGCTCGCCCAGGCGGGCGTTGACCTTGGCGAGGAGCTGCCCATCGTGAGGCCGGTCGGCATCCAGCCAGAACGCGACCGCAGCACCAGTGAGCTGGCCTCGTTCGACGGCCAGGTCCACCCAGTTGGCGATGGCTGCGTCCTTGGTGGTGCACATGCGCCAGATGTCGCCTTCGGCGACCTGGTGGCTCATCAGCACCTCGCCCGATTCGGTGACGACGCGCATGGTCCCCGCGGTGTCGATCTCGTAGGTCTTGTCGTGGCTGCCGTACTCCTCGGCTTTCTGTGCCATCAGGCCCACGTTGGGCACCGATCCCATGGTCGTGGGATCGAATGCGCCATTCGCACGGCAGTCGTCGATGACTGTCTGGAACACGCCCGAGTAGCTGGAGTCGGGGATGACGGCCTTGGTGTCCTGCTGGTTGCCCTCGGCGTTCCACATCTGGCCCGACGAGCGGATCATTGCCGGCATGGACGCGTCGACGATGACGTCGCTCGGCACATGCAGGTTGGTGATGCCGCGGTCCGAGTCGACCATGGCCAGCCTGGGGCGCTCGGCGAGCGTGGCGGCGATGTCGGCCTCGATGGCCTCGCGCTGTACTGCGGGCAGCGATTCGACGGCGGACAGCACGTTCGCCCAGCCGTCGTTGGGGTCTGCGCCCGCCGCGGCGAGCGCTTCGCCGTGCCGGTCGAACACCGGTGCGAAGAACGCCCGCACGGCATGCCCGAAGACGATCGGGTCGGAGACCTTCATCATGGTGGCCTTCAGGTGCAGCGAGAACAGCACGCCGCCCGAGCGGGCGTCGGCAATCTGCTCGTCGAGGAACTCGCGCAGTGCGGCGACCGACATGAAGGTGGAGTCGACGACATCGCCGGCACCTACCGGGACCTTGCGCATCAGGCGCACGTTCCCCTCGTCGTCCACGTGCTCGATGCTCAGTGAGCCTGCACCGTCTGCGGTGACCGACTGCTCATTGGAGCGGAAATCGCCGCCGGACATCGTCGACACGTGGCTGCGGCTCTGCTGCGACCAGGCGCCCATGGAGTGGGGGTACTGGCGCGCGTACTCCTTGACGGCGCGGGGCGCGCGGCGATCGGAGTTGCCCTCGCGCAGCACCGGGTTCACCGCCGAGCCCTTCACGCGGTCAAAGCGCTCGCGGATCTCATGCTCGGAGGCGTCTGCGGGGTCGTCGGGATAGTCGGGGACTGCGTAGCCCTTCGATTGCAGCTCGACGACGGCGTCCTTGAGCTGGGGGACCGAGGCGGAGATGTTCGGCAGCTTGATGATGTTGGCGCCGCGATCGTGGGTCCACTCGCCGAGTTCGCCGAGCGCATCGCCGATTCGCTGGTGGGGCTCGAGCATGTCGCCGAAAGCCGCGATGATCCGCCCTGCCAGCGAGATGTCGCGTGTCTCGACGTCGATGCCTGCGGCATCGGTGAACGCCGTGATGATCGGCAGCAGCGAGTAGGTGGCCAGCGCCGGTGCCTCGTCGGTGTGCGTGTAGACGATCTTCGATGTCGAGTTCACGGCACGCTCCTGATTCGTTGCATTCGTCGGGTGCCCCTCAGCGGGCGCCGAAGGTGTCGGGACGGCGATGCGACGCTACCGCGAGCCTGTGACAGGCTGCGGGGAGACCTGTGCGCAATCGTTCCGTGGGCGCGTGCGGGCGCTGAGTCGGCCCGCGGGTGCGGCGTTCAGCCAGCCACGTGCGCCGCGGCGGAGCTTCCCGCCAGGCGGCCGAACACTGCCCCTGCCGAGAGGCCCGAGCCTCCCGGGTAGTTGCCGTAGAACAGGCCGCCCACCAGCTCGCCTGCGGCATAGAGGCCGGTGATCGGGCGCAGGTCGGTGTCCATCACGCATCCGGTCTGGTCGATGCGCAGGCCGCCGAATGTGAAGGTCAGCCCGCATGTGACTCTGAACGCAGTGAAGGGCGGCGTCTCGATCGGCATCGCCCAGTTGGTCTTGTCGGGGCTCAGGCCCCTGGTGCGGCGGCCATCGAGCACGTTCGGATTGAATTCGACGCTGCGGTCCACGGCAGCGTTGAACTCGGCGATGGTCGCGAGTGCCCCTTCGGTGTGCACGTCCTCCATGCGGGCGCAGAGCTCTTCGATGGTGTTCGCGGTCACCTTGGTGACCTGGCGGATGCGGTACTCGTCGCGCAGCAGGTGACCGGTGCTGGCGTCGAAGACCTGCCAGGCCGAGTGCCCCGGCTGGGCCAGGATCTCCCGTCCGTAGCGGGCGTAGGTGTAGTTGCGGAAGTCGGCGCCCTCGTCCACGAAGCGCTCACCCTGCTGGTTCAGCACTATCGCGAACGGGTAGCTGTGCTTCTGGAAGCCGTCGCCCACGGCGAGGTCGCCGAACTCGGGCGCGTTGTAGTCCCAGGCCACGGCGTGGGCGCCGCTCCAGTTGCCGTACGGCATTGCGCCGGCCTCGAGCGCCATGGCGATGCCGTCGCCGGTGTTGAAGCGGGTGCCGCGCACCTTGGCGAGATCCCAGCCCGGGCCGAGGTAGCGGGTGCGCCACTCGGCGTTGGCTTGGAATCCGCCGGCTGCCAGCACGACTGCGCTGCATGCGACATCGACCGTGCGCACTCCTGCACGCGCAGCCGTGTCTGCCTCGGGCCCGTCAGTGCCGTGCAGCCGAACTCGGAGGCCGCACACGGCTCCGGCGTCATCAGTCAGCAGCGAACGCGCCGCAGCCTCGTGCCACAGATCGATCTCGTTGCGGGCCAGCGCCGCTCGCAGCGATTCCACGAGACCCTCGCCGCCGCCCACTGACTCCACCGTGAGGCCGCCCCAGAACCTGAAGCGCCCGTCCACCTTGAAGGCCTGGCGTCCCCAGATCGGCGCGAAGCGCACGCCGTGGCTGGCCATCCACATCAGCGTGTCCTTGCTGCGGGTGACGAGCGTGTCAGCCAGCTCAGGATCGCAGCGGTAGTCGGTGATGCGGCCGAGATCGGCGTAGAACTGCTCCTCGGTGTAGGTGCCGAAGTCGGTCATCTCCACTTCGGCGTCGGTGAGATCGGGCATCAGCGCACGCAGGTCCTCGACACCGTCGTAGGCGCAGCGGATCGCACCGGCGGTGAAGCGGCTGTTGCCGCCGGCTTCGGCCTCGGGCGCTCGCTCCAGCACCAGCACCCTGGCGCCGCCCTCGCAGGCGGCCAGAGCGGCGCACATGGCCGCATTGCCAGCGCCGACGACCACCACGTCGTAGCGCTGTGCTTGCGGGGTCCCACCGGTCTCGCTCACGCCGGGCGAGCCTATGTGGGCTGTCTGCTCAGCGCCCGCAGCGCGTCGAATCCCCTCTGCATCGGATCGGTGCACGCCGCACTGGCGACCTACGCTGCGGCGATGAGCGAGACCCAGACTTCCGAGGCCGGCTCTGATGCGCCGGTGGTGATCGACCACGAACGCCTGGCGAGCTTCATCGCCGAGATCTTCCGCCATACGGGATGTTCAGATGCCGAATCAGAGCGGATCGGCACGAGCCTCGTGGGCGCCAACCTTGCGGGCCACGACAGCCACGGGGTGATCCGCTCCGCGCTGTATGTGGAGCTGTTGGCGAATGGCGTTCAGCTCGCCGATCAGGAGATCAAGGTGCTGATCGACTCGGGTGCCCTGCTGCTGGTGGACGGTCAGTACGGCATGGGCCAGACCGTCGGGCCTGCCGCAGTCGAGCTGGGCATCGAGCGCTGTTCCGAACTCGGCGTTGCGGTGGTGGGATTGCGCAACGCCGGCCATCTCGGCCGCATCGGCGAGTACGCCGAGATGGCTGCCGCCGAAGGCCTGGTCTCGGTGCATTTCGTGAACGTGGCCAACAGCCGGCTGGTGGCGCCGTTCGGCGCCAAGGCGCGGCGGATGGGCACCAATCCCTGCGCCTATGGCGCACCTGTCGCCGGACGCCGCCCCGTCATCCACGACTTCGCGACGTCCGTCGTGGCCGAGGGCAAGGCCATGGTGGCGCTGCACGGCGGGCCGGCCGTGCCCAGCAATGCCCTGGTGTCCGGTGACGGCGAGATCACCGGCGATCCGCGGGTGCTGTACACGTTCGAAGAGGGCCAGCGACCGAATTCGATGGACGGACCGGGTGCGCTGCGGGCGATGGGCGAACACAAGGGCTCGGGCATCTCGGTGATGTGCGAGCTGCTGGCCGGTGCGCTCACCGGCACGGGCACAGCAGGGCCGCGTCGGGTTCGCTTCGCCAACGGCATGCTCTCGGTGTACGTCGACCCGTCCCAGATCGACCCGTCGCACTCGGAGTCAGGCGTCGGCGAGACCGACGACGGGTACCACGGCATCGCAGCGGACTATCTCGACTGGTTCTACGACGCCGACGCGATCGATCCCGACGAAGGGGTGAAGCTGCCCGGCGATGTCGAGCACGAGCGGCGGCAGCACCGCATGGCCAACGGCATCACCCTTCCCGCCGAGACCTGGGAGAGCATCTGCGGGGGCGCCCGCGCCGCCGGCGTCCCCGAAGCAACGATCGCGGCTGCCGCCGGCTGAACGCGGCGCGCCGACGCAGCGGCGCTACTCGTCCAAGGTGGGGCCCGTGCCTTGGACGCGGGTCTGGCGCATGTAGCGGCGCCAGCGGTCGGCGTCGTAGCCGGCGCCGCGGTGCAGCAGGCAGCGGTTGTCGTAGATGACGACGTCGCCGGGGCTCCAGCGGTGCGCGTACTCGTCCTGGGGACGGGTGGCGGCTTCGTTCAGCTCGTCGATGAGCCGGCGGCTGTCGACGCCGTGCCAGCCGACGATCGACCGGGCGTGCGAGCCGGCGTAGTAGTTCCGCAGGCCGTTGGCGGGGTTGGTGCGCACGAGCCGCTGGGGGATCGGCGGCAGCGAGGCAGCGTGGTTCGGATCCACCGGGGCGACCTGGGTGCGGCTGAACACGTAGTCGTGCAGCACCACCAGGTCGTCGATCTCGGCCTGGCGCTCGGCGCTGAGCCTGGCGTACGCGGCGCGCTGGCTGGCATACAGCGTCTCGCCGCCCTCGCCGGGCACCTCGTAGGCGCACAGGATCGACACGTACGACGGCACGAGGCGGAACGACGAGTCCGAGTGCCAGAGGTTGTTGCCCTTCTGGTTCTGCGTCAGCGGGTGGTTCTCGTCGCGCTTGGCGTCGGAGTCGATGACGTTGCCGATCGTGCCGAAGTACTCAACCTTGCCCGTCTTGCCGAAGACCACATGGTTCGGCTCGGGTTCGCCGAGGCTGCGCGTGAGCGCCAGCTGCGCCTCGTCGGACATCTGCTGGTCCACGAAATGCAGCAGCGAGTACGTGTCGACGGCTTCGTGCAACTCGGCAACCGCCGCTGCTCCGAGCGGCTGCGACAGGTCGAAGCCGCTGACCTTGGCGCCGAAATCGGGATGGATGGGCTCGAACGTCAGCACTGGCGCCTCCCCTCGTTGATCGGCACAGCAGCCCCGGCCGTCAATTCTGGCCGACAGTCGCTGGCCGTCAGCTCTCGTGGCGGGCCAGCGAGACGCCCTCGGCAGCCAGCCGCTCCAGCAGCGGGCTCGGCGTCCAGTGGTCGCCGCCCAGGGTCTCGTCGTAGTGACGGATGCGACCCAGCACCTCGTCCAGCCCGATCTCGTCGGCCCAGTACATCGGCCCGCCGGTGTAGATCGGCCAGCCGTAGCCGTTGATCCAGGTGACGTCCACGTCGCTGCCCCGCAGCGCGATGCCCTCGTCGAGGATCTTGGCGCCCTCGTTGACCATCGGGTACAGGCAGCGTTCGAGGATCTCCTGGTCGGTGACATCCCGCAGCACGGCCCCTCGCGCAGCGGCGAAGTCGCGGATGATCTGCTCGACCTCGGGGTCGGGGGTGGATGCCCGGGTGTCGGGGTCGTAGGTGTAGTAGCCGCGGCCGTTCTTCTGGCCCCGACGGCCCGACTCGCACAGCACCTCCCGCACGGTCGAGCTCGACGAGGTTGCCTCGTTCCAGCCGACGTCGAGCCCGGCCAGGTCGCTCATGGCGAACGGCCCCATGGGGAAGCCGAAGTCGTACACAACCTTGTCGATCTGGGCCGGTGTGGCGCCCTCCAGCAGCATCTTCTCGGCCTCGATGCCCCGCATGAACAGCATCCGGTTGCCGATGAATCCGTAGCAGACGCCGCACAGCACCGGCGTCTTGCCGATGCGCTTGCCAATCGACATGGCAGTGGCGATGGCAGTGTGCGAGGTGGCGTCGCCGCGCACGACTTCGAGCATCCGCATGACGTTGGCGGGGGAGAAGAAGTGCATGCCCACGACGGCCTCGGGCCGTGACGTGGCCGATGCAATCTCGTTGACATTGAGCGCAGAGGTGTTGCTGGCCAGCACGGCGCCCGGTTTGCAGATCGCATCGAGTTGAGCGAACACGTCCTTCTTGAGGTCCATGTTCTCGAAGACGGCCTCGATCATCAGGTCGCAGTCGGCGAAGTCGCCCATGTCGGTCGAGCCAGACAGCAGGTCCATGCGGGTCTGCACGTCGTCGGAGGAGATGCCGCCCCGCGCCGCGGTCCGCTCGTAGTTCCGCCGCACCACGCCGAGGCCGCGCTCGAGGCTGGCTTCGTCGCGCTCCACGAGCGTGACCGGGATGCCGATGTTGGCGAAGTTCATGGCGATGCCGCCGCCCATCGTGCCGGCGCCCAGGATGCCGACACGCGCGATGTCCACCTGTGGCGTGTCGCGGGGCACGTCGGGCACCTTCTGGGCTGCTCGCTCGGCGAAGAAGTAGTACTGCTGGGCGTTGGCCTGCGAGCTGCCCATCAGCTCGCCGAAGATGCGCTGCTCGGCGGCGAGTCCCGCCTCGAAGTCGCCGCTCGCGCCGGTTTCGACTGCTGCCTCCACGCAGCGGACGATGCAGTCGGGTGCTTCGAAGCCGCGCGTCCGGCGGGCGATCGAGGCCCGGAAGGCGGCGAACTGCTCGGCGCCGAAGCCTTCGAGGCGATCGTTGCGGTCGCGGATGCGCGGGCGTGGCATGCCTTCTGCGACCGCCCGTCGGGCGAACGCCACCGCCCCAGCTTCGAGTTCGGCCAGCGATTCGCCGACGATCTCGTTGATCAGGCCGCATTCGAGCGCCTCAGATGCGCCGATGGGATCGCCGCTGACGATGATCTCGAGCGCCCGCTGCGGACCGGTGATGCGCGGCAGGCGCTGGGTACCGCCACCGCCCGGCAGCAGGCCCAGTTTCACCTCGGGCAGGCCGAACTGTGCCGAGCTGATCGCGACGCGGAAGTGCGCGCACAGCGCCACCTCCAGCCCGCCGCCGAGCGCTGTGCCGTGAATGGCGGCCACCACGGGCTTGCTGCAGTTCTCCATGGCTTCCTGCCCGGGCACCAGGCCCGGCGGTTTGGGCGGCTGGGAGAACTCGGTGATGTCTGCACCGGCGATGAAGGTCCGCCCGTCACAGATGAGCACGATGGCGGTCGCGTCGCTGGCTTCCGCTGCAGCCATGCCGTCGATGAGGCCCTGGCGCACGTGGTAGCTCAGCGCGTTGACGGGAGGGTTGTTGACGATGAGCAATGCCACGTCGTCGCGGCGCTCAAGGCGGACTGACTCGGTGATCTGGCTCTGATCCTGGGTTGTCATGGGCCGCAGCGTACGCAACGACAGCCCTGCACGACCGGGCCACGACATGCGAACCCAAATTCTCCCCGGTGCGGGTGGAGCCCGGCGATACGATTCGCATGACTCGGGTGCTGCTGCGGCTCCGAGACACTTCAGATGGAGCGCCGGTGACCGAAAAGCCCGACCCGTTCACGGTCCCGTTCGGGACCATCTTCTGCGACTGGATGACGACGGCGCGCGCCGATGACGGGCCGTACGTCTACGGGGGCGTAGCAGAGCCCTTCGGCGATTTCTCGATCAGCCCCGCGGCGCATGTGCTGCACTACGGCAGCGCCATCTTCGAAGGGCTCAAGGCACACCGTCAGGTCGATGGGTCATTGGCGATCTTCCGGCTGGACAGCCATGTCGCCCGCATGGTCGCGAGCGCGGAACGGCTGCGGCTGCCAGCCATTGACGGCGACGTGCTGCATCAGATGTCCATTGATGCAGTCGAGGCGAATGCCGGCGAAGTGCCCGATCCGCCCGGATCGCTGTACATCCGCCCGACGCTGATCGGCACCGAGCCCGACATCGGCGCCGCAGCCCGCCCGACTCGCAGCGCGCTGCTCTATGTTGTGAACTGCCCGGTGGGCGACTACTTCAAGGGCGGCGTTCGGCCCCTCACCTTGCTGGTGGAGACCGAGATTCCCCGCACGGTCCCGCAGTTCGGCATGGTGAAGTGCGGCGGGAACTACGCGATGGCGCTCGCACCGACGCTCGATGCGATGGCCGGCAACGAGGCCATCGATCAGATGCTGTTCGCCACGGATGGGGACATCACCGAGACCGGGGCGTCGAACTTCTTCCTGGCTGACGACGAGCGAGTGGTGACCCGCCATCTCGACGAGTCGTTCCTGCACGGCGTCACCCGTGCGTCGGTGATCGAGCTCGCTGCCTCTCTGGGCTACGAGGTCGAGGAGCGGTCGATCGACCCCGAGGAACTCGTTGACTGGGCTGAGCGAGGAGAGGCCTTCCTGTCCGGAACCGCCGCGGTGCTCGCGCCCGTCGGCACCATCCTGTACGAGGGCAAGACGCTCACCGTGGGCGACGGTCAGCCGGGTCACAACACCATGCGGCTGCGCCAGGCACTCGTCGACATCCAGATCGGCGCTGCGCCCGACCCCTTCGGCTGGCGCACGCCGGTGAAGGGCTGAGCTTCGTGGCCGGCCAGGACGCCGATCGCATCGTGTCCTGGACCGCGATGGAGCACGGGACGGCCGAGGACTACGAGTTCCTGGATCAGCAGCACTACGCACACGTCCGATCCGGGCTGGTCGACAACCTGCTGAACATCCTGCAGTGCCTACGCGGACCCACGCTGGGCTACCCGATCGATCGCTACGACCACAGCCTGCAATCGGCAACGAGGGCGCTGCGGAATGGCGAATCGACGGACCTGGTGGCCGCGGCCCTGCTGCATGACATCGGCGACGCCTTCGCGCCGGAGAATCACAGCGCCGCCGGCGCCGCCGTGCTGCAGCCCTATGTCGACGAGCGCACCCACTGGGTGATCGCCCACCACGGGCTCTTTCAGGGCTACTACTACTTCCACCACCTCGGCGGCGACCGCGACGCCCGCGAGCGGTACCTGGGATCACCCCACTACGACGCCTGCGTGGATTTCTGCCAGAACTACGACCAGAACTGCTTCGATCCGAAGTACCCCAACCTGGCGGCAGAGGACTTCCGCCCTCTGCTCGAAGAGGTCTTCAGCCGCCACTCACAACTTCCCGCCACTGCCCCCTGATCTGAACGCGGCCAGCACGGCCATCACAGGCTGAGTCGCTTCACCACAGGGTGGCGATGGGGAACTCCCCGAACGCCCGGTCGGCGGTCACGAGGGTCAGCGATTCGCGCTCGGCCTGCGCTGCCAGCATCCGGTCGAACGGATCCTTGTGTGCAGCGTCATAGCTGCCTGCCATCAGTGCTTGCTCGTGTATGACTGGAAGATGCAAGAAGCCGTCTGCGGTGACTGATGCGCCGAAGTGTGGAACGAGGTCGCTGAATTCACCCAGCCGGTCCATCCTCGCCTTGGTTGCCATCTCCCATGCGCTCACGGCGCTCGCAAACACCAGGGTTTCCTCGTCTGAGATCGCTTCGCGGGCGACTGCTGAGAGTGACGGATGATCAGCCCACCACCACAGCAGCGCATGCGTGTCGAGCAGGAGGTCGTTCATTCGCCCTCCCAAAGGGCGAGTTCATCGTCAGGCAAGGGGTCGAAGAACTCCGGCGGGATCTTGATCCCGCGAAACCTGCCAGGCATCCGCCGGGTTGGCGCAGGCACGTACGGCACGAGGCGGGCACACGGCTTGCCCGCCCGCGCTATCACGATCTCCTCACCCGCCTCAACTCGGCTGAGCAGCTTCGACAGGTGCGTCTTGGCTTCATGCACATTCACGGTGTGTGATCGTTCCACAGACTTTCAGCCCTTTCAAATGATTTTCATTAGTCGTGTCGTTATAAACTTAGTCTAATGACTAGACTAATACCCGAAACGCGCTATGGATCATTCTCAGAACGCGCTGTGGCGCGTCGCGGGGCCAGCGACACTGCTGCTGGGCAGTGGCGGGCTAGAGGCGGGTGATGGTGTCGCCGGCGCGGACGGTGCCGGGCTGGACGACACGGCAGTTGACGCCTCGCATGCGCAACGCCTGGCCTTCGCCGGTGTTCACGAAACGCAGGGCGTCGCGGCCGAAGCGGGCGGCGAACTTGGCGCAGCCTCGGTGCGGCTTCGCCGTGACCTCCAAGATGGCGTCGCCGAGCCTCAGCTGGGTGCCGGCGGCCAGCGTGGAGTGGCTGATGTCGAGGTCCGCGTAGATCTGATCGCCGGCGAGCGGCCAGCGTTCGACCGGTCCGATGACGGCGGCTGCCGCGCGAGAGCTCATGATGGTGATCTGGGCGTCGGGGTGCGGTCCGCCGTCGGGCGATGTCGGTGAGCCCCGCTGGTCCCACGTGTCGCCCGCGATGCCTTGGGCGTGACTGATTTCGGCCTCTTCGAGCACCTCGCGGGCATCCTCTGCAGGGCGCCGCACGATGAGTTCGATCGTCCCGCCGTCGGCGGGCGCCTCGCGAATGTGACCGAGCGTTGCCTCCAGCTCGGCCGTGCTGCGGTGGCGGGCCGGAGCGCCGCCCGCACTCCCGGCGGCGGTGGTGGTTGCTGCTGGTGCGCTCATCGATGTACTTCCCGAAGTCATGTCGGCGGATACAGGCGCTGAAGGCCAACTCCAGCGCAGGATTATCGCGCCCCGGCGGGCTCAGCCGAAGTGAATTCCAGCTGTAGGTCGCGCGCCACTGCGTCGGGGCTTCGCGCTGCGGGGTCGCCGTAACCGCCGCCGCCCGGGAACTCCACGATCAGGCGGCGGTCGCCGGGAATCACCGAACGCCCCTTGGCACGCACCTCGGTGCCGTCGTCGAGCGACAGGCGTCCCAGCGCTCCGGGTGCACCGCCGTGCCGCCCGCGCGCGGGGAAGACCGTCCGTTCGTAGGTCGCGCTGATCGAGAAGTCTCTTCCTTGGCGGTTCTCCAGCTCGATGACCTGGCCGAGCCCACCCCGGTACATGCCCCCTCCGCCGGAGTCGGTGCGGAACTCCTTGCGCCAGAACACGAGCGGCGAACCGATCTCGTTCACCTCTACCGGCATGTTGCGAACACCGCTCGGGAACGCTGTCGCCGACAACCCGTCTGCCTGCGGGCGGGCGCCGGCACCGCCCGAATGGAAGCTCATCAGGATGTACCGCTCGAGCCTGCGGCGCGCCTCATGGTCGGCCTCGTCGTCATGTCCGATACGACCGGTGCCGGATTGCCCGACCGTCGTACGCGAGCGATTCGTCGAGCCGACTCCGGTGTCGGGCTCCCACATGCCGGTGCCGAGCAGGTTCCACAGCGACGATGTGCCCTCCGCGGGCACCCGCTCGGGCACCACTTGGCTCAGGCATCCGAACACGGCGTCGGGGAGCAGCTGGCCCATGACGTGACGCACGTTCACCGCTGCTGGATGGGGCGCATTGAGAATGCAGCCCTCCGGTGCTCGGACGCGCACGGCGTCGAGCGAGCCTGTGTTGTTCGGGATATCGGGGCCGATGATGCAGCGCACGCCGAATGACGTGTAGGCGTCGGTGTAGGCCATCGGCACATTGATGCCCCAGCTCGACTGGGGCCCAGTGCCGGCGAAGTCCACGTCGATGCCGTCATCGCCGACGGTCAGCGAGCACACGATGTCGATGTGCTGCTCCATGCCGTCGACTCGCATCGTCGAGTCCCACGTGCCCGGTGGCAGCTCGCCGATCGCATCGAGCATGGCCCGGTGCGACGACGTGATGATGTGGTCGGCCAGCTCGTCCAAGTCAGCCATGCCGTATTCGTCCATCATCGAGATGAGGCGAGCAGCGCCGGTCTCGTTGCAAGCAGCCAGCGAGTGGATGTCGCCGACGACCTGCACCGGGTCGCGGACGTTGGCCTCGATGATCGCCACCACATTCGGGTCGAACACGCCGTCGGTCGCGAACTTCAGGATCGGCAGGTACAGGCCCTCGTGGTACACCTCCTTCGAGTCGGTGGTGAACCCGGCACCGCCGATGTCCACCACGTGGCTCGTGCAGGCGAACAGCGCCACCAGCTCGCCGCGCAGGAAGGCCGGCGTGACCACCACGATGTCGAACAGGTGGCCAGTGCCCTTCCACGGGTCGTTGGTGAGGAAGATGTCGCCGGGGCGCATCTCCGACGCCGGGTAGCGATCCAGGAAGTGCAGCACCGAGTAGGCCATGGAGTTCACGTGGCCCGGTGTGCCCGTGACCGACTGGGCGAGCATCCGCCCCTGTGGGTCGAAGATGCCCGCCGACAGGTCGCCGGCTTCGCGGGTGGAGGTGCTGAAGGCAGCACGCACGAGCGCCCGTGCCTGCTCCTCGGTCACCGAGATGAGGCGGTTCCACTGCACGCCGAGCCGCACCGCGTCGAGGTCTGCAGCGGCATCGGCTGCGGTCCGCGGCTGCTGCGGCGCCGAGACGCCGGTGAGCCGCAGATGGCCGCCGACCGTGACCGTTGCCGCCGCTCCAGCGGGCACCAAGGTCGTGGTCTGATCCTCGGTGACCAGCGCAGGCCCTGCTAGCCACGCGCCTTCGATGAGGGCGTCGCGCTCGAAGACCGCATGGGGGACGGCCCGGCCGGTTGCGGTATCGGTGACCAGCGCCGTCGCGTCGGAGGCGACCGGCTCGACTGCGACGGCTGGGTGCAGGGAAACGGCGGCAGCCTGAGGGGTGCGGACTTCCAGCAGCCAGCTCAGCACTTCGATCTCGAGGTTGCCGATGTGGCGCGTGTAGAGCTGCTGGTAGGCCTTGGTGAATGCGGTGCGCAGCTGGTTGCGAACCTCGGCGTCGCTCGGGTTATCGATGTCGTCGGCGAGCAGCGCTGCGGCGTCGACGTCGACGGTGATCTCATGGCCTTGACCGCGGTACCGCATCAAGGCCCGCGCATGGGTGACCGTCTCGGCACCGGGCGCGGCAGCGTGCACGATCGCGTTCGACTCGGCGGCCATCTCGCGCAGCAGGCCCGCCAGGTTCGCTGCGGTCAGCTCGCTCACCCGGGCATGGCGTGTGCGCACCGATTCGTGAGCGACAGGCGCCGCCAGGAAGCCGATGGCCGACCCCACGCCTGCCCCCGCTGGCACCACGATGTCGTCAATGCCCAGCTTGGCAGCCACCCGCGCAGCGTGCAGCGACGCCGCGCCGCCGAAGGCGATGAGCGTCCCGCTGCTGATGTCGCAGCCTTGATCTGCTGCGTGAACGCGACCGGCGTTGGCCATGTTCTCGTCGACCACTTCGGAGATGCCGATGGCAGAGACGGTCGTCTGCAGGCCCGACGGTTCCGCCAGCGCGGTCCCGACGGCCTTGGCGGCGGCGTCGACGTCGAAGGTCAATGTGCCGCCGGCGAACCGTTCCGGCGCCAGCCGGCCCAGCACGGCATCGGCGTCGGTCACCGTCGGCTCGATTCCGCCACGCCCGTAGGCGGCGGGACCCGGTTCGGAACCGGCGCTGGCCGGACCGACAGTGATGCGCCCGAGCGCATCGAGGCTGGCGATGGAGCCGCCGCCGGCGCCGATCTCGACCATCTCGATCACCGGCAGACGCAGCGGGAGCCCGCTGCCGGCCAGGAAGCGGTACTCGCGGCCCACCTCGAACTCACGGCTCGTGCGGGGATGACCGCCCTCGACGATGCACAGCTTCGCCGTGGTGCCGCCCATGTCGAAGCTGAGGGCTCGTTCGCAGCCGAGGCCTCGGGCAATTCCCGAGGCGAGCAGAGCGCCGCCCGCGGGCCCGCTCTCGATCAACCGGACCGGGAAGCGCAGCGCCTCGGCGAGCGTTCCCAGCCCGCCGCCTGAGGTCATGAGGAACACCTCGCAGCCCAATCCCAGCGCTGCGAGCCGCGCATCGAGGTCGGTCAAGTACTGCCTCACCAGCGGTGCGATGTAGGCGTTGGCGCATGCAGTGGAGAAGCGTTCGTATTCCCGGATCTCGGGGCAGACCTCGCTGGAGATGGTGACGGTCGCCTCGGGCCAACAGCCGGCCAGGATCTCGGCGGTGCGCTGCTCGTGGCGGGCATCGAGATACGAGTGCAGGTAGCCGACGGCGACGCTGGTGACGCCGTCGGCCGCGAGCGACGCTGCTGCGGCCCGGACGGCATCTTCGTCGAGCGGCAGCAGCACACTGCCGTCGGCGGCGAGGCGCTCGGGAATGCCGATGCGACGGTTGCGCGGCACCAGCGGCTCGGGCCGGCGCATGTACAGGTCGTACTGCTCGAACCGGTTCTCATGGGCCATCTCGACTGAGTCGCGGATGCCTTGGGTCGTCAGCAGCGCCGTGCGTGCGCCCCGGCGCTCGATGAGCGCGTTGGTGGCGAGCGTGGTGCCGTGGATGAACACTTCCACCTCGCCGGGCCCGACGCCTGCGGTTGCAAGAACGGTCTGGACGCCGTCGAGCACGGCATCGGCCGGCGCCTCCGGGGTTGTCAGCACCTTCGTGGTGTGGAGCTGACCGGGGGCACCCTCAGCGCCGACCTCGAGCGCGATGTCGGTGAATGTGCCGCCGATGTCGGCCGCGAGCCGAGCGCGCCTGGGGGCCATCCGCCCAGCGTAGGCGCGCCGTCCTGGGGCGCCCCCTGTGGTCAGGGGGGTACCGTGCAGGCGTGGCGAGCGGCGATCAGCGGGCCAGCAGGCCACCGGCAGGGGCTGGTGCGGGGCTGCGCGTCGGCGTCGTGCGAGCGGCGTGGAATCGCGACATCGTGGATCGGCTGGCGGCTGGCGCCCAGCGCGGCCTGGACGAGCTCGGTGTCGCTGAGACGACCGAGGTGATGGTGCCCGGTTGCTTCGAGATCCCATTCGCATCGCAGGTGCTGGCTCGCAGCGGGCATGTCGATGCGATCGTGGTCATCGGGGCGGTGATCCGCGGGGAGACGACCCACTACGAGCTGGTCAGCGAGGGCGCCGCGCAGGGCGTGATGGCCGTTCAGCTCGACACAGGTGTGCCGGTCGGTTTCGGCTTGGTCACGGTGGAGAACAGCGAACAAGCCGTGGCCCGCAGCGAGGGCGCTGGCGGCCACAACGTCGGCGAGGAAGCGGCCTATGTGGCGGTGTCGATGGCGCTGCTCGCCCGCGACTTCCCTGCAGGCTGAGCAACCGGACGCGTGCCCTACGCAGGGTCGGGGCGCATCCGCACAAGCACCTTGCCCACGGCTTCGCGTTCGTCGAGGAGCCGGTAGGCCTCGGCGCTCTGCTCGAAGGGCAGCACCTGGCCGATCGGCGGCTTCACCGCTCCCGATGCGATCATGCCGAGCAGGCGCTCGTGAATGCCGGCGGGGATCGTCGGGTCGGCCGCCACAGCCTCGCCCCAGGCGGCGCCGACCAGGCTCACGTTGCGCAGCAGCAGCCGGTTCACCTTCACCGTCGGGATCTCGCCCGCGGCAAACCCGACCACGACGAGCCGTCCGAAGCGTGCCAGCGCCCGGATGCCGTCGAGGAAGCGATCGCCGCCGACAGGGTCATAGGTCATGTCGACGCCCCGACCGCCGGTGAGCTCGCGCACCTCGTCCTTCCAGGAGTCGCTGATGAGCACGATGTGATCGGCGCCCGCTGCCCGGGCGATCTCACCCTTGGCCTCGGTGGAGACCAGGCCGATCACGGGACCGGCGCCCACGCCCTTGGCCACCTGAATGCCCGAGGTGCCCACGCCACCCGAGGCGCCGAGCACCAGCACCGATTCGCCCTCGCGCAGCCCTGCCCGGTCGATCATGCAGAACACGGCGGTCTGGTAGTTCATGACCAGGGCGGCGCCCTCTTCGAAGCTCAGCTCCGGGGGCAAGGCGAAGAGGTCACGCGGCTTGGTCGCCACCACCTCGGCCAGGCAGCCATTGGACCACACGCACACCCGGTCGCCGGGTGCGTAACCCGAGTCGGCGGGTGCCGAGCGCACAACGCCCGCGGCTTCGATCCCCGGTCGGAAGGGAGGGTCGGGACGGTACTGGTAGAGGCCTTGGCTCTGGAGCAGATCGGGGAAGGACACGCCGCCGCAGACGATGTCGACGACCACCGATGCGCCGTTCGCATCGGCGACCGGTTCGGGAGCGTCGACCACGGCGACGCCCGCTGGGCCGGTGAGGGACTGGATTTCCAATGCACGCATGGCGTCACTGTGCCACAGGAGCGCTATCCGGGCCGCTGGTACTGTTGGCCGCGCAGCGAGCCCGCACCGGGGCGACCAGGCGTGCGGGCGCTCAACGGGAGGCAACCAGAGCGATGCGGTACTACTCGTGCGATTCACACGTGGTCGAGGCAGCCGAGATCTATGCGGGATTGACGGACAGGTTCGGCGATCGGGCACCGTTCATCAGCAAGGACTACAACGACAAGCCGGGCACGTGGCTCGTGCTGCCGGGCGGCATCCGTCCCGTGCCGGTGGGCCGGCTGGGCATCGCCGGCGCCAGCCTCTCCGACCCGGCCACCCACGCCCGCATCGAGAAGGGCTACGACGGCTTCAATCCCGGCGTCATGGACCCGACTGCTCGTCTGGACGAGCAGGCCCAGGACGGCATTGTGGGCGAGGTCATGTACCCGAGCCTGTCGATGTTCACGTTCGCGATTCCCGACGACGAGGTGCGCGACGCCGCCTTCCGGAATCACAACGACTGGGTGCTCGACTACTGCTCGGTGGACCGCAATCGCCTCATCGGCGTCGGCTGCCTGCCCTTGCCCGACGTGGAGCGGGCCATCGCCGAGATCGACCGTTCAGCCCAGCTCGGCGTGCGCGGTTTCGCCATCCCTGCCCATGTCGACCCTGCGAAGCCCTACTGCCACCCCGACTTCGACCCGTTTTGGGCGCGGGCCCAAGAATTCGGCGTGCCGCTCACCATGCACATCTTCACCGGCTCGAGCCTCGAGGGCGGCATGCCCGAGCACTGGGGCACGCCGGGCGGCCACCTGAAGGGCTACACGCTGGCGCACACGACCATCGCCAACACGATCATCGATCTGATCTGCGGCGGCGTCGTGGAGCGTTTCCCCGATCTGCGCTTCGTCTGTGCCGAGTACGAGACGGGCTGGGTCGGCCACTTCAAGCAGCGCCTCGACCATGCGGCGTATCGCACGCCCTGGGAGGTGTCCGACGAGCTCACCATGAAGCCGTCGGAGTACTTCGACCGGAACTTCTGGGTCACGTTCGAGGACGACGTGGAGGGCGTCGCGACACGGCACTCGATCGGTGTCAGCAACCTGCTGTGGGGCAACGACTACCCCCACCACGACTCGATCTGGCCGAACTCGCGGCCGATCCTCGACGAGATCCTCTCGGGTGTTCCTGACGACGAGAAGGAACAGATGGTCTGGAGCAACGTCCTCGAGCTCTACAGCCTCGACCCCGATTCGCTCCCGGCGGCCGCCTGAGCGCTGAGCTGGCCGCTCGGGGCTACGCCCCGATGAGCGGTTCCAGGTGAGCGCGGATGGCCTTGGCGACCCGCTCGCCGTTCTCCATCGGTCCGAAGTGGCTCAGCTCGGCGAATGCCTCGAGGCGGCCGTTGCCGAGCGACTCGGCGATGGGCTGCGCGACCTGGGGCGGGATGGTGTTCCACATGGCGGGGGAGTCGCCACGAGCGACGACGGTCGGGCAGGTCACGGCGCCGAAGGCGCTGTAGTCCACGGGCTCGCCGGACTCGTAGATGCGGGCCTCGGTGTCACCCGAGCACGACAGCCGCACTGCGTCGTCGCCTGAGGGATAGGTGCCGATCTCCACATACGCCCTGACTGCCTGAGGCTCGCATCCTGCAAAGGGCGGCTTGGACATGAATCGGTCATATGCCTCGTCGACTGTGGCGAAGCGGATGCGTCTGCGCCTCGAAGCCACCACGAGTTCGTGGTCGGAATCGGGCATGGGAAAGCCGTCGGGCACCAGCACCGGCTCGTACAGGTACAGGCCCCGGTAGCTGCCCGGATGCTGCAGCTCAGCCAGCAGCAGGCTGGCGGCGCCCAGCGAGTGGCCGACGGCCAGCAGCGGCTCGCCGCCCAAGGCGTTCACTGCGGTCAGCACCTCTTCGGTGAAGCGCGCCCGCTCGACCGACATGTCGTCGTGCTGTGGACGTGAGGCGCCGTGCCCCCGGAAGTCCAGTCCCCAGCACCGGAACGTGTCCTGCAAGTGAGGCACCACGGTGGCCCACATGCCGGCATTGAGGCCGTTGCCGTGCGTCATGAGCAGGGGCGTTCCGTGCCCGCCCAGATCGTGGAGCACGGCATGCTCGCCGTCGGAGGTGGTCAGCCGCATCATCGTCGTGGCACGTTAGTTGCCTGCTCCGCGATTGTCGTGTCCAGGGGCGAGACCGGTTTCCCTGACGCCGCTGCCGCGCCGCGGGCAGACTGACGCCATGGCGAACTTCACACACGGCTCCGCAGACATTCACTACGACGATCACGGCTCCGGCTTCCCGCTGTTGCTCATTGCCCCCGGGGGAATGCGATCTGCAGCGTCGTTCTGGGAGCACACGCCGTGGAACCCGATCACCCAACTCTCCGACCGGTACCGGGTGATAGCGATGGACCAGCGCAACGCCGGCCGCTCCACGGCCCCCATCTCCGCCGATGATGGCTGGACCACCTACACGGCCGACCAGCTCGCGCTCATGGACCATCTCGGCTGCGAGCAGTTCCACCTGGCGGGCATGTGCATCGGCGGTCCTTACATCATGGGGCTGATCCAGGCAGCGCCCGAGCGGGTGGCGAGCGCCACGCTGTTCCAGACCATCGGGCTCGACGAGAACCGTGACGCTTTCTACGACATGTTCGACGACTGGGCGCAGGCGATCCGCGACGGGCACCCCGAAGCCGACGACGCGGCTTGGACTCAGTTCCGCTCGAACATGTACGACGGCGACAACTTCCTGTTCAACGTGGACCGGGATTTCGTCGCGACCGTCCAGACGCCGCTGCTGGTGCTGCTTGGCAATGACCTGTACCACCCCGAGTCGTCGTCGCGCATCGTCCACGACGCCGCACCCAACTCCACGCTGATCGAAGACTGGATGGACGGCGACGCCCGGACAGCGGCGATGGACCAATTCGCCGCCTTCCTCGCCACCCACACCCCCTGAACGGAGGATCGTGCCTGCTCCGCAGCAGGCGGGGCGCATTAGCTTGCGCGCATGACTTCCGCAGGCAGTTCAGACAGTTCCACGAGTGCCGACCGTCGGCTGGACGGCAAGGTGGCGGTGGTCACCGGGGCGAGCCGGGGCATCGGCGAAGCCAGCGCGCGAGCGCTGGACGCCGCGGGCGCTCGGGTGGTGCTGACGGGCCGGACGACGGCAGATCTCGAACGCGTCGCAGACGAGCTGCTGCATGATCCGGTCGTCCTGACGGCCGATCTCGCTCCCGCCGGAGCCGGCACCGACCTGGCCCGGCGCATCCTGGGCGAGGTCGACGGCGTCGACGTGCTGGTCAACAACGCAGGCATTCCCATGCGCCGGACTCCCGCACAGCTCACTGAGGCTGACTTCGACTTGGTCTTCTCGATCAACGTGCGCTCGCTGGTGATGCTGAGCATCGGGCTGGCACCGTCGATGACTGCTCGCGGCGGGGGATCGGTGATCAACATCAGCTCGGTCGCCGGCGTGCACGGGCCGCTCGGCCGTGTCGCCTATGCCGGCACCAAAGGTGCCGTCGATGCGATGACCCGAGCGCTCGCAGCGGACTGGGGCCCCGGCGGCATCCGGGTGAACTCGATAGCGCCGGGTCTGATTGCGACCGCCATCTGGGAGGAAGCACGCAACAACGTGCCGGGCCTCATCGACGACCTTGCCGGTCAGATTGCCCTCAAGCGCTGGGGCTTCGGCGACGACATCGCCGACGTCGTGCTGTTCTTCGCATCGGATGCATCCCGCTACGTCACCGGCGAGACGCTGGTGGTGGACGGCGGGCTGGCTCGTGTCACGGCCTCGAACGCCCCGCCGGCACTGCCTGAGCTCGAGGACTAAGCAGCGCCTGGACGCGCGGAGGGCGCCGGACCGCAGTCCGGCGCCCTCCGTTGTGCGCCTGAGCCGTCAGCCCTGCCGGGCTGCGGCTGCGTTCAGTTGTCTACGCAGCGGCGCGTGCCCCGTCGCTGGCGACTCAACTGAGGATGTCATCGCAGAGAGCCCTCGCAGGCGCTTTGCGCGTCGAATCCGGCAAGTATCCAGTCCCGTCGGGCATGGCGAATCGATTCCTCGGAGTGTTGGTGTTCCTCTTCCGAGAGAATCGTCGTCGATTCATTCGTCGCCTGTTCGTGCCCCGCCATGTGGGCTTCAACCAGATCACCGTAGTGCTCCTCTGCATCCAGTTGTGCTTCGACCGCCGCCTCACACTTTGCAGAACCGTCTGTTGCCGAACACGCCGCCATCAGGGCGACTAGCGCGATGCTGGCTGCCCGGGCAACCCGAATTGGGATGGACATGCGAACTAGACCGCCACGGGCTGGTTGCTGCAGGCATTCTGCGCCTGCGTTGCCGAGCAGCCACAGAAGGCTTCGTGGATGAATCCGGTCACTGGTGGCCGAGACTTCTGGGGCAGACGAACAGCGGCGCAACTGCGCACGCCACGGTGTACCAGTGCGTGTGCCAGACCGGAACGCTCTGATATGTGCGATCGCAACGCCAGATAAGCGTTGGCTTTCGCGTGTAGACCGGCGCACCCTGCGAGTCGTAGTCAACAACAAGCACATAGTCAGTGACATATCGGCAGTTGGTCTCGACCAACTCTTGTGCGTACCTAGATGGTTAGTTCCAAGGGGTGGGGTCCACCGGTTAGGGGGTGAGGGTGTCCAAGCTCGGGGTGTGTATTCACGCCTCGATCTTGGAGGTTCTTGGCATGGGCCCGGACTTGGACACCCTCGCGACTGCACTGTATGTGAGGATCGATGACCTGTTGGCAGCGAATCCCGGTTGGGCGCCGAAGCGGCCCGAGGTGGGGATCGCGCCGAGGCTGACCGACGCGGAGCTGGTCACCTTGGCGGTGGTCTCGGCGCTTTTGGGCTATGACAACGAATCGCAGTTCGTGCGCTTCGCGCATGAGCATCTGCGGCCGTGGTTCCCGTATGTGCCCAACCGCGACGGCTACAACAAGCGGCTGCGGCGCTGCGCCGACACGATCGCCCGGGTCATTGCTGCTTTGGCGCGCGAGTGCGTCTCGTGGAACGACGACGTCTGGCTGGTGGACTCCACCCCCGTGGGGTGCGGCACCAGCCGCGAGACCGCCAAGCGCTCGGGCCTCGCCGACTGGGCCGAATACGGCTGGTGCGCGTCGCATTCCCGCTATTTCTGGGGCCTGCGGCTGCACCTGATCGCGACCCCCGCAGGGCTGCCGGTCGCCTTCGCGCTCGCCGGAGCCAAAGCCGACGAACGCGACGTCTGCGCCGCCATGATCGACCAAGCCGGCCTGGGCCGACGGGGCCAGACCCTCATCGCCGACAAGGGCTACCGCTCCCAAGCCTTCGAGACCGGCCTCAGCTCGGCCGGCATCACCATGCTGCGGCCCGCCACCCGCACCGAGACCCCGCGGCCCGGTGCCAAGCTCCTGCGCCCGCTGCGCCAGATCATCGAATCGATCAACTGGACACTCAAAGGCCAACTCAGCCTCGAACGCCACCGCGGCCGCACCCGCACAGGCGTCGCCGTCCGCATCGCCACCCGCCTGCTCGCCCTCACCGCCGCCATCTGGCACAACGAGACCTACCACCCCCACCGGCCACCACGCTCACTGACCGCCTACGACCACTAACCCTTGGAACTAACCATCTAGTGTCGGCACTAGCCGGATTCGCGCCGACTATGCCGACGAGCGTGGTTGCCAACATCAGAGCGGCTAGCACGACCGCCAAGGGACGACGCAGCGCCCACAGGCGTCCGTCACGGTTGATTAACTTCACATCTGCCTCCTTGTAGGGGATTAGTTGGATTTCCCTACACTGGGAGCGTGGATGTATCGTTTCAGACAGGACCGCGCGAGCCGAGGGCGGTTGCGTACGCACGGGTGTCCACCGGAGCGCAGGCCGACTCCGGGCTGGGAGTCGCCGCGCAGCACCGAGCGATCGCTGCGGCCGCTGCGGAACGAGGTTGGGATGTGGTGGGCGCATTCACCGACGGCGCTGTGTCAGCGACCATCGAACCTCAGCGCCGCCCACAGCTCTCGGAGGCACTCAAGCTGCTTGCCACCGGTGGCGCCGACATGCTGATTGCGGCACGGCTGGACCGCTTTGCCCGCTCGATGCGCGATTTGATGTGGTTGTTGGACATCGCGGATGATCAGGGTTGGCAGCTACTGGGCCTCGATGTCATCGTGGACCCCAAGACTCCGATCGGTTCCTTCCTACGCACCGTGCTCGGTGCGTTTGCGGAACTCGACCGCGCCGTGATCAGCGAGCGTACGACTGCGGCCCTGTCAGTAGCGAAGAGCCGCGGAACTCGGTTGGGACGCCCCTGCCAGCAACCACAAGAAGCAATGGACCTAGCTGTGACCATGCGCGCCGAAGGGAACAGCTATCGCCAGATCGGCAGAGCCCTCCAAGACCGCGGCCTGCGCACAGCACAGGGGTGCAGTACTTGGCACGCCGCCACCGTGCGATCCCTGATCAATAGCGCTCGTCTCGATGCGGAAGCCGCTGCGAACAGAGTCGCTCTCCAAGCCATCGAGCGTCTCGCATTGGCCGAGAACACTTGACAGCCGCACCAGCCGGGTGTAGATAAACGAACATATACGCTACGCATATAGGCCGTGTCTGGGCCTGTGATTCGCCTTGGGACGTAGCTACGGGATCCCGGGCGAGCCTCGTTGACAACCTTGCCGGTCAGATTGTCCGCAGGCGCTGGGGCTTCGGCGACGACATCGCTGATGTGGTGCTGTTCTTCGCATCGGATGCATCCCGCTACGTCACCGGCGAGACGCTGGAGGTGGACGGCGGGCTGGCTCGTGTCACGGCCTCGAACGCCCCGCCGGCCCTGCCGGATCTCGAGGACTGAACCGCACCCGAACGCGCGAAGGGCGCCGGACCGCAGTCCGGCGCCCTCCGTTGTGCGCCTGAGCCGTCAGCCCTGCCGGGCTGCGGCTGCGTTCAGTTGTCTACGCAGCGGCGCGTGCTGCGTCGAGCCAGGCGTCAACCGTGGCCCGGTTGTTGGCAATCCACTGGATGGCGATGTCACGCGGCGGTGTGCCCCCGTCTTGTTCGACGTTGGCCAACGCCACGTCGATGACCGACAGCGTCACAGCGTCGAACAATGCTTCGGCAGCCGGGTTCGCCGCCAGGAAGTTGTTGTTCGCAGTCACCTGGATGTCGGCGGCGATCCAGCCGAGCTGGCACAGGCCGTCAGCGGACGTACCCGCGGACGGGCACGCGTCTGGGCCGATCTGTGCGTTGACCGGTGAGCCGTCGGAGCCGAGCTGGCTCCACTGCTCACCGCCCTCAAGTCCCAGCGGGTTGGAGTCGTCGATCACGTTCTCGACGCCCATCCAATACACATTGTCGCCCGGGCGCAGCTGCGTCAGATACGCCGTGGGAGTCCATGTGTACATCACCATCGCCTTGCCATCGTCAGCGTTGTCAACCGCTTGGGCGAACATCGCGTCGTAGCCGGCTTTGACTTGCTGGATGTTGTCCCAGCTGCTGAATGCGATCTGACTCTCGATGATGTCGTCGCAGGTCCAGTCCTCGGGGCAGCCGAAGATATCGGCGACGCCGTTGCCCGGATCAGCGTCGACCTCGTCGAACGCGGCAAGCGCATCGGCGTTGCGGTTGAGCTCATCCATGGTGTAGACGCCGTACTCGTCGGCGAATGCCTTCGTGACCAGGAAGCCCTGGAGCCCACCGGCCACCATCTCTTCGCCGACGATGGTCACATGCTCCTTCACGAGCGAACCATCGGGCAGCTCGTTCTCCAGCCACGAGAGGTGGCCCGGGTACCAGCTGTTGGGCCAGTAGTCCATTTCGCCCAAGGCCATGGCGGTGTAGCCATTGCTCGGGCCGAGCTCGATCTCGGCCGGGTCGGACACCTCGTAGCCCAGTTCCTCGAGCAGCAGCTTGTAGAGCTCAGCTTGGAAGTAGCCACTGGACCAATTGGCCCGGCCGGCCAGAACCGAGACGCCCTCGCCAGGCGTCATCGACATCTCTTCCATCGGCTCTGTAGCTGCCGGCTCTTCTTCGACCATGGCTTCGGTCGTGGCGGCAGGAGCCTCGGTCTCGGCAGTTTCCGTGGCATCGCCGTCACCGTCGTCGCCGCACGCGGCAGCGAACAGTGCGAAGGCTGCTAGTAGCAACAGCAGCTTGGTCCATCGTTTCGATTTCATCTCGGAGATCCTCCCTGATCTGCGACAGATTGCGTCACGCGGTGCACCGTGTTGAGACCACGCATGTACGGCGCCGTTCGCCCGGCTCGACGAGGGCTCCTTGTGCAGCAGCGTAGTCGGGTCATGTGCGCGCCTAACACCTTAGACCGCGCATACGTGTTCGGAGTGCTTGTTCCGGTGCGGGACAATTCCTAACCGGTGCTGGCAGGAATATCGCCGTACACCTTGTTGCGTTCAAACTCAGCGAGGGTGGCGCGGCTCGAGGCGAAGATCGTTGCACCGGCGGACAATGCGACCACCGCGCCCACGCCCGACACGAAGTTCACCTCTGCTACCCGGGCGATCGACGCGATCCAGCCCGCCGGTCCGAGCGCGATGGCCATGCCCACGCCTCCCACCACCGTGCTCCAGCGATAGCGGCGCCCCTCGTCGATGCCGAACACTCCGATGGCAGGCAGGACCAGGCCCAGCACCGCCAAGCCCGCCAGCAGCGTCCAGATGCCTAGGCGCGAGCCGTCGCTTTGGTAGCCGTTGAAGATGACATCGCCCTTGCGCTCCGCCTCCGACAGTTTCGTTTGGAACGTGGTACTCGCCGAACTCTCCGCAGTCTTGGCCTCAATCTCGGCATTGCGCAGCTCCTCCGCGCGTGCGAGGTTTCCGGCGGCCTCTTCCGCCTTCGCCGCAGCGGACAGTTCTCGGGCCTCGCGGGCCCAGTCCAGCGCCTCGTCCCTGAGCGCGTCGAGTTCGGCCTGAAGTTCGGGGCCGACGACAGAACCCGTCCTGGTGTCGAAACTCCAGCCCGAGTACGTGCCCATGACCAGCAGCAGCACGGCGAACATGCAGCCGACCAATCTGCCCCAACCGATACGAGCAGTGAGCGGACGTCGCGCTGTCATGGGAGCGCTCCAGAGCCAGGAGACTGCGCCTGCAACCGCGACCATGCCGGCGGCCACGGCGACCCATACCCCGAGACCGGTTGAGTGAAGTGCCGCAGCGCTCGGCGGGTTGGTGAGCAGGAACGCCAGCGACAGGCCCAGCGCACCTGAGGCGAACAGCACGGCACCGTGTGGTCCGAACCAAGGCGGAGTCTCGCCGGGTCTCACGAGCATCATGGCAGCCGACCACAGCAGAGCTGTGGCGAGCGCGGCCATGAAGATGCCGTACCAGGAGCCGCCCGACGGCGACACGCCATTGAAGCTGTTGGACAGGAAGCGAGTCTCGCCAGTGCAGGCCAACTCCGAGGATTCTTCACTGGTGCCAAGCGGATCGAGCTGGGCGGCGTCCACCCACTCGCCGGCGCACTCCTCGGTGCGCAGGTCGGCGTCATCGAACCTGGCCCACGCCGAGACCCGACCTGCGTCGACGCTCCACGGCAACAACAGCGCGATCAGCATGATCAGCGCGCCCGCGCCCGCAAAGATGACCGAGACTCGCTCGCGGCGCGAGGCCGGAGCGAATTCCTCGGGGGGCGGCTCAGGCTCCTCGGCGAGCATGGAGGCTTTCTGATTGGCCGCAGACTCAGCCGCTTCCAACAGCTTTTCGGGTGTGCGCCGATTGGACCACGCCTTGCCGATGCGCGAGAGCAGGTTGCTGCTGTCCGCGTCCGTTTGGCTGATCCTGTCGAGCACGACTGCCACCAGAAAGAAGGCCAAGCCACCGGAAACGCCGAGGGCAATGTCCTGATTCTGGATGCCTTGGTACAGCAACCGGCCCAAGCCGCCCGCGCCCATGATGGCGGCGATGCCAAGCATGGAGATCGACAGCAGCAGCGTCTGGTTGAGGCCGGTCATGATCGCCGGCCGCGCGAGCGGCAGCTGGACATCGAAGAGCACTCGGCGCTCCGGCGCTCCGTATGCGCGGGCTGCCTCCACGACGTCCTCGGGCACTTGTCTGATGCCGAGATTGGTGAGCCGGATCAGCGGAGGCAGAGCGAAGGTCATCGTGACCATCGTCGCTGACACGAACCCGATCCCGAAGAAGTAGATGAACGGCAGCATGTACACGAATGAGTGCACCACCTGCATGGCGTCCAAGACCGGTCTGACCACGGTCCATGCCCCGTCGACCCGGCCACAGAGCACGCCGATCGGGATGCCTACGATCACGCACAAGAGCACCGCGACCGCAATGAAGCCGAGCGTACGTGCCGTTTCCACCCAGTATTCGGCCCCCAGCAGGCCGCAGCCGACGAGCGCCGTTGCTGACATAGCGCCCACCATGAAGCCCCGTACCAACCAGCCGATGGCGAACACCATCAGGCACACGGTGATCCACGACATCTCCACGAGCCACTGGTCGACGATCAAGTCCAGGAGCCTGGCGAAGGGCCACTTGATGACCTGGAGGGTCTGGTCGAGGTTGTTCTCCACCCAGCGCACGGTTTGCTCGCCCCAGTCACCGACCGGGATCGTCCACTGATCGAGGACGGTGTTCTGGCGCACTTGCGAGACAAGGCCCGAACTGCACTCCAGCAACTCGCCGTCTTCGTCGACGATGGCGTTGACGCATTCGAGCGGTTCGCCCTCTTGGGAAAACTTGCGCCGACCCGAAGCAATCAGTTCATTCGGCCGGGTCCGATACCACAGCACCGCCAGCAGCCCCAATATCCCGCCGCTGGTGACACCCCATCTGCGGCTCTTGATGCCGCCGGCCACCATCAGCATGGGAATCGCGAACAGCGCGATCACCACTAGCCACTCGAAGCCAACCTGGAACCAGTCGATGATCACATCGCCGGCCTCAGGACTGGTGACCGTATCGATGAAGCGGTCGATGAAGTGTCCCTGCTGCTCAGTGGCATCGGCCTGCGCGAGCACACTGGCGCCGGTGTTCGTGAACGCGCTCACATGAACACCTCCCGCTCGAAGCCTTCTATGAGCCCCTCGACCCGGCCCATCTCCTCCATGATCAACCGAGGGTCGACGTTGCCGATGAGCTTGCCGTCGTCGTCGACGACTGCGATGGACAGGCCGCGTCCCGCGGCCGCATACAGCTCATTGAGCGTGGCGTCAGGCCCGCACTTGTCAAAATCGGTTCTCAGCGCCTTCTTGAGGTCATTGCTGCCCATGCTGCGAGCCCGCAGGCCGTCGGCAGCCGTCAGCAGCGAGATCGGTTTGCCGGATGAGTCACAGCAGAAGCGGCCGGCGATGTCCTGGCAGAGCGTGAGTGCATCGCTGAGCGACATGTCGGCGGGGATCGGCCGGGGCTCGGACATCACCTCGTGCGCCTTGATGACCCGTCCCTGGTCAACGTCTTGGACGAACTCGGCCACGTAGCCGGTGGCGGGCTCGGTCAGGATTTCCTCGGGTGTGCCGATCTGCACGACGGCACCGTCTTTCATGATGCAGACCCGGTCGCCGATGCGCAGCGCTTCGTTGAGATCGTGAGTGATGAACAGGATCGTCTTGTGGACCTCGTTCTGGATCTCCATCATCTCGTCCTGCATCTGACGCCGGATGAGCGGGTCGAGCGCGCTGAAGGCTTCGTCCATGAGCAGGATGTCCGGATCGGAGGCCAGCGCTCGCGCCAGGCCGACGCGCTGCTGCATGCCGCCGGAGAGCTGGGCGGGCCGGTGGTCCGCGAATGCCGCGAGTCCCACCAGCGACAGCGCCCGCATGGACGCGTCATTTCGGTCGGAGCGTTCGACCTTCTGCACTTTGAGCCCGTAGCCGACGTTGTCGATCACGCTGCGGTGCGGGAACAGGGCGAAATGCTGGAAGACCATGCCCATCTTCTCCCGGCGGAATTCCTGCAGGTCGGTGCCGTCGAGCTTCTGCACATCGACGCCGTCCACCAGCACCTCGCCGTGAGTGACGTCGTGCAGCTTGTTGACCATCCGGATGGCGGTCGACTTGCCTGAGCCGGACAGGCCCATCACCACGAAGATCTCGCCCCGATTCACGGAGAAGTTCACGTCGGTGAGCCCGACGACGTGACCCGAGAGCCGTTGGACGTCGTTCTTGGGCACGCCTGAGCGGGCCAGCTCGAATGCACGGCCTCTGGGCTGCGGCCCGAAGATCTTGTAGACCTCGCTGAGTCGGATGATCTCGTCGCCCTCGGCAGCGCCGTTGGTCGGGCTGTTGGCCGCGTCGTCGCTCATGCGTCCCCCTGGTGTGTCCCGTGCCACGTTAGGCGCGCTCCGTGAACCGGTCGGTAACCCGCAAGCGCTGATGGCTCGTGGCGGCCGTGACCTGTGAGAATGTATGGCCGTGACGCGCCTTGGGTTCCTGCTGGACAGCGGCGCGTGCATCGGCTGCCACGCGTGCACCGTGGCGTGCAAGAGCGAGCACGATGTGCCGCTCGGCGTCAACCGCACGTGGGTCAACTACGTCGAGACCGGTGAGTTCCCGCAGACGCAGCGGCACTTCGCAGTGATGCGCTGCAACCACTGCGACGATGCACCCTGCATCGCGATCTGCCCGACCGGAGCGCTGTTCCGGGCGTCCAACGGCGTGGTGGACTTCGACGACTCCCGCTGCATCGGCTGCAAGGGCTGCATGAACGCGTGCCCGTACGACGCGCTGTACATCTCGCCGGCGACGGGCACGGCGCACAAGTGCAACTTCTGCCAGCACCGCCTCGAGGTCGGACTCGAGCCCTCGTGCGTGTCGGTCTGCCCGACTCGGGCAATCACCGTGGTCGATCACGATGACCCGGCGGACCCGGCCGCAGATCGCATCCGCTCCGAGAATCTGCCGGTACGGGCGCCTGAGCGGCGCACCCTGCCGAAGGTGCACTACGCCGGCACCGTGCCCGAGGCCCTGGACCCGCTGGCTCGACCGGTGGCCGACGACGGGTTGATCTGGGCGGACTGGACCGGCAGCGCCTCCTGGCCCGCCGCCGCGCCCGCAGCGCCGGCGGCACGCACGGCCTACACGGTGCCGCACGACGAGCCGTGGGGCACAAAGGTGGCCGGCTACATGGTCACGAAGGGCGTGGCGGCCGGCGTGATGCTGTGGGCCGCTGCCGCTGCGCTGCTGGGCTGGGACGATCGTGCCGCAGTCGCCACGGGCCCCGCCGTGATCGCCTTGGTGGCGCTGGCGGTGACGGGCGTGCTGCTCATTGCCGACCTGAAGCGGCCTGAGCGTTTCTGGTACCTGTTTGCCAAGGGACGGCTTCGCAGCTGGATCACTGCAGGAGCGTGGGTGATCATGATCGACGCAGCGCTGGTGACGCTGTGGGGCATCGCGGGCCTGTGGGGAGGCTCGACTTGGTTTGTGGCGCTGATCGGCCCGACGGCGGTGTTCTCGGTGCTGACCGCTGCCTACACCGCATTGCTGCTGCGCCAATGCCGCGGCCGGGTGCAGTGGGCAGATCGATCAGCGTCGGCGCTCATCGGCCGGCTGGTCGCCGAAGCGCTGCTGGCCGGAGGCGTGGTGTGGGCGGCCTTCCTTGCGCTGCGAGCCAACCCGATTGCCTTCATGTGGGCCCCGGTGGTGGCCGCAGGGGTTCTGGTGTGGCTGTGGTGGCATGACCGGGAGTTCCTGCGTGCAGCACAGGCGGTTCCCCTCTCATGAACGAGCCCCCCGTGAGCGAGCAGGATTCCCCGCCAGGTCCAGCGGTGCAACTCGGTTCCGCCGCTCCACACGACCGATGGCATGACTGGTCGGAGCTGGACGCCGCGGCGTGGCCGGAACGCGTCGAGCGCAACTACACCCTGGTGCCCACCACCTGCTTCAACTGCGAGGCGGCGTGCGGCCTGGTCGCGTACATCGACCGCGACACCGACGAGGTCGTTCGTTTCGAAGGCAACCCCGAGCATCCCGCCTCCCGGGGTCGCAACTGCGCCAAGGGTCCTGCCACGATCAACCAGGTTCACGACACCGAGCGCATCCTGTACCCGCTGCGTCGGACGGGTGAGCGCGGCGGCGGCGGGTGGGAACGTGTCAGCTGGGACGAAGCGCTGACCGAGATCGCTGCGCGCATCCGGACGGCCATTGTCGAGGGCCGCCGCGACGAGATCATGTACCACGTCGGCCGGCCGGGCGAAGACGGCTACACCGAGCGTGTGCTCACCGCGTGGGGCATCGACGGGCACAACAGCCACACCAACGTCTGCTCCTCCAGCGCCCGGGTCGGGTACGCGACGTGGATGGGCCACGATCGGCCCTCGTCGGACTTCGCCAATGCCGAGGTGATCTTCCTGATCTCGAGCCACCTCGAGGCTGGGCACTACTTCAACCCGCACGCCCAGCGCATCATCGAGGCCCAGCAGCGGGGAGCGACGGTGATCTGCGTCGATCCGAGGCTGTCGAACACGGGCGCCAAGGCCGATCACTGGCTGCCGGCGTGGCCCGGCACCGAACCGGTCCTGCTGCTGAGCCTGGCCCACCTGTTGCTGGAAGCCGGCACGTGGGACCGCGCCTTCGTTCACCGCTGGGCGAACTGGCAGACCTACCTGGCCGAGACCCGGCCCGACTTGCCGCCGACCTTCGAGTCGGTGGAAGTGGCGCTGCGCGACGCATACGCCGAGTACACCCCGGAGCGAGCTGCAGAGCTGTGCGGGGTGGACGCGGATGAGCTGCGCGAGATCGCGCGCGCCATCGGCGGTGCGCTGGGACGCTTCGCATCCCACAACTGGCGCGCCGCCGGCGCGGGCAACCTCGGCGGCTGGCAGACCGCACGATGCCTGTTCCTGCTCAACGTGCTCACCGGGTCGGTCGGCACCGTGGGGGGCACCACCGGTGCTGGCTGGCACAAGATGAAGCCGGCGCCGCCGCTGCGGCCGCCGCCGGTGGAGCACTGGAACGAGCTGTCGTGGCCGCGTGAGTACCCGCTCTGCCACCACGAGATGTCGATTTTGCTGCCGCACTTCCTGCGCGAGGGCAGGGGCAAGCTCGACACGTACTTCACCCGCGTCTACAACCCGGTGTGGACGAACCCCGACGGGTTCAGCTGGCTCGAGACGCTGAGCGACCCCGAACGGGTGGGCTGTCATGTTGCGCTGACGCCGACGTGGTCGGAGACCGCCTGGTTTGCCGACTACGTGCTGCCGATGGGCGTGGGCTCGGAACGCCATGACCTGGCATCGTTCGAGACGCATGCAGGCCAGTGGCTGGGCTTCCGCCAGCCGGTGATGCGCCGCTATGCCGAACTGCGGGGGGCCGAGCTCGGCCCCGAGACCCGCACCCACGAATTCAACCCAGGCGAGGTCTGGGAGGAGAACGAGTTCTGGATCGACCTGTCGTGGCGGATCGATCCCGATGGCTCGCTCGGCATCCGGCAGTGGTTCCAGAGCCCATCGCGCCCGGGCGAGCCCATCAGCATCGACGAGTACTACGAGGCGATCTTCGCCGACGAGGTGCCGGGCCTGGCCGACGACGCGGCTGCTGCGGGGCAGACGCCGCTCGAGTTCATGCGCGACCGGGGCGCCTACGCCGTGCGCGGCGATCCCTACGGCCACCACGAGCGGGTCGTGCAGCCGGCGCAGCTCGCCGGCACGGTGCTGGGCGACGATGCCGTCTACCGGCCGTCGCGTGACACCCTCCGCGGCGCCGCCGCGTCGCTGCCGCCGCTCGGCGACGGCTCAGTGGCGGTGCAGGTTGCAGGGGCGGCCCGTCAGGGGTTCCCGACGCCCTCGCGCAAGCTGGAGCTGTATTCCACGACGCTGGCCGAATGGGGCTGGCCTGAGCATGCGACACCCGGCTGGATTCCCAGCCATGTCCACTGGCAGCAGCTCGACCTGGCCGGCAACGAGCGGATCCTGGTGCCGACGTTCCGCATCCCGACGCTCATCCACACCAGGTCGGCGAACGCCAAGTGGCTGGCGGAGATCAGTCACCGCCATCCGCTGTGGATCCACCCGTCCGATGCCGAGGCGCTCGGCATCGAGGTGGGCGGCCTCGTGCGCATCAGCACCCGCATCGGCCATTTCGTCATCTCGGCCTGGCGCACCGAGGGCATCCGGCCCGGAGTGGTGGCAGCCTCGCACCACATGGGTCGCTGGCGACTGGATTCCGGCGAGCCTTCCGGCGGATCGGCTGGCCGCGCTGACGGCGGCGGACCGAAGTCCTGGGCTGGCGGTCCGGCGGAGATCGATCGAGACGGCACTACGTGGCGGCTGCGGCGCCGGGGAACGATGGCACCGTTCGCTTCCGACGACCCCGACTCTGAACGGGTGTGGTGGAACGACACCGGCGTCCACCAGAACCTCACGTTCTCGGTGCAGCCCGACCCGATCTCGGGCATGCAGTGCTGGCACCAACGGGTGCGGGTGAAACCGGCCGAGCCCGGCGACAGCTACGGCGATGTCGTGGTCGACACCGCGCTGGCTCGTGAGGCGTACGAGGAATGGCTGGCGATGACGCGACCGGCCCCCGGCCCCGGCGGGCTGCGTCGCCCGACGTGGCTGGCGCGCCCGATGAAGCCTCGCGCTGAGGTCTACCGGCTCAGCTCCTGACGGCGGGGGCGTCAGCTCGGCTTGTGCGCCTTGCGGGAGCCTGCCTCCCAGTCCTCCATCTCGGGCGCGTCCGTGATGGTGCCCAGCACGTTCAGCTGCGGGGCTTCGCGCAGCGAACGCTTCAGCTCAGCAAAGCCCGGGAAGCGCGCCAGCTCGATGACGGCGTTCCACAGCGGCACGGCCTGCTCGTCGGAGGGCACCCGCGAGATCACCGGGCCGAAGAACGACAGGCCGTCGGGCGGCTCGAACGTGATGATCGGCGTGCCGACGTCTCGTCCGGTGCGGCTCAGGGCGAGCTCTGTCTCGGCTTCGATTTCGGCATCCCACGTCTCGTCGTCGACCGTTGCAGCGAAGTCCGTCGGCAGACCGGCAGTAGCCAGCGCCTCTGCCGTGTGCTCGGCCGTGCCGATGCGATCCCGCAGGCCCGAGCCCTTGGGCATCTCCCAGTAGTGCTGGCCCATCGCGTCGTACAGCGGGCCCATGACGTCACGACCCAGTTCGGCTCGCACCTTGGCGGCGACGCGCAGCATCCGCAGGCCCGCGGTATGGCCCTGCTCGTACCCGGCGGGAAACTCGGTGGCGTAGTCGCGGTCCTTGTTCAGGATGCGCAGCGAGATGAAACGCCAGTCCACCGAGTAGCCCGTCTGGGCAACCACCTTCTCGACCCAGCGCGACGTGATCCAGGCAAAGGGGCACACCGGATCCCAGAAGAACTCGAGGTCGGGAGGTGCCTCAGCGCCTCCGCCTGCCCGTGTAGTACTCATGCGCGCATGGCTAGCACATCGGCTCTGTCGACATGAGTGGCCGCGACAGCGACGTGCCGGCGCCGGAACTGGTCGAGGTGGCCGACGGCGTCGAGCTCGCGCTGCATCGACTGGGCGGCGACGGGCCGCCGCTGCTGTTCGTGCACGCCACCGGCTTCAACGGCCGAACCTACGGTCCGCTCACGAGCCGCCTGACCGAGCACTTCACCGTCTGGGCGCCTGACCTGCGCGCTCACGGCTGGAGCCCGCCGCCCGCTGATCGGGACTTCCTCTGGACGACGCTGGCCAATGACCTGCTGGGCATCGTGGACCATTTGGGCATCGCTCACGGCGAACTGGACTGCGTCGGGCATTCCATCGGCGCAGCGACGCTGCTGCTGGCCGATGCGCAGCGGCCCGGCACCATCCGGCGCATGTACGGCTACGAACCGGTCGTGTGGCGTATCGAAGACCAATTCGGCCCGGGAGAGAACCCGTTGATCGCGCTCACCACGAAGCGCCGGGAGACATTCGCCTCACGCGGCGAAGCCTTCGAGCGATTCGCAGCGCGCCCGCCGTTCAGCGGTGTGCGAGCCGATGCGCTGGCGAGCTACGTCGCCCATGGGTTCGAGGACCTGCCCGACGGCGCCGTGCGGCTGCGCTGCCGTGCCGCAGACGAGGCAGCGACCTATGACGGCGAGTGGGTCTCCACGACGGTTCGACTCGAGGGCAGCCACACGCCGGTCGTCATCGGCAAGGGATTGGAGATGACCTTCGAGGACGTCGGGGTGCCCGCGCATGAGGTGTTGAAGAACTCCCGGCTCATCACCTACCACGGCCTGGGACACTTCGGGCCGTTCGAAGCGCCCGATGTGGTTGCGTCAGACGCATTGGCGACGGTGCAAGAAGCTGAGCCGGCAGGCGAAGCTGTGGCCCGAGCGGCCCGTGAGCGAAGCGAACAAGAGCGGAAAGCAAGTGGTGCTCATGTGGAGGGCTGACCTGACGGCTGTGCCAGCTCAGGAACCGGTGGCCACACATTCCGAGACGAAGTCGACCAGATAGTCGGCGATGCGCTCGGGCTGGTCGCGATGCGCGACGTGGCCGCAATCGGCGAGCAGGTGGCCGGTCGCGTTCGGCGCTGACTGGACGATCGTCGACACCTGCGCTTCGGTTCCGTACTGGTCGCCCTCGCCCTGCAGCACCAGGACCGGGCAGGCGATGCGCTCGAGCAGCGGTCGGATGTCCCAGTGGCGAAACCGCGGGGTCAGCCAGACGTCTCGCCAGCGCTCGAAGGCGAGGCGCGGATGGTCGTGGTGGCGCGCTAGCCCCGAGATCACCTGCTCGCGCTGGCCGTCGATGCTGCGTATGCCGTCAATGCAGATGTCCTCGATGAACGAGTGCGGCGCAATCACGGCCACGCCGAGCGGCATCACCGACCCGAGCCCGGCTGCGATCAGCGAGATGGATGCACCGTCGCTGTGGCCGATGAGGATGGTGCGACCGATGCCGAGTTGGTCGAGCACGACGGGCAGCGCCTCGGTGGCCTCGCGTTCCATGAAGCCGTCGCTGTAGGCCTCGGGCACCGGGTCGGAGCGGCCGTAGCCGCCGCGGTCATAGGCGATGACTTCGAGCTGGCAGCGGCGCGCCAGCTCCACGGGCAGGTCTCGCCATTGGGTGATGCTGCCGAGACCCTCGTGCAGCATCACGATCACGGGGCGGTCCTCGCCGGTGACGTGGCGTGGACTCCACCGGCGGTAGGCGATGCCAACCCCATCGACCTGCAGGCGGTCGTCCACTGTGACTGTCCCGGCAGTGTCCATTGCGGCAGGGACGTTGGCGCCTGAGTCGATGTCGCCGGATGCAGCGCTCATGGCGACTACAGGCGCACGTAGTCGTATTCGACCGGCCTGGTGTTGATGCCGCGGGCCGGGGGAGCGATCCAGCCGGCCATGCGTCCCGGCTCATACACCGGCGACATGAGCGAGTTGACGTAGTCGCGGTCGTCGTCGGTGGGCAGCCAGTCGCCGCACGACGCCTCCCATTCGGCCCTGCTGACCACCCTGCCGTCGGGCGTGATGTCGTGCGGGGCGAACACGCCCACGGCGCGGTTGAAGCCGGGGTGCGGCAGCGTCAGCTCGACGTCCACGCCCGCTTCGGCAATCAGGCGGTTCCAGCGCCGCAGTCCCTTCGCGCAGTCCTCAGAATACGAATCGCGCAGCTGCAGATTCACCACCTGCAGCGAGGGCCGCTCCACGGTTGCCAGAGCGCCGCCGACCACCTCGGTGCAGGCGAACGTGGTGGACGTGAGCACGTGATCGTCATCGTAAGCAGCCTCATCAAAGCGGCCCTTGAGGCCGGCGGTGTAGAAGTTCGCGCCGTTCGTCGAGGCCTCGGCGCCGAACAGGTCGAGCGAGACTGCGTAGTGGAAGTTGATGTACTTCTGCAGCGTCGGCAGATCGACGACTCCGAATGGCCGGACATCGTCGGTGTCGTGTTCGACCATCACCTCGCAGGTGCGCTGGGCGACGCGCCCCATGCCGGTGGCGCCCACGAACATGTGGTGCGCCTCCTCGCGCAGCATGAACTCGCAGGTGCGGCTGAGCGGATCGAACGCCGACTCGGCCAGCGCGCCGAGCTGGTACTTGCCGTCACGGTCGGTGAAGTAGGTGAACGCCAGGAACGAGAGCCAGTCGGAGGTCTTCTCGTTGAAGGCGTTGAGGATGCGCGGGTTGTCGGGATCGCCGGAGTGCCGCTCGAGCAGCGCTTCGGCTTCCTCGCGGCCGTCGCGGCCGAAGTGCGCGTGGAGCAGGTACACCATGGCCCACAGGTGACGGCCTTCCTCGACATTGATCTGGAAGAGGTTGCGCAGGTCGTACAGCGACGGGGCGGTGTGGCCGAGGTGCCGCTGCTGTTCCACCGACGCCGGCTCGGTGTCGCCCTGCACCACGATCAGCCGCCGCAGGTCGCTGCGGAACTCACCGGGCACCTCCTGCCACACGGGCTCGCCCGCTGATTCGCCGAAGCCGATGCGCCGGTCGGGCTTGGGAGCCGACAGGAAGATGCCCCAGCGGTAGTCGGGCATCTTCACGTAGTCGAAATGGGCCCAGCCCTCGGCGCTGGTGTCGGTGGCGGTGCGCAGGTAGACGTCGTTTCCCGAGAAGCCGGCGGGGCCCAGCTCATCCCACCAGCGCGCGAACTTGGGCTGCCAGCCCTCCAGCGCCCGCTGCAGCCGCCGGTCCTCGGAGAGCCCGACGTTGTTGGGGATGCGTTCGCTGTAGTCAATCTTGCTCACGGGCGTTGCCCCTCGTCGCCGCGAAGGCTGACCCTACACACGGGTTCTTGCGTAGCTCGGGCGGGTGCCGGTGCCGTAGCGGGTCAGCGCGCCGTCCGGGCCGGTGGCGTTCGGACGGATGAAGATCCAGTTCTGCCAGGCAGACAACCGGCCGAAGATCTTCGTGGCCATCGTCTCTGGGCCGCAGAAGCGATGGTTCGCTTCCATCGCGGTGAGCGCGTCGGGCGAGAAGGCGGCTCGCTCTTCGACGGCCAGCCTCAGATCGTCGTCCCAGTCGAGATCGTCGGGGGTCGCGGTCGCCAGCCCGGCCTCGGCGGCAGCCTGTGCATCGAGGACCGAGCCAACGGTGTCGTGGGCGGCGGCAATGGCTGCGTCGTCGCCCCAGAGCCGCGACTGCAGCCTGGTGAGGCCGTTCGCCATCGGCATCGATCCCAGGCTGACCTGGGTCATTGCCAGCGTCGGCTGGCCGGCCTCAGCGCTCTGGGGTCCCCGCAGCGCGCGCACGGCCATGCCCACCGCGTCGTCGGGCCGCTCGTCCACGAACTCTCCGTCGAGGATGTAGGTGCGGTCAGCCGCCAGCGCCACCTCGGCAAGCACGCCGGCAAAGCACGAGCCGGACTCGAGCGCCGCGATGAGCGTGCGGGCGGTGAGATCGAGCCGGGACAGGGTGCGACGCCACAGCAGCGCAGTTTCCCGCTCTGCATGGCTGGCGGGTTCGCACAGCGCCCAGTCATGGACAGTCACGTCAGCATGGCTGCCCTCGGTCAGCAGCACGACCGTGCCCAGATCGGGCTCGTTGAAGCGCAGGTGACACAGCAGGGCATCGAGCTCTCGCGCCGCTCGCAGCGGCCAGCGGGGATCGGCGCTTGCGCTGATCAGCACTTCCGCGCAGGCCCGATCGCGGTCCGGCGCCATGGCAACGAACTCGCCGATCACGCTGCCGTCCGGGGTGGGCGACATGTCCAGCGGTTCCAGCACCACGGCCTCGTCGTCCGGCTCAGTCTCTGAGGTTCGGGCTGTGCGGCTGCCATCTGCCAGCGCAGCGGCTCTCTCTCGCACTGCGTCATCGAACGACGTACGCGGTGCCAACTCGTCCACCAGGCCCCATTCCAGCGCCACCTCTCCTCGCAGCCCCTCGGCTCGGGTGGCGAACACGTCGGCCCGGTCGCGGCGCACGTGGCGCTTGTCGGTCAGCCTGGTCAGCCCGCCGGTTCCTGGCAACACGCCCAGCAACGGCACTTCGGGCAGCGATACGGCGGTGTTGCGGTCGTCGACCAGCAGGATGTGATCGGTCGCCAGGGCCAGCTCGTACCCGCCTCCCGAGCACGCACCGCCCACGGCGGCGAGGAATCGGATGCCGCTGTTCCGGGAGGCTTCCTCGAGCTCCAACCGGGTCTCGTTGGTGAACTTGCACAGGTTCACCTTGTGGGCGTGGGTCGCCGCGGCCAACGCCCGGATGTTGGCTCCCGCGCAGAACACGCCCTCATAACCGCTGCCGATCACCACGCAGCCCACCTCGGGGTGCTCGAAGCGGATGCGACGGATGGCGTCGGCAAACTCCAGCTCGACGCCCATGTCGTAGCTGTTCAGCTTCAGCTCCGCGCCGTCGAAGATGCCGCCGTCGGGCTGCACCTGCATCAGTAGCGTCGCGATGGGTCCGTCGACGTGCAGGGTCCAGTGCTTCCACGGACGGAGATCGCCGAAGAAATCGAGGTGGACCCCGGTGCCTGCCGGCAGTGTTGGCGCAGTGCTCACACGATGAGTGTGCATCGTTAGTGTTCGCTTCGACACCCGCGTGTCCCACCAAGAGCCGACCGAACGGGGAGGGCAGCGTGAGCGCGAATGCCGTGCACCGATTCGTCATCGAACCCGCAGAGGCCGACCCTGATGCCACGGCGGTCATCGACGCAGCGAGCGGACGGCACACCAGCAGGGCCGAGATGGTCGCGGGCGCCAAAGCTGCGGCTGCGGCGCTGGTTGAGCGCGGCGTGCAGCCCGAGCAACGGGTGATGATGTGTGCGGCCGATGCGCCCGCGTTCCTGTGGTGGTTCTGGGGTGCCATGTGGATCGGCGCCGTGCCGGTGCCGGTCTCCACCATGGTCCGCCGGCACGACTACGAATTCCTGCTGCACGACAGCCGCGCTGTCGGGCTGGTGTACTCGCCGCCGTTCGCTCCCGAGGTGGTGCCCGCAGCCGACGGGCAGCCGTTCCTGCGCTGGACGTTCGACGACGCCGACGCAGGAGTGCTGGGCGATCCCAGTTCGGCTCCCGAGCCCTTTCCGGCCACCGACGACGACATTGCGTTCTGGCTCTACACCTCGGGCACGACCGGGCAGCCCAAGGGCGCGATGCATCGCCACATCGACATGTCGGTCTGCACCAGCAGCTACGCCCGAGGCGTCTTGGACATGGGACCCGACGATGTCGTCTACTCGGTGCCCAAGCTGTTCTTCGCGTACGGGCTGGGCAATTCCGGCTACTTCGCCTCGGGCACCGGCGCGACAGCAGTGCTGAACCCCGCACGGCCAGAACCAGCGGCCGTTGCCGACCACGTTCGCGCCCACCGGCCCACGCTGTTCTTCAGCGTGCCCACGAACTATGCGCAGTTGCTGGCCGCAGACCTGCCGGAGGACACGTTCTCGTCAGTGCGGCAAGGCATCTCGGGCGGCGAGCCGCTGCCTCCGGAGATTCACCGGCGCTTCGCCGAGCGCTTCGGCGTGGAGATTCTCGACGGCATCGGCACCACCGAGCTGGCCCACATCGCCATATCCAACCGGCGGGGCGCCTCGGTGCCCGGCACGACCGGAACGCCGCTCGACGGCTACGAGGTGTCGCTGCGCGATGAGCACGGCAATGAGGTGGCTGAGGGCGAGCCGGGCGCGCTGCATGTCGCCGGCGGCTCGGTGATGACCGGCTACTGGAACCGCACGGAGCGGACCCGAGCGGCACTCCAAGGACGCTTCCTCGCCACGGGCGACACCTATGTGCGCAACCCCGACGGCACCTATACCTACATGGGACGCTCCGACGACATGCTGAAGGTGGGAGGCATCTGGGTGTCGCCGATCGAGGTCGAAGGCTGCATTCTGGAAATGGACGATGTGGTGCTGGCCGCCGTGGTCGGCGGCGCAGATGCCGAAGGACTGACCAAGCCGCATGCGTTCGTCGTGCCCACCGAGGGTGCGCAGCGCGACACGCTGCCTGAGCGGGTGCAGGCTCATGTACGCGAACGGCTGGCGCCGTACAAGTACCCCCGTTGGGTGGATGTGCTGGACGACCTGCCGCTCACTGCCACCGGCAAGGTGAAGCGCTACCTGCTCCGCGACTGAGCAGGTGCGCCCGCTGCGGAGGCGGCGGGACCCTCTGCGACCAGCGATCCAGCAGGTCGCAACGTCGCAGAGTTCCCCGCCGCCTCCACAGCTAGGTCATGTGCTCAGCCCCAGGCGCGTGTGACAGCGCGGGGGAGTTCTTCGATCCACTGGATGAGGTCGTGCCCGCACACACGCTCGGTCCAGTCGTGGGGCGACTTGGCGAAGTGCAGCCACGCCGCCCATGCCTCGGTCGCCTGGTGGAAACCGCCTTCGAGCGTGCCTGCGCAGAGGTGCACGAACGGCGCCTCGGCGGCATTCCAGTTCATCTGCTCATTCGGCGGCATGCCGGTGGAATACGCCATGGCGTGGCCGTACTTGTCGCGGTGCATGTGACCGACGGCGAGAGCGTGGCCGCCGCCGTCGGACGCGCCGAACACGCCTCGCTGGCTGCGGTCGTCGGAGACGCCGAATGACTGCTCGGCCCAGGCCGACAGCTCCTCTACGAAGAAGCGCTGGTGACGGTCGAATCGGTCGTTGTCGAATCCGGGCAGGTACTCCATGGCCCGCTCGTTGCCATAGCCGCCCATCGGCGCGGAGTGGGCTGCGACCAGCACGAAGCGGGGAACCGCTTCGTTGACGATGCCGGCGTCGAGCCGCCGGATGTAGGGGCCGATCATGCCGCCGTCGGTGGCATACAGCACCGGCAATCGCTCGGTGGCCGAGTGCTGCGGCGGCAGGTACACGGTGACCGTGCGCCTGGAGCGCAGCGAGGTGCTGTCGATGGTGTGGGTCTGTGTGACGCCGCGCAGTTCGTCGTCGGGGTGCGACGGGAGCTCTGCAGGGGATTCCGGGCCCCGGAACCGGTGCGGCACCGGGCCGCGCTGGCCGCCCAGCAAGCCGCCGCCGGGGTCGAGCGGCCAGAACCCGTAGCCGATCACGGCTTCTGGCAGCCGCTCGATGCGCACGCTGAGCGCCCACAGATCGCCGTCGGTGTGCTTGCCCTCGCCGTCGGCGACTCGCCACATGGGCAGCTCGATGACCGGACCGGGCAGCAGGCCAGCAGCGTCGCTGCGACATGCGAAGGTCAGCTCGTCGCCGTCGGCCCAGCAGCCTTCGGGGTGGGCGGCGAGCTGCGCATTCAGGAAGTCGGGAGATGGGTCGCGCCACACGCGGCACATGCGCTGGCCCGGCGGCAGGCCGCCCTCGGCGGCGCGTTCGCGGGCGAGCTCACGGTTGCGCCGGTCAATCTCGGTGCGCCGCTGGGCCAGCGTGGGCAGTCCCAGTCGGGAACGCGAATCGTCGTCGACGCTGTCATCGGTCGGTGCCAGCACCAGATCGCCCAAGTGCGTCGTCACCACCGTCCCGAACTGCTGGGGCCTGCCGCTCAGCAGGCTCATCTTGTCGGCGCATTCGGCGAAGACGGCACCGGCGCCCGGCACGCCGTCGCGGTGGGCACGGGCAGCCAGCTCACCGGCGATGGAGAACATCTGCGGGCCGCCGTGGACGCTCAGCGCCCGTGCAGCGCGCAGGGCATCCGCTCCCTGGGCCTGCTGCAGCTCTGGCGTGCGCGCCAGCAGCTGCACCAGCATGGGCACTTCGGCCGGCTCGGCCATCTCGATGCGGGTCAGCAGATCGCCCACCTCGTTCGCAGCGGCGGGTTCGCTGCCGGCGGTGCCCGGGTTGGGTATGTCGCTGCCCTCAGGGCCGTTGCCGTCCATGCCGCCCTCCGCCCGAGCCCACACGTCAGCGGACCGCTTGTCCCCTGATCGCGCTGCGAGGCTACTGTCGGCGCCTGAACCGCTGCCGGGGCCGCCGGCACCGTCGCAGCGGTTCCACACCCGGGCGTACTCCGGTACGCCCGCCCGAGACAGAGGAAATCCGGTGAGCGAAGAACCCCTGGTCCTGATCGAACAGCGCGGCTACGTGCAGATCCTCACGCTGAATCGCCCCGATGCGATGAACGCATTCAACATGGCGCTCTCAGAAGCGCTCGGCGAGGCGCTCGACGCGCTCGATGCCAATCCCGGTGTGCGCGTCGGTGTGATCACTGGCGCAGGGCGGGGCTTCAGCGCAGGCATGGACCTCAAGGCGTTCGTGAGCGGCGGCGGCATCGACGCGATGCCGAATCCGGCCGGGCGCGGCTTCGGGGGCATCGCCGAGCGCAGCGCGGCCAAGCCGCTCATCGCAGCGGTGGAGCGTTTCGCCCTGGCGGGAGGCTTGGAAGTGGCGCTGTCATGCGATCTGATCGTGGCGTCGGAAGGCACCATGCTGGGCATTCCGGAAGTGGGCGTGGGGCTGTTCGCAGGTGCCGGTGCGCTGCTGCGTCTGCCGCGCCAGCTTCCTTACAGCCTGGCCATGGAGATGGCGCTGACTGCCGAGCCGATCACCGCCGAAGTAGCCCACCAGCACGGCATGGTGAACCGGGTCTGCCCCAAGGGCGAGGCGGTGAACGTGGCCGTCGAGCTCGGCGAGCGCATCGCTCGCAATGCACCGAAGGGCGTGCGTGCCTCCAAGGCGCTGATCCGCAACGTGCTGGGTGTGTCCGAGGACGACTTCTGGGCATTCCAGCAGCCCGCGCTCGAGGACGTCTTCGCATCGTCTGATGCCATCGAGGGCGCGACCGCCTTTGCCGAGCGGCGTGACCCGAACTGGGAGGACCGCTGAGCCGCTGGGCCGAGCGAGGCGACATTCCCCGCGGCGCCGAGTACGACGACCGCTGGGCCGCCAAGGCGGCGCGCGGCGAGTCGATCCACGGCGAAGCCGACCTGGCCGACTCGCTGCTGCCGCGAGGCGCCAGCGTGCTTGACGCAGGGTGCGGCACCGGCCGGGTCGCCATCGAGCTGGCCCGGCGCGGTCACCACGTCGTCGGCGTCGACCTGGACCCGGCAATGCTCGACCTCGCACGGGACAAAGCGCCCGAGCTTCCGTGGATTCAGGGCGACCTGGCCACCGTGGTCGTATCACCGGAGTCCGGTACTCCGGGCGACACCGGCGAGCGGCGGCTGTTCGACGCTGTGGTGGCCGCGGGCAACGTGATGATCTTCCTCGAGCGCGGGACCGAGGCAGCAGTGGTAGCCAACATCGCGGCGCACCTGCGGCCCGGCGGTGTGCTCGTGGCAGGTTTCCAGCTCAGCGACGGCTACATGGCGCTGCACGTCTACGACGCGCTCGCCGAACGCAACGGTCTCGAACTCGAATCGCGCTACTCGACCTGGGAAGGAGCGCCGTTCGAAGGCGGCGACTACGCCGTCTCAGTTCACCGCCGCGCCGGCTGAGGACCGCTCAGGCAGGCTCAGTCGGTGGGGAGGCGGGCGAGGAGCTCGATCTTGCGCTCCTCGTACTCGTCGAAGCTGATCTCGTCGTTGTCGAACTGCGTCTGCACCTCTTCGACCAAGCGGATCAGGTCGGCCGCCGACAGCTCCTCGTCGAGGTTGCCGTCGAGGACGGCACCCGTGCCTTCGGACTCGGGCGTCTCGGCGACAAGCGGGCCGCTCTGAGCAACCTTGCCCATGCGCTTGGCGCGCTTGGCCTCGGCCTTCGCCTTCTTGGCCCGGTCCCTCTGCAGTTTCTCGAACGTCGTTCGACCGGCAGCCATGACAACACCTCGCCCCTGTCCGACGAGCCATGCTACTGGCGGACTGGCTGATTCCGGGTGCAGCCCGAGGGCTCAGTTGCAGGGCCAGGCATGATCGGCGAAGCGTGCGCGCAGCAGCTTCTTGTCGATCTTGCCGGTTCCCGTCAAGGGGATCTCGTCTGCGACGACGATGTCATCGGGAAGCCACCACGACGCCACCCGGGGCCTGATCGCATCCAGCACCGCGTCGGCATCGAGCGTCGCTGCGGTGGCGAGCTCGACGATGAGCAGCGGCCGTTCGCCCCAACGCTCGTGCGGGAGGCCGATGACCGCGGCGGCGGCCACGCCGGGTGCGACGAGCGCAGCATTCTCCAGCTCGATGGAGCTGATCCACTCGCCGCCGCTCTTGATGACGTCCTTCGACCGATCGGTCAGGGTCAGGTAGCCCTCAGCGTCCAACGCCCCCACGTCGCCCGTGCGCAGCCAGCCGCCGCCGGTTCCGCCCACGAATGAGTCGGCGAATGCGCCGGGGTCTGCCAGCTCGCCGAGGTAGTACGCGCCGCACATCCACGGGCCGCGTGCCTGTATCTCACCGACGCTGCGCCCGTCATGGGGCAAGACGTTGCCGTCCGTATCGACCACGCGCAGCTCGATGCCGTACAGCTCGCGGCCGGCCTTGGCCTGACGGACGCGCTGGGCATCCCGGTCGAGCCGTTCGACGCGGTGCGTGAATCGTCCCGAGGTGCCCTGGGTCATCTCGGTCATGCCCCAGACGTGGCTGACCGTCACGCCGTAGTCGTCTTCGAGCGTGTCGATCAGCACCCGCGGCGCGGCCGATCCGCCCACAGCCACCTTCTGCAAGGAGGGCACGCTGCGGCCCGTGTCCTGCAGGTACTGCACGACGCCGAGCCAGATAGTGGGAACCCCTGCTGAGAACGTGATGTCCTCCGCTTCGATGAGGTTGACGAGCGCCTCGGGGCTGAGGTCGGGACCGGGCAGCACCAGCTTGGCACCGCTCATCGCGGTGGCGAACGGCAGCGCCCAGCCGTTGACGTGGAACATCGGCACGGTGCCGAGCACGGCGTGCCCCGAGTGGACGTCGTGGCCGTCGCCAGTGCAGCAGGCCCAGGTCTGCAGCACGATCGACCGGTGGCTCTGCAGGACACCCTTGGGGTTGCCGGTGGTGCCCGACGTGTAGCAGAGCGTCGCGGCGGCGCGCTCGTCGAAGTCCGGCCACGCTGCTGGACCCGGTGCGGCTGCGATCCAATCCTCATACGCGATCTCGCCGGGCAGGCCCGCAGGTGCATCGAGCCCGCCGAGCACCACCCAGCGGCGGACGGTCGGCGTGCGCGGGGCCAGGCGCGCAGCGATGTCGACGAACGAACGGTCCACCAGCACCACGCGGTCGGCGGCGTCGTTGAGGATGAACGCGAGCTGGTCGTCGTGCAGCCGGGGGTTGACGGTGTGCAGGACGGCGCCGATGCCGGTGATGCCGTAGTAGGCCTCCAGGTGGCGGTGGTCGTTGCACGCAATGGTGGCAACGCGGTCACCCGGCCCGATGCCGTCGCCGACCAGCGCTGCGGAGACCAGGCGGGCCCGCTCGGCCACCTTCCCCCAGGTGCTGCGCGTGGTGACGCCCGCCGAGTCGACAGCCACCACGTCGGTGCCGGCATGGCTGCGGGCTGCATAGGAGATGAGGCTCGAGACCAGCAGCGGCCGATCCATGGTGTTGCCGACCAGCAAGGGCTCGGCGTGGGCTGCTGTCATCTCAGAGGCTGAGCCGACAGGCGAAGCCGTGGCCCGAGCTCATCGGAGCTGGCTGAAGAAGGCGCGCACGTCGTCGACGAACAGCTCGGGCTGCTCGAAGGCTGCGAAGTGACCGCCTGCGGGCATATCGGTCCAGTGGCGGATGTCGGAGTAGATCGGCTCGGACCATGAGCGCACCGGTGGGATGATCTCGGCGGGGAACTTGGCCACGCCGGTGGGAACGTCCACGGTCATGCGGGGGAGCTGCCGGAAGCTCTCCCAGTACAGGCGGCCTGACGAGGCGGCGTTGGCATTCAGCCAGTACAGCATGACGTTGTCGAGCATCTCGTCGCGGCCCAGCGCGTTCTCCGGGTGCCCGTCGCAGTCGGTCCACGCCCAGAACTTCTCCAGGATCCATGCCGCCTGGCCGGCGGGCGAATCGGTGAGGCCGTAGCCCAGCGTCTGGGGGCGGGTGGACTGCTGCTTCGAATACCCGGAGTCCCAGTCGTTGTAGTGCTTGGCTTTGGTGAGCGCTGCAATCTCTTCGTCGTTGGGCTCGCGGTCCTTGGGGCGGCTGCCGCGCATCACCATGTTCAGGTGGATGCCCACGCAGCGGTCGGGGTGGCGGCTGCCGAGCGCGCTGGTGACCGCTGAACCCCAGTCGCCGCCTTGCGCGCCGAAGCGGTCGTAGCCCAAGCCCCCCATCAGCTCGGCCCAGCAGTCGGCGATCTTCTCGATTCCCCAGCCGGGCTCGGTGGGCTTGGCGCTGAAGCCGTACCCCGGCAGCGACGGGCAGATCACGTGGAAGGCGTCGGACGCGCGCCCGCCGTGTGCGACCGGATCGGCGAGGGGCTCGATGACCTTGTGGAATTCGACTACCGAGCCGGGCCAGCCGTGCGTGATGACGATCGGCATCGCATCGGGCTCGGGGGAGCGGACGTGGATGAAGTGCACGTCCATGCCGCCGACGTCGGCCATGTACTGGTCGAACCGGTTGAGCGCGACCTCGCGGGCTCGCCAGTCGTAGGTGTTGGCCCAGTAGTCGCAGACTTCCTGGACGTACGCGAGCGGGATGCCTTGGGACCAGTCGTCGACCGGTTCTGCGTCTGGCCAGCGGGTTCGGGCCAGGCGGTCCTGGAGATCTGCGAGTTGCTCGTCCGGAACGTTGATCTGGAACGGTTCGATTTGCATCCGAGCACCGTAGTGCCGTGGGTCGCGCCGCCGCCCGGGGTGTACGAGGGCTGGGGCGCCCGTGCTTCAAACAGATGAGGCGCCATTGTTGAGCTGGGGACGGGCTGTGGCGCCTCATAACTGCGCGCGGGCGCCCCAGCCCACGCACACCCCTGGTTTGCGCGGGGCGCTTGTTAGTCGTAGACGAAGCCGAGTTCGGCGGGGGGCGGGAGCTCGCCTCCGATGTGGCCGTCGGCTCGGAGTGCTGCGATCTGTTCTGGCTTGAGGCCGGCTACCTCGGCCATGACCTCGTCGGTGTGCTGGTCGAAGAGGGGGGAGGGGCCTGCTTGGGGTGGGCGGTCGCCGTCGAGCGTGAACGGGGAGGCGATGTGACGCATCCGGCCGGTGACTGGGTGCTCGACGATCTCGATGCGGTCGGCGACAGGCTGATGGCCCGGCGCAGTCCACGGGTCCCGGCAGAATTCGGTGCGGCAGCCGGCGGCATGCAGCACCGCCTGCAGGTCAGGACGGCTGCGGGCGGGTGTGCCGCCGTTGGTCTCGATCTCGTCCAGCAGCTCCTCGATGACGCTGATGCCCGCTGCCTCGCCGCTGGACCCCCCGGCGACGACGGCGAGCCAGCCGTCGGTGCATTCGATGAAGCCGCTCCAGGCGGCGCCGGGTTCCCGATTTCCCATGCGGCCGATGTCGCGGCCTGCCGTCGAGGCCAGCACCAGCGCTTCGCCGCTGTGCTGCCAGGTGCCCTCCTGCTGGGAGACGTCGATCTCGATGCCCTCGCCGGTGCGCTCGGCATGGTGCAGGCCGCTCAGCAGAGCGAATCCGGCCGTGATGCCGGCGATGGGGTCCGGGAAGTAGATGTTGGAAATGCGGGCACCCTCGTGCTCGTAGCCCTGCCGATGGCCCATCCCGCCCATTGCCTCGATGATCGAGCCGAAGCCCACCGCGCCTGCATAGGGGCCGTCGACGCCGAACGCAGGCATGCGCACCAGCACGATGCGGGGGTTGACCTCGGCCAGCGTCTCGAAGTCCAGCCCGAGCTGGGGCAGCACATGCGCCGAGAAGTTGGCGACCAGTCCATCGCAGTTGCGCACCAGCTCCATGAAGGCGGCGCGGCCCTCGGGTGTGGCGAGCGTGACCACGCAATCGCGTTTGCCTTTGTTGACGGCGTTGAAATGCCCGCCCGCCTCGTAGAAGCGATTGTCCCCGACGAGGTGCTCGAGGCCGGGCGCCATGCCGTGGTCGTAGGGCCGTTGAGTGCGGAAGCCGTCGAACGGGTTCTGCGCCTCGATCTTGATGACGTCGATGCCGAGCGGTGTCAGCAGGTTGCCGATGTACGGCCCGGCCCAGGCAATGGTCATCTCGATGACCCGCAGCTCACGCGCCGGACGCAGCGCCGCTGTGGAAGCATCGGCTGCCGGGAATGGATCGGTTCCCTGATCGCTGACTCGTTGACCCGGCACGGGCAGTCCTTGCGCGGCGAAGGGCTGGATGGGCGCCAAGGCTGTTTCGGCTGGTGTCTGGACCTCGCCGAGGAAGCCGCGGTCGGTGAGGTGGTCGTCTGCCAGGGCGTCCAGCGGTGTCATCACCATGCCGACGGCCCATGGTGTCTCGAGCGCGAACTGGAACAGCTCCCGCTTGGTCCGGGCGGCGTACCACGGCTCGATGACCTCGCGGATCTTGTCGATGTGGCGGGCGCGGCGGTGGCGGTGGCTCAGCTCAGGGTCGTCGATCCACTCGGGCATGCCGAGGTGCAGGCACTGCATTTCCCAGTCGTCCCGCCGGATCGAACCCGGGCACACGTAGCCGTCGGCGCAGCGGATCGCGCCCGACGGGTACGCCGTCGGCGGGTGCGGCCCGACGAGCGGCCGACGTCGCTCGCAGTGCAGCGAATCGCAATAGCAGAGCTCGACGGCGGTCAGCAGCGCCCCCAGCCACGACACATCCATGTGCGTCTCGGGCCGCCGCGCGATGAGGTGCGCGGCCCACGCGGCGAGACCGCCCGCGCAGTACTGGGCCTGCCAGCCCGGCAGCCGCAGCGGTTCGGCGCCGTCGTCGCCGTTGAAGCCCAAGAATCCCGTGGCGGTCTGTACCAGCAGCTCGTCGGCGATGACGCCGGGACTGTCGGCGCCGGCGCCCCAGGCCGTCACCGTCACGAGCTTGGGCACGCGTTCGCCCTCAGCCGAGCGGGCGTCCAATCGCTGGGGGTCCCACGCTCCGCCGACGAGCCCGGCCAGCGTGTCGCTGGCGATCACCACGTCGGGCCACGACGGGTCGACGCTGCCAGCAGCGCAGTTCAGCTTCCCGGCGTTCAGATGCACGTACAGCGGGCTGATCTCATCGGGCCCCAGCGGTATGTCATCCACCGGCTGGCGCCAGGCAGGATCACCGCCTGGCGGCTCCACCTTGACCACTGTCGCACCCGCGCCAGCCAGCAGCCGCCCGGCGTACGGGCCAGCGATGCCGGTGGCCAATTCCAGCACCCGCATCCCCGCCAGCGGCGGTTCCTTCTCCGCAGCACGGGTATCCCTCGACTCCGGCACCGGGTCACCGTATCGCTTGGTGGTCCTGAGGCACCAAGTCGGCAGGGCCGAGGTACGGCCGAGCCTGTCTCAGCGCTGTGCTGGTTGAAGCCTGTCGTCTGGCCGGTCGTACGGCTCGATCCGCACGACCTCCAAGCCGCGCACCGATTCGACCGCCGCGCACGCCGAGTGCACGGCCTCCTCGAATGTGGGAGCGGTCCGCGCAAAGTCGAGATAGTCGCCCTCGACATCGGTTCCGACCACGGCGTCGTCGCAGCCCGCATCGAACAGCGCGTCGAGCGTGGGTTGCTCCATCACGCTCGCGCCGCGGGTGCGAGCGACGAAAGCGTGAATGGGTGCTGACCGCTTCGTCATGTCCCATCCTTCGGCAATGGCGCACACCGGCACTTGGTCACCTTGCGCCTGACTGTATCCGCGAAGTTCCGTGGGCTCCGCGGTGTGCCCCAGATGGACAACCTGCACACACCTCCCGGGCACACCGCTGACCCCCACGCGTGGCTCGAACGGCCTCGCGAGCGAGTCACGGTCCATCCGGCGGCACGCGCCTCGGCCAGCGCCAGTCGCACTTCCTTCTTCGGGTGCCGTGGTGCCCGACCCACAGACCCACGCTAGACATGAAATAGACTAATATCTATTGAAATATCATTTCTAGTCATACATCAGCGTGGCAAGGCTGGACGGGGGTTCAGTAGGGTCCGCAGATGAGCGCTGCACAGCCTTCCAACGTTCAGCACAACGGTGTCTCGGTCTGTCTGAGCTTCGATTTCGATGCCATCTCGATCTGGACCGGCCCCCGCGGTTCGCGTTCTCCCAACCTGACGGCGCGGGGCGAGTTCGCATCGATCGGGGCGCATCGGCTGCTCGACCTGCTCGACGAGCGCAGCCTTCCGTCCACATGGTTCATCCCGGGCCACACCATCGACACGTTCGGCGACGTGTGCGCCCGTGTGGTCTCCGACGGGCACGAGGTCGGCTATCACGGCTACTGCCACGAAGCCCCGTCGTCGAAGCGGGACGAGGCCGACGAGCGAGCCATCCTGACCCGGTCCATGGACTGCCTGGAGCGGCTGTCGGGCAGCGCTCCGGTCGGGCATCGGGTGCCGGGAGGCAACTGCGGCGACCGCTGGATCAGCCTGCTCATCGAGCACGGCTTCTCCTATGACTCCTCGATGGCGCGCCACGATTACGCGCCCACCTGGTGCCGCCTCGGCGATACGCCCACCACCGACGGCCCCCACCAGTTCGGCGACGAGGTCGACCTGGTGCAGCTGCCCTTCGAGTACATCTTGGACGACTGGCCGTACTTCAGCTACGACGGGCCCACCGTGCAGGGGCTGCGCACGCCCGATCACGTCTATGACGTGTGGTCGGCCGAGTTCGACTACCTCTACGACCGGGTCGGCAGCGGAGTGTTCGTGCTCACCATGCACCCCCAGTGCATCGGGCGCGGCAGCCGCATGCTGATGCTCGAGCGCTTGATCGATTACATGGCATCCCGGCCGGGTGTGACGTTCGCCACCATGGAGCAGGTCGCCGACGATTTCCGGGCAACCGCCTCGCCGGGAGATCGGTCGAACCGCCGGCTCTGATGGGCGATAGCTTGCCGCCGGACAGGTCGCGGTGCTGGTGCTGCCGCACCACGAGAACGGGGAGAGCCAGCGCATGATCGGACGACCCAGGGCGGCCGTGGAGGGTCTGCCGCAGTACAAGCCGGGTCGTTCGGCGGCGCAGGCCGAGGCCGAGCACAACCTGGCCGAGGCGATCAAGCTGGCGTCCAACGAGAACGCCAACGACCCACTCCCGTCGGTGGCCAAGGCGGTCGCAGAGGCTGCGTTGGGCATGAACCGCTACCCGGACCATCGCTGCATGGAGGTGCGTGAGGCGCTCGCCGACCGGCACAGCGTCGGGCTGGATGAGGTCACGGTGGGCTCGGGCTCGGTGGGCGTGCTGCAGCAGCTGTTCGCCGCCTATGTCGATCCCGGCGACGAGGTGGTGTACCCGTGGCGCTCGTTCGAGGTGCACCCGGTGTTCTGCGCGATTTCCGGTGCTGAGGCCGTGACGGTGCCGCTGGTCGACCATGCGTTCGACCTTGACGCCGTGGCTGCCGCGGTGACCGATCGCACCAAGCTCGTCGTGCTGTCCACTCCCAACAATCCGACCGGCACGGTCTGCACGACGGCTGAGCTGCAGCGCCTGCTGGCAGCAGTGCCGTCAGATGTGATCGTGGTGATCGACGAGGCCTACCGGGAGTTCGTCACTGACCCGACAGTGGCCGATCCGATCGAGGCCATCGTGCCGAGCCACCCCAACGCCCTGGTGCTGCGAACCTTCTCCAAGGCCTACGGCTTGGCCAACCTGCGCGTCGGCTTCGGCGTCGGGCACACCGACGTCATCGGGGCGCTCGACAAGGTGGCGCTGCCGTTCATTGTCAGCGGGATCGCCCAAGTCGCGGCGCTCGCGTCGCTGGCTCCGCAGGCCAGCGCCGAGCTGGACGAACGGGTAGCGGGAATCCTGGCCGAGCGTGAGCGGGTGAACGCTGCGATGTCCGACCTCGGCTGGCCGGTCGTGCCGAGCCAGGCCAACTTCGTGTACTTGCCGGTCGGCGACGGGGCGATGGACCTGTTCGTCAGGCTGGAGAAGCGGGGTTTGGTGACCCGCCCGTTCGAGGGCGAGGGCGTGCGCATCAGCCTGGGCACCCCACCGCAGAACGACCGCCTGCTGGCCGAGCTAGGACCATTCGTCCAGACAGGTTGAGCCGGGCAGGTCGAGTCAGCAGGTTGAGCCGGGCGGGTCAAGTCAGCACGGCTGAGCCGGACCTGCTGAAGCGATCCGCGGCTAGACCGCAGCCTCGCTGATCAGCTTCCAGAGCACGTCCATCTGGGGACGATCAGTGCGTGACTGGCCGACGGCGACCCGGATGATGCTGCGACCGTCCAGCACCGATGGTGTCAGGTACGCGATGCCGCTGGTGTTCACGGCAGCCGCGATGACATCAGTGGCGCGATCAGCGGCCTCATGCGCGGCCGGAGAATCGTCCGTCGCCCGGCAGCGGAAGCACACCAGCGAGAACGGGTGCGGGGCCACGATCTCGAATCGGCCATCGGCGGCGAGCCTTTGCGCCAGCTCCTGGGCCATGGCCACGTGGTGGCGCACCATCTGGCGGATGCCCGACGCGCCGTAGCTGCGCATCACCCACCACAGCTTGAGCGCCCGGAAGCGGCGGCCCAGCGGCACCTGCCAGTTGCGGTAGTCGATCACGTTGCCGGCGTCGCTCTGGGTGTTGCGCAGGTAGGGCGGGTCGATCGACAGGGCGTCGGTGAGCGCTGCCTTGTCGGCGACGTAGAACGCCGAGCAGTCGAAGTTCACCATCATCCACTTGTGCGGGTTGAAGACGTAGCTGTCCACCAGTTCGATGCCGTCTTGATGGTGACGGAATTCGGGGCAGATCATGGCGGTGCCGGCGTAGGCGGCGTCGACGTGATGCCACAGGCGGTGTTCGACCGCAATCTCAGAGATGGCGCGCACTGGGTCGACCGCAGTGGTGCCGGTGGTGCCGATGGTCGATCCCACGAATGCCGGCACGAGACCGGCCGCCAGATCGGCTTCGATGGCCGATGCCAGCGCATCGGGCCGCATCGCCTGGTGCTCGTCGGTCTCGATGAGGCGCACCACGCCGAAGCCGGCCACATTGGCGCCCTTCTCCACCGAGCTGTGCGCCTGAGCCGAGGTGTACGCCACCATCTCTTCGGCAGGCTGACCGCTGCGCTCAGCGGCACGGTGGCGGGCGGCCACGAGCGCGACATGGGTGGCATCCGACGCGCTGCCCTGCAGCACGCCGCCGCCGCTGGCGGTGGTCTTCCAGTGCCCGGGCAGGCCGAGCAGGTCGACGAGCCAGTCGAGCATGTGGCTCTCGACCTCGGTGAGCGCAGGCGAAGCTGCCCACAGCAGGCCGATCAAGCCCAGCCCGGACGACACCGTGTCGGCGAGCACCGAGGGCGGTGAGTTGTTGGCCGGGAAGTAGGCGAACCAGCCCGGGTGCTGCCAGTGGGTGAGCCCAGGCACGACCACCCGGTCCAGGTCGGCGAGCAGGTCGTCGAACGGCTCGGGGTCTTCCGGCGCATCTGCGGGCAGCAGCGCCCGGATGTCGCCGGGCTGCGCAGTCGACGCCACGGGCAGCGACTCGACGCGCTCCCAGTAGTCGGCGATCCAGTCGATGACCTCCCGCCCGTGGCGCCGGAACTCCTCCGGCGTCATGTGCCCCGGCGGCGAGGTGACTTCTGGATCGATCTCATCCATGGCGCCGACGCTACTTGCGGCCCATCTCCGAGCCGCCGCCGGTGGTTGCCGTAGTGTGTGCCCGCTGAGCGAGAACGGGAGGCAAGATGACGAACGGCGCTGTGGCTTCGGGCATTCTCGGCTATGACGTTCCCGCGGTGGAAGCGTGGATCGACGCCAACGTCGACGGCCTGGAGCCACCGTTCACCTGGAGCCAGCTCGAGGGCGGGCACAGCAATCTCACCTACAAGCTCACCGCCGCCGACGGCACCACCGCAGTGGTGCGCCGCCCGCCGATGGGCGAACTGCTGCCCAAGGCCCACGACATGGGGCGCGAGTTCACGATCATCAGCGGCCTCGGGCCGACGGGTGTGCCGGTGGCCAAGGCCTACGGCTACTGCGAGAGCCCCGACGTGACCGGGGCGCACTTCTACGTGATGAGCTACGTGGAGGGCAAGCCGCTGTTCGAGTCTGCCGATGCCCGCGAGCACCTGACCGCCGAGGGCCGCGCGCATGTGGGCATGTCGTTCATGGACGTGCTGGCAGCGCTGCACTCGGTGGATCCCGACGATGTCGGACTGGGCGACCTCGGCAAGAAGGAGGACTACGTCGGGCGCCAGATCCGCACGTGGTACCGGTCGTGGACGGCTTCTGCCGAGTCGGCCCAATACGACACGCCTGTGGTGCACGAACTGCACGACCTGCTGCAGGAGCGCAAGCCCACCCAAGGCCCGGCCCGGGTGGTGCACGGCGACTACGGGCTGCACAACTGCCTGTTCAACCCGGGCGGCGAGCTGCAGGCGGTGCTGGACTGGGAGATCTCCACGCTCGGCGACCCGCTGGCCGACTTCGCCTATGCGCTGAACAGCTGGACCGAGCCCACTGACGACATCTTGGAGGGGTCCGACCCGCCGACGTTGGTGGACGGTTTCGTCGGCCGGGCCGACCTCATCGAGCGCTACGAGCAGCGCACCGGCGCCGACCTGTCGGACCTGGCGTACTACGTCAGCTTCAATCACTGGAAGTCGGCGTGCATCATCCACGGCGTGTACGCCCGCTACATGCGCGGCCAGAAGCCTGCCGACGATGTCGACTTGGATCTCTACCGGGCCCGCATCGGGCGCGGCATCGAGCTGTCGGCGGCCGCCGCCGAGGCGATCTCTTAGGGGCTGGGCTCCTAGTGCCGGGCTCCTAGCGCCGAGGTTCTTGCGAGGCATGCCGCGCACCGACTGGAACCCGATCCTGCGAGGGGAATTCGACAAGCCGTACTGGCCGGTCCTGCAGCAGTTCGTGGCCGACGAGCGAGCCCAGGGCGCCGTGTACCCGCCGAACGACCAGGTCTTCGCGGCGCTGCACCTCACGCCGTATGCCGACGTGAAGGTGCTGATTCTCGGCCAGGACCCGTACCACGGTCCCCGCCAGGCACACGGGCTGTGCTTCTCGGTGCCCCATGGCATCCCGCAGCCGCCGTCGCTGCAGAACATCTTTGCCGAGCTGCGTGACGACCTCGGCGTCGAGCCCCCGTCGCACGGGAACCTGGAGGGGTGGGCGCGTCAGGGCGTGCTGCTGCTGAACGCGTTCCTGACCGTGCGTGCCCGCCAGGCCGCGTCCCACCGTTCGGCAGGCTGGGAGACGTTCACTGACGAGGTGATCCGGGCGGTCAGCGCGAAGTCCGAGCGCGTCGTGTTCATCTTGTGGGGCGCCTTTGCCCGCCGCAAGAAAGCGCTCGTCGACCTGACTCGCCATGTGGTCATCGAGTCAGCGCACCCGTCGCCGCTCAGCGCGCACAACGGGTTCTTCGGCAGCAAGCCGTTCAGCCGGGCCAATGCGGCACTCGCGGCCGCCGGCCGCCAGCCGATCGACTGGGGCCTGCCCGACTGATCCGGGGCCGGAGTTCAGCGGAGCGTGACGCGCCCGTTGGGGGTGTCGAGCGTCGCCTCGAACGTGACAGCGTCGCCTGCAGTGACGTCCACGTCGAGGCCGAGAGCGCTATGGAGTGCCCTGATGTGGTCGGGGTCGGGGTGCGTGCCGCTGAGCGAGACGAGCGTGCAACCGGTCGGGGTGACCGTCGCCGGGTGGGTGGTGTTCCCCCACTCGATGACGAACGGGACCAGTCCCGGGCCGGCCGACATGGTCAGTGACCAGTGGATCTCCTCGCCGTCGGGCTTCACCCGGCTCATGGCCGAGATGGGGCCGGGGTCCTCGCCGCAGGCGGCCATGGCTGCGGTGACGTCCTCGATGGTCTCGCCTTCGGAGGCATGTATCGCGAAGGTGATGAGCCGGCCCTCGCTCATGGCATCGATGTCGAATGGGCGACCGCTCGGCGGATCAGGCTGTTGAGGATCGGGAGCGATGATCTCCAGGTAGACGTCGTCGCCCAGCGACATGAGCGTGTTGCGGGTGCCCATGCCCGGGTGCGGCCCGCCTGGGGCGGCCGCCATGCCGACCAGCGCCTCGACGGCGGCGGTGCCGGCCGCGAGATCGGGCGCGGCGTACACGATGTGATCGATAGCTGCCATGAGGGCACGTTAGCCACGACGGCGTTCCCGCCCCGGCAGAAGGTCGGCACATTTCCCCGCTGGTTCGGAAGGCCGGCTCGGCCAGCACCGCAGGGGCTAGTCGAAGGCTTCTGCTGCGGCTAGCTCGGCGATGCGGTCGGGGTCGTAGCCGAGACGGTCGGCAAGCACCTCGTAGAGATGCTCGCCCAGTGCGGGCGCGGCGCGTTCGGGCCATACCCGGCTGCGCGACATGGCAAACCGGGGCGCTTCGATGATGGTGGTGCCGTGGACGGAGTGGGGGACTTCGACCCAATGGCCCCGGTGCGCAAGCTGGGGATCGACTGCCAGCTCGGGGCTGTTCTGCACCCGGTGCGCTGCGATGCCGGCGGCCTGGCACTGCGCCTCGACGTCGGCCTCGTCCAGCGCAGCGGTCCACGCCGAGAGCGCAGCCTCGAGCTCCTCCCGGCGCGAGAGGCGCTCGGCGAGCCGCAGCACCGCCAGGTCCGGTCGCCCGATCAGCCCGGCGAGCGCACGCCAGGCATCGTCGTGCTGGGCCACCACGGCCACCCAGCGGTCATCGCCGGCGGCCGGGAAGACCCCGTGGGGGCAGTAGTGCTCGCTCTGGTTGCCGCGGCCGCCCACCACGGTGCCGTTGCGGAGGTACTCGAGCACCGCCGGGGCGATGAAGTGGACCGAGGCCTCTGCTTGAGAGAAGTCGAGGTAGCGGCCCTCGCCGGTGCGCCGCCGGTGGTCGATGGCCGCCAGCAGGCTGGCCGCGGCCGGATGGGGGGAGGTGTAGTCGGTGATGGCGCCGTAGGGACCGACGGGGGCACGGTCCGCCCAGCCGGTGATGTTGTAGAAGCCGACCATGGCACCCGACAGGTTGCCGTACCCGCCGAAGTCGGCGAGCGGGCCGGACTGGCCGTACAGGCAGCTCGACAGCATCACCACCGAGGGGTTGATCTCGCGCACGCTGGGATAGTCGAGCCCCCACGAGCGCATGATGCGCGGCGTGTAGGACTCGCACACCACATCGGCCCACCGCACGAGATCCTGCGCGACCTCGCGGCCCGCGGCGGTGGCCGGATTCAGCGTGATGCCCAGCTTGCCGGCGTTCATGTTGTTGAACGTGGCGCCGTTCTCGGGTCCGACCTCGTTGCCGATGAAGGGCAGGAAGGTGCGGACGGCGTCGAGCTTGACCGACGACTCCACCCGGATGACCGTCGCGCCGGCGTCCGCCAGCAGGCGGGAAACGGTCGGCCCGGCGACGGCCCACATGAAGTCGAGCACCTTGAGACCTTCGAGCGGGCGCTCGGGTGCTGACGGCCCAGACGGCCTAGACGGCCCAGACGGCGCTTGCGGCCCGGACGCCCCGGACGGCCCAGTCTGCGCGGACACCGCGGGCCGACGCTCGCGGCCCAGCACCTCGTCGGTGTGCTCGCCGACGGCTGGCACCCGGTCGGCCGAGCCGTCTCCCGGCTCGGGCTTCATCCAGTGGCCCGGGTAGCGCTGGCCGTCGACGATGTCCCAGTAGTCGCGGGACGCGAGCTGTTCGGATGCCGTGAGATCGGCCGTCGTCGCCACCGGGGCGAGCAGCAGGCGGCGCTCGAGGGCGAGGGCGAACAGCTCGTCCTTGGTCCGCGAGGCGGTGAAGTTCGCGATGCATTCCTTGATCCGCTCGAAATCCTCGAGCGTCTCGCTGCCGTCGCCGAGTGCCATGCCGTACTGCACCCAGTCCTTGCTGGCTGTGGCCTCGTCGCAGAAGCCCGCCTCGTGCACCAGCGCCATCATCCGGCCCGTTGCGGGTCCGATGGCGGCGCCGAACACGTGGGTGAACGACACGTACCCGTTCTTGGCCGGGTACACGACTCGCAGCCGGATCGGGCCGCTGCGGATGCCGCCGCCGCCTCGCAGCGTCAGCGGGGCGTTGACCAGCGAGCACAGCACCGACGACATGGTCGAGTTCATCGCCACAGCCTGGGCCGACACATCGATGTGCTGGCCGAAGCCGGACTGGTTGCGCTCGATCAGCGCCAGCGTCACCGCCGAGGCGGCTTGGCCGGCTGCGTGCAGGAATGCCTGCGGCACGCCGACCCCCAGCGGGGCCCGGTCCTCGTCGCCGCACATGTGCATCGGCCCGCCCGATGCCCACACCGTGAGGTCAGTCGCTGCCCATCCCGCCTTGGGACCGGTCTGGCCGAACGGCGAGATCGAAGCGACGACGAGCGCAGGGTTGAACTCGCCAAGCACGTCGGGTCCGAGTCCCAGCGATGTCATGTGGCCCGGCGGGGCTGATTCCAGCAGCACGTCAGCGCCGGCTGCAAGCCGGCGGAGCGCATCGGCACCGTCCGCGGCAGTGATGTCGAGCTCGACAGATTTCTTGCCGCGGGCATAGGAGGCGTGGGTGAGCGAAACGCCGCTCGCATCGAACGGTGCCTGCCGTCGCACCGGCGTGCCGCCCGGTGGCTCGACGGCGATGACCTCGGCACCGAGCCGCGCCAGGATGAACCCTGCCATGTGCCCACGGTCGTCGGTCAGGTCGAGCACCCGGTACGGCGACAGCAGCGTCATGCGTCGTCGCTCTCTGCGTCATCGGTTGCTGCGTCGGGTCCGAGCTCGGTGTGGAGCACGGCGTGGGTGACTGCTTCGGTGTCGGGTTCGGGCAGCTCGAAGTGGCCGAGCGCATGGGCAATGAGCGCGTCATGGGCAGCTTGGCGTTCCGCGACGACGTGATCGACGAGCCCGTCGCGTTCGAGGTCGGCGGCGTCAGCGGGATCGGCGGCCCAGGCCAGCACGGCAATGTCGGGGTTGTGCTCGCGGGCGATGCGGGCGAACTGCTCGACCGCTGACGGCGGGCTGTCGACTGAGAGCGCGATCCGGGCGTCACGCAGGCCGGCTCGCTCGGCGATCACGTGACGGGACAGGTCGCCGACCAGCACCGTGCGTCCGGTGGACGCGGCCCATCGCTGCGCCTCGGGGTCGAGCGACACGACGGTGTAGGGGATGTGCGCGAGCTCGAGCGCAGAGACGATGCGGCGCGCTCGTGGGCCGAAGCCGTTCACGACGGCGTGATCGATCAGTGCTTCGTGCTCGCTGGGATCGAACTGCGGGGCATCGCCGTCGTGCGTGCCATCCCGTTGGCGGGTGCGGCGGTCGGCGTCGGATCGTGCGGCGAGCGACTGGCCCCAGCGCGCGCCGAAGGGGCTGAATGCCATCAGCAGCACGGTCACCGCGATGAAGGCGTCGGTGCCGTCGGCGAGTCCCGCCGGTACGAGCCCGACTTCCTCGCCGGCGCGTTCGAGCACGAAGGAGAACTCGCCGATCTGCGCCAGCACCAGGGCCCCCGACAGTGCCACCGCCCGCGGCTGGCGCACCAGCAGCGCCGCAGCACTGGTCGACAGCAGCTTCACGATGACCACGGCGAGTGCCAAGCCGACCACCAGGGGCAGATTGCGTACGAGGTAGCCGACGTCGAGCAGCATGCCGATCGAGACGAAGAACGTCGCCGAGAACAGGATCTGCAGCGGCATCACCTCGCCGAGCGCCCGTGCGGCGACGCGGCTCTCGCTGACCATCAGCCCCGCAAGGAACGCTCCGAGCGAGATCGAGACGTCGAGCAGGCTGGTCGCGTACGCCGTGCCGAAGCAGATGGCCAGCACGGTCAGCAGGAACACCTCGCCCGACTGGATCCGCGAGACGTACTGCAGCACCGCTGGCACCAGCGTCCGCGCCACCACGATCACCGCGACGACGATGCCGGCCGCCTTGGCGAAGGCGATCAGCACATCGACCGGGCCGGTGGTCTGGCCGCCCAGCAACGGCACCGCCAGCACCATCGCGACAATCGCCAAGTCCTGGAAGATGAGCAGCGCCACCGAAACGTTGCCGACGGGCGAGGTGGTTGCCCGCCGCTCGGCCAGCACCTTCAGCACGATTGCCGTGCTGCTGAGCGACACGAGCAAGCCCGTGAAGACTGCGGTTCGCCATTCGACGCCGAAGGCGGCGACGACCGCAGCGACGATGCCGGTGGTGAGGCCCACCTGGACCGTCCCGCCGATCAGGAACAGCGATGCGAGACGCCGCACGCGTTCGAGGCTGAACTCGATTCCGAGCGTGAACAGCAGCAGCATCACACCGATGTCTGCGGACTGGTTGACGAGATCGATGTCGCTGATGAGGCCGACGCCGCTCGGCCCGATGATCGTGCCCGCAGCGAGGAACCCGACGATCGGCACGACCCCCAGACGCGATGACACGAAGGCGATCAGGGTTCCCGCAACCAGCAGGATTGCCAGTTCGGTGAACAGCGGCGGTGCCGACGCAGCCAACAGCACTTGCTGATGAGGCTATTGGTGCCGAGGGCTGAGCGAACTGATCGTCGCGCTGGCTTGATAGGCAGGACCGGTGAGCGCTGAGGTCGACAAGGTTGCTTCGGACTGTCACCAATCAAGTTCGGTATGGCAGGCGACGTGCGCGTTGCTCGAACGAGCTTCCTCGCTGGGTGTGGGCAGTAATGCTTGGGTTGACGATGTCAGGTCGGAGGAGGGGGAGCGGGTTCGGGCGAGTCTTGAGGGGGCTCTGAGAGGGCTAGAGAAGGTGCCTCCGTCTCCGGGAACAGCGGACGATCTACTGGACATGGGCGACGCGGTGGCGATGCTGGCCACCTCGTTGACGACAGGCGAGCTGGCGTACTTGGTCGCCACGGTGCTGGACGAGATGTTCTGGCCGAGTTTCACGAGGGCATGGCTGGCGAGCAACGGTCCGACGTTCGAGCTGTGCGCCGGCGACTACTACCCGGTAAACGAGATGCAGCTCATGGGCGCGATGGGGTACAGCGCCAGGCCCGATCGACGGGGCTTGCGTCCGGGCGAGCTGGCCCATGTTCGCAGCCGTCGCGCCGACGAGATCCGCGTGGTGGTGAATGGCGAGTACCCGCTCATCATCGACGGACTGGCGGCGTCAACTCCCTTGCACGCGGCGGTGCTGCTGCCGAATGAGTCGTCGTCTCAGCTCACCAGCCCCCCGGGGTGTATCGGCCCGGTCGACACAGCGGTGCAGCGGTCCACAATCACTGCGCTGCTGCAGCAGGCCGCAGCGGAAGGTGACGAAGCTGAGGAACCTGTGGGCGTCGTCGTGCTGCCCGAACTCAGCGTCGACGAGGACATCGTCGCGTCGCTGGCGAACGAATGGGCCGCGGCGAGTGACCGCCCGATCCTCTTCGCGGGGAGCGCACACGTGGACGTGGATGACGGCGGCCGGCGCGTCAATCGGACCACGGTGCTGTTGCCGAGTGTGGGCGCTGCGTGGCACCACGACAAGTCGACCCTATTCGTGGACCGCGACGGCAATCGCGAACCCACCGATCCGGCCGAGCCGTCGATCACTCTCGGCTGCGGGTTCCAGGTGCGGGTGGCAACGCTGATCTGCAAGGACGCACTCAACGTTGACATCTACCGGCTCGCCGCCGATCTCGGCGTCCAATTGCTGGCAGTGCCCGCGATGTCAGACCGTTTGGGTGATTTCATGCCCGCTGCAGGCGAACTGGTCGCTCAAGCGCAGGGTGCGACGCTGGTCGCGAACAATCCACGGCAGTGGAACGGCGAGAATGTCGAGCACGCATTACTAGGACAGCCCGTGCGGGACGCCGAACAGCGCATTCGGGAGCGACGCAGTGATGGCGCGCCCGATCTAGCCGTCGCCCGCCTCGGCAGCGGATGGCTGCCGTGACGTTGATCGGTTCGGGAACAGGCTATTTGACATATGCTTGACGCATGAGCGAGGCGACGCTCAGGGCATTCCAGGACGGTGTACAGGCTGCGCTGCAGGCCAGTGCCGGAGGCTCCGGAAGCGGCGACGCCGCGCTGGCGGCCGTCGAGGACCTCGCCGTCCGCGCCCGTGCGCTGCTCGACGCCCCGACAATTCAGTCGCTCACCGCTGCAGCCGCGCAGCTGGACAGTGCCGCTCGGATCCTGCGCCGTCACGACGTGCCCGTGGGCGCGCTCGCGGCGATCGGCGAAGAGTTCGACGCAGCATTGCTCGCCGCTCGCACCGCAGAGGCTCGGCGAGATGCCCGCGAGCAGCACCACAGCATCGGCGAACGCATCCTGAACGAGGTACGGGAGCGGCCGGCAACTCCCGGCGGCTTGGCCGAACGGTTTGGAGTCGAGATCAGCCAGATCAGCAGAGCGGCCCGCAAGCTGCGGGACGCTGGCGAGCTCGTCGTGGATCAGGTGCATGGTGATGGTCGCCGCAGGCTGTACCGAGCGGCGCCGCACGGAGCCAGGCCTCGCCACCGTGGGGGTTGGAAAGCCTTCGTGGAGCGCCTGCCGGCGCTGCGTGCCTGCGACGTGAGCAGCGACTTGCTGCCTGGCCGGGTGGGCGACGCCATCTCGGCGCGGGGGATGGCAAGCGTCTGCGCAGCATTTCGGCAGGATCTGGAGTCCGGCCGTTATGAGCCGACGCCGGTGCACGAGGTCGGAATCCCGAAGACCAGCGGCGGCGAACGTCCCGCCGCAGCGCTCCGGTTCGCCGACCGGTTGACCTACGCAGCACTGGTTGAACGCTGCCGGGCCGAGATCGAGGCCAGCCTGACTTCCCGGCGAGCCGTGCTGTGGCCCCGAGGATTCAAGAGCGACAAACAGTGGGCCAGCCTGGAGGGATTCGTCAGCGAGAGCGCCGAGACCCATGTGCTTTGCGTCGACATCCAGTCGTTCTATGACTCGATCCGCCACGACATTCTTGGCGAAGAGCTGGCAAGGGCGGGATGCGACCCCGCAGCCGTCTCGGCACTGCAGGAGTGGCTCGGAGCGGTCACGCCCGGTCGCAAGCGAGGCCTGCCACAGGGCCTGGCTGCCTCCGATCCCCTGGCGACCGCGATGCTGGCTCGTGTCGATCAAGCCCTCGCTGCCGAAAGGGTCCGCTTCGTACGTCACGGCGACGACATGAGGATCGTCGGCGCCTACGACGAGGTCCGGAACGCCGAGAGATTGATCTCGGAGCATCTGCGCTCGCTGGAGCTGACGATCAACGACGAGAAGACAGCAGTGCTCCGTCACTGGACCTACATGGAGCGTCGCAGAGAGGTCAACGACGCCGTTCGCCAGTATCTCGCAGCACCGGATCGCAGCGAGCGCAGCGCAGCGGTCGTAGCGCTGCTTGATGCACTCGGTGCCGGTGAGGACCTGTCGTGGAGCTGGTACCACGGCAGGCTCAGCTTTCAGGAGGTCCTCTCGACGCTCGGCGTCTCTCTGCAGCCGAGCGATACCAAGGCGCTGATGATCATTCTGCACGAGGTGGCCGAGGCCGAAGAGACCACGGCGCGCCTCAATCGGCGACTGAAGTCCCGACGTCACGCGCAGCCTGAGACGTTCCTGATGCAAGCGGGGATCTCCTTGCTTGCAGCCGCGGGCGATGCGACAACGGCGGCGAAACTCAAGGCATCGATAGTTGCCCGACCTGAGTACGCCGACGTTCTGACCTTCTATGTGGAAGCAATCGCTCCGGTGGATCCGCTCGCCGTTGCCTCGATGTTGCAGAGCATCGAGGCAACGGGCATCACCTACGACGCGCAGTGGCTGCGGCTCTACTCGGCGCTCGGTAATGCAGGTAAGACGGGCGCCTTCGACGAATTGGCGCGGACGCACCTGGCATCGGCCGACCGGGGTTGGATGCGGCGTCTGAGCGCTGCTCGATTCTTGGCAGACCGGGACATCCTCGACGACGCCGAGCGGACGAAGATCGGCCAGAACGCGCCGCCGGCCTTGCGCGACGACGCTCTGCGAATCAAATGGCCTCGGTCGTCATGGCAATCCAAGGGCTTCGCCCGAAAACTCGCCCACAGCGAGGGAGAAACCGCCGCAGCGCTGCTCGCTCACGTCGGCAGCTAGACCCCCAGGTGCGGAATCTTGTCCGGCACTCCGTCCAACCCGATTGCCGTCTTGAGTGTTGTCACTGCTACATATTATGCGTATTATCTGTCTGTGAACAGTGAGCGACTTACAGCACGACATGTGCCGCGCAGCATTGCGACAATCGTGCAGGAACTCGAGCTGCGCCAGCCCCAGATTGTGACGGCAGCGCAGCTCCAAGAGATGCTCGACCGCGCAGGGTCGCACTTGGCGCTCAGGGATGGCGCCGACCGGCTGGTCAGGGCGGGGTGGCTCATTCCACTGCGCTCACGGCATGCGTGGGAGTTCGCCCCCGCTGCCCGGGCCGCAGCGATCGGGTCGGGCGATCCATGGGTCGAGATGCGGGCGCTGCTGCACCGTCAGCCCGATGCCCCCGTCGCCGTAGCGTTCGCGTCTGCGGTGTGGGAACTCGGCCACGCGATGCACCCGCCGAGCCGGCACACCTGTGCCTACAGCCCTGGCTGGCGCCCGCCGAGATCGCTCGCCGACGCACAGTGCGTGGCCTTCGACTGGCGCCTTCCCGCTAATGACCGCAACGGCCTTCCTGTATGGCAGGCCGCGACAGTCACCGTTTCAGTCGCCGCCCGTCCGTCTCGACATACCGACTGGGCCAATGCCGAGAGCTGGCTGCCGGAGACCATGCATGCCGCCGCGGTCGACGATGTGCTCACCGAGGCGGCTGGCCGCTCCACTGCGACTCTCGCCCGCCTCGGCCATCTCGCCCGCTGGTCACAGCACCACGACATCGCCGACGCCGTCAAGCCTCTGCTGCCAGCCGGCTACGGCGTCACCTACCTCGGGCCCCGCGACCGCCGCGGCCATTGGGACCCCGAATGGCGGGTCTACGACGCATATCTCGCCCCGCAATGATCACCGAGGGCTTCCTCGCTCGACACCACATGGGTCACTCCGGCATGGCTGGCCCCGCACTGCTCGACGTCGCACAGGACTATGCGCTCCACTACCTCCACCAGCGGGGCATCTTTGACTTGGGCGTCGTCCTCAAGGGCGGCACTTCGTTGCGGAAGCTCCGCTCCGGCAATGCCGGCCGCTTCTCCACCGATCTCGACTTCGCCGTTCCCGACGTCGACACCGCTGAGTTCATCTTCGACACGCTCGACGGCGCCACATCCCACAACGTCACGTTCCATGTTTCCGGTCGAAACTCGATGCGAGGAAGACTCGAAGTCGATACGCCCCTGGGCCGGCCCAACATCGCCGCCCGCATCGAGGCCACCACCCGGCCCGTCTGGCTGCCGCCTGAGGAGTTGCTTCCTGTCGAACTGGCCGTACACCGCGGCTACGAGTTCGAGATGCCTGCCATTCCCACGCTTGCTCTCGAAGAAGCCATTGCAGAGAAGCTCGCTGCTTGGAGACGGCGCGCCAAGATGCGCGACCTCTACGATCTCTACTGGTTCGGCCGATCAGTCTTCGACGAGGAACTCACCCGTCGGCTTGCGGTACTCAAGATCTGGCATGACACCGTCAATGACTTGCTCGGCACTGCGCCATTCGAGCCCACCGAGATGCTCACCGGCATCGACATACGCAAGATGCCCCCAGAGGACATCGGCCTGCTGACACAACCGGTCGAACCCCAACTATGGCTGGCGCATGTGTCGACCAGGTTCTCATTCATCGTCGATCTCGACGGGACAGAAAGCCAGCTCGCTGCTTGTTCACTCCGCGACCGCGATCTTGCTGACCAAGCGATCGCTGAACTGTCTTCCCCGTGACTTAGGGCCTTGCGAGGGCGAGAAAGCCCGATGCCAGATGGCCCGGGGCACCGAGATGCGTCGGCGCCAACTGCAACGCTGCTGCTGCCGACACCGTCGTCAGCGGCCTGCCCGCATCACGCGCACACAATCTCACGCGAACCGACATGCGTGTTTGAATCAGGCTGGCAGCGCCGGCGGGGATGGCTCCAACCGACGTGCCCCGTCGTGGCCGGTTCGGTCGTGGCGGTGGCTTTCTAGTGGTTCGTCGTTGATTTGGTTGGGGCGCGTATGGTGGGTGCATGGCTGATGGTTTTGTGCTGTGCGATGAGGACCGGGCCGAGCTGGAGCGCATAGCGCGCTCGGGCTGTGAGCCGTGGCGTCGGGTGCGTCCGGCGAGGGCGCTGTTGGCCTTGTGTGATGGCGGGTCGGTGCGCGGCGTGGCCCGGCGGATGGGCGCCCATCAGGACACGGTGCGCCGCTGGCGCGACGAGTTCGGGCGCTCGGGCGCGGCGGGGCTGGGCGCGGTGGCGCCGGGCCGTGGCCGCAAGCCGTCGGTGCCTGCTTCGACGGTGGAGGCGATCGTGGCCGACACGCTGACGGTCGAGCCGCCCGACGAGGCGATGTGCTGGTCGACGCGTCAGATGGCGGCCCGCCACGGGGTGGGCAAGGACTTCGTGGCGCGGGTCTGGCGCGAGCGGGGGCTGCGGCCGTGGCTGGCGGACGTGTTCAAGGTGTCCGCCGACCCCGACTTCGAGGCCAAGCTCCAAGACGTGATCGGGCTCTATGCGAAGCCCCCTGAGCGCGCGGTGGTGTTCAGCTTCGACGAGAAGACCCAGATCCAGGCCCTGGACCGCGCCCAGCCGTCGCTGCGGTTGCGCCCGGGACGCAACCGCACCCTCACCCACGACTACAAGAGAAACGGCACCGTCGACCTGTTCGCCGCATTGAACGTCGCCGCCGGCGAAGTGCTCCACCAGACCCGAAAACGCCACACCGGCAACGACGTGCTCGCCTTCTTCAGATGGATCGACCTGCACACGCCGCGCCACCTCGACGTCCACGTCGTGTTGGACAACGTGTCGGCCCACAAGGCCGAGCCGGTGCGCAAATGGCTCGCCCACCCCCGACGCGAACGCTGGCACCTTCACTTCACCCCCACCAGCTCCAGCTGGGCCAACCTCGTCGAGGGCTGGTTCTCGATCCTCACCCGCAAAGCCCTGCGCACCCGAGCGTTCAACTCAGTCGCCGAGCTCACAGACGCCATCGACCACTGGGCCGCCCACCGGAACGCAGACCCCCAACCGCTGCGATGGACCAAGACAGCCGACCACATCATCGCCAAAGTCAAACGAGCCCGAACCGCCCTCAACAAAACCGCGACACACCACTAGTTGAGTGTCTCCCCGCCGGTTCGCTGCCTCGGCGTTGTCGCTTGATAGGAGCGTGAACTCCTCCCCTTGGGGATGGCCCGACGCATGTGTGCGCATCGCCGGACCTCAGCTTGTCACACGTCATGGACCCAGGAGGAAGCGCTGATGGCAGTCATCGGGATCGATTCCCACAAGGACACCCTGGCCGCGTGCGTCGTCGACGCCGCGGGCCGCCCTGGAGGGCATCGCAGCTTCGCGAACACACCCGCCGGTTACGCCGAGCTGGCCTGCTGGGCGCAAGCCCACGGCGCGCAGCGGGTCGCGATCGAGGGGTCCGGCAACTACGGGCGGCCCGCCGCGGTGATGCTGGCCGGCGCCGGCTGGGACGTCGTCGAGGTTCCCCCGCAGATGACCGCAGCTGCTCGCCGCTCCCAGCGCACCCGCACCAAGACCGATCCCGGCGACGCTCTGGCGATCGCACGCATCGGCCAACGAGACGCCGACCTGCCCCCGCCGCGCCCCCACGGCGACACCGAGGAACTGCGCTGTCTGGTGCGCTACCGGCGAGAGATCGTCGCCGACCGCACCCGCCAGATCAACCGCCTCCACGCCGATCTCGAACAGCTCCGGCCCGGCTACCACCACCGCACCGGACCGCTGCGCACCCCAGCCGCCCTTGAACGCGCCAGCCGCATGCTGCGCGGCGACCACAGCGCACGCGCCCAGATCGCCCGCAGCCGCATCAAGACCCTGCGCTCGGTGGGACGCACCATCGACAGCCTCGCAGCTGAGATCCGCGACGCCGTCAACGCCACCGGCACCACCCTGCGCGACATCGACGGCGTCGGCGACCTCGTCGCCGCCGACATCCTCACCGAGACCGGCGACCCCACACGATTCGGGACCAAAGCAGCGTTCGCCATGGCCAACGGCACCGCACCCATCGAAGCCAGCTCCGGACGCGTCCGACGCCACCGCCTCAACCGCGGCGGCAACCGCCAGCTCAACAAAGCCATCCACACCGCCGCCCTCGCCCAGATCTCCCGACCCGGCACCGAAGGCCGCAACTACTACGAACGCTGCCTCGGCCGCGGCAAGACCAAACGAGAAGCCATCCGCAACCTCAAACGACGCATCTCAGACCGAATCTGGACCCACCTCAACACCGGGCCCTTGACATAGGAGCTCAGCTAACCCCGAAGCAGTCCATGCGCGCAACACGGCTCCGCTACGGAGAGCCAATCAACGCTCGCCATGTGCAGCTTGCGGTCTTGGTTCGCCGAGAAGCTCCCTTGCGGCGGCGCCTCTCAGATCCAGTCCCTGACTCACGCGACGGGTCCCAGTCGCCTGTTGGCGTGCGAATGAGGTCCCGTTCTCGAGACCTTGGGCGGTTGCTGTTTTCTGAGGCCGGGGTTGCATCGTGTTCGCGAGGGACCGCTACGGCTGAGCAACAGAGACGTAGCGTGAGATGCTGAGTGTTGACTGGCAGCGATTGCGGTCAGCGCTCGCACGGAGACAGCGCAATCGAATTGTGTTCGGTCGCTGCGTTCGCCACGAAGTCTCAGAGTGTGGAGGAATTGCTGTGGCTACTGCGATGCCTGGCGGTCCAGCAGACAAAGCGGGGAACCGGTACGAGCACTGGTGGACTGTCTTGCGGATTGCTGATCTGCTCGACGGGAAGGGAAGCCGACTCCGTCTTGAACCGCTCGGGGCCTCGGGGGCGGGCATTGAGTTCGAGTTTGTTGACAACGAGGGCGTTCTTTGGGGCGAGCAGGTGAAACACGGTTCGCGTACCTGGACCGTCAACAGGTTGCGGCGGGATGGCGTGCTGGCAGCGGCGAAGTACCAGGTCGAACTCGGACGCAAGTATCGCTTCGTAGCTCTGGACACCGTTGGAACGAAGCTCCAGACGCTCGCCGATCGTGCTCGACAGTCCGAGTCGCTGAACCAATTTCAGTCGGCGCTCTCACAAGAGCTCCAGAGAGAGCTCGATCAACTACGAGAGGCCTGGTGCGCCACAGGCGAGGAGGCGTGGGGTCTGCTGCGCTGTGTCGTGGTCGAGCATCACACGACAGACAGTCTTCGCCTGATCACTGAGGCGTCTTGGCGGCGGCTTTGCGTCGGCGAACCTGATCGTGTGATGAGCGATCTGCGGACGTTGTGCGACGAGCGCATCCACACAGACCTCACAGCCCGAGAAGTCTGGGATCACCTGAATTCGAAGGGGTTCGAGCGTCGCTTGATTGTGGGTGACCGGAATGTAGGTGACGCCCTGCACGCAACGGTTGAACGGCAGCGGCGCCGCGTCGATTCGACGCAACCGGGCTTCGGCCTGGCTGCTCGTCGCGACGCCGACTTGGTAGTCGAGAAGCTTCGCGACTACGCAGGCCCACAGATCTTCGTTGTCGACGGTCGAGCCGGCTGCGGCAAGTCGACGGTCGTGTCCCAAGTCGCATCGTCGCTCGAGACGGACGGCTGGCATGTCGCGATCGCACGGATGGACATCGACACGTCCTTGCCGACATCGGATCACATGGGTCAAGCAATCGGGCTGAGCGATTCGCCCACGGTGTTGCTGGCCGGGATCGCGAACGATGGGCCGGCGCTGATGATTGTGGACCAATTGGATGCCGTGAGCATGTACAGCGGACGACTCGCGGACAGTCTTGACTCGGTAGATGAGATCGCAACCGAGATCCAGCCCACGAGGAACCTGAGGCTGTTGCTCGTCGTCAGGACGGCAGATCTCGAGAGCGATCCTCGGCTGAGCCGTCTGCTGAATTCAGGGGGAGACATCGGCAGACACACTGTGGGGCGCCTCGAAGTCGAGGCCGTCACGGAACTGCTTGAAGCTAACGGCGTCAGGGCCCCCGATTCGGAGCTGACGCTCGACCTGTTGCGTACGCCGCTGCACCTGTCCGTGTTCAGCCGTCTCTCGGAGGACGCTCGACGCAGTGACTACTCGACGCTGCAAGAACTGTACGAGGCCTATACGCAGGAGGCTCGAGCTCGCGTTGAGCGGCGAGTCGGCCACTTGGACTGGGAAGGGATCACAGACCCCTTGGTCAGCTACATGAGCGACAACCAGACCCTCGCTGCACCCCAGTCGGCGTTGGATGCGGCCAGCCGACATGAGGTTGAGGCGTTGGTGTCCGAGTCGGTCTTGGCGCGTGATGGCTCTCAGTTGGCATTCTTCCACGAGTCGTTCTTTGACTTCCTCTTCGCCCGATCGTTCGTCAGCACAGGCGAAGACCTGCGAGAGTTCCTCCTACGAAAAGGACAGTGGCTGTTTCGCCGTGCGCAAGTCCGCCAAGTCCTGGACTACCGCTTGGTCACGGAACGCCAGCGCTTCTACGAAATCGTGGTCGACCTGCTCTGCTGTGACACGATCAGATCTCATATCAAGGCGCTCGTCATCGACCTGTTGCGTCGTGTGCCAGCCGAGCTGACTGATTGGAGCTCGCTCGAAGAGTTTGCTTGGGACGACACTTGGATCTCGCGAAGACTGGTACGCCTGCTGAGCCAACCCGCTTGGTTCGATGCCGCCGACACTCTCGGCCTCTGGGAGACCTGGCTCGACGACCCGCTGAGAGCGGAGCGCGCGTGTGCTGTGCTCACGGTGGCTGCCAAAGAGCGCCCCTCTCGGGCAGTCGAGTTACTGCGGCCGCGCATCAACGAATCCGAGGAATGGCCTGCTCGGCTGGCGTCACTGGTGTCCTTCTCCATGAGCAGCGAACTCGTTGACTTCACCATTGAACTCATCGATCAGGGCATCTTGGACGACCTCAGCCTGCCGATGAGCGGCCGACGGGATGTCTGGTGGCTCATCTACCCGATCAAACGCGACGACCCAGTTGGTACGGCTCGAGTCGTTGGGTCGATTCTCCGGCGTGGCCTAGCGCGTGCCCGCGCAGAGGGCAGCGGCGATCCATTCGAAAGCGACCACCTATCGACGAGTTCCCAGATGGCTTCGACCATCAGAGAAGTTGCGCACAACGCTCCGCACACCTTTGTGCAGGAGGTGCTGCCCTTCGTGAGAGCTGTCGCCTTCGCCGGCCAGCAGCCACGCGAACACCACTTGCCAACGGGACGTCGTTGGGCGTTCCGGCACGTGTCGGCGAACCACTCAGTCGACGACATCGTGTTCAATGCAATCGAGTCAGCGCTGCGACGCCTTGCCATCGACGAACCCGTCGAATGCACGCGCTTGATTGCGCCGCTTCTTGATGCCGAGAGCGAAGAACTCCGTTTCTTGGCTTGCCGTGCGCTTGCGGCTTTGGATGATCCCGACGGGGCGGTCGCCTGGCTGCTGTCCGACTACAGGAATCTGGCGCTCGGTTGGTCTGACAGCGCACTGTGGGCATCTCGCGAAGTCATCGAAGTGCACTCGCCGAATTGCACGTCTGAGCTGTTCTCCGCGTTGGAATGCACGGTGCTCGACTACGCCCCTGCTTGGGAAGTCGACAATCTCCGTTTGCGAGGCCGAGACAAGTACGAACTGCTCTCAGCCATGGATTCGCAAAGGCTGTCGCATGCTGCCAGCGCCGTTCTGCGCGAATTGCAGCGCAAGTTCCCTGGGGTGCCGCCCCAACCCCCCACACCGATCGCAGTTTCATCGGTGGGGTCGCCGATCCCCGCTACTGCGACCGAGCACATGACCGACGATGACTGGCTGCGGGCCCTTACCAAGCACACCGGCATGGAGACCAACTGGAACACCAGTTCAGGTCAGCCAATGGGAGGTGCTCGCCAGCTCGCGCAGCAACTCGGCCAGGAGGCTGAGGCGCAACCTGGTCGATTCGCCCGGCTTGCGATGAGATTCGATGCGACGGTCCCCGCTACCGCGATGAACGCCGTACTTGAGGGCGTCGCGAGCGGCTGCAGCGCGGATGTGCTCGCTGAGCTATGCGGACATGCACGCGACACCTACGGCGAAGCCTCAGGCATGTCCGTCTGCAGAGCCATCGCGGGCGCGAGTGTCACCGACGCACGACTCGTAGCGCTGCTTCGAGACTGTGCAGCAGACGCCGACCCGGATCACGAGTCGGCACGCACGCTGGCGCCGAGCGGTCAGCAGTATTGGGGCGGCGACCTGCTCAACGCCGGACTGAACTCGACGAGGGGCCAAGCGGCACTCGCCATTGCTAAGAGGCCGCGCGGATAGGCGACCATCCACCAGTCGTCGTGTCGGTCCCGCTGTGATGCGGGGTGCTGTACCAACCGACGACGTGGTGGAGGTGCTTGTTCATCATGCGCGCTTTGAGCAGGACGGTGGTGGATGTCGTCTGGGCTGTGGTGGAGCCGCTGTTGCCGGAGCCGCCTGAGCACCCGTTGGGCTGTCATCGGCCTCGCGTCTGTGATCGGCTGTGTCTGCGGGGGATGATCATCAGGCTGGTGACGGGCTGTTCGTGGGAGTCCGTTGAGCACTTGCTGGACGGCGCGGTGTCGGACACGACGCTGCGGTCGCGCCGCGACGAATGGGTCTCAGCAGGCGTGTTCGACCGGGTCGCGGCGGAGGCGATCGCCGCATGGGACCGCATCATGGGCCTGCGGCTGGCTGATGTGTGCATCGACGGCTCGGTCCACAAAGCGCCCTGCGGCGGCGAAGGAACCGGCAAAAGCCCCGTCGACCGGCGCAAACTGGGCTGGAAGTGGTCGTTGGCCACCGACACCGCGGGCACCCCGGTGGGGTGGGCCACAGCAGGCGCGAACCGCAACGACATCATGCTGTTCGAGCCCACCATGGCCGAGCTCGAACGGCGCCGGCTGCACCACGACATCGACACCGTCCACCTCGACCGCGGCTACATCGGCGCCCGCGTCGACCGGGCCGCCCGAGCCGCGGGCATCACCGACATCGTGCGGCCCCCCAAACGGCGGCCCGCCCGCGCAGCCGCCAAACCAGCCGCCGCATCGCTGGGGCTGCGCTGGACCGTCGAGCGCACCAACTCGTGGCTGTCCAACTACGGCCAGCTGCGCCGCAACACCGACCGCAAACCCCACCACCGCACAGCCCAACTCGCCCTCGCCGTCACCCTCATCATCACCATCAAACTCATCGACCACCGCGACCGCTGGTCACCCCACTGACCCACCTATCCGCTGGGCCTCTAAGGCACTGTTCGCGGACTCAGATCACGCCGAAGAACTGGCATCCACAGTCAAAGCTCTCGCTGGCGACTCCATCATGGCCGTACGCGTCTGCGCTGCCGAGGCCGTTAGGGCGCTGATGCTCCACGAACCGGATGCGGCGCTGGATGACTCAGCACAACTGCTCAGTGACGAAGTCCAGTTGCTCGGTGCTTCAACAGTTCGGGAGCTGCTCCGGATTGCACTTCTGCGCGACCCGCCTCGCTTCAGCCCCTACCTAGCATCTGCACTCGAATGCGACGGAAGCATCGGCGAGAACGCGGGACGCATCTGGGCAATCGTTCGCTGGCATGGTCGACTCCCGGCAGAGATCGCCGATACTCCACGAGAGTTGCCTACTGACGCCCGACGCGGTGCAGCGGCCGTCTTCGCCGAAAGCACCGCTGATTGTCTCGAGGATCTGCTGCTCGCTTTCGACGACGAGGATGCCGAAGTCCGGCGTGCCGCATCGAACGGCCTGTGGCACCTAGACCAGCTCAACCCTTACGAAACTGGGCGCCTCATCGAAGGATTCCTCGCAAGTCCGGCATTCTCTGAAGCGAACGACATACTCATTCACGCCCTGGGAGAACCGGATGCAATGCTCCCGCGGAACACCCTCACCGTGTGCGAGCAAGTCGTAGAAGTCAGCGGACCCGATCTAGGTGACATGAGTTCCGCCCGAAGCCTCGCGGGAGGTGACCTGCTAGCGGTTGTGCTGCGCCTGTACCGGCAGGGCGACCCAAGGACGCTCGAGCGATGTCTAAATGTCATTGATCGCCTGGTCGAGATGGAGGTCCACGAGGTGGCGGGGTTGCTTGACGAACACCGCTGACAGCTCGTGGATTACAGCGGCGGTCGCTGGTCTCGGCGGTCATATGTTCGTGGACGAAGTGGGCTAGACGGCGGTGGCTGCGGCCCGAGTCGGCACAGCCGCGGCCGGTCCTGGTCGCTCCCACTAGGGTCGTCACGGCCGCCGTGACACCGGGGGCAGGCACCGAGCGGGGGAGCGCCGTGACAGCAGCGGTCTCAACACCTGAGGTCGACGAGATTGTTGTGTCCGCCATTCGAGTCGCCCGACTGGGTGAGGCCGATCTGCGGAACTGGTGGGGCTCTCGTTCGTTCGGCGCGGCGGGTCGCGTCGTCCTGAAGCAGCGGCTCCCACGCACTTGGCGCATGGCGGCAGTTGAGCTCGACTTGGCCTCGGCGGCCAATCGCCACAACGACATCATCGATCGGCCGAACGCAGTCCACCTGTTCAGCGACCGCTGGCCCGTACGACGCTGGACTGCGGCGTGGGTCTCTGAACAGAAGACCGAAGACCCACCGTCAGCGATATTCGAACAGCTCGAGACCACCACGCTCGACGCGATTGAAGCTTGTCTACGTGCCGACAAGAAGCCACGAGTCGAATCCCTCGGCGATGCGCTGCGAGCTGGTTCAATCGAGCGCTCGATTCTCCAAGAGCCTGCTGCGGTTGCCGATGCTGTCCGGACGCTTGCTGCTGCGTATGTCGGTCGCGAGACTTTCGCCGCACCGTTCCTCGAGGTGACCGATTGACGGAGATGAGCTCGAACATCTCGAAGCGTGGCGCCCTGCTCGACGACACACGGCAGTTCGTCTCGTTGTGGGATGACGCCTTGTCAAGCGCAGCGAACCTGTCGCTCATCAACGAGCAGAACCTGCTTGGGTTGCCATCGCAGTCGAGGGCGTCCGACGTCACTATGTAGAGCCTTCGCGTTTTTGTGGGATTGGGGCTGCTGGGCTCGGCGGGGGTCATGCTATGAGAAGGCCGCGGGCTTCGAAGTTCGTGTAGCTGGTGAAGCCGTGGGCTCGGCGTCGCAGGACCTGGAGCAGGTTGTTGGTGCCTTCGATGCGGCCGTTGCTGGGCCGGCCGGTGTGGTGCCAGTCGAGGATCTGCTCATGCCATGCGAGGAAGCTGTCGACGGTGTCGCTGAACTCGGGGATCTTCCCGGTGCCGTAGATGTCAGCGAACCGGTCGAGCGCTGCCAGGGCGCCGTCGCGGTCCTCGGCGAGATAGAGGCCGTGCAGCTCGCCGAGCGCGTCCCAGGCTGCTTTGAGCCGGGGATGGGTCTCGAACAGACCCTCGAGGCGTGCCCGCTCGGCGGCGTCGAGCGTGTCGGGCCGTCTCATGAGCAAGAACCTGGCCCGGAACACCGCTGGGTCGAACGCGGGCTTGGACCCTTCGGGGCGGCGCTGGACGTCGCGGCGCACCGCGGTCAGCCCGGCCGCGAACCATCTGATCACGTGGAAGCGGTCCAGCACGTGGCGGGCGTGGCCGAGCCGCTTTCCGATCGCCGCCGCGTAGGGCTTGGACCCGTCGGACACGACGACTTTCACGCCTTTGCACCATCGGTGCCCCTGAGAGGCCAAAAAGCCCGACAGGGCCGCCTCGCTGCGATGGGGCACCATCGCGAGCACCTTGCCGGTGTCGCCGTTCACCAGCACCGTCACATAGCGGTGCCGCTTGCGGATCGAGGTCTCATCGACCAGCAGCACCCGGCACCGCCGCCGCCGGCGGTGCTCGCCGACCAAGCCCGCATACGCGATCACCAGCGCCATCACCGTATGCCAGCCCACCCGATGACGGCGCGACACCGCGGACACCGACATGTCGCCGGCATCGGCGACGACCCGCCGCGCCAAGCGAGCCGTGACACGGCCCTCGAACGCCGGGTGATCCTCCAAGAACCGCCGACCGCACCCGCCGCAGACCAACCTGCGCCGATCCCACACCAGCATCGCCGGCCGACCCGAGACCTCCAGGTCCCGCACCCGCTTGTCGCGGCGGTCATGGACCGTCCCGCTCGGCGCCCCACAGCCCGGACACGCCGGCCGCGTCACCGTCGAGCGCACCCCCACCACCAGCTCCCCCGGCGCGTCAGCGAGCACCCCGGTCACCTCGATCCGCGGCAGCCACAGCCGCACCGACATAACATCACGCTTCATCGAGGCCCTCCAGGGTTCGGCGTCTCCAAACACCGATCCCAGCAGGGCCTCGACCCCTACCTGCGGACCCTCAACCCACCCTCATCCCACAAAAACGCGAAGGGCCAGTTCGGTTCGCCCATCGACACACCCTAAACGGCAGGATTAGTCGCCCGACTGCACCTGCCCCAAGGGGGTTATGTTGCTTCTGACTGAGCGCGGCAGGTCTTGAGCTTGCAAGCATCATCGGTCAGGGTTGGCGGTTTCAGATGGGGAGGCTGTGCCGTCAGCCTCCGGACGCTCGGATGAGGTGTGAGAGCAGTGCGGGCCGCAGCGGCTTGGTGTTGACGTTGACGTCGAGATCGGCCAGCGCGTCGGCGACGGCGTTGACGAGCGCGGGCACTGCCCCGATGACACCGCCTTCGCCGACGCCCTTGAACCCGCCGACGGTGTCGATCGACGGCGACTCGATGTGGGCGATCTGGAAGTTGGGCACGTCGGTCGAGCCGGGCAGCAGGTAGTCCATCAGAGTCGCCGTGCGGACCCCGCCGTCGGGGTCGTACACGAATTCCTCCATGAGGGCCTCGCCGATGCCTTGGGCCACGCCGCCCATCACCTGCCCCTCGACGATCATCGGGTTGATGACGCGACCGCAGTCGTGCACCACGACGTAGCCCTCGATGTCGATGGTCCCGTCTGCGGCATCGACCGCCACCTGTGCGATGTGGGTGGCGTTGGCCATCGTGACCAGCGGCGGGTCGTAGAAGTCGGTTTCCTCGATGCCGAAGCTCTCGCCCTCGGGGAGGTCGCTCATGTTCATCGCATAGGCCGTCTCGGCGACATCGGCAAATGAAAGCGAACGGCTTGGCACGCCGGCGACGTGCATCCGGCCGTCGGCGACCACGACGTCCTCGGGCGTCGACTCGAGCATGTGCGCGGCGATCCGGGCCAGCTTCAGCCTGGCCTTCTCCGACGCCCGAATCAGTGCTCCGCCGCCGGTGACTGCGCTGCGGCTGGCGAAGGTGTTCGTGCCGTATGGCCCCGCCGCGGTGTCGCCTTCGACGACCGTCACGTCCTCCAAGCGGGTCCCGAGCTCGTCGGCGACCACCTGCGCGAAGGTCGTGAAATGGCCTTGCCCCGAATGGGCGTGGCTCACGAAGGCGGTCACCTTCCCAGTGGGCTCCACCTTCACCGTCCCGCTGTCGAACCCGGGCAGGCGGGTCAGCCCGCGGGCACGCCAGCCCGGGGCACCGGTGCCGCTCACCTCGGTGAAACTGCAGATGCCGATGCCCCGGTACTTGCCGTCGACCAGCCGGCCCTCGGCCTGTCTGGCGCGGAACTCGTCGTAGCTCGCCATCTCCATCGCCAGCTCGAGCGACTCGACGAAGCTGCCCGTCTCGTAGCGGACGCCGACGACGTTGTTCCACGGCAGATCGGAGATGGGCACCATGTTTCGCAGCCGGACCTCGGCGGGGTCCAGCTCGAGCCGGCGGGCGATCCGGTCCATGATGCCCTCGATCGCCATGAAGCAGACCGGCTGGGCCACGCCCCGGTAGGCCAGCACCGGCGCGGTATGGGTGGCGACCGCGGCGGCCGTGTATTCGTACTCGGTGATGCGGTACGGCCCGACGATCATGCGGGCGCCGCCGGTGGTCTCGAGCGTGCAGCCGAACGGCAGCGCCGAGTAAGCACCGCCGTTGGTGCGGATCTGGGCCCGCAGCGCGAGCACGATGCCGTCGTCGTCGATCGCGGCTTCGACCCGGTAGTGGTTGTCGCGGGCATGCACATCGGTGAGCAGGGCCCCGTACCGGTCCTGGATCCACTTCACGGGCCTGCGCAGGCGCAGGGCGAGCGCGGCGCAGATGAACTCTTCGGGATAGAGGGCCGCCTTGATGCCGAAGCCGCCGCCGACGTCGGGAACCACGACCCGCAGGTTCGACTCCGCGATGTCACAGAATTCGGCGAGCGCCGTTCGCAGCAGGTGGTGGATCTGGGTCGAGGAGTAGAAGACCAGGTTGGCCGGCTGCTCGGGCACGGCGAGGCACCCTCGGGGCTCGATCGGAACAGCGGTCACGCGGTTCGAGTGGAAGTCGTCTGCGATGACGTGGGCGGCCGCTTCGAAGCCGGCGTCGACGCCCTCGGTGGCGAATCGACCCTCGAAATAGACATTGCCGGGCACCGTCGGATTGACCTGCGGGGCGGAGGCATCGGTGGCTTCGTGAATGTCGACGACCGCGGGCAGCGGCTCAAAGTCGACGTCGACCAGTTCCATGCCGTCCTCGGCCAGGTACGGGCTCTCGGCCACCACCACGGCCACGGCCTCGCCCGCGAACCGCACCTCGTCGATCGCTAGCACGTCGCGGGTGTTGAAGCTGTAGCCGGGCAGCTCGATCTGGGCAGCGATCGGCTTCACCATGGAAGCGAGATCGGCGCCAGTCAGCACTTCGACGACGCCGTCGAGCGCGAGCGCCTCGCTTGCGTCGATCGAGGTGATCCGGGCGTGGGCGTAGGGGCTGAGCACGAAGGCCAGGTGCAGGGTGTTGAGCGGTGCGGGCAGGTCGTCGACGAAGCGGCCCTGACCTCGCAGCAGGTAGTCATCCTCGCGGCGCAGGACGCTCTGCCCGATGGCGCCTCGGGTGTCGCTGCTCATGACTGGTTCCCCCGTCGCAGTTCCACCGCAGCCTCAGCCACCGCTTCGACGATGTTGGCGTAGCCGGTGCAGCGACAGACATTGTTCATCAGTGCCTCCCGGATGGCGGCCTCGTCGGGGTCGGGCGTGTTCTCGAGCAGCTCGACGGCTGTGAGGAGGAATCCCGGCGTGCAGAAACCGCACTGCAGCGCATGTTTTTGGTGGAACATCTCCTGGATCGGATGGAGCTCGTCGAGGCCGGCGAGGTCTTCCACGGTGCGGATGTCCGATCCGTCAACCGCCACAGCGAAGTGCAGGCAGCTTCTGGCGGTGCGGCCGTCGAGCAGCACCGTGCACGCACCGCACACCCCTTGCTCACAGCCGATGTGCGTGCCCGTCAGGCCCAGATCGTGACGCAGGTAGTCCACCAGCAGCCGCCGGGGCTCCACCCGGGACTGGTGACGGCGCCCGTTGACGGTGACCGTCACCTCGTGTTCACCCGTCATGGGCCTTCCTCCTCCAGCAGGCCGCGTTCGATGAGCACGCCGACGAGGTGGCGCCGGTATGCGGCGTCGGCGTGGATGTCGCCGGTCGGGCTGACCTCGCTGCGGGCCGCTGCTACCGCGGCCGCGATCGCCGCCGGGCCCAGGTCGGAGCCGACCAGCGCGTCTTCGGCTTCGACCAGGCGTTGGGCCACCGACCCGACGCCGAACGCTGCGATGCGCGCCATCGTGCACTCGCCGTTGGCGCTGGCCCACCGCAGTGCCACCCCGCCCACCGGGAACACGTGGCCGCCGTTCGAGACTTCTCCCACGGCGCTTCGCTCGCCTGGGTCCTGGCGTGTGAACGTGACCGCCGAGACGACCTCGCCTGGTTCGATGCAGGTCGTCATCTCGGCGACGAAGAAGTCGTGGGCGGGCACCCGGCGTTCGCCGGAGGCACTCGTCAGCACCAGCTCGGCGTCCAGGGCCAGCGCCACCGCCGGCAGCTCGGCGAGCGGGTCGCAATGGGCCAGGCTGCCGCACACGGTGCCGCGGTTGCGTGTGGCCGGCAGCCCGACGTACCGCAGCGCCTTGGCCAGCAACGGGCACTCCGCCTGCACCAGAGCGCTGGTCTCGGCTTCGATCTGGCGCACCAGCGCCCCGACCACGAGACGGTCGCCCGCGAGCCGGAGGTAGTCGAGCTCATCGCAGCGGTTGATCGACACGAGCACCTCGGGTCGGGCCAGCCGCAGGTTCATGAGCGGCACCAGGCTCTGGCCGCCGGCCAGAATCCGGGCGTCGTCGCCGTGGGCGGCCAACGCCTGGACCACCTCGTCGAGCGACTCGGGGGCAACGAACGAGAACTTGGCGGGCTTCATGGCGGCTCAGCCGGCGACGGGCTGCAACTCGGCCGCGAGCGCCGCCAACGGCTCGGGGCCGACGATGGCGCCGTCCTCGACGACGCGTTGGCCGTCGATGTCGATCGTGTGCATGAACAGCACAGCGTCGGGATGGTTCTCGCCGCCGCCGGGGTCCCACCACGGCATGCCCATGCCGATGGCGTTGTTGCCCTGGGTACGGGTGTCCTCAATGAACGAGGTGCCGGTGACCCGGGCGGTGGGATGGATGCCGTGGGTGAAGTGAATGACGTACCCATAGCCGCCTTCGGTGCCCGCTCGCCGCAGCGCCCGGTCGGCGACGGCTCGCTCGTTGCCGCCGCCCGAGATGGCCCGGATGCGGCCATCGATCTCCAGCGTCAGGGGCGCGGTGAGCGAGGTGTAGTACTCGTGGAAGATGGCGCCGACTTCGATGCGCCCCTTCACCGACTCGACCTCGGGGAAGATGGTGCATTGCCCCGGCACCAGCACCGTTCCCGGCTTGTCGGCCCGGCGGGGCTTGGAGAACCCGCGCTGGCCCACGGTGAAGCTCACGTCGGTGCCAGCGTCATCGGTGATGCGCACTGTCTTGCCGACGGCGTCGTTCACCAGCGCGTCGAAGGCGTGGTGGACGGCGAAGTAGCGGTCGAGGTCGACGCGCCCGAACAGCCGCAGCAGGCCCCCGGCGCTGAGGTCGGCGCCCAGCAGGTAGCGGATGCGGTCGCCTTCCATTGCCTGGTCGTGCAGCTCTGAGCCGGCGAGGTAGGGGAACGTGAAGTCGATCCACACATCTGCGGCCAGCGCCGCGGCCCGCACAGACGGCGTGACGTAGGGGTCGGCGAGGCGGCCTTGATACGGCAGCGGCGGCATCAACAGCACTGACGCGTTGGCGCCGGCCAGCAGCGACGCGCTCAGCACCGCCTGCCACACTTCGGCGTCGCTGTCGGTGTCGGCGGTGATCAAGACGGTCTCATCAGGCTGCAGCGCCATGTAGTCGCACATCAGCACGTCTGCTGCGCTGGCAAGGGTGGGCGTCATGTGGTTGCTCCGTCGAGCACCCGGTCGAGGTAGCCGTTGAGGAAGTTGTGGACGCCCTTCTCGAGCGTGCTCATGCGCCCGGGCCGGTAGGCGGGCGAGCTCATCGCTCGCTGCATCGACTCGATCATCACCCGGTCCTCTTCGAGCACCAGGATCTGGTAGTCGTGGTAGATCTTCAGTGTCTCGTCGAAGTCGGGCCGCTCGAAGAACTCCTCGGGGAACAGGTGGTAGATGACCACCTTGGTGTGACCCTCGTCGATCGGCCACGCGATCATCGGCCGGATGCAGTCGATGCGGCCGAAGAACGTCATGTTGGGCGCCTTGTAGGCGGTGCAGGCGAAGCTGTGCGGCCGGTCCTCCAGCCACGGCATCTTGCCGAGCAGCGGTTCGGCGCCCGGAGTGGGCGGGCCGGCGTTGTAGAAGATCGACAGGCCGCCGTCGGGCTTGGTCATCACGTGGTCGGGCTCGAACGTGAAGTTGGCGCCGAAGCTGCCGGCGTGCAGCACACCGACGTGGTAGAAGTCCATCAAGTTCTCGTGGACGAACTTCCAGTTGCACGCCAGGTCGATCTCGAGCTTGTTGCCCAGGCGGCACTTCTCCCAGCCGAGGAACGAGAACTCCTCGTCGATGACCGCCATCGCATCGGCCAGCGGCTGAGCATCGGGGTCAAAGTTGATGAAGATGTTGCCCCGCCACACCTCGAGGCGGAGCGGGGTCAGGGCGCAGTCGGCGACGTCGAATCCCTCGGACTCGGCCATGTAGGCGGCGCCCTTGAGCTGCCCGTCGAGGCCGTACACCCAGCCGTGGTACGGGCAGCTGAACGCCTTGAGATTTCCCTCGCCGTAGGCAACCTCGACTCCCCGGTGAACGCACATGTTGTAGTTGGCGTGCAGCTTGCCTTCTCGGTCACGTGAGAGCAGCACAGGCTCGCCGACCAGACGCAGCGCCATGTAGTCGCCTGGTTCGGCCAGCTCCTCCACCCGTCCCACATACAGCCAGTCACGTTTGAAGTACTCGTCGACCTCGCGACGGAAGATCTCCGGGCTGGCATAGATCGCGCCCGGCGCATGACTGGCCTGGTCCACGGCGGCCCTGGTCGCTGTGGGGTCTATCTGCAACGAATCTGGCCCCGACGAATTTGGCATCATGTCCCCCATTCCCGATGGCCCCGCCCCCATGGTTCCGCATTGCGAGACTTGATTCGCTCTCCGTTGCATAGCAGGGCACCAGCCCCCCCGCCAAGGCCAGTGCCGCGGCCGAGGCCATGTGGCCACGGAAATCAATTGGGCTCCGGCCGGTGCGCTTCAGGGGACGATCAGGATCTTGGCGTGCTCGTCGGCCGTTCGAGATACGGACTTCCTGTCAGCGCACCTCGAACGCGTCGAGGTGGAGGGCGCGCATCTCGCGACGGAAGCGGGTCCAGCTGCCGGGGAAGAACGGCAGGATGCGACCGTTGCGGTTGCGGTACCAGCCGGGGCAGTCGCCTGCCCAGCTCATCTGCTGCAGCTCCGCTTGGGTGGCTTCGGCCCATTCGTGGGTGGCGTCTCGGCGAGCCTCGATGATGTTCGCGCCGCGGGTGAGCAGGTGTTGGATCCAGCGGCCGATGTAGTCGGTGGCGACTTCGGCCGTCATGAACACCGGAGCATGGCCTGGGGATCCGTTGACACCAGCGACGGTGAACCAATTCGGGAAGCCCGGGATGGCGACGCCCCGGAATGCTTCGGGCGCCCGACCGAAGGCTGTCCGCAGGTCGAGGCCGTCGCGCCCGTAGATCTCCAGCGCAGGCCCGCCATCGGCCCGGCCGCCCAGCTTGTACCCGGTGCAGAAGATGACGACGTCGACATCGACCTCGGTGCCGTCGGCGCTGACCACGCCGCTCGGGGTCAGCGCGGTGACGCCGTGCGGAACGAGCGTCACGTGATCCAGCGCCAGGGCGGGGTAGTAGTCGTCGGAGACCAGGATGCGTTTGCACCCCGGCTCGAACGAGGGTGTCAGTGCGGCGATCGTGTCCGGATCGGAGATCGCAGCGCGCATCTGGTCCATGACCTCAGCGCGTAGCTCCTCGATGGCGTCGGCCTTCTTCTCGAATGCCCGTTGCCACAGCATGGTGTCGCGGTACTGCTGGCGCCGTGCGCGGTGCCAACCCTCGTCGGTGGCCAGCTCCGCCTTCTCCTCATCGGTGTAGAAGCGGTTGCGGCGAGGGCGAACCCAGTTGGGCGTGCGCGAGTACACGAAGACCTCGGCCGCGTCCTTCGCCACCTCGGGAACGACCTGCACCGCGGCCGCTGCGCTGCCCACCACCGCGACCCGACGCCCGGCGAGCTCGACGTCGTGGTGCCACGAACCGGCGTGCCACACCAGGCCTTCGAAGGAGTCGAAGCCGTCGAGGGTGGGGTAGTGGGGTTCGGTGAGGCCACCAGTGGCTGAGACGACGAAGCGGTGGCGGAGCCGTTCGCCCTCTGCGGGCTCGAGTTCCCAGCAGGTGTCATCAGGCTGCCACGATGCCCGGTCGACGGTGGTGTTGAGCCGGATGTGGTCGGCGATGCCGTACTTCTCGGCGCACGACCTGATGTAGGCCTGAATCTCGGGTTGGCCGGAGAACACCATCGAGAAGTCGGGGTTGGGCTCGAAGCTGTAGCAGTAGATGTGCGACGGAATGTCGCAGTGCAGTCCGGGATAGGTGTTGCGCAGCCACGTCCCGCCGACATCGGCCTGCTTCTCGTAGACGACGAAGTCGTCGATGCCCAGACGCTTGAGCTGGATGCCCATCACCACGCCGCTGAGGCCCGCGCCCAAGATTCCGACTAACGCCATGGCACTAGTGTCTCAGCGGAGGCCGCGGGGGACAGACTCGAACATGACGGTCTACGACGACGCGCACGAGTGGTACTCGACTCACTGGGATGCCGAGATGCCCCTGGCGGAGTGGTGGCGGCTCATCTCCGAGTCCGGATGGGGCTATCCGTTCTGGCCGGCCGATCGGTTCGGTCGCGGCCTCAGCCACGTCGAAGCCACCGAGGCCGATCGTGCCCGCGATGACGTCGGGGCGTTCGGGCCTCCAAACGGGGTGGCGGTGACGCTGGTGGCGCCCACGCTGTTTGAACACGGCCCCGACCTGCTCCTCGATCGCTACCTGCCGAAGATCGCCACAGGCGAAGAGCTCTGGTGTCAGCTCTTCTCCGAGCCCGGCGCCGGATCGGACCTGGCAGGGCTGCGCACCACCGCCGAGCGAGACGGCGACGAGTGGATCATCAACGGCCAGAAGGTCTGGACCACTGCTGCCCACACGGCCGATCGGGCCGTCGTGATGGCGCGCACCGACCCCGACGTGACCAAGCACCAGGGCATCTCGTTCTTCTGCATCGACATGGGCCAGCCCGGCGTCGAGGTTCACCCCTTGCGGGACATGACCGGCGATTGCGAGTTCAACGAGGTCTTCATGGACAACGCCCGCGTGCGTCACGACGATGCGATCGGCGGGCTGAACAACGGCTGGCGGGCGGCCATGACGATGCTGGCCGTCGAGCGCGGGCTCGATGCCGTGGGCCACGACGGCGGCGGTGACGTCGTCAACGACGTCGATCTCTCGGCGCCTGTCGGAGCGGTCCAGCATTCCCAGGCCACCAGCACCGGCATCTCGGGATTCAGCTACACCACAGGCGCCATGAAAGACCAGGTCGTCCGATCGTTGCTCGATGACGAAGATCGAACCGATCCGCTGCTGCGACAGGCGTTGGCCAACGCGCACATCGAACGAGCTGTCCTGGACTGGAACGGCGCCAGACAGGTGAATCCGTCGCTCGGCAAGCTCGCCAACTCGCGGTTGTGCCGCACCCTGCGCGATCTGGGCTTCTTTGGCAAGGGCATGCCCGCACAGCTCGGTCGCGACGATCAGCCCGACGGCGGTCACTTCCTGAAGACGGCACTGTTCGCCCAGGGCATGGCCATCGCCGGCGGTACCGACGAGATCCAGCGCAACCTCATCGGTGAGCGCGAGCTCGGTCTTCCCAAAGAGCCTGATCCGACTCGGGGTCTGGCGTTCAGCGAACTCCCCGACCCCTAGGAGAAGCCAATGCCCTACACCGCACAACAACTGTCGGACCTCCAGGACATTCGCGACGTCCTGCACTCGTACTGCCGCGCCATCGATGACAACCGTCCCGACGACGTGGTCGAGCTGTTCACCGATGACTGCGAGTACGACTACGGCGGCGAACTCGGGACGTTCAACGACAAGGCGTACGCGTACAAGTTCTTCCGGGCCGGGACCGACAAGATCTACAAGCGGTCTGCGCACTACGTGAGCAACATCGAGGTCAGTTTCAACGGCGAGGACTCGGCCGAGACGGTGACCTATCTCGACGCGTGGCACGAGTTCCACTCCGACATCGACAACGCCTGGGTCTTCGGACGCTACGTCGACTCGTTCGTGCGCACCGCCGCCGGTTGGAGGATCTGCAAGCGCCAGGTGCTCACGATGGGTCAGGAAGCGTGGCCCCGCGAGGTCGACTACATGGCGCGCCACGTGTTGCCCCCTCGTCGCTGAGGTTCGCTCGCCGAATGCGACGCCCGCGTCGTAAGCAACTTGCCAGAATGAGTCGCTGACCTGCGATATCGGGACCTTCTGGAAATTCCCGGCAAGTCTTTCGGGTGGAGCTAAGGGGAATTGAACCCCTGACCTCTTCCATGCCATGGAAGCGCTCTACCAACTGAGCTATAGCCCCGAGGCCCCACGACGATACCAGCGCGCACCCTCGTTTTGAGAGGCGATCGGGCGCGCAACTGAGCTATTGCGGGCGTAACGTCGAGCCCATGAGCATCCCCGTGGAGCCAGCCGACATCGGCAAGCAGATGGAGCAGTTCGGCACAGCGGCCTACGTGCTGACGGTGCGCGACGACGCCACGCCGCACATCGCGCACTTGGACATGCGGCTCGACGGCAGCGTGCTGAGATGCGGAGCCAGCCGTTCTGCGGCAGCCAATGTGGCACAGCGGCCGACGATCTCGCTGCTGTGGCCGCCATTCGAGCCGGGCGGCTACTCGATGATCGTGGACGCCGAGGCCCGCACCGTCGACAGCGCCGACGGTCTCGAGCTGGAGTTGCGGCCATCCTCGGGCGTCCTGCACCGGCCGGCGACTCCTTCCACGCCTGCCGCCAACCCCAATTGCAGCTCGGACTGCGCCCCGCTCGGCTCGCCCGACGCCTGATCGATGCCCGCTTCGCCGTCGGGTGGAGTCGCCGTGCAGCGGCCGCTGAAAATAGCTTGACTCGTTGGACCCATATCTCCCATATTCATGGGTATGGGTACTATGGGTGACGTGAAGACGACGGTCGACGTGCACGACGAGCTGCTGAAGCGAGCCAAGCGGCACGCCCGCGAGACCGGCCAGACACTGCGAGCCGTCATCGAGGAAGGCCTGCGCCTAGTACTGGAGAAACCCCCGCCGACGGGCTACAAGCTGCCGGACTTGAGCATCGGTAATCCGGGCGACCCGAACCCGTTAGAGAAGTACACGTTCGCCGAGATACTCGAAATGAGCGAGCGCGAATGGCCGAAGCCGGAATGATCGCTGTCGATACCAACATCCTCGTGTATGCGCACCACCGCAGTTCCGCACACTGGGGCCGCGCGTCCGGCCTCGTGAAAGAACTGGCCGACGGTGCCGAGCCCTGGGCCATCCCGTGGCCCTGTTGCTACGAGTTCTTGGGCGTGACGACGAATCGACGCGCGTGGGGCGACGCTGCGAGCACGACGTCCCAGGCATGGCGGCAGCTTGAGGCGTGGCTTGCATCGCCGTCGTGCCGGCCGATCGGCGAGACCGTCGGCTTCATGGACACGCTGTCGGACATCGCGGTCGGGCTGAACATTCGCGGTCCCAAGATCCACGATGCCAAGATCGCCGCGATCTGCCTGGCCAATGGCGTCGATGTCTTGCTCACCAACGATCGCGACTTCGCGATGTTCCCCCAGCTCGTGACGAGGAACCCGTTCGTCGCGTGACGCTTCGGGTGACGGATGCCAGACCGGTTGCCACCATGTCACGGCGGCCAAGAGAGTGAGCGCACGTCCGGAGCCGAAGAGCGACTGCGACGTCGGCGCCACGCGAGCCGTCCTCTCGAGACGAGATAGACGACGGCGATGACCGCCGTGGAGATGACGGCGAGCATGAGGACGCTGCGCCCCTGCACGGGGGTCAGGTCGCGGATGTTCGACCCGTAGACGGCCACGCTCAGCGACGCAATCGAGAAGGCGAGCGCGAGCACGGAGGCGAACGCCCGGAATCTCTCCGTGCGCGTCTGCTCACGGATGTGCTCTCTGAGCGCGGTGACTTCCGTCGATGTGCTGACCGTCTGCAATGAGGACCGGAGCTCTGACCGGCGGGCCTGCAACTCTTCCTCGAGGGCGATCAGGACGTCAGAGAAAGTGCCGTGGAGCAATGTGCAGTCGATGTCTCGCAAGCCGCTGAGCATGCCGACTTCGATTCTCCTCCGCAGTCGGGTGCTGTCCCGGCGTACATGCGCTAGATAGCGGTCGAGATGGGCCACCGTGTCGAGATGCACGTCAATGGTGCGTTCATGCATGACCGATCTCGTCGTCATCGCTGCGTCCGACCGCAGCTGCTGGTAGAAGCGGCTCTCCACTTGTTCGATTTCGACGCTCAGGTATCTCAGGTAGTAGATCTCGCTCTCGACGATGCGTTCGAGCAGCCTGAGTACGAGGGCTCGCTCCCCAGCATCAGCGGAAACTACTGGGGGCCGCGCATCAGAAACGGAGAATCCCGGGATGCCGTGATGTGGCCACCGTTGTGTCCGGGGCTCCTCGTGGCTCCAATTGAGGGAATCGCCCGGCTCTGGAGCGAGCCATAACGCCACCGATGCACGGTCGGCGACGAGCAATCGACAGCGTCGCTTGCAGTAGCTCAGCGGCCAGTCAGTGGACCCGTGTCGGTTGGGCATGGCGGCGGAGGCCAAGTCCAACAGTTCTCCGTGGCTGAGGTGTGCAGGCAAAACGGGGAGCTTGTTCGCCGTTGCCGTCACGGACTCATATCTGGGCAAGTCGTCGGCCAGGCTGATCGACGCCAAGTCTTCGCAGCGGCCGGTGACGGCGATGGATGCGAGAACGGCTTGTGCGTTGCGGTAGGACTCGATGTCGTCGAGGCCATCATCGAAATCCACCTCTATGGAGACTTCGTCGCATTCGCCGAGGATCTGCTGCGCGGTGGCCGACAGAGCAATCCCGTGCGGGTCGCCGGCCGGCGCGAGCAGTGGTTCTGCTCCTGTGTAGCGGTCCTCCCAGCGGAGCCATTCCGCGAAGTAGCCGCACACCAACAGCCGGACGGCGCTGCCCTTGCGCGCCCAGACCGCGATGCTCGGTCCTTGCCATCGAGCAGGCTCAGCCGATTTCAGAACCGGCAGAGTCCCCGGCGCTCCGCCAAGCTGAAGGTGCTCTCCGGCCCCATTGGCCGTCATGACTGCGGCAAGGTCGGCGCGGTGATCGTTCTCTGAAGTGCGAGCACGCGCCGCGCATTCTCCACCGCCTCAATGAAGGCGAAGGCCTGTGTTTTGCTCGCCGGATACTCGGGGTGTCGCGTCACCTGCCGGGGCCACGACCGGTACTTCATCATCACAGCCGCGATTGACCGGCCCCGTGACTGGTGATTCAGGGCAAGTACGAACCCCAGGTCTTCGTTGGTGCGAACGGCAGGCCATCCACCTGCGGCCAGTGCTTGCAATCGCCGGGTCATGACACAGCCCGGATGAAATGGAAAGGGCGCGGTCCACGACTCTGCCAGCGAGTTTGCGGGCCATTCGCACCCGGCGTCGAACCAATGAGGCGTTCGCGTGCCGTCATCGAACACCTGATTCGCAGCCACCCAGCCGTATGAGGGGTCGCGCATGACCGCCGCCATCTTCAGGACCCCGTCGGCGACGAGTTCATCATCGGCATCCAGCGACAGGACGCACTCTGTGTCCAGCTCCGCGAGAGCGGTGTTGCGCGCCATGGCTACCCCCCCCCCCCCCCCCCCCCCAAGCGCCGAGCCGCGAACGATCTTGTCCGGTCCCTCAATGGCGATCGGCGTCGGGCCATCGACGCACAGCACCCACTCGACACGCGAGGGCGCCGCTGCCCGCAGCACATCAACCGAACGGGAGGCCTCTTCGAAATGATCCAATGCCAGCGGATCTGCGGCCGTGACGATTCCAATGCTCGGGATGGATTCGGGTGATGCCACTGCGCTCCGGGCCTGGGGTCGCGCCGACGAGTTCGCTGGCGCTAGCTCTTCAGGTCGTCGAAGATGGTCTGCCAGCGCTGGCGGTCGCCCTTGTAGGGGGCGTAGAAGCTGACGCGGTCCACCACGTCGTCGAAGCGGCGCTTCAGTTCGGTGGCGACGCCCTCGGGCTCGGCGACGACGGCGAACGCATCGAGGATGTCGTCGTCGACCAGGTTGGCCATCTCCACCCAGCGGCCCTCCTTGGACATGGCATTCAGCTCGGTCTGCATATCGCCCCAGCCGTGGCAGTCGAGCACGGGCCGGTACGCCGGCGTGGACCCATAGAACGCCACCTGCTGCTTGGTGGCCTCGCGGGCCTTGGCCATGTCCTCTTCGGTGTTGCCGGTGACGATGAACGACGGCCCCGAGATGGTGATCTCGCTGGGGTCACGCCCGGCCCGGGCGGCACCCCGCTCGATGGCGGGAATCGTCTCTTCGCGCAGGTACTTCTCGGTGGTGAATCCGTGGCAGAGGAACATATCGCAGGTCTCGCCGGCGACCTCGGTCATCAGCGGCCCGACGCCCGCCAGCGCCAAGCGGGGCGGGCCGAACGGATTCTCGCCCGGGTGGAAGAACGGCGTCATCAGCGTGTGCTCGTAGAAATCGCCGCGGAAGTTCAGCTTCTCGCCGTTGTTCCAGCAGTCCCAGATGGCCTTGATCGCCATGATCATCTCGCGCATGCGAGCCGCCGGCTTTGACCACTCCATCGAGAAGCGCCGGGTGATGTGCGGGCGGATCTGGCTGCCGAGGCCCAAGATGAACCGGCCTTCCGACAGCAGCTGGATGTCGTTGGCGCTATAGGCCAGCGACATCGGGTTGCGGGCGAAGCCCACCACGATGCTCGTGCCCAGATCCACCGTCTCGGTGGCGTGCGCGATGAGCGGCAGCATGGTGAACGGGTCGTGGCTGGTCTCTGGCACCCACAGGCCGTCGTAGCCCAGCTCTTCCTGTTCTCGACTGGATTCGATGATCCCGTCGAATCCGCTTGTGACTCCGAGTCCGCCGTCTACCTTCATGGCGCGCACGATAGTGGTCTGCGGTTGCGCTGTCTCAAGAGGCTGAGCCGGCTGCGCTCAGCCAGGTCACCGTTCGGCCAGGACCGCCTCGGCACGCTCGGCCAGTCTCACGATGCTGGCGGGGAATTCGTGCACCTCCGGCGGGATCTCCGGGATGGCACCGCCCACATAGCGGGCATGCACGCCTTCGAGAATGCACGCCAGCCGCCAGCTCGCCAATGCGAAGAACCACCGCATGGCGCTGACGTCGCGGCCGGTCAGTTCCCCGTAGGCGGTGGCGAGCTGCTCGCGGGTCCAAAAGCCCTCCGCCACGGTGGCGTCGTGGCCGAGGGGGTTGAAGCCGTCGCCCGGCTCCACCCAGTAGCCCAGCGAGAACCCGAAGTCGGCCAGGGGGTCGCCCAGCGTCGAGATCTCCCAGTCCAAGACCGCAGCCAGCTCGCCGCTGGTGCGAGACAGGCAGTTGTCCAAGCGGTAGTCGCCATGCACCAGCGTGGCCTCGGCCTGGGGCGGGATGGACGCCACCAGCACATCGTGGACGCGCTCGATGATCGGCAGGTCCCGCGAGGTCATGGCGTTGAACTGACGCCGCCACACGTGTATCTGGCGGGCGACGTAGTCGCTGGGGCGGCCGAGCGTGTCCAGGCCAGTGGCCTCCAGGTCGGTGGCGTGGATAGCGGCCTGCACCTCGACCAGGTGCCGGCTGAGCTCACCGCGGGCTTCGGGCGACAGCGCACCGGCGTCGGCCACCGAGCGCAGCACGGTGCCGTCCACGAAGCCGGTCACATAGAAGTCGGCGCCGTTGACCTCGGCGTCGGTACACAGGCCCACCACCGGGGGAGTGGGGACCGGCGTGGGCTCCAGCGCCGCCAGGATGCGGTGCTCGCGGACCATGTCGTGCGCGCCGGCCAGCAGGTGGGCGAGCGGCGGGCGGCGCAGCACCCACCGACGCCCGGCGGCATCGGTGACCCGGTAGGTGAGGTTGGAGTGGCCGCCGGTGATCAGCTCGAACGTCAGCGGCGCGCTGAGCTCGACACGGTCGGCCAGCCACGCGGTGACCGGTGCGGCATCGATGCCCGCGACCGGACCGGCGGCGTCAGACTCTGCAGCAGACACTGTCGCTCCCTCCTCCCAGAGACCCTTGCCACGCTCCATCATGGCCGCGGCACCGCCGTTGCGCTCCTACGCTGCGCCGGTGCTGTACGTGACGATCTACACGACGCAGTTTCTCGTCACGGCATCGATGGGGGTGATCTTCGCCTATTTGGCCGATCTGCAAGACCGATTCGGCCTCAGCAACTGGGAGCTGGGACTCGTCGCAGCGGCCGGGTTCATCGCCGGCCTGGCAGCGCAGCTGCTGCTCTCGCCGCTGATCGACCGCGGCCACCATCGCTTGGTGGTGTGGCTCTCACTGGCGGCTGCAGTGCTGGGGGCGTACGGCTTTGTGTTCGCGCAGTCCACGTGGTCGCTGGTGACGAGTCGGGCATTGGCCGGCCTTGCGTTCGGGCTGTTCGGCCTGGTGGCCCGCAAGGCGCTGATCGGGCGGGACGTCAGCGGCAGCGGCGCCAAGGTGGGAGGCCTGCTGTCGTGTGCGGTGGCGGGCTTCATCAGCGGTCCGGCCATCGGGGCTGCGCTCAGCGGCATCTCATTCGAGGCCCCGTTCCTGTTCACCGGCACCGTGATGGCACTGCTCGGCCCCATCGCGGCGACCCAGATCTCGAGGTCGCCGGTTGCCGCGGCGGTGGTGGATTACTCGGATCTCGCGAACCTGCTTCGCCGGCCCCGGGTGCAGGCCGCCATCTGCGTGCACGTGGGGATATGGGGCCTGATCGGCATCTTCGACGCAACCGTCGACCGGTATCTCACCGACGTCGGCGTGTCGTCGGTGGAACTGGCCGTCGGATTGCTCATCATCGGCGTGCCGCTCATGGCGCTGCCGCCCTACACCGGTGCGCTGGCAGAGCGTCTGGGCGGTGGGCGGGTCGCTGTGCCCGCGCTGCTGCTCTTCGTTCCGGCGGTGTTGCTCTACGGCTGGATCGGCGGCGTGGTGACCTTCATTTTGGTCGGCCTGGCTGAGGCCGTGACCGAGTCGTACGTCGTGATGGGAGCGCAGGTGCTGGTGCTGGAGGTGACCGGCGCCGAACGGGCCGCGACGGGATCGGGCGTGCTCGAAGCAGTCGGCCTGACGATGGCATCGATCGCCGCGTTCGGCGGGCCTCCGCTGTATGGCCTGATCGGATCGCGCTGGCTCTTCGGCGGCTGGGCGGCTGTCTGCCTGGTACTGGCGCTGCTGGCCATGTGGCGGCTGAAAGCAGTGGAAATTCCACCAAAGATTATCAAGATCAGCCACTAAGTTCCCCTGAATGCGGGCGCCGGGCCCTATTCCCTCAGCAGACGGGCACTCAGCAGACGGACACTCAGCACCGGGGCGTCCAGCACACGGGCGGTCGACTGACTGGCGTTTCGTGCTGGCAGAGTTGGCCGGCTTTGCCCGTCGCATCGGCATGGTGCCGGTGCTGGTCGCAGCCGGTGCGCTCGTCGCCGTCGTGGGCGTGGGTTTTCTGGCGGGCGTGCGGCACGGTGCGCCTGCGCCCATCGAGCTGCCTGCCGCAGCCGCGGGCGCTCCGCTGCCTGTGGCCACGACGCAGCCGTCGATGCTGTGGGTGCACCTTGCTGGTGCCGTGCGGCAACCCGGGCTGTATGAGGTTCCCGCTGGCTTCCGCGTCGGCGACCTCGTCGAGAAGGCCGGCGGGCTGGGTGTGGATGCCGACCGTGCTGCGGTCAATCTGGCGGAGCGGCTGCGCGACGAGCAACAGGTGTACGTGCCGGCCGAGGGCGAGCTGCCCGCTGCGGCGGCACACGGCTCGGACGTGGCCGGACCGATCGACGTCAACACCGCCACCGCAGCGCAGCTCGACGAACTGCCGGGCATCGGGCCGTCCCTGGCGGCGGCGATCATCGCCTTCAGGGCCGAGCACGGCCCGTTCGCCACTCTGGACGCGCTCGAGCAGGTACCCGGGATCGGGCCCTCCAAGCTGTCGCGGCTGCGGCCCCGTGCGACCGTCTGAGCCGTCCGAGTCGTCGATGCAGTCGCACCGGCCGAGCTCGTTCTCTGCGTCGCACCGGCCGAACCCGCTCCCTGCGTCGCACCGGCCCAGTTCGTTCTCTGCGTCGCACCGGCTGGGTCCGCCACGGGCGGGTCCTCGACGGTTCGGAGGCCTGAGCGCGGTTGCCGACCGGTGGCTGGTGGCCGGTGCCGTCGCCACAGCGGCCGGCGCGCTGTGGGCGCCCCCGGCGTCGCTGTGGCAGGGCTCGTGGTGGTGGGGCGCTGCACTGGGAATCGGGCTCGGCGCCGCGGGCATCGCGAGCCGAGCGCGGGTGCTCATCCCTGCCGGCCTGCTCGTGTTGGCAGCCGCCGCGATGGGAGCCCAGCTCGCCCAGCTCAGCGCGGCGACGGGAGGGGAGTTCGACGGCGAGGTGCAACTGGTCGGCGATCCCCGCTGGCGCTCCGGTGCCCTGGTGGTGCCGTTCAGTGCGACGATCGACGGCGCCGAGCACCGCTGGGAAGGCTGGGCGCTGGGCCCGCCCGCATGGCGGCTGGAAGACGCGGCCATGGGGGAGCGCTGGCGCCTGCAGGTCACCGCAGAACCGGCCGAGCCCGCCGGCCGCCCCTTCCTGTGGCCCCGGCATCTGGCCGGGACCGCCGAGATTCGCACGGCGCACCGTCTCCACGGCGGCAGCGCGCCGTTCCGCATCGCGAACTCGCTGCGCGGGCTGGTGGAGTCGTCGGGCACATCGCTGTCGCCACGCGACGCAGCGCTGCTCGCCGGCTTCGTGTACGGCGACGACCGGGGCCAGCTTCCCGAAGTCGTGCACGACTTCCGGGCGACCTCGCTCACCCACCTGCTCGCCGTGTCGGGTTCGAACGTGGCATTCGTGCTGCTGCTGTTCGCACCTTTGCTGGCCGGGCTTCGACCCCGGGCTCGGCTGGTCGCCGTGGCAGTGCTGCTCGTCCAGTTCGCCGTGCTGACCAGGGGCGAGCCCTCGGTGCTGCGGGCCTGCGTGCTCGCCACCCTCGCGGTGGGCGCGCACGCGGTCGGCAGGCGGGCATCGGCAGTACGGCTGCTGGCGCTGGCGGTCATCGTGCTGCTGCTCGTCGACCCGCTGCTCGTCCGCTCGGTCGGTTTCCAGCTGTCGGTTGCCGCGACGGCCGCCATCGTGGTCGGGGCCCGGCGCATATCCCGTGTGCTGTGGGGACCGCCGTGGCTGCGACTGGCGCTGGCCGCGACCCTGTGCGCCCAGGCGGGAGTGCTGCCGGTGCAGCTCGCCGTGTTCGGGTCACTGCCGCTCGTGAGCATCCCCGCCAACGTCCTGGCGGGGCCGATAGCCGGACCGGCCATGGTCTGGGGCCTCGTCGGCGGCTTGGCGGGCGGCCTGGCCGGCGACGCGGTCGCATCAGTACTGCACCTGCCGACCAAGGTGATGATGGGCTGGGTTGCGGGAGTGGCGCGTTGGGGCGCGTCACTGGGCTGGCCGCAGATCGAGGCCGCTGAATTGGCTGTCGCGGCTGCGGTTGTCGGAGGCTGCGCTGGGCTGTTCGCGATGGCGCCGTACCTGTTCGGGAACCTGGCCGGCGCCCTGCGCAGCTTGGCGGTGGTGGCGGCCGGCATCGGCATCTGGGCGGCGGCGAGCACCCACCGGCCTGCGCCTCCCGCGGGACCCCATCTGGCCGTTCAGCACGCTGGCCCTGGTCACGCTGGCCCGGTTGTGGTGGTGGTGGATCGCCCCGACCCTGCACGTGCACTGGACCAGCTCGCCGCGGCGGGCATCAGCCGCATCGACGTGGTGGTGGCGCGCTCGCCGAGCCGTGCTGGGCGCGAGGCAGTGCGTGCCCTCGACGCCCGGCACGACATAGCGCGGGTCCTTGCGCCGGCGGGCCTCGGCGGCCGGGTCGCGCATGAGACGGTGACCGAACCCGTCGCCGTCGGAGGGCTCACGGTCGAGCCTTCGGCGCAGCGTTTGGACGTCTCGGTGCAACTAGCGTCGGACGGGTGGCGGCAGGAACCGTGAGCCTGGGCGGGCACGGGCGGGCCGCCGCTGCGGGAGTGCGGCGCTGATGGGTGGCGGCGCGGTGCGGCTGGTCAGCGGCGCCGACGAGATCCTCACGGCCGAAGCGGTGCGCACCGCCGTCGCCGAACTGGTGGGCGATGCCGACAGGGCAGATGTGCTCGACGAGTTCTCCGGCGACGAGTACACGCTGGAAGACCTCGTCATCTCAGCGTCGACGCCGCCCATGCTGGCAACCCACCGCGTCGTGGTGGCCCGGGGGCTCAGCCGCTTCGGCGCCGGCGATCTCGCAGCGCTCATCACCTGGTTGGACGATCCCTGCCCCACCACCGACCTGGTGCTCGAGTGGGACTCGGGCCGCGTGCCGCGCCCGCTCGCCGAGGCAGTCGAGGCCGCCGGCGGCCAACGGGTCGCATCCGACGTGCCCGGCGGGGCGCGTCACCGCCGGACCTGGCTCGAGGAGCGGCTCGCAGCATCGCCGGTCCAGCTCGACGCCCGAGCCCGCGCCGGCATCGCCGAGCACCTCGGCTCGGAGCTCAGCCGTCTCGGGGCGCTGCTGGAGACGCTGGCGGCGGTCTTCGGCGAGGGCGCCCGCCTCAATGCCGACGACGTGCTGCCGTATCTCGGCGCCGAGGGCGACGTCCCGCCGTGGGAGCTGACCGACGCGATCGACCGCGGGCAGGTGGGCGCAACCCTCGCGGTGCTGCAGCGCATGTGGGGAGCAGGCCGGCATCCCCTCGCCGTCACGGCGACCGTCGCCAACCACATCACCCGGATGGCCCGCCTCGACGGCGCAGCGGCATCCAACGAGAAGGAAGCCGCAGAGATCTTGGGCTTGCGCGGCTCGACCTTTCCGGCCCGCAAGGCACTCGATGCCTGCCGCCGGCGGGGAAGCGACGGGATCGCACGTGCCGTCGAGCTTGCGGCGGCGGCCGACATGGACCTGCGCGGACGCTCAGGACTCGACCCTCGCTGCGTCACTGAGATTCTCTGCGCCCGGCTCGCCGCCGCAGCGCGCTAGTGCCGGCCGGCTGACTGTCGGCTCTGGCCTGCAGATGCTGGCTCGTCGGGAAAGGCTCTAGGCCCCGTTGCGAGATGCCGAGCGAATGGTGAGGCGCGACTTGCGCCGCCCAGCTTCGTTGCGGTGGATGACGCCCTTGGCGGCCGCCTTGTCGAGTCGCTTCTGAGCCAGACGGATGAGCTCATCGGTGGGCTCGCCGGCGGCAGCCGCAGCGATGACGGCCTTCTCGCGGGTCCGAAGCTCAGAGCGCACGGCGCGATTGCGCACGCGGCGTGCCTCGTTCTGGCGGTTGCGCTTGATCTGGCTCTTGATATTGGCCACGAGGGCGGTTCCTTTTGCACATGGTTGCGGCTGGGGGATGCTCGCTGCCAAGCAGCGAACTGCCGCTGAACCGGCCCCGCAGGGTACCGTGCGGCCTGCGATGCCCAACGTGCCACCTGAGCCGGATATGCGGGAGAGTTCGGGCGGCTCAGGATCCGCCGGAGCCGGCTCCATCCGGAACTTCTCGATCATCGCCCATATCGATCACGGGAAGTCCACGCTGTCGGACCGGATCCTGGAGCTGACCGGCGCCGTAGAGGAGCGCTCGATGCGCGCCCAGTACCTCGATTCGATGGAACTCGAGCGTGAGCGCGGCATCACCATCAAGGCCCAGAACGTCCGCGTGAGCTGGCGAGGGCACACCCTGCATCTCATTGACACACCCGGGCACGTCGACTTCGGCTACGAGGTCAGCCGTTCGCTCGCGGCATGCGAGGGCGTGGTGCTGCTCGTCGATGCAGCACAGGGCATCGAGGCCCAGACGCTGGCGAACTGCTACCTGGCCCTCGAGTCCGACCTCGCCATCGTCCCGGTGCTCAACAAGATCGACCTCCCCGCAGCCGACCCCGATCTGTACGCATCGGAGATCGAGCGAGTGCTGGGCATCGACGCGAGCGAGGTGCTGGCCATCTCGGCCAAGACCGGTGAGGGGGTGGAAGCGCTGCTGGACGCGATCACCCAGCGGATCCCCCCGCCAGGCGGCGACCCGCACGCCCCGCTTCAGGCACTGATCTTCGATTCCCACTTCGACCAGTACCGCGGTGTCGTCTCCTCGGTGCGTGTCATGAACGGTCAGCTGCGCGCCGGCGACCGGCTGCGCTTCATGCACGCCGGCGGCCTGCACCTGTCCGAGGAGGTGGGCCTGCGCCTGCCGGCGGTGACGCCCACCGACGCACTGGGGCCCGGAGAGGTGGGGTACCTGATCGCGGGCATCAAGGACGTGGCAGAAGCCCGCTCCGGCGAGACCGTGACCTCGGCGGCAGCGCCGGCCGATGCACCGCTGGCCGGCTACGACGACCCCAAGCCGATGGTCTTCTGCGGCCTGTACCCCGTCGACGGCGACGAGTACCCGGACCTGCGTGAGGCACTGGCGAAGCTGAGGCTCAACGACGCATCGGTGACCTTCGAGCCCGAGACCTCCGGTGCGCTGGGCTTCGGCTTCCGCTGCGGATTTCTGGGCCTGCTGCACATGGAGATCGTCCGCGAGCGTCTTGAGCGCGAGTTCGGGCTCTCGCTGATCGCCACGGCGCCCTCGGTGGCCTACCGGGTGCGCACCGACGACGATCAGGAGCTGGAGGTCGACAACCCGTCCGACTTGCCGCCGGCGTCCCAGACAGCCGAGATCGCCGAACCGATGCTCACGGTGTCGGTGCTGACGCCGAGCGCGTACACGGGCGCGGTCATGGACCTGTGCCAGTCGCGCCGGGGTTCGATGACCTCCATGGACTACCTGTCGCCAGAGCGTGTCGAGCTGCGCTACGAGCTGCCGCTGGCCGAGGTCGTGACCGACTTCTTCGACCAGCTCAAGAGCCGCACCCAGGGATACGCCAGCCTCGACTACGACCATGCGGGCTACCGCGCCGAGCGCCTGGTTCGGGTGGACATCCTGCTCAACGGCGAACCGGTGGATGCGTTCTCGGCGATCTGTCACCGCGACGGCGCGTATCCCTACGGCAAGGCCATCACGGCGAAGCTGGCCGAGCTCATCCCGCGCCAGCTGTTCGATGTGCCGATCCAAGCGGCGATCGGGGGGCGGATCATCGCCCGCGAGACGGTCAAGGCCAAGCGCAAGGACGTGCTGTCGAAGTGCTACGGCGGGGACATCACCCGCAAGCGCAAGCTGCTTGAGCGGCAGAAGGAGGGGAAGAAGCGGATGAAGGCGATTGGGCGTGTGGAGGTGCCCAATGAGGCCTTCGTGTCCGCCCTGCGCCTCGAGGGGGGTCGGTAGCATCGGGCTATTGCGGGCGTGGCCTGCGGAGGGGTGATGGACGAGCGCAGAGCCACGGTGCTGCAGGCGGTGGTCGAGAACTTCATCGAGAGCGCGCAGCCGGTCGGATCGGCGGCCGTGCTCGAGATGACCCGCCTCGATGTCTCGCCTGCGACCGTCCGCAACGATCTCGCAGCGCTCGAAGCCGGCGGCTACCTGATGCAGCCCCACACCAGCGCCGGTCGGGTGCCGACCGAGGCGGGCTACAGGTACTTCGTGGACGGCCTCGGGCCGGGCTCGCTGGACAACACTGAGGTCCGCCAGGTGCGGGCGTTCTTCGCTCATGCCCAAGGGCAGATCGAGGAACTGCTCGCCGACACCAGCCGGCTGCTGTCTGACCTGACCGAGTACGCAGCGATGGTCGTCGCGCCTCGACATGAGCGGGACAGCATCCGGTCGGCTCAGCTGGTGGACCTCGGCGGCGGTCGGCTGCTGGTCGTGCTGGTGATGGCGTCGGGCGTCGTGGAGCGCACCTACGTCGATGTGTACAACGACCGGGAACTGGCACATGCGGCCCAAGGGCCGGCCGCGGGGGCAGCCTCAGCGATCCTGGCTGAGGCGCTGGTGGGGCGCACCCGATCGCTGCCGCCGACCGTTCGCCAGACCGGCGATGCGGCAACCGATGCGCTGGTGTCGGCTGCGCTGGCTGCGCTGGCCGACGATCAGTCCCACCCCAGCGAGCTCTACGTGGGCGGGACGGCCAAGATCACCGAACAGTTCGAAGCCGTGTCATCTCTTCGCTCGGTCCTGTCGGTGCTGGAAGAGCAGCTGATGGTGGTGACGCTGCTGCGCAGCCTCGTCGACCGCGGCCTCAGCGTGGCCATCGGGTCCGAGACCGGCATGAAGCCGCTGGCGGAGTGCTCTGTGGTGGTGGCTCCCTATGAGGTTGACGGCCGCACTGTCGGCAGCGTGGGACTGCTGGGCCCCACGCGGATGGACTACTCGAAGGCGTTGGCAGCAGTGCACACGGTGAGCCGGAGGCTGTCTGCGTCGCTCGGCGACGGCGACAGTGCGCATGCGCCGGCGGGCCCGCGCTCCCATACTTAGAGCCTCCACAGATGCCTGCCGACTACTACGAGCTGCTCGACGTGAGCCGTGACGTCAGCGAGGGCGACCTCAAGCGCGCGTACCGGCGCAAGGCCCGTCAGCATCATCCCGACGCGAACCCCGGCGACGCGCAGGCCGAGGCGCGCTTCAAGGAGATCAGCGAGGCCTATGCGGTGCTCTCTGATCCTGAAGCACGCGCTCGCTATGACCGCTTCGGGCATGAGGGCCTGCGCGGCGGTATGGGCGGCCCGGCATTCGACTTCGATCTCAGCGACATCTTCGAGTCGTTCTTCGGGGGGAATCCCTTCGGCGGGGGTCGATCCCGCCGTGCGTCAGGACCGCCGCGTGGTGACGACCACGAGACGGTGATCGATCTGGAATTCGCCGAGGCCGTCTTCGGCGCCGACCGGTCGATCGACGTGCGGACCCTGGTGTCGTGTGACGACTGCGGCGGCTCGGGCGCCGCCGAGGGCACGTCGCCGACGGTGTGCCGAGGCTGCGAGGGCCTGGGGCAGGTGCGCCAGGTGCGCCAGAGCCTGCTGGGTCAGATGGTCACCACAGCGCCATGCGGTCGGTGCCGCGGGATCGGCGAGGAGATTGCCGATGAGTGCAGATCCTGCCGGGGCGAAGGCCGCCGGGCCGAGCATGTCTCGCTCGTGGTGCGGGTGCCGCCCGGGGTGGACTCGGGCGCCACGCTTCGCCTGAGCGGCCGCGGATCGGTGGGACCCCGCGGGGGACCTGCCGGCGATCTCTACGTGCACCTGCGCGTCGCCGAATCCGAGGTCTTCGTGCGGCAGGGCGACAGCCTGGTGGCAGAGCTGCCAGTGACGATGCTGCAAGCGGCGCTGGGTGCGACGGTGACGCTCGACACGCTGGACGGGCCCCAGGAGCTGGCGGTGAAGGCGGGCACCCAGCCCAACGACACGATCCGGCTGAGCGGGCTGGGCGTGCCGCGCGCCAATGGGCGCGGTCGCGGCGACTTGCATGTGGTGGTGAGGGTGGACATCCCCAAGAAGCTCTCGAAGTCGGAGGCCGCCAAGCTGAGAGACGTCGCCAGTGAACGCGGCGAACAGGTGGACGGGATCGCTGTCGATCGGTCCGCGCCAGCCGAGCCGCACGATCCTGGACGAGTGCGTGCCGACGCTCGGGCTGAGCGGCGGGGCAGCACCGACGCCCGGCAACGTCGCACACGCCGCGGCAAGGGCTGACATGAACATCGACCGCCGGCACGTCGATGCGCTGATGGGGGAGCGGCTGCGGGCAGCGCGCAGACGGCGGCGCATGACGCTGGCGCAGGTCGAGGAGGCTTCTGACAGGGAGTTCCGGACGTCGGTGCTCGGCGCGTATGAGCGCGGCGAGCGGGGGTTGGCGGTGCACCGGCTGCTGCGCTTGGCGCAGCTCTACGGCGTAGCGCCTGCCGAGCTGCTGCCTGAAGGCGATCAGGACAGTGGCCAAGCCCCCGGGACATCGCAGCGCTACCCGCCCGATTCAGTGCTGTGACCAAGCCTGACAGCGCGGCGCCCGCCTTCGGCGTCTATTGCCATATCCCGTTCTGCACGCACCGCTGCGACTATTGCGCGTTCGCGACATGGACCGATCGCAGCCACCTCATCGACGACTACATGGCGAGCTGCCGTCGGCAGGCCCAGGAGCTGGCGGAGGGCATGCCGCCGGTGACCTCGGTGTTCTTCGGCGGCGGCACGCCGAACCTGGTGCCGCCCTCGCAGCTCGGCGAGGTGCTCGCGGAGCTGCCGCTTGCCCGCGGGGCCGAGGTGACGGTGGAGTGCAATCCCGATCTGGTCACGCCGGAACAGATGCAGGCATACCGGGCGCTGGGAGTCAACCGCATCAGCCTCGGCATGCAGTCCGCGATTCCCCATGTGCTCGACGCGCTGGGCCGCCGTCATGACGCCCAGATGGTGGCTGCTTCGGTCGACGCTGTCTGCGGAGCCGGCATCGGCCAGCTCAACCTCGACCTGATCTACGGCGCGCCGACCGAATCACTGGCTGACTGGGAGCGGACGCTGGCCGAGGCCATCGAGATGGGTCCTGACCACCTGAGCGTGTACGGCCTGACGCCCGAGCCCGGAACGCCGCTCGGCGACGACCCGTCACGACATCCTGATGACGACGAGATGGCTGACAAGTACCTGCTCGCTGACGATCTGCTCGCCCGGACGGGCTACGAGATCTACGAGATCTCCAACTGGGCTCGGCCCGGTGCGCAGTGCCGGCACAACCTGCTGTACTGGCAGCAGGGCTCCTACGCGGGCATCGGCTGTGCCGCGCACAGCCATCGCGATGGGCGCCGCTTCTGGAGCGTTCGCACGCCTGAGCGGTTCATTGCGGCGATCTCGGCGGGCACCTCACCCGTAGCGGGAAGCGAGGAGCTGGGACCTGGCGAGCGCCGTGCGGAGGCTTTGCAGCTTGCATTGCGCACGTCGGTCGGTGTCCCTGCCGATGCGCTGCCCGACGACGTGGAGCACTTGCTGGAGCCTGCCGCCGGAGGCCGACTCAAGCTGACCGTGCGAGGGCGCCTGTTGGCCAACGAGGTGGCCATGAGGCTCGGCCTTCCGTCGGAGCAGTAGGAGGCCGAGCCGGCAGGCGAAAGCGCCCGTGCGGTCAGCCCGACAGTCGGACACGCCCGATCGCCTCTGCGGCCACCGGGCGGCTCGAGCGCCCGTTGACGTTGCCGATCAAGCCGATGACGCGTCGGGCTGAGCCCTCCACGGTCACACGCACCGCCGCGGGTCCCGCCGGGCTCACGGCCACGGCGACCGATCCGGGCTCGAACACAGCCGACAGCCGCTCCTGCGCGACCTGCTGGCTCCAGGGGCTCAGCCGTCGGAGCCGGGAGGGGTCGACACGGTAGGACCCGCGATGGCGCAGCGAGGCCTCGTCGAGGGCGAGTGAGACGAGGTCGTTGGCGAGCGATGATGCTGCCGCCTCGGCCTCGCGCTGCGCCAGGAACGCAGCGGTGCTGTCGACGGCGATGCTCGCCAGCAGTGCGACGATCAGCACGCCGGCCGGCACGAGCAGCAGCGCCGAGCCGCGCTCACCCTCCACAGGGCGCCCGCCCTTCGAGGCCGTGCCGGTACGGATCGACGATCTCGCTGGCGCGGGCGCCGACCGTCACCGGCGACCAGCCGCCGCCGAGCAGCGTCAACCGCGGGACCTCCCGCGTGGCCTCGAAGGTCACCCGCTCGCAGCGGCGCAGCCGGGGTGTGCCGACCGGCTGCACCGATGCCTCGCCGCTCAACCGGTAGCCGGACATGGCCGAAGTGCCAGCGTCGATCGCGGCCTCGACGGCATCTGCGGAGCGGGGCCCGCGATGTTCGACAAAGGACCGCGCGGCCTCGCGGGCCCCGGCGACCGCGGCGATCTTCGCGTCCAGCGCCGCCCACACTTGGGCCAGCAGCAAGGTGCCCCCGACAAAGACGAGCACGACGAATGGCAGCACTTCGGCCCCCACCACGCCAAGAGCGTCACGCCGAGAGCGTTGCATGGCGAACTGCCTCGTCCTCGGCTGTCTCGTTGTTGGCGGTCTCATCGTCGGCTTGCAAAGCGAGCCAGCTCCCGCCGGACCTCGAACCGGCGCTCGATCTTGCGCCGGCCGATCACCGCGGAGGTGTCCATCAGCACCGTCGGCGGCTTCGCTGCCAGTTCCAATGCAACGGTGTCGCCGGTGGTGCTCCAGCGAACGGTTTCTATCTCGACCGAGGGGCCGATACGCGAGCGCAGCCAGCGCTCGGCGTCGGCGATCGCCGCGGGACTGCCGCCGCCGAATGCCGCCCGGCGCGCCGCGTCGTGGCCGACTGCGGTGAGGACCGATGCGCTGTAGAGATGCACCGCGACCTGCGTTGCCAGCATCAGGAACGTCAGGAAGGCCATGACCGCCCACGGCAGCGCGACAAGACCGGCACCGTGCTCGTCGCGCAGCAGGCTCGGGCGCTGACGGGTCACTTGCCGATCTTTGCGATCTCAGAATTCGTCGTTTCCTCGGCGTTCTCCCACAGCGTCTTGAAGCCGACCCACATGAGGGCGCCGAGCGAGGCGATGATCAGCACGGCGATGGCAGCAGAGATCACGCCTTCGCCCCGCTCATTCCGCCCCGCGGGCGACGGGGCGGCGCGTGGCAGTCGCAGTGCCTGCCGTCTGTTGGGTGTTCTGACGCCGGCCTTGGCGATGAGGGCGCCGAACAGGGCGAGCACTGCAGTTATGGAGGTGATGTACATGGGATGTCCTTTCGGTAGATGACGGTCGTGGGTTCGGGAGCATTCGTGTTCACAGCGCCGCATACCCGCTGAGGGCGTCGCTGAACGGGATTGCCAGCAGCACGCATCCGGGCACCAGCGCTGCCACGGTGACGGGGATCCACACCTGCTCGCTTCGACGCTCGATGTGGGCGATGAGACGCCGGTGCGCTTCCATCCGGGCGGCGCGGGCCTCATCGGACACCAATGCGGCGACATCGGTGGCGTCCTCGTGCAGCGTGAGCACGCCGACGAACCTGCGAATCTCGGCCGAGCCGGCATCGTCAGCCCATTCGGCCAGCGCCACCTCGACCGTCGTGCCGCCGGCGACGCGGGCGCCGACACGTTCCAGTCCCTCGGCGCAGACGCCGTGCCCGCGTCGAGCAGCGACATCCAGGGCGCTGGTCAGCGACATGCCGCTCGCGAGCAGCATGCCGATCTGCTCCGCCACGATCGGCAGCTCTTCGACGATCCGTGCCCGCCGGGAGGCAATCGATCGCTCGAGCCAGTGCTCGCAGCCACCGTAGACAGCGGCGGCCACAACCAGCGCCCCGGCCAGCGCGAGCACGGGTTTCATGCCGGCGGTGCTGAGCGCCACGCCCGAGGTGGCGAGCCCTGCGACCGCGCCGCCGACCTGCCGTGCGCGGAAGTCGAACGGGGATCGGGAGATTCCGGCGTGCGACAGCCGCGCCGCGAGCTCGGCATCGGCGTTCGCGAACGTGGCGACGCGCTGCGCGAGAGCGGCGGCAGCCATCACTGCAGGAACACTCGCTGCCGCATCGGGACGGCCATGATCCGCCCGGCCCACACCCAGCAGCCGGCCACCGCCAGCACGCTGAGCGCCACCAGCAGCTGACCGTCCGCGGACTCATAGGCCTGACGGCCCCGCCCGATGCCCAGACCGATCACCGCCATGAACGCGGGCACCAACGCCACGAAGCTGCGTGCGAACCGGGCGCCGGCCTGCTTGGCCCGTGCGTCGGAGCGGGCTGCGGCCTCAGCTTGGGCGGTCTCGGCCAACGCACGCAGGCGAGCATCGATTTGCACGCCGCCGATCTGGTGTGCTGCCAGCAGCGTCTCGCAGACGGCGTCCGCGGTCGGGTCCGCGAGCGATGCCTTGAGCACCTGCAGCGAGGCCTCGAAGTCGGTGCTCAACGACCAGGTGCGTGCCGCGTCGGAGAATCCCGACCGCATGGCTGCGGGCGCGTGGGCTCCCGCAGCGAACAGTGCGGCAGGGATCGACTGACCCCGATGTGCCACCAGGACGCGGATCTCCGCCAGCAAGCGGGGCCATGCCCGCCAGGTGTCCCTCGCGCGGCGACGGTGCCGCTGTGCGGCAGCGCACGGGGGCGCTATCGCTCCGAGCACGGCGACGAGAGTGGGTGCTATGACGCCGCCGAACAGCGTCCAGGCGCCGATCCATCCCGCAGCCGCGGCAGCGGCTCCAGCCAGAACGCTGGGCAGGATCCGCGCCGGTGCCAGGGGCTGTGGTGTCGCAGCTGTTGGCTGTGTTGTCGCTGCGGCGGGCAGCCACCGGGGCCCAGATGGTGCGCCACGAGCCGGGGTGGACAGCAGCCACACGCCTAGTGCGCCGGCGGCGATGAACGCAAAGCCGGTCATGTCGGCGAACCGGTGCGAACGCCAGCCCGGGCGCCGCCGCCTGGTTCAGCCTCGCCGGGCGCGGGCATCTCCAGTCCGGCGGCGGCGAACCGTGACGCCACCCGCCGGGACGTGTGCGGGGTTCTCACGGGCGACCCGCCGTGGCGGGCAGGCGCATAGAGCGTGGTGGTGTCGAACGATGCGCACCCGTCGCGATCGGGCTCCTCGACCGCCACGACCTCGGTGACCCCCACACCGGCGGGGCTCCGGCGCAGGTGCACCACGAGGTGGATCGACTCGGCCACCAGCTGCGTGATCGCCGCGACGGGCATGTCGCGCACGTCAGGGGCGAGCTGGCACATGAGCCGCAGCCGGCCGAGAGCCTGACGTGCCGATCCCGCGTGAATGGTCGCGTAGCCGGTGACGCCGCTGGACAGCGTCAGCAGCAAGGGGACTGCCTCGCGGTCACGGACCTCGCCCACGATGGCCACATCGGGTGCCATGCGCAGGAAACCGGCCACTAGGCGCCTCAAGTCGACGGGAGATCGCTCGGTTCGGCCCGGCCGCGTCTGCATGCCGGCCACGTTCGGCAGCGGGATGACGAGCTCGAAGACCTCCTCGGCGGTCACCACCCGCAGGAGCGGATCGAGTTCTGCGGCGCAGCATCCCAGCAGCGTCGTCTTGCCGCTGCCCGGTGCGCCCGCGAACAGGATCGACAGCCGGGCGCGTACCGCAGAGCGCAGGAAGCCGGCGATCTCGCTCGTCAGGGTTCCCATGGCGGCCAAATCGCCCAAGCTCGAGAATGCGGTGCCGGCGAACTTGCGGATGTTGAAGATCAGGTGACCCCCGCGGCCGATGTCGGGGTGGACGATGTGCAGCCGAGCGCCGTTGTCGAGTTGGGCGTCCTGCAATCCCTCGCTCGGATCCAGCTTGCGATGGGACGCCGTCGCATCATCGATGATCCTCGTCAGCGTGCGGCGGACGTGCTCGTCATCGTGAAATGACTCGTGATGCTGACCGCTGGGACCCTGGTGCCGCTTGACGAAGACCTCACCAGGTGCGTTGACCATGATCTCCCAGACATCGCCATCGGCCAGCAGCGCCTCGAGTGGGCCGTAGCCGAGCAGGTCGCGCACGATCCGGTCGGCAAGCGCGTCGGCGTCGTTCACCGCGTGGCCGCGCACGCCGCTCTTGAAATCGAGGTTCCAGCGCCGGATCTCCTCGTGGGCGAGCGCAGTGATCGCGTGATTCGCGCCTGGCGTGCGCGGATCCATGCCGCTGTGGCGAGCGCGTTCGGACACCGCCCGTTCGATCTCGGCGAGGGTCGCTGCGTCGGTCACGAGCCCACCGGTGGCATGGCCCCCCAGGGCCGGATCAAGGTGATGGCACCGGCATCAGCCGCCGCGGCAACGGCGACGGCCGCTGCGCGGTCATGCACCTGCAAGGTGACGGTGACGGTGTCGGACAGATGCTCCACGCCCGAGAGGTCATCGACATCAAGCACGAGAGCATCCGCCGCCAGCAGGCCTGCTGTGCCCGGGCCGGACTCATCCGCACGGCGTCCATCGGCGGCGATGACATCGACCCGCTCGCCGGCGGCGATCAGGCCGTTGAGGGCGCCGGGACGGTCGAGCTCGACGGCAATGGCATAGCCCGTGTCTTTGCCGCGGGTCGAGTGATGCGAACCGATATCACCGCGGGTCAGCAGTTCTCCGGCGTGAATGGCGTCGACCACCAGGCCGCCGACGACGTCGTCGTCGTTGTCGAAGACGGTCGCTGAGACCTCGGCCGGCAAGCGCATCGACACGAGGGCGACGTCGGCCGCTTCGATCACTCTGCCCGGCGCGAGACGAGTCCTTGCCACGAGGTAGCTGGTCTCGGGCGCTGCCGCCGACTGCTCGAATGCCCACCACAGGCCGAGCGCTGCGACACCGCACAGGACGCTGCCCGCAATGACCCGGGGGCGCACCGATGATCGGGCGGCAACAGCTGAGCGGCGGGTCGCGGATGCCGGCGGCAGAGGTCGGCGATCGGTGGACGACAGCGAGTCTGTGGGCACGCTGCAGACTTAATCACCTTTGAGTGAACTCACCAAATAATTATTGAAATACTAGGAAACATATTCAATAGGCTGAGCAAATGTGGCGATATGGCGCGCGATATCAATGATCGATGTCGTAGTGCACGTAGTCTGACGGTTCGCGCAGTAGCGTTAGCCTACAGGGACAAACTTCATCCCTTGAGCGCCAACATCCGACCGACTGTGAGATGCACCGATGCCAGAGGAGCCGACCGACTCAGGCGACAGCGATGCAACAGGTGCAGAACAGCACCAGGTTCCGTACGACGAGATCATCTGGCTGTCCACGCTGAAGGCAGCAAACCGCATGGGCATCACCACCCGGACGCTGTATCGCTTCGTCGACCGGGGTGACCTGCCCGCGTACCGATTCGGACGCGTCATCCGGCTGCGGCTCGACGACGTGGACAGATTCATCGAGCAGAGCAGGGTCGAACCGGGAAGCCTCGAGCATCTCTACCCCGAAGCACGTCCGGACCATCCCGATGACGGCGACGACCTCGGCGAAGACGGCGAAGAACCCGGGTAGGTCGACGGCGGTTGAGCAACGAGGGGAATCCACCCGCTGACGCCGGCGCGTCAGGGGGCGTGTGGAGCACGATCAGCCCGCGCTTCGGCATTCACCCGGACTGGCGCACCGCTGTGCACCGGCAGCGCTGGCCCGGGGGCCTCGCGCTGTTGTTCCTCCTCGGCCTCGGTGGCTCGCTGGTGCTGCTCGCTGCGTCCTTGCTTGCGGCGAGAACCGGCTACGACAACGCCCCCATCGTCGAGCTGCTCGATCGGCCCGCCGTCGAACAGGTGGTGCTGGTGGTGCTGTTCGCCCCGCTGATCGAGGAGCTCGTCTTCCGGCTTGCGCTGGCCGCCCGCTTGCGCCTCGGCGTGCTCGCCCTCACTGCGGCATTCGGACTCGTGAACTTTGCCGGAGGCGACGGACCCGTCATGGTCGTCGCAGCCGTCTTCGCCTTGGTCGTGCTGCTGTCGGGCGCGTTGTGGATCCAATCGCTCATCGCCGGGGTGGCACGGACCGAATCCGGCGGCGAGCCCGGGGCAGGGGCCTGGCGCGACAGCGTTGCCCGCTGGTGGGAAGCTCACCCGCGCTGGCCGGTGTGGTGCTCGATCGCTGCATTCGGCATCGTGCACCTCGCCAACTACGACGTCGCCTGGTCCTTCGCTGCGGTCGTGGTGGCACCCCTGGTGGTGAGCCCGCAGATCTGGCTCGGTCTCATGTTCACCATCGCACGGGTGCGCTACGGCTGGTGGGCGGGCCTGGTGCTGCACGCGTTCCACAATCTCGCGGTCTGGAGCGTGACCAGCGCTGCCGGCTGAACGAGAAATTCCCGGGGTTCGCCGCGAAACGCATCGGTACCCTTGCAGCCCGAGCGGGATACCGGCATCAGTGAGCTTGCAGATCTTCGACACGATGACGCGGCGCAAGACCGCCTTCGTCCCGCGGACACCGGGCGAGATCTCGATGTATGTCTGCGGACCGACGGTGTACGACGTGCCGCACCTCGGCCATGGCCGCACTGCGGTGACCTATGACGTGATCCGGCGGTACTTGGAGTGGGCGGGATTTGACGTCACGGTGGCATCGAACGTCACCGACATCGACGACAAGATCGTGGAACGCGCCCAGCGGGAACAGCGCTCAGAGGCCGACGTCTCTGCCGAGTTCACCGTCGCCTATGACGAGCAGATGGACCGGCTCGGCGTACTGCGGCCCCATTCGCGACCTCACGCCACGCACTTCATCTCCCAGATGATCGACGTGATCGCTGAGTTGCTGTCGATCGGCGCTGCGTACGAGGTGTCGGGCAAGGGTGTCTACTTCGCCGTGGAATCAGCCCCCGGCTACGGCACGCTGGCGGGCCGGACCACAGAACAGCTCAACGCGGATGCAGGTGCCCGCATCGAAGTCGACCCTGACAAGCGCTCACCGCTGGACTTCGCACTCTGGAAGGCAGCGCGACCGGGAGAGCCGCGCTGGGAGACCCCGTGGGGGGAGGGCAGGCCCGGCTGGCACACCGAATGCGTGGCCATGTCGCTCAGCGCGCTGGGCCCCGGATTCGACATCCACGGCGGCGGGGACGACTTGATCTTCCCCCATCACCAGAACGAGTGGGCCCAGGTGACTGCCACAGGCGAGGCGTTTGCCCGGTATTGGGTGCACAGCGCCATGGTGAATGTGGGCAGCCAGAAGATGGCCAAGTCGCTGGGGAACTACACCCATCTCGCTGACGCGATCGACGCCGCCGGTGCCCGGGCCGTGCGCCTGCTGGCGCTGCAGACCCACTACCGGCGTGCCATGGAGATGGGACCCGATGCGCTCGACGCTGCCCGCAGCGCGGTCGACCGCCTCGATGCGTTCGCACGCCGGCTTGCCCTCGCCGGTCTGGATCTCCACGACGGTGCCACGCTGCGGCGAGCCGACCTCGAAGGCGAGCTCGCCGTAGGGTTTGACCCCGATGCCGTGGCAGCATTCGCAGCCGCGATGGACGACGACTTTTCCACGCCCACAGCGCTGGACGTGGTCTTCCGGCTGGTACGCCGCGCGAACGCTGCGCTCGACAGCGCTCAGCAGACCGACGCTGCGGGGTCAGCGCGCACGGCGCTGCACCTGCTGGGTGTTCTCGGGCTCAGCGCGGGCGATGACGCAGAAGTGCCGGACAGCGGGCTCAGTGATGCGGAGGTGGAGGCGCTGCTGGCCGAACGGGCAGCAGCGCGCGCCGCCCGGGACTTCTCGACCTCTGATCGGATCCGAGATGAGCTCGCGTCCGCCGGCATCGCTGTGTCGGACAGTCCCGACGGGGCTACCTGGCATCGACGCTGACACAGTTGCACGCGAGGAGTCTGCCAATGGGCCCCTCACGAGGCGCGGGTGATGGTGACGGTGTAGGTGTAGGTGTCGGTGCCGTTGGGGGCGGTCACCTCGATGGTGATGGTGTTGACGCCGGTGGCGAGGTTGACCTGGTAGCCGCCGGTGTTGTCGTCGGCGTCCTCGGTGACGTCCTCGGTCATGTCGTCGCTGTCGGCCGCGGTGATGGACACTTCCGAGTCGCCGCGGTCGAAGGCGGCCACCGCGGCCACGGTGGTGGTCGACACGCTGTTGGACACCTCGGCCGTGTAGTTCGGCTTGCCGTGGATGAAGTGGCCGAAGTCGACGTCGCTCATCGTCAGCGAGTACAGCTTGGCGTTGGAGGGCAGGCTGAACGCCTTGATGCCCGACAAGGGCCGCCTGTCTGGGTCGTCGTAGGGAGCGTCCAGGACCCACATGGTGCGGCCGTCGGACCACAGGCCGCGGGGGTGGGTGACGCCGTCGAGGCCCACGGGGATGTCCATGCCCGGCATCCGGGCGCCGTCGGCCAGCGCGTAGGCCTCGAGCCGCGACGTGGCGTCGCCCTCATTGGCGGCGACCCACATGACCGTGCCGTCAGACCACAGGGCGAACGACACCTTGTTATCGGCTGCGAATCTGGAGTCCCCGGTGGTGGTGACGGTGATGTCGCGGTCGGCCTTTCGGGCCTTGGTGGCGAAGTCGAACGCCTGGAGCTTGCCCCCCAGAGGCACGCTGTCGTAGGCAGGACTGTCGTCGACTGACGCCACCCAGATGGTCTCGCCGTCTGACCACAGGTCTCGCGGCCCCTCGGTGTCGAAGAACGACTGGGTGTGGATGTACTCCCCGGTGGATGACGCCATGTCGATGGCTTCGATATAGGGGTGCCATGTCTTGGTGTTGACCCAGGGCTGGGCTATCCACATGGTGTCGCCGTCGGCCCACAGGCCGGTGTCGTACCAGCTGTGCTCTTCGTTGCGCCGGAGGTCGTGCTGTGACTGGCGGTCCCCGGTGTCGAGGTCGTAGGCGTAGATCGTGTAGCTGGCGGAGCCCAGCAGCCACATGGTGTCGCCGTTGGACCAGATGTCGTAGGGGCCTAAAAACTCCGAGTGTTGGCTGGGAATATTGCCGAGCAGGTCTTTGGTGGTGTCGCGTCTGGTGCGCAGCAGGTGCACGGTGTAGACCTTGGCGGGTGAGCCGTCTTGGGGGGCGACGGTGACGGTGACGGCGGCCGGCGCGCCGTCGTCGATGTCGATCTGGTGCCCGCTGGTGGTGCCGTCGTCGTCGGCGGGCAGCGGGGTGACCGTGGCGTTGGCGTTGCCCGCGGTGTAGGCGACCGTGGTGGTGAATCCGTCGTCGGACTGGGTGTTGGTGAGCCGGTAGGTGTAGTCGGTGACGGCCGAGTCGAACGTCGGCGACAGCGTCACGCCGGTCAGGCTCAGCGCCGACAGGGTGTTGTCGCTCGACAGGTTGCCGGTGGTGCCGGCGAGGGTGGTGAGCGTGAGCGTGTATTGCATCGACTCGCCGTCTCTGGTCAGCGTGACGGAGATGTCGGTGACCCCGTCGGCGTCGAGGGTCACCTGGTGGCCCTCGTCGTTGGTATCGGCGTCGCCGGGCGAGATCGCCACCGTCGCGCCGGTGTGGATCGACTCGGCCTGCACCGTCACCTCGGTGACGTCCGCGGCGATGTTGCGGGCGTAGTCGGTGACCGAGGGGGTGAAGTCGTCGAGGTTGACGCCGCTCACCTCGAGGCTCCGCAGGCCGTCCTGGACCAGCGTCACCTTGTAGACCTGCGCATACCGGGACGGCACGCCCGGGACATTCGATTTCAGGGTGAAGGTGGTGGAGCCGTCGGCGTCCAGGCTGACCTGCTGCCCTCTGCTGCCGATACGGTACGGGCCCCCGTCGATGGACACCCGGAGATCGCCTTGATGTGAGATCGCAAACAAGCTCACTTCGGTGAGCTCGGGGGACACCTCGTGGGTGAACTCGTCGGCGGCCGGGTCCCAGCCCGGCAGACCCGCACTGTCGATATTGTTGAGACGGAGAGAATTTATGCGATTGTCCTCGCCGCTCGGCGTCGGCGGGACCCGCACCTTGATGTTGTTGACCATCGTCTGGCGGTGGCCGGTGGGGCCTTGGACGACGGTGACGGTGACGGCGGCGATGCCGCTTGAGGGGATGTTCACCTGGTGGCCTTCGGCGAGGCCGTCGGCGTCGGCGGGGGTGATGGTGATATCTGCGTCGGATCGCAGCGCCTTGGCGTCGATTGTCGCCTGGGTGGTGCCATAGGACACATGGGTCGAGCCCGAGAGCGGTTGGGATCTTTGGGATCTACTGCCCCCCAGCCAGTCCTTGCCGTTGATGGCGAGGCGGCGGAGGCGGGCGTCGGCGGGGAGGTTGTAGATGAACACTTTGGTGGTGTCGGCGTCGGCGATCCACAGCTGGGACTGGTCGGACCACATGGCCAGGGGCTGGTCGTTGTCGTCGGAGAGCCGCTGGTCGGCGTCGGACAGGCGCCGCTTGATGTCCTGGCTGGCGTCCCTTTGGCCGTTGTCGAGGCGGTAGGCGTAGACCCGGGCGTCGGCGCGGTCCGACACCCACAGGGTCGCGCCGTCGGACCACACCCCGACGGGGTCTTGGTGGGGTCGGCCCGAGGTGTCGATGGTGCGGGCGAGGGCCTTGGTGGAGCGGTTGTACACGTAGATCTTGGCGTCGTCGTTGTCGACGACGTACAGGTCGGAGCTGTCGGCCCAGATGCCCATGGGGTTGGCGTTGCCCGCGCCGGACAGCGTCGTGTAGTCCGCGGCGGACTTGCGGTCGCCCGCCTCGATCGCAGGGGTGGCGTCGGTGTCGGCGTTGCGGTGGTAGCCCAAAATGGCGGCGGTTGCGTCGCTGGCGACCCACACGGTGTCGGCGTCCATCCACAGGCCGTGCGACGTGCCGGCCTGGGTCGGGTTGTCGGTGGACGCGGGCAGGTCCAAGTCGATGTCCTTGTCGCTGTCGCGGGCGCCGCCCGACAGCGTGTAGGCGTAGATCTTGCCGTCCCAGTCGCCGGAGCCGCGCGCCGACACCCAGATCGTGGTCCCGTCAGACCAGAACGCCTGCGCGGTGAGGTTGTTGGTGGCCAGGTCCGACACGATGTCGTCCGACGCGCCCGACGCCATCATGCTCGCCGCCCACAAATCGTCCACCCACCCCGACACGCCCGACGGCGGCTCGAATGCTTTGCCGTCGGGGAAGAACCTGCTCTGCGCCGCGGCCGCAGGCTGGGTGTCGGCGGGGAACTCGATGAACGCCACCCCGTCGTCGGTGGTGCGCAGCTTGGCCACCGCGTCGGGGCCCTGGGTCAGCCCCGCCGCCGCCGAGCCCGCTGGCGGCGTCGCCACCAGAACGACCTCGCTGGACAAACCGCCGCCGGCGGCGAACTCGTAGCCGTCATCGGCCACCGCGCCCGCAAAGGCCACCACCGCGTACCGGTACGAACGGCCCGGCTCAGCGGTGGCGTCGAAGAACTCGTAGCCCGTGCGGCCCCGCTCCCACTCCACCGCGCCCACCACGTCCAACGGCGCGCGCCTGGCGCTGTCGGTGCGCCTCACCCTCATCGAGAAAACCTCCGCCCACGACGGCTGCTCGGGCACCGTCCAGCTCAGCGCCACCCCGCCGCCCTGCGCCACAGCCCCCAAACCCGCAGGCCCCACCGGCGGCTCCGACTCCACAGTCACCGCCACCGCATCGGAGAACACGTCGGGCAGACGCTCATGGACGCCGCCGCGGAACCTGTGGGCCTCCAGCCCCACCCGATACTCATAGGCCGCGCCCGCCACAACACCGCTGGTGTCGTGGTACCAGGCCTCGCCGGAGTCCCAATCGATCCCGAAATACGACACCACGTCCAGCGTCGACCACGCCCCGCCCCCCTCGCGGCGCTCCACAAACATGTCGCCGATCGAAAAGTCCCCGTACCCGTGATCCGGCAAATGCGGCGCCACCCACGCCAACCGCACCGACCGGTGCGTCGCCGTCGCCGACAACCCCTCAGGCGCCAACACCCCCACCGGCTCGGCGGCCTCGGCCGCAGACACCGAGAACGCAACCTCCAAAACCCCCAACACCTCGCCCGACAACCGCCGCTGCGAATACGCCACCGCCCGCAACACATACTCCCCCTCAGGCAACGCCCCGCCAAACAACCACCGGGCCGCGCCGTTGCGATAGTCCCCATACAACGAATACGGCGCCAGATTCTCCGTCTGGGAATGCGCCGCCGCCCCGCTCAACTCCAAACCACACTCCCCACCGAACTGCCCGACACCAACTCCGCCCGAAACCCATAACTCCCCCCAACCGGATCAGCCACCACCACACTCGAACCGTCCACCAGATCCGCAACCACCGACTGATCCGACGCATCCACCAAAACCAAACCCGCCAACGGCCCCGCCGCAGCCACCTCCTGCGCCGCCACAGGCACCACTGCCAAACCGCCCGCCACCAACACCACGACAAGCGCCATCCCCGCGGTCTTCAACTTTGCAGACAGCGCCATTTGAATTTGTCCTTTCGCTTGGCCCCCGCCCGCCGGCGGGATGCGCTCCGTTTAGGTGGTGGCGCGGGTGATGGTGACGGTGTAGGTGTAGGTGTCGGTGCCGTTGGGGGCGGTCACCTCGATGGTGATGGTGTTGACGCCGGTGGCGAGGTTGACCTGGTAGCCGCCGGTGTTGTCGTCGGCGTCCTCGGTGACGTCCTCGGTGGAGTCGTCGCTGTCGGCCGCGGTGATGGACACTTCCGAGTCGCCGCGGTCGAAGGCGGCCACCGCGGCCACGGTGGTGGTCGACACGCTGTTGGACACCTCGGCCGTGTAGTTCGGCTTGCCGTGGATGAAGTGGCCGAAGTCGACGTCGCTCATCGTCAGCGAGTACAGCTTGGCGTTGGAGGGCAGGCTGAACGCCTTGATGCCCGACAAGGGCCGCCTGTCTGGGTCGTCGTAGGGAGCGTCCAGGACCCACATGGTGCGGCCGTCGGACCACAGGCCGCGGGGGTGGGTGACGCCGTCGAGGCCCACGGGGATGTCCATGCCCGGCATCCGGGCGCCGTCGGCCAGCGCGTAGGCCTCGAGCCGCGACGTGGCGTCGCCCTCATTGGCGGCGACCCACATGACGGTGCCGTCAGACCACAGGGCGAACGACACCTTGTATCGAAATACGTATCTGTAGTCCCCGGTGGTGGTGACGTCGATGTCGCGGTCGGGCTTTCGGGCCTTGGTGGCGAAGTCGAACGCCTGGAGCTTGCCCCCCAGAGGCACGCTGTCGTCGGCACGACGGCCGTCGACCGAGGCCACCCATATGGTCTCGCCGTCGGACCACAGGTCCCGCGGCCCCTTGGTGTCGAAGAACGACTCGGCGTCGATATGGGTGGCGGTGGACGACGCCATGTCGATGGCTTCGATATAGGGATGTTTGATGGATCCGGTGGGCCAAGCCTCGGCGATCCACATGGTGTCGCCGTCGGCCCACAGGCCGGTGTCGTATTTGCTGTGCTCTCTGCTGCGCCGGAGGTCGTGCTGGGACTGGCGGCCCCCGGTGTCGAGGTCGAAGGCGTGCATCGTGAAGCTGGCGGAGTTCAGGACCCACATGGTGTCGCCGTCGGACCAGATGTCGTAGGGACCGGTCAATCTCGGCTCGTAGTCGAGAATGCCGTCGAGCAGGTCTTTGGTGGTGTCGCGTCTGGTGCGCAGCAGGTGCACGGTGTAGACCTTGGCGGGTGAGCCGTCTTGGGGGGCGACGGTGACGGTGACGGCGGCCGGCGCGCCGTCGTCGATGTCGATCTGGTGCCCGCTGGTGGTGCCGTCGTCGTCGGCGGGCAGCGGGGTGACCGTGGCGTTGGCGTTGCCCGCGGTGTAGGCGACCGTGGTGGTGAATCCGTCGTCGGACTGGGTGTTGGTGAGCCGGTAGGTGTAGTCGGTGACGGCCGAGTCGAACGTCGGCGAGAGCGTCACGCCGGTCAGGCTCAGCGCCGACAGGGTGTTGTCGCTCGACAGGTTGCCGGTGGTGCCGGCGAGGGTGGTGAGCGTGAGCGTGTACTGCGTCGACTCGCCGTCTCTGGTCAGCGTGACGGAGATGTCGGTGACCCCGTCGGCGTCGAGGGTCACCTGGTGGCCCTCGTCGTTGGTATCGGCGTCGCCGGGCGAGATCGCCACCGTCGCGCCGGTGTGGATCGACTCGGCCTGCACCGTCACCTCGGTGACGTCCGCGGCGATGTTGCGGGCGTAGTCGGTGACCGAGGGGGTGAAGTCGTCGAGGTTGACGCCGCTCACCTCGAGGCTCCGCAGGCCGTCCTGGACCAGCGTCACCTTGTAGACCTGCGCATACTTGGGCGCCACCAACCGGGAATTCGATTTCAGGGTGATCGTGGTGGAGCCGTCGGCGTCGAGGCTGAGCCGGCGCTCTTCACCGCTGTAGCGGTACTCGCCCCCGTCGACGGACACCCGGAGATCGGCATCAGTTCCGAACGCATACAACGTCACTTCGGTGAGCTCGGGGGCCACCTTGTAGGTGTACTCCCCGGGGACGGGGCCGAAGCCCGGCACTTCCGCACCGTTGAGATAGAGAGAATGTATGCGGTTGTCCCAGCCGCTCGGCGTCGGCGGAACCCGAAGTCCCACCTCGTAGACCATCGTCTGGCGGTGGCCGGTGGGGCCTTGGACGACGGTGACGGTGATGTCGGCGGTGGCGCCGTTTGGGGGGAAGTTCACCTGGTGCCCTTCGGCGAGGCCGTCGGCGTCGGCGGGGGTGATGGTGATATCTGCGTCGGATCGCAGCGCCTTGGCGTCGATTGTCGCCTGGGTGGTGCCATAGGGCATATAGGTCCAGCCCCCTCCCTCATTGGAGCGCTGGCCCCCCAGCCAGTCCCTGCCGTTGAAGGCGAGGCGGCGGAGGCGGGCGTCGGCGGGGAGGTTGTAGATGAACACCTTGGTGGTGTCGGCGTCGGCGATCCACAGCTGGGACTGGTCGGACCACATGGCCAGGGGCTGGTCGTTGTCGTCGGAGAGCCGCTGGTCGGCGTCGGACAGGCGCCGCTTGATGTCCTGGCTGGCGTCCCTTTGGCCGTTGTCGAGGCGGTAGGCGTAGACCCGGGCGTCGGCGCGGTCCGACACCCACAGGGTCGCGCCGTCGGACCACACCCCGACGGGGTCTTGGTGGGGTCGGCCCGAGGTGTCGATGGTGCGGGCGAGGGCCTTGGTGGAGCGGTTGTACACGTAGATCTTGGCGTCGTCGTTGTCGACGACGTACAGGTCGGAGCTGTCGGCCCAGATGCCCATGGGGTTGGCGTTGCCCGCGCCGGACAGCGTCGTGTAGTCCGCGGCGGACTTGCGGTCGCCCGCCTCGATCGCAGGGGTGGCGTCGGTGTCGGCGTTGCGGTGGTAGCCCAAAATGGCGGCGGTTGCGTCGCTGGCGACCCACACGGTGTCGGCGTCCATCCACAGGCCGTGCGACGTGCCGGCCTGGGTCGGGTTGTCGGTGGACGCGGGCAGGTCCAAGTCGATGTCCTTGTCGCTGTCGCGGGCGCCGCCCGACAGCGTGTAGGCGTAGATCTTGCCGTCCCAGTCGCCGGAGCCGCGCGCCGACACCCAGATCGTGGTCCCGTCAGACCAGAACGCCTGCGCGGTGAGGTTGTTGGTGGCCAGGTCCGACACGATGTCGTCCGACGCGCCCGACGCCATCATGCTCGCCGCCCACAAATCGTCCACCCACCCCGACACGCCCGACGGCGGCTCGAATGCTTTGCCGTCGGGGAAGAACCTGCTCTGCGCCGCGGCCGCAGGCTGGGTGTCGGCGGGGAACTCGATGAACGCCACCCCGTCGTCGGTGGTGCGCAGCTTGGCCACCGCGTCGGGGCCCTGGGTCAGCCCCGCCGCCGCCGAGCCCGCTGGCGGCGTCGCCACCAGAACGACCTCGCTGGACAAACCGCCGCCGGCGGCGAACTCGTAGCCGTCATCGGCCACCGCGCCCGCAAAGGCCACCACCGCGTACCGGTACGAACGGCCCGGCTCAGCGGTGGCGTCGAAGAACTCGTAGCCCGTGCGGCCCCGCTCCCACTCCACCGCGCCCACCACGTCCAACGGCGCGCGCCTGGCGCTGTCGGTGCGCCTCACCCTCATCGAGAAAACCTCCGCCCACGACGGCTGCTCGGGCACCGTCCAGCTCAGCGCCACCCCGCCGCCCTGCGCCACAGCCCCCAAACCCGCAGGCCCCACCGGCGGCTCCGACTCCACAGTCACCGCCACCGCATCGGAGAACACGTCGGGCAGACGCTCATGGACGCCGCCGCGGAACCTGTGGGCCTCCAGCCCCACCCGATACTCATAGGCCGCGCCCGCCACAACACCGCTGGTGTCGTGGTACCAGGCCTCGCCGGAGTCCCAATCGATCCCGAAATACGACACCACGTCCAGCGTCGACCACGCCCCGCCCCCCTCGCGGCGCTCCACAAACATGTCGCCGATCGAAAAGTCCCCGTACCCGTGATCCGGCAAATGCGGCGCCACCCACGCCAACCGCACCGACCGGTGCGTCGCCGTCGCCGACAACCCCTCAGGCGCCAACACCCCCACCGGCTCGGCGGCCTCGGCCGCAGACACCGAGAACGCAACCTCCAAAACCCCCAACACCTCGCCCGACAACCGCCGCTGCGAATACGCCACCGCCCGCAACACATACTCCCCCTCAGGCAACGCCCCGCCAAACAACCACCGGGCCGCGCCGTTGCGATAGTCCCCATACAACGAATACGGCGCCAGATTCTCCGTCTGGGAATGCGCCGCCGCCCCGCTCAACTCCAAACCCACACTCCCCACCGAACTGCCCGACACCAACTCCGCCCGAAACCCATAACTCCCCCCAACCGGATCAGCCACCACCACACTCGAACCGTCCACCAGATCCGCAACCACCGACTGATCCGACGCATCCACCAAAACCAAACCCGCCAACGGCCCCGCCGCAGCCACCTCCTGCGCGCCAAGACCCGACCCCGTGCCCGCCACCAACCCAGCACCCAACATCACCACCGCCACACACGACCCCAACCAGCCGCGGCCCCGCCCACGACAGCCACCACCCAACAACCGACCCCAACAGGACCCCAACCCCGACACAACCGACCGACGCATCGCATCCCCCGATCCAATGCACTTGTATGTCACATATTCTCATATTCTTATGCATGAACGTGACAGCCGGGAACACAGCAGCCATCACGGCCCCCACGACAAGAAAACGCCCGCTCAACCACCACACCCACCACACCCACAACACCCCAACGCCGAACCGACGCTCAAGGATGCGGAGGTGGAGGCACTGCAGGTCGAGCGGGCTGCTCGAAGATCCTCAACTGCTCCCCATGCGCTCGAGCCAATCCTCGATGAGCCAGCCTGAGATGGACATGCCGCCACGCGGCACCGGCGGCAGGTTGTCCGCGCTGTACCAGTCGGCCTCCACGATCTCGTCAGGATCGGGGTCGATCTCGCCTGCCTGCCAGTCACACGTGAACCCGCACATCAGCGAATGGGGGAACGGCCACGGCTGGCTGCCGAAGTAGCGGACGTTTCCGACCGTGATGCCGACTTCCTCGCGGACCTCGCGTATGACCGCGTCCTCAAGGCTCTCGCCGGGTTCCACGAAGCCCGCCAGAGCGCTGTAGAAGCGTCCCGGAAACTGTCGGCCCCATGCCAGCAGCACCTCGGACCCTCGCTCGACCAGGACGATCATCGCTGGAGAGAGCCGCGGGAACGCCATGTGTCCGCACGTGTCGCAGATCTTCGCCCGGTCCGAAGCGTTGGTGTGGGTGGTGTTCCCGCAACGCCCGCAGTAGCGGTGGGTGCGCTCGAACTCGACGATCTGTGCCGCACGCCCCGCTATCTGCCAATGCTCATCAGAGATCCGGCCGTAGAGCTTGCGCAGCGGGACCGGTTCGAGGTCGCCCTCGTCGAGCGCCGGGCCGTCGGCAGGGTCCATATCGACCGCCCAGACGCCCAGCCCGTCCAGCACGCCCAAGAACGCCGCGGGGGGCGAACCGCCGCCGACTGGCGCTGCTGCGCCTCGCCACAAGCCGTCGCCCGGTTCGACGAACACAGCCCCTGAGCGAATCGGGATCCACACGCTCAGCGCATCGTCGAGGTCTGCCGGCGGCTGTGTCAGGACGGTGAACACAGGCCAAGTTGAGCACACGCCGTCCGGGTGTGCCCCGGCGCCTATAGACGGCGCTGTGTCCGATGGCCCGGCGCTAGAGGCGCCGCTGTGTCTGATGCACCGCCGCCTACAGGCGGCGGATGACGGTCACGACCTTGCCGAAGATGGTGACGTCGCTGGCCGGGCAGATGATCGGGCGATGGTCGGGGTTGGCTGGCTCGAGGACGACATCGTCGCCGGAGAGCCGGTAGCGCTTGACCGTGCCCTCGTCGTCGCCGATGCCCGCGACGACGATGTCGCCGCTCTCCGCATCGGGCTGGTGGCGCGCCACGACATAGTCGCGATCCCAGATGCCAGCGTCGATCATCGAGTCGCCTCGTACTCGCAGCATGAACAACTCTCCGCTGCCGGTGAAGTCCGCCGGCAGCGGAAGGAGCTCTTCCACGTTCTGCTGCGCCAGCACGTCGGTTCCCGCTGCCACGTCGCCGATGAGAGGCACATGACGAGTCGGCCTCCGCTCGCCCTTCACACCCGTCTGCCAGTCGAAGTTGACAATGAGAGCCCTCGGCCGTGACGGATCGCGCCGGATCCAGCCATCTGCTTCCAGCGTCCGCAGATGCCGGTGCACCGTCGCAGGCGACTTGAGGTCGACCTTCTCGCCGATCTCACGCACCGACGGGGGGTAGCCGCGCTCGCGTTGCGTCTCGTCGATGAACTTGAGCATCTCGCGCTGGCGTTCACCCAGATGCGCGACTCGCTGGTCGGCAGCACTGGCAGTTCTCATCGTGATCCTCCTGGGGTTCTTGGGTTTGCTGAGGGGCGTCGGGTGGATGGAACCCTCGTTCCGCCCACTACCCTAGCAACAAGTGTTCGGAATTACGAGCATTCGTTCGATCTCTCAGCGACTGACGCGAAGCCACCGCACGAAGAGCACACCGTCGTGCGTGATGACGTGGCACAACTCGAACTTGCGCGGACCTGACGTCGGCCCGCCGGTTGCTGACCCTGCGGCGATGCGCGGCGCTTCCGATCCGACCGCCAGCGGAGCGTGGGTGAGATTGATCTCGTCGACGAGATCGCCAGCCAGCAGGCCGGCATTCAGCGTGGGGCCGCCTTCACACAGCACGATGCGGGCACCCCGTGAGCCGAGCTCTTCCAGCGCAGCCGTTAGGTCAACGCTCTCGTCTCCGGCACGCAGCAATTCGGCGCGTCCGTCGAATCGAGCGGCGGTCGCAGCGTCTGCGGCGTCGGTCGTCACGACGAGCGGCAGAGGCGCCGTGGTCTCAGCAGACGTCGCGAAGAGCGGCAGCTCGGGGCTGACGCTCAGCGAACCGCTGACCACGGCGATGCGAGCACCCGATTGCCGGGCCCGGCGGTACCGTTCCGCGTTCGCCGTGCCGGCTCCGACGAGAATCACGTCGGCCTCCGCACGCAAGGCCGCAAACATGGCTTTGTCCGCGGTGCCCGAGAGACCGCCGGACAGCCCGTCGACAGTTGCGGCACCGTCGATGCTTGCCACCATGTTGAGCATCACCCAGGGCCTGCGGTGGTGTGCGAGGCGCCGAAGGCTGGCGGCTTGTGGCGGTTCGACGGGCCCCGCTGGCAATGGGAACAGCCGGTGCACGCGACGAGTCTGCCACTGCGGGGCTTCGCAACGATCTGTGTCTGACCGCGTTTGTCCACAAGGGCTGTGGAAAAATTGTCCACAGCGCTTCTTGGTTGTACACAGGATTTTCCCCATGAAGGCCCCGAAGTTGACCACTTTTGTTCCACAGGGCCCGAGCAATAGCGTCGTGGGTTCATGGCAATGACCGACACGCCGCGGACGGCCGCTGCAGGCCTCGATCCTCGACCTTCGGGCGCGCCGCTGCAGCTGCGCAGGCACTTCACCACTGAGGGCATTCACCCCTACGACACGGTCCAGTGGGAGCGCCACGATGCATCGATCACCAATGCGGTGGACGGCACGGTGGCGTTCTCGCAACCCGATGTCGAGTTCCCGGCCGACTGGAGTCCCACGGCCGTCAACATCGTGTCGCAGAAGTATTTCCGGGGCACGCTCGGAACGTCTGAACGCGAGCAATCGCTGCGCCAGGTCATCGACCGCGTCGCCGGCACGATCACCCGCTGGGCGACCGAGGACGGCTATTTCTCGTCGCCGGGCGAGGCTGCCGCCTTCGAGGCCGAGCTGTCGTGGCTGTTGCTGCATCAGCGGGTCGCCTTCAACAGCCCCGTCTGGTTCAACATCGGTGTGAAGGGCGTGCCGCAGCAGGCGTCGGCGTGCTTCATCCTGGCGGTCGACGACGAGATGGAATCGATCCTGGAGTGGTACGTCACCGAGGGCCGCATCTTCAAGGGCGGCTCCGGTGCGGGGGTCAACCTCTCGGCATTGCGAGCGTCGTCCGAGGCGCTGTCGGGAGGCGGCACCGCGAGCGGACCGGTCAGCTTCATGCGCGGCGCCGATGCGTCGGCAGGCACGATCCGCAGCGGCGGCAAGACCCGTCGTGCCGCAAAGATGGTGCTGCTCGACGCGGACCATCCCGATGTCGAGGCGTTTGTGTGGTGCAAGGCGCGCGAAGAACGCAAGGCGCGTGCGCTGGCTGCAGCGGGCTTCGACATGGACCTCGACGGTGCCGATTCTTTCTCGGTGCAATACCAGAACGCGAACAACTCCGTGCGTCTGCCTGACGAGTTCATGGCAGCGGCAGAGGCCGACGCAGACTGGGAGCTGCGGGCGCGGACCAGTGGCGAGGTGACGTCGACCCTCAGGGCGCGTGATCTGCTGCGTCAGATTGCCCAAGCAGCGTGGGAGTGCGCCGATCCCGGAGTGCAGTTCTCGACGACGATCAACAGTTGGCACACCGCGCCAGCGCACGGTCCGATCAGCGCCAGCAATCCCTGCAGCGAGTATGTCCATCTCGACAATTCGGCGTGCAACCTCGCCAGCGTCAACCTGCTGCCGTTCTTCGGCGAGCGGGCCGGTACGCCCAGCGAATGTGACTTCGACATCGAGGGACTGCGGCAGGCTGTGCGCGTCACCTTCATCGCGCAGGACGTGCTGGTGAGCCATGCCGACTACCCGACGGCGCTCATCGGCGAGACATCCCGGCGTTTCCGCCAGCTCGGACTGGGCTTCACCAACCTGGGTGCGCTGCTGATGGCGGCCGGCGTTCGGTATGACTCGGCGCCGGCGAGGGCGCTGGCCGCGTCGCTCACGGCGCTCATCTGCGGCGAGGCCTACGCCACGTCGGCCGACCTTGCCGAGCGCCTCGGTCCCTTCGATGGCTTCGGGCCCAACGCCGAGGCGATGACCGGTGTGCTGCGCCGGCATCGTGACGCGCTCGGCGGCATCGAGACGCGATCCAGTGGGCCCCCTGAAGGCGATGCCGCCACTGTGCGGGCCGCAAGCGACTGTGCCGCGTTGATCGGCGAGCTGCGCTCAGCAGCGACCCAGCGGTGGGATCGCGCCGTGGCAGGGTGCGAGGCGCACGGCGTCCGCAACTCGCAGGCCACGGTGATCGCGCCCACGGGAACGATCTCGTTCATGATGGATTGCGACACCACCGGCATCGAACCCGACTTGGGCCTGGTGAAGCACAAGAAGCTCGTCGGCGGCGGCGACCTGCGCATTGTGAACTCGACCGTGCCCGTGGCGCTCGGTCGGCTGGGCTATTCGCTGGGCGAGATCGCCGACATCGAGGCGCACATTCTCGAGACCGGCGGCATCGGCGGGGCGCCACACCTGGCCGAAGATCATCTCTCGGTGTTCGCCTGCTCGATCGGCGATGACGCGATTTCCCCGCAGGGCCACATGTCGATGATGGCGGCGTGCCAGCCCTTCGTCTCGGGTGCGATCTCGAAAACCGTCAACTTGCCCGAATCGGCGACGGTCGATGACATCGAGGACTTGATCGTCGAATCGTGGCGGCTGGGGCTCAAGGCGGTGGCGATCTATCGCGACAACTGCAAAGTGAGCCAGCCCCTGTCGGTCGGACCGGCGACCTCGCCCTCGATTGCACCGGCCATCGGTGCGCCAGCCCCTGGTGCAACAGCCGCCGGCGTGTCAGTCGAGGGGGCCACGGCATCGGCTGCGGCCGCGTTGGGGGGAGCGGTGGTGCCGCCGCGCAACCGGCTGCCGCGCAGCCGCCGGTCGCGCACGTTCTCGTTCCGGGTCACTGACTGTCACGGCTACATGACCGTCGGCGAGTATGACGACGGCCGACCCGGCGAGATCTTCCTCACCGTGGCAAAGCAGGGTTCCACGTTGGCCGGGATCATGGACGCATTCGCCATCTCGGTCAGCCACGGCCTGCAGTACGGGGTGCCGTTGCGCTCCTACGTGGAGGCATTCACCAACATGCGGTTCGAGCCTGCGGGGCTCACCGACGACCCCGAGCTGCGAATTGCCACCAGCATCGTCGACTACATCTTCCGCCGTCTGGCGCTCGAGTACCTGCCGTTCGAGGAGCGCACCGAGTTGGGAGTGCTCAGCGTCGAAGAGCGCACCGATCCGCCATTGCCGGGGCTCGAGAGCGCATCTGTCGAGAGCGCGATCGGCGCTGAGCCGGCGCCAGATCCGCCATCGCGGCGCTCCGAGGTCGGCGGGTATGCCGACGCTCCGCTGTGCATGACCTGCGGCGACCGGATGGTGCGCGCCGGCTCATGCTTCGCCTGCCGCTCCTGCGGGGCCACCAGCGGCTGCGGCTGAGCGTCGGGCTGCTGGTCGGCAGTCAGGCGCCTCGCCCGATCGGGCAGCATCCCGGAGCGCAGCTGTCCGGGTGTGGCCCGAGATGTCCGACCGCGGGTCGGTCGGCCCGCAAGCCCGCCGTCTCCTCCACCAGATCCACCAGTGCCTCGACGAACAGCGGGTGCGTGCCGACTGCGCGGGCACGCACCATCGCGATGCCGGCGCGAGCGGCAGTCGCGCGCGCCGTAGTGTCGAGATCGACCAGCACCTCCATGTGGTCAGAAACGAAGCCGAGCGGCACGACGAGGACGGTGCTGCAGCCCATCGAGCCGAGCTGGGCGAGACGGTCGTTGATGTCGGGTTCCAGCCACGGAACCTGCGGCGGACCGCTGCGAGACTGGTAGACGACCTCGATCTCGCCCGTCAAGCCCGCCATGTCGGCGACGGCCTGCGCGGTATCGGTGAGCTGCGCCTCGTAATCGCAGGACGCAGCCATCTGACTCGGCAGGCTGTGCGCAGTGAACAGCGTGTGCACGTCGCTGCGCAGGCGCGCACCGTCGAGTGCCTCACGGATGCGCTCAGCAACGGCACCGGCGAACCCAGGGTGATTGCCATAGACGCGCACGCGAGACATGCGCGGTGCTGCGGTCACGTCGTCCACAGCCTGCGCGAGGTCTTCGTGGTACTGGCGGCAGCCGGAATACGAGCTGAATGCCGAGGTCACGATCACCGCGGCGTGGCGACGGCCCTCGCTGACCATCTGGTCGACGGTGTCACGCAGATAGGGATGCCAGTTCCGGTTGCCCCAGTAGCAGGGCAATGATGTGCCCCGGCGAGCCAGCTCGCCGGACAGGGCCGCCAGCAACGAGCGGTTCTGCTCGTTGATGGGGCTGACACCGCCGTGGCGCAGGTACTGCGCTTCGACGCGCGCAAGCCGCTCTGGGGGCACATAGCGTCCCCTGGTGACGTTCTGCAGGAACGGCATGACGTCATCGGGACCTTCCGGCCCGCCGAACGACAGCAGCAGCACGGAGTCGATCGCTGCGCTCCCGAGCGTCGATGGAGCCGGGGCTACGCGGAACGACTGCACCGTGACAGGTCTGCTGCGCCCCACCACGGCCGCTGCAGTCGCAGTGCTCGGCCGGGCTGCGGGCGCCGTCTCGACCCGCTCGCGGGGCGCCGGCGTCGGGGTGCGAGCGGCGGCCTCACCCCCGCCGACCGTGGCGAGGGGAACGGCACGGGCGCGACTCGCAGCAATCAGGAGCGGCACCGAGCTGAGCGCGACGATCATCGCCGCCACGATGGTCACGCGGTAGCCGGCGTCGTCGATCAGCAGCCCAGCCAGCGGCGGGCCGGCCAGCCCGCCGATGCCTGCAGCGGTGTACAGCGCGCCCAGGACGCCGCCGAGGCCGGCGAGCCCGAAGAGCTCTGCGGCAACCGCAGGGGACAGCGCGATGAACCCGCCGTAGCTGGTGCCCATCACCAGCGTGTAGATGACCAACACCGGGTAGTTGTCGCCGGCGAAGAGCCAGATCAGGTAGCTCAGCCCCATGATCGTGAAGGAGAGCTGGTACAGCCGCATGAGCGGCAGCACCGTGCCGAGTGCCCCGAGCAACAGCCGTCCCCCCAGCGAGGCCAAGCCGATGATGCTGATCAGCCACTGGCCTCCCGGCTTGCCAAGGTCGTCCAGGTAGTCCTTGATGTAGACGATCGGAATGAACAGGCTGGCGCTCAGCAGCATCATCGAGAAATAGAGCAGCGTGTACCGCCGGTTGTGCATCAGCCTGCGCAGCGACGGCATCTCGCCCTGGGGCGTCACATTGGGCGGCCGTCGCGCGGCTATCGCTGCCAGCATCAGCAATGCCGTGGACACGACAGCCATCACTTGGTAGGTGTCGCGCCAGCCGTAGAGCTCGATGAGCCATTCCGCAGCCCACGCCCCGGCGGAGTGTCCCAAGCCGATTCCGGCCACGGCGACACCCAGCGCTGCTGTGCGGTGACGATCGAACCACCCGCCGACGACGGACACCATCGGCACGTATGCGCATGCCACGCTGATGCCGACGCCGAGCACGTACGTCGTCATCGCCAGCCACAGGCTTTGAGCGAGGCTGGTCGCCCACAGGCCGGCCCCGAGCGCGATGGCTCCGGCGAGAAGCACCCGCCGGGGTCCGTAGCGGTCGCCGAGTCGGCCGGTGAACACACCGAGCACGAAATAGAGGAACGTCGGGATAGCGAAGAGCAGCGCGGCCAGACCGGTGCCGATGCCGAACTCGTCACGGATGGAGGCGAGGACGACTCCGAAGCTGTAGGCAACAGCAAAGACAGCGAACGTGGCGAGTGCTGCTGAGGCAGCGACGAGCCAACCGGCGCCCGAGTCCAGCCTGACGCTGTGCGCAGCCGTGTCGTCGAAGCTGCCAGCGCTCAAGACGCAGTCCTCGAGATCAGGGCGAACGCGCCGCCGGTAGCTATGGCGGGTGACGAGGACGTATCGGCCATGCTGGGTTGGGGCTGCCCTTCCACACACGCATGCACCGCCAGTGCGGTCACGGCGCGAACGGGCACATTACTGCCGTACCGTTGCACGGGCACCAGACGGCCCACACGTGACCCAGAGCAGCGACATGTCCACTCACACCGCCAGCATCCATGCCGCCAGCGGCCGTGCCACCAGCGGCCGCATCGCCAGCGGCCATGCCGCCATCGGTTCTGCTGCGGGCAGTCCCGAGGTCATCGAGCGCCCGGACACCCGCACGACCGACGGCGACCACGATCGCTTCTCCCATTACGTCAACAAGACCGCCTTGACTCGCTCGGCCGTCAACGGCGAGGCGGTCGTGGCGTTGTGCGGCAAGAAGTGGGTGCCCACACGCGACGGCGAGCGTTACCCCGTATGCCCGGCCTGCAAGGAGATCTACGCCGGTTTGCGATCATGAACCGCGAATGTGACCGATGCCCGATTGCGGCCCGCGACTAGCCTTCACCGCATAGTGACCGACACTCAGGTTCGGATACACGTTCCGGGCAATCACCTCATGGTCGGCGTGCTGGGTCAGCGCGACGAGCACCTGCGGCTCGTCGCGGATCACTTCGCGGATGCCGACATCCATGTGCGCGGCAACGAGATCACCGTCGCTGGGCCCAGTGCAACACTCGTCGGGCAGGTGTTCGAAGAGATGGTGCACGTCCTCGAAGCCGGCCAGCGCATCGAGCCCGAAATGCTCGACCGCGTCATCGACATGGTCGAAGCCGACGAGAGCCCGAGCGATGTGCTGTCTGCGCCGATCGTGCGCGCCCCCAACGGCAGGGTGGTACGCGCCAAGAGCGCCGGCCAGAAGCGCTATGTGGAACTGATCCGCTCCAACATCGTGACGTTCGCCGTCGGACCGGCCGGTACCGGCAAGACCTGGCTGGCGGTGGCGCTGGCCGTTGACGCGCTGATGTCGAAGTCAGTGCGACGCATAGTGCTCACCCGGCCGGCGGTGGAAGCAGGCGAACGGCTCGGATTCCTGCCCGGGGATCTGATGGCAAAGATCGACCCGTACCTCGCCCCGCTGTATGACTCGCTGTACGACATGCTCGACGTGGAGACCGCTGCCAAGCTGCTCGAGCGCAAGACGATCGACGTGGCACCGCTGGCATTCATGCGCGGCCGCACCCTGAACGACAGCTTCATCATCTTGGACGAAGCACAGAACACCACTCCCGAGCAGATGAAGATGTTCCTGACCCGCATCGGATTCGGCTCCAAGGTGGTCGTGACCGGCGACCGGACCCAGATCGACGTGCCAGGCGGCAAGAGCGGCCTCATCGATGTGGAGCAGTCACTTGACGGCATTCCCGGACTTGCCTTCGCGCGCCTCGGCAGGCGGGACATCACCCGGCATCGCATCGTCGGCGACATCGTGGCGGCATATGACCGGCGTGACGCGAAACGCAACGGCAGCGAGTGAACGGACGGCGCAGGGACGCTCAGCAGTTCGTCGCGCCGCGCCTGCTGGTGGCTGCGCTGCCGGTGCCGGTGCCGGTGCCGGCGTCGGCGAGCACCGCGTGCTGATCGCAGATCGCCAAGACGACGTGAGACTCGACACCAGGCGCTATCGCGCCTTGGTGCGCCGGGTGCTTGACGCCGAGGGGGTGCCGCCGGGCGCCGAGACAGCGGTGACGTTCGTCGGCCGCGATGAGATGGCAGAGCTGAATGAAGCCCACATGGGTCACGCCGGGCCAACCGACGTGCTTGCTTTCCCGCTGGATTTAGTGCCGGATCCGCAGCCGCTCGACGACCCCAGCGCCCCAACGACCGGACACCGGTTGGCGGGCGACATGGGCGTCGGAGCCGATCAGGTCGGCTCAGCCCTGGTCGGCGACGTCGTCGTGTGCCCAGCAGTCGCGGTGGCGAATGCGACCGAAGGCACGGATTCTCGGCCGGGTCACGACGGCAGCGTCACTGCGGAAATCGATTTGCTCGTCGTGCACGGTGTGCTGCACTTGCTCGGCATGGATCACGCCGAGCCCGCCGCGGCCGCTGCCATGCGCGCCCGCGAGACTGAGCACTTGCGCAGCTTGTGGAGCCGTCCATGAACTGGGTGCTGGGAGCTGTCGCGGCGGCGATCCTGCTCGCGGCGGCAATGTTCCTGCGATTGGTCGAGGCGACGTTCGTGCGTCTGGGCCGCGCCCGTGCGTCAGGGCTCGACGAATCCAACGGCAACGGCGAGCGCCACAACGGCGACCGCGACAACGGGCACCCGAACGCCTCGCCGAAGGCCTCGCTGGAGCAGCTCGTGGCTGACCGCGAGATCGTGCTGGGACCCGTCTCGCTCCTGCGCGTCCTGGCCCAGGTGACGCTGGTGGGCGGCGTCACCTGGGTTGCCGCGAGCCGAACCGGTGCAGCGGGCGTCGTGACGGCCATGGCCGTGACAGCGATCGTGCTGTTCGGTGTGACTGAGGCAATGCCCCGGCGCTGGGGGGTTGAGGCCAACGACCGCATGGCGCGGGTGCTCGCGCCAGTTGCTCGGGTGCTGAGTCGTACTGGGCCGCTCGCTTGGGTGGCTCGGCTGCTGGCGTTTCCGGCGAGAGCAGTGGGGCCTGCAGCCGCGCAGGGCGACAGCGGCGAGGTCACCGAGGACGAGTTGGTGGCGCTGGCATCGGCTGCCGCGCAGGCCAGCCTGATCGAGGACAGCGAGGCGGAGCTGATCGGCCAGATCATGGAACTCGGCGACACCATCGTGCGAGAGGTGATGGTGCCGCGTCCCGACATGGTCACGGTCAGTCTCGACGACAGCGTCGCCGACGCGCTGGAGCAGGTCATCGCCTCGGGCTTCACCCGCCTGCCGGTGACCGCCGCCAGCGTCGACGACCTCCGGGGCATCGTGCTGGCGAAGGATCTCGTCGCTGCCTACCTGCATGGCGCCCCGCCGGAGGGGGAGGGACCCGATGAGGTAGCCACGTGCGCGCAGGTGCTGCGGCCGGCCACCTTTGTGCCCGAGACGAAGCGGGTCAGCGACCTGATGCGCGAGATGCAGGAGTCCAAATCTCACTTGGCCATCGCCGTGGACGAGTACGGCGGTGTCGCAGGGCTGGTCACGCTCGAGGACATCATCGAGGAGCTCGTCGGGGAGATCGCCGACGAGTACGACGCCGACGAAGCGTTGATCCAGGTGGTGGGCGACAGCGCGTTCCAGTTCTCTGGGCGGCTGCCTGCGGCGCGGTTGGCAGAGGTGCTGGAGCTCCGACTGCCCGAAGGCGACTGGGACACCGTCGGGGGCCTGGTGCTGGACCGCATGGGTCACGTGCCCGAGACCGGCGAGACCACCGAGCTGGACGGCTGGTGCCTGTCGGCGCTCGAAGTCGAGGGCCGGCGCATCAACCTTGTCGGAGCGCGGCGCGGTGCCGGCCCCGATGACGCCGGCGCGGTCGGCGCGGCCTCGTATGACGCCGACCGCGTGGGTTCGGGGTAGGCCCGGAGCGGGCGGTGCGCTCAGGCTTCGTGACCCTTGTCGGGCGCCCGAATGCAGGCAAGTCGACGTTGCTGAACTGCCTGGTGGGCAGAAAGATCAGCATCACGTCCGACAAGCCCCAGACCACGCGCCTGCGGGTCATGGGCGTGCGGCACCTGCCGGAGGCGCAGATCGTCTTTGTGGACACTCCCGGCATCGGCAAACCGGTCACCTCGCTGGGCGAGCAGCTGAATGAGACGGCGCGGACGGCCATCGCCGAGCTGGAGCCGGTGGACGTGATCTGCATGGTGCTCGACGCGACCGCACCGCTGGGCCGCGGCGACCGCTTGATCTGGGAATCGTTGCCGTCGGGCGTGTCCACGGTGGTCGCCGTCACGAAGTGCGACCGCGCGTCGAGAGCCCAAGTGCTGGAGCAGCTTTCCGCCGCTGCGGAGTTCGACGCCGGCGCGTATTTCCCAGTGTCAGGAACGACAGGCGAGGGCACCGATGCCTTGGTCGCCCACCTCGCGGCCGGCCTAGGCGAGGGCCCTGCCTACTTTCCTCCCGAGAGCATCACCGATCTGCCCGATGCGTGGCGCATCTCCGAGGCCGTGCGCGAGCAGTTGCTCGCGCGGCTCGGCGACGAGCTGCCCTACAGCATCGCGGTCCGCGTCACCGAGTGGGAGCCGGCCCGCATCCGTTGCGACATCGCCGTAGAGCGGCCATCGCAGAAGGGCATCGTCATCGGCAAGGGCGGGCGGATGCTGCGAGAGGTCGGCACCGCGGCACGCCGCGAGCTCGGCCTCGACGGCGTCTACTTGGAGCTGCGTGTCCGCGTGGAGCCGGACTGGCAGCGCACGCCCGATGCCGTGGCGCGCATGCTCGCACCCGAGGCTCCTTCAGAGCCCCACGACTGACGGCTCGGCCCCTCAAGCGGCGTGCTGGTTCCGGATGGAGCCGAGGAACTCGACCGCTTCGGCCTGGTCGACGCTGCGACGCATGGGCGGCAGCGGATCGAGCAGGCGCGACCGGTAACCCGCCGTGGCGAGCCGCGAGTCGAGCACCGCCACCACCCCCCGGTCTGCGGTGGTGCGGATCAGCCGTCCCACGCCCTGGGCCAGCATGTCTGCGGCGTTCGGCACGTCAACGGTCATGAAGGCATCAGCGCCGACAGCCTCGCGCCGAGCTGCGGCCAGCGGCTCGTTGGGCCGAGCGAACGGGAGGCGGTCGATGGCCAGCAGTGACAAAGCAGGCCCGGCCACATCAACGCCCTGCCAGAAGCTCATCGTGCCGCACACCACCGTCGCCGGATCGTCACCCAGGGCCTCGAGCAGCGCCGCGTTCGACAGCTCGCCGCCCTGGCGCAGCACCTTGATGCCGTTGAGTCGCTCAGCAAGCGCATCGGCCGTGTCATTGAGCGCACGCCAGCTTGTGAACAGTGCGAGCGTGCGCCCGCCCACAGCGGCGACGAGCTCCGCCAGTTCGTCGACGGCAGCCGCCCGGTAGCCGTCGTTGGTAGGTGCAGGCAGGTGCCGTGCGCAGTACAGCAGCGCATTGGCGCGGTAGTCGAACGGGCTGTCTACCGAGAGATACGCGTGGTCAGCAGCGGGCACGCCGAGGCGCGCGGCGAAGTGCGGGCCGAGTGTCGCGCTGGTGAGCACGCACGCTTGCCGGCCCCACAGCTGGCTTGCCAGCAGGTCTCCGACGTCGAGCGGTGCGAGGCGCAGCCGGCCGCGGCCTTCCACCAGGATGACCGTTCCCTGCGGTGGGTCGAGCGCGGTCCGCAGCGCGTTGAGCGACTCGGCTGCGATCCGCCCGACGCGCAGCCGTTCCAGGTCGCTGGTGTCGTCACCGGCCGACCGCAGCTCGGCGGCGAGTTCGACAACCCTGCTGTCGGCGACTTCGAGCAGGCTGGCCAAGTCGCCGGTGATCGCTCCCAATCGCGTGTCGCGCAACGGGCCGAGCTCGTCGGCAAGGCGGTTCGACACATCGGCGACGGCATCGGTTGCCGCGCCCGCAGCGCCTACCGCGCGTGCTTCGGCAGCCAGCCGCGTGAAGCCCGCCGGGGTGATCTCCAGGCCGGCCACTTGGGTGACAACCGACTCGAGCTGGTGGGCCTCGTCGAACACGACGGCGTCGTGAGGCCCGAACAGGTAACCGTCACCGAACAGATCGATGCAGTAGAGGTGCTGGTTGGTCACCACGATGCCGGCCCTCGCCGACCGGGCTCGAGCCTCCTCGGCGAAGCAGCGGTGACCCTCGGGACAGCGCTCGGCGCCGATGCACTCGGTGCTGGTCACTGACACCGACGACCACACGCGTGCATCGGGCGCGACCGCCAGCTCTGAACGGTCGCCGGTGCGCGTTCGGGGCACCCACTGGGAGATTTCGGCGAGCTGCTGCCGCCGGGCCAATTCCGTGGGCGTGGCTGACCCCCCTGCCAAGTCGAACTGTTGCTGGGCGTGGTCGCCGAAGCGGTGGTGGCACAGGTAGTTGTTGCGTCCCTTCAAAACCTCCCACCGGACGGGGCGTCCGAGCTGCTGGGTCATCCCGGCAGCCACGAGCGGCAGGTCTTTGCCGACGAGCTGGTCCTGCAGCGCCAGCGTCGCGGTGGCGATTACGACTCGCTTGCCGGCAGCCGCAGCGATGGCGGCGGGTACCAGGTAGGCCAACGACTTGCCCACGCCGGTGCCTGCCTGGCACAGCAGCGTGCCCCCGTCAGCCATCGCGTCGTGCACCGCAGCGGCCATCTCGTCTTGGCCGGCTCGCTGCTCGCCGCCACCGGGAAGTCCTGCGATCACCTCGCCCAGTGCCGCAGCGGTGCCGTCGGTGCTGGTTGCAGGGGCAAGGTCCCAAGGCTCGTCGGACATCTGCGCACCCTCCTTCCGGCTCTGGTTCTACCCTGCGCAGTGTGAACCGAGGTGCGGGAATGGACGTGTCGTGCCTGCCGACGCACGTGGCCTGTGTGATGGACGGCAACGGGCGCTGGGCCCAGGCGCGCGGGCTGCCGCGGACCGAAGGCCATGCCGCCGGCGAGGAGGCCCTGATCGACACTGTCGAGGGCGCGGCCGAGATTGGCCTGTCATGGCTCACCGTGTACGCGTTCAGCACGGAGAACTGGCGGCGCCCACCGGCCGAAGTGCGCTTCTTGATGGGATTCAACGAGTCACTGCTCGTGCGGCGCAGCCATGAGCTGCATGAGCAGAACGTACGGATCCGCTTTGTGGGGCGCCCTGATGCCCGCATCCCGCGCCGTGTCCGGGCCCGCATCGACGAGGCAGTCGAGCTCACCGCGGCCAATACCGGCCTGACCTTCACGGTGGCGTTCAACTACGGCGGCAGAGCCGAGATCGTCGATGCCGCGGCCGGTCTGGTGCGGGCCGGCGTCCCCGCAGACGAGATCGACGAGGCAGCGCTCGCGAAGCATCTCTACGACGCCGAGATGCCCGAGGTGGATCTCATGATCCGAACCTCAGGCGAGAACCGGCTGTCGAATTTCCTGCTGTGGCAGATGGCGTACAGCGAGCTGGTATTCACCGACACGCTGTGGCCGGACTTCCGGAGGGGAGACCTGTTCGAGGCCATCTGTACCTACCAGGCGCGCGACCGGCGCTTCGGCGGCCTGAATCGCTGAAGCCACACCACGAGGCTGGGGGACGTCCTCGCAGATGCAGTACCGGGACCGAGGCGTGGTGCTCCGCACCACCAAGCTCGGTGAGGCCGATCGGATCATCACGATCATCACCTCAGGGCATGGCAAGGTGCGCGCCGTGGCGAAAGGTGCCCGGCGCACTCGAAGCAAGCTGGCCGGCCATGTTGAACCGCTGAGGCATGTCGATCTGCAGCTTTACCGCGGGCGGGGCGAGCTGGACATCGTGACGGGCGCCGTGACGCTCGACCGCTGGCCGGCGCTGCGCTCGGATCTGGACCGGCTGGGCGTAGCCATGACGCTCGCCGAGGCCGTGGACCAGTCGGTTCACGACCGCGGCGATGATCCGGTGCCGTACCAGATGCTCATCGGAGCGTTGGGCCGCCTCGACCTGACCCACTCCGGAATGCTGCTGCCCGCGTTCCTGCTGCGCCTGCTGGCGCACGAGGGAACTGCGCCGATGCTCGATGGCTGCGTGGTGGGCACCGGCTGCGATGATGCTCCCATCGTGGCATTCGACCCTGCGCAGGGCGGCGTCACCTGTGCCACCCATCGTCGCGGCCGAACCCTGTCCAGCGGGGCACTCGAGATGCTGCGCTCGATCATCGACGGGCGGGTGAATGCCGTGCTCGACATCGAGCCATCCTCCGATACCCACGAGGCGGCAGCAGTCGTGACGCGCATGTGGGAGTACCACATGGACAGACGGCTGCGGAGTGCGGATCTGCTCGGCTGAGCGGTTATCGGAACATCCTGGAGCGTCCTTGGGGATTCTCGACGCTCTCATGCAGCCGCTTGAAGCGCCTCTCCGCACGGGCATCGGCCGTCGAACGCCACCACTTCCGGCCCTTCCAGAAGGCGCCGGCGAACGCCAGCAATGCCAGCACCACCTGGGTGCGGGCCAAGCCCCCGCACAGCGGGTGCCGGCTCTCGGGCGGCACGTACTGCTCTCCGGTGGTACGGGCCGCGGCGATGGCCTCGTCAACTGCGTCACGCACCTCGTCGAGGTCGACGTCGGGCGGGGCCAGGCTCAGCAGCGGCATCGAGCAGGTCCAGTCGACCCGACCCTCCTGAATGTCCTCATACGGGCCGCCGAACACCGGCAGCGGCATGATCAGCACCATCATGCCGAGGAATGCGCACAGGAAGACCACGGTGGTGTCGCGCAGCCGCATGGCAGTGAGCCTAGGAGGCTGAGCCGTACCCTTGCCGCCCGTGACGAATACCGCTGGCGCCGAGACCGAGCAGCCGGGCCCCGATCCCGCGCTGTTCGACAAGATCGTCAATCTCTGCAAGCGCCGGGGCATCGTGTTCGGCTCGGCGGAGATCTACGGCGGTTTCCGCAGCGCGTATGACTACGGGCCGATCGGGGCGCAGCTCTTGCGCAACGTGAAGGACGCCTGGTGGCGGTCCATGGTGCAGATGCGCAGCGATGTGGTGGGCCTCGACGCCTCCATTCTGGGACCGCCCCAGGTGTGGGAGGCCTCAGGCCACCTCAAGAACTTCACCGACCCCCTGGTGGACTGCACCGAATGCAAGACCCGCCACCGCCAGGACCAGCTCGACGATCCCGACCTGTGTCCCAACTGCGGCCGGCGTGGCACGTTCACCGAGGCCAGGGCGTTCAACCTCATGTTCCGCACGCAGGCGGGGCCAGTCGAGGGCGCGGGTGCCGAGGTGTACCTGCGACCCGAGACCGCCCAGGGCATGTTCGTCAACTTCAAGAACATTCTCGAGACCAGCCGCAAGCGTCCGCCGTTCGGCATCGCCCAGGTGGGCAAGTCGTTCCGCAACGAGATCACGCCGGGCAACTTCGTGTTCCGCACCCGTGAGTTCGAGCAGATGGAGCTGGAGTTCTTCGTCCCGCCCGCCGAGGCCCAGCAGTGGTACGAGTTCTGGCTGGCCGAGCGGCATCAGTGGTATGTGGACCTGGGCATCCCGCCAAGCTCTCTGCGGCTGCGACCCCACGACGCCGACGAGCTCAGCCACTACTCGAGCGGTACCAGCGACGTTGAGTTCCTGTTCCCGTGGGGCTGGGGCGAGCTCGAGGGCGTGGCCAACCGGGGCGACTACGACCTGCGCCAGCATGCCGGGCACTCGGGCCAGAAGCTGGAGTACTTCGACCAGGCCAGCGGCGAGCGCTACGTCCCGCATGTGATCGAGCCGGCCGCCGGAGCGACCCGTGCGTTGATGGCGTTCCTGCTGGCTGCCTTTCGGGAAGAGACGGTCAACGACGAGCTGCGCACGGTGCTGGGACTGCACCCTCGGCTGGCGCCCTACAAGGTGGCGGTGCTGCCGCTGTCGCGCAAGGAGCCGCTGACGGCGTTGGCAGGCGAGGTGCTGGCCCAGTGCCAGCCGCACTGGATGTGCGACTACGACGAGACCCAGGCCATCGGCCGCCGCTACCGCCGCCAGGACGAGATCGGGACGCCGCTGTGCGTCACCGTCGACTTCGAGTCGGTCGATGACCGGTGTGTCACTGTGCGCGACCGCGACACGATGGCCCAGGACCGGGTACCGATCAGCGCGCTGATAGACCATCTTGCAAGCCGGCTGGGCCTCTAGGGGGATCAGCCGCAGCCGGCACCGGGAGGCGGAGCCGTGAAGAGAGGGGCCGGTGCGTCTGCCGTTGCGGGTAACCCCGTGCACGGGCGGGATCAGATGGCGGCGCGGCGATGACTGGCGCCGGTCGCACGAGCCCATTGAGCGACCGCCAGCGACAAGCGGTGGCCGATCTCGGCATCGATGCTGTACTCGACGCACTGCATCCTGCTTTCGAGTCGGGGTCGGGCACCGTGCTCACGACCGGCCTGGCGGCATCGCCCGGCGCGGCATCGGGACTCGTGGCCGTCGGCTCGCAGGCTGCGCTGGATCTCGCATCGGCAGGCGACACGGTGATACTGGTCGCCGTCGAGACGACGCCCGCCGATGTGGCCGCCATGGGATTGTCGGCGGGGATACTGACTGCTCGGGGAGGGCTGGCCAGCCACGCCGCCGTCGTCGCCCGAGGGTGGGGGATTCCCGCGGTGTGCGACGCACGCCAGATCACGGTGGAGGCTGACGGCTTCACCGTCGGCGAGCACCGCATTGCGAACGGCACGCCGATCTCGATCGACGGCGCCACAGGCGAGGTGACGCTCGGGCGTCGTGAGGTCGCCGAGGCGCCCGTCAGCGGTGCCGGAGATGGCTCCGCGCCGGGTCCGGCGCTGCCGGCTGAGATCGCCGAGGTGCTGGAGTGGGCGGATCGGGTTGCTGCCGGCCGGTTCGCCGTGCTCGCCAACGCCGACACCGCGGACGATGCGGCGACGGCGCGCTCGCTCGGGGCGCAGGGCATCGGTCTGTGCCGCACCGAGCACATGTTCCTGGAACCCGACCGGCTTGAGATCGTCCAGCACGTCATCCTGACGGGCCACGACGAGCACGTCGACGATCTCGCAGCGGCCCAGCGTGCAGACTTCGGCGAGCTGCTCGAGGCCATGGACGGTCTGCCCGTCACCATCAGGCTGCTCGATGCGCCGATGCACGAGTTCCTGGCAGGAGCTGATCCCGCGGTGGCAGCCGAGTGGCATGAGCACAACCCGATGCTTGGCGTGCGTGGCGTGCGGCTCGGTCTGCTGCGCCCCGATCTCTATGGCGCGCAGGTCCGAGCGATCGCCGGCGCGGTGGCCGATCGGCGCTCCGCCGACGGTGATCCGCACCCCGAGATCATGATCCCGCTGGTCTCGACTGCCGAAGAGCTCACGGCGGCGGTTCGTGCCGTGCGCTCTGCGTGGGAGGCCGCGGACGCTGGCTCGCTGCCGCCGATCGGCACCATGGTCGAGACGCCTCGGGCGTGCCTGATCGCCGGCCAGCTCGCGCCCACGGTCGACTTCGTCAGCTTCGGCACCAACGACCTCACCCAGACGGTCTTCGGCTTCAGCCGGGACGACACCGCTGCACGAGTCATCGCTCCTTACATTGCCGACGGTCTGCTGGAGGCTGACCCGTTCGCCTCGCTCGACCCCGACGGTGTCGGCGAACTGCTCGCCATGGCCATGCAGCGCGGGCGCGGAGCCAATCCCCGCCTGCGCGCCGGCATGTGCGGTGAGCACGGCGGCGACCCCGCCAGCATCGCCTTCGCCGTGCACGCGGGCCTCAACTACGTGTCGTGCTCGCCCTACCGCGTGCCCATCGCCCGCCTCGCCGCCGCCCAGGCCATGCTCACCGCATCCGGTTAGGCAGCCGGCCCAGCGGAAGAGCCATGCGCGCCCGCCGTCATACAAGCGTCTTCAGAAAATTGTCGTGCTCGGGACCGATGGTTGTGCCAAGGTGAGGACATCGGCAGGTGCCTTCGTTGGAGTTGCCCGTGCCTTCTCAAGCATTGTCAAACCACCGTGCTTACAGACGCTTCCACCGTGAGCAGATGGAGGCCGAACATTCCGGCAAGATCGCCCTACTGCACGACGGCGACGTAGTGGGTGTTTACGAAGACAGGGCATCTGCCTACTCCGCTGGGGTGAGCAAGTACGGGCTCGGCGGGTTCTCCTTTGAAGAGGTCGGTGCACGCCCGGTCTTCGTGAGCCTGCCCATGGTGGGCCAGGAGCGTTGAATGAACTGACGGTGCCTGTTTGGAACCGGCAGGTTCTGGCTGAGACGCTTGTCGCAGTTACACCCGAGGCTGCGGCCCATCGATTCCTTGGGCTGGTTGACACGGGAAGCAAAAGATCGGCTGTTTCTGAACGCGTCGTCAACTCGATGGGATCCTCTCAGGACCCGGTCGAGCATCTCGATGTCGGTGGGATCGGGAGCTCCGCCCAATCGACACCTGCGTTTTGGCTCTGGTTGGGTGTCGAACTCGATCTAGGACGCGACCAACCGATCCTGTGCGGGCAGCAGCTCTCCGTGTGGCGGCTGCCGCCACCAGCGCCACCCAACTTCGACATCCTGCTCGGCATGGATTTCCTGGGACTCTTCGAAATCGTGCTCAATGATCGGGCGTGCACATTCAGACGGAACTGATGGGTCGCGTGCTCCGACTGGACGCGTACCTCTCGACGGGGCGTGTCGCAGGCAGTTACTAGCGTCGTGCGCAGATGAGCATCCGGGACTCTGATGTGCAGCGTGTGCGTGAAGCGACCGATCTCGTCGCGCTCATCGGCAGACGTGTCAGCCTGAAGCGAGTCGGCAGTCGACACGTCGGTTTGTGCCCGTTCCACACCGAGAAGACGCCGTCATTCAGCGTCGACCCGGCGAAGGGCTTTTACCACTGCTTCGGCTGCAAAGCCTCCGGCGATGCAATCACCTTCCTGCGTGAGACGGATCACCTCGACTTCGCCGATGCGGTGGAACAGCTTGCAGCAGCGGCGAGTATCACGTTGACCTACGACGCTCCCGGCGCACAGCGCGTCAACCAGCGTCGCAAGGAGCTGCTTGACCTGCTTGAGAAGGCGGCTCGCTTCTACCACGAGCGTCTGATGAACAGCCCCGATGCGGGGCCGGCCCGTGCCTACCTGCGTCGGCGCGGCTACGACCGCGAGACCGTCGTGAAGTGGCGGCTGGGATATGCGCCTCCACGATGGGATGAGCTGTGCCGGTATCTGGGCGCGCCACCGCAGCAGATGGCCGCTGCGGGATTGGCCTACGCCGAAGCGGGTCGGGCACGAGCGGCATCGCGGCGGAGCCAGGAGCGGCCTGGCTCAGATGCAGGCGCAACATGGGGCGCAGCCGCCAGCGACGAATCCGGCAGCACAGCAGGCCACGATCGCGACGATGACCCCGGTGACAAGTCCGCAGGCGCTGATGCCACCGACAGCGATGCTTCCAGCGCATCGGATTTCTTCCGGGATCGAATCATGTTCCCCATCTGTGACGCCAGCGGTCGGGTGGTGAGTTTCGCCGGACGTCTGCTGCCTCGGCCCGACGAGCCGGCCCCGAAGGGCCCGAAGTACAAGAACACGGTCGGCACTGCGGTCTATGACAAGAGCAAGACGCTGTACGGATTGCACCTTGCGAAGCAGCCCGCACGCAAGGCGAACCGGGTTGTGGTGTGCGAGGGCTACACCGATGTCATCGGCTGCGACTTAACCGGAATCGCGGAGGCAGTTGCCACCTGCGGCACAGCGCTCACCCAGCAGCACGCGGAGCTGCTGTCGCGTTCGACGAAGCGCATCGTGCTGGCCTTCGACGCGGACGCTGCCGGGCAGACCGCTGCAGAGCGAGTGCACCAATGGGAACGCGAGTACGGACTCGACATCTTCGTGGCAGCACTGCCCCCAGGAGCCGATCCGGGCGACCTGGCAGATTCCGACCCGCCCGCCCTGCGCCGGGCGCTTTCCGAAGCCCAGCCGCTTCACGTGTTTCGCGCCGAGCGAATCCTGGCCCGGGCCGAACTGGACAGTCCCAGCGGGCGTGACCGGGCAGCAGACGAGGTCGCCGAGGTCTTCGCCGTGTACCCCGCAGACGTGCTCATCACCGACGACCTCGAGCCCGTCGCGCAGCTCATCCCGATGTCGGTCGGGGACCTGCGCGAGCGCATCGAATCAGCTCGTGGGCGACTGGCCGATCAGGCGACCGCGGGGCCTCGCGACGCCTACGAAGCACCGCCACCGCCGGAGCCCGACGAGGGCTACTTCGAGGATGCGCGTGGGGGAGACTCATACGCAGGCGACCCGTACCCCTACGACGGAGCGGACCTCTTCGAGACCCCAACGGGGACGATGCGGTCTCGAAGGACCGCCCAAGGCTTCAACTCCGACCGGAGCATTGAGGCACGTGAGCGAGCACTCCTCGAAGCGGCCGCGTCAAGCGATACCGACGCGGCAACGCTGGTGCTGCCGCAACTGTTCTCGGTGCCCGAGATTCACGCGGCGTACTTGCGGGTGTCTCAAGAGCCAGATTGGCGAGACCGCCTGAACTCCGATGTCCCCGATCGTGAACTGCTTGCCCAAGCGGCCGCCGGAGCCAGCGAGCTCACAGAGGGAGAGGCACTGGATCGGGCGGCGACTGCCCTGCACAGGCACGTGCAGGAAACGATCCAGCTCATTCGCGATGGCGCGGAGATCCCGGGCACCGAATTCGACCCTCAACTGTCGCAGGACGAGCGCGTGCGGATGCGTCACGACTGGCTTGTCTGGCTTCGCGAGCGAGAAACCGAACTGCGGAACCCCGAGCTGCGAGTCGGGGCAGCCGAGGCAGTTGCAGAGTGGCTTCGCACCGGTTGAGTGAGCACGCCAATCGTCCGTCGCGACGTGGCTGACGTCGCTGCTGCGGGTGTGGGTTTCGACGGTTGATCAGGGAAGGTGCCGCAGCGAGTCGTTCAGCTGGTGTCTTCGACGATGTCGAAGGTCACCGAAAGGGTGCCGAGTGTGTCGCCGCGGCGGTACTTCAGGCTGTAGGCGGTAGCGGTGAGGGTGTACTCGCCTGGTGGCAGCGGGCCGCCGCCGTAGAGGTTGTTTGTGCCTGCGTCGCCGTAGAGCGCGTAGGGCAGCCAGCTCTCAGTGCGCGAGGTCGAGACCGGTCCGGTCAGCTCGAAGTACACGCTGCCCACCCGCTCGCCGTCGGCGATGTCGGCGCGCACGGCGAAGTCGCCTGACCCCGCACCGGCCAACTCCACCGTGTCTCCATCAGCGATGTCGGCGCGCAGCGACTGGTTCGACGCGTCGATCAGGCTGAACCCTGCCAGCGGCCCCGCTGTGGTCTCGACCTGGGCGGGCACCGTCACCGACACCGTGTCGCTGGGAATGAAGCGGCCCCCAGCGAGCATCCTCACCCGGTACTCATAGGGCAGGCCCCGCAGAGGGCTCCCATCGGTCGCGCTGTAGGAGGTGGTGCCGCGCTCCCAGTCCACCTCGGCCACAGCACCGAAATGGGCGACCCCTCCGCTGTCACGGCGCTCCACCATCACCGTGCCCACCTCGACCCAGCTGGGCTGAGCCGGGATCGTCCACGACAGGTTCACCTGGCCGTCGTCGCCCACCGACGCCGTCAAGTCACTCGGCGCAACCGGCGGCTCGGACTGGGTGCTGACCGTGATCGTCTCGGAGAACACATCGCCGTGCCCATCGGTGGCCAAGCGCACCCTGAACCGGTACTCAGTGTCGGCCTCGAGACGCCCGGCCTTTTCCGACCACGACGACTCCGCGTCCAGTTCCCAGTCATCGATGACCCTCGTCGACCACTCCACCTCGCAGCCGTCGCCCAGACGCTCGAGGAACATCTCGTTCAAGTACACCCCGGGCTGCGCGGGCACCACCCACGACAGCGTCGCCGACACATCCGTCGAGGACGCTGACACACCAGACGGTGCCGCAACCAGGTCGCCGGCTCGCGGGGTGGCGATGGTCTGCGCGGCTGTTCCCCAGTCGTCGTTGCTGGTGGCGTCGTCGCCGTCGTCGAAGCCGTTGCGGGCCACAACACGCACTTGGTGGGCAACGCCGTTGTCGAGGCCCGAGATCTCGGCGCTCAGAGTTCCGCCGGGTGCCACGGTCTTCTGACGGCTCGGCCCGTAGCCCTCATCAGCGGGAGACTTCCACTGCACGACGTACTCGGTGACCGGCCGGCCCCCGTCATAGGCGGGCGGCGCCCAGCACACGAGGATCCGGCCGTCACTGCCGGCGACGGTCAGCTTGGTCGGCTCTTGCGGCACGCAGCCCCCGTCCACCCACGGGTTGCGGAGCGGGCCCACGGTGTAGAACATCGAGTCGTAGGCCTGGGTCGGCGAGCAATAGCCCCCGAACGCGTCGCGCATCTGTGCGAACACCGTCTGCGCGGTCGTGTAGCGGCTCACCTTGGACATGTCGGCCCACAGCAACTCCAGGTCCAGCCCCCCGGCGCGGCCGTAGGTGTCGTAGAACCACGCGGGCATCTCTCCCGCCAGAGCGGCCCTGACGATTTCCTCGGCCTCTGCAGTCGGCGAGTCGGGCACAGCGTCGCAAAGCGGCCAGTACGAAGGGTCCCCTCCAGCTACGTAGCTTTCGATGACATCGGCGTAGAGCTCCTCGGACGTACACGTAGAGAGGTCCGACCTGCCGTAGATCAACCGGCCGAAGTAGACGTGGGCGACGGCGATCGGGGCGGGCGCAGCGGCCGCGTCCGAGGACAGCGTGTAGGAGTGCGCGACCTCATGCACAGCGGTGGCCTTGTGCCGGACATGGTCGTCGTCCATGTCGATGCGGTCTGTGCGGCACATGGGGATTCCCTCAGCCTCGTCGTGGCGGCACCTCATGGAGTGGGATCCGAGGTACAGGAGTGACGCCACACGGAACTCGACATCCTGTTCCCTGAGGTAGTCGACAGCCTCGACGAACCACGGGTGCTCGTCGCCGATCTCCAACACGAGCTCATCGAGGTAACGCGAGAACTGCTCGCTGCCCGAGAGCGGTACGGCCGTCACCGTCGCCGAAGCGGCGCCGCGCCCGGCGGAGTTCACTGCCAGCACCCGCACCGAGTAGCTCTCCCCGTCAACCAGACCCGAGATCTCGGTTGACCCGTTCACAGAACCTTGGCTCCCGACGCTCTTCTCGGCCCAGTCAGCGGCGGTGGACTGCTTCCACTGCACCACGTAATCCGTGACGGCCGCGCCACCGCTGCGCTCGGGTGGATTCCAGCTCACCGACAGCGTCTCGCCGTGTCCTGTCTTGACCCGGGCCCTGACGCTCCTGGGTGCGCTGGGAACAGCCGGCGACTTCGGCTCGGATCGGGGTTGGATTTCTCGGCTTGGATCAAGCACCTGTTGGCGCGCCACGATGACACCCTCTGCCAGCTCCGGCGCGGGCCGGCTCGGCGTCACGGCGCCAAACTCGATATCGCCGGACTGCAGATTGGCTGGCTCCGCCAATTCACCCTCGTGAGCCGATGCGGGCGGCACCTGCACCAACGCCACCAGCGCTGCGACCAGCACCAGACCCACCCGACGACCACTCGGCCACCGCAGCGCTGCACCCACAACGGAACCTGCGCGGCCCAACACCAGCCGTACCTCCCAAACCCGAGCAAAACTCTCGCCAGATCGTAGTAGTCACCAGTTGCGCACCCGCGACAACACGCACCGAACGCATGCGCGTCCGCCACGGCCGGCCCGTCTGGCGTCGCGAACGGGAAACCGAACTGCTGAACCCCGAGATGCGAGTCGGGGCAGCCGAGGCAGTGGCGGAGTGGCTGCGCACCGGTTGAGTGCGCCGGCCGGCTGGTCAGGTGTGCTCCGGGGGTGGGGCTCGAACCCACGACAAACGGATTAACAGTCCGCTGCTCTGCCAACTGAGCTACCCCGGACCGAACGGGCAGCCAGGTGCCCGAACGTGCGGGGCAACGATACTGAGTCTGCTGGTCGGTATGGGCTTGCCGCTGGCGCTGGGTGGGCCGGGTGGGGATCGAACCCACGACCCAGCGATTATGAGTCGCCTGCTCTGACCACTGAGCTACCGGCCCGGCTGCACCGTACCGGCCCGGCGGGCACGACGGTCATGAGCAAAACCAAACCCCGAGCTGAGAACTGGGCGACGTACAGAGCCCGGCAGTGGGGCTAGTAGGTTTCGCCGAAAGCGCCGCGGTGGCGCAGTGGCTGAGGAGTGTCCACGATGCACACAGGTCAATCGCGGCGCAATGCCGATCAACTCGCCAGCAGGCGCCGCCGAAGGTCCCGGAGCTCGCTCGGCATCAGGCTCGGCGTCGTTCTCGCCGCATTCGCCCTGATCGCTGTCGCATGCGGCGGCGGAGATGACGCCAGTGACACCGGCGACGGTGCCGCACCGGCGGAGCCGGATACCACCGAGGCCGCCGTCGAGGCGCCATCCACCACGCTGTCCGAAGAGGACGAGGAGGTGGTCGAGGCACGTGAGGCCGGCGAAGCCACGGGTGAGGACGTGCGCGAGACCGAGACCGGCCCGGTCCATGGCGGCAAGCTCGTCTACGGCATCGAGGCCGATTCGGCCAACCCGTTCGTGCACTACGCGACGTCGTGCGCCATCAGCTGCCGCATGATCTTCCGTGCCATCACCGACTCGCTGTACATCACCGATGCCGACGGCGAGATCGTCCCTTACCTGGTGGAGTCGGAAGAGCACAGCGCCGACTACATGACCTGGACCCTGACGATCCGCGACGACATCACGTTCCACGACGGCACGCCGCTGACCGGTGAGGCCGTGGCATACAACATCAACCTGTGCCGCCTGAGCCAGTTGACGGGTCCGGCGTTCCTGGGTATCGACAGCGTTGTCGGCGAAGGCCAGACCGTCACGGTCACGGCCAGTCCCGGCCAGCCGTTGGCGACCGGCGTGGGCCCGGCAGGCCGCGCCGAGGTGTGCGGGCAGATGTTCAGCCAGGCATGGATGTCGACGCTGCCCAACAACCCGCTGTACGTGTCGCCGGCGTCGCCGCTCACTGAGCAGCAGCGCGAGGCAGCCCTCGCGAACGCCAACGGCGATCCCTCCGCCCCGGTCGGGCTGGGAGCCTTCAGGTACGTGAGCTACACGCCGGGCAACGGCAACAGCTTCATCGCCGAGCGCAACCCGGACTACTGGCGAGGCGAGAACGGCATCACGGGCGAGAACCTGCCGTACCTGGACGAGATCGAGTTCGTGGTGGCCGTGGACATCCAGGGCCGCTCGAACGGCCTGAAAGCCGGCCAGTTCGACATCATCCACACGGCGAATGCCGATGAGATCGCCAAGTACGAGGGCGACGACGACTTCGTGCTGCTGCAGGCCAACGACTTCGGCGAGACCAGCCACAACCTCATCAACGTCGCATCCGGTGTCAACCCGTGGCTCCAAGTCGTGCGCGGCGCCGCAGAGCCGATCCCGATGGATCCGCTGGGGCTCAACGCCACCAACCCGCTGGTGCACCTGAGCTGCCGCAAGGCGCTGGCGCATGCGTTCGACGGCGAGCGATTCGCGAACGAACGGCACCAGGGCCTGGTGCAGGTTGCCAACGGTCCGTTCCCGCCGGGCAGCGTGGGTTACGTGGAGGACTCCGGCTTCCCGACCTACGACGTCGACGCCGCTCAGGCCGAGTTCGAGCAGTGCAAGGCGGACAGCGGTCAGAATCCGGTGGCGTTCGCGTTCAACACCACCAACGACGCATTCAACGTGGAGTCCAACGAGCTCATCGTGTCGATGTGGACCGATGCCTTCGGCGACGAGCTGGCGGTGTCGATCACGCCGATCGAGCAGGGCCAGTACATCGGGCTTGCACTGGCCGGCGTGTTCCAGATGCAGGGCTGGCGCAACCACGGAGGCGTCGACCCGTCCGAGCAGTGGTACTGGTGGAGCCCGTTCACGGCCAGCCCGGTCGACCCGTCGGTGCCCGAGCTGGCGCTGAACTTCGGGCGCTTCCTGGATCCTGAGATCTTCGATGCGCTGAACATCATCCGGCACGTCCCCGACCCGGCGGCTCGCCAAGCTGCTGCGGAGGCCATCAACCGGGCATTCGGCAAGAACGTCTGGAACCTGTGGACCTACTGGACCCTGTGGGGCGTCATCGCCAACCCGCGGGTGCAGAACATCACGGATCTGCCGATCCCCGACAATGCAGAGGGCACCTTCCCGGTGATCTCCGGCAAGCACCACCTGACCCAGATCTGGTGCACAGACGGGAACTGCCAAGGCTGAGCACCCGGTAGCACGAAGGGGGAGGCGGCAATTGGCGCGAGCGCGTTCGCTGGCAGCAGCGACAGCGTTCGCGCTGATTGCCGTCGCCTGCGCGGGCGGTGACGGCGGCGACAGCTCAGGCGCTCAGCCCGACGCTGGCGATGCCGCAGCGGCCGAAACGGCGACCACCCTGGGGGCGGCCCAGGCGGAAGTCGTCGAAGCTCGCGAGGCTGGTGAGGCATCGGGCGAGGACACCCGCGACGAGGCGGCGGGGCCAACCCACGGCGGCCGGCTGGTATACGCCATCGAGGCCGACACCGCCAACCCGTTCGCGCCCTACGCCGCGCTGTGCGCGATCAGCTGCCGCATGATCATGCGGGCGATCACCGAATCGATGTACGTCACCGACGCCAACGGCGACATCGTGCCGTACCTCGTGGAATCAGAAACGCCCAGTGACGACTACCTGACGTGGACGCTGAAGATCCGCGACGGCATCACGTTCCATGACGGGACGCCGCTGACGGGCGAAGCCGTTGCCTACAACATCAACCTGTGCCGTTTCAGCCAGCAGACCGGGCCCGGCTACTTGGGCATCGAGAATGTCTGGGGCGAGGGCCAGTTGGTCCACTACGAGACGTCCATCCCGTTCGCGACCGGCCCAGGCCCGGCGTCGAGGGAGCAGGGCTGCGGTTTCATGTTCTCCCCGGCATGGCTCGAGACGCTGCCGAACAACCCGATGTACATCTCGCCTTTCTCGCCCCTGACGGCCACCGAACGAACCGAAGGCCTGGCCAACGCCACCGGCGACCCGTCGGCACCGGTCGGGCTCGGCGCCTTCAGGTTCGTGGAGTACACGCCGGGCAACGGCAACAGCTTCATCGCGGAGCGCAACCCGGACTACTGGCGGGGCCCCAACGGCATCACCGGCGAGAGCCTGCCGTACCTGGATGAGATCGAGTTCGTGGTGTCCGTGGACATCACGGGACGCTCGAACGGGCTGCGAGCAGGCCAGTTCCACGTCATCCACACCGACAACGCAGACGAGATCGCCAAGTACGAAGGCGACGACGACTTCGTGCTGCTGCAAGCCAACAATTTCGGCGAGACGCACTTCAGCTTCATGAACGTTGCATCGGGGACGAACCCGGTGCTCGCGGCCGAGCGCGGCCTTGCCGAGCCCGTCCCCATGGATCCGCTGGGCCTCAACGCAGCGAACCCGCTGGTACACCTGAGCTGCCGCCGGGCGCTGGCGCACGCCTTCGACGGGGAGCGCTTCGTCGACGAGCGGTATCACGGCCTGGTCCAGGTGGCGAACGGACCGTTCCCGCCAGGAAGCATGGGCCACCTGGCTGACTCCGGCTACCCGTCCTTCGACGTCGAGGCCGCACGGGCAGAGTTCGCCCAGTGCAAGACCGACAGCGGCCAGAACCCGGTCACCTTCGGGTTCAACAGCACCAACGACCCGTTCAACGTCGAGTCGAACGAGCTCATCGTGTCGATGTGGCGACACGCGTTCGGCGACGAGATTGCAGTGACGATCCAGCCCATCGAGCAAGGCCAGTACTTCGGCCTGGCGCTCGCGGGCCTGTACGAGATGATGGCCATGCGCAGCCACGGCGGCGTGGACCCGATCGAGCAGTGGCTGTGGTGGAACTCGGTGACCGCCCTGCCGATCGACCCCAGCGTGCCCGAGCTGGCCTCGAACGTGGGACGCTTCCAGGACCCTGCCATCGATGCGGCATACGACGTCATCCGTCACGATCCCGATCCGGTCGCTCGCCGCGAAGCGGCCGAAGAGGTCAACGGGCGTTCGGGCGCAATGTCTGGAACCTGTGGACGCATTGGACGTTGTGGGGGATTGTCGCCAGCCCGCGGGTGCAGAACCTCACCAACCTGCCGATACCGGGCAGCGACGTGGGAATGTTCGCCGTGAACTCAGGCGCGCACCATGTGGCCCAGATCTGGTGCACCGACGGAGATTGCCAGAGCTGAGACGATGAGTTGGTGTAGGAACGGCAGCCGAAGGGGGGTTCGATCGCGATGAAGCAGGCCGTTCGCGATCAGCTCGGTCGAATCGTCGCCGTTGCACTGCTGACCACCATTGTCTGGGCGTGGATCTGGCGGCCCCCGTTCAGCTGGACCTTCGGCGTTCTGGTGCTTATCGGCACCGTCGGGGCCGGAATTGCCGACGGCCGCTACGCATTGCGGCGCATCGCCGGCGTCATCCCGGTGCTCGTCGGCGTGTCATTCGTGGTGTTCGCGCTGATGGCCAGCCTGCCCGGCGACCCCGCCATCAACATCCTGGGACCTGCGGCCACCGCCGACCAGATCGCCATCGTCCGCACCGAGCTGGGGCTCGACGAGCCGTTCTTCAACCGCTACGGCAACTGGCTGGGCGGCGTGCTGACGGGCGACCTCGGGACCTCGATCGTGCTGCGCGAGGACGTTGCCGACGGCATCTCGCGCTCGATGACCCCGACGCTGCAGATCATGGCGTACTCGGTGGTGCTGGCTCTCGGCTTTGCCATCCCGCTGGGCATCTGGGCCGGCTACCGGCAGGGAACCAAGACCGACGGCACGATCAACAACGTGATGCTGGGATTCCTGGCCACGCCCAACTTCGTGCTGGCCGTCATGCTCGTGCTCTTCTTCGCCATCGGGGGCCTCAGCGTGGCGGGCAACGAGATCGGGTTCCGCGCGCTTCCCGCGGCGCGCTATGTGCCGCTCGGCGAGGACGTGGTGCTGCACTTCAAGCACATGCTGCTGCCGTCGCTGGCCTTGGCGATGGGCCAGGCGGCGGTGTTCATGCGCTTGCTGCGGTCGGACATGATCGCCACGCTGCGCCTGCCGTTCATCGACCTGGCTCGCAGCAAGGGGCTGCCGACGCGGCGGATCCTGTGGCGGCACGCGCTGCGGCCGTCGAGCTTCACGCTGCTGACGGTGGTGGGGCTGACCGTCGGCCTGCTCATCGGCGGCGCGCTGATCATCGAGTTCATCTTCACGATCCCGGGAGTCGGTGCGTACATCTTCCTGGGCGTGACCCAACGAGATTTCATCGCCGTGCAGGGAGGCGTGCTGGTGATCTCGACGCTGTACATCGTCGTGCTCACCATGTCCGACTTCTTGTACCTGGCGCTGGATCCTCGGCTGCGCGGCCGGGAGGTGGGCACTCGTGCGTAAGCGTCTGGGTTTCGTCTTCTGGCTGGCGGTGGTCTATCTCGTCGTGCTCGCCGTGGCCGCCGTGTTCGCTGACGTGCTGCCCATCAAGGATCCAGCCGAGACCTTCCCGGGCACGTCCAAGCAAGGGCCCAGCCTGTCTCACTGGTTCGGCAACGACGGGGTCGGCAGGGATGTGTTCAGCCGTGTCATCTACGGCGCACAGGTGAGCCTGGTGATCTCGACCGTCGGCACGGTGCTGGCGCTGATCATCGGCGGCCTGCTGGGCATGGTCTCGGGGTACTACGGCAGCCGCGTCGACCGCTGGCTGACGGCGACGCTGAACGCGTCGCTGGTGATCCCGCCGCTGATCCTGTTCCTTGCGTTGGTGCTGTTCCTGGACTCCGAGGCCAAGCGACGCATCTTCATTTTGGTGTTCACCTTCGTGCTGCTGTCGATCGCACCCATCGCACGAGTGGTGCGTGCCGCGACGTTGAGCTGGGCAGGGCAGGACTTCGTGCTCGCCGCCAGGACGCTCGGGGCCCGGGACGGCAGGGTGCTGTTCCGCGAGATCCTGCCGAACGTGGCGCCCTCGTTCGTCAGCTACTCGCTCATCATCATGGCGGGCCTGATCGTCGTGGAGGGCTCGGTGGCGTTCCTGGGCTTGAGCGTCCCGCCGCCGACGCCCACCTGGGGCGACATGATCAACAAGGGGCGCACGAACCTCGATGTCGCCGCGCACATCAGCCTGATGCCGGCCATCGTCATGTTCGTGACGGTGCTGGCGCTCAATTTCGTGGGCGACAAGCTGCAGCAGTACTTCGAGCCGCGGGAGTCGGTGCTGTGAGGAGCGGGCTGTGAGGGCGGGTTACTGATGGCGGGCAGCGGCAACGCCCACCTGCGCCCCGAGGCGCTGTTGAGCGCGCGGGACGTGGTGGTCGAGTTCCCCGCGGCCGGCGGCCGCACGGTGCATGCCGTCTCGGGCGTGTCGCTCGACCTGGTGGAGGGCGAGACCCTTGGGCTGGTCGGCGAGTCGGGCTGCGGCAAGAGCACGACGGGGCGGGCCATCCTGCAGCTGCCAGGGCCGACATCGGGCACCGTTCAGCTCGACGGCCAGGAGCTGACCGAGCTGGACGAAGACGCCATACGCGAGGTGCGTCCCCGGCTGCAGATGATCTACCAGGATCCGATCTCGTCGCTGAACCCCCGGCGCCGCGTGCGCGACATCATCGCCGAGCCGCTGTTCATCGCCCTCGAGAACGTGTCGAGGCGAACTGCCATGGCCGTGTGGCAGGACCGCATCGGCGAGCTGCTGCAGAACCTGTTGCGGCGAGCCTCAGCACCGATGCGCATCGTGGGCCTGCTGGCCTCGGTGGCCTTCGTGCTGTGGATCCTGTCAGAGACCGTCGAGGAGCGCGCTGCTGAGCCGTGGCTGGGGTGGACGCAGGTGCCTGCTGCGGTCATCGGCTTCCCGTCGCTGGCGCTGCTGCTGCTGGCCGCTGCCATCGCTCTCTTGCTCGGACTGACCTGGGTGCTGCTGGCAGTGATGCTGCCGTTCAGCTTGATGTCACGCCAGTTCGGCGAGGTCTCCAGTGCCGTCGGGCTGGCGGGTGTGGTGGTCACCACTGGCGCCAGCGCGTTCATGCTGTGGCGCACCTGGTCGAGTTTCGGGGGCTGGGCGCAGTGGCTGAATTCCGGCGGGCTGATCTTGCTCACCGCCGTACTGGCGGTGTGGCTCGCGATGTCAGCCGTGAGGCCCGAGCGAGCCGGTGCCAGTGGTGTCGCCACGACGCTGAGCGCCATGGTGGTGCTGCAGGTGTTCTATGTCGCCGGTCTGGACGGCGGCATCAAGCTGGTCGTGCTGGTGGCATCGGCGGCGGTCGACGCGCTCCTGTTCCGCTGGGTGCTGCGGCGCTACCGGGCGAATCGCGACGCCGAGCGCGAACGGGCCGAGCCGCGTGTGCGGGAGGTGCTCGACTATGTCGGCATCAATCCCGACGATGCCTTGGACCGGCGACCGTGGGAATTCTCGGGCGGGCAGGCACAGCGACTGTCGATTGCACGGGCACTCGTCAGCGTGCCCCAGGTGATCATCTGCGACGAGCCCGTCTCCTCGCTGGACGTCTCGGTGCAGGCGCAGATTCTCAACCTGCTCGAAGACCTCAAGCACCTGATGGGCCTGACGTTGATCTTCATTGCGCATGACCTGGCGGTGGTCAAGAACGTGAGCGACCGGGTGGCGGTCATGTACCTGGGCAAGCTGTGCGAGGTCAGCGAGCCCGATGCCATGTTCGCCGAGCCCGCCCATCCGTACACGGAGATGCTGCTGGCAGCGATCCCGCAGCCAGATCCAACAGCAGAACTGGGGTCGGGACGTATCGGCGGGGAGCTGCCCTCGCCGATGGACCCCCCGTCGGGTTGCCGTTTCCGCACACGCTGCCCGCACGCTGCTGAGCGCTGCGCAGCCGAAGAGCCCGAGATGCGCGAGATTCTTCCCGGCCGGTTCGTCGCGTGCCATACACCGCTGGTCGGCGAGCATGCACTCGAACGCGTCGAGATGGCGCCGTCAGGTCGGGACGCATCGTGACCGAGGCGCCCCTGCTCGAAGTTGCCGACTTGCGCACTGCGTTTCACACCGCTGCCGGCCCGCTGGTAGCGGTCGACGGGGTCGAGTGGTCCCTGCGCAGCGGCGCTCGCCTCGGCGTGGTGGGGGAGTCGGGCTCTGGCAAGTCGGTGATGTCGCGCTCGATCATGCGGCTGCTGCCCAAATCGAGGGTGACGTCGACGGGCGAGGTCACCTTCGACGGCATCGACATGATGTCGCTGGGCCGCCGGGAGCTGCTCGAGATGTGGGGTCCGCAGCTCTCGATGGTCTTCCAGGACCCGCTCGGCTCGCTCAACCCGGTGATGAAGATCGGCAAGCAGGTGGGTGAGGGCCTGCGTGTGCATCGAGATCTCTCGGCCCGTGCTGCACGCAATGCAGCGCTCGACCTGCTCGAAGAGGTGGGCATTCCCGAGCCGCACCGGCGCATCGACGAATACCCCCATCAGCTCTCGGGCGGGATGCGCCAGCGCATCGTGATCGCCATCGCCTTGGCGTGCAGCCCTCGCCTGCTCATCGCGGACGAGCCCACCACGGCGCTGGACGTCACCGTTCAGGCACAGATCTTGGACCTCCTCGAAACCGAGCGTGCCGAGCGTGACATGTCGCTGGTGCTCATCACCCATGATCTCGGCATCGTCGCGGGACGCACCGACGAGATCATCGTGATGTACGCGGGGCGCATCGTGGAGCGCGCCCCGACCAAGACGCTGTTCCGGGACATGAAGATGCCCTACACCGAGGCGCTGTTCCGGTCCATTCCGAAAGTGACCGATGACAGCCATGCGCGCCTGGAGATCATCGGCGGCCAGCCGCCCCAGATGACGCACCTCCCGACTGGCTGCAAGTTCGCGCCCCGCTGCAAGTACGCGCAGGACCTGTGCCGCACCGAGGAGCCGGCGCTCATCGAGGTGCCGACGCCGGCGCCATCCCGGTCTGTCGTCGCCGGTGACGGCGATGACAGTGAGTCAGACCCGGACGCAGGCACCCACCTGTACCGCTGCTTCTACCCGGTCGGCACGCCCGAAGCGGCAGAGGCACTCGAGCGCAACCTCGCATCGGGCCGGGTCAGCGAAGCCGGAGTCGTCATCAACCCCACCTGACCACAGCGCCGAAGCAGGCACCGGCCGGCGCAGGCGACAGCGCCTCAGGCGGTTATGCGGGGGCTTCTTCGTACCAGTCCTGGGCGTGGTGCAGGAGGTAGTCGCAGATCTTGGTGCACAGGTCGAAGGGCTCGCACATATCGTCCTCGCCGCGCAGCAGCGCTTGGAGCGACAGCTCCCGGCGGGCCACGATCATCAACGTCCGCTTGGCTGGGTCGGTCACCGAGGTCAGCGAGTCGATGGCCGACACCTCCACGGGCAGGGCCGTGCCGCCCAGTCCGGCGAGGTCGGTGGCCAGCACCAGCATGTCGGGGCTGTGATCGAGCGGCGGCAGCGCCCAGGTGAAGTGCAGCGGCAGCCAGAATTCGTCGGGGGGAAGATCGTCCTCGGGCGTCGCCCACAGCACGTCCTCGAACGACAGCATCGTGCGCGGGTCGACCTCCAGCGTGAGGTGCAGGTCGAGCGGGCCCCCGCAGGCCTCTGCGGGGTGCAGGTCGACCTCCCAGGTCTGGCGCAGGCTGTAGGTCTCGATGAACTGGCGTTCGTCGTGGATGTGAAACCCGTGCGCGTGCGCATGGTCTTTCAGGCTTGCCACATAGCCGGCGATGTCGATGGCTGCCATCAGGACGCTCCCCGCGCGGCGCTGACACGTTGCGCGGAGGCTATAGCGCAGTGAGGTGTCGTCGTCTCCGAATTACCGCGGATCCTGCTCAGCAGCACTGCTCGCTGGCTACCTTGATCCGATGCCGTCCGCTTCCGCAGCCGTCCAGGAGTGGATCGGCCTGCTGCGCCAGACGGCCGACGCTGTTCAGGCGGCGCTCGCAACCTTCGACCGCTGGCACGACGGCGGCGACCGACCGGATCAGTATGCGCTGGACCAGGTGGCCGATGCTGCGGCGCTCGAGGTGCTCGACGCTGCCGGCGTGGGCGTACTGAGCGAAGAGTCGGGCTTGCGTGGGGGCAACGGCGCCAGCACCGTCATCATCGATCCAGTCGACGGCTCGACCAATGCCTCGCGGGGCATCCCGCACTACTGCATCAGCCTCTGTGTCGTGGACAGCAGCGATACGGCTATCAACTCGCTCAAGGCGGGAGTCGGGGTCGGCGGTGCGACGCCGGTGGCGGGCCTGGTGCGCCATCTCGTCTCGGGCGAGGAGTTCACGGCCACGGCTGGCGGCGGCGCGCATCGCAACGGCCAGCCGATCGGCCCGAGCGGCCGCACGAGCGGCGAGCGGGCTGTCGTTGGCGTCTCGGGTCGCCCCGGCGCCGATCTTTCGGTCTGGCAGGTGCGAGTGCTGGGTTCTGCCGCGCTGGACCTGTGCGCGGTGGCCTGCGGCCGGCTTGATGCCTACCTCGACCTCAACTCGAATCACGGCGTCTGGGATTACGCCGCAGGCGTCCTTATCTGCACCGAAGCAGGCGCATGGACCGGCGAGGCCGACGGCAGGGAGCTCTTCCACCTCAGCCACAGCGAGCGCCGGGGGCCCATCGCTGCCAGCACGCCCGAACTGGCAGCACTGCTCGGACACGCTCGGCAGCCAGGGTCTGGCCGACACGACCGCCGGTAGCCTGCGAGGTCCGGCTGACGGGGGCGCTTAGCTCAGCTGGCGAGAGCACCTCCCTTACAAGGAGGGGGTCGCAGGTTCGAGTCCTGCAGCGCCCACCGACCTGCGCGGCGTCGCGCGTCGAATCGGCTCGCTCGCCGGCTCAGTAGATGCCGGGAACGATGCGGTAGGGGACACGTTCCTGGTACTCCGCCCATTTCTCGGGGCCGTACTTCTGCGCGCAGCGCCGGTCGTCGTCCATCTGCCGGTAGCTGAACAGCGCAAAGACGTACACCAGATACAGCCACGCCCACAGGTTGCCGAAGTGACCCCACGCCACGGCGAGGCCCAGCCCGTAGAACCCTTCGCCCAGGTAGTTGGGATGGCGCGATGCGCCCCAGAAGCCATTGCAGAGAATCTTGCGCTCGCCGGCCTCGATGATCTGGGGCTTGATGCCCAGAAACGGGCGCTCGGGCCAACGCTTAAACGTGTACTTCTGCATGTTGGCACCACGGCTGATGCACCAACCCGCCAGGTACAGCGCCGGTGCGCCGATGAGCCAGAGCGCACGCCAGCCCCCTACGTGGCCAGCATCGGGATGCGCTGCCATGCCCCACATCGGGATGATGAACATCCAGCCGTAGACGAACAGGCCGCCCCAGAACATCTTGAACCCGAGGCGCTCGTAAATGATGTCGAACGTGTAGAGCTGCACCCGCTCGAAGACGAAATAGTCGAAGACGTAGAGGGTGAAGAACGCTGCGAAGAGGTAGGCGCCCGGATTCGGGTTGTCGACGTTCTCGTAGTGCCAGACCGCGCCGGAGAAGGCGTTGAGCGACAGCATCGTGCCGCCCACCACGTAGAAGTACATCTTGAGATCGATGCGATTGTTGAAGAACTGCATCTCCTGGGCGCGGCCGAACCAACATGCCAGGAACTTGTTCTTGACGTCGCCTTCGGGCTGGCTGAACACCGCGATCAGGGTCATGATGACCGCCAGCATCGTGCCGCCCGCCACGGCGTACAGCGATGAGCGGTAGAACCAGTCGCGTGGCATGCCGGTGAGTTCGAACCACCACAGCACTTGGGCCACCACAAAGACCGCCAGCCCGTTGAGGCGGTAGCTGCGGGGCTGGCCCGTCTCGGGGTCGATGACGTATCCGGGGACGCGCTTGCCGGGAATGACCAACTGCAGCACCCCGAACGCGGCCATCACGAACAGCGGTGTGAGAAATCCCAGCACCGCCTCGCCCGCCGTCAGCTCGACCAAGTGCTCTATGCCGAGCCACTCGAACATCGGGTGCCTCCTTTCCGCTACCGGGCCAGCCGGCCGCCGCTAGAAGATGCCGGGAAGGATCCGGTACGGAACCCGGGCCTGGTATTCGGCCCATTTCTCTTCGCCGTACTTCTCCGCGCAGGCTCTGTCGTCCTCGAACTGGCGGGGAACGAAGAAGGTCACGATGAGGATCAAGTAGCTCCAGGCCCACAGGTTGGTGAAGTGCCCGAACGCCAGCGCGTTGGACAGGCCGTACAGGGCCTCGCCGAAGTAGCCGAAGTGTCTCGCCTTCCCCCAGAACCCGCTGCACAGGATCTTGCGGTCGCCGGCCACGATGACCTCCGGCTTGATGCCGAGGAAGGGGCGATCGGGCCAGCGCTTGAACGTGTACTTCTGCATGTTGGAGCCGCGTGAGATCACCCAGCCCGCCACGAACAGCGCCGCGCTGCCGATCAGCCAGAAATACATCCAGCCGCCCGAGAATCCCGGATCGGGATGTTTCGCCAAGCCCCACAGCGGCAGCACGAACATCCAGCCCCACACGAAGGGCCCGCCCCACACGAGCTTGAACCCGACGTTCTCGTGGATGAGGTCGTAGGTGTAGAGCTGGACCCGCTCCCACACGAAGTAGTCGAAGACGTAGAAGGAGTTGATGGCGACGTACAGGATCAGGCCGGGGTTGACGTCGTCAACAAAGTCGACGTGCCAGGCAAGGCCCGACCACGCGTTGAGCGACAGCATCGTGCCGCCGACGATGTAGAAGTACATCTTCAGGTCGAAGCGGTTGTTGAAGAACTGCAACTCCTGCGCACGGCCGAGATAGAACGCCTTGAGCGGGTTCTTGTGCTCGCCGGGGGGCTGGGTGAACACCACGAAGGTCGTCGCGATGGCAGCGATGATCACGCCGCCCGCGATCGCGTACATGGTCGATTCGTAGAACCACTCCCGTGGCAGCCCGAACAGCTCGAACGCCCAGATGATGTGCGCCAGGACGAACACCAGGATGCCGTTGAGCCGGTAGCTGCGGGGCTCGCCGGTCTCACGGTTGGTGGCGTAGCCCGTCACGCGGCGGGCGGGCAGGATCATGTGCGCCACGAAGACGAAAGCGCAGACGAACAGCGGCGTCAGGAAGCCCAGCACCGCCTCGCCGGCAGTCAATTCGAACAGATGGCCGATACCGAGCCAGTCGATCATGGGCTGCAGCCCTTCTCTCGCTGATAGAGCCTTCGCGATTATTGCCCATCGCCGCTCGTGCCTTGCGGAAACAGGACCCGGCGGTTGCCCGCCCCGTGCTGATTGCTCGGCGGTTACCCGCCCCGTGTTGATTGCTCGGCGGTTACCCGCCGACGATGAACCGCTGGTGCGTGCCCTCAGAGATGAGGGTGTCGCCGTGGGTGACCTTGATGTCGAAGACGAGGCGGCGGCGGTCAATCTCGCTGATCTCGCCCGACACCAGCACGTCCTCGCCCGAGGACACGGCGGCCTGGTGACTTACGCAGATGTGGATGCCCACGGTTGTCTGGTTCTCGTCGAGGTGCGGCTGGACGCCGAACAGGCAGGTGCCCTCGATGAGGCGGACCATGTCGGGCGTGGACAGCACCTTGTTGGGCAAGTGCGGCGGGGACATCTCGTCGGTGACCCGATGTGTCTCGTTGACGGCGAATCCGACCTCTAAGGCAGCGCTCATGGCGGCAGACCCTAGAGGCTGCGCTCGGGCCGAGGCTTCGCACTGCGCCGACCGCTCTGGTTCCCGGTCTCTGTCAGATGCGGGCTCGCCGACCGTTTGGGCCCGGGGCTCAGCCGCTGGGTAGGTTGCGAGGATGGCTGAGCTGCATCCTCACTGTGTGCCCCTCGCCGCGCTGCTGGGAACCTGGCAGGGCGGGGGCACGGGCCAGTACCCGACCATCGACGACTTCTCCTATACCGAGGAGCTGACCTTCGGCCACGTGGGCAAGCCGTTCGTGTCGATGATCCAGCGCACCCGCAATGCGGTCACCGGCGAGCCGCTGCACTCCGAGGCTGGCTACCTGCGGGCAGTGGGCGACGGTCAGCTCGAGCTCGCCCTGGCGCAGCCGTCGGGTGTCACCGAGATCTGCCTCGGGACGGTGCGCAGCACCGACGACGGCTTGGCGATCGAGTTGGCGAGCGAGCACGTGGGGCTGAGCCCCACCGCCAAGGAGGTCACCTCGGTGCGGCGGGAGCTGAGCATCGTCGGTGCGGGAACCGGCGATGGGCCGGTGCTGATCTCTGAGCTGTGGATGGCCGCCGTCGGCCACGGCGAGCTGCTGCACCACCTGCGCGGCGAACTGACTCTGCAGGCCTGACGCCTTCAGATCAGCCCACAGCGCGTATCGGCCGCCAGCTCACACCGGGTTCGACCGGCTGCAACGCCCTACGCTGGCCTGTTGGCAGAGGGGGAGCGATGTCTCAGGTGGCGCAGGCGAGTGGATCCAACGGGGCAAGCGCATCGAACGGCGCAAGTGCGTCTTCCTACGGTGCGCCGACGGCCGCGGGACGTCCCGATGTGGACGATGAGACGCTGGCTGCCGCGGTTGCCGTGGCCAACATCCCGACGCTGCTGATGGTGCTGGTGCAGATGACGGGCGAGCTGCATTGGCTGGACGAGCCGTACCGCCCCCAGCGCCAGCCTGGCCTGGGAGACAACGACTCCGGCGGCCTGGCGCCCGAGCATCAGCAGGAGGTGCGCGAGGCGGCGCTCGAAGCCATCGCGGCATGGCGCGACGGCCGCCCGATGGCGATTCCCGAGCCAGATGACGCACTGATCGTGCGCATGCTCAGCACTGCGATGGGCGAGCATGTGCCCGACGAGTACGGCGCCTTCACCGCCGCCCAACTCGGCCTTGCCAAGTTCTTGGATCACGACCCCATCGATGTCCCCGCCGGCTTCAAGGTGCTGGTGATCGGTGCCGGCGCTTCGGGGCTGTGCGCCGCCATCAACCTGAAGCAGGCCGGGGTGCCCTTCGAGATGGTCGAGCGCAACGGCACAGTGGGCGGAGTGTGGTGGGAGAACCGCTACCCGGGTGCCGGCGTCGACACGCCGAACCACCTCTACTCGTACTCGTTCGCCCCGCACGACTGGAAGATGTACTTCTGCCTGCGCGACGAGCTGCACGGCTACCTCGAGAAGGTGGCGGACGATTTCGACGTGCGCGACGGCATCCGCTTCAACACGTCGGTGGAGCGCATCAGCTACGACGCCGAACGGCAGGTCTGGCGGGCCGAAGTACGCCACGTGGCCGACAACGAGGGACGCTGGGAGACGGGACATCTGGGGCTGAGCGCCACGCCCGACGAGACCGGGCTGCGGCGGCGAGACGACGGTGCCGCAACGGCACCTGGCGCAAACGGCCATGCACAGGGTGCGGACGGGCCCGCCGAGATCATCGAGGCCAACGTCGTCATCAGCGCCGCTGGCATCTTCAACCCGCCGATCCGACCCAACATCGACGGTCTGGAGACCTGGAGCGGCGAGACCTGGCACACGTCGCGCTGGCCCGCCGACGCTGATGTCAGCGGCAAGCGTGTGGCCATCGTGGGCAACGGGGCAAGCTGCATGCAGACAGCGCCTGAGATCCAGAACGACGTGGAGTCGCTGGCGATCTACCAGCGCTCCAACCATTGGGCAGCGCCGTTCGAGCAGTTCCGCAAGCCGGTGCCCGACGCCATGCGGACCCTGTTCGAGGCGGTGCCGCTGTACCGGGCCTGGTACAGGGTGCGCCTGGGCTGGACCTTCAACGACCGCATCCATACGGCCCTGCAGAAGGATCCCGACTGGGAGCACCCCGAGCGCTCCCTCAACGCGCAGAACGATGCCCACCGCGCCTACTTCACCCGGTACGTCATCGACGAGCTGGGCGACCGGGCCGATGATCTGCTGGACAAGGTGCTGCCCACCTACCCGCCCTTCGGCAAGCGCATGCTGATGGACAACGGCTGGTACCGGATGCTGCGCAACCCCAAGGTAGAGCTGGTCGACAACCCGATCGCTGAGATCTCAGGCCAGACGATCCGCACCGCCGACGGCGCCGAGCGGGAAGCCGACGTGCTGGTGCTGGCCACCGGTTTCGACGTGCTGCGGTTCATCACCACTTACGAGGCCACCGGCCGCTCGGGCCGCAGCCTGCGCGAGTCGTGGGGCGACGATGACGCCAGCGCATACCTGGGCACCGTGACACCCGACTTCCCCAACTTCTTCACGCTCTACGGGCCGAACCTGCAGCCCGGCCACGGCGGCAGCCTGATCTTCGTGGTGGAGATGCAGGTGCGCTACGTGATGGACATGATCGCCAAGATGTGCGCCGAGGGCCTCGGCTCGGTGGAGGTGCGCCGGGAGGTACACGAGGCCTACCGGGGCCGGGTCGACGAGGCGCACGAGCACATGGTGTGGACCCATCCGGGCATGACCAGCTACTACCGCAACGAGGCGGGCCGCATCGTGGTCAACTCTCCGTGGCGCAATGTCGACTACTTCGACATGACCTCCGAAGCCGATCTCGACGACTACGTCTGCGAGCCCCGAGTGGCCGACCGGGAACTCATCGCCGACTGAAATCGGTAGCCGAGCGATGCCCGACCGGTGCATATACTCGGCGATGAGGCCAGCCTCAACCGAGTGTGGTCAGAGCAGGCTTGTTGTAGCTCGCACACGGAGAGGCTGGCCCTGTCGCGCAGGCTAGCTCTCTAGTGCGTACTGAAAGCTATTGAAATTTATTGTTGTTGTATTAGGCGGCCAGTTCGGCGGCGATGGCCTCTAGTGCTGTGTTGACGTCGGCTTCGGTGACGTCGAGGTGCAGCACCATGCGGGAGCGGCCGAAGCGCCAGTCGGCCAGCACGCCGCGGCCCTCGACGCGCTTGGCGAGCGTGGGATCGTCTCGGTCGAGTTGGGAGAACACCATGTTGGTGTTGCAGGCGGTGACGGTGATGCCGTCGATGGCACTGAGACCTGCTGCGAGGCGAGCCGCGTTGGCGTGGTCGTCGGCGAGCCGGTCGATGTGGTGCTGCAAGGCGTACAGACCGCCGGCGGCGATGATGCCCGCCTGACGCATCCCGCCGCCGAGCACCTTGCGCCAGCGGCGTGCTGCGCCCACCAGCTCATCGGTGCCGCACAGCACGGAGCCCACCGGGGCACCCAGACCCTTGGACAGGCACACCGACACGGTGTCGAACGGTGCGGCCACTTCAGCGGGGGACAGGCCCAGCGATACCGCGGCGTTCCACAGTCGGGCGCCGTCGAGGTGCAGCCCGAGGCTATGACGGTCGGCGAAGTCTCGGGCTTCCTGCTGCTGGGCAGGGGTCAGCACCTTGCCGTCGATCGTGTTCTCTAGGCACAGCAGCCGGGTGCGGGCGAAGTGGCTGTTGTCGGGCTTCACCGCATCTTCAGCCGCTGCGAGGTCAACCATGCCGGTGTCGTCGGTGGGCACCGGCTGGGGCTGGATGCTGCCCAGCACCGCCGCGCCGCCGCCCTCGTACATGTAAGTGTGCGCGTGGTGGCCGACGATGTACTCGTCGCCCCGCTCGCAGTGCGCCAGCAGCCCGCACAGGTTCGACTGGGTGCCGCTGGGCACATACAGCGCAGCGGCCTTGCCGAGCAGGTCGGCGCAGAAGCGCTCCAGCTCGTTGACCGTGGGGTCGTCGCCCCACACGTCGTCGCCCACCTCGGCGGCGGCCATCGCGGCACGCATGCCGGGCGTCGGGCGGGAGACAGTGTCAGAACGCAGGTCGATCACGGCAGCAAGCCTGCCATGCATCGCGTCATATCCAACGGGCCTGCGCCCGTCGACATCCGGCCGAGTGGCTATGCGATCCGTGCGGCGGCGCTCCGCCGTGGCAGTGCGACTGGGTTCGGTCGATCAGCCCTTGCCGTTGCGCAGCAGCTTGCCGGGCAGCGGGCCGTGCGGATCGACCGCATCGGCACCGTCTTGGCGGATGACCGTGCCGTTCACGACCACCGCGTCGATGCCCTTGGCGTCAGAGATGAGCCGGTCGGCCCCGGCGGGCAGGTCGTACACCCGGCGCTTGCCCAGGTGGCCGATCTCGTCAGCGTCGAACACCACGACGTCGGCAGGCTTGCCTTCGGCGAGCGTTCCCCGATCGGCGATGCCGAATACCTCGGCGGGCCGCTGGGTGAGCATGTGAATGGCCGTCTCGAGGTCGAAGCTCTGCCGCCCGCGCACGAACGTCTGCAGGAACTCCGTCGAGTACTTGGCGTCGCAGAGCTGGCTGGCGTGCGCCCCGGCATCGGACAGCCCGATCACCGTGGTCGGGTCGTGCAGCAGCTCGTCGATGTCGTCGGGGTCGTGGTTGATCACGTCCTGGACGATGCGCATGTCCAAGTCGGCTTCGAGCGCCACGTCGAGCACCCAGTCCACCGGGTCCTGGCCGGCCTCGTCAGCCAGCTCCTGCACGTTGCGGCCTTCGAGCTCGGGATTGTGGGGCAGCCAGCTGATCTCGGTGCGGGCCCAGCGGTCACCGATCTTGCCGCCAGTACCAGCCTTTTCCTTGAACTCCGCACGCCAGTCCGGGTCGGCGTAGTAGCGCTTGCGGCCTTCGAGGTCGCTCTGGGACACAGGGGTGAAGCAGCGCAGCGCCTCGTAGATGAACGGTGCCTTCCAGCTCATCTCGAACTGGATGGGCTGCACGGCCACCTGGGGGAACACCGGCAGGCCCCGGTCAGCAATCTCCCGGGCCCGCTCCAGTTCAGCACGGTGGCTGCCCGGGCCGCGGGCCGAGCCCAGCAGCGCCGTCCAGCTCACGTGTGCGCCGGTGGTCTCGGCGATGCGTGCGAACTCGTCGTGGCTGAGACCCCGTCCGACGGTGGCCTGCATCACGCCGCCCGAGTCGCCCAGCGCCTGGGCGATCTCGACGATCTCGTCAGTGGTCGCAGCACGACTGGGCACTGGTCGTCCCTCGTAGCCCACATGGGTGGCCGCCTTGGAGGTGGCGAACCCGAGCGCACCGGCCCGCAACGCCTCTGCCACCAAGTCCCGCTGGGCGGCGATCTCTTCGGGAGTTCCCTCGCGCTCGGTGGCCTCTTCTCCCATCACGTACATGCGCGCAGCGGTATGGCCGATGAGCGCCGCCATGTTGACCGCCGCACCGTTCGATTCGAGTGCATCGAGATACTGCGGGAACGTCTCGAATCCCCAGTCGCCGAGGCCGGCCCGCAGCGCATCGACGCTCATGCCCTCGACGTTCTCGAGCGTGCGCATGATCAGGTCACGGTGCTCGGGCCGGGTGGGCGCAACCGAGAAGCCGCAGTTGCCCATCACGATGGTGGTCACGCCGTGCCAGGGCGAGCAGCTCACCAGCCGATCCCACATGATCTGGGCGTCGTAGTGGGTGTGGATGTCCACGAAGCCGGGGCACACGATGCGGCCCGTGGCGTCGATGGTCTGGGCGGCCTCGGCCGGCGCAGTGCCGAGCGCCACCACGATGCCGTCGGAAATGCCCACGTCGCCGACGTAGCGGGGCGCTCCCGTCCCGTCGATGATCGCTCCGCCCGTGATCTTCAGGTCATATGCCATGCCGCCGTCCCCGTGCTTGCTGGATAAGCGCAAACTAATCGACGCTCGTCGTCGGCACCCAGCTGCGCCTGCAACGTTCAGGGCGATGCAAATTGCGCGCTGAGCCCGGCCCGAGCAGGGCTATCGTTGACGGTGGACTGATCGGGAATCGAACCCGACGCCGGGCGGGTCAAGTGCGCGGCGGAGAACCATCTCTCAGCCCGTGGCCTTTGGGCCGCTCGGAGCCGCACCAGTCCGCTGGTGCGGCTCTTCGCGGCAGTCAAGGAGACTCAGCCGATCGGGCTGAGGTGTGCTGCAGTCGCAGGAGAGGCGCCGCGCCAGGCGGGCGATACGGGTGTCAGAGCCCGGCGACGGGAGCGTAGGCCCGCGTGTCAAGCTCTTGTGCACGATTTGTTGCGGGAGGATTCGGCATGAGCGATGCAGCGCTGCCCGACGAGCTGGTCAACCGGGTGACGTGGAAGATCCCCAACGCGCTCGCGCTGGTGGGATCGAGAGCCGGCGACGAGCGCAACGCCATGACGACAAGCTGGATCACACAGCTCTCGATGGAGCCGGTCATCATCGGCATCGGCGTCGAGAACACCGCTGTCACCCACCGGCTGATCACCGACGGGGGCTCGTTCACCGTGAACCTCTGGGACGCCGAGAACACCCGCCCGTTCGTGAAGTTCTCCAAGCCAGCGGCCTACGAAGCCGTCGTCGACGGCACCGGCACGGGGACCCTCAACGGCTGGTCGGTGTACGAGGCTGCCACCGGAGCGCCCGTATTCGTCGATTCGGCCGCCTGGATGGACTGCGAGGTGCGTCACAGCGTGAACTTGGGCACCCACACGCTGTTCATGGGCGAGCTGGTGGCGGCTGGCATCAACGACGACGACGTGCGGCTCGCCTCCATGTCAGACACCCGCATGAAGTACGGGGGCGTGAAGCGCCACTGAGGCGGCCCGGCAGCACGCCGGCTGAGCCGAGACGCCGGCCCCTAGGCGGCTCACATCGGGTCCGGCTACCATGGTGTGCTGGCCCTAGGGCCTGCGTGCTCCGCTCCGGTGGGTGCGCATCACTTGTCGCCGACCTGGGATACCACGTGCCGAAAGTCAAAGACGACGCCATCTTGCTCGAAGGAAAAACCGTCGAGGCGCTCAAGGGCGGTCATTTCCGCATCGAGCTCGACAACGGTCACGAAGTGCTGGGACATCTCAGCGGCAAGATGCGCAAGCACCACATCCGGATCCTTCCAGGCGACCGGGTGCAGGTGGAAGTCTCGGCCTACGACCTGACCCGCGGCCGCATCACCTACCGCTACAAGTAGCTCCGCGGGCGCCGCCGGCTCGTACGGCAGCGCTGCATTCAGCGCGTGGGGCGTTCTACTCTCCGCATGGTGCCGCCGTCGCAGCGGCGCGAGAACGCGAGGGAGCAGACATGAGCAGCACGGCTCAACCGTCGAACGGAACGGTGGCATACAGCGTCAAGCGAGATGAGGCAGGCGACGTGGCCACCGTCACGCTCAATCGTCCCGAGACGCTGAACTCCATGAACGACGAGTTCATGAACGACATCACCGAGGCATTCGGCATGGTGGCGGCCGACGAGAACGTTCGGGCCGTCGTGCTGACCGGTGCGGGGCGGGGATTCTGCTCGGGCGCAGACCTGCGCAACGCCGCCGCCGGCGACGCCGAAGCGTTCGATGCTGAGGCGGCCGGGGAGGCCACCACCGACTCCATGGACAACGCGTTCCATCCGGCGATCCGCGCCGTGGCCGAGTGCCCGGTGCCGACCGTCGCCCGCATCAATGGGGTGACCGCAGGCGGCGGCATCGGTCTCGCGCTGTCGTGCGATGTGGCCATCGCAGCCCGGTCGGCGTTCTTCGTCGCGACGTTCGGGCCGCGGCTGGGCATCGTTCCCGACCTGGGCACGACCTGGCAGCTCCCGATGCGGGTCGGCCGGGCGCGGGCGCTCGGCATGTCGCTGCTGGGCGAGCGGGTGACCGCCGATCAGGCTGCCGAATGGGGCCTGGTGTGGAAGACGGTCGACGACGGCGAGCTCGATGATGCCGTGGCGCAGGTGGTCGATGTGCTGCGGCGCAGCTCGCCGGCAGCCATGGCACGCATCCGGTCCGCCATCGACGGTGCCATGCGGCGCGACCTGGCCGATCAGCTTGACGTCGAGATGGGCCACCAGGCGGTGCTCATTCCCCAGAACATGGCCCACGGCGCAGAGGCATTCCTGGCAAAGACCGACCCGTCGTTCCCCGGCGAGCGCTACTGACCCAACCCTGCACACTCATGCGCTGCGCTGGGCGCCGCGCTGGGTCTGATGGTGCGCAGCGCTGAGCGCCGCGCTGGGTCTGATGGTGCGCAGCGCTGGGCGCCGCGCACTGCTGGCAGACTGGCGCCATGACCGACACGCTTGAAGCACCGGCGGCCGGCGAGGCCGTCGATCCCGCTGCCGCACGGGTTGACGCCGCTATCGACGAGCTGCTTGCTGCGCACGACCCCCAGCAGCTCAGCTACGCCGAGTTCCGCGGCGCCCAGTTCGACGCCGGCTTGGCGTGGGTGCACTTCGACGAGGGTCATGGCGGCCTGGGCGTGAGCCCGAAGCTGCAGCGCCGGGTGGAGGAGCGGCTGCGAGCAGCCGGTGCCCGGCCCCAGAAGCCGGTCACCTTCTTCATGCATCTCGCCGGGCCGACCATCCATACCCACGGCAGCGAAGCGGTCAAGCAGCGCTTTTTGCGGCCGATGTTCACTGGCGAGGAGCTGTGGTGCCAGCTGTTCAGCGAGCCGGGTGCAGGCAGCGACTTCGCCGGGCTGGCGACCAAGGCGGTTGCCGACGGCGACGAGTGGGTCGTCAACGGCCAGAAGGTGTGGAACACGCTGGCGCATCTCGGCGATTTCGGCATGCTGGTGACCCGCACCAATCCCGAAGTGCCCAAGCACCGGGGGCTCACCTATTTCGCGCTGGACATGAAGGCGCCGGGCGTGGAGGTGCGACCGCTGCGCCAGATCACCGGCGAAGCCGAGTTCAACGAGGTCTACATGACCGATGTGCGCGTGCCCGACGCGAGTCGCATCGGCGACGTGGGCGACGGCTGGCGGGTGTCGCTGACCACGCTCATGAACGAGCGCAACGCCATCGGTGCGGGGGGTGCCGGGCCGCCGAAGCGTGGTTCGGGGCCGATCTCGGTGCTGGTGAAGCTGTGGGAGCAGCGTGATGAGGCCGAACGCGACGACGTCACCAAGGACCGCCTGACGCAGCTGTGGACCCGGGCCGAAGTGCTGCGGCTCACCAACATGCGTGCAGGTGCCAACCGGCGCAAAGGCAATCCCGGGCCCGAGATGTCCATCGCCAAGCTGGCGTTCGCCGAGCTCAACCAGGCGCTCATGACCTGCGCAGTCGACATGATGGGCGCCGACGGCCTTGTCGGGTACGACTACACGTTCCGCCGGCCCGGCGACCTGTCGGTGGACGGTTCCGACGGCGCGGTCCAGCACGGCTTCCTGCGGGTGCGCGCCAACTCCATCGAGGGCGGCACGTCAGAGATCATGCGCAACATCCTGGGCGAGCAGGTCCTCGGCCTGCCGGGCGAGCCCCGCGTCGACAAGGACGTGCCCTGGGTGGACGTGCCCCGCAACTGAGGCACGCCCACCCCAGGCATCACATCGTCAGCTCTTGGCCTCGGTCAGCATGTCCTGCACGATCAGGCCCAAGTCGCCCATCTGGGGGATCAGCTCCAGCCGTGCGTACACCTCCGGCGGCGGGTAGATGCCCGGATCCTCCAGAATCTCGTCGAGGATGTACGGCGTCGCGGCCTCGTTCGGGCTGCCGTAGTACGTGTAGTTGGTGAGCGCTGCGCCGTTCTCCGCGTCGAGCAGGAAGTTCATCATGGCGTGAGCCGAGCACACGTTGTCGGCGTTGTGCGGGATGGCCATGGTGTCCACCCAGCGCACGCCGCCCTCGACGGGGATCGTGTACACGTGGGTCTCGTACGCGTCGGTCTCGAAGAAGGCTTGAGCGAAGCCGCCGCTCCAGCCGTGCGCCACGTCGACCTCGCCGTTGACCAGGTCATCGCCGAATGTCACCGAGTCGTACTTCAGCAGCCGCTCGTTCGTCTCCTTCAGCAGGGCGCCTGCCTCGCGGATCGCATCCTCGTTGCCTGACTCGATGGTCTCGGTGATGCTGTAGCCCAGGTACTTGAGCGCCGCGGACACCGCCTCGGGTGCATCGTCGAGCATCGAGATGCTGCCCGGCACCAGTGCTGCGGTGTCCGGATCGAAGATGACCGCCCACGACGGTTCGCCGCCGAGCGCGTCGAGTACGTCGTAGGTCATGCCGATGCCGGTGGTGCCCCACTGGTAGGCCACGTGGTAGCGGTGTTCGGGATCGAAGGGCGGGTTGTCCCAAGCGTCGTCGATGTTGGCGAAGTTGGGAAGGGCGTCGTAGTCGAGCGGACGCAGCAGGTCCTCTGAGATCATCAGCGCCACCATGTAGTCCGACGGCACGACCAGGTCGTAGATGGCTGCGCCCGACTCCACTTGGGTGAGCATCTGCTCGTTGGACTCGTACACCGAGTAGTCGACGCTGATGCCGGTCTGCTCCTCGAAGGCCGCCAGCAGTTCCTCGTCGATGTAGTCGGCCCAGTTGTAGAAGGCCAGGTCGCCGTCGGTCTCGCCGGGTTCGCAGCCCTCGTCGTCGGCGGTCTCGACTGTCGCCGCGTCGTCAGCGGCGGCGGTGGTCGCGGCGGCTGTCGCCGTGTCGTCCGCGTCGGCATCGTCGTCACTGTCTCCGCAGGCGGCCAGGAGCAGCGCCGTGGCGGCGACGAGTGCCAGCCAGCGACTTCGGCGCAGTCGCCGAGCTGGCTTCGATGTGATGGTCATGTTCCCTCCCTTGTGGGCGTCCCGGCGGAACGCCGCTCTGCTTGAGTGCGGTGAGTCGAGTTCGAACTCGGCGAGCTCACGGTGCGGTGCTCCTCGGTCGCTGCAGGGCCAGCGAAGCCACGACCAGCGTGATCGACGCTGCCAGCATGAGCGTGGAGATGGCGTTCAGCTCCGGTGTGACTCCCTGCCGGATCGAGCTGAACACATACACCGGCAGCGTGGTCGCCCCCGGTCCTGCCGTGAACGCCGAGATGACCACGTCGTCCAGCGAGAGCGTCAGTGCCAGCAGGGCACCCGCGGCAATGCCCGGCGCGATCAGGGGCAGCGTCACCCTCCTGAACGTACGCCACGGCGTGGCATACAGATCACGCGCCGCTTCTTCGAGAGTGCGGTCGAACTGATCCAGCCGTGCGCGCACCACCACCGCAACGAACGAGATGTTGAATGCGATGTGGCTGAGCGCAACGGTGGTGACACCCAGGGTGAGCCGTGGTCCGAAGGTGTCGATGAGCTTGAACGCCTCGGCAAAGAACACCAGCAGCATGACGGCCATCGTGATGTCGGGAATGACGATGGGCAGGTACACGGTGCCGTCCAGTGCCCGCCGGCCCTTGAAGCGGTAGCGGTCGAGCGCCAATGCCACAGCAGTGCCGAGCACCGTCGAGACAATCGTCGAGCTGATCGCGACGATGAGCGAGACCCGCAGCGCGCTGACGATCTGCGTGTTGCCCAGTGCCTCGGCGTACCAGCGCGGTGAGAGGCCTTGCCAGACATTGACCCGTTCGGAGTCGTTGAACGAGAAGATCACCAGCACGACGATCGGCACATAGAGGAAGGCGAACACGAACCAGGCGTTCGCCTTCAGCAGGCGTCTGGCCGAGGCCGAGGTGCCGGCAGTGCCGAGGTCGCTCATGGCGCTGTTCCGCTCATGGCACGTTGGCTCGGTTGCGCTCGGCATTCGCCGAGTTGCGCTGGTTGATCGCCACGGCAACGAGCATTGCCACGATCACCAGCACGCTGAGTGCGGCGCCCAGCGGCCAGTTGCGCGCCGCCTGGAACTGGCGGGCGACGTACGAGCCGATGAGCAGGGTCTTGGCACCGCCCAAAATCTCCGGCACCACGTACGAGCCGAAGCTGGGCACGAACACCAGCACGCAGCCCGCCACGATGCCTGAGCGGGTGAGTGGCACCGTCACCTTCCAGAAGGCCTTCGCGCCGCTGGCGTAGAGGTCGCGGGCGGCCTCCACCAGCCGCCAGTCCATCCGCTCGAGCGCCACGTACAGCGGCAGCACCATGAACGTCAGGAAGCCGTACACCATGCCCAGCACCACGGCGGTGGGGGTGAACAGGATGCGGAAGGTGCCGAATCCCATGGCTTCGCTGAGCGCGGAGGCCGGGCCGTTCGAGCCGAGCAGGAAGCGGATGGCGAAGATGCGCACGAGCCCGTTGGTCCAGAACGGGATCATCACCAGCACGAGCAGCCGGGCGCGCACGCGGGGCGGACGGGTGGCCAGGTAGTAGGCGAAGGGATACGCCACGATCAGGCACAGCACGGTGGTGAGGAACGCCAGCCATGCCGAGCGGGCGATGATGCCCAGGATGACGTCGTCGGCGATGCGCTCGTAGGAATCGAGGTTCCACCCGCTCAGCGAGGTGCGGCCCGTGGAGGTTCGGGTCGCGAACGAGTACACGGTGATGAGGCCCAGGGGGACCATGAAGAAGATGAGCAGGTACAGCGACCCCGGTGCGGCGATGAGCGTGCCGGTGCGCCGGGCCTTGCGCTGTGCGCTGAGTTCGCTCGGCGTCGCCGACGCTGGCGAGTCGAGCCGAGCGGGCGTTGTTGCTGTCGGCGAGTCGAGCCGAGCAGCAGTCCGCTGCGCCGTCTCAGGCTTGGCGCGACGCAGCGATGGCATCAGTCCGCGACCACGGTCGTCGACGCTGGCGCCCAGCTCGCTGTGACCGGTTCGCCGGCGGCGAGCGCTGCCTCGCCCGTCTCGGAGCGGGCGGTGATCGTGATCGGTCCGCTGCCGTCGCCCTCCCCGTGGTCCGCTCCGGATCCGCCCGCTTGAGATCCGATCGACACCGTGTACACGAAGGCATGCCCCAGATAGGTCGCGTCGGTGATGACGCCGTCGAGGCTCGGCGCGCCGTCGGGCGCGCCGCCTCGACGGTGCAGCCGCACCTGCTCGGGGCGCACGCTCAACGCCACGGAGGAGTCCGCTGCCAGGTCATGCACGGCAGTCACCACAGCACCGGCATGCAGGCGCACTGCTGACGAGCTCTCGACGACGCCTTCAAGCAGGTTCGTCCGCCCGATGAAGTCGGCCACGAAGCGGTTGGCGGGATGCTCGTACACCTGTGCTGGTGTCCCGACCTGCAGGAGGCGTCCCTCGGACATGACGCCCACCCGGTCGCTCATGGCCAAGGCTTCCTCTTGGTCGTGCGTCACGAAGATGAACGTGATGCCGACCTCACGCTGGAGCGCCTTGAGCTCGGTCTGCATCTGCTGGCGCAGCTTCAGGTCGAGCGCACCCAGCGGCTCGTCCAGCAGCAGCACTTTGGGGTGGTTCACGAGAGCACGGGCCAGAGCGACACGCTGCTGCTGACCGCCCGAGAGCTGCGAGGGCCTGCGCTGCTCCATGCCTTCCAGGCGCACCAACGCCGTTGCCTCGGCGACTTGCCGATCGGCGTCGGTGCCTCGGATGCCGCGCATCTGCAGGCCGAAGGCGATGTTCTGGGCGACTGTCATGTGAGGGAACAGCGCGTACGCCTGGAAGACCGTGTTGACCGGCCGGCGGTCCGGCGGCCAGGTAGCGACTTCCTCGCCGAAGATCGCCAGGCGCCCCTCGCTCGGGATGTCCAAGCCCGCGATCATCCGCAGCGTCGTGGTCTTGCCGCAGCCCGACGGCCCCAGCAAGGCGAAGAACTCGCCGTCGCCGATCTGCAGGTCGATGTTGTCGACGGCCACCACGTCGCCGAATCGTTTGGAAATGCCGTGCATCTCCACCGCCGGCACGCGTGAGCGGCCCTCAGCGGCTGGACCGTGCGCAGTTCCGTCATCGCGTTCGGCTGCCGGCCCGGTCACCGCGCCGCCGCCGTTCATGTGAGCCCGAGGGGGCTGGCCGGCGCGCCAGCCCGCACAGCCTGCGTGCAGATGAAGTCGTGGGCGAGGGTGGCGGCCGCCAACGCAGTGATCTCTGAGACGTCGTATGCCGGGGCGACCTCCACCACGTCCATGCCGACGATGTCGAACGGTGTCAGCCCTCGGACGATCTCCAGTGCCTGTGCGGTGGTCAGCCCGCCGGCCACTGGGGTGCCCGTGCCAGGTGCGAATGCAGGGTCGAGGCAGTCGATGTCGAAGGTGAGGTACGCCTTGCGGTCGGCGACCTGTTCACGCACAACCTCGAGTGCCGCTGCAGGACCGTTGCGATGCACCCAGGGCGCGCCCAGCACGGTGAACCCATAGTCGTCGTCGTTGTGGGTGCGGATGCCGATCTGGACTGACGCCGACGGATCGATGATGCCCTCCTGCAGGGCTCGCAGGAACATCGAACCGTGGTCCAGCCGTCCCTCATCGTCAGGCCAAGTGTCGGGGTGTGCGTCGAAGTGGATGAGCGCCAGCGGACCGTGCTTGGCCGCGTGAGCACGCAGGATCGGGTAGGTGACGAAATGGTCGCCGCCGAAGGTCACCATCTGGGCGTCGTGGGCGAGGATCTCTGCGCAGTGGGCTTCGATGCGCTCCACGGCTTCGGTGGGATGGCCGTAGTCGATGAAGCAGTCGCCGTAGTCGACGACGGCGAGGTAGGCAAACGGGTCGAAGCCGAAGGGGTAGGCGTCGAGCTCGGCGAGACCCGTCGACGCCGCCCGGATGGCGCGGGGGCCGAGGCGTGCGCCGGGACGGTTCGACGTCGCCATGTCGAACGGAATGCCTGACACGACGATGTCGGCATCGGCGATGTCGCGGGTGTAGCGGCGCCGCAGGAATGACAGCGCACCGCCGTAGGTCATCTCGGGCTTGCGGCCGTGCAGGTCGTCGGAGCGGAATGCCTGGTCGCCGAGCGTCTCGGCGCCAGAGCCGGCAATCAGGCCACCTCCGCCCGCCGCGGGCTCGGCGCTGTCGCTCACGCGCCGGCTTTCGAGGGGTCGCGCAGCTCGGGGTTGCGCCACACGATCAGCGCCGCCCAGCTGTCGGTTGCCGGATCGGTGATGTAGTTCGGCAGGCCGCACACGGCCTCGAAGCCGTTCTCGATCTGGAAGCTCAGCGTCCGGTCGTAGAGCCGGCCCTCGCGTACCTCGGCGATGTACTCATCCGCGGTCATGTCGGCTTTGTGGTCGGCATAGCCGGGGATGACGCCGCCCGCCACGATCCCGTCCAGTCCGAGGTCGACACAGACCTGCTTGCGCAGCACGTACAGCTCGGCACCGATGCCCCGGCGACGGTGGGAGAGCCGGGTCGCAATGCTGGTGCCGTAGTACCAGCGGCCGTTGGGGACATGCCCGCTGCCGCTGTGGTCGTCGGGGACGAGGTCGGCGATGGTGTGGATCGGGTTCGCCATGTCGAAGTCGCAGCGGATGCCGACGCCCATGGCCACGAGCTCGTCGCCGTCGAACCCTGCGAAGCAGCCCTCGGAGAAGTCCTGCGCCAGTTGGGCGAATCCCTGGGCGTCATAGAGATCGTCGCGGTCGGCCGTGGGGTGAGAAGCCAGCTCCAGGGCTTCCAGCTCGGGGGCCCACTCTGGCAGGATGCGGGCGTATCGCAGGCCCGAGCGCTCGCCGATGGACACGGCGTCGATCTCACGCATCGCTGCACCCCCGCGGCGTCCGCCGTACTCAGCCGCCGGCTGAGAGATTATCCCTGCGCCAAGAAGCCGCTGGCAGCGGCAGTAGTTTCGGCAGGAGATGGCCGCTGCACTGGACTCGGACCCCTGGTCGCTGGAGACCGCGTCGACGGTGCCCCTGTGGATCGACCGGCTGGAGCCGCCCATCGCGCACCGGCCGGGCGTCGACGGCGATCTGGATGTCGACGTCGCCATCGTCGGCGGTGGTTTCAGCGGACTGTGGACTGCGTACTACCTGAAACGCTTGGAGCCTTCGCTGCGTGTGGCTGTGTTGGAGCGCCACTACTGCGGTTTCGGGGCATCGGGACGCAACGGCGGCTGGGCAGTCGGGGAGTTGGCCGGCTCGTTCGAGGACTACGCACGTCGGTCCAGTCCCACCGAGTCGCTTCGGTTGGCGCGGGCCGTCTTTGACGCGGTGGACGAGATCGGGCGGGTTGCCGAGGCCGAAGGGATCGACTGCGACTACGCCAAGGGCGGCACGATCCGGGTGGCGCGCACCGCGCCGCAGGCCGAACGGCAGGCTGCCGAGATCGCCGACGCCCGCGAGATCGGGCTGACCGAAGACGAGCTGCGCCTGCTCGACGCGGAGGAGGCCAGCGAGCAGCTCAATGCCACCAATGTGCGCAGCGGGTTGCTGCTGGGGCCATCCGCAGTGGTTGATCCAGCGAAGCTGGCGACCGGGTTGGCTTGTGCTATTGAGGCGGCAGGGGCGGAGGTCTACGAGCGGACACGCGCCATCGCCATCGAAGGTGGCGCAGTGCAGGTGACCGGCGGTGTCGGCGCCGTGCAGACGGCCGGCTTAGTTGGTGCTGTGGCGCGAACGACCGGCGGGGCCGGCGCCGAGGTGCGAGCCCCTGTCATCGTGCGGGCCACCGAGGCCTATACCCGGGACCTGAGCGGGTTGCGGCGCGACATCCTGCCGGTGTACTCGCGCATGATCGCCACCGAGCCGCTGGCTGATGGGCTGTTCGACGACATCGGCCTGGTCAACCGGCCGAGCTTTGCCGACGACCGGCGGATGGTCACCTACGGGCAGCGCACCGCCGACAACAGGATCGCTTTCGGTGCGACCGGCGTGCCGTACAGCTTCGCTTCGCGCATCGTTCCGTCCGCCGAGGTGCACATGGGGATGCACCGGCGCATCTGGCGTGTGCTGGTCGACATGCTCCCGCAGGTTGCCGATGCGCGCATCACGCACCGCTGGGGCGGGGTGCTGGGCATCCCGCGCAACTGGCTGCCGGGAGTGCGTTTCGACCCGCGCACGGGCGAGGGCGTGTTGGGCGGCTACGTGGGGGAGGGCGTCGCCGCGTCCAATCTCGCCGGGCGCACCATGGCCGAGCTGGTCTGCGGCCTGGACACCGAGCGCACGAGCCTGCCGTGGGTGGGCGTCACGTCGCGGCGCTGGGAGCCCGAGCCACTGCGCTGGCTGGGTGTGCGCGCCAGCCGCGCCCTGCTCGGCGTGGCCGACCAGAACGAGCTGCGCTCGGACCGCCCGGATCGCCTGGCGTCCGGAATAGCGAGGCTGCTGCGCGGCGGCCACTAGCGCCGCTGCGGCTTCCGGCCCTTGCTCTTGGCGCCGAAGCAGCAGCAGGGAGCGGGCTGGGCAGTCAGTCGCAGTCGAGGCGGTAGGCGCCCTGGTGGGGCACCATGATGCCCGCGGTGGGTCCGCCGAAGTGGGTACCGATCACCAGGGTCTCGCCGTCGGCCCAGTCGCCGAACGCCTCGTGGCGGGTGCGGCGGGCTTCGTCGGGGTCGGTGTCGAACATCGAGCTGAGATCGGGGTCGGCGAGCTGCATCGGCGTGTGCGCCATGTCGCCGGTGATGATGGCCCGCTTGCCGCCGTCCTGGATCACGACGGACAGGTGGCCCGGCGTGTGGCCCGGCGTCAACTGGAACGAGACCTCCGAGCAGATGCTGTCGACTGCCTCGACCATGTTGGCGCGATCCGCAGCGGCGATGGGCGCAACGGAGTCCTCGAACACCGCATCGCCGAACAGGTCCTCGTGGTTGGCCCAGTAGTCGTACTCGGGGGCGCAGAACAGGTACTCCGCGTTGGGGAACGTGGGCACCCATTCGCCGTCGGCGCTCAGGCAGGTGTTCCAGCCCACGTGGTCCACATGCAGGTGGGTGCACACCACATGGGTGATGGACTCGGGCGGGAAGCCCGCTGCGGTCATGTCGTCGAGGAATGGCCCTTGCTGGCGGTGCCACAGCGGGTTGGTGCGTTCCTTGTCGTTGCCGACACAGGTGTCCACCGCGATGCGGTGCTCGCCTGCGGCGATCACGCAGGTGTGGATGCGCTGCAGCAGGTAGCCGTCGTCGCTGACGAAATGCGGGCGCAGCCACGGCGCGGCCTCCGCACGCGCCAGCACCCCGCCCTTGCTGACCCCGTCATAGAGGAATCGCGGCGATGTGGGCGTGGCCGTCTCGGAGACAGAGGTGATGGTGACGTCGCCGATCTGCCAGCGCTGCGGCTCGGGCTGCTCGCTGCTGGCTGCGTCGGAGGTTTCGCTCTCAGCGGCGGCGTTCACGGCTGGCGCCCGACGTAGCCGAGATAGCGGTGCGACATCGGCGCGTCGTCGGGTACCTCGACTGCGTCGGTGATCAGCTTCCACTTGCGGGGGATGTCTCCCAGTGCCTGCACCCGGGCCAGGGTGGCTTCGCACAAGTCCTCGGGAAGGTCGATGGGGTTGCCGCTGGCCTGGGCGAGGTCCCATGCGTGGGTGAGCGGGTCCCACTGCACCATGCCCACGAAGTTCTCGAAGTTCATCGGGCCGAACCAGTACTTGTCCTCGGCGGCCAGGTCGGCACCGTCGATTGCGCTGAGCACGCCGTCACGGGTGGCTTGCCACTGTGCCGCCGGATCGCCGGCATCCTCGGCCATCTGCGGCATGCTCACCTCGCCCGTCCGGGCAATGCCGGCGAGCGCGTCGAGCACGCCGCACTGGTGACGCAGCAGCTCGGTGGCGTTCCAGTCGGCACAGGGTGTGTCGTTGCCCCAGGCGTCGGCGGGCACGCTGGCCACCACCGAGTCAAAGAGCGCGACGGAACGCTTGAATTGGTCAACGATCTCGCTCATCGGCAAGAACCTCCCTTTGCGGTCGTCGGGATGGAGTGGCGACCCGCAGCGGATGCCGATGGTAGGCGGGCCAGCGCCGGCTAGCCCGTGTCAGCGTCGGTGTCGTGTCGGTGCGGGCCGGCGCCGGCTCGCTGGCTCAGTCGGCCTCGACGAGATTGACGCGCAGCCCGGCGAGCGCCACCTGGCTGTCGTTGATGTAGCAGTCACGCGTGCGGGCTGCAGCCAGCACGGCGTCGCGGTTGACGGCCGTGACATCGATGCCGCCGAGGCCCTCGCCGCGCCCGTCCGCTTCCTGCACGAAGCGAAGCGTGGCGTTGTCGAGCTGGATCGTGGGATGGCCTTCGCTGTCGGTGCCCAGGTCGATCTGCGCGATCTGGCTCCAGCGATCGGCCAGCCGCTGCGGATCGGGGCTCTGCAACTCGGCGGCGGCGATGCTGCCCACCCTGTCGGTGCAGACGTACGGTTCCCAGTAGGCGCCCGCAGGTGTCCAGGCGCCCCCGACCTCGTCGCCGGTTGGTCCGGTCATCTGGTCCATCTCGAAGAACGCACCGCCGGTGTCGGCCGGGTGCAACTGCATGCCCACGTGGCCCTCTTCGGGGAAGTTCATCTCGAACGCGACCCGGATGCCCATCTCGTCGACGTGGGCCCGGCGGGCCGCAACGTCGCTGACTTGGGTGATGACCATGTAGCCGGTGTCGCCGCCGCGTCGCTGCTGATACCGGCCGGCGGCAGTGTTGTCTTGGATCGGGGTGACGCACTCGAGGAACTGCGTGCCCACCGGCCAGAGCACGTTCTTGAGGCCGAAGATGCCGACACCCGGGTCGGTGAAGCACGGCTCGACGCCCAGCACGCACTGGATGTCCGCCGAGGTCTGGGCCAGGTCGGCCGTGGTCACAGCGATTTGACGAAGGCGAATCCACATGCGCGCCACCCTACGACGCCGCCCAGTACCCCGCTGTGGAGCAGGCTCCCGGTGGAGGCGTGGCGTCCGGCAACGGTGGTCGGTCAGGCGGCTGCTGACGTTTGGTCGTCTGCTGTGCTTGCTGGTCCAGGCGATCCGGCTGGGCTGCCGCTGGGAGGTGCGGCTCGGGCTCGGCTCGACGCTGAGGTCGGGTCTTGTACGGGTGGGCCGGTGTTGGTCCCGGTGGGGGCTGGCCGATGGGGTTGGCCGTTAGGCGGTGCTCGGCGGGGTCGTCCGTCAAGTGGCGTTTCGATGGGCCAGTGGCGTTGGTGGTGGTCGATATGACAGGGCTCGCAGAGGTTGGCGAGGTTCGGGATATCGGTGTCTCCGCCGTCCTCGTAGTGCTCGACGTGGTGGGCGTGGCAGTGTTCGGTGTGGGTGGCGCAGGCAATGCAGCCGCCGTCGCGGATGGCCAGGACGATTCGCTGTGCTTCTGTTGCGCTGCGGACCCGGCCTAGGGCGAGTTGGCTCCAATCGCTGTTGAAGACGGCGGGCAGGATCTTGGCATCGGCAGCCATCTCGGCAAGCTGGCTGGCCGAGATGGGGGTGCCGTCGTCGAGGCGGGGATTGGTGAGTTGGCCGGTGACGATGTCGTAGTCGGCAGCGATCACCAGATTGGCCACGGGGCGTTGGCGGCCCAAGATCAACTCGCACAAGGCGTCAGCGTTGCGCTGGGGAAAGCTGTCCTCGGCTGAGTCGTCGCGTCGGCGCACGGCCCGCTCGGCAGCGGCCAGAAGCACGCTGAGTTGGCGACCCACGAGGAAGTCAAGATCGGCGTGCAGGTGCCACATGCCGTCATCGCCCCGGCGCAGCGAGCAGCGCCGCTGATGCCGCTGCACAGCGAGTTCCGCGTCAGCAGGCTCGACAGGGCCGCCAGCGGCTGCGGCGTCTGCCTCGGCGAGGAGGTCTGCGTAGACCTGCTGGCTCTCGTAGGCCAACGCGTGACGGGCGACGACATCGGACGGATGGGCCCGGCACAGCCCTAGGAAATCTGCTTCGTCGCGGCGATGAACCTTGGGAGCCTCCCGAGCGATCACCTTGGCATGGGACAGCTGGATCTCACCGGCCGCCAGCGCATCGAGCGTGTCGCCCAAGGAGTGCTCGGCGAGCGACTCGGCGAGACGGGCTTCGCTGCGCGCCTGGGCCGAGTTCATGCGCGTGTGCTCGCGCAGCTGCCACGCAGCTGACTGCGCCCCGTCCCGGGACACCAGTTCGCCCACCGCAGACAGATACTCGGCCTCAATGCGAGACCGCTCGGCCGCCAGTTCGACCACCCGACCCAACAGATCGTCGTGCACCAACGACTCCAGCCCGAGCCCCGCGACACATTCCGCATCAATGAACGGACCCCGCTCCGCGCCCCGATCGGCCGCCCGAGCCCTGGCCGCCTCACGATTCAGCTCGGCCCAATCGACGGTCCCGTCGGCCGCAGACTGATTCAGTACGGCCCGGTGCATGGCCTCGTAGGTCGATGTCGGAGCAACCGCCCACGCGCTATCGGAGTCGATCGGGACCCTGTCCATGGCGGCCGACTGGCTGTCTGACGGGTCCTCGAAGCGCCGCTCGGTGAACATGAAACAAGTATACAGACGTACGTTCGCAAAACAAACATTCGCGCGCATCAATTTTGGCCGAATATGAACTCGGCAAGCGGGTCGAATCGCAATGGCGGAGCATCTGACCTACAAGATCCGGGAGGAATACCCCCACATACTGGGGGAGGAATGCGCCTGCGGACGTTTAGGTGTCCGAGGTGCCGCGAGGGCGTCTCGCCTCGGAGCGGACGGCCCGAGACGGGTCCGCCTGGTCGGCCTCGATCTGCGCCAACAGCTCGGGGTTCCTCAATAGCGCAGCCTCGTGCGCCGACATCACGACCGCAGGCGTGAAAATCAGTGTGCCGTCGGGTTCTTCGTCAACTAGGTAGAGGTTGTGATCAGGGTTTCCGAGCCTGCCGAGCGCTGCGCGACGTCGGCCGTCGAGCTCGATGAGATGAGACATGGCTGTGTCCTCCGGAGTGATCGCTTGGCTCAGGCAGGCGACACCAGATTTTCGGATTCGCGCCGCAGACTGCAGTGTATCTACTGGGGCAGAGTTACATTGGTGCCAAAACCTCTTCGTATACATCAGGGCTAATGGGCTCACTGCTGTTCAGCCCCGAAGCAGACCTGCAGCTCGTTGCCTTGCGCGCCGATGCCGGCCTGAGCGAACTGTACGAACGGGTGAACGATGTATTGGACGACGTCGAGGACAACCGGCATGGTCGCCGCGTCCGTCAACGGCGCTACCACCGACCCGCTATGTGGGGAGTTCCCGTGCACGGCTCCGGCGAGGAGTGGTTGATCCTCTGGAGCGAGCAAGACCACGGCCCGCTCGTCCACTACATCGGGCCCGACCTCGCATAGCCAGGGTGTTCGCGGTCGGCCGTGGCCGGACAGCGCGTCACTGCACCCCACTAGCCTCGCCGCCATGAACGACGAACAGATTTGAATGCGTCGCTTTGACGCGTACTTGCACTGTCGGGAGCCTGTGGCAGAAGGGTCCGGCAACACCGTCAGCGACGCCACATCCCCCTCGGCATGCTGACATCCAGCGAGCTCGGCCGCCATCACGAAGAGACAGCATGAATCCAGCGAGCTCGGCCACCGTCACGAAGAGACAGCATGAATCCAGCGAGTCCGGATACCCGAAGTTAGATGCGTCCAAGCGTTCCTGGGAACCCGCCCGAAGAGCTCGCTGACGAATGCGGCCCGCTGTACGCCACCAGCAAATGGGGACCGCATTTCTGCGCCTGTGGCGCTGTCAACAAGTGCAGAATCGAAAAGGGCGCTGCCACCTACAAAGTGTGCGGCAAGACCAACACCGTGGTGTGGGTTGGTGCGCCAATCGACCGGGCGAGCGGCAACAAGGTGGTGAAGCGAATCAATCAACCGACCCACCGGGTTGGCGACGAGTACCGGCGCGAACGCGGCACGGACTCGGTATCGCTTGAGGAGTTGGTTCAGCGATACCGAGAGCACGGCTACCCGACGGATGATGATCGTGAACATAAGGCGGCGCGCATCGGGCTGGCAGAGATTCTCTCAGACCTGCATTTGCTGCCACACAGCGATCGAGAACAAGTAAAGAGAGTCTGGGGAAGGACGCGCTACGACTACGGAGGCGCCGGACAGGTGCCGGGGCTGCATCGCACGGTCAACGACTGCTCACCTGCTGAGTGGGAGACGATCCGTTCGTTGATCTACGACCTCTGTTACGGCGACGGTGACCTGGAATCGCGGTTCGATGCTTGCGTCTCCGGCATTTCAGGTCTCGGCGAGCTCGTCGCGACGAGGCTCTTGGCCTTGTCGCAGCCGCAACGCTTCATTCCCAACTTCATCCTGCGGCAGAGTCCAGTGGCGGCGAAGCCATCGTGGCCCGGCAAGCTCGAGATGATCGAGTTGTTGACGCGCATTGGCGTTCTCGATGAGGAGCACGCCATCGCCGCGACCGCGCTCCTCGACGAGCCTGAGTCGTATCCGCAGAGCGGAGCATTGGTCGTCAGGGCCAACGACCTTCTGGTCGACGTTCTCAGACCGTACTTCCCGGACCGTGAGTACCCCATCGACGCGTGGGGAATGGCGCGATTCTTGTACTGGCTGGTGGAGCGATACGGCGATGGAGACGACGATTTGGACGATGACGAAGGGCCCGGCGAGTCAGGCGACGACGCCGAGCGTCTCGCGGACGCTCTGGCGGTCGCCGCAGAGGACCTGCTGTGCGAGGTGGATTTTCTCAACGACATAGTGCAGTTGTTGGAGGACAAGAAGCAGGTGATCCTGTATGGGCCACCGGGAACCGGCAAGACATATCTCGCCCGCCGTTTGGCGTGGACGCTCACGGGTATCCAGAACGACGCGGAATACGAGGACGATGGGCCGTATTCGCTAGTCCAGTTCCACCCGGCGTACTCGTACGAGGACTTCTTCGAGGGGTTCCGGCCGTCTGTCGACGACGACGGGAACATGACGTACCGGCTGACGCCGGGACCGTTGGTGAAGCTGGCAGAACTCGCCGAAGCCAATCCGGGCCAGCGACACGTCATGGTCATCGACGAGATCAACCGGACGAACCTTCCGCGAGTCTTGGGGGAATTGCTCTTCCTGCTGGAGTACCGCGATGAGTGGACTCAGACGCAGTATCGACCAGTCGATGGCTTCACACTGCCGTCCAACTTGTGGTTCATCGGCACGATGAACACAGCCGACCGGTCGATTGCGCTCATCGATGCGGCGATGCGACGGCGGTTTCATTTCGTGCCGTTCTTCCCCGATCGCGAGCCGACGGCGGGATTGTTGCGGCGCTGGTGTGAACAGAACGAACCCGACCAGATGTGGGTGGCTGACCTGCTCGATGGTGTCAATGAGCGTCTCCGCAGCGATCTTGGAGGCGACCACATGCTCATCGGGCCGAGCCACTTCATGAAGGAGGACTTGGACAAGGAAGGCGTGCGGCGAGTCTGGGAGTACAACATTGAGCCGTTGATCGAGGATCAGTTCTTCGGTCGCCGGGAGGTGATCGACAGCTACCGGTTCGGTGAGGCCTGGAAGCGTCACGGTCCCGGAGCGACTGAGCCGGGCTCGGAGTCGGAAGCACCAGGCGGCCCCGGCGAGGACGCTGAGACCGGACCAATCCACGATGAGGGCGACGAGAGCGGCGGCGACGAGTAGATGTCACCCGTCGATACAGCCGTGCGGTCGAGTACGTCGGAGACCGGTCGCGTGTCAGGCGAAAATCAGCGGATCGTGCTTCAGGAGTGGAGCACCGAGCGCTTGCGGCTGGATGGCGACGTGGCGCGCCAGCTTGGGGAGATGCCTTGGGTGGCGGTGGCGACGGACCCAGAGCATGGCTGGTGGAAGGTGTCGACTCGGCAGTGGGTCGGGGCGTTCACGCTGGGCGACCTGCGCATCATCGTGCGGCCCAAGATCAAGCCCGAGAATCTGTTCTTCCTGCTGGAGGTGGGGTTGCCGTCCGAGGCGTGGCAAGAGGAGGCTTTCGACTATGCGGAGAATCTCGAACTCTTGCCAGCGCTGGTGTCGTTCTTCGCGCGGACGGCGGAAACCACGCTGGCGCGTGGGCTGTTCCATCACTACCGGCACGAAGAGGGCGACCTGCTCGCGCTGCGAGGCCGCATCGACTTTGTGCGGCAGTTCCGCCGGGGCGGGGTGTTGGTGCCGATGGCGTGCTCGTGGGACGACTTCACCGCCGACGTGGACGAGAACCGCTGCCTGGCAACGACTATCCGGCTGGCACTGCGGGTACCTGACGTGCCGTACGACGATCGACGGCGGTTGAAGCGGCTGCTGGCGGCGCTGGACGGTGTGGCCGAACCCACAGCTTCGACGGCACTTGAGCGCGTCGAACGCATTCAGTACACCCGGCTCAACGAGCATTACCGGCCAGCACTTCGGCTGGCGCGGCTGATCCTGGCCAACTGCACCCTGCAGGACCAGCATGGCGACACGGCAGCGTCGGCATTCATGCTGGACATGAACAAGTTGTTCGAGGACTTCGTGACAAGCCGGCTCCGACGCGAGCTGCGAGGTCGGCTAGAGGTCGCCGCTCAACGGCGGCTTCACCTCGACGACGAACAACGCGTCGAGATCAGACCAGACCTCACGCTTCGTCGCGACCGCGGGAACGTCGGCGTTGCGGATCTGAAATACAAGCTTGCAGAAGCCGATACGAGCACCGCGAGCACGGCCGGGCCGCTCGCAGGGCACAGTGACTACTACCAACTGCTGGCCTACATCGCGGCACTCAACCTGAGCGAAGGCACCCTCATCTACTGCGCCGATGTACATCTCGACGATGAGCCTGGGCATCCCGAACGCTCTGCATCGGGGGAAAACGTCGTCGGCAGTGAGGCCGAACTCCCCGTGCGACAAGGCTTGGCTTCAACGTTGGATGTTTCCACGGTCACAGTGCGGCACCTTGGCACCAAGCTGCACACCGCTGCCATCGGCCTGTCGGGCAGTCCCGGCGACATCGATTCCCAGATCAGCGCCCTTGCCGACCACCTGGTGACATCGGCCCGGAGTCAGACTGCCGAAGGTGCGCCAGGCGAAGCTGTCGCGATGCCGGCAGCTTGAGCCGCCATGACTTGACGCCTGTCGTAGCTGACGAGTCCGGCAAGATCGTCGCCAAGCTCCAGAGCGCTCGCGATGTATATCGCATCGAGCGAACGCAGTTGTCGACCTGGAATCCTGCCTGCGGCATCGAGAATCGCATCGGACAGCGAGATCAAGTGCATGTCAGCGAGTCTGCGGTCGCACAAGCGCCGCGTTTTTCCATCGTGATCTGCGAAGGCGCGACGGGCTTCCGTGCGCAGCAACGCGCTCGATGTCACGCGACGATTCTGCACCCATGCAACAAGCGCAGCAGACTCGGACTCTGGTCGCACGAGCTTGACGAAGGCCGACGCGTCGAGGACCCAGATCTCATCGTTCATCTCTGCGCAACTCCGCAAGACGCTCGCTTGCCGGCATCATTCCCAGAGGTGCAGGAGGCAAGAGTGGATGCTCGTCGAGTGAGGCCGCGAGGCCCTTGACGTTGGAGTCGATGAGCCCGCGCGCTGCAAGACGTGCGAGCGGGTCGTCACTGCGAGGCAGCGGTCCAAGGAGTGCAACCGGCTCCCCTCGCATCGTCACCTCGTAACACTCGCCTTCGGCGACTCTGCGCAGCCACTTGCTGGCGTTCTGGCGAAGGTCTCGGACGCCGATCTGCTCCATGTGCTACATGATAGCACATTACGCTTCGCCCGTTCTGCGGACGCTGTCGAATCGATGTGCTCACGAGAAGTCGACCCGTGATGCAACGGGTGGGCGGTGGCGGTCGAGCAGGCTGTTGAGTTCGGCGCCGGCGAGGAGTCCCATCGCCAGCAGGTACAGCCACAGCAGCAGGCTGAGAGCGCCCCCGAGCAGCCCGAACACGGCGTTGACGCCATTGGAGGCGAGCTGCAGGTACGCACCGAAGCCTCCCGATACGACGAGCCACCATGCGGTCGCCAGCAGTGCGCCGGGAACTTCGCGTCGCCATCGCAGCTTGTGGAGCGGGGCGATCCGGTACACGGTCGCCGCCCAGGCGACCACGGTGATGACGACGACCGGCCAACGCAGCCAGTCCCACGCGGTACTGAATGAGTTTCCTGCGCCGAGCCGGTCTGCGAGCTCGGTGCCGCCGCCGAACAGCGGCCCGACGACCACCATCGTCGCCACGACGACGGCTACCACCAGCGTCAGGAAAGTCAGGGCGAAGCCCACCAGGCGGGTCGACAGCCAGCTCCGGGCGCCTTGATGGCCCCGTGTGACGTTCAAGGCACGCACCACGGCGATGAAGCCGCGTGACGACGCGTAGGCAGCCACGACCACACCGACGGTCACCACCCGGGCGTCTGAGCGATCGAACAGGTCAGCGACGGTGGCATCGAGCGTGTTCTGGTCGCCGAAGGTGTCGCTGATCCGTTCGAGCAGCCAGTCCTCGGTGCCCGATGCCGCGCTCTGGCCGATCAGCACGTCGAGCGATCCCAGCAATGCAGCGAACACGATGATGGCGGGGAACAGCCCCAGCAGCGCGAAGAAGGCGATCTCTGCCGACAGACCGCCGATGCGCTTGGCTCCCCAGTCCTGCCGGACCTCGTTGGCGATATTCAGGGCCTTGCGAGCGCGGGCAGGCTGCGATCCGGACACAGCGGCTGCGGTGGCAGCCGTGTCGTCGTCGGTCATGCGGCGCTCGCTGTGTGCAGGGCTGCGGTCGAGCCGTTGATCGCGCCGGAGAACGGCAGCGCGCCGGCGCCGTGGTTGCTGCCGGTCAGGGGGAGTCAGCCTTCACCAGATGGGCGGCGCGCGCCACGAGGCCGTTGCGGTCGATCTTCGCGGTCGAGGCAAGCGGGATCTCGTCCACGAACCACACATGGCGGGGGTGCGCATACGCCGGGCCGTTGGCGAGCGCGTACTGCTTGACCTCGTCGACCGTGAGCGTGTGGCCGGGCTCGGCACGCACGAACGCTGCCGGCAGCTGACCCTTCAGCTCGTCGGACACTGGGACCACCACGGCCTGGTGCACGCCAGGGTGCTTCTCGAGCATCTGCTCGACGGCGTCGGGGTAGATGTTCTCGCCCGCGCACACGAACATGTCGTCCACACGGCCCACGAAGTAGTACCAGCCATCTTCATCGCGGGTCATGAGGTCGCCCGTGTGGTACCAGCCGTCGGTCAAGCGCTCAGCGGTGACGTCGGGCAGGTTGTGGTAACCGGTCATGACACCGGGGGAGCGCACCCACAGCTCGCCGGCATCGGAATCGGCACCGGTGGCGGGGTCGACCAGTCGCAGCTCCACCTTCGGGTGCTGATGACCCACCGAGATCTTGGGCCTCGGCTTGCCCTCGGGGTGGGGTCCGAACTCCAGCACGGCTTCGGTGGTGCCGTAGCCGTTGGAGACGAGTGCCTGTGGCAGCAGCCGCTGCACGTCGTCGTAGAGGGCTTCGGTCAGCGGTGCCGATCCGATGAAGGCGCGCTGCACCGAGGAGAGGTCGGGGACCTGCTGGCCGGCCTCGACACGGGAGGCAATCTCGGCGGTGACCAGGGCGAACATGGTTGGCACGCCCGAGCACATCGTCACTCGATGCTCGGTGATCGCCTCGATGTAGCCCGAAGCGGTGAACCCTCCGAGCAGCACCACCGTGCCCCCGTTTGCGAACGCCAGCTTGGACGACATCGATGCGTTCTTGTGGTACAGCGGCGCCGAGACCAGCATCACCTCACCCGGCATCGCTGCGCCGTACTCGAGCACCGTGAAGGTGACGTTGCGGTGGGTCAGCAGCACGCCCTTGGGCCGCCCCGTGGAACCCGAGGTATAGATCTGCACTGCGATGTCATCGCCGTCCACAGCGGCTGCCGCGCCGAGCGGCTCGTGGGCCACCAGGTCGTCCCAGTCGGCAGTGCCGATGACGATGTGCGGCATGTCCGGCGGCACCAGCGGCGCGTGCTCGGCATCACAGATGACCAGCTTCACGTCGGCGTCGTCGAGGATGTAGGACTGGGTCTCGGCAGGCAGCCGGGTGTTGAGCGGCACGAAGACGAGCCCTGCCGCCGGCGCGCCGAACATCACGTCGTAGTACTGGCCGCAGTTCGCTGCGAGCAGTCCGATGCGGGTGAACGGCGCCAGGCCCCGGGCCGCGAGACCTGCCCCGCAGCGCAGCGCCCGTTCCCTGAGTTCAGCGGCGGTGATGTGCTGCGGCGGGACGGCCGAGCGGTCGACGAGCACGACGGCGTCGTCGTGAGGGAAACGCTCGAGCAGCTCGGCGACGTTCATCGTCATCGCAGGCTACGCGCCCCGGATTCCTGCTGGCTGCTGCGAGTGCCGGCATCTGCGGCCTGCGGCTGCTCGATTGCGTGTGTCTGCCACCGCGGCTAGGGGCCACGCGGCTTGGCGCGTTCAACCTCGACGAGCGTGTCATGGAATGCCGCTGAGCCGACATCGGGATCGTCGCCGCCGACTGTTGCATTGGTGAGCACGTTGACCGTGCGTGCGTCGGCACTGCCCGCCCACCAGCCGAAGGGCATCGTCACCAGACCAGGCTGGAGACGGTCCGAGACGGCGGCAGCGGCGAACAGCTCGCCGCGGTCGTTGTAGACGCGCACCCGGTCTCCCTCGGCGATGCCGCGCGCTGCTGCGTCCGCGGCGCCGATCTCGAGCAGGGGCCGGGGCGGATCGGGCAGGTGATGTTCAAAGCCGCCGTAGTGGCTGTTGAGAAACCGCTGATGCTGTTTGAGCGACATGAGTGCCAGCGGGTAGCGCTCCGCGAGTTTGGCATCGCCATCGGCGGATTCTGTAGCGGGCCGGTACTGCAGCGAACCGAGACGCAGCGGGCCCAGCAGACGTTTCCGGGCAATCCCGAGTCCACCATCATCCGAGGACGGCGGAAGGGGAACCTCGCGCTCGGTCATCGCGGACCAGCCTTCCGGTACTGCCAGCCGTGCCCAGCCGTCGCGCTGGAGCCGTTCGTAGGTGATGCCGTCGAGCCAGGGGTGGCCGCTCGCCAGCAAGTCCCGCGCCATCTGTTCGTCGCTGTCGGCGAGCCCGGATGCTTCAAGCGACATTGCGCTGGCCAGCCGCCGGAAGATCTCGGTGTTGGGAAGGCACTCGCCGAGCGGCTGGATCGCCGGCAGGTTCAGCGAGACGTAGAGGTGACCCCACGCGTTCATCAGGTCGAGATGCTCGATCTGGGTGGTGGTGGGCAGCACGATGTCGGCGTAACGGGCCGTGTCGGTCATGAACTGCTCGATCACCACGGTGAACAGATCGTCGCGCTCGAGGCCCGCCAGCACCCGGTTCTGGTCGGGCGTGATCGCAGCGGGATTGCAGCCGTAGTTCACCAGCACCGTGACCGGCGGGTCCAGACCGGCGTCGCAGAGCACCTCGCCCAGGGCCGACATGTTGACGGCTCGCTGCGGACCCGGCGGCGGCACGACATCGGCAAACGCCGTGTCGAAGTACGCCTGCGTGGAGCGCATGTATCCCGAGCCCGACACGGCGGCCACGGCGGCCACGGCTCGATGGATGTCCTGGCCGTGCTCGCGGTGCTCCATGCCGATGAGCACCCGCAGCACGGTGGGCCGCTGCTGAGCGATGCGATGAGCCAGCGAGACGATGTCGGCGCTTTCGATGCCGGTGATCGCAGCGGCATCGTCAAGGCCGAGCGCCGCGGCCTCGGCTCGCAGCTCGGGCCAGCCCGACGTGACAGCACCCAAGTGTTCAGCATCGACGAGACCGTCACGGTCCAGCACGCAGATGATTCCCAGCACCAATGCGACGTCGGTGCCGGGGCGCGGCTGCACATGCCAGTCGCACCGCTGAGCAGTCATCGTCGAAACCGGGTCGACGACAATGACGCCGGCGCCGTTGCGGTGGGCCTCCTCCACATACGGCCACAGGTGCCGGTTGGTGAGCAGCGTGTTGGTGCCCCACAGTACGACGGTGCGGGCGCTCGCAATCTCTGTGGGGTCCGCCCCAAGCGGCATGCCGAGCACGTCGGCGGCGCCGTGCCACGCCGTCACGCCGCAGATGTGCCGGTTCAGGCGGGTTGCCCCCAGCGCGGCGAAGAAGCGGTCGGCCAGCACGCCCTTCTGCACCAGACCCTGGGTGCCGTCGAGCGAGTACGGCAGGACCGTCTCGCCGCCGTGCAGCGCCACGGCGGCCCCGATCCGCTCGGCGATCTCGCTGATTGCGGCATCCCAGCCAATGGGCTCGAAGCGGCCCTCGCCCTTCGGCCCGACCCGTCGCAGCGGCCGCAGCAAACGGTCGGGGTGGTACACGCGGTCGAGGAAGGGGTTCACCTTGGGGCAGAGCTGACCGTCGGTGAACGGATGGGCCGGGTCGCCTCGCAGCTGCACAGCCACGCCGTCGCTCACCGTCACCTCCCAAGCGCAGGTATCGGGGCAGTCGTGGTGGCACGCCCCACGCACGACCGACGTCGCAGCAGATGTCGCAGCGTTCATCGGCTGCAATCTCCCGGCGGCATCTGGGGCATCGCCCCTAGCATGGCCCACCGGAACCCGCTCGCCCGCATCGAATTCCGGGCGCAGCGTGATCGAGGCCAACGCCCTATGTCCCAGACCACCATCCCGGCGACGCCAGTCGCCGCGCCGCCGCTTGGCGAGCCGACGCACCTGTTGAGCGTCCCGTTCCTGGTCCTGAACCTCAGCGCGCTGCTCTCTGCGGTCTCGTTCTCGGCCATGATGCCGCTGATCTCGTGGCTCGTTACCGAGCAGACCGGCGGCGGGGATATTGCGGTGGGATTCGCTATCAGCGTCTTCGCCGTCACCGCCATCGCAGCTCGACCTGCCATCGGCCGACTCGGCGACGAGCGGGGGCGTCGGTTCCTCGTGGTGTCGGGCTGCTTCCTGACTGCGGTGACCATCTTCGGTCATGTCTGGGCTGACACCTACGCCGTCATCCTGATCATGCGACTGCTGATCGGCGCCTTTCAAGGCGCTTTCTTCGTCGGCAGCGCAGCAATGGTGAGCGACTTGGCCCCCGAGCATCGTCGGGGTGAGGCGCTCAATTGGTTCTCAGTCTCCATCTATCTCGGCATGGCACTCGGGCCGTGGATGGGCGAGGCGATGAAAGCTTGGGGTGACTCGTCGCTTCCGCTCGACGGCTTCGATACAGCCTTCGTTGCTGCGGGCTTGCTCATGGCAGCTGCAGCCATCGTGGGTACCTGGCTGCCGCGCGATGTGCCCGGCATCGGCACCGGTTTCGTCTCACGTGCCGAGGACGGTCGAGCGAACGGCGTGGCGCACCGGGGCAGCGAAGCTCCGCAGACCCCTCTGGCGCAGGCGGCACGCCCGCTGGTGTTTGAGCTCGTAGGCCGGCGGGACGGAGGTCATCCAGAGCCTGCCGGTGCTGCTGAACCGGCCCGGGGGGATTCGCGCAATGCCGGCCGAATCTTCTACAGGCACGCCCTCTGGCCGGGAACCATCCTCGCCATGGGGATCATCATCTTCCCGGCACTGCAGGGCTTCCTCCCCAAGCTCGCCAGTGAGCGGGACCTAGGCGACATCGGCCCGGTGTTCTTGGTGTACGGGCTGCTCGTGCTCGTGTTGCGGGTCCTCGGGCGGAAACTGCCCGACACCATGGGCACCAAGCGCACGGCGACGATCGCGCTCATCGGCGCGTCGGCAGGCATGGCCGTCATGGGCACCTTCGTGACACCGGTCGGCCTGTACACCGGAGTCGTGATCATGGCGCTCGGCGGATCGCTGCTGTACCCGTCGCTGATGCTGGCCGCAGTGGACGGTGTGCCGCCCAACGAACGCGCCCGTGCCGTGAGCACCTTCACCATGTTCTTCGAGCTCTCGGCGGGAATCGGCGGACCCATCCTGGGCGTCACCGCAGCCGTCGTCGGAGCAACCGTGGGCGCCTTCTATGCGTCGGCGACGCTGTCAGCATTAGGCATCGTGCTGCTATGGATCTGGCAGCGCGATCGCACCACGTCTCATCGCTGAGGGGCCGCAGCGCTAGCAGGGTGCTGAAATAGTCGGTGTTTGGTGCTCGCGTTGGTTGGGTGGGCGCGGGACACTGTGGGGATGCGTGGAACTGTTGATGCCCAGATGGCGATGCTGTCGACGTTGTCGACTGAGGATCTGATCAGCGCGGATCATCCGATACGGCGGATCAGGGCGTTGGTGGAGGGGGTGCTTGAAGAGCTCGACGGTGAGCTGGGGGCGATGTATGCGGATCGGGGCCGGCCCAGCGTGCCGCCTGAGGTGTTGTTGAAGGCGTCGGTGTTGATGGCGTTGTACTCGGTGCGCTCGGAGCGGGCGTTCTGCGAGCGTTTGAGCTACGACATGTTGTTCAAGTGGTTCTTGGGGTTGCGCATCGACGAGCGCTCTTTTGACGCGTCGACGTTCTCGAAGAACCGCGAGCGGCTGTTGGATCATGAGATAGCGGATCGGTTCTTCGCTGCTGTGGTTCGGCGGGCTCAGCTGCGCCGGTATTGCTCGAGCGATCATTTCAGCGTGGACGGCACCTTGCTGGAGGCGTGGGCGTCGCACAAGAGCTTCAAGCCCAAAGCCGCGCCCGGCGGCGGCGAGCCGGGCAAGGGCCGCAACGCCGAGGAGGACTTCCGGGGCGCCCGCCGCCGCAACGACACCCACCAGTCCACGACCGATCCCGAGGCTCGCCTGTATCGCAAGTCGAAAGGGGCCCCGGCGATGCTCGCTTTCATGGGGCACCTGATGGTCGAGAACCGCAACGGCCTCATCGTCGACGCCGAGCTCACCCAAGCAGACGGCTACGCCGAGCGCGACACCGCCGCCGCGATGCTGCGACGAGCCCCCCGACGGCGGCGGCGGCGCACCGTCGGCGGCGACAAGAACTACGACACCAAGGGATTCGTGGCCGACGCCCGCAAGGCCGGGTTCACGCCCCACGTCGCCCAGAACACCACCAGGCGGCGCTCCGCCATCGACCGGCGCACCACCCGCCACGACGGCTACACGATCTCTCAACGGGTCCGAAAACGCGTCGAGGAGCCCTTCGGATGGATCAAGACCATCGCCGGAGGACACAAGCTGCGACACAAAGGACAAGCCCGCAACCGGGCCTGGTTCCTCATCGGCGCCGCCACCTACAACCTCGTCCGCATAGCCACACTCGACACCGACACCACCTGAGCAGACACCCCGACCGGCCCGACAGGGCCAACGTCGCCCCGCACCGCCAGCCAACACCACCACCCCAACCCTCACACAAACCCGAACCAGCACCCAAACCCGCCCAAACCACCGAATTTCAACAGCCTGCTAGAGAGTTCAGCTGGTGCCGAGCAGGATCATGGTGGCGATGTAGATGCCGAGCAGGACGACGCCGTCGATGCGACCGGCACGTTTGCCCACCAAAGCGCCCAAGTAGGCCAGCACCACCACGGCCATCATGGCCCCGATGCCGAGGCCGGTCAACGACGGGTCGTCGATGGCGCCTGCTCCCACGAGTCCCATGGCCCCGCCCACGGCCAAGCTGTTGAAGACGTTGGAACCGAACAGGTTGCCCACGATCAGCTCGGTGTGGCCCTTGCGGGCCGCCGCCACCACCGTCGCCACCTCCGGCAGCGACGTTCCGAGCGCGACAATCGAGAAGCCGATGAAGCCGCCGCTCAGATTCCAGTGCTTGGCGAGTGCGATGGCACCCTCCACGGCGAGCTGGGCACCGAGGATCACACCGCCGAGGCCAAGGATTGCCCGCGCCAGATTGCGCCAGGCCGCCCCGGCGTCACGTGCGGTCGAGCCAGCAACGCCGCCGGCGTCGGGCAGTCGTTCGTCATCACGCGAGGTGCGGATCAGCCACACCAGCGTGACCACCATGAGCACTGCCAGCAGCCCGCCTTCGAGCCGGCTGAGGTCGTCGTCCATCACGAGCAGCGCGAACACGGCGGCAGTCGCCACCGACCATGGGACATCGCGCCGCAGAGCGATGTTGGAGAACGGGATCGGCATCAGCAGCGCCGCCAAACCGAGGCCCAGGCTGAGGTTGGCCACGTTCGAGCCCACGATGTTGCCCACGCCCAGCGCCGGGTTGTCGTTGATCGAGGCCAGCGCCGATACGACCATCTCGGGGGCCGAGGTGCCGAAGCCGAGGACCACTGCGCCGATCACGGCGGGCCGCATGCGCAGCGCCGTCGCGAGCCGGGACGCGCCCGCGACGAAGTGGTCTCCGGCGACGACCAGCAGCACCAGTCCCGCCAGCAGCGCCAGCAATGCCCAGATCATCGCTGGGGCAGACCTGACACGACCGGCACGGGGGGCACAGCCGACATCGGGAGCACCATCTGCGTCGCCAGAGCGGCGCTAGTGGTTGTGCCGCGGCGTGCCATGGGTGCGAGCGGTGTCCCGGTACTTGACTGCTGGACCCAGCACCATGCCTGTGTCGAACTGCGTGACGATCGAACGCTGGATCTCCTGCCACGGCGTATGCGACGGAGGGACGGGGTAGCCGCCGGCCTCGTCCAGCTCGGCGCGTCGCCGGGCCAGCTCGTCATCGTCCACCAGCATGTCGGCGCTGCCACGACGCAGATCGATGCGGACACGGTCGCCGGTGCGCAGCAGCGCCAACCCGCCGCCGACCGCGGCCTCGGGCGCAGCGTTCAGGATCGACGGCGAGCCCGACGTGCCGGACTGGCGGCCGTCGCCGATGCAGGGCAGCGAGTGGACGCCGCGCACCAGCAGCGCCGCCGGCGGCTGCATGTTGACCACTTCGGCGCCGCCGGGATAACCGACTGGGCCCGTCCCGCGCACGAACAGCATGCAGTGCTCGTCGATGTCCAGCTCGGGGTCGTCGATGCGCGCCCGGTACTCCTCCGGCCCGTCGAAGACGATGGCACGGCCCTCGAACGCGTCGGGATCGTCGGGGTTGGACAGGTAGCGCTGGCGGAACTCGTCGGAGATGACGCTGGTCTTCATGATGGCGCTGTCGAAGAGGTTGCCCGACAGGTTGATGAAGCCTGCGTCGGCCAGCAGCGGCTCGCTCGCAGCGCGGATCACGTCGGTGTCCATGATCTGGACATCAGCGCAGTTGTCGCCGATGCTGCGGCCGTTGGCGGTCAGCGCATCGGGGTGGGGCAGCAGCCCCGCACGCATCAGCTCGCCGACCACGGCGGGCACGCCGCCGGCGTGGTGGTAGTCCTCGCCGAGGTACTCCCCGGCGGGCATGAGGTTCACCAGCAGCGGCACCGCGTAGCCGTGCTTCTGCCAGTCGTCGTTGTCGAGCGGCACGCCGAGGTGCGCAGCAATGGCGTTGAGGTGGATCGGAGCGTTGGTGGATCCGCCAATGGCAGAGTTCACCACGACAGCGTTCTCGAACGCCTCGCGGGTCATGATGTCGGACGGTCGAAGGTCTTCACGCACCATGTCGACGATGCGCAGCCCAGTGCGGTAGGCCATCTGGGCCCGCTCGCGGTACGGGGCCGGGATGGCCGCCGAGCCCGGCAGCTGCATGCCCAGCGCTTCGGCAAGCGAGTTCATCGTGGTCGCAGTGCCCATCGTCGAGCAGTAGCCCACCGACGGGGCCGAGGACGCCACCAGGTCGATGAACCCCGCATCGTCGATCTCGCCCGCGGCGTACATCTCTCGGGCCTTCCACACCACGGTGCCCGAGCCGGTGCGACGGCCCTCGTGCCAGCCGTTCAGCATCGGCCCCACCGACAGCGCGATGGCCGGCAGGTTCACGGTGGCGGCCGCCATCAGGCAGGCGGGGGTGGTCTTGTCGCAGCCGATGGTGAGCACCACGCCGTCAAGCGGGTAGCCCTGCAGCACCTCCACGAGGCCGAGGTAGGCCAGATTGCGGTCGAGCGACGCGGTGGGGCGCTTGCCCGTCTCCTGGATGGGATGGGTGCCGAATTCGAAGGCGATGCCGCCCGCCTCACGGATGCCCTCGCGCACCCGCTTGGCCAGCTCGAGGTGGTGGCGGTTGCACGGCGAGAGGTCTGAGCCGGTCTGGGCGATGCCGATGATCGGCTTGCCCGACTGGAGCTCTTCTCGGGTCAGCCCGAAGTTGGCGTAGCGCTCGAGGTACAGCGCCGACATGAGCGGGTCGCCCTCGATGTCGAACCAGGCGGCCGAACGGAGCCCTCCGCGGCCGATGCCGGGGTCGGGGCCGCCGCTCGGATGCACCGAGCTGACCTCGACGGACGCAGTTGATTCAGGTTCGGGAGCCACCGCGACACCCTACGACCGCACTGCGGTGTTCTCAGCCCGAGCAGGTCAGACCGGCGCCGACGGAGATGTCGCGATCCGCGTTGGTATGCCCCTACTCTGTCAAATTCATGAACAACATTTACTGCAATAATCTCCCTTCCCGGAGGGGGGGGCTGACCGCGTTGCGGAAGCCGAGCCTTCCCGCTCCCGCCCGCGCCGGCGCACTCGTCTGGCCGGTCTGGCCGTGGCAGTTGCACTCAGCGTGCTGCCTGTCGTGGCGGTGGCCTCACCTGCCGCCGCCGACCACAGCCAAGCCCAAGAAATTGTGCTTGGAGAAATTGATGCGGCCAACGGTGAGGGCTACGCCGACGGTCTTCGGAAAGCTGCTGACCAGTTGGGTATCTGCCAGCAAGCGGCACTTCGGGTCGGCGCCTACGACTACGGCACATGGGGGCCATGGAGCGAGCCAGGGTTTACCAATGAAGGTGGGTTCACATGGTTTCGGGACAAAGACAAGGAGAACCACATCGTCGAAACCGATCTCGGCAGTTGCGTCATCGACATCGCTTATGTCCAGGTCGGATTCAACGATGTTGGTCCTTGGGTCCCTCGGCGTGTGACGATCCGGGCCAAGTTCGATCGCACGCACGTCGACTCGGGCACGTCCAAGGCGAATGGCCGCAGCTACTCGGCGGTGATCAGCAGTCTGGTATCGGGGCTTTCGTATTGCGGCTCTGAGGTGGGCGCCAACGCAAGCCGCAGCAGCGGCACATGGGGCTTCGGGAATCCGGTCAAGCGCACCATCGGCTTTGGCGGTGAGACCGTTCGCGATGTCACCAAGAACGCGGTGGACGGCAATTGCTCGATCACCTATGTCATCACCGAATTGTGGGATTACGGCTGGAATCGGCTGGTCTCGGTGAGCGTCACGGTCCGCGAGTACCTGGGTACCCCGCCGCCCGCCGCCCCCCCGCCCGAGGGCAAGGGCGACAAGCGCCATGGCTGCTCGCCGGCCCAGGCAGATTTCTGGCCGCATCTGTGCCTGTCGGTTCATGACCGCGACAACAGCGGCCCACGCTCCTCCCTCCGCCTACGCGACGACGACCGGCTGCCCGCTCCGCAAAAGTGCGACGACTGCGACGATCCTCCGGGCGATGATCCTCCCGGCGGCGATGACAACGGCGGTGGCGTTGGCGGCTCTGTTGGCGAACCGCTGCAGTTGCCGATACCCGAGCCGGAACACAGAGAGACGCCGGCCCAGAAAGGCGACCGGCTCATCGAGAACATGAAGCGCTACGACGAGTCCTGCAAGGTCGATCCGGCGCTTGTCTGCGGTGACTACCCGTTCCACGAGTGGGTGAGCTGATCCTGTGACGCCTGGCGGGAGATGTCGCGATCCGCGTTGGTATGCGCCTTATCTGTCAAACTCATGAACAATGTCCATTGAAATGATCTCCATTCCCGGGGGGGGGGGGGACCGCGTTGCGGAAGCCAAACCTGCCCGTACCCGCCGCCGCTTGTCGTTGGCCGTGCTCGCAGCGCTGCTCGCTGTCGGGCTGCTGCCAGTCATGGCGACACCCGCCGCCGCCTCGCACGAGGCCGACTGGCAAGTGGAGACGCTCGAAGGGGAAACCAGACCACGTTTTCCGTCGCTGACGCTTTCGTCACGCTTCGAGCACTGCGAAGTAGAGATCATTGCCAACTATCCGACGGAGAATTCTCCCGCGTGGGAGGTTTGGAACCGTGACCCGTACGGCGGCGACGATCTCTCTCTCGAACACGCCAAGGCCACGTTTGAGGTGAAAGACGCCGAAGGCGACACTTGCACAATCGAGTATTACGAGGTCCGAGTCATTGAGGTGGACCATCTGGGGCTAAACGAGAAACGTCACGATTACAAGCTGCGTATCACGGTCACGCACCGCGAAAAGTTCGTAGGCAGAAGCGGCGAAGGAACAGGCAACACCCCTTCGGCGAATCTGACTGTCTTACCGGTGACGCGCACATGGAACTGCGTCGTCTCCGGAGGCTGCCCACCCGACGCGAGCCTTGTTCGAGGCGTCAACCCGTGCGCTCCCGAAGCCTACGAAATCACGAGGCACGATGGGCCGGACCAATCCGCCAACATAAATCGGCCACCGGACCGGGACGGCGTGTCGGAGCCGCCGAGTGTCGTGCATCACGCTATTCGGACTGTGTGGCGCGAGTGGCATTTCGACCAGTGCACCATCCGCGTCGAGCAGCGGCAGCGTTACGACAGCGCTTTCCTAAGCTGGCAAAATTTGGAGGCGACCGCCAGTCACCGTTTCAGGCCGAGGGGCGACGTGCGCGCGGACTGTAGCCCGTCGTTCTATGAGCGCTACCCGCACCTGTGCACTTCGATCTATGACGCGGACAGTCGCCGGACAACGTATCTGTATTGGGACCCGGACACCCGCCAGTACGTGCCTTACGACGGCCGGCTGCCCGCTCAGCAAAAGTGCAACGACTGCGACGATCCCGGCGGCGGTGACTCTCCCGGCGGCGGTGACTCTCCCGGCGGCGACGATCCTCCCGGCGATGATCCTCCCGGCGGCGATGACAACGGCGGTGGCGTTGGCGGCTCTGTTGGCGAACCGCTGCAGTTGCCGATACCCGAGCCGGAACACAGAGAGACGCCGGCCCAGAAAGGCGACCGGCTCATCGAGAACATGAAGCGCTACGACGAGTCCTGCAAGGTCGATCCGGCGCTTGTCTGCGGTGACTACCCGTTCCACGAGTGGGTGAGCTGATCCTGTGACGCCTGGCGGGAGATGTCGCGATCCGCGTTGGTATGCGCCTTATCTGTCAAACTCATGAACAATGTCCATTGAAATGATCTCCATTCCCGGGGGGGGGGGGGTGGGGAAGCCGAACCTTCCCGCTCCCGCCGCCGCTTGTCGTTGGCCGTGCTCGCAGCGCTGCTCGCTGTCGGGCTGCTGCCAGTCATGGCGACACCCGCCGCCGCGGAGGGCCGCAGCCCGTGGCCCGAAACCGAGACGCGTCACTGCCCAACGCCCGGGGACAATTGCGGCGCACTTAGCGACCAATTGACTGGGCCGGAGGCGTGCAGAGCGGAAATGCAGAGCCTCATAGACCGCCCCGGGGCACCAGCGAGTCACGCGAAGAGTTTCACGCTCGATTGGCCGCTCAACCCGAAAGCGGGCGACCGCGGCAGTGGACGGACTATGTGGAAACTGGGCAATTGCGTAATCATCCGCCACGAATTTGCATTTTGGGACACATCGCTAGGTCCCGGTTTCGAGGGGTGGAACATAGACCGGGTGGAGGTCACGCATCATTTCCAGCATCCCGGCGACCTGCGCGGATGGTGTCACCCGTCATTCGCGAGGGCATACCCGCACCTATGCACGTCAGTCCGGCCCGAGTCGTCGCTGACGCAATACGTCGGAAACTCCCGATTCAGCACCCAAGACTCCGATGACGACGAGCTGTCCGCTCCGCAAAAGTGCAACGACTGCGACGATCCCGGCGGCGCTGACTCTCCCGGCGGCGATGACCCTCCCGGCGATGATCCTCCCGGCGGCGATGACAACGGCGGTGGCGTCGGCGGCTCTGTTGGCGAACCGCTGCAGTTGCCGATACCCGAGCCGGAACACAGAGAGACGCCGGCCCAGAAAGGCGACCGGCTCATCGAGAACATGAAGCGCTACGACGAGTCCTGCAAGGTCGATCCGGCGCTTGTCTGCGGTGACTACCCGTTCCACGAGTGGGTGAGCTGATCCTGTGACGCCTGGCGGCTGAATCGCGCAGCGATCGTGGGCCGGTTCCTCTCCCGGCGGATCACTCCCAGGGGAACCGGCCCACTGACGCGACGCGGCCCCGTCGATCGGTTCGAAGCGGTGCCGGCCGCAGCCTGCGCGACGGCCCACAACTAGTGTGAGCCGGGCCAGGACTGCGCCGAGGGGGTACGCATGGATCCGAGCCCAGAAGTACTGCTGGATCTGCATCGGCGCATGGTGCGCATCCGCCATTTCGAAGAGGCCGCCGGAAGCTTGGCCGAGCAGAACCGGCTGCCAGGCTTCCTGCACCTCTATGTGGGCGAGGAAGCCGTTGCGGCAGGGGTGTGCGCCAACCTCGACGATGACGATCAGATCAGCTCCACCCATCGCGGCCACGGCCACCTGGTGGCCAAGGGCGGCGACTACGGCGGGATGATGGCCGAGCTGATGGGCAAAGCCACCGGCTACTGCGGCGGCAAGGGCGGCTCGATGCACATCTGCGACCTCGACCTGGGGATGCTCGGAGCGAACGGCATCGTGGGCGGCGGCGTGCCGATTGCGGTGGGCGCCGGGTTTGCCAACAAGTACCGCGGCGGCGACCGGGTCTCGGTGGTGTTCTTCGGCGACGGCGCCTCCAACATCGGTGCCTTCCACGAGGCCGCCAACATGGCGGCAGCGCTGGAGCTGCCGGTGCTGTTTGTGTGCGAGAACAACGAGTACGGCGAGTTCACGCCGCGAGAGCGCACGATGGCCATCACCGACGTGGTGGACCGCGCAGCCGGCTACGGGATGCCCGGTGCGATCGTGGACGGCATGGATGTGGTGGCCGTGTGGGAGGCCGCCCACGAGGCAGTCGCCAGGGCCCGGCGCGGCGAGGGTCCGTCATTCATCGAAGCCAAGACCTACCGGTTCTACAACCATCACGGCGTGCAGACCCTCGGCATGAAGTACCGCACCGACGACGAGCTGGAGCGCTGGAAGCAGCGCGACCCCATCGATCTGTTCGAGGAGCGGCTGGCCTCGGCCGGGGTGCTGGATGCGGCCGGCGCGCAGGCGGTCCACGATGCTGCTGAGGCCGACATCGTCGCCGCCATCGCCTTCGCCGAAGACAGCCCCCTGCCCGAACCCGACAGCCTGCTCGTCGATGTCTACTCAGGAGCATCGGCATGACTCTCACTGACACTGCCGAACGCACCATCGCCTACGGCGCGGCGTTCACCGAGGGCCTTGCCCAGATGATGGAGGCCGACCCCGACGTGTTCGTGGCCGGCGAGGATGTGGGCCGTGCGGGAGGGGTCTTCGGCTCGTTCCGCGGGCTGAACGACCGCTTCGGTGACATGCGGGTGGTCGACACGCCGATCAGCGAGCAGGCCATCGTGGGCCTGGGCACCGGTGCGGCGGTGAGCGGGCTGCGGCCGGTGGTCGACCTGATGTTCATGGACTTCATGCTCGTGGCCATGGACCAGATCGTGAACCAGGCGGCGAAGCTGAAGTACATGTTCGGCGGCAAGGCCACGCTGCCGATGACCATCACCACCAGCGCCGGTGCTGGCTTGTCGGCGGCGGCCCAGCACAGCCAGAGCCTCGAGGCGATGCTGTGCCACATACCGGGCCTCAAGGTGGTGATGCCCTCGAACCCCCACGACGCCAAGGGACTGCTGGTGTCGTGCATCCGTGACGACAACCCGACGGTGTTCGTGAAGCACAAGCGCCTGCTGGGCCTCAAGGGCGACGTGCCCGAAGACCTCTACGAGGTGCCGATCGGCTCGGCGGCCGTGGTGCGGCCCGGCGACGACGTCACCGTGGTGACCTACGGGCGGATGGTGTACGAGGCCACCAAGGCGGCCGATGCGCTCGCAGGCGAGGGCATCGAGTGCGAGGTGATCGACCTGCGCACCCTGCAGCCGCTCGACATCGCGACGGTCATCGGCTCGGCCCAGCGGACGAACCGCATCGTGGTGCTGCACGAGGCGGTGCGCTTCGGTGGCCTCGGCGCCGAGATTGCCTCGCAGATCGCCGAGCAGGCCTTCGACTACCTCGACGCTCCCATCGAGCGCATCGGCGCTCCGTTCAGCCCGGTGCCGTTCAGCCCGGTGCTGGAGAAGGAATGGGTGCCGAACGCGGAGCTGATCGGCGAGCGCATCCGCTCACTTGCCGCGGCGTGAGACAGCCGGCCGCCGCCCCGACCGTCGGAATCATCGCCAACCCGCTGGCCGGCAAGGACGTCCGGCGGCTCACCTCGGGGGCCAGCCCGGTTTCTGACGGCGTCAAGATCGGTGCGATCCGTCGTGCTGTGGTGGGTGCCATCGAGGGCGGCGCGCAGCGGGTGCTGATCGGCGGAGACCGTGCGCGGCTGGGGGAGCGGGCGCTGGTGGGTCTCGATGTCTCCCATGCCGTGGACGTGCTGGAACCGCACGGCTGGCACACGGGCCGCGATAGCCAGCTCGTGGCTGCGCAGTTCCGGTCGTGGGGCGTCGGGGCGGTGATTGCGTTGGGGGGCGACGGCACCCAACGCGACGTCGCCACCGGCTGGCGTGACGTGCCGCTGGTGCCGCTGGCCATCGGCACCAACAACGTGTTCCCCGCCCAGATCGAAGCCACCGTTGCCGGTTTCGCGGCAGGGGCTGTGGCGAGCGGCTCAGCCGAGCCGGCGGCGGTGAGTTCGCAGGCGAAGATCATCGATGTGACGACGCCGGCCGGCAGCGAGGTCGCGTTGGTCGACGTGTGCAAGGTCGGCGGCGCATTCGTGGGTGCTCGCGCAGTGTGGGATGCCTCTGAGGTTCACGAAATGGTGGTGGCGATCGCGGAGCCTGCCTCGGTGGGCCTGTCGGCCATTGCCGCTGCCGTCTGCCCGGTCGGGCGTGGCGAGCCCGGCGGCGTCCATCTGTGCCTGGGCGGGCGCGACGGGGAGCGGGCCAGCCCATGCAGCGTGCGCACGGCGGTCCAGCCAGGCAGCTACGCCGACATCGCCGTCACTCATTGCCGACGGCTGGATTTTGGGGCGCCGGTGACACTCGCCGGGCCTGGGATGCTGACGCTGGACGGCGAGCGCGAGATCGTGCTGCGCTCCGGGCAGGCAGCACAGGTGACGGTGCGGCCAGACGGGCCGATGGTCATCGACGTGGGTGCCGCAGTTGCGCTGGCGCAGCGCCGGCGCTACGCCTTCGAGCCTGCACGGGCCGATCACCGGGCGGGGGAGCTTTGATGGCGGTCGAATTTGCGATGCCGAAGCTGGGTCTCACGATGGAGTCGGGGACGATCATGCGCTGGCTGGTGCCCGACGCGGTCGAGGTGAACGCGGGCGACGCCGTGCTGCTGGTGGAGACCGACAAGGTGGAGACCGAGATCGAGGCCTCCGGCAGCGGTGTGCTGCACCAGACGGGCGAGATCGGCGAGGAATATCTCTGCGGCGTGCGCATCGGCTGGTTCTGCGAGCCGGGGGAGGACCCGCCGGCCGACGATGCGGCCCAGAGCGCAGCTCAACCGGCGCCCGCGACGCCGAGCCCGGCAGATCGCCCCGCGGTTGCCACCGCTGCTGGGGCTGGCCCGGTCGTGCGGGCACCGGGCGAGCGGATTCTGGCTTCGCCGGCCGCCAAGCGGCTGGCGCGAGAACTCGGCGTCGAGCTGGCTGCGGTGTCCGGCAGCGGCCCCACGGGGCGCATCACCGAGCGAGATGTGCGTGCAGCGGCCGAAGCCCCTGCCCCGGCCGCTCCGGCTGCTGATTCCGGCGCTGCGCCGTCACCACCGGCTGGGCCAATGCCGTCGGCAACCCTTGCCGCTCGCCAGCTCGCCGATCTGTTGGGCGTGGACCTGCGGGCCGTTCGGGCCAGCAGTTCGGACGGGCGGATCTCTCGGGCCGACGTTGCCGTTGCAGTGCGAGAGATGCTGGCCAGCCTCAGCCCGAGCGTCGAAGCCGAGCCGGCACAGCCCCCAAGCGGCGCACCGCCGGCTGCGACTGCACCGGCTGAGGAGGCGGCGCCGCTCTCCCAGGAACCCACCGAGCTCATCGCGCTGCGCGGCATGCGCGGCGTCATCGCCGAGCGGATGAGCGCATCGCTGGCATCGATGGCTCAGCTCACCCTCACGATGGACGTCGACATGAGGGCGGTGGTGGCCGAGCGCACATCGCTGGCAGAGGCCGCCCGCGCCGAGGGTTCCCCCGACGGCGTCGATGCGCCGGTTCCCGGCTACACCGACTATGTGGTCGCGGCCGCAGCGGCGGCGCTGGGGGAGCACCCGCGGGTGAACTCGCAGGTCACCGCAGACGCGGTCGCGCTGCTGCCGGACATCCACATCGGCCTGGCTGTCGCGCTCGACGACGGCTTGCTGGTGCCGGTCATCCGCCACGCCGACCGCCTGAGCCTGGGCGAGATCGCGGCAGAGACCACACGTCTCGTCGAGGGCGCACGCAACGGCACGCTCGGCTACGACGACTACCAGGGTGCCACGTTCACCGTGACGGCACTCGGGATGTTCGGCGTCGATGCGTTCACGCCGATCATCAACGCGCCCAACACCGCCATCGTGGGCGTCGGCCGCATCCGCAACGACACCGTGTGGAACGACGGCACCGCCGAGCCTCGCCCCACCCTGACGCTCTCGCTGACGTGGGACCACCGAGCCTTCGACGGCGCTCCGGCCGCCCGCTTCGCCGGCGCCGTGCGCAACTGGCTCGAAGCTCGCTAGCCCTCGACGTAACTGCGCTTCGCGACTTCTTCCAGCATCACCTCGGTGGCGCCGCCGCCGATCGGCAGGATGCGGGCGTCGCGGTACATCCGCTCGATGGTTGATTCACGCATGTAGCCGAAACCGCCGTGGAACTGCACGCAGTCGTACATGACCCGGTTCACGACTTCGGCCCCCATCGCTTTCACACCAGACATCTCCTTGGTGGCGTCGATGCCCTGCTCTTTGAGCCAGGCGGCGTGGTACATGGAGGCACGCACGGCATCGACCTTGGCCTGGTTCATGGCCGTGCGCTGGCGGATCGCCCCGAGGTCGTACAGCGTGCCGTCGAACGCCTTGCGCTGCTGGGTGTAGGCGTTGGTGAGATCAATCGCCACCTGGGCGGCGCCGATGCCCATGCCCACGATCACCATCCGCTCGTTCTGGAAGTTCTCCATGGCGGCGTAGAAGCCGCGGTGGGCCTCGCCGAGCAGGTGGTCGTCGGAAAGCCACACATCGCGCAGCACCAGCTCGGCGGTGTCCGAGCAGCGCCAGCCGTGCTTGTCGAGCTTGCTGGCGATCTCGAACCCGTCCGCGCTGGTCGGGACCAGGAACATGGAGATCCCGTAGCGGTCATCGGGGTTGGTACGTGCCGCCAGCGCTATCAGATCTCCGTAGACGGCACCGGTGATGAACGTCTTGGTGCCGTTCAGCCGCCAGCCGTCGCCGTCGCGCACTGCGGTGGTGCGCAGCCCGGCCACGTCGGACCCCGCGTCGGGCTCGGTCACGCCGATGCACATCATCGTGTCGCCGGACTGCACTGACGGAAGCCAGCGCTCGAGCTGCGCGTCGCTGCCGGCGTTCAGCAGGTGCGGCAACGCCATGTCGGTGTGCACCAGGATGTTCGCCTCGAAGCCCGCGTAGGTGGAGGTGCCGAGGGCTTCGGCGAATGCAGCCGAAGCAATCGGGCCAAGCCCCAGCCCGCCCCACTGCTCGGGCACCCGCAACGAGAACATCCCGAGCTCGCCCATCCGCTTGTAGATCTCGCGTGGCACCTGGCCGGCTTCTTCCCACGCATCGCCGGCGGGCGTGACCTCATTGGCGACAAACGAGACCGTCTGGTCGTAGATCGCCTGCAGTTCGTCGGTCATGTAGACGTTGCGATGCGCAGTCGTGCTCACCGGTTGCCTCCGTTGCGTCGAGAATCGGGGGTCAAGAAGCCGGCGCCGAGCCCTGCTTGACCAGTTCCGCGAGCGGATCGCCACGCCGGAACCGTTCGAGCAGCACATCGGCGTCGAACAGCACCCCGATCGGGTTCTCCGCAAAAACCGGCCCGTTCATGAAGTCGATGCACTCGGCCATGGTCGCGAAGTTCTCGACTTGGAACTCCACGCCGTTGCCATCGGGGTCGGCGTAGTACATCGAGGTCGTCGGACCGTGGTTGATGGTGCGCACCGGCATGATGCCTTCGGCCTTCAGCCGGGCGTAGTGGTCCATGAGGTCGCCGAAGGTGCCGAACGTGTAGGCGATGTGCTCGAGCGTGCCGTTGCGTGATTCGTAGCGGCCCGGCGTACCCCGGTTCACGAAGGCCATGCGGTGGTGCTCGTCGTCGTAGGAGATGAAGCAGATGAACTCGTTTTCGTGCACGACCCGTGCGTCCAGCACCGTGCACCACCAGTCGCGCACGGCGGAGATGTCGTCGGTGCGGAACACGCAGTGCGCCATCTTGGTGGGCGTCGGCATTGGAGCCTCCTCGTCGTTGACCCTAGTGGCGTGGGTGATTGTCCGTTGCGTGCGAGAATCGGCGCTCGTGCAGAGGGTCATCGCATTGGATATGGAGGGCGTTCTGACGCCCGAGATCTGGATTGCGGTGGCCGAGTGCACCGGTATCGACGAACTGCGGCGAACGACCCGGGACGAACCGGACTACGACGCGCTGATGCAGTACCGGATCGACGTGCTCAACTCGCACGATGTGTCGCTCGGAGAGATCCGCGAGGCGATCGCCGAGCTGCCGCTGCTGGAAGGCGCACGCGACTTCCTCGACGAGCTGCGCCGCCGCTGGGTGGTGGTGCTGCTGTCAGACACCTTCGAGCAGTTCGACGATCACTTCTTGGAATTGATGGGCTACCCGCACCTGCTGTGCCACCGGCTTGACGTTGTGGACGGCCGGCTCGCCGGGTGGCGCCGCCGGGCCGACGATGCCAAGCGGCGGGCGGTCGAGGCATACCGCGGGCTCAACTACCACGTGACTGCGGTGGGCGACTCCTACAACGACCTGACGATGCTGATTGCCGCAGACGCCGCAAGCCTGTTCCGGTGCCCCGCTGCGGTCGCCGAGGCACACCCCGAGCTTCCCCGCACCGACGAATACGGCGTGCTGCTGGAGTGGATGCACGAGGTTGGGCCGGAAGTCTCCGAGCCGAGCCTGCATCGCTGAGGCACGGTTCGCGGCACCGGAACCCCCAGCGAGCAGTAGCGGTACGCTTCGGGCCACACTTCGGCAGAACGACGGACATGAACGGAGAAGTGCAATGGCGGTACAGGTCGGCGACCAGATTCCCGATGTGACACTGCGAGTGCTGGACGACGGCGGCATGCCGGCACCGGTGCAGTCCAGCGAGATGCTGGGCAGCGGCAAGGTGGTGCTGTTTGCCGTGCCGGGAGCGTTCACCCCCGGCTGCAGCAACGTCCACCTCCCCGGCTACATCGCAGGTGCTGAGGATCTCGCGGGCAAGGGCGTCGACAAGATCGTCTGCGTCTCGGTGAACGACGCGTGGACGATGGGTGCATGGGCCGAGGCCCAGGGCGCTGAGGGCATCGAGATGGCCGCCGACGGCAACGGCGAATTCGCCGAAGCCATGGGCCTCGTCATGGACGGTTCGGGGTTCGGCCTGGGTTCGCGCTCGAGGCGGTATGCGGCGGTCATCGAGGACGGCACGGTGACGGCGCTCGAAGTCGAGGAAGGCGGAGGCGTCGAAGTCTCCAGCTGCGCCTCGATCCTCGGCAAGCTGTAAGCCGCCTGGCCGCGACGTGGCCGACGACGCTGCACCCAAGCGTGCGTCGTCGCACGGAACGAGGCGGCACAAGTGAGCAGCACCCACACCGCTGGCATTACGCGCCTCGGCTTCGACGTCGGCGGCACGAAGATTCTCGGCGTGACCACCGACGCCAGCGGTTCGCTGCGACGATCGGTGCGCGAAGCCACGCCTGCTGGCGCCGCCAATCTGGTCGACACCTTGGCGGCGATGGTGCGCGAGCTGGCGCCCGCCGGTGGCGCCATCACCGTCGGCGTGGGCATGGCCGGACTCATCACCAACGATGGCGTCGTGAGGGTCTCGCCGAATCTCGACGGGGTGGACGGCGCGACGATCGGAGCCGATCTGAGCGCGGCCCTGGGGATGCCGATCACGTTCGAGAACGAGGTCAACTGTGCCGCTCGCTGGGAGTTGGCTGCGGGGGCCGCGCAGGGGATCCGCCACGGCGTGATGGTGGCGGTGGGCACCGGCATCGGCGGCGCGTCCATGGTGGACGGCGAGGTGTTGCACGGCGCTCACGGGCTGGCAGGCGAGCCCGGCCACATGATTGTTGAGAACCGGGGGCTCGCCTGCCCGTGCGGCAGGCGGGGTTGCTGGGAGATGTACGCATCGGGCTCTGCGCTGGACCGGTTGGCGGCCGAACGTCTCGGTGACCGAACGCGAGGCCCCGATGTCACCGCAGCGGCCCGCAGCGGCGAGGTTGCGGCACACGAGGTGCTGGCCGATTTCTCGTACTGGCTGGCGCTGGGCATCTCGAATCTCTGCGTGCTGACCGACCCCGAATTGGTGGTGATCGGCGGGGGCATCAGCGAAGACTGGGACCTGCTCGCCCAGCCGGTCGACGACCACCTCGGCGATCTGCTCATCGGCCGCACCGCCGAGACACAGCCGGCAGTCGTGGCCTCGGAGGCCGGGGAACTGTCTTCGGCGCTCGGCGCCGCTCTGAGCGGCGCGCAGGGTGACAGTGCCGCTTTGAGCAGTCCCTCTCAGATGACGTGAGAGCTCTGCGCACGGCCCTGCTGGTGCTGTTGACGGCAGCGGCCGGCCTGCTGCCCGCGGTGGCAGCCGTGCGGATGAACACCGCGGCGGACGAAGCGGCGGCGCACGCGTTATCGCTGCGCACGCCGGTTCTGCCGCCTCCGGACGATCTCGATGGGCCCGCGACGGCGGCCGACACCTCGGTGCCTGGTGTGCCGCTCTTGCGGGCAGAACGGGCGCCAGAGGCGCTGTGGCGTGCAGCGCAGCGGCACGTCATCGGCACCGAGATGACGGCATTCAGCTCGGACTGGCCTCAACCGCACTGCCTGGCAATCTGGATCGACGGCGAGGAGGTGTTCACCAGCGACGTCGAGCCGGTGATCCCGGCGTCGGTGCAGAAGCTCATCACCGCCGCTGCGGCCCTCGCGGTCGTCGACCCTGCCGCCCAGTTCGTGACCCGGGTGCTCACCGACGCCGAGGTGTCTGACGGTGTGCTGGACGGAACGGTCTGGGTCGTGGGGGGCGGCGACCCGCTGATCATGACCCAGTCATACGCAGACTCTCACCGGCGGCAGCCGCAGCTGCGCACGTCGATGGAAGAGCTCGCGGACCAGATAGTCGGGCTCGGTGTCGAGTCGCTGAGGGGGAGGCTCATCGCCGACGAATCTCGCTACGACACGACACGCTTTCCCGAGACGTGGCCCCAGCGGTACATCAACCGGCTGCACAGCGGTCCGCTGTCGGCCCTGAGCCTCAATGACGGCATCACCGGCTTCACCACGTCACTGACTGCAGCTTCGGAGCCGGCGCGCTGGTTCGTGTCCACGCTGGCCGACCTGCTGCGGGTGCGAGGTGTTGCCGTGAATGTCGACCTGGTGGTGTCGACGGCACCCAGCGGCATGGACGAGATCGCACGCCTGACGTCACCGCCGATGATCGAGATCGCCCAGCAGATGCTGCGAGAGAGCGACAACACCACGGCCGAGCTGGTGTTGCGAGAGATCGGCCTGCGAAGCGCGGGGGAGGGGTCGACGCCCGCGGGGGCTGCCGCCGCCGAGCGGATCGTCTCCGAGATGCTGCCGCTCCAGTCCTCGCCGGCCGTGGTGGACGGGTCGGGGCTGGATCGGCAGAACCTGGTGACGTGCAGCTTTCTGACAGCCCTGATCGATCAGTTGGGAACCGATTCTGCGGTGCTGGCGGGTCTGCCGGTCGCAGCGCAGACGGGGACGCTGTCGCACAGGTTCGGCGAGCACCCCGCGGCGGGCCGATTGCACGCCAAGACCGGCCTGCTGACCGGGGTCAACTCGCTGGCGGGGTTCCTGGAGACAGACAGCGGGACGGTCGTCTTCGCCCAGATTCTCAACAACGTGCCGGTGGATTCGCGTCTCGGTCTTGAGCTGCAGGAGTCGTTGGCGGGTCAGCTGCTGCGATACCCCGTTGGCGACCGCGATGCCCTGCGAGGATTGGTGCGTGGCACCGCCTGACGGTCCCCCCGAATCCGACCGGCCACGCCCCGGCGCTTGGCAAGGGGCTGAGCCGGCGGCCGCCCAAGAGCGGCCGATGTTCCCGCTGGGCTCGCCGCTGCTGCCCGGCGCTGTACTGCCGCTGCACATCTTCGAGCCCCGCTACCGGGTCTTGGCCCGGCGCTGCACCGAGGGCGATGAGCCGTTCGGCGTCGTGATGATCGAGCGCGGCAGCGAGGTCGGCGGCGGGGATGTCCGATCTGACGTGGGCTGTCTCGCCTCGATCGCCCAGCACCAGGAACTGCCCGACGGTCGATGGGTGATGCTCGCGACGGGCGGCCAGCGCATCCGCATTCACGAGTGGCTGGCGGACGACCCCTACCCGCGGGCGCTCGCCGCCGAATGGCCCGATGAACCTGCGGAGATCTCCGCGCAGACGCGCCGCACGCTCGTGGCGCGGCTGCGACGGCTGCGAGCCTTGGCATCGGAGATCGGCGCGTTGGGGGTCACGGCGGCCGAATCTGCAGCGATCGACGACCGTCTCGAAGACCTTGCCGACGACGCTTCGGATCCGTCGGATTGGGCGTACCAGATGGCTGCGCTTGTGCCGGCTGGCCCCTTCGATCGTCACGCCATGCTGTGCGCGCCCGATCCGGCCCGGCGCATCGAGGTGATCGCCGACGTGCTGGACGGCGTGGAAGAACTGCTGGGCGGCCGGTAGCGTCGCCCCACGGGCCAGGGCGGCCCGCTCACCCCCGGCGGACGGTGCCAGAGCGAACTGTGCCTCGACGAGACGTCGGCCTGAAGGCCGAGCTTTCCGAATTGGTCGCCCTGCTGCGGGCATACGCCGTGCAGGAGACGGTGGGCCCATTGCGGGGCCTGGGCCGCTACCTGCTGTTCGGTCTGGCAGGAGCGATCGCCGTCAGCGTGTCGATCGTGCTGGCCGCGCTCGCGCTGGTTCGTGTCCTGCAGACCGAGACGACCGTCTTCGGTGCCAACTGGTCATTCGTGCCGCACCTGGCAGGCGCCGCGTTGCTCGTCGTGGCGATCGTCGGGCTGGCGCGAGCGATCAAGCCGTCTGGGGATGCACCAGGCGCTTCCAAGCACGCTGACGGTGACGCCCACGACAACCACGGAGAGATCGACGGTGGCTGACAACGACTTCGCAGACGCTGAGGGCCGGCACATCACGCGGGCGGACATCACCGAGAAGGTGCGCCAGCTTGTCGGGGGCGCCGGCGATGCGGCCGAGCAGATTTCGAGTGCCGCGGTGGCAGTTGCCGCAGCGGTCGGCACCGGGCTGGTGTTGGCTGCATTCCTGTTCGGGCGTCGCCGTGGACGCAAGCGCAGCACCATCGTCGAGGTCGTCCGGGCCTGAGCGGGCCTGAGCGGCGGGTGTGACTATGGGTTCGGCGTGGGGCTTTGGGAGCCTGAAGGCCCGTGCGGTCCATGGGGTCTGGAAGCGGGCACGGTCGGGCAACGGGATCTGGCTCGGCGTGGCGATCGTCTTCAGCGGGCTGAAGCTGCTGGTGCGGCTGTCGAAGCGCGAACGCGAGGTGGTGTACCGGGGCGAGCTGGCACCCGGCGAGCGACTCACCATCGAGCACCTGCCGCACGGTCGCGACCCCGACGAGCCGACGGCGGACCACGCGTGAACGACGCCGACGAGGCTCCGAGGCGCTCGGGCCCCGATCGGAGCGATGAGATGCCGCCAGGCCCCTTGCAGGCCGGCGAGACGGTGATGATGGTCGACAGCCGGCTGCGCCGGTACCTGGTGGAGCTGCGCAGCGGCGGCGAGTTTCACACCCATGCCGGCGTGGTGCCCCACGACGAGATCATCGGCTCGGGCGAGGGTTCGCAATTCCGCAGCGGTTCGGGCGCACGGTTCGTGGCGATGCGCCCGACGCTTGCCGATCAGGTGCTGAAGATGCCGCGGGGCGCGCAGGTGATCTATCCCAAGGATCTCGGCGCGATCTGGATGCTGGCCGATGTGCGAGCGGGCATGTCGGTGTTCGAGGCCGGCGTTGGGTCGGGGGCGCTGTCGGCAACGCTGCTGCGGGCGGGGGCATACGTCACCGGCTACGAGCTGCGCGAGGACTTCGCAGAGCGGGCTACCCGCAACGTGGCGAGTACGGCGGGCGCCGACGCGCTCGGTCGGTACGACGTGCAACTGCGTGATGCCTACGAGACCGTGGAGGGGCCTCGCCTTCCGGCGGACGCTGAAACGTATGACCGTGCCGTGCTGGACCTGCCCGAGCCGTGGCGGGTCGCACCCCATCTCGTTGGTGTGCTGCGCCACGGCGGGATCCTGGTTGCCTACAACCCCTCTGTGACCCAGGTGCAGCAACTGCGCCGGACGCTCGAGGACGGTCCGTGGGCCCTGGTCGAGACGATCGAGGTGATGCATCGCAGCTGGCATGTGAAGGGTGCCTCGGTGCGGCCGGATCATCGGATGGTCGCCCACACCGGGTTTCTCACACACGCCCGATTGATCGAGGCGTGAGACGCACCGTCGCGTACGGCAACAAGGATGGAGACTCGCGTGGAATGCGATCACCACGCCTCACCCCGGCGCTCGTGGCTCTGTGCGCGGCAGTGCTGGGCGTTGGGTTGGGAGCCTGTGCGTCAGGTGCTGATGACTCCGAACCACGCGACGCACCGACCGAAGCGGTATCGGAGATTGAGAGCAGCGATGGGCCGTTGCAGATCGGGCCGCCGCCGGCTGCATCGGCAATCAGTGACGAAGCGCTCGCATCCGCAGCGAGAGGAGTCGTCGCAGTGCGGGCGAAAGGCTGCGGTCCGGTGGCCAGCGGCACTGCATTTGCGGTCGCGCCGGGACTCCTGGTCGGAGCAGCACATGTCGTGGCAGGTGTGCCAAGCGTCGAGATCGAGTGGTTCACCGGCGAGTCGGCGGAGCCGAGGAGTTATCCGGTCGATGTGGTGGGCTACGAGGAAGACAGCGATCTTGCTCTGCTCCGAACGCAGGCAGGAGTGCCTTCGCTGAGCATCGATCAAGCGCAGCTCAACACCGACGGCGCGGTGCTCGGCTTCGACGCGAGCTCGGAGTTTCTCGTGTCACCGGCACGTATTGAGCACTTCGTGAGCGCAAGCGGCCTCTGGGGCCCCCAAACATCGCGGAATGTGTATGTCTTGGCGGCGGACGTCCGCAAGGGGCAATCCGGCGGACCGCTCATCGACGCCGACGGCAGCGTTGTCGGCGTGGCTTTCGCCGCGGTGAGCGGTCCGCAGGACATCGGGTTCGCGCTCAGCCGCGGCGAACTCCTGGCGTTCTTGGTCACCGCAGGCGTCGACGCGCGTGTGAACGACCGCGGCGAGACCGTCATCACGGCACTGCCGGCGACACTCGAAGAGGTTTCGCACGGCGAGTGCCGCATCGGGTGACAACAAGAAACAGACAAGACATAGCTGCGCGGAGCGGCTCCGACAGGTGTTTGATTCACTAATATTGCTCATGTGAATCATTCAGATGATGCAGGGAGTCGGCACGACCGCTCCCTGCCCGCTTCAGCCTCCAAGTGGCTGGCGGTCGCGGCGATATTGGCGACTGGTGCCATCTTGTTCTTGGGCGCCTCCGCGTCGAGCGGCTCGCAGGCTGTCACCGTTGCCCTCGAAGAGTTCGAGCTGGAATGTCCGGTGAGCGCGAGCGAGGGGGAGACCCTGGATTGCACCCTGACGAACACCGGCGACGAAACAGAGTCTTGGCCGGTTGTCGGCATTCTGCATCTCTCGACGGACGTGGACCGGGCGCTCGTTCGAGGCTCGGCTGTTGATGTGGAATTCGGGACGCTGGCCCCCGATGTCGAGTTGGACGGGGGCGTCTGGTGGGTAGGAGACACGCTGGTCGCGTACTCGCGTTTCGATTGGGATGGCGAGGCGGCTGCTTCGGGCGACCCGGCCGGCGGCGACTCCCGAACGGTGCCGGTAGCGATTGTCAACGACGCCGACCACGAAGGCGCGGAGAGGTTCTACATCAGCTTGGGTCCAGACGGCAGCCGAGGCGTGGGAATCCTCTCCAACAGCCGTCAGCCGGTGACGGTTTTGGAGGACGACACCAAGAGCACGGAGGCGGGCCTCAGTCATCTGACGGTGTCGACCCCGGCCGAGGACCTGTACTCGGCACGACCGTCGCCACTGAATCGCCTCACGGTCGCGTATCCGGTCACGGAGCTCACCGTCACCGGGGTGGCCGCCGGTGAGCGTTCCACGCTCGCGCTCTCTGTCGCCCATGACGGCGACGTCTGGTCGGTGCCGGTCGAGAGTGGCGAGGAGAGCGCCGCGGTGGCGTTGGGAGTCGGGGTCACGACGTTGACGGTGACTGTCGTGGCCGAGGACGGCGTGAGCCAGCAGGCCTACAAGGTCGAGGTCATTCGCGAATCCAACACGGCGGGCGTCGATGTGGAGGTCCGTTCGGAGGGGTTCGTGCTTGCGTGTCCCTACCAGATGCCCGAGGGGGAGACGCTGGAATGTACTCTCACCAACACCGGCACGAGTTCGAGCGGGTGGCCGACGGTCGCAATCTTCCACAGTTCCGCTGACGGCGACCGAGCACTGGTCGCGGAGGATCCGCTGATCCCGGAGTCACATCCTGATTTCAGCAGGGATGTCAGGCTGAGCCTCGAGCAGAGTCCCCCCCCCGAGGCGTACAACTTCGGTTACGGCGAGTTGTTCTCTGGGGGCTCCATCGTCGAGCGCACGACGTACGGGTACGAGAAGTTCGATTGGACGGGTGAGGCCGAGCCCGGCGACAAGCGCACCGTTGTTGTGGAGATACTGAGCAACGATGACGGCGAGGAGCGCGAACAGCACGGCGCTCCCGAGGTGTTCTATGTCGCGATAGCCCCCGACGGCTACACCGGGCTCTCGAAGTTGGTCGCCAACAAGGTCCCTGTGGTGGTCATGCCCGAGCGCCCGTGGTATGCGCCCGTGCTGGCGTCGAACGCTGCCGACACCTCGGTGCTTGTGAGTTGGACGCTGCCCGATATGCCCGCGGGCGTCTATGTCGACGAGATGTACCTGGAGCGTCTCGACAACGATGGCAGTGTCGCGTGGTCCTCGCTCGTCCAGTCTGATCCGTCCCCGGGTGCGCACCAGTACAGGGTCTACGGCTTGGATCCGGCGACGGACTACCGCTTCCGTGTGCGGTTGGACATGGACTTTGGCGACGACGTCTACTCAGCGCCGATGCGAGTCAGGACGCAGACCGATGCACCGGCGGCGCCGACGGGGCTGAGCGCGACGACGACCCACGACTCGGTGACGTTGAGCTGGACAGTGCCCCAGCAGCCCGCGTGGATTTCGGAGCCTGTGACGCTGCGGGTGATGCGGGAACTTCTGGGCCAGAAGGCGCGCATGGGCAGCGTGGCCTGGCAGCGGGCGGTAACCGGGTACAGCTTCACCGACACCGACGTCGCACCGGGTCAGACGTACCACTACTACATCGAGATGATTTCCATCGGTGGACAGGTCCCGCGCCCGCGAAGCGAGAGGCTGGCGGTCACCACAGCAGCGTTGGCTGAGGACCCGGACGGGAACCGCGGCGGCGCGACCGTGCTGGACGCGCGGGCCGCCGTCGACTGGGGGCAGTTCTTGTCGAACCTCTCGCTGAACCGCGGCACGGGTGACAGCGTCGACTATTACCGGTTCACCATCTCTGAGCGATACCGGCTCGTCCTTGCGGTGCGCCGGGTCCTCGGGTCGTGGGACGAGCCGATCTACGACGGTGTGAGCCTCGAGGACGCCGAGGGAAACACCATCGTCGAGTCGTCGCCGCCGGTCTCCAGGCCATTCGACCCGGACACAGTGCCAGACACCTTGGACATAGAGATCGGGCCCGGGGTTTACTACGTGCGCGTCGAAGCCACCGGCGACGGACACATGGGCTATCTGATGTACTTCAATCTCGAAGTTGCGTCGCCCGGCGCGCCCGAGGGGCCCAACACTGCGCCGACCTCCGTCGCGGCAGGGCCGCTAACTGGCTTCAGCCTCATTGACGCCGCCGACCAGCAGGTACTGGGGGATCTTGTCGACGGCGCCCGCATAGAGCTGCTGGACCCCGCCAACGGCAGCTACGCCATCCGAGCCGACACCGAGGTCGGCGTGGCCATCGGCAGCGTCGGCTTCGAGTTCTCCACAGACGGCGACACCTTGAGCAAGACCGAGAACCTGGCCCCTTACTCCCTGCGCGGCGACAACGGCCCTGGTGCACTGCTCGGCGCGCCCCTGGCACCGGGCAGTCATATGCTGCGAGCCACCGCCTACAGCCAAAGGAACCGCACAGGAGATCAGCTCGGAACCCTGGAAGTCAGCTTCACCATTGCGGAGCCAACGAGCACCGAGTGAGTCCCGACCTGAGTCCCATGATGACCCGACCAAGCAACACGCACCCCAAGCTCTACCGCTGGGCAGTACTCATCGCCCTCGCCGGCGTGGTGGCCGCTGTGTCCTTGGGGACATCGGCTGCTGCGTCAGACGGCGCGTCCGCAGCCGATGGCACGGACGTGGCGGCAGCGGCCGAGGGGCACCTCCCGGCGTTGCGGTTCGTCCAGGATGAGTTCCCGCTGCGGCCCAGGATCCAAGTCTGGAGAGATGGCACCAAGGACTGGGGTTACGACAAGGACCGCGGCGACACGCTCATCGCAAAGGTCGTCGTGATGGGCGCCGACAACGAGGCCCAGGACGTGATGTTCGGGGTGGAGGACCCCGCCGACCATCCCTACCGGCAGGCCTGCTACTCGGAGTCGGACTGCCTCGACATCGAAGTGAGGGTGAACGAGGAATCCGGTGGTCTGTACCTGTACGACGGTGACTGGTCCGGCCGGTACGGCTACCTCAATGACACCCCCACCCAGATCGTGGAGCTGTCTGCCGAGGACTCCGCGTCAGGCCTGAAGATCTACCGCCAAGCGGCAGTCACCACGCCCGAGCAGCGGCCGGACTGCGACGACTACCCCGAGCACAACGAGGACAGGTACGTGTGTCTGTTCCTCGCGGAGCTGCTTCCCGCTGACGCGCCCGAGACCAGTCAGGAAATGCGCGACGCCTTGCCAAATCTGGTGCAGGACCGTGACAACTACAGCCTGGTGTTCGCGGAGGAGTTCAACGGCAACCAGCACGCCGAGGACTCCGAGCAGTGCCAGGACGGCTTCCTGACGATAAGCACCGAGACCTGGAACTTCAAAGGGAACACATGCGAACGCGTCGACGCGAACGGAACGCCCTGCGAGAACATCGAGGACGGCCACTACCGCATCTCCAAGATCTACGGCAACAGATGCGGCGACTCGATCTCCAACACCTTCGGCAAGATGCATTACAAGTACGGGTACATGGAAGTCAAGTACACCATCGACCTGTCGGCAGCGAGCAGCTGGAAGAACTATGCATTTTTTGGGGGAGCGACCCAAGAGCTGCGCCACCAGCACGACCGCTACGGCGTGGCTGTCAACAACATGGAGGATTTCCTGAAGAACTCAGAGGTCGAGCTCGACCACTTCGAGTACATCCCAGCAAGCAGGAAGGACATATCCCATCAATACGCCAATTGGTCCGGCTACACCAAGAACGTCTCGACTCCTCCGTTGCGCAGCAACAAGCATGTCTACTACTGCCGTCGCCATAACTTTGGCTGGGGTATCGGGGGCTACCACTCCAATTGCACCAGCGGCACAGTCACCGTGACGAAGGGAATCGAGTGGACCCCTGTGGGCTACCAGACCCACCTCAAGGTGGACGGCCTCTATGACGACTTCACGCTCTATCCAAAGAGCAAGACGGAGATACAGAAGAAGCATCCCCGCTATTCCAACGGTGAAGTCGCTGGCTTCAATTCACGGCCGTCAACCCTCTGGGGATCGACGCGGGACAAGTACTTCAATCAGCTCGTGCCCGGAGACTCGTCGACGGAGATGGAGCAGGTCGCCGTCAGCCACATCCCAGTGGAGATACGCATCAAGGCGTGGGGCTACCCCAAGCGCCATGAAACGACGGTCCGGACGAACATCCGGATCGACTACGTCAGGCTCTACCAGCCGGCCGACCGCTACGCGGGTATGGAGCCGCTCTACCAGTAGAGCGGACGCAACCTGGGCGCGTCCCCGGGCGTGTCTTGAGCGGCGGCCTCGCAACCGTCGCGCTACTGAGGCTCACGCCTCGATGCTGTGCTTGTCGCTTCATCTCGGCTTACGCCTCGATGCTGTGCTTGTCGCTTCATCTCGGCTTACGCCTCGATGAAGATGCACTCCCCGGGGCACTCTTCGGCGGATTCGATCACGGCGTCGAGCTGCGAATCGGCAAACTCCGCGAGGCCTTCGACACCGCCAGGTTCAGAGAAGACCTTGTCGCCTTCCTTGACGTAGGCCAAGCCGTCGTCGAGAAGCGTGAAGACATCCGGAGCGATCTCTTCGCAGAGCCCGTCACCGGTGCACAGATCCTGATCGATCCAGACCTTCATCGTGTTCCGACCCTTCCTATGGGGCAGCTCGCGGGGATTCGAGCCGACTATGAAATCTACCCAGTCGGCGCGCGTCCTGCACGTCATCTGCCGGCAACGTACTGCGTCCGGGCTGGATGAGGGGCCACCCGTCACGGTATTGCCCCAGTGTGGGGGTAGTGTCAGCCGCGCATGGACCAAGACGGCAACGAACCCGAGCGTGGCAGCGCAGCAGAAGCGGGAGTGCTCCGCAGCCGCCTGCGCGCGCTCACCGAAGAGGTTGACGTGCTGCGCCGCAAGCTGGCCGACACTCCGGCACGCCTCAGCACGCTCGAGGAGCGTCTGCTCGAGGCCAAGGGGCAGCTCTCGGCCGCCGTCTCCCAGAACGAGAAGCTCACCTACACATTGCGTGAAGCGCGTGAGCACATCGCTGCGCTGCGCGAAGAGGTCGACAAGCTCACCCAGCCGCCGTCCGCATACGGAACTTTCATCGCCCGCAACGACGACGGCACAGCAGACGTTCACGCCAGCGGCCGCAAGATGCGCGTAGCGCTGCATCCCGACCTGACCGAGACCGAGCTGGTGCCCGGCAGCGAGGTGGTGCTCAACGAGTCCTACAACATCGTGCTCGCACGCGGGCCCGAGACCTCCGGTGAGGTGGTGACCCTCAACGAGGTGCTCGAAGACGGCTTCCGGGCGCTGGTCACCGGTCGCGCCGACGAGGAGCGCATCGTGGAGCTGGCGGGCGACCTGCGCGACGAGCCATTGCGCTCGGGCGACAACCTGCTGCTCGACGTGCGCTCCAACATCGTGCTGGAGCGACTGCCTCGACCAGAGGTGGACGATCTGCTGCTGGAAGAGGTGCCTGACGTCACCTATGAAGACATCGGCGGCCTCGACACCCAGATCGAGCTGATCACCGACGCCGTCGAGCTGCCGTACTTGCATCAGGACCTCTTCCGCACGTACGACCTGCCGGCGCCGAAAGGCATCCTGCTGTACGGCCCGCCCGGCTGCGGCAAGACCCTGATCGCGAAAGCAGTCGCCAACTCGCTCGCCGCCAAGGTCGGCGAGGTGTCGGGCCAGCAGGGAGCGCGCAGCTTCTTCATCAACATCAAGGGCCCCGAGCTGCTCAACAAGTACGTGGGCGAGACCGAGCGGCAGATCAGGCGGATCTTCGAGCGAGCCCGCGAGAAGGCATCCGAGGGCTGGCCGGTGATCGTGTTCTTCGACGAGATGGAATCGCTGTTCCGCACCCGCGGCAGCGGCATCAGCTCCGACATGGAATCCACCGTGGTGCCCCAGCTGCTGGCAGAGATCGACGGCGTGGAGGGCCTGCGCAACGTCATCGTGATCGGTGCGTCCAACCGCGAAGACCTCATCGACCCGGCGATCCTGCGACCGGGGCGACTCGACGTGAAGATCAAGATCAACCGTCCTGACGAGCAGGCGGCGCTGTCGATCTTCAGCACCTACCTCACACCGAAGCTGCCGATCGATGCAATGGAAGTTACCGATCTCGGGGGCGGCGATCCGCACAAGGCCGTGCGGATCATGATCGAGCGCACCGTCGACGAGATGTACCAGCCCCATGACCTCAACCGGTTCCTCGAGGTCACGTACCAGAACGGCGACAAGGAAGTCATGTACTTCAAGGATTTCGCATCTGGGGCGATGATCGAGAACATCGTGCGCCGGGCCAAGAAGAACGCCATCAAGCGCTCCTTGGCGACGGGGAGCAACGGCATCACGCTGGACGATCTCATGGGCTCGATACGGCAGGAATTCCGCGAGCACGAAGACCTGCCGAACACCACGAATCCCGACGACTGGGCGAAGATCTCGGGCAAGAAGGGCGAGCGGATCGTCTTCATCCGCACGCTTGTCGACCCTGATGACAGCGATGCGCTCGGCGGACGGGCCATCGAGCGAGTGCAGACCAGCCAGTACCTCTAAAGTCTCGCGCGGTGGCGGTTCACAAGGTCGTTGGCATCGAGACCGAGTTCGGCATTCTCCATCGCTGTGACGGCGACTCCAACCCGGTCGCGGCGTCGTCGATGATCATCAATGCCTACGTCAACGGCTTTCTGTGCCAGCGGGTCAGCTGGGACTTCGAAGACGAGCAGCCCGGCACCGATGCCCGGGGCTTCAACGAATTCGACGCTCTCGCGCCCGAGATCGAGACGCACCTCGTCAACGCGGTGCTCACCAACGGCGCTCGTTACTACGTCGACCACGCGCATCCCGAGCTGTCCACGCCGGAGTGCTCCGATGCCCGCCAATGCGTCGTCTACGACCGGGCTGCCGAGGAGATCCTGATCCGCTCGATGGAAGCGGCCAACAACCTGTTGCCCGACGGCGAAGAGTTGGTGATCCACAAGAACAACAGCGACGGCAAGGGCAACAGCTACGGCTGCCACGAGAACTACCTGCTTGACCGGGACGTCCCCTTCAGCCGCATCGTGACGCACATCATGCCGTTCTTCGTGACCCGGCAGATCTTCTGCGGCGCCGGCAAGATCGGCATGGAAGTTCCGATGACCGAGCCTCCGCCTGCGGCATTCGCAGACAGGCCGTTCCAGATCAGCCAGCGAGCCGACTTCTTCGAGGAGGAGGTGGGGCTGGAGACCACGCTCAAGCGGCCGATCGTGAACACCCGCGACGAACCGCACGCCGACACCCGCAAGTACCGGCGCATGCACGTCATCATCGGCGACGCCAACATGAGCGAGGTTCAGACCTACCTCAAGCTGGGCACGACCTCGCTCGTGCTCGCCATGATCGACGACGACTTCGTGCCCGAGCCGCTGACGCCGCTTGTGCCGGTTGCGGCCTTGCGCCAAGTCAGCTGCGATACCACTCTGTCGGGGCTCGTCGAGCTCGCCGACGGCCGCTGGCTGCGTGCCACCGAGATCCAGTGGGAATACCTGGAGATGGCACGCAAGTACGCGCAGAGCCATGGCCTTGAGGCTGTCGGCGGCGACGATGTGGGCAACGACATCCTGGACCGCTGGGAAGCTGTGCTGACCGCGCTGGAAACCGACCCGATGAGCTTGGCGACGCAGCTGGACTGGGTGGCCAAGCTGCGCCTCTATGAGGGCTTCGCGCAACGCCACGACCTCGAATGGGACGACCCGAAACTGGCAGCGCTGGACCTGCAGTACCACGACCTGCGACCGTCCAAGTCGCTCTCCCGACGCATGGGGCTCGAACGGATCACCGCGGACGACGAGGTGAACGAGGCGGTCTCCGCACCGCCGTCGACGACTCGCGCGTACTTCCGGGGTCGCTGCCTCGACAAGTTCGGCGACCAGATCGTGGCTGCCAACTGGGACTCGATGGTGTTCGACATCGGCACGGATCCCCTGCGGCGGGTGCCGATGCTGGAACCCCTGCGAGGAACCCAGACCCACGTGGGTAACTTGTTGGACGAATGCACCGACGCAGCGGAGCTGCTGCGCCGGCTGGGCAACTAGACAGTCGCCCGCGAGCCATCCCTGCACACCTGCAGGCGGCTATCGGAACCCACACACAGTCGAGCTTCGAGGAGGCCCAGATGGCAGAACGCGAACAGGTGCGACGGTCGGTCCCGCGAGAGACCGAGAGCCCTGCGCCGGTGGGGGCAACAGGCGAGAGCGCCACGGAGCTGAAGGCAGAGCTCGACGACCTGCTCGACGAGATCGACGATGTGCTCGAAACCAACGCCGAGGAGTTCGTCAAGAACTACGTGCAGAAGGGCGGCGAGTGACCGCGATGCCGTTCTTCGCTCCGGGCGATGATCCCGGGGCGAGTTTTACCGAACTCCTGCGTCGCACAGGCGGCGAGCCGTTTGCGGGGTTCGCCCAGGCGGCGGCTGCCGACAGCGGCATCGGGCCCTTCGAAGGCGCCCACGCCACCACCGTGCTGGCGGTGCGCAGTTCTGAGGGCGTCGTGGTGGCGGGCGACCGGCGCGCCACCAGCGGGCACCTCATCAGCCATCGAGACATGCGCAAGGTGTTTGCGGCGGACTCGTTCTCGGCGGTTGCCATTGCGGGAGCGGCGGGCCCTGCAGTGCAGATGGTGCGCATCTTTCAGCTGCAGCTCGAGTACTACGAGAAGATCGAGGGCAAGCCGCTCAGCTTGGAGGGCAAGGCGAATCAGCTCGCGGAGATGCTGCGAGCACACCTGCCTCAGGCGATGCGGGGGTTGGCGGTGGTGCCGATCTTCGCCGGCTTCGAGCCCAGCGACGGCTGCGGCCGTCTCTTCCAATACGACGTGACCGGCGGCCGCTACGAAGAGCAGGACTACGCCACGGCCGGATCGGGGAGCCTGCATGCGGGCACCGTGCTGAAGCTCGGCTTCCGCGATGACCTGAGCGAACCCGACGCGCTGGCCCTGAGCGTCCAGGCGCTGTGGCACGCGGCCGACTCCGACAGCGCCACCGGCGGCCCCGATCCGGTACGGGGCATCTATCCGGTGCTTGCCGCGATCGGCTCGGATGGCTTCCGCCAGCTCAGCGACACCGAATCGGGCGAGGTGTTTGCGGCCCTGCAAGCCGACCTGGCGAGCGGTGGCAACGGCGGCGGGGCGGCACGCCTGCGACCCGGCGAGGCCTCGCAGTGAGCATGCCCGGGCTGTATGTCAGCCCCGAGCAGCTCATGCAGGATCGGGCCGACTACGCCCGCAAGGGCATCGCCCGTGGCCGCTCGCTGGTGACGCTCGAGTACGACGGCGGCATCGCCCTGGTTGCCGAGAATCCCAGCGCGACGCTGCGCAAGGTGTCGGAGATCTACGACCGGATCGCATTCGGCGGCGTGGGCCGTTACATCGAGTTCGACCAGCTGCGCATCGCCGGGGTGCGCCATGCCGAGCTGAAGGGCTACCAGTACTCCCGGTCCGATGTCGAGGCGCGCAGCCTGGCCAACCAGTACGCGCAGATGCTGGGGCAGTTCTTCACCCATGAGCTGAAGCCGCTCGAAGTCGAGATCGTGGTGGTGGAGGTGGGCGCCGGGGGCGAGGCCAACCAGCTCTACCGCATCCAGTACGACGGCACGGTCATGGACGAGGAGGCCTATTGCTGCATCGGCGGCGACACTGATGCGGTGCGAGAACGGGTCGCGGAGGGGTACGACCCGAGTCTGGACGTGGCCGCTGCGATCCGCCTGGCCCAACAAGCACTCGCAGGTCCCGAGCGCGACATCTCCGCCGCCGACCTCGAAGTAGCAGTGCTGGAGGCGATCGTGCCCGATGCGTCGCATCGACGGCGCTGCTTCCGCCGTCTCGAAGATGCAGAGGTCGAAGTCGCTCTGGGCGACGATGCCGCATCGGCCGCCGACGAAGAGGCTGATCAGGACGATTCCTGATCCATCCTGATTCGGCAGTACCGTGAGCGCCGTGCAGCGGCGCATCATGGGTCTCGAGAACGAGTACGGGGTCACCTGCACGCTGCGGGGACAGCGCCGACTCAGCCCCGACGAAGTGGCGCGCTACCTGTTCCGTCGTGTCGTGTCGTGGGGGAGATCCAGCAACGTCTTCCTTGCCAACGGGGCGCGCCTGTACCTCGATGTCGGCAGCCATCCCGAGTACGCGACGCCCGAATGCGACTCGGTGTATGACGTCGTGTGCCACGACCGCGCCGGAGAGCGGATCCTCGAACAGCTCGTCGCCAGCGCCACTGACCGGCTCGCCGAGGAGGCCTTCAACGGCACGATCTTCCTGTTCAAGAACAACACCGACTCGGCAGGCAACAGCTACGGCTGCCACGAGAACTACCTGACCAACCGCGCCGACGACTTCTCGAACTACGCCGAGGTGCTGATCCCGTTCCTCGTCACCCGCCAGATCTACGCCGGGGCCGGCAAGGTGCTCAATACGGCCAAGGGCGCCCGCTATTGCATTACCCAGCGAGCCGAGCACATCTGGGAGAGCGTGTCGAGCGCCACCACCCGCAGCCGCCCGATCATCAACACCCGCGACGAGCCCCATGCCGACGCCGAGCGCTTTCGCCGGCTGCACGTCATCGTGGGCGATTCCAACATGAGCGAGTACACGTCGTTCCTCAAGATCGGCGCTGCGGCGCTGATGCTGCGGATGCTCGAAGACCCAGCCGTCGTGCTGCGCGACATGACGCTCGAGAACCCGATCCGGGCGATTCGCGAGATCAGTCACGACATCACCTGCCGCCGCAAGGTGCGCCTGTCGAATGGCCGCGAGGTCAGCGCGTTCGACATCCAGTCGGAATACCTCGAGCGAGCGCTTCGCTTTGCCGAGACCAATGAGCTGACCGCTGAAGAATCGCAGGCTCTGCGGATGTGGGAGCACGCCATGACGGTCATCGGGGACGACCCGCTCAAGCTCGACCGCGAGGTGGACTGGGTCATCAAGCACAAGCTGCTTGCCGGCTATGGCGAGCGCAACGGAGTCGGCTTCGACGACCCTCACATCGCACTGCTCGACTTGCAGTACCACCACGTCCACTCGACGCGCGGCGTGTTCTACGTGATGCAGCGACGAGGCTTGGTGGAACGGGTCCTCGATGACGCCGACATCCGCCGGGCCACCGAGGAGGCCCCCCAGACCACCCGAGCCCGGCTGCGGGGCGCGTTCGTTCGCGAGGCCAAGGCCCGTCGCCGGGACTACACGGTCGATTGGGTGCACCTGAAGCTCAACGACCAGGCCCAGCGGACCGTCCTGTGCAAGGACCCGTTTCGTTCCCACGACGAGCGCGTTGACAAGCTGATCGAATCGCTGTGATGGGTGCCGTGGCACGCACAGATCAGCGCCGGGCAGCTGGCTGAAGGCAGCAGATGCCGCGCTTCGCGCGCCTGCGAGCCGTGGAGGTGCGTGACATCAGGCCGGGCCTGCAACGCATGACCCTCGATGACGGCAGCGAGGCGTATGCGCTGACCGATCTCTGCGGCCCCGCAGAAGCCGGTGATGAATTGCTTGTGAACATCGCGGCGATCGATCTGGGCCTGGGCACCGGCGGCGCCCACGTGGTGCACACCAACCTAAGCTCACCGCACTTGGGCGCTGCGAGCGCAGGTCGCGTCATGAAGGCCCGTTACCTGGCGGAGCAGCTTGCGGTCGATGCATATGAGGAATCCGCCCGACGACCCGATGACTGCGGCAACGCTGACGAGCTGCCGTCGCTCGCGGGCGTCCGTGTGGTGCTGTGCGTACTGCACAGCCATGCGCTGGCGCTGGCTGCGGCGGTGTACGACGCAACCGGCAGCGCGCCGGGCTATGTGATGACCGACGGCGGTGCGCTGCCGTTTGTGCTCAGCGATCTCGCTGCCGCGTGCCTGGAGCGTGGCGCGATCGCGACAGCCGTCAGCGCCGGGCAGGCGTTCGGCGCGCCCATCGAGTCGGTGACCGTGACCTCTGGTGTCGCGGCGCTGGCGTCACGGCACATTGACCGCGTGATCGTGTCGCCCGGGCTTGGACATCTCGGCACCGCAAGCGCGCTCGGGTTCTCGGGACTGGACCTGGCCGGGCACGCCGCAACCTTGGACGGTCTCGGCGCCGCCACGGCACTGGCAGTGAGGGCGTCAGCGCAGGATCAGCGGGCGCGCCATCGCGGGGTGAGCCACCACGCCCAGACGTTGGCTGCGCTGTCGCCGGCGCGGACCGTCGTGCCGGTGCCCGCCGGTATCGCCGCTGCGCCGGGTGATGCCGCCTGGATCGCCTCGCTGGGCGATCGAGCGGTGTTGGGCGACCCGATCGACGTCGCGGGGGCGCTCGGCAGGGCTGGCCTTGCCGTTACCTCGATGGGACATCGGCTGGAGGCGGATCCGCAGGCATGCAGGTGGCTCGGAGCGGCCGCGGCCTGGTTGGCGGCACGCTCATGAGCATCCCCGACGAACCCGACAGCGGGGAGTCTCCCGACAGCGAGGGATCTGGATCGTCGGGGCGCGACCCCCACGAGTCCGCCGGTCCGGACCCAGATGGCTCGCTGACCCCGCGGGGTCGCCAGCCCCGCATCAGGCGGGCGATGAGCCGGCGCACACGTGCCGTGCTGTCGTGGTCGTGGGTGCTGATGGCTGCGGTGGTGCTCGCGTTGCTGATGCGGACATTTCTCGTCGCGGCGTTCTTCATCCCGTCCGAGTCGATGGAGCCTGAACTGCAGATCGGTGACCGGCTGCTGGTTTCGAAGCTCAGCTATCGCATCGGCGATCCCAGTCCCGGCGACGTCGTCGTCTTCAGAACTCCCGACGTGATGCGGGAGCCCGAGACCGCTGAGCTGGTCAAGCGAGTCGTGGCGGTCGGGGGACAGACCGTCGCTGCAACCGATGGTCGGCTCATCATCGACGGGACGCCGCTCGATGAGAACTACCTGCCGACCGACGCCTACACGCGCGACTTCGGTCCGGTGCTGGTACCCGACGACTACGTGTTCGTCATGGGAGACAACCGGTTCGCCAGCCAGGACAGCCGCTATTTCGGCCCGATCCACAGCGACGAGATCATTGGGCGGGCATTTGCGCGCTTCTGGCCGCCCACGCGGCTCGGCGGCCTGTGAGCCCTCCGAGAAGCGACCCTGTCGCGAAGCTGGCCCCCAAGGGCGATCTCAGGCGGACTGAGCCTCGCAGAGGTCGCCGTCGCTGTGCGATTGGGACGGATCGCTGCGGGAAGTGACGCCTGCCAGGAGACGGTCGACGTGGTCGCCGTAGAGACCGTCGAGACCCATGTCGCGCAGCCCCGCCGCCAAGCGGGTGTGCTGGACATCCCACCCGAAGCAGAAGCGTTCGAATCGGTGGAACAGCGCCGCAAGCCCGCCTGTCCAGTCTTTCGCCGGGAGGTTCACCGCGTCGATACCGCTGTCGGCCATGGCGGCGGCTCGACGCTCAGGGCCTTCCTTCATGCGCCGGACCCGGGTCGAGTCGACGATGTGGGCGCTGGTGCGACTTCTCATGTCGGTCAGCAGGCCCCAGTCGCGGTGACATATCCACAAGCGCTGCTCGGCTCCCGCATTGCGGGCGGCCTCGATGACAGCGTCAGCGGCTGCGGGGTCCTTGAGATCTACTGAGAGCTCGAAATCTGAGCCGCAGGCGTCGTACATTTCCGCCAGCGTGGCGACGCCAGGCCCGATGCGCTCGCGCCGCAGCGAGCTGAATGCGCGGCGGACGCCCCGGTGCCACGCAACCCCGTCGTGGTCCAGCATCGGATGCCCGTCGCTGCTGAGCCAGACGTCGGTCTCGAGGCCGGTGGCCCCCAGTTCCAGTGCTGCTGCGAACGTTTCGAGTGCGTTGTCGGGGCCGTGAGCCCGACCGCCGCGGTGCGCAAAGGTGATCGGGGGCGTGCGAAGGGACGGCAGCGGCTGCGGGGGCACATCTCTATCGTGCCAATTCTGACAGCGTGTGCAGTGACACAAGCTCAGATCGGCGGTCGCGCTGAGGGCGCGGTGCGTCGCCGACGTCTGGTGCGTCCTATGGTTCGGGCCGTGGGACTCCTGTGGTTGTTGCCGGCTGCTGTGTTCGCTGTTCTTGCGGTTGTTGCTGTGTGGCTGATCCGCCGGCTTGCCGCTGAGATGCGGGCCACGGCTGCATCGCTGGCATCCATTTCTGAAGCAGTCGCATCTGTGCGAGCCGACCTCGGGCGCGCTCGCGACGCCATCGACAGCCTTGATCTGCCCTCGCTCCGCCATGTCGCCGCAGAGCGAGGGCTGGGCATCGTGCTTCGCTGGGCCGCTCGCCGCGTGCTGCCCATCTGAGCCCGAGAACCGTCCCAGCGGGCGAGGGTTCTACCATCGAGCTGTGAGTCTGCAGCCCAACGAGGTGCTGATCATCGTGTTCGTGGCCTTGATCGTGCTGGGCCCCAAGCGGCTGCCGGGCGCCATCCGGGGTATCGGCCGGGCGTTCCGGCAGGTCCGCGACTTCTCCTCGACGGTCCGCCAAGAGATGGACGCCACGCTGTCGACGCCGGTCATCGAGCCGGCAGACCCGCCCGCGAAGCCGCGGCCGTCCGGCGAGGCCGAGCCGGCGACTGAACCTGCCGACGACTCGACGGCGGATTGTTCGACCAGCGACGGATCTGCGTGAGGCTCTGGCCACGCCGCCGGCAGCGGCCGCCGGTGATGGGTTTCTGGGACCATGTCGCCGAGTTACGCAACCGGCTCATCCTGTGCATCGTCGCGATCGGGATCGGCATGGTTGTCGGCCTGCTCGTTTACGACTGGCTCCTCGAATCGATCTTCTTGCCTCCGTACTGCCGCGTGCTCGAAGCTCGCGATGCTCCCGCGAGCGTGCTGGGAGATTCCTGCAGCCTGATCATCACCTCGCCCCTCGAGGGTTTCCGCACCCGCGTCAAGGTCTCGGCGTACCTGGGCGTGGTGCTGGCGATGCCCGTGCTGCTGTGGCACCTGTGGAGGTTCATCACCCCGGCCTTGGATCGGCGCGAGAAGCGCTGGGCGGTGCCGTTCGTGGTTGTCGGCTTCGGGCTGTTCTGCTCCGGTGCGTTGCTCGCCTATTTCACTTTCGAGCGGGCGTTGGACTTCCTGATCTCCGTCAGCGGTGATGTCGTCGACCCGCTGCTGGGTCCGGGGGCCTACTTGGGCCTGGTCACCTTCATGATGCTGGCATTCGGCATCGGCTTCGAATTCCCGATCGTGCTGGTGTTCGCTCAGCTCGCCGAGATTGTGACCCCGCGCCAGCTCAACCGGGCCCGCCGCTATGCCATCGTCGGCATCGTCGCCGGTGCCGCCATCATCACGCCGTCAGGCGACCCGATCACGCTCGCTGCGCTGTCGGTGCCGTTGTACGTGTTCTATGAGCTGTCGATCCTGGTCGGCTACGTGATTCTGCGGCGTCGCGGCGGCGCCGGGCCGTTCCGCCTGCGCCGCCGACGCAGCAAAGAAGAACAAGACGAATCACACGGCGAACCGCGCGACGAACCGCAGGACGAGGTCGCCGGCGTTGCAGACTCCGGTTCGTGAACGAGACCAGCATTCACAGCCAGCGAGCGATGAGCGTCGATGAAGGCACCGGCCCCGCGCTGCCGCCGTTGCTTGCAGATCACGTGGCAGCCCGAGGCATCACGCCCGACGGCTTTCAGATCGAGGCCTTCGAGGTGCTCGAACGGGGTAGTTCGGTGCTGGTCTCTGCACCGACGTCGTCGGGCAAGACGCTGGTGGCGGAGTACGCGATCGCGATGGTGCTGGAAGCCGGGCAGCGTGCGGCCTACACGACCCCCACCAAGGCTCTTTCGAATCAGAAGCTGCGCGACCTGAGCTCGTGGCTGGGTGCCGATCGAGTGGGGCTGCTCACTGGCGACAACGTCATCCGGCCCGACGCGGACGTCGTTGTCATGACGACCGAAGTGCTGCGCAACATGTTCTACGCCGGCTCGCCCCACGTCGGGACCTTCGGCGTCGCAGTACTGGACGAGATCCATTACCTGCAGGACCCGTACCGGGGGGCCGTCTGGGAAGAACTCATCATCGGCACCCCGCCGCACATGCGCCTGGTGTGTCTGTCGGCGACGGTCAGCAATGCCATCGAGCTGGCGGCGTGGATCGACGCGGTCGCCGGGCGCTGCGAACCAGTGGTGTGCTCGGCGCGGCCGGTACCGCTGGAGGATCGATTCCTGACCTATGAGCGGCACAACCGGCGAGTGATCGATCTTCCCACCCTGTGCGACGGCGGCCCGAACCCCGAGATCGAGCGGTTGGAAGAACGGTCTCGGGCGCGCTCGGGCGGTCATCGACGCCACCGCTCGGGAGGCATGCGGCCAGCACGCCCGCGGCGCTCGGAGATCATCGACCACCTGGCAGCCGGCGGCAAGCTGCCTGCGATCGTGTTCGTCTTCTCGCGCCAGGGCTGCGACGACGCTGCGGGTGCGCTGGTGGCCGAGCGAGCGGCGTTTCTGGATGCTGCCCAGCGGCACCGAGTCCGTCAGATCGCAGCGGCACACACGGCGGCATTGAGCAGCGGTGACCTCGAAGCACTGGGATACGACGAGTGGCTGGAGGGTCTGCAGGCTGGCGTTGCGGCTCATCATGCGGGCCTGGTGCCGGCGTTCAAGGAGACGATCGAGGACTGCTTCATCGCCGGCCTGCTGGCCGTGGTGTTCGCGACCGAGACGCTGGCGCTGGGCATCAACATGCCGGCACGCTCGGTCGTGATCAGCCAGCTCAGCCGCTTTCGAGGCGAGGGCTTCGCGATGTTGACCCCGGGCGAGTACACCCAGCTCACCGGCCGCGCCGGACGCCGCGGCATCGACGATGTCGGCTACGCCTACACGCTGTGGCATCCGCATACGGCGTTCAGCGAGACGGCCCGCCTCGCGGCCAGTGACGACTTCGAGCTGGAGTCGTCGTTCCGGCCGACCTACAACATGGTGTCCAATCTGATCGCCAGCCGAACTCACGATGAGGCCACCGAGCTCGTGCGCAGCTCGTTTGCCCAATGGCGGGCCGATCGGCGCATCGACGAGTGGCTCGCTGCGCTCGAGTCCGAGCGCCGGGAGCTGCGTGAGGCGCGAGCGCGGGTGCGATCGATGGGTGGCGGCCGATCATCCGGCCGATCCGCCCGCAGCCGGCAGCGGGGTTCGAAGCACTCCGGCCGGCGCCATCGCGGTCGCGCCCCCGATCGGCGGCCGGATCGGGCGCTGGTTGCCGCAGAACGGCAGGCCGAGCGCATCGGGGCCAAGGTCAGCCGGCGCAAGGAGCGGATCAAGATCGCGAAGGGCGGGCTGGCCCGCCAGCTTGACGCCACCAATCAGGTGCTGAACGAATTCGGCTGTGCGGACGGCTGGTCGCTCACGCCGCCGGGCGAATGGCTGCGGTCGGTGTTCCATGAGGCAGATCTGCTGACGGTGCTGGCGCTGCGCGATGGCCTCTTCGATGGCTTGACGCCCGCCCAGCTGGCCGGTGTGGTTTCGGTGCTGACCTATGAACACCGCTCGAGCCAGCCCCCGCCCGCTCCCCGATACCCCGATGACGAGTGCGCCGAACGCACTGCGCTCATCTTCGAGCTGGCCGCTGAGATCTCCGAGGCGGAACGCCGCCACAATCTCTCGCTGTCCCGCCCGCCCGATGCAGCGTTCCTGGCGACAGCGCATGGTTGGGCTGCGGGTGCGACCTACACCCAGCTCTGGCGGGCCGATCTCGCGGGAGGCGACGCACCCGCGGGAGGCGACTTCGTACGCCAGATGCGACAGCTGATCGACCTCACTGACCGCATCGCCGCGGTGGCCCCCGATGCTGGCACCCGGCGCACGGCTGCGGCGTCGTGCGCTGCGCTCGACCGCGACGTGGTCGCGGCAGCGGCGCGAGTCACCGAAGAACCCGTGGCTGGGTCGGTCGCTGCCGCCGCGGGAGAGGGGTTCGCGACCGAAGCGGTATCGACGCGCATTCGCAGGCTGCGATGACGATCCGGCGCGGCGAGCCGTGGGGCAGGGCAGCGCCGCTGCCGGCAGGGGCACCGATTGCCTCTAGCAACGCCGAGCTGCGCGAGGCAGTCACCGCCCAGCGTGACGGCGCCAGCGGGCCCGAGCCCATCGGCGTGACCGGCGGCGACCTGTGGCGGGTGGTAGGCGCACCCGGAGGCGGCGCCCGACGCCTGCATTCGGAGGGGGCCCACACAGCGCCCATTGATGTCATCGGTGTGCAGGCCGACGGTGAGCGCCTGTGGGCGTGCGTCGGGGTCATCGCACGCAATTCGTGGTGGCACGGCCCCGTTGTCGCCGTCATGAACGCCGATCTGGCAGGGACGTGGCGCGTGGCACCGGCCGCCCATCCCAACGACGGGCGCCTTCACGTGCTCGAAACCGGGCTCGACGGGCCTCTCATGAGCCTTCGAGACCGCTTGGCCGCCCGCCGGCGCTTCCGAACGGGAGCTCACATTCCGCACCCGGCCATTTCGGTGCGGCGCGTCGCGGATGCCGAGTTCCGGTTCGAGCGGCCGATGGCGCTGTGGCTCGACGGGGAGCAGGTGGGCACGTGCCAGGAGCTGGCCGTCACGGCGGTTCCCGACGCCGCCGAGATCGTCTTCTGAAGAAGCGTGACGAGATGTTGCCGATCCGCCGATGACTTCCATTTGGGCCATACCATCGGCGTGGTGTCGCCTAGCACTATGAGCCGCCGGTGATCCACTACAACGCGGAGACCTTCACCCCCGCAGAGCAGGACGTGCTGCGGCGCTATGTCACCAACCTGCGCGAGCCAGTCTTTGCGCTCGTCAATCTTCCGGAGGTGGTGAAAGGGGCGCTGTTCGCGCGCTATTCGCGGACGCACAAGAGCCTGCGCCGCCTGCTGCTCGACGAATTCGTCGACGACCTCGACATCTCGGGGGATGAGACCATCGATGCCACCGTGGGCGTCACACGGGCCGAGCAGCTCTACCAGCGCGTGTTCGTCGAGTACGGCGATGACTCGGTGGCACAGCTCGGCGCCGTGCACCTCGCATGCGAGCAGGCGTCGAACCTGCTGACCAAGGTGCTCGAACGAGGGCGGCTGATGTCGTACCTCGAACAGTCCACCCGGTACCTCGCCTACGACGAGCGCGTCGAGGGTCGCTACCGGTATCACCGACCGCCCTCGGTGATGAGTTCGAACGCCGGGACGCGGTTTGTCGGTGACGTCGACCGCATGTTCGACGCGTACGGCGACATGGTCCGCCGCATGACCGCGTGGCTCACCGACCATCCCGACGCCACGGCTGCCATGAGCTCGGGCAGCGACTTGGCTCGCCGGCGCGCCATCCGTGCGCAGTCGTTCGACTCGGCACGCGGGCTGCTGCCGGCCGCCAGCCTGTCGAACGTGGGCATCTTCGGCACTGGGCAGGCATATGAGGCGTTGCTGCTGCGAATGCGGGCTCACCCGTTGCCCGAAGCTCGCAGCTACGCCCAGATGATGCTGACCGAGTTGCGCAAGGTCATCCCGTCGTTCCTGCGGCGCGTTGACCAGCCGGATCGGGGCGTTGTGTGGTCTGACTACCTCGAAGCCAACCGGATCTCGATGGCTGAGTTCGCAGCGGACCTGTTCGCTGACGATGCTCCCGAGCCGGTGCCAGAGGTGCTCTTGACCGACTGGGATCCCGACGGCGAGTCCAAGATGCTCGCCGCCATGCTGTACCCCTACACCTCGCTGGGCGAGTCGCAGATCGCGGCCAAGGTGGCCGAGATGACCGAGGCTCAGCGCATGGAGCTGGTGCGGCGCTACTGCGGCGAGCGGACGAACCGTCGTCACCGGCCGGGCCGGGGGCTGGAACGCCTGGACTACCGGTTTGACGTGCTTGCGGACTACGGCAGTTTCCGCGACCTGCAGCGTCACCGCCTGCTGACGATCGAATGGCAGCCGCTGGGGCCGCAGCACGGGTACGCCGTTCCCGCTCTGGTGGACGCTGCCGGCGGGGGAGCGGCCTACGACGATGTCATGGAGCTCTCGGCGGAGCTGCACGACACGGTGGCTGAGACCGTCGGCGCCCTCGAGGCGTCCTATGCCGTGGCCATGGCGTACCGCGTGCGTTACTGCATGCAGTTCAACGCCCGCGAGGCCATGCACATGATCGAGCTGCGGTCCCAGCCTCAAGGACACACCGACTACCGGCGGATCGTGGCCGAGATGTACCGGCAGATCGCCGAAGTGGCGGGCCACCGGGCGGTGGCCGCAATGCTGTCGCACGTCGACCTGTCAGAGGGGATCCTGGGGCGCTTGGGTGCCGAGGAAGCCACAGCTCGGCGGCGCTCTGCCGAGCCTGCCTGAGAGCTGCGGCGCGTGGACGTAGTCGCCCGTCCTGCGGCCAGCGAGCACCTCGGCGTGCTCGCGGAGATGGCAGCCGCCGCCGTCGCCGAGCAAGAGGACGCTCGCGGGGGCTGGGTCTGGTCGCGCCGTGAAGTCCGCGAGCGTCCCTTCGCGGCGAGCTTGGCAGGCGACCTCGACGATCCTGACAGCGCCGTGTGGATCGGCGAGATCGACGGCGCGCCGGTCGGCTACGCCGTGGCGGCCGTCGAGACACTGCAGACGGGCGAGACGCTGGGTCGCGTCACCGATCTCTATGTGACCCCCGGGGCTCGCGAGGTCAGCGTCGGGGAGGCGCTGATCGGCGAAGTGCTGCGGTGGTGCGATGCACGGGGCTGTAGCGGGGTGGACTCGCTCGCGCTCCCAGGCAATCGCGCCACCAAGAACTTCTTCGAGACCTTCGGCTTCACTGCGCGGCTGCTCGTGCTGCACCGCTCGCTGGAGCCCGACGCCCCGTCGTCGCTTCGCACCAAATGAGCCGGCCGGTGCCCACGGTGTGCGTGGGCGGCGTCGCTGTCCGCGATGGCTCGGTGCTGCTGGTGCGACGGGGCCGCCCGCCCGGTCAGGGCCTGTGGGCGTTTCCCGGGGGGCGTGTCGAGCCAGGCGAGCGTCTGAGCGACGCCGTCGAGCGCGAGCTGGCCGAGGAGACCGGGCTCGAAGTGCGCTGCGGGGACTTGGTGGGCGTGACCGAGCACACCAGCGAGAGCCTGCACTTTGTGATCTTGGACTACGCCGTGGAGTGCGACGCTGACGCTGTGCCCGTTGCCGACGATGATGCGGCCGAAGCCCGGTTCGTGAGCTTCGACGAGATCCGGGCGGGTGCGTTGCCGCTCTCAGGCGGGATGCGTGAGTTCCTCGACTGCCACGTCCTCGGCGTCTGACGTCTCCGCCTCCATCACCGTTTCGGCCTCGCCTGCCGCGTCCTCGGCCGGTTCAGGGTCCGTCTCGGTCACTGTTTCGGCCTCGGCCTCGGCCTCGGGTTCGTCGGTGGCGCCGCCGTCGCTGGACTCGGCCTGCTCTGCAGTGGGTCGGTGTCCCCGGCCGCGCCGCTGCCGGTTGCGTGAACGCGCTTCAGCGGGATCGATCCCCAAGGCGGCGGCGACCTCCGGCAGCCGGCTGGCGACCTTGCGCACGGCCTCGACCAGCTCTTCGGTGGGCTCGGCCGGGATGTTCGGCAGCACCACATACGGCCGAACCGGCGAGAACGCCACTGCTTCGAGCACCACCGCAATCCGGTGCTGCGAGGCACCGGCGCCCAGAGCCGCATTGGCCTGTGACGTGAGTTCCTGTGCGATCTCGGGGGGCAGCGGCGCCCCGGCCTTGGGCGGCCGCGAGCTGAGCCGCAGTGCACGCACGACACGTCCGTCGGTCAGCGTGGCGCGCAGCTCGTCGTGCCATTCCTTCTGGCTGCGCTCGACGCGTTCGTTCAGTCCCGCCCGGATCCGCTCAGCCAGTTCCCGCGCATCGGCATCGCGGGCGTAGTCCTCGGCGGCCACCAGCACCGAGCGCAGGTCGCGCAGATCGGCTCGCTCGATCCCGGCGAGGGCGGCATCGGCACGGTCTCGCCATTCGGCGATCTGCATCGGCCCGACCAGCGATTCGGCCAAAGCGAGCACGCCTTCCGCCGGAACCTCTGGGGCCCCCTCTTGGGCTGCCTTTCGGTTCTGCGCCTCGATCTCGGTTCTCACCGCAGCGAGTCCGCCACGGGCGACCTGTTCGGCCACCACCTGCTGCTCGGCAGGCAGCGAGGCGATGAACGCGTCGCGGTGCTGGCGGCCAGGCCGGAGCTTGCGGACCTTGGGCCGCGGCGGTCGATCGGGTGCGGCGGCCTTCTTCTTGGCTGCGTTGCCTGACTTGGCTCGCTTGGCATCGCCGCCGTCACGCTGGCTGCGGTCTCGGTCGCGTTCCCGACGCTGCTTCGGCCCATCCCCATCCGCACCTGACCGCGTATCGCCGTCGCGGGGTTCGTCGCCGCGTTTGCGGCGGCGGGCACGCTCACCTCGCTCGCTCGGGCGACGCTTGGACCGGTCGCCGTCGCGCTTGCGGCCGCCACGACCTCCCACGCGGGTGGTGGTGCCCGCAGCCCGATCCGGGGGGCCGATCAACTCGATGCGCTCGGCGGGGGGTTTGCCGCTGCGGGCCTTCGGCGGCAGCACCTGGGTGACGAAGATGCCGTCGACCTCAAAATCAGCGTCGACGCGCAGAACATCGCCTTCGCCAGCGCCGGGCGGCAGCAGTTCGCCGTCGAGCACGCCCTTGGGCTGCTTCGCTCCCGCTGCGCGCCATGTCCACGAGCCGTCGTCACGCCGGCTGGTCAACTCGACTTCGAGGCGACGGCTCACGGCGCCTTCACCAACACTCGCGGCAGGCTAGTGGCGTGCCTTCGCTTTGGCGGCACCACGACGTCGCGCGACGAGCCATCCTCGGACGTTCGATATGCAGGCCAGCCCGGAAATGTCAGGGCGCGAGAATGCCGCCGTCGTACTCTCGGAAGCGCTGCACCTCCAGTCCCTGAAAGGGCCTTCGACGATGGCCGGACCCACCGCACCGACGACGATCGCACGCGAGATCCACGAGATCGATGTCGCTGACGAGATGCGTGACTCGTTCATGCCGTACGCGCTGTCGGTGACGACCGCGCGGGCGATCCCCGACGTCCGCGACGGCCTCAAGCCGGTGCAGCGGCGGATCCTCTACGTGATGGACGACCTGGGGTTGCGGCCCGGCACGCCGTTTCGCAAGTCCGCCGGCGTGGTGGGGGAGGTGATGGGCAAGTACCACCCCCACGGCGACGGCGCGATCTACGAGGCGATGGTCCGCATGGGTCAGGACTTCGCCATGTCGGTGCCGCTGGTGGAGCCCAAGGGCAACTTCGGCAGCCTCGACGACCCGCCGGCCGCCTACCGCTACACCGAAGCACGGCTGAGCCCGGCAGCCATGACCATGGTGACCGGCATCGACGAGAACACCGTCGATCTGGTGCCCAATTTCGACGGCGAGCGCTTCGAGCCCGAATGCCTGCCGGCGTTGCTGCCGAACCTGCTGGTCAACGGCGCCAGCGGCATCGCGGTCGGGATGGCCACCAACATGGCTCCTCACAACCTGGCCGAGGTCTGCGCTGCGCTGCAGTTGGTATTGCGACAGCGACGCCCCAAGCCCACGACGGCTGAGCTCATGAGCCTGGTGCCGGGTCCGGACTTTCCGGGAGGTGGGACGGTCATCGTCGACGATTCCCTGGCGGAGGCGTACGAGACAGGCCGCGGGACGGTCCGCATCCGGGCGAAGGCTCATATCGAGCCGCTGACCGCGCGCCGTGACGGGATCGTCGTGACCGAGCTGCCCTACATGGTGGGGCCCGAGCGAGTGCAGGCCAAGGTCCGGGAATTGGCGTCGAACGGGCGCTTGGAGGGCGTTGCGGCCGTGAACGACCTCTCAGACCGCACACACGGTCTGCGGCTGGTGATCGAGTGCAAGCCGGGCATCAACGCTCACGCGGTGCTCTCGGAGCTGTGGAGCTTGACCCCGCTGGAAGACACGTTCGGCATCAACAATGTCGCGCTGGTGGACGGGGTGCCCCGTCAGCTCGGCCTGCTGGCACTGTGCGAGCACTACCTCGCGCACCGCCTCGAGGTCATCACGCGCCGGACGCAGTACCGGCTGGACCGTGCAGCCGAGCGGGAGCACATCCTGGCGGGACTGCTGGTCGCGCTCGACAACATCGACCTGGTCATCGCGATCATCCGGGGCGCAACCGACGTGGCGGCCGCACGAGCTGAGCTGATGGAGCGTCTTGACCTCTCCGAGATCCAGGCCAATCACATTCTGGACATGCAGCTTCGGCGTCTGACTGCGCTCGAGACGCAGCGCCTGCGCGACGAGCTCGACGACGTGCGGCAGGCCATCGAGGGCTACCGCAAGATCCTGGGGTCCGACGCACGGCGGCGGACGATCGTCGAGCGTGAGCTGGACGAGCTGGTCGAGCAGTTCTCGGTGCCGCGTCGCACCCAGATCAGCCACCGCGACGACATCGTGACTCCCGCAGCCGAGGTGGGGGAGGGGGGAGCGGCCGGGACCCTCGACCTCGAACGGGACATCTCCGGAGACGAGCGCAGCAGCCTCGTGACGCTGTCCACGTCGGGCTTGCTGGGCCGTCGCCACGCGGAAGATCCGTTGAGCGCCAAGCCGGGCCGTCACGACGTGCTGGTGGCCACCGCGACCGCATCGGACTTCGACGTCGTGCACTTGGTGACCGACCGGGGGAGGGTCCTGCGCACCGAAGTGCGATCGATTCCCGAGATGCTGCGGGGAAGCCGAGGTGCACCAGTGCGGGAGATGTTCTCGCTGGCGCGAGGCGAGCAGCCAGTCGCGCTGTTCGGCCACGCCGGCGCGCCGATCGCCTTGGTGACCCGTTCAGGCATCGCGAAGCGGCTCGACGCCGACTCGCTGGCCTCGGTACGCAGCGGCAACACCGTGATCTCGCTGGGCGACGGAGACCGGGTGGTCGCTGCCTTCGATGCACCCGACGGCTCAGAGATCGCGCTGGTCTCGACGAGCGGACATGCGCTGCGATTCGGGGCCGATGCGCTCACCGTGCGAGGCCCCGGTGCAGCCGGTGTCACCGGTATGAAGCTGCGGCCCGGTGCTGCCGTGCTGGCAGCCGCAGCCGTGTCGTACGGGGCATTGGTGGTGCTGGTCACCGACGAGGGCGCCACCAAGGTCACCGAGATCTCCGACGTGCCGACGCGGGGACGGGGGACCGCAGGCTCGCCGACCGTGAAGCTGGCCGGTTTCGAGACGCAGATCGTCTACGGATGGGTCGGCCTCAACCGCCAGCTCGCCGCGGTCGTGGCCCCGCACGACGACGCTGGGTCGCCTGATCCGGTGCCGCAGCGACCCGAGATCTCGCCGACCCGGCGCAACGGGCCCGCCAAGCGGGCAGCCCAGCGCATCCTGGCGCTGGGGGAGTACCGGTTCTGATGGCACCATCGGCATCATCGACGACCCGCAGAGCCCCGAAAGGACAGGCGCCCAAGATGGCAGACAGCGCTCATCCCGACTCGGGCGAGGCCACCCCGCCTCCCGGCGGTGCACCTACTACGGGCGACTACGACGCGAGTTCCATCGAGGTGCTCGAAGGCCTCGAAGCCGTGCGCAAGCGCCCCGGCATGTACATCGGGGGTACCGGCTCGGGCGGCTTGACCCATCTGCTGTGGGAGATCATCGACAATGCGGTGGACGAGGCTGCCGCTGGGCACGGCAAGCTGATCGAGATCACGCTGCACCCCGACGGCTCCTACGAGGTGGCCGACCGGGGCCGCGGCATCCCGATCGACATCAAGCACGACAACATCACCGCCGTCGAGGTGGTGTTCACCGAGCTGCACGCTGGCGGCAAGTTCGGCAACGGCGCGTACGGCGCCTCAGGGGGACTGCATGGCGTGGGCGCCTCGGTGGTCAATGCGCTCTCGAGCCGGATGGAAGTCGACGTGCATCGCAAGGGCGCCACGCACCGCCTCGAATTCAAGAATCGGAAGGCCGGCCATACCGACAGCGCCGGCCGCTTCCGCCAGAGCCACAAGCTCAAACGGGTCGGGCGGGTGTCGTCGGGCCGCACCGGGACGCGTGTGCGGTTCTGGCCCGACATCGAGATCTTCGACCCCGCAGCCACTGTCGACTTCGACGAGGTGCACGAGCGCATCACCCAGGTCTGCTTCTTGGTTCCCAAGGTCAAGGTCAGCATCGCCGACCGCCGCCGGGAACCGGCTGTGGTCGAGGAGATTGTCTCCAGCGGCGGCCTGGGCGATTTCGTCGACAAGCTGTCCGGCAGCGACGAGCCGGTGACCGGGCTGATCCGGCTGACCGGCTCGGAGTCGTTCACTGAGCGTGTGCCGGTGGACGGCAAGCTCACCGACGTCGAGCGCCAGTGCGATGTGGAGGTCGCGCTGCGCTGGACCCGTGCCTACGACACCCGCATCGTCGGCTTCGTGAACACCATCCCGACTCCCGAGGGCGGCACGCACATCGCCGGGTTCGAGCGAGCGCTCACCACGGCGGTGAACACGGCGCTCACCGAGGCTGATCCTCGCAAGCTGCGACGCCTCAAGGACGACGCCCGGGCACAGCGGGAGGACGCCCAGGAGGGCCTCGTGGCGGTGGTGCGGGCGACGTTCGCCGAACCGCAGTTCCGGGGCCAGACCAAGCGCGAGCTGGGCACCCCGCAGGTGCAGCGGATCGTGGCCAATGTCGTGCGCGAGGGGCTGCGAGCGTGGTTCGACGGCAGCCATCCCGGGTCGCGCAAGACCCATGTGCGCGCGCTGATCGACAAGCTGGCCGATGCCGTGGTGAGCCGGGTGGAATCCCGGCGAGCACTTGACCAGCGGCGCAAGGCCGCAGCGCTGGGCACCAATGGCATGCCTGACAAGCTGGCTGACTGCCGGCTGCATCCCACCGGCGAGCTGCTCATCGTGGAGGGCGACTCGGCGGCCGGCCCGGCGAAGCGGGCCCGGGACAGCGCCTGGCAGGCGGTGCTGCCGCTGCGGGGCAAGGTGGTGAACGCCGGCAAGGGCACGCTGCGCGCTGTGCTCGACAACGCCGAGGCGACGGCGCTGTTCACCGCGCTGGGGGCCGGCTCGGGCCCAGATTTCGACGCGGACTCGTGCCGCTACGAGCGGGTGGTGCTGCTGGCGGACGCGGACGTGGACGGCAGCCATATTCGCTGCCTGGTGCTGACCCTCATGTACCACTACATGCGGCCGTTGCTAGAGGCCGGCCGGGTGTACGCAGCCCAGCCGCCGACGCACGCCTTCACCATCGGCGCAGACAAGCGCTTCGTCTACTCCGATGCCGAGCGCGAGGCGTTCGTGGCCGAGCTGGACGCAGCCGGGCGCCGCTACCGGCTCACGAGGTTCAAGGGGCTCGGCGAGATGGACGACGACGAGCTCTTCGAGACCACCCTCAATCCGGATACCCGTGTGCTGCGCAGGATCGGCCTGGGCGAGGCACGAGCCGAGCAGTCCCGTGCAGCAGAGGCGTTCAAGGTGATGATGGGCTCAGAGGTCGAGCCCCGCCGCAACTTCATCATCAAGCACAGCCAGGCCTACGGCCAAGCCCTCGACATCTGAGATGCGAAAAATATGGAAAGGGCACGAACATCGTTTGCTATGTTCACGCGCCGGTGCGCCGCCCCCACCTGAAAAGGCCTTCAACCGGACGGGGCGGCGCACTCGTAGTTGTGAGCGTACCAGCAGTCACCGAACACCGTTGCAGCATTGCCCAGGCCGCCGATAATAGACATTATGTCAAGTAGTGCCCTTTTCCCTACAGCGACTTCTCTGCTGCCTGGCAGGCGTAGGTGGCACGCATCTGGTCGCTGAAGCACCACGGCCGCCAGCCGTAACGCTCCCAGAGCGCATAGGCAGTGTCGACATTGATCGCCGGGTCCAGCCAGCCATCGCACGGCGATGCCGGCAGGCTGCCTGTGTCGTACCTCGCCTCCTTGGCCCGGTAGCACCATTGGGCGGCGGTCGTTGACTGTGTGCGGCCGTCGCAGCGAAGATCTACCGGTGCGACTGAGGCAGGAAGGCTGCGCACGTCTGGTAGTCCGTCAATGGATTTGCCAGCCCAGCAAGTGGCGTTGAGCTGTAAGAGTCCCCAATCGTTGGTGGTCGACACGAGTCGGGCGTTGCACCTTGATTCTCGCCAAGCCATGGCCAGCACCACATCGGCATCCCAGTCCTTGCCGTCGATGATCAGACTGCGAAATGTTCTGCACTGTGCTTGTTGGCCGTCGTTGAGCAGGAATGGTTGTTCGTCTGCCGGCTCGATCACTGCGGTGGCGGTCTGGATCGGCGAGACAGGCAGATTGGGATGCTCCCCCACCGAGTTCGTGGCGATGCCGGGCTCGCGGTACCGGCGCCTGATGACCGGCAACTGCGGTGCTGGGATCGGCTCTTCGAGAACACCGGCAGTGGTGTAGGTGATCTCGCCGGCGGCTTGCGGTGGGTGCGGGCGCGCGTCAGGGGTCTCGAGGCTGACCGTTCCGACTGCGGTGAGAATGGCAATACCCGCCACGATGGACCCTGCGACGGCGAGTGCCGCAGTGGCGGTGAGGAGTTGCTTGCGCTGTGCAGTGAACTTCATTGCCTGAGGGGGGTGGGCAAACGAGGCGGGAGCCTAGGTCCACGCGGCGCCCGGGTAGCGGCACACTCCGGCAGCCCACTGAGTTGAGAGCGGCTGCCTCCCGGCAGCCCGTGCAGCGCTTAGGTAGCGTGAAGGTTCGATGCCGGCGCGCCGCGTGGCCGCCGGCAACGGTTGGGACCGATCGAAGCGAGCACACCGGGGGCAAGCGATGAGCGCTGAGTTCGACATTCACATCAAGGGCGGGACGGTCGTCGACGGCACCCGTGTGCCTCGCTACAAGGGCGACGTCTGGATACGCGACGGCAAAGTGGCGCAGCTCGGCGGCCGCCCGCAGGGCACTGCCCAACGGGAGATCGACGCCACGGGCAAGATCGTGGCACCCGGCTTTGTCGACCTGCACACCCACTATGACGCCCAGATCCGCTGGGATCCGTGGTGCACCATCTCGGGCTACCACGGCGTGACCTCGGTGGTGCTCGGGAATTGCGGCTTCGGTTTTGCGCCGGTCAAGCCCGAGTTCCGCGACCGCTCGATGCTCACGATGACCCGCACCGAGGCAATTCCCTACGAGTCGATGCGGCTGGGCATGGACTGGGACTGGGAGACCATCCCGGAATATCTCGACTCGTTGGACCGTGCCCCCAAGGGAGTCAACGTCATCCAGTACATGCCGACGGCGTCGCTGATGACCTACGTCATGGGCCTCGAGAAGGCCAAGGCGGGCGAACCGGCATCTGACGCCGAGCGCAAGGAGATGGCCCGCCTCCTGCACGAGGGCATGGACGCTGGGCTGTGCGGCTTCTCCATCCAGCGCCTCGGCCCTGACAGCGTGCAGGCCGACTTTGACGGCTCCCCCATGGTCACCGACATCATGTGCGACGAGGACATCCTGAACCTGGCGCGCGTGCTGGCGGAACGTGACGAGGGCTTCATCCAGATCACGCAAGGCACCGGCGACATCCGCGCCGACATCAAGTTCCTTGAGGTGCTCGCGGCCGCAGCCCGGCGGCCGATCCTGCACAACGTGGTTGCACCTGCCCGCAAGGACCCCGAGGTGCATCGACGCCCGCTGCGCTGGATCGACAAGTGCTGGGACCAGGAGCTGCCGATCTACGCGCAGTGTGGGACCGGGCGCGCCGGCTTCGCCTTCACCCTCGAGCACTGGAACCTCTACGACGCCTCCCCCGCCTGGCGTGCGGTCACCACGGGCTCCAAGGAGGAAAAGATCGAAAAGATGTCCGATCCGGAGCTGCGCAAGGCGCTCGTGGACGAGGCCGCCGAGGCCGACCGCCGGCTGCAGGTCATCCAGGCGGGTGTGGGCGGCAACCCCAAGGGCCTGATCGTCCAAGGCGTCAACCGCCAGGCCGACATGCAGCAGTACGTCGGGCGTTCGGTCGGCGATCTGGCCACCGAACAGGGCAAGCACCCCATCGAGGTCATGCTGGATCTGTCCCTGCAGGGCGATCTGAATGTGGAGTTCCTGGGCCCCGACAAGGGTTCGAACGCCGAGTTCATGGGCGAGATGATGCAGTCGCCGTACGCCATTCCCGGGGTTTCCGATGGCGGCGCGCACACCAAGTTCTTCAGCGGGGGTTCCTACACCACCGATTTCCTGACCTGGCTGGTGCGCGACGAGGGCACGGTGACGCTGGAGGAAGCGCACTACCGGCTCTCCGCACTGGCTGCCCATGCCGCCGGCTTCAAGGACCGGGGCACGCTGCGCGAGGGCGCAGCCGCCGATGTCGTCGTGTACGACATGGAAGAGCTCGAGATCGACCCGCCGTGGATCGGCAACGTCGAGTTCGACCTGCCGGGCGGTGAATGGCGCCGGGTCCAGCGGGCCAAGGGTTACGACCAGATCATCGTCAACGGCGAGGTCACGTTCGAGTCGGGCGAATGCACCGGCGCCACCCCCGGCCGCCTGCTGCGCCACGGCCGCGGCTGAGCGGCCGATGAGAAACAGCGCGGCTGAGCGGAGTACTCATGACCATTACTGCTGACACCTACGACGGCCCCACCGAGGTCGACTTTCACTTCGACGTGATGTGCCCGTGGGCGTACCAAACCTCCATCTGGATGCGTGACGTGCGCGACCAACTGGGGCTGACCGTGAACTGGAAGTTCTTCAGCCTCGAAGAGGTCAACCTGCGCGAGGGCAAGAAGCACCCCTGGGAGCGCGACTGGAGCTACGGCTGGTCGATGATGCGGATCGGGGCCATCCTGCGGCGCGAGTCCATGGATCTGCTCGACCAGTGGTATGCCGCCTCAGGCAAGTCCCTGCACGTGGACGGCAACCGTCCGCACAATCCCGACGTGGCTCGGCACCTGCTCGAACAGATCGGCGCCGATCCCGCGATCGTGGACGTGTCCATCGAAGATCAGAGCACCCACGACGAGATCAAGGCCGAGCATCAGCGGGTCGTCGACTCGGGCGGTTTCGGTGTGCCGACGCTGTACTTCGGCGACACCGCCATCTTCGGGCCGGTGCTGCTCGATCCCCCGACGGGTGACGCGGCGCTGCGCATGTGGGATCTGGTGCTGGGCTGGCTGGAGTTCCCGCACCTGTACGAGATCCAGCACATGCCCCGGGACGAGAAGAAGATCTTCGACACCTTCCGCCCGTATCTCGAGGCACGCGACTGGGTGAGCATCAACCGCGGCAAGGAAGTCGGTTTCGAGCCTCAGGCAGCGGACTGATCGGTGCCCAATTCAGAAGGGCCCCCCGCACAGCAGTCTGATGTGGCGGTGCTGGGTGCCGGCGTGTCAGGCATCTACCAGATCAAGCGCTTGGCCGACCTCGGCGTCGATGCTGTCCTGTTCGAGGGCGAGGACGATCTCGGCGGCACGTGGTACCGCAACCGCTATCCGGGCTGCCGCTTCGACTCCGAGAGCTACACCTACGGCTACTCGTTCTCCAAGGAGCTGCTTGATGAGTGGCACTGGAAGGAGCGCTTCTCGTCGCAGCCGGAGAACCTGCGCTACCTGAACTACGTGGCCGACAAGTTCGACCTGCGCCGGCACATGCGCTTCGGCTCCCGCGTGGAGCGGTTGGACTGGGACGAAGCAGCCCGCCGCTGGAACCTGACGTTCGCAGACGGCGGGTCGCACCAGGCCCGCTTCGTCGTCACCAGCCTCGGACCGCTGTCGGCGCCGACGATGCCGAGATACGACGGCATGGACGACTTCGAGGGCGAGGCGTTCCACACCTTCTTCTGGCCACGCGAACCTGTCGCGCTCGAAGGCAAGCGGATCGGCGTCATCGGCACCGGGGCGACCGGCATCCAGGTGATCGCCGAGATTGCCGACAAGGTCGCCGAGCTCAAGGTCTTCCAGCGCCGTCCCAACTGGAGCACACCGCTCAACAACTCGCCGATCTCCGAGACGGAGATGGACGACATCCGCGACCGCTACGACGAGATCTTCGCCAACTGCGCAGCGTCCCCTGGGGGCTTCGAGCATGTGCCCCGGTGGGGCTTCTGGGACCAGTCAGCCGACGAACGCCGCGCCCTGTGGGACGAGCTCTACTCGCAGTCCGGCTTCGCCATTCTGGCCTCGAACTTCGCAGAGATCTTCTTCGACGAGACCGCCAACCGGGAGTTGTCCGATTACATCGCCGACCGCATCCGCGGCCGGGTCGACGATCCCGCAGTGGCGGAGAAGCTGATCCCGACAGATCACGGCTTCGGACTCCAGCGCCTGCCGCTCGAGACCAACTACTTCGAGTCCTACAACCTGCCCAACGTGGAGCTGATCGACCTGCGGGAGACGCCGATCGAGCGATTCACCTCTGCCGGTATTCAGACCAGCGGCGCCCACTACGACCTCGACCTGATCGTCTATGCCACCGGATTCGATGCCATCACCGGCGCGTACGACCGTGTCGACATACGCGGGGTTGACGGCGCATCGCTGGCCGAGCAGTGGCGGGACGGACCCAGCACCTACCTCGGCGTGCTGTCGGCCGGGTTCCCCAACCTGCTCATGGTGGCCGGACCCCAGAGCGTCTCGGGTTCGACGAACTTTCCCCGGGCGATCGAGACCGGCGTCGACTGGGTCACCGATCTGGTCGTCTATGCACTTGAGCACGGCTACAGCAGGGTCGAGGCCGAGCGCGAGGCCCAGCAGGACTGGGTGGCCGAAGTGATCCGTGCGCACGAGCGGATGCTGTTCCGACGCAGCAAGGGCTGGTTCACCGGTTACAACTCCAACGTCGCCGGCCACGAGGAAGGCAGTGTCCGCTACCAGGCGTATTTCGGCGGCGCGCCCCGCTACCGGTCCAAGATCGACGACGTCGCAGCCAGCGGCTACCAGGGCATCACGCTGGGGTGATGTCGTCGTCTGGAGCCAGCAGGTCTCCTGCCGCGGCCAGCGCCCCAGCCATCGCAACAGCACGCTGGTAGACGGCTTCGAAGTAGTGCTCCGCAGATGCTTCGCGTCCCGCGAGTGGCGGTTTGCCGAGCGAGCGCACGGTCGACGTCGGATCCGTCGTGACCGAGACTCGGGGCTTGGAGGTCAGGACGGCGGGAGGCTGCGCCGGTCCGTCGCCGGCGCCGGCCGATCCCTCTGCTGTTCCGGCAGCAGCGGCATCAGATGGCTGCGGCGGCGGGACCGCCTCGGCAGCGCCATGCCAGAACGCTGCGCTGGCCTCAGCGGCCTGCCGTTGCTGGACTTCAGCACCGGCGATGCGGCGGGTTCGCGAGGTCTTGCGCCGGCGGCGATTGCTCATGACCCACCCGCGCTTGCCGGCACCAGGTCGCTCATCGCCGGTGTCCCGGTGTCGACGCCGTTGGAATCGTCGGCGAGCAGGGCATCGGGATCGATGCCCAAGGCGTGCCGGAGCTGCTCGGCGTCGAGATCACCGATGGAGCTGGACTTCGGCAGCACCATGTCGGCGATGCGCCGTTTGCCGGCCACGACCTCCTCCACCCGCTCATCGACCGTGCCCGGACAGACCAAGCGGTGGCAGATAACCGTGCGCGTCTGACCGATGCGCCATGCCCGGTCTCGAGCCTGGTCCTCGACTGCGGGGTTCCACCAACGGTCATACAGCACCACATGGCTCGCCGCAGTCAGGTTCAAGCCCGTGCCGCCTGCCTTGAGCGACAGCACCATCGCCCCAGGCCCATCCTCGGATTGGAAGCGGCGCACCATGCGATCACGGGCAGAGCGACCCAGCCCTCCGTGGTAGCAGTCGATCTGCAGTCCGGTCCGCCGCGTCAGGTGGGCAGCCAGCCGCTCGCCCCACGTGGCGAAGTGCGTGAATACCAGCGCCCGCTCCCCCGCTGCGAAGACGGCCTCAAGGATCTCGTGCAGCCGGTCGAGCTTGCCGCTGCGTCCATCGATCTGTTCATCGATGTCGTCGGGGCGGTAGTTGAGCGGGTGATTGCAGATCTGCTTGAGCGCCGTGATGGCCGCCAGGACGGCTCCCTTGCGCTTTTCGCCCGCTTGCTCGCTCTCGGCGGTGTCGACGATCAGCTGGTCGAGCACGGCCTGGTACAAGCCGATCTGCTCTGGCGTCATGGCACAGTGGGCGAGTTCATCGATGCGGTCGGGCAGCTCGGCGGCGATCAGCGGCTCTGCCTTGGTGCGACGGAACACCAGCACGCCGTTGAGAGCGTGCAGGGCAGACTCGGCGGCTCCACGGGCGTCGCCGGGACGCTGCAACTGTGCGATGAACGGTGTCCTCGAACCGACCAGGCCTGGATTGCAGAAGTCCATGATGGCCCACAGATCTCCGAGGCCGTTCTCGATCGGCGTACCGGTCAAGGCCAGGCGGACTCGAGCCGACAGCCGCCGAAGCTGTTTGGCGGTCTCGCTGGTGTGGTTCTTGATGACCTGTGCCTCGTCAACCACGATCCGGTCCCAGGCCACTTCTTCGAGGGCGTCGATGTCGCGCACGGCAGTGCCGTAGGTGGTGATCACCACATCGATCTGGCCATTCTGGGCAGTATCGAGGCCGTCAGTGCCAGCGCTGTCACGCAGGGCGCGGACCAGCTCAGCGGGTTCACGCCGAGCGGGGCCGTGATGAACAATCGTCGACAGCCCCGGCGTGAAGCGTGCTGCTTCTGCCGCCCAGTTGCTGACGACGGCTGGCGGGGCGATGACTAGGGCGGGGGCTTGGCGCCGGTCCGCGGCGATGCGAGCCAGCACTGTGGGGGTCTTGCCCAGACCCATGTCCAAAGCGAGACAGCCGCCAAGACCGGCGCCATCGAGGAACTCCAGCCAGGCAACCGCTTCGGCCTGGTAGTTGCGCAGCTCGCCGACGAACCCTTGGGGGCTGGTCCGCGGTGCCGTCGAGATGGCAGATGCCGAGCGCAGCAGGTCGGCCGCCCAGCCGCTGCCGGAGATGGTGATGCCGCCGCGCACCGACGGGCCCTCGAGGCCCAACGCTTGGCGCAGCATCTGCGAGCCCGTGAGTGCGGTGACCTCCGCGCGCTCGGCAAGCGCGGCAGCCGCTTCAGCGAGGTCGGCATGATCCAGTGCGATCCATTGGCCCCGGTCGCGCACCAGCGGGCGGGCTTGGGAGGCCAGCTCGTGAATCTGATCTGCAGTCAGTTCCACGTCGCCGAAGACGGCCGTCCAGCTCACTGCGGTGAGCTGCTGCGCGCCCAGGGCGCTGTCGGCGTCGTCCGTCGCGGTGAGCCGGAGCGAGGGGGCTGGACGCTCCCGGGAGAGATTCGGGATCTCCACCTTGAACCCCGCTGACTGCAGTGCCGGCCCGGTCACCGACATGAGCTCCCATGCCTCGTCCTGGCTGAGGATGACCTCGCCGCGTCGCTTGCCCCCGGGCCGCATCAGCACCGGCAGCAACCGTTCGAGTCGGGTGAGCTGATCGCGCACCTCGGTACGGTGCGAACTGACGCCGCTCACCATCGCAACCTCGACCGGCTCGCTCACGCCCTCGGGACTGGTGGCGAGCACCTCCATGTGCCAAGCCCCGGCGTCGTCGGGCTCGTCGAGGCGCACAACGAGCGATTGTCGAGCGGCAGCGGTCACCGGTCTGGCCCACAGTTCGATGCGTCGGGCCAGATCGGAGCCCTGAGTTGCCGAACCCACAAAACGAGTGCCGTCGAGATAGGCCAGGAAGGCCTCCGCCATCTCCGCCCGACTCCGAGGCTCGGGCGATGCAGCGGGGACATCGAGTCGCTTGGCAGCGCTCGTGACGATGGCGTCGACCATGCCGGACAGGGCCGACTGCACCGTTGTGCGCGCCTCCGCTTTGGGTTCGGGAGCTCCCACCGCGCCTGGCAGGCATTCGATGAGCGCTGCCAGCCGGTCGGCTTCCGGCGAAGCGGGCTGCCACTGAACCGAGAATTCCGCCGTGTCCGGCCGTTTGCGGTTGCGGCGCTTGCGAACACGATGGAGCCGCGGCACCGTGCGACCCCCTGCCACCAGGTCTACGGCGGTCCTGGCTGCGGCGCGCAACCACAGCGCGCTGGCGCCGAGCAAGAGATCGCCGTTCGGGCCGTTCTCGGCATCGGGAAGCTGTTCGTTGCCATGCAGGGATTCGTCGTCGCTGGACCGGTCGCCCTCAGCGACGACGCCTGGGCCGGTTCCGGTCGTGGTCGATGGATCTGACGCGCTGCCGGCGACCGGGCCGTCGAGACCGACCAGCCAACCCAGAACGTCGCCGACATCGGCCACCAGTGCCTCAGCGCTCATGCCGCCAGGCAGCTTGATGTTCGGATTGGGACGCCAGACGCTGTCGGGTGCCCCGGTTGCCACCAGGCGGTCCATGACGCGATCGGTCGGGTCTGGTTCGGTGCCGGCGCCTGCAGCCCACGCCACGATCCGGCCGGGCTGCCAGGAGAGCTGCAGAGCGGCCGGTTCAGGCGGTGCACCTGCGACAGCCGCACCGTCGGCACCCTGATCCGATGTCGACTCATCAGGTGACTCGGCGGCATCCAGGCCGGTCAGGCGTTCGTAGGCCGCGGCCAGCTCGTTGAAATCGGCCTCGAAATCCCGCACGACCTGTCGCCGGATGGGGCGAGGCAGCCGGCGGGCTCCGGACAGCGACTCCTCGGTCTGGTCGAGCAGATCCAGCAGCACTCGTTCCCATCGAAGCGGGTCGGTCTTGAGCATGGCAAGTTCGGCCGTCCCCGCAGCACCGTGTGCCTCGGCCCACACGAGCCGCGCAATCTGGGACCAGCGCATGGGCGCGAGCGCAGAATGCGCGGCGCCGTTGCGCGACCCGACGGCTCCTGGCACCTCACCGTTGCGAGGGAGGTCATCTGCGGGCGCGAGCCGCTCGAGCGTCGGCGCGCCCTGATTCGGAGCCTCTGTCGCTGAGTCTTCGTCGCTCATCGCGTCATGAGGGGCACGGGCAGGTGCGCTGCAACGCCTGTCCGGACTGCGCTGGGGGCATGGCCCGAACCGCCGATGCGGGACCTGCTGCGGACACCATCACCGTGGTCGGCGCTGTGCCCCGGTCCGCTGCCGAGACCGCACGACCGATACACGGTCGCCGGTGTGCAGTCGCCGGCTACGCAGGTGGAGGGTACCGGACCCGCATCGAATCGCCACTGTCGCATTGATCGGGCGATGATCGAGCCAGATCGCGCCATGTGACGGGCTGCCCGCTTACCCTGCGTCGGATGCGATGGTCCGATTCGTTCATGCCCACGCTGCGTGACGCACCCGCAGATGCCGAAGCGGCCAGCCACCAGCTGCTTGTGCGTGCCGGCTTCATCCGGCAGCTGCATTCGGGGCACTACAGCCTGTTGCCGCTCGGCCTGCGCGTGCACAACAAGGTGGCCGACGTCGTCCGCGCGGAAATGGATGCCATCGGCGCACAGGAGTTCCTGCTGCCTGCGATGCATCCGGCGGACTTGTGGCAACGCAGCGGCCGGTGGAGCCTCATGGGCTCGGAGATGTTCCGACTGCGCGACCGCAACGACGCCGACGTGGTGCTGGGCATGACACACGAAGAGGTCTTCGCTGCGTTGGCAGCGGAGATGAGCTCATATCGAGAGCTACCCCAAACCTGGTACCAGATCCAAACGAAGTTCCGCGACGAGCCTCGTCCGCGCAGCGGCCTGCTGCGCGTGCGCGAGTTCATGATGAAGGACTCGTACAGCTTCGACATGGATGAGGCGGGCCTCGATGTGTCGTTTGAGGCGCACCGCGAGGCCTACCAGCGCATCTTCGAACATCTCGACCTCGAGGTCATGGCCGTGCAGGCCTCCTCGGGAGCCATGGGAGGCGACGCCAGCGTCGAGTTCATGGTGGCGTCACCGGCGGGCGAGGACGACGTGGCGCGATGCCGAGGCTGCGGCTACCGCGCGAACACCGAGCGGGCCCGCGCTGCGGTGCCGCCGATCACCGATCCACCCTCCAGCAGGGCACCTGAACGATTCGCGACGCCGGGAATCCGCACCATCGATGCCTTGGCTTCCTTCGAAGGCGGTGCGCCGGCCGAGCGACAGATCAAGACAATGGTCATGGTCCTCGACGAGCAGCTCACGTTGGTGATACTGCGTGGCGATCACCAGCTCAACCTGCAGAAGCTGGCCGATTGCAGTGGCACCACCGAGGTGCGACCTGCCACCGCGGCCGAGACCGTGGCCCAACTCGGTGCCAATCCCGGAAGCCTCGGCGCGGTGGGCATCGACGAACTGCCGATCTACGCCGATGAAGCATTGCGGGGCCGCCGGTCAATGACGACCGGCGCCAATGAGGACGACTGGCACCTGCGCGGCGTGGACGTCGAGCGCGACATCAGAGATCCGATCTGGGTCGATCTGCGCGAAGTTGCAGCGGGCGAAGCGTGCATCGTTTGCGGGAAGCCGCTGGAGATCGTGCGCTGCATCGAGGCAGGGCACATCTTCAAGCTGGGCCGCAGGTACTCCGAAGCGATGGGCGTATCGGTGCTGGATGCGAACGGTGTCGCCCAGACCCCGATCATGGGCAGCTATGGCATCGGCATTGGGCGAGCGATGGCCGCGGTGGCCGAAACCCATCACGACGAATGGGGTTTGTGCTGGCCGGTCTCGGTCGCTCCGTTCGAGGCGGTGATCACCGTCCTCGACCCGGCAGACGAAGCTCAGTCGGCAGCCGGCGAGGAGCTTCAGCGGGAGCTGGCAGCACTGGGCGTCGACTGCCTCTACGACGATCGCCCGCTGCGGCCGGGTGTGAAACTGGCTGATGCGGAGCTCGTCGGCATCCCCTATCGCGTCACGATCGGCGCGCGCAGCTTGGCGCAGGGCAACGTGGAGCTGAACGAGCGCGCAACCCGCGAGACACGCCTGTTCACGGTGGCCGAAGCAGCGGCCGTGACTGCCCAAGAGATCGCCGCGAATCGACGCTGAGACTGCCGGCGAGAGCACCGATTCCGCCCCGAACCCGCGCTCTCGAATGTCAACCATTTGACAGGGTTCGTGGTACCGTACTGCTGTACCGTTCAGCGGCACAGTTCCACTATGCGGAACAACTGCCGGGTACACGCTGAATCTTGGACAGCCGACCGGGACGGGGGTGCCCGGCAGACGTCATTGCAATGGCGAGGGGGCAGGGCATGGCCGATGCGGCAACCGTCGACAGCGCCGATGCTGATGAGGACATCGACCTCTCGGCCCTCGACGATGACGATCTGATCGCACAGATGCACGACGATCTCTATGACGGCCTCGGCCCGGAGATCGTGGAGGGCACCGAGCTGTTGCTCGGGCGCGGATGGCCGGCAGACAAAGTGCTCAACGAGGCGCTGGTCGAGGCCATGCGCATCGTCGGCATCGATTTTCGGGACGGCATCCTGTTTGTGCCCGAGGTGCTGCTCGCCGCCAATGCCATGAAGGCCGGCATGGAGATTCTCCGTCCCCTGCTGGCGGAGACCGGCGCCGAGCCGATCGGCAAGATCGTCATCGGCACCGTCAAGGGCGACATCCATGACATCGGCAAGAACCTGGTGGGGATGATGCTCGAAGGTGCGGGCTTCGAAGTCGTGGACCTGGGAATCAACACCGACGTCGACGAGTTCCTTGCGGCACTCGATGAGCATCGGCCCGACATCCTGGGCATGTCGGCGTTGCTGACCACCACCATGCCGTACATGAAGGTGGTGGTCGACACGCTGATCGAGCAGGGCCTGCGCGACGACTACCTGGTGATCGTCGGCGGCGCACCGCTGAACCAGGAGTTCGGCGAGGCCGTCGGCGCCGATGCCTACTGCCGTGATGCTGCCGTGGCGGCCGAGACCGCGACCGATCTCATCAGAGTCCGCCGTGCTGCCGCCGCCTGAGATGACTGCCACGGTTCCTGCTGCGGCCGGCTCGACCTCAGCCGGCCCGCGGCGTGGGCGCTCGCGTGCCCGCCGGGCAGCGGCGGTCGCTGCCGGCCCGGCCGCGGCCCGCCCGGCCGGCCGTCCTATTGCCAGCCGCCCCGCCGGCCCGACGCGCCGCGTGCTGGTGCTGGGCTGCGGCGCGCTGGCCCAGGAACTGAAGGCGCTGACCAGCCCCGCCGACAGCAGCCAACCGGGTGGCATTGACGTCGAGTGCCTGCCCGCCAAACTGCACAACCGGCCGGCGCTCATCGCCGGAGAGATACGCGCCCGCCTGGACCGCCTGGCCCAGCAGGGCCGCAGCTACGAACGGATCCTGCTCGGCTACGGCGATTGCGGCAGCGCCGGCGCCATCGACGAACTGTGCGACGAGTTCGAACGGGCGCATGCCGCAGGCGACGGCCCGGCGATGACCCGGGTGCCCGGCGCGCACTGCTACGAGTTCCTCGCCGGGGCAGACGGCTTCGCCGCACTCAGCGAGGACGAGCCCGCCACCTTCTACCTGACCGACTATCTGGCTCGCCACTTCGATCTGCTGGTGTGGCAAGGCCTCGGCATCGCCGACCATCCTGAGCTCGCGGAGCTCTACTTCGGCAACTACCGCCGGGTCGTGCTGCTGACGCAGACCCCGGATGACGCCGAGCGCGTCCGGGTGGAAGCCTGTGCCCGCGCCGGCGCCGAGCGTCTGGGCCTGCCCCTCGAGGTCGTACGGACTGGATATGGCGAACTGGCCGACGCCGTCACGTCGGTGAGTATCGCATCGGGTGCCGGCGCTGAGCCAGCGGCAACCGTGCCAGTGACACAGCGAGCGACCGCGTGACCGACACCGTCATCAGCTCTGCCACACGTGAGGTGGTGATCGGCTTCGAGCGCCCCTTCGTCATGGTCGGCGAGCGCATCAACCCCACGGGCCGCAAGATGCTCGCCGAGGAGATGCGTACCGGCGACTTCAGCCGGGTCGAAGCCGACGCTCTCGCCCAGGTCGCCGCGGGCGCCCACATGCTCGACGTGAACGCAGGTGTCCCGCTCGCCGACGAGCCTGCACTGCTCGCAACGGCTGTCAAACTGGTCCAGTCAGTCACAGATGTGCCGCTCAGCATCGACTCCTCGGTGATCGAGGCGCTCGAAGCCGGCGTCGACGCCTATGTCGGCAAGCCGCTCATCAACTCCGTCACCGGCGAGCCCGAGGTCATGGAGCGCGTGCTGCCGTTGGTGGCGCGTGCTGGGGCTGCGGTCGTGGCGATCTCCAACGATGAGACGGGCATCAGCGAGGATCCCGATGTTCGTTTCGAGGTGGCCCGGCGCATCGTGAACACCGCGGCCGACTATGGCATCCCCAGTCACGACGTCGTCGTGGATCCGCTGGTGATGCCCATCGGTGCCATGGCGACCGCGGGGAGGCAGGTGTTCCAGCTCGTGCGCCGCCTGCGCGACGAGCTCGGCGTGAACACCACCTGCGGCGCCTCGAATGTGAGCTTCGGCCTGCCGAATCGCAACGCGATCACCGGCACGTTTCTCTCCATGGCGATCGGCGCCGGGCTGACCTCGGCCATCATGAATCCCCTCCACCCCGAGGTGAGGACTGCGGTCATGGCCGGCGATGTGCTGGCGGGCAACGACGAGAACTGTGCGGCGTGGATCTCCGAGCACCGCGATCAAGGCAATCCGGCGGCAGCCTCGGCCCCCGGCACCGCAGCAGGCGCCGGGACTGGCGAGCGTCCCCGTCGGCGGGGCGGCCGTCGCGCTCGCGTCGGCTAGCGGGGCGCCGATGCCGACGGGCTCACCGGCGCACACCGACGCCACCGCGCCGGTGAGGGTGGTGTTCACCCCCAGCGGGCGAGCGGGCGCGGTGAGCGCGGGGACCACGGTGCTGGATGCCGCTCGGGGACTCGGCGTCGATCTCGACAGCGTGTGCGGCGGGCGCGGCATCTGCGGCCGCTGCCAGGTCGTGCCGTCAGTGGGTTCGTTTCCCAAGTGGGCGATCACGGCCGGTCCCGAGGCGCTCAGTTCGCGAGGCGCCACCGAAGCCGCGTACGAGGGCCGACGGCCGCTGGGTCCGGAAGCACGGCTGGGTTGCCAGGCCCACGTCTGCGCCGACGTCGTCGTCGACGTGCCCCCCGACAGCCAGCTGCACGGCCCGGTCGTGCGCAAGAGCGTCGACGTCGGCGACATCGCGCTGGACCCGATGTCCACACTGCACGTCGTCACCGTGCCGCCACCGACGCTGGACGAACGGCGCGGGCTGGCCCAGGTGGTGATCGACTGCGTGGCCGACGAGTGGCATCTGCGTCTCGACGGCGTGCTGCCGCATGTGCTGCCGGGCCTGCACGCAGCCGTCGATGCAGGCCCAGCCGACGCCGACGGCAACCGGCTGGTCACGGTCGCCATCCGCTGGAGCGGCGCCGGCGCTGGCGAACGCACCGGCGTCGTGGCGGCAGTGCGGCCTGGCGTCGTCACCGTCGGCCTGGGCGTCGCAGTGGACATCGGCTCGACCACGATTGCGGGCCACCTCACCGACCTCCACAGCGGGGACGTGCTGGCCTCGACCGGCCGGATGAACCCGCAGATCCGGCTCGGCGAGGACCTGATGAGCCGGGTCTCGTACGTGATGATGAACCCCGGCGGTGCCGGCGAACTCACAGTGCTTGTCCGGGACTCGCTCGCCGCGCTGATCACCGAGTTGTGCAGCGATGCCGGCGCCGAGCCGGACGCCGTGCTCGAGGTGGTGCTGGTCGGCAATCCGATCATGATGCACATCGCCCTCGGCATCGACCCGACCCCGCTCGGGCAGGCGCCCTTCACCTTGGCGACCGATGCAGCCGTCGAGCTTGACGGACCCGCGATGGATCTACCGTGCCCATCGGCTCGCGTCTACGTCGCGCCTGCGATTGCCGGCCATGTGGGCGCCGACACTGCGGCGGCGGTGCTCGCTGGCGGGCCGCATCGCGACGCAGCCATCACGCTGCTGGTGGACGTGGGCACCAACGCCGAGATCGTGCTGGGCAGCTTGGGTGGCCTGTGGGCAGCGTCCAGCCCGACCGGTCCCGCATTCGAGGGCGCGCAGATCAGCTGCGGGCAGCGCGCCACGCCGGGCGCCATCGAACGCGTGCGCATCGATCCGGCCACCTGGGCTCCCCGGGTGCGCGTTATCGGCTGTGACCTGTGGTCCGATCAGCCCGGTTTCGCTGAGGCCGTCGATCGGCGAGTCGCCGCGGGTGCTCGCAGCGCAGCTGCAGGCGTCACGGGCATCTGCGGCTCGGGCATCATCGAAGTCATCGCCGAGATGTATCTGGCCGGGGTGCTGTCGCCCGAAGGGGTGATCGCAGCACCGCCGGGCGAAGGCGAGCGGGCGTCCCGTGTGATCTCCGATGGCCGGACGTCGTCATTCGTCCTGTACGCACCGCCCGAGGGCGTCGAGGGTCCGACCATCACCATCACTCAGAACGATGTGCGAGCCATACAGCTGGCCAAGGCGGCGCTTCGCGCCGGCATCGATCTGCTGTGCGAGCACGCCGGCATCGATGCTCCCGATCGCGTGCAGCTCGCCGGAGCGTTCGGGGCGCACATCGACCCGGTGCGGGCGATGGTGCTCGGCCTCATCGGCGACTGCCACCCGAGCGAGGTGCGCTCAGTCGGCAACGCAGCAGGCACCGGCGCTGTGCGCGCGCTGCTGTCGGGCACTCAACGAGCCGAGATGGAGCGGGTGGTTCGCGGCATCCGCAAGATCGAGACTGCCACCGAACCCCGATTTCAGGAACTCTTCGTCGCAGCGATGGCACTCCCCCACGCCACGGCGCCCACCCCGCTGCTCGCGACCGTGGTCAGCCTTCCCCCCCGCACATCCGCTACGACTTCACGTCACCAACCACAGCGCAGGCGGCGGGCAGCACCCCCAGTGAGCGAGGAACCATGAGCGAGCGACGACGGCGAGGGGGCGGCCGAGCGGCACGTCAAGCCCAGAGGACGACGACCGAGGTGGCGTTCAACACCCACGTGCACCGGCAGCTCCCCCCGGTGAGCGTGCTCGACGACGACGGCCTCGCCCAGATCGAGCAGAACGCCGAGACGATCCTGTCCGAGGTAGGCGTCGCCTTCCAGGAGTTCCCCCGGGCGCTGGAGCTGTGGCGCGAGGCCGGTGCCGACGTCGACGGCGAGATGGTGCGCTTCCCCCGCGGGATGTGCCGTGAGATTGTTCAGGCAACCGCACCGGCCGTCTACACCCAGCACGCCCGCAACGCTGCTCGCTCGGTGCCGATCGGCGGTGATGCCACCGTGTTCGCCCCCAACTACGGCTCGCCCTTCGTCTGCGACCTCGACGGCGGGCGCCGCTATGCCACGCTCGACGACTTCGAACGGGTGGTGAAGCTGACCTGGATGCTCCCCCACTTGCATCACAGTGGCGGCACGGTCTGCGAGCCGACCGATGTGCCGGTGAACAAGCGGCATCTCGACATGGTGTACGCCCACCTGCGCTACAGCGACAAGCCGTTGATGGGCTCGGTGACCGCTTCTCAGCGGGCAGCCGACTCGGTGGAGCTGTGCCGGATCGCCTTCGGCGGCGACCTGCGCGACCGCACGGTGCTGACCAGCCTCATCAACGCATCGTCGCCGCTGCGCTGGGATGCCACCATGCTCGGCGCGGCCGAGGTGTACGCACGGCACAACCAGGCGTGCGTGATCTCGCCGTTCATCCTGGCCGGCGCGATGTCGCCGGTAACGGTCGCCGCGTTGGCCGCGCAGGCGCTTGCCGAGGCGCTGTCGGGCATGGCGTTCTGCCAGCTCGTGCGGCCGGGGGCGCCGGTGATCTTCGGCACGTTCGCCTCGTCGATGTCGATGGCCACCGGCGCGCCCACGTTCGGCACGCCTGAGGCAGGTCTGGCGATCTACGTCATGGCCGAGCTGGCGCGACGGGTCGGCGTGCCGTTCCGTTCGGGCGGGCAGTTCACGTCCTCCAAGGCTCCTGATGCCCAGGCGGCCTACGAATCGGCATCGACGCTGCTGCCGACGATGGCAGCCGGTGTGAACTTCGTGCTGCACGCAGCGGGCTGGCTCGAGGGCGGGCTGACGCTCAGCTTCGAGAAGCTGCTGATGGACGCCGACCAGCTCGGAATGATGGAGGTGTACGCCAAGGGCGTGGACATGTCCGACAACGGCCAGGCGGTCGAGGCGTTCACCACCAACCCCCACGGCGACCACTTTCTGGGCCATCCGCACACGCTCGCCAACTTCGAGAGCGCGTTCTACCAATCGTCGATTGCCGACAACAACAGCTTCGAGCAGTGGTCCGATGAGGGCTCGCTCGATGCGGCCCAGCGAGCCAACCGGCTGATGAAGCAGATGCTTGCCGACTACGAGCCACCGCCTATCGACGACGCCATTGACGCCGAGCTGCGCGAGTACATCGCCCGCCGCAAGTCAGAAGAGCCCGACGCCATCGTCTGACGCCGACGCTCGGCGCATGCTGGGTCAGGTGGCGACGACGGCGGTGACGCCGGCCACGGCCGCGATGATGCCGACCCCTTGGCTTGCGTTGAGAGAATCTTGGTAGAAGACCCTGCCGACGATGACGCTCATCACCGGGAACATTGACGCGCCCACCACGGTGGCGGGCGGGTCGAACCAGATGCCGATGATGTAGAAGATGGTGGCCCCTGCGCTGGCGACGCCGGTCAGCAACGCAAAGCCCATCACCTCAGCCGGCGGCAGCGCCGGCAGGCCACGGATCGCAACCACGACGGCCATGAGCGTCACCGACGTCAGCCGCTGGCCGAACCCCGGCCACGCTCCCGAGCTCTCGGACAGATCGACCAGGACGCTCAAGCCGACGCCGTAGCCCAGGCCCGACAGCACGGCCCAGACCGTCCCCGCTGCGACATGGCGACCGCGGGTGCCGCCGGCCGTCACCAAGCCCAGCCCGCCGAAGGCCACAGCGGCCCCGATGATGCCGATGAGCGGCGGGTCATGGCCTCGCAGCGCGGTGTAGGCGAACGGGATGACTGCGGACAGCGTCGCCACGATCGGTGCGGCGATGGCGGAACCGGCCCGATCGAGCGATGTGTAGTACAGCGCTAGGCCCGCGCCGAGCCCCAATCCCGACACCAGCCCCCGCCCGAAGTCGTCGACTGCGAACGAGCCGCCAATGAAGGGAAGCACCGCAAGCGACATGAGCGCCGCTGCACCCTGGAACACGATCATCGCGGACAGCACGTGGCAGCGAGTCACCACCCGGCGTCCGAACAGGTCGCTGGTGCCGATGCTCACCGACGTCAGCAGGCCGAACAGCGCTCCCATGTTCCTGCCGCTCGCCGTCGCCCTACCGGCGCCGCCGGAGCAGGGCCGCCACAGCGGCCGTGGCTCGGGCAGGTATCGGCAGGAAACTGCCTTGGGCGTCGACGCTGGGCCCGGCCACGAGCACAATGCGCGCTGTCACCACGAGCGCGATCAGCAGGTGCGCGCCGGCCATCACGTAATAGAACGCGTCGAGCGTGAGCGACATGGCCAGCGCTGCCGCCGTCGGGCCGATCAGCGCGCCGATGCCGTTCATCCGCACGAGCACGGCGCTGGCACTGGCGCGCTGGGCGTCCCGGAGCCAGTCGTTCGTCTGGGCCACAGCGAGGGAGTAGATGGGATACGCGAACGCCCCCATCAGCGCCATCACCACGATGCCAACTGCGGTCCGCTCATCGAGGCCCAGCATCATCAGGCATCCCGCCGCGGACGCCAACGCAGCCAGCAGTATCACCAGCCGACGCGGCACCCGGTCCGAAAGGCGTCCCAGCGGGATCTGCCCGAACAGGCTGCCGATCATCGGCGCTCCGACGAACAGCGCTACCTGCAACGGCGTCAGCCCTTGGCTGGCTGCGTAGACGCCGCCGATGCCCGATATGGAACCGAGCGCTCCCCCGACTAGGAAGGCGACAACTACGCCGGTCGGCGCAGTGCGCAGCATCACGCGCAGGCTGATCGGTTCGGGCACCACCACCGGCGGGCTGGCCGACGCCGACAGCGACATCGGCACCAGCGCCAGCGACACCAGCACGGAGGACACAGCGAACAGCGTGAACCCGTCGACATCCGCGGCGGTCACGAGAAACTGCCCGCACGCGATCGAGCCCATCGTGACCACCATGTACAGGCCGATCATCTGGCCGCGATTGCGATTGGTGGCCAGCTCGTTGAGCCATGTCTCGGCCACCACCACGAGACCCGCCAGGCACACGCCCCACACCAGACGGCACAGCCCCCACACCAGCGGCGTCACGAAGACCGCCTGGATGAGCGTCACGCTGCTGCCCAGCGATGCCAACGCTGCGAACACGCGCACATGGCCCACCTGGCGGAGTAGCCGGGGTGCCACCGCAGCGCCGATGAGGAATCCGGCGAAGTTCATGGCCATCACCAGCCCGGCCACGGTCGAGCTGAAACCCTCGCTCGTGGCTCGCACGCTGAGCAGGGTGTTCTGCAGGCCGTGGCCGGACATCAGCAGCACGATGCCGCCGAACAGGGCTGCGCTGCGGCCGACGCGCCCGGCCAGCGCCGGTCCCCCGACGACCGGCTCCGCGACAGCGGCCTGGCGCTGCTGCTCGGCTTCGAGCTTGCGGGCCCTGCGGCGCAGGCGGGCACGCCTGGTGTGGCGCGCGGTCTCTGCTGCTGACGAATCGATCGTGGAAGGCTGATCGGCAGATGCCGGCTGGTCCGCCGACATCGTCGGCTAGCGCTCCTGCGATTCGGGTCGCCGACGCAGCGCCTGCGGCGCAGCGGTGTGCTCGCCGTGGTCTGGGCCGGCCTGCGCGTCGTCTGCCGGTTCGAAGGCCGGCGCGTGCACGTACTGCCAGCCGAATCGTCCCTTGATGCACAGGTGTCCGCTGGTCACCGAGTGATCCGCCGGCGAGGTCACCTTCACGATCTGATCGTCCTGGACATGCAGTTCGAGGTTGCAGCCGACGCCGCAGTACGAGCACACCGTGCGACTGACGGTTTGGTCATCGGGCCGCCACTCGCCCACCGCCCGCAGATCGAATTCAGTGCGGAACTGCAAGGCACCGGTGGGGCACACAGCGACGCAATTGCCGCAATAGACACAGGCGCTCTCCGGAAGCTCGACGTCGTACTCGGTGCGGATACGGGCGTCGAAACCCCGTCCTGCCACCGCTATGGCAAAGGTGTGCTGCGCATCGTCGCCACACGCCTCGACGCACTTGTAGCACAACACGCAGCGGTCGTACGCGCGGATATAGAGGTCGTCTTGGATCCGCACGGGATCGTCCACCTGGGCAAGCTCGACGTCGGCCACAGCTTCGAGTCCAGCCTCGTCAGCGTCGTTCGAGGCGGAGGCATAGCGGGCTGCATCGGCGCCGTAGTGCTGGGACCACGCTGCGATCTCGGGGGCCTGGGACACGTCGTTGGCCGAGCCCAGGAATTCCAGCACCATGCGTCTGCTGTGGCGCACACGCTCGGAGTCGGTGCTGATCTGCATGCCGTCTTCCGCGGGCCGGGAACATGCCGGCACGAGCGTGCGGGAGCCCTCGAGCTCCACCACGCAGACCCGGCACACGTTCACCGGCGTGAGGTTGGGCGCCCAGCAGATCGTCGGGGTGTCCACCCCAGCGGCAGTGCACGCCGCCAGGATCGTGTCGCCTTCGGGCACGGTCACCTCGTGCCCGTCGATGCTCACCGTCACTTGTGATGTCGCGTCGCCGGGTGGGGTGTCATCGAGCAGTGTGCTCTCACCGGAAGCAGTCATGCCGCTGTGTCTCCTAGCAGACCCAGTCGCATGGCGGAGAGCACCGCCGAGGCGGCCGTATGGCCGAGCCCGCAGATGGAAGCATCGCCCATGGCGTCCGCGATGTCCCCGAGCAGCTCACGCTGGGGTTCGGTGGGCGCGCCCGCCTGGCGGATGTGCGTCACGATCTCATGCTGGCGAACGGTGCCGACGCGGCACGGCACGCATTGGCCGCAGGATTCGTCACGGAAGAACTTGGCCAGCCGTTCGATGACCGAGCTCATGTCGGCTGAGTCATTGAAGACCATCACGGGCCCGGAGCCCAGCGTCGTGCCCGCGCTGCGAGTGTCCTCCAGCGACAGCGGCAGGTCGAGTGCATCGGGTCCGACGAAGCTGCCCGCAGCCCCGCCCAGCAAAACCGCCCGTAGATTGCCCTGCACGCCGCCCGCCAGCGACAGCAGCTCGCCCAGCGGCATCCCGAAGGGCGCCTCGTACAGCCCTGGTCGCCCGACATGGCCCGAGAGGCAGAACAGCTTGGTGCCCGGTGAGCCCTCGGTTCCCACGCTGCGGTATCCGTCGGGGCCGATCCGCAGGATCTCGCTCACGTTGAGGAGCGTCTCAGGGTTGTTCACCACCGTCGGGCGCCCGAACAGTCCATGCGTGGTGGGGAACGGCGGTTTGTTACGGGGTTCGCCCCGGAATCCCTCGAGCGAGTTGAACAGCGCCGTCTCCTCGCCGCAGATATAGGCGCCGGCACCTCGGCGCAGCTCGATGTCGAAGGAACGCCCCGACCCGGCCGCGTCCTGGCCCAGCCAACCCGCGCTCTGTGCCTGCGCGATGGCCTGTTGGAGGCGTTGTGTGGCCAGCGGGTATTCGCCGCGGATATAGATCCAGCCCTGTTCCGCGCCCACCGTCAACCCCACGACCGCCATGGACTCGATGATCGCCAGGGGCTCCAGCTCGCACAGCAGCCGGTCCTTGAAGGTTCCGGGCTCGGATTCGTCGATGTTGGCCACGACGTGCTTCGGGCCCTCACCGTCGGCGACTGCCCGCCACTTGATGCCAGTGGGAAACGCCGCTCCGCCCCGCCCGAACAGGCCGGCTGCGCTGACCTGCGAGACGACCTCGTCGGTACCGAGGCGCAACGCTGCATCGAGTGCCGCTCCCCCGCCTCGCTGCTGATAGGCGCCCATCGAGAGGCTCTCGTCGCCGTCGAGGTCGCGCCCGATCATCTGGCGCAGCAGGCTGGGCGATTCGGGCGTCGACGCCGTGACGCTCACCAGCAGCGAATCGGAACCGCTGGCGTCGGCGGGGACACGGTCAGGTTCGCGGCGGCCTTGGACGAAGACCGCCGGCGCCCGTTCGCATTGCCCGAGGCACGGGCCCTCGTGCACAGCATGACCCTGCGAGCGCAGGTGTTTCGCCAGCGGGACGGCGCCGGCCAGCGCGCAGATGGGATCGACACAGACATGGCGGACGCTGAGCTCATGGCCCGGCGCTTCGGTGCGGAACATCTCGTAGAACGTGGCGACGCCGTAGGCCTCGGCCGGCGGCACGCCCAGCGTGCGACCGACGAAGTTGAGGCCGCCCGGCGAGATCCACCCCGCCTCGGCCTGCAGCGCGTGCAATGCGGGCAGCAAGAGGTGCCGCATCTGCTTGCGGCGCCGTGTGCCGCCCCGCACGACGCGCGGGTGCTCGACGATGACGGCACCCTCGCTCGCCTCGTCGACGCCGAGTGCGGCCAACACCGCTCGCCGCTCCGATGCGGTGGGCTGCGCATCGGAGAAGTGCAGGTCAGCCACCGGCGCCACCTGCTGCGGCTGTGTTTGATGTGCCGCCTGTGGCGGCCGGGACTGAACGCAGCGGGTCGATGCGAACCGCAGCAGCCTTGAATTCCGCCGTGCCGCTGCGTTCGTCCCAGGCGTCGTTGGTCAGCAGGTTCGCATCCACCAACTCGGGGAAATGGAACGTAGTGAAGACCAGGCCGGTGGGCAGGCGATCGGTGACATGCACGTCCATCTCGACCGAGCCGCGGGGCGAACTCACCCGCACTAGGTCTCCGTCGGTGATGCCGAGCTCTGCCGCGTCCGCGGGGCTCACTTCGATGGCATCGCCGGTACGGATCGGCGACGAGTACCCAGCCGACTGCGCGCCGGTGTTGTACGAGTCGAGTACCCGGCCCGTGGTGAGGCGCAGCGGGAACTGCTCGCTGAGTGCTTCCGCAGGCGGGCGGTGAATGTTCACCGTGAACGGCGCGGGGGCGTGACCGTCGAGGTCATCAGCCCACAGCCAGCCGTGCAAGAACTCGGTGCCCGGGTGATCTTCGTGGGGACAGGGCCATTGCAGGCCGCCGCTTGCCTCGAGCCGCTCCCAGCTCATGCCGCCGTGCAGCGGCGACAGCGACCGCATCTCGTCCCACAGCTCTTCAGCGGAGTTGGCCGTCCACTGTGCCCCCATGTGCGACGCCAGCTCGCTGATGATGTGTACGTCATCGCGGGCATCTCCCTGCGGGGGCACTGCAGCGCGCACCCGCTGCACACGGCGTTCTGAGGACGTCACCGTTCCCTCGCTGGAAGCCCAGCCTGCAGCCGCCGGCAGCACAACGTCGGCCATCCGTGCAGTGCGAGTCAACGAGATGTCTTGCACCACCAGCAGATCGAGCCCTTCGAGGAGCTTGCGAGCGTGCGCCACATTCGCTTCTGAATCGGCCGGATTCTCCCCGATGACATACAGGGCTCGCAGCTCGCCTTCCTCCATGGCGTCGAACATCGCCGTGAGGTGCTTGCCGGGCACCGGGTTCAGCTCGCAGCCCCAGACGTGCTCGAAGCGTGCCCGGGCTTGCGGGTCGACGAGTCGCTGGAAGCCGGGCAGCCGGTCGGGCAGCGCGCCCATGTCGCCGCCGCCCTGCACGTTGTTCTGGCCTCGCAGCGGCACCAGGCCCGAGCCCCGCCGGCCGACGTGGCCGGTCAGCAGCGCAAGATTGCACAGCGAGAGCACGTTCTCCACCGCAGTGTGGTGCTCGGTGATGCCCAGCGTCCACAAAATCTGCGCCCGGGGAGCTGAGGCATAGGCGTGAGCCATCTCCGCGATGGCGCCGGCTGGCACCCCCGTCAGCCGCTCGCCCTCGTCGAGCGTGAACGGCTCCACCGACGCCGCGTACTCATCGAAGCCCGTGGTGGCGTGCTCGATGAAGGACCGGTCGTGCATGCCTTGGGCGATGATCTCGCGAGCTGCCGTGTTGGCCAAGGCGATGTCGGTGCCGACATCGAGGCCGAGCCACACGTCGGCGAACTCGGCCGAGGAGGTGCGGCGGGGGTCCACCGCGTACATGGATGCGCCGTTGTCGAGGCCCCGCAGCAAGTGGTGGAAGAAGATCGGGTGCGCTTCGCGAGCGTTCGAGCCCCACAGCAAAACCACATCGGTCTCGGTGATCTCCTGGTAGGAGCTCGTTCCGCCCCCGAGTCCGAACACTGTCGCCAGACCGACGACCGACGGGGCGTGTCAGGTGCGATTACACGAGTCGATGTTGTTGGACTTCAACACCGTCCGCATGAACTTCTGGGCTGCGTAGTTCATCTCGTTCGTGCTCTTGGAGCACGAGAACATGCCGACGCCGCCGGCACCGTGCTGCTGTGTGGCCGCCCGCAGCCCTGATGCCGCACGGTCGAGTGCGTCATCCCAGCTCGCGGGACGCAGGACGCCGCCGTCGCGTACCAAGGGTGTGTCGAGCCGCGCCAGGGGTGCCTGATGCCCCCCAGATCGCGCCCCGTTTCTTCGGACGGTGTCCCCTCGGGCACTGGTCCCCCGCGGCATCGCCCCTCCCCGAATTGCTTGGGTGCCGTGACAGCGAATTCTACGCTGCTCCCGGCGTCTTTACCGTGATTACAACAGTTTTACCCTGACTACAGCTCATCTGCCTGCTGAATGCGCAGCAGCGTTCCGTAGAGCAGAACAGTTCCACAATACGGTACAACACGGTGCTCAGCTGACAGGTCTGAGCCGGTCGCGGGCTACCGTGGAGCCGATGCAGTCGATCTCTCGTGCATTCGCCGTACTGCGGGCATTGGCCGTGGGGCCGCAGGGCGTCACCGACGTTGCCGATCACGTCGGGCTGCCCAAGAGCACCGTGGCCCGGCTGCTGACCTCGCTCGAAGCGGTCGATGCCGTCGTCCAGGACGACGCGGGCGGCAACTACCGGCTCGGGCAAGGGCTCATCGACATCATCGGAGCGGCTGGTGCCGATCGGAGTCTGCTGGCCGCAGCCCGCCCGCACCTGCACAGCCTGGTCAACCAGGTCGGCGAGACCGCCGGGGTCAGCGTCCGTGCCGATCGGACGGTGTACTACCTCGACCAGGTCGAGCCGGAGTCCGAGGTGCAGGTGCGCTCGTGGACCGGTGAATACTGCCCGATGCATCTGGTGCCGTCGGGGCTCGTGTACCTGGCCCATCTCAGCCCCGAAGCGCTCGACGACTACGTGCGCGCTGGCCTCGAGGCGACGACGGCGAACAGCATGGTCGAAGCCGACGCGCTGCGGACCCGGCTGGCGCAGGTCGCCAGCGCCGGCTATGTGTGGGTGTACGAGGAGTTCGCCATCGGGATCAACTCCGCGGCCGCTCCAGTGCTGAACGAGGAGGGCGAGGTGGTGGCGGCACTGCATGTACACGGCCCCGCCTACCGCTTTCCCGATCCCAATCGCACGCACGACATCGGCCTCGTGCTCATCGAGGCCGCATCGAACCTGGCCGAGCACTTGGCCGGACGGGCGCCGTTGCCCATTGCACACAAGACCTGACAGCCCGTGCTACATCCCTCGCTATGGTCGGTTGTAGGACCGCAGCAAACGGAGCAGTCCCCTCCTTCTAACTTCTGCGAGGCGATCAATGAAGCGGTATTGGCCGAAAATTGGCGGCCTGCTGCGGAATGTACGTTGCCATGCGGCTAACCGTTTCCATCCGTAAAGATGTCAGTGGATGGTTCGACCAAGTCGTCTCGACAAGTCGAAGCCCTTGGGTGGGGACTTATATACTCAAGTTGCGGGACAACTAAAATCACTGTCTAGCCGGTCCGGGTCGGCACAGAGGCAGCGACCGGCACCGAAGGCGCGGTTGCGGCGTGTTCTAGTCATTGGCGACATCTGGACCTTTATAGTTGTTGGTCGAGAGAATCAGCTCCGTGTAGCGGCTGGCCGGCGCTCGGTTGAGCAACCCGACGTCCTTACCGACCCTGAGCCGGATACGAATCTGCTTGCCGGAGCCGGCCAGGTTGTCGTCATGGATATTATCAAAGAGGTAGGTCAGTCTGAGACGTTCTACCCAGCTGGACCCGGGTTGGGATAGATGGCCGTAATACTCCCACCTCACCGACTGCAGTAACGAATTGCCCTCGGAGTCGAGAATGTCCACATTGACTTCATAGAATTCGCCCCGTTCGTACCTCCAGCCGAGATTAAGGGCCAAGTCGTTATCGGGCAGGAGGTTGCCGTCTTCGCCGTAGCGGGTCAGATAGGTAAACTCGGGGCGGATAGTCGGAGCGTTCGGGAATCTCCATTGAAGCTCGAGCGGCCGGCTCCAGGGGCCGTTTTCGCAAGTGCTGGCCTCGATAGTGTAGATATAGCCGGGTTCGGTAGATTCCTGCTCGTAGTCGGTCAGAGTGTAAGTCCAGAGGCCGTCGGTCCGGGGGTCGGTCGAGGTGGGGGCGATGTCCCTGCCCTTGACGACAGTAATGGCGACCTCGTTGCCGTCGGGGCCATAGAATCGTTGGAGGTCGTCAATGTCGACAATGAGTTGGCCGAAATCCCAAGCCGGGCTGCGGGTTATGCGGTAGTATTCGACTTCCTTCATTCGCCAGCGTTCGGCTTGGCCGGCGACCCGGCGGCTGGGTTTGATGATGTAGGGGGCGCTCCATTTCGGCTTGCCGACTCCGCCAAGATTTTCGACCCAATCGGGCTGCCAATAACCGGGCGTGTTTTGGGGGATAGCCGGGTTGTGGTTAGGTTCGGCCCATTCCCAGTTGCCAATCTTAATCCAGCTTTTAGTGGCGATTGGCGCGCCGGTCGCCCGGCAGCCCAGAGGCTCGGGGTTGTAGGGGCCTAGAGAGGTTATCGAAAAGCTGTATTCGGCGGCCTTGGCGTCGGTGTCGATGGCCTTGACAGTAATCGTAATAGAGTCGCCCTCAGCGAATGAGCTGGGGACCCGACCGGACAGGGTCAAAGCAGCCACATCGAAGACCAGCCAGTCAGCCTCGGGGGGCTTGATGACATTCCAAGACAGGGTTTGCCCGTCCGGGTCGACAATCGTTCCGGCAAGCGGATAGTAGACTTGAAAGTTTGTATTATGTACCGACTTATCGGTTATCGCCCGGGCCACTTTCGGCGTTCCGGCCGCAGTCTGCGATGAGAATTCGTCGTCTTTGGGCGGAATGACAATTAATGTCGGCGGCGGCGGGTTGTCGTTGCCTCTGGGCGTGTCGCCCCCACCGGGCGGGTTCCCGTCGTCGCTGAAACTCTCAGAGTTCAGCGACTCCAGCGCGGCCTGCCGTTCTGCTGCCCCGTTGTCGTCTTCGACCGTCGTGGTGGGGGCGCTGCCCGGCTCGGCAGCTTCCTCGCCCACGAGCAGCGCTGTCGCCCAGCGATCCGCGCCACCCAGCCGCGCCATCGTGCGTCCGGCGATCTTCGCATCCGGCACGGCAGCAAGCCCACCGACGACATAGCCGCCGTCGGCAGCCGAATCGAGCTGTGCCCGCTGCTCAGACGGCATCGCTTCGCCTCGGGCACCGGCGAGCACGATGCACGCGTCGCCGAGCACACCGGCAAGAGTCACCGCGGAGTAGATGTCGCTTTGTGCTTCGAGGTCTGATGCCACGACGACCGGTGTCGTGTCCGATTCGCATTCGCCCAACACAGAGGCGGGAGGCACCCGCACTCGGGTGGCTGCGGTTCCCGACGACGAACCGGGTGTGGGGACGAACTGTGTGCTGGATGGGACGGTCGTAGTCGGGGCGCTGCCCGGCTCGGCAGCCTCCTCACCGACGAGCAGCGCCGTTGCCCAGCGATCCGCGCCGCCCAAACGCGCCATCGTGCGCCCCGCGACCTTCCCGTCAGGCACCGCCGCCAGTCCGCCCACCACATAGCCGCCAGCAGCAGCAGCGTCGAGCCGTGCCTGTTGATCAGAAGGCATCGCTTCGCCTCGGGCACCGGCGAGCACGATGCACGCATCGCCGAGCACACCGGCAAGAGTCACCGCGGAGTAGATGTCACTCTGCGCCGCCACGTCAGACGCGACCACCACCGGCACCGTGCCCGAGTCGCAGTCACCCGACACCGATGCCGGAGGCACCCGAACCGCGGAAGCCGCCGCAGGCGTCGCAGCGATCGCCACAAGCGACGCTGCCAGCAGTGCCATCGCCGCTGCTGCCGCAGTGTTGTGCGTCAGTCTCTCTCTCTCTCTCGCATCGAGAATCTCCCCTGTCTGACCCTACCTCTCTGGGATGACCCACCGGGCAGCCGCCTCTAGCGGGGTGCTGAAATAGTCTCGGTTCGGTGCTCGCGTTGTGGGCGGGCGCGCGGGACTCTGTGGGCATGCGTGGAATTGTTGATGACCAGTTGGTGATGCTGTCGACGCTGTCGGCGGAGGATCTGGTGCCTGGGGATCATCCGATCCGGCAGATCAAGGCGTTCGTCGACGAGGCGCTCGCCGAGCTCGACGGCGAGCTGGGGGCGATGTATGCGGATCGGGGCCGTCCGAGCGTTCCGCCTGAGGTGCTGTTGAAGGCGTCGGTGTTGATGGCGTTGTACTCGGTCCGCATGGATATCCGTCGCAGGCCGAGCACTTGGTCGGACGGGCGCCATTGCCGATCTAGCCCAGCCGATCGGGGTGCAGCTAGCTGGTCGGGCGGTCTCGGCGGCGCCGGATCTCATCGGAGATGGCCGGCACCACCTCGTGCAGGTCAGCGATGACCGCGTATCCGGCTTTGGTCACCATGTTGGCTTCCGGGTCGATGTTGATGGCCAGGATGTTCTTCGAGCCCATCGCACCCACCCAGTGCTGAATGGCGCCGGAGATGCCGCAGGCGATGTAGATCTCCGGCGCGATCCGGGTGCCGGTCTGGCCCACCTGATCGGCGTGATTGCGCCAGCCGTTGTTGGTGACCGCACGCGAGCAGCCGACGCGCCCGCCGAGCAGTTCGGCCAGCTCTTCGAGCGGGGCGAAGCCCTCCGCGGAACCCACGCCACGGCCGCCTGACACCACCACAGGCGAGGTCGACAGTGTGATGCCCTCGGTGAGGGTGACACGGTCGCGGACCAGCGTGCGCTGGGTCTCCGGTGCCAGGTCGGGCGAGAAATCGGCGAGGTTGATGTCGGCGGTGCCGCCGGGGATCGTCTCGGCCTCGACGGAATGCTGCGCGATCGTCAGCAGCGGCAGGGTGGAAGTCAGCGTCACGTCTTCGAGCAGCGAGCCGCCCCACTGGATGCGGGTGATCTCCCATGGCTCGGCAGCGGCCGACACGTTCACGCAGTTGGCCACGAGCGGCAGGTCGGTGCGGGCAGCGAGTTGGGCCATCGTTTCGGCGCCCCGATCGGTGCCGGCCGCCACTACCGCGACGGGCGCCGCAGCCCGCAGGAACCCTTCGAGCGCTGCTCCCCAGGCGTCTGGCCCGTAGTCGGCCAGGAACCGATGACGTCCGCAGTGCACCACTGCGGCACCGTAGGCCGCGCAGGCGGCAAAGAGATCAGCTCCATGCGTCTCAAACAGCCCGTCGTCGCCCAACACGACGGCATCGACGGCCACGCCGAGGTCGGCGGCGAGCGTGCGGGCAGCGGTGAGCGCCTCGAACGCACCGGCGGAGGGCGCCCCGCGGTCGTGGTCGATGAGAACCGCAACGCTGCTCACAGCACTCCCAGCTCGTCCAGCAGGTCCACGACAGCCGGCGCGGCTGCGGCGCTGTCGCCGAGCATGACGGTGGTGCTGGCCCGCTCGGGCGGCCGGTGCAGGCGCTCGCGGGCCTGACCGCCGGCGACCGCGTTAGAGGCGCAGTCGAGTTCCGCGATCTGCGCCTTGCGAGAGGCCAATCTGCCCTTCATGGTCGGGTAGCGGGGCAGGTTGATGCCCTCCTTGACACCGAGAGCGCACGGGGTCTCCAGCTCGTACACCTCGTAGCCCGCATCGGTTTCGCGACGTGCCACGATGCCGGAGGGGGTGACGTCGATGCCCTTGATGCCATTGACGATCGGGCGGCCGAGCGCATATGCCACCCGGATGCCGACCTGGAAGTTGCCGCCGTCGGCCGACTCGTTCCCGAACAGGATGAGGTCGAACTGGCCATCAGCGGCTTCGAGCTCTCGCACTGCAGCGGTGATCGCCACCGCTGTCCGCTGGGGGTCCCAGTTCAGGCCGCCTTCGGCCACCGCCAGCGCGAACCCGGTGCCGCCCACGCTGGCTGCATATCGCAGCTGCTCGGCGGACTCTTCGGGGCCGAGAGTGAGCACCACCACGCTGTGGTCGTCCCCGTCGAGCCGCTCGGCGATCTGAGCGGCTTCCTCCACCGCGCACTCCTCGTGCGGGCTGGTGGTGAAGCCCAGGTGCGCAGTGTCGACCTGCTGAGCGTCGGCGGTCACGTTGATACGCGATCCCACGGCGGGGACCCGCTTCACGCAGACCAGGATGCGCATTGGGTGCCTCCCCGCCTCTCAGGCCTTCATGCGGCTGTCGTCGGGATCGAACAGCGCCAGGTTCGCTCCCGTGGCGGCCACCGTGACCGGGTACAGCTCGTGCTGGTACATCACCGCCAGCTCAGTGCCCACGGTGGCCAGTTCTGGCGGCAGGTAGGCCATGGCCAGGTAGGCGCCGAGCGACGGGGCATTGCCCGCTGTCGTGAGACGGCTCACGCGGCCATGCGAATCAGTGATCCGCTCCCCCGCCGGCGTCAGCACCGGCTCGTTGCCCGCACCCATCGGGAAGCGGTCGTAGCCCTCGGCGCAGCGCAGGCTGTCGAATCGCAGCGTCGAGAGCTGGGCGGCCAGCGGCGCCTCGCGGGCCGCCAAGTAGGCCTCCTTGCCGATGAAGTCGGCGGCTTTCACCCGCGGCCGGGCCAGCCCAGCCTCGACCGGGTTGTAGTCGCTCTCGAGCTCGGCGCCCATCAGCCGGTAGCCCTTCTCCAGCCGACCGGTGGTGCCGTACACGCCCGCGCCGACCGGCCGCAGGCTGAAGTCGTGCCCGGCCTCGGTGATGGCGTCCCACAGGGCCAGACCGGCGCTGGTCGGGCAGTAGATCTCGAAGCCGGCATCGCCCACGTAGGAGATGCGGAACATCTGCGTCGGGATGCCCGACAGCAGCACGCTGCGCACCCCGCCGTAGCCGAAGGCCTCCTGGGACAGGTCGGTCTCGGTCAGCGTCTGCAGCAGATCGACCGCATTGGGGCCCCACACCCCGTAGGTCGCCAGGGCTTCGGTGCGATTCTCGAAGTGCACGCCGGCGGGCGGCAGGTTGCGCCGGAACCAGTACTCGTCACGCCCGCCGTCGAATGCTCCCGTTGCAATGCGGAAGCGGTCCTCAGCCAGTCGCACGATGGTGAGGTCCGAGCGGAACCCGCCGTCGGCAGTCAGCACCGGGGTGTAGATCGAGCGCCCGACCGCCAGGTCGCATTTGTTGACCACCATCTTCTCGATGTAGGGCACCACATCGGGACCCGACACCTCGAACACCTGGAACGGCGAGATGTCCACCAAGCCGCAGTGCTCGCGCAGGTGCAGGTGCTCGGCGTCGGTGATCGGGCTCCACCAGCGGGCGTCCCATTCGTGCGTGCGGTCGGCGATGCCGTAGCGCTCGACCAGATCGGCATTCGATTCGTACCAGTGCGGCCGTTCCCAGCCCCCGGCCTCGAAGTAGAAGGCCCCCAGATCGTCGGTACGGGCCTTGGCGGGCCCGCAGGTCAGGTTGCGGCGCGTCGCCCACTGCTCTCGGGGATGCACGATGCCGTAGGTCTTGTTGAAGTGCTCATCAGCACGGGTCTCGATGTGGATGACGTTGCGGTCCTGGGGGTAGAAGCGCGTGACGTCGGAGCCGTGAGGGTCGGTGAGGCGGGGATAGCCGTGCGTCATCCATTCGGCCATCAGCCGGCCGACGCCGGGGCCCTCCTTCACCCACACCGCGGCGACCGACCAGAGGTTCTCCACCTCGACGGCGGGGCCCAGCACCGGGGCGGCATCGGGTGTCAGCGAGAGCAGGCCGTTGATGGCGTACTTGATCTCGCCGTCGCCCAGGAACTCCATCAGCTCGATGGCCTGCTCGAGCTGTTCGTCGAAGTCGTCGGGTGTGAACGGCATCTCGGTGGGGCTGAGTGCCGCCTCCTCATTGGAGGGGATGTCCTCGACCCGGTGCAGGATCGGCCGGTGGGCGTAGCTGCCCACCTCCATCGAGCCCGCCGACTGGCGCTCGTAGCAGAAGGTGTCCATGTCGCGCACGATCGGGTAGGCCAGCTCCTGGTTGGTCTCGACGAGGACGTCGAAGGGGCCGACATCGACCATCTGGTGCACGGCAGGCGTGAGCGGGATGGTCGCGCCCGCCATCTCGGCGAGCTTGGGGCTCCACACGCCGCAGGCGATCGCCACCGTGTCGCACTCGATGCGGCCCCGGTCGGTCACCACCGCCGAGATGCGCGGGCGGTTCGGGCCGGCCACGGTCTCGATGTCGAGCACCTCGGTGTTGGCGAACGTCTGCAGGTGGCCGGCCTCGGTGGCGCGACGGCGCATCTGCGTGCCCGTCTCCAGCGAGTCCACCGCGGACACGCTGGGGGTGTAGAAGCCGCCCAAGATGACGTCGGCATCGATGAAGGGCACCATCTCGATCACTTCGTCGACCGTGAGCAGCTTCGCCTCGATGCCCCAGCACGTCGCCGAGGTCATGCGGCGACGGAACTCCTCCATGCGTTCTGGGCTGCGTGCCACCTCGATGCCGCCGCAGGTGTTCTGCAGGCCGAGCTCTTCGTACTGGCGCTGGCTGTCGACGGTGAGGTCGACGATCTCCTTGGAGTGATCGACGGGAAAGATGAAGTTCGACGCGTGCCCGGTGGACCCGCCCGGATTGGGCAGCGGCCCCTTGTCGAGCAGCACGATGTCGGTCCAGCCGAGTTCGCTGAGGTGGCCGACCAGGCAGTTGCCGACGATGCCTGCACCGATGACGACACAATCTGCCCGCGCCGGAAAGTCACTCATTGCTTGCATCCCCCACTGGTACCGATCGCAACCGTGCTGATCTGCGTCACCGCTGTTCTGTATGATGGAACAGTTCCGCTCAGCGGAACAGCAACTAGGGGAACAGTAGCCGAACGACCCGGCAATTGACGACACCGAACAGGCGGCGCAGCGGCCTTACGAGGTTCTGACAGGGTGGAGAGGCTCAATTCGTGCGGGGGTGCAACCCATGACGACGACAGGCGGATTTCCAAGCGATCTCGAGATTGCATCGGCAGCACAGATCCGGCCGTTGACCGAGATTGCAGACGAGGCGGGCATCCCGCGGGACTGCTTGGAGCTGTACGGCACCGGCGTGGCCAAGGTGAAGCTGGAGGCCGTCGAGGCGATGGCTGACCGGCCCCGCGGGCGCTACGTGGTGGTGACGGCCATCACCCCGACGCCGCTCGGGGAAGGCAAGACCACCACCACCGTGGGGCTCGGGCAGGCGTTCGGGCACATCGGGCGCACCGCCACCATCGCCATCCGGCAGCCGTCCATGGGTCCCACGTTCGGCATCAAGGGCGGCGCCGCCGGCGGCGGCTACAGCCAGGTGGTGCCGATGGACCTGTTCAACCTGCATCTCACCGGCGACATGCATGCCGTGACGGCCGCCCACAACCTGTGCGCCGCGATGCTCGATGCGCACCTGTACCACGGCAACGAGGCCGGGTTCGACATCCACAACATCACCTGGCGACGGGTGCTCGATGTCAACGACCGGGCCTTGCGCAACATCACGATCGGACTGGGCGGTCGCCTCGACGGCATTCCCCGTGAGTCGGGTTTCGACATCACCGCTGCATCGGAGGTGATGGCGACGCTGGCGCTGTGCACCTCGATGGACGATCTGCGTGCCCGGCTCGGCCGCATCGTGCTGGGCTACACGAAGGGCGGCGAGCCGGTGACCGCCGAGGACATCGGCGCTGCGGGGTCGATGGCGGTGCTGCTGCGCGAAGCCATTAAGCCGAACCTGATGCAAACCCTCGAGGGTTCCCCGGCGCTCGTGCACACGGGCCCGTTCGGCAACATCGCCACCGGCAACTCCTCGATCGTTGCCGACCAGATCGGCATCGGCACGTCGGACTTCCTGCTCACCGAGGCCGGCTTCGGTGCCGACATGGGCGCGGAGCGGTTCTTCAACATCAAGTGCCGGTACTCGGGGGTGTCACCCGACGCTGCAGTGATCGTGGCCACGGTGCGGGGCCTCAAGGCGCACTCGGGCAAGCACCGCATCGTGGCCGGCCGCCCATTGCCGCCGGCCCTCCTCGAGGCCAACCCCGAAGAGGTGCATGCCGGGGGCGACAACCTCCGCAAGCAGCTCGAGAACGTGCGCATGCACGGGGTCTCGCCGGTGGTGGCCATCAACACGTTCCCCGGCGATCACGATGTCGACCTCGCCGCCATTGCCGAGATCGCCGCCGAGTACGGTGCCCGCTCGGCCCGCTGCACCCACTTCGCCGACGGCGGCGCCGGCGCAGCCGAACTGGCCCAAGCCGTAGCCGAAGCGGCAGAGGAACCGACAGATTTCTCGGTGCTGTACCCCGACGACATGTCGCTGCGCGACAAGATCAGCGCCGTCGCCACCAACGTGTACGGCGCCGACGATGTGAGCTACACCGCCCGGGCCAACCGCGAGATCGACGGCTACGAGCGCAACGGCTTCGGGAACCTGCCGGTGTGCATCGCCAAGACCCACCTGTCCATCTCGTCGGATGCCTCGCTCAAGGGCGCTCCGACCGGCTGGACGCTGCCAGTGCGTGAGGTGCGGGCGTCGGTCGGCGCAGGGTTCGTGTACCCCATCTGCGGAGACATGCGCACGATGCCGGGGCTCGGTCGTGACCCGGCTGCTCGCCACATCGATCTCGATGCCGACGGCGACATCGTCGGCCTGAGCTGAACGGAGCAGTTCTTGTTTGCATTCCTGACTTCGGATCGGACGCCGAGCTGGCTGAACGCGTGGCGCTCGGTGCCGACGAGATCATCGGCGGGACGGTCCTCGCCGAGCCGCCGCCGGCCGCTCGCCAAGAACGACGCCGCCGAGCGCCGCCGATTGCTGCAGCACGCCCAGTGGGAGCTGATCCCGCTGCGCAACCTGGCGGACCAGCTCCAGCACCTGCCGCCAGGCTCGCCGGTGTCGGTCACGGCGTCGGCCTCCAAGACGCTCGAGGACACGCTGGACCTGACAGCCGAGCTGTGTGCATTGGGTCATCGCCCGGTGCCCCATGTCGCAGCTCGCATGGTCGCGAGCCGTGATCATCTCGAAGAGCTGCTGGGCCGGATCGAATCGATGGGTCTCAACGAGATCTTCCTGGTCGGCGGCGACGTCACCTCCCCTGCCGGCCCGTTCGACAGCGCCGTCGGGCTGCTGGAGGCGCTGCGCGAGGTCAAGCATTCGCTCACGCACATCGGCGTGACCTCCTACCCCGAGGGACACGCGCTCATCACCGACGCCGTGCTGCACGAGGCCCTGCACGTCAAGCAGGTGCTGCTCGCCGAAGCGGGCATCGAGGGCCATGCAGCCACCCAGATGTGCTTCCACCCCAAGGCAATCCTGGAATGGCTGGCCACCGAGCGTGACAGCGGGTTCACCCTGCCGGTGCATCTCGGCATTCCCGGCGCGGTCGATCCCGCACGACTGCTGCGCATCGGCACTCGCCTGGGCGTCGGTGCGTCCCTGCGCTACCTGCGCAAGAACACCGGGGCCGTCGCGCGGCTGGTGCGTCCGGGCGGCTACGACCCCAGCGCGCACCTCGACCAGATCGTCCCCCATGCGAAACGTCTCGACATCGCCGGCCTGCACGTGTTCACCTTCAACGCCATCGCCGACACGATCGCCTGGCGCGACGACGCCCTGGGTGGGCGCCGCTAGCCCACAGGCAGGCGGCGAAGGACTCATGAGGTTGCCGGCTTGGCTGTGGGCGGGCGCCAAGATCGGGCTGCTCGCGGCGCTGGGCATCGGCCACCGCCAGTACTGGCATGGGGGCGTCGGGGTCACCTATGTGATCTTGGCCCTGTTCCTGTCGACCAACCTGGTGATCTGCTACTGGGAGATCTGCCTGTTCTTCCGGCGCGACTACATCGAGACCCGCGCCGGCCATTGGCGCCGCAGAAGGCAGGAAACCGGCCGGAACCCGGCAATGGAGTTCCTCGCTTCCAGGATCCCGCTGAAGGCTGCCCTCTCCCCCACGGTGTGGGCTGATGTGTGGGCGACGTACGCCGCCTACGACGGCTCATTCGCCGATCGGCGCACCTACGGCTTCAACGTGGATGTCGCCAACGGCTTCGTCACCGCTGTGCCGTCGCTGGTGCTGTACGGCGCACTGGCAACGGAGTTCCTTTCGCCGGTCGCGGCCGGCATTGTCGGCATCATGTTCTGCTGGCAGTGGATCTCTGCGACGTCGGCCTACCTGATGAGCTACTTCATCGCCAAGCGGCATCGAGATCTCAGCAGAGCCGAGCTCGTCGGCATGATCTGGGGGTTCAACGCCCCCTGGATCGTGTTCCCGCTTGTCGGGCTGTATGTCTCCATCCGCCTCGTCGTCGACAACAGCTACGGCGTCCTCGGCGGCTGAACTGAGGTCGCAGGCGCAACCGCTGCAACGGGCACGGGCGCCTCAGAGATGCTGAAGTGGATCACGGCCGCAACCGCGCCGAGTGCCGCGCACAGCCACCACCACAGGTCGTACGAGCCGGTGATCTCGCGCACCAGTCCCCCTCCGTACGCCCCGGCGAAGGCGCCGACCTGGTGGCTCAGGAAGACGAAGCCGAACAGTGTTCCCGCATTGCGGACGCCGAACTGCCCCAGCACGATGCCCGAGGTCAACGGCACGCTGGCGAGCCACACGATTCCCATGAGGGCGCCGAATCCGAGCGCTGTCACCGGCGTCACCGGCAGCAGCACAAGCCCTGCGAACGCCAGCGCCCGGCCGCTGTACATCACCGACAGCAGGCGGCTCTTGTTGCGCTTGGCGCCCAGCACGCCCGCGCCAAAGGCACCGACGATGTTGAACAGCCCGATGAACGCCAGCGCCAGTTCGGCGAACCCGCTGGAGAGGCCTGCGTCGGTCAGCGACTTGGGCAAGTGCACACCGATGAATGTCACGTGGAAGCCGCAGACGAAGAACGTGCAGTTGACGAGCAGGTAGTCGCGGTGGCGTGACGCCACGGTCACCACGTCGCGCAACGACACGGCATCGCCGCTCTCTGCGGGGTCAGGGCCGGCCGGCGACCCGGTCCTCAACGGTCGGACCATGACCAGCATCGACGCGGTGATCACGGCCAGGATGACCATCGCCGTACGCCAGCCGTACGCACGGATGAAGATGCCCGTCAACGGCACGAGCAGGAAGTGGCCGAACGACCCGAACGCCGTTGCGATGCCGAGCGCCATCGACCGGCGCTCGACGTCGATCAGCTTGCTCATGGAGGCGAGCACCACGGCGAAGGATGCGGCAGACATGCCGAGCCCGACGATCAGTCCGCCGCCGAGGTGCAGCCCGGCAGGACCGTCGGCCGCACCCATCACCAGCAGCCCGACCGAGTAGGTGAGCGCGCCGATGACGAGCACCCGGACGGCGCCGAATCGGTCGGCAATCGCTCCGGCCAGGGGCTGGGCGAGTCCCCAGATGAGATTCTGCCCGGCGATGGTCAGGGAGAAGGTGTCGATGCCGACACCCAGCGAGGTGTCGATCTCGGGGCCGAAGACGCCCATCGTCGCCCGCACGCCCAGGGTGATCGCGGTGATGATGCTTCCGGCGATGACGATGACCGCCATCGGACTGCGCACCGGGCACCGTTCGTCCAGGGCCCCGCTGGGCATCGGGTCAGCGTAGGGCGTCGCATCCGCCCGCCACCGGATGCGGGCCGAGAGGGTGGCACTCAGCCGCTGTTGATGAGGCGGATGCCGTAGATGGCCTCCATCTCGGTGAGCTCGGCGAGCACCTTCTGCGAAGGACGCCGCGACACTCGGATTGTCGCCACGGCAGCATGGTGTTTCGGCCCCGCCAGGATCTCGTTCTGCATCTGCTGAACGTTGATGCCGCTCGCCCGCAAGGCCATGAGGATGCCCGCCAGCACTCCCACCTGATCGCGATGGCGGACCACGATGGTGCTGCGACCCAAGGGTCGCTCCGCACGGTTGACACAATTGAGCACGTCACCCGCAGTGAAGGCCTCGAGCACTTCGACAACGCCGTCGGCGATGTCCTCGGAGGCCTGCACGGTCGACGCTCCGATGTGGTGGGTGCCAGTGACGCTCGGGTGCGACGCCAGCGGCGAGCCCCAGTCGGCGTCGGGCCCGGCCGGCTCCTCCCGGAACACGTCGAGTCCTGCGCGCATGCCCCGCTCGTCGAGGGCGCGCAGCAATGCCTCTTCGTCCACCATCTCGCCGCGCGACGTGTTGAGCAGGATGGCCCCATCGGGCATCTTTGCCAGAAAATCTGCATCCACGAGGCCACACGTCTCAGGTGTGGCGGGCAGGTGCACCGACACGATGTCGGTGCCTGCAAGCAAGCTGTCCCAATCCGGATGGATCTGAACCTCGAGCTGCTTCATCTCAGCGAGCAGAGCGCGGGAGCGATCAGAGCGGTACAGCGCCGCGAGCTCAATGCCGAATGCTGCCGCCCGGCGAGCTACCTCGATGCCGATCGCGCCCATGCCCACGATCGCCATGCGACGCCCCTTCAGACCCGTGGCGCCCATGTAGGAGGCCTTGTTCCAACGACCCTCATGCAGGTCCGAGGTGGCGTCGGGGATCTGGCGATCAACGGCCAGCAGCAAGCCCATGGTGAGCTCGGCCACAGCCACCGCGTTGCGCCCGGGCACGTTGCAGACGTACACGCCGTACTTGGCAGCCCCGTCGCAGTCGATGGTGTCGGTCCCGGCACCAGCGCGCAGCACCATGCTGAGCCGATCGGCCGACTTGAACACCTTGCGTTTGACGTCAGTGCTGCGCACCACCAGGACTTCGACGCCCTCGATGTGCTCCGGAAGATCGTCCGCTGTCAGTTCGGGCTTGACGATGCACTCGTGTCCCGCGGCTTCGAGTCGGCCCAAGCGTCCAGTATCGATCTTGTCGGCAAACAGAATGCGCATCGGCGTCACCGCTAGGACAGGGTTTGCAGTCACAGCGCCGCCGCAGCAGCCGCCGGGACATGTACCTGCATGTTCAGCCAGTGTGCCAAACGCGCGACCCTGCGCGGTGACATTGGCTCATCTCACGTAGCGAAGTCGTCTTCGAGGTAGGCGCGGATGATGTCGTCATAGCTCTGGTCGGGAACGAAGCCCAGCCCCAGGGCACGCTGGGTGTCGAATCGCTGGGGCCAGCCGGCGACGATCTCTGCGACGATCGGGTCCGGGGACTCGACGATCAACGCCGCCGCATCGGGCCCGGCGACTCGAATGAGCGCGTCGATCTGCTCTCCGACCGTCACTGACACTCCGGGCATCGTGATGTTCCGGTGAGGCCCCACAGCAGCGCTGTCGAGTTCGGCCGCGTGGATCATGTACTCGATTGCCGTGCGCGGGCTGGCATGGCTGTGGCGTACCTCCCGCGACACGGGCAGCACCGCCCGCATTCCGGCCAGCGGCTCGCGGATGATGCCGCTGAAGAAGCCCGAAGCGGCGGCATTGGGTGCACCAGGGCGAACACTGATGGTGGGCAGGCGGATGCCGATGCCGTCGAGGAAGCCGCGGCGGCTGTAGTCGGCGAGCAGTGCCTCGGCGACCATCTTCTGCGTCCCGTAGGACGTGAGCGGCGTCAGATGGAAGTCGTCGGGGATCACGTCCGGAAATGGGGCGCCAAAGACCGCTATCGACGACGTGAAGACGACCCGCGGGGTTCCCTCGGCCAGGCGCAGCGCGTCGAACAGCGCCCGGGTGCCGTCGATGTTGACCGCCATGCCCTTGTCAAGATTGGCCTCGGCTTCGCCGGATACGACGCCGGCCAGGTGGAAGACCACATCGGGCATGGGCTCGACGAGCTGGGCCGCGATGCCGGGCTGGCAGAGGTCCGCGACACGTGACGCACAGATGGCACCCCACTTCGGCGCCTCGACGATGTCGACCAGGTCGATCTGCGTGATGGGCCGTGCCCGCAACTCGCCGGCAGCCGACAAGCGCTTGGCCAGCTTCTGACCGAGCATGCCTGCGGCCCCAGTGATCAGCACCCGCATCCGGCGAACCTAACCGGCGAACCTCACCCGACACAGCCGTGAGACGCTCCCGCCGGCACCAGCCGGCAGCGCGCTACAGCAGCTGCCCGATGTCGAGCACAAGGAGAATGACGAGCAACACGATGATCCCGGCACTCAGCACGCTGATCGGCCACTTCCACCGGTGGCCTGCGAGCCAGTGCCGCCTGATGCTGGCCACGTTGGCCCAGAGCGCTACCAGGGCAATGGGGATCCCCACGGCAGGCCCGATGCCGGGTGCCAGCCCGACGAAGGGCGCCACAAAGGGCAGGATCACGTACGTCAGCGTGCAGCGCACCGCCGAGACCAGAATCGCAAACCGAAAGGTGCGAGCCGATGCCTCCTCGTGCTCGGCAGCAGTGGTGGCAGCGGTCCCGCTCACGGCGCCCCATTCTCGCAGCCCCGGAGCCCGCTTGAGACGGCTTGACATCGGCTGCTCCGGCTGATGTGCGCCTCGAGAGCCTGCAGATGCAGGGGTGAGAGGTCTGGCTGCTGCTCACTACGATCATGCCGAACTGCTGGTGCGGTAGACACAGCTGATCAGCCCAACAAAGGAACAGCCATGCCCGGTGCACTTGACGGAGTTCGCATCCTTGACCTGTCGACCCTCGTGCAGGGACCGCAGGCCGGCGCAATGCTGCACGGTCTCGGCGCTGAGGTGATCAAGATCGAGCTGCCCCAGATCGGCGATGTCGGCCGTCATGTCGACATGCTCGAGGACTACGGCCATACCTCGGTGTTCATCGCATGCAACCGGGGCAAGCGCTCGGTCACGTTGGACCTGCGCGTCCCTGCAGGCAAGGAGGCCTTCCTGAAGCTGGTGGAGACCGCCGATGTGGTGCTGTCGAACTTCAAGCCGGGGACGCTGGACGAGTGGGGCCTCGGCTATGACGACCTGACCGCAGTGAATCCGCGCATCATCTGGGCAGCCGGCAGTTTCCTGGGACCCTATGGGCCCGATGCCGATCGGGAAGGCGCCGACATTGCAGGACAGGCGTCCGGGGGCGTGATCGCTTCGAGCGGTTTCGACGGCGGTCCGCTGTCAACCTATGGAGCGCTGGTTGCAGACCACTGCGGGGCGCAGAACCTTCAGACCGGCATTTTGGCGGCGCTGTACGCCCGGGAGCGCACCGGCCGGGGCCAGCGAGTCGACGTGAGCCTGCTCGGCGGTCAGATCTGGCTGCAGGCGACGGAATACACCCACCTGCTGCTGACGGGGGAGGAGGCCGGGCGCTCCAATGGCGGGCACCCGCTGGTGCATGCGCTGTACGGCGTGTTCCCGACCTCCGATGGTGCCATCGCGATGGCAGGGTGCCCCGAGCACCTGTGGCCCGGCATGTGCGACGCCATCGAACGCCCCGATCTCGCCGACCATCCCACTTGGAACGCCTACTTCGTGCCGAAGGAAGTGGCGCTGGAGATGCGGGCGTTCTTCGCCGAGGTGTTCCAGACCCGCAGCACCGAGGAATGGTCCAAGCGCCTCGAAGCCGCCGAACAGCGCTTCTGCCCGGTGCGATCCCACTCCGAGGTCGTCGCCAGCGATCAGCCCTACGCCAACGACTACCTCGTGAAGGCTGAACACGACGAATGGGGCGAGCAGACCTGGGTGGGCTGCCCCATCACGATGTCGGACACCCCGACTCGCACGGGCACGTGGGTAGCCGAGCTGGGCCAGCACACTGAAGAGGTGCTGCTGGAGGCCGGCATCGAATGGGACGATCTCGAGCGCTGGCGCGAGGCCGGCGCCTGGTAGCCGAGCGACGCAGTGAGGCGACCAGTCGCAGAGTCCCCGGCCGCCCGCTCTTGGGAAGAAATGTCTGGCTCGGCTGAGCCCCGTTCGCGTTAGCTTGGCCTCCTCCGTGGAGGAAGCCAGTGCGCTACGAGCCGAACCCGAAGCACAAGCCAGCAGCACCTGGTCGTAGGGGTTCGCGGTGTCCCAGGACCGTTGACGCCGTCAACCTGTTGGAGAACAGCACGCTCCACGGCACGAAGCGATATGCAACGGACGGCAAGCAGGCGTTCTGCGCCCAGTGCCACGATCTCCAGGGCGACCTCTGGCATGGCTACCCGGTTCTCTTCGCCGAAGTACCACCGGGCATCAAGAATCAATGGCGAGCGACTGGGGCCATCACGTCGAGGGCGATGCGTCAATCCGATAGGCGCCAGCGATGAGCGTGCGCTGGGAAAGGCTGTTCGGCGAAACTTCGACGTTTGCCGTGAAGGTTGCATTTCATCACGACCCCGACGAGGGCGCGGCAGCTTCACCAGAGATGGCTGCAAGCTGGGGCGCGTTCCAGATATGGGTCCGCGACGTGAACTTGTGCGCCCACGTCGACGAGGGTGAGACGCTGCAGTACTGCCACTGGTATCTCCTTCCCCTGCTCGAATGGCTGACCAAGAACTGGGACGCGCTACTGCACGAGGAGCGACACCCCACAGCAGTGCGAACTGCTTCTACTGCCGCAGAGATCGGCAGCATCGTCTCGGCACTGAGCCTCGGCTCATCCGAATCCGGCTCCGCACTTGCCGCGCAGGAGCATTGCTTCGCCTGGCAGCAACGGCATGCCTTGCGAACGGCTCGTGATGGCGGCATCTTCCCCGACGTATACATCCGCCGGTTCAGGAACAAAGCCGAGGTCTCATGGAAGGCCAACCGGCTCGCGGGCACCGATGACGTTCGCTTCACCGCGACCGAAGGGGTTGTGCGCGACGATTTGACCGCTGTTGCCGACCCACTGCACGAAATGCTTGAGAGCGCATCAGAATGGCTCGCGACGCAGGTGCCGGAGTCGCTGCGGTGCGGCTCGCTCGTCAAGTCCGTCGCGGCTCTGCGACAACCTCAACGGTCCGACGAGCGAACCGCGTGGCTCGCAGGGCTTGGTGACAACCGGGAGAGCTTTCTCACACGCTGGCGTCACCTGCGCGACCGCATGAGCAGGTCAGGATCGGCGCACGCCATCGAGGCCGTGTTCGGCCGGAAGGGCTCAGGCGAAATCGTCCTCGACGGCTGCCTGGCCCCGCTTCTCTTCGGCTCCGCGAGCCCGACGATTTCGGAAGACGATGCTGCTTCGCTGGCGGACCTGCTGCTGGAGTCGTGCGAGAAGTCCCCTCACGACGGCTTGTCGCATCTGGTCGTCGACGAGCCGATCGATGTCACGCAGCCCCCCTGGCAGCAGGGATATGACCTCGCTGAGGAACTGCTTGACGAGGTAGGGCGTGATCTTGCGGCTTCGAACGCGTACCTGAGTGCATGGTTGTCCGACTGGCACGTGCGAGTGAACGACCTGTCTTTGGACGATACGGAACTGCGAGCGGTGGCGTTCGTCAGCGACTCGCATGCACCAACGATCGCCTTGAACACGAACCACCGCTCGGCCGCCGACTCACGGGCACGAAGATTCACACTCGCCCATGAGCTGTGCCACTTGCTGCATGACCGCTCCTATGGTGCGAGCCTGGCCATCGCTAGCGGTCCATGGGCGCCAGATCCAATAGAGAAGCGAGCCAATGCATTTGCGGCCTGGTTGCTGATGCCGCCCGATCGGCTCAAGCCGGCGATCGCTTGGGCTCCGAGCGCAATCAACACCCACGCCGGCATCAGGGCGGTTGCGGACGAGCTGGACGTCAGCCAGTCAGCGCTCGTCCGGCATCTCTTCAACCTCGGAGAAATCACTGAAGAGAACCAAGACGAATTGCTCTCGGGTGCCGGCACCTCGACAAGCGGCTGAGAGCTGAGAATCAGGCCAGCTCGGAATCGATGACTACGGGGTGGCCGGACAGCAGTGTGTGACGCACGCGGCCGGTGAGGGTGCGGCCGGCCCATGGCGAGTTGAGGCTGCGCGACTGCAGGGACTCGGCGCGCACGGTCCACGTCTCGGCCGGGTCGAACACGGCGATGTTGGCCGGTGAGCCTGCAGCGATCGGTTGCCCGTGGTCGGTGATGGCGGCGATGCGGGCAGGTGCGGTCGATACGACCTCGACGAAGCGCGCCGGGCTCATCCGGCCAGTGGCGACCAGCTTGCTCCAGACGACCGATGCCATGGTTTCCACACCGATCATGCCCGGAGCTGCGTCGGCGAGGGCGCAGTCCTTCAGCGACGGATGGTGCGGGGCGTGATCCGTCGCGACAGCGTCGAGTGCCCCGTCCACAATGCCCCGTCGCAGCGCTGCCACATCGGCGGCCAAGCGCAGCGGCGGGTTCATCTTTCCCGTCGTGCCGAGGCGTTCGACATCGTCCTCGGTCAGCACCAAGTGCTGGGGCGTGACCTCGGCCGTCACCCGGACGCCGTCGCGTTTGGCCTGTGCCACCAGATCCATCGCGGCAGCGGTGGACAGGTGCAGCACGTGATAGCGGCCGCCCGTGCGCCGTGCGAGCTCGATGTCGCGATCCACCACCGAGATCTCGGCTTCGGCAGGTCTGCCGCATACCCCGAGTCGCTCTGACACCGCTCCCGCATTGATGACGCCACCCGAGACCATGGCGGGATCCTCGGCATGCTGGCTGATGACGGCGCCTCGCAGGCCGACCGTCGTCGCAAGTGCCGCTTCCATGAGCGCGTCATCGGCAACGCAGTCCCCATCGTCGGTGAAGACCCGCACGCCGGCGGCGTACAGCGCCTCGATGTCGGCCGGCCGCTCCCCTGCGCGGCCCGCGGTGACGCACGCGGAGGTGCGGACATCGCACGGCACGCCCGCGGCCAGCGCCAGCACCTCTCGCACCATGGCAGGCGAATCGATCGCCGGAACGGTGTTCGGCATCATCACGCACGCCGTCACCCCGCCCATCGCCGCTCCGGCAGCACCCGAGGCGATGTCCTCGCTCTCGCTGCCGCCTGGGGTCCGGAAGTGCACTTGTATGTCGACGAAGCCGGGCATCACCCACGCGTCAGATGCGTCCAGCCGCCTGCGTGCTGCGGGACCCTGTCCCGCGGGCGTAATCGCCGTGATGCGACCGTCGTCGATGACCACGTCGACGGCTCCGTCCGCGTCCGTCGGGACCGCCAGCCGACCCCCGGAAATGACCAGCTCCGCAGTCATCGCCTCACCCTAAGCAACCAATTGCCATGGCGAGCGGTCCGCCATCTCACGTCCCGCCCTGCAGCAAGAATCCCGACAGCATGGCCCGGTACGGTTTCTGCCATGACACTCGCCGAAACTGCCCCGCCCGCCAGCGACGTCATCACCGACAGCCAGCGTGCTGACTACGAGGCGAACGGCTACTTGTGCCTGCCGGGCTTCGTCGGATCCGACTGGCTCGACCAGCTTCGCTCGGTGACAGCGGAGTTCGTCGAGGCCAGCCGTGCAGAGACCGCCTCCGGCAGAGTCTTTGACCTTGAGCCCGCCCACACCGCCGCGGCACCACGTCTGCGCCGGCTCATCTCGCCGGTCGACCAGCACCTGACGTACGCACGATTCACCTTCGAGGGTCCGCCGGCACAGCTTGCAGCAGCGCTGCTGGGCGGCCCGGTGCGCTACCACCACTCCAAGCTCAACTTCAAATGGTCTGGGGGCGGCGAGGAGGTGAAGTGGCACCAGGACATCCAGTTCTGGCCCCACACCGATTTCACGCCGCTGACCATCGGCGTGTATCTCGAAGACGTCGACGCCGAGATGTCCCCGATGGGCGTGCTGCCCGGCAGCCACCGTGGGCCGCTGTTCGACCAGTACGCGCCGGACGGAAGCTGGGCGGGGTCCATGGCCGATGCCGACGTCGCCACCCTGGACCTCGACCGGATGGTCTACCTCGGCGGGCCGGCGGGGTCGGTCACGGTGCACAACTGCTGCATGATTCACGGATCGTTGCCGAACAACTCACCGCGGCCACGGCCTTTGCTGCTGCAGACCTACTCCGCAATCGACTCCTACCCCATCAGCCACATCGGCGCTAACGGCGTGCTCGGCTCGAGCGGTGGCCGGGTCTGCGGCGGCGAGGCGTCCCAGATGCTCACCATCGACGGCCGCCAGATGCACGGCGCGCCCGACTGGTCGCGCAAGGGCCCGCCGACCATCTTCGGCTCGCAGCAGAACGACCACACCGACGGCTGATCTGCTGGGAGCCATTGCACGTCGCTCGAATGCTGCTGAATATGACCGCCGACGCTCAGGCCGCACACCGCAGTGACACCGTGCTGTCTCGCCGCTCCTCAGCGCTGCCGTGAGCGACTCACCCCGGCATGCAACACCGGATTTCTTCGAGGCGCTCGACGCAGTGGTACGTCGTGAGATTCCCGATTGCGCCCGCCTGGAGGACGCTGAGCGCCTGAGCGGCGGGGCCAGCATGGAGACGTACCGGCTGCGCTGCCGCCGCATGTCAGATGTTGCGGGCACCTTTGACATCTGCCTGCGCCGAGGGCCTGATGGCGAGGACCGCGAGGGCGACAACGTCACCGGTGTCGAAGCCGAGGCGCAGTGCATGACCGCTGCCCGTGCGGCCGGCGTCCCCGAGCCCGAGGTGCTGTACGTGCTGCGGGCCGCAGACGGCATCGGCGCCGGGTTCCTCATGGAATGGCTGGACGGCGTGACCCTGGGCGCCCGCATCGCCCGGGCGCCCGAGCTGGAAGGAGCACGCTCACGGCTGGCATTCCAATGCGGTCAGGAGATGGCGCGCATCCACAGCATCGATCTGGGTGCGACGGGCTTGGCGACGGCGCTGCGCCGGGTCGAACCCGCCGAGTACCTCAACGAGTCGTGGGACCGCTACAAGGAGATGCCCACGCCTCAGCCGATGATCGACTTTGCCGGGCGCTGGCTGACTGAAGGACTGGCCGAGCGCGGAACGGTCGAGCTCACCTTGGTGCACAACGATTTCCGCAACGGCAACATCATGGTGGACGCCGACGACGGCCTGACCGCCGTGCTCGACTGGGAAACGGCACATATCGGCGACCCGATGCGCGACCTGGGCTGGATGTGCACCAACTCGTGGCGATTCGGACAGCGGCACCTGCCCGTCGGCGGCTTCGGGGAGTACGAAGACCTGTTCGCGGGCTACGAAGACGTGGCTGGCACGCCGGTCAACCGGGATCGGGTGCAGTACTGGGAGGTGTTCGGCTCGTTCTGGTGGGCCGTCGGCTGCCTCTCCATGGCTGATCGCTACCGGATGGGATCCGACGCCACCGTGGAGCGGCCCGGCATCGGCCGCCGCAGCTCCGAGTGCCAGCTCGACTGCGTGAACCTCATCATCCCTGGGCCGGTGGAGTTCCTGCCGGCGGTGAACGAGCTCGGTTTGCTCGAACCCGACTTCGGCCGCCGACGCGCCGGGCCGTCGCCGCTCGGCGGCAGCCACACCAGCGCCGCTGCGCATGCTGCAGCAGGCGACATGCCCCGAGTGGACGAACTGCTCGAGAGCGTGCGCGACTTCCTGCACGGCGAGGTCCGCCAAGCCACCGACGGGCGCACCAACTTCCTGGCACTGGTCGCTGGCAACTCCATCGACATTGCATTGCGGGAGCGCTTGATCGGCCCCGGGCTGCACCGCTACGAGCTCGAGCGGCTCACTGCGCTCGTCGGCGGCCGGACCGGCCACGACGGCACGGACGCGGGCAGCGACCCCTCAGCACCCGCAGGCGCCGGTTTCGGGTCCGACGCCGGAGTTGCCGAGCAGGTCACCGCCTTGCGCTGGAAGCTCACCCATGCGCTGCGCGACGGCTCGATGCCGCTGGACGCCCCCGGCTTGGCCGACTACCTGCGCACCTCGGTCGCCCACCAGGTAGCCATCGACCAGCCCAAGTACTCCGCCTTCCGCCACATCGCCACCCCATGAGGTCGGCAGACGCTCAGTTGGCTAGCGCCAGAGGGCCAGCAGCACGCCGATGACGCTGTAGGAGGTCAGCGGGTAGCCGGCGTTGATCGCGAGCAGCCTGAAGCTGCGGCCCTCGAATGCGTAGTTGATGCCGTTGGACGTGAGAACGAAACCGACCGCGGCCAGCACGCCCAATCCCAGACCCTCGCCGAAGGAGTCGACATCGAGGCCCTGGCCCAGCAGCGCCAGCGCCAGCGTGAAGACGAAGGCGAGCACGATCGCCAGGACGTAGGGGTACCACTGGCGTGGCGTGCCCTTCATCGCTTCCATGTCGTCGTCGGTCAGCCCGACTTCGGCCATCCACGGCTTGGCCAGCGTGCTGTACCACGCTGCCCCGAGCACCTGGTTGAACACGATCGCCACGATGATCGCCCACCAGTTCAGACTCCCCAGGTCCATTGCATCCATGCCGTCCCCCGATCTGGCTGCCCTGCGCGATACGTCGGAGGCTAGGACTCGGCAGTGGCCTTGATGGCTTCGAGGGTTGTCGCCATGGCAGCGCGTACAACGTCAGCTCGTGCTGCCAGCTGCTCGGAACTCAGCGGCTGGAGCGTGGGCGGCAGCGAGAGCACGTCCCAGATCTCGGTCAGCGTGGTGCCGCCCTGGTCATTCGCTGCCATGCGGTAGGTCCAGCGCACATAGGGACCCTCTGGATCGTCCGGACGAGTCACCCATTCGAAGCACTCCGGCGGCTGGGCCACGGTGACGGTGCAGGGCACGCTCCATTCGCGTTCGCCGATGCGATTGTGGCCCTCGAACGTCGAGCCTTCGGCACCCGGGGTGCTGCTGGTCCAGTCGGCACCGACATTCTCGGGGCTCCACTCCCCCATCCGAGGGACATCGGACACCAGGGCGTAGACGGCCTGCGGCGTCGCCGCGATGTCGACGCTCGCTTCGTGCTGCATTCCATGAACGGTCATAGCCCGGACGGTAGTGCGGCCCCGTCGAATCAGCCCGGGCTGGTGCCCCGCTGCGAGCACCGCGTCTCGAAGCCTTGGGCCATACCATTGCGGCGACCGCGGCGGGGCTTGGCGCTCGCGCAGGCCCCGACGCCGAGAGCCACGGGTACGAGGAGCACAGATGGGCGAAATCCCACGAACCGAGGACCGTCGCAGCCCCATCCGGCGACTGGGGCGGACGGTCGAGCCGATCCACACCGTCGCGTACTACTCGCCTGAGATCTACGGCTTCAACGACGACGGCTTCAAGGGCTGGTGGCACGCCTACTTCGCGTACCGCTCGGCACCCATGGGAAGGGTCAACGCTGCCACCGTGACAGCGGTCTTCTACAACTTCGCCCCTCGCATGGTGGAACGAGCGGTGCCTGGCTGCTGGGACATCATGGAACCCGACGCCGTCCGTGCCAGGCAGCTGGAACTCACGACCGCGTCAATGCAACGTGCCTTGGGCGAATACCCGAACCCCGACAAGATCGCCGCCGCCGTGGCCGCATTGCGCAGCTTCGCAGGTGACCTGCCGACCGGGGCGCGACCGCTCTATGCAGGGTGGGCCTCGGAGCCATGGCCGAGCGACAGCACGGGAGGCGGGGAGGTCATGGACCTCTGGCATGGCTGCACGCTGCTGCGCGAGTTCCGCTTCGACGGCCACAACATCGCACTCGCCGCCGGCGATCTTGACCCCGTCGAGTGCCACGTCATGATGACCACCGGCGGTCACGGCAACGGCACCACGATCCAGAAGATCCGGGGCTGGAATGCCGACGAGTGGGACGCCGCCTGTCAGCGGCTCATCGATCAGGGCTGGATCACCGCTGACGGCGAGCAGACGCCCGAAGGAAACGCTGCACGCCGAGCCGTCGAGCACGACACCGACCGGCTGTCGTTGGCCGCAGCCGATGCGTTGCCGCCAGACGATCTCGAGGCATTGCTGGGACAGCTCGAGCACATCATGGGCTACCTGGTCGAGACCGGCGTTGTGGCAGGCGTCTGGCCGCCGCCGCACGTCACCGTCGCCGCCTGAGGGCCTGTGTCTGACCGGGCTGGGACGTCCAGCGGGGACGCTTCGGTGGGCGAGTCCGCGGGCGCCAGCCGGGACTTCATCCGAGACCAAGTCGAGGCAGACCTGGGTTCGGGGCGTTTCGCCGGGCGGGTCCAGACGCGCTTCCCGCCGGAACCGAACGGCTATCTCCACATCGGGCACGCCAAAGCGATCTGCTTGGACTTCACGGTGGCCTCCGAATTCGGCGGGCGCTGCTTTCTGCGCTTTGACGACACCAATCCCGCCACCGAGAGTCCCGAATACGTCGACGCAATCGTCGAAGATGTCAGGTGGCTGGGATTCGAGCCGCAGGAGATTCGCTTCGCTTCCGACTACTTCGATCAGCTCTACGAGTGGGCCGAACTGCTGATTGGCCGGGGGCTCGCGTATGTCGACGACCAAGATGCCGAGGCGATCTCCGCGGGACGAGGCGGCTTCGGGCAACCAGGTGTCGAGAGCCCGTACCGCAATCGTGACGTCGAGGAGAATCTGCGCCTGTTCCGGGAGATGGCGACCGGTCAGCACCCGGACGGCAGCAGGGTGCTGCGGGCCCGTGTCGACATGCAGCACGAGAACATGCAGATGCGGGACCCGGTGATGTACCGCATCCGCCACCAGCACCACTACCGCCAAGGCGACCGGTGGTGCATCTACCCCACCTACGACTGGGCCCACGGGCAGGGAGACGCGATCGAAGGGGTCACGCATTCGCTGTGCACGCTGGAGTTCCGCGACAACAGGGCGCTCTACGACTGGTACCTCGAGCACCTGCCGACCGTCGAGCTCGGCCACAGCGGCGATCGTCCTTATCAGACCGAGTTCGCCCGGCTGGAGCTGACCCACACCGTCACCTCCAAGCGCGTACTGCGTCGACTGGTCGAAGACGGCCATGTCGAGGGCTGGGACGACCCCCGGCTGCCCACGCTGCGGGCATTGCGCAGGCGCGGCTATCCCGCCTCGGCCATCCGGGACTTCTGCGCGTTCATCGGCGTGGCGCGTACGAACAGCCGGCACGCACCCGAACTGCTGGAATCGTTCGTGCGCACCGAGCTGAACGCCACTGCGTCGCGGCAGATGGCTGTGCTGCGGCCGCTGAAGCTGGTGATCACCAACTGGCCGACAGACGATGACGGCGAGCCCCTCGTGGAGTACCGGGACGCTGTCAACAATCCCGAAGATCCGTCGGCCGGCACCCGGCAGGTGCCGTTCAGCGGGACACTGTGGATCGAACACGACGACTTCCGGCCCGAACCTCCGCCGAAGTACTTCAGGCTGGCTCCCGGGCGCGAGGTGAGATTGCGGGCCGGCTACTTCGTTCGGTGCACCGACGCAGTGACCGATGCCGACGGGAACGTCACCGAAGTCCACTGCACCTACGATCCGGAGACCTCAGCAGGCCAAGCTCCGGACGGCCGCAAGGTCAAGGCGACCATCCACTGGGTCAGCGCCGCCCATGCGGTGCCCATCGAGGCGGCACTGTACGAGCGGCTCTTCGACGCCGAGCTGCCCGGCGAGCGCACCGGCGACCCGCTCGACGATCTGAACCCGGACTCACGCGAACTCTGCGCCGGGGTCGCCGAACCCGCCGTTGCCGACCTCGCGCCCGGCCAAGTGGTGCAGTTCGAACGCCTCGGCTATTTCTGTGCCGAAAACGCTGTCACGGGCGACGCTGCGTCGGGCAGCCCAAGCTCTGAGGAAACTGCGCCGCCGCTCTTTCACCGCACCGTCGGACTGCGTGACGAGTGGGCAAACATCCAGAAGCGGCAACAGCAACAGCAGCAGGGAGCACGACGATGAGCAACCGCGTGGCCATCATCACCGGCGGCGGCACCGGCATCGGTCGGGCGTGCGCACTGGCACTCTCGGATGCCGGCTGGAAAACGGTGGTGTGCGGCCGGCGCCGGGAGCTGCTCGACGAAGTGGTGGATCAATGCGCTGCTGACTCGTTGGCCGTCACCGCCGATGTCTCCGCACCCGAGCAGGTCGATGCGCTCTTTGCTGCGGCCACGGACCGCTTCGGCCGCGTCGACCTGCTGTTCAACAACGCCGGCATGGGCACCCGCCCCGTGCCTGTCGATGAACTGCCGATCGACGACTGGATGGCGACGGTCGGGGTGAACCTCACCGGCTCGTGGCTCTGCGCTCGTGCAGCCTTCGCGCAGATGAAGCGCCAATGGCCCTCCGGCGGGCGGATCATCAACAACGGATCCGTGTCGGCGCAGACACCCCGACCCCATTCATCCCCGTACACGGCGACGAAGCATGCGATCACCGGGCTGACCAAGGCCCTGTCGCTGGAGGGACGGGATCATGGCATCACCGTCGGCCAGATCGACATCGGCAATGCCGAGTCGCCCCTGACGGCCCCGATGGCCACGGGCGTCCCCCAGGCAGACGGCAGCATCCGTGCCGAGCCGCTGATGGATGTCGACGACGTGGCCCGTGCCGTGCTGTACATGGCCGAACTGCCCGCCGACACCAACGTGCTCACTATGACCGTGATGGCCAACGGCATGCCCCTCGTCGGCCGCGGCTAGCAAGCCCTGGACGGGCGCACAGATGCACTAGCGGCGGAGGCGGCAGGGGGACTCTGCGAGGTTGGGACCTGCTGGATCCCCGGAGCAGAGGCACCCTGCCGCCTCCGTCGCGGGCGCACGTACCCGCGCAGTTTCTAGGCTGCGCGCCATGAAATTCGGGTACCTCACAGGCAATCACCACGGCGGCATCGACCCAGGCGACCTGGCGCACGAGCTCGAAGAGCGGGGCTACCACTCGGTGTGGTACCCCGAGCACACCCACATCCCGACCTCCCGCCAGAGCGCGTACCCCAACGGCGGCCAGTTGCCCGGCACCTACCTCCACATGATGGACCCGTTCGTCTCGATCGGCGTGGCTGCAGCTCGGACCTCCAAGATCAAGCTCGGCACCGGCATCTGCCTCATCCTGCAGCATGACCTCATCGACCTGGCCCAGACCGTGGCCTCGGCCGATGTGCTGTCGGACGGGCGCGTCGTGCTCGGCATCGGCGTCGGCTGGAACCAAGAGGAACTGGCTGATCACCGGCCGGACATGCGGTTCCGGCAGCGCTACAGCGCAATGCGGGAACGGGTGGCGGCCATGCGTTCCATCTGGGCGCACGACCCCGTGCCGGCCCTCGACGGCCGCTGGGACAGCCACAGTGAGTCGTGGATCTACCCCAAGCCGGTGAACGGAACCGTGCCGATCTCTCTGGGCAATGCCGGCCCGCTCGGCATCCAGCACGCGGCCGAGTACGCGGATGAGTGGTGCCCCATCGACGTGGGCGTCATGAACGTCAGCGGCAAGCCGGATGTGGTCGGCGGCATCGAGCGGTTCCGGCGCCTGGCGGCCGAAGCAGGCCGGGACGCCGCCGCTGACATCCCCATCACGCTGTACATCTGGGGCCGGCCGCGTCTGGACCGGCTGGAGTCCTACGCCGAGGCGGGCGCCAGCCAGTTCGTGTTCACGCCGGTGAACTTCGACCTGCCGTCGGCAGACGAGACGCTGCGCTACCTCGACGAGCTGACCCCCACGCTGGAGGCGTTCAATAACTGAGCCTCGTCGTGGTAGTCGGCGAACTACACTGATCGCAGAGGCCAGCCTCAGCCGGGTGGTAGCCGAGTCCGAGAAGGCGCTTCCCACCCGCGAGGCTGGCCCTCTCGCGAATGTAGCTACGGCCTCGCTGCGCCGCCTAGTGAATTTCGTTGCATGCCGTGCAAGGTTGCAGGCTGGCTTAGAGGCCGGAGCGCTCCAGGATGTGTACGCCGCAGCTGGAGCCCAGGCCGATCACGTGGGCCAGGCCCACCTTGGCATCAGGCACCTGCCGGTCCCCGGCTTCGCCGCGGACGTGAGTGGCCACCTCGAAGAGGTTGGCCACGCCTGTTGCGCCGATCGGATGGCCTTTCGACAGCAGACCGCCCGAGACATTCACCGGGATCTCTCCGTCGCGCCAGGGGCCGCCCTGGTCGATCCACTCGCCGGCGCCGCCGGGTTCACACAGTCGCAGGTTGTCGTAGTGCCGCAGCTCGGCAGTCGCGAAGCAATCGTGCAGCTCCACGAGATCGAGGTCAGCAGGATCGACGCCTGACGCCTCGTACGCCGCGTCAGCGGCATTGCGAGTCAGCGTGTTGACATCGGGCTGCACCTGGCAGCCCTCGGTCCAGGGGTCTGAGGTCAGCACGGACGCCGAGACCTTGACAGCGCGACGCTGCTGCTCACGTGGCAGCGACTTCAGCTTCTCGTCGGACACCAGCACCACGGCTGCCGAGCCGTCGCCGGTGGGGCAGCACATCAGCAGCGTGTTCGGGTAAGCGATCACCTCTGAACCCATCACCTCTTCCAGCGTGAACGCCTTGCGGTACTGCGCCAGCGGGTTCAGCGTGGAGTGCTCGTGGTTCTTCTGCGCCACCTTGGCGAACTGCTCGAAACCCACGCCGTCGTTCTCGTACGCGTACTCCATGCCGGCCTGTGCAAACACGCCGGGCATCATGTTGGTGCCCAGGCGACCTTCGACACCCACCACCGAGCCGAAGCGGCCCTTGCGCTCGAACACCTGCTTTTCGGATCGGGCGGCCCGGTCGGCACCAAGCATGCCCATCTTGCCCATCTGCTCGACGCCGACCGCCAGCCCCATCTGAGCCTCGCCGGCTTTGATCGCCATCATCACGGTGCGGACGGCTGTTGCCCCGGTGGCGCAGGCGTTGGCCACGTTGTAGACGGGAATGCCGGTCTGGCCCAGTTGCTTCTGCAGGCGCTGGCCGACACCGCCGTTGGCTTCGTACAGGCAGCCCGCCGCCAGGACGTCCATGTCGGCCATGGTCGCGCCGCCGTCGTCGAGTGCTCCCAGAGACGCCTCGGCAGCCAAGTCGATCAGGTCTTTGTCCGTGTACCGGCCGAACTTGGTCATGGACGTGCCGAGAATCCACACGGGTTCTTCGCTGCTCATGGTGCTCTCCTGAGGTGGTGCTGGATCTTGATGATGGTCGATGGTCAGGTCAGGTGCGGTGACGGTCGCGCATGGCGCCGGGTCATGCGGCGGCAGGCTCGTAGCCGAAGGCGACGGCCTCGACACCGTCGTCGTCGGTCGCCGTCACATAGGTGGCGAGGCGCACACGCATCCCGAGGGTCACGTTCTCGGGCTTGGGCTCGATATTGATGACGTTGGCCTTGACGCGCCCGCCGCCGTCGAGATCGACGACAGCGGAGACGTACGGCGCCGGCACTCCCCTGGCTGCGCGGTGCACGATGGTGAAGGTCCGCACCGAACCGGTGTTGGCCAGCCGTGATGCGGTGAACTGCCGTGCCCCGCACGCTGCGCACGCGTTGCGCCGGTCGAAGTAGGTGGCCCCACAGTTGTCGCACACGTTCGCGACCAGGTGGGGTTCGTCGCCCAGATGCAGGTACTCGACCATGGAGATCCGGTCTGGCGGATTCCCGTTCGGTGCGCTCTCGTCGGCCACCTCAGCATCCTCCCGCATCACGCTGCATGCCCAGGTCCGCGCCCTGTCGGCGCGGACGCTCCGCAGAAACTTACCAGTGGCCCAGCCAGCGGCCCCGATGCACCACCGGGCGGTCCGGTGCCGCCGGATTGCCGTGCGCATCGCTCGGGGCGCCGTCCCCCATCAGCGGGCGACGGGGCCGGTCACGGCTTGCCGGCGGCCCGGCTGAGGCCTCGGCGTCGTGGTCGGGCCAGCCCAGCGCCACCGTCCCGATCGGCTCGTGGCCTCCCGGCACGCCCAGCGCTGCCGCCACCGCATCAGCGTGTTCGAACATGCCGAAGAACAGCACGCCGAGACCCTCGTCGATTGCGGCATATTGCAGAGCCAGCGCCGCGAACGCGGCATCCACGGTCCAGTACGGCGTGCGCCAGGCATCGGCGGTCGTGCCCAGTCCCGAGCGTTCCTTGTCCGATTCCGCGTAACGATCGACGTATGCCTGTGGATCTGCCCAGGCGGTGACCAGCACCGGGCATCCCAACAGCGAAGCCCAGCGAAAGCCGGCTCGGCGATCTGCAGGCATGGCCGCATCCCAGTAGCGAGCCGTCTCGGAGGGACCGCACAGCACCACGAAGTCGAACCCCTGTGCGTTGCCAGCCGAGGGCACCCGGCGCGCCGTGTCGAGCACACGTGCCAGCAACGACGCGTCGACGGGGTCCGGCAGGAAGTGCCGGGTCATCCGTCGCCGGCGGGCCAGATCGCCGAATGCCGGGCTCATGCCGTTGGCCCTACAGCAGCTTGGCGAGGTCCTCGCGAGTGGCCCAGCCGAAGGCAATCATCGCGTCGCCGTTGGCTACGTCGTACTCGTCGAACAGGGCACCGAGTTCGGGAGAGATCTTCTCGGGCCGTGGTGCGGTGTGGTTCAGCACAAATGACGGTCCGCCGTCTCCGTACACCTTGAACTCACGGGCCTTGTACTCGCCCTGCACGTCGAAGCGCTTGGCCAGCCGCCGACCCCATGCACGGTCTTCGCCGTTCGGCTCGTAGCCGGGCCGGGGCACTACCCGGTCAAGCGGCTTGAATGCCGTGAAGGCGGCGGCGTCGGCCATCTGGCAGGCCACCAGCACGTCTTCGTCGGGGAACGCCAGCACCGCGCGTCGCAGCTGGTCGGTCATCATCGCTCGCAGGGCACTGTCACGGCGGGCCGAACGCCGTGTGGCACCCGCTCCCATCAGCACGGTCGGATCGCCGCCGACTCGCTCGAGTGTGCAGAAGCCGTACGCAGCGAGCTTGGCGCCGTCCCGCACGTGGGTGATGAGCACCCACGCATCGCGCTGCTTGGAGAGATGGCCGACGTCGAAGTGAACGTTCTCGCCGGTGACCAGCTCGGCCATCTCGGAGATCTCAGCGTCGCTGAGTGCCGTGCAGTCCTTTGTCTCAACCTCGAGCGCCATGTGCTTCTCGCTCCCTGCGATGGTTGCTGGCCGAGCCCCCAAAATGCCGGCCAACCGGTTCGGTCAGTTGCCGGTCACAGATAGACACCGCCACGCTCTGGTGCCGTGGGCCGCTGGGGCTGCCCGCCGGCTTCGAGCGCATTGCCGCGCATCGTGCGCAGCTGCCGTTCGGCCATCATCTGCTGTGCCGAGACCGCCGCTTGGATGCCGTGGAAGAGCCCCTCGAGCCATCCCACCAGCTGAGCCTGAGCGATTCGCAGCTCAGGGCCCGAGGGGATGTCTTCATCGAAGGGCAACGCCAGCCGATTCAGCTCGTCAGCGAGCGGTTCGGACAGCGCCGTTGCCAGCTCGTCAACCGAGAGGTGATACACGTCGCGCATGCGGTCGCGGCCTGCCTCGTCGAGCTCCGCGTGGCGGACTTCTTCGAGCAGTTTGCGAATCATGCCCCCGATACGCATGAGCTTCGCCGGTTCGGGAACGAAGGCTTCGTCGTCGATGTCGTCTTCCGTGAATGGTCCGCTCTCCAGCAGCTCACCCTGTTCCGGGTCCTGTACCGCATCGCCGACCACCGTGAAAATGCTATCTGGCGAGCACTCCATCCCCGCCGGGCCGAAGTCCTCCCGACCGCATAAACACTGGGCGCACGTTGGCCTGAAGCGGTCGTGCGGCTCGCTCACATCTGCGCGAACGGCACCAGCATTTCCTCGGCGGTCAACCCGCCATGACGGCCAATGAGCGCATGGTGGGGCCGGTCCTCGTCAGGCATCGTGAACGCTTGCAGGCCTCTGGGCACCAGCGCGACATCGCCGAGCCGGCCTCTGGTCGCCACGCTGACATGACGGCCCAACCACTGCTCGTCCAGCACTTGCGCGACCGGAGCGATCTCGGCGAAGCCGCCGTAGCGCTGGCAGGCGCTCGCCAGCTCCAACTCGGCACCCGTGCGCGCATGCAGCCACAGCAGCCGGGCTTCGCCGGACCAGCCGTCGGTGAGCGCCACCACTTCGGGATCGATCATGACGGGCGGCTCGAGCACCTCGACGACGCCGTGATCTGCAGTGACGATGAGCGGCACATCAGCCGGCACGCCGGCCCGCAGAGCCACAGCCAAGCTCTCCGCACCGGCGAGCGCCGATCGGTAGCGGTCGCCGAGGCCAAACTCGTGAGCGACCTTGTCCAGCGTGTCGTAGTACGCAAACACCAACCCAACGCCCTCGTCGACCGCTTGGCGCACCGCGGTGACGATGCCCGGAACGTCGTGCCAGCCCCGGAACGAGCCGCCGCGCAGATGAGCGGCGCTGAAACCGCTGTGACGGAACTCCGAACGCGTGACTACGGCGACGGGTTGGCCGCAGAACGGCTCCACGGGCTGCAGTTCCTCAGGCGGCAGCTCAGCCCGCACGTCCCGCCCGCCAGCCCTCCAGCGGAGCGCATTGAGCAGCCCGACCGAGGTGGCGATGCGGTACCCGACGAGTCCGTGCTCACCCGGTGCTGCTCCGGTGGCCAGCGAGGTCAGTGCAGTTGCCGTGGTGCTCGGAGCGACTGTGGTGATCGGCGGTGTTGCGTCGCTCGCTGCAGCAAGCGACGGGGCGAGGGAACGATGGCGGCGCAGCTGGTGCCATCCGAGGCCGTCGATCACCAGCAGCACGACGGTGCGTGCGGCGGCAACGGCGTCGCTGATGAGGCTGGCCTGCACGCCGGCGAGCAGAGCCGGCGTCACGGCAGTGACGCACCGGTCGTCATACGACGGCAGCGTGCGGTCGAGCGCCAGCGCCTCTGGCTCCATGCTGGGGACCCTAGGGCCGCTCCAGAGCCGGGGCTACGCTGCCACCGTGGCGGTCTCGACGCGGGGAGACTACGCGAGCCGCGCGTTGCTGTCCCTGGTCCTCAACGACAATGGCCGGCCGACGTCAGTGCGCGACATCGCAGAGCGCACAGGTCTGCCCCAGCCGTACCTCGAGCAGATCTTGCTCGCGCTCAAGGGGGCCGGATTGGTCCGATCCAAGCGCGGCGTCGGGGGCGGGTACGTGATGGCTCGTGACCCGGCCGAGGTCACGATCGGCATGATCGTTCGGGCCGTCGACGGCCCGATTGCGCTCGGCGACTTCGGCCAGCCTCATCAGGACGGCGCTTGTGACCACGAAGGGCAATGCGTCCTGCTTGCGATCTGGGATTCAGTCGGCCATCGCATGCGCGCCGAGCTGGATTCCTACAGCCTTGCTGCAGTTGCAGAAGTGGCCCGGGGACGCGCGCCATGGCCCGGCTCGCCGGAGGAGACGCCGTAGCAGATCATCCGGTCGGGAACACCGACGGGTGCGAGCCGAAGCCTGCCAGCGCCTCGGCAAAATCATCCGGCATCGGGGCTTCGAAGCTCACCTCAGCAACGGAGACGGGGTGCTGGAACGTCAGCCCGATCGCATGCAGGAGCGGGCGACCGATGCCGAACGGATCCGGCGTGCCGTAGGCCACGTCGCCGAGCAGTGGCAGGCCGATGCTGGCGAGGTGCACCCGGATCTGGTGCGTCCGTCCCGACTCAAGGCTGCAGCGAAGCAACGTGGCCTCGGCGGGATGGGTGTAAGTCTCCACGACGCTGTAGTGCGTCCGGGCCTCACGGCCTTCGGACGTCACCGCCATGAGCGTGCGGTTGTCCCGATCCCGGCCGATCGGCGCGTCGATGGTGCCGGTCTCCGAAGACGGGTGACCCTTCGCCAACGCTGCGTAGATCCGGCGTACCTGCCGGGTCGAGAGCTGGCCGACGAGGGCGACATAGGCCCTCGAACTGCGTGCGCACACCAGGACTCCGCTGGTGCCGCGGTCGAGTCGATGCACGATGCCCGGCCTGTCGGGCTGGCCGACATCGGCCATCTCCGGGTATCGCTCGACCAGTGCGTCCGCAAGCGTGCCTGCGGAATGCCCGCTGCCCGGATGGGTGACGACTCCGGAGGGCTTGTCCACGACGACGATGTCCGCGTCGGCGTACAGGATCTCGAAGGGAACCATCTCATCGCTCCGATGATCCGTCGGCGCCTCGGCCTGCAGCTCGGTGACGTCGACCGTCGAACCCGCTGCGACCCGTACCGAGCCGGCCCGAGCCGTCTGCCCGTCGATCAGGACACAGCCCTCGGCTACCAGCTTGGCGGTGTGCGATCGGGACTTCCCGGTCAGCAGCGACAGTGCCCGGTCGATGCGTTCGCCGGACAGCGATTCCGGGATCTCGAATCGCGCCAACCGCTCAGTCACCCAGGCGTCTCCCCGGAAGCTCGGGTCCGACGTCGTTCGCTGCGGTACAGGTGGAACAGCCCCATGACGAGCCCGACGGTGATGGAGGCATCAGCCACGTTGAATATCGGCCACCACTGGAGATCGATGAAATCCACCACCGCGCCACGCCCCCAGGCAGCCCCGCGAAAGACCCGGTCAGCCAGATTGCCCAGCGCTCCTCCGATGATCCCGCCGAGGGCGATCGCGCCCCAGACGCCCTGCACGCGCCATCGTGACGACCACAGCAGGCCGACGATCACGAGAGCCAGCAGTGCCAGCACCGGTCCGAGACCGCTGCCCGCAGAGAATGCGAAGCCGGTGTTGTAGACCAGCCGCAGGCGCAGCGTCCACACCAGGTCGATGATGCGATCCTCGAGAGCCACCAAGGCCCAGGCTTTGGTGATCTGGTCCAGGCAGACGACGGCGCCCGTGGCGATGGCAATGCTGAGGTTGCGCGTCACGCGGTCTGGGGGGGCTGGCTGGCGGTTGGCAAACACCTCGTGCCGGTCAGGGCCGACGCCACGCCGGGCCGCTGCTCTTGACCTCCACACGCATCGATGCGTGCGGGATCGCCTCGAGTCGCTCTTTGGGGATCGGCTTGCCCGACACGACGCAGATGCCATAGGTGCCGTCGTCGATGCGCGCCAAGGCAGCGTCTATCTCGGCGATCTCCTCACGCTCCCGAGCTGAGATCTGCAGCGCTCGATCACGCTCCACGGCGATGGAGTCTCCCTCGCCCGACTCCTCGTCGAACTGGACATCACCCGGCTCGCGCTCACTGGCGAGCTGCTCGGCCTCGGCTTCGTAGCGTTCTGCGTGCTCGGTGTAACGGCGGCGTTCAGCCAGCAGCGCCTGTCGCTGCTTTTCGAGAAACACCTCACCGAAGCGGGGTCTTGGAGTCTTGCGGCGGGATGCGGCCTTCTTCGCGGCGGCCTTCTTCGCGGGAGCCTTCTTGGCTGCGCCCGCCTTCTTGGCGGGGGCCTTGGACTCTCCCGAACTTGCAGCGCGCTTGCGAGCGGGCGCCTTCTTGTTCGCGGCGGTCCTGCGGGTGGAAGCCTTCTTCGCAGCGGCCATGGCCCCTCCCCCCTGAAACGAAGCGGCAGTCTAGGTCGCCGATTCCGGGCGCGACGGTCGGATTGCGGCGCCGTCGAACTTCCGACCTCAGGGGTACCCTCGCTGTCTCGTGAGCCGCAGGAGGCACTGGTGACGCGAGAGCCGACTGACACCGTGTATCCGCGCGTGCCTGCGCAAGCCGACTTCCCCCGCATCGAGGAGCGGGTTCTGGCGCGCTGGCGGGACGAGGGGACCTTTGAGGCCTCGATCGTGAACCGGCCGGCGGACGACGAGTTCGTCTTCTACGACGGTCCGCCGTTCGCAAACGGATTGCCTCACCACGGCCACCTGCTGACCGGATACGTCAAGGATGTGGTTCCCAGGTATCAGACGATGCGCGGCCACCGTGTCAATCGCCGTTTCGGCTGGGACTGCCACGGCCTGCCGGCCGAGATGGAGACCGAGCGCGAGCTGGGCGTGAGCGGGCGCGCTGCCATCACCGACTTCGGCATCGAGCGATTCAACGCTCAATGCCGCGACTCGGTGCTGCGGTACACGGCCGAGTGGCGCGAGACCGTCACCCGCCAGGCCCGCTGGGTGGACTTCGACAACGACTACAAGACGATGGACCTGCCCTACATGGAATCGGTCATGTGGGCGTTCAAGCAGCTCTGGGACCAAGGTCTCGTGTATCAGGCATTCCGGGTGATGCCCTATTCCTGGGGTGCCGAGACACCGCTGTCGAACTTCGAGATCCGGCTTGACGACGCGACACGACCCCGTCAAGACCCGGCCATCACCGTCTGGTTCGAGCTGCACGACACCGATGACAGCACAGCCGGGCCGCTGCGGCTGTTGGCGTGGACGACGACACCCTGGACGCTGCCGTCGAACCTGGCGGTCGCCGTCGGGACCGACATCACCTACGCCGTCGTTGAGTCTGAGGCACTGGGCGGCGGGCGCTTCGTGCTGGCAGCCGACTGCCTCGAGGCCTACGCAGCAGATCTCGAGCCGTACCGCGTCGTGGGCACGGTGACCGGCAGCGAGTTGGCGGGACGTCGCTACTCGCCGATGTTCGAGTTCTTCGACCACCGCACCGAAGCCTTCCGAGTGCTCGCCGGCGATTTCGTGGACACGTCGGAGGGCACCGGTGTGGTCCACCTGGCTCCAGGTTTCGGCGAGGAGGACCAGTTCCTGTGCGAGGCCAACGGCATCGAGATCGGCGACGCCGTGCCCGTGGACGACCGCGGCTGCTTCGCCGAACCGGTGACGCCGTGGTCGGGCCTGAACGTGTTCGACGCGAATCCCCAGATCATCGCCGAGCTGAAGCGTCGTGACCGGGTGCTGCGCCACGACAGCTACGAGCACAACTACCCCCATTGCTGGCGTACTGACACGCCGATCATCTACAAGGCCATCAGCTCGTGGTACGTCAAGGTCACCGACATCACCGAACGGCTGCTGGCAACCAACCAGCAGATCAACTGGGTGCCCGGGCACGTGCGCGACGGCCGATTCGGCCAGTGGCTGGCAGGTGCTCGTGACTGGTCTATCAGCCGCAACCGGTTCTGGGGCTCCCCCATTCCCATCTGGACGAGCGATGATCCGGCTTACCCGCGCACTGACGTCTACGGCAGCCTCGACGAGCTCGAGGCCGACTTCGGGGTGCGTCCGACCGATCTGCACCGGCCGTTCATCGATGAGCTGACGCGTCCGAACCCTGACGACCCCACCGGCCGCTCGACGATGCGGCGTGTGCCCGAGGTGCTCGATTGCTGGTTCGAGTCGGGATCGATGCCGTTCGCGCAGGTGCATTACCCCTTCGAGAACAAGGACTGGTTCGAGCAGAACTTCCCAGCCGACTTCATCGTCGAGTACATCAATCAGACCCGCGGCTGGTTCTACACGCTCCATGTGCTGGCGGGAGCGCTGTTCGGCCGGCCGGCCTTCCAGAACGTGATCTGCCACGGCGTGCTGCTGGCCGCAGATGGCAGCAAGCTGTCCAAGCGGCTGCGCAATTACACCGAGCCGACTGACATCTTCGCCAATCAAGGATCCGATGCCCTGCGGTGGTACCTGATGGCGAACAACATCGTGCGCGGCGGCAACACGCGCATCTCTGATGACGGGATCGACGACGTCGCCAGGCACATCCTGATCCCCATCTGGAACGCCTACTCGTTCTTCACGCTGTACGCGAATGCGGAGGGCTACGAGGCCAAGGTTCGGGTCGACTCTGCCGATGTGCTCGACCGCTATGTGCTGGCCAAGACCAGGGCCACGCTGGAAGCCGTCACGCGGCGCTTGGATGCGTACGACCTGCCGGGTGCCGCCGCTGAACTGCAGGCGTTCATCGATGCGTTGAACAACTGGTACATCCGCCGCAGCCGTGGGCGATTCTGGGGCGAGACGTCTGTCGACTCACCAGCAGCCGACGCTGAGCCGAACGGCGAAGCCGTGTCCCGGGGGGTCGATGACCGAGAGGCATTCGACACGCTCTACACGGTGCTGAGGGTCTTCAGCGCCATGGCGGCCCCGTTGCTGCCGATGATCACCGAGGAGATCTACGGCGGTCTGACCGGCGGCGAGAGCGTGCACTTGAGCGACTGGCCCGACGCTGCGGCTCTGCCGTCGGACCCAGACCTTGTTGCACGCATGGATGCAGTACGTGCCGCTGCTTCGGCTGCTCTGCGGGTACGAGAGGACGCCGGCCTGCGAGTTCGCCTGCCGCTGCGCAGCGTCACGGTGGCCGGCGCAGGGGCGGAACTGCTCGAGCCGTTCGCCTTCCTGCTGGCGGAAGAAATCAACGTTGCAGAAGTGATCCTGCGTGATGAGCTGGGCGAGATGGCCACACCTGTGCTGCGCCCCGACGGATCGGCACTCGGGCCGCGGCTCGGCAGCGCAGCACAGGAAGTCTTCGCCGCCGCCCGCTCGGGTGATTGGAGTGTCGAAGCCGACGGCACGGTGGTCGCAGGCGGGCATCGATTGGCCGACGGGGAGTTCCAGCTGAGCCTGCAACCCGCCGACCCCGCCACCACCTCAGTGCTGGCGGCCCAACAGCTGGTGGTGGTGCTGGATACCACGGTCACGCCCGAGTTGGAAGCCGAAGGCGCTGCACGGGATCTGATCCGCAACATCCAGCAGACGCGCAAAGCAGCGGGACTCGATGTCACCGACCGCATCAGCCTGACGATTCGCTGGAGCCCGCCGAATGCGGCCAGTGTGCGGCGCCACGAGCCGCTGGTGAGTGCAGCCGTGCTGGCCCGACAGATCGAGTGGCTTCCCGGTTCCGACGAACCTGAGATTCAGCTCGCTCGCGTGGTCACCGACGCCGATTCCTGAGCCCGCGGCCTTCTAGGCAGACAAGGGTTCCTTGCGAATCAGCGCATCCAGGAAGGGGTCATCGAGCTCGTCGAGTCGCAGCGGCGGTCCGTCGGCATCGACGGCGTCGTCTTCGGACTCGTCTTCGGCTTCGACAGAGTCGGTTGAACTCGAGGCGAGCGGGGCAACGATGGCCGACATCGCCGCCGCATCCGACCCGGCGTCGGCGTCGTGCTCCGTCAGCTCATCAGTGTCGCGCTCCACCGGCTCATCGGCGACCGCGGGCTCGGCGGCTTCGTTGACCTCGACGGTGTAGCCGGCATCAGAGAGCGTCCTCGATATCTCCGCTCGCACGAGCCCCGACAACGCCTCGGTGAGGTCGTCGCTCGCGGTCTTGAACGCTTCGTCCAGTGCCTGACTGCCGGCTGCCTGCAGCGCCGCGAGCGCATCAGCGATCTGCGCCACCGTTTCGGGCGAGAGCTGCACTTCCACGGGCTGGGACGGGGATCCCGATTCCACGCTGGCCATGCGCTGGTCGATCTCGGAGACTTGCGCTGCGAGCGTTGCGAGCTGCGCGCCGATGGTCTCGAGCAAGCCCTCGCCTTCGGTGTCAGGAGGATCGTCAGGAGCAGTAGGACTCGCCATGGCGCGGAATGTACCAGCCTGCGCAGGATGGTCCCTAGCCGCCCGGGGTCGCGCAGATGAATGCCCGGAAGACCTGCAGCCCGATGAGCAGCACGATCGGGGAGAGGTCCAGTGCCATGCTCCCGAGCCGGATTGCCGGCAGGGCTCGTCGAAGCGGCCCCATGACGGGCTCGGTGATGCGCACCAGCCACGTCCGCACCACGGTCACCGGGCTGTCGGGCGACAATGGGATCCAGCTGAAGATCACGCGTGCGAAGATCGCGACGATGTAGAGCAACAGCAGGTTGCACAGCACGGTTCTCATGGCGTCACCTGATGTTTCGCGCTGGAACGCCTCAGTGATCGGCGTCCTGTGCGGGGACCGAATGATGCTCGTCGTCGCTCACCACAACGTTCGCGGGCACAAGCATGTACACGGCATTGGCGACCTTGCGCATTTCCCCGTCGCGGGCGTAGCACAGCCCGCTGGCGAAATCGAGCAGCCGGCGGGCAGTGTCGCGGTCGAGCCCTTGCAGGTTCAAGATGATCGGCTGCTCACGCTTGAAGCGGTCGCCGATCTGCTGCGCATCGTCGAACATTCGCGGCATGAGCACGAAAGGCTGAGCCGTCGACGTGGCCACACGGCGCACTGCGGAGGCCGGCGCCGGGGCCGCGGTATGCGGTGTTGCCGCCGGCGGCCGTTCCACCACCGTGACACCGCTCTGGCTCGCATGCTCGACGATGGCTTCTGGCGCCGGCATATCGCCTGGCATGGCGCGCTCTGCTGGCGGCGCATAGCTGTCATCCGGGCCGAGACCCAGGTAGCTCATTGCCTGCTTCATGAACGACGCCATGCAGAACCTCAGTAACGGCAGTCTCGATCAAGAACTACCTCGATGGCACAGGGTACCGATTTGTCAAGTTGGGGTCAGGCACCCTCACCGAGGCCGGCTGCCGAACAGGGCAGTCCCGATACGGACCATGGTGGAGCCCGCCCTGACAGCCGCTTCGAGGTCGGCACTCATCCCCATGCAACGGTGCTCAAGGTCGTGGTCATCGGCGAATCGGGCCACCTCGCGGAATGCCGTTTCGATCTGGGTTGGCGAACCCTGCGGACCGATCGCCATGCAGCCCGCCACATTGAGGCCCTCCCGGCGAGCGGCAGCCACCACAGAGGTCGCCTCGTCCGGCGGGGAACCGCCTTGTGCCGCACTGCCGCTCACGTTGAGCTGCACGAAGATCGCAGCGCCCGGATCGTGGCGTGCGATCTCAGAGACCAGCCGCTGTCGGTCCACGCTCTGCCAGACATCCACCATGCCGGCCAGCTGGCGGACCTTGTTGGACTGCAGCCGCCCGATGAAGTGGACCGAGACCGACTCCCTGGCTGCGGCACTGAGCTCGTGCCACTTGCGGTGCAGCTCTTGGGCGTAGTTCTCGCCGATCATGGCCAAACCTGCGCGAGCAGCAGCGTCGATGGCCGAGCTGTCGAATCCCTTGGTCACTGCCACAATGCCGACTCGGGCGATGTCGCCGCCGGCTTCGGTTATCCGCTGTTTGACGTGCTCGGCGCGCCGGCGGACTTCGTCGGCATCAATCATCGTCCGGCTCCCCTGCCAGCCCTTGCTCGAGGCAGACCAGCACGGCCGTCCGACCCTGCTCGGCACGGGCGCGGTGGGAGAAATAGCGGTCATCGGTAGCGGTGCAGCGGCCGATCTCGCCGTCGATGGCGGCCCCATTTCGCCGGAGCGCCAGCCGCGTCGCTTCGCCGAGATCGAGTGCCGGGGTGCCCCACTGCGTCGTGCTTGCCACCGCGGGACCGAGTGCCTGCGTGGCGACATTCAGCTGATCTGCGCCGAACTCGTAGTGCAGCGGGCAGATGTGCGGCCCGACGACCGCGCGGATGTGGCGGATCCCCTGGCGTCCGAGTTCGACGAGCGCTGCAGGCACGATGCCGTCGAGCAGGCCGCGCCACCCGGCGTGAATTGCGGCTACGGCGCCACCGCCGTTCAGATCGGCCCCGTACAGCACGATCGGCACGCAATCAGCGGTTCTGACCGCAAGCGTGACCCCCGGCACGGCGGTCCACGCAGCGTCGGCGCTGGCACCCCGATGCTGCCCGGGCCGTCGTACCTCGACGACCCGCGTCCCATGAACCTGTCGCAAGACGGTCACCGAGCCGGGAGCGGACCCGTCGACAGGGGCGCAATCGCCGTCGGAGCGTTCGGTGATCGAGATGCGCACCGAGCTATTCCCGCAGCACCGATGCAGTGTCAGCATCCGGAAGGCTTGCTGATCGGCCGCACGGCGCGGCTGCGATGCCGACAGCCAGCGTCGATGTGCAGCGTGTGGGGGTGGTTGCGACGCCGCCCCGGCGTCACCGCAGAAAGCTGGGCACGTCGAACGACTCGTCGTCATCGAGGTCGCCGAACGGATCGGCCGCCTCGCCAGTCTCGGGAGAGGACGCATAGTCCCCGAGCACGCCACCCTCAGAGCTGCCGGGCCCGTAGCGATCAAAGCCCGCGGCGATGACCGTCACCCGGATCTCCTCCCCAAGCGAGTCGTCGATCACGGTGCCGAAGATGATGTTGGCCTCGGCATGGGCCACTTCACGAATGACCTCTGCCGCTTCGTTGACCTCGAACAACCCGAGTTCGGGTCCAGCGGCAATGTTGAGCAGAATGCCCCGGGCGCCGTCGATGGATTCCTCGAGCAACGACGATGAGACTGCCTGTCGGGCTGCGTTCTTGGAGCGGTTCTCGCCATGAGCACGGCCGATTCCCATCAGCGCCGTGCCGGCGCTCGACATGATCGCTTTCACGTCCGCGAAGTCGGTGTTGATGAGGCCGGGTGTGGTGATCAGACCCGAGATGCCGGACACACCCTCGCGCAGGACGTCGTCGGCCATGCGGAAGGCATCGATGATCGAGGTGTGCTCGCTGGCGACGGTGAGCAGCCGGTCGTTCGGGATCACGATGAGCGTGTCGACGCGCTCCTTGAGCCGCTCGATGCCCTGTTCGGCCTGGATCTGCCGGCGCTTGCCCTCGAAGGCGAACGGGCGCGTGACCACACCGATGGTCAACGCTCCGACCTCTTTGGAGACTTCGGCTACCACCGGTGCGCCGCCGGTACCGGTGCCACCGCCTTCCCCGGCGGTAATGAACACCATATCGGCGCCCTGCAGCGCTTCGGCGATCTCGTCACGATGCTCTTCAGCAGCTCGGGTGCCGATCTCAGGATCGCTGCCGGCGCCAAGCCCGCGGGTCAACTGGCGACCGATGTCCAGCTTGACGTCGGCGTCGCTCAGCAGCAGCGCCTGGGCGTCGGTGTTGACAGCGATGAACTCGACCCCGCCCAAACCGAAATCGATCATCCGGTTGACGGCATTCGAGCCGCCGCCCCCGACGCCCACCACCTTGATGACTGCCACGTAGTTCTGTGGTGAGGCCACAGGGCTCCTTGCGTTCGCTGGCCGGCCGCGACACCAATCGTGCCGCCGGCGGGCACCTCCTAGGGAAAATAGCGCAATTGACGACAGTACCGATGCCGTTGCGGCAGGGCAAGGCCCTGGGGTCGCCGAACCTACTGGGACCGCCGGAGCACTGGCAGGTGCGGAACCGACACATCCAAGACCGCATCGGCGGTCGTCATCTCCCCGATGACTGCTGCTATCGCCGCAGTCTTGGCCCCGACCGCTGAGTCATCACCCAGCGCCGCTTCCAGCACCAGACCGTTCGGCCGCTGTCGCACACGCGCGCGTATGTCGCCACGCCCGTCCCGCCAGAGCGCGACAACCACAAACTCCGGCTGTCCCTGCGCCGCACTCAGCACAGCCAGCAAACCTTCCGCGTCACTTGCAAGGAACCCTCCAGGCGCCGGCGCCGCGGAAATGCCGGACAGGCGAGGCAGCTCGGGCAGGACCGTGAGCGGCGACGTGAGGATCCGGCCCTCGATGTCGGTGAGCACCCAGCTTCCGGGAGCGGCCAGTGCAAGCGCCGCTTCGGAACGTTCGACGACATCGACCTGCACGGTCGCAGGCCATCGACGCCGGACTCGGGCATCGGCAATCCACGGCACAGCTTCAAGCGATCGTTCAGCCTCGCCGGTGCCGAGCGTGCCCATGAAGTCCCCCGGCTCGATGCCGGCAGCCCGGTAGGCCTCGTCGTAGCTGACGCGATGCAGACCCCTGAAATGCACGCGATCGACTTCGAACGTCCCCGCTGCGAGCAGGATCGCTGCGAGCGAGGCCGCGACCGTGCCCACCGCAGCTGCTGTCAGCCACCGCCGCTGGCGATGTCGTTTCGGCTCCGCAGCGGATGAGGGTGCCATTCAAGGCAGTGTCGGAGCTGTCTCGAAGCCCACCATGCGGACCTCGGGCTGCAGCACGATCCCTGTCGTCTCGGTGACACGACGCCGGATTTCGGCCATGAGCGCGACGACGTCTGCCGCTGTGCCGCCGGGGTCGGAAACGATGAAGTTCGCGTGCAGCTGCGAAACCTCGGCCGTGCCGATTCGCAAGCCGCGCAGGCCAGCCTGATCGATTCGGGCCCCGGCAGACGCTGCCCCGGTCAACTCGGGGAGCGGGTTCATGAACACCGATCCCGAGTTCTGCCCGCCCGGCTGGTGCTCTCTTCGCCAGCTCACGATGTCTGCGATCCGTTCCGCCACCAGCGACGGACGGGCCGGATGCCCGCTCAGTCGCGCCCGAACCACTACGTGACGGTCAACTAGGCCGCTGCTGCGGTAGCCCAGATCCAGGGCCTCGACCTCGATGCGACGCGGTTCACACTGTGCTTCGAGGTCGACGATGTCAGCGTCGACCATGCACGATGCCATGTCGCTGCCATGGCCCCCGGCGTTCATTCGCACGGCGCCGCCCACCGAGCCCGGCACGCCGACTGCCCATTCGAGACCGCCGATGCCCGCCGCGGCACACTGGCGCGCAAGCACGGGCAAGGCCACCGATGCGCCGACGCCGACCGTGGCATTCGCATGATCGAATTCGATGTTGTCGTAGGCGTCGCCGAGGAAGAGCGCGATGCCCTCGAAGCCCCGGTCTGCAACCAGCAGATTCGACCCTCGCCCCACAACGAGGATTTCCAGCCCAGAGGCTGCGGCGGCCTCGCCCACGCGCCGCAGATCAGCGGGAGCATTGGCCACGAACGCCACCGCAGCCGGACCGCCGACTCGCGAGGTGGTCAGCGCGCCCAGCGGCGCGTTGACGCGGGCGTCAGCACCGAGCAGCGTTGCCGCACGCCGTACTGCCTCAGGATCTGACCATCGACCAGCAGCGAGGTGTTCCGGGGACTGGTGTTCACGGGACATGCAGCAGCTCGTCTGGAAGCGTCGTCAGATCGCCGGCACCCAGCGTGAGGCACAGGTCGCCGGACCGCAGGTGAGAGCGCAGGTACGAGCGCAGCTCTGCCCGTCCCGGGAGATAGGCCACCGACGCGTAGGGGTGGGAGTCAAGCAGCGCACCGAGCACAAGTTCGGTGGACACTCCGGGCCGGGGCACCTCGCCGGCAGCGTAGATGTCGGTCAGGACCACCTGATCGGCTTCAGCAAACGAATCCGCGAAGTCCTGCCACAGCGCCGCTGTGCGAGAGTAACGATGAGGCTGGAAGACAGCGACAATCCGTTCCCAGCCTCCGCTGCGAGCGGCGGCGATCGCGGCTGCCACCTCGGTGGGCAGGTGGGCGTAGTCGTCGATGAACGACACCCCATCGCGCTCACCGCGCCGCTCGAACCGTCTGGCCACGCCTGCGAAACGGCCGAGGGCTTCGACCATGGGAGATGCAGCCGCACCCAGCTCGAGTGCAGCAGCGAGGGCACCCGCCGCATTCGTGACGTTGTGCAGTCCCGGCAGCGGCATCTCGCACCGTCCGATCGACGTGGTACCGGCCACGAGCTCGAAGCCGGCCCCCATCCGGGAGCTGTGCGCATCGACGATCCGGTAGTCGGCCCCGCCGGATCTGCCGTAGGTCACGCAGCCACCGAGACGTTCGGCCATGGCGGCCGCATGCGGGTCATCGGCACACACGATGCGTGGTCCCGAGGCACTGCCGGCGAAACGCTCGAATGCTGCCGCAAGCTCTGAGAAACTGCCGTAGTGATCGAGATGGTCAGCCTCGACGTTGGTCACGAGCACCGCATCCGCGACGAGTTCCAGGTGGGTGCCGTCGGACTCGTCTGCCTCGACGACGAACCACTCCCCCGCGGTATCCCACACGGCGCCGGAGCCGATTTCATTGACCTCGCCGCCCACGAGAAAGGACGGGCGCTCACCAGCCGCGACCAGGCAGAGCGCGAGCATCGATGAGGTGGTGGTCTTGCCGTGGGTGCCGCTGACCGCCAGCGTCTGCTTGCGCCGGCAGATGCCCGAGAGCAGCTCGGCCCGGCTGAGCACCGGAATGCCCCGGCGACGGGCTTCGACGAGCTCTGCATTGCCGTGAGACACCGCGCTCGAATGCGCCACGATGTCCGCCGAGCCGATGTTGGCAGCGTCATGGCCGATGCTCACCCGGCCGCCGTGAGCTGCGAGTCGCGTCATGCCGGGGCCTGCTCTCAGGTCGCTGCCGCTGATGGCATGACCCATCTCCGCCAGCACCAACCCGATGGCGTTCATGCCCGCGCCCCCGGCTCCCACCAGGTGGATGCTGCGCGGCTCTTCCAAGTCGACCGGCGGCTTCGTCACGGTGTGTGCTTTCTGGGCGGACGGTTTTCGGACACGACAGAGCCAGGAATCGCTGAGCTGTGCTCAATCACGAGCTGCGCGACACGTTGAGCAGAGTCCCGACGGCCGAATGTCGCTTCGGGGACTCCGTCCGGTGCACCTCGGCCCCGCAGGCCCGGCATCTGGTCGAGTTCTGCGAGCAGCCGTTCACCGTCGAACTCGGCGTCGACCACCACGCGGGCCCTGCCGCCGGCGGCCAGCTCTTCGGCATTGCGGCGCTGATGGTCGTTGGTCGCGATGGGCAGCGGCACCAGCACAGCCGGCGTGCCGATGACCGACAGCTCGGCAACCGTTGACGCCCCAGCACGGCAGATCGCGTAGTCAGCCGCAGCCAGTGCCGTAGGCAGGCGCTCGTCGAACGGCACTGCGCGGTACCAATTCCGGACCTGCGAGCCTGCCGGTCGCAGCGAGGGATCCGGCGGTCGATGATCAAAGTCACGTCTGCCGACAACGTGATAGACGAACAGGCCGTCGCGTTCGCGCAGTGCCGGCAATGCCGACCAGACGGCGGTGTTGATCCGCAGCGAACCCAGCGAACCGCCGAACACCACCACGACGGTCGCATCGGCAGGCCAGCCGAGCCGGGTCCGTGCGTCGCTCGCGCAGAGCGCAGCCTCGATGACCTCCTGTCGCACGGGATTGCCGGTCACCACTTCCCGGTGCAGTCCCGTGCCGGTGACCGGTACGGCCGCGGCGCGGGCGAAACGGCCAAGCAGCCGGTTCGTGGCCGACGCGACGGCATTCTGCTCGGCAATCACCAACGGCACGCGCCAGATCACTGCGCCCACCGTTGCAGGCAACGCCGCGTACCCGCCCAGCGACAGCACCGCAGCGGGACGGCGCCGTCCGACGAGCGCAACGCCGCGAACGGTGGCCCACACCAGGCTTGCCGCAGCGCGCGCGTTCGTCAGGTTCACCCGCCGTGCAGTGAGGCCCCGGCCGCCGAGCAGGGTCACGCCGAAGCCCGCAGCGGGCACGATCTGGGAGTCGATTCCCTTGGCGCTGCCGACGAAATGGATGCCGTCAGCGGGCCAGCCGCGCTCGGCCAGTGCTGAGGCCACCGCCAAGCCGGGCATCAGGTGCCCTGCCGTGCCGCCGCCGGCGATCAGGACGCTTGGGGCGCCGGCGGCTCTGCGTGGTGCCCTCACGGCCGCATGGTTGGGTCGGATCGCCGGGTCACATTCAAGAGCAGGCCGGCAGCCGCTGACACCACTACCAAGGAGGAACCGCCGAAGGAGAGGAATGGCAGGGTCACGCCGGTCACCGGCAGCAATCCAACCACACCGCCCACGTTCACCAGGGTCTGGAGCACGAACCAGATGGAGATGCCCGCGGCGAGCAGCGAGCCGAACATGTCGGGTGCTTTCTGACTCGTCCGGAGTCCGCCGATGCCGACGACCCCCAGCAGCGTCAGGAGCCCGAGCGCACCGAAGAGGCCCATCTCCTCTCCGACGATGACGAAGATGAAGTCAGTCGGAGCATTGGGCACCCATCCCCACTTGGCCTGGCCTGCCCCGAGGCCGGTGCCGCGCACTCCTCCCTGCGCGAGACCCACCAAGCTCTGAAAGGTCTGATAACCGCTCGAGGCGCGTTCAGAGATCGGATCGAGGAAGCCCGCCAAGCGCGCACGGCGGTACGGCGCCGCATAAGCCAGCAATGGTGCCGCTACGGCCACCATCGCAGCGATCTTGGCTAGGTCGCGGCCAGGCAGGCCAGCGACGAAGAGCATGCCGACCCCGATGCCCGCGAGTATGAGCGTGGTTCCCAGGTCTGGCTGCAGCAGCACCAGCGAGCAGCCGGCAGTGAGCAACAGCATCGCCGGTCGCAGAATCCGGTCCGGCCGGTCGATCTGATCCTTGCGAGCATCCAGGAAGGCGGCCAGCGCAACGATGAGTGCCAGCTTCGCGATCTCCGACGGCTGAATGCTGAACTGGCCGACTTCGATCCAGCGTCGCGCCCCACCCGTGCGCTTGCCGACCGCGAGCACGATGAGCAACAGGCTCACGCTCGCCGCTGCGAGCGGCAGCGCCATGCGCCGCCAATGCCGGTAGTCGACGCCGAGCGTGACGAGCAGCACGGCGACAGCGATCCCCACGGACCACAGATGACGGGTGAAGTACTGCAGCGGTCGGTCGGACGAATCGAACCCAGTCGCCGACGTGGCCGACAGCACCAAGACGACCCCGGTGAGCAGCAGCAGGAACACCGCTGACAGCAGCGCTGCGTATCGCACCGACGGGCCCGATTGGACCCGCCCCGGTTGCGTGCGCGGTGGAATCGGCCTGCTCATTGCCCTTCCCCCGCCGGAACCTGTGAGCGCAAGCGCATGTGAAGATCGGTGACTGCCGAGAGGAAGTGCTCGCCCCGCTGGCGGTAGCTCGAGTACCAGTCGAACGAGGCGCACCCGGGCGACAGCACCACGTCCCGACCGGGTTGAGCCATGCGGTAGGCGGCTTCCACAGCCTCAGGCATGGAATCGGCACCGACGAGCTCGATCGAGCCGCATGCAGGCTGGCTGAAGCACTCGATGATCTCCGGGGCTGCCTCGCCGATGGCCACGACACCATGAACATGCGGGGCAATCGCGGCCAGCTCGCCAAGATCGAGGCCCTTGTTGCGGCCACCCGCGATGAGGATCGCATCGGAAAAGCCCCGCAACGCTGCGACCGTCGCATGCGGTGCGGTGGCCTTGCTGTCGTCATGAAAGCGAACGTCGCCGATGCGGCCGGCGAATGCCAACCGGTGAGGCAGGCCGTCGAACGACCGCAGTTCCGCCGCCACCGCCTCAGCGGACGCGCCCATCGCCAGCGCGATGGCGGTCGCAGCGGCAGCGTTGGACAAGTCATGAGGACGCCGTCGTGGCAGCTCCGCTGCCTCGGCGATGCCCTCGTCATGTGCAACCAAGATCCCGCGCTCGTAGCGCACATCGCAGGGCGCCTCGAGCTGTTCGGGAGCCGCGAACGTCACCTGCTGTGAGCGAATTCCCGACGTCCACGGCTCGATATCGGTGTCGCCGAACGGCACTACAGAGACATCGCCAGGACCTTGTGCGGCCCAGATTCGGGCCTTGGAAGCGGCATAGTCGCGCAGGTCGGCATGCCAGTCGAGATGATCCGGCGCCAGATTCAGCCACGCGGCAACGGCGGGAGCGAATCTGCGTGCCCGGTGAAGCCTGAACGACGACGCCTCCACGACGAACGCGGAGACGTCGCTGGCGATCGCGTCGACGAGTGCAATGTCCGTGTTGCCAGCACCGACGGCGCTGATACCGCTCCGGTTCAGCATTCGCTCGGTGAGCACCGTGACCGTCGTCTTGCCGTTGGTACCGGTGATTGCAGCGAGGGGCCGGCTGTCCCACTGCGCAGCCAGGTCCAGCTCGCTCACCACTGGCACGCCCGCCGCATCCGCAAGCGCATAACACACGTGCCGGGGCGGCACTCCCGGGGCGGGCACGACGGCACCGGCACCCGACACCAGCGACCTCAGCAGCCGCTCATCGGTGGAATCGTGAATCGTGCCGAGAGCCGTCTCCGGTCGGGCGGCTCGCTGGGCCGCATCGCCCGGTCTGTCGTCGGCCATGACGACCTCGTGGCCGCGCGCCGCCAGTGCGGCGGCGACGGCCCAGCCGGTCACCCCCATGCCGACGACGACAACCGGCCCGTCCGCAGGCCGCACATCGTCGGCTGCGTCTTGACGGGCGGTGGGCATGCTCACAGTGATCCTGCCGGAAGTTCGACGAGGTCCAGACTGAGGAAGTCTGCGTAGTACAGCCCCAGAGCGAGGGCGACGAGCAGGCTGTTCACGACCCAGAGGCGGATGAGCACGGTGGTTTCCGGCCACCCGCCCAGTTCGAGGTGATGGTGCATCGGGGCCATCCGGAACAGGCGGCGACCGAAGAGCCGGAACGAGCCGACCTGGATGATCACCGATGCCGTCTCGATGACGTACAGGCCGCCGATGACGGGCAGTAGCAGGTCGACGTGCAGCAGCATCGCGAGACCCGCCATCGCAGTACCGATCGCCAGCGAGCCCGTGTCGCCCATGAAGATCCGTGCCGGCGGCGCGTTCCACCACAGGAAGCCCGCGCACGCGCCGGCCATTGCGGCAGCCACGATGGCCAAGTCCAGCGGATGCTTGACGTCGTAGGAGATCGGGTGGCGGAATGCCCAGTAACCCACGACTACGAAGGCCGCGAACGCCACCGAGGCAGCTCCGGCGGCAAGGCCGTCCAAGCCGTCTGTGAGGTTCACAGCGTTCGACGTGCCCAGAACGATGATGACCGCCCACAGGACCCACACCGCGGCGGGAACGCGCAGCGCGTTCCCGTCCAGCCGGGTGAACCCGATGGCGGAGTCGAGGTTCACCCACCACACTGATGCCACGGCAAAGCCGACGCCCACCGCGATCAGCCCGATCAGCTTGGCCCGCTTGTTGAGGCCCAGGTTGCGCTCGCGGCTCACCTTGATCCAGTCGTCAGCCAGGCCGACGAGACCCGCAGCGCACACGGCGGCCAGCAGCACGATGCCCGAGCGAGTCATGACCGTCTCGGCTCTGAGGTGGCTGGCGACATAGCCCACGACGGCTGCCGCGACCACCGCGACGCCCCCCATCGTCGGCGTGCCCGCCTTGGTGATGTGGCCTCGGGGACCATCGAGACGGATGGGCTGGCCGACCCCACGCGCTTGCAGCCACGGGATGAGATAGCGAGTACCCACGAGGGACACGAACATCGCGGAGCTGGCAGCGATAAGCAGGGCGATCATCGCCGTGCGCTCCTGCGTTGCTGCAGGTGCCCAGCAGCAGCGGCCGCGTCGTCAAACGGCACGGAACGGCCGGCTGACACCTGCGCTGTCTCGTGACCCTTGCCGGCGATCACCACCACATCGCCTGCCACCGCATTGCTGATGGCGTACGAAATGGCTCTGGACCGGTCCAACTCGACATGCAGGCCATCGCCGGAGTCCTGCCGCTGCCCCGTGCCGGCGGCAATGTCGTCAGCGATCTGCTCGGGATCCTCGCTGCGAGGATTGTCAGTGGTCAAGATCACTACATCGGCGTGACGGTCTGCTGCCGCACCCATGGGTGCCCGCTTCGACCGGTCCCGGTCGCCGCCGGCCCCGAACACCGCCCACAGACGGCCTCCCCGGGCACCGAGTTCACGAGCGCTGGTCAGTGCGGCGGCGAGTGCGTCAGGCTTGTGGGCATAGTCGACCAGCACCGTGATGTCGTCGTCCGGGCCGCTCACCGGCCACAAGCGCCCCCGCACCGGAGCAATGGCTGCAATCGCCGAAGCGACAGCGTCATCGTCGAAGCCGAGCGCGCTGGACGTTGCGGCTGCGGCCGCGATGTTTGCGACATTGACTCGTCCGAGCAGCCCGCACTGCACGGCTCGGCCGCGCCATCGGCCCCTGAGGCCCTCGGTGCTGGCCGCGACCTGGTCGATGTCAGATGGCTGCCACTGGACCACCTCGGCCGTTGTACCAGCGGCCATCGAGGCCAGGCGGCGACCCCACGCATCGGCGACATTCAGTACCGCGATCTCGCTGCGACCGTCGAACAGGCGCGCCTTGGCGTTGAAGTACCCCTCCATCGTGTCGTGGAAGTCGAGATGCTCATGGCTCAGGTTCGTGAACACGCCGGCGGCGAAGCTGGCGCCGTCGACCCTGCCGAGGGCGAGCGCGTGAGACGAGACTTCCAGCACGACCATCTCGGTTCCGCTGTCGGCAGCCTGGCTGAGGCGCCGGCACAAGTCCGGCGCCTCGGGTGTGGTGTGGGTCCCGTCCAGCGTGCCCATGACCTCACAAGTCGTACCGCATGCCGTCGCGATGGCGGCGATTGCGTGCGTCACGGTGGTCTTGCCTGAAGTCCCGGTGACGCCGACCACCGTGCAGCGCCGCCATGGCTGACCCCACACGACCGCAGACGCCGGCCCGAGTGCCGCTCGCACATCGGGAACGACGATCTGAGCTGCGTCGACGTCGAGGACATCGGACACGAGCAACGCGCCGGCGCCGGCGGCGAGCGCCTCGGCGGCGAAGCGATGGCCGTCGTGATGCTGCCCCACGACACAGCCGAACAGCGCCCCGGGCGTGACCGCGCGGCTGTCGTGAGTGATGCCGTGCACGAGCGTCACCGAGCTTGCCGCTTGAGGGCCCCGCTCGCTCGGAGGTGCCACGTAGGTGCCGCCGATGGCCGAGGCCAACTCCTTCGCAGGCACCCGATGCGCCGGGGCCGGAGCGGGGCCGGGCTGGCTAGGCATCGGGCGACACCTGCAGCATGCGCAGGGCATATTCCGCGACTTCGGCGAAGACAGGTGCGGCCACGATGCCGGCCCGGTACTCGTGAGGCTCATCGAGCACCACCACAACGGTGAGCTCGGGGCGATCAGCCGGCAGGAACCCAGCGAACGAACTGGTGTATGCGTCGTCGGAATAGCCGCCGTCCGGGCTGGGCTTCTGTGCCGTGCCAGTCTTACCCGCTACCTGGTAGCCCGCGATGGCCGCCCGCTTGCCGGTTCCGGAGCGAACGACCTCGGCGAGGATGTGCTGCATATGTCGTGCAGTCTCCGCAGACAGGACGCGACGTGTCGGGATCGGGTCGGCGGGTCGTAGCGCGCCGTTGCTTCCCACACTGCCCAGCACCAGGCGCGGCGTGACATAGACACCATCGTTGGCGATGGCGTTGTACGCGGCCGTGAGCTGTATAGCCGTCATCGCGATGCCCTGGCCGAACGCAATCGTGGCCAGGTCTGTGCCGCGCCACTGGTTCGCAGCACGCAGGATGCCGCGGCTCTCGCCCGGCAGCGCCGGAGCCTCGTCACTGCCAGTCAGGCGGCCGAAACCGAACGAACGCAGCGACCGCTGCAATTCGGTGGCGCCGATCCGTTCGGCCAGCTTGATCGTCCCGATATTCGACGAATGAACCAGGATGTCCGAGGTGGTCATGCTGGTGCTGGGCTTCGAATACGGCTCAATGAACTCCTTGTCGGCGAAGGTGTACGCGGCGGGCGTCGAGTGCACTTCGACTGGTGTGGTCAGCCCTGCTTCCAGCGCCGTGGCGATCGTGAAGCTCTTCGCTACCGATCCCGGCTCGAATGCGTCCGTATAGGCAGGGTTGTAGGCCACCGGACTGATCTCATCGGAGTCCTCATCGCGGGCAACCGCCGCCAACGCCAGAACGTCACCGGTATCGGTCTGCATCACTACCACCATGCCGCCCTTGGCATCCGTCGCCCGAACCGCATTGCTCACCGAGCGCTCCGCGACCCACTGCATCTGGGTGTGCAACGCGAGCACCACATCGTCGCCGTGGCTCACTGGCTCGAAGAGCTCGGTTCCCGTCGGCAGCGGCATACCGCTCTCGGCGATGCGCGCAACCTCCCGGCCGTCCGTGCCGTCCAAAACATCGGCGAACTGCTTCTCGGCGCCGCCAAGCGGGTTCTGGTCGATGTCGGTTGCACCCAGCAGCCCCCGGGCGAAATCGTCACCGTTGGGTCGAAGCCGGGAGGACTCGCCGCGCACACCGATGCCGGCAAGCTGCAACTCCTGCACCGCCAGCCCTTCTGCCGGGCTTACTTGGCGTGCCACATAGACGAAGTGCCGGTCGCTCGCGAGTCGCTCGGCGATCACGTCGACGTCCACATCGAGAACCGACGCCAAGGCAGCGGCCGCCTGGTGAGGGTAGGTGACGAGGCGGGGATCGGCCCAGATCGTGGGCAGGTTGTCCGATACCGCGAGCAGGTTCAGGTTGCGGTCCAAGATGGCCCCGCGCACCGATTCGAGCTCCCACTGCGCAGTCCCCTGACGCTCACCTAGGGCGGCATAGGTCTCGCGGTCGAGCAGTTGCACTTGCACCAGGCGGGCTCCGAGCACGGCCAGCGCAACAGCTGTGGCGACGATGAGCAGCAGCGCTCGCCGGCGCGGCGGTCCAGCGCGTGCCGTGCGCCGCCGTGGCGGGGGCGCCGCCTGCTGCGCTTCGGACTGTTGCGGGGTCGTGTCGCCGGACCGCTTCGCTCCTGACGAAGGGTGCCATCGGCGTGCGACCGGCGGTTCAGACCGTCGGGCTGCGGTCGACCTGGTGGTTGCGGTCGCCGATCGCAGCCCCGGCGGGGCACCCATCGATGGATGCCATGACGCCGGTGCTGCGCGGCGTTCGGCCCGATCAAGAACGTCGGTCATGCGCTGTGGACGCGTCGGTCAGCAGCGTCTTGATCGAGAGCCAGTCTCCCCCCGGGTGAATGCTCCGCTGCGGCGCATCGACGGCGGCGATGTGCCGCGGCTCGATCCGCACATCGATCGGATCTGTCGCGCTCACCAAACCGAGCGCCCCTACCCCCATCAATTCGATCTCAGCGGGGCCGTGGAGCGTCTGGAGCTCGTAGCGAAGGTCGATCAGCCGCTCTCGCTCGACAGCAATCGCCGATTCCAGTTCCGACAGGCGGTACTGGCCCGCAGCCAGCATCGAGTGGAACACCGCGAGCCCGGCGAGAACGGTGATGGCGGCGGCAGCCACCAGCGCAGTGACACCCACCAGACGCAGCCCCACGGCGCGGCGCGCCGGCGCCGGCACGAGTCGTGGCGACGCGTCCGCGACGGGGAAATGGGCAGTGGCGAGAGCCATGGGGCGGGTTTCGGCGGGATGACAGTGCTGGAATCAGCGATGGGCAGGCTCGAGGCGCTCCGCAGCGCGCAACAGGGCGCTGGCAGCGCGCGGATTCCGTTCGACCTCCGCGGCGCTGGGGCGGGTGACCTTGCGACGCAAGAGGCGAACGGTGGGTGCCGCCCCACAGATGCACGGCAGTGTCGATGGGCATTCGCATACGCCGTCGGCTGCTTGGTGCAGGATGATCTTCACGATGCTGTCTTCTCCTGAGTGATAGGCGAGCGTTGCAAGGCGCCCGCGTGGTTGCAGGCGCGCGAGCGCAGCTCGCATTGCGGGTTCGATGAGGTTCAGTTCGTCGTTCACTTCGATGCGTATGGCTGCGAACGTGCGCATTGCCGGATGACGCCGGCCGCGCCGGGCAGCAGCAGGGACCGCGGCCTTGACGGTGTCGGCCAGCTCACGGGTCGTACGCAGCGGCCTGGCTGCGACGATTGCAGCGGCGATGCGATGGGCGTAGCGCTCGTCAGCGTGACGCTGCAACAGGTCCCGCAGTTCAGCGAACTCGTAGGTGTTAACGACAGAGCCGGCATCGGGGCCCGCGCGGCAGTCCATGCGCATATCCAGCGGGGCGTCATGACGGTGCGAGAAACCGCGCTCGGCCGAATCGAGCTGGTGACTGCTGACCCCGAAGTCGAAGAGCACACCGACGAGGGGACCCCCAGGGGCCGCATCGACCAGCTCGCCGAGGCGATCAAACCGCTCGCAACGCAACGACACACGCTCCCCGAAGCACGCAAGCCGTTCGGTGGCTGCCGCAATGGCCTCGGGATCGCGATCGATGCCGAGCAGCTGTCGCTCAGGATGCTGGCGCAAGAGCGTCTCTGCGTGGCCGCCGCCCCCCAATGTGGCGTCGACGAACAGCCCGCCCCCGACGGGCGCGAACACTTCGGCGACCTCGGCGACCATCACCGGCTCGTGAAACCACCTCGGAGCCGTTGGCGCGCTCACGCCTGCTCCGATGCTTCGATGCCGCTTTCGGGTGCCGCGAGCAGCGATTCGCCCTGGGCGTTCATCTCATGCCAGCGGCTGGCGTCCCAGATCTCGACTTCGTCGATGGCGCCGATCACGACGCAGTCGCGCTGCAGGCCGGCGAAGCGGCGCAGCTCCTCAGGAACTGCGATCCGGCCCTGCTTGTCCGGCAGGACCCGGGCGGCCCCCGCGCCGAATGAGCGCTTCGCTGCACGACCATGCGGCCCGCCGGACTGGGAGCGCTCGGACATCTGGCCTGCGATCTCACCGAACCGGTCCGGGGTCATGAGCGCGAGGCATCCCTCGCTGTGCTTGATCAGGAAGCCGGACGGCTCGAACGCACTGCGGAAGCCCGCCGGGAGCACGATGCGGCCCTTGGCATCGAGCGAATGCTCATGCTGGCCGACGAACAGACTCTCCAACGCAGGGCCTCCGCAGCGTCCTTACAGGAACTGGGTTCGCGTGGGCATCTGTGCCCTTGCAAACCACTTCGCACCACTTTATGGGTAACTCACCCACTCTGTCCACCCCGTTGGTGTGTGCATTTGCCAGTTGCGCCCGCTGCGGAGGCGGCAGGATTCTCTGCTCCGGGAATCCGGCAGGTTCCAACCTCGCAGAGCTTCCTGCCGCCTCCGCCGCTCGTTCTGTTGTGCCCTCGGCGGCGGGGCTAGTCGGGGTTGTGGGTGGTGATGGATCTCAGCAGGTGCTCGGCGATGTCCGGCGGCGTGAGCTTGATGCCGAGATCGGCCCAGCCCAGCGCCCGGTCGCGGATCTGAGCTGCGGTGGCGGAATCGGTGACCGCTGCCAGGGGGCCGGGCTCGAAGTGCTCGTAGGTAACGCACTGAAAGCGGGAGCCCTCGCGGGTGCGACGCTGGGAGACGCCGACGAGTTTCCGGCCATCGACCACCACCTCTCCTGGGCCGAGCGATCCGAAGCACACCAAGCCGGCTGACGGCCCGGCTTCGTAGGGGCCATGGTGCATCTGGGCCGGAGCGCCGAGGTCGGAGAATGCTGCGGCCAGTGCGTCGCCCAGCCAATGAAACGCCTGACCGACATCGGGGCGCCAGAGGGCATCGCCGGCCGGCACGAACACGTCGACCCATGTGCTGAGCGCAGGATCCAGCCACACCAGTCCCCCACCGCTGCGGCGTCGAACGAGACCGGACCGCGTGCCTCCGAACGGATCAGGGCTTGCAGAGCCCAGGATCAGCGCCGGCGCGCTCGGGCGCAACCACGAGACACGGCGCCGGCCGTCCCGCGGCATCGGACGCGCGTGCAGCAGTTCGGCGCTGGCGTGCCATTCCTCGCGTATCCATGTGCCCACGGGCAGCTCACACGAGTTGCGGCTGCAGGTCACCGAGGTAGTCGGTCCACTCCGTGGGGGCGTCGCCTCGCATCGCCGCCACCACGGCGAGCGGCTCGGGCGCATATGGAGGCCGGCGCAGCCGGTAACGGCCCTCTGACAGCAGCGAGTCTCCCTTGCCCACGTTGCAGGCACGGCAGCAGGCCACCACGTTCTCCCATGTGTGCTCCCCGCCGCGGCTGCGCGGGTGGACGTGGTCGATGCACTCGGCCCGGCTGCCGCAGTATTGGCAGCGGTAGGCGTCCCGAGCGAACACCGCCCGCCGGTGCAGCGGAGCACGACGGCGATACGGCGCCCGCGCGTGATAGGTCAGCCGCACGATGGAGGGCACCGGCATCGTCATGCGCGGCGAGCGAATGACGCCGGGCCTGGTGTGAACGACGTCGGCCTTGCCCGCCAGCACGAGCAGGAGGGCACGTCGCACGCTGGTGATGGACAGCGGCTGGTACGTGACATTGAGCACCAGCGTCCGCTCTGACAGCACCGTGCGCGGCCGCGAGATCTTCGGGTCGCGAAGGATCGGGTGGCCGTTGGTCGCACGATTCCCGTTGACCGCATCGGCGACAGACTGCGGCGCGCTGGCGACCGTTTCGAGCGACTTCATGTCACTGGCGCGCCGCAGCGGCCGGCCAATGTCGGCACCATTCCAGCCATTGGATCAGATCAGCGGGCGTGATGGTCGCACGGCCGTCGCTGCCGACTGCGGTCAACAGGCGGAAGCGCACATAGTCACGATGCGGCACCGGCAGGAATGGCCGGCGGGCCCACCAGCGCGGCGGGATCAGCCGCCTCATGGCTCGCACGGCGGTAAGCCACAGCCGCGGGCGCGTTGCCACCGCAGCCAGCGTTGCCCCCAGGCGTGGGCCGCGTGGAGTCCGGAATCGGCGCACCGGGCCACCCTAGAGGCTGGGCCGACGGTGACAGCGAAGGGATGCTGAGTAGCCTCACAGCGTTCTCCGAACCCAGTCCTCGGGCCGCATCCCCGGATTCTCCAGCCCTGAAAGCCAGGCGCCGTGCGTAATCACACCGCCCCGCAGAACCATGCGGCCGATGCTGACACCTTCCGCCAGACGTTCGAGCGCATCACGGCGAATGTCGAGCGGATCATTCGCGGCAAACCCGACGCCGTCGGACTCTCGTTGCTGTGCCTGCTGTGCGACGGGCACCTGCTGATCGAGGACGTGCCCGGTGTCGGCAAGACCAGTCTGGCCAAGTCGCTTGCTGCGTCGATTGACGCACCCTTTGGCCGCGTCCAATTCACGCCCGACGTGCTGCCTTCCGATGTCATCGGCGTCAACGTGTGGGACGAGCATGAGCGCACGTTCGAGTTCCGTCCGGGCGCGCTGTTCTCCAGCATCGTGCTGGTTGACGAGATCAACCGGGCCTCTCCCAAGACGCAGGCAGCGCTGCTCGAGGCGATGCAGGAACGCCAGGTCACCACCGACCGCACCACGCGCCCGCTCGGTCAGCCGTTCATGGTGATCGCCACCCAGAATCCCATCGAGCACGAGGGCACCTATCCGTTGCCCGAATCCCAGCTCGATCGCTTCCTGATGCGCATCAGCATCGGCTACCCAGATGAGGACTCGGCTGTTGAAGTGCTCGATCTGCACGACGGCACCACAGAGCTCACGGTCGAACCGGTCGCGACCGCCGGCGAGATCCTGGCGATGACGCGCACCGTCACCGAGGTCCACGTTGCGCCCGTGCTGCGCCGCTACATCGTCGCCGTGGCCGACGCTTCACGGCGGCGCGGCACGATCACACTCGGCATCAGCCCGCGGGCCACGCTCGACCTTCAGCGGGTGGCACAGGCACGCGCGCTCGCCGCCGGACGGAACTACGTGGTGCCCGACGATGTCAAGGCCGTCGCCGAACCGGTGCTCGGCCACAGGATTCGTCTGAGCCCCGATGCGCAACTGCAGGGCCTGACCCCCCAGACGGCCCTGCGCGACGTCTTCGACGCTGTCGCTGTGCCCACCGCCGCCGGCTAGAGGGCCCGAGCCGCATGCTGACACGGCGGGGCTGGTCGGTCGGCATCGGCTCAGTGGCTGCCGCCGGAGCCGGACGGTTCTTCGGCATGGGCGAGCTGCTCGTGCTGGCGTGTGCGGGGATCGCGTTGATCAGCGGAGCTGTCGCCTGGACCCGCACGCGCAGGGTGCGCCTGCGGATCCAGCGTTCGGTTCAGCCGGCGCGGGTCCATGCGGGCGGGAAGGCTCGTGTCCAGCTCGCCCTCACCAATCTGGGCGGGCATGCGCCGGTGCTGCAGCTGACCGACCCGGTGACGCGCACTCTCGGCGCGCGCCTGCAAGTCGGCCCCCTGCTCGCCGCTGAACGTCTGAACGCGTCATACCAGCTGCCCACCCAGCGTCGTGGCCGCCTCGAGATCGGGCCGGCCGAGGTCGATGTCGTCGACCCGCTGGGCTTGTCCCGCACATCCATTGGCACCGGCCCGCGCACGACACTGGTCGTCTATCCCGCCACACAGACACTGGTGCCGCCCCGCCTGGCTCGGGGGCCTGAGCCGCTGGGTCTGGCGGCAGACGTTCACACGCTGCAGCGCATCGGCGAAGACTTCTACGCCCTGCGCGACTACACGGCCGGTGACGATGTCCGCCGCATTCACTGGCCGTCGACGGCGCGACTCGGCCGCCCCATGGTGCGCGAGGACGAGGTGCCGCGCCGGAGCCGGGTCACGGTGGTGCTGGACACCCGCAGCACTGCGTTCGACGCTGATCCCCGCCGAGACGGGCGCTTCGAGCTGGCCGTGTCCGTCGCCGCCAGCGTCGTCCTCGCCAGCGCAGCCCGCCACGACCCGCTGCGACTGCTGACCGTGGCCGGTGCCGACACCGGCTTCGTGACCTCGGGCGAAGGCTTGGCGCAGCTGTTCGATCACCTCGCAGATGTCTCCACCTCGGCCGAAGGCTCGCTGCGCCACACGCTCGCGGCAGCAACCGCCACCGCCGTAGGCGCCGTGGTCGTGGTGCTCGGAGGAACGAGGTTCGACGCGGCCCGAGATGCCGACGCCATCGTGGCAGCCAGGACGCGCACCTCGTCGATGACCGTCGTCCGCGTGTGCAGATCTGGCGACGCGCTGCCAGCGATCGGTCCGGAAGTCGTGGACATCGGCAGTCCCGCCGAGCTTGGTCCCAAGTGGGCAGCGGCGCAGGCATCTTCTGCCACAGGAGCGGTGTACACGTGAAGGGACGAAGCCTGTGGCAGGTCGAGATCACGCTCTGGCTGCTGACGCTGCTCGCTGTGCTCACTGCCCGCCGTCTCTTCGACGCCTGGGACTACGCACCGTTGTGGCTCATCATGGCGCTGGGAGGCCATGCCTCGGCCGCCGTCACACGTCGGCAGCGCTGGCCCTTGGCAGCCGCTGCGACGGCATCAGCTCTGATGCTGGTCATCGTCCAGGGGCTCGCTCTGTATCCCGGCACGCTGTGGCTGCGCCTGCTTCCCAGTGCTGAAACGCTCAGGCAGGCGGCGGCCGACATCGCCGCAGCGTGGGACGCATTCGGCATCGTGGAGGCGCCCACGCCGGCTTCCGCCGGGTTCTTGCTGGTCGGCGGTGCCGTCATCTGGCTCGCGGCATTTGTCGCCGATGCAGTGGCGCTGCGCGCCAGATCGGTAGGGGAAGCCCTGCTTCCGGCCTTTGGCGTGCTCGCCTTTGTGGGCGCACTGGGCACCGACGCATGGCGAATCCGCAGCGCTGCTGCGATGGTGGTGTGCGCCGCGGCGTTCGTGGCCGCGCACGGCATTCACCACACCGGGGACCGCACGCCAGTGGGCGCAACGGAGCGGCGGCGTGCAACGGTGCCCCTGCGCACCGCTCTGCGGTTGGGAATCCCCGCGGCGCTCATCGCGGCGCTGCTCGTTCCGCTGCTGCCGGGCAGCGACGCTCCGGCGATCGTCTCATGGAAGGACCTTGATGGCAGCGCCACCGCCTCGAGGGTGACGATCAGCCCCTTGGTCAACGCCCAGGGTCGCCTGGTGGGCACATCGGGGGCCGAGTTGTTCCGGGTGGAAGCAGATGCTCCCGCGTACTGGAGGGTGTCGGGCCTCAGCCGCTTCGACGGAACGTTCTGGGGCTCCGAACAGCTCTACGGGGATGCATCCCGGCACTTGGACGGCCGAACCAGCGACGAATTGCTCACCCAGCAGTTCACCATCGGAGCACTCGACAGCATCTGGCTGCCGGCTGCATACGAACCGGTCGCTTACGAGGGCCCCGATGCGCTGTACGACCCCGAAACCGGCACGCTGGTCACTGAACACAGCAGCGAGCTGGCATCGGGCATGACCTACACCGTCAGCTCGCGAGTCGATATCCCCTCCATCGCCGGCCTCGTGGCCGCCAGAGGGGACGTTCCGCCCGACATCGCCGAGAAGTATCTCGCCCTGCCCGACGGCTTCAACCGGCGCGTGACAGATCTCGCAGTTGATATCACCGCCGATGCCGCAGGCCCCTATGCGAAGGCCCTGGCGCTGCAGAACTTCTTCCTCGAGAACTTCGTCTATGCGTTGCGAGTGCCCAGCGGGCACGACGCCGAACGCATGGAGCAATTCCTGTTCGATGAGCGGCGCGGCTACTGCGAGCAATTCGCCGGCACCTACGCGGCGATGGCCCGCGCCGTCGGCTTGCCGTCGCGTGTCGCGGTCGGTTTCACGCCGGGGGAACTGATCGACGGCGTCTACGTGGTGAGAGGCGAGCACTACCACGCATGGCCTGAGGTCTGGATCGCGGGACGCTGGGTGTACTTCGAGCCGACCCCCGGGCGCGGTGCCCCGGGGGCGGTGGTCTATACCGGCGTCGCACCCCAGCAGGTCGTGCCCGGTGACCCGGACGCAGCCGGCGAGGCAGGTTCGGGGTTCATCGGCGAGCTGGGCCTCGAAGACCTGGAAGGGCTGTCCGGCGATCTCGAGGGCTTCGTGGACGTGCTCGACTTCGAGGGGTCCCAATCGCCCACGGGGACCTGGTCGGAATGGCTCGTGGTTCCGTTCTATGCAGTGCTGGCCGTCGGCGTGCTCTGGCTCGTCACCGTCCCGTCAGCCGTGCGCATCCGCCGGGCGCTTCACCACCGGCGTGCCCGTCACGATGCACGCGCCGCAGTCGGTGCCGCTTGGGACGATGTCGCAGAGACGTTGTTCAATCTCGGCATCGACCAACGCGCCCCCGAGACCCACATGGAGTTCGCCGATCGCGTCGACCGCCGGCTGCGCATCGATTCAGGCGAGCTGCGCTCCTTGGCCACGGCTGCGCAACAGGCCGCGTACGCGGCCGAGCCCCCGGCGCCGCAGACGGTCGCGGGCGCCAGGCAGGACGCGCAGCATCTCGAGGGGCGCATCCGGTCTGCACGCAGCCGCTGGGACCGCATCGGAACCGCATGCCGGCCGGCAGCCCTGGTCACCGGACCTCGCTCCCGCCGCCGGCAGCGAGCCGTCCTGAACGGCCGGGGCTAGCTGGGGTCGTTGCGGAAGCGGCGCCGCATCCGGTCGCCGAATGAGTCCGGATTGCTCGGTCGGGACCGCTTGGCGATCGAATCCGAAACCTTCTCGAGCCCCAGCCTGCCCATCTTGCGGACATTGCGCTCGATCACCACTGCGGCGGCGAATACCACCAGGAAGGCGATGAACGACAGCGCGAAGTGCACCTGCAGGCCCAGACCGATGCCGACCAGCCCCAAAATTCCGCCGAGCACTGCCCAGCGAATGTTGCGCAGCGCATGGCGAGTCAGCGTGGTCTCCGACACCTCCCGTGCGAATTCCGGGTCGGTGTCGTAGAAGTCCTTCTCGATCTCGAGCAGGATGCGTTGTTCGTCTTCCGAAAGCGGCACGCACAGGCTCCAAATGCTGTCTCGCCGATGTTGCTGCCAGTGTAGGACCGCGCCCAGCACTACTTCCACGCACCCTGGTGACGCCGCGCGCTCAGCGGCCCCAGCGCGGCGCATGCGCTCGGTCGCCCTCAGGGCGTCGCCGGTGTCACCACCAAGCCGTCCCGGTGGTTGCCGGTCACGGCATACCGGAAGACGTGGCCTCGCGGAGCGCCGCCTTCCAGGTACATCAGCAATGGCTCCGCCATCCATGCGTACTGGCCCCTCAGCAGCTCTTCGAGTTCGCCCACCCGCACCCAACGGGCATCGAAGACAATGCCGTCAGGGTCGGCGATGTCCAGGTCGCCGCTCCAGTGCCGGGCTTCGTGAACCTCTACCGTCAAGAACCAGCCGGGTCCGTCACTGCCGTCTGCCTCGACGGTGTACAGGGGTCCGTCCCAGGCCGAGACCTGTAGACCAGTCTCCTCGGCCACCTCGCGTGTCAGTGCTCCGAGCACGGTTTCGCCCGGATCGACCACCCCGCCTGGCGTGCTCCAATCGGTGCTGCCGTTGCGCCTCAGGTTGTTGACCATCAGCACGGCACCTTCATGCGCGAGGATGCCGCCGGCGACCGCCCATCGGTGCACGTCAGAGGGCATTGAGGCAGTCTGCCATGTAAGGCCGGAGGCTGAGCCGAATGGCGAAGCCGTGGCCCGAGCGGCCCGTGAGCGGAGCGAACATGAGCGGGAACAGCGGGGCCGGTTGACGACCTGGCGCATGCCTGGCCGTACCATGGCGCAGGTGAGCATGCACGACGACGGCGACAGCATTGAGCTCACCGCAGCGCCCACCGCATTGCCGTCGGTGCTGGCGAGAGCCCTGGCGTTTGCGGCCATTGTCGTCGCAGCGGTGTGCGGGGGTCTGGCCGGGTACGCCACGACCGCCCTGCAGTGCAGCGGCGGATGTATCGCGCCGACGCTCGGCGGAGCAATCATCGGCGCTCTGGCGGCTGCGGCGGGAGTGGCTGCACTCGCAGCCCTGGTGCTTCGCTCCATGAGCGAATGGGCAGATCAGGCCTCCGTGCAGCAGCGTAGGAACGGGCAGCAGCGCAGGAGCGGCTCAACGCGCGATCACCGTGCCGCCCCAAGTCAACGCAGCGGCAAGGGGAGACAGCAATGACGACAAGCGTTCTCGCCGTCGAGGACGACGAGCGGATCCGCACAGCGCTGCGCCTCGCGCTCGAGGACGAGGGTTGGCACGTCAGCGAAGCAGAGTCCTGCGAGGAGGCACTCGAGCGCTTCGCACCCGAGAGCACCGACGTCGTGCTGGTCGACATCATGCTGCCCGGCCTCGACGGGTTTGAGTTGTGCCGTTCCATCAGGCGGATCAGCCACGTGCCCATCATCATGGTGACCGCGCGCGACGACACGCACGATGTCGTCGCCGGGCTCGAGGCCGGCGCCGATGACTATCTCACCAAGCCGTTCGCCCCCAAAGAGCTCTCAGCGCGCATCAGGGCGCTGTTGCGGCGGAGCCGGACGGTCGACGGCAGCGGGCTGCCGCGAACGGTCGGCGACCTCGAGATCACTCCCGACGAGGGCGTCGTGACCAAGGGCGGCGAAGAGCTGCACCTCACCAAGACCGAATTCCGGCTGCTCTGCGAACTCTCCGACAATCCCGGCAAAGTGCTGAGCCGCGAGCAACTGCTGGAACGAGTCTGGGGCTACGACTACTTCGGCGACGGCCGGCTCGTCGACGTGCACGTCCGCCGGCTGCGCCTCAAGATCGAGGACGACCCGGCCAACCCGCGCTACGTGGCAACGGCTCGCGGCTTGGGCTACAAGCTGCGAGCTTGACATGAGGCTGCGCTGGCCGCGGCCGCTGCGCCGGCTGCTGTGCCTGATGGCGGCAGCCGGACTCCGGGGCGTGACGTGAGGCTGCGCTGGCCGCGGCCGCTGCGCCGGCTGCCGCTTCGCGCCCGCGTCGTCGGCGCCTTCACGCTCGGCGCGATGCTGGCGGCGTTCCTGCTCGTGGTGATGACGTACAGCCTCTCCCGCGGTTCGATGCTGGGCCTGCGTCAGGATTCCTCCGAGGCCCAGTTCTTCGCCAATGCCACTCAGGTGCAGGGCTCGCTGCGCGCAGAGAGCCCCGACTTCGCCGTGCTGCTCGAGTCGCTGCCGAGCCTCAGCGGCAGCCGCTCCATCGTCCGCACCGGACCCGATGTCTGGCGATCCCCGTCGCTGGTGCCCAGCGACCTTCCCGACGACCTGGTCGCGGCCGTGGAAGGGTCCGACCAAGCCCATGCGATGCGGTACCGGCTCGACGGCGTCCCGCAGCTCGCGCTCGGTTTGCGCCTGCGCCCCGCCGCGGTCTCTCAACTCAGCGAGACGCTGTACTTCGAAGTTGTCCCGCTGTCAGAGATCGAGGCCACGCTCGCCAGCTTGCGTTTGATCCTGGGCGTCGGAGCTGCACTGACGGTGCTGATCGGTGTTGCTGTAGGCGCCTGGGCCGGCGGACGGCTGCTGCGGCCGCTGGCGACCGTGTCAGATGCCGCCAATTCGATCGCTCACGGCCGATTCGACACACGAGTGGAACGCAGCGACGACCCCGACCTCGCGGTCATCGTCGAGTCGTTCAATGACATGGCCGATGCCATGGAGCGTCGGATCGCGCGCGATGCGCGGTTCGCGTCTGACGTAAGCCATGAACTGAGGTCGCCGTTGCAGACCCTGCGGAGTTCCATCGACTACCTGAACGGCCACCGTGACGAGCTGTCGGCTCAAGGAGCGACCGCTCTCGATCTGCTTGCCGCCGAAGTGGACAGGTTCCAGCAGCTCGTCCAGGACCTGCTGGAGATCTCCCGGCCGGATGCCGACGGATCGGTCTTCGAGCGGGGTCTGGTCAACATCACCGAGCTGGTTCAGCATCGCGTCGGCGCGCTCGGGCCCGACGTGGAGCTGGACATCACCGCTGCTGCAACCAACGCCGTCGTGATCGGCGACAAGCGCGGGCTCGCGCAGGTCTTCGACAACCTGTTGCGCAACGCTGAGAAGCACGGCGGCGGCGTCACCCGGGTCGGGATCTCACGGCCCGGCAACTCGGTGAGAGTCGCCGTCGAGGACGGCGGGCCCGGCGTCACGCCGGCCGAGCGCGATCTGGTCTTCGAGCGCTTCACGCGCGGCGCAGCGGCGCGCAAGCGGGGAGCCGGCACCGGTGCCGGCCTCGGTCTGGCGCTGGTGTATGAGCACACCCGGCGCCACGGAGGCTCAGTGCACGTCGAGTCACGCTCTGACGGTCAGCGCGGTGCTCGCTTCGTGGTCGAGCTGCCCATAGCGGGGCACCGGTGAGACTCCCCCGCTGCGCGCTGAGGCCGTTCATGTCGAGCGGAGCCGGGGCAGTCGTGGCCTGCGCAATCGCGGCCATCTCCTGCGGCCTGCCGACCGATGACTCCCCTACCCGCGTCGAAGTGCCCGCCGGCGTCTTTCCCGATCGGAACGAACCAGTGGTCGGGGCGGCGCCCGATACCCCCACCACATCGCTGCACGCGGTCTACTTCCTGCGCGACGGCCTGCTCGTGGAGCTGCAGCGACCGCTCGCAGCTCCGGTCTTCCTCGATGCCCCGCTCAACAACCTGCTCGCCGGCCCCACGCCGAACGAAGCCGAGAACGGACTGGAGTCCGCAATCCCGGCAGGCACCGAAGTCGTGGACGTCCAGCTCCTGCGCAACAACGTGGTGTCGATCCACCTCAATGAAGTCTTCTTCGAGGTTGAGGGCGCGCAGCGAGTGCGCGCCGTGGCCCAGCTCGTGCTCACGGCCTCGGCGCTGGCCCGCGACAGCCAGGGCGTGCTCTTCTATCTCGACGGGGTGGCGCAGTCACTGCCTGATGGCGCCGGCACGATCGCTCAGGTGCGGCCCGGTGAGGGGCCCCGCGTGCTGCGGGTGGACGACTTCAGTGAGCTGATGCCGCTCACCCCGTTGCGCTCAGTCGCCCCAGGCTGACCTGCCCGGCCCCGCAGCCGGCAGGCGCGTCAGCCGACGCGGTCCGCGCCTCGCCGAGGTCCGCACAAAGCGCGATCGCGTACCTGCACGCATCGCCGCAACAAACATCAGCATGGTGGGAAACACTTCGAGTCTGCCGAACAGCATGAGCACCATCATCACTGGTCGTGACTCGCGTTCGAATGCCAGCGCGGAGGCAGTCGGCCCGGCTTCGCCCAGTGCCGGCCCGACGGTGCCGATGGCCGACACCGCACCCGAGAACCCCGTCTCGAGATCGTTGCCCAGAGCAGTCATCAACACGCCGCCCGCGAGGGCCAAGCCCAGATACAGCAGGACGAAGCCCAATGCCCGTGCCGCGATGTCCTCGGGCACGGTGGTGTCGCCGAGGCGCATCGGCAGCACCGCTCTGCGGTGGCGGGCGCGGATCACCTCGCGGAACGCGTACCGGACCATGATCTGCAGCCGCAGGACCTTGATGCCGCCTGCGGTCGAGCCGGTCATGCCGCCGATCACGAACAGCGCCAGCAGCACGAGCTGCGCGGATGGGGTCCAGAACTGCGAGTGGGTGTAGTCGGTGAGGCCATAGCCGGTATTGGACCCCAGCGACGCCGCGTAGAACGCCGCCTCGCGAACGTTGTCGCCGATGCTGAGCGTTCCTGAGTTGAGCATCAGCAAGGCAAGTGCGGCACCGACAATGAGACCCAGGTACCACCGCAGCTCGGAGTAGCTCCGCCGCTGCGATCTGGTGCGCGTGATCAGATGCCAGTGGATCGAGAAGCTCGCTCCGCACGTGATCATCCCGGCAATCACCACGGTCTCGACTGCCACCGAATCGAACGCGGCGATCGATGCCGAGTACGTCGAGAATCCGCCAGTGGCCACCGTGGTGAAGGCGTGAGCGACGGCGTCGAACAGACTCAGACCGGCTGCCAACAGGCCGAGCGCCATGGCGAGCGTGAATCCTCCGTACAGCAGCCACAGGCGGCGGGCAGTGGCGGCGATGCGGGGCGTGAAGCGGTCAGCCGTCGGTCCTGGCGCCTCATTGGCGATCAGCTCCAGGCCGCCGACCTTCAGTGCCGGCAGCACGCTGACGGCCAGCACGATCAGGCCCATGCCGCCGAACCATTGCGTCATGCTGCGAAAGAAGAGGATCCCGTGGGCGACCCCGTCGATGTCGCCCAGGATCGTGGCACCGGTACAGGTGAAGCCCGAGATGGATTCGAACAGCGCGTTGTCCGCCTCGCTCCACCGAATCACGCCGCTGAACAGGTAGGGCATCGTTCCGGCGATCGAGACCGCCAGCCACGCCCACGCCACCGCGGCGAACGCCAGCGGGGAGTCCGACCGATCCGACGCCGTCGTGCTGCCCATCATGATGCTGCCGGCGCTGACGGTGATGACTGCCGAGACCGCCAGCGCCAGTGCGCCGCCGCCGCCATCGATCAGCGCCACTCCGGCAGAGATCGCCATGCCGATGCCCACGAAGAGCAGCGCCGCCCCGCTGATGTGCACCGGGGTGGACTCAATACGTCGCCCTGCCCGCGGTGCCACGCCGTTCATCGCGCTCTCACTGGAGCGAGCGTGCGCCGGCGCCAGCCTCCGTGCCGGACCGCGGCGACCGCCGGATATGCCGCGACGCTGAGTGCCACCGCCGCCGCGGTCACCGAGATGCGTCCGCCCAGCATGAGCAGTCCCGCAGTGACGCGTCCCAGCCCGTTCAGCGCGGCCAGGTGCCCAGTCGAACCCGCTGTGTCCAGCGCCGGTTCGACATTCGGCAGCGCCGGGTCGACGTACGACAGCGCCGGGCCGACATTTGACAGCGTCGACACGGTGTAGGTCAGTGCACCGACGATGTCGAGCCCACAGGCTCCCAGCACGATGGCAGCGGGAATGATCAGCAGCCCGACCAGCAGGAGTTCCCCGTTGATGCGGCTGATCGTCGTCTCAGCAATCGTCGAGCGGCCGAGCCGCAGTCGCTCGGCCAACGACGGGTAGATTGCCCGGCGCAGCTCACGCCCGATGAACGAGGCGAACGTCAACAGGCGCACCACCTTGAAGCCGCCAGCCATCGATGCGCTCATGCCGCCGACCAGCATGAGCACCATCAGCACCGCCTGGCTGCCGGTCGACAGATCCACGAGCGATGTCGTGCTCGCGAAGCCCGTCGTGGAGATCACCGACACCACGGCGAACAGCGATTCGCGAATGTGGTCCGCGCCGAGCGTGCTCTGCCAGTCGAAGCCGTCGCCCCGCATCAGTGCCACCGCTACGGCGGACAGCACGATCAGTGTGACGTACAGCCTGAACTCGTAGCTCCGAATGAACCGGGCAAAGTCACGCCGCCGGATCGCCAGGAACATGAGTGGCAGGCTCACGCCGCCGGCTGCCATGCCGAAGATCGCCACCCATTCGACAGCAGCCGAGTCGAAGTGGCCCAGCGAGTCTGCGTAGGTCGAGAATCCGCCGGTCGACGCAGTGGTCAGCGCATGCAGCCCGCTCTGCAGAACCGGAATGCCTGCCAGTGCGTAACCGACCGCTACCAGCACGGTCAGCGCTCCATAGAGCAGCAACAGGCGACCCATCGTGCCGGCGCTGCGCGGTGCCAGCCTGCGAGCCGAACGGGTCGCCACGCCCCCGTCGGCATCGAGGCCTCCCACACCGAGATGCGGCAATACCCGCACGAGCACCACGATGAACGCTGCCCCGCCCAGCCATTGCCCGACGGCTCGCAGGGCCAGCATCCCGCCGCCGAGGTCCAGCTTCCCGTCTCCGAAGGCAGCCTCACCGATGGTCGTGCTGTTGGTACCGGTCACCGTCGCCGCGGCTTCGGCGAACGCCGTCGCCAACCCCGTCGGTTCCACTGCGCCGGTCGCGAGATGGGCAATCGCCACGGCAGCTACCGCTGCAAGCGCTCCCAGCACGAGCGCCGTCAACGTCTGGCGCTCGGTGACGCGTCGTTCGAACCTGCAGAGCCGGAGCAGCCCCAGGGCGAACACGGCGATCGCCGCGCCGGCGATCAGCAGCGGGACCGCGTCGGTGCCGGACTCGCCGCTTGCTGCAACCCGCCCCCCGACAAGCCAGTCGAAGAGTGCACACGCCGCGAATACCGGCAAGGCGGCGGCGAGCACCACGAGCACGATCACCGTCAGGGTCGACTCGTATGGCCCGCGTGCCCACCGGTGCAGGCCAGCATCTGCGGCCCGGACCATCCGCACGACGAGCCGACGCAACCGCTCGCGCTCGGAAGCCCGGCGAGCCGGACGGGGTGTCACCGAAAGGCCTGCTTGACCTCGTCCACGCAGTCAGGCGTCACAAAGGCGACCACGTGGTCCCGCGCCCTCAGCTCGCTCCGGCCCCGGGCGATGCGAGCCTTGCCGTCCCGCAGGATCGCCGCGAGCAGCATCTGGCCCGGCAGGTGCAGATCCCTCACGACCGATCCGTCTGCCCGAGAACCTGCCCCCACCTCGAACTCCAACACCTCGACGTCGCCTTGGAGGAACGTCGCGACTGCCGTGACGTCTCCGCGCACCATTCGCAACACCATGTTGGCGCTGGCCGTGCGCGGCGAGAGTGCGGCATCGATGCCCACCTGCTGCAGCAACGGCAGCAGGGACAGGCGGTGCACGACGGCGATGGCCTCGCTGGCGCCCTCGGACTTGGCGTACAGGCAGGCCAGCACGTTGGCATCGTCCTCGCCGGTCACGGCGACCACCGCGTCGAAGGTGCCGATGCCCTCGCGCTCCAGTACGTCGATATCTGTGATGTCGCCATGCAGCACCAGCGCGCCTGCGTGGCGCTCGCTGAGCTCGAGGCAGCGTTCGTGGACCAGTTCGATGATGACGACCTCGATATGGCGCTCCAACAGCCGACCCGCCAGCAGGCCGGCAGTCCGGCCGCCGCCCAGGATCATCACGCGACGCAGGTCAGAGCGGTGAAGTCCCATGATCTTCATGAGCTCGCGCCGGCCCTGACGCCGGCAGACCACTCGCAGCAGGTCATTCGGCTGCAGGGTCGTCTCGCGGCGCATCACGGTGGTCTCCCCGTCACGCGACAGCGCGCCGAAGATGAAGTCCCATTCCGGTTCGTAGAAGGCGCCGACCTCCGCCATGGTCATGCCGACGAGCGGCGCCTCGTCTGCGAGGCGAGCACCGACGACGAGGACCTCGCCGTTGGCCAGCTCGTTGATGTCCGACGCACCGTGATACACGAGCAGATCCATGATGGAGTCGGCGGTCTGCTCATCAGGATCGAGCACCAGGTCGACGCCGATGGCGTTGCGCAGGCTGCGGCCCGACGCACCTCGCAGGTCGCTGTCCTGCAGCCGGGCAACCGTGGCGGGGACGCCACTCTGCTTGGCCTGCATGCACGCCAGCAGATTCACCTCATCGGAGTCGGTGACCGCAACCACCACCTCGGCACGTTCGAGACCGGCCTCGTCGAGCACGCGGGGATTCGTGCCGCTGCCGTGCACCGTCAGCAAGTCAACCTCTGAGGCGAGCGCAGCGAGCCGGCCAGAGTGCTGATCGACGACGACGACGTCGTTTCCCTCACGGCTCAGACGCTCGGCGATGTAGCTTCCGACCTCGCCGGCGCCCACCACGAGAATCCTCACAATCTGCGAATCTACTCAGCAGCACCGTTGCGTCCCGTCATCCTGCGTGGCTGCAACGCCATGCTCGACCGCTCCATCGGAGGACCGAATGGCACTTGTCGTGGCAATCGACGCGGGCACGACAGGGGTGCGCTCGATGGCGGTGAACGAGACCGGCACCGAGCTTGCCTACGCCTACCGGCCGTTCGCGCAGCACTACCCCGGACCGGGTCTGGTCGAGCATGATGCGAACGAGATCTGGCAGGCCACAGCAGCCACGCTGGACGATCTCTGTACCAGTCTGCGGGAGCTCGGCGATGGCCGGATGCCGGCGGTGGCCGCCATCGGCATCACCAATCAGCGGGAAACGGTCGTGACATGGGACCGCCGCTCGGGCGAGCCGCTGGCGCGCGCGCTGGTCTGGCAGGACGTCCGCACAGCGGCGCGCTGCGAGGAGCTGGACGCCGCCGGTCATCTGCCCGAGGTGCGGCAGCGAACCGGCCTCGTGCTCAGCCCATACTTCAGCGGCACCAAAGCCGAATGGCTCCTGCGTCACGGAGGTGTGCGCGCACACCCGGATCTGGCCATCGGAACGGTGGACAGCTGGTTGATGTGGAAGCTGAGCGGGGGCGCTGCGTTCACCACGGATCCGACGAATGCGTCGCGCACGCTGCTGTACGACATCGTCACGGGAGACTGGTCCGCGTCCATGTGCGACCTGCTGTCGGTGCCTGAGGAGTCCTTGGCCGAGATCCGCCCGTCGGTCGGCCGCTTCTGCCGCACCGCCGATACCACTGCCTTGGGTCCGGGCATCGCAGTGAGCGGCGTGGCTGGAGATCAGCAAGCCGCCCTGTTCGGGCAGGGCTGCCACGACGTCGGCATGGCCAAGAACACCTACGGCACCGGATCATTCGTGTTGATGAACGTCGGCGACATGTGCCCAGAGCCCATCGATGGGCTGCTCACCACCGTGGCGTGGGACCTCGGCGCGGGCCCGATCTACGCGCTCGAAGGCTCGATCTTCGCCACGGGCGCGGCCGTGGGCTGGCTGACCAGCATTCTCGACGGTGCTGCTGATCCGGCGGCAGTGGAGACGCTCGCCCGCAGCGTCCCCGACAGCGCCGGCGTCGTGGTGGTGCCGGCATTCGCCGGACTGGGCAGCCCCTGGTGGGACCCGGGCGCTCGCGGAGCGATCATGGGCCTGACATTTGCCACCACGCCGGCGCACATTGCACGGGCCACGATCGAGTCCATGGCCCTGCAGACCCGTGATGTCACCGAAGCAATGAGCGCGGGCGCCGGCCGCGATATCGCCGAGCTCAGGATCGACGGCGGCGCGGCGGTGAACGACCTGCTCTGCAGCATCCAAGCCGACCAGCTCGGCGTCGCAGTCAGCCGGCCTGTGGTGACCGAGACCACCGCCCTGGGCGCAGCAATGCTGGCCGGCCTCGCAGAGGGCGTGTGGTCATCCCACGCCGAAGCGGCGTCGGTATGGCGGCTCGACCGGCGATTCGAGCCGTCAGCCGATCGAGCCGCCCCAGACGAGCTACACCGCAGATGGCGGGCAGCGCTGCGGCGAACGCTGCGCTGGTCACCCGACGAAACCTGACAGACACAGATGCCACAGCGGTGGCGGCGGCGGGGGGACTCTGCGAGGTTGGAACCTGCTGGATTCCCGGAGCAGAGGCCCTCCGCCGCCGCCGCTGCGGGACTTGCCCTGCCGTTCCCACAGCGGGACGTCAACCCGGCGGGGTCAGCTGATCCAGTGCCCCGCGCAGCTGGCTGATCGCCTGGCGGATCCGATGCTCATTCTCGACCAGCGCAAAGCGCACATGACCCTCGCCGCCGGGGCCGAAGCCGATGCCCGGGGACAGAGCGACGTTCGCCTCTGAGACCAGCAGCTTGCAGAAGTCGACCGATCCCATGTGGCGGTACGGCTCAGGGATCTTGGCCCACGCGAACATGGTCCCCTTCGGCGGCGCAAGCTCCCAGCCGATGCGGCCCAGCCCGCGCACCAGGACATCTCGACGGTTGCGGTAGGTCTCCCGCACCTCGCTGGGAAAGTCCCGATCTTCATTCATAACCACCGTCGCAGCGATCTGGATCGGCTGGAACGTGCCGTAGTCGAGGTAACTCTTGAGCTTGGCAAGTGCGGCGATCACCTCGGCATTGCCCACGCAGAACGCGACTCGCCATCCCGCCATCGAGAACGACTTGGTGAGGCTGTAGAACTCGACGGCCACCTCCTTCGCTCCCTCGGCCTGCAGGATCGACGGCGGTTCATAGCCGTCGAAGCCCAGGTCGGCGTAGGCAAAGTCGTGAACGAGCAGAACTTCCCGCTCGCGCGCGAAGTCCACGATGCGCTGCATGAACTCCAGATCGACACAGGCCGTAGTGGGGTTGTGCGGAAACGACAGCACGATCACCCGTGGCCGCGGCCAGGAGTACTCGAATCTCTCGACCAGCCGTTCGAAGAACGTCTCGCCGACGTCTAGTGGCACTTCTCGCACGCTCGCGCCGGTGAACAGCGGCCCGAAGATGTGAATCGGATAGGAGGGCGCCGGCACCAGGCAGGCGTCCCCAGGTGCCAGCAAGGTCCACATCAGATGCGAGAAGCCCTCCTTGGCACCGATCGTGTTGATGATCTCGGTGTCGGGATCGAGCTCGACGTTCCACTTGCGCTGGTACAGGTCGCCAACGGCGGCGCGCAGCTTGGGGATGCCGCGACTGGCCGAGTACCGGTGGTTACGGGCGTTGAGCGCAGCCTCCGCCAGCTTCTTCACGGCACGCTCGGGCGACGGCAGGTCAGGGTTGCCGAATCCCAAGTCGATGACGTCGGCACCGGCCCGCCGGCGCTCGATCTTGAGGGTGTCGATGATGGTGAAGACGTACGGCGGCAGGCCACCGATGCGGCGGAATTCCATGGCGCTGGCGGCTTCCCCGGTCGCCCTAGCTCGCAGGCCCGGATTCGAGCCGCGCCGCGAAGTCGGCGAGCGCAGTGTGCGCGATGCGTCGCTCTGCACGGCGCTTGACAAACCCGGGCAGGGGCACGGCCAATTCCAGGGCGAGCTGGTAGAGCACTTCGGTGCGGCCAGGCTCGGCTGCCGGGTTGAACTCGTACCTGCCGTCGAGCTGCTTGAGGACGTCGCCATCGACCAGCTTCCACGAGATCCGGTGCGGCGCTCCACCGTGGTCATAGGCGAGCGTGTAGCGAGCCGACCGTCCCAGCGCTTCGACGCGAAACGAGGCCTGCGCCGCCCGCCCGTCCGGATCGCTCTCGATCACCGTTGCGGAAGAGACGTCGGTTGCCCATTCCGGATAGCGCTCGATGTCGGAGATGAGCGCGTAGCAGTCTTCGGGCGATGCTGTCACGACCGTGGTCATGGTCATCTCGTCGATCATCGTCGCATCCCACGTTCTCTCAATATGCACGGTGCTGCCGGGCTTCCATTGTCTCAGGATCGCGTCCGTCAGTGGCTCATATTCACCGCATCTTCACGGTTCTGACACTCACCGTCGCCGCTGGCGAGGCGCCCCGTCAGCCCAGGGCCGCTTCGAGCTTGGCTGCCAACCCGTCGTAGGAGAATCTCTGCTCAACGGCTTGGCGGGCCGCGCGCCCCATCGCGGCACCTCGGTCATCGCGCAACAGCAGGTCGTCAATGGCGGCGGCCACGTCGTCGGGGTGCGCGGGCCGATCCACCACGAACCCGGTCCGGCCGTGAGCCACTGCCTCGTGGCTGCCGCCCGATCGACCTGCCACCGCGGGCACCCCGCATGCCGCAGCCTCGACGAACACGATGCCGAACCCCTCCTGCTCAAGGCCGGCCCACCGGCTGCGGCACGGCGCCGCGAACACATCGCCCATTGCCATGAACAGCGGGACGTCGTCGCCGCTGATGCGGCCCAGGAACACGACCGGGGCTTCGCAGCGCCGGGCCAGCCGTTCCAGCCGCCGCCGGTCGCGTCCGGCGCCTGCAATCGCCAACTGCAGACCGGGATGTTTCGAGGCCAGCCCCGACACGGCGTCGATGACCACATCGAAGCCCTTGCGCGGCACCAACCTGCTCAAGCAGACGACCAGCGGGCCCGGGTCGACGCCGAACTTCTGGCGGACGTGCAGCCGTTCGTCGGCTTCGAGCGGCACGAACCGGCTGGTGTCGACCCCGGGGGGCACCTCAGTGACCGGCAGCACCTGAGATGCGCACCGTTCCGCCTCGCCCGCCGCGTAGCCGCCCGCCGAGATCACCATCTCAGCTTCACGAAGCACCCCAGACAGCACAGCAGACAGGCCGGGCAGACGCGCCGGCACCGTCACCTCGGCACCGTGGAGCACCACGCCGTAGGGCAAGCCGAGCCGGGGTCCCAGCGCGCCGAGGGGCAGAGCCGGATCCAGCAGCACGATCTCGGCGCCGACCTCGTCGGCCACGGCGCGGATCCGTTTGACCAAGCCCGGATGCGGCAGCAGCACCCGATCCGGAGTCCTGACGATCCGCATCGGCTGCACAGCGTCGAATGGGGCAGCGCCGCGGTGAGGTGTCGTGAGCACCGTGGTGCCGTCGGGCGGCAGGCGACGCCACAGTTCCCACAGGTAGCTCTGGATGCCACCGACCTTGGGCGGGAAGTCGTTGGTGACGAGCAGATGGGAGCGCATCAGCCGGCCGCGCGCCGCGCGGGCACCGATCTGGCGAGTTCTGCTGCCACGAGACCGTCCGGATCGTGATCACCGAGCCCGGCGCATCGCGCTTCGGCAACGAGGTCCGCACGCCCTAGCCGGCGTGCCGCCCACACCGCATGCCCCGCAACGACGTCCGACGGTGACGACAGTGACCTGCGCAGCACCGCCTCGACGGCGGTCGAGCAAGGATCGCCGACGTTCCCGAGCACGATGAGTGCGTTGCGCCGCAGGTAGCAGGGTTGCCGGCGCGGCACGTACCAGTGGCCGAACGCCGTCATGAGTTCGTCGTCGGTCATCTGCAGCAGGTCGATGACGTCGACCGAGCCGCCGCGGGTCGCGCTGTCGCGGCGTGGGCGCAGCCGAACCGGCTGACTGCTCTGAACTGCGACGTTGCGCCGGGGTGCTGTTGCGGGATCGTTGAAGGGGCAGACGGCCTGGCAGTCATCGCAGCCATAGAGACGATCCCCGAGAGCGACGCGATGTTCAGGCGGGAAGGCCCCCGGCGCTTGCACCAGCCATGCCAGGCAGCGGTTGGCATCGAGCACACCGGCCGTGTCCAGCGCGCCCGTCGGGCAGGCCGACTGGCACAGGTGGCAGGTGCCACAGCCGTCGGCCTGCGTGTGCGCGGACACCGGCAGCTCAGCAGTCGTGATCACCGAGCCCAGCACGGTCCACGACCCCAGTTCGGCCGACAGCAGCATCGTGTTGTGGCCGAGCCATCCCAATCCGGCACGGGCTGCAGCCGCCCGATCGACCAGGCGATTGTCATCACACACCGCGACGGCGTCGAAACCGCTGCGCTGCAACACCTCGCAGATGCGATCGAGGCCATCCCGCAGTGCCCCGTAGGCGTCGTTCGTCACATACGCCGCCACGGCGCCCCGGCGGCCGGTGTCTTGAGCGGCAGCAGCAGTATCCGGCGGCTCGTAGGTGCGCGCGCACACCACGATGCTGCGGGCTCCTGTGAGGATCTGCTCGGGAGTCGTTGATCGCTCGGGCCTCCCGTAGGTGAACCACATGCCCGCATGCAGACCGGCCGCCTTGCGCTCATCGATCGCTCGACGCGCCTGTGCGAACGGCGTTGTGTCGGTGACGCCGACGGCATCGAGACCCGCTCGCGCCGCAACCTGCCGGATCTGGGTGAGCAACATGTGGTCTGCACCAGCGGCCATCGCTCAAGTGTGCCGAATCAACGAGCAAGCTCTGCGCCCACGCATCGTCTTATGCTGGAACTGGCTCGAGGGTCGGCCGGTGCGATGTACGAAGACCAAATTGACGTCTGGGTTGGCCGCCAGTACGGCCCGTACAAGATCACCGGTTTGCTGGGCCGTGGCACCGTGGCCCACTGCTACCGGGCGACGACGCTGAGGGGCGACGAAGTCGGGCTGAAGGTGCTGACGCCGTTCGCCGAGGCACGTGCGGAGATCCGCTCGCTCTTCGAGCAGGAGTACGAGCTGATGGCAAGGCTGGATCATCCGAACGTCCTTGCCGTCCACGGCGCCGGCGTTATCGGCGGGGCTCACTTCATGGAGATGGAGATCGTCGAGGGCGAGACCTTGGCCGACCGGTGCGGCAGCCGCCACCCGCCGACGCTGGTGGAGAGCATCGCGATTGTCCAGCAGATCTGCGCTGCGCTCGATCATGTGCATGCGCACCGCATCGTCCATCGTGACGTCAAGCCGTCGAACATCATGCTCGACGCTCAATCCGACGGCAGCGACCGGGCGGTGCTGTTCGACTTTGGCTTGGCACACGACCTCGACGGGCCGCCGTCGCCACCGGGCCGGGTGTACGGCTCGCCCATGTACCTCTCTCCCGAGCAAGCGCTCGCGCAGCCCACCGACGCTCGCACTGACATCTACGGCCTCGGGTCGACGCTCTACGTGCTCGCCGTGGGCTCGGCGCCCTTCTACGGCGAGCGGAACGACCTGCTGCACGCACATGTCCGCACGCCGCCACCGGATCCCGCCGAGCGCGGTGTGGGAGCCGAGCTGTCCGAGATCATCCTGACCGCGATGGCGAAAGCACCTGACGATCGCTTCGCCAGCGGCGCCGACCTGGCCGCTGCCCTAGCGACGGTAGAAGTCCCGGCTCACGACAGCGAACGCCGCCGAGGCCTCCTACGACGACTCACCAGCCGCACCTAAGCCGAGTCGAACATCCGCGGGAGCTACGGAGGCGGCAGGGGAACTCTGCGAGGTTGGAACCTGCTGGATTCCCGGAGCAGAGGGCCCCTGCCGCCTCCGCAGCGGGCTCAGACTCCGTGGCGAAACCGCTCGACTACTTCAGCTTCGTCGATCCCGTACACCAGCACCGTCTCGGACGAACCCTCATCGAAGGCCACGATCGCCATCACCCGACGATCTCCCGGGCGGACCCCGACGACGGTGCCGGTGGTGCCCACCAGCGGGGCACGGCGCTCGTCCGAAGTACTTGTCAAGCGGACGAGGTCGCCCACGCCGAACGGCAAGGAGAGGCCGACGACCACGTCAAGAAGCTGAGCTGCCGGCAGCCAGATCGTTCGTGAGGCTGACAGCTGCTTCGAGTTTCGCCGCGGCACGCCCGTCGGCCACGGCATCACGCGCCATCTCGTATCCCTCAGCGAACCCGTCGGCAAGTCCCGCGACGACCAACCCGGCGCCGGCGTTGAGCTGCACGATCTGCGCTCTGGGCCCGGTCTCGTCGCCAGCGACGATCGCTCGCAGGATGTCGGCGTTCTGCTCCGGGCTGCCTCCCCACAGTGCGGCGCGGTTGACGCGTTCCAGCCCGATCGACGGCGGGTCGAACAGGAACTCATCGGAGATCTCGCCGTCGCGAACTTCGTAGATGCGCGTGAGATCGGTCAGCGTGATCTCGTCCAGACGGTCAGCGCCGTGGACCACCAGGCAGTGCTCCGACTCGCGCGCGGCGAGCACACCGGCAACGCGCGGCGCCATGACCGGGTCGCTCACTCCCAGCACCTGGCGGCGGACCTTGGCGGGATTTGCCAGCGGCCCGAGGAAGTTGAAGGTGGTGGGCACACCGAGTTCGCTGCGCACCGGCCCCGCGAAGCGCATTGCCGGATGGAACGTCTTGGCGAAGGCGAATCCGAGCCCGATTTCCGAGACGCACCGCTCGACCGCCGGACCGTCCAGGCCGATCGCCACCCCCAACGCTCCCAGGGTGTCGAACGAACCCGACGACGACGTGGCTGCAACCGATCCGTGCTTGCACACCACTGCTCCGGCTGCGGCGGCCACGAACGCCGCCATCGTCGACACGCTGAGCGCGTGCTGCTGTCTGACCGGCGCACCGCCGCTGCCGACAATGTCGATCGCGCCATCGGGAGCCTGCAGCGGTACGGCCGCATCATGCATGGCGTCGACAAGGCCCGTCAGCTCGGGGACCGAACCGCCCTTCATGCCCAGGGCGATGATGAATCCGGCGAGCTGGGCATCGGTGGCGCGCTCGGTGAGAATGCTGCCGAGAGCTGCCCGCGCCACTTCCGGGCTGAGATCGATGCCCGCCACGAGATCGGTCAATACGGCCTTCCAGCCGCCGAAGTGATCCAGTACAGGTGTGGTGACCGCGTTCACCCTGTGGAGGCTAGCGATGGGTCTGCAAGCCGTTCGCCGCGAGGGTCAGTTGGACGCCGCAGCCGCCTGCGCGTTGCGAGCGCGTGCTGCGGCACGGCGCCGCCGTCGAATGATGCGCACTCGCTCGGCCGCCGTTTGCCCGCCCCACACGCCTTCCTTCTCCCGCACAGCGATGGCGTATTCCAGGCACTCGCCCGATACGGCACAAGCGGCGCACACCGCCTTCGCCTCGAAGGCGGCCTCGTCATCGCCGGCATTCTCGCTGTCAGGCGGGTAGAAGATCTCGGCTTCGAGGCCTCGGCATGCTGCATGACGCTGCCAGGCGAGCAGGTCGGTGGTGAGGCCGCCGTGCTGGTCCACGACGACCCGAATCGGGTCAGGGCGTGCTGAGCGTGGGCTCGCAGTCCGTGTGGCGGAGCGTGCTGGTGCTGTGACAAGAGGCATCTGACGCGCAATCTTGCCGATGTGCTCCCGTTTGTCAAGACCTTATTGAGCGTTCAGTATGGAGCGTCATGCGCAGCTTCCTGCAGGTATTCGATCGAACCGTCAACCGGCGCGCCGTCCTGCGGGGTGCGCTGGTCTCCACCGGGACGGCGCTGGTGGTGGGTGTCGCGGCCGGGAGCCTGGTGGCGGAGCGGACCGCAGCGGCATACGCCGTCAACGGCTTGCTGTTCGCGGGATTGATCGCCGGAGGCGCGGTCGCCTCGGCTCACGCGACCGGGCACCCGCTGACCGCTGCTGTCCTCAGCTCGGGCCCGGTGATGATCCTGGCGGTGGTGGTGCAGTTGATCCGTCGCTTCGGCTCGGGCGAGGCGGTGGCGCCACTTGGCCTCCCCCTCGTCATGCTGCTGGCTGCGTCGCTCGCGACGCTGGGCGGGGTACTGGCCGGCTTCGTGCGCAAGCGGCGGCGGTCACTGCTCGATCCCGAGATGCCGCGCCGCACGAGGCGGAGGTAGCCTTCGCGACTGCGGTGAGCCGGCCGGGTGGCCGCGGGCTGAGCTGCTTCGGCGGTCCGCAGCGTGCGGAGCAGTACGAACGGCGCAGTTCGAGGAAGGTCGGGACTCCACAGGGCAGGGAGCTGGCTCGCAACCAGGCGCCGCGAGGCGACGGAAAGTGCAGCAGAGAGCAGACCGCCGATGGACTGGGCCCCGTGCCCGGTCACAGGCAAGGGTGAAACGGTGCGGTAAGAGCGCACCAGCGCTGGAGGTGACTCCAACGGCTCGGCAAACCCCTCCCGGAGCAAGGCCAAGCAGGGATCAGGCGGCCCGCCTCATGATCCCGGGTAGGCCGCTCAGATGGATGGCCACCCCGACGGCAGCAGCCGACGGACAGAATCCCGCCTACAGGCCGGCTCACCGCCCTGCCGCCTCCGCTGCTATCGAATCTGTGTCTCAGAGGCTGAGGTGGGATGTGTCGTTGAAGGACGTGAGTCTCGGCACCGGTCCCCGGAAGCCGATGCGGGTGATCTGTGCCTGTGAGACGTGCAGGTGCCACGAGATCTCGTCGGAGGTCCCGAGCGCCCACCTGACTGCCGCCTTGATCGGCGAGACGTGGGTGAACACGGCGACATGCTGGCCTGCGGCCACCGCAGCCAGCTCGTCGCTGGCCGCGCCGACGCGGTCATTGAGCTGTGCCAGCGATTCGCCTCCGGGCGGTGCGAAGTCTGTGTCCGCTCGCCAGCGCTGCCATTCGGAAACTCGTATCTCCGAGATCGGGAGCCCATCCCACTCGCCGTAATCCAGTTCGGCCCAGCGTTCGTCGATGGAGACCTCCAAGCCGACGAGGTCGGCGGTGGCCTGCGCTGTCTGGCGTGCGCGCAGCAGTGGTGAGGAGATGATCCGAGCCGGGCGTTGATCGGTTCCACAGAGCGCTGCGGCGATCTCATCGGCTTGCTGCACGCCGGTCTCGTCGAGTTCGTTGTCGACTCGTCCCTGCAGCAGACCCGCGGCGTTGGCACTCGTACGGCCGTGGCGCACGAGGATCAGCATGGGCGCCTGTTACGCGCGAGGGTCAGCAGCATCATCCTCCGCCCGCTCCTCGCCGGTACTGCGGTCCTGAACGGTACGCCAAGCGGCCCGCTCGCACGAAGTCGGTCCGAGCCGTCCGGTCGTCCGCCATGCCGGTGGTCCGCCAGATCCACCAGCAGCCGGCGAGGCCCGCGAACTCCATTGCCACGATGAGCCACGCACCCCGAGCGGCCAGCGGCAGCGACACGTCCGCGGTCGTGCCTCCGAACGGCCACCAGAACAAGGCTGGCTGCATCCACGCACCATCGAACACCTGGTGCCAGAACACACCGATCGGCAGCGCCAGCCAGCGGCGCCGAGCACGCCGGCGCCCGACCGTCAGCAGCATGACCGCAGCGAGACCGCACACCGGCAGCATCAGCGAGTGAGCGAGCGGCGCCCCGCCGGTGGCGACGTGCATCACATCAGGCACGAGTGCACCCGCCACAACGAAACGATGGTCGATCGCGGGATCTCCGAACGTCCAGCGCATCGCCACGAGCGAGGTCGCCACGAACCACAGCAGCATCAGCCCAGCTCCCCTCGCCAGCGCAGCGGCGAATCCACTGCTTCAGCGGACGAGCAACGCCCCGCACTGGGGGCATTCGGCGAGTTCGTCGGGATCGAGACGTGTGATGTGCTCGTAGTCGACCGACGGCACCTCCAGGTGGCACGCGCTGCAGGTGGTGCCGATGAGCCGACCGAGCACGGGGTTGCCTCGGGCGTCGGCCCGACGCGCCTCGTACACCGACACGTTCCCGGGATCGGCCATAGCCACCAGCGCTGCTCTCTGGTCGAGCACTTCGTCGCGCTCCCGGCCCGATTCGCTCTCTGCAGCACTGATGGCGGCGTCGACCGCTTCGATGCGTTCGGTGGCCGCAGACTGGCGTTGCCCAAGCCCGGCCCGGGCCTCGTTCAGCGGCTCCAACTGCTCCATCAGCTCAAGGATCTGATCCTCGATCTCGGTCTGGCGACGGCTGAGCGATTCCGCTTCCGCTGTGAGGGCCTCAGCTTCCTTGGGCGATGTCAGGTGACTCTCGTACAGCCGCTCGGAGTTGTGGGCACGCTTGGCTTCGATGAGTGCAACCTCGTCTTCGCGGCGGCGCTGCTGGCGTTCCAGATCCGCGATCTGGCCGTCGAGCGCTCTCGCCTCAGATGCCAGTGCCCGCAGCTCAGTCTCGATGCCGGCCCGGATCTCGCGTTCGGGCAGGTGCCGGACGTGATGGTCGATCTGATCGAGCCGTACGTCGAGGTCTGCGATCTGGGCGAGAACCTCGAGCTGGTTCACGTTCGATCCGCTCAATTCTGGTCCTCTTCGGTGCTGCCCACCCCGGTCTCATCTGCGCTGTCCGGCGGGACTGATCCGTCAGTATCGCCGACTGGCTCGGTTGCCCGCGCCGCGAGCTCGGTGGCGATCTGGGTGCAGCGGAGCCACTCGAACCGCGTGCCGCCGTCGCCCGCAGGCACCGCAACCTTGCACAGCGCATCGGGCAGGGGCTCGAATTCGTTGTCATCGGTCGGGCGGACCATGCTGCATGGCAGGTCGAACTCGAGCGGCGGCTCCGAGGGCGACACGGCAACGGCGATCGAGCAGGTGTCCCCGGACAGGAACAGGTACTGGCTGGCCCGCGGCGGAGGCGGCGCAGCCGGGAATGCCCGCAATTGCGTGTCGGCCAATGCCCGATCCATATAGGCAGCCCAGATGCGTGCCGGGATCCAGCCGCCGGTGGCCCGCCGTCCCTGGATGTCGCCCATCGGGATCTGCTCGTCGGGATGGCCCATCCACACCGCGGTCGACATGTGCGGCGTGTACCCCACGAACCAGGCGTCATGGAATGACTGAGTCGTTCCTGTCTTGCCCGCCGAGACCTGGCCGCTGGGCAGTTGGGACCGTGTCCCGGTTCCGGATCGCACATTCTCTTCCAACACCGAGGTCACCCAGTCGGCCGTGCTCGACGACACCACCCGTCGCCCGTGCGGAACGTGCTCGTAGAGCACCTCGCCGAAATTGTTCTCAATGCGGGTCACGTAGAACGGCTCCATCCGCACTCCGCCGTTGGCGAATGTGCCGTATGCCACGGCCTGTTCGAGCGGGGTGATCTCCTGCGCGCCCAGCGAGATGGACGGATACGGCAGATAGCTGCTCTCACCGGACCTGTTGACCAGTCGATTCGCCATGCCGACGACCTCGTCCAGACCGGTGATCAAGCCGAGCCGGACGAAAGCGCAATTCGAGCTAGCGGTCGTCTGGTCCTCCAGCGTCGCCACCCGGCCCGCGCTGTTGGCGAAGTTGCTCACCTCGTAGTCGTCGAGCGGCGGGTTGGGGAACACGCATGGTCCCTGACCGCTGATCGTGTCGAACGGGTACAGACCGGCACGTTCGATTGCCGCGGCGAGCACGTAGGTCTTGAACGACGATCCTGGCTGGCGGCGGCCCTGGGTGGCCAGGTTGAACTCGGAATCGCTGAAGGCGGGGCCGCCGATGAACGCATGCACGGCCCCGGTCGCCGGATCGACACTGACGATGGACACCTCGAACTCGCCGGTGCCCTCGGGCAGCACTTCTGCGACCGAGGTGCGCATGGCCCGCTGCAATTCGGGACGCAGCGTCGTCCATACCCGCAGGCCACCACCGAACACCTGGCTGAAGCGAGCCTGATAGGTGTCCCCCAAGGCCGGATTGGCCAGCAGCGACCGCCGTACCTCCACCAGGAAGTAGTCGCGTCGCAGCGCGACGTCGGTGCGTCGCGGCGAAAGGTTGCGGCTCGGCAGCGGTCGCCGCTCGAAGGCTTCCCGCTGGCTGTCGGTGATGATCCCTGCGTCCACTGCCTGCTGCAACGACCTGCTCCGGCGGCGCGTCATCGTGTCGATGTTCTGATCGAACCCGTCGAACAAGCCTGGGCTGCGGATCAGGCTCGCGAGAAACGCCGCGTCACCGACATCGAGCTCCGAGACGTCCTTGCCGAAGTACGTCTCGGCCCCAGCCTGCAATCCATACGCCCCGTTCCCCAGATACACCTCATTGACGTAGAACTCGAGGATCTCCTCCTTGGAGAAATCCTCCTCGAGCCGCGCCGCAATCACCGCCTCGCGGATTTTCCGGTTGAAGCTGCGCTCGCTGCCCACCACACGCAGCTTGACGATCTGCTGGGTGATCGTGGAGCCGCCCGATGCGATCCCGCCGGCCGACACGTTGGAGACCAGGGCTCGGGCGGTAGCCCGCAGATCCACACCGTTGTGCAGCCAGAACTTGCTGTCTTCCACGGTCACGATCGTGGCGATCACGTCATCGGGCACCTGGTCCAGCGTGATGATCTCGCGGTCGACGTCGTTCACCAGGATGCCGATCGGATTGCCGTCGGAGTCGAAGACCTGGGTGCGCTGGGCGCCTGGCCGCAGATCGATGGTGATGTGGTCGCGGTCGCGTTCCACGGCGTCGAGGGTGCCGGCGACGTGCGGTGCAGAGGCGCGGGCACCGACCATGACGACGGCTGCGCAGACCGCGATCATCACGGCGAGCAGGGGCAGCCGGGCGAGCCGGCGGGCGACGTCCACGTTGATCTGCAAGGTACCGGGCTTCGCTGTGCAGATAGGTGCGCCCGCTGTGGAGGCGGCAGGGGCCCTCTGCTCCGGGAATCCAGCAGGTTCCAACCTCGCAGAGTTCCCCTGCCGCCTCCACAGCTATGACATCTGTGTATTGCAGCTTGGGGTCACACTGTTGGTGTGAACGCGGGTGTGGCCGGCGAGTGGGGGCAGCTTGATGCTCGTTGTGTCTGGATCGTCGATGGCGGTCCTCGCGCGCCCCGCCGGCTGCCGGCTGGCGAGCCTTCATGCGTCATCGCCGTGGACCGCGGCCTGGCTCACGCGCTGCGGCTAGGGCTGCGACCTCACGTTGTCGTGGGCGATTTCGATTCCGTCGATGCCGGGACGCTGGAGCGCACGCGTGAGCAGTGGCCTGACCTGGTAATCGAGCGACACGATCGGCACAAGGCGCACAGCGACCTGGACTTGGCGCTGAGCTTCGCCTGGGGACTGGACCCTGCCGAGATCGCATTGCTCGGCGGCGGGGGCGGCAGGCTCGACCACATGATGGTCTCGGTGACGATGCTGGCACGGCCCCAGTACGCAGCGTTGCCGCTCACTGCCTATATCGATGCGAGCGTCGTCCGGGCAGCCACCGCGGGCATGGACATGAGGCTGTCCGCCGACGACGGGAACTTGCTGACGCTGCTGGCGGTGGGCGGCACAGCCAGCCTGCACACCAGCGGGCTGCGATGGAACCTGACAGCGACGACACCGCTGGCCAGCGCTGCATCGCTCGGTCTCAGCAACGAGCTCACCGAGCCGGATGCCCGCATCAGGGTCCAATCAGGCACCGTGCTGACGATGCAGACACATGGCCAGCCGCTGCCGTAAGAGCGCACCCCGACCCGCTCGGCGAGTGACGGCCCTCGCCGCGATCGGGTGTCTGGCCGCCCTCCTGGCGGCAGGGTGCACCGAGGCCGGACAGGGATCGGCCGCCGTGCGCGTCCTGACCCACCGTGACTTTCACCTGCCCGCCGAGGCCCTGGAGGCCTTCACGGACGACACGGGCATCGAAATCGTGGTGTTCCGGGAGGACACGCCCGATGACGTCATCGACCTGCTCGAACGCAGCCGGGCCCATCCCGTCGCCGACGTCGTCGTCGGCATCGACACGTTGGACCTTCAACACGTCATCGACGCCGAGCTCACTCAGCCCTACGTGCCCCTGGCGCCTGGTCCGCTCGTCGAGGACTTGGCAGCGGACGACCACGCACTGACGCCGATCAGCTACATCGACGCCTGCCTGAACTACTTGCCGTCGTTCTACGTGGTGCCCGAACGGCGCATCGACGAGCTGCCTGACGCCGAGCGCTTGCCGCCCCCGGTCCCCGACGGTCTCGGCGCACTCTGGGACCCGGCTCATGCCGACACCGCAGTGATTCCCGACGCCACCACAAGCAGGATGGGGGTGTACCTGCTCGTGGCGCTCGAACGGCTGCATCCAGAGCGCGATGACGACGACACGGCACCGTGGCCCCAGGTGCTCGACCAGATGCTGAGATGGGGCACCGAGCTCGCTCCGAGCTGGGAGATAGCGACGTTCGAGCGCTTCGCCGGCGGGGAGCCGCCGCCAGAGCGGCCGATCAGCCAGGACGAACCCGATCCCGTGACGCTGTCGTCGCTGCGCGGGCGTCGGCCGCTGACCTGGGGCACGACGGGGTTGCCGTCGGTGTACGCCCAGTACCAGCCCGGCTTGCCTGCTGCACTGGACATCGCCGTGGTGACCGACGACTGCGTCCGGATCGGCTTCTATGCGGGCGTCGTGGCTGGAGCCCGGAACGCTTCCTTGGGTGGACGGCTGATCGACGCCATGGGTGAACCGCTGTTCCAATTCGGCGTCAGTGATCGCTTCGGCTCAAGACCGGCCCGCAGCGACATCGTGAGTACACCTGAGTGGAACGAGTTCGGCGTGACCGTGCACCCGTACCGGCCTGATCGCGCCTATGTCGGTGCCAACTGGAAGCAGTGGCAGCTCACATGGAGCCAGGTGGTGCGCAACTTTGAGACCGGTCCCCCGCCGCCTGAACCTGAAGTCACCGTGACCCTGCCCTGAGCTTGACCGGTTGCTTCGCAGATGTTCGCGCCCGCTGTGGAGGCGGCAGGGGCCCTCTGCTCCGGGAATCCAGCAGGTTCCAACCTCGCAGAGTTCCCCTGCCGCCTCCACAGCTATGACGTGCGCGTCTAACGGCCCTGTGTTTATTCCTCGGCCTAGCGGCCGACGAGGGTCGGGTCGTACAGGACGGTGCGGCCGAGGCCGTCGCGGCCGACGAGCGTGCATGCGTAGACGCCCTTGGCGCGGAACACGTTGGTGGCTGCGTCGTCGAGGCGTTCGAGGCTGAGGCGGTTCTCGGAGACCGCGGCATCGATTTCTGCAAAAGCAGCGGCAGCGTCGGCGAGATCGCCGACAAGCGCCAGATCGGCGCCGGCGGTGATCGCCAACATCGCTGCCTCGCTCACCGACCAACGGCTCCGTATGGCCCCCATCACCAGCGAGTCGGTGACCACCAGCCCGCTGTGGCCCAACTCGTCTCGCAGCAGGCCGCCGATGGCCGCAGGCGACAGCGATGCCGGCACGCCTCCCGTCAACCCGGGAACATCGAGGTGCCCGACCATCACCGCAGCATCGCTGCTGCCCACGACTGCTGCGAACGGGATCAGGTCTCGTGCGCGCAGCTCTGCCAAGGGCGCGGTGGATGCGAGTTCGTCATGGGTGTCCGCGCTGGCCGCGCCGTGGCCGGGGAAGTGCTTCACGACCGGAACGATCCCTCCGGCGCTGAGGCCCTCCACGGTCGCCATGCCGTACTCGGTGACCGTGGCCGGATCGTTGCCGAATGACCGATCCCCGATGCCTTCCCCTGCGCCGACATCGATGACCGGCGCGAAGTTCATGGTGAAGCCGAGCTGGTACATCTTGCGGGCGTGACCCGCCGCCACCTCGGCAACCTGGGCGGGCGACTTGGCGGTCTGGGCTGCCGCCGAGGGCAACCGGCCCACGACCGCCGCGAGTCGCTGCACCCGCCCGCCTTCTTCGTCAACCGCGATGATCAACGGGATACGGCCCGCGAAGTCCTGCAACTCGGCGATGCGGCGCCACACATGCTCGGTAACGGGACCTTGAACCAGGATGCCAGCGATCCGGCGGTCACGTGCCTCCTCGACAGCGAGGCCCAGCGAGCGTTCGCCCAACGCCGTCATGATCGTCTGCCCGATGCGCACCGGCAACGGCAGTTCGCTGGTGCACCATCGATCCACATCAGCCCACCACGCACCCGAGAGCAACTGCCGAACCCCGACTCCCGAGAGCCAGCCCAACGGCCGCTCCTCGCCCGTGAAGACCGTCGGACCGGGATCTCCGAGGGCGACCTCGGAATCGTCTGCGAGCTGCAGCCAGACCCCGAGTGCCCCTGGCGCCCCGAGACGAGCGCTGACAACTTGCGTGTGCAGTTGAGGCGGGTCGCTCACGATCGGCAGGATCGAGGTGCCCACCGGTTCGATGGAGCCGTCCGCTCCGACCACCCAGTAGCCGACGCCGCCTGGACCGCGCAATACGGCCACAACCCGCGGCGCAGGCGCTTCGCTGTCAGCGTCTCCGAGTTCAGTATCGGGCGCAACCGTGATGAGCGGCGGAGTCTCCGAGGGGCCCGAGCCTTGGGCTGCCGCGTCGGGCAGCAGCGCTAACCAGCCGGTGGCCGCCAGCGCAAGCGCGCCGATCGTCCTCACCCTGGCGCCAGGCGTCGGTCCAGCTCCTCAGCAGACAGCAGTTGATGCGGCAGCACGATGGTGCTTGCACCCGCGGGATCCACCTCGATCGGCGCGGTGAAGTTCACGTCCCGGATCAGGCAGAACGTCTCGTCCACGGCCGGGCAGTAGAACACCACCGCAGTGGCTGAGAGCACCGCAGTCCCGCCTTCTGCACTGACGGTGCCGGACAGCCGGACCGGCATGTCTGGGCCTCGGGCCTCGTAGCGGGCCGTTCCCTGCGGGCGCAGCACGTCGCCCTCGGCAGACCACTCGAACTCGAACAGGCCGTCGACGTTGAACTTGTATCCCTCGGGCACCTGCAGGTCCAGCACGATCTCGACCGGGCCGGGTGCCACCTGCTGGGGCAACAGCACCACATCGTCGTCGATCACACCGGCCATGGTCACGGTGGCGATCTCCAAGTTCGACAGCGCCAGCGTGGACAGCTCGCCGGTTGCCAGATCCAGCATCCGGATGCGGTGGTTGTTCGTGTCGGCCACATAGAGGGTGTCGGAGGTGGCGCTCAGACCGCTGGGCTCAGCCAGGCGCGCCCCGGTGCCGACGCCGTCCTGCAACCCCGGCGTGCCGTCACCGACCAGCAACGAGGAGGTCTTCGTGTCGAGATCGAGCACCTTGATCCGATGGTTGTAGGTGTCTGCGACGTACAGCAGCCCGGCTCCCTGCGCACCCGGCACGAACTCGATGCCGATCGCGTGCTGCAGCAGCGTGTCGTCGAAGCTGCCCACCTCGTCGCCCCACACGAACAGGTGCTTGCCCACCAATGTGTCGAGCTGCCCGTCGAGGCCGAACGAGACCTGCCGTACCGCACTGGCCTCCGGATCAGTGAAGTAGAGCAGGCCATGCCCGGCCGCAAGCCCGGACGGCTGCGAGAGCGTGGCAGCGAGACGGTTGCCGTCGTCGAGGCCCTCGGCTCCCGTTCCGGCGAAGACGTCGACCGCTCCGCTGGTCAGATTCATCAGCCAGAGCTGGTGCCGCCCGGCCCCCGCGATGTACAGCAGATCGTCTTCCAGGTGCAAGTCCCACGGCGAGGCAATCGCCGTCTGCGCGGCGGGGCCGGGAGCGAACCGGGTCACAGGTGCGCCCGTGCCCGCGATGGTGGTGACGTTCCGGTCATCGAGGTACGCGGCGCGAATCGCATGGTTCTCGCGGTCGGCGATGTAGAGCGTGTCGCCGTCAGGCGACAGGGCCATGCCCTGCGGGCGCTTGAACGTGGCCTCTTCGAATCCGCCATCGGCGAGCCCTTCGCCGCCAGTGCCGATCACCTCGATCAGCTCGCCGTCGAGCGTCGCGACGAGGATCCGATGGCGGCCGGTATCGGCGATGAACAGCCGACCACCCGCCTCGTCGGCGAGCACCTTGCCCGGGAAGCTGAGCACGGTGGGCAGTGCCGGCTCGATTTCGAGCAGCTCGCCCAGCGGCGTCGGGTCGATGAGCCCGTTCTGGCCGTACTCGGCGGCCATGATGTCGATCGCCGGCTGCAGCCGCTCATACACGCCCTCGCCTGCGATAGGCCCCAGCACCCGACCCAGTGGGTCGATGGCGACCACGGTCGGCCAGGCCCGCACGCCGTAGGCGCGAGCGAGCAAGTCCGCTGAGTCGTTGACGACGGGATGCTGCCGGCCGTAGCGGATGGAGGCCTCCCGCACCGCCTCCGAGGTTCGCTCGCTGGGGAACTTCGCCCAGTGCACGGCGACCACGACGACCTCGTCGGGGTATTCCTCCTCCAGCCGGTGGAGGTCGGGAATGATGTGGATGCAGTTGATGCAGCCTTGCGTCCAGAAGTCGAGCAGCACGATCTTGCCGCGCAGGTCGCCGCTCATCGACAGCGGCCTGCTGACGTTGAACCAGTCGTACCCGGCCGGGAACTCCGGCGCTGCATCGCCGCCTTCGAACGTCAGCTCAACCGGTTCAGTCGATGTGCCCGCAGCGCCGGCGGCCGTCGAGCCGTCGTCGGCAGACGCAGTGCCCCCCTCGCTGTGCCCAGCCACCCCGTCGACGTCCCCGGTGGCCGGCGGTGGGACCTCGGCTCCCTCAGCGGCGCCCGGCCCGTCCGCTTCGCTCGAGGCACAGCCCACCAAGCCCAGCACCATCACCGCCGCCAGCACCGCCAGCAGTCGCGATGCAGCGGGGGTCCCTCTGCGGGCGCCCCCGACGCTGGGCCGGCGGCGAGGCTCTCGCACGACAGCCGGCATCAGGATTCGAATCCCGCTCCCTGGCCCGCTAGTGGCTGCGCACGGTGCGGCGCGAGTCCACGACGCCGGTGTCGAAGCCGGCGAGATGCAGGCCGCCGTGAAAGCGCGCGTGCTCGATCTTGAGGCATCGGTCCATCACCACGTCGAGCCCGGCATCGTTGGCCAGCTTGGCGGCGGGGGCGCTCCACAGGCCGAGCTGCACCCACAACGCCTTGGCGCCGACGTCGACGACTTCTTCGGCGACACCGGGCAGGTCAGCAGGACGCCGGAAGACGTCGACCAGATCGGGCACGACCGGCAGGTCCGCCAGGCTCGCGTAGCAGGGCTTGCCCAGGATCTCGTCAGCCACCGGGTTCACGAAGTACACGTCGAAATCGGTGCTCGAGCTGAGCAGGTACGTCGCGACGAAGTTGGACGGGCGCGCCGGGTTGGCCGAGACGCCCACCATCGCCACCGTGCCGGTGCGCTGGATAAGCGCCAGCCGATCTGCCGCGCTCGGTTCGGTCCAGCCGTCGACTGGCTCGTGCGTGATCGTCATGCGGGCACCGCCTTCGCGAGGGCTTGGTCCAGGTCCCAGAGGATGTCATCGAGGTCTTCGAGGCCGACCGACAGCCGGATCCCCTCAGCGCTGACGCCTCCCGCAGCCAGCGCCTCGTCGGAGAGCTGCTGGTGCGTGGTGGAGGCCGGATGGATGACCAGGGTGCGGGCATCGCCCACGTTCGCGAGGTGGCTGATCAGCTGGAGGGCCTCGATGAAGTCGGCGCCGGCTTGGCGGCCGCCCTTGACGCCGAACGTGAAGATGGCGCCGGGGCCCTGGGGCAGGTAGGTGCGTGCCAGCTCCCGGTACGGCGACGACTCCAGGCCCGCGTAGCTGACCCAGCTCACGGCCCGATGTGCTTCCAGGTGCTCGGCGACCGCCTGGGCATTCGCGACGTGCTCGTCCATGCGCTGGGGCAGCGTCTCGAGGCCCTGCAACAGCAGGAAGGCGTTCATCGGCGACATGGCGGCGCCGATGTCCCGAAGCTGCTCCACCCGCAGCTTGGTGCAGAAGGCGTACTCGCCGAAGTTCTCCCAGAACCGCAGATCGTTGTAGCTGGCCACAGGCTCGGTCATGTTCGGGTATCGCCCGCTGCCCCAGTCGAAGCGGCCCGACTCGCTCACGACCCCGCCGATCGAGTTCCCATGCCCGCCCATGAACTTCGTCGCCGAGTGGATCACGACGTCGGCGCCGTGCTCCATGGGTCGGCACAGATACGGCGTCGCGAACGTGGAATCGACCACCAGCGGGAGGCCGTGGGCGTGCGCCACCTCGGCGATGCCGGCCAGATCGGGAATGGACCCTGACGGGTTGCCGACGATCTCGGTGTAACAGAACTTGGTGCGGTCGTCGATGGCGGCGGCGTAGGCATCGACGCAGTCGCCGTCGACGAAGCGGGCCTCGACGCCGAATCGGCCGAGGGTCACATCGAACATGGTGTGGGTGCCGCCGTACAGCGCCGAGGAGGTGACCAGGTTGTCGCCGGCTTCGCACAGGGCAGCTGCGGTGAGGAATTCCGCTGCCATGCCCGATGCCGCTGCCACCGCGCCGATGGCCCCTTCCAGGCTCGCCACCCGTTCCTCGAAGGCGTTGACGGTGGGGTTGGAGATGCGCGTATAGATGGTTCCGTACTTCTGCAGAGCGAAGAGATCGGCAGCGTCCGCCGCATCCTCGAAGACGAAGCTCGTGGACTGGTAGACGGGCACCGCCCGAGCGCCGGTGGTCGGGTCGGGCCGGCCGCCGGCGTGCAGCGCGCGCGTGCGAAAGCCGAACTGGTGATCGCTCATCGCCCGCAGCCTACGACGGGTTGCCCGGCCGTCGAGTGCGCCCCGGCACCGCGGGGCCCTGTGCGCCCGCTCCGATGCGTTTCAGCCAGCCCGGTCCTGGGCGTACTGCCGGGCTCGCTCAAGCGCCTCAGCAGGGTCGACGCCAGCCACGCCGGCCATCCAGCAGGCAATCGGCGCAGCAATCCGTTCCGAGTCGTGCGCCGCCACCCCCGCCAGATTCAGCAGCGCCTCGGTCACCTCCGGTCCCGGCGCAGCAGCGCCGATCACCGCCTCGAAGCCCGCAAGCCACTCCTGCGCTGAGGTGTTCGGCGGTCCGGATCCCGTCTCGTCGCTCATCGTCACAGCGTACGTTTGGCTGAGCTGAAAGGAGCCCGATGAGCGACGACGAGGGCATCTTCGGACCTGAGCTGTACGAGTTTCTGGAAGAGCTCGAAGCCAACAACAACCGGGAGTGGTTCAACGAGAACCGTGAGCGCTATGAGGAGGAAGTGCGCGAGCCGGCGTTCGACTTCATCCGCGCTATGGGCGCACTGCTGGGCGAGATCTCACCGCACATGACCGCACGGGACTCCAAGGTCGGAGGCTCGCTGATGCGCGTCTTCCGTGATACGCGCTTCTCGGCCGACAAGACGCCGTACAAGACCAACGTGGGCATCCAGTTCCGCCATGTGCGCGGCAGCGATGTGCATGCCCCGGGCTACTACGTGCACCTCGACACCGAGCGCTGCTTCTTCGGGGCCGGCAGCTGGATGCCGGATCGGGATGCGCTGGCGGCCTATCGCGTGGCCATCGACGAGCGCCCTGAGGCGTGGATCGAGGCCCGGGACACCTGCCAATCCGGCGGCTGGCGGATGGAGGGCGAGCGGCTCAAGCGCTCGCCCCGCGACTGGTCCGTCGATCACCCGATGATCGAGGACCTGAAGCGCAAGAGCTTCATTGCAGTGCGCGACTTCGACCACGACGTCGCGCTCAAGCCGGACTTCCCGTCGGTCATCGCCGCCTGGTGCACCGAGGCGCGACCGCTCATGTCGTTCCTGTGCACCGCGGTCGGTCTCGAATTCTGAGCTGCGGCCTAGCTGGGGCTGAGCGGGACGATCTGCGGCGGCAGGTACGACTCGACCGGTGGCGGTTCGCCCTCGAAGCGCTCGATTTCGACGAGACAGGTGTGCGCCGAGGGCCCTTGGGCCAGCTTGCTCGTCCCGACATCCGCGGTCAGCGTGTTGGGATTGCCGGCCCGGCAGGTGCCGTCGGGGGCGGGGTCGTACCAAGCGCCGGTGGAGATCTGCACGGCCTCTGCCATCACGGCGTCGTCGAGCACTGCGCCGGCCAGGCAAGCACCCCGGTCGTTGAACAGCCGCACCACATCGCCGTCGGAGATGCCACGTGCCGCCGCCGTGTCGGGATGCATGCGGACCGGTTCGCGACCGGCGACCTTGGTGGCCTGGCTCGGAGCGGCGTGGTCGTACTGGCTGTGCAGGCGCGCGGCGGGCTGGTTCGAGATCAGATGCAGCGGGAATCGGTCGCTGGCCGTCCCGCCCAAGCGCTCGAACGGCTCCATCCAGGCCGGGTGCGGCGGGCAGTCGTCGTAGCCGTAGCCAGCGATGGCCTCGCTCCATAACTCGATCCGGCCGCTCGGCGTACGCAGGGGCTTGGCTTGCGGGTCGGCACGGAAGGCCTCCAGGAACACCTGCCGAGGCTCTCCCATCAGCGCCATGCCCGGCGCCATCAGATAGCCGTCGCGGCGGAAGTCCTCGTACGGGGGCGACTCCGGATTCGCCGCCCGGTGAATCTCGTAGATCACCTCGAGCCATTCGTCCGTGGTGCGGCCCTCGGTGAACTTCTCGCCGAAGCCGAGACGCTCGGCGAGGCGGGCAAAGATCCAGTAGTCATCCTTGGACTCGCCGATGGGCTCGGCCACGGCCGACATCGCAACGATCACCGTCTCGGCCCCGCCGATGTCGTTGCGTTCCAGCGGTGTCGTCGCCGGCAGCACGATGTCGGCCCGGCGGGCCACCGGCGACCAGAACGGCTCGTGGACGACGATCGTCTCGGGCCGCTGCCAAGCACGCGTCAGCCGGTTGAGGTCCTGGTGATGGTGGAACGGGTTGCCGCCCGACCAGTACACGAGCTTGATGTCGGGAAAGCGGCCGCGGTGACCGTCGAAGTCAAACTGCTCGCCCGGCCCTTCGAGCATCTCGGTGATGCGTGAGACGGCGATGGTGGGCGGGCCCGGCTGGCGCATCGGCACCGGCAGACCCGGCACGCGAACCCTCACTTGGCCTGCGCCGGTGTTGCCCTGGGTGCCGAAGCTGAAGGCATAGCCGCCGCCGGGCAGCCCCACCTGGCCCAGCACACACGCCAGCGCCAGCGCCATCCAGTACGGCTGCTCGCCGTGGTGGGCCCGTTGGGTGGACAGGCTGAGATTGACGAGGGTGCGCTTGGCTGCCATCTCATGCGCCAGCGCCCGGATGTGCCCGGCATCGATGCCCGTGATCGACGCAGCCCACTCCGCAGTCTTCGGCATGTCACAGTCCACTGCCTCGCGCCACGGCGTGTCGCCGCTCCAGTCGCCGCAAGCCGCGGCGAAGCCCTCACCCAGCACATGAGCGCGCAGCCGGTCCCAGCCATGGCAGTGGGTGCCGAGAAATCCCTCGTCCGCGAGCCCTTCGGTGACGAGCGTGTGAACGATGCCCAGCATCAATGCCACGTCGGTGCCAGGGCGGATCGGCAGCCAGCGTGCTCCGGCGTCGGCATCGAAGTCGTCCCGCAGCGGCCCCACGTTGACGAACTCGACGCCTGCCGCGCACGCCCGGCGTACCCAGTCGTTGTGGTGATGCGGACCCTGGCCGCCATAGGTGATGTGGCTGTTGGTTGCGCGCATGCCGCCGAAACACACGAACAGCTCGGTGTTCTCGCAGATGACCGACCACGACGTCTGACGTGCCAGCGCTGCGTGGTAGCCCATGCCGACCATGTAGGGAAACAGCGCCTCGGCCGCCGCCGACGAATAGGTGCCCTTCTGGTCGGTGCAGCCGCCGGCGAGCCGCATGAACCGGTGCTGCTGGCTGGACGCCAAGCCGAAGCGTCCCGCCGAGCCCCAGCCATAGGAGCCGCCGAAGATGGACGACCGGCCGTGTTCTTCACGCACCCGGGCGAGCTCGGCGGCAACCAGATCGAGTGCGTGGTCCCAGTCAACCTCGACAAAGGGCTCATGGCCGCGCAGGTGGGCAGCCGAGCCAGGTCCGTCTCGCAGCCACGACTGGCGCACGGCCGGGCGCATCACCCGGTTCTCGGCGAAATGGCGCAGCGACTCCCCCAGATGCGACTGGGAGGGATCGGTGGGGTGCCGGCGGACGCCGGTTACCTCACCGTCGGCTGAGTCCAGCAGGAACGAGCCGAAGTGCGTCGCCATGGCCGTGGTGCGCACGCCAGTGGGCGGAGCGCCGGAGGGCGCAGCGTCAGTGGATGGAGAGTCGCTGGCCGCCGTCATCCAGCGCCTTCGCCCGCAGCCGTCGCTGCAGTCTCTGCGCCGGTCCCGTTGGGAACCACGTTGCCGGTCGAGTTGCCAGCCTCGGTGGCGCGCACGACGGCGGTCGAGTTGCGCCGGCTCCAAGCGTTGGCCAGCAACTCGAGGCTCTCGATGCGTTCAGCGAGCTCGAACGTCGAGGTGTGCACCATCAACTCGTCGGCACCCGTCGCAGCGGCCAGCGCCTCCAGAGCCTCACCTGATTCGTCCGGATCGCCCACGATGGCGTTGGTCGGCATCATCGCCGCGCGCTGCCACTCGGGATGGGTCATCGCCTCGTCGGGATGCAGCAGCGGCCAGAAGCGGCCGGTGCGAATGCCCCAGCGTCGCAGCAGCGATGGCGCAGCGTGGTAGCGGGCGGTCTCACTGTCAGCGGCCGTGACGACGCCCGCGCTCACCATCACATAGGGCTCGTCGAGCACCACCGACGGCTGGAACCGCTGGCGGTACAGATCCAGCGCCCCCAGCACTCCCCCGCCGTCGAAGTGGTGCGCGAAGGCGAACGGCAGGCCCAGGTACCCGGCGAGCTGTGCCGAATAGCCGCTGGAGCCCAGCAGCAGCACCGCAGGTGCCGATGTCGCCTTCGGCGTTGCCTGGAACTCCATCGGGGGACCCTCGGTGGTGCGCACATCGCCGAGGTACGCCATCAGATCCAGCAGATGGCTCGGGAAGTCATCGACCTGCCAGGGATCAGGAACGGCGCCCTGCCGGGGCGAGCCATCCTCGGCACGGCCGTCCTCGCCTGGAGCGGCGGTGATGCTCTGGCGCACCGCGGCGGCGGTCACGCGGTCGCTGCCGGGGGCCCGTCCGACGCCCAGGTCGATGCGACCGGGATGCAGTGCCTCGAGCATCGCGAACTGCTCGGCGATCACGGCCGGGCTGTGATTCGGCAGCATCACCCCGCCCGAGCCCAGCTTGATGCGCTCGGTGTGAGCGGCCAGGTGAGCGATGAGCACCGCCGGCGACGTGCTCGCCACCGTGTCGATGTTGTGATGCTCGGCCACCCAGAAGCGCTCGTACCCCAGGCGGTCAGCAGCGCGAGCCAGCTCGGTCGTCTCGGACAGCGCCTGCGCGCTGGTGCCGCCCTCAGAAACGGTCGCCAGGTCCAGCACCGACAGCGGCACCGGTTGCGCAGCACTCACGGCGTCAGGCTAAGAGCGTCAGCGGATAGGTGGGTCAGTGGGGTTGCCAGCGGTCGCGTTGGTCGATGAGTTTGATGGTGATGATCAGCGTGACGGCGAGGGCGAGCTGGGCTGTGCGGTGCTCGGGTCGCCGGTCGGTGTTGCGGCGCAGCTGGCCGTAGTTCGACAGCCACGAGTTGGTGCGCTCCACGGTCCAGCGCAGTCCCAGCGGGGCGGCGACTGGCTTGACGGCTGCGCTGCTGGGCGGCCGTTTGGAGGGCCGCACGATGTCGGTGATGCCTGCCTGGTGGGCGGCCCGGTCGACGCGGCCGCCGATGTAGCCGCGGTCGAGATGCAGCGTGTCGATGTCGTGGTGCAGGCCGTGTCGTTCGATCTCGGCCATGGTGGGCTCGAACAGCATGATGTCGTTGCGGTTCGCGCCTGCTGCGGCCCACCCCACCGGGGTGCCCGCCGCGTCGGTGGCCAACGACCACTTCCAGCCCAGTTTGCGCCGGTCAACGGGGCTCTTGCCGGTTCCTTCGCCGCCGCAGGGCGCCTTGTGGACCGAGCCGTCGATGCACACATCGCCAAGCCGCAGGCCCATGACGCGGTCCCATGCCGCGACCGCCTCGGCCGCGATCTTGTCGAACACGCCTGCTGCGACCCACTCGTCGCGGCGGGACCGCAGCGTCGTGTCGGACACCTCACCGTCGAGCAAGTGCTCAACGGACTCCCACGAGCAGCCCGTCACCAGCCTGATGATGATCCCCCGCAGGCACAGCCGATCCGATATCCGCCGCCGATGACAACCCAACGGATGCGCATCGGGCCCACGGGCCAACAGCGGCTCGACCGCTGCCCAGATGACATCCACCACTGCCTTGCTCAAAGCGCGCATGATGAACACGCACCTCCACCATGTCGTCGGTTCGTACAGCACCCCGCATCACAGCGGGACCGACACGACGACTGGTGGATGGTCGCCTATCCGCGCGGCCTCTAAGAGGCAGTGAGCGGGCAGCGCCGGGCAGCAGGCGGCGAGGCGAGCTTTCAGCCCAGTGCTCCAGCGGCAGCGGCGTCGGCGATCTGCTCGTCGGTCAACCCGAGCTCGGAGCTCAGGACGTCGAACGTGTGCTGCCCGATCATGGGCGCTGCAAACCTCGGACCGTGGTCGTACCCCGCGATTTGGTACTGGTGGCCCGAATATGGCACCGTGCCCATCCGGGGATGCTCCAGCCACCGGTAGAAGCCGCTGTGCACATACTGCGGGTCCGCGAGCAGGTCACTGCTGCGCTGCACCATGCCGGCGGCGATGCCGGCATCGAGCAGTTGCCGTTCCAGCGTGGCGGCGTCCTGGTCGGCAGTCCACTCCGAAATCTGGGCGTCGAGGGTGTCGTGTGCAGCGAGGCGCCCTTCCAGCGTCGACAGCTCGGGCCCCTGCGCCCACGACGGCGCGTCCATCAGCTCCACCAGCGTCTTCCACTCCCCGTCGTCGGCAATTGTGATCGCGCACCATCGGTCCTCGCCCGCACATGGGTACACCCCCTGCGGTGCCATTTCGAGGTCGCGGTTCCCCATGCGGGTTGCCACTGTGCCGGTCTCTCCATAGTCGGCCAGCTCGGGCGCCAGGAACTGCAAGCCGCACTCGAGCTGCGCAGCTTCGATGACACAGCCCTCGCCGGTCCGGCGCCGGCGATCCAGCGCTGCGAGAAGCGTGGCGGTGATGATGCGGGGCGAGATGGTGTCGGTGTAGGCCAGGTACGGGCCGTCGGGCGGCAGGTCGGGCCAGCCCACAATCGGGTAGAAGCCGGCGATGGCGGCCGCGTGGTAGCCGAACCCGCCGAGCGCGGACATCGGGCCGCCGCTGGCCAGCAGCGAGGTGTGCACCACGATGGCCTGCGGGTTGAGCTCGGCGATCAGGTCGTCGTCGGCGACGATGCGGGCGAAGGTGCCCGGCGTCCACGCCTCCACCACCACGTCGGCCCAGGCAATCATCCGCCGCGCGATGTCGACGCCTTCCGCGGTCCTGAGATCTATGTCGATGCTGAGCTTGGACGTGTTGAACGTGCCGAAGAAGTGGGCCATGTCCACATCGACGACGTTGTCCTTGAATGGCGGGTTGGCGCGCAGCCCGTCGATACGTGAGCTCGACTCGATCCGTACCACGGTCGCGCCGTGATCGGCGAGCGCCTTCGCCGTGATGGGACCCACGCCGATCCAGCTGAAATCCGCTACCCGCAGCCCGGCAAGGGGCAGATCCGCATCGCCCACACTCCACGCCAACGGCTCGGACGTTGGCTCGGGATCATCGACGACCTCGGCGAGCTGCCTCCGGATCTCGGCGCCGTGCTCGTTGAGCCGCGGCGGCTGCCGCTTGGTGCCGATGCGGGTGCCGTCGATGGTCGCGGGACCGCCTGGCAGCTCAACGCCCGCGGTGTCGCCCCCTTGCACAGACCGCCAGAAGTCACGCACGCGCAAGTGCTCGAACTCGACGAGGTCGGCCACCGTGTGGACCGGCGCGATCGTCTCCTTCAGGATCATCGAACGCTGCAGGAGTTCGGCGTTCGTATGGCTCGCACACAGCCCCACCATGGCCTCGTACAGCTCGTCGAAGGTCCGGCTGATCGGTTCGCCGGCCGCCGCACGCAGGTCGTAGGTGTCCCACTCTTCGTCGCGCCAGCTCTCGTCTGCCAGGCCCTCGGAGATGTACCAGTCCAGCAGCCGACCGGTCGCGACTCCCCGGGCGACGCCGATCGCCCACCCGTCCTGGGTGAGGTAGCGCATCTGCAAGGGCACAGCGAGCTGGGCGACCGTGCCCGAGCGTGTGAAGTCCCGCCCGCAGATGGCGTGGGTTTCCATGGCATTGAGCAGGGTCCACGTCATCGCCGCCTGGGCCGACACGCCGACGTGCTGCGCCGCCCCGGTGGAGCGCATGCGCGCGTGGGCCATCAGCCCCGCCGCGGCGGATTCCGCACCCGCATGCCGCCACGCCTGCGCGATCGAGGCCTTCACCGGCGCTCGTTCGAAGATGCCCTGCATGTTCGCCGGCCCGCCCAGAGCCGCCAGCGACAGCTCCGATGCCGGGTCAGCGCTGCGGGGTCCGTCGAGGCCGAAGGGCGTGACCTGCACATGAACAATCCGTTCGTTCAGTGCTGCGAGATCATCGTGGGCATAGCCGGCTGCGGCCAAGGTCCCCGGCACACCGGACTCGTAGATGAAGCCGGCGAGCTTGACCAGGCTCTCGAACGCCTCCCGGTCGCCGCCGTCGTTCAGATCCAGCGCGATCGAGCGCTTGTTGGAGTTGAACGCGCAGAACTGCCAGCTACGCAGGTCGCCCGTGGGCCCCTGCTGTGGCCGCAGCGGCAGCGCACCACGTGCCACTGTGCCGCCGGGCGGTTCCACCTTGATCACATCCGCACCCAGCTCGCCCAGCATCCACGGCCCGAGCTCCCCACGATGATCGGTGAGATCGAGCACCGTCATGCCCGCAAGCGGCGCCGCCGCCGTGTGCTGGGTGCTGTCGGGTGAGGTCATATGGGTCCCTGAACTCGGACTCGTGCTGTGCTGGATGCTGCGCCGGAATCCCACCAGCGCAGTGCGCACCGGTACGACGATACGCAGGCGCTTGCTGCTGCGGGGCGGTTAGCTTGCCCGGATGGCCGACAGCCCGTCGCCGTGGCGGCACGGACCTCCGCCCGAGCTGAGCGACGACATGCTGTCGCGAGTACGTGCCTGCGGTGAGCGCTGCGACGCGGACCGCAATCCCGACCGGCAGATCTTTGCCGACCTCGGGCGCCACGGTCTCATGAAGCTGCTCGTGCCGGCCGAGCTTGGCGGGCTGGGCCGCCACCCCGCGGAGTTCATCGAGTTCACACGCAGGGTCACCTACGAGCATCCTTCGACCGGGTGGGTGGCCATGACCTGCAATGAGGAAGCGGAGATCTTCGCTGCGCATCTCGAACCGGGCACGGTCACTGCGTTCTACGCGGCGCACCCGCATGCGGTCATCGCCGGCTCGGGTGTGCCCCGTGGCGTCGCTCGCCCGGTCGACGGTGGCTGGCTGGTCAACGGCCGGTGGACCTTCGTGAGCGGCTGCACCGTGGCCGACTGGTGGGTGGTGGCCAACATCGTCGAAGGCACCCAGCCCAAGGACATCTGCCACGTCCTGGTGCCCGCCGATTCGTCGCTCATCGACGACACCTGGCACACACTGGGTCTGCGCGGTACCGGCAGTCACGATGTCGTGCTCACTGACTGCTTCGTGCCGAGCGATCGGGCGGGCGTGGCCGCGAACTTCTCGCTCCCGAAGCCCAACGAGCACCCCTTCTACCGGCTGCCCTCCGGGCTGCGGTTCCCGTTCCCCAAGACAGGCGTCGCCGCAGGTATCGCCGACCGGGCCATTGAGGAGTTCACAGCACTCGCGACGTCCAAGACCCCGCTGTTTGCCCGCACCGAACTGGCCGCCCGACCCGACGCTCACGCTGCGATCGCCCGTGCCACCGCGCTCGCCGGCGCCGGTCGGTCGTTCGTGGCCGACCGGCTCGATGAGATCTGGCAGGCCGCAGCCAGTCACGGCGATGTCGCGCCCGCCCAGCACGCCCGTGCGCGTCTGGCCTGCTCGTGGAGCGTGCAGAACTGCATCGCTGCAGTGGAGACGCTGGTCGACGCCGCCGGCAGCACTGCCAACTTCACAGCATCGCCGCTCGGCGGCCTGCTCAATGACGTCCGTGCCGTGGCCGGCCACTTCATGGTCGGCGGCTACCAGATGGACACCGCCGGCCGGGTGCTGCTCGGCCAGGACCCCGCCGACCGCAACTTCTGACGGCCAACGCGAGACAAGCAAGCCGCTCGGTCTGCCCGTCGATGAAATGCGTCCGATCTCCGCGACACGCCGCTTCCATCGTGAGGTCATGCTCGGGGCTGACGTCGGTCCTAGCTGCGGGCGGGGAGGGCGGCTGTGAGGCTTCGGGCGACCCAGTCTTCGTCGACGTCGTAGCCGATGGCCTGCAGGTAGCTGATCATGGAGCAGATCTGGACTTTGCCGAGCGGCCGGTTCTCTAGCTGATGCACTGCGGCCTTCGAGACGCCGCGCTGCTTGGCGACCTGTTCGAGACTCATGCCGTTCATGGAGCGCAGGCTCGCCAGCACATGACGGGCCATAATCTGGGCGTAAGCAGCTTCGAGGGCTGCTGGATCGGCGTCTGGCAGTTCGTCGATGGCGAAGAACTCCGTGTCATCTGGTTCGCTGGTCATCGCTGCCTCCCGCCCCAAGAGTATAGCTATACCTTTACGGCGCGGGGAAGCCACTGAGGCCAAGAACGACGATTGCGGTACGGGCGATCTCATCGGAACGCGCCACCGCGGAGGTGTACCAGTCGTTGCCGCTTCGGTCAGTTCCGGCTTTGTTGCCGAGCACGGTGAAGACATACCAGTCGTCGTCGGGGTGGGCCACGAACAGACCCCGCCAAGCATCGTCGGGGTGCTCCGACTGGGATTCGGGGTCAGGCCAACGGACCTCCCCGCAGTGCGCTCCGAACTGGGATCGCACGATGTGCCAGCGAACGTCCGGCGCCGCCGCGGCCCGCTTGAACTCGAGCAGATACCGGATCGCGGCCCGTATTCCGGCCCACGCAAGGGGGTCGGCAGCGGCGAGCCACTCGGCGCTTTGCTTAAACGCAGACGAATAGTGGTCGACCCGCCCCGATGGCGGAGGAATCTTGGCCATCACAGTCACTCCTCGTACGCCGTCAAGACGCCGGCATCGTAGAACTCGCCCACTCCGAACCCAGCGGGCCTTTTCCCGAGATCGCGAACCTGCACATCACCGCGCAGACGCCGTATTCCGAGGACTGAGTCGATGAGATCGACTGGGACCGCAGGCACAACGGACTACCCGAGAGCTTGTTCCTCCTCGAAGACGAGGGATAGATCGACAGAGTCGGGCGGGTGCTGCTGGGCCAGGACCCCGCCGACCGCAACTTGTGACCCGGGGCGCCAAACGGCGCGTGCCGTACCATCTTCGGCGACGGAAACGCCTCTGCCCAGGGACGCCGCCCGCACATGAGACAGTTCGAGAGCCGCATCGACACCGGCAGCACCGAGTTCGACAAGAACACGGCGGCCTATGCCGACCTGCTCGCTGTGCTGCGCGAGCGACAGCAGTTCGCCATCTCGGGCGGGGCGGGCCGGGAGCGCTCGATTGAGCGTCATCACAGCCGGGGCAAGATCTTGCCGCGGGACCGGATTGACCTGGTGTGCGACACCGGCACGCCGTTCTTGGAGCTCTCCACGCTGGCCGGCTGGGAGATGTACGACAACAGCGCTCCCGGAGCGGGCATCGTCACCGGCATCGGCGTGGTCTGTGGCGTGCCGTGGATGTTCATCGCCAACGACGCCACGGTGAAGGGCGGCTCACTGCTGCCGGTCAGCATCAAGAAGCATGTGCGTGCCCAGGACATCGCCGCCGAGAACGGCCTCGGCGTCATCTACCTGGTGGACTCGGGCGGCGCGTTCCTGCCCCTGCAGGACGACATTTTCCCCGACAAGGACCACTTCGGCGGCAGCTTCTACCGCCAGGCCCGGCTCTCGGCGATGGGCCTGCCCCAGATCTCGGTGGTGCTGGGCGGGTGCACCGCGGGCGGGGCCTACGTGCCGGCCCTCAGCGACGAGGTGATCATGGTGTCGGGCATCGGCCGCATCTACCTCGGCGGCCCGCCCATCGTGAAGGCCGCGCTCGGGGAGATCATCGAGCCCGACGACCTCGGCGGCGCTGCGCTGCACACCCGCATCTCGGGCGTGTCCGACTACATGACGCCCGATGAGCGATCGGCCTACGGCAAGCTGCGCGAGCTCTGCGCCGCCGTCAACCAGCGATCCATCGATCACCGCGACGGCTGGCTGTCGTGGACAGAGCCCGAAGCACCCCACTACGACCCGGCCGAGATCTACGGTGTGATCTCCGCTGACGACCGCATCGGCTTCGACGCACGCGAGATCATCGCCCGGCTGGTCGATGGCTCCCGCTACTCGGAGTTCAAGCCCGAGTGGGGCGAGCACATCACCTGCGGCTTCGCTCGCGTCTGGGGATTCCAAGTCGGCATCATCGCCAACAACGGGATCATCTTCTCCGCCGACGCCCTCAAGGCCACCCACTTCATCGAGCTGTGCGAGCAGCGGAGAGTGCCGCTGCTGTTCCTGCAGAACACCACCGGCTACATGGTGGGCAGCGATTCGGAGGCAGCGGGCATCGCCAAGCACGGGGCGAAGATGGTGTCCGCTGTGGCCAACGCCACGGTGCCCCGCTACACGGTGCTGATCGGGGGCTCCTACGGCGCGGGCAACTACGGCATGTGCGGGCGCGGCTTCAACCCCAGGTTCCTGTTCGCCTGGCCGAACAGCCGCATCGCCACCATGTCGGCCGAGACGGCCCAGACCGTGCTGGTGGACATCCGGCTCGCCGGCATGCGGGGAACGGAGACCACCGATTCCGAGATCGCGGCCATGCGAGCCGAGGTGGCCGACCAGTACCAGCGCCAGAGCGACCCCTACTACGCCACCGCCCGCCTGTGGGATGACGGTCTCATCGACCCTGCCGACACCCGCGACACGCTGGGGCTGTGCCTGGCACTCGCGGCTCGCCAGGACGCTCCCGCCCCCGGCACCGGCATCGTCTACCGGATGTAACGGGCTGTGGCCGAGCACCGAGCACGACCCCGACCGCAAGTGCGCGCCGTCGCGACCCCGGCGGCCCGCGTGGCAGAGCCGCAGTGAAGCTGCTGGTCGCGAACCGAGGCGAGATCGCGAGCCGGGTGTTCGCAACGGCGCGCCGGCTGGGCTGGCGAACCGTCGCCGTTTATGCCGAACCCGATCGCTGCTCGCCGTTCGTGGGGGACGCCCACGAGGCACACTGCATCGGGCCTGCCTCGCTCGAGCGCTCCTATCTCGACGCCGGCGCCATCGTTGCGGCTGCGCAGGAGGCCGGGGCCGATGCGATTCACCCCGGGTACGGCTTCTTGTCAGAGAACGCAGCGTTCGCCCGCACGGTCATCGACACGGGGCTGACCTGGGTCGGACCGCATCCCGACGCCATCGCCCAGATGGGCTCGAAGATCGAAGCCCGCGGCATCGCCGAGTCTGCCGGCGTGCCGACCATCCCCGGGTTCGCTGATGCCGACATCAGCGCCGCTGGCGAGCAGATGCGCTTTCCGGTGCTGGTCAAGGCGTCAGCGGGCGGGGGCGGCAAGGGCATCCGCATCGTCCGCTCGGCCGACGGGTTCGACGCGGCGCTGGCTGAGGCCCGCACCGAGGCATTGCGCTCGTTCGGCGGTGACCGGGTGCTGGTGGAGCGCTACATCGAGCGCCCCCGTCACGTGGAGGTGCAGGTCGTCGGCGACCGGCACGGCACGGTCATCCATCTCGGCACCCGCGACTGCTCCTCCCAGCGCCGCTACCAGAAGCTGCTGGAAGAGGCGCCTGCACCCAATCTGGATGCCGCCACCCGCGACGGATTGCATGACGCGGCGGTGGCCCTCGCCCATCGCATCGGCTACGACAACGCCGGCACCGTGGAGTTCATCGTCGATGCCGGCACCGGCGAGTTCTTCTTCTTGGAGATGAACACCCGCCTGCAGGTGGAGCACCCCGTCACCGAGGCCACCACCGGGCTCGACCTGGTCGAGCTGCAGCTGCGAGCCGCCACCGGCGAGCCGCTGGGTCTCGACCAAGCAGCCGTCACGTTCAGCAGGCACAGCATCGAAGCCCGTATCAATGCCGAGGACCCTTCTGACGGCTTCACGCCCCAGGCAGGCCCGGTGCACCACCTGCAGGTTCCCCCCGGTGTGCGCTGGGACGCCGCCATCGTCGCAGGCAGCCAGATCTCTCCGTACTACGACCCGCTGATCGCCAAGCTCATCGTCACCCGCCCCGACCGCCCCGCAGCGCTCGACGCGTTGCGCGACGCACTGGACGGGCTGGTCGTGGGCCCGGTGCCCACGAATGCCGGATTCCTGCGCTGGCTGACCGATCAGCCGCTGCTGCGGGACGGCGCGATGACCACCGACGTGATCGATGCGCTCGGCGCCGATGACATCGATACAGCGCCGATCGATGCGACGCCGACCGGTCTCGATGCCGCCGGTCCCGATGCGACGCCGACCAGTCCCGATGCCGCCGGTCCGGCTGCGACGGCCTGGCCTGCGGCGCCGTCGGCGGCCGATGCAGCACCCGCTGCGGCCTCCGCTTGGCTGGGCCGCCTGCTGGGCGAGCGTGCAACCCAATCGTCGGGGCCATGGGCGACGCTGAGCGACTTCAGGCTGACGCCGCACGCCTCCCGAGCCGTCATCGTGCTGCGCGACGCAGCCGGCGTGCTCCACGAGGTGCCCGCCGATGCTATGAGCGGCGAGGGCGCCGAGGCCCTCACCACGGCCAGCAGCGCCGACACCGGTTCCGCGGCAGTCAACCTCGCCGGCCACACGGTCACCTTCGACGTGCCCGATCGTTCCGACGCCTGGGCCCCCACTGCGACCGATGACACCGGCGATGTCGACGCAGTCGCAACACCCTTCCCCGCCGTGGTCGTCAACGTGCCCGTGGCCGCCGGTGATGTCGTCGCCGCCGGCGACGTCGTGGTGGTGGTGGAGGCCATGAAGATGCTCCACTCGCTCGCCGCCCACGGAGCGGGCACCGTCTCCGAAGTCCGCTGCTCAGTCGGCGACGCCGTCGAGGCCAACCAGATCCTCGTCAGCTTCACCCAGCACTAGTGCTTCGGCGGGACGGCCGTGATGCCGCTAGTCAGTCGTCTCCTGTTGCGACCTCGAATCGAGTCTTCACTGCCCGAAGACTCGCGCACTGCTTCGCGGAGGCCCATCCGTGCGATCACCGTCTCGGCTGACTCCGTACGCGGGTCGCCGTACGCGCGATCAGCCAGGTTCGATGCCATGTACTCGCGCCCGTGTTGTTCGAGAGCATCCATGATTCCTGACGACTGCTGCAGGGGTGCCTTTGGTGCCCACACCAAGTCGCGGTCAACGCCGAATTCGACAGCGAGGTCCCGTAAGCAGCACTTGTCAACGATGCCCCCTGCTGATCGGTCAGCAAAGAGCACACCCGGACCGAAGTCGGCAGTGAGGTGCCACGCCTCGAGTGTCTGGAAGACGTGGACCAGACGCTTCGCATTCGAGCCCAGAACGCATTCGTAGTAGTCGGGAACGAGCCGGCGGATGGTGAATTCCCGCTGGGCTTCCTCCCAGATGCGTTCGCGCAGCTCAAGACGTGCCGTGTTGGAGAGCAGTGGTGCTGCCAGCGTGGCCCCGCCGGCGAACAAGACATCTGCGCCCATGCCAGTGAGTACCCCCCCCCCCCTCCCCCCGGCGGCGCCAACTGCAAGCCGGATCGTCACGGCGGCACCGACCTCCCAGATCTCGTCGGTGCCCAAGTCCTGAGCAGCTTCAACGGCAGCCGCTACGGCCTCTTCGCGGCTCACTTCCACTGCGAGGTGTTCGAACCCAAGACAGGCCGCGACAGAGGCAGCGCGATCTCGGTCCGCCGACTGACTGTCGGCGACGGCCACGGTCACGCAGAGAGGGTCTGCACGAAGTTTCTTCAGCGCTCCCGCAATTGTGGTTGAGTCGATGCCGCCGGAGAGCATCAGCACGGGCCGGCCCGGGTACGAGTCGAGCACCGCGCTCAGCCGCGTTCCCAAGTACTCCTCGATTCGGCGGCGGGCCTCATCCGGGTCGTCCATATCCCGTATGGGAGGGGCGTAGTCGGCGCCGAGCAGATCGACCACATCGTCCCACTGCTTGGTTGATGCTTCCGTCATCAGCGTCCGCCGGTCATCGACGTGGCATGCGAAGTGCCGAGCCTCGGCCCAGGCCCGTCAGCCTGGTTCCAAGAGTGCGCCACCATCGCCCCGACCGTCACGATTTGTCACGCCGGCTGGGTCTCAACTGCAGCCTGATCATCCCCAGCACTAACAGCGCACCAGCGCTGCCAGCCGCGATGACAGCAATGCGCTGCCAGAAGTCGAGTCCGCTCGCGACAGCAGCTCCCACTGTGCTCGCAGCTACTGCGAGCACAGCGACAAAGATGCCCAGCACCTCGATCACCGGCACGATCGCACGTCTCGATGCAGAGTCGGACGCTTCTTTGGCATCGGTAGCCAGTTGCTTGCTCAGCTCGCCGACCTTGGCACTCAACTCCTCCTCGACTCGTTCGACTTTCTCCCCGAAGCTCGCTTCTGCCTCAGCGATGCGAGCATCGAGGCGGCGCTCCGTCTCGTTGCGGTTGGCCTCCGTGACGATGTTGCGGAGTTTCATCATCTCTGGCAGCCAGAAGGCGATCGGCTGAGCAGATGAGCCCCGGACGGCTTCGGCGGCCGCATCGAGCGCTTGGTCCATCTCGTTCCGCCAGACGTGGAGTGACGCAGCGGCCTGAGCAGTGAAGTATCGAATGCCCCGGTCTCGGCCGGCTTCGACAAGTTCTATGCCGAAGACGACAAGCTCATCCAGGGCACCGAGGTTCGCCTGCGCCATCTGAGGGTTGCTCCGCTCCTTCACCACCGCCCGTCCCAGGCTCGCGATGCGAGAAATTGCGTCGAGCATCGTTTCCTCGGGTTGCGTCGGTGGCTCCAATGCTCTGTTCCGGTCAACAATCTCTCGCGCCGTATCTGCTGTGGGGCATGGGACCCCGGCGCGCTCCCCCAGCATCTGCTGTTCGAACTGCACGCAGGATGCGTAGAACTCCATCACGTCGTAGATCGGAAACTCGTCTCGGCTTCGACCAGGGCCCAGAAACGCTTCGAACAGATGCAGTGAGTGCGTGATCCCGACGGAGTCGTTCCGGTGACGGCAGGAATGGAAAAAGAGGAGCACGAGGCAGATCTGCACGAATTCGCGGTGCAGCCCACCGTGGTCGTCCTCGGTGAGATCTTTGGTCAGTTCGACGATGCGCTGCTTCATGAAATCCGGCCACAGTTCCTTGGGGGGCCTCTGCTGCCGAAACTGTCCGAGGGCGGAGTCGTCTGCCACATGTCGGCCCCAAGCGAATTCCTGGAGATCTGCGTATGCCTCTTGCACGAACCTCACGGGGTCGGCATCGTCATCGGATGAGCCCTGCGGGTTCGAACTCGCAAGCCGCGCGCGTACCAGCGCAACGGTGGCCTCGGCAACAGGCATTAGCCATGGGCTTTCCCGCGCGGGCTCGGCCAGTTCGGTGAGGTGCTGACGGTCGTCACGGCTCGGGTAGTCGTACGAGTTTGGGACCAGCGACATGCTTCAGTATGACGCCGGGGGCCGTCGCTACGGTGAGCCGCTGTGAGCGCGCACGAGATCCTGATCCTCCCCGGGCCACAGCCCAAAGCTGCGGACCCTCAGACCACACCCGGATACACAAACTTTCCGAGTGTCACTGTTGGGTCTGCCGGGGCTCTCTGCCAGGGGGTTACGGTCCGGTCCCATGCTCGGCGGTGACTCCACAAAATACTGGCCGTGTGCCTGTTGATTGACCTGTCGCGTCGAGTGTGGGACCGGCAGGAGCGCTCCTGTCTTGAAGGGAGCCTGACTGTCTCGACTCGGTTGTGACGAAGCGCCCCTGCCGTCCCGGACCCACCGGAACATCACTTCCAGCAGGAGCACAGCATGACATCTGCGGTCGGGGGCATCGACCCTCATCAGGACACCTTCACCGTGGGGATCGTCGACGGCCACGGCGTCGAGATCGGCCACGAGACCTTCGACAACACCGCCGCCGGCTATGGCTGCGCTATCGACCTGCTCGGCAGCCACGGCGTCGAGCGGGTCGGCGTGGAGGGCTCGGCGAAGTGGGGCGCTCATGTCGCGATCGCGCTCGCCGCGGCCGGGTTCGACGCACGCGAGGTGCCCGCGTCGCGCTCGGCTGCACAGCGCCGCAGCCGACGGCTGGACAAGACCGACGCCGTCGATGCTGTCGCCTCGGCGAGGGCTTTGCTGGCCGAGCCGACCTTGGGACCCGTCCAGGCCCTGGAGGCCTACGACCCTGCTGTCGCGGAGATCGAAGCCGTGCTCGAGCACCGCAGAACCCTTGTGGCTGCTCGCACTTTGATGCTTCACCACGTCGGGGACCAGATCGCCAAGCTGCCTACCGAGATACGCGACCAGCTCAGCACCTGCGGCAAGATCGAATCGCGTCTGCGCCGCCTCGAAGCGGTCGACCCCGCCGAATGCTCGACCCCCGCCGGCCGCTATCGGCTCGAATGGCTCCAGGCGTTCATCGGCCAGGACCGCGCAGCGCGCAGCGACATCCGCCGCCTCGAGCGCCGCATCGACGAGCTGCTCAACGCGCACGGCACCACCCTGAGAGACGAACCCGGCATCGGCCCCATCGCAGCAGCCACCCTGCTGTGCGAGGTCGGCGACCCCCGACGCTTCGACCGCGAGTCCAAGTTCGCCCGCTGGTGCGGCACCGGCGCCGTCGCGCTGTCCTCAGGCGAGGGCAACAGCGACCCGGTCAAGCACCGGCTCGACTTCAGAGGCAACCGGCGCATCAACAGCGTCCTGCACATCGCCTCGGTCACCCAAGCCCGCCGACAGCCCGAAGCCGCCGCCTACCTCGCCAAGAAAGCCGGCGAAGGCAAGACACGACGCGAAGCCCGCCGAGCCCACAAACGACACCTCGCCAACCGCGTCATCCGCAGAATGTGGCGAGACGAAAACACCCGAAAACCACACCTCACGGCCACCGCCTGACCAAACACTTGACAAGGGAGCGTCTGACACTCCGCAGCGCCGACACTGCCTCGGGTGCGACACGGCGGCCGGTGCAGGGTCGCCAGTAGCGCCGAGCTTCGCCTCAGCTCACCCGGATCGTCTCGTTCAGGCGTTCTCTGGCGCTCGGGGCTTGCCCCAAAGGGCGGCGATGGGGACGGCTTCGATGTCACGGTCGATCCAGCGGCGGTGGCGGCCGGTATGCAGGATCACGCCGCCGGCGAACTGCTCGGGCGGCAGGCTGTCCCTCAGCCAGATGAGGTGCCGAGCGTCCTTGGCCGACGGCGCGCTGGCGGACTTGATCTCGAATGCGGCCACACGGAAGCCGAACTCGGCAATGAGGTCGATTTCGTGATCTCCTCGCTGGCTGCGCAGATGGTGCAGGTGCACCGGCACCTTCGCCGACTCCGCCTCGACGCGCAGTTGAGCCGTCACGTAGGTGTCGAGCAGCCGGCCTCGCGCATCTGGATCCCGCCGTGCGGCATCGAAGTCGATCTGCGCCAGCCACGCAGCCAGGCCGGAATCGCACAAGTGCCGCTTGGGTGTCGAAGTCAGCCGTCGTAGACGGTTGGAGCGCCATGCAGGCATGTCCACTACCAGTCGCTGGGCGTCGAGAATGTCGTGATACCCCGACGCGGTCTTGCGGTCGAGATCCGCAGCTTCGATGAGTGCGCTGTCGGGGGCAACTCCGGCGGTGTGCAACGCGTACGCCTGCAGGTAACGGCGAAGGCGGTTCGGGCTGCGCTGCCGCCCACGTCCTGCGGCGAATTCCTCGAGATCACGTGTCGCGGTGACGTTGACGAAGCTGCGCATCCAGCGTTCGCGCTGCTGATCGTCGATGGCTCGCAGCGCACCCGGAAATCCCCCTGACAGCGCAAGACGCAGGTAGCCCATCACGTCCGGCGGATCGGCTGGCACCTCGAAGCGATCGGGTGAGTCCCAGCGATCGAATAACGACGGCCGGCTCGCATCGCCGAACAGTTCGCGGCCGGTGAGCGGCCACATCTGTATGTCCAAGAAGCGACCCGTGCCGGGCCATGCGCCTGCGATGAGATCGTTGCGCGCCGAGCCAGCGACGATGTAGCTGCCTGGGAGGTGGCTCTCGTCGACGGCACGCTTGAGAGCGCCGAGCACCTCGGGCGTGTGCTGCCACTCGTCGAGCAACAGCGGGAACGGACCGACAGAGATCGCAGCATCGGGGTCGTCACGGACAATGCCGGCATCTTCGGGACGGTCCAGACGCAGCACGGCCTCAGCGTGCCTGAGTGCCGAAGTGGTCTTGCCCACCGCTCGCGGCCCGGTGATCATCACCGCCGGCCACGAAATGAGATCGGCCGCGAGTGTCCGATCCGCGATGCGGTCGATGTAGCCGTCCCCGGCCGACGCCGAGTCTGCCAGCTCATTCATACTGCAGAATGTACGCTATTTATCCCTAATTGTGCAACTCATTGTTCCCTACTATTGCAAATGAGCTGTTCGGCCCTTCGCGATGTCGTGGGATGACAGTGGCTCGAGGGTCCGCAGTCGAGGATCGAGTGAATGCCGGCCGCGTGTGTGTCACAGGCACCGATGCCGGTCTCGATCGGGGGTGATTCTCACGTGCTGGTCGATGTGGGCGGGGTCGGGCCTGCTGTTGGGGGTAGAGATGGCGGTGGTGCGGCGGGCCGAACGGCGCGGCTGGCGTCGGGGTCGCGCTGCGGTTGCGCTGGTGGCAGCTGTGGTGATGGGCGGTGTGCCGGTGGCGCCGGCGGGGGCCGATGCTGGTGGTGGTGTTGTGCTGCCGCCGGCGGGCTTGGTGGCGTCGGATTGTGCAGGTGTGGTGCCGGTGGTGGTGGGCTCGGATGCGGCGGCGCAGTCTGACATCTACAGCGCCATCACCCTCGCCGGCGTGGCAGGAACCGACTGCGTGATCCTCGCAGGACCTCGCGACGGCGACATGGCTGCCTCTCAGCAGACCCGGCTCGAGGCAGCCGCGGCGGGTGGCTTCGTGGTGGGCGGCACGGCCGCGGTGCCCACCGCCAAACTCGCCGGCCGCGACATGACACGACTCGCCGGCACCGACCGCTGGGAAACCGCACAACTCGTCGGCCGACGCGCCAGCGGCGACACCACCGCAGGAACCCCCACCACCAACGAAGACCCTGACGAAGGGGAAAACGACGGTGAGACTTCTGAATCCGAGGAGGCCGACCCCGAAGAGGAGGAGGTGACCGAAGAGGAAGGGGTCATTCCTGACCCTATCTCCCCTAACCAAGCTTGGATTGCGCACAATATAGAGGTAGAGAGAATCATTGACGAGAGTGGCTACTATGACACCGCCAACTCTGCTTACTTGGAGTGTGATAATCCTGAAGACACTGATGCACTGGTCCAAATGATGTCAGACTTTCTTGGTTGTGAGTTTGATAACCGCGCTGGACTGTGCAAGGGGTATAGCAGGGCTGCCCACTGGGAGCTGGAAAGCTCCTTGGCATGCCCCGACGGCTTGCTTTTGTCAAATGGCGCGGGAGGCATAAGGCATATCTACGACATGATGTGCTCCCACCCTGATCACCCTGACTTTGACTTCCCGGGGTAACCGACCTCGTCGTCGGCGGCGTTATCATGCGGGCTTGGAGAACTTCTGGCACGTGTACACGCATGAGGTAGACGAATGGGAGTTCTGGGACAGCCGGGGGAAGCAACCGCGGATGATCGAATGGAGCAACAGCCTTGACTGATGCAGCCGTCAGCCCGAGTGCTCGTAACGGCACCACTGGTGCCAGCACCAACGGCGAGCGCATGTTCTCCGGCGAACAGTTCCGAGCCGATGTCCAGCGGGCACTGGTGCTCGCCGCGAAAGATGCGCATCTCGAGGCGTACCTCGCCGGCCAAGGTGTGGCGTACGACCGCGACGGTGTGTTCGGCATCTACAGGCCCGAACCGGAAATGTACGAAGACCTGCTCCCGCCCGATTTTGACCGCAGCAGCGTCCCGCCCCAGTTCGAGGACGAGGAAACGTTCCCCGACTGGCCGTCGTCGCTCCCGCAGGAATACTTGGACGGGCTGAAGGCGCTGGCCAACTGCTCCTGATCCTCAGCAGAGGCCGAGCGGCAGGCTGGTCAGCACCTCGTTTCCGGTCTCGGTGATCAGCACCTGCTCTTCCAGCTTGACGCCCTCGCCGCCTGATCTCGGCCCGATGAACGCCTCCACGCACATCACCATGCCCGGCTCCAGCACCCCGTCGTACCCCACCGCGTCCCACTTGTGGCGGTGGTAGACGACCGGGTATTCGTCGCACAGCCCCACGCCGTGGGAGATGACCGTGTAGCCGCGGTAGTGCTCAGGGTCGGGGTACCACGCCTTGTCGGTGATCTCCCGCAGCGTCGCTCCGGGGCGGTGCAGCTCAGTGTTGCGCTGGATCTGTTCGAGTGCGATCGACCAGGCGTCGTGCTGGGCGCCACTGGGCCTGCCGTCGCCGCACAGCCATGTCCGTGACAGATCCACGCAGATGCCGTACGCACCCACCAGGTCCGTGTCGAAGCCCATCAGCTCGCCTGCTTGCACCCGGCGGCTGCTGGCCTCGTGATACCACGGGTTCGTCCGCGGTCCCGACGACAGCAGCCTGGTCTCGATCCACTCGCCGTAGCGGCGCAGGCTGGCGGCCCACAACTGCGCCCACAGGTCCAGCTCGCTCACACCTGGTTCGAAGACGGCGGCCATGTCGTCGACGGCCGCCTCGCAGGCATGCACGGCACAGCGCATGGCCCGGATGTCGTCGGGGCCCTTGATCACCCGGGCAAGCTCCATCAGCTCGCCGGCGCTGACCAGCTCGATGCCGCGACGCTCCAAGGCCCGGACCCCGCGCAGTTCGAGCTGATCGACAGCGAGGCGTCGCCCTCCCGCGCTGTGTTCGTCCACCAGCCCAGCTATCTCAGCCGCCCAGCGGTCAGCGATCTCGTCCGAGCGCGGGCCAGCCTTGAAGTAGATGTACGACAGCCCCGGGCGGATCTCGTCCACCGTCCCGGAGTGGGCATCGAGGAACTCCCCGTCGGAGAACTCGAACACCACCACGGGCCCCTCGGCGGTCACCAACGCATAGCGGACGGCGTTGTGCATAGTCCACAGGGACATGTTGGTGGTGTCGGTGGCGTAGCGGATGTTGAGCGGGTCGTACAGCAGCGCGGCGTCGCAGCTGGCGCCCCGCAACTGCTCGCGCACACGCTCCAGCCGGTACTTGCGCATGGCGGAGCGGTTGGGCAGCTCGAGTCCAGCCGCCACCCACGTGGCCTCCAGATCGGCGCCGGGTCCGAGCGCGTGCATGTTGAGATCGGTGTGATCCAGGAGCCACTGCGGCGGCTCGGCCCTCCCGACCCCGATCTTGGGACGGTGGCGAGCGTCGAATCCCCGACGTGACATGCCTGCGGGTCCCTCCCCACGTCAGCCATGCCGCTGCGACTCCGAGACAGCGGTGCGCGGCGAGCCTAGATTCTGACCATGACCACCGAGAGCCACGACGGCGGATCGCTCACGGGCATCACCATCCACCCCATCAAGGGCTGCCGCCGCGTCGAGCTCGACTCGGTCGCGGTGTCAGCAACCGGACTCGAGGGTGACCGTGCCTGGCAAGTCGTGACAGCCCCCGAGGACGTCGCACTCGGCGAGGCGGTCACACAGCGTCGCAACGCCGCACTCGCCACGGTTGCGCCAGTGCCGATCGAGGGCGGCCTGACCGTCAGCGCGCCCGGCGTGGGCACGATCGAGGTGAAGCGGCCCGACGCCAACGACGTCACCGTGCTTGCGCTCATCGGCGATGAGGTGGCGTGTGCCGATGCGGGAGACGAAGCCGCCGAGTTCTTCAGCGAGGTGCTGGGCTTCGGGGCCAGGCTCGCGGCGCTGACCCCCGAGTCGTCCCGGCCGATGCGGCTCTTCCGCGGGCGCCTCGCCGGCTTTGCCGACGCCGCGCCGGTGCTGGTCGCCAACACCGCCTCCCTCGACGACCTCGTGGCGCGGGCGACGGAGCCCTTCGGCATCGAGCGGTTCCGGGCGAACCTGATCGTCACCAACGACCAGCCGTGGGCTGAGGACACCTGGACCGAGTTCTCGATCGGCGCGGCACAGCTCGCCGCCCGGGTGGTGTGGCCCCGCTGTGCGGTCCCCCAGATCGACCAGGACACCGGCGAGCGGCACCGTGAGCCGGCCCTGGTGCTGCGAGAGCACCGCTGGTGCCACAACGCCGAGGGATTCTCGCCGGGCATGCGGGGGATGCTGGAAGGCAACGCCATGTTCGGCATCGCGTGCACCATCGATCCCGAAGGCGCTGTGCTGTCGCTGGGCGACCCCGTCTCGGTCACCGCCACCGGCCCGCCGCTGCTCGACCCACCGCGCTGAGCGCGCTGAACCCGCAGCTACCGCAGCTCAACCCAGCTCGCCAAGGACCTCGTCGGTGTGCTCGCCCAGCATCGGTGCGCGCTGCCAGGCCCACCAGTCGCCGTCGGTGGTGAAGGGCGAGCCGGGAACGGTGTAGGTGCCGAGCACCGGGTGCTCCTCGGGCCGCCACCAGCCGACTGCTTCGAGATGCGGGTCGTGGCGCAGATCGCCGACGGTGTTGACCGGCGTGATCGGGATGCGCCGTCGCTGGCCCTCCACGAACAGCTCCTGCTTGGTGAAGCGAGTCGTCAGCTCCTCGACCCAGGCGTCCACGGCCTCCAGCGCTTCACGGCGCACCACGATGTCGATGAAGATCTCGTCGAGGATGCCCTCATTGCCGGTGAGCTCATTCACCCACTGCGCCACCGCGTTCCAGTGCGCCGGCTGGATGGCGATGATCGCCACGTAGCCGTCCGATGCCGGGTACATCCCCATCGGGCTGGTTACGGGACGGCGGTTGCCGGCACGGGGCCGCGGCACCTGGTCGTCGAGATACAGCGGCACACCCGTCTCAGGCGACAGCCACAGCCCCACTTCCTGCAGCGACAGATCGACGGTCTGGCCCAGCGCCGGTTCACCGGCCGCCGCAGCTTGGTTGCGTGCACGCACCGACATCATCGAGCCGATCACCGCATGCAGCGAGGCGCCGTGCATCAGCACGCCGATCTCCCCTGCCGGCGCCAGCGGGGGGCCATGGGGGAAGCCCACCGTGGACGCCAGCCCGCACGATGCCCAGGCGACGAGGTTCGACGAGCGCCAATGGCGGCGCGGCCCCGTCATGCCGAACGGCGTGATCGACACCCAGGTCACGTGTGGGAACCGCTCGACGATCCCGGCGACGCCGAGACCTCCCTCGTCGGCGTCCGCCAGCCACGGGTAGGCCTCTTGGGTGGCGGGCATCGCATCGTCGAGCACCACATCTGCCGACCCGATCAGGGCAACCAGCGACGCCGCATCGTCGGCATCGGTCGGATCGAGCACGACGCTGCGCTTCGAGGCTGCGTAGTACGCCCACCACAGGCTGGCCTCAGGGCCGTCGTGACCCGGCGCGAGCGGCGGCATGGTGCGGATGGGATTCCCCCCAGGGGGCTCCACGCAAATCACGTCGGCACCCAGCGCCGCCCAGACACGGGTGCCGTAGGCCCCCGACAGCCCGGTCAGGTCGAGCACCCGGACGCCGCTCCACGGGCCATGGCCTTGCTGCGCGGGGCTCATTGGGTGCCGCCCGTGACGTTGCCCCCCGTATTGCCCTCAGAGTCGACGAACTCCGCTATCCCGACCGATTCGTACCAGCGATCGAAGGGCCGCTCCAGCACGACCTCGGGACGAGCATCGACGAACGCCGTCCCATCGGCGACCATCTGCTCCACATCGTCGCCCGAGTAGCCGATCTCGGTGAGCACGTCGACGGTGTCGCCGCCCATGTTGGGGCCGGCGCGGGTGACGTATGGGGGCGTTAAGCTCATGCGCACCGGGTTGCGAACGAACAGGTCGCGGCCCAGTCGCGGACTGGGGGCAATCGAGTACGGGCGGCGGTCATGCACCTGGGGGTCAGCCAGCACGCCTGTGTGATCCAACACCTCGTATGCCGCAATGCCCAACGCCTGCAGCTCTGCGGCTGCTTGCTGGGGGCTGCGGCGGCTGGTCCATGCCGATAGCTCGGCGTCGATCGCATCGTGGTGTGCGATGCGCTCGGCCAGCGTGCCGTGCGGGTAGGTCGACAGCGCAGCGTGGCCGCTGCCGTCATGTGCGGCCACGTGTGACCATTCGGCCAGCCCCGCGAGCGCCTGCCATGCCTGGTCATCAGGCACCTCGACGGCGATCCAGCGGTCGTCTCCCGCGCAGGGGTAGATGCCTGCCGGTGCTGCCCACGACACCCGGTTGCCATTGCGGAACGGCTCGGGCACGCCGAGGTCCTGGCCCACCAGGTACGGGCCCAGGAACGACACCGTGGTCTCGAGCTGGCTGATGTCGATGAACCGGCCTTCGCCTGTGTGATCTCGCTCGTGCAGGGCCGTGACGATGGCCAGCATGGTGTGCAGCCCGCCCATGTAGTCCGGTGGGGCGATGGAGGGAATACCGGCCGGCTCCTCGTGCGGGAACCCGGTGAGCGCGTCCCATCCCACCAGCGGCGCCTGGTTCGGACCGAAGGCCCGGAACGGGTAGTACGGCTTGTCGGGGTCGACGCCGAAGCCGGTCATGCCCGCATAGATGATGTCGGGGCGCACCTGTTTGACGGATTCGTAGTCGAGTCCCAGCTCGGCGATGCCCGGAGCAGCGAAGTTCGTCAGGAACACGTCGCAGGTGGCCAGCAGGCGCTTCGCGGCCTCGAGTGCCTCGGGCTGCTTCAGCTCGAGGCCCACCGAGCGCTTGCCGGCGGACATCTCCGGCACGTAGGGACCGGTGTCGCAGAAGACATCCGCCAGCTCAGGATCGCGGGCCCATGCCGAGCCGAACGCTCGCGCCACGTCGGGGTAGCTGTGGGCTTCCACCTTGAAGACCTCGGCCCCGTGATGAGCCATCGCCTTGCCGCAGCACGGCGCTGCCACCGCGATGCTGATCTCGAACACCCGGACGCCCGACAGTGGTCTGCGATCAGCCCTCGCCGTCATCGGTGACACCTCATCCGCACCCCACGTCTGCTCGGGCTCCATCGCCCGGTGACCTTACTCCCGGCCGCTTGCAGGGCTGGCGCTGACTGCATTGGCCTTGAGCGGGCACTGAGCGGGCCTGGTGCTGACCGCATGGGCACCCGATGGGCACAGCATGGGCTCAGTGGCGGCCGCGGCACCGGCCGGCGGCGCGTGCTAGGACAAGACTTCGGCTGCTGCGTTCTGCGGCCGTCCAAGACAGGAGCACACCAGTCATGTCAGATTCCCCCACCGAGGTCGTCGGCAAGTTCATCGCCTGCATCGAGGCGAAAGACCTCGACGGCGCGGCCGGTCACGTGTCCGACGACGTCTACTACGACAATGTGCCGATCGGCGACATGAACGGCCCCGATGCCATGAAGGAGTTCCTGAGCGGCTTGACACGGGGTGACGGGCCGGTCGAGTTCGAGATCGTCCGCCAGACGGCCACCGGCAACACCGTGATGAACGAGCGGGTCGATCGCTTCCACACCGGCTCGGGCAGGCAGATCGAGCTGCCGGTGATGGGCATCTTCGAGGTCAACGACGGGCTGATCACGTTCTGGCGGGACTACTTCGACAACGGCATGTTCATGCGCCAGATCAAGGGCGGCTGAGCGAATCAGCTCAGCGGAGCAGACAGAACATGGCCTACCAGTACGAGGGTTTCGACCTCACCGGCAAAGTCGCGGTCATCACCGGGGGCAACGGCGGCATCGGCCTCGGCTACGCCCGCGGCGTGGCCGCTGCCGGCGCCGACGTCAGCATCTGGGGCACCAACCCCGACAAGAACGCAGCGGCAGAGGCCGAGCTGCAACAGATCAACCCGTCCGCGAGCGCGCTGCGCTGCGACATCTCCGACGAGGAACAGGTGGAGGAGTCCATGGCGGCGGTGGTGGAGCGTTACGGGCGCATCGACGCCTGCTTCCCCAACGCCGGTATCGGCACGCAGAACCAGAAGGGCTTCCACGAGCACTCCAACGAGGACTGGTTCAGCGTCATCGACGTGAACCTGCACGGCGTGTTCTTCACGCTGCGCGCTGCCACCCGCCAGATGATCGCCCAGGGCGAAGGCGGCTCACTGGTGCTCACCTCGAGCGGCACGGCGATCCAGGGCGCTGCGCGGGGCCAGGCGTACGCAGCCACCAAGGGAGCGATGCTGGCGATGATGATGGGGCTGTCGGTCGAGATGGCCCGCTACAAGATCAACGCCAACGCCGTCATTCCCGGCTGGATCGACACCGCCATGACCGAGCGGCTGTTCAACTGGGACAAGTTCGTGAGCAACGTGATGCCACGCATCCCGATGCGTCGCTGGGGCGTACCAGACGATTTCGGCGCCATTGCGGTGTACCTCATGAGCGACGCAGCCCGCTGGCACACCGGCGATGTCATCAAGATCGACGGCGGTTTCAGCATCTTCTGACGCCTTGTTCAGTCTTCGATTTACGAAGCTGTGTTAGGTTTTTTGTGCTGCGCTGGGCCAGGGGGGAACATCGTGGAGGAATACGACATCCACATCAAGGACGGCACGATCGTGGACGGGACACGCGTGCCTCGCTACCAAGGCGACATGTGGATCGCCGACGGTCGCATCGCCAAGATCGGCGGTCGGGCCGACAAGCCATCCAAGGAAGTCATCGACGCCGCGGGCTGCATCGTGGCACCTGGCGCCATCGACTTGCACACGCACTACGACGCCCAGATCCGCTGGGACCCGTACTGCTCGATCTCGAGCTGGCACGGCGTGACCTCGGTGGTGCTGGGCAACTGCGGTTTCGGCTTCGCCCCGTGCAAGCCCGACTTCCGGGAACGCTCGATGCTGACCATGGTGCGCACCGAGGCCATCCCGCTGGCGGCGATGCAGGAAGGCATGCTGCCGAAATGGGACTGGGAGACCATCCCGGAGTACCTGGATTCGCTCGACGCTGCGCCCAAAGGCGTCAACGTGCTGCAGTACATGCCGACGGCATCACTGATGATCTACGTGATGGGCCTCGAAGCCGCCAAGAGCCGACCGGCGACGAACGCCGAGCGCAAGGAGATGCAGCGGCTGCTGCACGAGGGCATGGACGCGGGCCTGTGCGGCTTCTCGATCCAGCGGCTGGGGCCGAATTCCACCCAGGCCGACTTCGACGGCAGCCCAATGGTCACCGACACCATGTGCGATGACGACATCTTCAACCTGGCCGAGGTGCTGCGCGAGCGAGACGAGGGCTTCATCCAGCTCACCCAGGCCACCAGCGGCAACGTCAACGACCCTGACGACCTGGCGTTCAAGCTGCAGCTCGCCGAGGTGAGCGGCCGGCCCATCATCGACAATGTCGTGCCGGTCAGCCAGCGCAACCCTCGTGTGCACGAGGAGCGGCTGGAGTGGCTACAGGACGCTCAAGACGAGGGCCTGCGCATCTTCGGCCAAGGCGCCTCTATCCGCACGGGCTTCGCTTTCTCGCTGGACGAGTGGAACCTGTACGACTCCAGCCCCGCGTGGCGTGAGGCCACCACCGGCACGCTCGAAGACAAGATGCGCAAGATGACCGACCCTGCGTTGCGCGAGCGTCTGCGCCACGAGACCGAAGAGGCCTCGACGCTGTTCGCCAACACGCAAGGCGCCGTGGGTGGGCCGCCCCGCAAGCTGGTCGTGCAGGGCGTGGCCCGCCGGGAGGACCTGCAGAAGTATGTGGGCAAGTCCCTGGGCGAGATCGCCGAGATGGAGGGCAAGCACTACATCGACGTGATGCTGGACCTCTCGCTCGAGACCGACCTGCGCACGGAGTTCCTGGGCGAGGGTCCCGAGTTCAACGTGGACCACATGTCGGCGGTGTACACCGACTCGCCATACACGATTCCGGGCGTGTCCGACGGCGGCGCCCACACCAAGTTCTTCACCGGCGGCGCCTGGACCACAGATTTCCTGGCATGGATGGTGCGCGACGAGGAGAAAATCACGGTCGAAGAGGCTCACTACCGCATGTCGGCACTGGCGGCTCACGCTGCGGGATTCAAGGACCGCGGCGTGCTGCGTGAGGGCGCACCTGCTGATGTGCTCGTGTACGACATGGACGAGCTGGCCATCGACCCCGAGTGGATCGGCGAGGCCACCTACGACCTGCCCGGCGGCGAGTGGCGCCGGGTGCAGCGTGCGCACGGCTACCGGCACATCCTGGTGAACGGCGTGGAGACGTTCCAGGACGGCGAATGCACCGGGGCCACCCCCGGCATGCTGCTGCGGCACGGCCGCGGCTAGCGACCGCTCAGGCGCAGCGCGGCGAGCGACCCTGCAACGCCGCTAGTCGGCGGCGATCACCTCAGCCAGCGCGGCGACGCCGTCGCGGATGTCGTCATCGGACAGGCTGCCGAAGCACAGCCGCATCCGGCGCGCTCCCCACACAGGGTCGACCGACCAGGCCGCTCCCTCGTTGAACTGGATGCCTTGCTCCGCCGCAGGCGCCAGGTAGCGCGCCGTGTCGGTGCCGGGCGGGAACGTCAGCCACACGAAGATGCCGCCCTTGGGGTCGGTCACTTGCACCGGCCCGCCAAGCTTGATCGCCGTCTGTGACAAGGCACCGAGGTGCGTGTTCACCGCGTGACGGATGACCTGGCACTTGGCTTGCAGCGTGTCCCGCAGGTGCTTCACATGATCGTCGAAGTGGGCGGTGGCGTATTCGGCGAGCACCAACTGCTCCAGCGCACCGGTGCCGGCATCGTCCTTGAGAGCTGAAAGCTGCCGGATGATCGGCACGTCGGCCACCAGATAGCCGACCCGCAGGGCAGGGGCGATCGATTTCGAGAACGAGCCGCAATAGATCACGGCGCTCTGCCCCTCGGACTCGGCGCAGTCCAGGGCCCGCAGTGTCGGCGGGCGCTGGCCGCTCCACTGCAGATCCGAATAGCACTCGTCCTCGAAGATCGGCACGCCGAAGCGCCGAGCGATGGCCAAAATCTCCCGCCGCCGCTCGACCGGCATCACTGAACCGGTGGGGTTCTGGACCGTCGGGATCGTGTAGATGAACCGGGGCGGCGTGCCGGCGGCAGCTAGTTCGTCGAGCAGGGATTCGAGGCGCTCGGGGATGATCCCGTCGCCATCGAGCTCGGCACCAACGCAGCTCGCGCCGCGGCGCTTCACTTTCGAGATCATCCCGCCGTACGTCGCCTCTTCGGCGACCACGACATCGCCCGGACGCAGGAACGCAGCATTGACCAGGTCGAGGGCCTGCAGCGAGCCGGACACCACCAGCACCTGCTCGCTGGTGGTCGGCATGTGCGCATTCGCAGCCAGCGATCCAGCGACGAACTCTCGCAACGCCTCGAAACCCTGCGGATTGCCGCCGAGGTTGTAGGTGGCGAGGTTCGAGCCGTGCTTTGCAAGGACTGCCGTGGCCGCCTCGGCCAAGCCGCCCACTGGCACGCTCGGCGAGTCGTTGTTCCCGCCGACGAAGCTGAAGCGAGGAATGGGTGCCCACTCTCCCGCGGGCGCGGGCAGACCCTGAGCCAGTTTGCTCGTCATATCGAACGCGCTCGCTGGCGGGTCGCTGTGAGGTGGGCCGGTTCGCGGCACGATGCTCTCTCCAGTGATGCTTGACAGGCTCAGCTAGGCGTCCGAGACCACGATCCGCTGCTCGAACAGCCACCCGCCGCCGGCTCTGCGGACGATGTCGTCGTAGTGGCCGACCAGCAGGATCCGCCCGCCGTCAGCCAAGGGCTTCACCATCTGGATGTGGCTAAACACCGTGGCCCGTTCATCGTCGCCTTCCACGGGATCGACGACGACGTTGGTCACCCAGTGCTGTGCGGAGGCAAATTCGGCGTACTGCTCTTCGGTGGCATAGGCAGCAGCGAACTCACGCAGCTCGTCGCGGCCGTTGAAGGTGCCGACGATCCCGATGAACTGCCCGTCCGGCGTGAAAGTGTTCGCATAGCCGTCAGCGTCGCCGGTGTCGATCGCCTTGTTGTAGCGAGAGATCAGATCCCTGATCTCCACCCGGTCATCGTTCGTTACGGTCACTGCATTCCCCACAGTTCGCCCTGCATGTCGATGTGAACCTACTTCGGCGTCGAACAGCCGGCATCGGCGCCCAGCGTCGTTAGCTATACCTACCAAGAGACAGCAGGCACCATCATCACCAGGCATTCACCATTCTGGATACCTTCGGACGGAGCTGCATATACTGCTGTCGGTGCGCATGGTCCGGGCATTTCGGTCACAGCGACGCGGGCGAGGTACCGCACCCGCCGTGTCGGACGCACGGCTCCGCAACGGCCGAGATCGACACTGGCCCGTGGCCCGATCCATCGTCCTCGAAAACGTCACACACTCCTACGGACCCCTCCAGGCCGTGCACACGTCTGGCGACGATGACGCCTCGGACAGGCCTGCAGCGAGCGAGTACTCGGTGCGCGAGCTGTCGCTGCGGGTCGAGCCTGGCGAGTCGGTTGCCCTGCTCGGCCCGAGCGGGTGCGGCAAGACGACCCTGCTTCGCCTGATTGCGGGACTGGAGCGTCCCCTCGCGGGCACCGTCCAGCTTGGCGACAGGTTCGTGGCAGGCCTGCCAGGACGCGGCGGCACCTGGGTGGCGCCGGAGTCGCGCCGGGTGGGGATGGTGTTCCAGGACTGGGCGCTGTTTGGGCACCTCACCGTTGGCCGCAACGTCGGTTACGGGCTCGAACGCGCCAAACGAACACCGCGCCGTATCGGCGAAGCACTTGATCTCGTGGGCCTGGCAGGGTTCGAGGACCGCCTGCCGTCGACATTGTCAGGAGGGCAGCAGCAGCGGGTGGCCCTGGCCCGAGCGTTGGCCCCGCACCCAGGGGTATTGCTGCTGGACGAACCGTTCTCGAATCTCGACGCCTCGCTGCGCGAGGAAGTCCGCAGCGAAGTCCGGCGATTGCTGATCGAGTTGGGCATCACCGCAGTGTTCGTCACCCACGACCAGAACGAGGCCTTCGTGGTGGGCGACAGAGTCGGCGTGCTGCGCGACGGCCGCCTCATGCAAGTCGACACGCCCGACGAGCTGTACCGCCGGCCGGTTGATCCGTTCGTAGCCGACTTCGTGGGCACCGCATCCTGGCTGCGCTGCGAGGCCACCGGCGGCGTTGTGCACACAGCGCTCGGCCGCCTCCCTGTGGGCGGCACGGCGTCACGTGGCGGCAACGGTGCGTGGGCTGCAGATGCCCCGTCCGGCGTGGTGGATGTGATGCTCCGCCCCGAGCAGCTTCGGCTCGGTGCGGGGACTGGCGCAGAGGTGGAGCTGGTGGAGTTCTATGGCCACGACTCGATGGTGGTGGCGAACCTTGACGGCACGCAACTTCGCGTGCGCTGCGGTCCCGACCCCGCCGTGCGTCGAGGCGACCCTGTCGCCGTCGAGTTCATCGGCACCGACGTCATGGCGTTCGAATCTGCCGGCCAATCTGCCCACAGCGTCTACACCGAGGCCCTGGAGCAAGCCGAGTTGCGCTCCCCCACGTCAGCCGAAGGGTCAGCGACGCCTGCCGAATTGGAACTCTTCGCCGACTGAGCCCTGCGCTGAGGGCCGCAGTTTGCTTGCGCCGCAGCTGCAGAGCTCGCCAGCCCCCGCCACGGAGAGCCGGGTGACTACACGGCAGCCCGCAGCGGCGCTATGACCTGCTCGGCGAACCGGTGGGCCGGCTCGGCGCTGTCGGGGTTGCCGAAATCGAGCACGAAGTGGCGGATGCCGACCTCTGACAGCGAGGCGAGGAATTCGGCGTACTCGGAGGCTTCGCTGTCGGTCGTCGGCAGCGCTCTCTCTACGGTGGTCGACATCTCGACGTCTGCGGCGTCACGGCCCAGCCGGTCGAGCTCTTCTGTCACGATGCCGCACTTGCGCTTCAGAGATGCGAGATCGCGCCGCCAGGGCGTGTTCCAGATGTCGGCATGACGGGCAGCGACCTTCAGGCCGATCCGCTCGCCTGAGGCTCCGATGCAGATGGGCGGGGGTACCTCGGGCAGGGGTGGTGCCGCCGCGCCGTCGATGCGGTAGTGCTCGCCCTCGAAGCTGGGGTCGTCTTGGGTCCACATCAGGCGGCAGATCGTGACCACCTCTTCAAGCTGGGCGAATCGGACCTTGGGCGGCGGGAACTCGTAGCCGTACGCCCGGTATTCGTCGCCTCGCCAACCGGCCCCGATGCCGAGGATGAACCGGTTGCCCGACAGGTACTGCAGCGTCGCCGCCATCTTCGCTGTCAGCGCCGGCGGCCGGTAGCCGTGCCCGAGCACGTGGTGGCACAGCTGCACGTCGGGTAAGCGGGCGGCGCACCAGGTGATGGTGGTCCACGCCTCGAGGAACGGATCGGTCTTGGCGTCGAAGCCGTAGAAGTGATCGGCGATCCACAGCGAGTCGAAGTGCCCGATCACCTCGGGCAGCAGCCACTCCACCTGATCGGCCACGATCGGCCGGTGGTCGCTCCACCGGTTGCCGATGCACGGCGACAGCCACCCGAACCTGAGCTTGTTCTCGGTAGAGGTCGCGCCGATTGACGGGCCTTCTCGTTGTCGCACCAATTGTCTCCCGCTCTTGTTCGCTCCGCTCACGGGCCGCTCGGGCCACGGCTTCGCCTGCCGGCTCAGCCTCTGAGTCACGGCGTGACGCTAACCGAGCACGTCTCGAGCGCTCAGGAACGTGCCGAATTCAGGGGCGCACGGCGCGCTTGTTGGGTCGGCGTGCCAATTCCTCCAGCACCGGCTGGGCCAGCCTGACGAACGTGCACGCCAGACGGCGGGTCTCTCGTGGATCGATGAGGTCCACGACGTCGCCGTGCATGGCCGCCTTGAACGGCGAGCGGAGCCGCAGCAGCCGTTCCTCGATCATCTCTCGATGTGCCTCTGGGTCGGGTGCCGCGTCGATCTCGCGCCGGTAGGCCGCGGCTACGCCGCCCTCGATGGGAATGCCGCCCCACTCCCCCGCCGGCCATCCGAACCGCAGGTTGAGCGCGTGCGGCAGGCCGATGCTGTTGGGCGCATCGGCGGCCACGCCGTAGGACTTGCGCACGTTGAACTCCACCTTGGGCACGCTGGCCTCGGCCGAGGCGATCAGCGCCCGCACGCCGCGGCGCATGGTGGCCTTGCGCTCGGCGGCTGAGCCCAGCATGAACCCGGGCATGTCCAGGAAGATCAGCATCGGCAGGTTGAAGGCATCGCACAAGTCGACGAAGTGGGCGTACTTGTCGGCGCCGTCGCCGTCCATGGCGCCGGCCAGCCGCATCGGGTCGCTGCCGACGACGCCCACGCTGTAGCCATCGAGCCGGGCGAAACCGGTGATGATTGCCCCGGCATAGTGGCGGCGCATCTCGAAGAACTCGCCGTTGTCGACGACATGGCGGATCAGGGCCCTGGCGTCGTAGCCGGCCCGCCGGTTGGTGGGGATGATGTTGAGGAGCTCTTCGGGACGCCGGTCGGGCGGGTCGCCGGTGTCGACTCGCTGCGCCACCTGCGCGGTCGTGTTGGGCAGGTACGACAGGAACGTGCGGATCTGGTCGAACGCGTCTTCCTCGCTCTCGGCCACGTTGTCGACCTGGCCGCTCTCGTATACGTGCATCCGGTAGCCGCCGAGTTCCTCCTTGGACAGCGACTCGCCCGTTGCGCGCTGCACCACCGGAGGCCCCGACGGGAAGATTTGCGACTGGCCTTTCACCATGACCGTGAAATGCGACATGAGCGCAGCCGCTGCCGGCCAGCCGGCGACCGACCCCATGATTCCCGCAGCCACCGGCACCTTGGTCAGCATCTCCACGCCCTGCCACCACATGTCGCCTTCGGGCAGGGCCATCTGACCCGATTCCTCGTCGGACCGCGAACTGTGACCGACGCCCTCGCGGAGCTGCACATACGGGATGCCGTAGGTGATGGCCAGCGGCTGAGCGAACTGGTGCGGGATCTTGTGCACGTTGTGCGGGCTGCCGCCCGAGATCGTGAAATCGTCGCCGCCGATTGCGACCGGACGGCCGTCCAGCTCGGCGAGGCCCATGACGTAGCCGCCAGGGGTGAAGCCGATGATGTTGCCCTCGTCGTCGTATTCCGGACCGCCCATCAGCCCGCCCATCTCGATGAACGAGCCCGGGTCGGCCATCTTGGCGATGCGCTCGCGCACCGTGTACCGGCCGCCTTGATGCTGGCGGTCGATGCGCTCGGGCCCACCCATCTCAGCCGCCAGCTCCTTGAGATAGGCGATCTCGGCAATCGCGTCCTCCCAGGACATTCCCGGCTTCCACGTTTCCCGATCCGGATCAATTGGCATGTGCGCGCTCCGATCACACCGAAGGGACTGTGTACCTGGCCGCGCCGTCGAGCGCTGGATGCGGACGATCAGGTGCCCTACGAATGTATGAGGCGCCGAAGGACTCTGCCGGGGCGCTCGGCCGTGCTCGCTCGCCGGATCAGCCTGACGCCACATCTGCGCGTCGCATCTGCACGTCACATCGGCAGCGCCCTCTCAGCTGACCGCAACGCACGCTTGCGCTCGGCGACATCGGGGAGCACTGACTCGACGAGCGCCCAGAACGCCGGTCCATGATTTTGCTCTGTGAGATGCGCTAGCTCGTGCACCACCACGTAGTCCATCAACCGCGGTGCGAGCATCACGAGCCGCCAGTTGAACCTGAGCCGGCCGTCTGCGGCGCAGCTCCCCCATCGCTTGCGCTGGTCCCCGATGTGGATCTCCGGCTCGGTGTCCCGCCCGAGGTCGGGCCACCAGCGGTCGACGCTCGCCGCGACATGCTCGCGGGCACGCAGCCAGTACCACTCGGCGACCGCGCAGCGGGCTCGCCCCGATGCACTCGCTTCGTCCGCCTCCAGCGGCAGGAATACCTGCAAGTCCCACGGCCGGAAGCGCACGTCGGCATCGGCGACGCACTCGTTGCTGACGGCCACGTTCATTTGTCGGCCGAGATAGGGAAGCGAGTTCGGAAGCTCGGATAGCTCCGGCGCAGCGCGAGGTGCCGCAGTGTGAGCGAGTATCCATCGCGCTTTGTTGCGGACGAACGCGGCTACCTCCTCTGACGGTGTGATTGCAGGCACTGCGACGCGGACTCCGCTGGGTCCAGCAGAGATCTCCATCGTCTTGTGCCGCCGTGTGCTGCGCTTGATCTCGTAGTCGATCACGGCGTCGCCGAATCGAATCCAGTCATGTTCGGTGAATCCCATCCCGCGATACTGACCGCGGGGTGTCACAACTCCAGTGTCAGTATCTGGTGGCGCGACCGCTTGCTGCAAGCGACCGTCCGAGTGCTGACTGTCGATGCCCTTGGACCCGCCCGCCTCGAGTGTCAGCTCGCAGGCACGCCACGGCAGTCGGCGTCGGAGGCTAGGTGGGCCTATTCGTGTCACAGCCCCCTTCTAAGTTGAACGTATGTTCTTGCAGGTGCAGCAGGCGCTCGATTGCCTCACCGCAGCCCTCGACAGCGTCGAGGCGGCCCCGACCGGGGAACTGCGTCGAACGCTTGGGCTGGCGAAGTCGCTGCGTTTGCGTGTCGAGCTGCTCGAGACCAAGGCTGCCTCTGCGGTCGCTCGGCGAGAGCATCACGGCGACGGCGGCGCAGGGCTGCTCAACCAACTCGGCGGGCGGTCCCGCTCCGAAGCTGCCCGCAACGTGCGCACCGAGGCTGAGCTCGCTGAGTTGCCTGCGGCTCGCACTGCGGTCGCGGAAGGAGAACTCAGCCTCGCGAACGCAGCAAAGCTGGCGCAGGTCGCGCGCAAGACCAGCCCCCAAGCGGTGCAGAGCGATCCCGAGTTGGTGCAGATGGCCAAGACGCTCCCTCCCGACGAGTTCGCCCAGGCCGCACAGCGCTGGACGATCCGGCACCAGAGCGCAGGCGAACTCGCCGCGCAGCATCGCCGCAACCGGCGCAACCGCAACGTGCGGTTCTGGAACGGCGAGGACGGCTCGGTGCAGATGCTCGGTTCGTTCGATGCCGAGATGGGCGCCCGCATCCAGCAACGCCTGCGCCTACAAGCCGAACAACTCCGCCAAGCCGACCGCCGCCGCCAAACCCGGCCGTCAGGACCGGACGCCGCTCCCAACAGCGGAGAAGACCACGATGGCGACAAAGCTGCCGACACTAAGCCCGGCAAAGCTGCCCGCACCCGCGACCAGCGCATGGCCGACGCCCTCGACACGCTCCTTGCCGGCAGCGCCACAGCGGCGCAGCCAACCCACCTCCCGGCGCGCCCGAATGAGCTTGCCGACCCAGACAATTGGACGGACATGCCAAGCGCTGAGAGCGCGTCCACCGACGCTCAGCCGCCTATGAGCCCTCTGACCTCGCCGGGCGGCGATGCGCCCACGACCGACTGCATCGGCGAGACCGGCGGCGCCCATCGCCCCTCGCCGGCAGCCGGCGGCATACCGAGGTCTGGCTGCCCCTGCGGGACCGACTGCGCCCATCACCCATCACCGGCATGCGAAGCCAGGCCCGCTCCCCCAGTCGGCGGCAAGGCGGCTGAGATCATCGTGCGCGCGGGCCTCGAAGCGCTCGCGGGCGAGCCCGGCGGCATCGCTGAGATCTGCGGCGTCGGGCCGATCCCGCCCAGCACCGTGGGCCGGCTGGCCTGCAACTCTGATGTCTGGATCGAGATCTTCGGCGACACGCTCACTCCGTTGTATGAGACGGTCGCCAGCCGAGCACCCACGGCCGCGCAACGACGGGCGCTGATCGCCCGCGACGGAGCGTGCATCGGCTGCGGCGAACCGCCCGGCGAATGCGAAGCCCACCACATCACACCTTGCCAACACGGCGGCAAGACCCGTCTCGACAACCTCATCCTCGTTTGCTGGCACTGCCACGACCTCATCCACGACCACAACTGGCAAGTGATCGTCCGAAACGGCCGCTACCGGCTCGCACCCCCCGACCCAGCACACCCCGCCCAACCTGCCCCCCAACGCAAACCCAAACGCCAAGCAGCACAGCCCGAGACCGAGCGCAGTTCACCCAAGCCCGAAGCCGAGAACTGTGCGCCCTGTCAGGCACCTACCACCACCAGACCGCCGCCGGCCGCGACCGCCGCCACACCGTTGTGGGAAGACCCCACAGCTTGAGTACGCCCGACGAACGCACACCTCTGCCGACGCCGATGACCGCGACCAGATCGCCGTGATGGGAGAAGACTCCGCAGCCTGAGTGCGACAGAACACGAGCAGCCTGATCGCCCTTCCACGGTCGATCTGACCTTGCAGCGCGAGCCGGCAACAGACGCAGGTGACGGGGTTCGGTGGCCGAAGTAAGTTGCGGCGGCGAGGCGCAGGATTCTGCGGCGCCGCTGAGCCTGATGGGGGATCACGATGGAATTGGGACTGTTCACCATGCCGAGCCACCCGCCTGAGCGCGACCTGCGTGAGGGGTGGGAATGGGACTTGCAAGTCATCGAGTGGGCTGACGAGTTCGGCTTCAGCGAAGCTTGGATCGGCGAGCACCATGCAGCGAAGTGGGAGCCGCATCCGGCGCCGGATCTGCTGACGCTGGAGGCGCTACGGCGCACGGAGAACATCCGCATCGGCCCGGGCGGCTTCCTGATGCCCTACTACCACCCTGCCGAGTTGGCCAACCGCATCTCGTTGCTGGACCACATCTCCGAGGGCCGGCTCAACTTCGGCGTTGCCGCCAGCGGGCTGCCTAGCGACTGGGAGATGTTCGGCGTGGACGGCATGGCCGGCGAGAACCGCGAGATGACCCAGGAGTCCGTCGAGTTCATTCTGAACCTGTGGAGCCAGGAGCCCGGCTGGACCCATGACGGCAAGCACTGGAAGGGTTCGGTGCCCCACGGCATGCCCGACATGGAGTTGGTGCATCACCTCAAGCCACTGCAGCAGCCGCACCCGCCGATCGGTGTCGCCGGGCTGAACTCGCCGTCGCCCACGCTGGAGATGGCGGGCGAGAAGGGCTGGATCCCGCTCAGCTTGAACCTCAACCCGCAATATGTCAGCGGCCACTGGGATTCCTACGAGGCCGGCGCACGGCGCGCTGGGCGCGAGGTCAGTCGCAGCGACTGGCGCATGGTCCGCGAGGTCTTCGTGGCACCTACCGATGAGGAGGCCTGGGACCATTCCTACGGCGGGATGATGGGCCGGATGATGACCGACTACTTCATCCCGCTGCTCGGCGCCTTCGACTTCCACCAATTCCTCATCGACGAACGCAATCCACCCGAGGGCGGCGAAGTCACCGTGGAGTACTGCGCTCGCAACAACTGGTTCGTCGGCTCGCCAGAGACCGTGGCGGCGTCGATCGAGAAGGTCTACGCAGATGTCGGCGGCTTCGGCCACCTGCTGCTGTTCTGCTTCGACTACTCCGAAACGCCTGAGAGCGCCGCGGCATGGCGGCAGTCGATGGAACTGCTGGCCCACGACGTGATGCCGCGGGTGGCGCACCTCACCGGCGACTGATTCCGCGCCGGAGGCCGAGCCGAACGGCGAAGCCGTGGCCCGGGCGGCCCGTGAGCCCCTTTCAAATCCAGACTGGGAGCAAGAGCGGGAAGCAACAGTTGCTACGGCGAGAACGTGCGCCAGTTCGCGTGCGTTCTGCAATGAGCGCAGCCTCAGCCCGCCGACTCCGCCGACTGGGGCGAATACAGTTGCGCGCCATGGTGTCGGCACCGCGCGCAGCGACTTCGCCCGTACTTCGGGCAGTCCGATCCGAGGCCGAAGCGCTGGTTGGGCTCGCTCGGCGCCGCGTCTCCCAATACTCGGGCATCGGCGCGCGACGGACGGCGAGACGGCCGCCGATCTGGCCGCCAGTCTCCGAGCTTCCCAAGGGCGACCCCCGTCTCGGACTGCGAGACCGCTGGTACTTGCTGGGTGTGGCCGACCTGGTGGGCACCCAACCGGTGCCGACGCGCCTCCTGGGCGAGGACTTGGTGGCCTGGCGCGACGGCGACGGCGCAGTCCGATTGATGGCGGACCTGTGCCCGCACCGCGGTGCCCGGCTGTCGGTCGGCGATGTCGTCGGCGGGCAGTTGCAGTGCGCGTACCACCACTGGCGCTTCGACGGCGATGGACAGTGCACGTCGGTGCCGTCGCAGGGCGGTGCCTGCTCGCTGGCCGAGCGCACCAAGGTGAGCGTGACCTATCCGGTCGCCGAAGAGGCCGGCTACCTGTGGGCCTGGATCGGCGAGAGCAAGCCTGCACCGCTCCAGCTGCCGGCTGAATTCACCGACGACCGCTACGCCACCTTCCCCGAGACCGTGGAATGGGGCGCGAACTGGATGCTCGCGCTCGAGAACCTCGTCGACCTGATGCATGCGCCGTTTCTGCACGCTCGCTCGATCACCCTCAACGAGGGGATCACCGCGGACCGTGTGGTGGTGGACGATCACGACGACGGATTCGAGGTTCGCCGCAGAGATCAAACGGGCACCAACTTCGACTGGATCGATATCCACACGGGAGACCTCGCATACGTCCGCCTGGACATCCCGCTGCCACCCAGTGCAGGACCGGGTCCGCCACTGCGCATCCTGGGATTCCTAACGCCGCGTGACAATGCGGCGACGCTCGTGCACTTCCCCCGATTCCGTGCGGTGTCAGGCCGCGAGCGTCGCATCTGGCGGACGCTGTACCGGCTGCGCCTGCGCGGCACGCACCTGCACGTGCTCAATCAGGACAAGGAGATGCTCGAAGGCTTGCGCACTGTCGAAGAAGCGCGGCGCGATGAGCATCTGGCGCAGGCCGACCGGCCGGTGGTGCACTTGCGTCGAGCGCTCGAAGGCGACTTCGAGGCGCAGCGACAGCGATTCGGGCTGCCAGCTCAACCAGAATCGTTGTCGCTGGCCGCCGCCGACTGACTGCCCTGCCGCCCGCCGCACTGCCCAACCACCGCACCGCCCTCTCGCCCCCCGCCCGCCCCAACCACAGGACGACTCCGATGAGCCGGATCGCCGCCGCACCGCCCACTCACGCTCCGCCCGCCTCGACCACAGGACAACCCCGATGAGCCAGACCGCCGCCGACGCACCTGAGACCCAAGCCCCGATGCCACCAGCCAATCTCGAGGAACTCATCGATTCGATGTGCGCCACAGCAGACAGCCGGCGTGAGGACTGGGACACGCTGGCATTCCAGACCAAGGCCGGCCCGCAGTACCGCCGCGCCCAGATCCGCTACATCGGCTCGGGAGGCACCGGCAATCACGAGGGCGACGAGCGAGCGCTCGCTTCCGAGCACTTCACGTTCTCCAACATGCTGCTGCCGCCCGGCGCGGAAGGCCCCGAGCACACCCACCACGACGTCGAGGAGGCGTTCTTCGTGCTCGAAGGCGAACTCGAGGTGACCATTCACGACGGCGACGCAGCGGCCAGCCGGCTGCTGGGCTACCGGGACCTCATCAAGGTCCCCGCCGGCACCGCACGCTCGATCCGAAACGTGGGCGACACCGACGCGCTGTTCGTGGTGATGCTGGGAGCGTCCAAGCCCCAGCTGCCCACCTATCCCCCGCACTCCCCCATGGCGGGGATTACGCGGGACTGACCCGCTCGCACGGCAGCCTCGACCATGAGCCTGCGCGGCCGCCGTGTTGTCGTTACCGGTGCCGGACGCGGGCTTGGGGAGGCAATGGCGCATGCGACCGCCGCGGGCGGGGGTCACATCGTGGTCGCCGAGCTGGTGGCTGAGCGTGGCGAACGGGTGGTCAGCGACATCCGGCAGGCCGGCGGGTCGGCCGAATTCTGCCCGGTAGAGGTGAGCGACCCGGCTTCGGTGAGCGAGCTCGCAGAGGCGCTCAGCCGGGGAGGCCCGGTGTGGGGTCTCGTCAACAACGCCGGTCTGGCGGATGCAGTGGGTGGCAAGACGTTCTGGGAGATCGACCCCGACGAGTGGGACCGCATCCAGGCCACCAATGCCCGCGGCCCGTGGCTGGTGAGCAGAGCGCTCGTGCCGCAGATGCTGGCTGCCGGTGAAGGCCGCGTCGTCAACATCACGTCGGACGCTGCGCTCTACGGCTCCCCACGGCTGGCCCACTACATCGCTTCGAAAGGCGCTCTCATCGCCCTGACCCGGGCGATGGCACGCGAGCTGGGCGATCATGGCATCACGGTCAACGCCGTGGCGCCCGGGCTGACCGAGGGTCCCTCTGCGGAACGAATCCCGGCGGAGCGCCACGAGCTCTACGCCGCCAACCGGGCCATCAGCAGGCCACAGCAGCCCGCCGACATCACTGGTGCCGTGACGTTCCTGCTGTCGGACGAGGCCGCCTACATCACCGGGCAGACCATCGTGGTGGACGGCGGCTTCGTGATGCCATGACAGGGCTTCGACGACTGTGCTGCCATGGCTCGGCTGCCATGACTGGACGCCGGTCAGCCGCCCGAGCTGGCAACTGCGGCGACTGCATGCGGCTGCCCGTCACGTCGCGAACGGACGCGCTGTGACCGCCCCCGTTTCGTCCCGCAACGGCGGTGACCTGCTGGTCGAGGCCTTGACGGCCTTGGGGATCGACGCTGCCTTCGGCGTGGTCAGCGTCCACAACCTGCCGCTGGTCGATGCCCTCGCGCACCGGCTGCGCTGGGTGCCGACCCGCAGCGAAGCAGCAGCCGTCAATGCCGCCGACGGCTACACCCGCGTGCGGGGAACGCCTGGCTGCGCGGTGACGTCGACCGGCACCGGTGCCGCCAATGCGGCCGGTGCGCTCGTCGAGGCCCTGACCGCTCGTTCGCCGGTGCTGCACGTGACCAGCCAGATCCCGAGTGAACACTTGGGACAGGGTCGCGGTGTGATTCATGAGACCCGCGACCAGCTCGGGATGCTCGCGGCGTGCTCCGTCTGGGCGACGACCGTGGGTGCTGACCCCGACGCCGACTTCGCCGACGCCGTCCGTCGGCTTGGCCAGCACCCACGCGGCCCGGTCAGCCTCGAATGGCCCATCGACCTGCAGTACGCCGCAACGACGCCATTCGACGCAGCTTTGCTGCGTGACGACTCCGGAACCCCAGAAACAATGCCCGCACCCGCTTTCTGGCGCCGAGCCGCGCTCCGTGCCGACCTACGGCACACCGACGGCGGCAGTGCGCCACAGACGGCGGCGGCCACAGTGCCCAAGACGGATGGGCGCAACGATGCCGAGGCGTCGCCCACGATGGCTGCCGCCGGACTCGAGGCAGTGGAGCATGCAGCCGCGCTCATCGCCGCTGCGAGGCGCCCGCTGGTGTGGGCAGGCGGCGGCGCTCTCGACGCCGGCTCACAGATCGACGTCCTGCTGCACCGCACCGGAGCAGGCTTGTTCACGTCCAACGCCGGGCGGGGCGTGGTGCCCGAATCCGACGACCGGGTCATCGGCAACTTCGCAGCATCGGCCGCCAGTGCGGATCTGCTGGGCCAAGCCGACCTCCTGGTCTCGGTCGGCACCCACTTCCGCTCCAACGAGACCCGCAGCTACCGGTTGGCGTTGCCGCCGCAGCACATCCAGATCGACATCGATCCGGCAGCGGTGGGGCGGGTCTACCCGACGGAAGTCGGGCTCGTGGGCGACGCTGCAGAGGTGCTCGACGCGCTCCTCGAACGACTTGACGACCGCACGGCCGCCGCCGAATCCGGCAAGCCATCGGCGCAGTCGTCATGGAGCGCTGCCATCGCCACTGCCCGAGACCGGTGCCGGGCCCAGCTGCGGGCCGACATCGGTCCCTATGCGGCGATCTGCGACATCATGGCGAGCGTGCTCGGCCCCCACGCGCCCCGCGTCCGCGACATCACCATCCCCAACAGCTCATGGGGCAACCGGCTGCTGCCGGTGCTGGATCCGACCACCAACGTCGTCCCCCGTGGCGGCGGCATCGGACAGGCTGTCGGCATGGCGATCGGGGCTGCGGTGGCCAGACCCCAAGAACCCACCATGGTCATGGTCGGCGACGGCGGCATCGCACCCCAGCTCGGCGAGCTGGCCACGCTGGCCCAGGAGCATCTGCCGGTGACCGTCGTGATATTCGACGACGGCGGCTACGGCGTGCTGCGCAACACGCAGGACCGTCACGTGGGTCGCCGTTCGGGTGTCGACCTGACCACGCCCGACTTCGCCGCGACGGCGTCCGCTTTCGACTTCGGCTACCACAACGTGACGGCACCCGATGAGTTCGCCACGGCCTTCGAAACAGCAACCGACGCCGGGAACCCGCAGATGATCCGGGTGGACTGCGACAGACTCGGTCCCATGCCGGCGCCATTCGTCCCCCCCGTCGAGATACCCGCAGCGGACCGATGACCCGACCGCCGACGAGTTCCCCGATCAGCAGATCTCGAGGCACGCTGCGATGAGCGCAGGGCCAGAAACCGCAATTGACCCGTCGCCCAACGGGCTGATATCTCGCGGCCACCTCGGCATCGAGCCCTTCGAGTTGCGCCGGCCGGCCTCAGTGGCCGATGCCGCGACCGCTGTGGCGGACGGTGCGTGGCCGCATGCCGGCGGCATCGATGTCGCCCAGCGCCTGCGTGCCGGCGAGGTCGCCGATGAGATCGTGCCCCTGTGCACCCCCGGGAGCTCGGCAGATGTCGGGCTTGAACGGCTTGGGGAGATCTCGCTGGGCGAGAGATGCCTGTTCATCGGCGCCGGCGTCACCCATGCCCGCATCGAGTCGGACCCACTGGTGCAGGCGCACCGACCCGACGTGGCGGCTGCGTGGCGGACGATCGGCAACGTCCGGATCCGAGCCGCCGGCACGCTCGGCGGCAACCTGGCGGCATTCCATCCGGGCTACGACGCTGCGCCGATCTTGGCGGCTGCCGGGGCAGAGATCGTCGTTGCGGAACCTGATGGCACCGAACGTCGCTGCCCCGTGGCCGACGTGCCCCGCAATCGGTTGATCATCGGCTGCGAAGTGCCTCTCGACGGCCGCTTGATCTATGACCGCTCGCTGAAACCCGTCGTGTCGGTGGCCGTCGGCGATCAGGCCATCGCTATCGGTTGTGCCTATGCACAGATCCATGTCATCCCGCACGGCGCCGCCGGCCCGGAATACGTCGCCGCTGCGATTGCCGCGCTTCCCGACCCGATCGAAGACGCATTCGCCACCGCGGCCTACCGGCGCCGCATGATCGACGTACTCGTGAATCGGTGCCTGCGAGAACACGCTGTCCTCGAAAGCGAGGCGCCAGGGGTCGCTGGGCCCGCTCACGGCGTTCCCTCACGAGACTGCGCTGGTGACGCCAACCGGGCCGGGATGCGCCTCAATGGCAGGCCATTCGCTGCGGCGGTACCGCCGTCGGAGATGCTGGTGGACACCATCCGCACTCGGGCCGGTCTCGGCGCCACCCGAATTGGGTGCGATCAGGCGGTCTGCGGTGCCTGCACGGTGCTGGTGGACGGCATACCCACCGCTTCGTGCTCCACGTTCAGCTGGCAAATCGAAGGCCGAGGGGTGGTGACCATCGAGGCTGCGGGTGCCTCCGATGCGGCCGGACAGGCGGGCGGCGTCATGTCGGTCCTGCCGGCGACTCAAGCGGCATTCGCTGAACACAGCGCATTCCAGTGCGGCTACTGCACACCCGGGCTGATCTTGGTGGCCGCTGCCCTGCTGGCTCGCGATCCCGATCCCGACCGGGCCACCATCTGCGATTGGCTCGATTCGAACGTCTGCCGCTGCACCGGTTACCTGATGGTGATCGAAGCGGTCGAGGCCGCTGCAGGGATGCTCGGCCGCAGCCCCGACGGGACAGCGGGTGCGGCAACCAGCAGCCCCGCCGGCCTGGACTGCTCCCCGGAGCCCCTGTCATGACACGCGCTGATGCGGCCCTGAAGGTCTCGGGCACGGCACCTTATGCGGTCGATGTCGCCCTGGGTGGGATGCTGCACGCCAAGGTGCTGCGCTCGCCCCATGCCCATGCGCTGGTCACACGCATCGACACCACCGAGGCGGAAGCAGCACCCGGCGTGCGGGCGGTGCTCACCCGTCGCGACCTGCTGGACGCGGACGCCCGCGAGCGCTGGGCCGGTCAGGACGCCCGCCTGCACATGCCCCAGCAACCCCTCGTGGCCTCGCACAGCTACGGCTACTTCATCAAGGACCAGCCGATCCTGGCCCTCGATCGGGTGCGCTGCATCGGCGACTCCGTGGTGGCCGTCGCCGCCGACACCGAGCTGGACGCGGCCCGGGCGCTGGCACTGGTGAAGGTCGACTACGAACCTCTGCCCGCCGTGACGGATTTCGAGGAGGCCTTGGCCGACGGCGCCACAGAGCTGTTTCCCGACGCACCGCTCGCGATGACGCCGAAGTACGGCCAAGGCGCGAGCGGTGGCGCCCGGCCGCGGCCCAACGTCTGCTACCGCTTCGGCTACGAGACCGGCGACCCCGCGGCGTTCAATCGCTGCGACCACGTCTTCACCGACGTGTTCAGCTTCGACGGCCGCCAGCAGCATCTCCACCTCGAGCCCTTCGTGGCTGTCGCACGATGGTCCGGCGCAGCATGGTCCGACGACACAGCGGCGCAGCAGCTCGACAGCAGCAGCCGGCTGGAGCTGTGGTCGAGCTGCCAGAATCCGTTCCCTGTCCGCAAGGAGATGGCCCGCCTGCTGGGCATCGGCGAGCAGCGGGTGCGCATGCACGTCGGCTATCTCGGCGGCGGCTTCGGAGCGAAGAACGGCTGCAAGACCGAGCCCATCGCCGCGCTGCTGGCACTGAAGGCCGGGGCGCCCGTGCGCTACTGCCTGACGCTTGACGAGGGCTTCTGGACGATGCGCCAGCACAACGCCCGGCTGGCACTGCGCACCGGCGTCATGGCCGACGGCACGCTCGTGGCCCGAGACGCCGAAGTGCTGCTGGACGCAGGTGCCTACGCGGACGCCAGCCCGCTCGTGGCCGAGAAAGCGGGCTACCGGGTGGCCGGGCCGTACCGCTGGCAGCACATCCGTTCGGTCACCGACGCAGTGCTTACCAACACCACGCCGGCTGGTCCGTTCCGCGGATTCGGTGGCACGCAGGCCAACTTCGCCTGCGAGAGCCAGCTCGACATGATCGCCGCAAGGCTCGGCCTCGACCCCGTCGAGCTGCGGCGCCGCAACCTGATCGGACTGGGCGAGCCGTACGTGCCGGGCGAGTCGGCCATGGACTCGGATCTGGTCGAGGGTCTGGACCTGGTGGCCGACCGCATCGGCATGGACCAGCCCCGACCGGCCGGGCGGGGGCGTGGCGTGGCAGTGGGATTCAAGGACTCCGGCGGTGTCAACAAGCCGGCGCAGGCCCGGGTGAAGGTGGCCACCTCGGGCGACGCCTGGGTGCAGTGCGGCACCGTCGAGATGGGCCAGGGCGCCCAGACCGCCCTGCGGGAGGTGGCGGCGCGGGTGCTCGGTGTGAGCCGCGAGCGGGTCCACTGGTCGGACATCGACACCGACCACACGCCCTTCGACCAGGGCACGAACGCATCCTCGGCCATTTCGGTCATGGGCCAGGCAGTGCAGAAGGCCGCTGAAGCGGCCCGGCTGCGCGTCCTGCTGTTCGCCGCCAGCGCGCTGGGAGTGCCGCTCGAGCGCGTCGAGTTCCAGGACGGTTTCGTCATCGCGGCTCCCCCCGACGGTTCGGGCGAGCCCGAACGCGTCCCGCTGGCGCCGCTGGTGATGGGCTTCTACGGCGGCACCGGCTACGAGTTCACCGGCGAGGGGTTCTTCAAGGCGCACGGAGAGAGCCGGGCGCCGCTGGAATCTCCGTGTGTGTCCTGGGAGTACGGCTGGGGCGCTGCGGAGGTGTCAGTGGACGCCGAAACCGGCGTGGTGACCGTTCACCGGCTGGTGGTCTCGGGAGATGCGGGCACGGTGCTGCACGAGGGTGCGTGCCGCGGCCAGGACGAGGGCGCCGCGATCATGGGCCTCGGCGGTGCGCTGTTCGAGACCATGCGCTTCGACGGAGCAGTGCTGGCCAACGGCCGGCTCGTCGACTACCGGGTGCCGCGATCGAGCGATCTGCCCGCAGAGTTCGCCTCGATCACGCAGGAACAGGGGCACGGCCCCGGTCCGTTCGGCTCGAAGGGGCTTGGCGAGGGGGCCATGCTTCCGGTCGCGTCGGCCATCGCCAATGCGATCGCGGATGCCACCGGGGTGCGGGTCACCTCGATGCCGTTGACCGGCGAGACGGTGCTCGCCGCACTCGACGCTGCCCGGGAGCAGCCATGAGCGCGGCGTCCGGCGGAGACTGGGCCGTCACCCACGTGCGCCATATCGCGCTCGACTGCAGCGCGTTCGACGAGTGCCTCGACTACTACGCCGGGCCGTGGGGGCTGGAGCGGCTCAGCGATTCGGATGAGCAACAGGCGGTGCTGCGTGCCACCGGTCCCGAACACCACGTGCTGGAGCTGCATCGCTCCGACAGCAACCGCATCGACCACCTGAGCCTCGGACTCGCCGATGACCGCGCCGTAGACGCGGCTGCCATCGAGCTTGGGGGCGTCGGCATCACGCTGCTGAGCGAGCCCGCCGCAATAGACCGGCCTGGCGGCGGCTACGGCTTCCGCATCGCCGACCCCGAGGGGCGCATCGTGGAGCTGTCAGCGTGCACCGACGCCGTTCCAGCGGGCCCCGCGGAGCCAACGCCCGTCAAGATCGCCCATGTGGTGCTGAACACCGCCGATATCGAATCCCTGTGCCGGTGGTGGTGCGATGTGCTGGGCTTCCGGGTGAGCGACTGGAGCGAGCGGCAGATGGTGTTCCTGCGTTGCAACTCCGATCATCACTCGATTGCGTTCAACCGGGCCGAGTGGGCATCGCTGAACCATGTCGCGTACGAGGTTCCCTCGCTGGACGCCTTCATGTCGTCGATCGGCCGCCTGAAGCGTGCTGGTCACGATGTCGGCTGGGGTCCGGGCCGCCACGGACCGGGCAACAATGCCTTCGGCTACTTCGTGGACCCGGCGGGCACCGTGCCCGAGGTCACCGCCGAGGTGCAGCAGGTGGACGAGGCGACCTGGGTGCCGCGCACCTGGCCCCGCACCCCCGAGCTGTCTGATCGCTGGGGCACCGCCGGCCCGCCATCCGCCGAGATGCGCCAGTTCATGGCCGGCTCCCCCGAGCCTGCCGCCTGACGGCCTCAACGGCTACGCAACGTCGGCGCGCCGTCGCCTCACTGTCGGCCCGCTATCGACGCGCCGCCGGCTCAGTGCCGACTCGCCGTCGAGGCGCAGCCGGATCCGTCGAGATCGCTCAGCGCGGCGGCGGCCCGATCCACCGCCGGTTGATCGCGGCCGATCAGCACGACAGCGGGCGGAGGGCCGGTCTCAGCGGGCGAACCCGCCGGCTCGATGCTCCAGCGGCGCCCGACCACCTGCAACTCGTGCCATCGGCCGCCGGGGCTGGCGAACCAACCCTTCGCTCTCAGCAATGGTTCGGGCTGCTCGTCAAACCAACGCCCGACTGCGGCGGGTTCCCACGGCCCGATTCCCAGCACGGTGGCTTTGGCGATCTCGATCGGGTGGCCGTGGGTGACCGGGTCGAATGCTGCACCCCGCATCGCCGCGCTGAGCAGCACCCGCGGGTCGATGCCCCCATGGGCCGACGGCACAACCATGCGTCCGGGAGCGATCTCTGCGATGCGAGCCGTCAGCGCCTGTACCTGGGCGTCGTCGACCAGGTCCACCTTCGACAGCACCACCAGGTGCGCCACGTCGATCTGACGGCGTACCGCAGAGCCAATCTGGGCGGCATCCAGCTGCGCTGCCAGATGCTGCGCGTCTACGACTGCAACCACTCCGTCGAGTCGGCAGCCAGATGCGCTCTCGACGGCCAGCGCCATCATTGCCGGATCAGCCGCGCCGCTCGCTTCGACCACGATCGCGTCGAACACGCCCGCATCGGCCAAACCTTCGAGCGAATCGGCCAAGTCGTCCACCAATGCGCAGCATGCACAGCCGTTGGTGAGCTCGATCCGGCGGTCCGCCGACACCGCGGCAGCCGCACCGCAGTCGCTGCCGGAACCGCCCGCGCTGCCCGAATCGCCGACACCGCCTGCATCGCCCGAACCGTCCAGATCGCCCACGCCGCCGACACTGCCTGGCCCAGCCGCACCTTGATCACTCAGCGAGAAGGCGCCGATCGAGATGGCATCAACATTGATCGAGCCGATGTCGTTGACGACCGCAGCGATGCGCAAGCCAGCGGGATCTGCCAGCAGGTGCCGCAGCACCGTGGTCTTGCCACTGCCGAGGAACCCGGTGAGCAACGTCGCCCCGATGCCGCCTCCAGCCGATTCCCCCGTGTCTCGCCGGGCCGCCGCTATGGAGCCCAGCACGGCCTGCCAGGCCGCGTCGAGCTGTTCGGGGCCAGGCTCCGACTGCGCCGCCGAACCGGATTCGCCGGAGGTGACCATCGCGGCTCCCGCAGCTTCCCTCAGTAAATCCGCGGCACGATGCGCCAGCGCACCTGGGCCCGGTACTGGTCCCACAGCGGCCCGTACTTGGCGGCACAGCGCCGGTCGTCGGCCCGCTCACGCGGCACCAGCAGCGCCACGTAGTACAGCGGGTACAACCACGGCACCAGCATCGACGGCCGGCCCAGCGCGAGCGCCAAGCCCACGCCCATGGCGATCTCGCCCAGGTAGTTGACATGGCGTGACACGCCCCAGAAGCCGCTGGCCAGCACGCTGCGATCGCCGTCAGACAGCGCAACGGGCGCGATGCCCAGGAACACCCGGCTGGGATCCCGCTTGAAGCGGTACTTCTGCAGGTTCGCCCCCCGAGCCAGCACCCACCCGCCGAGGAACACCGCTGCGGCAACGACCAGCAGCCACAACGGCGCATCAGGATTGTCGAGATCGGCCACCGCCCACAGGCCGACGGCGTAGAAGTAGGGGTACCAGAACAGGCACCCCCAGATGAGCTTGAATCCCACACGCTCGGCGAACAGGTCGTAGGTGTAGAGGTGGACCCGCTCGAAGACGAGGTAGTCGCAGACGAACCAGCTCATCAGCACGACATACAGGGCGACGCCAGGTGACGGGTCGTCGCCGAAGGCGTCCCAGTGGTGCGCGGCGAACGAGAGCACGTTCAGCTCGAGCAGCACGGCGCCGGCCAGGTACAGGTACATCTTGGCGTCGGCCCGCCCGCCGAACGGCTGCGGGTTCTCCCGCCGTCCCAGGTACAGCTCGGCCAGCAGCCCTCGCCCGCGCCCCGGCGTGCTCAGCACCGCGGCGGCACTCGCCGCCAGGCCCAGCACCAGGGCGCCCAGCGCGCTCGGCCAGCGTTGCTGCCACAGCCAGTCCCACGGCATCAGGCCCGCCACGCACACGGCGCACCACGCCGCCAGCGTGACCACGAACACCAGCAGGCCGTTGACTCGATACTCCAGCACCTCGCCCGTGCGCTCGTGACGGGCATACCCCGCCATGCGCCGTGCCGGCAGCACCAGGTGCAGCACAGCGACGACGGCGAACACCGCCCAGGGGGTGAAGAACCCGGCCACGGCGTCGCTCATGTCAGGTGCTTCGTGTCCCGGGCGATGAACCGGATGGCTGCCTTTCGCGACACCGCGCGTCCCATGAGCTGTGCCGCCAGGCGGTTCACCCGCCCGGGCACCACCCGCGGACCGCGGTCCAGCCGGTCCAGCGTCTGGCGTGCCGCTTCTTCGGGGGCGAGCATGCCGGGCACGTCACGGCCGAAGGTCCGGGCATACCCGGGGGTGGGCATGGCCCCCGCACAGCACGCCACCACGTCGATGCCGAACGGCCGCAGCTCGTACCAGAGACTCTCGGCAAGGTGTGTGTTGAACGCCTTGGTGGCTGCGTAGACGGCGACGTGCGGGGTTCCCTGCAGGCCCGAGAGCGACGACACCAGCACCACGGCGCCGCGGCCCCGGTCGCACATGGCTGGCACCAGCGTCCGCACGGCGTGCAACGGCCCGCGCACGTTCACGTCCACCGCATGCTGGACTGCCTCGTCGGTGTTGTCGAGGAACGGGCCGATCGGCACCGAAGCCGCGTTGTACACCACCACCCCGACGTCCAGATCGGCAACGGCATCGGCCAAGGACGTTGCAAACGTGTCGTCGGCCAGGTCGAGCTCCAGGCAGCGCACGTCCACGCTGTGGGCGCGCTCGAGCCGCTCGCGAACCTCCGCCAGCAGGTCTCCCCGGCGAGCCAGCAGCAGCAGGTTCATGCCACGAGCCGCCAACTCGGCGGCGAACGCGGCGCCGAACCCTTCCGAGCCGCCGGCGACGACTGCCCACGACCCGTACGCGTCCGGGAACGAACGGCGCCGGCGTCTCACGAGGTGGGTTCGCCGCCCAGCACCGTGCCGGCGACGCCGATGTCGCGCAGCGCCATCGGATCGACCTCGTAGGGGTCGTCGTCCAGCACGGTGAAGTCGGCTAGCTTGCCGGCCTCGATCGAGCCGAGCCGGTCGTCGCGTGCCAGCACATGCGCAGCGTCGATGGTGACGGCACGCAGTGCCCGGTCCACCGAGATGCGCTCCCCCGGCGCCATCACCGTCGTGCCGTCGGCACCGACCCGGTTGACGGCACACCACACGGCCAGCAGCGGCTGCAGCGGCGTCACCACCAGGTTGAAGTCGCTGTGCAGGGCGAACGTCACCCCAGCCCGTTCCAGCGAGCCCAGCCGGGCGGTGGCCTCGCTGCGGTCGGGGCCGAATCCGTGATCGGCATGCAGCTGTGCCCGGAAGTGCACGAAGTAGCAGTTGACGCTGGCCAGCCCGCCCAGCGCAGCGAGGCGCTTGGCCTGGGCGGGCGTCGAGATGCAGTAGTGCTCAATGGTGAAGCGGTGATCGAAGCGGGGGTGCTCGGCCTGCAGGGCGGCGAGCGTGTCCAGCGTCATGTCCACCGTGCGGTCGCCGTTGGCATGGGAGTGAATCTGCACACCCGACTGCCAGAACGGCCGCATCCGCTCTGCCATGTCCTCCCAGGGCACTTCGCCGGTGTGCGCGGTGTCCTCGTCGAGATAGCCGGGTGAGTTCATCACCAGCGTCATCGAGGGGTACGAGCCGTCGTTGACGTACTTCACGCCGTGGGTGTTGAGCCGGTCGTCGCCCTCGGCCCGCTTGCTGGCCAGGAAGTCGAGCATGTCGTCGCCGTAGCTGCGTCGCAGTTTCGGTTCGAAGGGGATCATGAAGATCCGCAGCGGGAACGTGCCCTCGGCGATCGCCGCGGCATGGTCGTCCCATTCGGGCTCGAAGCCGTCGGCCATGCCCCACACCAGGTCGGCGGTGGTGGTGACGCCGGCGGCACGGGCCACCGCCCCCATGCGATCTATGGCAGCTCGGCCGGTGCCCGGCCCGAAGATCGAGGCCGCGACCGGCCGGTTGGCCCGCGCCGTCGCCTCGGTCTCCACGAACCAGCCGTTCAGCCGGCCGTCGGGATAGCGGCCCAGGCCATGGCCGACCGAGTCGTCGTCCACGCCGATCAGCTCCAGCATCGGCGTGTTGGCGTACACGATGTGCGGCGCATAGGCGCACACCCACAGCGGCACGGTGTCGCTGATGGCATCGAGCACGTCGCGGTCGAGGTGGCCGGCTTGGCTGGCCGGGTCGTAGCCCCAGGCCGTCAGCGGCTCGCGCGGGTCGGCGTGCTCGGCAACCAGGGCGCGCAGCTGGTGCACCACGGCGTCACGGCTCGGCAGGCCCTTGCGCAACCCCGTCGGCGATGCCGAGTCGATCGGGCCGACGTAGTGCAAGCCCATGTAGGTGCCGCTGAGGCGCAGGTGAGTGTGCGGGTCGATGAAGCCCGGCAGGATCACCTTGCCGGCGTAGCGGTTGTCGACCTCGTATGGGTTGCGGCGCAGCCACGGCTGCATCGACTCCATCGTGCCCACCGACACGATCCGGCCGTCTGCCACCGCCACGGCCTCGGCGTGCGGCCGGCCGGGATCCAAGGTGTGGATCCGGGCTGCCGGGTACACCGTGATCTGTTCCATGCGCCACCCCCCGCTGGTGCCGTGGGCTTCCCGCGCAGTTCTAGTTCAGCTCACTGACGAGATGAAGCGCTCCAGTGCGGTGATGTGCTCGGCGGTGTTCTGCAGGTTCGCAGCGGGGTTGCCGCCCCACTCGCACGTCGTGCTCTGGCAGTTGATCGAGAAGTGGCTGAAACCCGCCTCTCGGGCGCCGTCGACGAGCGCCGTCCACCTGTCGGGGCCGATGCCGAGGTTGGCCTCGCCCTCCAGGGCGAACCCCGCCGGATCGCGCCCGTGCTCCACCAGCAGTTCTCGCAGGCGATCGGCCAGCGCGACGGTGTCGGGACCCGAGTCGCCGAAGGTGAAGCCGTCGCCCAAGCGTGCCGCGCGTCGCAGTGCCGCCGGCGTATAGCCGCCGAACCAGATCGGGATGCGCCGCTGCGGCCGGGGCCGGATGCCGGCACGGTCGATGCGGTGGAACTCGCTCGCGTAGTCGATGACGTCGTGCTCCCACAGGCCCGGATCACCGCTATCTGGTCGTCCAGCAGCGCTCCGCGGCGCTGCCAGTCGGCGCCCAGCGACTCGTACTCGACGTAGTTCCAGCCAGAGCCCACACCCAGCCGGAAGCGGCCGCCCGACAGCAAGTCCACCTGGGCCGCCTGCTTGGCCACCAGCGCTGCCTGACGCTGCGGGAGGATGATGATGCCGGTCTCGAACTCGATCGAGCTGGTCACGCCTGCCAGGTAGCCGAACAGCACGAACGGCTCGTGGAAGTCGTCGTGCTCGGTGTAAGGACCCCAGAACGCTGGATCGCGCCCGGCGTGGGAGGCGCCGAGCACATGGTCGTAGGTGACTATGTGCGCATAGCCCAGCGACTCAGCGGCTTGGGCCCAGTCGCGCAGCGCGATTGGGTCGGTGCCGATCTCGCAGGTGGGCACGACGGCGCCGAACTTCATGGGCTGCAGCTTCGCCGGCTCAGTTGAGGATGCGCAACGGGACGCTTCGGGGACCTCGAATGGGGCCCACCGACCACTGGATGTCCTCGGGATCGACGGCGAGCTCGAAACGCGGGTAGCGCTCCAGCCAGGCCGCCAGGCCGACCCGCAGCTCCATGCGCGCCAGATTCGAGCCCAAGCAGCGATGCACGCCCACACCGAACGCCATGTGGCGGTTGTTCTCGCGGTCCAGGATCAGTTCGTCGGGGTTCTCGAAGTATGCGGGGTCGCGATTCGCCGACGGGTACGCCAGCAGCACCCGCTCACCCTTCGAGACGGGGCAGCCCGCTATCTCGGCATCTTCGGTGATGTAACGCGCAATGGTGACCGGGCTGTAGTAGCGCAGAAACTCTTCGATGGCGGTGGGCATCAGCTCGGGCTCGTCGACCAGTCGCTTGAGATCGTCAGGGTGCGAGCCGAGGTGGAACAGCATGGAGCCCAGCGTCGACCAGGTCGTATCGATGCCGCCCAGCATCAGCACGAACAGCGCACCGATGCGTTCCTTCCGGGTGAAGGGCCGTGTGCTGCTCTCGGACAATTCGGCTTGCGCGTTCAGCACCATCGTGACCAGGTCGTCGGGTGCGTCGTCGCCGAGCTGCTCGCGTTCGTCGAGCTGCCTCGCGAAGAACTCCTGCACCTCGCGGGAGGCAACCCTGGCGATGTCCAGGTCGATCTGCCCTTCTTTGAGCATCCCGTCCACCCAGCGTCGAAACGTCGGGCCCATCTCGGCGGAGACGCCGAACAGGTAGCCCATCACTTCCACCGGCAGCAGCTGCGCGTAGTCGAGGGCACCGTCGGTGAGCTCGGCGTCGCCGATGTCGTCGAGCAGGCGCTCTGCCATGGCGATGACCGTCGGCTCCAGCTCAGCGGTGGCCTTCGGGCTGAACGACGGCAGCAGCGGTCGGCGGACCGGGCCGTGCTCGGGCGGATCCAGCGTGATCGGGGACAGGTCCAGCTTGATCTTGTCGGGATGGTTGGTGTTGACCGCCGTGATGCGGCTCGAGAAGGTGTCGGTATCGCGGGCGGTCTCGGTGATGTCGTCGTGGCGGGTCACCAGGTATGCGCCGTAGAAGCGGTCAGTGTGCGCGACCGGGCAGCGTTCGCGCAGGTCGGACATGATCTCAGGGCCGTCGGCGGCCCACTGCTCACTGAGATGGTCGAAGTCGGTCGCCCAATCGGTGACCGGCGGTCGTTCAGACATATCGGTCGGCACTCCACTCCTGGCAATCGCCGCGGAATCCTGGCGGCACGCACGGACGCTGCCAGCAATCCGCACGGGCACCGATGGTATTGCGCCGGGGGTTTGCCGCGCCGGAGTTGCGGCGCGACGGGCACGGCACACAGTTCCCGCGTGCGCTCAGCGCGACATACGGCCGCTGCGTGGGTGCGGCACGGCGCGTACCGTGGTGGCGTGCCGCTCGATGTGATCGGGATGATCGGCGTGTCGCCGCCCAAGGACGACTCGACCGTGCACGTCATCGAGGGCGGGCTGTCCCGCCAGTTCCTCGAAGACTTCAGCCGTGCGCATGATGAAGCCGGCTTCGACCTGGTGCTGGTGGGTTACACCTCGACCTCGGCCGACGGGTGGTCGGTGGCGACTCACGCCGCCTCGGTGACCGAGCGTCTCGGCTATCTCATCGCGCACCGGCCCGGCTTCGTGGCGCCCACGCTGGCCGCCCGCAAGGCAGCCACGTTCGACCAGCTCAGCGGTGGCCGCTTCGCGCTGCACATCATCGCCGGCGCCAGCGACAAGGACAATCAGCGCGACGGCGACTACCTGCCGAAGGTTGAGCGCTATGCCCGTGCGGGCGAGTACATCGACGTGATGCGCCGCACGTGGACCTCAGCAGAGCCCTTCGACCACGAAGGGCCGTACTACCGCTTCAGCAACGTGCGCGCCGACGTGCAGCCGCTGCAGCAGCCCTCGCCGCCGATCTTCTTCGGCGGTTCCAGCGAGGAGGCCTTGGAGATGGGCGCACAGCGCTGCGACGTGTACGCCATCTACGCCGAGCCCTGCGCCGCGGTGGCAGAACGGTTCGAGGACTTCCGCCGGCGGGCCGCTGCGTACGGACGCACGCCGCGCTTCTCGATCAGCGTCCGGCCCATCCTGGGCGACACCGAAGGCGAGGCGTGGGACCGCGCTCACCGCATCCTGGGAGGCATCGAGGCTGCCGGCACCGACAAGCTGACCGTGGCGGGCAGTCACCGGGGCAAGCCGTACGACCACGGCGGCGAGCGAATGCTCGGTTATGCCGCAGCGTCAGACGTACACGACGAGCGATTGTGGCTCAAGATCGCCGAGGCCACCGGCGCTCCCGGCAACACCTCGTGCCTCGTCGGCACCGCAGAGCAAGTGGCCGATTCCATCATGCGCTACTACGAGCTTGGCCTAAGGCCCGAAGGTGGGCCCAGCGATGTCGGCTATGTGCTGATCCGTGGATTCGACCCGTTCAACGACGCTGTGGAATTCGGCCGCGAGCTGATTCCGCGCATCAAGGCGGGCGCTGCCGAGCTCGATGCGCGAGCACCGCAGGCTGAGTCGGGCGCCAAAGCCGCTGCGGCGCTCGCAGCGGCCGACTAGGCGGACGAAGCGAACGAGGCGGACGAGACAGCCGGCGGGACCGAGCATCGCCCGCCGATACCGACCAGAAACAACGACCAGAAGCAGCGATCAACAGGGGGAACGTGATGCTGGACATGGATCTTTCGGGACGGGTGGCGCTGGTGACCGGCGCCAGCAAGGGCATCGGCGAGGCGTCGGTGCGGCTGCTCGCCGATCACGGTGCCGCTGTGGCGTTCTGCGCCCGCGGCACCGAAGCGGTGGACGCCCTGGCCGCGTACGCGCCGCCGTCGGGTTCGGGGTCGGTGCGGGGCTACACCGCAGACATGTCCGACGCCGAGGCCACCCAGGCGTTCCTCGAGGCGGCCACCGCCGATGTCGGGCCGGCCGACATCCTGGTCAACAACGTCGGCGCCTCGCCGTCGCGCAACTTCCTGTACATGTCCGACGACGACTGGACCGATCTGCACCAGCTCAACTTGATGTCGGCGGTGCGCTGCACCCGGTTCTGCCTGCCGCACATGCGCAAGCAGAAATGGGGCCGGGTCATCATGATCGCCACCGGCGCCGCCTTCTCCCCGAACGCCGCGCTCATCGACTACGCCGCCACCAAGGCGGCCATGGTGGCCACCGCCAAGGCGCTGGCAGGCAAGTACGGCGCAGACAACGTGCTCACCAACACCGTCATCCCCGGACTCATCCGCACTGACATGTGGGAACGGGCTGCCGCCGAAATCGCCGAGGCGAACGACACCGACGCAGAGGCGATCTTCGCCCGCAACTCCACCGGTGTCCCCCAGGGGCGCTACGGCACGGCCGACGAGGTCGCCTCCGGCGTGGTGTTCCTGGCGTCGAGCGCTGCCGACTACATCAACGGCACCTGCCTGACCATCGACGGCGGCGTCGGCACCCACGTCTGAGGGCCTGCCGCCTCCGCAGCGGCCGCACCTGTCGGCGCTGCTCTGAAACTGAACTGAGCCGCGGGCTAGCTTTCGGAGCGCAACGGTGCCCGCTCACCCAGGGTGCCGACCTTGCCTACCTCACCGACAAAAAGGGAGCACCGACATGGCGCACGCCTATACCGACAAGGGCCTCGAAATGCAGGAGGCCGTGAAGTCGTTCATGGACGACCACATCTACCCCAACGAGGAGGAGTACAACGAGCAGTACGAAGAGCTCGCAGCCGCCGGGCAAGTGCACGCCACCCCGGCAATCATGGAGAAGCTCAAGGCAGCGGCGCGCGAACGCGGCCTGTGGAACCTGTTCATCCCCCACCTCGACCCGCAGGCGCCGGGCACGAAGCTGTCCAACCTGGACTACTCGCCGATCTCCGAAGAGCTCGGCAAGGTGTCGTTCAGCTCCGAGGCGCTGAACTGCGCGGCGCCTGACACCGGCAACATGGAGATTCTGAACCTGTACGGCTCCGAGCGGGTCAAGCAGCAGTACCTGGCACCGTTGCTGGAGGGGGAGTTCCGCTCGACCTTCTCGATGACCGAGCCCGAGGTGGCCAGCTCTGATGCCTCCAACATCCGCCTGCGGATCGACAAGGACGGCGACGAGTACGTGCTGAACGGTCGTAAGTGGTTCTCCTCGAACGCGCTGCGGCCCGAGTGCAAGGTGCTCATTGTGATGGGTAAGAACGACCCGGACGGGCCGCGCCATCGCCAGCAGTCGATGATCGTGGTGCCTCGCGACGCCGAGGGCATCACGGTGGAACGCGACCCGCTGGTGTTCGGCTACCACCACAGAGGCGGTCACCCCGAGTTGGTGTACGAGAACGTGAGGGTGCCCGAGGACCACATCCTGGGAGGCGAAGGCGAGGGCTTCGCCATCAGCCAGGCCCGGCTGGGCCCCGGACGCATCCACCACTGCATGCGTTCGATCGGCGTGGCCGAACGGGCGCTGGAGTACATGTGCAAGCGAGCGCTCGAACGCCACACCTTCGGCAAGTCGGTTGCCCAGCAGGGCCTCATCCAGGACTGGATCGCCGAAGCACGCATCGAGATCGACCAGGCCCGCGAGTACGTGCTGCATGTGGCACATCTGATGGACACCATCGGCAATAAGGCCGCCGCGCAGGAGATCTCCGGCATCAAGGTGGTGGTGCCCAACATGGCGCTGAAGATCATCGATCGGGCCATCCAGGTGCACGGCGCCGGCGGTGTCACCCAGTTCTTCCCGCTGGCCGAGATGTACGCCCAGATGCGCACGCTGCGGATCGCTGACGGCCCCGACGAGGTTCACAAGATGACCATCGCCCGCCGCGAGCTCCGCCGCCACGACCCCGACTTCCGGATGAGCTAGCTCATCCGGAACATCAGACACTGCGGATGGCGTAAGCCATCCGGAACATCAGACACAGCGGATGAGCTAGCTCATCCGGAACATCAGTTGCAGCCAGGCGAGCTAGTGCCGTGTCAGGCAACGTTTGGGGTGCGTGTCCGCGTGTGGGGTGTCGGGTTGTGGTGCGATTGGGTGCATGGCTGGGCGTGTTCGTGTGAGGGAGATCGATTCGGGTGAGGGCAGTCGGCTGTTGAGGCTGGTGCGCCGTTCGTCGGGGTCGGTGGTGACGTGGAGGAGAGCGCAGATCGTGTTGTGGTCCGCGCAGGGCATGGATGTGGGCCAGATCGCTGCGTTGGCGTTCACGTCCGAGGACCGGGCTCGGGAGGTGATCCACAATTTCAACGCCGACGGGTTCGACTCGCTGTATCCGAAGTACGCGGGAGGCCGCCCGCCGCGGTTCGGCGCGGCCCAGCGCGCCGAGATCAAGCGCATCGCTGTGGGGCGGCCCGCTGATCGCGGGCTGCCGTTCTCGACGTGGTCGTTGTCCAAGCTCGCTGAGCACCTGGTCGCAAAGGGGGTGGTCGACGACATCAGCCATGAGGGCCTGCGGGTCCTGCTCCGCGAGGAGGGTGTCTCCTTTCAAGCGCTGAAGACCTTCAAGGCGTCCAACGACCCTGATTTCGAGGCGAAGAAGAACCGGATCCTGGCGCTGTATGACATCGCTGACGGCAAGACCGATCCCGAGCCCGGCGACCCGTCGGTGGTGTTGTGCATGGACGAGTTCGGGCCGCTCAATCTCCGGCCGCACCCGGGCAAGCAGTGGGCGCCCGTCGGCGGCCGCCTCAAGGACCCCCATCGGGCGCCGCGGCGGCGGCGCAGGGCGACCTACAACCGCCCCCACGGCGTGCGCCACCTGCTCGCTGCCTACGACCTGACCGCCGACAAGCTCTACGGGCACATGAAAAAACGCAAGGGCCGCACCCAGTTCCTGGAGTTCTGCCGCTACCTGCGCACCCTGTACCCGCCCGAGGTGCGCATCGGCATCGTGCTCGACAACTGGTCACCGCACCGCAGCACCAATGCCGACCCCCGCGTCGGCAACTGGGCCGAGGCCAACAACGTCGAACTCGCCTACACCCCCCACTACGCGTCGTGGCTGAACCGCATCGAAGCCCACTTCCAAGCCCTGCGCTACTTCTGCGTCGACGGCACCGACCACCCCACCCACGCCGAGCAGGCCTCGATCATCCGCCGCTACATCCGCTGGCGAAACAACAACGCCGCCGACAAAGCACTCAACGACATCGTCAACCGCGCAAACGTTTGCTGACGCGGCACTAGCTCTGGAGTTGCTGAGCCAGCGTGTCCAGCGTGCGTCGCACCTCGGCCAGCACCGTCGATGAGTCGTCGCTGGGGCCGACCGGAGCGTGCAGGCGCACCCGGCTTCCGCCGGGTACTTGCTCAAGGTCGAAACGCCAGCGATCGGATGGCACGTCGAGCGCTTCGATGGCGGCCCGAACTGCGTCGGGCCTGGCCTTGAGGTCGATCTCGTCGACGACGCCCGGACCGCTCGGTGTCTTGGTTTGGCCGTAGCGATCGAAGTAGGCGATGTCGGCTGCCGGGTAGCGCCGTGACGTGGGCTTGAAGTCGGTACCCATCGTGTAAGCCACCGGGAAGAGGCAGATCTGGGTCACGTGGTCTGGCAATTCCAGCAGCTCGGCGACGGCCGGCGCTTCGTTGAGGTACATCGTGGTCCAGACCGTCCCCAGTCCCCGGCTTCGCAGCGCCACCATGAAGCTCCACGCCGACTGGATCACCGAGTCGAACAGCCCCGGCCGCCCGCTCCCGTCATGACGTCCGAGGATCGTGGGGATGACGAGCGCCGGCGTCCTGGCGATGTTCTCGCCCAGATGGCGGGCGCCTGCCATCAGCCGTTCGTTCTGGTGGCCGCTGCCTTCCAGCCGCTTCGCAGTCTCGATGACCCAGTCGACCCCGGCCGACAGGTACAGCTCGGCCATGCGATCCTTGGTCTGCTGATCCCTGATGATCATCCACCGGCGGCTGCCGTTGTTCCCTCCGGTCGGCGCCTGCTCGGCGACATCGATGCAGTCGAGAATGATCTGATCGTCGACTTCCCGCTCGAAGTCGAGGCGCTGGCGCACGCCCCGGGTCGTCATCAGCGCATGATCGACAATCGCTTGGTACTCGCGAGTGCCTGGTACGAAGGCCGGCTCTGCCATCGGCCGCGAGGGTAACCGCGTGGCTCATGGAGACTGCCGGTCGGCCTCAGACGGCGACCGAGCACTCCCAAGTTCCGGGTGTGCGATGGACGCGAGCCATCCAGCGTGACGAGCCTGCAGAACTAGCGTGAGGCAATGCTCACGGCCGATGAGGTCGCGTCCTTCAATATTGACGGCTTCGTTACGTTCGACTCGCTGATCGACCCCGGATTGATCGAGCCGCTGAGGGAGCGGTTCGACCGGCTGTTCCGGGGCGACTTCGAAACCGGCATCGCCCCCGACGAGGTCAACTGGCTTGAAGGCCGTGACGATCCGACGCTCACGAGGCAGATCTGCAACGGCTGGAAGGCTGACCGCCTGATCGCATCGACCGTGCTCGACGCACGCTTGGGCGAGGCCGTGGCCATGCTGGCCGGCTGGCCTGGCGCTCGCATCATCCAGGACAACGCGCTGTGGAAGCCGCCGGGTGCCCGTTCGCTGGGCTTCCACCGCGACAACGCCTACCTGGCCTGGTACACGCCGGCCGAGATGTTCTCGTGCTGGATCGCACTCGACGACACCGTTGCGGGCGGCGGCACTATGGAGATTGCGCGGGGATCGCACCGCTGGCCCACAGAAGGCGACCAGATGGGCGAGTTTCATGCCCCCGACGACTACCGGGCGACGGTCGCCGCCGCAGCCGAGACTGCGGGCGTCGACCTCGACATCGCAGCAGTGGAAGTAACTGCCGGTGGCGGCTCGTTCCATCACGGCTGGGCGTGGCACGGCTCGGGACCGAACAGCTCAGACAGGCACCGACGGGCGCTCGTGCTGCACTGCGCCAGCAGCGAGGCCCGTTTCAACCGGGACGGCTTCGGGCAGGGCAACGGACCCATCTACTCCCGCTACGCCCGCCTCACCGACGACGAGATGGACGAGAACCACTTCCCGATCCTGTGGCGGCACGACGGCTACCGCACGCCCGGCATCTAGCGCCTAGCATCAGCGAGCAGCGGGGGGAGGCGCATCGATGGCACTGACCGTGCAGAGCTCACCGGCATCGAACGACTACCGGCACCTGGTGCAGGACGACCGTATCCACGGCAGCCTCTACACCGACCCTGCGGTGTTCGCCGACGAGATGGAACGCATCTTCACCGACGGCTGGGTGTTCGTGGGCCACGAATCCGAGGTGCCCGACATCGGCGACTGGGTCTCGCGACGGCTCGGCACCGAGCCGGTGCTGATGGTGCGCAACGGAGACGGCGACATCAGCGTGGTGGCCAACCGCTGCGCTCACCGCGGCACCACCCTGTGCCCGCAGAACGACGGCAACAACCGCAACTTCCGCTGCGCCTACCACGGTTGGACCTATGACCTCGACGGCACGCTGCTGGGAGTGCCCGGACCGAAGGGCTTCCACAAGGACACCGCGGACCTGGGACTGGACCGCCCCGGCCAGGTGGACCACTACCGGGGCTTCGTGTTCGCCAACCGCAGCGGCACAGCGGGGTCGCTCGCAGATCACCTGGGGGCGGGCGGCGCCGATCTCATTGATCGCACTTCCGATATGTCGCCCTCTGGCAGCGTCCGCCTGTCCGCTGGCTGGATCGGCCAGCGGATCGACTCGAATTGGAAGATGTGGCCCGAAAGCGACCACGACGGCTACCACCTCAACTTCACCCATGCGTCGATGGCCCGGGCCGTTCCCGACACCTACTACGACGAGATCGTGATGACAGGCGAGGAAGCCTCAGCCTCGGCCACACGCGCCTACGACGGGGGCCACCTCGAGCTCGACTTCCGCCGCAGCTACACCCGAGAGCTGGCCTGGCTCGGCACCACGCGCGACAAGGTCGCCGACTACTACGACGCCCTCGAGCGGTCCTATGGATCCGAGAAGGCCAAGACGATCATGTGGGACGGCCCACCGCACGCACTCGTGTTCCCGAACCTGTTCCTCGCAGAGATGAACATCGCCCGCATCGAGCCGGTCTCGCCAGGCGTCACAGTGCATCACCACACTCCCCTGCTGGTCGAGGGCACCGACGAGAGCGTCAACCGGCGACTCGTGCTGCAATCAGAAGCAGCGATGGGACCCGCATCGTTCTTCCTCACTGACGACGCAGTGATCGCCGAGCGGATGCACCGGGCCTTCGAAGGCGCCGCTGCCGGCGACGACGGCTGGGTGGACCTCAGCCGGGGCCTCGAGCGAGAGCACATCGAAGTCGGCCAGCGCTGGAGCGACATCACCGACGAGACCACCAACCGCGGCTTCTGGCACCACTACCGCGACGTCATGGCCCACATGGTGGGCGACCGGCGCAACAGCGCCTGAGCAACCGCCATGGGCACCGTCGACGAGCCGACGCGTCGCGACATCGAGGCATTCGTCTACCTCGAAGCCCGGCTGGCTGACGAGTCCCGCTACGACGAGTGGGAAGCCCTGGTCACCGACGACATGCACTACTGGGTGCCGTTCGGCCCGGGCGACTACGAACCCGGCACCCGGGTGAGCTACATCAACGACAACCGGGCCCGCCTGGGCACCCGTATCCGGCAGCTCGCAACCGGCGTTCACCACGCGCAGGACCCGCCGTCGTCGATGCGCCGGGTGGTGTCGAACATCGAGATCCTGAGCGCCGAAGACGACGAATTCGAGGTGGGCAGCAACTTTGTGCTCTACGAGCACGCAGTTCAGGCAACCGGCCACCTGCGCTTGTGGGCGGGCCGGGCGACATACCGCCTGCGGCGCACGCCTGACGGCCTGCGCATGTCGGCCAAGAAGGTGGAGCTGGTCAACTCCACATCGCCGCTGCCGAACCTGCCCTTCATCATCTGAGCGTCCGTCGCGGCGACCCGCTCGCTGTCAGTCGAACTTGGGCGGTCGCTTCTCCACGAATGCCCGCTGGGCCTCCCGGGCATCGCTGCTGTGGAACGTCTCGCCCTCCAGGCTCAGCGACAGCGGCAGGATCTGTGCGGACATCTGGCGGATCCAGTTGTTGATGGGCACCTTCGACGCGCTGATGGCCTTCTGCGGTCCTGCGGCGAGCTGCTCTGCTTTCTCGACTGCCGTGTCGAGAATTGCATCGTCGTCCACCAGAAAGTTGACCAGGCCCATGTCGTAGAGCATCTGGCCGGTGACTCGCTCCCCGGTCATGAGGTGCCACTTGGCCCGATTCACGCCCATCAGCAGCGGCCAGATCACCTGGCCGCCGTCACCGGCACCGATGCCCATGTTGACGTGCGTGTCGGCGAACACTGAGCTGTGGCCCGCCACCACGACATCGCACAGCAGGGCGATGTTGGCGCCCAGGCCCATCGCGTAGCCCTGCACGGCGGAGATGATCGGCTTGCGCAGCTCGAGCAAGTGGTCGACGATCTGGCGTCCTTCTTCGAAGCTGACCGCCGGCCCTCCGGTGTCGCTGAAGTCGCCGCCCGCGCAGAAGGCGCGCCCGGTGCCGGCCAGCACTACGACCTTCACGTCGTCATCGGTCTGGGCGTCGCGGGTGAACGAGGCCATCTCGTGATGCATCTGGCCGTTCACGGCATTGAGCCGCTCCGGTCGGTTCAGCGTGACCACGGCAACGCCGTCGTCGCGCTTGTCGATGAGCATTGCCTGGTAGTTCGCTTGGTCCAGTGGCATGACGAGCCTCCCCCGTGTCTCAGCCCACTTGGCTGGCGCTCAACGTACTGCGGTCAGCACCCTTCCCACTTGGGTGTGCGGGCGGCCGACGATGCGCGCGTAGTTCGCAGGGTCGGTGGCGCCCTCGGTGACCATGATCAGCACGGTGGCGCTCGCGGGGTCGTCCAGCGCCGCACGGCCCTGCTCATCGGCCAGCAGCGCCCGCACGCCAGCCAGCGAGGCGCTGCCGGTCTCGCCGGCGACCACTTGGGCATCGGCCAAGTCCCCCATGGCAGCACCTGCGGCATCGCTGTCCACCGAGACGCACCAGTCGACACCGCTCGCCATCATCGGCCACGCCAGCGGCGAGGGCACCCCGCAGTTGAGACCGACCATGATCGACCGGTGCGGGCCGGGGGTCTCGGTGATCTCCCCGTTGACGGTGGACATCTGCACGCAGTTGGCGTCGTCGGGCTCCACCGACACCAGCACCGGCCGGTGCGCCCCGCTGCGGTAGTGGGTGACCGCCGCAGCCATGAAGGCTCCCACGCCAACGGGGACCGCGACCAGATCGGGCTGTGCAATGCCGTTGGCGGCGAGCGCATCGTCGACTTCGGCGAAGATCGTCGTGTAGCCCTCAGCAACGTTGGCGGGGATCGTCTCGTACCCCGGCCACGAGGTGTCCGACACGACCAGGCAACGCTCACCGGCCATCTCGGCGCTCTGGGTGATGGCATCGTCGTAGGTGCCGTCCACGACGGTCACCGTTGCGCTCTCGCCCTCGATCGCGGCGATGCGAGCCTCCGATGTCCCGTCGGGCACCAGGATGTGCGCGTCGAAGCCCAGCAGGCGCGCCATGAAGGCGACCGCGCGGCCGTGGTTGCCGTCGGTGGCAGCGGCCAAGGTCATGGGCCGCAGATGGGCCAGGCTGGCTGCCAACTCGTTGACGTTCGCCCATGGCGGCGGCTCGCTGCCGATGTGCTCGCAGACCGCACGGTAGGACGCCCACGAGGCGCCCAGGATCTTGAACGACGGCAGGCCCATGCGCTGCGTCTCGGCTTTCACCAGCACCCGCCCCACGCCGAGACTGTCGGCCAGCCGGGGAGCATCGATGACCAGCGTCGGCGCATACGCAGGCAACCGGCGGTGAAACGCCATCACCTCGGGCGCTACTGCCGGCCAGTTGCGCCCGTCGAACAGCGGGTTCCGGTTGACCAGAGCACCCATGGCTGACCTCCCTCAGTCCAGAGATTCAGTTGAGTTCGTCGAGCGCGGCGAAGAGCCGTTGCGCCTGCTCGGCTGCCTTGGCCCGCACCTCGGCAGGATCGACGCGAGTAGTGACGCCGCCCGCCAGCACCTGCTCGCCGTCAATCGTGATGTCGAGTGGGTACACCCCGGGCGTGTACGCAAGATGCCACGGGTCGGCGCTGGGATACGACCAGCGCACGGTGTCGTTGCGGGCCTCGGGCATCAGCTCCCAGCCCTGTGCGAGCCATTCCCACGGCCCCTCCGGCGAGGCGGTGACGTCGTGCTCGCGCAGCCGGGCGTAGGCCACCCGGAACTCGTCGAGCATGTCTGCGCCGATGCCGTCAGTGCCCAGCGCAATCGGGTTCGTGGCGGCGAAGCGCGCGGGATCGGCGTAGCCGACCGCATTGTTCATATTGGAGCGGGGGTTGTGCACGACGGTGCCGTCGAGACCGTGGTCGTCCTGCAGGTGCACGCCGTGGATCAACAGCCAGCGCTCGTCGGTCAGGCCGGCCAGCCTCGCCGCGGCGTCGGCGTCGGGCGGGCCTTCGGCGACGTGGATGTGCACGCCGACGTCGTGCCGGCGAGCCAGATCGGCTGCCGCAGCCAGCGTGTCACCGGCGCAGGTGAAGGCTGCATGAACGCCGACGTAGCCGCGGCCGCCGGCAGCGAGATAGCGGTCGTTCTCTGCCAGTCCCCGCCTGGCGCCGTCGGCGCCATGGCGATCGGTGACGCCGTAGCAGCAGCTAATCCGCACACCGACTTCGTCGCAGGCCTCGGCAATCACATCCAGCGAGCCTTCGATGACGTTCGGCGACTCGTGATGATCGATGATCGCGGTGCAGCCAGTCTCCAGCGCTTCGAGCGCGCCCAGCTTCGCCGACCACTCGAGCATCTCGAGGTCGAGCGCTCGGTCCAGCCTCCACCACACGAGTTCGAGGATCTCGGCGAAGCCGCCCGGTGTGCGCGGCGGGGCCGGCATGCCCCTGGCCAGCGCCGAATAGAGGTGGTGATGCGAGCACACCAGTCCCGGCGTCGTCGCACCCCCGTCGCTCACGGCTGCGAGCGTAACCCCGGCCCCGGCGTCGACTGAGCAGATTCCGCATGGCCAGGCACAGCGAAGCCGAGTCGGCAGGCGTGGCTCATCTACCGGGGGAGCTCGGCCAGCACTTCGACGAGGCGGTCGAGCTGTGTGTCCACCTCCGGCGACGCCAGCCGGATGCAGATGTGCTCGCAGCCTGCGTCGATGTAGCTCTGCAGCCAGGCCGTGATTTCGTCGGCGTTTCCGGACTTGGTACCCATGATCCGGCGCAGCACTTCGATCTGGACGCCGTAATAGAGCATGGCGTGCTCAGCCACTTCGGCAGCTGCGGTTTCGGGCTCGCCGATGTTGACGGTCAGGTACGCCGCAGCCGTGATCGACGCCGGATCGCGGCCTGCGTCGGCCGCATGGCTGCGCACGGTCGCCAGCTGGTCGGCGAATGCGTCCACTGCCGGGGCGGTGGGGAACCAGCCGTCGAAGTGCTGACCGGCACGTTCCAGCCCGCGAGGCCCCGAGCCGCCCAGCCACAGGCGCGGCCCGCCATCGCTGACGCAGACCGGCTGAAGCCGCTGCTGGGTGGGCGTGCCCTCGGCTCGCCAGAGCTCACGGGCTCGGTGGACTATCTCCATCATGCGGGTGCCCCGGCGGCCGTAGTCGGCCCCGACCAGGTCGAAATCGACATTGACCTCTGCCCCTGGCGGTCCTGCTCCCACCCCCAGGATGAGGCGGCCGCCTGACAGCGCGTCCACCGTGGCAGCCTGCTGCGCGAGCTGTTCAGCGCTGCGCATCGAGGCCAGCAGCACCGCGGTGCCGAGGTCGATGCGCTCGGTGGCAGCCGCGATGGCCGCGAGCACGGAGAGCGGCTCGGCGCGCGGCTTGGCCAGCAGCGAGTCGCCGATCCATGCGGCATCGAAGCCGAGCTCTTCCGCTCGCACCGCCCACTCGACGAGCCTCCGGGGATCGCCGTCATGGGGCGGGTACATGGCGAGCTCGCGAGAGGGCAGCAGCAAGCCGAATGTGACTGTTCCGGGTGATGTCATGGCGAGCACTCTGCCAGTCGCGCACTGCAGTTGCGTCGCTGCCGTCAGATTGTTCGGCGAGTGCGGCGAGGCCCAGGCGTCGGCCCGTTCGTGCTGCGCGGCTGCGATCTGGCGTTCTAGAGAGCCTCAGACCCAGGCGTCGGCTCGCTCGCGGTTGGAGGGATTGCGCATCGGCAGCTCGTTGTGCCAGACGCCTTCGTGGTCGCGCAGCGCAGCCGCCACCGCGCCGGCTGTCGGCACCAGCCCGATCTCGCCGACGCCCTTGATGCCGTAGGGAGCGCCGGGCTGCGGCGATTCCACCAGGATCACGTCAACGTCGGGCATGTCCTTGGGACGGATGATCGCCAAGCTGCGCAGCGTGGAGTTGAGCGGGCGGCCGTCGGCATCAGCGGGGAAGCCCTCGCTGAGCGCGTAGCCCAAGCCCATGTGCACGCTGCCCTCGATCTGGCCCTCGCACAGGATCGGATTCACCGCCCGGCCCACGTCGTGCGCCGCAATGACCTTCTCGACATTGCCCGAGTTGGGATCGAGGATCACCACCTGGGCGGCGTAGCCGAACGTGGAGTGGATGACCGGATTCTCCAGGCCTTCCGAGAGCGAGTTGGTCCAGTCCACCCGGTACTCACCCTCGTAGTCCACTCCTGGCCTGCATCCATCTGCCAGCGCCGCGCGGCAGGCGTCGGCCACCGCTCCCGCACCCATGAGCGTCCCCCGGCTGCCGGTGGTTTGGCCCGCACCCAGCTCACGGGTGGAGTCCACGATCACCCGCACCGCTTCGGGATCGACGCCCAGCTCTTCTACTGCCACCTGCAGGGCGACGGTGTGTACGCCCTGGCCCATCTCGGTCCAGCAGTGGCGGACTTCCACCGTGCCGTCGTCGCAGAAGCGCACGATCGCCTTGGCGATCTCCTTGAAGCCGTTGCCGAGGCCCGAATTCTTCAAACCCAGGCCGATGCCCACCGGCTTGCCGGCTGCGCGGGCCGCCTCATAGGGCTCGCGCACCGCGTCGAGGCAGGCCTGGGCGCCGAGGCAGCCGTCATCCATGATCTGGCCCGGTCCCCACACTCCCCCGGGTACCACCACGTTGCGCTGGCGCATCTCGAAGCCGCTGATGCCCACCGCTTCGGCCAGCCGGTCCATCACGCCTTCCATGGCGAACTGAGCCTGATTGGCACCGAAGCCGCGGAATGCGCCGCAGACGGGATTGTTGGTGCGCACCGCCACCGACTCGACATCTACCGCAGGCACGAGATATGGCCCGGTGGCGTGACCCGCCGACCGTTCCAGCACTTTCATGCCCACCGAGGCGTACGGGCCTGAGTCGCCGAACATGCGCGCCCGCACGGCGGTGAGCTTGCCGTCGGCGTCACAGCCCACCTCGTAGGTCATGCGGATCGGATGCCGCTTCGGGTGCATGAGGAGCGATTCCTCGCGCGACAGCGTGATGCGCACCGGCCGGCCGGTCAGCCATGCCGCCAGCGCGGTGTGCGCCTGGTTGGACATGTCCTCCTTGCCGCCGAACGCGCCGCCGTTGGACACCAGCTCGGTGGTGACCACCGACGGGTCCAGCGCCAACACCGCCGCGATGTCGTTGCGGTCGTCCCAGATGCCCTGCCCGCCGGTGTAGACATGCAGCCCGGCCGGAAGCCCGTTCGCCGGCGTGGGCACGGCCAGCGTCGACTCAGGCTCGAGGTAAGCGTGCTCGATGCGCTGGGTCTGGAACGTCTCGGTCACCACATGTGCAGAGCCGGCCAGGGCCGCGTCGACATCGCCACGGGAGTAGGTGGAGCGAGACAGGATGTTGCCGTCGAGCTCCCACACAGCGTCGACATCGCTGTCCTTCACCCGCACGGGGTCCGTCATGGGCGCAAGAACGTCGTAGGACACCTCGATCAGCTCAGCGGCCCGCCTCGCAGCGGGCCGGTTCTCGGCCACCACGATCGCCAGCACATCGCCCAGGTACGACGTACGCCCGCCGACCGGGATCATCACCGGCCAGTCCTTGTGAATGAGCCCTACCCGCAAGACGCCGGGGATGTCGGCGGCGGTGAACACCGCCTGCACGCCGGGTACTGCTTGGGCCGCACTCACGTCGATTGCCAGCACATCGGCACGAGCGTGATCGGCGAAGCGCAGCGCTCCGTGCAGCAATCCGTCCGGGTACATGTCGTCGATGTAGGGGCGGCTGCCCAGCGTGAGCTCGCGGGCCTCGTAGCGCACGCCCGAGCTTCCGACGCCCTTGGGCGGCAGTGCCACCGGCACCTCCCCCGCCGCCAGCGACTCCACGGCGTCAAGGATCTTGGTGTAGCCGGTGCAGCGGCACAGGTGGCCGCCCATGTGCCGGCTGGCCTCCTCCCGGGTCAGCGCTGAGCCCTTCCGGTCGATCAGCGCCTTCATTCGGACCACGATGCCTGGTGTGCAGAAACCGCACTGCAGCGCGCCATGTGCTGCGAACGCGTTGGCGTAGGCCTCCACTTCGGCCTCGTCGAAGCCCTCGACGGTGGTGATCTCGGTGCCGGCCGAGCGTTCGAGGCTGGTCTGGCAGGCCACCCGGGCCTTGCCGTCCACCAGCACCGTGCAACAGCCGCATTGACCCGACGGCGCACAGCCGTCCTTGGGCGAGATGATCCCCAGCTCATCCCGCAGCGCCGCCAGCAGGTGCTCGTGATCGCCGGCCACCGTGACCGGCGAGCCATTCAGCACGAACTCGGTCACCGAATTCGCAGCGGTCATTGGAAACCTCGTCTCCGGGACCCGAGTGTTCCCCTGGTCCCCTCCCCGCAGGCCATTGTCGCACCGCTGCAGGGCCATTCACACCACCAGCACGCTGTGCTGGCTGTGGCAGCGATTTCGGCGGTGGCTACGGCGGCGGGGTGACGCCTTTCTGCTGGCCGATCAACTGGTAGGTCTCGGGCCGCCGGTAGCGATCGAAATTGAACAGCGTGTTCTTGTAGTGCGAGCACCAGTCCAGATCGCATTGGGCGGTGATGAGCTCGTCGCCGTCGGTGACTGCTTGAGCAACGATCTGGCCCGATGGGGCGATCACGGCCGAATGGGCGAGTGATTCCACGCCTTCCTCAGTGCCGCCCTTGGCGACCCCGACCACCCACGTGCCGTTCTGGTAGGCGCCCGCCTGCATCACCAGGTGATTGTGAAATGCCTGCAGCGGGTCCTGGGTGGGGTCGGGGGCATAGAACAGCGGCGTGTTGTAGCCGATGAAGATCATCTCGACGCCCTGGAGGCCCATCACCCGGTAGGTCTCGGGCCAGCGGCGGTCGTTGCACAGTGCGATGCCCATGACGCCCCCGAATGCCCGCCACACGCTGAACCCCTCAGAGGACTCCTCGAAGTAGCGGCGTTCCAAGTGCTGGAACGGGCGCTGGGGCTCGTGCTCTTCGTGACCGGGGATGTGCACCTTGCGGTACTTGGCAACGAGGGTGCCGTCCCGCTCGACGAGGATCGCTGTGTTGAAGCGATGCCCGTCTGGCGTCAGCTCGGCATATCCCAGGTGGAACCCGATGCCCAGCCGCTTGGCCTCGTCGAACAGCGGCTGCGTCTCGGCCGAGGGCATCTCGGTCTCGAAGTACTCGAGCAGTTCGGGCGAGTCGTCGGGGAAGTACCAGCGCGGGAAGAACGTGGTAAGTGCAAGCTCAGGGAACACCACGAGGTCGCAACCCCGGTCCGCTGCCTGGTGGAGCAGCGCGATCAGCCGCTCGACGACTCTGGCGCGGGTCTCGTAGCGGGCGATGGGCCCAAGCTGGGCAGCCCCCACCGTGATGAGTCTCACGCTGCTCCCCCGTCGATGTCGCTGTCGATCTCCCCTTCAGCGAGACGCCACACGACGTCGGCCAGCAGGTTCGCTCCGGCCTCGATGTCTTCAGGTGACGTGTACTCGGCCGGGTTGTGGCTAACCCCGTCGAAGCTGGGCACGAAGATCATCGCTGTCGGGCACACGCGGGCCAGCATCTGCGCGTCGTGACCGGCGCCAGACGGCATGCGGCGGTGTGTCAAGCCGGCTTCCGCAGCGCAGCTTTCGACCAGATCGATGACTGCGGGGTGAAACTCGACCGGCTCGAAACGTGCGGTGCGCCGCATGGCGGCGTCGAGATGTTCGCCCTCGGCGATGCGACGAACGATCTCGTCGAGGCGAGCCTCGGCGTGCTGCAGCATCGCCTCAGAGGTGTTGCGCAAGTCCACGGTCATCACCGCCGACCCGGCGATGACGTTGACCAGGTTCGGCACCAGCGAGATCGACCCCACGGTGCCGACCTGCGAATCGCCGATGTTGTGCGCCAAGTCGCGCACCTCGCCGGCGATGCGGCACGCGGCGAGCCCCGCATCGCGCCGCAGCGGCATCGGCGTGGTGCCGGCGTGATTGGACTGGCCGCCCAGCGTGACCTCGGTCCACGAGATGCCCTGGACGCCTTCCACCACGCCGATCTGCGTCTCGTGGAACTCCAGCACCGGCCCCTGCTCGATGTGCAGCTCCATGTACGCATAGGGCACCGTTCCGGGCACGGGGGCTGGGCCGCGGTAGCCGATGCGGTCCAGCTCGTCGCCGACGGCGATGCCGTCGCGGTCGGTGATCTCCAAGGCCTCTTCGAGCGCCATGCCGCCGACGTAGGCGAGGCTGCCCAGCATGTCGGGCGCAAACCGGCTGCCTTCTTCATCGGTGAAGTAGGCCACCGACAGCGGGCGGGCCGGCAAAGTGCCGCTCGCCAGCACCGACTCGATCACTTCGAGGCCCGCGAGCACGCCGAGATTGCCGTCGTAGCGTCCGCCAGTGGCGACCGTGTCGATGTGGCTGCCCATCATCACCGAGTCGGCCACCCGCCCCGGCTCGGTGCAGGCCACCACATTGCCGAGCCCGTCGACCGTCACCTCCAGCCCCAAGTCGGCCATCCAGGTGCCCACCAGGTCCCGCCCGGCCCGGTCCTCATCAGTGAGCGCCAGCCGACAGTTCCCCCTCGTCCCCTCGATAGCACCAATCTGAGCCAGCTCGTCCAGCCGCCCCATCAGACGCCCGGCGTCAATACGCGGTGCCGATCCACTCACGATTCCATTCTCGCACTGCGCCGTGCCGGGTTCGTACTGAACTGCCGATGGGTCCCATTGCCTCCGGCACCCGATCCTCACGCACAACAGCCAGTAGCGGAGAGGTGTGGAACCTCGGCGTGCCCTCAAGGCCATGAACGGCAGCACCAGCCTTGAGGGTCACCACACTCCCGAGATCGATTCGTCCCGCGCCACCGTCGGCGGTCGCGAACGTCGACGGCTCATTATGATGCGGCAGGTTGTGCAGACCGCCCGAGTCCGTCAATCGGCGATGTAGGGGAGCCACAATGAGCGCACCGGTGGGGAAGACCCTGTCCAGGGCTGTACGCGTCGTGGTCGCCTGCGCGCTGTTGTCCACGGGGCTTGCCATTACCCCCCCCCCCCCCTCCCCCCATTTCGGCGCATGTAGCTGATCCGGGCCCCACCTTGGCGGTGGCGCTGGGGTCGTCACTGCCCGACGTGGGCACAGCCGCATCGCTCGTCGCCGCGGATCACGCCGATGCTGTGGTGTTCACCGAGTCGCCGGATTCACTGGGCGATGCGACGGCGGACCTCGTGGCAGCCCAACGGCCGGCGCGGTTGATAATCGTCGGCGGGACAGCCGCGGTGAGTTCTGGCGCAGAAACAGAACTGCGTCGGCGCGCTCCGGGCGCGAGCGTCGAACGCCTCAGCGGCACCGACCGCATCCATACGGCCGCGCTTGCCGCAATCCGTGTCCCTGATGAATTCGACGAGGGCCGGGACCTGTCAGTCATCATCGCCAACGGCTGGTCGCTGCCCGATGTCGGCGCCGCCGCCTCTGGTATTGCGGCCGGTCTCGCCGACGCTGTGCTCCATTCGGCGCGGGTCTCGCTGGGTGAGCGGACCCGGCATGTGCTCAGCCGTTTCGATCCCGCAGACGTGCTGATTTCCGGGGGTCCAGCCGCCGTGACGCCATCCACGCTGGCTGCCGCCGTCAGCGCAGCGGATGGAGCAACCCCACGTCGTCTCGGCGGTGCAACACGCACCCACACCGCCGCACTCGTCGCATCCGATGCCTACCCGACCACAAGTGCGGGCCTCGACACGCTCGTCGTCGCCGACGGCTGGTCCCTGGCCGACGTCGGCATTGCAGCGTCGCTCGCCGCAGCCTTGGGCAATGTCGCCGTGATCTACACCAACAGTTTGAGCCTCGACGACACCACCACGGGATTCGTTGCCGGGCAACGAGCCGACCACGTGTATTACATCCTACTTCAGCCCGTATAGCAAAGAGTCAAGAGACAGATCATGGAAGCCGTCATAATTGTAACTGTACTTGGTGTGGGCGCTCTTCTCTGGCTAGCAGTGTGGCTACTTGAGAAAGCGACAGACAAGCCGATAGATTTTGACGAAATAGACGATCCTATTTTTAGCGATTGCTTGCTGTATCAGCCTGAGTCGCCTGCCTACACAGCTTTTCAGCGTAGCGTCGCTGAATCCTGCCGAGACACCTAGTCGCACATTTCCTGAACACAACACAGAAAGGTACACTGACAATGAAACCACCACGGAAACGACGGCTGCTGCTGGTGTTACTGCCCGCGTTGGCATTCGCCGCAACATTGGCACTACCCGCGAGCGCACACACTCCCGCTGTGTATCTCGAAGGCGCTGAGCAATGGACAGAATCAGACTGCGAAGGCGAAACGCCTATCGTCGTGGCTTCTGACAGCCGCGCACAGTCAGACATTTATGCAGCCGTGATGCTCGCGGGAGTGCTCGAAACAGACTGTGTGATACTCGCAGGCGACCGCGACAAAGGTGTTCCTGCAGCGCAAATGCGACGCTTCGAGGCAAGCGAAGGCGGCGGTTACATCGTCGGCGGCACAAGCGCCATACCCGAAACGAAAGCCCAGCAATTCGACGGGCGCGAAATGACTCGCATAACAGGAGCCACACGATGGAACACGATTGCCAACGTGGGCAGGGTTGCAAGCGGGAACAATCTCGAGGCGCTTGACAGCGGCAGCGGCAATATGAACAATGAGACACTGAACACAGCAGTCACACTGTCAACAGGGGGGCTGCATTCTTGTGGTATTCGTCCGAACGGAACTGTCGAATGCTGGGAAGCAACTCTTGGCTATCGCGATTTCGGGCAGTCAGACGCGCCGTCGGGTACCTTCACTTCCGTCTCAGCAGGTTGGCAGCATACGTGCGGTATCCGTACGAACGAAACTGTCGAATGCTGGGGAGACGACCGCGAAGGGCAGTCAAACGCGCCGTCAGGTACCTTCGCTGCTGTTTCAGCGGGACGCGAGCATTCGTGCGGTATCCGTACGAACGAAACTGTCGAATGCTGGGGAATCTTCAGCCACTCTAGGCTGACAGACGCGCCGTCAGGTACCTTCGCTGCTGTTTCAGCGGGACAAGAGCATTCGTGCGGTATCCGTACGAACGAAACTGTCGAATGCTGGGGAGTCCCTCCTAGCAATTTCGATTTCGGGCAGTCAGACGCGCCGTCGGGTACCTTCGCTGCCGTCTCAGCAGGCGGTGGGCATTCGTGCGGTATCCGCCCGAACGGAGCTGTCGAATGCTGGGGATCTAACTCTTTCGGGCAGTCAGATGCGCCGTCGGGTACCTTCGCTGCCGTCTCAGCAGGTGGGCAGAATACCTGCGGCATCCGTACGAACGAAACTGTCGAATGCTGGGGGTTCGACTACACCGCGACGGCTTCGCCGCCGTCTGGCACCTTCACTGCTGTCTCAGCAGGCGGTGGGCATTCGTGCGGTATCCGCCCGAACGGGACTGTCGAATGCTGGGGAAACAATCGCCTCGGGCAGGCTTCGCCGCCGTCTGGCGTGTTTGCTTCTGGTCGCGGCGACTAATCGTAATGCCGTCATAGCGGCATCCTGGACACAGAAAGGTACACTGACAATGAAACCACCACGGAAACGACGGCTGCTGCTGGTGTTACTGCCCGCGTTGGCATTCGCCGCAACATTGGCACTACCCGCGAGCGCACACACTCCCGCTGTGTATCTCGAAGGCGCTGAGCAATGGACAGAATCAGACTGCGAAGGCGAAACGCCTATCGTCGTGGCTTCTGACAGCCGCGCACAGTCAAACATTTATGCAGCCGTGATGCTCGCGGGAGTGCTCGAAACAGACTGGCTCTTCGTCTTTTGTTGGGATGAAGGGCGGGTTGAGGGTCCTCGTGTAGGGGTCGAGGCCCTGCTGGGATCGGTTTTTGTGGACGCCGAACCCGGAGGGCCTCGATGAAGCGTGATGTTATGTCGGTGCGGCTGTGGCTGCCGCGGACCGAGGTGGTGGGGGTGGTCGTTGACGCCCCCGAGGAGCTGGTGGTGCGGGTGCGGTCTTTGGTGCGCCGTCCGCGGTGTCCCGATTGCGGGACGCCGAGCGGGACGGTGCATGACCGTCGCGACGACAAGGTGCGGGACCTCGAGGTGTCGGGGCGGCGGGTGACGCTGCGCTGGGAGCGGCGGCGCATGGTGTGCGAGCTGTGCGGGCGGCGCTTCGCCGAGGATCACCCGGCGTTCGAGGGCAGTGTCACCGCGCGTCTGGCGCGGCGGCTGGTCCAAGACGCCCGGGCGATGACGGTGAACACGGCTGCGAGGCGCCACGGGCTGAGCTGGAAGCTGGTCAACGCGCTGGTAGTCGCCTATGCGGGCCTGGTCGCCGGCCGTCGCCGCCGCCGCCGGTGCCGGGTGCTGCTGGTCGACGGGACCTCGATCCGCAAGCGGCACCGCTATGTGACGGTGCTGGCGGGCGGCGACACCGGCGAGGTGCTCGCGATGGTGCCCCACCGCAGCGAGGCGGCTCTGTCGGGCTTTTTGGCCTCCCAGGGGCACAAAATCCTTAGAGGCCGCGCGGATAGGCGACCATCCACCAGTCGTCGTGTCGGTCCCGCTGTGATGCGGGGTGCTGTACCAACCGACGACGTGGTGGAGGTGCTTGTTCATCATGCGCGCTTTGAGCAGGACGGTGGTGGATGTCGTCTGGGCTGTGGTGGAGCCGCTGTTGCCGGAGCCGCCTGAGCACCCGTTGGGCTGTCATCGGCCTCGCGTCTGTGATCGGCTGTGTCTGCGGGGGATGATCATCAGGCTGGTGACGGGCTGTTCGTGGGAGTCCGTTGAGCACTTGCTGGACGGCGCGGTGTCGGACACGACGCTGCGGTCGCGCCGCGACGAATGGGTCTCAGCAGGCGTGTTCGACCGGGTCGCGGCGGAGGCGATCGCCGCATGGGACCGCATCATGGGCCTGCGGCTGGCTGATGTGTGCATCGACGGCTCGGTCCACAAAGCGCCCTGCGGCGGCGAAGGAACCGGCAAAAGCCCCGTCGACCGGCGCAAACTGGGCTGGAAGTGGTCGTTGGCCACCGACACCGCGGGCACCCCGGTGGGGTGGGCCACAGCAGGCGCGAACCGCAACGACATCATGCTGTTCGAGCCCACCATGGCCGAGCTCGAACGGCGCCGGCTGCACCACGACATCGACACCGTCCACCTCGACCGCGGCTACATCGGCGCCCGCGTCGACCGGGCCGCCCGAGCCGCGGGCATCACCGACATCGTGCGGCCCCCCAAACGGCGGCCCGCCCGCGCAGCCGCCAAACCAGCCGCCGCATCGCTGGGGCTGCGCTGGACCGTCGAGCGCACCAACTCGTGGCTGTCCAACTACGGCCAGCTGCGCCGCAACACCGACCGCAAACCCCACCACCGCACAGCCCAACTCGCCCTCGCCGTCACCCTCATCATCACCATCAAACTCATCGACCACCGCGACCGCTGGTCACCCCACTGACCCACCTATCCGCTGGGCCTCTTAGCGGACAGCAATCGGTCTCGGATGCTGATCAGCCGAATCCCGACAGCTCCGAGCCGATCAACACGGATGCCGGTGAGACCCGAGAGGCGCGAGTGCAGGTGAGTATTGGCGCTGCTGCTCACGACCATTGGGCGTGTCCAAGCGGTGAAGATTGTCGCTGGATGCAAGTCGCTCATTCGGGACTCGGTGACGGACCGTGGGAAGTAAAGTGCGCAACGCGCGGTCTGTCGCGTGCGCAGAGCAACAATGTCGACCCCGACGAGCACGAGGTATGGCGCATCTACCAGACCACGTTCAACCCCACCAACGGCTGCCTGTACTGGCATGAGGGCAACACGGTGTACGTCATCATGGACGGTGTCCAGTCGAATGACCTACTCTGGCAGCCTTGATAGGTTGAGACACCCGTCGTCAATCCGCGGTACTCCCCCAGCCGATCCCCTCATCCCCTCATTCTCTCACCGCTGCCCGTCGGATCCGAGCCGGGACGTCAACTGGGCATCACGAGTGGAAGCGGACGCAGAAGGAAAGTCAGCGTCCGTCGAGCCAGTCGTCACGGGTGTAGCCAGCCTGCCGCAGAATCCGCAGCAGCAAGCCCGATCCGATCTCTGACTGCGTCGGCAGCACGAGATGCCGTGCGCCGCGGATCATGTGCTCATGATTGGCGCCCGCCACAGGTCCATCCCAGCCTCGGTCACGCAACCACCTGACGAGTTGGCGACGCGATGCCGGCCCGAGACGCCGACTCACCGGGCAGCTTCGACTCGCAGCCCGCAGAAAACAGGAACCGAACGGCCGGCTTCGATCTCCAGCAGCACCCAATCCTCGAGCACTTCAGCGAGCATCCGCCGCGACTGGTCGGGCGTCTCGCCGAACCCCCATGCCCCTTGGCATTCCGGAATCTCCGTCCACCACCCTTCGAGGTGGTCCGGGTGCTCATCGCCGTACACAGGCTCCGTCGACGCTGAGGCGAGGGCAGCCGAAATCCAAGAATCCAGCGACAGGCCGTCCGCCTTCACCTCGGGAATGTTCGAGGCCGTCACTGCCACCGTGGCACCTCCTGTTCCGCAGCCATGGTACGTCTGTCCGGCCGCACCGCATCGCATCGTGATTTAGACATCTACATCTAAGCTGCCCACGTGGCTATCGAAGTCGCTCCTCATACCACTGACAGCGACGCCCGCGCCGATGGCGCGCCTCGCGCGCTCGCGGCACTCGACGCCGTTGCGGCCATTGGCAGCGACCAGGAGCGCGAAGAGACGTCCCGGCACCTGATGGAAGCGCTCGCAGCCAACCGGCGCGCCGAAGGGCGTCCGTTCTGACATGCTCATCGTGCTTGACAGCGGTCCGCTGGGGCAGCTGAGCAACCCGGAACTGCGCTGAGACTGCTGGCACGAGCGAGCCGGGGGGGCTTGGCTAGACGAAGGTGGCGGCGACTTGGTCGTTGAGCTCGTTGATCATGTCGTCCCACAGCCGAGGCAGGCCGCGCAGCGAACTCCAGAAGGCTTGATCGCGGCGGGCCTCGAAGTCGTCCAAGGGGACGCCCTGCTGCTCGACCCAGGTGTAGTAGCCGAGGTTGAAGATCCGGCTTCGGCCCCGGTCTGACAGCACTTCGATATGGGGGGCATCGCCGCTGTGACCTTCGGGCGCCAGGTGGCGCTCGATGATGCCCCGGGCGGCCCCGGCATCGAAACTGTCCGAATAGCGCTCCGCAAGGTGCCGCTCCCGCTCGGAGTAGTACATCTCGAACCCGTCGGTGGCGACGGTCATCACCACGTCATCGGGCCCGAGGCCCAGCTCGTTGGCGGCCCGGGCCGCGGCCAGCGTGTTGCAGATGGACGAGTAGCCGAAGTGCCCCAGGTGGTCGAGCACCCATGAGGCAGCCCCGAGGTGCTCGCGCAGCGCATCGCGGCCGGACTCGGTGTTGAACACCAGACCGAGACCATCAGTGGCGTGATCGCTGACGCCGACGATGACATCGGTGTTCATGACGTTGTGGATCAGCGGGATGTGCTTGTCGCCGATGCCCTGGATGTTGTGTTCGCCGTAGCCGTTGTAGAGCATGGTCGGGCACTCCAGCGCCTCTACCGCGACGATCTGCGCGCCATGGGAATCCTTGAGCCGGTCGCCCGCACCGAGCGTGCCGGCGGAACCGCTGGCGGCCACGAACGCAGCCAGCTTCGGCTCAGAACCTGCCGGCGCGTTCCGGTGCAAGTGCTCGAACACCGCCAGAAGCGCCGCGCCAGTCACCTCGTAGTGGCCGATGTGGTTCGAGAACTCGCTGAACTGGTTCAGGATGAAGTTCGTGGGGTCCCGCTCCAGCTCTGCGCAGGCGTCGTAGATCTCCTTGACGTTGCTCTCCGAGCCGGGCGTGCGGATGACGTCTGCGGGGTCGGCGATCCAGCGCTCCAGCCACTCGAAGCGCTCGCGGCTCATGTTCTCGGGCAGCACGGCGACACCCCGGCAGCCCATGATGCGGCTGATGGCCACCCCGCCACGGGCGTAGTTGCCGGTGGACGGCCACACCGCCCGGTGACGGACGGGGTCGAACTGACCCGAGACCACTCGCGGCGCCAGGCACGAGTACGCAGCCAGCACCTTGTGGGCGCCGATCATCGGGAACCGGTTGCCGAATAGCACGACGACCTGCGCGTCGGTGCCGGTCAGCTCGCTGGGCAGCACGACGTGCTGGGGCACATCCGTCCGCCCGCCGGCGCTGTCATTGAACCAATGCACCCGGAACAGGTTCAGCGGATCGGCGAAGTCAGGGTCGACGTCGGCGAGGGCGCTGTCGATGTCGGGATCGATCAGCGAGGGATCGGCCAGCTCGGCGAAGGTCGGCAGCCGGATGCCCTGCTCCCGGAAACGCTCAACAACGTGAGCGCGCCCATCGGAATCGGTGACGTCCGTGGCGAGCTGGGCTGCGTAGCTGGCAGGAACGGCAGCGGCGGCCCCATACGACGGGATGTGGTCGGCCATACCCAGCCGAGGCTATGTTCCGCGAAGGGCTCTGGATGCCCGCGGCCCGGGTATCGGGGACAGATGGGAGGCCTGCAAACCATGGCGGCAGATCGATGACATCGGCACGAAATGCGCTGTACCTGCAGGATGCCCACACCATCACCGAGGCGGTGGGCTTCACGCAGCACGCCGAGGAACGGGGCTTCGAGGCGGTCTGGCAGGCCGATTCACGGCTGGTGCGCGAGGCCAGCGTGCCCATGGCCGCGTTCGCAGCCACGACGTCTCGCATCAAGGTGGGTGCCGGCGTCATCGACATCTGGTCGCGCAACCCGGCCCGTCTGGCCTCGATGTTCTCGACGCTCGACGACCTGGCGCCGGGTCGCATCATCTGCGGGCTGGGGGCTTGGTGGGATCCGCTGGCGGCGAAAGTGGGCATCAGCCGGGCCCGACCGCTCGGCGCCATGCGCGAGGTCACCACCGTGGTGCGGGCACTGCTCGCCAACGAAAACGTCACGTTCCACGGCGAGCATGTCCACCTCGACGATGTCGAACTGGACTACGTGTACCAGGAGCGGCGGCCGAAGGACGTGCCCATCTACATCGGCGCCACCGGCATGAAGATGATGGAGCTGACCGGCGAGATCGCCGACGGCGTGGTGCTGAACTACCTCGTCTCGCCCGACTACAACCACCGTGCCATGGAGGCACTGGAGCGAGGTGCGGCCAAGGCCGGGCGCAGCGCGGACGACCTGGACCGGCCCCAGCTCGTGGTGTGCTCGGTGCACGAGGACCGGGGCACGGCACTCGACATGGCCCGAAACATGGTCACCCAGTACCTGGGCCAGCAGCCGCACATCATGAAGGCGTCTGGTGTGCCCGACTCGCTGCTCGAAGAGGTCGGCAAGGTGCTGACGTGGCCGGCCACGGCCGAGCAGGTCGAAGCGGCATCGCGCCTCGTGCCCGACGACATCGTGCAGATGCTCACCGCTTCAGGCACGCCCGCGGAGGCCCGCGAGGCAGTCGACGGCTACCTCACCACCGGCGCCACGTGTCCAATCCTGTACCCGCTGGGCGACGTACAGGCCATGATCGACGCCTTCGCTGCCTGAGACGTTTGGACCGCTGCTGTGGCTGCCGTACACGGTCTCGACCACATCGTTCTCAACGTGGCCGACGCCGAGCGGTCGCTGGCGTGGTACCGGGACCGGCTGGGTCTGACGCCGGTCCGCTACGACGAGTGGAAGTCGGGCGCGGCACCGTTCGTCTCGGCACGCATCGACGACGGCACGATCATCGACCTCGTGGAAACGGAACGAAGCGGGGAGAACCTCGGGCACTTCGCGCTGCGGATCATCGGAGATGTCGAGGAGATCGCCTCGCACCCCGACGTCGAGGTCGTCCGGCGGTCGCCACGGGTGTACGGGGCACGAGGCTGGGGGTCGGCTGTCTATGTCCGCGACCCCGACGGCAACGAGGTCGAGCTCCGGTCATATGGTCTCGAGTGACCTCTCTAGGTGTCTAACAGTATCTTTCAATAAATTCAGTTGATTTCATCGGGCCGATCTGTTGATGTGGTCGCATGACATCAAACGGACACGCAACTCTCGGCTCGTCCCGGGCTGGAGATCCAAGGTGACCGCGCTCGGCGCGTCGCTGCTCGCGGCAGGCATTCCGAGACCGCTGTTCTACGCGTGGTCGGCGATCGCTTTGGCCATCTGCTTCGTGGGCCACTTCAGGCTTCAGCGGCGGTATCGCCGGTTCGTCAGGGAGATCGAACGGCGGGCAGACGAATACGAAGCCAGGGTCGATGCCGAGCTCGCACGGATGCGCGCCGAACTCGACGCCTACGGAGCGTGGAGCGACGCGAACGACCGCTTCTTCCACCATGGCCTCGTGGCAGTCTCCCACCTGCTCGGTGCGCGGGCCCTGCCAACGCGCCGTGCATGCATCAGCGAGCGGCGCACCACGCACGAGCACCGAGCAGCCGCACCGGCATGGCGGCCCAAACCGACCCGCGCTGTGAACTCCGCTGCGGGCATCGATCGGGCGCTACGGGTGCAGCGCCGGACATGCCAGTGAACGCCCGGCCGACATACGACGATCGAGGACGGCGGAATCCGCCGGCGGCGCGTACTGTTGGGCCATGGCTGAGCTTGCGCGTTTCACCCCGGACTCACCGGACGACGAGATCGTCGAGGTGGTGCGTATCGACGGCGGCGCCATCATCGAAGACGCCATCGACATCGACCTGCTGAACCGGCTCGAGGACGAACTGCGACCCTGGATCGACCGCACGCCGGGCGGCCTCGACAACTTCAGCGGCGCCAACACGACGCGAACCGGTGCCCTCGTGGCCCGATCGCCTGCATGCCGCGAGCTGGTGATGCATCCCAAGGTCATCGACATGGCCAACCGCTTCCTCAGCCCGTACACCAACAAGATCCAGCTGCACCTGACACAGGTCATCAACATCAAGCCGGGCCAGGGAACGCAGCCGCTGCACCGCGACCGCCTGGCGTGGGGCGGCTACATCCCCGACGAGATCGACCCGCAGTTCAACACGATGTGGGCAATGACCGATTTCACGCCCGAGAACGGCGGTACTCGGATCGTTCCGGGCAGCCCCGGGTGGGACGAAGACCGCCGGGCCACCGACGACGAGAAGACACAGGCCGCCATGGGCGCCGGCTCGGTGCTGCTCTATTCCGGTTCGGTGATTCATGGCGGGGGCGAGAACTGCACCGACGCCGACCGCACCGGCATCAACATCACCTACACGCTGGGCTGGCTCCGAACCGAGGAGAACCAGTTCCTGTCGTGCCCGCCTGAAGTGGCCAAGGAGCTGGACCCGGAGTTGGCGGACCTGATGGGGTACTCGATGGGCAACTACGCCTTGGGCTACTACTCCGACCCCCACGACATGCCGGGCCCGGTGGACCTGCTGACGCCCGAGATCGTGCTGGACCGCAAGCCCAGCTCGAAGCACTCCAACTCGGGGCTCCTGATCCCAGCGGAGTGAATAGCTCACTTCGAGTTCGGCGCGATCAGGCGCTGGGCGCCGGCGCGCAGCTCTTCTACTCCGAACCGCTGCACCTCGTGCGAGGCGACGGCGTGGAGCTCTTCGACGCGGACGGCCGTCGCTACCTCGACATGTACAACAACGTGCCCTGCGTGGGCCATGGCAACGCCCGCGTGGCCGAGGCCATGGCCGCCCAGCAGGCCACACTCAACGTGCACAGCCGTTACCTCGACGAGGGCATCGTGAGCTTCGCCGAACGGCTGGTGGCCTTGCACCATGACGGCATCGAGAGCGCCGTCATCAGCTGCACCGGCACCGAAGCCGCAGAGGTCGCGATGAACATGGCTCGCATCGCGACCGGGCGCCGGGGAGTCATCGCCACCAACGCCACCTACCACGGCAACAGCGCAACGGTGATCGCGCTGCGCCATGCGGCAACCCGGCCCGACGACTACCCCGATGTGGCCACGTTCCCGTTCCCCCAACAGTTGCGGCCGATCCGGCCCGAACTCGATGAGGAGTTATTGGCTGAGGCATATCTCGATGAGCTCGCAGCAGCGATCCAGCGCCTGGAGGCGTCGGGTGCTGGTGTGGCAGCGCTCATCGTTTGCTCGATCCAGGCCAACGAGGGCCTGCCCGACATCCCCGCAGGTTTCATGGGCGCGGCAGCACAGATGGTGCGCGAGGCCGGAGGTCTCGTCATTTCCGACGAGGTGCAGGCCGGCTATTGCCGGACCGGTCGCTGGTGGGGCTACGAGGTCACCGGTTTCGAACCCGACATCGCCGTGATGGGCAAACCCATGGGCAATGGCCTACCGCTGGCGGCCACCGTCGCCGGCCGGAATCTGGTCGAGCGTTTTCGCTCAGCGACCCGCTACTTCAATACGTATGCGGCGAGCCCGCTGCAGGCCGCCGTCGGTCACGCCGTCATCGACGAGATCGAAGAGCGTGGTCTGGCCACCAGCGTCGCCGAGCTCGGATTCGGGCTGAAAGCAGCCCTCGCCGAACGGGCCGAGCACTGCCGGTGGATGGCCGACGTCCGGGGCCACGGGCTCTTCATCGGCGTGGAGATGGTGGAACCCGGCGACGAACTGGTTCCGGATCGCGCACGAGCGGTCGAGTTCACCGACGGGTTGAAGAACCGGGGCATTCTGGCTGCGAACGCCGGCGCGTTCGCCAACGTACTGAAGGTCCGTCCGCCTCTGGTGCTGCAGCAGTCCCACGCAGAGGAGTTCCTGGCTGCCTTCGACGCAGTGATCGCCGATCTCGATGGATAGACGCTGGCTCAGCGCAGCGCACCAAGCGCTCGATGCGTTCGGCGTGGAAGCGGCTCGCCTCGAGCTGGTCGGGGTGAGCGAGAACATCACGTTCCGGGCTGTCGAAGCCGGTACCCGGCAGGCCTACGTGCTGCGGTTGCACCGTCCCGGCTACCACACCGCAGAAGAACTCGATTCCGAACGCGTCTGGCTGGCAGCGCTGCGCGACGCCGACATCTCTGTGCCCACCCCGGTCAGCGCCCCCGACGGCCGCTACTTCGTGCCGGTGCCGCTCGGCTCCAGCGAAATCCGCCAAGCCGGTCTCAACCTGTGGGCCGACGGCGAGATTGTCGGCGTGCTGCTGACACAGCCCGGCGGCACGAACGAAGCGCTTGCCGAGATCTCCGAGCCCTTCGGCCAGCTCGGCAGCTTGATGGCCGCTATGCACAACCAGGCAGCCGCATGGACGCCGCCGCCGTCGTTCCGGCGTCACCGCTTTGATGTGGACGGCCTGCTGGGAGATGCGCCCTTTTGGGGGCCGTTCTGGGAGCACCCCAAGCTCACGGCCGACGAGCGCAGCCTGCTGGTGGCATCCCGAGACGCCTGCCGGGCGACGCTGGCGCAATACGGCGAACCGGGGCGCACCTTCAGCATGATCCACGCCGACCTGCATCTCGCAAACTTGCTGGTTGACGACGGACAGCTCGCTGTCATCGACTTCGACGACGCCGGGTTCGGCTGGCACCAGTACGACATCGCGGTGGCCATGTACCACTCGCGGGCGGCACCCGACTTCGACCAAGCGACAGCCGCCTTCCTGCGCGCCTATCAATCGGTGCGCCCCATCAGCGAAGACGACCTCAGCTTGGTGCCGATGTTCGAGCTGATCCGCGGCATGGCCATCATCGGCTGGAAGGCGCAGCGACCCGAAGTGGAATGGCCCGACGGCCAATTCGAACTGCTGTTGAGCGGTGTGCTCAGCGGCTGCCGCCGCTTCCTTCAGGGCGCGCTCAACGTCTGAGCAAGCCGCCTGCCGGGCGGGCGATCAACCATGCCGACAGGCAAGCGTGCGCTACAGATCGAGATGGAGGCGCAGGGCGTCGTCGATCCGCTCCATGAGCTCGAACGGCAATACTCCCACTGGGTGTTCGACCCGCTGCAGGGCGACCGAGCGGACATGCTCCGCTTGGGCCTTCGAGTCGGACGGCAGCCCCGTGTCAGCCGCTTCGAGGAGTACTTGAAACGGCAGGACGTGATCAGTGTTGGTCGTCAGGGGCACGACGACGACCACCCCACGCCCGGCAATGGCCGCACCGGCGTTGGCTGCGTCGTTGCTCACCAGGACGGCAGGACGCCGGGCTGCGGCCTCGGAGCCGACCGGCGGTCCGAAGTCGACTATTCGGACTTCGCCGCGTCGCATGCGTCCAACTCGAGTCCGTCGCCTGCGACTGTGTCCCAAAGCTCGGCATCCTCGCCGGTCCACTCCTCGAAGGCCGTGACATAGGCGGGTACGAGATCGGACGTACGCAGGAGGCGGATAGCCCGGCGTATCGCCGCTGAACGAGACGGTAGTCGGTGAGCCTCCGCATACGCATCTAGCGCTTCTGCGTCCTCGTCGGTGATGCTCACGCTGAGCTTCATACCATGATCCTACGCTGGTAGGAAAATGGTTTTCGCGGCCTCCGAGTAACTGGCCGGGGTAGCGTTGGCGGCTGTCGTGCCGTTGCGGCTGGAGGGGTGCCGTGTGGGAGATCACTGAGCCGGATCTGGCGCCGATCGCGCTGGGAGCGGCAGTGCTCGGCACCGGCGGCGGGGGGAACCCCTATCTCGGGCGGTTGCGGGTGCTGCAGGTGATGCGGTCCGGCGGGCGGGTGCGGGTCATCGAGCCGGACGAGATCGCCGACGACGACCTGCTGGTGGCGGTCGGTGGTATGGGCTCGCCGATGGTCAGCCACGAGAAGCTGGCCGGCGGCGAGGAGGAGACCGTGGCCGCCCGGGCGCTCGAAGGCCATCTGGGGCGGAAGTTCGACGCGATCGCGCCGTTCGAGATGGGCGGCAGCAACTCGATGGTGCCGATGGTCGTGGCTGCCGACATGGGCATCCCCATCGTCAACGGCGACGGCATGGGGCGGGCGTTCCCTGAATTGCAGATGATCACGTACCTCATCTACGGCGGCAGTCCCTACCCCGCTGCCATTGCCGACGAGCGTGGCAGCCAAGTGGTCATCGCCGAAGTGCCCGATGCCAAGTGGCTTGAGCGCATCGCGAGGGCGGCGACCGTCGAGATGGGCGCGCATACCGGTCTGGCGTCCGCCGTGATGGATGGTGCGTACTGCCGGCGATCCATCATTCCCAACACGCTGCGTCTGGCGAGCGAGATCGGTCACGCAGTGCATCGCGCTCGCGAGGTCAAGGACGATCCGTCCGAGGCGATCCTGGGCGTCGCTGGGGGCATGCGCTACCTGCGTGGCAAGGTGACCGATGTGCACCGGCGCAACGCGGCCGGATTCGCACGCGGCCAGATGACCGTGGCTGGTCTCGAAGACGACGCCGGGCGCACCATCCGCATCGACTTCCAGAACGAGAACTTGGCGATCTACGAAGACGATGTGCCTGCGGTGATGGTGCCCGATCTCATCACGTTGGTCACGACGGACACCGGTGAGCCGATCACCACCGAGCTGTTGCGATTCGGCGTGCGCGCCGATGTTCTGGTGCTTCCGGCGCCTGACCTGCTACGGACACCAGAGGCGCTGGCCGTGGTCGGCCCGCACGCCTTCGGCATCGACGCCGAGTACCGACCTGCTGTTTAGTGCGAGCGCCGAAGCTACGCCTTGGCGCTCGCAAGACAAGGCTTCGCCGGCGCTCGCACAGACAGCTCAGGTGCGGGGGAGCACCTCGCGGGCGGTGAGGTCGATGATCTCGGCGAGGCGGTCGGTGGCGAGCGGGAACAGTGCAACCGAGTCGGCGCCCCCGTCCCAGAGCGCACGGATCTTGGCGGCGCATTCGGCTGGCGTGCCTGCCACGGCCAGGTCGGCAACCCACTGGTCGGGCATGCCGTCGCGGACGGCCGCGTAGCCGCCTTGGTCGATAAGGACCTGCAGTTCGTCGGAGATGCCGTAGACGTCGGTGAGGGCATTGGGGCCGTGCTGGCGGTAGAACGCCAGCGATGCCCGAGCCGAGTCCCGGGCCGCCTGGCCGTCTTCGTCCACGGCATAGAGGGCGAACACGGTGATCGGATGGGGATCGCTGCGCCCGGCCAGTTCGCGCCCCTCGCCGATGCGCTCGGTGGCCCATTGCACGTACCGCAAGCTGGAGCACACCGACAGCACCGTGCCGTCGGCGATCTCACCGCTGAGGCGCAGCATGTTCGGGCCCGACACGCCGAGCCGCACCGGCATCGGCGGGCCAGTCTCGGGGTAGGTGAGCTTCACGTTGTTGAACTCGAACACCTCGCCGCGACGGTCCAGGGTCTCCCCCGCGAGCAGCGCTTTGACCGAGGTGACGCATTCCCGCACCGCAGTCAGCGGCGAGCGCGGGTGCAGCCCCATCTGACGGACCCAGGTCGGCACACCCAGCCCCACACCCGCCACCAGCCGCTGCGGGGACGAACGGCTCAGCGTGGCAAGCTCCATCGCCAGCACGGAGGGATGCCGAGCCACGGCCGACACCACACCGAGGCCCACGGTGATGTCGCTGGTCGCGCCCAGCACCACTGATGCACCCGAGATGCCGCCGGTGAAGAAGTAGTCCTCGGCGAGCCAGATCTCGTCGAAGCCGCTGGATTCGGCCTGCGCTGCGGCAGCGGCAATGGACTCGGGAGTGATGGCGCTGCCCAGGATGAGGCTGATCTTGCCCTGAGTGGTCATCTGCCCGTCCCTTCGTGGGTCGAACCCTTCGTGCCGTCGAGTGCCAGGTCGCCGACGGCCTTCACCCGCACGCGGATGGCGTTGGACGGCAGGTAGGTCAGCGGTATCTCGTCCACATCGGTGATCTCAACCGTCGAGGGCTCGGCACCCGCTTCGACGGCACGTTGAGCGGTGACGTTGCGCGCCTCGGCCATGGCCTCGTCGCGTGTCATCGCCGCCATCGAGTACACCCGGTCGGTTTCCGCGCCGACCTGGGCGATGGCGGCGCCGATGGCGCTGGCCACCGAGAAATGATCGGGCCGGATGGTCTCCGAGGCGCCTGCGAGCCCGTCTCGCACCAGCACTCCCCCGCCGCCGACCACCACCACCGGCACCGGGTCCGCCGATGTCTTCATCTGCTCGACGGCAGTCGCCAGCATGTCCTGCATGCGATCGACCGCATCGCCGACCAGCGCCTCATCGAGGTCGTCGATGGTGCCCGCGTCACCGATGTCGGCCAAGCCGGCGGCGGTGGCCACATCGGTGGCGGTCAGCTCGACGCCGCCGAAGACGAGTGCCCGATCGGTGAGCTCGTAGCCGACGCTGTCCGGGCCAACCGTCACGCCGGCAGCGACGCCGTTGGCAGATCGCACCAAGCTCCCGCCGCCCAGCCCGAGCGACAGCACGTCGGGCATGCGGAAATTGGTCCGCACACCCGCCACCGATACTGCCGTCGAGGCTTCGCGCGGGAAGCCGTGTACCAGCACGCCGATGTCAGACGTGGTGCCACCCACGTCGATGACGACACCGTCGCGGATGCCGCTCAGGAACGCTGCGCCGCGCATCGAGTTGGTGGACCCCGACGCGAACGTAGCCACCGGATAGCGGCGGGCGAAGTCGGCGCTCATGAGCGTGCCGTCGTTCTGGCTGACGTGCAGCGGGCAGTCCAAGCCCAATCGCACGAGGGCCTCGACGAGTCCGGCGACCGTCCGCTCGGCCAATGGGCGCAGGCAGGCGTTCACGATGGCGGCGTTCTCGCGTTCGAGCAGCCCGAGCCTGCCGATCTCGCTGGACAGGCTGATGTCCAGCTCTGGCACCTCGTCCACGAGCACCTCGTGCGCTTCGTGTTCGTAGCTGTCGTCTACCGGTGAGAACACCGACGCCACTGCGACCGACCGCACCCCCTTCGCGGCGATGTCACGGGCCGCCGCCCGCAGCTCGCCGTGGTCGATGGGGGTGATCAATCGCCCGTCGAATTCGTGCCCGCCGTGGCACAGGTAGACGTGATCGCCGAGCACGGCTCGCAGCCGGTCGGGCCAGTCGATGAACGGCGGAATACCCTTGGTGGCGGGCAGCCCGAGACGCACGACCGCCGTCGGCACCAGCCGGCGGCCTTCCACCAGGGCATTGGTGAAATGCGTGGTGCCGATCATGACGGCGCCGATCTCGGCCGCCGACAGGTCGTTGCCGCCCAGCAGCGACTGCACAGCGGTCACGATGCCAGCGGTGACATCGGATGTCGTGACGGCCTTGGCCCAGCCCACCACGTTGTTGCCGGACATGGCCACGGCATCGGTATTGGTGCCGCCGACGTCGACACCAATGCGAAGCGCCCTCACCGCCGGGGACGATGGCGCGCTCATTGCTTGCGCTCCAGGGCGTCGAGCACGGCCTCGGGCGTGATCGGCAGCGTGTCGATCGGTGCGCCGACGGCGTCGGAGATGGCATTGGCGATTGCGGCCGCCACCGGCACCACCGGAGGCTCGGCGGCGCCCTTGGCGCCAAAGGGACCGTCCGGGTCGGCGTGCTCCATCACGATGGCCTCCACCCTGGGCACATCGGGCGCGAGCGGCAGCCCGTGCTGCTTGAAGGTGCGCTGAACGTAGCGGCCGTGGTCAAGATCGACCCGTTCGCTCAGGGCGAAGCCCAAGCCCTGGGCGACGCCGCCTTGGATCTGCCCGGTAATGGCGTCGGGATGGATGGCTCTGCCGACCTCTTGGCACACGATGTATCGATCCACGGTGACCTGGCCGGTGACAGTGTCCACGCTCACCTCTGCCTGATGCAGGTGATAGGTGGGCGTGGGCCATCCTTTGATCAGCATGCCTGTGGCGCACAGCGGGTCATGCGGCGGCGTGGGCGTGACGTAGGAAGCGCCTGCGGCAATCGGTCCCTCGGACCAGGTAGCTGCCTGTGCGACCTGGCCGAGCGTCACGCTGGCAGTCGGCACGCCGGCAACCGACACAACGCCGTCGGTGATCACCAGATCCTCCGCGGCGGCCTCGAGCATCTGCGAGGCCCGCTCGAGCACCTGGCTGCGAACCTCGGCTGATGCATCGGCGATGGCCCGGCCGACCACGTGAGTGGTGCGACTGCCCTGCGAACCTGCGTCGTAGCCGGTCGCGTCAGTGTCGGGCATGGTCACGGTGACCTGGTCGGTCGGAAGACCCAGCGCCTCGGCCGCAATCTGACGCAGCCCGGTGGCGACGGCGCCCGAGCCGTTCTCGGTTGCCGAGGTGATCACGGTGGCGGTGCCGTCCTCGTTCAGCTTCACGGTCGCGTGACCCGGCATCGGGTTCGTCAGCCAGACCGCGGCCGCTTGCCCGACGCCTCGCAACTCGCTCCCGGGAAGCTCACCTGGCGATGATCGATGCTCCGCAGCCTCCTGCCAAGAAGCAGCTTCGTCCACACGATCGAACGCCTCTCGCAGGATCGACACCTGTTCGAGGGGCTGGCCGTTTCGCATCAGGTCACCGTCCTGCGCCAACGAGGCCAGCCGGTACTCCCGGCGATCGCGGCCCAGTGTGTCGGCGATGGCATCCATGTGGCGCTCGTTCGCGAACACCAGCCACGGTCCGTTGACGCCCCGGTAGGCACCCGTCGGCGCCGTGTTCGTGTACACGTTGCGGGTCCGGATGCGTGCCGTCCCCACCCGGTAGATGGAACCGAAGACGAACATCGGAATCGACGACAGCGCCGGGCCGTTGTTGGCATAGGCGCCGCTGTCGGACACGATCTCCACATCGGTCGCCAGGATCGTGCCGTCACGCCGCACTGCAGAACGCACTGCGGTGATCGCATTGGCCCGGCACGGCGCCACCAGCCGTTCTTCCAGCGCCGTGTGCTGCATCCGCACCGGACGTCGATAGCGCTGCGCCAGCAGCGCAGCGAAGGCTTCGAGGCTCACGTCGAGCTTGGCCCCGAAACCGCCGCCGATGTGATGCCCCACCACCCGAACGGCGGACGGTGCCACACCCAGAATCTGGGCCACCCGGTCACGCAGCCGGAACGGGTACTGGTGGGAGACCTCGATGGTGTAGCGACCCGATTCATAGGTGGCGAGCGCCATCTTGGGTTCCAGGTGCGCCTGATACTGCCGGGGAGTGCGATAGGTGCCTTCCACCACGAAGTCCGCCGCTGCGAACGCCTCGTCGAGGTCGCCCGGGTCATGGATGACCTCGGCAACCACATTGCCGTCGCGTCCGATGTCGACCCCGCCCGCGACTGCGAACCGGTTCCAGTCGGGATGCACCAGGCGCGCACCCGGTGCCAGCGCCTGTTCCGGCGTGGACACCGGCTCGATCGGCTCGATGTCGATGGCGACTGATCGGGCTCCGGCTTCGGCCGCGGCTCGGCTGTCTGCAACAACGATCGCGACCGGCTCGCCCTCATAGGCCACGTAGTCGGCAGCCAGCATGGGCGTGTCCGACACGATCACGCCGGTTCGCCAGTCCGGCACGTCAGCAGCGGTCAGCACCTCCAGCACCCCGTCGACCCTGAGGGCCGGGACGGGGTCGATCGTACGGACGTGGCCTGCTGCTGCCGGCGAGCGGGCGAGCGACGCCCATAGCATCCCGGTGCGGGACAGATCGGCGCCGAAGATCGCCTGGCCGCGCAGTTTGGCATCGGCATCACTGCGATCTGGGCTGCTGCCCAGCGCGCTCACGACGCCACCGCCCGGGCGGCGTCCAGTGCCGCATCGACGATCTGCTGGTACCCGGTGCAGCGGCAGATGTTGCCTGCCAGCGCGTGGCGCACCTCTGCCTCGGTCGGCTCAGGCACCTCGTCCAGCAGGGCCGTGAGCACCATCAACACACCGGGCGTGCAGTAGCCGCACTGGACCGCCGCATGGCGCACGAATGCCTGCTGCAGCGCCGTCAGATCGTCTGCCCCGGCCAGTCCTTCGACAGTTTGAACGGTGTGGCCGTCCGTCGAGCCGGCGGCCAGGATGCAGGAGGCAGCCGGTCCGCCGTCCACCAGCACGGTGCAGGCACCGCACTCGCCTTCGCCGCAGGCCTCTTTGGGGCCCGTCAGCCCCAACCGGTCCCGCAGCGTTCCCAGCAGCGTCTCCCCCGCACCGACGTGGAGCGCACGGTGCCGGTCATTGACGACGAGCCGGATCGAGACGGACTGCTCGTCCGCAGCCGCAGGCATCAGCCGCTCGCTCCGGGGATTGCAGCGACGCACCGCTCGGCAACCCTGCTCAGCAGTCCGGGGAGGATCCGCCGCCGGTACTGCGCCGACTCGGTCCGTTCCGGCGCTGCAACACTCGCGAGTTCCTCGCCGGCCTCCGCAACGTCGATTCGACCGTCGATGAGCTGGGTTCCCACGATGACAGCTTCGGCGCTCGTCACCCGGTGCGGCGGGCGGGTGCCGCCGCACACCGCGATGCGGGCGTCACTGACCACGCCGCTCGGCGTCAGCTCCAAGCGGAGCGCCAAGCCGGCCACCGCAAGATCCATGGCACTGCGACGGCCCACCTTGAGGTAGCCCTCGGCGCTCCGCTCGCCAAGCGGCTCCAGCTCGACCGCACGCAGCAGTTCCGTCGGCCTCAGCGTCGTAGCGCCTGCTCCTGCCAGGAACTCGCCCAGCTCCGTGCGCCGCCGACCCGACTTGGACACGAGCGTCAGCTGCGCGTCGGCGACCAGCAGGGCCGGCAGCGTGTCGGCCGTCGCGGCTGCCGAGCAGATGTTGCCGCCCAAGGTCGCGACGGTCTGGGTCTGCCACGCTCCCACCGCGGCGGCCGCTTGGGACAGTGCCGGGTGTCGCAGCGCAATCAGCGACGCAGTGGCGAGCCGTCGCATCGTGACGAGCGCACCGATGCTCGTCATGCCGCCGACGTCGGCAATGCCCTGCAGCCCGTCGATCCCGGTGATGTCGATCAACGCGGCCGGTGACTGCTCGCCTCGCAGGTACCCGGGCATCACATCGGTCCCGCCCGCCAGAATGCGCCCCTCGGTGCCCCAGCGGCTCAGCTCGTCAACCGCCTCAGCGACACTGCGAACCCTGCAGAACTCCACCGCCGCCAGCCTGCTAGCAGCTCAACGCGTAGGAAACGGCTTGACAGACGGCGTTCATCGTCCCTCCGTCCAACTCGCCAACGCGTTCGTGGAGCGTCGAGCGTCGCACGGTGTGGAGGCCGTCGCAATTGACGGCCGACTCACGCGGCAGACCGACTTCGGCGTTGTCGATCAGCACCTCGGAGTGCAGCCCGCGAACGGCCGTAGTGATCTCAGCCACCGTGACCGACTCTCGGACATCGATGACCTCGGGTCGAGTCAGGACCAGCACTGGACGTCGCTTGCCGCCCGCCTGAGCCCACCAGATCTCGCCACGGTTCACTCGTTGCCCCACGCTTCGGCATCGTCCCAGAAGTCGTCAGGCGACTCGGGGGCTCGCAAGTACGCAGCACGGTCTGCTTCGCCCATCGCTCGCCGCACCGCGTCGGCCACGCCTTCCCGCGCTGCGGCGGAGATGTTCACACTCAACCGATGGGCCTGCGCCACCAGCTCTTTGTCCAGCGTGAACGTCGTTCTCGTTGTCGCCATCACTCCGTTATATCACTCAGTGCTAGCACTACATGCTACTCAGTCGGCGGCGACTGGGGGCGTGGTCTCGCTCATGCGGTCCCACACCACCTGGTCGGGCAGGCTCATCACCATGTCGTAGTGATCCTCGGGCATCAGTCGCGGCATTCCGCTGTCCGAGGACGGCTGGGGCACCGGCTCGACTGGGCGTCGGTATTCCGCTGGGTACTTCAGGGCTTCGAGTTCGGCGGCAGAGATGCCGCACAGTTCCTGCACTTCGGGGTCCACCCACTGCTCCACAGGGATTGCCGAACCGCACGCCACCTCCAATGCCAGCCCCTCGGGGCCGGCGAAGTAGATCGACTGGATGAAGCCGTGGTCAATCGGGCCGAACACCTGCACGCCCCGGTCGCGGATGCGATCCCGCAACGTCATCAGGTCCTCGAACGTGTCCACGTTGAAGGCCACGTGCTGCATGGTGCCGGCAGTCACCGGTTCTCCCGGGCCGCCGGCGTGGGTGACACCCAGCTCGATGTCCTTGGCATTGTCGGGGTGCTGCACGAAAGCGACATGGCTGTCGGGCGCCAACTCCACGAAGCCGTGATACGTGCCGTCCACGCCGTGCATCCAATACAAGGCCTTCAGCGGCAGCCCCAGCACATCGCACCAGAACTCCAGCTGGCCCTTCATGTCGCGGGTGGACAGGGCCAGGTGGTTCACACCATTGGGATGCAGTGCAGTCATTCGAGCCCCCCTGCTGCAGTCCTGTTGTGACTATATGTCTCGGGAAGTCCCCGGGATTCGGGGCAGTCAACCCGGGTGCGCTCAAGTCGGCGCCAACCGGGCCATCACGTGCTCGGCGAAGAGATCGAAGGAGCGGTCCACCTCGTAGGCGGACAGGTCACCCCACGCGAAGACGCCCACGAAGTAATCGGTGCCGGCTTCGGCTGCGAACTGCTCGCAGTGCTCACGCACGGTCTGCGGCGAGCCGACCACGACGGCCTGGAACTGCTTGGCCTTGTCGTAGTCGCCGCCGAGCGTCGGATCATTCGGCGGCGTCATCTCATAGCGCCTGAACAGCCGCGTCAGGTGCTCGGTGAATGCTCCCCAGGTGCGGCGCCCGATCTCGTCGGCCTCGGCATCGGTGGGCGCCACGACCAGTCGCCGGAGCCCGCCGATCATCGGCGAGTGGTGCCGGCCGATGCCGTCCCGGCCGAGAAGTTCGTGGTAGCGGGCAGTGCTCGCGGCCATGGCGGCAAGCGGCCCAGCAGCCATGGTGCGCACACCCATCTCGGCAGCTGTCTCCAGCTGGCCGGGCCGCCACAGCGGCGGGTAGGGCTTCTGGTAGGGCTCGAATTCGATCGGCACGTCGCGGAATTCGTAGAACTGCCCGTCGAAGCTGAAGTTCCCGCCGGTCGTCTGCATCGCAGCCAGGATCAGCTCCAGCGACTCGTCAGTCCGCGCGATGGCGTCGTCAGGCTCCAGTCCCCACAGCAGGTGCTCGGTCACGCTGATGCCTTTGCCGAAGCCGAACTCCAGCCGGCCCTCGGAGAGCTGGTCCAGCATGCACAGCTCCTCGGCCAGCCGGATCGGGTGGTAGAAGGGCAGCAGGTGCACCAGCGAGCAGATGCGGATGCGGCTGGTGCGCTCGATGGCGGCCGCCAGGAACACGTTGATGCTGGGCGCGGCGTCGAGCGGGATCAGGTGATGCTCGGACTTGTGCCAGCCCCACACGCCGGCTTCCTCGGCCCGCACCAGCAAGTCCAGGCGATGCCGGTAGAGCTCATGCCACGGCACATCGCCAGGCTGTTCGAGCTGGTCGAAGATGCCGAACCGCATGAGCGGCGAGCGTAGTTGTGGGCTGGTGAGCGCTACCGAGCCGCCGGGGTCATTGGGCAAGCGCTGTCGCTAGGCCCTCGCGAGCTGCGGCATCGATCAGCCGCCGGTCACCGCTGATGAGCACCGCATCTCCGTCGGCCATCGCCTGTGCGGCGGCGAGATGAACAGCGTCGTAACCGCGAAGCTGGTGCGTCTCAGCCAGTGCTCCTGCCGCGCTCATGAGGCGTTGGGTGACCTCGATGAAGCTCATCTGGCCGGTCAGCACGTCGAGTTGACCCACCGCCGCTGCAAGTTCATCCTGGCTGAGCCGTGCCATGCGTTGTGCCTGGGCCAGTGCTGCTCGGGCCTCGGCGTACATGAGACGCACGCTGACAGCTCGAGTCGCCTCATTCCAGAGCCTGATGCACATCGCTGAACTCGGCTCTTCGACGATCAGCGGGACAACGGCCGAAGTGTCGAAGTAGACGATCACCGTCGCTGTTCGGCCACGAGATCGCTCACCGGCGCTGTGCCCGTGACCGTGGCCGCGTCCAGCCGCTGCTTGACTAATGCCGCCGGAGTCACCATGCCTTCGGCAACCAGGCGGTCAATGGCTCGTGGTTGCTCGAGTGGGATCAGTCGGGCGCACGCCTTGCCGTGGGCGGTGACAACAACCTCCTGTCCGGCCCGGACGGCCGCCAAGTACTTGCTGAGGTGGTTGCGCAGTTCACGTATCCCGGCTTCCATGCTTCAATTGTAGTGCTATCGAGTTAGACAAAATCGCCACATAGGGATCTTCGGCAACAGCGACCTACCCGGGCAGTGGCTTCCGAATGCGTTCGCGCGGCCATTGGCCTACCGAGACTGCACGGTCGTTCCCAACGAGATTGGGGCGTTCCAACCGGACGCAACCAACATCACTGGGCCACTTCGGCTGCACGAGGGCCAGCGGCGTTGACCAAGGTCCTATAGCGGACAGTCTCGCCGGATGCCAGCACGGCGCAGCTGGAGATACTGCACTACGAGCATGAAGGTCCCCCACGCCATGGCGCCCAACACGGCGAGGCCGAACCACCCAGGGCAGTCTCCGATCTCGCATTCGATGACACGGAACGCGAGCATCGCTATTCGGGGCCGAACATGGCCAAGTGAGCTGGGTGTTGTAGCCGAGGCGGCGCAGCTCTTCGTGCCGGTCGCCCTCAGGTAGCGCCAGCCGCCGGCCGGCGACGGCCTGAGGGTCGCCAGCCTCGGTGAGGGGGTGGTCTAGCCAGCCGCTCACTACGCCGGCGATTGTGGAGAGCTCGACGGTGAGCGCGTCGTCGAGCGCTGAGGCGAGCCGGCGAGCGTGGCCACGACGAGGATGAGAACGAGTGTGCGCGATATTCGCGCGCTGTAGCGGCGCCGTGTGCGGCGCGTCAGGCGATCTCGGCCTGTGCCCGTTCGCGTGCCTGTTCGCGGATTCGGGCGCTGACGCTGGGCGGGAGCCATGCGGTCGCTGCTGCGAGGAAGGCGAGGCGAGTGGCGATGAAGACGCCGAAATGCGCTTCGGCGTCTTCATCGTGTCGACGCTCGATGCGCGCCGTCCGGGCTGGATCGACCGCTCAGATGATGGCGCTCTCGACGAACGGCTTGCCGTCGACGATGCGGCGATATCCCAGCGGCGTCAGGTCCAGCGTGCGGTATTCGCCGTAGGCAATCCACTCCGACACCGCCCAGCCGATGGCCGGCGACTGCCGCATGCCGTGGCCGGAGAAGCCGTTGGCGAAGATGAAGTTGTCGATCTCGTGGTGCGGACCCACCACCACGTTGTGGTCGAGCGTGTTGTATGCGTAGTGGCCGGCCCACTGGCGGGTGACCTTGAGACGCTCGAAGGCAGGCACCCGATGGGCCAGCACCGGCCACACTTTGTCCTCGAAGATGTCGTGGTCCATGGCGAAGTCGTCGTAGGCGACCGCAGGGTCCGCATCGGGAGTGCAGCCGCACATGTAGGCGTCGCCGTCGCTGCGCATGTGGACACCGGACGGGTCGATGGTGAGCGGCAGTGCTCGATCCAGCGGCTCCGCCGCGTCGAAGACGAACGTGTAACGCTTCCGTGGCTCCACCGGCAGAGCGGCGCCCACCATCCGGGCCACTTCGACCGCACGCGGCCCGGCAGCGTTCACCAGCGTCCCGCAGCGGACGGTGGCGCCTGATGCCAGCACCGCAGCGCTGACACGACCCGCTTCCGTGACGAGGTCGACGACCTCGCCGGTGACGTACTCCACGCCGTTCTGGCGTGCCTTGCGGCGCCACCAGTCGAACATCGTGCCCGAGTCGAAGTAGCCCTCGTCGGTCAGGTTGTGGCTGCCGCAGATGATGTCGTCGACGTTGTAGAAGGGGTAGTCGGCCGTGATCTCGGACGGGCTCATGATGCGAGTGCCGGCGCCGAGCTCTGACTGAATGGCCTGGTTGCGGCGCAGTGTCTCGGCGAAGCGTTCGTCGCCTGCAAGATACATGTAGCCGAAGTGGTGGGTGAAGATGTCGGGAATCTCGGGGTCGCCGCCGAGGCGTTCGCGGAAGCTGCGCACGAAGTCGGCGCTGAAGCGCGAGATCTGCACGTTCAGCGGGTTCGAGAACTGCTGACGCATGCAGCTGTTGGTGTGCGTCGTCGAGGCTTGCGAGTACGTCGGATCGCGCTCCACCACCAGCACCGAGCCGTCGAAGCCATCGCAGGCAGACAGCGCCCAGGCGATCGACGACCCCATGACCGCGCCGCCCACGATGACCACGTCGTAGGCGTCGTGTCGTGGCGCGTTGGGCGCAGCGGTCATTGGTTACGGTCCTGTCGTGTGCTGAGACGGTTCGGTGCCGTCAGATCATGGCAGCCCCGCTCGCCGCAGCAGCAACGACGAGGCTGTCACCAGCGCATCCGGAACAGGGAGGCGGCATGAGACTGCAGGGCAAGGTGGCCTTGATCACGGGCACCGGCAGTGGGATCGGACGGGCCACGGCATTGCGCTTCGCTGCCGAAGGGGCACTGGTCGTTGCCGTTGACATCGCTGACTCCAATGAGGACACCGTGGTCGAGGTGCAGCGCGCCGGAGGCGAGGCCATCGCCGTGCGTGCCGACGTGTCGGTCGATGCAGACGTCGCGGCCGCCGTCAGCCGGGCCGAAGAGACGTTCGGCGGGCTGGACGTGGCGTTCAACAATGCCGGCATCATGCTCGACGACGACACCGATGCCGTCGAGACCGCGGAGCCGACCATCGACCGCACCTTCGATGTCAACATCAAGGGCGTGCTGTACGGCTGCCGCCACGCCGTCGAGGCGATGCGGCGCAGGGGCGGCGGCTCCATCATCAACACGGCCTCGTTCGTGGCATCAGTCGGTGCTGCGACGCCGCAGATCGCCTACACCGCGTCCAAGGGCGCGGTGCTGGCGCTGACCCGGGAGCTGGCAGTCGTCCACGCCCGGGAGAACATCCGCGTCAACGCCCTCTCGCCCGGACCGCTGCGCACCGAGATGCTGATGTCCTTCCTGGACACACCCGAGAAGAAGCAGCGGCGGCTCGTACACGTGCCGATGGGCCGCTTCGGCGAAGCCGACGAGATGGCATCGGCGGCGCTGTTCCTGGCGTCGGACGACTCGTCCTACATGACAGGTGCCAACCTCCAGGTCGACGGCGGTCTGACCGCCGCCTACGTCACACCGGAGTAGCGCGTGGCCTAAGAGGCCGCGCGGATAGGCGACCATCCACCAGTCGTCGTGTCGGTCCCGCTGTGATGCGGGGTGCTGTACGAACCGACGACATGGTGGAGGTGCGTGTTCATCATGCGCGCTTTGAGCAAGGCAGTGGTGGATGTCATCTGGGCAGCGGTCGAGCCGCTGTTGGCCCGTGGGCCCGATGCGCATCCGTTGGGTTGTCATCGGCGGCGGATATCGGATCGGCTGTGCCTGCGGGGGATCATCATCAGGCTGGTGACGGGCTGCTCGTGGGAGTCCGTTGAGCACTTGCTCGACGGTGAGGTGTCCGACACGACGCTGCGGTCCCGCCGCGACGAGTGGGTCGCAGCAGGCGTGTTCGACAAGATCGCGGCCGAGGCGGTCGCGGCATGGGACCGCGTCATGGGCCTGCGGCTTGGCGATGTGTGCATCGACGGCTCGGTCCACAAGGCGCCCTGCGGCGGCGAAGGAACCGGCAAGAGCCCCGTTGACCGGCGCAAACTGGGCTGGAAGTGGTCGTTGGCCACCGACGCGGCGGGCACCCCGGTGGGGTGGGCCGCAGCAGGCGCGAACCGCAACGACATCATGCTGTTCGAGCCCACCATGGCCGAGATCGAACGACACGGCCTGCACCACGACATCGACACGCTGCATCTCGACCGCGGCTACATCGGCGGCCGCGTCGACCGGGCCGCCCACCAGGCAGGCATCACCGACATCGTGCGGCCCTCCAAACGGCCGCCCAGCAGCGCAGCCGTCAAGCCAGTCGCCGCCCCGCTGGGACTGCGCTGGACCGTGGAGCGCACCAACTCGTGGCTGTCGAACTACGGCCAGCTGCGCCGCAACACCGACCGGCGACCCGAGCACCGCACAGCCCAGCTCGCCCTCGCCGTCACGCTGATCATCACCATCAAACTCATCGACCAACGCGACCGCTGGCAACCCCACTGACCCACCTATCCGCTGACGCTCTAAGCCACGGGGCCATCGGTCTGGCCAGCGAGCAGAACTAGTGTCCGGGCGCAAGAGCAGCGGCAGTGCGCGGCCGCCGCATCGATGTGCTGGGGGGCGGAATGCTCGGTCCGTATCGGGTGCTGGATCTCACCGATGAACGCTGCTGGTTCGCCGGTAACCTGCTGGCACAGCTCGGCGCCGATGTGGTGCTCGCCGAGCCAGCGGGCGGGTGGCCGCGTGGCTACGCGCACGAGGCCTACAACCGGGGCAAGCGCTCCGTGACGGTCGCGAACGCCACTGACGTCGCCGCGCTGGCGGCAACTGCCGACATCGTGCTGCACAACGACGGCACACCGTTCGAGGTCGACCTGGCCACCATGCGCGAGTCGAACGACCAGCTCATCACGGTGCACATCACCCCGTGGGGCGAGACGGGGCCCAAGGCTGGCTGGCAGGCGAACGACCTCGTGCTGTTCGCGTCCAGCGGCCAGCTCGCCGTTACCGGCGACAGCGACCGTCCGCCGGTGCGCATCAGCATCCCGCAGGCCTGGCTGCACGGCTGCGCGCAAGCCGCAGTGGCGGCGCTGGTCGCCCTGGAGCACCGGGCGCGCATCGGGCGCGGTCAGCACATCGATCTGTCGACACAGCAGGCGGTGTGCGAGACGGCGCTTTCGGCCATTCTCTACGCCCCTGCAGGTCTTGCCGAGGTTCAACGCGAGGCGGGCGGTGTGCGCTTCGGCGATCTCATGCTGCGCACGATCTATCGCTGCAAGGACGGCTACGTCATCGTCACCGTCGCCTTCGGCCCGATGATCGGGCCGATGGTGAAGCGGTTCCTGACCTGGATGCACGCCGAAGGGTTCTGCGACGACGAGACGTTGAACAAGGACTGGGTGAACTTCGCCCTGCAGCTGCAAAGCGGTGAGGAGACTGTCGATGTCATCGAGGGCTTGATGGATGACATCGGCCGCTTCTGTATGACCAAGACCAAGGCCGAGATGATCGAGCGAGGCCTTCAGGACGCGTTGCTGATCTGCCCGGTCAACACGCTGGCCGACGTGCTGGACAGCCCCCAGCTCGCGGACCGTGAGTTCTGGGACGATCTCGACGGCACCCGGATGCCGGGCAGGCTCGTGCTTGCCGGAGCAACCCCGCTGCTTCCTCTCGACTCCGCACCGGCCGCGGGACAGCACACCGCTGAGGTCATGGCCGAGGGCGACGCCCGGCTGGCGTCAGCGCCCGAGCCGCTGCCGGCCGATGCACGCACGGACAAGCCGCTCGCTGGACTGAAGGTGGCCGATCTGTCGTGGGTGGCGGCGGCGCCGCTGGCGACGAAGATCCTGGCGCACTGGGGCGCCACGGTCGTACGGGTGGAGACACAGAACCGGCCGTGCCTGCTGCGCGGGGCGCTGGGTCATCGGGACGACGTGTCCGAACAGGAGAACGCCATTGCATGGCATTCCACCAACGCCAACAAGTTGACGATCTCGCTGAACCTTGCCAAGCCCGAATCTTGCGAGGTGGTGCGCGACCTTGCCGCCTGGGCCGATGTGGTTGTCGAGTCGTTCACGCCCGGCACGATGGCTGCCTGGGGCTTGAGCTACGACGACCTGCGCGAGATCAACCCCGAGCTGGTCATGGTCTCGAGCTGCGTGATGGGTCAGACCGGGCCGTTCCGGCAGTTCGCCGGTTTCGGGAACATGGCAGCGTCGATTGCCGGCTTCTTCGACATCACGGGCTGGGCCGACCGCGGGCCTGCCGGGCCGTACCTGGCCTACACCGACTACTGCTCGCCGAGGTTCACGGTGTGCGCACTGCTGGCGGCGCTCGACCACCGGCGCCGGACAGGAGAGGGCCAGCACCTGGACTTCTCCCAGATGGAGGCCGCCGTGCATCTGCTGGCGCCGGCCATCGCCGAACTGCAGGACACCGGCGAGATGCGCTCACGGCGGGGCAATGCCGATGACAAGATGGTGCCCCACGGCGTGTATCCCACGGCGGGCACTGACGAGTGGATTGCTGTCGCCATCGAAGACGACGCACAATGGCGCTCGCTGGCGATCGAGATGCGGCGCGAAGATCTCGCCGACCTCGACACCGCTGACCGCCGGGAGCGGCAGGCCGATCTGGACGAGATCGTCACCGGGTTCACCTCACGCCAGAACGGCCCGGGACTCATGCATCGCCTGCAGGCGCACGGCATTCCTGCGCACCACGTGCAGAACTCGGGGGCGTGCTTCAACGATCCGCAGCTCGCACACCGGCAGCATTTCCAGTGGATGCCGCACGACTTTGCCCGCAGCACCGTCGTCGACGGTGTGCCTTACACCCTGTCGGCAGCCCACAACGGCTTCGAATGGGCAGGGCCCACCTACGGCGAGCACACCATGGAGATCCTCGAAGACCTGCTCGGCTACGACTCCGACCGCATCGCCGAGCTGGCCGTCGCCGAGGCCCTCGAGTGAGCGACTTCGGTCGCCGGCCGAGGCTGGAACTGGCTGTCGGCGACATCACGGCCGAGCAGGTCGACGCGATCGTGAACGCCGCCAACGAGACGCTCCTGGGTGGCGGCGGGGTGGACGGCGCCATCCACCGGGCTGCCGGGCCCGAACTGCTGGGACATTGCCGCACGCTGGGGGGCTGCGCGACCGGTCAGGCCAAGATCACGCCCGGGTTCCGGCTGACGGCGCGTTGGATCATCCACACCGTGGGGCCGATCTGGCGCGGCGGCCATCAGGAAGAGCCCGAGCTGCTGGCGTCGTGCTACCGGGAATCGCTGGCCCGGGCCGATGAGGTCGGTGCCCGCTCGGTTGCCTTTCCGGCCATCTCGACTGGGGTCTACGGCTATCCCGCCGCACCGGCCGCCAAGATCGCCGTCGCAACCGTTCGGACCGCGGCGACTGATGTCGAGCTCGTCCGCTTCGTCTGCTTCAACGACGACGCCCGCGCTGCGTACGAGGCCGCACTCACTGCTTGAGCGCGAATGACATCTCCCTCTGAGCGCCTTCACAGGCATTTGCCAGGCTGCGCGACAAAGCTCAGTGCCCGTGGCGCCTGAGATGCGCTGTTACGTATCGGCTCGGTCCAGTCGGCAGTTCCGCCTACGTCTGCTACGGCCCACAGTCACGCTCGCGCTGGCGCTAGCGCTCGGCGCCATGCTCTCGGTCTCACTGCAGACGCCCGTTGCCGCGCATACCGGGCTGGAGTCGTCGCAGCCTGCCGCAGGCGAAACCGTCAGCGCGCCGGTCTCGACGGTCTCGCTCACGTTCAACCGCCCGGTCGAGCCGGTCGGCAGCGGCCTCACGGTGCTCGATGAGCACCGCGTCGAGCACCGGCCCGACTGGCTGAATTCCGCGGACGGCCAGACCTGGGTCCTGAAATTCGAGACTCCGCTGGCCAGTGCGGACTACGAAGTCCGATGGCGAGTCGCTGCCGAGGACGGCCACATCGTCGAGGGGTCCTTCTCATTCACCGTCGATGCTCCCCGTGCCGAGTCCGCGACCGCAGTACCGGCGACCGAAGTCGCTGACCGAGCCGCCGAGCCCGCGATTGACGGCATCGAGGCCACGGCAGCCGTAACCAGCGGATCGAGGGGCAATCAAGCCGACCCAGTCTCGCCGAGGACCGCTGAAGACACCCCTGGCGCAGCACCCGCGGCCACGACGTCGCAGGCTGTTGACGCGCCACTGCCGAGCGAGGCATCCAGGGACGAGGCTGCTGCAGCCGTTGAAGACCGGCCGGCACCGTCGGACAATGGCTCGGGCGCGGCCGGCGCGCTGCGCATCGCCGAGGTGGTGCGGGTCGTGAGTCTGCTGGCGACCTTGGCGACCGTCGGCGGTCTTGCCTTCGCGTCATTCGTCGTTCGCGATGAGCCGGCAGAGCGGGCCCGCGCGTTGCGATGGGCGGCCGTCGGCGGCTTCGTGCTCGCTGCCGGTGCCGTTGCGTCGGCGCTGACCCACGCCGTGGTCTGGGAAGACGCTTGGTCTGCGATGTGGTCTCCGGATGCGGCTGCCGATGCGCTGTCGACATCAGCCGGCGTGGCTGTGGGCTTGAGCTTGCTCGGCGGCATCGCCGTCTTCGCCGCGTTGTGGCCGGGCACGCGGCGCTCTGGCGGGGAGCGGCTGCCGACCGTCAGCCTGATCGGTGCGGCCCTCGTGATCGCGTCGTACTCATTCGATGGCCACACGGTGACTGAGGCACCGCGATGGCTGCACGCTGCCGCAAATGCGACGCACGTGTACGCCGCCGCCGTGTGGAGCGGAGGCGTGGCGCTCCTCGCCGATCTGATCCGTCGCCGCCGGGGCAGCACGGTCGAGGTGATCCGGCCATTGATGCGCTTCTCGCAGTTGGCGTCGGTGTCGTTCGTCCTTGCAGCCGTTGCCGGCACGGTCATGGCAGTGCTCGTGATGGACCGATTCGCCGACCTATGGTCAACGACATGGGGTCGATTGCTGCTCGCAAAGATCGCCCTCGTGGCCATCGCCGTATTCCTCGGAGCGCGCAACCGCTGGTCGCACATGCCTGCGGTGATGCATCCCCCTGCGCAGAATCGCCCGGCGATCGCAGACGGCCGATTGCACCGAACCGTGGCCATCGAAGCGGTCATCCTCGGCTGCGTCGGCGTCATCACGGCATTCCTGGTGGGCGCCTCGGCGCTCTGACCACAGCCAGTACCCGACTCAGGCTGGCACTGGCCGTGCTGGTGGCATCTGCAGCTGCGGCAGCCTGTGGCGCCGATGCGGGCGATGCCGGTGACAGCGCTGCTGCCGAGTCGTCGCCTGCCATGACCACAGCGGTTCCCGCACCTGCGGCGCCGACGAGCACTGCCGCTGCGCCGGCTGTTCCCGACGGTGCTGCGGTGTACCAGCAGTACTGCGCGGAGTGCCACGGGGTCGACCTGCGCGGCACCGACAAGGGCCCGTCGCAGCTCTCCATCATCTACGAGCCCAACCACCACGGCGATTACGCATACCGGGTGGCGATCCGTGAAGGCACTCGAGAGCACCACTGGTGGTTCGGCGACATGCCGCCGGTCGAGGACATCACCGATCTCGAGATCGAGCAGGTGATCAGCTACATCAGAGCCGAGCAGCAACGCCTCGGATTCGAGCAGTGACACGTCGCCGCTGACGAGCACCCTGTGCCTGCTGCCTCTGCTGAGGAGCGCGGACGCGATCTAGTCTCGCTGCGCCGAGCTGAACAGTGACGCCGGCATCGCCTCAAGGAGAGTCTCATGGCCAAGCGCATTCTGCTCACTGGAGCGTCGACAGGAATCGGGAATGCGACCCTGCAACGACTCGTCGCTGCCGGCCACGAGGTCGTGAACCTCGACGTCAAGGACGCCCCCGAGGGTGCGGCCGAGCACCACCACTGCGACCTGTCCGATCCGGCGTCCATCGATGACGTCGTCGCCGGACTCGACGGCTCATTCGACGGGCTCGGCAACATCGCCGGGGTGGCCGGCAGCATGGGCGCCGAACTGGTGCTGCGCGTCAATGTGTACGGGCTTCGCCACATCACCGAGACGCTGCTGGCGGCTGGCAAGCTCAACGACGGCGCCTCCATTGTGAACATTGCGTCGCTGGCGGGCATGGTGTGGAACCGCCATCTCGATCGCATCGCAGAACTCGACGCCGCCGAGGACTTCGCCGCCGGCATCGATGTCGCCCAGTCGTACGACCGGGGCGGGCCCAACGCGTACACGCTGTCGAAGGAATGGGTGGTGTCGTACTCGAAACACTTGGCGGGCCAGCTGGTCGATCGTGGCATCCGGGTGAACTCGGTCAGCCCCGGCCCGGTCGACACTCCGCTGTTCCCGTACTTCGAACAGGACGCCGGTGTTGAGCAGATGGCATGGCTGAACGAACAGGTCGGCAGGGTCGCCACACCGGACGATCAGGCCCAGGTCGTCGCGTGGCTGCTGGCCGGCGACAGCAACTGGGTCAACGCAGTGGACCTGCCGGTGGACGGCGGTCTGTCGGCTGGCATGACCGTGGGTTGGGCCAACCCCAAGGATTCGCCTGCGTCACGCTCGCGCCGCGGCTGAACCTCGGTCTTCCGGCCGTCGCCCCCGAGGCTGTCGCGAGTCGGGCTACGAGGTCGCTTCGCGGATCTGCTCGCGGGTGAGCTCGACGCCGAATCCGGGCGCGTCGCTGGGCACCAGCCAGCCGTCGTCGGGCAGCGACATGCCCGGTGTCGAGCGCCAGGCGTTCATCAGCGACTCGCCTGGCGGGCAGCCCACGTACATCTCGGCCCAGCGGTTCTGCGGCAGTGCATGGCTGAGGTGCTGGCCGTAACTGTCGTTGCACCCGGCATGCAGCGCCAGCTCGATGCCTGAAGCCGCCGCAATCGCCGCGATCCGCAGCACAGCGGTGGCACCGCCCACCCATTGAATGTCAGGCTGCAGCACATCGACGAGGCGGTGCTGCGCGGCGTAGGCGAACGCCCGGTCTGAGAGCCAGCGCTCCCCCGCTGCCAGCGTCTGCGTCGGCAGCCTCCGGCGCACATCGGCGAAGCCCGGCCAGTCGTCGGGCTGGGCATAGTCCTCGATCCAGGTCAGCCGGTACGGCGCCAGCGCCTCGCCGAGACGCACCGTGTAGGACGCGTCGAGCGTCGACCAGCAATCCAGCATGAGGTCCGCCTCGGGCCCGAGCTCTGCCCTTGCATTCGCCACTAGGCGTTCGGTCTCGGTGATGCCAGCAGTGCCGGACCCGGGTCCCACTGAGCTGGCCAGCTTGAAGGCGTCGAATCCCCGGCGACGTGCATCGTCGAGATCGTTGCCGGTCGCGTAGCAGCGGGTGCGCTCGCGGGCGGGGCCGCCGATGAATTCGTGGACGGGTCGGCCGAGGATCTTGCCCTTGAGATCCCACAGGGCCAGGTCGACTGCGCTGAGGGCGTAGGCGGCAAGGCCTGCCGCACCGAAGGCGCTGTTGGCGCTGCGGCTCATCATGTTCCACAGTCGCTCGATGGCGAGTGCGCTCTCGCCCACGATCATCGGCCCGAAGAAGTCGTTGATGATCGGCATCACGGGACCGGCGTGACACGTCATGCCCACGCCGAAATTGCCGTCGGATGCCGTGACAACGCAGAGGACCTCGTCCCACGAGGGTTCGAAACGGCTGGCCTGACCGGCGAATGCGCTGTCGTGTGACAGCGGGTGCATCATCCCGGTCGAATCCCATGACACCGAGGCAGGAGCGGTGCGCCCGAGCACCTCCGGCCGACGCAACGGTGCGGCAGTCACCTCGACGATGGTCGGCGTCATTTGCGCAGCGTACGGCTGACCGCCAGGCCGGTGAAGCAATAGCGTGAGGACGGCTTCGCGCTCGGCAGCGTGGCCGCTTCATGGGGGGCATGCATGACCTCTGCAACCGGGCTGGTGCTCACCGAGCCGCGTTCGCTCGAGCAACGCAGCTTCGATCTGCCCGATGTCGGCGGCGACGACGGCCTGCTGCGGGTCGAGGCCTGCGGGCTGTGCGGCACCGACCACGAGCAGTACACGGGCCACATCACCAACCGGCACGCGTTCATCCCCGGGCACGAAGTGATCGGCGTGGTCGAAGAGCTGGGCGACGCCGCGGCTGAACGGTGGGGCGTCAGCGCTGGGCAGCGAGTGGCAGTCGAGGTGTTCCTGTCGTGCCGCAACTGCGACCAGTGCCGAGCCGGGCTCTACCGGCGCTGCGAGCGCAACGGCTTGGCCACCATGGTCGGCTTCACCGACGCCGACACGCCGCCGGGCTTGGGCGGCGGCTATGCCTCGTATCTGTATCTGCGGCCCGACTCGATGCTGATGGCGGTGCCCGACGAGCTCGACCCGGTCACCGCGACGCTGTTCAACCCGCTGGGCGCCGGGATCCGCTGGGCGGTCGAGATCCCCGAGACCCAGCCCGGTGATGTCGTGGCGATTCTCGGTCCAGGGGTGCGGGGACTGTGTGCGGCAGCGGCTGCCAAGGAGGCCGGCGCCGGATTTGTGATTGTCACGGGCCTCGGCGAGCGAGATGCCGAGCGCCTGGCTCTCGCCTCGGCATTCGGCGCCGATCTGGCTGTGGATGTGGCCATCGAGGATCCCAACCGGGCGTTGCGTGATGCTGCTGGCGCCAAGGCCGACGTGGTCGTGGACGTGACTGCGAAAGCTCCGGCGGCGTTGGCGCAGGCTGTCCAGCTCGCCCGTCCGGGTGGCACGATCGTGCTGGCTGGCACACGCGGCACCCCCGAGACGCCCGGCTTCGACCCCGACCACATCGTCTACAAGGAGCTGCGCATCTTCGGGGCGCTCGGCGTGGACGTGACCGCCTACCGCAAAGCGCTCGACCTGCTGGTGGCTGGCCGCTACCCGTTTGCCGATCTCCCCCGCCAAGTCGCCGGCTTCGACGACCTCGAGCCCCTTATCCAGACCCTTGCCGGCGAACGCGCAGGCGTCCCTCCCGTTCATGGCGTCTTCGCGCCGTGAACCAATCAGCACAGCATGGCGTCTTCGCGTCATGAACCATCAAACACAGCACAGCGTCTTCACACCCGATACTTCTCAGTCATAGGAGCCGCTTCACATGAGCCGACCCACGTTCGAGACCTTCAATCAGGAATGGGCCGACAAGGTCATCGGCCGGGTATCTCGATCGGGCATCGACGGTTACTTGGGCATCAAGGCGGTCGAGTTCGAGGCCGGGCGCCTGGTGTGCGAGATGCCGGTGACCGACGAGCTGGTCACCGTGATGGGCACGATGCACGGCGGCTGCCTGTCGGCCATGTGCGACCACGTGCTGGGCGTGGTCATGTACCCCGTGATGCCGCCCGGCTACTGGGCAGCCACGACCGAGTTCAAGATCAACCTGCTCGCCCCCGTCACCGGCGGCACTTGCGTCGCCACCGCCGAGATCATCTCGATGAGCAAGCGGCTCGCCGTCTTGCGGGTCGAGATCGAAAATGAGGGCCGCATGGTCGCGGTTGCACAGGGCACCACCACCATCGTCGCCCCCAAGAGCACCAACTGAGCCACGCGCATCGATCTCGTGGCGAAGAAAGGACACGACATGCTCACTCACAGCCGGCTCACCTACATCCAGCACATGGTTTTGATGATGGTGATCGCCGTCATCGGCTGGGCCGTGTTCCTGGGGCTGTTCCTGCTGATCTTCACTGACAGCTACGAGCCGTCGGTGTCGCGCACCGTGTGGTGGGTCTGGCTGATCGTCGGCACGATCCTCACGTTGATCACGATGTTCGTGTGCTTCCGCGTCCTGCAGACGCCGCGGCAATGGCGAAGCTCAGCCGCAATCGCGCTGTTCGCGCCGGCGATGTGCCTGGACGCGCTCGCCACCACCTATTTCAACGACTGGTTCGACCAAGGGCCCGACGACGATGCCGCCTACGGAGCGCTCATACTCGGCGCGGCCGGCATCTGCCTGCTGGTGGCCATGGCCCTCAACAAGCCCACCGCCGACAAGTCCTAACCCACAGTCCGAGCAGGCGGCGGCGCGGTGCGCCGATCAGCCGAGTTCATGACGCAGGCTGGTTCGCCCGGCCCGCAACGCTCAAATCGGGGTGATGTCGATGTCGACTCTGGCGGCGTTCGCAAGTGCTGCCAGATCGTCGGGGTCAGATGTCAAGATCTGGTCGCCTGGACGGCACAGCGCCACGAGCGCAGCATCGACGGCATCAGCCAAACCTGACCTCGCCAACAGCACTCCGGCCGACCGGCCCAGCACGTCGTCGAGCGGCGCTACTCGTGTGCTGCGCAGCGCCGCCGCGAGCCGAGCCTGACGTCCGGTACCACCTCGCCACACCTGCGCCACCACTCCGCCGTGTGTCATCGGTGGCTGCCCTGTTCGGCGCGCACGACGGAAGAGCGCCCACGTCTCGGAGTCATCGCGCTCAAGCGCAATGAGCGCCCCGGCGTCAAGCAGCAGGCTCATCGGACAGGCTCGGCAGGCGCTTTCCTGCCCGAATGCGGATAGTCCGCTGAGAGGTCGAGCGAAGAGCTTCTTCGATCTGCTCCTCGGTGATGGGCCCATACTCGGACTCGTAGTCGGCTATCGCCTCGTCCATGGCTTTGAGAAGGCGTCGTGTCTCGCTCTTGTCCGCCATCGCCTGATTCACCCAGGCGCTCACCGACGAAGCGTCACCTTCGCTCACCGCAGCACGAGCTTCTTCAAGCAGATCTGCATCGATCGTCAAGGTAATCCGACGCTTCGTCATACCTTTATCGTATTCCGGCTGCGTCCCGGAGAATCAAGGCCTGCAACGAGGACCCGGCGTCGGCGTCCCGATCAGCGGCGCCTAGCGGCTGAGCAGGCTCTTGACCCGGCGGACTGCCGGCGTCCAGAACCACTCGGGTTCGGTGAAGCGGCGGTAGTCCTCGCCGGGCAGTTCCATCGGGTCGTAGTAGCTCGTGTCGGGACGCTTGCGCAGGTTGTTCGTCCGCTTCAGCACTTGCAGGTAGGCGTAGACGGTCCCCTTGTGGGTCCATCCCTGCCGGTGGTAGTTCCAGTTGTCGGGGGCCAGCTCCTGTGCGACGGCGAAGTGCTTCAGCGCCCGCTCGCTGTCGCCGGCCGCCTCGAAATAGAGCGCCAGCTTGAACGTGGCCTCCGCAAGCAGCGCGTCGTCGTCGACGGGCTTGAGCCGCGATGCCAGGTCCACGCTCGACCAGACGTGCTCGCTGTCAGCTCCGCGCTCAATCCAGTCGCGGGTGGCTTGGGCGAATGCGTTGTCGCCGAGCCGAACCTTGCCGATGCCGAACTTGATGGTCGTCTCGGCCGGGTACACGCCCTCGTTGCTGCGAACGATGTGGCCGTCCTCGTCGATCCAGGCCGCTGAGGGCACATTCACCCAGCCGAACAGCGAGCTGATCCGGTGGGTGGAATCGACGACGCAGCGATAGGTGGGAGATGCCCGGTCGAACCACTTGGCCACGGCGTCCTCGCCGCCCGAGTCCTGCGCCACGCTGATCAGCTCGAACCGGTCCGGGCCGATCGATTCGTACAGGTCCTGCCAGACCGGCAGGCTGACTCGGCAGCCTCACCAGGACGACCAAGTGAACAACACCACCTTGCGGCCGCGCAGGTCAGACAGCCGCAGGGTGTTGCCGTTGCGCTCGACCATCTCGAAATCGGGGGCGATCCCGGACTCCAGCCCGACGCGCCGTACCTCTGGCACAGAACCCACGCTCCACACGTCGCCGTCGCGCACGTATTTCTGGCCGATCATGTCGGCAAAGGCCGAGTAGTGGAGCCACACCCAGTCGTCGGCGTCAGCGATCCATGCTTCCCGCTTAGCCTCCGGCAGCGGCACGCAGAGCTCGCCGAGGCACGCCCCTTCGGGCTTCAGCTGCCAGCCCGTGGCCTTCTGCAGCTCGTCGAGCCGCAGCCACAGCCCGCTCGGCTCATCAGTGCGCTGCGCGACTGCTGTCGTCTGGTCGTTGGCAAGGATGATCACGTTTGCACCGCGAGTTCAGGCTCTGTGCCTCAAGGGAGCGCTCCGCCCTCGGTCATGCCGAGCATTATCTGACCGTACTGCTCATAGACAACTGTCGACACCATCAAGTGCGACTGCACGGTGTAGATGTCGCGAAGGATGCGCTGCATCTCGCTGCCGTCCATCACCGCGTCTCCGCCTGTGAAGCGAAATAGCTCGCTCACGAGATCGATCGCCTCGTCGGTGCACCACACCGCGGCAGCTTGAGCCTCGGTCACGATGGCCGGATCAGGCGGACCGTCTGCCGCCGAGTCGAACAGGCGCTCCATCGCATCGGCCATCGCCAAGGCGCAGGCGTTCATGCGGATCGTGCCTTGGCCGATGGTCCGCTGGAAAATCTGACGGTCGGCAAGGCTGGCGGCGCCGAGGTAGCCCCGCTTCTTGGAGACGGCGTTGTCCGTCGCCGTACGCAACGCCAGCCGTCCGAGGGCATAGGCAAAGCTGCCGTGCTCGTTCACCACAAAGGCGGGCAGCCCGAGCCGCATGAGTGCTCCGCCCTTCGGCGGCTCGCCCGAGACCACATCGACCGCGAATCCGTCGGGAACGAAGACATCGTCGAGCTCATAGTCGCAGCTTCCCGTACCCCGCATGCCCAGCGTGTGCCAGTTGTCGTGCACGATGACGTCACCCGCCGGCACCAGCGTCCTGACCAGCCGCGGCCCGTCGCCTTCGCAGAAGACGGGCACCGTCACCCAATCGGCATGCTCGACACCGCTCCCCCACGCCCAACGGCCTGACACCCGGTAACCGCCGTCGACGCGGCGGGCCGCACCGCCGGGTCGCAGCGAGGCCGCCATGAACGGGAAGCCGTCAGCCAAGACTTTCTCGACGGTGTCGTCGGGCAGGATCGACAGCGTCGCGCCGGTCGCCGAGGCTGTGATGAACATGCACCAGGCGGCCGCCTGGTCGATCATCGTCACCGCCTCGATCACGTCCATCTGGGTGACCGGGTGAGCTTCAGCGCCGCCGAGAACCCGCGGCGACTTCATCCGGAACAGCCCCGACGATCGCAACGCTTCCACTGAGGTCGGCGACAGGCGTCGCAACTGCTCTGACTCATCGCGGCCGGCTGCCAGCGCATCGGCCACCGAGTCGACAGCCTCCAGCAGGTACACCCGGTTGGCTTCTCGATCCTCCGGGAACTGGTTGTCGTACGAGACCACCGCTGCGATCGTCAGGACTCAGTCGGCGGGGCGACCGCTGTGTCGGGCACCCAGTTGCCGTGGAAGCCGTAGGGCACACGCTGGGGCAGCGGCACCCGGGCCACGGGCGGGCGGCCGAGGTCACGGGCGTCGAGGATCACCAGCTCGCTGCCGTCGATGTTCGCGTCGTAGATGTACGAGATCAGCCAGCCGTCGTCTTCGGCCGTTCCGTCGGGATCGGGAACGAACACCGCTTCGGCACTGCCCCGGCCGGGGCCGTGGTCGTGGAACGTGGCCGCACCGGTGTCGTAGTCGACCTTGTAGTTCGCGCCCGGAATGAGACCATCACCGACACCGACTGTGTAGCCGAATCGGTGCTTGCGAGCGGTCCGGTCGGCCCGTACCTGGGGGAACTCGTGGAACCGGTCGTCAACGCGCTCCTCGTTGACCTTCCGGCTCGCCGGGTCGATAGTCCAGCGGTCAAGCGTCGGCTGGGAATCACCCGCTGGCCCCAACTTGTCTCGATCGAACATCTTGTCGTAGCGGCACAGGTCGATCACCACACGCCCGTCGCTGTCCTCGTAGGCGTTGAGCGGGTGGAACACGTAGCAGAGCCCGACATCGCACCAGATGATCTCGTCCGCCGTGCCCTCACGGGGCAGCAGCCCGACGCGGGCGCCGTAGTCGGGATCCCAGCGGAACGGGAACGACGACTCCCCGCTGAGCGCGATGTCGAGGTCGACCGTGACCGGAAGGTCGTAGATGACCGCGTAGTTTTCCGTCAGCGACATGTCATGGATCATCGACATGCCCGGCAACGGGACCTTGACCGTCTTGCGCACCCGACCGTCGGCGCCCACCACCACGTACTCGACGTGATCGAACAGGTCCTGCCACGCATAGCAGACGGCGTGCAGCTCGCCGCTCGCGGGATCCAGCTTGGGATGGGCGGTGAAGCCGGTTCGCAGCGTCCCGGAGAAGTCGTTGCGGCACACCGTGCCCAGCTCGTAGCCGATCTCGACCGGTACCACTCCCGCTTCGACGAGTGCCCACGTCGTGCCGGCAAAGCCCCAGACGCTCGTGTTCGCCGAGAAGTCAAGGGTGCCGACGGGCCCCGGCACGGCCGGCTCGCCCAATGCCTCGACGACGTCCTGGCCCCGCACCCAGCGGTTGCGGTACCACTCGGCGCGGCCGCCGCGCAGCCGGACGCCATGCAGCATGCCGGTGCCGGTGAACCAGTGGCTCGTCGCCGGGTCGGTCGGCACGATGGGGTTCGGCCCGTTGCGCAGGTAGCGACCCTCGAGGACTGCGGGGATCTCCCCGATCACTTCAAGGTCGAATGCCGTCACCTCGTCGGTGATCGGCGCGAAGTTGCCTTCGAGGTAGGGATTGGCGGTCTGTGCCTCAGCAGTTTCCGTCATGCGGCTCAGGCTTGCAGATGGGTGTGACGGCCGATGACGTTGCGGGTCACAGTGGCCACGTCGTCGTGCTCGAGGCCGTACGCCCAGTCGGTGCAACCAGTCGTGAAGACCTCGCCGCTGCCCCGCTCGAACCACCCCATCACCGCAGCGCCGTGTTCGAAGCGCGCCCGGTTCTCCGGTGTGTCGCCGCCACCGAGGCGCTCGGTCACCCAGTTGAGCTCGCCGACGTAGGTGTCGGGCATGCCGGGCGGGGCGTCGGCGGTCTCCCACAGGCGCGCCGACGCAGTGCCGAGCACCTCGAAGTTGGCCGGCGTGCCCGCTGAACCGACTGCCACCGGCAGACCGTCCACCAGGGCCAGCTCGCAGCCGTCGCACTCGTAACCCACGACGACAGGCTCGCCGCCCAGCACATCGCCTGGCATCAACCGCAGACCGTCGAAGGCCCAGTGGTCCGGCCGCCAGATGGAGTAGCCGCCGGATCCCTTCGGTGCTCTGCGACAGTGCGCGTACCCGCCGCGGGTGAAGGTGACCCCGGTCATCTCCGACTCGGGACGCCCGGTGAGCGAATCGCTCCACATGGTGGACACGGTGTGCTCGGCGTCGGTTCCCATCACCGGGTCGAGCTCGAAGTCCAGCTTGTAGCCGATCACTCGATCGTCGGCACCGAAACGGACTTGCCAGAACGCCGTATTGCCCGAGAAGAACGCTGCCGCGCCACCCGCCTCGACCCAGTCCTCGACCTGATCGCGCATGGCCTCGGACCAGTACTCGTCATGCCCGACGCTGATGTAGAGGCGCCTGCCGTCGAGCAGGTCTGGACGGGAGTGCAGGTCGAGGCTGGTTGCGTAGTCGAGCGTCACGCCGTTGCGCTCGGCCCAGCTCACGAAGAGACGTTCCCAGTTGGCCCAGCCCGCCGCACCCGACCAGTACGAGTACCTGTCGAAGTAGTCGTCGACCTCAGGACGAGGCAGTTGCCCGAATCGGGCTACCCGGTAGCGGTGCGGATCGGGCTTGTCCAAGAAGCCGCGTGGCAGCGGCCGATGCTGGGACGACTCGTGTCCGCCGGTGTAGAAGCTGGGCCCGCCCCAGTCGTTGTAGGCGGCCCATGTCGAGGTGGACAGCACCAGCAGCGTCTCGGCCGGCTCGACAGCGCGCACCACGAAGAAGGCCTCGGCCACTTCGCCGTCGCTGGTCGTCAGCCGGACGAGATAGAAGCCGGGCTGCCACTCGGGGTCGATGTCAACCGACAGCGACGGACTCCAGCCGCAGCCCTCGGTGGCGCAGTCGTCAGGCACCGGCTGCTCACCGACCACCAGCTCCCAGGTTCCGACGAGCTGTTCGGAAGCACCGATCCGCAGCGCCTCCACCCGGCAGGAGCCGCCGGTGGAGCTGACCATTACGTCGATGGTGTCTCCAGCGGCACCGCTCTGGGGCCAGCAGTATCCCGCGATCATGCGGCGACCGTAGTTGGCCCGTCCCCGTGGCGGCGGGGTGCAGGCGCCCTCAGTTGATGTCGATGAAGTCGATCAGCACCTGGGCCAATTCGGGGCCCTGGTCTTCCTGCAAGAAGTGAGCCCCGCCCTCGATGGTGACGTGTGCCTGGCCTTGAGCGCCGGGCACGAGTTGACGGAACGGCTTGTCGGCGCCCGCAGTCACCGGATCCTGGTCGCTGAAACAGCACAGGAAGGGCTTGTCGAACTGCTGCAGCACTCCCCATGCCTCCCGGTTCGGCTGGGCCTCGGGGTCGTCCGGTGAGGTGCAGACATGCGACGGCCAGGCGCGTGCACCCGCCTTGTAGGAGTCGTCCGGGAACGGCGCGTCGTAGGCGGCCACCACCTCCGGCGCAAGATCAGTCAGGCAGCCGCCGTTCACGATGTCACCGATGGGAAACACGGGCGATTCCCGGGCAAACGTCTGCCAGTTCATGAAGGCGTCGCTGGGGCGGCGATCCCCGGTGGGCAGGCCCGTGTTGGCGACCGCCACCCGGGCGAGCCGGTCGGGTTGCGCCGTCACGAGCCGCAAGCCGATGAGTCCGCCCCAGTCCTGGCCGAAGAACGTGATGTTGCTCAGGTCCAGCTCGTCGAACACCAGGCTGGACATCCACATCACGTGGCGGGCGTAGCTGTAGTCGGACTGCTCGGCAGGTTTGTCGCTTCGGCCGAAGCCGACTTGATCCGGAACGATCACCCGGTGACCGGCATCGGCAATCGGGCGGATCATGTGCCGGTAGAGGTACGCCCACGACGGCTCGCCGTGCAGCAGCAGCACGGGATCGGCATCGGGCGGTCCCTCGTCGAGGTAGTGGACGCGCAGCGCCCCAACCTCGCCGTCGGCAATCTCGGCGTAGTGGGGTTCGAAGTCGTACCCGGGCAAGTCGGCGAAGCACTCGTCGGGCGTTCGAAGGGTCTTCATCGTGATTTCTCCTCTTGGTCGAGTTGAGACAGAACGTCGGCTGGGTCGGCGTCGGGAGGAGCAAGCAGGCGCAGGCGAGCGGTGAATCCCAAGTAGTCCCACATGAGGTGCTCGCCGTCGCGCCAGCGTCGAACCTCGATCGGTCCGGAGGGTCCCTCGAGACCGTGCGGGCGCAGCACGTGCACGCTGTTCTCATAGGCAGCAACAACATGAATCTGGGTCGACTTGTCGAACTCCGCGACGTCATGCACGCCGTTGCGCAGCGTGCCGTCGCAGCGCATGTCGTGGATGATGCCGGCGCCGGTCACCACGACCCGATCAGCGGCCTGCTCGATGCGCTGCACGTGCCCGACCGCAGGATGGCCGCGCTGCGCAGTGCCGTCCACATACACCTCCACGGTCTGCCAGAAGCCCCGCATGTCGGGCGCGCCGTCGCACAGCGGCTCGGTACAGCCGGCCAGGATCGGCGGCGGCCAGTCCGTCCAGCCTCCCGCCGGGGTGTACGCGACGGGAATGGAATCTGCAGTCAGCGTCATCGCCGCGTCTCCTACTGGCGGGCCATCTCGGTGCGTGCTGCTGTCTCGGATTCAGCCCGCGACGCGCCGCTGCGGTCGATCTCGACGGCATGCAGGGCGCCGCTGAATGCGAAGGGCGCCTCATACCGCGGCGACACGGCCTGCCCGTGGTCGCGGCCGACGCTGGAGCCGATCGAGGAGATCATGTGCATCATGTACGGAAGCGCCGCACTCCCGCAGGGCTCGCCGTCGATCGCCAGCTCGATGACGCCTTCGGTGCGACTCGTGCGCCACAGCCGCGCCGTCAACATGCAGTCGCCCGCAGGCACCTCCAGCTCGGACTCGACGACCGTGTGCTCGCCGAACGAGTTGTAGTCCACCACCAGGCGATCGTTCTGCACGAACACCGACATGCCCGAGTTGGCGTTGCCCGTCGCCCACAGGACGCCGGCGTCGTCGGCGCCTCGGCTCACCTGCGCGGTCAGCTCCCATGAGCGGCCCGACGGCGACGCCGAGGCTGCCGAGGGAATCGGCGACATCGGCGGGCGGTAGCGGTAGCGCCGATTCGTCGGATGGGGCGAGTGATCGTCACGTCGGGCGACGAACAGCTCGATCATGCGGTCGTCCAGCGGGAGCACGCCGTGGCGCTCGGCCTCGGCCCACCACAGGCTGATCAGCTCGTCCAGCTTGTCGGGGTGGGTCTCGGCGAGGTCGTTGCACTCCGACCGGTCCGATGACAGCTCGTACAGCTCCCAGCGGTCGTCGTCGAAGGACTCTCCCTTGATGTGCCGGGTCACCGCCTTCCAGCACACGCCGTCCTGCTCGACGACGAGGGCACGCGAGCCGGACTGCTCGAAGTACTGGAGCGTGTTCGTGGCCGGAGCCCCTGCGTCGGCGAGCACCGAAGCGAAGGAACTGCCGGTGACCGGCAGCTGCGCGTAACCGCGGAACACGTCAGGCGGCGTGATGCTCAGCAGTTCGTACACCGTGGGCGCCACATCGGACACGTTTACGAACTGGTCTCGACGGGTGCCCCCCTGGTCGCCGGCGATGCCGCCGGGCCAGTGCAGCACCAGTGGCACGTGCACGCCGCCCTCGTGGGTGTTCTGCTTGTACCACTTGAAGGGGCTGTTGCCGCACTGGGCCCATCCCCACGGGTAGTTGGTGTGCGAGTTGGGACCGCCGATGTCGTCGAGGCGGTCCATGACGTCGTCGGGGTCGTCGAGGATGCCGTTGAAGTACTTCATCTCGTGCATGACCCCGAACGGCCCGCCCTCCTGGGAGGCGCCGTTGTCGGCCAGCACGATCACGATCGTGTTGTCGAGCTGGTCCATCTGGCGAAGCCCGTCCACGAGGCGGCCGATCTGGTCGTCGGTGTGGTCGAGGAATGCAGCGAAGGCCTCCTGCAGGCGGCAGGCGAAGCGACGATGGCTGTCCGGCAGCTCTGCCCACGGCTTCACGCCGGGGTTGCGGGGCGCTAGCTGGGTGTCTTCGGGTATGACGCCCTGCGCGAGCTGACGCTCGTACCAGCGCTGGCGCAGTACGTCCCAGCCTTCGTCGAAGCACCCCCGGTACTTGTCGAGGTATGCCTGCGGTGCCTGGTGGGGGGCGTGGGTCGCACCGAACGGCAGGTAGGCGAAGAACGGCCGGTCGGGGCGCACGCCTTTGCTGTCGCTGATCATGCGCAGAAGCCGGTCGACCAGGTCCTCGCTGAGGTGGTAGCCGTCATCGGGCCCGGCAGGCGGGTCGATGTGGTGGTTGTCCACGACCAGTTCGGGGTGGAACTGGTCGGTCTCGCCTTCGAGGAAGCCGTAGAAGCGGTCGAAGCCGCGACCGAGCGGCCACTGGTCGAACGGCCCGGCCGCGGAGATGTCCTCGGTAGGGGCCAGATGCCACTTCCCGCAGCAGAACGTCGCGTAGCCCTGTTCGCCGAGCACCTCGGCAACGGTTGCCGCGTGGTTGGTGATGTGGCCGAGCTGGTGCGGAAAGCCGGTCCGGTGATTCGACACCGACCGCATGCCGACTGCGTGCTGGGACCGTCCGGTCAGCAGCGAAGCCCGGGTCGGCGAGCACAGCGGGGTGACGTGGAAGTTGGTGAACTGCAGGCCGCCCGCGGCGAGCGCGTCGACGTGAGGTGTGTCGATGTCGAAGCCATAGCAGCCGAATTGGGCGAATCCGGTGTCGTCCAGCAGCACGATCACGACGTTCGGCGCATCGGGGCCCGGGTGTGGCGACGAGGTGAAGTGCGGCTCGGACTCGGCGAGCGTGCTGCCGATGCGGCCTTCGAACGGGGCGGGCTGGATCGGATGTGTCATCGATGCTCCGGTAGTGCTTCAGCGGGATGGGTCAGCATGGCCACCTGGAGCTACACCGCAACCGTTGTCAGGTCGTCGCCGATGATCACTTCGCCGTCGAAGTGAGCCGCGGCCAGCTCGACCCACTCCGGATATTGCTCGGGAGTGGGCGCCGGAACCATGTGGGTCAGTACGAGCCGCTTGGCGCCGGCGCGAGCAGCCGTCTGGGCTGCCTGCTCGACATCGGAGTGGTAGTCGAGGATGTCCTGGAACATCTCGTTGGGGGTCTGCCTGACGAGGTCGCTCCTGATGACCGTCTGGACGTAGGCATCGGCGCCTGCTGCCAGCTGGTCGACGCCGTCGCACGGGACGGTGTCGCCCACGATGGCGGCCACTGCACCGGCGTGCTCCAGGCGGTACCCCAGCGTCGGTCGCACCGGCGCATGGTCAGTCGCTGCCGTGCTGATGTGCACGTCGTTGGTGTCGAACGCATCGCCCGCGTCCAGCTCGGTCACCTCGACCTGCGGCTCGTTGACCAGCACATTGTGGTGCTCAATCCGGTAGCCGATGTCGGCTTCGAGGGCGTCGAGCTGGCGTTCGACGAATTGCGCCGTGCCCGGCGGGCCGTAGACGTTCAATGTTGCGTTGCCCTGGCTCATCACCCAGTGGGTCGTGATCACGTCGTTGAGCGCGCACACGTGGTCGCTGTGCAGGTGCGTGATGAGGACAGCGCTCAGGAACACCGGCAGCGAGCCGCCGCCGGCCATGCGCATCACGGTCCCGCGGCCAGCGTCGACAAGGATGTGGGTGTCGCCGGCCTTGACCAGCGTGGAGGGCCCCGCACGGTTCGCATCGGGCAGGGGCGATCCCGTTCCGGTCAGCACGATGTCCATGGCGTCCCCTCGCGTGCCTCGCAGCCTCGGTTGAGCCTCGATGAATCCGGCGGCACCCTAGCATTCTTTTGCCAGTATTACTGTCAATACCTTGCGGGCATTGCCAGAAAGGCACTCCCGATGAGGCCTGCCGGTATGGTCCGCTCACTTCCCATCGATCTCGGAGCGCTGGACACATGGGGGCACAACGTCGGCATCAGCACCTCTGGGTCAGTGTGCTCGTGGCGGCGTCGCTGATCGCTGCCAGCTGCACGGGCGCAACCGGCGATGGCGCGCCCGCGGCCACGACGCCTGCTCCCGACGCTGCAGTTCCCACCACCTCTCCCCCAGCAGCACCCCAAGGCGATGCAACCGCAGCCCGCGACGACGCCGAGCCCGATCCACGCGCCGCCTACTTCGAACTCGGCGGCGTCCTCGACATCACCATCGAGATCGACGTCGAGGACTGGGACACCCTGCGCCACCAGACCCGCACCCTCGCGGATGTGTTCGCAGAGATCGAGGAGTACGACCTCTCGCGGCCCTTTGCCAGTATCTACACGTGGTTCAGCGCCACGGTGTCGGTCGATGGCGAGACTCACACAGATGTGGGCGTGCGCAAGAAGGGCTTCGTGGGCTCCCAGAGCTCCACCAAGCCGTCGCTCAAGCTGCGCTTCGACAAGTACGTCGACGACCAGTCCCTCCCGGGCGGCATGAACCGGATGACACTGAACAACAGCGTCCAGGACCCGTCGATGCTCAACACCTGCCTGTCGTACCGGGTGTTCGCCGCGGCGGGCAACCCAGCACCGCGCTGCAACTTCGCCACTGTCTCAGTGAACGGCACCGATCTCGGGTTGTACGTACATGTCGAGGAGTTCAAGGCCCCGTTCCTGACGCACCACTTCGGGAGCGCCGAGGGCAACCTCTACGAAGGCACGGTCAGCGACTTCACGCCGGAGTTCCGCGGCACGTTCGAGAAGAAGACCAACGAGGACGCTGACGACTGGTCCGATATTGACGCGGTGGTCGCGGCCTTGGCCGATCCTTCCGACGCCGGCCTTGAGGCGCTGGGCGAAGTCGTGGATCTCGACCGGTTCCTCTCATTCTGGGCGACGGAGGTGCTAGTCGGCCATTGGGACGGCTACGCCGGCGACCGGAACAACTACTGGTTCTACCGGGTGCCCGAGGGCCGGTTCGTGTTCTTGCCTTGGGGCACCGACGGCACGTTCCACCTCTCCGATGACCCGAACCCCTTCGACAACATCTCCAACCCGCCACCGTCGGTGCTGGCGCTCACCGCCATTCCCAACCGCCTCTACAACCATCCTGACTGGCGGGCGAAGTACGTCGCCCGGCTGAAGCAGATCCTGGACGATGTCTGGAACGAGACCGAGCTGCTGGCTGCGGTTGACGAGATGGCCGCCATCGTGCAACAGCACGCCCTTCCAGCCGAGGCCAGCGCTGCGGCGCGCGACACCGAGCGGTTGCGGACGTTCATCTCCAAGCGCAAAGCCGAGATTCTCGAGGACCTCTCGCCGACGCCACCCGAATGGCCCGAGCCTCAAGCGGCGGCATCCTCTGCGGATTCGGGATCCCTGGAGGTGACCTTCGAGACGACGTGGGAAAGCAGCCTGAATCCCAACCCGCTCGCACAGGGAACGGTCCACAGCCTGTTGCTGAATGGTGCTCCCGAAACGGTGGGCGGCACTGGCGTCTTTGCGGGTGACGCGAACCCCGAAGAGAGAGTGCTGCTTCCTGGCGTCGACGACCCGGCGTCGATCGTGCTCGTGAAACTCGAAGGCGACGGCTCGGTCAGCGGGATGTCGCTGGTCATCGATCCTCAGCAGTTGATGGGAGGCAGAACGCTGGTCATCGGCATGGATGCCATAGCCGGAGGAATCTGGTCGATCCCACCGGGCGCGTCGGCGCCGGACAGCTTCTCACCCTTCACCGAGGGCGCATTAGAACTGTCGAGCGGCGGCACATCACGCGGCGCAGCCATTGCCGGGGCCTTCTCCGGCGTATTCGGGTGGACTCCATCGGCGCCTGGCGATGCCGACGCTGGCTCTCAGAGCGCCAGCCCCTCCGATGCGCCACTGGATGTCGGTTTGGTCATCAACGAGGTGGCTGCCAAGGGCGACCCGCTCGACTGGTTCGAGCTGCACAACGCATCGCGCGTCCCGATCGCGCTCGACGGCTTCGAGATGGCCGACGACCTCAAAGACGTCGGAAAACGAGTGCCCTTCCCAGCGGGCACGGTCATCGGGCCGGGCGAGTACCTGCAAGTGAGCCTCGACAAGGAGGCCTGGCCCGGCTTCGCGCTCGGGAGCGACGAGGAACTGGGCATCTGGCTGCTGGACGGCACGCTGGTGGCCAGCGTCGACTGGGACGATGGCCAGTCCGGCGGGGGTCAGAGCTATGCCCGTGTGCCCGATGTCACCGGTTCATTCGAGACCGTCGACACCCCTACCCCAGGAACCGGCAACCAACCGTGACCTCGCCTATCGACTCTGCCTCTCGGCCGGCGTGTGCTCGAAGGGCAGGTTCGAGTAGCGGCTCTGCGTCACTGTCACCCGCAGCACGACCCGGTTCTCGAGGTTGTCCCGCATCGGGAACGGCTTGGACGTGTACTTGTGGCTGATGGCGTCCATGGCAGCCATATCCGGGTCGGGCTCGACTTCGACGACACCGCGCAACTGCAGTTCCTCGTAGGGATTGTCCATGTCGACGATCGAGATCGCAACACGGGGGTCGCGCAGGATGTTCTGCGTCTTGAGCGGTGTGCGACCGGTGGCCATGATCACCGTCGTGGGGTCGATGAGATCGATCCAGATCGGATCGAGTTTCGGCGATCCGTCCGCACGAACCGTCGCCAGATGCGCGAAATTCGGCCTGCGCACCAATTCCTGTGCCTCAGCGCTCATGGCCTTCGCAGTCGATGTCGTCATGAGTTCCCTCGCTTCGTAGGCGGGCCGGCGTGCAGGTGCTCACCGCAAACGCAAGCGCCGGGCCACCGCCTGCATGGTGGCTCGTGCCTTGGGAGGGCACCTCGCTAGTCGACGAGGATCGCCGACTCGATGAGTGCGTCGCCAAGCTGGCGGCGCCCGTCGAGGAAGGCGAACTCGACAATGAACGAGAAGCCGACGACTTCGCCGCCGCCTTGCTGTATCCGAGGAGAATTGAACCGAGCAGTCCGCAGGCCCGCTGCGGGATCATTGCGCAAAGAGGGCGTGCTTCATAATCGTCGCCGCGTCAAACCCGCGGAGAGTGCGTCAATGGTCCGGCATGGTCGTCATCTAAGCTGTGAATTCTGCGAACTGTGATCGTTCCGGCTCGGATGTTCCTCCGCCTACCCCATTCGACGTCACGCCGAACCTGAACCCTGAGCGCTTTGGCTCCGTCGTGAGGCAGTGTGTGCGAGCCCTGAATGGCATTCGCGTCGCAAGTCAGAACAATTTGATCTGTAGGGGTCGCGTGATACTGTTCCAAAGCCAAGTACATTGCACGAACCAGAATTCCGTTAGGAATCGGTTCATGCTGCCCTGCCTTGACCCTCCTTATGAAGCTAGGCGAGAGGCGTCCTGTCCTGAATGTTGCAAGCTCTCGTTGGCTATAGCTCTCTGAGTGTTCCTCGAGTCCACGAGTTGGAACGTCGATCGTTCTATGTTCCTCCGTGCCGAATGCAGAATCAAGCCAATCAGCCATACAAGTCTCTCGGGGACCCCGCAGCTCCTGGATCTGCTGTGCCATATAGTACGCTAGCGGGTCGGGAAGAGTCTCCTCGACTATCACGGGTTCAACCGGCTCTCCAGGCGGCTCCCCACTGCCATCGTTCACAGGCTGGCCTCCTATGCACTGCAATTGATTAGAGTAGAATCAGTTTCACGCGTTTGAAAATGCCTTATGGTTCCGCTGTGGAAAGTCACTTGCACATCATTGCGCCCAAACCATACTTCGATGTCGCTATTAGCGCATCTTGCTCTCGGCAGTGCCAAGAGTTCCACATCCACGCTACGGTTCCGTTCGCCATAGGCGGAATCGTATTCCCAATCAATGATCCTGCTGGATCCATCGTCCTCTGCGATCCAGACAGATCCGGTCAATTGGACCCACGAGAAGTGGCCAAAGCAGTTAGCCCCCATACGTCCAACTACACTTCGATATGGAAGTTGTGAGAGCCAAATGTACGTAGACCGATCACATATAATCCAGCCGGGAACGTGTAGCGATCTGCCGCTCCTGAGGGAATGGCCTGACAGAGCACCAGCAGAGATGTGTGCGCGCGCCATAGAGCGGATTTTCTCTTGAGATACGTCAAGATTCTCCCCTGACAAGAGCACGAGAGGCTTTTGACCTTCAATGTACAGCTCCACGGACCGAAACTCAGTCGGCTCGTCCGAAGATCCTGGTTCTGCTGAGATTGTACCCGGGAATAGCGCCACTGACATGATGATGGTGACCGCAAGCACACTCCGCAGGAGTGCACTCGTACGACTCCATGAATAATCGTATAGATTGACTTTCCGTGACGTGAACGCCCTCACAGTTCTAGACAGTTCATGTATTTTATGCTAGCAGCTCATGATCTGCTACGCTATCGGTCGGGGAATTCTTCGTTCGTGCCTGCATTGCGGCGCTTGCTTCGAGACAACACGGGAATGCAGCTTGAACCCCAATCCGCTCGGGCAGGGGACAGTCCACAACCTGTTGGTGAACGGTGCTCCCGAAGCGGTGGGCGGTACCGGCGTCTTTGCTGGCCAAGTGAGCCCGGAGGAAAGGATCCTGCTTCCGGGGGTCGAGGACCCGGCGTCGATCATGCTCGTGAAGCTGGAAGGCGACGGTTCAGTCAGCGGGATGTCCCTGGTCATCGACCCCCAGCGGTTGGCGGCGGGCGCGACGCTGGTCATCGGTGTGGATGCCATCACAGGTGGGATCTGGTCGATCCCCCCGGGGGCGTCAACGCCAGACAGCTTCTCGCCCTTGACCGAGGGCACGCTCGAGCTGTCGAGCGGCGGCACCGCTCCCGGCGCGGTCATTGCCGGCGCCTTCTCCGGTGCCTACGGGTGGTCCCCACCGGGACCCGGCGATGCCGACGCAGGCGCGCAGGGCGCCGACCCATCGGGTACGCCCCTTGATGTCGGCTTGGTCATCAATGAGTTGGCTGCCAAGGGCGATCCGCTCGACTGGTTCGAGCTGCACAACGCCTCGCGTGTGCCGATAGCACTCGACGGCTTCGAGATGGCCGACGATCTCACGGACGTCGGAAAACGGGTGCCCTTCCCGGCGGGCACAACCATTCAGCCCGGCGAGTATCTGCAAGTCAGCCTGGACAAGGAAGCGTGGCCCGGCTTCGCCCTCGGGAGCGACGAGGAACTGGGCATCTGGCTGCTGGACGGCACGCTGGTGGCCAGCGTCGACTGGAACGAGGGCCAGTCCGGCGCCAACCAGAGCTACGCCCGCGTGCCCGACATCACCGGCCGATTCGAAACAGTCGACACCCCCACTCCAGGCGCCGCCAACCGGCCCTAATGCGACGGCGCCTCCGCAAGCCCGTCAATAGTCGGCGATGGCCCCGATGACCTGTTCGCCGATGAGTTCGATGGAACGCAGGATCTTGGCGTGGTCTCCGGAGATGTGGCGAACCATGACCTCTCCGAAGCCCAAGCTGGCGAAGTAGGCGAGACGTTCGGTGACTTCGGCCGCCGAGCCCACAATGAGATCTCCCTTGCCGGTCCCCCGGTAGCCCTCGGCGAGCACCCGGTCGACTTCAGCGTGGGCAGCTTGGCTGGTGTCGGCCACCAAGATGTCGCGCCTCAGCACAGCCCGTGCTGATCGGCCGTGTGCGGCCGCCGTGTCCTCGTAGAGCTGCAACTGCGCGACGCTGAGATCGTCGGGCGTGTTCTGACCCGACAGCCATCCGTCGGCGAGCCGGCCCGCCCGTTCCGCGACAGCGGGCACAGTGCCGCCGATCCAGATCTCGACGGGCACACGTGGCAGCGGGCTGATGCTGACGCTGTCGAGTTGCAGGTACCGCCCCTCGAAGCTGACCGATTCGCCGTCGAGCAGGGGGCGCAGCACCGCAGCGAGCTCCTCGGTGCGTCGGGCCCGTGACGCCATCGAGAACCCGTACGCCCTGAACGGCTCGGGGTTGCCGCCGTTCACCAGCACCACGATCAGCGGTGCCTCGGCGAAGGCAGCGAGCGTGCCGAGCTGCTCGGCCAGCATGACCGGTTCGTAGAACGGCGCCAGGAGGACGACGCCGACCGGCATGTCGCCGGTGACCGCCATGATCCGCCCGAGCGTCGGCATCGGCGAGAACGTGTTGGCATAGCTAGCCGGCAGTGCGTGCTGATCGCCGGTCAGAAACCCGTTGAGGCCGGCTTGGCGGGCGGTGGCCGCCAGCTCGAGAACGTTGCGGGCCTGTTGACCGGTGTCCTCGGCCCCCATGGGTCGCTCGAAGAAGGCCCCCGGCGGGAGCGAGTCGAAGATCTCCTTGAACTGCGGGTAGGTGTGTGGACCGGTCGGGTAGAGGAACCGGATGGAGGTGCCCAGCTTCATGCGGCGGTCACTCCTGAGGCGGCGTGTGCTCGAAGGGCAGGTTCGAGTAGCGGCTCTGGGTCACCGTCACCCGCAGCACCACCCGGTTCTCAAGGTTGTCCCGCATCGGGAACGGCTTGGACGTGTACTTGTGACTGATGGCGTCCATGGCGGCCATGTCGGGGTCGGGTTCGACTTCGGCGACGCCTCGCAGCTGCATTTCCTCGTAGGGATTGTCCATGTCAACGATCGAGATGGCGACTCGGGGGTCGCGCAGAATGTTCTGGGTCTTCAGCGATGTCCGCCCGGTGGCCATGATCACCGTCGTGGAGTCGACGAGATCGATCCAGATCGGGTCGAGCTTGGGCGAGCCGTCAGCGCGCACGGTTGCGAGGTGCGCGAAGTTCAGCCTGCGCACCAGTTCCTGCGCCTCAGCGCTCATCGCCGTCGGAGTCGGTGTCGTCATGAGTTCCCTCGCTTCGTAAGCGGGCCGGCGTGCGGCGCTCACCGTAAACGCAAGCGCCGGGCACCGCCTGCATGGTGACTCGTGTCTTGCGGGGCGGACCTCGCTAGTCGACGAGGAGCGCTGACTCGACGCGTGCATCGCCGAGCTGGCGGCGTCCGTCGAGGAACGCGAGCTCGACAATGAACGAGAAGCCGACGAGCTCGCCGCCGCCAAGTGTGACGAGCCGCGCAGACGCGGCCGCTGTGCCGCCGGTGGCCAGCACATCGTCGACAATCAGCACACGTGCCCCATCAGTGATGGCGTCTGTGTGCATTTCGAGCCGCTCGGTGCCGTATTCCAGCTCGTAGTCGGCACCCAATGCGGAGCGAGGCAGCTTGCCCGGCTTGCGCAGCGGCACAAACCCGGCGCCCAGCCGATCTGCCGCCATCCCGCCGATCACAAAGCCCCGAGCCTCCGGCGCAGCGACAAGCTCGACGCCGTGCTTTTCGAACGGTGCCACCAGCTCATCGACACACGCTGCCAAGCCGGCAGGGTCCCCCAGCAACGGCGTGATGTCCTTGAAGACGATCCCCGCCCGAGGAAAGTCCGGCACATCCCGAATCAATGACCGCCACACTCGCTTCATCTCCGGGCCCATCAGCTAACTGTGCTCGTCCTCGGGGCGGTCGGGGATGTCGACGAGGAGGCCTCGTGGGATGAGGCGTTCGGGGTCATACATCGGCAGTGTGCACAGCTCGCCGCGCAGCATGACGCCCTCGTGAGACTCCACGTCGACTCGGGTGCCGGGGCCGTCAGCCGGGTTGTCCATGCGTGCTATTGCGACGCCGCATCTCAGGTACGGCGACCACGCCGTGGAGGTCACCCGGCCGATAGGTGTGCCGTCACGGCTGATGGCGGGGCCGAGCTGTGCAATGCCCTCCTGCGTTTGCAGGCCCCAGACACGGCATGCGCGGTCGGCGCGCTCCAGCGCCGCCTTGCCGATGAAGTCGGGCTTGTCGAGGTCGACGAAGCGGCCGAGGCCAGCCTCGAAGGGGTTGACCGTTTGGTCGAAGTCGGACCCCGCATTGAGCAGCCCTGCCTCGATGCGGCGGACCCTGAATACCTGCGCCGAGGTGATGATCATGCCGAACGCCTGGCCCACGTCAAGGATGCAGTCGCCGACCGCTTCGCGGTCGATATCGGGTGTGAGGTAGAACTCCCAGCCCAGCTCGTTGGTGAAGCCCGACCGGGTGATCACCACCGGCTGGCCGGCAATCGAGACCTCCGCTATGTCGAAGTAGCGGAACGGTTCAGGCGGATCGCCGTCGACGACTGCGGCAAGCACTTCGAGCGAGCGCGGCCCCTGCACCTGGCTCACCCAGACATCGGGATCACGCACCTCCACATCGAGATCGGCGGCGTGCGCCCGGTACCAGCCGTACAGGTCGCCGTTGGCCTGCGCCATCCAGAACCGGTCCTCAGCCAAGCGCAGCAAGACCCCGTCGTTGATCATCCCGCCGTCGTGGTAGCAGGCGAATTGGTAGGTGCATCGCCCGACGCGCACCTTGGACACATCCCTGGGGAACACCCGGTTCGCCAGTCGCTCAGCGTCGGGACCCACAAGCTCGACGGGCAGCTCGCCGGTGTGGCGCAGGATCACCTCCCGGCGCACTTTCCAGTACATCTCTGTGGCCGAGACGTCGGCGAAGCGCACCGGCGTCAGGCGGCCGTTGTAGATCTGGTACTCGGGATCGTGCGCCAGCTCCTGGTACATCAGCGGATGCGGCGCCATGGACATGCCGAACTCGCTCGGGGGAACGCCCTCAGTGGACAGCGCTTTCGCCACGTACCTCAACGGCGGCCTCGTCACCGGAACAGCATGCGCGACAGCGCGCAGTCAGACAAGGGAGAGCGTTGCGCCGCCCGTGAACATCGGGGCCAGCGGCCCATTCGCAACCGTGAACTAGTTGCGGACGAGACGGAAGACCGGGATCTCCCGGCCGTGCTCAGTGGCGCTCTTCTCGTAATCGGCGAACTGCGGCATCAGCGCAGCCTGCGCATCGAACAGCTGCTTGCGCTCGTCGCCCTCGGTGAGCACCGCCTTGGCCTCCCACGTGTCGGTGCCGACTTCAACCGTGACGGTCGGGTTGGCTACCAGGTTGTGGTACCAGTTCGGGTTCGTCGCAGCGCCGCCCTTCGAGGCGATGATCACGATGTCGTCGCCATCGGTGGAGTACACGAGCGGCGAGCACAGCTCCCGGCCGGTCTTAGCGCCGGTCATGGTCACGAGGATCATCGGCGCGCCCTTGAGCCAGCCGCTGCAGTTGCCCGCATTCTCGCGGAACTCCTTGATCACGGGCTCGTTCATCTTGAGAAAATCCACGGAAGTCTCCTGTCTGGCGAACTCAGGCAGTATTGCCGTTCGGGCCGATCACGTCCTGCATCTCTCGGACATGGCGCAGCCACAGCCCGCCGCCGTTGTACGGGCGGGGATCGTAGGAGGCGTGCCCGAGCAGCCGCTGCACGCGCTCGCTCTGGCCGGAGAGCTCGCCCAGGCTGAAGTCCATCGGGCTGGCTTCTTCGGGCGTCAGCCAACCGGCCACAAAGCTGACGTGGAACGCCCGGCGCCACCGGTCTGCGGTCTGGTTGGCGCCGCCGCCGTGCAGCACGTAGCCCGAGTAGACCAGCGCATCGCCCGGCCCCAATTCGGCCGGTACCGATTCACGCTCTTCATAGCGGTTGAGCTCGGACAGCCGGTGACTGCCTGGCACCACCCGGGTGGCGCCCAGCTCTTCGGTCACCTCTTCCAAGCCGATCATGGCGCTGATCGTCACCTCGGGTGACTCCGGCCAAGTCGCCTTCACGAATGCCCACCAGTTGTTGGCATCGCGGTGCAGCATCTGGGCGGGCTCGCCGGGTCCGATGTACATCACCTGCGCCGTGTTCAGCCAGTACGAGCCACAGATCGGCAGCAGCACCGCATCGGCAATCTGGGCGTAGAGATCGTTGTCGAGGACGTCGAAGAACGCCGGGGTCAGCCTGGCCAGGCTGGAGAAGCGAATCGTGTTGGACCCGACGAACAGCTTGCCGTCGTCCCCGAGCCCCTGTGTAGCACCGCCCGGCTCGACACTGCCCGCATAGTCGTCAGCCGCCTCCCTCATCTGGGCAATGGTCTCGGCGCTGAACATGCCCTCGACGATCACACCGCCGTCGGCGCTCATCGCCTCAAGAATCGGCTCAAGTCCCGCCGAAGCCGGAATCCTCTGGAGCGCACTGGTGTCGGTCATGCTCATGGCGGCACGTCTCGGCGTTCGGGCCCGCCCATCGGGCCATCTGCCCAGAAACTACCTGCCGGCCAGCGCCTGCAAGTCGGTACAAGCCTTGTACAGGACGCGCTCGATCTGAACGCTGGGCGGCACGTCCGTCCGCTTGCGGTACGTCGTGAACTGATCTTCAGCGACGGGTTCAAAGCAGAAAACTCCAACGGCGTCCACCACCTGTTCGGCTGTCAAAGCCCACCTCATGGCGCGATCGAAGTCGGATTGGTTGACGACTCGGACTCCAATGAAGAAGTAAATCATCGGCTCGATGCCACGAAGCCAAGTCGTGATGTCACCGCCACCAGCTCCACCAGTGCGCTCGCCGACACCCTCTGCCATGCGGCGCCTGCTGTATTCGCCTTTGAGATCGATGCTCTTGAAGGCGAGTTCCTTAACCCGCTTGTCGATGTCGGCTGAGCCAGGTCGACCTACTGCCTTCTGTTTCGGATTGTTGGCGTGCTTCGGCGTACCGAACATCTTCGCTTCAAGCAGAAACCGGATGGGGCCCTCGTCCGGGTACGCACCGTCGAGATTGTGAACTGGAACGATCAGGCCTGGGACCCGGGAACGCGTCGCCAGGGATTCGATTCCCGAGCAGCTTGTGAGCAAGACGGCGAGAAGATCGTTGAAGAAATCTCCTTTGCCGTTCTGCAAGTCTGCGGTCAGCTCGGACTTCTCACCATCGGTCAGATCAGCACCGGCAGTCGCGGCGATGGACTCGTCGAACTCCTCCATTGCGGCCAGGAACGACTCCTCGACTTGATCCCAGCTGCCGTGCCCCTGTTGAACGGCGTCCTCGAATACGGGAACGAATGGCCTGCATCGCGGACTCGTCATCCACCGAGGCGTCGAGGTCTCGCTCACTGCCCCAGCGGCCTACATCCGTACCTGAGGTCGGACCGCCGAAAGGGCTGCGAGAGCTCCTTGGTCGAGTCCATAGACCCTCGCAGCTGCGCTCGTGGCTGACTCGACGTCTCGGCGACGGAAAGCTGCGCGCAAGTCCTCTTCGTCAGTCGCTGTGAGCGCTGCCGCCCTCGGTACCCGAATCTTGCGGAGGTATTGCGCCTGGAAGCGGTAGGTGCCGCCTCGCATCTTGACGCAGTAGGCCCCGACGAACAGGTTCGCGACGTCCGACAGCAGAAGACCCCCGAGGACTTCGAGGTCCCAAGTGTCGGAGACGACGTAGTAGAGGTTGTGGTGGGGGTAATAGCGGCCAACATCGAGAACCGGATGCGCTGCCGACTTGATGTCGGGGAGCAGCAGCTTGGGCTTCTCAAGCAGCCCGGGAGTGACGCGGTCAATCGTCCGATACCAAGCGCTCGGTCTCCGGCGAGCCACGTGCCGACTCCTCACACGCGATTCGTGGGTATGCAAGTGCGCGGCAAGACCAGGGAACCTCGCAAGATCCACGAGTCGCCCGTCTTGCCATGGGTTGATGAGACACTTGCCAGACCACTTCGCTTCGCCATCCGCAATGTCACCCGCCGTCAGGATCGGCAGCAGCCGATCGTCCTCGATGCCGTTCGGGTTGTCGGACACGTAGACGTCGTCGCACCCAGTAGCAACGCCGATGCCCACTCGCGTCCCTGTCTGCGGGTCTTCGAGAGGACGAAAACGCGACTCGAGATCGGCCAGTACCTCAAGTGTGCCCGGCGCGCCACTCGGCCAGTGAGCGCTGCCCTTGGGCCAGTCTCGTAGCTCGGCCGTCTCAAAGGACTCGCCCGTGGGCGCATGTTGTGCTTCGGACCGAAGCCAAGGTGCAAGACTTTGGCCCGCAGTCTCATCGAAGGACTTGCCGGCCTCGACGAGCCGAACAGGTCCTTGGGGTGCATTTCGAATCACAGTGATGGCTGGATAGGCAGACACAGATGCCTCAAACGCATCGGCGTCATGCATCTCGATGAGTGTTTCCACTGCGTAGCGCTGGCCGACGAGCTGCCTCAGGCGAGCGCCGTACTGGTTGCGCATCCAACGGTCAGCGCAAATGAAGCCGAGACGTCCACCTGTGCGCAGGAGCGCGAGACCCTTCTCGAAGAATCCAACAAACAGGTCCGCCCGTCCTCGCATCGTCGAACACGCCGCCCTGTACGCATCGCTGACTTCGTCCGGGATGTGCTCTAGCCGGACGTAGGGGGGATTGCCCACGACAAAGTCTGCGCTGAGGTCCCTGTGATCGGTAAGCAGGAAATCGCACGTCGTGACCCATCGCTCAGCGAGGTTCTCGGCGACACTGATCGACTCTCCAAGCTCGAGGAGCTTGGCCGCGGTGGCCTTTCGGGTGTGTTCAGCATTGTGGGGCAGCAGATCGAAGCCCTTAATCGCGTCGCTGAGGTCGGCGAGCGCCTGACCGTGCTGTCTGCAGGACGCCGACAGCCGCTCGACGATCGGAATGAGGAATGCTCCGCAGCCGCAAGACGGTTCCACGATGGTCGCGGAGCCAAGGTCATCTTCGGGGCGGTACCCGACTAGATCCAATATGAGGTCGACCACCCACCGGCGCGTGAACACCTCGCCGTGCTCACGGTTGGGGTCCGGCGCCCAAGCGATTGGCGGCGTCGTGCTAGTCAGCGTCAACTGGGCACCCCTCATCGCCAATTCCTCGCTACAGAAATCAAACTACATCCGTGTTGCTTCATGCGACGGGACGTTACGCACCCCCTGTGACGTACCAATCACTAGCTCGCGTCCAACCCGAGCTGGGATTTCTGGCCCGATCACGATTGCGGTCACGCCGCTTCGTGCGCTCGAGGTGGCGATCGAGCGATAGGGGCGCCATAGCCGCAGCACCTGTCGCTGATCCGATTTCGCCGCAGGGCTAGCGTCGCCTGCATCCACAGCGCAGGAGCCTTGGGGGCACTGATGGAGATCACCACCGCTGACCGTGAACGGGCAGCACAGTTCACCGACGATGTCGTCGAGCTGGCGCACAACACCGGTCCGTCAACCTACGACTACCAATTCGGCTCACGCCGCGTGTTCGACCGGCTGGTCGGCGACTCGTGGCTCGCTGCCGGGACGCTGTTCGGCTACGACGAGACCACCCTTGCGCTCGACGGCGACGACCTTCTGGGCATCGAGATCGGGTTCGCCGGCCCAGAGTTCGAGCCCCGCAAGAAGACACTGCGCCCGCTGTGGCCGCCGATCATCGAGGACGGGATCGTGACGGCCGACGAACTGGCCGAGATCGGTCGACGCTCCTACTTGGCCAGCTACCTCAACGCCGTCATCCCGGCAAGCGCCTACTACGTCCACGCGCTGTCGGTCCACCCGGATCTGCACGGCCAGGGGATCGGCGCCGCACTGATGAAGGACGCCATCAAGCGGGCCACCGATGAGGGCTACCGGGTCGTCCACCTCGACGTGCTGTCGGATAACCCGGCCGTCAAGTTCTACGAAGCCTTCGGGTTCGAAGTCTTGGCTCAGACGGTGACGCCGATTCCCCACAGCCACGGCGTACCGATGGAACAGCGCATGTCGCTCGACCTCCGCTGATCCGGAAGGGGCCGATCGCAATGACTGAATTCGTCCGCACCGACGACACGCACTTCGACGCGCTGACCGACTGGCAGTACGAGCCTCGTTACCACCAGTGGAAGGACCTGCGCGTCCACTACATCGACGCAGGCCCAGTCGACGGGCCCGTCATGCTGCTGCTGCACGGCATGCCGACGTGGGCGTACCTGTACCGCACCATGATTCCGGGTCTCATCGACGCCGGTTACCGCTGCATCGCGCCCGACCACCTCGGCTTCGGCCGCAGCGATAAGCCCACCGACCCGAACTGGTACTCGATCGCCCGGCACACCGAGGTGCTCACGTCGCTGATCGGCGGACTCGACCTGACTGACATCTCCGTCGTGTGTCAGGACTGGGGCGGCCCGATCGGCCTAGCCCAAGCGGCGATGATGCCCGAGCGATTCAGCCGTCTCGTCATCATGAACACGTGGCTCCACCATCCGGAGTTCGACTACGACGAGAGCTTCCTGCAGTGGATCGACGCATGGAAGCCGGGCGGCCGGTATGCGCACCCGCAGCCGAGCATCGGGCTCGTGCCGTTGCTGGCGGGACGCATGGTTCGCTCACGTGACGTGGTTCCGGCGATCAAAGCAAGAGTCGAACCAGAACTCGAGGGCGAAGCGGCACTGAGGTACGCCGGATTCTCAGCACCGTTCAGAGGCCTGCCCGAAGAGGGCTTCAACGGCGCCCGCTGGTTCCCGCTGTCTATCCCGGTCGGCAACTACGACAGCGGCAATGGCGCTGGTCAAACGCTGCATTACCGGACGCTGCTCGACTGGCCGAACGCCACGCACTTCGTCTGGGGTGCCCGCGATGACGGCTTCAGCGAAGAGTGGGGTCGCACTTGGGCTCGTCAGATGAACGCGCCGATCGACGTGCTGCCCGATGCGGGCCACTTCCTGCAGTTCACCCACGGCCCCGAGATCGTCGAGCACATCTTGCGACGCGCCCGCAGCTGAAGGGCGCTGCACCCGACGCTGCCCGCCCGCTGAGGCCGGCGACGCCTACTCCCTGTAGGCGACGGCGTCAATCTCGATGAGCGCACCGGGGATGATGATCCCCGCGATCACGGTCGTGCTCGCCGGCGGTTCGCCGGGGAAGTACTTCTTGCGGGCGGCGCTGTAGGAGCCGTACTGGTCGACATCGGTGATGTACGCCTGCAGCTTGACGACATCGGACATCTCGAATCCCTCTTCGGCGAGCGCAAGCTGGATGTACTCGAAGATCTCCTCGGTCTGGCCACCCATGTCCTTGGTGAGATCGTTCGCGATGCAGCCCGAGACATAGACCGACGGACCGGCTCGTACCGCCGGCGCGAACGCCCCGGAACGGATCAGCTCGGGGACCGGATGTGCCTCGATGAGCGCTTCTGAACGGATGACCTTGCCTGCCATGGCCGGAGACTAACCCTCCGATCAGACAGGACGATCGCCGATGAGCGTCACTCGCTCCATGCGCCGGTGCATGCCGCCGTGGTCGGGCACCGCGTAGTGCTGGGTGCAGCGGTTGTCCCACTGCGCAATCGAACCCGCACGCCACCGGAACCGGCACTGGTACTCAGGCGTCGAGGCCTCGTCGTAGAGACGCTGGCGCAGCGAGCGGCTCTCCTCGGGGGTCATCCCGTCGATCGTCAGCGTGAAGATCCGGTTGACGTACAGGCTCTTGCGCCCGGTGACTGGGTGGGTCCGCACGACCGGATGCTTCTGATCGGGGAATCGCTCGGCAGCCTCGGCACGCTTGCGGTCGCTCATGCCACGCCCGAACGCCTTGACGTAGGAGTGGATCGCGAAGCGGCCGTCGATCTGCTCCCGCAGATCGTCGGGAAGGCGCTCGTAGGCCAGTTCCATGTTCGCGAAGCAGGTATCGCCGCCGTAGGGCGGGACGATGCGGCCCAGTAACACCGAACCGAGCGGAGGGCACTCGCGGAACGTCACGTCAGAGTGCCAGGTTTCAGCGGCATAGAAGCTGTCTGCGGTCGATTCGAGGACGAGGATCTCGGGGTGATCTTCGACGCTCGGCGCGAACGGGTGGACTTCCAGCTCGCCGAGCGCTCGCCCGTAGGCGACATGCTCGCCCTGAGTGAGCTCTTGGTCTCTGAAGAACAGCACCTTGTGCGCCAGCCAGGCGTCCTGCAGCTCGGCAATCAACTCGTCGTCAAGCTCCCGCAAATCGACGCCGGCGATCTCGGCGCCGATCGAGCCGGTGAGCGGCTCCACCCGGATGCGGTTGTACTGGTTCGGCTTCACCGCATCGACACGCACGTCAGTCTCCTCCGAGGCCCACCACTCGGGCCCGCAGTTGCTGCTCCCGCACAGATACTCGCAGATACACCACAATCGGTCCTCAACCGATTCGGCGGCTTGCACCCGCACGAAGCAATCGACGGAGGACCGGCATGGCTCCAGGCGAGCACGACGATCACGGCCAGGCCAGTCCACCCGGGCCGAAGTCGCCGACTGATTTCACCGTTGCAGCCAACTCTGCAGCCGCAATTTCCTTCGACGACCCCGGTGACTTCGAACGCGCCAGCAGGGGTCTCGTCGCCCAGCTCGACGATGGCCGCGTCACCATGGGCGAACACGTGGTGTTCGATGTGGCACGTCACGCCTTCGTCAACGAGTCGGCGGAAGCTCCCCCGTCAGTGCATCCGAGCCTGTGGCGGCAGGCCCGGCTGAACGTCCACCACGGCCTCTTCGAAGTGGCCGAGGGCGTCTGGCAGGTGCGCGGCTACGACATCGCCAACATCACGTTCCTGGCCGGCACCGACGGCTGGCTGGTCATCGACCCTCTGACCAACGCACCCGCAGCCGCCGCAGCGCTGGACCTTGCCAACCGCACGCTCGGCACTCGCCCGGTCAGCTCGATCATCTACACCCACTCCCACGCCGACCACTTCGGCGGCGTGCTCGGCGTCACGAGCCCCGAGGCGGTGGCGGCCGGCGATGTGCAGATCGTGGCCCCCGATGGGTTCCTGCAGGAAGTCGTCAGCGAGTTCGTCATCGCCGGGCCGATCATGGGGCGACGGGCCGCTTACCAGTTCGGACCCCTGCTGCCGCCGGGCCCGCTGGGCCACGTCGACTGCGGGTTGGGTTCCACGATGGGCTTGGCACGCTCGGACCTGATCGCGCCGACCGACACCATCTACGAGACCGGCGAGGAGCTTGTCCTCAGCGGCATCCGGATCGTCTTCCAGAACACGCCCGACGCCGAGGCCCCTGCGGAGATGAACTTCTTCTTCCCCGACAAGCGCCTGCTGTGCATGGCCGAGAACTGCACACACACGCTGCACAACCTCTACCCGATCCGGGGCGCGCAGACCCGAGATGCCCTGGCGTGGAGCAAGTACATCCAGCACGCCATGGACATGTGGGCGGACGACTCCGACATGATGTTCGCGAGCCACCACTGGCCCCGGTTCGGCATCGCCGACGTTCGGGCGTTCCTGACAATGCAACGTGACGTCTATCGCTGGATGCACGACCAGACCATGCGATTGGCGAACCAGGGTCTGCGGCCGACCGAGATCGCGGCCGAGATGCGACTGCCGGCCGAGTTCGACCAGTCCCACGTGCAGGGGTACTACGGCACGGTGTCGCACAACTGCCGCTCGGTCTACAACCGCTATCTCGGCTGGTATGACGGCAATCCGGCCAACCTCGACCCGCTCCCTCCGGTCGAGGCAGGTGCCAACTACGTCGAGTTCATGGGCGGGGCCGATGCCGTGTTGGCGCGGGCCCGCGAGTGCTTCGGACGCGGCGAGTACCGCTGGGTGGCCCAGGTCGTCAATCACGTGGTGTTCGCCGACCCGTCCAACTCCGAGGCGCGCCGTCTCCAGGCTGACGCACTCGAGCAGCTCGGCTACCAGTCGGAGTCTGCGACGTGGCGCAACGCCTACCTGATGGGCGCGAAGGAGCTGCGGGAAGGCTCTCCGGATTGGGGACGCATTCCGGCCCGCGATATGTCGCAAGCCATGACCGCAGAGCACCTGTTCGACGTGGTCGGCGTTCGCTTCGATCCAGATGCGTTCAGCGCTGGGCCAGTCACCGTCAACGTGCACTTCACCGATCTCGGCGAAGATCACGTGCTCGGCATCGGTCGCTCGGCCATCCACCACCGGCCGAATGCTGTCGACCCGAATGCTGCTGCATCGATCCGCACCGACCGCGCCACGTTTGCCGGCGCACTCAACGACGCCGGCGCGCTCGACCGAGCCGGAATCACTGGCGATCGATCGATCCTGCAATCGCTGTTCGCCAGCCTGACGGTCTTCCCCACTGCACCGCTGATCGAGCCCTGAGTGGGGCAGCGGGTCCTACGCTTGACCCCGGCAGACGCCGGACGTGCAGTGACGCCCGCTCGCAAGCCGCGCTGCCGAGGCCACAAAGGAACCGCCAGATGACTGAGACAGCTCCCGTCGAGGACTGGGCCACCGACTACGACATCTTCGACCCCGATTACGTACGCGACCCGGCTCCCGTCTGGGATGAGCTGCGGGACGGCTGCCCCGTCGCTCACACGGAGCGCTGGGGCGGCTCGTTCCTGCCCACCCGGTACGACGATGTGCAGGCGCTCGCCAAGATGGTCCCCGAGCTGTCCAGCGGCGACCCGCTGGTGACCACCCCGCCTCCGGAAATCATCGAAGAGCTGCTCATGGACCCCGTCTTCGAGAAATACGGCGCGAACGCAGCACCCATCTCGGAGGACCCACCGGTCCACGGCTGGACACGACGCCTGCTGCTGCCGCATTTCACGCAGAAGGCCGTGCAGGCTCACCGCGACTACACGGTCGATCTCGCCAACCGCCTCATCGATGGCTTCATCGACGACGGCGCCGTCGATGCTGCCGGGCGGTACGCCCAGCAGATCCCGCCCCGGGTCATCGCGCACCTCATGGACGTGGATGAAAGCCGGGTGGACGACTTCACCTACTGGGTGCAGTGCATCTTGGAGTTGGGGCTCTCGGACGTGCAACTGCGCCTCAAGTACCGGCGAGTGATCCGCGATTACTTCCGCGAAGTCGTCGAGGAGAAGCTGGCGAATCCCGATGACGGCTTCGTGTCCGCGCTGCTGGCGGGGACCGACGACGAGGGCGAGCCGGTCGATCCCATGAGGGTGGTCGGCATGCTCAACCTGCAGCTCATTGCCGGCATCGACACCACGTGGAGCTCGATCGGCTCTGCCCTGTGGCACTTCGGCACCCACCCCGCCGATCGTGAGCGGATGGTGGCCGAGCCCGAGCTGTGGCCCTCGGCCATCGAGGAGCTGTTGCGCTTCTACTCGCCGGTCACCATGGGCCGCCGAGCCGCCGAAGACGTGGAATTCGGCGGCGTCACGATCCCTCAGGGCAGCAAGGTGCTGATGAACTTCCCGGCGGCGAACCGCGACCCGGAAGTCTTCGAGCGCCCCGACGAGGTCATCCTGGATCGGCCGCACAACCGGCACATCGCGTTCGGCGCAGGCATCCACCGATGCGCCGGCTCGAATCTGGCTCGCCTGGAGATGGACATCGCCCTGCGCACCTGGTTCGAGCGCATTCCGGACTTCGAGGTGAGCGAGTCCGGCGAGGTCACCTGGGCAGGCGGGCAGGTGCGCGGTCCTCGCTACCTCCCGACCCGCTTCCTGTCAACCCGCTGAGTCAACCGAGATTGGCGCCGCCGTCGCTGTGGATGAAGCGACCGGTCATGCCCCGTGACGCGTCGGACGCTAGGAACACGTAGCACTCCGCGTGGTCGGCAGGGCCGAGGGCGACGTTCAGCGGGCTGCGCCGGCGGATGGACTCGAGCCGGTCGGGTTCGGAACCGAGCGACCGGTCGCCCAGCCCGAGCGAGCGCAGACCCCGCAGGTCGGTGCTGTGGGTGCCGCCGGGTGCAACGCCGTTCACACGAATATCGGGTGCCAGCTCATGCGCCAGTGACACCACGCAGCCGCGCACGGCGAACTTGCTGGCCACGTACAGGATTCCCCCGCGACCCGGCACAAAGCTGCTGGTGGAACCGGTCAGGATCACTGAGCCCGAACTGGCGCGCAGCGGATCGATGCTGGCCTGCACCGCGAGCAGCATCGACCGCACGTTGATGTCCATGACCTCGGCAAAGGCGTCGTCGAGCGCATCAGCAGGCAGCGCCTCCAAGCCGAGGTAGAAGTCGAACAGTCCGACGCAGCTCACCAGCGTGTCGATGCCGTCGTAGGCGTCCAGCATCGCCGACACTGCTGCGTCGTTGTCATCGGCATTGGCGGCGTCGCCGCAGACGACGGGTCCGGACCCGGCTGCGGCCAGCGCCTCGCACTTGCGAGCATCGATCTCCAGCGCACCCACCTTGGCACCCTCGGCCACAAAGGCGTCGAAGACTCCCCGACCGATGCCCGACCCCGACCCGACGATCAAAGCCCGGTTGCCGGCCAGCCTGCTCACGAGGTCGCCTTCACAGGAAAATGGCCAGGTTCTGGGTGCGCAGAACTGACTCGTCTATCTCGATGTCCCGGGCTCGCAAGCGCAGCCCGTCCGGCGTCGAGACCAGCACGTCAGTCCGGCCCGCTGACAGCAGGCTCGGCGCTGTGCGATCTCCCCGCGAGCGGTACAGCAGCACGGCCGATTCGACGACCAGCTCCCCGTCGTCGCCCTCGAAGGTCCGCACGTTCGAGACGTGGTGGCGGATCCGGCTCTGGGGGTCCTCTGTCCAGGCGTAGTCGGTAGCAAAGCGCTGCACGCGCTTGCGCAGCGAGTACCAGTCTTCGTCAAAGTGGTCCATGGTCTGCACGTCCGACTCGTCGGCGGCCTTGACAGCCGTGACCCGCACGGGCATCCGGTAGCGGATCCGCGGGTCCAGGAGCCCCAGCCACGCCTCGTAGTCAGCACTGTCGAGCAGATGGGCCTCCTCGACAAGAAACTGAGCGGCGGACTGGTGCCGCGGGTCGCTGTAGGGCAGCGGCGACATGCCCCGTTGCACACTCACGCCGGCCGCTCGCCCATACCGAAGGCGATCTGCTCACGCGCCGGGGCCGGCTGCGCGACGTGGTCGGCCCACATCGAGAACCAGTGGCGCTGGTTGTGCTCGCCGAAGCCCTGGTAGGCGGTACCCGGACCGCCGAAACCCTCGAACTGCTCCACGATCGGATCGCCGTCGAGCTTGAGGCCCATGCGATTGTTGAGCAGCAGGTTCCGGGCCATCGAGCCGCGCGCCATGGTGGTGATCGACACCCAGTTCTCGACGTCGTCCTGCTCGAACATTCCGGACGACCCGAAGCACATCAGGTACGCCTTGTACGAAGCGGCCTTGTAGTCGTCAGGGGCGTCCGCCGCCACGCAGAACCAGGAGTACACCTCGGTCTCGCCCGGTCCGACCGGCTGCCACAGGCGTACCGAGATGAACGGCGTGATCCGCCCGTCGGCATCGGTCTGCGGCCAGTTGTGCACGAAGCTCAGGTTCGGGAACAGCGTCGATGCTGAGGGCATGAAGCCCGGCTCGGCGGCCAGTGCCCGCTGGGCCGTGCTCAGCCTGGCCTCCATTCGGTCGATCATCTCGTCCGGATAGCCGACGTAGGACAGCCCCGACCTGAATTCGCTGCCGGGCGGCAGCTTGTAGGTGGTGCCCCCGCCCGGCCCGGCGTGCCACAGCACGCCCTCCTTGCGCTTGTAGGGCTTCGGCTCGCCGAACAGCTCGATGTCCACCACGCTCGCGTGGGTGTGGGGCGTGTGATAGCTGTCGCCCATGAAGTTCTCGGCGCCGATCTTCCAATTCGCCTCCACGCGCCAGCGCTGCGGGCCGCGGAACTCCATCCCGGCTTCACTCTGGCCCGTGTAGAAGTCGAGGTAGAAGGCGAAGTCGCCGAGCCACGTCTCGAAGTCCGGAGCGTCGGGGTCGAGACTGGCGAAGATCATCCCGTTGCGAACCGCGACCGAGGGGGCGGACAAGAGCGCTTGGCCATCCTTGACGAACCCGTCTTCGCCTCCGTAGGCATCGGCATGAAACGGCAGCCCGGCGAGCTGGCCGTCGTTGCGGTACGTCCAGGCGTGATAGGGACAGCGAAACGTCCGAGCGCTGCCGCGTTCGGCCCGGCACACCTGCATGCCTCGGTGAACGCACATGTTGGACATCACATGGATGTGGCCGTCGCCGTCGCGGGTCACCAGGAACGAGTCGTCCAGGATGTTGCGGACCACGTAGTCGTTCGGGCGGGCGATCTCGGATTCATGGGCCAAGAACGTCCACGCGCGGCCGAACAGCCGGGTCCGCTCCAGCTCGTACACGTCGTCGTCGTTGTACAGGTAGGCGGGAATGAGGCCCTGTCGCACCGAAGCCGTTACCAGGTCAATGACGTCGGGTTCCATGGACGGTGCTCCCTTCTGCACTAGTTCAGCCCAGGTTCGCTCTGTTCGAGGGCCCCAATGTGGTGCCTCCACAGGGTCTCACGGTTGAATGCGCTCCCCAAGTCCGGCAGCTCGGCCAGGTCGGCATCGGGAATCGCCTCGGGGGTGGTCGCTACGGCCCGCACCCGCAGGTGGAGGCGCGCCAGCGTGTCGACCTGCAGCGCTCGCAGCACCGCATCAGCGACGTCAGAGCCCGTCGTCACCACGCCGTGCCCTTTCAGCACCAGCGCTGGGGAATCGCCGAGCGACGTCACCATCTCCGCGGCGAGCTCATCGGTACGGATCAACACCGATCTCGGGTGCACCGGGATGCCAGCACTGGCCAAGCGGGCGGCCGGAATGTCATAGGCACCGAAGATCGGTTCCAGCGCGAACCCCGCCAAGCTGGCGACGACGACATCGGGCGGGTGCGCATGCACCACGCAGTCGACTTCGGGATGGGCCGCCAGCACCGACGTGTGGATCGGCAGCTCGCTCGGAGTTGCGTACTCCCCCGCCGGATCGTCCAGAACCTCGCCCGATCCGAGATCCACCATGCGCACGTCGGTGAGTACGGTGAAGCACAGGCCTCGCTCGACCGGCCCACGGCATCGAACCAATGCCCGACCTCCGTCGACTCGCAGGCTGATGTGCCCCAAGATGTTCTCGACTAGGCCCCGGTGCGCCATCACCCGGCACCCGACAGCAACCTCGTGCCGCAGCTCATCCAAGCCATCGTCCACGCTCCGAAGCTATATCCCGATGCCCATGCGGCGACCCGGCGAGCCAGGCGGCGGCTCGCTTCGCCCCGAGGAACGACGCCGTTCTGGTTATCGTCCTGCGGACAGTGACATCGGTGAGCCCCAAAGGGGTGGGATGAGCGAGAGTGAGAACGCCGCAGGTCCGCTGGCGGGCGTCCGGGTGCTCGACCTGTCGTCGGTGCTCATGGGCCCAGCGGCCACACGGACCCTCGGCGACCTCGGTGCGGAGGTCATCTTTGTCGAATCCGCGAAGGGCGATCGCAACCGCAGCATGGGCGATGGCCCGACTCCGGAATTCTCCGGCGTCGCACTCAACCTGCTGCGCAACAAGCGCAGCATCGCGATGGATCTCAAGCATCCGCGTGGCCAGCAGGCCTTCCTGGACATCGCTGCAACGTGCGACGTGATGATCACCAACCTCCGTCCCGGGCCGCTGGCGCGGCTCGGCCTGAGCTACGAGGCGGTGCGCGAGGTACGTGACGACATCGTGTTCTGCCGGGCGCATGGCTACCCGTCGGCCAGCGACCAGGCCGACGCTCCCGCATACGACGACATCATCCAGTCCGCCAGCGGCATCGGCGACTTGTTCAGGCGCATGGGCGCCGAGCCGATGCTGCTGCCCAGCCTGGTCGCCGACAAGTTCTGCGGGCTGACGATCGCCAACTCGGTGACCGCTGCGCTGTACCACCGGGCTCTGACCGGCCAGGGACAGTGCATCGAGATCCCGATGATCGATGTAATGCGCGCCTTCGTGCTCACCGAGCACGGTGCGGGCGCCATCTCCGAGCCCCCAGTGGCGGGCGCTGGATATGCCCGCATCCTCACGCCCGAGCGCAAGCCCCAGCGGACCGCCGACGGCTGGATCAACATCCTCCCCTACGACCACGCGCACTACGTCGCACTGTTCGAAGCAGGAGGACGGCACGATCTCGCCGCCGACGAGCGTTTCGCGACGCCCATCGAGCGCGTCACCCACAGCGACAGCCTGTATCGCGACGTTGCCTCGGTGCTGGACCAGCGCACGACTGCGGAATGGCTCGAGCTGTGCACAGAGCACGGCATTCCCGCCACCGAGGCCGCCACCCTCGACGAGCTCGTCTCGGAACTCCCCATCGACGAGCATCCGGTCGCGGGCCCGTACCGATCCATCCCGCCACCCGAGCAGTTCTCCGAGACGCCGCCGAGCGTCCGGCGGCCCGCTCCGCAGATCGGCGAGCACGGCCGCGAGGTTCTGAGCGAGATCGGCTACGACGCCGGGATCATCGACAGCCTCATCGACTCGGGCATCCTCAGCGTGCCCTGAGATATACCGAAATTCACTGTCACCTGAAGCGGGCAATCACTACGGTCGCGAGAGGGCCAGCCCCCCGGTTGCTACCCAAGTGGGTTGCTCTGCCAACTCCGGGGCGGCTGGCCTCTGCGATACAGCGTAACAATCCGGCTTGGCGCCAAAGAGCCCCTTCGGCGAAGTCGGGGCTTCGGTAGGGTCCCGCATGTGAAGTTCGCTGCATTCCTTGCGCCGCACCATCTGCCGGGCGAGAGCCCCGCGCTGCAGCTGCAGCGCGACCTGGACTTGGTCGCACACCTCGACCGGCTCGGGTACGACGAGTTCTGGTGCGGCGAGCATCACTCGACCGGCTGGGAGACCATCGGCTCGCCCGAGATGTTCCTGGCCGCCGCAGCGGTGCGCACCGGCCGCATCAAGCTTGGCACGGGCGTCACGTCCATCCCCTACCACCACCCCTTCAACGTCGCCCAGCGCATCGTGCAACTCGATCAGATGAGCCTGGGGCGGGCGATGCTGGGAACCGGTCCGGGTGCCCTGCCGTCAGATGCCCACACGCTGGGCATCGATCCGATGCTGCTGCGCGACCGCCAGGACGAGGCCATCCCCGTCATCCAGCGGCTGCTGGCCGGCGGCGAGCGGTTCACCTATGAGTGCGACTGGTTCTCGCTGTACGACGCGAAGCTGCAGATCCTGCCCTACCAGCACAAGATCCCGATGGTGACGGCCTCGATGATCAGCCCGTCGGGCATGACGCTGGCCGGCAAGCACGGCATGGGCGTGCTCTCGATCGGCTCGATGTCCACCGAGGGTCTGGCGTCGCTGCCGCTGCAGTGGAGCTTTGCCGAGGAAGCCGCCGCCAAGCACGACCGGGTGGTGGACCGGGCCGACTGGCGGGTGATGTTCAACTTCCACGTGGCACTCACCCGCGACCAGGCGCGGCGCGACGTCGAGCATGGCCTGTTGCGCTGGCACAACGAGTACAACGTCGACACCCTGCAGCGACCCGGCCTCGAGCACCTGGCCTCGACGGCAGACGCCATCGACTTCTACGCAGACCCCGACGCCGCAGCCGGCGTCATCGGCACACCGGACGACCTCATTGAGAACATCCTGCGAATGCAGGAGATCACCGGCGGCTTCGGCGTGATGATGGGATTCGTCAACGACTGGGCCGAGCCCGAAGCTATGTTCCGCAGCTGGGACCTAGTGGCCCGCCATGTCATGCCCGCGGTCAACGGCCAGCTCGCGTCGATGCAGGAATCCAACGAGTTCGTGATGGAGAACCGGGAGTACTTCGACCGAGCTGGCAAAGCGATCCTGGCGAAGATCTTCGAGAACGAGCGAGCCGCCGAGGCGCTGAAGGGCGTGGGGACGCCCAAGTCGGGCTTCACGCCCAACGTCGGCGCCGCGGCCGAAGCCGACTGACTGCCAGGCGCGGACGGCATCGCCAACTGAGAACTCGAAGGGGCTCGGGAGCTGCTGGGCGATCCTGACGACCGCTAGGTCTGGAGGGAGCGCCAGATCTTCTCGGGAGTCAGCGGCAGATCCAGATGCTCGACGCCGAATGGGGTCAGCGCATCGAGCACGGCACTGTGGATGGCCGGCGTGGCCACCACCGTCCCGGACTCGCCGAGTCCTTTGGCGCCCAGCGGATTGAGCGGTGAGGGCGTCACGGTCTCGTGGCTCTCGAAGAACGGCATCTCCGCGGCTGACGGCAGCGCGTAGTCGGCGAGCCCGACCGTCATCGGGATGCCGTCGTCGTCGTAGAACATCTCCTCGTACAGCGCCGCTCCGACGGCCAGCGCCAGGCCGCCGTGCACCTGCCCGTGAGCCAGCACCGGCTGCAGGATCACGCCGGCGTCGTCGACGCTCAGCAAGCGCCGTACCTGCACCTCGCCGGTCGCGGAGTCGACCTCCACGGCGGCTACGCAAGCACCGAACGAGAACGACCCGGCCCCGCCTTCGGGCCGGAAGTGGTGGTCGACGCTGAGTTCGCCATGGCCGGCCAGATCAACCCAGCCGAGCGAGCGGGCCGGGGTGCCCACCACGTGGAACAGCCCGCGGTCGGTGTCGAGCACGACATCGTCTGCGTCGGCTTCGAGCAGCTCGGCCGCACGTTCACGGGCCGCTGCCACCAAGTCGACAGCGGCTCCGTGGGCGGCCGAACCGCCGAGCTGTGCCGAGCGGGATCCGATGGTCCCCCCGCCGACGGGCGAACGATCGGAGTCGTCGTGGGAAATGATGATCCGGTCGACATCGAGGCCGAGCTGGGCGGCCACGACCGGTGCGAAGGTGGTTTCGTGCCCCTGACCGTGAGGTGAAGTACCCACAACCACGTCGACGGTGCCGTCTTCGAGCAGTAGAGCGGTCGCTCGCTCCCCCTCGCCGCCGCCGGTGATCTCGGTGGTGCAGCTCACGCCAATGCCGAGCAGCACGTCGGCCTCCCCGCGTGCCCGGCGGGCGACCTGCTCAGCCCGCAGACCCGTATAGTCGGCCAGCTCTGCAGCCAATCGCAGCGCCTTGGGGTAGTCGCCGCTGTCGTAGGTGGCTCCGACGGCGGTGCGGTACGGAAACCGGTCAGGCGGCACGAGGTTGGCGAGGCGGACATCCAGTGGGTCACGGCCTATGGCCTCGGCAAATCGGTCGACTGCCCGTTCGACGGAACAGGCCGCTTCGGGCCGGCCTGCACCCCGGAACGCCACCGTGGGCGTCGTGTTGGTGACCACCGACATGCCTCGAAGCGATGCGTGCGCGATGTCGTAGACGCCGGTGCCGCTGTTGCGCAGGTTGTTGGTGACGTTGGTGCCCATCGCCGGGTACGCGCCGCTGTCCTGCAGCGCGTCCACGGCGTACGCCACGATCGTGCCGTCGCGGTTGCCGCCGATGCGGACGCGGTGACGTGAAGCCCGCCCATGGCCCATGGCCAGGGATGCCTCGGAGCGGGTCTGCGCCCAGCGAATCGGCCGTCCGATTTCACGCGCCGCCCAAGCGACCGCCACGTCTTCGGGGTAGCAGCCCCATCCCCCTTTGGCGCCGAAGCCGCCGCCGACATCGGGCGAGATCGCTCGCACCGTTCCCGGTTCGAGGCCCAGCAGCGTCTCGATGACGTGCTTGGCGCCCGCGGGCCGCTGCGAGCACACCCACGCCGTGCAGCGCCCGTCGGCGCCCCAGCTTGATGCGCCGGCAAGCGGTTCGATCGGGTGGGGGCCGAGGCGTGGGTGCATCAGATCGAACTCGAGGGTCACGTCACAGCCGTCCCACACCCCGTCCGGGACGGGATCGAGCTCCCACGCCAGAGCGACGTTGGTGCCGGCGTGCTCATGCAACAGGGTCTCGCCGTCGAGGCTGGCATCGAGATCCACCACCGGCGGCAGCGGCTCGTAATCGACGATCACAAGCTCGGCTGCGTCCACTGCCGCGGCACGGGTCTCGGCGATCACGAGTGCAATGGGTTCGCCGACGAAGCGGACGGTGTCGTAGGCCATGAGCGGACGCCACAGGTCCTTATTCATCGACGGCAGCCGGGGCGGGAATGGCCAGCCGTCCACCTCAGTCCCGAGATACACGGCGGTCACACCGTCCGCTTCCCGGGCTTCGGTCACGTCGACGGAGGCCAAGCGTGCATGTGCCTCGGCCGAACGGACGAACACGGCCTGCACTGCGCCGGCCAGCTCGGGAACGTCGAGCCCATCGATATAGGTGCTCTGGCCGCGCAGCAACGGTTCGTCCTCGCGCCGCCCGTCAAATGGTGTCTCAGCCACGGCCGCAACGTAGCCCCACCGCGCACGAGGGCCGGGGCGCTGGCCGGCCACACAACATCCGCCTGAACAGGAACGCCCCGCGGACGGCGTGCAATGATCGGCACCGCACGCCGCACGATCGGAGCAGGTGATGGACATCAAGGTCGACACCCGAGGCGGTCCCTCGGACGGTCCGTACTTCGAGGACGCAGAGGGCTTCAACATGCCGGAGCCGCCGGGTAATGGGAGTCGCCGTATCCCCCTGGGCGACTTTCCGACCGGCCCCGAGGTGGGGTCCCGCCTGCCCGACATCGTGGCGACCGACCAGTCCGGCCGCCTGGTCGATGTGCACGCCGACCGGGGCGGCCAGCCTGCCGTGGTGGTGTTCTACCGCTCGGCGGTGTGGTGACCGCCGTGCCGCACCCAGCTGGTCGAGCTGGAACGAGGCATGGATGCCTACCGGGCCGCAGGCGTCCGGCTGTATGCGCTGAGCTACGACGAGCCTGATGCGCTGGCCGATTACGCAGCAGCCCACGACACGACGTTCACCCTGCTGTCGGACCCCGACAGCGAGGTGATCGGTTCGTTCGGGATCCTGAACACGCTGATCCCGCCTGATGACCACCCGTGGTACGGCCTTCCGTTCCCCGGGTCGTACGTCGTCGATGCGGACGGGATCATCGTGGCGAAGTTCTTCGAGCACAACTTCGCCGTGCGCTCCGGCCCGGAGCAGCTGCTCGCTGCTGCCCTGGGTCAGGAATTCGAGGTTCCGGGCCCGAGCGGCGATGAGCCTGCGGACCGGGTCTCAGTGGACGTTCGGGTCGACGGGGATCGGCTGCCGATGGGCGTCACGCGCCAGATCGTCGCCACGTTCCGGGTGCCCGACGGCCAGCACCTGTACGGCGAGCCAGTGCCCGACGGGCTTGTGGCCGCAGCGATCGAGCTCGACGACCTCGACGGGATCCTGTCGTACGAGCCGGTGGCGCCGCCGACCGCTCCCCTGACGCTTGCCGGATCCGGCGAGACACTGCAGGTGTACGACGGGCACGTGGTCCTGCGGCTGCCCATCACGCAGAACGCACGGAAGATGCAGAAGGACGACGAAGGACGCTTCGTCACGATCAGCGGACGAGTTCGCTGGCAAGCCTGCGACGATGCCGAGTGCTTCCTGCCCGAGTCGATGCCGTTCAGCTTCCGCGTCGAGGCCGGCTTCCCAGTGCTCGGCGACATGGGTCCCGGCGTGGGACGCGTACCGGCCATGAACGGCGCGCAGCACTTCCAACGGCTGATCGATCGCCGTCAGGCGGTGGCGAGTGAGATGACCTCGAACATGGACTCGTAGCCGGCGAGGCCAGGCCGGTCTGTGCGCTGCGGGACCCGGAACAGGATGATCTCCGAGGTCAGGCCGCTGTAGTCGAAGATGCGGCTGGCGCACTGGACTGGCGTGCCGGTGATGGTCATGGTGTCGACGACTTCATCGGGCACCAGGCCGATCGCCGCCCGTATCTGGCCCTTCGGCATGAGCTGCGAAGCTGCATCGGCGAAGTCGTCGAAGCCGAGCTGGCGCAGCTGCGAGTCGTAGTACGGGTGCGGCACCGGATGGAACAACCCGCAGATCGTCGCCTTGGCGGCATTACGGGCCAGCTCTTCGTCGTCGTTGACGCTCAGGAAGGAACCCATCAGGAATTCGACGCCGTCGGGGTCGCGACCTGCCTCGCTCGCTGCCTGCTGCGCTGACGGTCGAACGATGTCGCGCATGAATTCGACCGATGACATCACGCCGACGCCGACACCGTCGGCCACCTCGCCTGCCAGGCGGACCATCTTGGGCCCCGAGGCGGACAGGTACACCGGAATCGACGGTCGCGTGGGCTCCCAGCTCGCCCGCCAGCGGATCCGGTGGTGGTCGCCCTCGTAGCGCACCGGTTCCCCCGCCCGCCCGGCGACGGCACTGCGCACGATCTGGATGTAGTCGCGCAGCTTGCCCAGCGGCCGGAAGTCGTCAACGCCCATGTACCACTCGTTGAAGTGGCGGTTGCCGGTACCGAGGCCGAGCGTGAACCGCCCGCCGCTCATCTCGTCGAGGTCGCGTGCGGCTATCGCGGTGAGCCACGGCTCTCGGGCATAGGCATTGGCGATGTAGGTGCCGACCGTGACCCGCTCGGTGGCAGCCATCACAGCGGCCGCCGAGACGAAGGCGCTGCGCCCGGCCTCCACGGTGTACATCGAGTCCATCCCGGCGGTCTCACCCTCGCGGGCCAGCTCCACGAAGTCGGCCATCGAGTCCTCGAAGCCCAGCAACAGCCCGAGCGCGGGTTTCGACATGTCAGGTGCCTCTCTCTGGGAGGTCTAGCAGGCTGTTGAAATTCGGTGGTTTGGGCGGGTTTGGGTGCTGGTTCGGGTTTGTGTGAGGGTTGGGGTGGTGGTGTTGGCTGGCGGTGCGGGGCGACGTTGGCCCTGTCGGGCCGGTCGGGGTGTCTGCTCAGGTGGTGTCGGCGTCGAGTGTGGCTATGCGGACGAGGTTGTAGGTGGCGGCGCCGATGAGGAACCAGGCCCGGTTGCGGGCTTGTCCTTTGTGTCGCAGCTTGTGTCCTCCGGCGATGGTCTTGATCCATCCGAAGGGCTCCTCGACGCGTTTTCGGACCCGTTGAGAGATCGTGTAGCCGTCGTGGCGGGTGGTGCGCCGGTCGATGGCGGAGCGCCGCCTGGTGGTGTTCTGGGCGACGTGGGGCGTGAACCCGGCCTTGCGGACGTCGGCCACGAATCCCTTGGTGTCGTAGTTCTTGTCGCCGCCGACGGTGCGCCGCCGCCGCCGTCGGGGGGCTCGTCGCAGCATCGCGGCGGCGGTGTCGCGCTCGGCGTAGCCGTCTGCTTGGGTGAGCTCGGCGTCGACGATGAGGCCGTTGCGGTTCTCGACCATCAGGTGCCCCATGAAAGCGAGCATCGCCGGGGCCCCTTTCGACTTGCGATACAGGCGAGCCTCGGGATCGGTCGTGGACTGGTGGGTGTCGTTGCGGCGGCGGGCGCCCCGGAAGTCCTCCTCGGCGTTGCGGCCCTTGCCCGGCTCGCCGCCGCCGGGCGCGGCTTTGGGCTTGAAGCTCTTGTGCGACGCCCACGCCTCCAGCAAGGTGCCGTCCACGCTGAAATGATCGCTCGAGCAATACCGGCGCAGCTGAGCCCGCCGAACCACAGCAGCGAAGAACCGATCCGCTATCTCATGATCCAACAGCCGCTCGCGGTTCTTCGAGAACGTCGACGCGTCAAAAGAGCGCTCGTCGATGCGCAACCCCAAGAACCACTTGAACAACATGTCGTAGCTCAAACGCTCGCAGAACGCCCGCTCCGAGCGCACCGAGTACAACGCCATCAACACCGACGCCTTCAACAACACCTCAGGCGGCACGCTGGGCCGGCCCCGATCCGCATACATCGCCCCCAGCTCACCGTCGAGCTCTTCAAGCACCCCCTCCACCAACGCCCTGATCCGCCGTATCGGATGATCCGCGCTGATCAGATCCTCAGTCGACAACGTCGACAGCATCGCCATCTGGGCATCAACAGTTCCACGCATCCCCACAGTGTCCCGCGCCCACCCAACCAACGCGAGCACCAAACACCGACTATTTCAGCACCCTGCTAGAAGATCTTGCCGACGAGGTCGGCCCTCTTGACGGCGTTCATGAGATCGTCCCAGCCGTCGTCGCTGGCACGCACCCACTTGCTGAGGTGCTCCATGCGCATCATCTCGGCGATGTCGGGGTCCTCGGGGTCCATGGCTACGAGCAGCGCCACGAAGCGCTCGCTGTCCTCGTCGCTCAGGCTGGGACCGGACGTGAAGGCGCAGTGGCAGTACGGGCGGGTGCGCCACACCTCAACGATGTCGTCGGCTGCCAGCTCGTGGCGGCGCAGCAGGTACCCGAGCCATGGCTCGAAGATCACCCCAGCATCAGCTCGGCCGTCCATGACGGCGCCGAAGATCGTCCGGTCGTCCACCCATCGCTGCAGGTTGGAGTACTCGGTGGCCTCTAGCTCCACGAGTTCGCAGTCTGACCTGATGTCGAAGCCACCTTCGGCGAGCTGGGCGACCGGCAGCAGGTAGAGCTCGCTGGAGATGTCCACGCCCAAGGCGAGCCGCCGTCCCCGGAGGTCGTCGAGATCTGCGATTGCCGCATCGGCTCGGGCGACGATCAGGCTGTGAACATCCTCGTCGGTGTCGCGCATCGCCAGGGTCCGACAAGCGTGCGGCGATCGCAGCAGCAGCTGGGCGTGGGCCATCGGGGCGTTCCACGCGATGTCAACATGGCCGTCCAGCACCGCAGTGCACAGGGCGTCGTAGGTGGAATACAGCGCGTACTCCGTCTCAAGGCCGGCCTCGTTGAAGTACTTGCGAATGGCGTTCCAGATGAAAACGGCTCGTTTCGGGTCGGCCGCCGTGGCGCCGATCATGAGCGGCCGCGAGCGTTGGGTCATGGGATCATCCCCCTTGACCAACGTAGTGCCGCCCCCGCACGTAGGCGGATGTCCGGTCGGCGGCTCACACCCAGTCTTCGTCCAGATCGCCCAGGATCGTTTCGAGATCCTGGGCATATGCGAGGAGGCGCACGACGTCAACGTGGTCACGGCGCTCGAAGTAGAACCAGCCGCACGGAAACCCGGCCAGCCGGCGGGACCGCAAGCCATCGACCCCGCACATCTCGCCAATCCTCGGTGAGCCAGCACCGGGCATGCGCTCGATGTCTCGCAACGACTCGATCGCAGCGTCAAAGAAGCGCTGGCCGAGGCTGTCGTCGCCCTGGGACCGGTAGTACTCGCTCCGCTCAATCAGGTCGATCTCGGCAAGCGGGCGTAGCCGGACCTCACTCACGGCGCTCGGCTGAACGCCCGAGCGCGGAGATCATCAACGACATCGGCGGTCAGAGCGCGACCCTCGCCCGACTCGAGCCCGTCTGCGATGAGCTGGCGCAAACGCCGTGCCGCCTCGGCTTGCTGGTCGCGTCGAATGAGATCTCGCAGATACTCGCTGTTGTTGCCGTACTCGCCGCATCGAACACGCTCATCGATGTAGCTGCGCATCGATTCAGGCAGAGCAAAGCTCATCGTGTTGCGGCTCACATCGCCAGTCTGGCCGCGTTGACAACAGTTGTCAACGCTTGGCGAGGCGACGGTCTCAGGCGAGGTCGAACCGGTCGAGGTTCATGACCTTGGTCCACGCTGCCACGAAGTCGGCCACGAACTTGGCCTCGGCATCGTCCGCCCCGTACACCTCGGCAATCGCCCGCAGCTGCGAGTTCGAGCCGAAGACGAGGTCGACAGCCGTGGCCGTCCACCGGAGATCGCCGGAGGCACGATCACGGCCCTCATAGGTGTGCTCGGTGTCGGACACCTGCCACTCAGTGCCCATGTCCAGCAGATTCACGAAGAAATCGTTGGTCAGTGCTCCGGCACGGTCGGTGAGAACTCCCAGCGACGAGCCGCCGCTGTTGGCGCCGAGCACCCGCAGGCCGCCGACCAGCACGGTCATCTCCGGTGCCGTCAGCGACAGCAGGCTCGACCGGTCCACCAGCATCACTTCGGGCCGGCGCTTGTCAGCGGCCCGCCAGTAGTTGCGGAACCCGTCAGCCGTGGGCTCGAGCACGGCGAACGACTCGGCGTCGGTCTGGTCTGCCGAGGCGTCGGTGCGGCCCGGTGAGAACGGCACCACGATGTCGTGGCCGGCAGCCCGTGCCGCCTGCTCGACGCCGGCGCACCCGCCGAGCACGATGAGGTCTGCCATCGACACTCGCTTCGAGCCGTTCTGTGCGCTGTTGAACGCTGCCTGGACTCCTTCGAGCGCCGTGAGCACGGCCGCCAGCTCGGCCGGGTCGTTGGCCTCCCAGCCGTTCTGCGGAGCGAGCCGGATGCGCGCCCCGTTCGCACCGCCGCGCAGGTCGCTGTCACGGAACGTCGACGCCGATGCCCACGCCGCCTTCACTAGCTCAGACACCGACAGGCCCGACTCGAGCATCGCCGTCTTGAGTGCTGCGACGTCAGCGTCGTCGATCAGCTCGTGGTCGACAGCGGGGACCGGGTCCTGCCAGATCAGCTGCTCATCGGGGACCTCCGGCCCGAGGTAGCGCGAGACCGGTCCCATGTCACGGTGAGTGAGCTTGAACCACGCCCGGGCGAATGCATCGGCGAACTCGTCCGGGTGTTCGAGGAAGCGCCGCGAGATCGGTTCGTAGATGGGATCCATCCGCAGCGACAGGTCGGTGGTGAGCATGACTGGTGCGTGACGTTTCGACGGGTCGTGCGCGTCCGGCACGGTGTCGGCCGCAGCCGGATTGGTCGGCACCCACTGGTAGGCGCCAGCGGGGCTCTGGGACAGCTCCCACTCGTAGCCGAACAGCACCTCGAAGAAGGTGTTGTCCCACGTGACCGGCGTGGGCGTCCAGATGCCTTCCAGACCGCTGGTGATCGCATCGCCCGCCTTGCCGCTGCCGAACGTGCTTGTCCAGCCCAGGCCCTGCTCTTCGAGGCTCGCACCCTCGGGCTCGGGGCCGACATGGGCATCGCCGTCGGCGGCACCGTGCGTCTTGCCGAACGTGTGGCCGCCCGCAATGAGCGCCACGGTCTCCTCGTCGTTCATGGCCATGCGGGCGAATGTCTCGCGGATGTCCCGAGCCGCGGCCAGCGGGTCGGGCGTGCCGTTCGGCCCCTCGGGGTTCACGTAGATGAGGCCCATCTGCACGGCGCCGAGCGGGTTCGCGAGCTCCCGGTCGCCGCTGTAGCGCTCGTCGTCCAGCCACACGTTCTCGGGCCCCCAGTAGATGTCCTCCTCGGGTTCCCAGACGTCCTCCCGGCCGCCGCCGAAGCCGAAGGTCTCGAACCCCATCGACTCCAGCGCCACGTTGCCGGCCAGAATCATGAGGTCCGCCCAGGAGATCTTGCGCCCGTACTTCTGCTTCACCGGCCACAGCAGCCGGCGCGCCTTGTCGAGGTTGGCGTTGTCGGGCCAGCTGTTGAGGGGGGCGAAACGGTGCGTGCCCGAGCCGCCGCCGCCCCGTCCGTCATGGATGCGGTAGGTGCCGGCGCTGTGCCACGCCATGCGGATGATGAGCGGCCCGTAGTGGCCGAAATCGGCCGGCCACCAATCCTGCGACGTGGTCATGACCTCCGCAAGATCCGCCTTGACGGCTGCGAGATCGAGGCTCTGGAACTCGGCGGCATAGTCGTACTGCTCGTCGGTGGGGTCGATCAGCGGCGAGTTCTTGCCCAGCGGACGCAGGTTCAGCTGCTCAGGCCACCAGTGCTGGTTGGCCAGTGAGCCCATGTTCGCCTGCTCGTGCAGCGCTGGGCATGTGCCGGCTGCCGGCGCTGCTCCGCCGGCGGTGCTGGTATCAGTCATTTCTGCTCCTTTGGGGGGTGCGGATTGGATCGGTGGATGGGATGTGCCGTCGTCATGGCGAGCTCTCGGCGACGGCGGGCTCTGCCTGGCAGCCCGGGCAATAGCCCCAGTAGATGACTTCGGCTTCGTCGATCGTGAAGCCGTTGTCATCGGCGGCCTCCAGGCACGGTCGGTAGCCCACGGCGCAGTCGACGTCGACCATCCGGCCGCAGCCCCGGCACACCAAGTGGTGGTGATTGTCGTCGACCCGGTCCTCGTATCGGGCCGCCGACCGTGCCGGCTGGATGCGCCGGATCAGACCCTCTTCGGTCAGCATGGCCAAGGCATCGAACACGGCCTGTCGGGACACTGACCCGATACTGGCACGCACGTCGTCGACCAGATGGTCAGCAGTGGCATGAGGCCGCGTCGCCACGGCGTCGAACACAGCCAGCCGCTGTGCGGTCACCTGTATCCCGCGGTCTCGCAGCATCTGCACGGTGTCCTGGGGCATGTCTCCACTATATCTGATTCTGGATGTAATCTAATTTCAGTGTCGTCGAAAACCCTGGGACACAGGCCCTCCATGGTCGGCCGGTGTACCTAGGCAGCGTGTGTCTGATGATCGGGCGTCCGGCTCGGCGCTACCCGTCTCGCACAGCGTTCAGCTTCACGACGCGGCCATCGAGCAGACGGATTGAGCGATCTGCGAAAGCAGCAGCACGAGCATCGTGAGTTGCCATGACAATGGTGCGGCCGCCGTCAGCGAGAGATCGCAAGAGCCCGACAATCTCATCGGACCGCACGCTGTCCAAGAATGACGTCGGCTCGTCAGCAAGGAGCAACTGCGGATCGTTGTAGAGCGCCCGAGCAACAGCGACGCGCTGAGCCTCTCCCGTCGAGAGCTGCGAGGCAACGGTGCGGCTTCGGTCCGAGAGCTTGACCGCTTCGAGCAGTTCGACGGCCCGAGCCCTCCCTTCAGCGATGGCCCGGCCTTCGAGCAACAGTGAAATCGCCACGTTCTCCCAAGTCGTCAGCGTCGGGACGAGTTCGACGATTGGCAACACGACGCCGATCCTGCTGCGGCGCAGCAGCGTGCGCTCATTGTCGGTCAGAGTGGCCAGATTGACGCCGCCGAAGTGCACCGTGCCTGTTGTCGGGGTATCCAGGCCGCCCAAGAGGTGGAGCAGGGTGGACTTGCCACATCCGCTCGGCCCCTGGATAGCGACGAACTCACCGGGAGCGATGCCGATCGACACGTCGTCAAGAGCAGTGACCATCCCGTCCGTGCCGAAGACCCGCGTGACGCCGACAGCCTCGACAACCGGCATCACTGGATAAGCGCGCTTCGGAGCTCGCCTAGCCGCTGAGCCGTGTGATCCATCCAGCGCAGGTCCGCCTCCAGGTGAAACAAGGCGTAGTCGAGCAGTGCGCAGTCGTGCTCGTCGGCAGTCTCCTTGGCTCGGGTGAGTTCCCGCATCCGATCCGCATGCCTCTGTCGCTGCGCCTCGATGATCTGTCCTGCATCCCGTCCCGACAGCAAGGCAAGCGTCACCTTCAGGAACAGCGCGCTGTCGATGGGCGCCTGCGCCGGTTCAGGCTCGCTGTACCAGCGCTCCAGGTCAGTGACACCCTCGGCCGTTATCGAGTACGTCTTACGTGCGGGCCCCTGACCGGGAACCGTGTCGGCAAGCTCGACGAGTCCATCACGCTCGAGGCGAGACAGCGTCGCGTAGATCTGACCGAACCGAAGCGGTCGCATCTCGGAGAACAAGGTGTCGTACCAGCGCTTCAGGTCGTAGCCGTGTCGTGGGGCGGCTTCCATGAACCCGAGCAGGGTGTGCTGCACGCTCACGACACGAGTGTGGCACAGGATCATCGGCAATACACACGCTCGGTATACACACATAGAATAGATACCAATGAACCTCCACGCCACGAATCTGAAACGTGTCCACCAACGCGGCACCCACGACATCGTCGCTCTCGACGGCGTGTCGCTCGACATCGGCCCTGGTGAGTTTCTCACCGTTACCGGACCCAGCGGCTCGGGCAAGTCGACGTTGCTGCATCTCCTCGGGCTCATCGACTCCCCCACTGCCGGGACACTTCACATCGACGACGTCGACACCGCCACGATGTCCGATGACGAGCGCTCCGAATTCCGGCGCAGGGCGTTCGGATTCGTGTTCCAGGCATTCCTGCTTCTTCCGGGCTTGGCCGCCTGGGAGAACGTCGCCATTGCCGAGCTGCTCGACGGCCAGCCGCTGCGTACTCAGCGTGCGCGGGCATTGGCGCTGCTCGATGAAGTCGGGCTGGCTGACCGGTGGGACCATCCCCCCCACGAACTCTCAGGCGGCGAGCAGCAGCGCGTCGCCATTGCTCGCTCACTCATGCCAGATCCCCAAGTGGTGTTTGCCGACGAGCCGACCGGGGCGCTCGACCAAGCGAATTCGGCAAACATCCTGTCGTTGCTGCGGGAAGTCACCGTCGGCCGGGGACGAAGCCTCGTCGTCGTCACCCACGAGCCGGCTATTGCAAACAGCTCCGGCGCCAGGGTTCTCAATCTGCGCGACGGCCGGATCGCTGTGGGCTCGATACCGGCATGAGACTCGACCGATTCCGACTGCTTCACCTACGTCGCCTTCGCAACCACCGCATGCGCACGGCGGTGTCGCTGCTCGGGATCGCCTCAGGCGTCGGCCTCATCGTTGCGATGGCTTCACTGCTCACGTCCGCTACCGCGACCGCCGATGCAACTGTGGCGTTGCTTGGCGGGGCCCGTTACGAAGTCACTGTCACCTCGACTGACCTTGACCGGGCACGAGCGGCGATCTCCGACATCGAACATATCGACGGCGTCCGCCGATTCGTCGAAGTGCCGATGATGATCGGCGGTGTCCAGGCGTGGTTGCTCGCGCTCGAAGACGGCGACGGGCTCACCACACGCCCTGCGCAGGCCCTGGCCGCAACCGACGGGATCCGGACCGGGTCGGGCTTGCCGTCCACGGGCCGTCACGTGTTCACCGGACCCGCGGGAGAATCCACGACCGGCGAGGTCGCAGGTCGGGCCGGCCCGGAACTGCAGGATCGCTATGGCGGGCGCGTCGCAGTCGCCGACCTTGAGACAGCGCTCAGCCTGCGCGGACGCAGCGGCACCGACGCGCTGCTCGTATACGGACGGCCCGACCCGGCTGCGCTCGCGGCAGCCGCAGGAGATGCGCACATCCGCGAAGCGGCCGACCGCGTCATTCAGGCACGCAACACCATCGGTGTCATGTTCACCATGCTCTCGATCTTGGGCGCCATGGGGCTCGTGGTGGGCGGGTTTCTCCTGTTCAACACCATGAATATGACGGTTCTCGACCGGCGCCACGAAATAGCGTCGCTTCGGGCGCTCGGTGGCAGCCGCCGAACCATCCTCACCGGCGTACTCGCCGAGGCCGCAACGCTCGGGGCTGTGGGCTCTGCGCTGGGCCTCGTGCTGGGCGCAGCCTTGGCTCGCTCGGTGATCGCCACGGTGCCGGACGCATTCGCTCGAGCTATCGGGACACCCCTGCAGACCTCGGTGCCGGCGACGCTGCTTGCCGTCGCATGGCTCTTGGGCGTCGCCACTGCTATGGCATCAGCCGTCGTCCCTGCTCGGCGAGCCCTTCGCATCGAGCCACTCGAAGCGCTCCGCCCTGAAATGCACCCCGTTGACCATCGTGTCGCCCGCCGTTGGTGGCTCATCGCTGTGGGCGTCCTGCTCCACGTGATCCCCAGCGGCCGACTGGCGTTCGCGGCGGCTATGGCAGGGCTCCTGTGCATCACCGCCGGCGCTGCGCCGTTCATCACTGCAATCGCGGTTCGAGTCGCTCAGCGTCTCGGTACGAGCGGCGAACTCGCCGTGACAGCGCTGAAGCGGTCCCCGAGGCGAGTCTGGGGCACCACAGCCGTGGTGATGGTCGCGGTCGCCATCGCCGTCACGACCACGGGTCTGGCGGTCAACCTGCGGGACACCACCAACGAGAACCTGTCTACGACCCTGCTCAGCGACTTCTGGATAGGCACGACCGGCGGCGACAACATCGCCCTCATCGGCCTGCCAACGGAATGGACCTCCGAACTGGAGTCCATCGATGGTGTGCACTCGGTCGCCGCGAGCACTTGGATCCCGACTGAGTCCGGTCCCCACATCGTCGGCGTCCATGGCGTCTATGGAGATAGCGCGTACGCCTACTCGCGGCTCGCCCCAGACGACGCACGCTCCGCAATGACCGCTGGCGAGGGCGCCATTGTGATCAAGCAGACTGCGCTCACGTTCGGATACGAAGTCGGCGACATCATCGACATTCCGGGCGCGACACCTGCTCTGCAACTGCCGATTGTCGCCATCACCGACGCAATCGCCCCTGGCAGCGGCGGCATGATCAACATCTCCCACGATCTCTTCGCGGCCCACTATGGCAACGACAGCTTCGCCCGGTACGAGATTCAGCTGAAACCCGGCGCCGACCCGCGGGCTGTGCGCGAGCATCTCGACCGGGTCACGGCAGGACGCCATGTGCAGATCTTCACCGGCGAGCAGTTCCTCACCGACGCTCGCCAATCTGCCGACCAGATCCTGGCTCTCATCGCGATGATGCTGCTCGTCATCGTCATTTGCGCCGCCATAGCGCTTCTCAACACCCTGCTGGCATCCACGCTTGAACGCACCAACGAGCTCGCTGCGCTCCGAGCCATCGGCGCCACGAAACGCCGCATCGTCACGAGTGTCGCCGCCGAGGCCCTGTCCATCGGCCTGACCGGTGCGCTGCTCGGTGCAATCGCCGGTTCCGCCTATCACGCCATTCTCGTACGCACCTTGCGCGACATGACTGCGTTCGATGTCGACTACGCCTTCAGCCTCGTCGCCTTCGTTGCCGCCATCATCACCGGACTCGCGATCGCCGCAGCGGGCGCAGTTCTTCCCTGCCGCCGGGCCAACCGTCTCGACATCCTCACTGCTCTCGCCCGTTGAGCCGCCGCAGAGACTGATCCACTGAACAACTGCCGTGGTTGCCGATGCGGCGCTGACCTGAGGCTGAGCCAGCCATTGCCCGCAGAGAAATCCATGCCGCAGACGCGCGGCCGGGCTGATAGGGAATGCAGGATCTCCGACGCAGGGTCACGGGAGTCACGCCATGCCCAAGTCTCCTGCCCACATCGGCACCGACGGGGCGTGGGGTGAAGTACTGGCAGAGGTCCGGGAGCTTCGAAGCAGACAGGATGCCCGACTTGCGAGCGCACAACACCAATCGCAACTGATCGTCGCAGGACTCCTGGCGATAACGGCGATCTTCGTGACCGGCGCGTCTGCTGTCTCCGCTCTCCGACCGCAGAACACCGCCATGCCGACTGAAGCACACGTGCTGGTGCCGGCAGCCGCTGCAGTCTTCGCAGCCGTCGTGCTCATCAACAGCACCGTCTGGGTCAGCACCCACGCTGCCACCAGGGGCTGGAGAGAGATCGCCGATTTCCCCGTGCTGAAGAGTTACGCCGGAAGCGTCGAAGCACCCTCACGGGCACAGCGACATCTCGCTAGCACGTTGCTGGCTCACTTCGACCACAACGAAGCAATCGTGCAGCGGATCCAGCGCAGAGTCGGCATCCAAGCGGCGCTCACGCTGGTCTTCGTCTGCTCAATTCCGCTCTTGGCAGCGTTCGTGTGGTTGCTACGGTGATGGGCGTGAACCCAGCGACGCCCGAGAGGGATCCTCTGAAGGTCCACCGAAGCCCCGAAGTACGCCAAGGACTCATCTTCGATTTCGGGCTGCCGCCGCTGTGGCGTGCGCTCAAGCGCTTCGTGCGCTCTCGGCGTCTTGGGCAGCCTGTCTCAGACTGACAGCGACGCCACCACGCCGCAGAGACTGAACTCTCTCGAGCACCTGCCGTGGTGGCCGATGCGGCGCTGACCTGAGGCGATCTGAGCTCAGGATTCGGCGACAGCCTTGAGATTCTCGAGCGACTGGACGATGTTGTTGACCAGGAGGCTGTGGCGGTTCATCTTCTGGAAGAACTCCTGGTCGAGGATCGGCGAGTCGAAGCTCTCGGTGACCCGGCAGCCCCCCTCAGTGGATTCGATCTCGTAGCGCCACAGCGTGCGCCGGCCGTCCTGGGCCGGCACTTCGAAGGCCCATTCCCGGCCTGGCTCGGCAGCCAGGACAACACAGCCCGCATCCCACTTCATGTCGCCGGCCTGGTTGTAGCCCCGGAACTTCGCCCCGACCTCGGGACCGGTCGAGCCGTCCTCCCATTCGGACCGGTAGCACTCGGGGCTGAACTCGCTGACACGCGACAGATCCGTCAGGATTCCGTAGACCGCTTCAGGGCTCGCGGCGATGTCGATGCTGGTGCTGGCAGTGGTCTCAACCATGAGTGCTCCTCGGCGCGGGATTCAGGCCGACGAGATAGTACCGACACCCACTCCAAGGAATCTCGTTCGACTTCCGACAAGGCCGACTGGCACCATTGCGAGCCCGACCGGCTCAGGTCAACGACTGCTCGCCTTCACAGGCGCACTGTCTCGGCCCGACTGCATCGAGAGGATCCCCCGCCATGAGCACAGCCGGACCGCTCTCAGGTCGCGTCGCATTGGTCACCGGCGTGTCCCGCGACGCAGGCATCGCAGCAGCCCTCGCACGACGCCTGCACGACCTCGGCGCCATCGTGGACGCGACCGGGTGGCCGGCTCACGACATCGAGCAAACCTGGGGTGAGCAATCCCTCACTCCGATGCCATTCACGGTCCGCCGCCACGATCTGGAGCGAGCCGAGACCGTCACTTCCCTGATCGATGAAGTCATAGACCGGCACGGTCAGTTGGACATCGTCATCGCTGCCCATGCGCGCAGCTCGTCGCAGTCAATCTCGGAGGTCGATGCAGCGGAACTGGACCGCTGCTGGGCCGCCAATGTGCGCAGCATCGTCCTGCTCGCTCAGCGGTTCGCTCAGCTTCATACGCCGGCTCCGGCAGCAGCACCGCCGACTGGACGAATGATCTGGTTCACCAGTGGCCAGCACCTCGCGCCGATGGACAGCGAGATCGCCTACGCGGTCTCCAAGGGAGCGCTGCACCAGATGACAGCCTCCCTCAACCACGCGCTTGCAGCTTCACGGATCGTGGTCAACTGCATCAACCCAGGGCCCGTGGACACCGGGTACGCCGCAGCCAGCCTGCACCGAGACGTACGTCAGCGATTTCCCGACCAGCGGTGGGGCACCCCCGATGACATCGCCAACCTCGTCGAATTCCTCGTCACCGACAGCGGTGCCTGGATCAGAGGCCAAGTCATCGACGCCGAGGGAGGCTTCGACCGCTTCCGGCCACTCTGATCGACCCTATTCGGGGATGTCGAGAATGAGTCCAGCATCGAGCCATGCGCGCTCGGATTCGCTCAGCCTGCCTCACAACTCTTCGCCGATCTGGTCCTGACGCAGACGACGCACGGCGAGCTTGACCGTCACGCCGACGTTTGCGCCCCGATGCGCGGTGAGCTTCTTGAACTCCTCATTCGTCGTCACATCAATCCGGACATTGGTGCTCTGCATGCATGCCTATCAGCAATATTGCATGCAACCAGATCAGATGGGGAAGGTCACTCCGGTGGCGTTCTCTGAGGCAGCCCACACCTGCCGCTGCAGCTCGGTGTCGCGGGAACGGTCGCTGGAACCCACCAGCACTGGATGTCCTCGCATCTCGAACCAGCCGTCCGAACCGTAGAACTCGCCCCCGGTGGCGGCCGGATCTGCGGCAGCCCGCAGGGTGGCCAGGGCACCTATCGCGGCGCTGTTTTGCAACGGCCCGATCAACGGTTGGATGAACCGGATGCCCCGGAAGTCGCGCAGGATCTCCGTTGCGGCCCAGCCCGGATGGGCCGCGAGCGCCAGGGTGGGCGATCCCGCAGACTCCAACCGGCGCTGCAACTCGTGGGTGAACAGCAGGTTCGCCAGCTTCGAGCGACCGTAGGCGGCCGACTGGCTGCGGCCCTGGGCCATCCCGAAGCGTTCGAAGTCGATCCGCGCTCGGTACCGGTGCGCATTGCTGCTGACCGTGACGATCCGCGACCCCTCGACGCCGATGATCCGGTCCGCCAGCAAGCCGGTCAGCGCGAAGTGCCCGAGATGATTGGTGCCGAACCGGATCTCGAACCCGTCCGCCGTCTGCCGACGGGGCGTGTGAAAGACCCCTGCATTGTTCACGAGCAGGTCGATGCGCTCGAATCGGTCCCGGAGCTCACCTGCGGCGCTGCGCACGGAGTCCAGCAAGGCCAAGTCGAGCTCCACCAGCTCCAGGCGAGCCGTGGAGTGATCTGCCTCAATGCCAGAAGCCGCTGCCCCGCCCCTGGCGAGATCCCGCACCGCGAGCACCACCAGGGCGCCCCGACCGGCCAGGGCCCGCGCCGTCTCGAGTCCATTCCCCGAGTTGGCCCCGGTCACGATCGCCACACGCCCCGTCTGATCCGGGATGCGATCGGCGGTCCACCTATTGCTGGTCATGCGATCACACAGTCTGGCGGCAGCCCCGAAAGCGCCGGAGACGCAGGCTGTTGGTCACCACGAACAGCGACGAAACGCCCATGGCTCCGGCGGCGATCATCGGATTCAGGATGCCCAAGGCGGCTAGTGGGATCGCCGCAGCGTTGTAGGCGAACGCCCAGAACAGGTTGCCCTTGATCGTCGACAGCGTCCGGCGTGACAGCGCAATCGCATCGGCGACCGCTCGCAGGTCGCCGCTGACCACGGTCAGATCGGATGACTCAATGGCCACGTCGGTGCCGGTGCCCACGGCAATGCCCAGATCGGCCTGCGCCAGCGCGGGCGCGTCGTTGATGCCGTCCCCCACCATGGCCACTCGCTTGCCGCCGGCTTGGAGCTGCCTTACCGCGGCGGCCTTGTCGCCGGGATAGACCTCAGCGATCACCGATTCGATGCCGGCCTCGGCAGCGATGGTGCGTGCGGTGCGCTCATTGTCGCCGGTGAGCAAGGTGACCGCGAGGCCCTGGCCACGAAGCGCCGCCACCGCCTGCGCCGAGGTGGGCTTGATGCGGTCGGCAACCACCAGCACGATCTCCGCGGCGCCGTTGCGGCCGGCGAGCACAGTCGTCGTCCCGGTCGCCTCGGCGTCAGCGGCCAAAGCCGCGACGTCTTCCGGCACGGCATCGAACAGGCCGCGGCGGCCCACCCGGATCTCGATGCCGCTGACCGTCGCCGTCACGCCAGAGCCCGGCACGGTCTCGAACGCCTCGACCTCGCTCAGGCCGGCATCCAGCCCCTCGACTGAACGAGCTATGGCCTGCGCAATCGGATGCGACGACAGGGCTTCGGCCGAAGCCGCCAGCCGGTGCACCTCGTCACGCTCGGCGGTCGGAAGCCCCCCTGCATGGACGCCGGCCAGCGTCATCGCACCCTCGGTGAGCGTGCCGGTCTTGTCCAGCAGCACGACGTCCACCGAGCGCGTGTCCTCGAGGATCTCGCCGCCCTTGATGATGACGCCGAGCTGGGCACCCCGACCGGTCCCCACCATGATCCCGAGCGGCGTCGCCAGCCCGAGTGCGCAGGGGCAGGCGATGATCAGCACCGCGACCGCTGCGCTGAACGCCGCTCCGGCGTCGTTGCCCAGCAACAGCCACACCGCCAGCGTGATGGTGCCGGTGGCGATGGCGAACGGCACGAACACCGCCGACACCCGATCGGCGAGACGTTGTACCTCTGCCCGGCTGCCCTGCGCCTCGGTGACCAGCCGGATGATCTGGGCCAGTGCCGTGTCGGCGCCGACCTTGGCGGCCTCCACGACAAGCGCCCCGTTGGCATTGATCGTCGCGCCGATCACCTCGTCGCCGGGCCCGACCTCCACCGGCACCGGCTCGCCGGTCACCATCGACGCGTCGACCGCAGAGCGCCCCTCGATGACCACGCCGTCGGTGGCGATCCTCTCGCCCGGCCGTACAACGAACCGCATCCCAACAGCGAGATCGGCGAGCGCGATCTCCCGACCGTCGACCAGACGGACGGTCCGCACGCCCAGGTCGGCCAGTGCCCGGATGGCGTCACCGGAGCGGCGTTTGGCCCGCAGCTCCAGCCACTTGCCCAGCAGGATCAGCGTGACGATCACGGCACCGGTCTCGAAGTACACATGGCCATCACCGGCACCAGTGGCTGACACTGCCAGCGACCACGCCAGCGCCGACAGCGAACCCATCGACACGAGCGTGTCCATGGTGGTCGAGCGACGGCGCAGATTCGCCCACGCCGCTCGGTGGAACGGCCAACCCGCCCACACGATCACCACGGTGGCAAGCCCGGCGATCGACCATTTCCAACCAGCGAACTGCAGCGCCGGGATCATCGAGATCAGCGCCGACGGCACGGTGAGGACCACGCCGATGACCAGCCGCACCAGCAGATCCGCCTGGCGTCGCCGCTCGGCAGCGTCGCCTTCCTCGGCGGCGATGACCGAGTAGCCGAGCGCGGAGATCTCGGATTCCACACGGGACAGGTCGAGCGATCCGTCGTGACTGATGGTGGCGCGGCCGGTGGCGAAGTTCACCTGCGCCTCGGCCACGGCATCGAGCTCGTCCAACCGGCGCAGGATGCTGCTCGCACACGCAGCGCAGGTCATCCCGTCGATCGCCAGGTCCGTTCGGGCACTGCCCGCAGTCACATGCCTACTCTAAGGATTCCGCCCCGCTGGAATCCCGGCGAGCGGCCGGCCAAGTGCCGCTCAGTGACGGACGAACTGGGCGACGGTTTCGATGTTGAGCTGACCGGCCAGCCCAGCCGTGCGGTGCACAGCCGCCTCTTGCCACTCCTGCGACGACGACATCGCCAGCAGCGCGCCCCGGTTGGGGTACTTGGCGATGGCGACCTCGTCCCAGAGCTCCTCGACCTGGCCGAGCGACAGGAACGTCACGTCCGCTGCGAACTGAATCTCGCCGCCGTAGTCCTGGATGATCCGCGACACCGCCCGGCCGTAGAGCTGGTACGCCTCGAACCCAGTCAGATCGGTCTCGCGGCCGTCTTCGTACTCCGCATTGTCCTTGAACTTCAGCAGGTTGACCATGTAGATCGGCCCGTCAGGCCCCGGCTGCATCATCTCCTCGATGCGCTCCTGGCTCGTGGGCATCACTTCGTTGACGACCTCCATCAGGTCACCCTCCTGTCGTCGGCTCCATCAGTCAACTACGTCAGCGGCGCAAAACAACCGGACAGGCCACACCACCTCGGCACGAGCAGGTCAGGCTTGGCCGACGAGCAAAGTGAGCTGACCCGTCTTCTGCTGCTTGCCCGTCTGCAGCACCCTCCCCGTCGGCACCGCTGTGAGCTCGACGGCACCGTCGTCGAAACCCGCGCTGACGGACTCGGCCACGAGATCCATGTCCCGCATCGGACCCCAAAAGGGCTCATGGTTGTAGTAGGTGTCCCAGTCGATCATCGCCTGGGTCACCGGATCGACGCCGGCGTAGCCGGCGAAGTCGGCATGCACCATGAGCCCGCCGGGGGCGAGCAGGCGACGGCACTCGGCCAGCATGCGGCGCAGCGCCGCCGGCGACATCTCGTGGATCACGATGTGCGACACGATCAGATCGAAGTGACCGTCAGGGAAATCAGTGCACTCGGCGTTCTGCTGGGAGAAGTGCACTGCCCGCCCGAGCGATTCGGCGCGCGCATGGGCGTACCGGAGCACGGGTGCGCCCAGATCGATGGCGTGAACCTGCGCTTCAGGGAACGCATCGACATAGGGCAGCGTCGAGTTGCCCGAGGTGCAGCCCATGTCGAGGATCTGCTTGGGTGAGAAGTCGGGGTAGTCGGCCGCCAGGAAGTTCTGGCAGACGGACTGCCCATAATCGTCGTTGAGGGCGCCCATCTGGCCCATCGCGTACACGTAGACGCCGCGGTCGAACAGCGCCCCCACCGACACGTCATCGTCCATGTACTCGCCCCGGTAGCCGCCGGGCATGGCGTGGATGTTGACCTCGGCGTTGTACCAGGGGATCTCCAGCTCGGGATCGAGTCGCAACGAACCGAGCCCCGTATCGACGGAGCGGGCACGCTCTGCGAGGTCGCTGGCCTGGCGAGCGATCGCGTCGCCGACCGAACTCCAGAGCAGGTGCTGGCTGGATCGGCGTACCGAGCTCCACAGCCGGTAGTAGGTGTCGGAGCTCAGCGCTTCACGGACTTCGTGACGGTCGGCGGGTTCGGCGCCGCGCTCATCGACCCATCGGTCGCGGACCCGGTGCTCATATATCTCGCGCACTCCAGGACTGACCCGGGTCGCGATGTGCGACTTCAGCGCCTGCACGAAGCTCTCGCGGGCACTCTCGTCGTGCGTCTCGGTGGGCAGCAGCGGGTGTGTTTGCTGGCTCATCTGGCTGTCTCCCATCTAGAGCTCTGCGAAGGCACGATCGACGATCTCGAGATACCGGTCCTCGGTGTCCCCGGCCAGCGCCTCCTCGCGCATCTCCTCGAACACTCGGTACACGCGACCGGCAAACGCCGCGGCTTCCGCAGATCGGGCTGCGGTCTCGCCGCCGTCAGGCCGGTACGCCTCAATCGCCGACGCAACGTCGATGCCGGACTCGGCGAGCACCGCTTCAAGCGTGGCCTGCCGCTCACGCAGCGCCCAGACCTCAGCTGCGAGCGCGGTCACGATCGCCAGGACCGCATCGGTCGCACCGTCATCGTCGAAGAAGGTCGGCCTGGCACCACGTGCCGTGGTCGGAAAGCTCCGTCCCTCGACCGGCTGGGCTTGCGGTGCCGTCGATTCGCCCATCTCCTTAGCTTCGCAGATTTCCGCTCGCCGGCCGTCTCGGAGCCGAACATACACTCGCTCGGGTGCCCGGCTCGGAGACCCGCCAGCAGCTGCTCGAAGCTGCCTTGGCGGTGATGGCCCGCAGCGGTCTCGAGGGCTTGACCATGCGCGGGGTCGCCGACGAGGCCAACGCTGCCCTCGGCTCTATCCAGTACCACTTCGACGACAAGGACGACCTCGTCAACGGGGCCTTCACGCTGCTCGTCGAACGCATGGTCGAGGTGTCATTGTTCGCCGTGAGCGACGTAGAGGATCCCACCGAGCGTGTGATCGCCTTCATCCGGGCGGCGTTCTCGCCAGAGATCATGGACTCGGACTTCCTGCCGCTGCGGCTAACGCTGTGGGCGGCTGCGCCGTCGCGCCCCGACATCGCAGCGATCAACGAGGCGCTGCACCAGCACTACCTCGACCGGCTCAGCTCGCTGATCACTGAAGCTCGCCCGTCGATGAGCCAGGCTGAAGCCGACCGCCGAGCCGCCGACGTCATGATCGCCGAGAACGGCATGTGGCTGAGGTGGATCATCTCGCAGAAGCACGACGAGCTACGCCGCTGCATCGAATACTGCATCTCCCTCGCACTCGGGGGCTGAACGGCTAGCAGCCGGTGGCATCTTGCAGTCGTCGACATGCCTGCTCCATGCGACCTTCGCTGAGCTTGGTGACGAACCGTCGGAAGCGGGTGCGCTCGACGGTGTGGATGTTGTCGAAGTTGACGACGCAATCAGTCGGCACGCCATCCGCTGCGGCGGTGAGATCTAGTTCGGACACCAGGCCGCGCCGCGTCCTGGTCAGCACCGCGACGACGACGGCATCGATCCGGTCGGCTACCGGGTCACGGGTGAGTACGAGGACCGGCCGGTCGCCGTCAGGGGCAAGGGCGAACCAGACCTCACCGCGTTGCATCGAGCCAATCCGACCAGTCTTCGGCAGGCCCCCAATCGGCAACTGCGGCAAGCGACAGGTCCTCTGCCGTCACCGGTTCGGATTCATACAGCGCGGCTTCGTGCGCTGCTGCGAGCCGGGCGAGTTGACGGCGCAGTGCGTCGCGCATCAACTCGGAGCGCTCGATGCCGAGGCGCTCGGACCATTGCCGGATTCCTTCGACGTCTTCCTCATCGGCTCGAAAGCTCAGCATCGTCATCGTCATACAGTCAACTCTATTTCGTATGACACACCACATGACTTCGAGGGATATCCTTGATCTTTTTGGACATATGTCCAATACTGGAGGCCGTCGAGTATTGAGGCTTTGGCAACAGGCGGTACTGCGATGTCGTCGTCCGTTGGTGAGCGCGCTGCGTGGAACTACACGCCGGACCGGAACAAGCGGGTGTTCCTGTTCGGGAACCAAGTGCGCGAGAACGCTGTGCTCACCCTGACCTCCGCCGTGGTGGTCTGGACCGGATTCGAGTCAATGATCCTGTGGGCGTACGCCAACGGGCATGCGCGCCTCATCTCGCTCGACAGCAATCCCGTGTGGTTCGTGGTGTTCCTGGTGATCATTCCGTGTTGGTCGATCCTCTACTTCTCGGCGCATCACCGGCTGCTGCACGTCGGCGCCGCCTACCGTCACATCCACTCATGGCACCACCGCAACACCAACGTCGGCCCATGGTCAGGGCTGTCGATGCACCCCGCCGAGCATCTCGTCTTGTTCTCCGACGTAGTGCTGCTGTTCCTGCTGCCGTCGCACCCGCTGCACCTGTACTTCATGATGATGCACCACGGTCTCGGGGCACCCCTGTCCCACACCGGCTACGACGCCCTGCTGCTGGGCCCGCGGACCGGTCGCCAGGCCAGGTTCGAGCTGGGCGACTTCCACCACCAGATCCACCACCGGTTCATCGAGTGCAACTACGGCGGGTACGAATCGCCGCTGGACGAGATGCTCGGCGCCTGGCACGACGGGACGCCCGAAGGCGCTGCCGTGCTGGCTCATCGTTCCCACAAGCGAGCCGAGGCTCGCTGAACTCGCGGGCCAGCCTGAGTTCGTACATTCGGGACAGGAGGGCGGCTCGATGTTTCTGACGCTGTGGGCGACGCCCCGTTCGGTATCCACCGCATTCGAGTGGATGATGCGCCAGCGAGGCGACTTCGAGTGCTTCCACGAACCGTGGAACGAGCTCTACTACTACGGCGAGGACCGCCGCTCGCAGCGTGACGCGCACGTCTCGGCGCGGCCGGGTCACACGTACGCCGGGTTCTGGACTGAGATCACTGCGCTGGCCGGGGAGCGCAACGTCTTCGTGAAGGACTTCGCCTACTCGGTCTCCCACGATCTCGACGAGGCCAAGCTCGCAGCGATGACCCACACGTTCCTGATCCGCGAGCCGAGACGGGTGATCCAAGGTCTGGGCCATCACTGGCCCGACTGCACCTGGGAGGAAGTCGGCTTCGAGTCGCTGCACCGGTTGTTCGGCCGTATCGCGGACCGCGACGGTGCTCCCCCACCGGTTATCGACGCCGCAGACCTGACCGGCGATCCCGAGGGAACTGTCCGGGCATTCTGCGCCGCGGTGGGCATCGAGTTCATTGCCGAGGCGCTGTCGTGGGAACAGGGCGAGCGCAGCGAGGTGAGCTGGTACGGCGAGGGCACCGGGCCCTGGCATGACGCGCTGCGCCAGAGCACCGGCATCGCGCCGCCGCGCACCGAGTACCCGCCGCTCGCCGAGACGCCGCGCCTGCATGAGATGTACGAGCGCAGCCTGCCGCTGTACGACGCCATAGCCGCCCACAAGCTTTCATCGGCGGCGTCTGCGACCTAGCGGCCAAGCACCGGATAGCGACCCAGGCACCGGCCGTCGCCGCCTCAATGCACGGCCCCTGCTATCGTCCCGAGCTTCATGCACGCAGCGCGACCATTCCGGCGTATTCCTGATGAGCCCGTGACGGTCGCCGCCGCGCCTATCGCCATCTGCCTGATGCAGGAGTGACTCTGCTATGACCCCCCCCCCCCCCCCCGATCGGTCGCGTCTAGCAACAGGTAGGCGTCGCCCTTCGCTGGGGCGGTGCGTGTCTGCGGCGGCCTTGGTGGTCGCTCTCGCAGCCGCGGTGCTGGTGCCGGTGACGGCGAGCCCCTCGGCTGCTCAGGCCGGTCAGGGCGCCGGCGGTGTGGTGGTGATCGCGAATGGCTGGTCGCCGGCTGATGTGGGCGCGGCTGCGCCGTTGGCGGGCCGGCTGGACGCTGCGGTGCTGTACGCGTCCAGGGACGAGCTGGGTCAGCCGACGGTCGACGCGCTCACCGGGCTGGATCCCGGCCGGGTGCTGCTGATGGGCGGCCAGGCCGCGTTGGGTTCTGCTGTGGAGTCGCAGGTGCGTCGCACGCTGGGGGGTGCCGCGGTGGAGCGTTTTTCGGGCGCTGACCGCATCGACACGGCTGCGCGGGCTGCGTTGTCGGCGCCGGCGGTGCCTACTGGGCGTCCGGCGGTGATCGCGAACGGCTGGTCGCCTGCTGATGTGGGTGCTGCTGCACCGCTGGCTGCGTCGCTGGGCGGCAGCGTGCTGTTCGCAGAACAGGACTCCCTGGGCGCTCCCACGATCAATGCGCTACGGCGTTTGGCGCCGTCGCGGGTCATCCTGGTGGGCGGAATCGCGGCGCTGGGTTCGAGTCTCACAGCCGATTTGGCTCGTGTGGTGCCCGGGGTGCCGGTGGAGCGGCTCGCGGGCGCGGACCGCATCGACACTGCTGCTCGCAGCGCCGCACGCGCCGATGTGGGTCTGGGCGGGCCGGTGGTGCTGGCCGGCGGCTGGGAACCCGCCGATGTCGGCATCGCGGCGCCGTTGGCGACAGCGATCGGCGGCAGCGTGCTGGTCACCGAGCGCAGCAGGCTCGGGGACCGCGCCGTCGAGGCGCTGTCGGGCCGCAGTCCGTCTCGCATCATCTTGGTGGGGGGAAGCGACCGGCTCGCCGCCGCTGTCGAGGGCGATCTTGAGCGTCTGTACCCGGGCACGCCGCGGGTCAACATCGCTGGCGCCAGTCGCGTCGCCACCGCCGCGCTCGCTGCGTTGTTCGGCGTGCGGTTCAGCGCCGAGCAGCAGCGCTTCGCCGACGCTGTGGCGACCATCGCTGTGGGCGAGGCCGACTGCGCCGCCGCCCCGACGCTGAACGTGGCCGGCATCGAGGTGGTCGATCCTCCCGCCGACCTCAACGACCCCACCGCGCCGCTCACCGTCGCCGAGGTCGTGCGCATCGCCGGCGGCTGCGTCTTGGTCGATTACGTCGCGCTCGACGGCCGCACCGTCGCCGACATCCGGGGCCTCCTCGCCGACCACCCAGATGTGTTCGCCGTCGGCGAACCCCTCCGCGGCTTCGAGCCCACCCACGACACCGGTGCGCACAGCGGCTACGGAGGAAACTCGGGCGACCACTTCAACGACGGCGCCGGCGAGCAATGGCACCTGCCTGCCGACTACATGGAACGACTGTGGGACGGCTGGAACGAAGCCAACCCCATCACCGTGGCCGTCATCGACTCAGGCGTGGACGCTTCCCACGCCGACCTCGCAGGCGTCGTGGTCGCAAGCCACGATACGCACGGCGCCCTCACTGGGTGCCACACCAGCGACTCATGGGACGACCTCTCCGCCACGGCAGCCGACGCGGAAGGACCGGGAGGTCACGGCACCCATGTCGCGGGCATCATTGCCGCCCAGCGCGGCAATGGCGGTATCGCCGGTGTGGTACCCGATGCGCGGATCGTCCCCCTCAACATTTGGGACGAGACAGACGACGGGAGAACCCGAGCGTGCGCCGGAACGGGCACGCCCGAGTCCGCGCGCGGCCGCTCCTTGTCTGCGCCCGCAGCGGTGGCCGAGTCGATCATGCGCGGCGCTCGAGTCATCAACATGTCCTTCAGCTCAAGCTGGGTCGCCGCTCCGGCCGATGACGCCTGCGGCGGCCCAGACAGCGGTTGGCGGCGCGGCCACATCAACGCTGACGTGCTCAACCGGGTGGAAGACCTAGTGGGCTCACTCGATGCCGGTTGCGATGCGTTCCGTCAACTGCTCGAGATCGCTGAGAACCTGCCGCCCGACGACAACGGCACCCCCCGCAGCGTCGCCGCTGTCGCTGCTGCGGGCAACTGCGGCGACAGCTGCGATGCGCTGGACAAGTGGGATTCCAGCACACGAACCTGGACGACACGAAGCGTCGCCAACGCCAAAGCGCTGCCTGCCGCTTGGGAGACGGTGATCTCCGTGGCCGCCGTGGGCGAGAACGGGATGCGGGCTGGCTTCAGCAGCGCTCGTGGCGACGTTCACGTCGCAGCGCCGGGCGTGGACATCTTGTCCGCTGTGCCGGCCGGCGCACCCACGACACATGCCAGTTGGCACGGCACGTCGATGGCGTCGCCGTTCGTGGCCGGCGTGGTCGCGCACATGCTGAACCGCTATCCCGACGCCACGCCCGAGCAAGTGCGGCTCGCTCTCGCCGAGTCCGCGCAGGATCGGGGGACCGACGGCAAGGACGACGAGTACGGGCACGGCATCGTGCAGCCGCTCGCTGCGATCCAGCGTCTTGGCGAGATTCTCGCGGGACCGGCCGTCGAGCCCAGCGTCACTGTCAGCCCGCTTCGGCTTGAGATCGACGAGGGATCGAGCGGCAGCTACACGATCGCGTTGGATTCCGAGCCCTCCGGCACAGTCCGTGTGAATGTCGACGTGTCGGTGAGCACCGACGTCCGGGTCGCACCGAGCACTCTGGTGTTCACCCGAGACAACTTCTGGGAGCCACAGACGGTGACCGTCACGGTCCCCGAAGACCCCAGCGGTGCGGACCAGCCGTTCCTGGCGCTGCACTCGGCGACCGGGGGCGGCTACGACGGTGCCGAGATCGCGAATGTGGCGATCATTGTTCGCTCCGGCACGGCTGCGCCATCGCTGGAGTCGCTGAGTCTGTGGGGCGTATCGTGTGATCCCGTCACGTCTGGACTCGTGCTGTTCAGCTCCTGCGGCACCGATACGAGCCCGGCGCTGGCTACCGATCCGGGGTTCGACTCAGAACAGTTGACATACACCGTCTCGGTGGCGGCCAGTACGCGCTTCGTGACCGTCGATGCGGTGCCCGCCGACGGCGCCGAGATCCGGTCGCTGTCGCCGCAAGACGCCGACCCCGGCACGCCCGGACACCAAGTGCGCATCTCTGAGCCGGTCAGCGTGCCGCCGTCGGACCGTGCCGACAAGCCCGGCACCTCCGCAGCGGTCGGCGAGCGGTTCCTCGAAGTGGTCGGCGACAATTGGTCGGGTGCGGTGATCGTCGCATCCAGCGAAAACTTCCCCGACGGCCTCGCTGCCGCGTCGCTCGCCGGTGCATTGCGAGCACCGATCCTGCTCACACCCAAGGCACGGCTCGATCCTGCTATTGCCAGCTTCGTGCGCGACAACAACGTGCGCGAGGTCGTCATCATGGGCGGCACAGCGGCCGTGTCGGAGTCAGTCGAACGCGACCTGCGCAGCGCTCTGGGAGGGGGAACGGTGTCGCGGCTGTGGGGCCAGGACCGCTACGAAACCGCCCTGCGGGTCGCGAAGCGCGTCGCCCTCGAAGCGGGCGACATCGGCGAGGTGTGCGGCCCAGACCACGGTACCGGCCAACGGTCGGTGTTCATCGCCACCGGCCGCGGATCAGCCGACGCGCTCGCAGCATCTCCAGCCGCGTATGCCGCCAAGATGCCTGTGCTGCTGGTCGACCCCGACGCAAGAAACCTGCCCAACGGCGTGCGCAGCTTCATCCGCACCCACGACATCGCGAACGCCGTCATCCTCGGCGGCACCAGCGCGGTGCCCGAACGGCTGCAACGAGAGCTCGCCCAGCTCGGCTCGATCAACCAGGTCACCCGAGTCGCCGGCGCCGACCGCTACGCAACCGCCGCCCAGCTCGCCCACGACATCACCACCCACTGCTACGACCAAGTCGAAACCGTCACCCTCGCCAACGGCCGAGGCTTCGCCGACGCCCTCGCCGCCGGACCCCTCACCGCCGAACTCCACGGAGTGATGCTGCTCACCGAACCCGACGACGTCCCCCCCGCCACCCTCGACGCCATGACACAGATCGGCAAAGAAGCCCAGCTCACCAACATCACCCTCGCACTCCTCGCCATAGGCGACATCGCCCAAGCCGAAAACGCAGTCACCGAAGCCAACAACACCGCCGGCCAACAACTCCACGGCCAACCCGCCCTCGGCCCCGCCACCGCCATCGCCGCGGGACACTTTCATTCTTGCGGTATCAGGACCAACGGCACGGTCCAATGCTGGGGCCACAACTCGTACGGCGAAGCGCGCCCGCCCTCAGGGCAATTCACCGCAATCGCCGCGGGACGTTTGCATTCTTGCGGTATCAGGACCAACGGCACGGTCCAATGCTGGGGCCGGAACTCGCTCGGCCAAGCGGACCCGCCCTCAGGGCAATTCACCGCAATCACTGCGGGAACAATCATTGCGGGATTCACCGGTTTGGGAGGTGGTCATTCTTGCGGTATCAGGACCAACGGCACGGTCCAATGCTGGGGCCACAACTCGCACGGCCAAGCGGACCCGCCCTCAGGGCAATTCACCGCAATCGCCGCGGGAGATAGTCATTCTTGCGGTATCAGGACCAACGGCACGGTCCAATGCTGGGGCTCGAACTCGGACGGCCGAGCGGACCCGCCCACAGGGCAATTCACCGCAATCGCCGCGGGAACTGGTCATTCTTGCGGTATCAGGACCAACGGCACGGTCCAATGCTGGGGCTGGAACCTGCGCGGCCAAGCGGACCCACCCACAGGGCAATTCACCGCAATCGCCGCGGGACGTACTCATTCTTGCGGTATCAGGACCAACGGCACCGTCCAATGCTGGGGCTCGAACTCGGACGGCCGAGCGGACCCGCCCACAGGGCAATTCACCGCAATCGCCGCGGGAGGCATCGTTGGGGCATATGGTCATTCTTGCGGTATCAGGACCAACGGCACCGTCCAATGCTGGGGCTCGAACCAATTCGGTCAGGGGGACCCACTCTCGGGACAGTTCCAAACGGAGGCGCCGAGCCGACCGGATGTCGACACGCCGCCTCTCACCACCGACTTGGAAACAATCTCGGTGCCCGCTGCCGAGTCCCCCAACGAGGTTCAAGTGTCCGTGACCGTCACCGACCCCCACCAACCCACCACAACCACCACCTACCAAATCACCATCCGCCAGCGATGACACACTCCACATGTCCATCGCGTATTCAGACTTCGTGCCGTGGAGTGAAGCACGATCCGACCGCTCTCGACGATTCCCATTGGAGCCCTCATGGTTGATGCAATTCTGTTCGACGCTGATGACACTCTCTGGGAGACAGAAGTCCTGTATCAACGGGCGCTTGATCTGACACAGTTCGAGGTTCAGCGTCACGGCATCGATGGAGATGAATGGCGCGCTTTGCAGCTAGAAATCGATCTGGAAGCCGTGAAGACCGCGGCCTTCGATATCGACCGTTTTCCTCGCTCCTCGGCTATGGCATACCGGCAACTGGCGCCAGATCATTCCTCAACTATTGAGCAGCGCGTGTATGACCTCACGGCAACTGTTTTTCGTTCAGAGGCACAGCTGTACCCCGCCACGCTTGACGTGCTGCAAACGCTGAGGCGCGATTACAAGCTCGCGGTCATCACGAAAGGCGCTGTCGAGATTCAGCACCGGCGGCTTGCTCGATCGGGCCTGATCGGTCTGTTCGACAGTATCTGCATCGTCGAAGACAAGCGGCCTGAGACATTCAGCTCCATGTGCGGTCTGCTTGCTGTTCGTCCGTCGGATGCAGTGTCGGTCGGCAACAGCCTGGCCTCGGACATACTGCCCGCAGTCGAAGCCGGGCTCGCCGGCATCTGGATTGATGCTCCGGTCTGGCAGCACGAGCGGCGCGGTACAGCGACACCGCCTCCGGACATCCTCAAGCTCTCCGATTTGTCAGCCCTGCCCGATGCCGTCGCCGGTCTGAGATAGCCAGCTCAGCAGGCATGCATCATTGAGCGGCGGCAGGACCTGACTCATGCACAGCCCTCGCGACCCGCAATTCCCTTGGGTCACAACCTGTCGCAAGCGCCTCTTTCGGACGTTGCCGTCCAAAGCTGAGTCACAGACAGGCGTCGTGCTCGTCACCGTGCTGTTCGCGATCGCTATTGGCCGATTGGCTGCAAAGATATCCGAGCATGTCGTCGCAATTGTACGAACCAAGTGCTTCCAGTCAGAATTGGACATACTGGACAAGGTAGCGAAAAATGTGCCGCTCAGATGCGACGATCTGAGTTGGTATGGTGCACTCGGCGAACGGTTCGCTGCAGTGCTGCACCTCACCGTCGCAGCGGTCCTCATCGTCACCAGTGCAGTGGGTTACTACAACAGCCGCCAATTGCCCAAGCTCAATGTCACATTCTTCAATCTTCCCCTGGTGCAGGCATTGCTCGACATCGCTATGGTTGTCACCTACTACATCCTGGTGGATCTCGTCGAACCGCGAGCCGAAGCATACGACGCCCGGCCCGAAGCGATTCTCGTCTCCATCGCGTTCTGGCTGTATGTCTTTTGGGACCTGGCGAACTATCGAGTGAGCAAAGACGAGTACTCGCAAGTAGCGCTCCGCAAGGTGCCGCAGCGCTGCGTCGAATACGGCTACCGGCGTGGAGTGACCCTCACATTCTGCGGGATCATCTCAGCCGCCACATTCGTCTACTACATCCTGGTCAACGTCAACGCTCTTTCTGGCAAGACGCCGACGGTGCTGATGGATCTCTTCTTGCTGTTTTCGCTGATCCTTTACCGAATATTCAAGCCGCTACGTGACCGTTCTACACACTTCCGCGGCGAGACAAAATGCGAGAAGCCGGTCGAGAATGATCCGCCGCTGCCGTACACCAATATCACACCCGAGGATCTCAGAAGATTGCTGCCCGAAATCGATGATACCACCAGACACTTGATCAAATACATCGGCAATCCAGAAATCGGAAAGCTCAGGATACGAGCCAACACACCCCTATACAAAGCGTTCTCAGGCAGACTCTCGGCACTCGCAACCGCTCAGGCCGCCGCTCAGCGATGTCACGAAGACACCTTCTTCGAAATCGAGGTGAACCGCAAATGCCAGAAATCGTTCGAGTATGAGCTGACAGTGAAATTGACCCCGTTCGGCCGATTCGTCTACAGCATCTACGAAAACGACCGCCGCAGTTGCCACAGCCAAGTTGCTCATGGTCGCGAATCGATTTCAGCAGGCGTTTGACGCACCGAAGATCGAGTCCGAGACCGACGATGCCAGCGGTCGCATCTCATCGCTCAGCTATGCCGCCGGCGACGTCGATTCAGCCGGCTCCACAGCACGGACGGTCAGTCGTCGACGCGGACAACGGCCGGGGCTTCCCCCTACGTCGCCAGGACCCTCACCAGCCTGCCCCACGCGCAAACGCGAAACGCCCGTGAGCCGCTTCGGGGCACGCTGCGGCAAGGTCAATCACGCTGCGCAGCTCCAGAATCCTGCTCTCGGCTTCACGCTGCGGCTCGGTGCCCCCGGTGCGCCGCCTGATCACGCTTCGCGGGCTGGAGCCGCTGACAAGCGCGAGATCAAAGGTGTCCACGACATCGCCGTCGCAGAGCTGATCGATGAGCGGAGCGATTGCAGACATCGCGAAGACAGGCCCTCCTGGCAGCAAGATGGCGTTCTGATGTCACGGCGCATCGCCATCCGATGTCGTGAATTTGTCACGTCGTGGAAGCGCTGTGCGCCTCCGCCGCCCACCTGCGGGAGGCCGCGGCGGGGCAACTCAGAGAACCGGTGGAGCGCCTCGGTCAACCGCTGGTGCTCGGCTTCGATGTCGTCGACGGCGAACTGGGCCAGCGGGATGCCGTCAGCCATCAGGGCGTCGCGGTAGGGCTTGACCGCCGGGTGATGCGACGGCTCGAGCAACAGCTCGGGCCCGTCGGGGTCCTCGGGCGAGACGAGCGTGAGCCAGCGGTCTTGGCCGAGCGGAATGTCGTGGCGCTTGCGGAAGCCGAGCACGTCGGTGTAGAACGCCAGGGCTTCGGCCTGGTCGTGAACGAACACGCCGGTGAGTTCGATCCTCATGGTTCGGTCCTTTCTTGGCCATCGCTGGCAGATCTCCGACAGCGGTGCCCGGTTGAAGAAGTGGTACTTGTAGCGGCCTTCACGTCTGGTTCGCACGAGGCCGACGTCCTCCAGCACACCGAGGTGCTACGGCGGTGCGTCTGTGGCACCCTGCTGAGTCGGGGTCGAGCGGCCGATGATCTTGAACTACTACTGCATTGCGGCCGCTGTGCTGGTGGGCGGCGTGTCGGGGCTCGGCGCGGTGCGATGGCTGCGTGCTGGCCTGGAGGGCGGACGGGCTGTCGGGCGTGCGGCGGGCGTGGGGTTCGTGGGCACGGTGGTCCTCGGTGCCGGGGCGCTGTTCATCACTGGCGTGGACGGGTTCACGCTGATCCATGTCGCCTATGTGGTGGGGACCGTCGGGGTGCCGCTGGCCGGGGGCATCGTGCTGGTGTGGGGTCGGCCGAGGCCGTGGGGGGTCACGGCCGTGTGCGTGGTTGCGCTGGCCGCCGTTCCGGTCGGTGTGTATGCGACCCATGTGGAGCCGTTCTGGTTGCGGGTGGAGGCGGTGTCGCTGGTGGTGGACGGGGCCGATGAGCCGATCCGGATCGGCGTGCTGGCTGACCTGCAGACCACCGAGGTGGGCGACTACGAGCGTGATGCGGTAGAGCGACTGCTGGGTCTCGAGCCCGACATCGTGCTGCTGCCCGGTGACCTGTACCAGTTCGATGCTGAGCTGTTCGACGAGCGGGCGCCGCAGTTCACTGGGCTGATTGAGCGGATCGTCGGCCAGGTGCCGCTGGTGTACCTGGTGAGCGGCAACACCGACACCGTTGCGGGGCTGCGCCGAATTGTCGGAAGCACCGGTGCGAGGGTGCTCGACGACGAGATCGATGCGTTCGAGCTCAAGGGTGTGTCGGTGAGCGTGGGCGGCACGACGCTGTTCGGCGACGATGCCGCGGCTCGGCGGATGGCGCAGCGGCTGGCTGCTGAGGAGGCGGACGTGCGGATCCTGGTCGGGCACAAGCCGGATGCCATCGAGCTGGTCCGGGAGACGCCGGTCGATCTGGTGGTTGCCGGCCACACCCACGGCGGGCAGGTGTCGTTGCCGTTCTTCGGTCCGCCGCTGACGTTGACGGGCGTGCCCCGACATGTGGCGGCGGGCGGGCTGCACGAGCTGGACGGATCGCCGATCTACGTGTCGACCGGCGTGGGACGCGAGCGCGGCAACGCCCCGCAGCTCCGACTAGGCGTGCGCCCGTCGATCGGGGTCATCGACCTGATCAGCGGCGATCTGCGCTGATCGCCGCCGATCGCCTGGGGTGGCGTTGGATGACGCTCCCCCTCCGTACGGTTGTTTCCATGTTGGGGAACGGTTCTGGCACGGCCCGGCAGGCTGGCGAGGCGGCTTCCGCCGGCTCAGCCCACGCCCGACTGCTGCCTGCGATCGCGAAGCAGTCTGAAGAGATTCTGGAGTGCATGTTGCAGAGAAGGGGCGTTTCGCCGGCTCGGGTCTCGAATGTGGCCACGAGTTAGACTGTGCGTATGGCTCAGTTGATGACTCGTGTGGATGACAGACTGTTAGCCAGGCTGGATGACATCGTGTCGAGCGGCGAGTTCAAGACCCGCTCGGACGCGGTGCGCAGCGCGATCGAGAACATGCTCGAAGAGCATCGACGACGCCTCGAAGGCGAGGCCATCGTGGAGGGCTACCGCCGGCATCCTGAATCCACCGAAGAGATGCTCTGGGCCGAACAGAACGCACGCGACATGGTTGCCGAGGAACCCTGGGAACGCTGGTGAGCCCCGAGCAATGCGAGATCTGGTGGGCAGAGGCCGAGGACAGGGCCCGCCCCGTGCTCGTGGTCACACGCGACCACGCACTGCCGGTGCTGCGCAGGATCATGGTCGCGCCGATAACACGGACAGTTCGGGGCATACCGACCGAGGTGCCGCTCGACGCGTCCGACGGCATGAGAGAACCGTGCGCAGCCAGCTTCGACAATCTCAGGGTGATCCCGAAGTCGTCGCTCACGGACCGCATCGCCACCGCACGACACCGACGCCACGAGATCTGTGCTGCACTGAACGCTGTTGCCGACTGCTGACCCAAGCTCACCAGTCGAGCGCCGAACCTAGCCCGCCGCGCACGGCCGCATCGAATGCACCAACAACCTGCTCTAGGTCCTGCGCCGCAGAGCCCACGGCTTCACCAACCACACGAACTTCGAAGCCCGCGGCATCCTCACCACCTAACCTCATGCCGCCGAGGCCAGCAGCCCCATCCCACAAGAACGCGAAGGCTCAATCCGTTGTCCCACCGCATGTTTGGGCGTTCCTCGTTCGGCTTCTCGAATGGCTCAAGCCGCAGCCTCCGTCTGAGATGTGAGGTCTACAGCGGATCGACCGTGCCGGGCGGCTCGTCGTTTGAGGCCCGCTCCCATGCCTCCATCAGCTCGCCCTCGCGTTCGGTGGCCCAACGAATGACGAGGCGTGTCTGGCGCGGTGGCAGTTCGCCGTTCATGACGCGCCGATGCTGAATGGACATCTGCATTTCGTGTTCGGCGTACTCGGCGTGGAAGTGCGGCGGGGCGTGATCGCCGACGTACATCTTGATGACGATGCCGCCGAAGCGGCACAGCTCAGGCATCTGCCAGGGCCCGAAGGCCCGGCATGATTTCCTCTGGGGAGCGGCCGGTGATTTCGAGATAGACGGCGTCCGCGCACAATTCTGCGTCCTCTGACCAGCGGACAGTGCGGTGCGGCGAGATGACGGCAGACTCGAACACGCCGGGTTCGTGCCAGATCTTGAACACCCCCCGGCCTGCCCGAGCGGACAGGTCAATCTCGCCTTCTGAGCCGTCGTTGAACCGAACCCAGAGCCGAAAGTCGCTCCTCGGCCTGATCTCGACTGGACGCAACTGTTCAACTGGCATCTCGACGCTCCGCGAGCATCCCCGTCGCCGTACTCGAGGCGGACGAGTCGCTCCGATCCAAGCGTAATGCCGCACGCTGTCTTGCCCGAAGTGAATTGCGGCAGCACGAGCGCGAGACCGAAGCACCGTCAGATGGTTCCGGTGCGGCGCCACTGTTTGCGCCTGCTGGTCGCAGTCAGTAGACGTACCTCATGCGAAGGTTCGTCATCGGTCTGCTCGCTGCCGTTCGAGGCATCTCCGGGTGGGTGTGGAAGCTGCGGGGCAAGTCACCCGACGACCTGGCGGACCAGCGGATCACCAGCGGTCAGTCGTGGGACGAGTTCTGCGATTCGCTCAAGGCTGCTGGGGCTGCGCTGCACTTCCCAGGCACGCCCCGGGATGCGTTCAACCAGGCCGAGGGCTACCGGTACCTCAGCCGCATCGCCCGTGCGGGCCTGATGGCCTTCGTCGAGCACGCCGACCCGAAGGCACCGGTGCTGCACCGTGTGGTCGGCGAGACCACCAAGATGGGCGCGGACAATCCGGACAACTTCTACCTGACAGCCGTGCTGGACGGGACCTACGACTACAAGATCACCGGCCGCCGCAACGACATCGCCTACCTGAGTCTCGGAACCCAAGCGGGCCACTACGGGCAAGGCGGCGGCCTGCCCCCGACCGGCTTCATCGAGTCCGACGACATCGACATGGATGCAGACGGAAACTTCGAATTGGTGCTCAGCAGCACCACCCACGAGGGCAACTGGCTGCCGATGACGGCCGAGACGGGCGTCTTGGTGGTCCGCCAGACCTTCGGCGACCGCAATGCCGAGACTCCCGCCGATCTCGCCATCGAGCGCATCAACTGCGCTCCCGCCGAAGCTCGTCCGTCCCACCTGACAGCACAGACGCTCGACAACGGGCTCCGCAACGCGGGTGCGCTGGTGATGGGGGCGCCCTTGCTGTTCGCGAAGTGGGCGCGGGACTTCCAGAAGCACACCAACGAGCTGCCCAGATTCGACCCCGATGTTTCGCTCGCGGCCGGCGGCGACCCCAACATCGCCTACTACCACAGCCACTGGGCGCTCGAACCCGACGAGGCTCTGGTGATCGAGGCCACGCCGCCCGACTGCGAGCTCTGGAACTTCCAGCTCAACAACTACTGGATGGAATCGCTCGACTACCGGCACTTCACGATCCACACCAACAACCACCTCGCCCACTACGAGGCCGACGGCTCGGTGCGGATCGTGGTAGCCCACACCGATCCCGGCCTGGCGAACTGGATCGACACCGCAGGACACTGCTGCGGCACGATGTGCTTCCGCTGGGTGCGAGCCACCGAGCACCCCCAGCCGAGCTGCCGGGTGGTCACCCACGCCAGCCTCGCGGAACTGCAACGTGGCTGATCTCGCTGGCACTGGAGCGGTGCGGTGACCTCCACCGACTACGAGCACCCCTTCCGCCCGGCCCCGATCAGGCTGCTCAACCGGCTCGGCAGGGCCGGCGCGCACCTCGGTCGGTCGGACCGGCTGGACGCCGAGGCGCTGCGTGACGCTGCACGGCGCAAGACCGGCCTCAGCGATTTCGGCGACGACAGCCACGCAGAGGCCTTGGAGGTGCTGGTCACCTCGATCAACGCCGAAGCCCGCCTGAGCCCAACAGGCCGCTTGATCCAGCGGTCCCGCCTCACCGGTGCACTGGTGCAGCGGCTGCGGATCGAGGAACTGCTGCGACGGCATCCTGAGATTGCGGACATCGATCTCGGCAGCATCATCGTGATCAGCGGCCTGCAGCGCACCGGCACCACCCTGCTGCATCGCCTGCTGATGTCTCACCCGGACGTTCGGGGCATGTCCGGCGCCGAGGCCCTGGTGCCGGTGCCCCCCAGCCTCGACAGCGACCGCGCCGAGCGGGCGCGCAAGCGGCAGGCGGTGCTCGCGCAGAAGTCGATCTCGTACCTGGCGCCGGAGTTCATGGCCGTCCACCCCATCAGCCATGACGAGCCAGAGGAAGACGTCCTGCTGCTGGACCTGTGCTTCATGAGCCAATCAGCCGAGGCCACGATGCACGTGCCGACCTACGCCCGCTGGCTGGAAGCTCAGGACCACACCCCGGCGTACGAGTACCTCCGCCGCGTGCTGCAGGTGCTGTCGTGGCAGCGGCCCGGCGGCCGGTGGGTGCTCAAGACCCCGCACCACCTCGAACACCTCGACGTGCTCTTGGCGGTGTTTGAAGGCGCGACCGTCATCCAGACCCATCGCGATCCGCGCATCGCGCTCGCCTCGTTCTGCAGCATGGTCGCCCACGGGCGCGGCATGTTCAGCGATCAGGTCGACCCGGCCGAGATCGGCCGGCACTGGTGTGCCAAGACGCACCGGATGGTGGAGCGGGCGATGGCAGTTCGGGCAGCGTCATCGGCCGATCAGTTCGTCGACGTGTCGTACTACGACCTCATGGCCGATCCCATCGCCGAGGTCCGGCGCATCTGCGAGCGTGCAGGCTTGCCCTTCGACGAACACGCATCTCAGGCAGCCACGAAGTACCTGGAGGCGAACCCCAAGAACCGCTTCGGCAAGCACGACTACCGCCTCGGGGACTTCGGCTTGACTGACGACATCGTCGACGAGACGTTCGCGGCCTACCGGGAGACATACGCCATCCCCGTGGAGAGCGATCGGGACGGAACCGCCGGCGAGAAGTCGCCCGACGAGGGGCGGGAGGAACGCGGACTCGGTGACCGCGGCATCGTCGGGGCCATATTGACGGCGGTCCGCGACCTCCGCGACCCGAAGAGCCCCGACATCGAACCGGTGCCCGACGACGTACGGATCGACGGCAAGACGTGCCTGGTGACCGGCGCCAGCAGCGGGCTGGGCAGGGCAGCCGCCATCGAGCTCGCCAGGCGCGGCGGCACGATGATCCTGGCGTGCCGTCCGGGCCACGACACGATCTGCGACGAGATCTCCCACGAGTCCGGCTCGCAGAGCGTCGAGCTGGTGGAAGTAGATCTCGCCGATCTCCGGTCGGTTCACCGTTGCTGTGACGAACTGCGCGACCGGGGAACTCGCATCGACATCGCGCTGATGAATGCGGGCCTCATGACCCCGGCGGCGCGACAGACCCCGCAGGGCTTCGACACCATGCTCGCCGTCCATTTCCTGGCCAACCGGGTGATGATCGACCGCTGGCTGGCCGACGGCGTGATCGACCCGTCGCAGGCCGACGGCGAGATTCCGAGGATCGTGTTCGTCTCGTCGGAAGCCCATCGATCCAGCGCCGACCTCGACATCGAGCGTCTCGACACCTTCACGCCGTACGGCATGAAAGACGCCATGCGGCACTACAGCAGCAGCAAGCTGGCGCTCTGCACCTATGCCACCGAGCTGTCACGCCGGCTGAATCGCCATAGCGGAACCCGCGGCGGCGTCGACGCGCCCGAAGACGATGAGGTCGAGGTGGCGGTACATGCAATGTGCCCGGGCGGCGTTGCCACGAACATCACCCGTCACGCACCTGTGCCGCTCCGATCGGTGGTCGACCCGTTGCTGCGATTGCTGTTCCGGTCGCCCGACGAAGCCGTCGAGCCCGTCATCTGGCTGTGCTGTGCGCCCGAGGCCGGCAACTCGACCGGCCTCTACCTGCATCTGATGCACCGCAAGCAGGTGTCCGAGAGTGCAGCAGACCCCGCCAACGGGGCCAAGCTGTGGGAGGCCAGCCAGGTCCTCGTGGACCGATCGAGGGGTTCGCAATGAGCGCCACACTGCCCGCCGAGCTGCGGTTGACGCACCTGCAGCAGCTCGAAGCCGAGGCGATGCACATCATGCGCGAGGTGGTCGCCCAGTGCGAGCGCCCCGTCATGCTCTACTCGATCGGCAAGGACTCCTCGGTGCTGCTGCACCTGGCCCGCAAGGCGTTCTTCCCAGGCAAGATCCCGTTCCCGCTCCTGCACGTGGACACGACCTGGAAGTTCAGCGAGATGATCTCGTTCCGCCAGCGCATGGCCGACGAGATCGGCTTCGATCTGATCGTCCACACCAACGCTGAGGGCGTGGCCCAGGGCATCAACCCGTTCGACCACGGCTCGAAGAACTACACCGACATCATGAAGACCCAGGCGCTCCGCCAGGCGCTGGACGCCGGCGGGTTCGATGCGGCGTTCGGCGGTGCCCGGCGCGACGAGGAAAAGTCACGGGCCAAGGAGCGGGTGTTCAGCTTCCGTGACGCCCACCATCGCTGGGACCCGAAGAACCAGCGGCCCGAGCTGTGGAATCTCTACAACGGGCGGGTCAACACGGGCGAGTCCATCCGGGTGTTCCCCATGAGCAACTGGACCGAGCTCGACGTGTGGCAGTACATCCACCTCGAGGAGATCCCCATCGTGCCGCTGTACTTCGCCGCGGAGCGGCCGGTGGTGGAGCGTGACGGCGTGCTGATCATGGTGGACGACGACCGGTTCGTGTTCGACGAGGGCGAGACGGTCGAGCAGCGCCTGGTGCGGTTCCGCACGCTGGGCTGCTACCCGCTGTCGGGCGCCATCGAATCGACGGCCACCACGCTGCCGGAGATCATCGGCGAGATGCTGGTGGCCACCCGTTCCGAGCGCGAGGGCCGGGTGATCGACTTCGACCAGTCGGGCTCCATGGAACAGAAGAAGCGCGAGGGATACTTCTGATGGATCTGCTGCGGTTGCTGACTTGCGGCAGCGTGGACGACGGGAAGTCGACGCTGATCGGCCGCCTCCTGCACGACTCCCAGTTGATCTACGAGGACGTGCTGGCCAGCCTCAAGGCTGACTCGGCGGCCCACGGCTCAGCAGGCGACCAAGTCGATCTGGCGCTGCTGATGGACGGCCTGCGGGCCGAGCGGGAACAGGGCATCACCATCGACGTCGCCTACCGCTACTTCTCCACCGCTCGCCGCACGTTCATCATCGCCGACACCCCGGGACACCCCCAGTACACGCGCAACATGGCGACGGGTGCCTCGACCTGCGATCTCGCCGTCATCCTGATCGATGCCCGCCACGGAGTGCTGCCCCAGACCAAGCGGCACAGCCACATCGCGAGCCTGCTCGGCATCCGCCAGGTCGTGGTGGCGGTCAACAAGATGGATCTCGTCGGCTGGTCGCAGGATCGGTTCGCCGAGATCTGCGAGGACTACCGCTCGTTCGCCAAGACGCTCGGGTTCGGCGAGCCGTACTTCCTGCCGATGTCGGCGCTGCTGGGCGACAACGTCGTTGACACCAGCGACAAGTTGAGCTGGTTCGACGGACCGCCGCTGCTGGAGCATCTCGAAACGGTGGACACCGACACCGGTGTGGACGTGGCGCACTTCCGCATGCCGGTGCAGCTGGTCGCCCGGCCGGATGCGAACTTCCGCGGCTACGCCGGGACGATCGCCTCGGGAACACTCCGGCCGGGTGAGGAGGTGGTGGCACTGCCATCGGGGCTCAGCTCGGTCGTGGAACGGATCGCCACGTTCGACGGCGACCTGGATGTCGCCGGGCCGGGACGTGCGGTGACCGTGACGCTCGCCGACGAGATCGACATCAGTCGTGGCGACCTGCTGGTGGCTCCCGGCAGCGAGCCGCAGCGGGCACACGATCTCGACGCCATGGTGGTGTGGATGGCCGACGCCGGGGCCGAGCCCGGCAGCTCCTACCTGCTCCAGACGGCCAACGCGGTGTCGAACTGCACGATTCGCAGCATCCGGCACCGGATCGACATCGATACCGGCGCGCAGGAACCGGCACCTGGCCTCGGGCTCAATGACATCGGGCACTGCGTCGTCACGTCGGATCGGGAGCTCGCATTCGATCCGTACATCACCAATCGGGCGACCGGCTCGTTCGTGCTCGTCGACCGGCTCACCAACGCAACCGTGGCTGCCGGCATGGTCCTGGGGGCGGCCTCGGCGTGGGACCGCACGCCCGATGCGGCGCTGGTGCGCCAGCGCTCCGAGATCAGCGATGCAGAACGGGCCATCCGCTTCGGCCAGCAGCCATGCACCATCCTGCTGACAGGCCTCACTGCGGCCGGCAAGTCCACGCTCGCGACAGCCCTCGAACGGGAGCTGTTCGACCGGGGCAAGGTGTCGATCCGCCTCGACGGCGAGAACGTGCGCATGGGCATCTCCCGTGACCTCGGCTTCAGCTCCCAGGAGCGCTCGGAGAATCTGCGCCGCGTGTCAGAGGTTGCACGGCTCGTGAACGGCCAGGGGCTGATTGCCATCGCCGCGCTGGTGGCACCTGACGGCGAGGTCCGGCAACGTGCCCGCGACCTCGTGGGTGCGGATCGTTACGTGGAGGTGTTCGTCGACACGCCCATCGAGGTGTGTCGCGAGCGTGATCCCCATGGTCTGTACGCGATGGCCGACCGGGGCGAGATTCCGAGTTTCCCCGGCGTCTCGGCCGAATTCGACCGACCCACCGATGCCGACCTGCGCGTCGACACCTCCACTCAAGACGTCGACGAGTGCATCGACGCCATCCTGCGCATGCTGACCGAGCGCGGTTTTCTGCGAGGACCGAGCACGCCGTGAGCGAGGGCGCCCGCAACGAGCCGGTCTCGCGCAACATCGTCCGCGCTGAAGGACACGTCACCGGCGCCGACCGCGAGACGCACTACGGCCATCGCTCAGTGACGGTGTGGTTCACCGGGCTGTCGGGCAGCGGCAAGTCGACGCTTGCATTCGCCCTCGAAGCGGCGTTGCTCGAGCGCGGTGTAGCCGCCTACGTCCTCGACGGCGACAACATCCGCTTCGGTCTGAACCGCGACCTGGGCTTCTCGCCGGAAGACCGCACCGAGAACATCCGCCGCATCGGCGAGGTGTGCCGCCTGTTCACCGACGCCGGCATCGTCGTGCTGACGGCGTTCATCTCGCCCTACGTCGCCGACCGCGATCAGGTGCGTGCGATCCATCCCCCCGGCGCCTTCGTGGAGGTGTATGTCGATACGCCGCTCGATGTCTGCGAAGCCCGCGACCCCAAGGGCCTGTACGTGAAGGCCCGCGCCGGCGAGATTCCCGATTTCAGCGGCATCTCGGCCCCCTACGAACCGCCGCCCTCCCCCGAGATCACCGTCGACACAACCCAACCCCTCGACGAATGCGTCGCCCAACTCCTCACCGCCCTGCCCCTGACGCCCGACCGCTGAGAGACAGCCTCCTCAGGCCGGGCCCGAACCCTCGCAGAGGCTTGCGCCGATGCTGGTGCCGCTGTGCTGGCTAATGCGAGCCGAACGGGTCGAACAGGGGCACGTCGAACAGCTCGAAGTCGCGGACATTTCTTGTGACGACGATCAGTCGATGCACCTTTGCGATGGCAGCGATCATTGCGTCCAGCAGCAGTGTGTCCGACCGGCGATGCATCAGCCGAGTTCCAGTGAGCGCCGACGTTGGAAGTCTCGCCGAGCCGGTGTCAGATGGTCGGTGCGGGCATGGGGTGCCAGCAGCCAGTCCTTGTGGTCCGTGCGAGCGTTGCGCTGCAGCCGTTCCCACTCCTCAATCGGCACCAGCACAGCAGTCGGCACGCCGCGCAGCGTCACCGTCTGCGGCCCGTCGCTCAGGCTGCGCTGGAGGAACTCGCTGAACCGAGACTTTGCCTCCTGCACCTGCCAGATACCCTCCATGACCTCCTCCCCGGTCCTCACTCCTTGCAGATCTTGGCGATCGTCTGGGGCGAAGCGTTCGCTACCGCGGCGATTTCCCGCAGCGATGCTCCGTTCGCTTGGGCAAGCCGGATCGCGGTCGCCCATTGTGAGGCCAGATCTTCCTTCTGACTGGTCAGTCGGCGAACGACGTTGAGTGCTGCCCCCTCAGAACTCGTGGCCATGTCGAGGCCAGCAAGATCCCATATCGACTTGACGTTGCTCATCGTGCCTCCTCGATGCTCCGCAACAGCTTCGCGATCACATCCCGGATGATCACCGCCGCGACCAGCTCATCACTCCGACGTTCCACGATCTCGACAACGGCGCCAAGTGCTTCCAGCGTGTGCGCCAGTTCTGCCTCGTCGAGATCCACCGTGATTCGCACACCGCTAGTCTAACAATTGGACAGAGCGTCTAGTCTGCGAACAGCAAACGGTGTGACACTGTAAGGACATGGGAGAAGCGGGAGACGCCGCAGACAGTCGTCGCCAGCGACTTGTCGAGATCGATGCCGAGCTGCGGGCATTACCGGCTGATGCGTTCGCTCGTAAGTTCGAACTGCGATCAGAAGCAGATGCGGTGAGGAGCGAACTAGCGGATCTGATCGCCGAAGATCTCAATAGGGCCAGGGGCGGATGGGCCGAGCGAGCGGCCCGCAAGGGCTCCCACGCCGAACCGGACCCGGCCCAACAAGCAGCTCGCATCGTCTCGCCGATCGAAGGGGGCGGCATCGTCTGACTCGAACCGCATCGCAGCGCAGCTAGTCCCAGGTGCCGAACTGGAAGGCTTCGCTGGGCAGGGCTCGCCACTGCCGCCAGACCTGGGGGTCTCCTTCGGCTACCTCGACGCCGACGTGAGGGCGGCCCCACAGTGCGAGCAGCACGTCGACTGACGGTCCTTCGATCTGCACTGATGCCGGCGACTCGGACTCGGGCAGCGGCTCGATGGTCACACTGCCGACCTCGCCTTCGGCATCGACCAACCGAGCGGTGAGACCGCCGGGGTCCCGTTCGAGCACCCGGCGCATTGCCTGCAGGAAGAACTGGCACGTGTAGTCGGCGGCGTCGAGCGCCTGCGCCGGCGTCATGGAGTGCTCGTGGCCGAGGGCCGCCTCGACGTCGAGGCGGTGCATGCCGAGCTCTGATGCCGCGTGCCAGGCCCACAGCCTCGGATTGCCCTCGCCGCCGGTCATCGAGAAGTAGCAGCGACGATCCAGGTCCTCGGCGAGATGATCGATGGCTGCGTGGGCCCACGCTGCGAGCTCTGCCGTCGGTGCTCCGGCCGGCTTGCGGCCCGCACGCTCATATCCCCGCGCCCGGGACTCGGGGTCCTCCGGCGTCGAGGTGATCATCTCCTCCCACGCGACCCCGACACGGCCGATGTGCGAGGCAGCGTTGTAGACCGTCCAGCCTGGGCAGTTCGGCACCGACACTGCCTGCTCGGCGTTGCTGCGGCCGCAGATGTAGTCGATCGCCGCCCGCGCTGCAGCGACTCGTTCGGAATGATCAAGCATCGTCCGTTCCTAGCCTCCGGACCCGTTCTGGACAAGCGAGCCCAGCTACGGTGACCGGCGTCGACCCGGCGAGCGGTGACGAGGCGCTCCGCTCGATCTCGCAGGGTTGAGCCGAGCCGCCGGAGCGCGATATGACCAACTCCCCGATGAGCTCAGCGGAACTGATCAGCGCCGCGAATGAGCTCGCTCCGCTGCTGCGCGAGACCGCTCGCGAGGCGGAGCTGGCCCGGCGTCCTCTGGACAGGGTGATCGACGCCGTCCGCGACAGCGGGCTGTTCGCGCTCATGGTTCCACAGGACTACGGCGGCCACGAAGCCGACCTCGACACGTTCTTCGAGGTGACGCTGACGCTGTCTCGCGCTGACGCCTCAATGGGCTGGCTGATCTCGTTCTACATCGAGCACAACTTCTGGATGTGCGGCTATCCGGAGAGCTTCCAGAAGGAAGTCTTCGCTGAGCGCCAGTTCATACTGGCCCCTGCCACCTTGAACGCCGGGGGCGGCAGGGCAACGGCCACCGAAGGCGGCTACCGGCTTGACGGTCAGTGGCAATGGGGAACGGGCATCATCCATGCCGACTGGGTGCTGGTGGGAGCGATGGTCGACGAGGGCGACGGGCGGGTCCTGCCGTACTTCTTCGCCGTGCCGCCTGACGACGTCGAGCCCGTCGACACCTGGTACGTGATGGGCCTGTGCGGCACCGGTTCATGGGACATCCGTGTCGACGAAGTCTTCGTTCCCGCCGATCGGGTCGTCTCGATGGTCGGGCTGATGAACGCAGCCGGCGAGTCCACCCGGGTTCACCCAGGAGAGCTGTATCGCACGCCGCTGATTCCCGTGCTCGGCTTCGCTGCCGGGCTTCCCATGCTCGGCGCGGCCCAGATGGCACTGGAGGAATACCGCTCGCAGACCAAGGCCAAGATCGCGGCGCAGCACACCGGCGTCGGCGGCCCCGAACGGGATCAGGGCAAGCCGGCGATCGCCGCGCGGGCGGCGCTGTCGATCGACGCAGCCGAGCTCGTCTTCCGCGACGTGCTCGCCGATGTGATGGCACAGCGCAACAGCGCATCCTTCGAGACCCGCAGCATCTGGCTCTCGCGCCTGACCCACGCCGTGTACATGTGCCGTGATGCGGTGCGGGACATCTGCTCGGTCACCGGTGCCAGCGGCAGCCGGCTGGACAACCCGATCCAGCGAGCGCTGCGCGACATCACGACCGGCGCCAATCACCTGATCTTCGATCGTGAGATCCGCTACGCCGACTACGGACGCCTGCTGCTCGACCAGCCCACCAGCAGGTTCCTGGTGTGAACCGCAGGCCGACCGCCCGCGGCAACGAGCGCTTCTGCTAACCATCCGGACATCGTGAGCCCACAAGTGAGGTGCCATGCCTGCAATGCAGCCGACTGCCGACCAATTCCGTGCCTTCCGCGACGACCCGTACGGCGGGCCCATCGCACAGGTCAACCTGCTGAAGTTCCGGGTCAAGGCGGCCTATGGGCCAGATGAACCTGAGCACGCCAATGACGAGTCCGGCGCTGCCGCCTACCAGCGCTATGTCGATGCCTTCCGGGCCGCTGCGGCCCAGGTGGGCGGAACCTGCCTGCTCTACGGACATGGCGAGCGCTACTTCATCGGGCAGGGCGACTGGGATGCCGTGCTGATCATGCACTTTCCCAACCGGGCGGCGTTCATCGCGACCCTCAACCATGCCGACTACCCCGAGATGCACCGCCACCGCGACGCCGGCCTGCTCTGCCAGGACCTGCTGACCACGCGACCGGCCGTGGCCGAGGGCAAGAATGTGACTTGGCAAAGTAGCGACTAGTAGCTACTTTATGGCCATGAAGTCGGTAGGAATCAAAGTGTTGAACAGCCGGCTGAGCGAGTACGTCCGGCTCGCGGCGTCGGGCGAGACAATCCTGGTGACCGACCGGGATCGGGTAGTGGCTGAGCTGGGCCCGATCAGGGAATCCCGCAGCCCGATTCTCGCCGATGCATACCTCGCTGATGCTGTGAGAAACGGCGTGCTGACTCCGCCCACGCTCAGCGGCTCCGAACCGCCGCCGACCCCGAAGCCAGTCGCGCCCCTGGAACAGCTTCTTTCCGATCTCGACGAGGACCGACGCGACCGGTGATCTACGTTGACACCTCGGTGGCGCTCGCACATCTCCTCGCCGAGGACCGTCAGCCGCCGGCGGACATCTGGCAGGAAACCCTCGTTTCCAGCAGGTTGCTGGAGTACGAGCTCTGGACGCCCCTGCACCGGCGTGGTCTGGCTGAGTCCCATGGTGATGCGGCCCGTTCTGTCATCGGCCGGATCGCCATGCTCGAACTGGCCCCCGCCGTTCTCGAGCGCGCGTTGGAACCCTTCCCCGGTCGGACTCATGTGCGCACACTCGACGCCCTGCACCTTGCATCGTGCGCCTACTTGGTCGGTCTGGGACAACCGGTGACGCTCGCCAGCTACGACAGGCGGCTCGCTGACGTGGCTGAGGCGATGGAGATTTCTCTGTTCGACCTGTCGGGCTGATGGACCGAGGCGAGATGCATCTGAGCGCCTTCATCCAGGCGTCCCCGAATCATCAGATCAAGGGCATGTGGAAGCACCCCGCCGACGAGACGTCGTGGGGATACCGGACCCTGAGCTGGTGGCAGGACCTCGTGCGCACGCTCGAGCGGGGCTGCTTCGACGGGATCTTCTTCGCCGACGTGCTGGGCACTTACGACGTGTACGGAGCGAGCCGCGACGCTGCGCTGCGCGGCGCAGTCCAGATTCCCGGCGTCGACCCCACCCTGCTGATCCCGGCACTGGCGGCGTGCACCGAGCACCTCGGCTTCGCCGTGACCTTCTCGACTAGCCACCACGCCCCGTACCACACGGCCCGGCTGTTCTCGACCCTCGACCACCTCACCGGAGGCCGCGTCGGCTGGAACATCGTCACCTCGTACCTGTCCGATGCCGAGCGTCAGGGGCTCGGCGAGATCCTGGCGCACGATGCTCGCTACGACCGGGCCGACGAGTACGTCGATGTCTGTCTGAAGCTGTGGGAGCAGAGCTGGGACGATGGCGCCATCGTTCTCGATGCTGAGGCCGACACGTTCACCGACCCGGCGAAGGTGCACGAGATCAACCATTCCGGCGACTGGTTCACCGTGGAAGGCCCGCACATGGTCGAGCCCTCCCCGCAGCGCACGCCGGTGCTGTACCAGGCGGGCAACTCGGCGCGCGGTGTCGAGTTCGCAGCCAACACCGGCGAGGTCGTGTTCATGTCGGTGCCGGGCAATGAGCGGGGTGCCGCCGTGGTGACGTCACTGCGCGAGCGCGCCGCAGCGGCCGGGCGCGATCCCGCCCAGATCAAGGCACTGCAAGTGGCGAGGGTGGTGGTGGCAGAGACCGATGCCGAGGCCCGGGCGATGCGCGACGAGTGGTCACGGCTGTTCTCCGTCGACGGCTACCTCGCGCTCTACGGCGGCTGGACGGGCATCGACCTGGGCGGTCACCCGCCCGATACGCCGATCGACGACATCGAGGCCAATGCGATCCGGACCCAGGTCGAGCGCTGGAAGCTGGAAGACCCCGACAGGGCTTGGACCGTCGGCGATGTCGCCCGGCGGCTGTCCGACACCGCCGGCGGGCTGGGGTTCGTGGGTTCGCCGGCCACGGTTGCCGACCAGATGGAGGCCTTCATGGAGATCACCGGCGTCGACGGGTTCAACGTGACCACGGCGCCGGTGCCCTGGGGATTCGAACAGGTAGTCGACTGGCTGGTGCCCGAGCTGCAGCGGCGCGGCCGCTTCCGCACCGGCTATGAAGGCACGACGTTCCGCGAGAACTACTTCGGCGCCGGCCAGCGCCACCTCCACCGCACCTACCCCCGCCCCCGCTGAGCTGGGGCGACACCGACGCCGACCGGCCATCCATGAGACGAATCGAGATCAACCGATGACGACTGCCGCCGACCTGCCAACCGACTCAGCCCGGGTTCGGGCGCTGGTCGTCGAAGCCGTCAGCCAAGCGGCCGAACTGATCGCCACGCCGGCCACAGCCGAGCGATGGGACCAGCCCTCGGCCCTGGAGGGCATGACGGTCGGTGCACTCGCCGCCCACCTCGTGCGCGCTGCCGGCGCCACCATCGCCTACCTCGACCGCACCCCGCCCGACCGGCGCCCCGACGGTGACCTGCTCACCTCGGTCACCTACTTCCACGCAGCGGTCGACTCCCCCATCCACGACCAGATCAAGGACGTCTCCGCCGCCGAGTCGGCCATCGGCCACGAAGCCACCGTGGCCAAGTGCCGCCAACTGGCCGTCGATCTCGAAGCACGACTGGCCGCCGAACCCGCCGACCGCCTCGTCGCCGCGTTGGGAGGCCGCCTGCTCACCCTCGACGACTTCTGCCGCACCCGGCTGATCGAGGTGCTGCTGCATCTCGATGACCTCGCCGTCAGCACCGACCAGCCCCGTCCGGCCACCGACCCCGAGGGCGCCGCCATCATCATCGACATCTGCATGAACATCGCCCGAGACCGCAACGGCGACTGGGACGTCCTCTACGCCCTCACCCGAGCCGAACGCTCAAGCGACACCGCTGTCTTCCCCGTCTTCTAGCAGGCTGTTGAAATTCGGTGGTTTGGGCGGGTTTGGGTGCTGGTTCGGGTTTGTGTGAGGGTTGGGGTGGTGGTGTTGGCTGGCGGTGCGGGGCGACGTTGGCCCTGTCGGGCCGGTCGGGGTGTCTGCTCAGGTGGTGTCGGTGTCGAGTGTGGCTATGCGGACGAGGTTGTAGGTGGCGGCGCCGATGAGGAACCAGGCCCGGTTGCGGGCTTGTCCTTTGTGTCGCAGCTTGTGTCCTCCGGCGATGGTCTTGATCCATCCGAAGGGCTCCTCGACGCGTTTTCGGACCCGTTGAGAGATCGTGTAGCCGTCGTGGCGGGTGGTGCGCCGGTCGATGGCGGAGCGCCGCCTGGTGGTGTTCTGGGCGACGTGGGGCGTGAACCCGGCCTTGCGGGCGTCGGCCACGAATCCCTTGGTGTCGTAGTTCTTGTCGCCGCCGACGGTGCGCCGCCGCCGCCGTCGGGGGGCTCGTCGCAGCATCGCGGCGGCGGTGTCGCGCTCGGCGTAGCCGTCTGCTTGGGTGAGCTCGGCGTCGACGATGAGGCCGTTGCGGTTCTCGACCATCAGGTGCCCCATGAAAGCGAGCATCGCCGGGGCCCCTTTCGACTTGCGATACAGGCGAGCCTCGGGATCGGTCGTGGACTGGTGGGTGTCGTTGCGGCGGCGGGCGCCCCGGAAGTCCTCCTCGGCGTTGCGGCCCTTGCCCGGCTCGCCGCCGCCGGGCGCGGCTTTGGGCTTGAAGCTCTTGTGCGACGCCCACGCCTCCAGCAAGGTGCCGTCCACGCTGAAATGATCGCTCGAGCAATACCGGCGCAGCTGAGCCCGCCGAACCACAGCAGCGAAGAACCGATCCGCTATCTCATGATCCAACAGCCGCTCGCGGTTCTTCGAGAACGTCGACGCGTCAAAAGAGCGCTCGTCGATGCGCAACCCCAAGAACCACTTGAACAACATGTCGTAGCTCAAACGCTCGCAGAACGCCCGCTCCGAGCGCACCGAGTACAACGCCATCAACACCGACGCCTTCAACAACACCTCAGGCGGCACGCTGGGCCGGCCCCGATCCGCATACATCGCCCCCAGCTCACCGTCGAGCTCTTCAAGCACCCCCTCCACCAACGCCCTGATCCGCCGTATCGGATGATCCGCGCTGATCAGATCCTCAGTCGACAACGTCGACAGCATCGCCATCTGGGCATCAACAGTTCCACGCATCCCCACAGTGTCCCGCGCCCACCCAACCAACGCGAGCACCAAACACCGACTATTTCAGCACCCTGCTAGAAGACGACCCCGCAACTCACCCGCCACGATCCCTCCGAAGTCGCCAATTGCGCGACACTCCGATGTGTGTTCACAACGCTCATCGCGGGAGCCACCTCTGTTGTCGTCGGGCTAGTCGTCTGGTGGGTCCAATCACGTATCGAGGAGAACAGGCGGTTAGCCGAGCGCTTGTACAAGGATCGGGCCGACTTGTACATCAGATTGCTGCAGCCGATGGAGATGATCCTCAGCGGACAAAGCGGGAACCCGGAGAGAGTTGCCCAAGCGCTGCAACAGAAGGAATACCGCAACGCCGCATTCCAGATTCACTTCTTCGGGTCCGACGATGTTCTGCGGGCCTTCAACAGCATGTGGCAGTTCCTCTGGTCGATGCCCTTGGACGAGGGCCCCGTAGACGAGTCTGTGATGCTCGAAGCATTCACAGCGATTGGTCAGGTAATGCTCGCGATCCGGCGGGACATGGGCAACAAGCGAACACGTCTTGAGCCGCTTGAAATGTTCATGTCCCGAATCAAGGACCTCCCCGCCGTGATCGCCCGCTCCCAACGCTGAAGTCCGGTCGGGCCGCCAGTCCCTGGCACGGGCAACTAGTGCCGTGTCAGGCAACGTTTGGGGTGCGTGTCCGCGTGTGGGGTGTCGGGTTGTGGTGCGATTGGGTGCATGGCTGGGCGTGTTCGTGTGAGGGAGATCGATTCGGGTGAGGGCAGTCGGCTGTTGAGGCTGGTGCGCCGTTCGTCGGGGTCGGTGGTGACGTGGAGGAGAGCGCAGATCGTGTTGTGGTCCGCGCAGGGCATGGATGTGGGCCAGATCGCTGCGTTGGCGTTCACGTCCGAGGACCGGGCTCGGGAGGTGATCCACAATTTCAACGCCGACGGGTTCGACTCGCTGTATCCGAAGTACGCGGGAGGCCGCCCGCCGCGGTTCGGCGCGGCCCAGCGCGCCGAGATCAAGCGCATCGCTGTGGGGCGGCCCGCTGATCGCGGGCTGCCGTTCTCGACGTGGTCGTTGTCCAAGCTCGCTGAGCACCTGGTCGCAAAGGGGGTGGTCGACGACATCAGCCATGAGGGCCTGCGGGTCCTGCTCCGCGAGGAGGGTGTCTCCTTTCAAGCGCTGAAGACCTTCAAGGCGTCCAACGACCCTGATTTCGAGGCGAAGAAGAACCGGATCCTGGCGCTGTATGACATCGCTGACGGCAAGACCGATCCCGAGCCCGGCGACCCGTCGGTGGTGTTGTGCATGGACGAGTTCGGGCCGCTCAATCTCCGGCCGCACCCGGGCAAGCAGTGGGCGCCCGTCGGCGGCCGCCTCAAGGACCCCCATCGGGCGCCGCGGCGGCGGCGCAGGGCGACCTACAACCGCCCCCACGGCGTGCGCCACCTGCTCGCTGCCTACGACCTGACCGCCGACAAGCTCTACGGGCACATGAAAAAACGCAAGGGCCGCACCCAGTTCCTGGAGTTCTGCCGCTACCTGCGCACCCTGTACCCGCCCGAGGTGCGCATCGGCATCGTGCTCGACAACTGGTCACCGCACCGCAGCACCAATGCCGACCCCCGCGTCGGCAACTGGGCCGAGGCCAACAACGTCGAACTCGCCTACACCCCCCACTACGCGTCGTGGCTGAACCGCATCGAAGCCCACTTCCAAGCCCTGCGCTACTTCTGCGTCGACGGCACCGACCACCCCACCCACGCCGAGCAGGCCTCGATCATCCGCCGCTACATCCGCTGGCGAAACAACAACGCCGCCGACAAAGCACTCAACGACATCGTCAACCGCGCAAACGTTTGCTGACGCGGCACTAGAACGCCTGACCGGTCAACTGGGGAATCGGTGGTTGGGGTTCGACTAGCCGCCGTTGAGTGCCAGAAGCTCACGGAGAACATCGTCGTCGGAGATGTCGGCTGGCCATCCATACGCAGCGGCTACAGCAGCGTCAAGGGCCTCGTGGGCATCGGCCAGCCACTGCGGGCGGGTGTTGTAGAGGTTCGTCAGCGTGCGCTTCTTGAGAGCATTCACTGCCTCCTGGTCGCGAGGCACGGGGCGCTTCGGGTAGCCGGGAACCGGTTCGTCGACCCACTCGACCCACTCAGGCGGGTTGAGCCATCGGTCACGAAGCTCTACGAGGCGTCGAGCCCTCGCCGCTATGGCGCTAGCACGTGGATCGGAGGCGTAGTCAGTCGCTGGTACCTCTGGTGCAAGGCCGCGCGGGAACGGGAAAGTGGCGAAGGTGGACGTTGGCGTATAGCGCGGTCGATTCTCCAAGCTCGTGCCTCGTCGTAGTGACCAGACCTCGTGGAAGCGGCTATGCAGAACCCCGAAGGTCGCTTCGTCGTCACGAGCGATGACGATCAACTGATGATCGGGACACACGCGGGCATCGAGCCAGACGAAGAGGCGGTGCTTGGCGAGGGTCGGAGTCGCGATGAATCGGGACAGGCCTGTGAGTGCTTGCAACATCTTCGGCCGCGGCCAATGGTGCAGCCACCAGCAATCCCGTCTACGGGCCTCGCGTTGCGTTTCCCATTCGGGCATCACGCGCTCTTGGACCCAGCGAAACGGCTCCTCATACAGGGCCGCTTCCCGCTCGGCCATCTGCAGCCCGAAATCGACAATCCATTTTCCCGCCGGTCGCCGGGTCAGGTCCATCCCGTTGACCCACGGCTTGAGAACGTCTGCATTCGTCCGGCCGTTGGGGTTGGCCGGCAGGCAGAGCCATTCACGTGCCTTGTCACCCGCAATGTCGAAAGAGCCGCTCTTTTGGTTTCCGACGAAGGCCACGCCGGCATTCTCGGCAAGGGGGCGGGCTTTCGTAAGGTCAACGCCAATCCCGTCGCGTCGCGCCGTCAGGTCGGTGTGGATTTCGTCAACCGGCACACCGTCGAGGCGTGTACCGCCTGCGAACTCATCATCGGCGCGCGAGAAGCAGACCATTGACACGCGCACTGCCGCTCCGTCAACCACCCACGGCTCGTCGCTCCAAGCCTCGAAGATCCGTCGGCTACTGGTCGCAGCCTGCAACGCGCGGTGGTTGGCGCCGCCCCGAATCGAATTGGTCGCTACGAGTCCCGCGCGGCGCGCCTTGCCGGACGCAATCTGCTGGCCCGCCTTCTCAAACCAATAGCAAACGAGATCGGCTCCTCCGGGAACACGGCCGGCGTAAGTGGCGAACAACTGGGCCACATAGTCCTCGCCCAAACCGCCTTTCAGGAGCTTGTCGCCCAAGAACGGCGGGTTGCCAATGACGACATCAGCAGCCGGCCAGTCAGGTTCCGTGTTGTCCGGGGTCAAGATCGCGTCGCGGCACTCGATCGTGTCGAGCGGCTTGAGGATCGGATCTCGCGACTCCGTGAAGCCGTTGCGTCGCATCCACTGAATCTCACCGATCCACACCGACACACGTGCCAACTCTGCGGCGTAGGGGTTGATCTCGATGCCCTTGACGTTTGCAGGGCCGATCTCGGGGAACGCTCGCTCGAGGCCGAGCGCCTCTGCTTCGAACTGCACCCGGTGCTCCAGGTCCTTGAGCGCCTGCAGGGCCAGATACAGGAAGTTGCCCGATCCACAAGCAGGGTCGAGCACCGTAAAGGCCCCCAGGCGGTTCAGGAACTTCCGGTATCGCTGTGAGGCCTCATTCCGACGCCTCGTTCGGGTGGCCGACGCCTTGGCGGAATTCGCGCGTTCCAAGTCCGCGGCGATAGCCGCCTTCTCCTCAGCCCACTCTGCGAGCAACGGTCGGATCACGACCGGCTCGACGATCAGCATGATCTTGTTGCGGTCGGTGTAGTGCGCCCCGAGCTGAGCCCGCTTGTCGGGATCGAGCCCACGCTCGAACAGCGTGCCGAGGATCGATGGGTCGATTTCGGACCAATCGAGATTCGACGCAGCCAGCACTATGTCGATGTCGGACGCTTCCAGCGGCAGCGCCACATCATCATCGAACAGGCCGCCGTTGAACCATGCGACCTGCTCGAAGCCCACCCGTCCGCCAGTCGCCATCACCCCAAAAAGATCGCCAGCAAGCTCTACGAACTGCCCCGGGGTGCTCCGCGTCTGCTGCAACAACCGCGTGAACATGTGATCGGGTAGCAGGCCCACGTCCTCCGCGAACATGCAGAACACGAGCCGGTTGACAAAGTGCGCAACCGCGTGCGGGTCGTACCCCCGCCCGCGCAGCGTTTGAGCGAGAGATGAGAATGCATCCGCCGCCTGCTCCGTGAGCGCCTGCCGGGTGTCATCCGGCCGAAGCCGCTCTGGGTCGGACAGCGCCCACTTGAGCAGGTCTCGCTTGCCCGCATCGGCGAGGTCCGCCAGGTCGAACTCATAGACCTTGCTGATGCTGTTCGTCCAATTTGTGCGGATCCGGAACCGCTCCATGTCCGAGACGATCAGCACCGGCGGGTTCTCCAGCGCCAAGGAGTACTGCCGGAGCTGCCCGAACGCTGCGTCGAGGTCCCTTCGCTTGCCCTTGTACTCCCAGGCGAAGTGATGGCGCTTCCACACATCGGCCCATCCATCGCCGCCAGAGTCCTTGCTGGCCCCACGCTCGAAGCAATACGAGTCGCCGTGCGGGTCGACGTCGGCTGGCTTGGGTTCGCCGAGCAGTTCGCAGAGATCAAGGAAATGCTGCTGTGACGCTGAGCGCTCCGTCAGCGTGGAAGCTCGCCACTTGCTAATGAACTCGTACGGCGTCACGCGAGCGCTCAGAGTACCTCGCTGGCGATCGCTGCGGCCGACCCGCGGCGGCTCAAGGCAGTGACCAAGACCTTGAGGCCTTGCATCGATGACGACGGGATCACTCGCCTATGCGGGTATTCGGATGATGACCTCTGACTCATCGTGGCTGGCGGCGGCAGACGGGCTCTTTGGACCGCGTACCCATCATGTGAGCAGAACTAGCGGCGGACCTCGGCGCTAGCGCCGACGGGACGATTCTGACTCGTATGTCCCCGACCAATCCTTGACCAGATCGACTACCCATTCGGCGTCGTTGTGCACGATGACATCGCCTTCGAACAGCTTCTCGACTGTGAAGAACCGTCTACTCGCGCCATGCGGCGAAGTAGTACACCCGATCTCCACCGCATCTTCATCGCCTCGGAGAAGCAACACCTTCTCGGACATCGGGCCAGTGGCCACTCGCTCCCTCAGATGCGCCGGCCTCTCATATCGCACGAAAGCACCCTACTGAAGCCGGGCACCGACGATGAGTACGGCCCGAAACCCGGCCCGGTGCCGTTGACACAACCCAACGAATGTCGCATGGTGTGAACATGCTGCGGCCGCGGCACCCGAGAATGGGAGTCGAACGCGCCGGCGGGACCGGTTCAGCCGCATTCCGGAACAACACGACGACACCTGACCATGACCACCCACAATTTCACCCTGATCATTGAAGGCCCCGACCTCCAATCAGACGAACTCATCGATGGGCTGTTCGAGGCCGGCTGCGACGATGCCCTGATCGGCCAAGCCAACGGCATCCAGTTCGCCGACTTCGACCGCGAGGCCGACACTCTCGAAGACGCCGTGAGGTCTGCCATCACCGCACTCGAGTCCTCCTAGGGTCCTCGACATGGACGTGTCGCGCCCACCGCAGGCTGTCGAGGTTGATGCGCGGCAGCCGTTCAAGCTGTGGATCAGATTTGACGATGGCGTGAGGGGCATCGTGGATCTCGCCGAGTGGTCAATCCGAGGGGTCTTCGCAGCTTGGTCGGATGCCGAATTCTTCAAGACTGCGCATGTTCGGCCGTACGGAGCCGTCGCCTGGGGCAAGGACAGTGCGCTCGAACTCGATCCCACGGCCATGTACATGGACCTCACCGGCAAGAACTTCGAAGATCTGCACCCGAAACCATGGCCCGACCTGGTGAGCTGAGATTAACTCAGACTCGTCAGCGAACCTGCCGGTCGTGGCAGCAGCTCGACAGAGGCGAGACCCCGGCGAGGATTGATCCGCTGGATTGAACGTAGGCAAACGGTCCGACTACGTCTCAGGCCGAGGTCCCGAATGCGAAGCGAACCGGCCGCGGACGCGAGAAGAAAGCTGTCCGAGACTGAGGTCAACAAATTCGCTCGACGGCACGCGTCCGTCGCACAATACTCGTCGCCCGCGTCACGCCTTCGAAGAGCCCGTTGAGCGACCAATCAATTGAAGCCGTCGTCCACGATTGCCAGGACGTCACCAGTGTGCCCACCATCCTCCGATACGAACCCCAACAACCCCGTGCCGGGCGGCCTTCTCGATACCACCTACCTCGTCTACGTCGATGACTCCGGTGATGAGACTCAGGATCTCCTCACGGCTCTGGCGGTACCCGTGACGGCCTGGGCGAACACGCTGCGCGCCTGGACGGATTTCCGACGCTGGGTTGCGAAGAAATTTGGCGTCCCGGCTAGCACCGAGCTGCATGCGCTCGACATGGGCACCAACTCGGACGCAGGACGAGGCAAGCTGCCACCACTCAAAGCAGGCGATCGAAACAAGATCACACGCTCCGCCTTCAACACCATGCGGTCGATCCCGGAACTGCGAATGCTGACCGTGTTTGCGCCAGTTCCAGAGGGATCGGGGAAGCTCTACGCGCAGCTCGTTGCATTTGTCGAAGAGTTCTGCACGTTCCACGACTCACACGCAGTCATCTGGTACGACGGCACGGCGGAGGACCTGGCCCGATCGACGCGAGCCACTCACCGAGCTCTCCCGTACTCGCGCCGGGTGCTCGAAGACCCAAGGGGCTACGACAGCGCCGAAAGCCATCTGATACAGATGGCCGACTTCATTGCCCATTCGGCGCACCACGCAGTGCTCAACGACCGTGGCGACGGGCCAGCAGACTCGTACCTACGCGAGCGTGCGTACTCCGCGTTGTTGCCCGGGGACGATGCACCAGGTCACGTCTGGCCCGGTGGCATAGATGCAATCGGCTTCCCGTGCTTCGCACAGCGGCTTGGTATCCGCGGTTACTCCCAGAAAGCACGATGAGCCCCCGATGAAGGGGGCTCTCGCAAGCCACTCTCATGGCTCAGACCATCTTGGCGAGCACTTTGTGCTCCGATGACCTCAGTGCAGACGATACACAAACTTTCCGAGTGTCACTGTTGGGTCTGCCGGGGCTCTCTGCCAGGGGGTTACGGTCCGGTCCCATGCTCGGCGGTGACTCCACAAAATGCTGGCCGTGTGCCTGTTGATTGACCTGTCGCGTCGAGTGTGGGACCGGCAGGAGCGCTCCTGTCTTGAAGGGAGCCTGACTGTCTCGACTCGGTTGTGACGAAGCGCCCCTGCCGTCCCGGACCCACCGGAACATCACTTCCAGCAGGAGCACAGCATGACATCTGCGGTCGGGGGCATCGACCCTCATCAGGACACCTTCACCGTGGGGATCGTCGACGGCCACGGCGTCGAGATCGGCCACGAGACCTTCGACAACACCGCCGCCGGCTATGGCTGCGCTATCGACCTGCTCGGCAGCCACGGCGTCGAGCGGGTCGGCGTGGAGGGCTCGGCGAAGTGGGGCGCTCATGTCGCGATCGCGCTCGCCGCGGCCGGGTTCGACGCACGCGAGGTGCCCGCGTCGCGCTCGGCTGCACAGCGCCGCAGCCGACGGCTGGACAAGACCGACGCCGTCGATGCTGTCGCCTCGGCGAGGGCTTTGCTGGCCGAGCCGACCTTGGGACCCGTCCAGGCCCTGGAGGCCTACGACCCTGCTGTCGCGGAGATCGAAGCCGTGCTCGAGCACCGCAGAACCCTTGTGGCTGCTCGCACTTTGATGCTTCACCACGTCGGGGACCAGATCGCCAAGCTGCCTACCGAGATACGCGACCAGCTCAGCACCTGCGGCAAGATCGAATCGCGTCTGCGCCGCCTCGAAGCGGTCGACCCCGCCGAATGCTCGACCCCCGCCGGCCGCTATCGGCTCGAATGGCTCCAGGCGTTCATCGGCCAGGACCGCGCAGCGCGCAGCGACATCCGCCGCCTCGAGCGCCGCATCGACGAGCTGCTCAACGCGCACGGCACCACCCTGAGAGACGAACCCGGCATCGGCCCCATCGCAGCAGCCACCCTGCTGTGCGAGGTCGGCGACCCCCGACGCTTCGACCGCGAGTCCAAGTTCGCCCGCTGGTGCGGCACCGGCGCCGTCGCGCTGTCCTCAGGCGAGGGCAGCAGCGACCCGGTCAAGCACCGGCTCGACTTCAGAGGCAACCGGCGCATCAACAGCGTCCTGCACATCGCCTCGGTCACCCAAGCCCGCCGACAGCCCGAAGCCGCCGCCTACCTCGCCAAGAAAGCCGGCGAAGGCAAGACACGACGCGAAGCCCGCCGAGCCCACAAACGACACCTCGCCAACCGCGTCATCCGCAGAATGTGGCGAGACGAAAACACCCGAAAACCACACCTCACGGCCACCGCCTGACCAAACACTTGACAAGGGAGCGTCCGACAGCACACCCACCACGGTCGCCCGCTGGGCTCGGGCGACGGTCCCGTCGATGCTTCTGCGGAATCGGCAGCGCGCGACAGCGCTGACCTAGGGTCACCCCCAGAGCGGGCAGTGGTGTCGGCGCTGGACCATGCGGGGAAGGTGCACGGTTGAGTCCCGCGTTGACGAGTGAGGTACTGCGACGCATGAACGTGAGCGAGGTACCACCCAGGGAGTTGCGGGCCGCTTCGGAGGCTGCTCTTGAGTGGATCAACTCAGCGCGAGGGTCGCACTACCAGATCACCGGAGTCATCGACGCCGAAGACACCGTGGCACGAGCGCGAGAAGGATCCTTCGAGCTGGGCTTGGTGCTGTGCGACGGCGACGTCTGTGCCCGTGAGCAGGTGCTGGTCGAACAGTCAGCCGAGGGCTTTCGGGTGTCGGCTGCCGACGTCGACGACCCGCTGATCCCGCCGCTGCTCGACCCGCCGATCGGGGTACGCACCGGGTGGCTCAACGCCCAGCTCGACAAGCACAAGTTCGTCGTCCTGGTGTTCTACCGCGGCCTGTGGTGACCTCCCTGCCGTCGCGAGTTGCGCGGCTTCGACAAGTCGGGGGTCGTCGAGGAGGTCCGGGCTGCAGGAGGCGAGATATTCGCCGTCTCCAGTGAGCCCCAGAGTCTCGCAAGCGAAGCCCAGAACGCATGGGCACTGGGATTTGAAGCGGTAGGCGACCCGCACCACGAGATCCTCGGCGACTGCCGTGAGGCTGACCGGTTCGATCTCTACATCGGCGACGGCGCAATCTTGGAGCGGCACTGGTCGTCGCACCCGAACGGCATCTTCCAGGCCGGGATCCTGGCCCTCGCCGAGGACCGACGGGTGCTGTACCGATGGCGCTGTCGCCCCACCCATCAGAACCGCGGTGGCGCCTCCGGTCGAGTCACCGCGTCGCATGTGTGGTCTCGCATCCAAGACGGACTCGCCAGCGACACCGACACAGCATGGGATACCGATCCCCCACTGGACGCCCCAGAGGCTTTCTGGCCGTACTTCGTCGCTCAGCTGTTTGCCCACGGCTGGTTCATCAGGCCCAAGCGGTTCCCACTCGCCCGGCCAGGTGACAAGCCATCGGCTCGCCTGTCCGCGATGAAACCACGACTCATTGGATTCGCCGCCGCATGGGCCATCTGCTTCGTGCTCCTGCCAGCTCGCCGCGTCCTCCTCGCTCTGATCGGCTACGCCGCAGCTATCACCCCGGCCGTCCGCAGAATGAACCGCGAGTTCCAGCACGTTCCCGCCGGCGGCACGCCCCAGCCCGGCGGGCGAAGCCTCGGCACCGAGCCTCCGCAGCCCCGGGCCGGCCGTTAACGTCCGGGCGAGGGGAGCTCACGATGCTGGAACACGCCGAGGCGAACGAACTGGCAGGCCGGTACCTCGCCGAACTCGACGCCCGGGCGCAGCATCGTTCATTCGCCGACCTCGCCACCGACCAGTCGCTCGACGCGGCCTACGCAGTCCAGGACGCCTTGCACCGGCTGCTGGGCGAGCGGGGCCACAAGATCGCTGGATACAAGGTTGCCCTCACTTCTCGGGCGATGCAGGAGTTCGTCGGCGTCGATGAGCCGCTCGCCGGTGCGGTGTTCGACAACGTCGTGCACGCCTCGCCTGCCGCTGTGCGGCTCAACGATCACCGCCACCTGGGTGTCGAGTTCGAGGTCGCGGTGCGAATAGGAGCCGATCTCACTGCTGATGCGGGCCCCCATACCCGCGAGAGCGTTGCGGATTCAGTCGATGCCTGCCAAGCCTCGTTCGAGCTGGTTGAGGACCGCAACGCCGACTACAGCAGTCTGAACGTATTCGATCTGGTCGCTGAGAACGCCTGGAACGCCGCAGTTGTCCTCGCTGATGCCGTCACCGAATGGCGCTCAGTCGACCTGGTCGACGGCGCCACCCGCCTGACGCTCAACGGCGAGCCGGCGGGCGAAGGCCGCACGGGAGATGCGCTCGGTCATCCGCTCGAGGCCGTGGCTTTTCTGGCCAACAACCTCAACACCCGGGGCCAGCGCCTGCGAGCAGGCCAGTTCGTGATGACCGGCAGCAGCATCGTCACCCAGTTCCCGTCTGCGGGCGACGAGCTGGTGTTCACGATCGAAGGCCTCGGCGAGGTCAGCCTGAGCTGCCACTAGCCAACCGCTCAGGCCGTCGACCCTCACCGGCACCTCGCCCATCAGCGTGACCCGCGAGAACTGTCGATCAAAGTCGGTGTCGAAGACGTCGCGAGGGGCGAGTGCCGCCGTCCCGGCCGTGGGACTGCTGCCCGTCAGGAAGAATCGACTCGTGGCCCCATCACGCGCTGCGACATACTGACGCCCACTCGATACCTCGGCGTTCGTGTTCCTCATTTGAGATACAATGCCTCACACACAGGAGATCGCACAATGGCCAAGACCGAGATGATCCGAGCCCGGGTCGAGCCGGATCTCAAGGTGCAGGCCGAACGCGTCCTTCGCGAGCTCGGACTGTCGGCTACTGAGGCGATCACCCTGTTCTACAAGCAGGTAGTCCTGCGGCAAGGCGTTCCCTTCGACGTCAGCATCCCGAACGCGGAAACCGTCGAAGCCCTTCGTCAAGCCCGGGAACCCGACGAGCTGACCGAGTACTCCAGCGTCGAAGAACTCAGATCCACGCTGTAGCCCGCAGTGATCCTGCGGACGACAAGTCGCTTCGGCAAGGACCTCAAGCGCGCCAAGCGCCGCGGCAAGGACCTCGACAAGCTCTGGGCCGTGCTGGAGGTACTCCTGGCCGGCGACGAACTGCACGCCCGGCATCGACCGCATCGCCTGTCGGGACAGTGGTCGGACTTCTGGGAATGCCACATCGAGCCTGACTGGCTGCTGATCTGGGATCGTCAAGACGATGCTCTGGTACTCGTCCGAACGGGCACACACAGCGATCTCTTTGGATGAGTGCCCGCCTCAGTTCAGGAAGTAAGCAGGCGGCGGGCGGCCTCGACGACCACCGCGACCGCCTGCTCTTCGGTGGCGGCAATGCGGCCCTCGTCGACGACGGCCTCCGATTCTGTGCGCTGGGCGATCACCCCGGCGACGCATCCGGCCCGCCAGCCGTTGGCCGCACACATGGTGAACAGCGTGGCCGACTCCATCTCGTAGTTGAGCACGCCGATGCGGCGCCACTCGGCCAGGCTGCCCCGCAGCCACGGCACCACGTCACCGGCCACCGTGTCGTAGCGCTCCTGTCCGGGATAGAAGGTGTCGCACGATGCCGTGATGCCGACCTGGTGGGGAGCGCCGAGGGCTGCCGCGGCGTCCACCAGGGCCCGGGTGCATTCGAATGAGGAGGCGGCCGGGTACTCGAGGGGTGCGAAGTGCCGGCTCGCCCCGTCGAGGCGAACTGCTGCCTGGGTGATGACCAGGTGACCGATCAACAGATCGGGCTGGATCGACCCGGTGGTGCCGACCCTCAGGAACGTCCGCACACCGAGCTGACCCAGCTCCTCGACCGCGACCGACGTCGACGGCCCGCCGACACCGGTCGAGCACACCACCACCGGCTGCCCGTCGATCGATGCCCGATACGTCGTGAACTCCCGGTTCGAGGCCAAGTGGGCCGGCTCGGCCATCGTCTCGGCGATCCTCGCCACCCGGGCCGGATCGCCCGGCACGATCGCCAGCGAGGCCCCACCCAGATCGGCGGCGCTCACGCCTAGGTGCATCACACTGCCGTCGCCCATTACCCGACCCTATTTCTCAGTCACACATGAATTCGTCGATGACGTGTCGGAGACCGATCCGTTCCGGCACGCCTCGCCGACGGCGGTTGCTGCCGTTAGTCGACAGCGGCCGGTCGGACGGCTGAGGCCGGCCGGAATGCGTTGATGTGTTCATCGTCGGTCGAGATGTACGGCCCGCCGATGAGGTCGACGCAGTACGGGACTGCAGCAAACACCGCATCGAGGCACTCTGAGATCGCCTTGGGTTGACCCGGCAGGTTGATCACCAGGGCGCCGTCGCAGATGCCTGCTGTCTGGCGGGACAGGATCGCAGTGGGCACTGCCTTCAGCGAAGCGGTGCGCATCGCTTCCCCGAAGCCGGGCAGCATCTTGGAACAAGCTGCCTCGGTGGCCTCAGGAGTGACGTCGCGGAGTGCCGGGCCGGTGCCGCCGGTGGTGAGGATCAGACAGCACCCTGCTGCAGCCAACGCCCTGATCGCTTGCTCCACCTGATCCGGCTCGTCGGGAACGAGCTCGGCCTGCGCAGACCATTGCGAGGCCAGTACGCGCTCGAGATACCCACGAATCGCTGGTCCCCCTCGGTCTTCGTAGTCGCCTCGGCTGGCCCTGTCCGAGACAGTCACTATGCCGATGAGCGCGTGCGTCGACTGGTTCTGCGTTCCATCGGAGGTGCTGGTCACGCCGAAACGGTACCGCTCGGTTGGGAATGAGTGCTATTCCCAATAGTCGGCCGAACAAAGGGCGAGACCGTTTCAGAATGAGATAGGAATGAGACTCATTCCTGTTATATTGCCGCCGTGCTGCTTGTGGAGGCCGGCAAATGCGCCCAGGCGCCGTCCCGCGTCGCGTGGGACCCGAGTCGCCGCCACACCCTGATCGGCCTCGCGCTGATAACGGTCGTCTCGGTAGTCATCGCCATCGGGCTCGGTCCGGTCGGTGTGGCACCCACGACCGTCCTGCGGATCATCGCCCACCACACGCTCGGCCTGCTCGATGCAGAGAGCTGGGCAAGGACTGACGACGCGATCATCTGGGAAGTGCGCCTGCCTCGAGTGCTGCTCGGCGCGATCGTGGGTTCGACGCTGGGCGTCGTGGGTGTGACGCTCCAAGCCCTCGTCCGAAATCCGCTGGCCGAGCCATACATCCTCGGCGTGAGCTCGGGCGCATCGACTGGCGCCGCCGCCGCGATCCTGTTCGGTGTCGGCGCCTGGCTGGGCACTCAATCGGTGTCGTTGATGGCGTTCTTCGGCGCTCTCGGCGCGCTCGCGCTCGTCTTGACGCTCGCCCGTTCGACGGGACGGATCACCCCGTCACGGATGCTCGTGGCAGGAGTCGCCGTCAGCTACCTGCTGAGCGCCATGACCAGCCTGATGATCCTCTTTGCCGAAAGCGCCGAGGGTGCTCGGGCAGTGATGTTCTGGCTGCTCGGGTCGCTGGCGAATGCCGACTGGTCGACACTGCCCATCGGCTACCTCGGCATGGGCGCCGGCATGGTCCTGGTGTTCTGGTGGCGCCGGCGACTCGATCTGCTGGCACTCGGTGACGAGACGGCGATGGCGAGCGGGGTCGACCCTGGGCGCACCCGACTGCTGCTTGTGGTCGTTGTCGCGCTGTGCGTCGGTTTCGCCGTGTCGCTGTCGGGCGGCATCGGCTTCGTCGGCCTCGCAGCACCGCATATCGCGCGGCGGATCATCGGCCCGATCCACCGCCACCTGATCCCCGCATCCGCGGCGCTCGGTGCCCTCATGCTCGTCTGGGCCGACGTTGTCGCTCGCCTGGCGTTGCAGCCCCGCGAGCTGCCCATCGGCGTCGTCACCGGCGTGCTCGGCGCCCCGGTCCTGGTCGCGCTCGTCCGCAAGCTCAATCACAACAACTGAGCGCAGCCGCGCTCGCCCGAAAGGAAGTTCCATGAACATGCACGTGTCGGCATTCAGGCTTCGAGCGGTCACATTCGTGCTCGCCCTTGCCCTTGTGGCCTCAGCGTGTGGAGGAGGCGATGACTCCCCCACCGCAGCCGCCCAAGGCGACAGCTTCCCGCTGACCTTCACCAACTGCGACAGGGAATTCACCCTCGACGCTGCGCCCGAGCGGGTGATGTTGATGGAAGCCGCCGCGCCCTCGCTGCTGTTCGCCGCCGGCGCCATGGATCGTGTGATCGCCCGCATCGAGGACTTCCCCGAGGAGTACTACACCGCCGACGAGATGGCCGTCCTCAACGACATCCCAGCATTGGTGGCCGAGGCCACTTCGACCGGCGGGGTCGAGATTTCGGTCGAGGAGATCATTGCTCACGACCCCGACATCGTCATCGGTTACGACACCGCCACGCTCACCCACGACACGCTGGGCGACGTCGGCATCCAGCTCTACGTGATGCCCCCGTTCTGCGACAATCCGCCGACTCCATCGTTCGAGAGCATCCTGGAAGAGGTCCGCTTCTACGGGAAGCTCTTCGGCACGGCCGAAACAGCCGACGCGAGCGCCGCCGCGTTGGAGGCTGCGGTGGCCGCGGCGGCCGATGCGCCGGTTGCCGAGGGGAAGACCGCTGCCGCGCTGTATGTCTCTTCCGACGGCAGCGCCATCTACGCCTACTCCGCGCTCGGCATGGTGCACCCGCTGATGGAGGCCCTCGGCATGACCAATGTCTTCGCCGAGCTCAGCGAGCGAGTGCCCGAGGTCTCGATCGAAGAGGTCATCGGTCGCAACCCCGAGATCTTGATCCTGCTCTATGACGACTTCGGGCTCACTCCCGACGAGATCAGCGCGCTGGTCACCGAGCTCCGTGGCGCCAGCAGCATCACCGCTGTGGCAGACGGTGCCGTCTATCCGCTGCTGTTCAACTGGGCCGAACCTCCGACACCGCTCGTGGTCGAGGGCCTGTCAGTGCTCAGCGACCAGATCACCGAGTGACGATTCCATGATTGCGGCCACCGACATCGACCTGCGGCTCGGCGCCGTCGATGTCCTGTCCGGGGCGCAACTTCGCACCCGCCCCGGACAGGTCATCGGCCTCATCGGTCCCAACGGCAGTGGCAAATCGTCACTGCTGCGCTGCCTGTACGGGATGCTCCGGCCAAACAGAGGCGCTGTTCTTATCGATGACGTAGCGATCGGGTCAATGTCACAACGCTCGATCGCACGTGCGGTCGCCGTGGTGACTCAAGACGCCTCAGCCGACGGAGTCGACATCACCGTCGGCGAGTTTGTGCTCTTGGGTCGCCACGTTCATCGCGGCGACCATCAGGGCTTCACCGACGATGACCGCAAAGCCGTGCTCGACGGGCTGGAGATGGTGGACCTGTCGGGTTTCGCTGAGCGGAACCTCCACCATCTGTCAGGCGGTGAACGCCAGCGCGTGATGATCGCCCGGTGCATCGCGCAGCAGAGCCCGGTCATCCTGCTCGACGAGCCCACCAATCATCTCGATGTCCGTTACCAGCACGAGGTGCTCACGCTCGTGCGGCAGCTCCAGAACGACACCATCGTGGTGCTCCACGATCTCAACCTCGCCAGCCGCTACTGCGATCATCTCGCTCTTCTCGACCGGGGCCGAGTAGTGCATCAGGGTCGGCCCGAAGACGTCCTGCACAGCGAGGTGCTCGAACCCGTCTACGGCATCGAGGTGCGACGGCTAGCGGACGGCCAGCACTCCCACCTCGCATTCGGCCCATCCTCGCTGTAGGCGCCGATCAGTGGCACTTGGGGCACGTGCCGAACACGTCGAGCCGGTGGGTGCTCGGCTGGAACCCGCTAGTGCCCAGCGCCTTGTCGAGTGATGTCTCGAGGCTGCGTTCGTCCGCAGCGGGCATGAAGAAGTCGTCGACGGTGCCGCACACGGTGCAGATGGTGTGGTGGTGATGGCCGATGATGTCCTCAGAAAACTCGTAGCGAGTCGGATCATCGATGCCGACGACCCGTCGGACGATGCCCACGCTCTCGAGGTCGGCCATATTGCGGTAGAGCGAACTCTGAGTCAGGCGAGGACGGAGCTCGAGCATCTCGGGGATGGTCGCTGGTCGAGCGGCGCGAACCAGAAGTTCCACCAGCTCCCGCCGGCCCTTGGTGTAGAGCTGGCCGGCTTCGTGAAGGCGGGCCGACACCAACTCGTGGGTCTCGGCGAGTCGCTCGCCCATCAGCGCATCCTACAGAGGCCGTCCGTACCCAGAATGAAGGCGCAAGCCTGCCGCTCCTGGCCTGTTCTGTAGGAACAGTTCTCATTCTGGTTAGAGTCCCGTCCGGTTTCCATAGTCGAAACACACCCCCATGAGCACGGCACCCGACGAAACCCCGCGCACCCTGGAACGGGTCGGCGAGGCCCAACTCCCGACGAAGCACGGCCTGTTCACGATCTTCGCCTACATCGGAGAGGGTGTAGGCGAGCATGTGGCACTGCTCTTCGGCGATCCGCGCTCGCGTCGGAAGGTTCCTGTGCGTATGCACTCCTCGTGCGTCACCGGCGACGTGTTCGGCTCGTTGCGGTGCGACTGCGGGCAGCAGCTCGAGCTCGCGATCCAACACGTGACCTCCTCAGGAGCCGGCGCGATCCTCTATCTCGATCAGGAGGGCCGCGGGATCGGGCTCGCCAACAAGATCCGGGCCTACCAGTGCCAGGACACCGGCTTCGACACCGTGGACGCCAACACCACGCTGGGTTTCGAGGCCGATCAGCGTGACTATGCGCCCGCGGCCTTGATCCTTCGTGACCTCGGCATCACAGACATCGATCTGCTCACCAACAACCCCCACAAGGCAGCGAGCCTCCGCGAGAACGGGATCACCGTGGAACGCGTGCCTCTCGCGGTCGTGCCGAACCCTCACAACCACGGCTACCTCGAGACGAAGGCACGCCGACTCGGCCATCAGCTTCCCGCCACGAACGGGCATGACCCGGCACCGGCACAGCAGCAGAGGAGAACCCGGAAAGATGAACACCTACACGCTTGAACCCATGCCCACCACCACCGCCGGCGAGGGCAGCGTCGCCGACCTGGCCCAGCACGTGCGGGCCCACGGCAGCCGTGCCTTCGTCGTGAGCGATCCGGGCGTGCGCGCTGCGGGCGTCCTCAACTCTGTTATCGACGCGCTTACGAAAGACGAGCTCGAGTGGACCGTCTTCGACGACGTGGACCCCAATCCGACGGACACCAACGTCGCCGCCGGGGTGGAGTCGCTGCGAGGGTTCGGCACCGAGGGCACCGTGATGGTGCTCGTCGGAGGCGGATCGGTGATGGACTGCGGCAAGTACATCGCCATGGCCACGCCGTCAGGCATCGATGACACGTCGCTTGCGTTCTCGCCCGAGCTCGACGACGCCGACCGGATCGACTTCGCCACCCTGGCACCCCCGGCTCGGGCCAGTGCACCCTGCGTGCCCACGGTCGCCGTGCCCACAACCTCTGGCACGGCATCGGAGACCAATGGCGGCGGCCTGATCACCCGAAGCGAGGACCATCGCAAGCTGACCTTCAGTCACCCCGACGTTCGGCCACGCGCTGTCGTGCTGGATCCGCTGTTGACGGTCGGGCTCCCGTCGGGTGCTACGGCGGTGTGCGGCATGGATGTCTTGACGCACGCAATCGAGGCCTACACGTCCACCGCGGCGAACCCGTACGCAGACGGTCTCGCGCTGCACGCCATCCGGCTCACCGGGCGGTGGCTTCCCCAAGCCGTCGCCGACGGCAGCGACATCGAGGCCCGGGCGTCGATGCAGATCGCGTCCCATCTCGCGGGCCGCGCCTTCTCGTCCGGCCCGCTGCTCGGGCTGGTGCACGCGACCGGTCATCCTGTTTCGGGCACCTTCGGAGCGGCCCACGGGCAGACGCTTGCCACCATGCTCCCGCACGTCATGCGGTTCAACATCGAGACCGTCTCTGACCGGTACGCGGAGGTAGGCGCTGCGCTCGACGTTGCCCGCGATCCGCTGGCCGCCATCGAGGCAGTTGAGACGTTGTCCGCAACCGTCGGAACCGACCGCTGCCTGAGCGACCTCGGCACCACGGCTGCCGACATCGACGCACTCACCACCGACGCGTTGCGCGACCTCATCATCTTGAACACGCCGCGCTACCCGAGCCGGGAGGAAGTCCATGCGCTGTACGAACTGGCGCTGTAGTCCTCTCCGCAAGCCACGGCGTCGCAAGGGGGCCGAAACGCCGGTGAAGCGGCGCTGTCGCGACTCGGCTGCGAGACTCGGGCTATGCCACTGACCCAGTACCGGATTGACCGCGACGGTGCAGACCGTCTCCTGTTCCTCATGCACGGCTACACCGCCGAACAGCACCACCTCGCGTCGTACGTGCCGCTGGTGGACCCAGACGAGCGCTTCACCGCGATCGCTCCGCGGGGACCGATCGACATGCCCGACGGCGACGGCGCGGGCTGGTGGTCGATCGACCTCGACACCTTCGAGATGGATCTCTCACAGTTCGTGCCGTCGCTCGAGATGCTCGAGTCGCTCATCGCCGACGAAGCCGGCAAGGCCGGTGTGCCGCTCGAGCGGTGCATCGTGGGCGGGTTCAGCCAAGGCGGCTACCTGTCGCTGGCGCTCGCCGGCCGGCGCGACGCACCCCCCTACGCCGGCGTGTGGGCCATCTGCTGCGGCCTTCCGAGCGCACCAGGGCTCGACCTCGACCTGTCGGGCGGCGACGGTCGACCGGCGCTGTTCCAGTGGGGAACCCGCGACATCTTCATCGGCCAGGAGCAGCCCAAAGAGGTGATCGCAGCCCTTTCCGACGGCGGGTGGGATCTGCGGCATCACGCCTACGACATGGCGCACAGCCAGACCATCGAGATGATGATCGACGCCCGAGAGTGGCTCGCCGGCGTCCTCTGAGCTGTCCTTCTTAGAGAGCGAGTTTGACCAGGCCTCCGTCGGCCCGACCGACCAGGAGGCAGTCCTCGCTGACCCACCGGAGACGGCTGGTCGTCTCATCAGACTCGAGTGCGGTCACCGGAGACAGGTCTTCGCCGGCACGAGTCGGACTCGCCCACACAATGGTGCGGCCATCTCCTCCCCCCGTGGCGACAGACTTGCCGGAGGGATCCCAATCCAGGTCCTCAATGTGGTTGTCATGGCCGGAGGCAGCCGCCGGCGCGGTACCCGCAGGTCCCTTACCGCCGAAATCCCAGACGGTGAGCTCGCCGAGGCACGCAACCGCGAGCCATCGGCCGTCGTGGCGGAATCCGATGCGCTCGATTTTGGACGGATAGCCGGACATCGAGAGGTCCTTGCCGCTCCAGAGCCGCCACAGGTGCACGGTCGCGTCTTGGGCTCCCGCGCAGGCCCATGCCCCGTCGGGAGACATCGCCAGCGACAGCAGCGATCCCTTCCAGTCGAAGCGACGTTGGCGGCCGGTCCGTGGTCCAACAACGTCGTGCCAACCGATGCCGCCGTATGCGGTTGCGCCGACGCGGCTGCCGTCGGCTGACCAGGCGACTGCTGTCACCGTCGAGGGTTGATCGTCGAAGTCGTGGAGAATCGTGCCGTCTTGGTCGGTGATGAGAAGGTGCCGTCCGGCGCCGATCGCAAGCACAGGAGCGTTCGGCGACCAGGCCAGTGCCGTCACCCAGGCCGATGTGTCGATAACGCCCTGAGCAGCTCCGGTGCGGTCGTATATCCGCACGCAACCGTCCTGGCCACCGACCGACACGCGGCTGCCATCGAATGACCAGGCAGCGCTCAGCACTCCCATCTCATGGCGTTCCAGCGCTGTGGCCGAACCGTCGTCGACGTCGATGAGGGCAGCGTCACCGCCTAGGGATCCCACCACCGCTTGGCCATGGTCCCGGTACACCTCGAGGACCTGCACGTAGTCGTCGACGTCCACCCGCCACTGCGCAATGGGTGATGTCGCAGCGTCGGTCATACCAGGCAGGACCTGAAGCTGGCCTCCAGTGACTCTCGGTCGAGGTTGCGTCCGATGAATACGAGGCGGTTGCGTCGTTCCTCGCCGTCTGCCCACACGCCTTGAGGCTGGCCGTCAAGCAACATGTGGACGCCCTGGAACACGTACCGCTCGTCCCAGCCGGCAATCGACAGGATGCCCTTTGAGCGGAAGATGTCGGTTCCCTTCGTGCGCAGGAGATCGCCCAGCCATTCATTCAGCCGGTCGACATCGAGGTCGCCATCGGCTTCGATTCCCACCGATGTCACGCTGAGATCGTGCTGATGTTCGGCATCGGGGTCGAGGAACTCGGGATCGTCGGCCAACACACGATCGAGCGAGAACGCGCCGACCTCGAGGATGGCATCAAGGTCGACCTTTCCGTGCTGAGTCCGGATAATCGGCGGCAGTGGGTTGATCTGCCGGATGCGGGTTTCAACATCGTCCAACTCGTTGGTGTCGGCGAGGTCGATCTTGTTGAGCACGACCCGATCAGCGAACGCCAGCTGCTCGACGGCTTCGTTTTCGACCCCTTCGGGCTTCTCTTCGTCCAGATGCGGAACCAGATGCTTGGCGTCGACCACCGTGACGATGGCATCGAGCCGCAACTGGGCTGACATCTCATCGTCGACGAAGAACGTCTGAGCCACCGGTGCCGGGTCGGCCAGTCCCGTCGTCTCGATGAGGATCTGGTCGAACCGGTCCTTGCGCCGCATCAGGTTGCCGAGAATGCGGATCAGATCGCCTCGAACGGTGCAGCAGATGCAGCCGTTGTTCATCTCGAAGATCTCTTCCTCGGCATCGAGGACGATGGCATCGTCGATGCCGACCTCGCCGAACTCGTTCTCGATCACTGCAATCCGCTTGCCGTGCTGCTCGGTGAGGATGTGATTCAACAACGTTGTCTTGCCCGCGCCGAGAAAGCCCGTCAGCACCGTCACAGGAACTCGCTCATCAACCATGACGTTGATGGTAATGATTCCCATTCCCATATGCACCGGTCGCCGACGGTCAGGGGCCCAACGCCGTAACTGGGATGACTGCTATGCCGTCTGGCAGCTCGACGCCGACGCCAGTCGCAGTGATGACCGCCAGCTTGACGGGATTGCCCATCTTGCCGACATCGACCCGATCCCTCAGATTGCGCAGCGAGTTCACCGCTTCGGCAACTCCATCGTCGCTTCCGAGCTTGACCTCGAATGCCGCCCACTCCCCGTCAGCCCGTTCCAAGATCACATCGACTTCCAAGCCGTACTCGTCCCGGTAATGCGAGAGCTGGCATCCCTCGAGTTGCGAATAGACCCGCAGATCCCGCACCACCAGCGACTCGAAGAGCAATCCGAAGAACTCCAAGTCGGCCCGCAGCCGAACACTGTTGGTCCGCAAGGCGGCGACGGCGAGCGACGGGCACACAAAATGCCGAGTTGGAGTGGTCCGCAACGCAATTCGAGATCGCAGGTGTGGCTGCCATGCCAGCAGGTCTTCGACGACAAACAGCCGCTCTAGGGCCTGCAGGTAGCTCTTCACCGTCCGGGGATGCACCGGCACTTCCCGATCTCCTGACGCATCCGCGGCAATCGTCGCATAGGAGGCTTTCGTGGCGACATTTCGTCCCAGCGATGCCAGCACCCGCCGTACCCCCACGGGGTCCCGCCGCACGTCGTCGACCAAAGCGATGTCGGTCCTGCTGATGTCGTCTAGGTAGTTGCGCAAGTACCTCTGGGCCGCTGCAGGTGCCGTGGCGACGATCCTGGGCCAGCCTCCCCGACAGACGAGGTCGACGATGTCGGAAATCTCGTTGCCGGGACGCTCAGGCCGACAGCGCTCGCCATCGAGCATTCTCGCCAGCGACACGCTGCCGTCGGACTCCCCGGACTCGAATAGCGACATGGGTCGCATCCGCACCCGTGCGACTCGCCCCGCACCCGAATGCCGGGTGATCTCGTCGGGCGGGTTGGCCGATCCGGTGAGTATGAACTGGCCCATCTGCGCCCGTTCATCGCAGGCTCTCCGCATGGGATTCCAAATGCCGGGAACCTGCTGCCACTCGTCCAACAGGCGCGGCACGGCTCCGTCGAGCAGCCTCGATGGATCAACCGAAGCGGCCAAGCGAGCACCGGGCATCGTGTCGAGCAGCGCCTCGCTGAGCGCGAAGCGCTTGCCGGTCCAGGTCTTGCCGCTGGCACGCGGGCCGTCCAGAAGCACAGCGGGGCTGGCTTGCAAGGTTTCAGACACTTCCCGATCAACAACACGAGGTCGATACCCGACTGGGGCTAGCGTGTCAGCCACGCTACCAGAGTCTAGCGAAGTGCTGATTTACTGTCACCTAGAGTGCTGAAAAAGTGCTCCTGCAGATGCAGAAACACTGGTCCGATGGCACGCAGGTCGTGATCATGCGCTCAGCCGCCGTCGACATGGATCGTCTGGCCGGCATACGTGCATGACGACAACGAGCTGACTCTTGGCACCGCAGACCCAATTGGTCTCCCGCAGCCCGATCTCACCGCAATCCGACTGGTTTCGCCCTCACGACGACCTGAGATGGCCGCGGCTAGTCGATGCGGACGGTGAACTCGAGTCCGCCGCTGAAGGGCAGGGTCATCGTGCGGAGCTTGTTGGCGGGGTTGTTGAGGAACTCGAAGTAGGGCTGGTAGCCCTCTGCGGAGGAGATGGTGTTGTCGGTGACGACGACTGCTCCGGGGCGCAGGGCCGGGGCGACCAGTTCGAGCGCGTCGAGAGCGACATGCCAGATGTCGACGAGCAGGAAATCGACCGGTCCCCCGCAGTCGACCAGCGTCTCGCGCAGATCGCCCTCCCTGAGCTCGATCCAGCCAGCCAGACCGGCTTCTTCGAAGTTGGCCCGGGCAACGGCCGCCTTGGCTGGCTCGTACTCGGTTCCGATGACCACGCCATCGTCATGACCGTTGTCCCGCACGGCGGCTGCCAAGTACAGGGTGGACACTCCGTGGGACGTCCCCGCTTCGACCACGCGGCGAGCACCCAGAGCACGGCAGACCTGGTAGCAGAACATGGCCTTGTCGCGGTCCAGCGCAACCAGCTTGTCGGTGAGGTACTGGCGCATGTCGTCGTCGAAGCCGTGCTGGGTTCGGTCGCGGCCACTGGCTCGCCGCGCCTCGGTGAAGAACGCCGATGTCTCGGCGCCCTGCGAGTCGCTCTGGTCGTGCAGCCGGTCGAGCAGTGCCTCAAGCCCCGGGTCGTGCAGCGGTGACGTCATACGGTTCCTCCCTCGATTGCCGAGTGTCGTCGTCCGAGGTTCTCGGCTTCTGGCCAGCGGTCAAACACCCAGGATGGCTCGCAGGCCGTCGTCGATGGCGTTGACCAGGGCCCGGGGCAGCCGGCCCACCCGCTCCCCCAGCCAGGAGCGGTCGATCAGTTCCAGTCCGAGCGGCACCGCAACGGAGTCCGTCGGCAGGCCGGTCGTCGCAGCATCGAGCAGGACATTGCCGGCGAGACCGGCTCGATCGAGATTCGAGGTCAAGGGCACCACATGGGTCTGCCAGACGTCCACGCCGAGAACGTCATCGGAGGACACGACCACACACGGCCGGCGCTTGTCGAGATCGATCCAGTAGACCCCGCCGCGCGCTACCACGGCGCAGATCGATCCATCCGCTCGCCGACCGCCGCGGCGTCGTCGCGAGTCGGCCTCGCATGCGCCGCCAGTGCTGCATCCGCCAGGAGCTGATCGGCGAACGATCTCGTCGCCTGGGCCGCGTGGAGTCGGAGCTGATCGGTAACCCACCTCGAGAACGGCACATGCAGGCCGTCGATGATCGGCACGACGTCATCAGGCACACTGATCGTTTTGTTGGGCACGTACGTATTATACGTACGTGCGCCCTCTGCCAAGCCACCAAGCCCTCGTCACTGACACTGACGAGATCGAGTCCCTCTGCCGGCAGGACGCCGGGCGGCACTCACGGGCGCGGCATTTCGCGCTTGCCCTGATGGTCGACGCGGCCGACATCACCCCGCATCTGAAGCCATTGCCCGCCCTGGTCGCTGCGCCCTCGATTGCTTCGGCTAGAAGGTGTCGTAGTACTCGCGCTGTTCCCAGTCGGTCACGGCTGCGCTGAACCGTGACCACTCGGACCGCTTGAGGGTGACGAGGTAGTCGACGATCTCGTCGCCGAGCGCATTGCGGTAGAAGCTGCTGCGGTCGAACGCATCTATGGCATCGCCGAGGGTGCGCGGCAGCAGGGGCCCGGCCTCGGCCTCGTACGGCATCTCGCTGGGCGGCGGCGCCTCGAGTTTCGAGTCAATGCCGTCGAGCCCCGAGAGGATCTGGGAGGCGACGTAGAGGTAGGGATTCGCAGCGGGGTCGCCGGCGCGGTTCTCGATCCTGGTCGCGGGCCCCGGGGGCTCGTCGATGACTCGCAGCATGGCGCCGCGGTGCTGGCGGCTCCACACGACTCGGTCGGGGGCGATGCTGTGAGGCCGGTAGCGCTTGTAGCCGGTGATGGTCGGCGTGGTGAGCAGGCACGACTCTTCAGCGTGGGCGAGGAGCCCGGCGAGGTAGTGCCGCGCCGTCTCTGAGAGCGTCTCCCCGGGGACCGTCGGGGCGAACCGGTTGCGACCGTCGTCCATGCCGACAAGCGACTGATGGAGGTGCCAGCCGCTCGGGAATGCGTCGCCGTGCGCCGGCCTGCACATGAACGTCGCATGCAGGCCGTGTCGCCTGGTGATCTGCTTGACCGCGGCGCGGATCAGGACCGCCTGATCCGCCAGTTCGATGCCGTCGGCGGGAGCGAAGGTGAGCTCGACCTGGCTGGGACCGTGCTCAGCCTCGATGGTTCTCGGCGGCAGGCCGAGCGCCGTGAGATGGCGTTGGATCGGCTCGAGCAGTGGCTCGATCTGGTCGGAATAATCCTCAGCCAGAACGTCCCAGCCCTGGTGGACACGTCGGTGATCACCGGAGGACTCATCGACGCGGTACAGATGGAATTCGATCTCGAGACCGGCACGGAGCCGCAGCCCCCGATCCGTCAGCTTCCGGTGTGCCTCGGCACAGATGCGACGCGTCGACAGTTCGATCGGAGCACCTTCGACGCTGTACAGGTCACTGAGCAGCCACCCGGTCCCGTCCAACCACGGCAGCACGCGAAACGTGGCGGGGTCCGGCACCATGACCATGTCGCGCGCCCCCATGACCGAAGCCAGCGTCGGGCCGTCGTCGGGCTCCCAGATCTTGAATGCGTAGTGCTGGCCGGTGTCCTTGGTGAGCAATGAGCCCGGGAACGAGACGCCGTTGCGCAGTGCGTGGGGAATCTGCGCTGCATCGAGCGCCTTGCCGTGCAACCGCCCGTGCTGGTCGGCGAACGAGACCCGAACGCTTCGCAGCCCCTTGTCGCGAACCTGGTCCTCCACTGCCGCCGCGGCGTCGGCCCAGTCCGCATCCCAGCGATCTTCGGGCTTCGAGCGATCGGGCACGGGTCAGTCCGCCAGCGCGGGCGCCCACCCGGAGGCCTCGCGTCGTGTGGTCTCGAGGTCACGCCACGCGGCGTCGAAGTCGTCGCCGGTGGTGACGCCGTCGATGGCGCCTGGTCCCCGCAGCGCACCCGGATCGGCGGCACCGATGAGCGTGTCCGCTCCGGGCTGGCGCAGAGCGGCCAGGAACATGCGGCGATGGGTGCGGATGCCTGCATCGGTCGGGCTCAGATGCTCGGTCGTGCGATCGAAGATCGGGCCGGGCGACTCGACCGCCCACTGATCGTGGACGTTGATGTCGGCGCCCATGCCGGTGTAGGTCCGCTCGCGCTGCTCCACCGGATCGAACCCCCAGTTGTTCGACTTGTCGGCGACCGGGCGGTAGTCCGGCAGGGTGACCTGGCTGATGCGCTGGCTTCGCATGACCTCGGCATCGACGGGGTCGCCGTAGCTGACGAACATCGAGTACCAGTAGCAGCGCTGGTCGTCGATGGGGACGTGCCACTGGAAGATGCTCATCTCCCGGCTCATCGCGATCGTGATCGCGTTGGGGAAGATGCAGTTCGAGATCCGGACATGGGTGAACTCGTCTCGGTACCGGCGCAGCGTCCGGAACCGGAAGCCGAACGGGGTGGGCTCGATGGTGATGTCCGGCGCGGAGGCCTCCCGCATCAGCTCGGCGACGGTCACGTCGGTGTCGGCGATGGTGTCGCGGAACTGCAGCCCGTACGTGCCGTCTTCGGCACCGAGGAAGCGATGCAAGAACGCCGCATGCGCCGGGTCGATGCCGACCTCATGAGCCTGCAGCCAGTTGCACCCCCACATGCCCTTGAACGCGAACACCTGCGGGCCCGGCGCCACGAAGCAGTCCAAGCCGGGAAGCTCCGGCGGATCGCCCTGCCCCAGGAAGGCCCACACGATGCCATTGCGCTCCAGCACCGGGTAGTGCACCTGGCACACCCTCGTGTGGAACGTCGACATCGGCGGCTCTGCCGGCGTCTCGAGACACGCACCGGTCACATCGAAGAGCCATCCATGGAACGGGCAGCGCAGGCCGCCGTCCTCGACCCGGCCATAGGACAGGTCGACACCGCGGTGGGGGCACCGGCGCCCGATCATGCCCAGCCGGCCCTGGTCGTCGCGAAACAGCACGAGGTCCTCGCCCATCAAGCGGACCGGCACCACCGGCCGGTCGCTGTCGAGTTCCTCGGTGAGGGCTGCCGGCTGCCAGTACCGGCGAAGCACGTCACCGCCCGGAGTCCCCGGTCCGCTCTCGGTCAAGAGTCGGTTCTCATCGGCACTGACCATGCGAGCCTCCCCCCGGTCGTGCACTACGAGGACTCACCGTCGTCTGTCAGGCGATGCTAAGAGGTGCGTCCGGACGATTGGTAGCTTCGGCAACGAACCGGAACCAGCCGCCACGTCGAGCAGAGAGGGGACGCGGTGCCGAAGCACCTGACCGACGCCCAGGTCGACCATTACCGCGACCGGGGCTATATCGCGCCCGTCGATCTACTGACAGCGAGCGAGGCGGCCGAGGCGCGGGCGAAGCTCGAGGCCTACGAGGCCCGCAGCGGCGGCCCGCTCGGCGGCGCCCAGCGTGCCGGCGGTCACCTGCTGTGGTCGTGGCTCGACGAGCTCATGCGCCACGAGACCCTGCTCGACGCGGTCGAGGATCTGATCGGCCCGGACATCTTGTGCTGGAACTCGATCTTCTGGATCAAGGAGGCCAATTCGCCCAGCTACGTCGGCTGGCACCAAGACCTCGAGTACTGGGGACTCGACAACGACGAGCTCGTCAGCGCGTGGATCGCACTCTCACCCGCTTCGGACGCCGCCGGTGCGATGTCGGTGCTTCCCGGAAGCCATCGGGAACTCCTCGGTCACGACGAGACGTACCACGCGGACAACATGCTGACTCGGGGCCAGGAGCTCAAGATCGACGTCTCGCAGCGAGAGGTCGCCTCGATGGCACTCGAGCCCGGCCAGATGTCGCTGCACAACGTGCGGCTCGCGCACGGATCGGGACCGAACACCACCGACGACCGCCGCATCGGCATCTCGCTGCAGTACATGCCGACCCGGACCAAGCAGATCCTCGTCGACTGGGACTTCGCCACCCTCGTCCGCGGAACCGACGACTACGGACACTTCGAGCTGACCCCGCGGCCACGAAGCGACTTCGACCCGGTCGCCGTCGAGTTCCACCAGCGAGCCGGCGTGGCACTGCGTGAACTCCTCTACCAGGGCGCCGAACGCCCGGCCGAACGAGCCCCGACGCTGTAGCTGCTCGCTGATCACTCGTGTCGGGGGGCGACTCGCACCCCTGCACCGGCCGCGGCCCATCGGGCACACTCGCGACATGTCCGACGACTCCGAACATGTCCGACTCGAAATCGACGGTGCCGTGGCGGTGGTGACGATGGCGAAGCCACCGCACAACCTGCTCAACGGTGCCTTCATCGATCGCCTGCTCCAGGCCTTCTCCGATGCGGCGGATGCCGGCGGCCGGTCGATCCTGCTGCGCAGCGAGATGAAGCACTTCTCGGCCGGCGCCGACGTCGACGGATTCGGCACCGAGGAAGGGCGCAGCCAAAATGCGGCCGCCGTGCTGGAGCGACTCGAGGGAGTTCCGCTGCCCACCATCGCTGCGGTGCACGGTCTGGCCTTGGGCGGCGGCTTCGAGATCGCCCTCGCATGCGACTTCATCATCTGCGGAGCGTCGGCCCGGCTCGGCCTCGTCGAAGCCACGCTGGGGCTCATGCCGCTCCTCGGAGGCGTCCAGCGAGTGGTCGACCGGGCAGGTGCGAGCAGGGGCAAGGAGATCGCGATGTTCGCTCGTCGCCACGACCCGGTGCTGCTGGAGAAGTGGGGTGTCGTGAACGTCGTGGTCCCCGACGAAGAGCTCGAGAACGCCTCCTTGTCGTGGGCTCGCCAGCTCGCCTCCGGTCCGAACGTGTCGTACGCCGCCATCAAGCGCCTCGCTGCCGTCACCATCAGCGAGGGCGTCCGAGCTGCCGACCTGCTGCAAGACGAGGCCGCGAAACCGGTGTGGGCCTCGGAAGACCTCCAGACCGGGATGACCGCATTCGCGGAGACGGGCCCGGGCACCGCGATCTTCCAGGGCCGATGACCGCTCCGCTGACCGGCGTCAAGATCGTCGACTTCACGCGGGTGCTCGCCGGGCCCCATTGCACGAAACAGCTCCGCGACCTGGGCGCGTCGGTGGTGAAGATCGAGCCGCCTGCGCCCGACACCGGCCGAAGCGGCCAGCCCCACGTCGGACCCATGTCGCTCTACTTCGCCCAGCAGAACAGTGGGAAGCGAGCCATCAGCCTCGATCTCAACTTTGCCGAAGCGCAGGACATCGTGCGCCGGCTGGTGGCCGAAGCCGACATTGTGGTCGAGAACTTCCGGCCCGGAACGCTGGACGGGTTCGGGCTCGGGTACCAGGACCTGCTCGAGGTCAACCCGAAGCTCATCATGGTGTCGATCAGCGGCTACGGGCAGACGGGCCCCTGGCGCAACCGCCCGGCCTTCGCTCCCACGGTGCAGGCCGAGTCCGGATTCACCGAGATCATCAAACGCCATTACGGCGACACGCTGACGTCGGTCGAGAACGATGCTTACAACCACGCCGACGTCTACACCGGCCTGCAGGGCGTGATCGCGACGCTGGCGGCACTGGCCCACCGCGATCGCACCGGCGAGGGTCAACACGTCGATGTCGCCATGGTGCACTCGATGCTCGCGGTCAATGACCGGGTCAGCTACGAGCTGTCGGACATCGACGTCGACGGCGAGCCGCTAGCGCTGAGCGCCCCCGAGTCTCCGGTGTTCGAGCTGCCGGACGGGCAGCTCATCACCATCGCCGCCAGCCCCGTGGCCACGTTCGTGTTCCAGCGCTACTGCGCCATGATGCGCCGCAACGACCTGCTGCTCGACATCCGCTTCGTCACCCCGCACTTCCGCCGCGAGAACTGGGCAGAACTGCACGCGGAGATCCGTGACTGGGTGCTGACCTTCCGGACGATCGAGGAGCTCGAGGCTCAGGTCAGCGAGGCAGGCCTGGCCGTCGGAACGATCCGCACGGTCGCCGAGATCGCCGAGTCGGAATGGGCCCAGGAACGGGGCGCCATCCGCGAGGTCGACGACCGGGCGGGCGGCACAGCTCGCGTGCCCTCACCGCCCTGGAAGTTCAGCGCCGGCGAGCTGCCCGAGGCTGGGCTGGCACCGTTCCAAGGTGAGCACAATCGAGAGGTGCTGGCCGAGCTCGGGCTGTCGGACCCCGAGATCGACAAACTGCACGAGACCGGCGTGATGATCGATGCGGTGCCGCCCGACCTCAGGCCGTGACCTTCTGAACGTGTCGGAGGGGGGACTTGAACCCCCACACCCTTTCGGGCACTAGATCCTTAATCTAGCGCGTCTGCCAATTCCGCCACTCCGACTGAGGCCGCCGAAACAGCCGTCTGGGCAGCCATTTCGGGGCGCATCAGCATAGCGCTGCGCCCCGGAATCCTCGGCGGCGCTCAGGCGCTGTCGATGGCTGTCGCCAGTGCGTCGAGACTCACCGGGTTCAGCTCGCCTCGCCACGACCACACGACAATGTCGACCCCTGCGTCGAAGAAATCCTGCGCGCCCGCAACTGCCTTGTCGACATCGCCGTCGGCCTCGAAGCCGAGGTGGATCGACCGGTCGATCTCGGCCTGGTCGCGACCGACTCGCTCACAGTGAGCCTGCAAGACGTCGTCCAGCTCGCGCCATGCGGCGACATCTGGCGGGAAGGTCATGTCCCATTGGTCGGCGTACATGGCCGCTGTTCGCAGCGTCCGCACCCGGCCCTGGCCGCCGATCACGATCGGGATGCGCTCCTGGATCGGCTTGGGCTCGCACCAGGCATCGGTGAGGTCGAAGAAGCGTCCCTTGTGCGTGGTGGTCGTCTCGGTCAGCAGCTTGACGATCACCTCCATGCCCTCTTCGAGCCGATCCGAGCGGTCCCGCAGCGGCCCCAGATCGATGCCGTACGCATCGCTCTCCATGAAGTTCCAGCCGGCGCCCATCCCCAGCTCGAAGCGGCCATTCGAGATGTGATCGAGGGTGGCCGCCATGTTGGCGGTCACCGCGGGGTGGCGGTGGTGCATGCCGTTGACCATCGCGCCGAGACGGATCCGGGTAGTGGCCTGCGCCAAGCCCGCCAGCATCGTCCAGCCCTCCAGGTTGGGACCGTCATAGGGCGGGGCCAAGGGATAGAAGTGGTCCCAGTTCCACGCCGACTCGAACACCTCGATCTCGTCGGCGGCCTGCCAGATCGCCAGATACTCCGGCCACGTGGCGTGGTGCGGAGGTGTCTTGATCGCATGACGTCCCATGAGCGCTCCCTATTGCAGGCAGCTCGAACCATACGTGCAGGCACGCGGCCCTACGTCGTTAGGCGAGCAGCAGACCCAGGATCAGCGTGGTGAAGCCGAACGAGACGGCTACTACCACCGTGATGCGGCTGAGGTTCTTCTCGGCAACTGTCGAGCCCGCAGCGGTCGTTCCGACGGTGCCGCCGAACATGTCGGACACGCCGCCGCCCCGGCCGCTGTGCAGCAGCACGAGGCCGATCAGCCCGAAAGCGGACAGCAGGTGAATCCCGCCGACAATCCACGTCATCACGGCGTCTGAGGCTACCGGCACCCACCGCCGGGCCCGATTCGGGACGGCTCGCCTATGGGCGAATCGGGTGAGTGATGGGGGTGCTGCCCTTGGCGCCCGGCACCCAGCCTTCGATGATGGCGCTGAAGCCGCCCGCTCCCCCGCCGGCGCGCACCACCATGGGCGACCACGGGGGCAGCTTGCGCAAGCCTCCGCCGGTGGAGCCCTCTGAAGAGCCGAACACATGCCCGCCGTCGACTGAGCCGCTCTGGTTGCCGGCAACCTGGGCGCCCAGGAGTTGCTGCACGAAGCCCTCGGGCAGCCCCTCCGACATGCCGCCGGCGCCGCTCACTGCGAAGTCCAGGTCCATCTGCAACAGCGGCTCGAGTTCTTCGTAGAAGCGCTCCCGCGTCCAGCCCGAGTCCGCGAACGTCGACATGTGCTCGGGCGTCATCACGAGCATCGCCTCGGTGGGCAGCTTGCGATTGCCCACGCACATCAACTGCTGGGCAATGGTGCGGATCAGCGAATCCGGCGTCCGGGACACCTGGTCGATGCAGCCGATCGGGCCGTGGCCGGCGAACAGCGTGACCGTGTCCTGGCCGGGCTCGAAGCCTCGGGCGACCGACAGCGGCGGCCAGCCGTCAGGCAGCCCTTCCTCGTCCTCGGCGAAGCACCAGCCCACCTTCGAGGGCGACCCCAGCGCCGAGCGGTCGATGCCGCCGATGCCGGGCTTGCCGCCGCCGACATTGCGGATCACCAGCTGCAGGGCGCGCCCGATGGTGGAGTTGGCACGGTTGCCCTGCCCGAGGGCGTTCTTGTCGGTGTTCATGCCGATGCGTTGCCGGATCGGGCCGTTCACGATCACGATCGGCCCCGAGAACCACAGCGTGCACAGCAGCCCGTGCATGTTGAACGTGTCGGTGCACGCCGCCTCCACGGCGGCCAGCACCACCGGCAGGTACTCGGGCTTGCAGCCCGCCATGACGGCGTTGACCGCCACCTTCTCCACCGTGCATTCGGCCAGCGTCGGCGGCACCACCGCCACGATCTCGCCGGGTGCCCGCGTCGTCCCCGCCAGCATGGCCGCTACCCGTGCCTCTGTCGGTGGCACCACCGGCAATCCGTCGGACCAGCCGCGGTCGTATGCCGCCTCGACCGGGTCCTCCGCCGAGGCCAGCTCCACCTTGCGGCTGGCGAACGACGTCGCCCCAAAACGCAGCGCCAGCTCATCGGCCAGCAGCGGATCCACCGACATCGAGCCGCAGCCCGGACGCATGTCCGGCAGCTCTGTGCCGAGGTCGTCGGCGCCGCTCAGCGCTTCCCAGCTGCGACGGTCCCACCCCACCGTGCGAGCCATCTCGCGGCCGTCCATCACGGCCATGAGCGTCGGCACCGTTTCGATGTCGTAGTGCCAGGACACGGCCAGATCGTGGTCATGGGTGACCTCGGCGGACTGCCCACCGAGCCCAGCCATGAACTCGGGGTCGTCCTGGGTGAACACGGTCAGGCGCGTCCCGCTGCGCGTCGCGTGGTCGACGAGCTCGGCCAGCACCGGCTCGACGTCGCGGCACGTCGGGCAGTCGCGTTTCACGAACGCCACGAGGCCATCGGCGAGGCGAGGGCGCTCAGCGGCAGCGATTGGTTCTTCAGCAGGCACGCTGAGACTCTAGATCTGAGGCGCTAGATGCGGCCTCCGGGCCGGCGGCGGCGCACCAACGGTCCGCTACAGGGGATGCGCCGTGAACTGCTCGCTCGCCGTGGCGTAGGCCTGCAGGGCCACGGCCGGCCGGCGGCGCGGGTCCAGCAGGTTGCTGCCCATGGCATCGAGGTCAGCCGACGCCGGCATGACGATTTCCACACGCTCACACTCCGTCAAGCTCAGTCGTTCGCATTCGATGGCCATCCGGCTGGCAACGCGCAATGCGCTCCAGCCCAGTGTCGTCGCGCCAAAGTCCATCGCTGCGGCAATCGGCAGAGCCCACGGCCGCGCCGCCGACGGATCCAATGCAGACGGCCCTATCGCAAACGGCACAGCGGCGATGCCCATCGGCGAGCTCACCACGACCAGGTCGTAGGACTCCTCCCGCAGCACATCGAGGTTGTCCGACGAATGCACGCCCGCATCGACATACGCAGTGCCGTCGATCTCGACCGGTTCGAACACCGCCGGCACGGCACACGACGCCGCGACCGCCGCAGCGGGAGTCGCCGGACCGTCGGCATCGAAGACCACCCGTTGCCCGGATTCGAGACTCACCACCGGCACCCGCAGTGCTGGCCCTGTCGGCCACGCGCTGTCGAACAGCCCGCGCACCATGTCAGCCACGTGCGAGGTCGGCACCCTGCCGCGGGGCAGCAACGACGCCAGCGCTGTGCCGGGCGCCACCTGACCCGGCATCGCCGCCGCGAGCATCCAGATATGGGGTGCCATCGGCGCCCCGAAGCTGGCGGTGGCCTGGCGCTTCGGGCCGCGCCAGGACCGTGCGGCGCCGAGCAGCCGCTCGCCGTCTGGGCTGAGCGGCTGACGGGTCTCGCGGCGGAACAGGTCGCTGGGGCTGAGACCGGCGGCCACCAGGGCCCCCGAGATCGACCCGGCCGAGGTGCCGACGATCAGGTCGACTTCCCGGGCGTCGATCGCCCAGGCGTCCTCGAGCGCTTTGAGCACGCCGGCGTGGAACGCTCCGCCGACAATGCCGCCGGAGCCCATCACCAGCGCCACCCTGCGGGGGGCCACAGTGACGCCTCTATGCCTCAGCGTCGCTGTGTTCGAGCATCCAGCCGATCATCGAGGGGATCGAGCGCTTGCGCGCGCCGTTGCCCACGATCAGCCCGACGTGGCCGGCGGGCAGCCGCATCTCGGTGGCGTCGTCGGAGCCGACCATCGTGTCGAGGCCGTAGGTGGACTCGGGCGGCACGATGTGATCGCGCTCGGCAATCACGTTCAGGAACGGCGCCTTGATGTCGGCGAGGTCCAGCTTGCGGCCGCCGAGCATCAGATCGCCGGTCACGAATCCGTTGCCTTCGATGAACATCTCGACGGTCTGGATCATCGTGGCGCCCGGGAACGGGATGTGACTGCGGGTCCACGACGTCATCGCCTGGTACGAGCTCAGGAACTTCTCGTCGTCGAGGTGCTCCCAGAAGTCCATGACCGTGCTGAGGTCAGACGTGGGCGTCAGCAGCGTGAACGAGGCCCGCACGGCCTCGGCGGGCACGTTGCCCGTGTGATCCATCAGGTGCGCCGGGTCGATGCCGCCCTCGCCCACACCGGTCATGACCGTGGGCATCTTGGTGAAGTCCACCGGGGTGGCCATCACGACGATGTTGCGGATCGGATCGTCGGGATGGCCGGCCGCGTACAGCAGCGTCAGCAGGCCGCCGTAGCAGTAGCCGAACAGGGTCACGCCGACCTCGCCGCCCATCTGGTTGACCTTGGCCACCGCCTGGGGCAGCAGCTCGTCGCAGTACGTCTCGAGGGTGTTGTTGGCCTCTTCGGTGTCGGGCACGCCCCAGTCGAGCAGGAAGACGTCGAAGCCCTCGGCCACGAGCCGTTCGATGAAGCTGTTGCCCGGCTGCAGGTCCAGGATGAACGATCGGCTGACCAGGCTCATCACCAGCAGCAGCGGCGGGCGCACTGATGGGCTCTCGCTGCGGTAGCGGTAGAGCACGGCTTTGCCATTGCTCCACACCGCGTCGCGGGGCGTCTGGCCGACAGGGGCACGATCGATGCCCATGACGTGGCGGGTCAGGTTCCACCAGCGTCGCATGCCGGTCTCCCACATGTCAGCAAACGGGGCAAAGCCGGTGAACGGGTTGAATTCGGCGGCATCGGCCTGCGGTGAGGCGCCCGTGGCACCACTGCGGGACATGGGCTTGTTCAAGGTGGTCGGGGGCATGACTGCTCCTTGGGGGTGATGAGGGGGTTACCGGGCTGCCGGCTGCGCAGCGCCGTTGGTCGCTGGTGCCGCGCTGTCGGGAGCAGCGGCAGCCACCTCGAACACGAGGTTCTTGAGACCCTTCAGCTCACGGTCGACCGCTGCGACCTGCTGGCGAAGCTTGCGAACGTCGGTGGCGGCGGGCAGGTTCCAGAAGTGCAGCCAGCGCCGGCTGGCGCGCTCGAATTCTGCGGTGAGTGCACTGGTGACCTTGGCGCTCGCAGCCATGAAGTCGCGGAAGCCGTCCGAGGCGGTGAACTGCTGGAGACTGGGCGCTACGGCCTTCTCCCACTCGTCGTAGATCTCACGCCATTGCTTGGCCATGTGTGGTTCCTCCGGAATGCAGGGGGGTGTCCGGTCCGTCAATTGCATGACGCTATGCAATCATATCTCGACTACAGCACAGTCACAAGAGCATTTCGCTTCTGTAAATTGTGTGACATGCTGCAATGATCTGCTGGCAGGGAGACGGCGGATCAGCTAGAATATGAAGACAGCCGATGAACTTGATCGATACGGACCAGCAGGGCCCCGCAAGCCCAGCGCAGTCGGGGGGCAGCGGCGCTCGTCGCACGCTCGGGCTGCCGCGAGTTCGTGACGCGCAGCAGTCCTGGGCGCCTGAATCCGCCGACTGGGGCGACGAGTGGGATCTCGATCACAAGGTCGCTGCCCTGTGGCGCGCCGCGCGGCTGGGGCCGACCGTCGAACGGCTGCGCCGGCACGTGCTCGGGGGCGGGTCCCAGTCGATCGAGCCCGGCCAGTTCCGGGCGCTCGACGCGGTAGCGGGGCATGGCCCGGTCTCCATCCGCACGCTCGCCGACATCATGGACGTCGAGCCCAGCACGGTCACACGCGCTGTCGTCCGGCTCGAGACCGACGGGCTCGTCTTCAAGCGTCGGGCCGACCGCGACCACCGGGAGGTGCTGGTCGAGCTGACCGATCTCGGCGCGGCCCGACACCAGTACTTCGTCGACCGCGCCTACCGCATCTACGAGGAGATCTTCACCGTCTTCGACACCAGCGAGCGCGAACTTCTTGCAGACTTGCTGGAACGCATGCTGGTGTCGACCGATGCTGCACTCGCCCGCCTCGATGCCCGGGCGCTGTAGAGCGAGTTCACGCGATCACCGAGGGATGTCCGACCGCCGATGACCGCCGACGCTCCGACGAGCCGCAGAACGGCCTCGCGAGGTCCGGCGTCGCCGCTGCGCGCCGGCTGCCGGGCCGCAGGTTCCATTGCCGAGTGGATCCGCGGGCACAACGAGGACGATCTGCCAGCGGTCCGCCAGACGCCGGCCGCTGCGTGGAAGTGGATGATCGACGAATGGTCGATCCAGTTGGAGCTGGCGTCGGCTCGCATGAGGATCCCCGACGGGCCATTCCGACAGCGGCTTCGCTCTGAGCTGGCCGAGGCCCGCAGCCTCTACGCCGAATGCGGCTGGCTTGACGACCCCGCTGCCTACCACCGCACTCCCCCGCCGCTCGACAGCGGCGTGCAGGTCAGCGCAACCTCTGCGGGCGATGCCGACTTCTGGCACGTCCGCTTCGCCAGCGAGTTCGAGCCGTGGCCCGGCGAGCCGGGACGCGACCGCTGGATGAGTTACCGGCCGGTGCGCACCACCCATGCGTGGATGCTGCAGCACCCCGACCGGCCCCGGCCCTGGGTCGTGGCCGTCAATGGCTACCGCACCGGCGAGCCCGAGATGGACATGTGGATGCTGTACGCGCACCGCCTGCATCGGCGTTGGGGGCTCAATGTGATTGCCGTGGTGCTCCCTCTGCACGGCCCCCGGGCCATCGGCGTCAGCGGCTCGCGGGTCATCCACGCGGGCGCCATGAACACGGTGTTCACCGTGGCGCAGGGCGCCTGGGACATCCGCAGGGTGATCGGCTGGGTGCGCAGCCAGCACGAAGCGCCGGCCGTCGCCGTGTCGGGCATCTCACTCGGCGGCTACATGGCTGCCATGACCGCGGCACTGGAAGACGACCTGGCCGCAGTCATCGCCGGCGTTCCCGAGAGCGACCTCGCACGCGGCACCCGCCGGCAGGTCGAACCGCTGCTCCCGCCCTTCTACGAGCAGTGGGGGCTGTCATGGGAGCCCTACGAGCAGATCCTCTCGGTGGTGTCGCCGCTGTCGCTGCCGTGCAAGGTCCCCCACGAGCGTCGCTACATCTTCGCCGGGCTGCTCGACCGCTGGGTCCGGCCGGGCAACGTCAAGACGCTCTGGGAGCACTGGGAGCGCCCCGACATGCTCTGGTACCAAGGCTCGCACCTGTCCTACCCCTTCGAGCGCGAGGTCGCCCGCTACGTCGACCGGGCCGCCGTCGAGACGTTCGGCCAACAGCCGCCGACGCCACGCTGAGCGCCGCTAGACGCGGTCGGGGTGCCCCAGCACCGCGAGGCGGTGCCGCACAACCTTTCCGGTGGTGGTCATGGGCAGGGCATCCACGAAGTGGACATCGCGCGGCACCATGAAGCTCGGCAGGTTCTCGGCGACCCACGAGCGGAGCTGGTCGGCATCGACGCGCCGGCGCGGGCGCGGCACCACGAACGCCGCCACACGCTGACCGAATTCGGGATCGTCCACGCCGACGACAGCGGCGATCTCGACGCCGGGATGGCGCCCCAACACCTCCTCGACACCGGAGGGGAACACATTCTCGCCGCCGGTCACGATCATGTCGTTGGCACGCCCTGAGATGTGCAGCCGGCCATCGGCGTCGAGACGGCCGATGTCTCCGGTGGCCATGAGCGTGCCCGCTCGGTCCCCGTCGCTCCCGTCGGTGTAGCCGAGGAATTGCGCCGTGCTGGCGAGGTGAACCCAGCCGGCAGTGCCTCGGGGCGCCGGCATGCCGTCATCGTCGAGAATCGTCAGCGTCACCCCGTCGGGCGGGCTGCCCACCGTGCCGGGAGCCGCACGCAGATCGACAGGATCGGCGATGGTCCCGATGGCCGTCTCGGTGGAGCCGTACACGTTGTACAGACCGTCTCCGAAGCGGTCCATCCACTCCCGGGCCAGTTCGCCGGACAGGACGTTGCCGCTGCTGAGCACCATGCGCGGCCGGCGCACGGCGCCAGGTTCGATCGGCAGGTCGAGAATGCGGCGCAGCATCAGCGGTACGACCACGAGCGCGTCGTAGCGGCGCCCGCACAGCAGCTGGCCCACCTCGGCGGCCTGGAATTGACGCCTCATCTCGAGCGTGCTGGCAGTGGCGAGACCGACGACGAGCTGGCTCAGGCCCCAGGCGTGAAAGAGCGGCGAGGCGATGAAGTAGCGGTCTCCCAAGCGGTACGGGACGCGTCGCAGCATGCCGGCACCGCCGACGCGCGTCGTCTTCAGCGTCCGCACGGCACTCTTCGGTGCGCCTGTCGTGCCCGACGTCAGCAGGACGAGCTTGGGCCGGCGCGCGGGCGGCGAGCACGGCGAGCCCTCCGCTGCGATGTGAGACATCGCGTCCGGGCCGCTCCCGTCGGCCACGAGCACCTTGGCATTGGTGGCCGACTGGGCAACGACTTCGGCGAATTCCTCATCGGCGATGATCACGGCGATGCCGTCGCGCTCGCACACTTCCGCGAGGTTCGATGCGGGCAGCGCTGTCGAGAGCAGCACGGTGTCGCAACCGGCGCGTTCGGCCGCCACGAGCGCGGTGACAAACCACCGGTGGTTGCGGCAGAGGATGCCGACAGCGCCGAGGCTGCCGTCGGGCTGGGTCGCATCGGCGCGCAGCCGGGCCGCCACGCTCGATGCCCCGCGGTCGAGCGTGCGGTAGTCGACCGAACCCGCGTCGTCGATGATCGCGCTGCGACCGCCGAACCGCAGTGCCGCCGCCGTCACGGCAGCAGCGGTGCCGAGGCCCCACTGCACCGATGCCCACCAGCGCGCCGAGCTCAGGGCTGCGTCGGCAGCCCCCATGCGCAAGGCGACGTTCCACATGCTGTCGCCGGCGATCAACGACCCGGGCACAGAGCGTCAGTCTCCGCCGGCATCGAAACTGCGGTACACCCCCAGCAGCGCTGCCTTCTGCTCGTCGGTGAGGTTCGGGTCGGCTTGGACCGCCTCGACCACCGTGGGCACGTCCTCGCGGTCCATCAGGCCGGCGTAGGACAGCAGCGTGGCTGCCCGGACGTTGAGGGCTTCCGCCAACGCCTTGAGCACCCGTACCGACGGCTCGTGCAGGCCGCGTTCGATCTGGCTGAGGTACGGGTTCGACAGGTGGGCCATCTTGGCCAGCTGACGCTGGCTCAGTTCCATCAGCTCGCGCTGGGCCCGGATGAAGTCCCCGAGCTGGTCGAAGCCGGGAAACGGGTTCGCCGACCGCTGATCGTCCGCTTCGGCGGCGTCAGGGTCGGAAGCGGCCATCAGGCCTGGGCATCCTCGCTGGCCCGCTCCCAGGCTGCGGCGATGCGTGCAGCGCAGTCCTTGTTGGACTCGTGAACCTGGCTCCAGAAGCTGAAGTAAGTGTCGATCATCTCGGTGGGCTTGGGCAGGTACTCCGCGAACGGGCTCGACGTGGCCGGAACGGCCGACAGCCAGGCCTCAGCGACGCGCTCGTTCATCGAGACGAACTGCTCTTGGGCAGTCTTCATCTGCTCGAGGGTGCGGTCCTGCATATCGCGGATGGAATCGAGAACGGCCATGTGACGTGCTCCTGAGAAAGGGGGAAGTGTCGGCGGGGGTCACCGGCACTGTTAGAAATAGTACCCACTGCGGGAACAACTTGCAACCCGAACACGGTCCATTTTCTGCTTCTTTGCCTCAGAGGGCGGCTTGGACTATGCGAGCGAACTGGACGGGGTCGAGGGAGGCGCCGCCTACGAGGGCGCCGTCGATGTCGGGCTGGCTGAGGAGCTCTTGTGCGTTGACTGGCTTGACGCTTCCGCCGTACTGGATGCGGACCTGATCTCCTGAGCCTCGGCGTACGTCGTCGACTACTTGCCGGACGTGGGCGCACATCTCTTGGGCGTCCCCCGGCTCGGCGTTGCGGCCCGTCCCGATGGCCCAGACCGGCTCGTAGGCCACTACCAAGGTCTCGAACTGGGCCTTGGTGAGCTTGGCGAGACTGCCCCGCAGTTGCGTGCTCACCACCTCTTCGGCCCGGCCCGCTTCACGCTGCTCAAGTGTTTCCCCGACGCAGACGATCGGTGTCATGCCCGCTTTGGCGACGGCGGCAGCCTTGGCAGCGATGAACTCGTCGGTCTCGCCGAAGATCGCCCGCCGTTCGCTGTGGCCCACGATGACATAGCTCACGTCGAGCTTGGCCAGCATGGACGGCGACACTTCGCCCGTGTAGGCACCCTGGCCTTGGTCGTGGCAGTTCTGCGCCCCGAGCTTGAACTCCAGCCGGTCGGCGTCGATGACCGTCTGGCAGCTGCGAAGGTCCACGAACGGCGGGTGCAGGCTGACCTCGACATGGTCGTAGCGATGGCGCGCCAGCTCGTAGCTCAGCTTCTGGCAGAGCTGGATTGCCTCCAGGTGATTCAGGTGCATCTTCCAGTTACCCGAAATCAGTGGCGTCCGACTCACCGTCCACCCCCTCATCGCAATGGCCCGCCGAGACGGCGGGTCGTGCCCGAAACCAGCGGCGTTCGGCTCATCGTGGCTCTCCCTGCCTCGCTCACTGCTGCGGTGAGTCTCGCAGGGCGGCGAGACCGGGCAGATCTCCGTGCTCGATGAGCTCGAGGCCCGCCCCTCCCCCCGTCGAGATGTGATCCATGTACGGGGCAATGCCGAACTGGGCCACGGCTGCTGCGCTGTCGCCGCCGCCGACGACGGTGAACGCCCGGGAGTCGGCCATCGACTGCGCGACTGCACGAGTGCCAGCAGCGAACCGCTCGTCCTCGAACAGACCCATCGGGCCATTCCAGAAGACCGTCCTAGCCGCGGCAATCACGTCGTCGAACTCGGCAGCCGAGCCGGGGCCGATGTCCAGGCCGCGGCAGCCGTCGGGCAGGCTGCGACCCATCTGGCGCACCGTCCCGCCCGCATCCAGGGCCGTGATGTCGCTGGGCAGGACGACGCTGGCGCCGCTGCGCAGCAGGCGCTCGCAGGTCTCGATGAAGTCGGGCTCGCAGAGCGAGTCGCCGATCGGGTGGCCCAGTGCGGCGAGGAAGGTGAAACACATGCCGCCGCCGATGACCAGCGTGTCCACCACCGACAGCAGCGCCTCGACGACGCCGAGCTTGTCGCTGACCTTGGCACCGCCCAGCACCGCCACAAACGACCGCTGGGCATCGGTTCGCAGGCCGCCGAGCACTTCGGCTTCCCGGTGCAGCAGGCGGCCCGCTGCGCTCGGGAGGCGCTGCGGCGGCCCGACGATGGAGGCATGCGCCCGATGGCTCGCACCGAAGGCATCGTTCACGTAGCCGTCGAAGGGCACAGAACCCGCCGGCGCACCGCCGAAGGGGACATCGAGGCCGCCACTGACCAGTGCCTCTACGAAGGCCGGGTCGTTCGACGTCTCCCCCGGGCTGAAGCGGAGGTTCTCTGCCAGCGTGACGGCTGGTGCCAGCTCAGCGAGGCGTGCGGCCACGGGTGCCAGCGAGCAGCGCTCGTCAGCAGTGCCCGCGGGACGGCCCAGGTGCGAGCATGCTGTGACGGCGGCGCCCCGCTCGACCAGCCAGCGCAGGGTCGGCAACGCTGCCCGGATGCGCAGGTCGTCGCTGATCTCACGCCGACCGTCCGACGTGTCGCGCAGCGGGACGTTGAAGTCGCAGCGGACCAGGATGCGCCGGCCGTCGAGTCCGCCGAGCCGCTGCTCGAGGTCCTCGAGCGCCGGCACGAAGGCGGCGCTGCTCATCGATTGCAGGTGATGTCCACGAGATCCACCAGCCGGTTGGAATAGCCCCACTCGTTGTCGTACCAGCCGAGCACCTTGACCATGCTGCCCATGGCCATGGTCAGGCCCGCGTCGAACACGCAGCTCGCCGGGTTGCCCACGATGTCGCTGCTCACGAGCGGATCGGTGGAGTAGTCCAGCACTCCGGCGAGCGGCCCGCTGGCTGCGGCGGCGGCGAAGGCCTCGTTCACCTGGTCGACGCTGGGGCTGGCGTCCAGCGTTGCCGTGAAGTCGGTGACGGAACCGTCCGGAATGGGCACTCGCAGCGACGTGCCGTCCAGCTTGCCGTCCATGGACTGCAGCACCAGCCCGGTCGCTCGTGCGGCACCGGTCGAGGTCGGAATGATGTTCACGGCTGCTGCACGGGCCCGGCGCAGATCACCGTGGGGACCGTCGACCAGCGACTGGTCGCCGGTGTAGGCGTGGATGGTGGTCATGAGGCCCTGCTGGACACCGAAGGCCTGGTCGAGCACCTGCACCATCGGCACGAAACAATTCGTGGTGCAGCTCGCATTCGAGATGACCTGGTGCGCGCCAGGGTCGAAGTCGGCGTCGTTCACACCGACGACGAACGTGGCGTCGGCGCCCGATGCCGGAGCCGAGACGATCACGAGCGGTGCGCCGGCGTCGAGATGCATCGCCGCCTTGTCGCGCGAGGTGAAGATGCCCGTGGACTCCACCACCACATCGACGCCGTAATCAGCCCACGGCAGATCTGCCGGGTTGCGCTCTGACAGCACCGGCAGCACCTTGCCGTCGATCGAGATGCCGCCGTCGACAGCGGCGATGTCGTGCGGCAGGTTCCCGAGCACCGAGTCGTACTTGAGCAGGTGAGCCATGGTGGCTGTGTTGCCGAGATCGTTCACCGCCACGATCTCGATGTCGCAGTCGGGGCGGTCAGCCGCCCGGTAGAAGTTGCGCCCGATCCTGCCGAAACCGTTGACGCCCACACGCACGCTCATCTGCTGCTGTCCTCTTCGCTCTGCGGGCCCGGCGGGCTGCCTGTGCCCCGGCCCGTTCCGTCGCTAGCTGTCTAGCGGGCAAACGCCCCTCAGCGGGCGATGTCGCGATGGCGGCAGTGCAGTTCGTGACCCCCCTCGGCGAGCAACTGCGTGACCTGCTCTGCGATGGCGACGCTGCGGTGCCGTCCACCGGTGCAGCCCAGCGCGACCGTCAGGTACGACTTGCCCTCGGCGCGATAGGAGGGCAGCAGCGCTTCGAGCAGCGGCATGAGGTGCTCGAGAAAGGTGCTGGTGGCCGGCTGTCCCAGCACCCAGTCGCGCACACCGGGATGGAGCCCGGTGTAGGGCCTCAGATCGGGCACCCAGTGCGGGTTCGGCAGGAAGCGGCAGTCGAACACCAGGTCGGCCTCGGTGGGCACGCCGTGCTTGTAGCCGAACGACATGACCGCGGTTCGCATCTGGGGGTCGTCGCCCGGCGCGCCGAACTCGTCACGCACCCGGTCGCGCAGCTCATGGACATTCAGATCGCCAGTGTCGATGACGACGTCGGCGGTGTCACGCACTTCGGCCAGCAGCTCGCGCTCCAGTTCGATGGCGTCGACGACCGACTCGGCTACCGGCTCTGCGCTGGACGGCTGCCCGGTCGGGTCCGCCGCCGGCAGATCGCCAGTGTGCAGCGGATGGCGACGCCGGGTGTCGTCATAGCGCCGTACCAGCACGTCTGTCGGCGCATCGAGGTAGATGACCCGCACCGAGGCGTTGCGCTCACGCAGCTGGGTGATCGCCGTCACCAGATCTTCCCGGTATTCGCGGGTGCCGGCCACCAACGCCACGCGCCGCAGGCGGGCACCCGGGCGGGCCACCATGTCGGCCACGTCGCCGATGAGATGGGGCGGCAGGTTGTCGATGACGAACCAGCCGACGTCCTCCAGGGCGTTCGCCGCCGTGGAGCGGCCTGCGCCCGACGAGCCGGCCACGATGACGAACTCCGGCCCCCCAGCCATGCGACGAGCGTACGGGGACGCAGCCCCTCAGGAGCCCGACAGCGCCTCGCCGGGGTGGGTTGTGGCATACACCGCCTCGGCGACGGCATCCGGCAGCCAGCTCAGCGCTCGCAGGTCGTCCAGCGAGGCCGACTTGACCGCGCCGACGCTGCCGAACTCGCGCACGAGGCGCGCCCGTCGCTTGTCCCCCAGCCCGGTGATGCCGTCGAGCACGCCGCGCTTCATGGCCTTGCTGCGCAGCCTGCGGTGGTACGACACGGCAAAGCGGTGACTCTCGTCCCGCACGCGCTGCAGCAGGTACAGCGCCTCGGACTGGCGGGGGATGCGCACCGCCTCCGAGCGGCCCGGCACGAACACCTCCTCGAACTGCTTGGCCAGTGCGCACACAGGGATCTGCTCGGCAAGCCCGAGCTCGTCGAGCACCGCAGCCGCCACGCCGAGCTGACCTTTGCCGCCGTCCACCACCAGCAGTTGCGGCGGGTAGGCAAAGCGGCCCTGCTCGGACGCCGGCAGGTCACGCTCGGCCAGGTAGTTCCGCAGCCGGCGGCGCAGCACCTCGTCCATAGCCGCATAGTCGTCGTTGCCTGCGACGCTTCGCACCCGGAAGTGCCGGTACTCGCTGCGCCGCGGCAGGCCGTCCTCGAGCACCACCATCGAGCCGACGTAGTTGGTCCCCTGCAGGTGGCTCATGTCGTAGCACTCGATGCGCAGCGGCGGCCGGGGCAGCTCCAAGTGCTCGGCCAGTTCGTTCAGTGCACGCGCCCGGCTGTTGTGATCGCTGCCGCGGCGCAACCGGTGACGTGCGAGCGACTCGCGGGCGTTGTGCCGCGCCGTGTCCATCAACGCGCGCTTGTCGCCCCGCTGCGGGACGCGCAGCGTCACCCGGGAGCCGCGCTGGGTGCTCAGCCACTGCTCGTACAAGCCAGGCTCGAATGGCAGCTCCGGCACGAGCACGATCTTGGGCCAGCCCAGCGGATTCTCCTCGTGATACAGCCCCGAGAGCACCCGGGACACCAGTTGGGGCCCATCGAGCGCCTCCACCTTGTCCACGACGAACCCCCGCTGGCCCATCACCCGTCCTTTGCGCACGAAGAACAGCTGGACGGCCGCCTCCAGCTCGTCGTCGCTGATGCCGATCACGTCGAAGTCCTCGTTGCGAGTGCCGGCGAGCTGCTGCTTCTCGATCGCACGCCGGACGCTCGCGAGACGGTCTCGCAGCCGGGCGGCCAGCTCGAACTCGAGCTCAGTGGAGGCGTCGGCCATGCGCTGTTCGAGGTCGTTGACGATCGCCTCGGTGTCGCCCTCGAGGAAGCGCACCAGCTCCTGGACCAGCCGGTCGTAGTCGTCGCGCCCGATCTCGCCCACGCACGGCCCTGCGCACTGCTCGATGTGGTACAGCAGGCACGGCCGGCCGAACCGTTGGTGCGTGGCCAGCTTGTTGTCGCTGCAGGTGCGGATCGGGAAGGTCCGCAGCAGCAGGTCGAGCGTCTCGCGGATGGCGTACGCATGCCCGTACGGGCCGAAGTACCTGTTGCCGCGCTTGCGCCGCCCGCGCATGACCATGGCGCGCGGCCACTCGTCGAGCAGTGTCACCGCCAGGAACGGGTACGACTTGTCGTCGCGCAGCCTGACGTTGAATCTCGGTTGATGCCGCTGGATGAGGCTGTACTCGAGCATGAGCGCCTCGACCTCGGTGGACACCTCGATCCACTCGACCGACGCAGCCGAGGCAACCATCTGCGCGGTACGGGGGTGCAGACCGGCGGGATCGCCGAAGTAGCTGTTCAGGCGGGACCGGAGGCTCTTCGCCTTGCCCACATAGATGATCCGCCCGTCCGCGTCCAGGAACTGGTAGCTGCCCGGCGCATCCGGTACTGATCCCCCTTCAGGACGCAGACCCACGCTCGCAGGTTAAGAGGCTGGGCAGAAGCGGTGGAGACCGCGAAGGTGTGTAGTAGGTTTCGCCGTCGGAAGCTTGATCTTGGGGAGCCGTCTGTGGCCTGCCCCGGGGCTGGCATGATGCGGTCCTACCGCATCTCGTAGCTGCGCAGGAGGCTCACAATATGGAACTCGCACAGGAGCGGGACGCAGGCACGAACGTGATCAGTCCCGCTGGCCGCGTGGACGGATCGAACTCTGCCGAATTTCACGAGTCGCTGATGGCCGCGCTTTCGGGCGATGACAACCGCGTCATCCTCGACATGGGCGGCATCGACTACATCAGCAGCGCCGGCCTGCGCGTCCTGCTGCTGCTCGCTCAGCATCTGGGCGGCAGTTCGACGCCGTTCGCCGTCTGCTCGCTTGCAGCCTCGGTCGACGAAGTGTTCCGCATCAGCGGTTTCAATCAGATCATCACGGTGTTCGGAACGCTCGACGAGGCGAAGGCACAGCTGGCGTAGTCACGCCCATGTCCCAGCCCTGGCGCATCCTCGTCGTCGACGACGAGCCCGATCTCGAACCGCTCGTCCTGCAGCGGATGCGGAGACAGATCCGTAGCGGCAAGTACCAATTCGAATTCGCCGGCAACGGCTTGGAAGCTCTCGAGAAGCTTCGGGCCGACGACACCATCGACCTGGTGCTCTCAGACATCAACATGCCGCAGATGGACGGGCTGACGCTGCTGTCGCAGCTCAGCTCGCTCGATTCTGACCTGCGGGCTGTGATCATCTCCGCCTACGGCGACATGGGCAACATCCGTACGGCCATGAACCGGGGCGCGTTCGACTTCGTCACCAAGCCCGTCGACTTCGACGATCTCCAGATCACGATCGACCGCACCGTCGAGCACCTGCGCCAGTGGCGTGAGGCAACGGCTTCGCGCGACAAGCTGGTGACGCTGCAGAACGAGCTCGACATCGCAACCAACGTGCAGCAGTCGATCCTGCCCACCGACTTCCCGATGACGGCGAGGTACGAGATCAACGCCAACATGGTGCCGGCGCGCAATGTCGGCGGCGACTTCTATGACTACGTCGGCGTTCCCAACGACCGGATGTTCGCCACTGTCGCGGACGTTTCCGACAAGGGCATCCCTGCTGCCCTGTTCATGATGTCGAGCCGGACGGCGCTCAAGGGCGCAGCGATCGGCACCGGTTCGCCGCGGGAGGCGCTGATCGAGGCAAACCGGGTCCTGCAGGCCGACAACCCGACGCTCATGTTCGTCACCGTGATCATGGCGGTCTACGACCCTCACAACGGCGAGGTCACCTATTCGAGCGCAGGCCATGATCCGCCGGTCGTCGTTCGTGCAGACGGGAGCGCTGAACGGCTGCCCGCCATGGGCGGGATCGCCTTGGGCGTGGCGCCCGAGCAGGTCTTCCAGATGAACCTGAAGGAGCACACGTTCACGCTCGGACCCGGCGAAACCCTCCTGCTCTACACCGACGGCGTCAGCGAGGCCATGAACACCGAACACGAGGAGTTCGGCACCGCCCGACTCCTCGAGCTCTTCGCGGGCAAGCCGCCGCAGAGTGCCGACGAAGCGATGACCGCAGTGTTCGATGCTGTCCACGGGTTCGCCGGCGAAGCGCCCGCCTCCGATGACATCACCTGCCTGGCATTGCACCGGAGTGCCTCGTGAGACGTTCGCTGAACATCAACCCAGTGCCGGGCGCTGCGGCAGCCGAGGCGCTGCCGCGCATCGTGGCGTTCGTCGAGGAGATGGCCGAGCTGGACGACTGGGCGCCAGACCTGGTCCTGCGGTCCAACCTCATTCTCGAAGAACTCATCTTGAACACGCTCACGCATGGGCGCACGACCGGGCTCAGCGACATCGAGATCACGCTGGAGAGCGGCGAGAACTCGGTCACGATCACCCTGGTCGATGACGGGGCTGCATTCGATCCCTTGAACGACAAGCCTGCTCCCGACACCGATCTGCCGCTGCAGGAGCGCTCGATCGGCGGCTTGGGTCTGCACCTCGTGCGCACGATGGCCGAAGATCTCTCGTACAAGCACGCCGACGGCAAGAACCACCTGACGCTGGTCGCACGGGCTGGTGCCTGACGGCCCGCTCATGCGCCTGCGCCTGCCATCGCGACGGCGCGCAGGCGCCACGGCGGTCGCCATCGCCATCGCCGCCGCCCTGCTCGGCGCCTGCAGCGACCCCGGCGGCGGCTCCGGTTCCGGCAGCGACGGCCCCGGCAACACGATCGCAGCGCCGACCCGCCCGACCGTTCCCGACAATCTCAGCGACGAGACCGGGGTGTACGCAGATCGGGTCGTGTTCGGGCAATCCGCCGCTCTCGGCGGCGATGCCGCAGCACTCGGCCGGGGCATGCAGCTCGGAATTCAAGCGGCATTCGAGGAGGTCAATCGTGCCGGCGGCGTGAACGGGCGCCGTCTGGATCTGGTATCGCTCGATGACGAATACAACCCCGAGGACGCCATCGCCAACACTCGCGCGCTCATTGAGGAGCAGGAGGTGTTCGCCCTCATCGGCGCTGTCGGCACGCCAACGTCCCGGTCCGCCACGCCAGTCGCCGCCGCAGCAGATGTGCCGTACGTGGCGCCATTCACCGGAGCCGGATTCCTGCGCAACGACGATTGGACCAACATCATCAACCTGCGCGCCTCCTACGCGCAGGAAACCGAGGAGATGGTGGAACGGCTCACCACCGATCTCGGCATCGACCGCATCGGAGTGTTCTTCCAGGACGACTCATTCGGCCGGGCGGGCTACTTCGGCGCACTCGCGGCCCTGGAGCGGCGCGATATGAAGCCCGTGGCGATCGGCTTCTACCCCCGAAGCACCACCGCCATCAAGTCGGCTCTGCTGGACTTGAGGGCCGGCAACCCCGAGGCCGTCATCATGGTCGGCGCATACAAGCCAGTGGGCACGCTCATCTCTTGGGCACGCAATACGGGTTTCGATCCCGTCTTCATCACGCTCTCTTTCGTCGGTGCGAACGCGCTCGCGAACCAACTCGGCGCCGAAGGCGAGGGTGTACTCGTCACACAGGTAGTGCCGTTCCCGTTCGACGATTCCACTCCGATTGTCGCCTCCTACCAGACTGCATTGCACGAGGTGAATCCTGGTGCCCTGCCGGGGTTCGTCTCGCTCGAGGGCTACATCTCAGGCAGGCTCGCGATCGCAGGGCTGGAGCAATGCGGCGACTCGGTGACGCGTCAGTGTTTTCTGGACGCCATCTTGGGGGCGGACAGCCTCGATATCGACGGCTTCACCTTGAACTTCGGCGACGGCGAGACGATCACCGAGGACAACCAGGGCTCTGACGCCGTGTTCGTCACCCAGATCGGCTCCGACGGCGCCTACCGCCCACTTGACACGCTGACAGGCCCAGGTCCATGACCGACGCCGTGACCACCGAGGAGACGCAGCCGAGCAGCAGTGCCAACGACGTTCGTGACCACCGCAAACCCGCAATCCACCATCGGATCTCGACCCAGATGTATGCGGGCATCGCCGCCCCGTTGCTGCTGACGCTGGCAGCCAGCCTCGTCGCCTGGATCTCCTTCACCCGGGTCGGCGAGGCAGAGCAAGAGGTCAACGAAGGAGCCATTCCAGAGCTGAGCGCTGCGTTCGGCGTCGCCGAATCCAGCAACCGGCTGGTGGCCGGCGGGCCGGCGCTCGTGTCCTCCACGCCAGAGGACTTCGAGAGCGTCGTCGAGGGAATCGCAGCCGCACGATCTGAATTCGAGACTCAGCTGGAGTTGCTGTGGAATCGCGGCACCGGCTCGATGTGGCTGGGCGAGATGCGCGGGTACGCCGCGCAGCTCAACTCGAACATGTCAGCCATCGAGACCGACATGCCCGAGTACTTCGAACTCGGAGAGCAAGCGGACCAGCTCAGGTCCGACGCGAATGAGGCCGTAAGCGAGCTCGAGTTCCAGATCGTGCCCGCACTCGACGACCAACTCTTCTTCCTCGTCGCGGGCCGGCGCGACCTCGAAACGCCGCCGGTGCCCGAAGTCATCCATCGGTCCGACGAACAGGTTCGGCTCTACCGCCACTGGTCCGCCTTGGGCAGCGACGTGGCGCAATCCGCCGAGCTGCTCGCCAGTGCATTCAGCGCCTCGGAGTCGGCATTGATCGAGCCGCTGCGTGAGAGCTTCGTATCGGCGCGAGATCGCATCGAAATCAGTGTTGCCACACTCGGTGAGGCGGGCGGCGATGAGTTGAGGCCAGCTGTGGACTGGCTTTTTGCGCTCGGCCTCAACGAAGGCAACGTGTTCGAGGTGATGCAGCGACGCCTGCAGATCGAGGAGTCCCAGCGCCTGCTGCTGGCCGAGAATCAGGACCTGGGCGTGGCCCTCGTCAGCGAGATCGAGTCGCTCGTCGGCGCCGTGGAGACCGACGTCGACGTGGCCACCGAGGCCTCGGCACAGGCCGTGAGCACCGGGCGCCTGCTGCTGGTCGTGATCAGCGTCGTCGGCATCCTCGGCGCGTTGCTCATCAGCTGGCTGTTTGTCGGCAAGCGGATCCTGCGGCGCGTCGGCCAACTCTCGAACCGCATGCGGGCCCTCGCAGGCGGCGACCTCGAGACCCCTGTGGAGACCGGAGGCAGGGATGAGGTCGCCGAGATGGCGGATGCGCTGGAGCAGTTCCGTCAGGCCGCGCTCGAGGTGCAGCGGCTCAACCTGGTCGAAGAGCTCGCTGGTCAGCTCAGCGAGCGCAACGAGCAGCTCTCCCAGACGCTCGCCGACTTGGACCGTGCGCAAGACCAGATCGTGGCGAACGAGAAGCTGGCGGCCCTCGGCGAGGTGACCGCCGGCGTCGCCCACGAGATCCGCAACCCGCTGAACTTCGTGAAGAACTTCGCCGAGTCCTCCGACGAGCTGCTCGAGGAATTGCTCGAGGCAATCGCCGATCCGGAACCGCCTGACGATCAGGCCGACTACATCGCAGAGATCACCGGCGACCTCAAGGAGAACCTGACCCGCATCCGCGGGCACGGCGACCGGGCCAACCGCATCGTGGAGAGCATGCTCATGATGGGCCGGGGCGGCGGCGAGTCACGCCCGGTGGAGATCAACGCATTGCTCGACGAGCACGCCATGCTCTCCTACCACAGCGCCCGTGCGCAGGACGCCGACTTCAACGTGACCATCGAGCGCGACTTCGACCCCGATGTGGGCGAGCTCGAGGTCATCCCGCAGGACATGGGCCGCGTGTTCCTCAACCTGGTCACCAATGCCGGCTACGCAGCAAATGAGCGCTGGCGGGACCTCGGGGGCGAGCCCGGCAAGATGGTCACCGTGGGCGACGGGGACGACACGCCCTATTTCCCGACCATCTGGCTGAGCACTCAGCGAACCAGCGAGTCGGCGGTGATCAAGGTTCGCGACAACGGCACCGGCATCCCGCCGGATGTCGTCCAGCGAATCTTCGAGCCCTTCTTCACCACCAAGCCCACCAACGAGGGCACCGGGCTGGGTCTCGCCATGTCAAATGACATCGTGCGAGGCCACGGCGGCCAGATCTCGGTGGAGAGCGAACCCGGTGAGTACACCGAGTTCACCGTGGAGCTGCCGCTTGAGCGCGCAGCTCCCGTCGAGCCGATCGAGACCGGAGAGCCGACGCCGGCGAGCTGATCAGTCTGGGTCCGGGAAGGGGTCGTCCCAGTCGGGCGGCAGCGGGATCTCGAAGGCGTTCAGCGTCAGCGAGATCAAGCAGTAGTAGCCCACCGTGGTCACCAGCTCGATGACGCCCTCGGTGCCGAACTCCTCGACGGCGGCGGCGTAAGTCTCATCGCTCATGGCGTGCGATTCGAGCAGCTCCGCCGCGACCCGGTGGGCGACGGCTTCCTGCCCGGTGAACTCGGCGGGCCTGCCCTCGCGGAGCGCATCGAGGTGGCGCTGCTCGATGCCGGCCATCTGAGCCAGGCGTTCATGGGCGGCGAACTCGAACTTCGACCGGTAGTGGGCCCCGACCGTGCAGATGGCCGCTTCCTTGACCGGCTCGGGGAGGCCGCCCGCGAACCGGACGGCGGCACCCAGCGCCTGGGTGGGCCCTCCGATGGCAGGTGCCCGCACCCACACGCCATAGGGACCCACGATGCTGCGGACGTTCAGGTTGGATGTCGCCGCGCTGCGCGGACCGCTGCGCAGGGCGTCGTACACCTCGCGCCCGCCGTCGGTCAGTTCTTCGGGCGTGATCTCGGGCAGTCTCATCGGGGACCTTTCTCGCTGGGGGAATCGCTCAGGGAATCGCTCAGCCGACCAGGGGCGCCAAGTACCGGCCGGTATGGGATTCCGGCGTCGCTGCGACCTGTTCGGGCGTCCCAGCAGCCACGACGGTGCCGCCGCCGATGCCGCCTTCGGGACCCATGTCGACGATCCAGTCAGCGGTCTTGATCACGTCGAGATTGTGCTCGATGACCACCACGGTGTTGCCGCCTGACACGAGCCGGTCAAGGACGCCCAGCAGGCGCCGGATGTCCTCGAAGTGCAAACCGGTGGTGGGCTCATCGAGGATGTAGATGGTGTGCCCCGTGGATCGCTTCGACAGCTCGCTGGCCAGCTTGACACGCTGCGCCTCGCCGCCCGACAGGGTGGTGGCGGGCTGCCCGAGCCGGATATAGCCCAAGCCCACGTCGACGAGCGTCTGCATGTGCCGGCGGATCGGCGGCTGAGCCGAGAAGAATTCCAGGGCGTCCTCGCAGGGCATGTTCAGCACATCGGCGATGGTCATGCCCTTGAACCGGATTTCGAGCGTCTCGCGGTTGTACCGAGCGCCCTTGCACACCTCGCAGGGCACATACACGTCGGGCAGGAAGTGCATCTCGATCTTGATGGTCCCGTCGCCCGAGCAGGCCTCGCAGCGTCCGCCCTTGACGTTGAAGCTGAACCGCCCCGGCAGGTACCCACGCACCTTCGCCTCGTTGGTGGCTGCGTAGAGCTTGCGAATGTGGTCGAAGACGCCGGTGTAGGTGGCCGGATTGGACCGGGGCGTGCGGCCGATCGGCGACTGGTCGATGTCGATGACCTTGTCCAGCGCCTCGACGCCCTCGATTGCCGTGTGCAGACCGGGCACCTGCTTGGACGAGTAGATCCGCTGCATCAGCGCCTTGTAGAGGATCTCGTTCACCAGGGTGCTCTTGCCCGAGCCCGACACGCCGGTCACGCAGATGAAGCAGCCCAGCGGGAACTCGACGTCGATCTTGCGCAGGTTGTGCTCGCGTGCGCCTCGAACAGTGAGGCGGTCGTCGCCACGGGGCCGACGCTGGGGCGGGATCGGGATCTCCCGGATGCCGGACAGGTACTCCCCCGTCACCGAGCCCGGTGCGGCCGCCAGCCCCTTCACCGGTCCGCTGTAGACGATCTCGCCGCCGTGCTCGCCGGCACCGGGGCCGATGTCGACCACCCAGTCCGACACCGAGATCGTCTCGAGATCGTGCTCGACAACCAGCACGGTGTTGCCGAGATCGCGCAGATGCAGCAACGTGTCGATCAAGCGGCGGTTGTCGCGCTGGTGCAGCCCGATGGAGGGCTCGTCGAGCACATACAGCACCCCTTCCAATCCGCTGCCGATCTGGCTCGCCAGCCGGATGCGCTGAGCCTCGCCGCCGGCCAGCGTCGCCGCCGACCGGTTCAGCGTCAGGTAGTCCAGGCCGACGTCGAGCAGGAAGTTCAGCCGCGCATCGATTTCCTTGATGATCGGTGCCGCGATGATGCGCTGCCGCTCGGTGAGGTCCAGGCCGTCGATGATCTTCGCCGCCTCGCCGATCGACGCCGAGCAGAGCTCGAAGATGTTCCGGCCGGCGACCCGCACGGCCAGCGACACCTCGTTGAGCCGTGCGCCGTGGCATGTCCCGCACGGCACCTCGCGCATGTAGCCCTCGATGCGGTTGCGTGACCAGTCGCTCTCGGTGTCGGCATGGCGGCGGCGCAGGAACGGGATGACGCCCTCGTAGCGGGTGGTGTAGCTGCGCGACCGGTTGTAGCGATTGCGATAGCGCACGGTGATCTGTTCGCCGGCCGGCGCACCCTCGAGGAGCAGCGTCCGCTGGCCGGGTTCAAGCTCGGCCCACGGCACATCGAGCGGGATGCTGTGCTGCTCGCCGACCGCCTCGAGCAGCCGGGTGAACCACTTGCCGGTTGCCCCGGCCCATGGGGCCAGCGCACCGGCCGCCACCGACAGCTCGGTGTTCGGCACGACCAGCTCAGGATCGACCTCGTAGCGGGTGCCGAGACCGTCGCAGGTCGCACATGCCCCGTACGGCGAGTTGAACGAGAAGTTGCGGGGCGCCAGCTCTTCGAACGAGCGGCCGGTGCCAGGCGAGAACAGGTGCTGGCTGAACGTCAGCATTTCCGACCCGTCGGCCTCGCCGTTGCCCGACGGGACCTGGTGGATCCACACGTGCCCATCGGCCAGCCCCAGCGCCGCCTCGACTGATTCGGTCAAGCGCTGCTCGATGTCGCCGCGCATGACGAGCCGGTCGACGATGACCTCGATGTCATGGTTGACGTAGCGGTCGAGTCGCTCGATCTCGTCGACGTTGCCGAGATCCAGCACCTCGCCGTCGACTCGCACGCGGGCGTAGCCCTGCCGGGCGAAGTCGCCGAGCTGGGTGTGGTAGTCGCCTTTGCGGCCCCGCACCACCGGCGCGAGCACCTCGAAACGAGAGCCCTCGGCGAGCTCGGTGATCCGGTCCACGATCTGCTGCGCCGTCTGCCGCTCGACGATCTCGCCGGTCTGGGGATCATGCTGGATGCCGATGCGGGCGTAGAGCAGCCGCAGGTAGTCGTACACCTCGGTGATCGTTCCGACGGTCGAGCGCGGGTTGCGGCTGGCGCTCTTCTGGTCGATGGAGATCGCCGGTGAGAGGCCTTCGAGGAAGTCCACGTCGGGCTTGTCCATCTGGCCCAGGAACTGGCGTGCGTAGGCCGACAGCGACTCGACATAGCGTCGCTGGCCCTCGGCGTAGATGGTGTCGAATGCCAGCGACGACTTGCCGCTGCCCGACAGCCCCGTGAACACGATCATGCGGTCGCGCGGCAGTTCGACATCGACATTGCGCAGGTTGTGCTCCCGCGCCCCGCGGACGATCAGCCGCTCACCCATCCCGGCGATCCTACCTGTGACCCTCGCCCGCGGCCGGGACACAAACACAAGTTCGTTAGTCGCTGCGGAACACTCTTGCTTCCCGCTCTTGTTCCCCATTCTCATGCGATTGGGCTCACGGGCCGCTCGGGCCACGGCTTCGCCTGTCGGCTCAGCCTCAGACAGCAGAACTAGGGTCGCGGTCATGCCACACGAAGTACAAGGTGTCGTAGCCGCAGCCGTGGGCGAGCCGGTCACGGTCGAGACCATCGTGGTCCCCGACCCCGGACCCGGCGAGGTCATCGTCGACGTCCAGGCGTGCGGTGTGTGCCACACCGATCTGCACTACCGCGAGGGCGCCATCAACGACGAGTTCCCGTTCCTGCTGGGGCATGAAGCCGCGGGCGTCGTGTCAGAAGTCGGTGACGGCGTCACCAGCGTTGCCGTCGGCGATTTCGTGATTCTGAATTGGCGGGCCGTCTGCGGCAACTGCCGGTCCTGCGACCGGGGCCGCCCGTGGTACTGCTTCGCTACGCACAACGCTGCACAGAAGATGACCCTGAACGGTGTCGAGCTGTCGCCCGCACTCGGCATCGGTGCCTTCGCCGAGAAGACCCTGGTCGCGGCGGGGCAGGCCACCAAGGTGGACCCTGCGGCCCCGCCCCAGGTGGCCGGTCTGATCGGCTGCGGGGTCATGGCCGGCTTGGGTGCCGCCATGAATACCGGCGGCGTCGGCCGTGGCGACAGCGTGGCCGTCTTCGGCTGCGGTGGCGTCGGGGACGCCGCAATCTGCGGGGCGCGGCTCGCCGGTGCGCACACGATCATCGGCATCGACATCGACGAACGCAAGCTCGAGTGGGCCCGGTCCTTCGGCGCCACCCACACCGTCAACTCGTCGGGCTTGAGCAACGACGAGGTCGTCGCAGCAGTCCAAGAGCTGACGGACGGCAACGGCGTCGATGTGGCCATCGAGGCGGTGGGCTTGCCCCAGACCTACGAGCAGGCGTTCTATGCGCGTGACCTGGCGGGGACCGTGGTGTTGGTCGGGGTGCCGAACCCCACCATGAAGATCGAGCTGCCGATGATCGAGGTGTTCGGGCGCGGCGGCTCGCTGAAGAGCTCGTGGTACGGCGATTGCCTGCCGAGCCGCGACTTCCCGATGCTCATCGACCTTCACCTGCAGGACCGCCTGCCGCTCGACAAGTTCGTCAGCGAGACGATCGGGATCGCAGGCGTCGAGGAAGCGTTCGAGAAGATGGAGCGCGGCGAAGTCCTGCGCTCCGTCGTCGTGCTCTAGGCGCTGGCGTCGCGCAGGTCCCGGCGCAGTTCCCGCAGCTCGTCCCTGAGCCGGGCTGCGTATTCGAATCTGAGATCCGCTGCCGCTTCGGCCATCTCTTCCTCCAGCGAGGCGATGAGGCGGGTCAGGTCGTCGGCGGGAAGGTCGCCGTAGGCGGCGCGCACCTTTTCTGCAGTGACTCGGCCTGAGGCCAGCTTCTCGGGCACCGGCGCCTCGTCGGCAGGTCCGCGCAGCACTTCGAGGATGTCGGTGACGGCCTTGCGGATCGTCTGCGGGTCAATGCCGTGCTCGGCGTTGTACGCCTGCTGCAGGCCGCGGCGGCGATTGGTCTCGGACACGGCGCGGTTCATCGACGGGGTGAACTCGTCGGCGTACATCACGACCTGGCCGTCGACGTTGCGTGCCGCTCGCCCGATGGTCTGGATAAGCGAGGTCTCGCTGCGCAGGAACCCCTCCTTGTCGGCGTCCAGAATCGCGACGAGGCTCACTTCGGGCAAATCGAGGCCCTCTCGCAGCAGGTTGATGCCCACCAGCACGTCGAAATGCCCGAGCCGCAAGTCCCGGAGGATCTCGATCCGCTCGATGGTGTCGATCTCGCTGTGCAGGTAGCGCACCCGCACGCCGAGCTCCAGCAGGTAGTCGGTGAGATCCTCGGCCATCTTCTTGGTGAGCGTGGTGACGAGCACGCGCTGGCCCTGGGCCGTGACGCGTTCGATCTCGCCCATCAAGTCGTCGATCTGGCCCTTGGTGGGGCGCACCACGATCTCAGGATCCACCAGGCCGGTGGGCCGGACGATCTGCTCCACCACCACCGAGCTCGTGCGAAGCTCGTAGTCGCCCGGCGTGGCCGACAGGAACACCACCTGATTCAGCCGGTCCATCACCTCGTCGAAGCGCAGCGGCCGGTTGTCGCGAGCCGACGGCAGCCGGAAGCCGTGCTCCACCAAGGTGTCCTTGCGCCGCCGGTCGCCTGCGAACTGGCCGTGCAACTGGGGCACGGCTACATGGCTCTCGTCGATGACCAGCAGGTAGTCGTCGGGGAAGAAGTCCAGCAGCGTGTACGGCGCCTCGTCGTACACCCGTCCGTCGAGATGCATGGAGTAGTTCTCGACACCGTTGCAGTAGCCCAACTCGGTGAGCATCTCGAGGTCGTACTCGGTGCGCATCCGAAGCCGCTGTGCCTCGAGCAGCTTGTTCTCCTTCTCGAAGTAGCCCAACCGCTCGGCAAGCTCGGCTTCGATCTTGGCGATCGCCGCCCGGAGCTTGTCCTCGCCCGTGACGTAGTGCGATGCCGGGAAGACCGTGACCTCTTCGAGATCGCCGAGACGCTCGCCGGTCAGCGGGTCGATGCGGCTGATGCGATCGATCTCGTCGCCGAACAGCTCGACCCGCACCAGGAACTCCTCATATGCCGGGTGGATTTCGAGCGTGTCGCCGCGCACCCGGAAGCGGCCGCGGACCAGGTTGGTGTCATTGCGTTCGTACTGCATGTCGACGAGCCGGCGCAGCACCGCGCGCTGGTCGACCAGCTCGCCCACGCGCAGGTACAGCATCTGGCGCAGGTACTCCTCGGGCGCACCGAGCCCGTAGATGGCCGACACCGATGCCACCACGATCACGTCTCGACGGGTCAGCAGTGCCGCCGTGGCCGAGTGGCGCAGCCGGTCGATCTCGTCGTTGATGCTCGAGTCCTTCTCGATGTAGGTGTCCGAGGCCGGCATGTAAGCCTCAGGCTGGTAGTAGTCGTAGTAGGAGACGAAGTACTCCACGCGGTTGTCGGGAAAGAACTCACGGAACTCGTTTGCGAGCTGCGCAGCCAGGGATTTGTTGGGAGCGAGCACCAGCGTCGGGCGCTGCGCCCGCTCGATCGTCCACGCAATCGTGGCGCTCTTGCCCGATCCGGTGATGCCGAGCAGCGTCTGGAACCGGTCCCCGCGGATGACGCCGTCCGCCAGCTGGGCCACGGCGCGCGGCTGGTCGCCGGCCGGCTCGAACCCCGCGCTGACCCGGAAGGGGTGGGCGGCTGTCGGCGCCGGCAGCCAGGGGCGGGCCCGGCCGGGCTCGACTGCGCCTGCGTCCTGTTGCGACGGCGTCGTGGAGACCGATGCCATGCGGGAGAGGCTACGGCCGCAGCGCCACGCGATTCCGGCAGCAATCGACTGCTCGCGCACATTGGGAACGACCCCGCAGGCGCGGTGCCCCCGTGCGACCGGCCGGGTGGTTATCCTGCCGCGCTGACCGCCGACCTGACCGATTCCAACTCCCGCACGACCTGAGACCGCCCATGAGCCGCGACGAACCAGACGCACCTGAGTCCGAGGACGACGCGCTCGACGAGGACATGGGCGACCCTGAACTGCTGGACGACGACTTCGAGCCAGTTCCCGACGACCTCGAAGACGAGGAACTGGGCGTGGACGACCTCGACGATGACATCGACGATGTCGACGACTCGGAATCTGACGACTTGGATGCCGACGGGCTGGATGCGGACAAGACAGCATCGTCGGGCAAAGACAGCGGGCCGAGCCGCGAGGTGCCCGCCGGGGTGCGCCCCGCAGACGACGAAGACGACGACGATGACGACGAAGAGCTCGAGGCGGATCTCGGCGAGATCCTCAAGGAGCGGCTGGCGTCTGAAGACGAGGACGAGGACGATGACGACGACGAGATCGGCATTGTCAGCGGTTCGCGTTCAGCGTCCAAGCAGGAGGACGAGATCCTCTGCGAAGGCTGCTTCCTGCTCGTCAAGCCCTCTCAGTTCGATATGAGAGCGCCCGAGCCCAGCTGTCCCCACTGCGGAACGCCCATCGCCTACTGACTGCTCAGGCCGGTACGGGCGGCAGCTCGCTTGCCCAGTTGAAGGCCGCCTCGATCGCCGCTTCGAGCTCATCGAGGCCACCGGAGTTGTCGATGACCCAGTCGGCGATGGCCAGTCGCTCGTCGCGCGACAACTGTGCGGTGATGCGCGCACGAGCATCGTCGGCGGAAAACCCCCGCGACGTCACGAGTCGCTCGACAGCAACTTCGGTGGGCGTGTCCACCACTAGGATCCCGCTGGTGGTGTATCGAGGCCGTTGACCCTTCGCCAGCCCCTCGCCGAGCAGCGGGATGTCGAGCACGACCAAGCCATCGGTGCCCTCCAGCTCGCCCAGCCGTCGACGGATCTCCCGACCGACGGGAGGATGGGTGATGGCGTTCAGATCAGCGAGAGCGTCGGGGTCGTTGAACACGATGGCCGCAACCGCGCCGCGGTCGAGCGTGCCATCGAGAGCCACGATGTGATCGCCGAAGCGCTCCACCATCTCCGTGAAGACCGGACTGTCCGGTGCCTGCTGCTCGCGAACGATGGCGTCAGCGTCGATCAGCACCGCACCGCGGCGGGCAAAGCCTGCGGCGACCGTGCTCTTGCCGCTGCCGATGCCACCGGTCAGCCCGACAGTGATCATCGGGCCGCAGTCAACCGGATGGGGCTCGACGGCAGCAGGTCCAAGATCCGCAGGGACCTGACGGGCTAGCTGTCGGCCTCTGGTGCGGCCGCAGCGGCCTCTCCTTCGGTTCCCTGATTCTCGTAGTGCGCGATGGCCTGGCGATAGGCCTCTTCGCCATGTTCCTCGTAGTACTCGCGCCACGCCCGCTCGGCCTCGGACTCCTCGCCGTCGGCAGGCGTCTCGTAGCTGAACTCGCCGATGAAGTTGCCTTCCTCGTCGTAGGCGTGATCGCCGAACGCCTCGCGGTACTCCTCCGCGACCACACCGCCCTCGGCCGCCTGCTTGATCGACAGGCTGATGCGCCGGCGCTGCAGGTCGAGATCGATGATCTTCACCCAGAGCTCCTCGCCGGGGGTGACCACCTGCTCGGGCAGCTCGACATGGTGGGCGGACATCTCCGAGATGTGCACCAAGCCCTCAATGCCATCGCCGACCTGCACGAAGGCTCCGAACGGGACGAGCTTGGTGACCCGGCCGTACACCAGCTCTTCGACCCGGTGCGAGTTCGCGAACGCCTCCCACGGATCCTGCTGCGTTGCCTTGAGCGAAAGCGAGATGCGCTCGCGCTCCCGGTCGATCTCGAGCACCTCCACCGTGACCTCGTCGCCGATGCTGACGACCGAGCTGGGGTGATCGACGTGCTTCCAGGACAGCTCCGACACATGGATGAGACCGTCCATGCCGCCGAGGTCGACGAACGCGCCGAAGCTGACCACCGACGAGACCCGGCCGGTTCGCCGCTCGCCGCGCTGGAGATCTCGCAGGAAACCCTCCCGCTCCTCCTTGAGGCTCTCTTCCAGCCAGGCACGCCGGCTGAGCACGACGTTGTTGCGGTTCTTGTCGAGCTCGATGATCTTCGCTTCCAGCTCACGGCCGACGTAGGGGGCAAGGTCCCGGACCCGCCGCAGCTCCACCAGCGACGCCGGCAGGAAGCCGCGCAAGCCGATATCGACGATCAGCCCGCCCTTCACCACCTCGATGACCGGGCCCTTGACGATCCCGTTGGACTCGCGGATCTCCTCGATGCGGCCCCAGGCACGCTCGTACTGCGCTCGCTTCTTGGACAGGACCAGACGGCCATCGGGGTCCTCCTTCTGGAGGACGAGCGCCTCGATCTGATCACCGACCTCCACCACGTCGGACGGGTCGATGTCGTGGCGGATGGAGAGCTCACGAGACGGGATGACACCCTCGGACTTGAAGCCGATGTCCAGCAGCACCTCGTCGCGGTCGACCCGCACGATGGTGCCGGCCACGATGTCGCCATCGTCGAATTCGACAATGGTCTGCGCAATCGCGTCCTCGAACGACGTGTCACCGAGATCGTCCATCGTGACGGTGCGTGGCACATAGTCGCCCGCATCGGTGAAGGTTCCGAACTCGCCCTGTGAGGCTCCGTTGCCCCCCTCATCGCCCGTGCTCTCGCCACCCGGCGGGTCCGGCGGAGTCTCGGCAGGATCTTCGGTCGATGCTTCTTCGATATCTGGGGCGGGGGCGAGTGCGTCGGTCACGGAGGGAATGCTCAGGTCGGCAATACGGGCGCAGGCGGCCGAGCATGCCGCACGCAGCGCACGGAAAGGCTACCGACTGGTCAGCCCTTGGCGTCTGCCCACGTGGCGCCCACGGCGACATGAACTTCCAGCGGGACGGCCAGATCGGCGGCATTCCGCATGATGTCGACCGTCAGCTCGTTCACCTCGGCAGCCTCGGCAGGGTCCACTTCGAGGATCACCTCGTCATGCACCTGCAGCACCAGCCGGCTGGAGGCGGCGCGATCTCGCAGTGCTTCGTCCAGCCGGATGAGCGCCACCTTGAAGATGTCCGCCGCCAAGCCCTGGATGGGAGCATTCATGGCTTGACGCTCGGCCGCCTGGCGCACGCGGAAGTTGCGAGACGTCAGTTCGGGCAGCGGGCGACGCCGTCCGAAGGCCGTCTCGGTGTACCCCCGCTCGCGGCTCTGCTCGACCACCCCGTCCATGAACGACCGCACATGCGGGAAGGCCTCGAAGTAGGCGCTCAGGATTCCCGCCGCCTCGTCGGTCGGCACGCCCAGACGCTGCCCGAGCCCATAGGCCTCCATCCCGTAGGCGAGGCCGTAGCTGACCATCTTCGCGACGGACCGCTGCTGCGGGGAGACGTCGCCAGCTTCGATGCCGAACAGCGACGCTGCAGTGGTGCTGTGAATGTCGCGTCCCGCCTCGAAGGCGGAGACGAGGCCGGGGTCGCCGGAGAGGTGGGCAATCACCCGCAACTCGATCTGGTTGTAGTCGGCGATGAGCAGCTCGAACCCGTCGGCCGGCACGAACGCGCGCCGGAACAGCCGACCCTGCTCGGTGCGCACCGGGATGTTGTGCAGATTCGGGTCCTCCGAGCTGAGCCGACCGGTACGGGCAACCGTCTGGTTGAACGTGGCATGGATGCGTTCGTCCGTCCCGACGCACTCCAGCAGGCCGACGCCGTAGGTGGAGCGCAGCTTTTCCACCTCCCGGTAGGCGAGCAGCTGGTCCGCGATCGGGTGCAGACCCCGCAGCGATTCCAGCGCTGCGGCGTTGGTGGAGTAGCCGGTCTTGGTCTTGCGATGCGGCGGCAGCGCCAGGTCCTCGAATAGCACCTCCGCAAGCTGTTTGGGCGAGTTGACGTTGAGATCGTCCCGACCCGCAAGCCGCCGAACTTCGGCCTCCAGCGCGGACACCTCGCTGGTGAGGTGGTCTCGCAGTGTCTCCAGCTCTTCGCGGTCGACGCCGATGCCGGCGACCTCCATGCGCGCCAGCACCGAGATGAGCGGGCGCTCGATGTCCCGGTACAGGTCTGACATGCCCAGATCTGCCAGCTCCCGGTCGAGCGCCGGCGCGAGCATCGCGACGGCGAGGGCATCGCGGCTCGCGGTGGCTTGCCCGACGGGGCCGGAGGCATCCACGGCATCGAAGTCGAGTTGGCCCTCGGTCTCGGTCTCGACGAGCTCCACCCCGCAGTGTCTCGCCAGCAGCGTGCTCAGCTCGCCGCGGCCCTCGGGGGGATGGATGAGGTAGGCCGCTATGGCAGTGTCGATTTCGAGCCCCGCGAGCGCCTCACCGGCTTCGATATCGCCCGGCAGCCGAGCGAGTGCTCTCATCAGCGGCTTCGCTTGATGGATGTGGACACCGGGTCCGTCACGCCCGACCAGCTCGGCGATCGATGCTGCGATCTCGGTGAGCTCGAGGAGCTCGGGGGCAAGGGCAAGCACGCTGCCTTCTGACGGATCCACGGCGACCGCGAGCACACCCAGCGAGCCGTCATGCTCGAGCGCGCAGCCCAGCGACACGGGCTCGGTCCGCTGCGCCAGCTCGCTGAGCAACGCCGCCGCCTCGGCGGGACTGGTGAACGGCACCAGTTCTACGTCGGCGAGCCGCGAGGTGGTTTCGGCGCCTGCGGCAGGCTCGAGCAGGCCGTCGAGCGATGTGCCGGCCAGCGCCTCACGCAGCCGTGCATGCAGGGTGCCGAATTCCAAGAACTCGAACGTGCGTGTCACAAGATCGGCGTCGAAGCCGTCCCATTGGAGGTCGGCGGCCGTGACGTCGGTCGGCGCGTCGGTCCGCAGTGCCATCAGCTCGACATTGCGGCGCACGTCATCCTGGTGCGACGCCAAATTCTCGGCCAGCTTCGGGCTCTGCTCAGATGCCGCAGCCAGCAGTGCTTCGACGCTGCCGTACTTGTTGAGGAGCTTGGCTGCGGTCTTCTCGCCGACGCCGGGCACCCCCGGCAGATTGTCCGACGGGTCGCCGCGCAGCGCGGCGTACTGCACGTAGAGGTCCGGGGTGACGCCGGTGCGCTCGGCGATGCCCGCCTCGTCGTAGAGCGCGTAGTCGGTGACGCCCCGCCGGTTGTACAGCACGCGGATGTGCGGGTCAGCCACAAGCTGGTACACGTCGCGGTCGCCGCTGACAATCAGCACGTCGTCGCCGCGCTGTCCTGCCTCGGATGCCAGCGTGGCCAGCAGGTCATCGGCTTCGAAACCGGCACAGTCCACCGCCGGAATGCTCAGCGACTCGAGCACCTGCCGCACGAGGCCGAGCTGATCTATGAGTGTCGCGGGGGTCTCGTCGCGGTGCGCCTTGTACCGCGGTTCGGCTTGATGCCGGAACGTCGGCTCGCGGCGGTCAAAGCACACGGCAATGGCGTCAGGACGGTGATCGCGCACCAGGTTGACCAGCATGGACGTGAACCCGAAGACTGCACCGGTGGGCTGGCCCGAACGGGTGGCCATGTCCTCTCCGATGGCGAAGAACGCCCGGTAGGTCAGAGAGTTCCCGTCGAGCAGCAGGAGCTTCGACATCGGAACTCTCCCAACCCGGTGACGCTGCGGTCGCCTCGGATGCTCAGGGCGTCAGCAGGCCATCGACGATCTGCTGCGCTATGTCCCGCATCTTCGCGCGGTTGGCCATTGCCGTACTGCGGATGAACTCGAACGCGTCCCGCTCGGAGAGCTCGAAATTGTCCATGAGCAGGCCCTTCGCACGCTCCACGGCCTTGCGCGTCTCCAGCTTCTCCTCGAGGCTCTCGACGGTGTCCTCGAGCTCTCTCATCTCGGTATAGCGGCCCCACGCGACCTCGATGGCCGAGACCAGCTCTTCGCGCTGGAACGGCTTCACCAGGTACGAGAGCACACCGGCATCGCGGGCTTCCGCGATGAGATGGCGCTTGCTGAACGCCGTGAGTATGAGCACGGCAGACGTGCGGTCCGCGGCGACCTCGCGTGCCGCATCGAGGCCGTCGCGGCCAGGCATCTGGATGTCGAAGATGCACACCTCGGGCTGGTGCTGGCGTGCCAGCTCCACGGCTTCATCGCCACGACCCGTTTCTGCCACGACGACGTAGCCCTCGTCTTCGAGCATCTCGCGCAGATCGAGCCGGATGATGGCCTCGTCCTCTGCGATCACGACTCGCTTGGACACTCGCTCTCTCCTCGCGGCTGGGTCGAAGGGGTCGGCACTACCGGCCCGGCGGCTGCGGGTCGGTCAGCCTACCGGTCGAGCTATGAGCCATCTGCGGAATTCTGTGTCTTGTCTTCAGTGCCCGGGGCGGGATTCGAACCCGCACGCCCGCGAGGGCAGAGGATTTTGAGTCCCCCGTGTCTGCCATTTCACCACCCGGGCATTGGGGCGCCTCAGCGTATCGAGCAGAGCTGTCACCCTCGCCGTTCGGTGAGCCACCTACCATTTGTCCCGCGTTCACTGCGTCGCCACCCGGGAACAACCTGTTGTTCGGCACCGGCGCTGTGTAGGAGGCCGAGTGCTCGCATTCACATTCCCGGGTCAGGGCTCGCAACAGCCCGGCATGGGTGAAGCTTGGACCGCCCATGAGTCGTGGGAGCTGGTCACCGAGGCATCCGACGCCTGCGGGCGTGATGTCGCGGCGCTGCTGCTGGACGCTGATGCCGACGAGCTGCGCCACACGCGCAACTCGCAGCTGTCGACGTTCGTGCTGTCGATGGTCGTGCTCGACGCAGTTGAGCGCACCGGCGCCACGTTCTCGTGTGCGGCCGGGCACTCATTGGGCGAGTACAGCGCGCTCACCGCGACCGGTGCTTTGGCGTACGACGACGCCGTCCGGTTGGTTGCTGAGCGTGGCGAGGCAATGCAGGTGGCCGCTGACGAGCAGGAAGGGACGATGGCTGCGGTGCTGGGTCTCGACGACAACCTCGTGGCAGAGGCGTGCGACGCCACGCCTGGTGACGTCTGGGTCGCGAACTACAACGCCCCGGGCCAGGTCGTCATCGCAGGCGCACCGGACGCCGTTGCCGTCGCCGGCGACGAGGCAAAGGCGGCTGGCGCGAAACGGCTGATGCAGCTGCCCGTGGGCGGTGCCTTCCACACGCCGTTCATGCAGCCGGCCAGGGATCGACTGCGCAAGGCGCTGGCCGAGGTCGAGATCCGGGCGCCGAGCGTGCCCGTGGTGGCCAATGTCGACGCACGGCCGCGTTCGGATGCTGACGAATGGCGCACACTGCTCGCACAGCAGCTCACCAGCCCGGTGCTGTGGCGCGCAAGCCTCCATGCGCTGGCCGACCTCGGCGTCACCACCTTTGTGGAGCTCGGCCCGGGCAAGGTGCTGACCGGCATGACCAAGCGGACGCATCGAGATGCGACATCGATGGCGGTCTCCACGCCCACCGATATCGACGCGCTGATGGAAGCACTCGCAACGGATGCGCCTTCGGCCCCGACCGTGCTGGGCGGCGAGAACCTGTACGTCACCGAGCGCCTCATCGTCAGCCCATGCGCCGGCATCTTCACGCTCAGCCCCGACATCGGCGACGGCCAGCAAGTCAAGGTGGGCGATGTCATCGGCCACGTCGCCGGGGAGGAAGTGCGCTCCGCATTCGCGGGTACTGTCATGGGGATCATGGCCGTCGAAGGCGAACGGGTCACCGCCCGGCAGCCTGTTGCATGGCTGCGAACGCCAATTGGCGACTGACCAGAGGTACCTGAGGGGGAGGCCACAGATGACGCTCAGCGTGGGAAACGCATCTAGCGCGCGCATTGTCGGCATCGGGACGGCGCTCGGGGAACGCGTCGTCACCAACCAGGATCTCTCCGAGATGGTCGACACCTCCGACGAGTGGATCATCGAGCGCACCGGCATCAAGCAGCGCAACATCGGCGGCACCACCGCCGGCTTGGCCGCACGTGCCGGAACAGCGGCGATGGAGGTCGCCGGCGTCGATCCGTCGAGCATCGACATGCTCATCCTGGCCACCACCACGCCGGATCGCTGCGTTCCGGCATCGTCGTCGCGCGTGCAGGAGGCGCTCGGCCTCGATTGCGGCGCGATGGACGTGAACGCCGCCTGCTCGGGATTCGTCTACTCGCTGGTAGCCGGCCACGGCATGATCGCCATGGGCCATGAGCGGGTCTTGGTCATCGGTGCCGAAGTGCTCTCCCGGATCACCGACTGGAACGACCGGGCCACCTGCATCCTGTTCGCCGACGGCTCGGGCGCAGCAGTGCTCGAGCGAAGCGAGCAAGGCTCGGACCTCCTCGGCTGGCACGTCTCGAGCGACGGTTCCATGGAGGAGCAGCTGTACTGCGAGCACGATGGCTACATCCAGATGGCGGGCCAGGCGGTGTTCAAGAAGGCCGTGTTGGTGATGGAGGAATCTGCGCGCCAGTCGATGAAGCAGGCTGGCCTGACGGCCGACGACATCGACGTCGTGGTGCCCCATCAGGCCAACGTCCGCATCGTCGAGACCGCCTGCAAGCGGCTGCGCATCCCCTATGAGAAGGCGGCCATGGTGATCGAGCGCACCGGCAACACCTCATCGGCCTCGATTCCCCTCGCGCTCGACGACGCCGTGCGCGGCGGCCGGATCAACGAGGGCGACAACGTGCTGCTCGTCGGATTCGGCGCTGGCATGACCTCGGCGTCGGCACTGCTGCGCTGGTCGGGTGCTCCCGCCCGAGCCTTCTGAGCGCCGGATTCCGACCACGAACTCGGTGACCGAGAATCGACTGCCAGCGTCACGTACACGGTTCACGATGAATCAGCCCCCAGCAACACCACGAACCGTCCTCGTCACGGGTGGCAGCCGCGGCATCGGTCTGGCCACTGCCCAGCTGTTTGCCGACGCAGGCCACCGGGTGGCCGTCACCAGCCGCACCGAGGCTCCCGACGACAGCCGCCTGCTGTGGGTGGCGTGTGACCAAGCCGACAGCGACGCGGTCGACGACGCCTACGCATCCATCGAGGCAGAACTCGGCTCCGTGGAGATCCTGGTGGCGAATGCCGGGATCACCCGCGACCAGCTCGTGCTGCGCATGGCAGACGACGACTTCGCAGCGGTCGTCGACACGAACTTGACCGGCGCGTACAGGATGGCCAAGCGGGCAGCTCGGCCGATGCTGCGCGCACGCTGGGGACGGCTGATCTTCGTTTCCTCGGTAGTCGGGTTGCTGGGCTCGGCCGGACAGGTCAACTACGCCGCATCCAAGGCGGGCCTCGTGGGCATGGCCCGATCACTGGCCCGAGAACTCGGTTCGCGCGGCATCACCGCGAATGTCGTGGCGCCCGGGCCGGTCGCGACCGAGATGTTCGGGGCATTGAACGACGAGCAGCAAGCCGCCATCACCGACGCAGTGCCGCTGGGACGGGTGGCGGAACCGTCCGAGATCGCTGCTGCAGTGGCGTTTCTGGCCTCTGAGGCGGGCGCGTACATCACCGGCGCCGTGATACCCGTCGACGGCGGCCTCGGAATGGGCCATTGAGTGCCGTCCAAAATGGTGCAGGGCGAATCGGTGCAGGGCCGTAGCGTTGCGGCACCTACACTTCGCGTTCGCACGGCCGTCGGGGGCTCGTGCGGAGACCGCCCACACATGAGGGGATCAGCATGAGTGACACGTTGGATCGATTCCGTGACTGTGCCGTCGAGGTGCTGGCCGTGGATCCCGAGCAGGTCACGCCCGAGGCCAGCTTCGCTGATGACCTCGACGCCGACAGCTTGGACCTGGTCGAGCTGGTGATGGCTTTGGAAGAGGAGTTCGACATCAGCGTGGACGAGGAAGAACTGGAAGACGTCACCACCGTCGCCCACGCGATCCAGCTGGTCGAATCGAAACTGTGAGGACTGTCCTGCTGAGCCATGGGCAGCGAGCGTCAAACCAATGACTGACGGGCGTCGGGTAGCTGTCGTCGGCCTCGGCGTCGTCTCGTGCGCCGGAACCGGCGTGGACGACTTCTGGCAGGGATTGAACTCCGAGCCGCCAGAGGGAGAACGGCGCGTCGTCGACTTCGATCCGGCGCCGTTCTACGACAATCCCAAGGAGGCCCGCCGAGCCGATCGATCAACGCAGCTCGGCATGGCATCGGCCGCTGAGGCCATGGCCGGCGCGGGCGAGCTTGCGTCGGATCCAGATCGCTGCGGCGTGATCTACGGCACGGGCGTCGGCGGCCTGCAGACATTCGAAGACCAGGTGCTCGTGCTCGATCGCAAGGGTGCGCGCCGGGTCTCCCCCTTCATGGTCCCGATGATGATGCCCAACGCCCCCGGAGCCGCCATCTCGATGCGCTACGGGCTGGCCGGGCCATGCGAGGTGCTGACGACCGCATGCGCCGCGGGGACACACTCGATCGGGTACGCGGCGCGGCTGATCCGCCTCGGCGTCGCCGACGTGATCGTCGCCGGCGGCTGCGAGTCGGTGATGACGCCGGTGGGCACCGCGGGTTTCGTCAACATGACCGCCCTGTCGACCAGCGGCATCTCGATGCCGTTCGACAAGAACCGCGACGGCTTCATGATGACCGAGGGCGCCGCCACCCTGGTGCTCGAGGAATGGGACTCAGCGGTAGCGCGAGGCGCCACGATCTGGGGTGAAGTGCTCGGCACCGCTTCGAATGCCGATGCGCACCACATCACCGCACCGGCTCCTGGCGGCGCCGGCGCGCTGCGCTGCATGCAGCTCGCCATCGATGACGCTGGCCTGGTGCCCGACGACATCGTCCACGTGAACGCACACGGCACGTCGACCCCGCTGAACGACGCAGCCGAAGCCGAGGCGCTCAACAAGCTGTTCGGCCCCAACGGTCCGCTCGTGACCTCCACCAAGGGCGTCACGGGGCATGCGCTCGGTGCCGCAGGAGCGCTGGAGGCCATCGCTGTGCTGCTGTCGATGCACCACCGCAAGATCCCTGCCACGGCCGGCTGGACAACGCCCGATCCTGAGCTCGCAGAGTTCCGCTTGGTGACCGGTCAGGCGGCCGACTGGGAGCCGGGCCCCTCGATCAGCAACTCGTTCGGCTTCGGCGGCCACAACGGCTGCATCGTGCTCGGCCCCGCCTGAGGCCGTTCAGCTACAGGCTGTCGTAGGTGGCAGTCTCGATGGCTTCGTAGAGCGCGTACGAACGCGGGTCTGCGAACGGCACCTGCTGGCTGATGTAGCAGCCGGCCACCTGATTCTGCAGGTCGATCCAGAAGTACGAGTTGGCCAACCCGGCCCACATGAGACCCCCGGCCGGGCGCCCGGTCGGGGCCTGCTCCTCGTTGATCTGGAACGTCAGGCCCCACGACTTCTCGACACCGGGGAAGAACTCGGCGTCGAACGAGTACGGCGGGATGGCTGTCGGCAGCATGGTGACACGCAGGTCGCCCATCGCATTGCTGACCATCTGCGCATGCGTGCTCGGCGACACCACCTGGTTGCCGTCGAGGCTGCCGCCGTTCAGCATCATGGCCAGGAAGCGGCAGTAGTCGTCGACGGTGGAGTAGAGACCCCCGCCGCCCATCTCGAACTCCGGCTCCTGGGGGATCTCGAACGGCATCTCGACCAGCGAACCGTCCTCCATCCGCGTCTGCATCGCCGAGATGCGAGAGCGCATGTCGTCGCTGATCTTGAACGCCGTGTCGGTCATGCCCAGCGGCCCGAAAATGTTCTCAGCCATGTACTCGCCGAGCGACATCCCAGACGCCGCCTCCACCATCTGGCCGGCGTAGTCGATGCCGGTTCCGTAGAACCAGCGATCACCCGGGTCGAACAGCAGCGGCATGCGCAGCGTTGCCTTCTGGCACTCGATGACGCCTGGCGTCCCGGTGGCCTCCTCGTACTGGCCGAGTTCGGGGCTCCAGATGTCGTAGCCCATGCCGGCGGTGTGGGTCAGCAGGTGACGCAGCGTGATGTCCCCGTTGCGGGCCCGGGTGACCGGGTTGCCGTCGTCGTCGAAACCGGTCAGCACGTCAAGCTCGCCGAGCAGCGGCAGCACATCGGCACCCGGCGCGTCGAGCGAGAGCTTGCCCTGCTCGACAAGCTGCATCGCCGATGTGCCCGTGATGGCCTTGGTCATCGAGGCAATCCAGCACACGGTGTCATTCGACATGGCGACGTCGCTGCCGGCGCCGCGTGTGCCGGCCGCTGCCGAGCAGATCTCCCCGTCGGCGCTGATGACCTTGGCCACTGCACCGACCACGTCGCCGTCGGCAACACCCCGGTCGAGAATCTCTTGAACTGTGTCTCCGAGGGACATCTGGGGCCTCCAATTCGACTGAGTACGACTGAGCTCGACTGAGCACGGTCATGCGAAGGACGGAGTTCGGCCTTGCGAGTGCGACGCTAGTTGGCAGCCCAAGGGCTCAGGACGCCTGCCATACGCTCCACGCCATGCTGTCTCGGCCCCGGCGCGCCGGCGCGCTCACCGTGATCTGTGCTGCGCTGCTCGCGGCTGCATGCAGTGCCGAATTTCGGGTCGAGCCTCCCTCGCCCGCGCCGTCCGAGACGCCGGCAGTCGCTCAGCCTGCGGTGGCCGACGTTGCGCCGCGTGACACTGAGAGCGCCGCCGCTCCTTTGACGGTGCCCGTCGCTTCGGCTGCGGCAGCGAGGTCTGCAGCAACCTCCACGACTGCGGCCATTTCCGCGACGACACAGCCCACAACGACACAGCCGGATCTGACGTGGACGCTGCTGGCGGGCGGCGACGTGCTGATGGACCGCAGCGAAGCTGCCGACGTCGACCCGTTCGCCGGCATTCAGCCCGCTCTTGGATCCGCAGACATCGCCATCGTGAACGTGGAGATGGTCATCAGCGAGCGCGGTGAGCCCGCCGACAAGCAGTACGTGTTCCGGGCGCCGCCCTCGGCGGCCGAGCGCATCGCTACGGCCGGCGTGGACGTCGCCAACCTGGCCAACAACCACGCCATGGACTACGGCCCTGAAGCGCTGGTCGACACCGTCGACTTCCTCGAGGCCCACGGCGTGATCGCGCTCGGTGCGGGGGTGACCAGCAGCGATGCGTACAGGCACCGGGTGATTGAGGTGAGGCCCGATGTGCGCGTTGCGTTTGTTGGCGCCTCGATGGTGGTGCCGCTCGCGTTCCCGGCCACCCAGACACGTCCGGGGATCGCGTCTGCATACGAGCGCGACCGGGTGTTCGCGAACGTCCGCGCGGCTGCGCAGGACGCCGATGTGGTGATCGCCGTGGTGCATTGGGGCGTCGAGCGCATGACGTGCCCAGACGGCCGGCAGCGAGACTTCGCCTTCGAATTGCTGCACAACGGCGCCGATGCAGTCATCGGCCAGCATCCGCATGTGCTGCAACCGGTGGTGTTTGACGACGGCCGGCTCGTGGCCTACTCACTCGGCAACTTCGTGTGGCATCACCGGGCTGGCATCACCGGCGAAACCGGGGTCTTGCAGATCGACTTCGACGGCGCCGAGATGGTCGGCTGGTCATTCCACCCGCACCTGCTCGACATCAACGGCGCACCGGTGCCAGCGTCGGAGGGCACTCGGGTCGATCGGATCAACGACATCGTGACCGGTGACTGCGCCCGGCACCAACCGCCCCCGACCACCGCCGCTCCGACACCGGACGCCGGCACCGAGGATGAGACCGGGCTCGAAGACTCTGAGCCGGAATCGGAGGACGAGGCCGAGACTGAATCAGAGGACGAGGACGGGACGGAGGCCCGAGCCGAGGGCGAGTAGTGCGCTCAGCCGAGCGCTTCGGCCGCGGCGAGATCGGCGATGCGGTCGGCGTCGTAGCCGAGAAACTCAGCGAGCACCTCGAAGTTGTCCTCCCCGAGGCACGGCCCGCCGCGTCGCACCACCGGCGGCGTGCGAGACATGCGTGTCCGGCAGTTCTGCGTCCACATGGTGCCGCGATGGCTCTGGGGCACGTTGATGTGGTGCTCCCTGGCGGTGAGCTGCTCGTCGTCGCAGCAGCCTTGAGAGTTGTTCACCGGGTAGGCGTCGATGCCGCTGGTCTGCAGCGCCTCTGCGGCCTCGACGTTGGAACGTCCCAAGGTCCACGCTGAGATGGCGTCGTCGATCTCCCTCGCTCGATCTCGCCGCGCCGCCTGATCCCAGCCGGTTGCGCCGTTGCCGTTCAGCCCAACGGCACCTGCGAGAGATGCCCACCGGTTGTCAGTGCAGGCGATCGCCACCCACTGATCCTCGCCAGCGCTCGGGTAGACGCCGTGGGGGCTCATGTGCGGGTCCTCGTTGCCGCACCGCTGCGGATCCCGGCCGTTGATGGAGGCGTCCAGGATGGCCGGCGCCAGGTAGTGCAGCGCCGCCTCGGTCTGGGAGATGTCGATGTAGCAGCCGTTGCCGGTGCGGTCGCGCCGTTCCAGAGCCGCCATCAGCGATGCCACGATCACACGCGGCGCCAGGAAGTCGGTGTAGGGGCCGTACGGGCCCGCCGGGCCGCGGTCAGGCCAACCGGTGATCTCGTAGAAGCCAGCAATCGCAGCCGCCATGAACCCGTAGCCGGCGAGGCTCGAATACGGCCCGCTCTGGCCCAGCAGCGAACTCGACAGCATGATGATCCGCGGGTTGATCGCCGAGAAGTCGTCGTAGCCGAAGCCCATGCGTGCAGCCGCACCGGGCGCCCAGGACTCGGTGGTGATGTCGGCCCATCGCACTAGGTCCTCGACCACCTGGCGCGACTCGGGCTTGCCGAGGTCTAGGCTGAGGCTGCGCTTGCCCGCGTTGTACACGCCGTAGCCGACGCTGTTGTCGGGATGCGCTTCCTCGTCGACGAACGGGTTGACCGTGCGCATCGTGTCGGGCCGGCTCTCGGTCTCGACCTTGACCACGGTGGCGCCGTAGTCGGCGAGGATGCGCACCGCCGATGGCGTGGCGATGACCCACGAGAACTCCACCACCTTCAGACCTGCCAGCGGCAGTTCGCTGCCGTCCGAGGCAGGGCTGCCGGCCGCAGCCACCGCAGTCGCCGCGTAGGGCTGACGAGCGGTGTCGATGCTGTCGTTGTCGCCACCCAGCGTGGGCACCACCGGCGTGCGCTCGGGAGCATCGGCGCTGAAGTGCACCAGAGGACCGCAGAAGCGAGCGCTGCGCCCGCCGTCGAGGTCGACATCACGCCAGAAATCACGATCGGCAAAGTGAGGGTTGGTCAGCAGATCGCTGACCAATGCGGACGGCGTGATGAGGATGTTCCGCTCAAAGGCTGCCGCCCACAGCTCGTCGGTGGTCTTGGTGGCCATGAAGCGGGCGTGGGTCATGAACGACTTGGCAATGATGTCCGGTGAACGCTGGCCGCTGAGCACCTCGGTCGCGACGGTCTCCCAGTCGACAGCCTGCAGCTCTTCGTCGGCGAAGCCCTCCTCGGTTTCCCAGGCCACGAGCCTCTCGGTGAAGGGAGCGAAGGCAGCCCCCATCAGCGCCACGCAGATCGTGTTGCCGTCTGCGCACGGGAACAGCATCGGGACGTCGACTCCGCCGAGGCTGAGCCCGCCAGCAAGTCGATTCACCGAATTGGCGTTGACACGGCTCGACAGATTCGCCGGCTGGCCGTGCGTCATGGACTCCATCGCCGAGATGTCGACGTGCTGGCCGAGGCCGCTGCGCTGTGCCTCCCGGAGCGCGATGAGCGTGGCGGCTGCCGCATCGGCCGCAGCCTGCAGGAAGCTCTGGGGCACGCCCGAAACACGTACCGGAGCACGGTCCTTGTCGCCGCTGGCGTGCAGGAAGCCGCTGCCGGCCACTGCGGTCAGATCCGAGCCGGCCCACGTGCTGCGAGGCCCGGTGGAACCGTACGGCGTGATCGAGGCATGCACGATGGCCGGATTGGCGGCGGCGAGGTCGCCATGACCCACGCCCAGCGTGTCCATCTGGCCGACCGGCGCGTCCTCGATGAGGGCATCAGCGCTGGCGGCCAGCTCCAGCAGCCGCTGCCGCCCTTCCGCAGTGGCCAGATCGGCGGTGACACTGCGCTTGCCCTGGTTGTACGCCCAATGAGCCAGCGAGCGCTCCGGATCCGGCTGGTCATCGACGAAGGGCCCGTCGTGGCGGCTGCGTACGCCCCCGGGCGGCTCCACGGCGATCACCTCCGCGCCCAGGCTTGCCAGCAGGTAGCCGGCGAATTGGCTGATGCCCTCGCAGAGATCCAATACCCGGTAGTGCTGCAACATCTCGAACTTCACCCCTCATCTGCGCCGGATCGACGCACGGCGTAGGGCTGATTCTTCCCTGTACGCGCATGCCATGCGAGCCAGCGCGCTCTGAGAGCGCGCGTCGCCGTGCCGAATGGCAGAACCTCGGCGAGACTGCCGGAACTACTGGGCCGAGCCAGGGAGGACCGGATGGTGTCGATAGCGACCGACCGGATCGTGGAACGCGACGAGCTGCAGGAGTTCGTGCGGCAACGGCACCACGGTGTGCTGCTCACGCTGCGGCGCGACGGTCGCCCGCAGGCATCGCTGGTCACCATGGGTCTCGACGAGGCCGGTGATGCGGTGCTCGTCAGCAGCTACCCCGACAGGGCCAAGTCGCTCAACCTGCGGCGCAACTCCCAGGCATGGGTTGTCGTCATGTCGGATGCGTGGAACGGCGAGTGGGTCCAGCTCGAGTGCCGCGGCGAGGTCGAGGACCTGCCCGAGGCGATGGACGGCCTCGTCGAGTACTTCCGCGTGATCAGCGGCGAGCATTCCGACTGGGACGAGTACCGCGAAGCAATGAGGAAGCAGGACAAGGTGCTGCTGCGCCTGCACATCGAGAGCTGGGGTCCGATCTCCAAGGGCGGCTTTCCCGCCCGCCTCGTCGCCGACTAGCGATCCCCAGACACCCGCCGGCTCAGTCGGCCTCGAGTCGGCGCAGGAGCGTGTCGGGTGCCTTGGTGCGGTAGCTCTCCTCCAGCCACTCGGCGAGATCGTCAAGATCCACGTCTGCGAGCCGGACGAGCACGCTGCCGTAGCCGTCGTAGTGCGGCACCGTGAACAGCACATCGGGATGGTTCTTGAGCAGCACTGCTTTCATCTCGAGGTCGCAGAACAGCACCAGCACCTCGGTGTCGAAGATGTGATCGCGGCGATGCTCACGCTCGCCCCACATCCGGCAGAAGCCCTTCTTTCGGACCTTGAGGGCCGGAGTGCCGTACGAGGTCGACTCGACGACCTCAGGCAGCTCCATCCCGAGCCTGCGAACGTCGTCGAACGTCGCCATCGGTGCGCGTCCGCCTCAGCGGGCTTGCCAGTCGGGTGTGCGGCGTTCGAGGAAAGCGCTGGCGCCCTCGGCGTGGTCGGCGGTGGTCTTGAGGACGCTCTGGCCCAGGCGCTCGAGGCGCCGACCGGTCTCGTGGTCCACGTCGGTGCAGGTGTTCAGCACGGTCTTGGCCATGCCGAGTGCCAGCGGTGCGAGGGCGTCCATCTCCGAAGCGAGCTCCAGAGCGACGTCGACCGCCTTGCCCTCGGGAGCCACCTCGGTGGCAAGGCCCATCGCCTTGGCATCGTCGGCACCGACGTTGCGGGACAGCATGACGAGTTCCTTGGCCCGTCCCAGCCCCACGTAGTGCACCAGCCGCGAACAGCCACCTGAACCGGGAATGAGCCCCACCTTGGCCTCGGGCATGACGAAGCGGGCGTTTTCGGCAATCACGCGGAAGTCACATGACAGCGCCAGCTCGAATCCACCGCCCGCTGCAACGCCGTTCACCGCGGCAATGACCGGCACTTCGAGCGCCTCGATCAGATCGAACACGGAGTGGATGCCACGAGCGACCGCACGGAAGCCCCGGGTCCCCATCTCGGTCAGGTCGCCCATCTCGGAGACGTCTTCGCCAGCCGAGAACGCCCGGCCCGCACCGGTGATGACGAGCACCTGGATGCCGGTTGCCATCGCCGTGTCCTCGACGGCGTCGCGCATCTCGGCCCGCATGGCGGCGTTCCAGGCGTTGAACTTCTGGGGCCGATTCAGCGTCAGGATGCGCACGCCGTCACGGTCTTCGATCAGCAGGTGCTCGTAGCTCATGGGCTCTCCTTGGTGATTGACGTCGCTCGTGGGGATCACTCGTCGGGGTCGCCGCGCATCACCACGATGCCGGTGGCGACCACATCGCCCCGCTGGTTGCGCAACTCCACGCCCCTGTCCAGCTCGCCGAAGCTGACGGGCGACACCGTCACCTCGTCGCCGGGGAAGACCGGTCCGCGCAGCCGGATGTCGAGATTCAGGATCGCATCGGCACCGAACTGCGCGATGAGCGCGTCGAGCGCGATCGCTGTCGTGTGCGAGGCCTGCACCACCACATCGGGCAGCCCGGCCTTGGCCGCGAACTCGGGGTCGGTGTGTACCGGGTTGGGGTCACCCACGCCGTCGACAAAGCTGCGCATGGCTTCCCTCGTCACGGCGGGGGCGGTCGCCGGTGTCAAGTCCAGCTCACCCATTCGCTGCTCGCTCATGGCGCCGACCCCCCCCCCCCCCCGCCTCGCCGCCGCCGCTGGTGACGGCAGTTTGCGCCAGCTCTCCGGGTGGCTTTCGCTCCACGAACACCGTCCGCTGCCGCTGGATCAAGTCGCCGTCGGCGCCTCGATATTCCGACAGCACCGTGGCCAGATGCAGCGTCCCCTTGTCGATGATGTCCTCCACCGACACCACCACCGAGACCCGCTCGCCGAGGCGGAATGAGCGGTGCCATTCGAACGACTGGCCACCGGCGAGACCTCGCTCAAGGCTGAGATCGATGGGTCCTACCACCGAGTCGCCGCCACCCACCGTCGGCCCGAAGAACGGCAGCCGCAGCGCCACCTCCTCGGCGTCAGGTGTGCCCAGCGCATCGACGAGCAGTGCCACCGAGGTGGGCTCCACCACCACCTCGGTCTCGACCAGCACTTGGCCCAGTGTCTCCAGGTTCACCTTGTTGCCTCGCTCGCCGTTGCCCGCGTCCGCGCCCTAGTTCGAGCTCAGCAGCTGCCAGACCTGCACGAGCAGGTCTTGGTCGTCGCCAGCTGACGGCGGATCGGACGCCGGTCGCATGTCCCAGCCGTACGGCTTGTTGATCACATGGATACGGGGCTCGGGCGTCGAACGATCGCCATGGTCGAATGCACCGACGACGAGCGTGTGCTCGCCCTCAGCCACCCAGAAGCACTCCCAGTGCACCGATGACGAGGTCTCGATGAAGGCCACCTCCGGCGCGGGCCGCGTCACCCGGACCGTGAGTCCGCCCGCGGCTGCAGGATCCGGAGAGGACGCGTCGGCAGGTGAACCTTCTCGCTGTCGCACCACTTGTTTCCCGCTCTTGTTCGCCATTGCTATGGATACGGGCTCACGGGCCGCTCGGGCCACGGCTTCGCCTCTTGGCTGCCTAGATGGTTAGTTCCAAGGGGTGGGGTCCACCGGTTAGGGGGTGAGGGTGTCCAAGCTCGGGGTGTGTATTCACGCCTCGATCTTGGAGGTTCTTGGCATGGGCCCGGACTTGGACACCCTCGCGACTGCACTGTATGTGAGGATCGATGACCTGTTGGCAGCGAATCCCGGTTGGGCGCCGAAGCGGCCCGAGGTGGGGATCGCGCCGAGGCTGACCGACGCGGAGCTGGTCACCTTGGCGGTGGTCTCGGCGCTTTTGGGCTATGACAACGAATCGCAGTTCGTGCGCTTCGCGCATGAGCATCTGCGGCCGTGGTTCCCGTATGTGCCCAACCGCGACGGCTACAACAAGCGGCTGCGGCGCTGCGCCGACACGATCGCCCGGGTCATTGCTGCTTTGGCGCGCGAGTGCGTCTCGTGGAACGACGACGTCTGGCTGGTGGACTCCACCCCCGTGGGGTGCGGCACCAGCCGCGAGACCGCCAAGCGCTCGGGCCTCGCCGACTGGGCCGAATACGGCTGGTGCGCGTCGCATTCCCGCTATTTCTGGGGCCTGCGGCTGCACCTGATCGCGACCCCCGCAGGGCTGCCGGTCGCCTTCGCGCTCGCCGGAGCCAAAGCCGACGAACGCGACGTCTGCGCCGCCATGATCGACCAAGCCGGCCTGGGCCGACGGGGCCAGACCCTCATCGCCGACAAGGGCTACCGCTCCCAAGCCTTCGAGACCGGCCTCAGCTCGGCCGGCATCACCATGCTGCGGCCCGCCACCCGCACCGAGACCCCGCGGCCCGGTGCCAAGCTCCTGCGCCCGCTGCGCCAGATCATCGAATCGATCAACTGGACACTCAAAGGCCAACTCAGCCTCGAACGCCACCGCGGCCGCACCCGCACAGGCGTCGCCGTCCGCATCGCCACCCGCCTGCTCGCCCTCACCGCCGCCATCTGGCACAACGAGACCTACCACCCCCACCGGCCACCACGCTCACTGACCGCCTACGACCACTAACCCTTAGAACTAACCATCTAGAGGAACCGGCGGTTGAGCCGGTTGGGTGGCACCTCGATCCCCAGGTCCACCAGAAGTGGCCTCGTGTCGGCGATGTACTGCCTGCGGAGGTCGGCGTTGTTCTTCTTCCGCAAGCCCCAGCGCACATATGCGTCGCCGAAGTCGGAATCGGACCGGCCGAACATGTCCAGCGCTGCCGGCCACCAGAAGTGGATCTTCTCGTTCGCCTCGGCAAGCCCCTCGGGCGTCTTGCAGATGAGCCGCAGGTTCCGCAGACCGAGCGTGCAGTGGAACAGCTCTTCCTTGTGCACCCGCGTGGCGATGTCGAGCAGTGGCTGGTAGGGGACGCCGTCCCAGGTCTCGCCGATATAGACGCCCACCCGGTCGATGAGCGCATGGAAGTACGACAGGTCGCAGAACGTCTCCATCGGGTGCCGGAATGCGTACTGCTCGATCGGACGGTCGACATGGTCGACACCCAATCCAGCCAGGATCTGGGCGTTGATGATCCCGTGCTCCACTTCCTGCTGCATCAGCTTGACCAGGAGCCCCTTGGTGGCCTCATCGGGCGCGAACCGCAGGCAGCGATCCCACAGCTTGGTGAGCAAATCGGTGTAGTGAGGGTTCGCGCTGTTCTCGACGTGGTAGCTGAGCATCCGCACGAGCAGCTCATGGAACTCGGCGGGGATGTCGGCGTCGCCCTCGTCCCAGATTCTCTGCGGCTCTGACGTCCGTTCGAGCGTTGCGGTGCTCATAGTGCTCTCGAGATTACTCAGCCTCAGGGTTGCCCACCGGTGTCGGCGCCCAGGTATGCAGCACGCACGGTGGGGTCGGCCTGCACCTCGTCGGGCGTGCCCACGCTGATCACGTGGCCCTGATCGAGCACGTAGATGCGATCGCTGATGCCGGTGATGAAGTTGAGATCGTGGTCGATCACCAGCACGCCCGCGTCGACGGCGGCAGCCATATGCCGGATACGCCGGATCATCTCGTTCGACTCGGCATCGCTCATGCCGCTGGTGGGTTCGTCCAGCAGCAGGTATGCCGGCGCCATGGCTGCCGCTCGGGCCAGTTCCAGCCGCCGTGCGCTGCCGTAGTCGAGTTCGCGAGCACGGCGATCGCGCACGTCCCACAGACCGGCCTCGGCGATGAGCGCATCGACTGGGGGGTGATTCCCCGGCCGGTGCCGAGCGGCAACGCGGCTGGCCAGCTCCACGTTCTGGCGCACGGTCAATGCGTCGAACAGCCGCAGGTTCTGGAACGTGCGCAGCAGACCGGCGCGGGCAATCTCGTGGCTCGGCGCCGCCGTGAGCTCGCGCTCGCCCAGCCTGAACCAGCCCTCGGTGGGTTCCACTATTCCCGTGATGACGTTCACCAGCGTCGTCTTGCCGGCTCCGTTCGGGCCGATCAGCCCGACGACCTCATCGGGCGCCACGCTGAGGCCGGCACCGTCGAGCGCCCGGAAGCCGCCGAAGTCGACGACGATGCCGCCCACATCCAGCGCTGCCCCCTCATGGGGCACTTCGGCGTGCAAGCCCACGGGCGCGACTTCCGCCAGCGGCTCGGGTCGCTCTTCGGGCTTTCGGCGATGCCACAGACGCCACAGCCAGCTGTCCAGCTCCCAGTCCCCCAGCAGCCCGTCGGAGCGGAAGACCATGAAGCCGAGCATCGCCAGGCCCAGAAACACCGTCTGCAGGTTCTCGCGGAAGATCCAGTCGAGCGGCGCCGCATCGAGACCGAGCCCGAACACCTCGAAGCCGTCCTGCCCCAGGCGGCGAGCCAACTCGCGCCCGACGGTCATCACCGCCACGCCGACGAGCGCTCCCGTGACGCTGTTGCGGCCGCCGACAATCAGCATGGCCAGCGTCAGCAGCGTGTAGTTGAAGAAGAAGTCGTCGGGCAGGATCGAGCCGTTCTCGTACACCCGCAGCGACGACCCGACGCTCACGACGACGACGGAGATGAGCAGCGCCGCGGTCTGCTGGACGAGCGGGCTCACGCCCATGGCGCGTGCGGCCAGATTGTCCTCGCGGGCCGCCACGGCGAGCTTGCCGCTGCGGCTCTGCGCGAACAGGCGCGCCACGATCAACGCCCCCAGCAGGCACAGGTAGATCGGGAGCCTGCTGTCGAGCGCAGCCCCCACCTTGAAGGTGAGACCTGCACGGTTGCCGCCGGTCAGGTCCGGCCAGTTCCGAGCCACCTCATGGGTGACGAACAGCAGCGCCAAGGTGATGACGGTGGCCGCGACGGCACCCGATTCCGCACCCGAGCGCGCCAATCCGATGCCCACCACGAGCGCGACCACCACCGTGACGCCGATGGCCACCGCAACGGCCAGCGCCGGATTCAGCAGCACGTCGTTCAAGCCGAACGGCGCGTCGGGGATCCGCTTGAGCTTCTCTTCGGGGCTGATGGCGAAGACGGCGAAGGCGTAGCCGGCGATCGCTCCGAAGCCGATGTGGCCGAACGACAGCACACCGGTGTTGCCGACATAGATCTGGATGCCCAGCACGATGATGGCGTCGATCAGCATCACCGTCACCAGGCGCTCGGCGGCTCGGCCCTGGAAGCTCTCGTAGATGAGGCCGCCGGCCAGGAACACGGCGAAGAGCAGGGCGCATCCGGCTATGGGGAAACCGATGTCACGTCCGGGGCGCGGGAACATCAGATCGGCTCGATCACACCCGCACGGCGTGCTTGACGGTGACCAGGCCTTGCGGCCGGAAGATGAACAGCAGGGCGATCAGCAGGAACACCACACCCTCGGTGAGGCTGGCGATGCTGTCGGGCAGGCGTGATCGCAGCAGCACTTCAGCCAGCCCCAGCACCAGCCCGCCGATGACCGCCCCGCGAAGACTGCCGAGTCCGCCGATCAGCGCGGCCAGCACGCCCTTGAGCATGGGCGTGATGCCGGCGCTGGGGCTGATGCTGCCGGCGCGCATCAGCCAGAACACCCCGGCAATGCCCGCCAGCAGCCCCGACAGGGCGAAGGCCCCCCGGATCACCGTGTCGGAGCGCACGCCCATCAGCCGGGCGGTGTCGAAATCGGCGGCAGCCGCCCGCAGTGACAACCCGAACATGGTCCGTTGCAGCAGCAGCGTGGTGCCGATCAGCGTCAGCACGGTGACGGCGATGACGACGGTGTCGTACACCTCGATGTTGAGCGGTCCGACCGAGTAGGTGTTGGTGACCCACGATGGCCGGTCGAACGGCTTGACCGAGGCCGACACGTACAGCAGGAAGATGGCCGAGATCACGAAGTGCACGCCGAACGACGTCAGCAGCAGCGTGAAGTCTGAGCTGCCCCGCACGCGCGAGAAGGCGACCCGCTCGATCGCCAACGAGGTCAGCACGGCGCTGAGCACGATGAGCGGCGTGACGATGTACCACGACCAGCCTGCGCCGAGGGTCCACAGCGCGACGTATCCGCCGACGGTGATGAGCTCGCCGTGGGCGAAGTTCAGCAGGTGCATGACGCCGAAGACGACCGCGACGCCCAGCGCCAGCAGGGCATAGATGCTGCCCCGCCCGAGGCCGTCGATGAGGTTCTGCGCGAGCTCCGTCACGCCGTTCCGTCTCCGGCGCCATTCGCCACGGGCGTGCCCGCAGCGGGCGCACCGTCGTCGGGCGCGGTGACGGATCCGACGAAGGTGTCGAACAGGTCGTCTCGCTGGCTCAGTTCCCGGCCCGTACCCGAGGCCACCACCTCGCCGCTGCGCAGCACGTATGCACGGTCGGACACCTCGAGCATCCGCGCGGCGTTCTGCTCCACGACGAGCAACGTACGGCCCTGATCGCGCAGCGTGCCGATCAGCTCGAACACCAGGTCCACGAGCACCGGGGCGAGGCCCAGCGAGGGCTCGTCCATCATCAGCAGGCGGGGGGCCGACATCAGTGCTCGCCCGATGGCGAGCTGCTGCGCCTCGCCGCCCGACAAGTAGCCGGCTGGGACGTCCCATTTCTCCTTGAGCACCACGAAACGCTCGGCCATCTCGTCGAGCAGCTCTGCACGCTTCGCGGCAGGCACGGTCACGCCGCCGATCCGAAGGTTCTCCTCCACCGTGAGATCGGCGAAGATGCGGCGGTGCTCGGGTACGAGCGCTACGCCAGAGCGCAGCAGCTGTTCGGGCGAGCGGCCGGTGATGTCGTTGCCCTCGAAGGTGATGCGGCCCGCGGCCGGCGACAGCAGCCCGGCGATGGACGACAGCAAGGTGGTCTTGCCCGCGCCATTGGGCCCGATGAGGCCGACCACCTCACCGGACCCGACGCTGAGGGCCGCGCCGCGCAGTGCGGCTATGGAGCCGTACCGAGCGGTGAGGCCTTCGACTTCGAGCACGGACCTGCTTGATCGTGCGCTTACTTGATCGTGATGGTGTCGACGAGCACGTCCTCGCCGTTCACGATGCGGTTGATCGGGACTGCCTTCGGCGGGATGCCGTTGGTGCCCTCATAGGTGATCTCGCCCGACAGCCCCTGGAAGCCAGAGAGCTGCTGGACTGCCTCGCCGATCTGGGCGGTGTCGTCGCAGCCGCAGTCGAGCATGCCCTGGATGCCGATGAACATCGAGTCGACATAGAGCGCCATGAAGCCGCGGCTCTCGAGCGCCTCGCCCTTGGAGGCCTCGAACGCAGCCAGCATCGAGTCGATGCGGTCTCCCGCGGTGATGCTCGTGTGCGGCGTGTGGGCAATGCCCTCGTTGTTCGCCTCCACCTGGATGCCGGTGGCGTCGAGTGCGTCGGTGCCGACGTAGGTGAGATTGTCGAGACCCTGGCCTTCGAGCTGGCCCCGCAGCGCGGTGACCTGGAAGCCCAATGCCGCCGAGAAGACGACCTCGTTGTTCTCGGAGATCTGGGCGATCTCGTTCACCTGCGAGGAGAAGTCGGTGTCCACGAACCAGACATAGGTCTGAACGCTCACCACCTCGCCGCCGCCGGCTTCGAATGCGGCGATGAACGCATCGGGATTGACGCCGGTGTACGGAATGCCCTCGCCCTCGGTGAACACGATGGCCCGCGTGATGCCCTGGTCGAGCGCCCACTGAGCGGCTGCCCCCGACATCTGGTGGTCATCGAAGGTCACCAGGTACGAGTTGATCGAGGCGTCCGCCAAGGTCGGCTCAGTGGATGCAGCCACGAACAGCGGGACGTCGCCACCGGTTGCCTGCAGGATCGGCAGCGCGAAGTCGGCGAACGGCGGGCCGATCAGGAAGTGCGCGCCCCAGTCCAGCAGATCGTTGGTAGCAAGCGCAGCGTCGTCACCGACTTCGGCGACGCGCACTTCCACCGGGCGGCCGTTGAAGCCGCCGCGGCAGTTGGCGAGCTCTGCGATGTAGGGCACCAGCTTCGAGCCTGGGATGTCGACGAAGCCGACGACGTCGCTGAAGTCCATCGCCATGCCGACGCGGATCGGGTCCCCGCTCGGAGCCTCTTCGCAGTTGCCGAGATCGGCGCTGAGGATGTGGTCGATGTCGATGCTGGTCATCGTGACGGCCGCTGCGGGTGCTTCCGTCGCCGCCGGCGCCTCGGTTGCGGCGGGCACCTCGGTGGCAGCCGGCTCGCTCTCTGTGGTGTCGTCGTCACTGCCGCATGCGGCACCGAACAGCGCAACTACAGCCAGCAAAGCCAAGACGCGTCTCTTCATGATGGACCCTCCCCGTGGATCGAGCCGATGCTAGCCCTCCGCCGAGAATGGCTCGTATAGCTTCTGCTGATCGTCCCGGCTCAGACAGCGGCTCAGACAGCGATGAGGAGCAGCCATGGCCAATGAACGCGTCCGCATGCTGTGGCCCGACCATCTCGGCCTGGCGCGGGGCAAGTACCTGCCGGCCGCCTTCGCCCGCGAGGGCACCGGCCATGCAGCGGCCGTGTTCAGCCTGGCCTACGACCGATCGCTCATCCCTGCGCCGGGCTCGGGTGTGCTCGACGGCTTTCCCGACATGCACGCCACCTTCGACGAGGCCGACCTGCGTCCCGGATGGGATGATGACCGTACCCAGGTAGCTGTCTGCGACCTGTCCCAGCGAGGCGAGCCGTTCCGCTTCTCGGCCAGGTACGCGCTGCGCAAAGCCACCGCCGACTGGGAGGAGCTGGGCTACCGCCCGTTGGTGGGCATCGAATTCGAGGCCTACGTGCTCGAACGCACCGAGGAGCACGGCTGGCAGCGGTGGGACACGCCTGAGTCCTATGTGTATGGCACCGGGCGTTACGTGGACCCGATCGGCTTGTTCGACGACATCGTGGACCTCGCTAAAGGCAGCGAGATCGTGCTGGAGTCGGTCAACGCCGAGTTCGACTCGGGCCAGTTCGAGCTGACGCTGCGCTACACCGATGCGCTGCGCGCTGCCGACGACGCCTTTCTCTTCAAGGTGCTTGCCCGTGAATGCGCCATGGATCGCGGCCGCCGCCTCACGTTCCTCGGCAAGCCGTACGAGCAGTTCGAAGGCAACGGCGTCCATGTGAACTTCTCACTGCTCGACGCCGACGGCAACAACGCGCTGGCCGACCCCGGTACCGATGACGGCCTGTCGGAGCTGGCGAAGTCGTGCTTGGCCGGGCTGTGCGCCCACCACCAAGGCCTCACTTCCCTGTGTTGCCCCACCGTCAACGCCTACCGGCGCCTGCGGCCCTTCACGTTCAGCGGCCGGCGGGCGAACTGGGGCTACGACCACCGGGTGGTGGGCACTCGCGTGCCGCCTGAGCGTGGCAGTCGCACACGCATCGAGTCACGCCTGGCCGACGGCACCTGCAACGTTCACACGGCCATCGCTGCGGTGCTGCAAGCGGCGCTTCTCGGCGTGGTCGACGAACTGCCCTGCCCCGATCCGGAGACCAACGACGGCATGGAAGCGTGGAACACCGAGGTGACCTCCGCGCTCAACTTGACCGACGCCTTGGACCATCTGCGTGCCGACACTGCGCTCGCTGAAGCCGTGAGCAGCGACCTGGTGGACAACTTCCTCGCCATCAAGGACGCCGAGTGGGAGCGCTACGTCGCCGCTGTCGGCGAGCCTTCCGACGAGATCAGCGAGTGGGAGATCAACGAGTACCTCCCCTACCACTGACGGACACGACGGGCTGATCAGGTGAACGCGAGGTAGCGGTCGCGCTCCCAGTCGGTCACCTCGTCGCCGACCGGGTCGCAGCCGGCCTCGGTGAACTTCTGCAGCTCGGCCTTGGCCATCAGCACGAAGTTCGTGGAGAACTCCTCGCCGAGCGCAGCAGCCAGCGCGCTGCCCTCGTAGGCCGCGATGCCATCGTGCGCGTTGGCGGGCAGCGGCACCGCGTCGCCGGGATCGTCGTACTTGTCACCGACGCTCATCGGACCCGGATCGGCGCCCCGCACCAGGCCGTCGGCGCCTGCTGCCAGGAGGCCGGCGATCATCAGGTACGGGTTCGCATCGGAACCAGGGGCCCGGTACTCCACCCGGTTCGCGCTGCCGGCGCCCACGGTGAGACGGCACATCACTGATCGGTTGTCGAGCCCCCAATGCACATGGGTGGGCGCGAACGTGTACGGGCGCACGCGCTTGTAGCCATTCGGCACCGGGCTGCCCAGCAGTGACAGCGCGCCGGCATTGTCGAGCTGGCCGCCGAGCCACTGCGACATGACGTCGTTCGGCCCGTCCTGCGAGGACGCGAATACGTTCTCGCCACCAGCGGACAGGCTGGTGTGCACGTGCATGCCGCTGCCCGACGGCTCGGTCCACGGCTTGGGCATGAAGGTGGCCCTGAGCCCGGTTGCAGCGGCGATCTCCTTGACGATGCTCTTGTACAGGGCGGTGTTGTCCGCAGCCGTCATGGCGTCGCTGTAGGCCACGTTGATCTCGATCTGCCCTGGCCCGTATTCGGGATTGGAGGACTCCACCGGGATGCCGGCCTCGACCATGGCAGTGCGCATCTCCCACAGCACATCCTCAAGGTCGCCCCGGTCCGTCAACGACGAATACTGGATGTGGCTCTGCACATGCGACCAGTCGGCCTCGCACAGGTAGAACTCCATCTCGGTGGCGACGATCGGGCTGTAGCCCAAGCCCTCGCAGCGCTCGATCTGGCGGGCCAGCACCGTGCGCGGGGCAATCGGGTGGAGTTGATGGGACGGATCCAGACTGTCCGAGAACACCAGCGCATAGCCGGGCCGGTGACCGAAGGTGCGCAGCGTGCCGAGATCGGGAACCAGATGCGTGTCCAAGAAGCCCAGCCCCATGTTGATGTAGGGGCTGTCCACGAGGTCGTTGTGCAGGTCGAAGATGTAGATGGCATCTGCGATGTGGCAGCCGCCCTCGGCAACAGACCGCAGGAAGTGATCGACGGGAAACCGCTTGCCGCGCAGGTGTCCATAGGTGTCGACGATGGCGACCTCCACGGTGTGCGTCTCGGCGGAACGCAGGGTGCTCTCGATCTCGGCAAGGTCGGTCATGAGTTCATTCCTCCGTCGTGTTCACCTGCGATGGACGCGTCTGGTCGGCTCGCGGGCGGGCACAGACTTACCATTCGGCTGTGCCTCTCGAAACCTCATTGGCCGGAACGGAAGTGGAGCGGACATCGTGACCGATGGATCGGCGCTTGAGGAACCGCCGGCTGGCATCGACATTGCGGACGCCGGCCGCTACGGAGACGGCATTCCCTGGGAAGATTTCCGGACGCTTCGCGCACAGCCGGGCCTGCACTGGAATCGCTACGCGGCTGAGTCGAATGCAGACCGGGGCGCAGTCGGGGGCTTCTGGGCGGTGACGCGCCACGCCGATGTTTGCGAAGTGTCCCGTCATCCCGAGCGCTTCTCGTCGGCCATCGGGCACGTCAACCTGTGGGACCTCGAGGCCGACGCGCTGGAGGCACGCCGATCGATCCTCGAGCACGACCCGCCGGCGCACACCCGGCTGCGCCGGGTGGTCAGCAAGGCGTTCACCCCTCGCCAGATGCGCCGGTACACCGAGCGCACCCGTGCCATCGCCGACGAGCTGCTCGATGTGGTGGTGGGGCGCGGCGGCGGCGACTGGGTTGATCTCGTCGCTGCGCCGCTGCCGATCCGGGTGATTATCGCCATCCTGGGCGTGCCGCCCGAAGACGCCGACTACATGGTGGAGCTGTCGAACCACTTGGTGGAGGGAACCACCGAGAGCCAGTCGCTGCCGCCTGACGCCTATGGGAACACCACGCCGCTGCGCCTGCTTCCCTTCGGCAGCCCGGCGGCGTGGGGCCTGTACTCCTACGGGGCGAAGCTCGGCGACGAGCGTCTGGAGCACCCCGCTGACGACGTCGTCAGTCACCTGGTGCATGCCGAAGTGGGCGGAGACCGCCTGACGCCCACCGAGTTCCGGAACTTCTTCCAGGTGCTGGTGTTCGGCGGCAACGAGACCACGCGCACCGCCATCACCCACGGGACGATGGCGTTCGCCGAGCATCCCGAACAGTGGGACCGGCTGGCGGCAGACCGCGAGCTGCTGCCCAGCGCCGTCGAGGAGGTCATCCGCTGGGCATCGCCGATCCTGCACATGCGTCGCACCGCCGCTGTGGACACCGAGCTGGCGGGCACCCAGATCTCGGCGGGCGACAAGGTGGTGATGTGGTACCCGTCGGCCAACCGGGACGAGGCGGTGTTCGAGCGGCCCGACGAGTTCGATATCGGCAGGGCCGACAACGCGCAGATCGCCTTCGGCGGCGGCGGGCCGCATTTCTGCCTGGGCGCCTACCTGGCCCGCATGGAACTGACCGTGCTGCTCGAAGCGATGCTGGACCGCGGCATCCGGCCGGCGAGCGTCTCAAGCCTCGTGCGCATCCCGTCGAACTTCGTTCACGGCGTCGCTTCCGTCGAGGTGTCAGTCGCGGCTTCCTCCGCACCTGTGCGAGCCTGAGGCCATGAGCACCTGGGCCGAGCCCTACCTGGACGATCTCGGGCCCGATGACGCCAACATCTCCGACCACGACGTGTGGACCCACGGGGTGCCCCATGCCACGTTCGCCCGGCTGCGCCGGGAAGAACCGGTGGCGTGGATCGACGAGATCGACGGCCGCGGCTATTGGGCCATCACCAAGTACGACGACGCCTTCCGCATCAGCCGCGACGTGCAGACCTTCACCTCGACGAAGGGCATACGCCTCGAGGACATGGCGCCCGACGAGCTCGAAGCCCGCAAGACGATGATGGAGCAGGACCCGCCCGAGCACACCCGCTACCGGCGGCTGGTGAGCCGGGGCTTCACGCCGCGAGTCGTCAACACCTACGAGGCTGCGATCCGTGCCCTGGCCTGCGAGGTGCTGGACCGGGCGCTGCGCGACGAGCGCTTCGACTTCGTGACTGAGGTTGCCACCGAGCTGCCCATGCGGATGCTGGGGCGCATGCTGGGAACCAGCGACGCCGATGGCCACCAGCTCGTGGAGTGGGGCGATGCGCTGCTCGGCAACACCGATCCCGACTTCACCGACTATCCCGTGGGACTGGTGGACACCGACGAGTTCCGGCTGATGCCGTTCCGCAGCCCCGTCACGATCGACATCTTCAACTACGCAGCAGAGCAGGCGGCCAAGCGCCGGGCGCACCCGACAGACGACGTCATCAGCCAGCTCTTGGCGCCAACCACCGACGGCTCGCCGCTCACCGATCAGGAGTTCAAGAACTTCTTCACCCTCATCATCGCCGCGGGCAACGACACCACCCGCTACACGATGGCCCACGGGCTGTGGGTGCTGATGGCGCATCCTCACCTGTTCGACACGTGGCGCGCTGCGGTGCTCGCGGGAGACGACGCCCTGACTGCGAGCGCGGTCGAAGAGGTGCTGCGCGCCAGTTCGGTCACCACGCACTTCCGCCGCACGGCGACGTGCGACACCGAGATCCGCGGCACCAAGGTGCGGGCCGGCGACAAGGTGGTGCTGTACTTCATCAGCGCCGACCACGACGCGGATCGGTTCGAGCACCCTTTCCGGTTCGACTTGGCGCGCCCCGACAACGAGCACATGGCGTTCGGCCGCAACGGGCCGCACCTGTGCCTGGGAGCGTGGCTGGCGCGCATGGAGATCAAGGTGGTGTTCGAAGAGCTGCTGCGACGGGTAGTGCGCATCACCCAGGACGGCCCGGTCGAGCGGCTGCGATCCAACTTCATCTCCGGCATCAAGCACCTGCCCGTACACGTGGTCGAGCTGGCTGCATGAAGGCGCTCGTCGTCACGCATGAGGAGACGTCGCGGCCAGGATTCGTCGGTGATCGCCTGATCGAGCGGGGCGCCGACCTGCACGTCCACGTGATGGTGCCTGACAGCTCGCGGCCGGCCGATTTCCGCCCGCTGCCCGGCGACGACTTCGACGTGCTCGTGGTGACGGGTTCGTACTTCTCGGTGTATGAGGACGCGATCGCACCGTGGATCGGCGCCGAGCTGGACCTGATCCGCCGTTCGCATGACCGCGGCACGCCGGTGCTGGGCATCTGCTTCGGCGGACAGGCGCTGGCTGCGGCGCTGGGCGGATCCGTGGAGCGCTCCCCCGAGACCGAGATCGGCTGGTACCGGATCTCAGCGCCGGACAGCGTTGACCTGCCGATTTCTGCTGGGCCGTGGATGGAGTGGCATCACGATCGGTTCCATCTGCCTCCCGGCGCCGAATTGCTCGCCAGCACAGACATCTGCCCGCAGCTGTTCCGGATGGGCCGCAGCCTGGGCACCCAGTTCCACCCCGAGATCAGCGTGGATCTCGCCAGCGAGTGGCTCGAGGCGGCAAGTGACGACTACTTGGCGTCAGTCGGCGTCGTTCGCTCGGAGATGCTGACGGCCATAGCGCGCAACGAGGCCGCCAACCGCCGCAACTGCTTCGAATTGGTGGATTGGTTCCTCGACGACGTGGCTACGGCACCGCTCGTCTGACAGACCTCAGACCCCGAGGCGGCCGCTGAGGTACTCGGCCACCCGTGCCACGCCCTGGTCGGCTTCGGGGAACAGGCCGGCCATCGAGTGCCAGACGTGGATCATCTCGGGCCAGACCTCCAGCGTCACGTCGACGCCGGAGGTGCGAGCCTTGTGCGCCAGCCGTTCGCTGTCACTCAGCAGCACCTCGTCGTCGCCGCAGTGGATCAGCAGCGGCGGCAGACCCGCGAGGTCGCCTTCCAGCGGTGACGCGTACGGATCGGCGGGGTCGCCATCGGCACCGAGGAAGACCCCGGCGATGCGGGTGAGATCCTCCGCGCTCACCATCGGATCGCGGTCCGAGCGGGTGACTGCGCTCTCCCCCGTCCCGGACATGTCAACCCACGGTGAGATGGGCACGGCCGCAGCCGGCAGCGGAAGCCCGAGATCGCGCAGCTTCATGAGCGTCGACATCGTCAGCCCGCCGCCGGCCGAGTCGCCCGCGATGGCGATCTTGTCGGCAGCGTGGCCCCGATCGAGCAGCCAGCGATACACCGCAACCGAGTCTTCGACAGGTGCCGGGTGGGGATGCTCGGGCGCTAGGCGGTAGTCGACCGAGAGCACCGGGCAGCCCAGCTCGAGGGCGAGGTGACCGGTCAGGTTGCGATGAGAGCCGATGGAGCCGGCGACGTAACCGCCGCCGTGCACGTATTGCACGATCGCGTCGCCGGTGGTGCCCTCGGGGGTCTGCAGCTCGCACGGGACACCGTTGGCGTCCACCATCTCGCCGCTCACGCCAGCCGGCAGCGGGCGCGCCGTCAGCTCGATGCCCTTGCGCATGGCATCAATATCGGCAGGCATCTGCTGCGACGCGATGATCTCGCGGATCCGGCAGAACGCTTCGCTGGCCATCAGGGCCTCCTCGTGCCGCTGATCGGGGCCGTCCCGGCCAGCGGCCACAACGTAGTCAGGGGCGGCGTCGTAGTGTCGATGCGCCGCACTGGTGCGCTGCGCCGACGCGGCTGGATTCCGACGAAGGAGGCGACCGGATGCTGCTCGAGAACAAGATCGCGATCGTGACAGGCGGTGCGTCGGGCATCGGCGAAGCCAGTGCCAAGCGCTTCGCTGCCGAGGGCGCTTCGGTGCTCGTCGTGGACATCCGCCGCGAGCGCGCTGAGGGTGTGGCCGAATCGATCATGCAAGCCGGAGGCGAGGCGCACGGTTTCGGTGCCAACGTCGCCGAGCCTGACGACGTCGAGTCGATGGTGGCGGCGGCCGTGGACCGATGGGGCGGCCTCGACGTGCTCTACAGCAACGCCGGCACGATCCGCCCGGGCACTGCGGTGGAGCTGGAACCGCGTGACTGGGACCTGGTAATGAACGTGAACGTCCGGTCGGTGTACCTGGGCGCCAAATTCGCCGTGCCGGCGATGGAGGCCCGCGGCGGCGGCTCGATCGTCAACACGGCCTCCATCAGCGGCTTGCACGGCGACGGTGGGTCGGTCGTGTATGCGGCCTCGAAAGCGGCCGTCATCAACCTGACACGGGCGCTGTCCACAGATCACGCTCCCGACGGCGTGCGCGTCAACGCCATCTGCCCCGGCACCATCGAGACACCGCCCGTGCAGCGGATGATGCAAGACCCGGTCGCGCTCGAACGCAACCTTGCAGCACATGCACTGCGTCGCCTCGGCAATCCCGACGAGATCGCCAGCGTGGCCGCTTGGCTGGCCAGCGACGAGTCGTCGTTCGTCACCGGCGAAGCCATCGTCGTAGACGGCGGCCTGCGAGCCCAGTCACCCTTAGAGCGTCAGCGGATAGGTGGGTCAGTGGGGTTGCCAGCGGTCGCGTTGGTCGATGAGTTTGATGGTGATGATCAGCGTGACGGCGAGGGCGAGCTGGGCTGTGCGGTGCTCGGGTCGCCGGTCGGTGTTGCGGCGCAGCTGGCCGTAGTTCGACAGCCACGAGTTGGTGCGCTCCACGGTCCAGCGCAGTCCCAGCGGGGCGGCGACTGGCTTGACGGCTGCGCTGCTGGGCGGCCGTTTGGAGGGCCGCACGATGTCGGTGATGCCTGCCTGGTGGGCGGCCCGGTCGACGCGGCCGCCGATGTAGCCGCGGTCGAGATGCAGCGTGTCGATGTCGTGGTGCAGGCCGTGTCGTTCGATCTCGGCCATGGTGGGCTCGAACAGCATGATGTCGTTGCGGTTCGCGCCTGCTGCGGCCCACCCCACCGGGGTGCCCGCCGCGTCGGTGGCCAACGACCACTTCCAGCCCAGTTTGCGCCGGTCAACGGGGCTCTTGCCGGTTCCTTCGCCGCCGCAGGGCGCCTTGTGGACCGAGCCGTCGATGCACACATCGCCAAGCCGCAGGCCCATGACGCGGTCCCATGCCGCGACCGCCTCGGCCGCGATCTTGTCGAACACGCCTGCTGCGACCCACTCGTCGCGGCGGGACCGCAGCGTCGTGTCGGACACCTCACCGTCGAGCAAGTGCTCAACGGACTCCCACGAGCAGCCCGTCACCAGCCTGATGATGATCCCCCGCAGGCACAGCCGATCCGATATCCGCCGCCGATGACAACCCAACGGATGCGCATCGGGCCCACGGGCCAACAGCGGCTCGACCGCTGCCCAGATGACATCCACCACTGCCTTGCTCAAAGCGCGCATGATGAACACGCACCTCCACCATGTCGTCGGTTCGTACAGCACCCCGCATCACAGCGGGACCGACACGACGACTGGTGGATGGTCGCCTATCCGCGCGGCCTCTTAGGCCGCCTAGCCGACCCCCGCCCCTCCCACCTCCGCTAACGCAGCCGTTAGCCGTCTCCAACGAATGACAGGGCTTCTTCCGGAATTGAGGAGGCACGCTCTCAGCGGAAATGGGGAGCGATGCAACGGCGCCCGGTACTCAGCTCTGCAGTCGGACGAACGAGTCGCCCAAGTGATTCTCAATGATCTTGGCCATCGGCAGGGCGTCGAACATGTGCATCAGCGTGTGGTGGATGCTCAGCACGGCGTCCTGCAGCGATTGGTCATCTTCGAGATCATCGACGACGACGCCGTGGCTGCGGGCAGAGTCGCGGCCGATGCCCCTTCCGTGGGAGTGGTGTTCGTCGAAGCTCGCAAACCAATCGGCAATGGTCGCAGCGTCGGCTGCGGCGTGCGGCTTGTTGCGGAACATCCAGCGTTCGAGCCAGTCCTGTACCAGTTCGCGTGCGAGCGCTTCGGCCGACTCGCACTGCTGAAGCAGGGCCGTGCCGTATCGCTCCAAGATCGGGCGCCAGGCCGCCGCAGCCGACGGGTTGAGCATGATGTCCTCACGCGCCTGCGCGAACTGTCGTATAGACGCACCGGCTGGCGCGAGGCGAAACTGGTTGCCCAGCGGTTGAAGTACCTGAGGATCGATGGGACCGAGCTGCGAGTGCGCAGCCATGACGATCCGGTCTGCGGCCAAGGCGATCATGGTGCCTGCAGACATCGCCGCAACAGGCACAAACACACGTATCTCGCCTTGGAATTTGTGCCGCAGGTACTCGACGATTCGCTCCGCGGCATTGACGTCACCGCCAGGGGTATGCAGCAACAGGTCAAGGTCGCGGCCGTCAAGTCCACTGACGGCGGTCATGAACCCGTGAATGTCGTACAGCGAGATTGCCGCCCGGTTACCGGGCCCGGAGGTTCCCAGCCAATTGCCGTAGTAGGCGATCGTCGCCCGACCTGTCAGGCGGTGAAGCTGCAGCACATAACGGCGGCGTACCGCGTCGTAATCGGGAGTGCCGCCTGCGTCGACGACCGTCGCGTTCAGTTCCTGCCGGATTTCCGCCCAGTTGGGCATCCTTCAGTCGACCGCTGCGATGTCGGGATCGTCGACGCTGTGAAAGTCTCTCCCGGGAACGGGACGCGTCAGGTGCCAGAAGCGCATCGCGTCGGCGACGCCGGGCTTGGACAGCGACTGCTCCAAGATGCGATCACGCGGCTGCGAGTCCTGCGATTGGTGCTTGTTCATCACCGCCCCCTTGTTCCTACAGAACGCTACCGCGCCGCCTCAGCGCCAAGCCCCATCATTTTGCTGGCGAGCCGAGCGACAAAGAACGCGTCATGAGCACTGGCCCAAAGCCGGGGCGGACGCTCAATCGCGACGGGCTGAGGGTAGCTGCGGACCGCAAACGTTGATGTGCGCCGCACCCGGTGGCGACGGGCCCGCGCTACGTATAGGTGCATCCGGCTATATCACTCGGGATGGAGTCACCGGCTCAAGCGGTTTTTCTGCGTCATCACCGCCTCTGGCTGCCGAGTACAACTTGCGCCGGCCAGAGCGCTGAGCGGTAACCAGGCCTTCGGCTTCAAGTTGCGCCAGCACCTGCACCACCCGGCTGCGGCTGACCCCTACCTCCTCCAGCAGTTGTTCGTCTCCCGCATGCGTTGGGCCGTGGTGGACGAAGGCTTCCAGCACACGCAGCGCTGTCTTGGATAACCGCGATCGCGCTGCGCTCTGCTCCACCAACCGACACAACCGACAATCACCACGAACCAACACCCATAACAGCTGGACCGACTAACGGGTCCCCGTCATCAGTACCGAGCGGGCACACAAGGAAGCGAAGATTCGCGACGACATGATCCGGGTTGCTCACCAATCGGGCGCGTCGCTGCGTCAGCTTGCGGAGGTGTCCGGCCTCGGACGCAAGACCGTCACCGCCATCGTCGAGGCAGGCCGCACCTCACCGTGATTCGCCGAATTCGGCGTGGCCGACTATTGGCAGAGACGGCAACGGTGGGTCAGTCGGCGGCGTCGGCTATGAGGAACATCATCGAGGCTTCGCAGGCTGGCTGACCGTCGACGCTGGCGGTGCCTGAGGCACGGCCGGCTCGGGCTGACAGGCGGTCGATCGTGGCGTCGAGGCGCAGCGTGTCGCCTGGGATGACCTGGCGGCGAAAGCGTGCTCTGTCGATGCCGCCGAACAGCGCCAGCTTGCCTTCGAGCGACGATGCTGAGGCCGCAGCGAGTCCGGCGGTCTGCGCAAGGGCCTCGACCATCAGCACGCCGGGCAGCGTCGGGCGGCCCGGGAAGTGACCTGCGAAGAAGTCCTCGTCGCCGGTCAGATGCCAGAGCGCGACGCAACGCTCGCCGGGCTGGAGCTCGACGATCTCGTCGACCAGCAGGAACGGTGCCCGGTGCGGCAGCAGTTCGTCGGGTCGCGGGAACTCGCTCTGGGATGGTGCGTCACTCACCGCGGCGAAGTTACCGCTCGTTGCCGAAGGTGCTGCGCTGGTAGGCCACTACCGCCGCTATCTCGGCATCAGTGAGAATGCCGCTGAACGGGGGCATCGATCCACGGCCGGTCCATACCACCGACAGGTGGTTGCGCACGCTCAAGCGTTCGTCGACACCGCCGAGCGCTGCGCCGACACCGCCACTGCCGTCGCTGCCGTGGCAGACCGAGCAACTATCACCGAAGACTTCGCTCCCGAGGGTGACATCGGCGCTCTCGAATGCCAGCTCGAGTCGTTCCAGGTCGGCTTCGGTTGCATCGCCACCGCCGCAGCTCGCTACCGCGGCCGTCAGGGCGAACCCGAACGCCAACGCCATCCACGACGACCAACGTCGCCGTCGGCCAGCTTCGTCTCGCGAGGTGCGGTTGCTCACCGGGTCTCCCGTGGGGTGCCCACGCCCGTGTACCTGCTCGGCGGCTCGTTCCAGCGACGGGACATCCAGTCGGCATCGCGGTAGTGGGCGTGGAAATGGTCGGGAATCTGGCGCATCACCTGGTCCACTCTCCCGCCGCCGGGTCCGAAGCGTTCCTCGCCGGCCTCGGTCAGCCGGGCCAGCATTGCTTTCAACTCCGCAGCGGGCGGATCGGTTCCGTGCCGCTTCCAGACCACCATGGGCGTCGCGCACACCTCGCAGTCGGCCACCCAGCACAGCTCGTCCTCGTAATACCAGTGCGTGAAGCGGGCGGCCTCACACAGCTCGCATTCGGGATCGTGCTCGATCGGAGGATCGGAGCGCCCGTGATCGGCAGCGTTCACCAGCTAGCCGCGGTCCAGCGCCGCCCGGTAGGTGGCCACGAGCTCACCCACAGCTTCAGGGCCGTCAGACATCAGCGTGCGGACGACGGCGGAGCCGATGACGGCCCCATCGGACACCTCGCAGGCTTCCACCGCCTGGGCGGGTGAGCCGATGCCCACGCCGGTGAGGACCGGCCGATCAGTGACAGCCTGGCACCGCGCCGCTATCTGGGTGGCGGTACTCGCCAGCGCGGATCGTTCCCCGGTGACGCCAAGCAGGCCGACCGCATAGACGAAACCGCGAGATGCGCCGCACAAGTCCGCAAGACGGTGGTCGGGCGTGGTGGGGGCTGCCAGCAGGATCGCCTCGATGCCGATGGCGGCGGAGTCAGTGAGCCACGGCCCTGCCTCGACGTAGGGAAGGTCAGGAAGAATCGCACCCGAGACGCCCGCTTCGACCAGTGCAGAGGCGAATCGCTCGTGGCCCTGGTGGTGGCAGAGGTTGTAATAGGTCATGGCTGCGTGGGGAATGCCGGTGTCGAGCGCACGCGCCTCTTCCAGCACCGAGGCCGGAGTCGCCCCCTGGGCCAGCGCCGCGGTTGACGCCTGCTGGATGACCGGTCCGTCGATCACCGGGTCGGAGAAGGGGATGCCGATCTCGATGGCATCGGCACCAGCCGCAGCAGCAGCCTCGACCGCACGCTGCCAGCCCTGGTAGCCACCGGTGACGTATGGGATGAGCAGCTTCGCACCGCTGTCGCGCCGCGCTCGCAAGTGCGTCTCGAGAGCGCCGAACGGTTCCGCCTGGTCAGCACTGGGTGCGTCAGTCACGACGGTGACCTCACTCGCTCAGCCTGTGCATGCCGAGCACGTCCATCATCTGATCGACGTCCTTGTCGCCCCTGCCGGAGAGGTTCATCAGCACGGTCTGGCCCTGCATCTCGGGGGCTGCGCGCACAATCCATGCGAGCGCGTGAGCGCACTCCAGCGCCGGGATGATGCCCTCGGCCCTGCTCATCAGCGTGAACGCCTCGACCACCTCGTCATCGGTCACGCTCGGGTACTCGGCACGGCCGATTGCAGCCAGGTAGGCGTGCTCGGGCCCGACGCCGGGGTAGTCCAGCCCGGCCGAGATCGACTCGGCCTCCATCACCTGTCCCACCTCGTCCTGCATGAGATAGCTCGTCATGCCGTGCACCACGCCGGGCACGCCGCGCCCCACTGCTGCGCCGCCGGCAGGCTCGACGCCCACGAGCCGGGTGTCGCCGTCGGCAAAGCCCGAGAAGATCCCCGCGGCATTGCTGCCCCCGCCGACGCACGCCACCACCACATCAGGATCGCCGCCGGTCAGATCCTTGCACTGCGCCGCAGCCTCGTCGCCGAGAATGTGGTGGAACGTGCGCACCATCCACGGGTAGGGATGGGGGCCCATCACCGAGCCGAGGCAGTAGTGCGTGTTCTCGACGGTGGCCACCCAGTCCCGCAGTGCCTCATTGACAGCGTCCTTGAGCGTGCGGCTGCCGGACTGCACCGATTCCACCTCCGAGCCCAGCAGGCGCATGCGGAAGACGTTCAGCGCTTGCCGGTCGACGTCGACGGCACCCATGTAGACCTTGCACTCCATCCCCAGCAGCGCCGCAGCCGTCGCCGTCGCGACGCCGTGCTGGCCGGCTCCCGTCTCGGCCACGAGCCGCGTCTTGCCCATGCGCTGAGCCAGCAGTGCCTGCCCGATGACGTTGTTGATCTTGTGCGAGCCGGTGTGGTTGAGATCTTCCCGCTTGACCAGCAGACGCACCCCAAGTTGGCGCGACAGATTGTGGCATTCGGTCAATGGCGAGGGTCGGCCCCCGTAGTCGCGCAGCGTGGTCTCGAAGTCGGTCACGAACTCCGGGTCGGCCCACGCCTCCCGGAACGCCGCTTCGAGCTCCTCGCACGCTGCCACCAGCGTCTCGGGCACGAATCGGCCTCCGAACTCGCCGAAACGGCCATCGGCCGTGGGCTCGCCCATGACCGACCTCGAAGGCGGCGTGGGCTCGCCCATGACCGACCGTGAAACCGGCGTGGGCCCGTCCATCTCTGCTGCCATGTCGTCCTTCGCTCAGTCGTCGCGCCAGTCGTACGGCGCCCCAGGCGCCGGCTCGGTCGGCTCGTCGGCGTTCTCGTAGAGGGCCCCAGCCTCTTTGGCCGTCGCGACGAACTCACGCATGGCGAGCACGTCCTTGCGGCCGGGTTCGGACTCGACGCCCGACGCCACGTCCACACCCCACGGCCGCACCACCTCGATGGCCTGCGCAACGTTCGATGCGCGCAGCCCGCCGGCGAGCAGCAGTCTCATCCCGCGATCTCTGCCTTCCAGCTGTCGCCAGTCGAAGACCTGCCCACTGCCGGGTTCCGAGCCGTCCAGCATCAGCACCGAGGCGCCGTAGTCACGCACGCGTTCCACATTGGGGTCGCCTGCGACGAACGCCTTGATGAGCCCGGGCACCCGCTCGGCGATCCAGCGGCTGTCGGCCGTGGCTTCGTTGCCGTGCAGCTGGGCCAGGCGCAAGCCCGCGCCGTCCATGATCTGCACCACTCGCTCAGGCAGCTCGTTGCGGAAGACGCCGACGGTGACGATGCCGCCCGGCAGCCGGCGAACGATGTCGCGCGCCAGCCGCGGCGAGATCTGCCGCGGCGAACCGGGCACGAAGTTGAAGCCGACGGCGTCGGCACCCATGCCGACGGCGACCAGCGCGTCCTCTTCGTTCGTGACGCCACAGATCTTTACGAACATGTCACTACCGGCATCTCAGCCGACCTCTCGCCGCGGCGGGCTCTGCGCGGCGCCAGAGTCAGAAATCGAGGCCCTTGGCCACGGCCGGGTCCAGGAAGATGAGCTCGGGACGGGCCGCCATGAACTCGCGAGTCGCCCTTCCGAAGACCTTCATCTGTTCCGAGCCGCCATGTGTCTCAAGCGCAGCCTGGTCGCTGTACAGCTCGTAGAACCACACCACGTCGGCGTCGTTCTGATCCTTGTGGGCGGCGTACACCTCGGTGCCCGGCTCACCGGCGACATTGCTCATGCCGATGTCGGCGATCACTGCGAGCAGCTCGTCGCGCATGCCTTCCTTTGCGGTCAGCTTGGCCAGGAGTGCCGTCTTTGCCATGTCGTTGCTCCCTGCGATCCGTTTGATTCGGCAACAGCTTGCGAGCGTACCCGTGAGGGCGCGGGAGCAGGCTTACTCGCCTCGGCCGATTGCACGGCCCTCAGAAGAGACCCGCGAGCCGAACTTGATCGCCCGAAGTCGTGAAGGCCGTCTCGCCGGCATCACTGCGGGAGCGTGCGAATCCCACATTCGAGTCGTTCAGTGCCGCCGTGCTCAGCACTGTGGCCACCGCTGCACCACTGCCGTCTCGCAACTCGTCGCCTGCTGCGAGCGGCACGGAGGAGCGGAGCCGGCACACCGTCCGGCGCCCGCCAGTGCGCGAGTCGATTCGCTCCACCAGCTCCTGGCCGCGGTAGCAGCCCTTGGTGAACGACGCCGCATGCTCGACCAGCCCAGTTTCGTTCGGGATGTCGCCCGGCCGGATCTCCGCGCCCATGGCCGGCAGGCCATATGCCATCCGCAACGCCTCGAACTCGCCGGCCGATACCTGCTCAGCGTCGTCGCCGATGCTGCCGACGACGCTGCCGGGGCGTACCAGCAGGTCGTAGCCGCTGGCAAGGGGCCAGTGAGCGGGCCGCACCACGTGCTCGGGCGCATCAGCGGGACCCGTCGCCGTCACGCCGGGGTTCATCTCCGAGGCTGCCACGGGCCCTCGCGCAGCGTGCATCGTCCACTGCTGCAGTGCGAATTCAGCCTTGGTCCGGAGCTTGAAGCGCTCCAACGACGTGGTCATGGCCTCGCCGAAGCCCGCATCGGTGTCGGCGACGAACGTGTCGGGGCCGACACGGCTGATGGCAAAGAAGGCCTCGACGCGTCCTCGTGGCTCCAAGAGGAACGACAAGGTGCTCTGACCGACCTCCATAGCCTCCACGTCCGCGGAGATCTGACCCTGCAGATACGCGGCGGCTTCGGGCCCCGTCACCACCAGCACATCGCGCTGGACGGTTGCAGCGACGAGCCGATCGAGCGGGGGCTGCGCGCTCACCCGGCCCTCCATCCACGCACCAGCCGGTCCACGACATTGCGTATCAAGGCGAGCCCGATTCCATCGTCGAGCGACATGATCGACTCAGGGTGGAACTGCACCGCCGCGACCGGAAGCTCGCGGTGCTCGACTGCCATGACGATGTCGTCGTCGAGGCTGACCGCCGTCACCTCGAGCGAATCGGGCACCTCGGCGCGGCGGGCGAACAGCGAGTGGTAGCGGCCCGCCCGGAACTCCTTCGGCAACCCGTCGAGCAATTGGCCGCCGAGGGTGCGGATGGCAGACGGCTTGCCGTGCATAGGCGTGGCGAGCTGGCCCAGCTCGCCGCCGAAGTACTCCACGATTCCCTGCAGCCCCAAGCACACGCCGAACAGCGGCAGCCCGGCATCGAGCGTGGCCCGCACTACCGGTCCGATGCTGAAGTCGTCGGGCCGCCCGGGGCCTGGAGACAGCACGATGAGGTCGAAGTCGTCAGCAGAGATCTCGTCGGTGGGGAACCCGGCCCGGCGGGTCACCACCGTGGCGCCGGTCTGGCGCAGGTAGTTCGCCAGCGTGTGCACGAACGAGTCGAGATGATCGACCAGCAGCACCCGCCGATCACTGGGGGCCGAAGCCGTGACTCCTGAAGCCGCCGCCGAACGCGGCCGCCGGATCGCGTCGAGGAACGCCGACGCCTTCAGCTCGGTCTCCGATTCCTCCTCGTCGGGCACGGAGTCCCACAGCAGCGTCGCGCCCACCCGCACTTCTGCATGACCGTCGGCGACGCGGATCGTGCGCAGCGTCAGCCCGGTGTTCAGGCTGCCGTCGAAGCCCACCTTGCCGACCGCACCTCCGTACCAGGCCCGGGCGGTGCGTTCGTGCTGCTCCAGGAACATCATCGCCGCCGTCTTGGGCGCTCCGGTCACCGTCACCGCCCAAGTGTGCGACAGGAATGCATCGAGCGCATCGAAACCCGGCCGCAGACGCCCTTCCACATGGTCGACGGTGTGGATGAGCCGTGAGTACATCTCGATCTGCCGCCGGCCGATCACCTTGACCGATCCGGGAACGCAGATGCGGCTCTTGTCGTTGCGATCGACGTCGGTGCACATCGTCAGCTCGGACTCGTCCTTCGCCGAGTTGAGCAGCGCCAAGATCTGCGAGGCGTCGTCGATGGGGTCCTGACCCCGGGCGATAGTTCCCGAGATCGGGCACGTCTCGACCCGGTCACCCTCGACGCGCACGTACATTTCGGGCGACGCACCGATCAGCCACTCGCCGCTCTCGCCCGCAGCGCTGTGCCCACTGCGCCCGGCTTGCGCCGGGCTGTGCTCACTGCGCCCGGCTTGCGCCGGGCCGAGATTGATCAAGAACCCGTAGGGCGCGGGGTTCTGCTCCTTGAGCCGGCGGAACAGCTCTGCAGGGGATTCGATGCAGGGCTCGGAGAACATCTGGCTCGTGACCACTTCGAAGAGGTCGCCCCGGGCGAAGTACTCATGAGCTGCTCGCACACCCGCCGCATAGCCGCCGGGCTCATGGTCGCAGCTCGCCTCCAGCTCGAAATCGGGCTCGTACGGCACGCGGCCGCCGCCGCCGGCCAAGCCGGCAGTACTGCGGCCGTTGGCAGCGAAGTCGTACTGGAAGCGCTGCGCAACGCCGCCCTCGTGATCCACGATGAGCAGGTCGTCGGGCAGGTACAGCACCAAGTCGCGCTGCTGGGGCGGGCGCGGCAGCGTCAGCGCTATGGGCTCGAACTGGAACGCAAGGTCGTAGCCGAACGCCCCGTACAGGCCCAGGTGCGGATCGTCGCAGGAGAACAGGTTCACCAGGGCGCGCACGACCGTGAAGGTGGACGGCTGGCGGCTGCGCTCTTCCTCTTCGAAGCGGCGGTCGGCCCGTTCCACGCTGCAGACCACTGCGCCTGAGCCACCGCCGGTCTCATGGCGAAGATCCACGATGCCAGCGGCGCTTCCCAGCGCTGTCAGCGCCTCATGAACGGGCTCCAGCAGCACCGTGCCCCGCTCGTTCAATGCGTCCACCCAGATGTCCTGCGCACGGCTGGTGATGGCCAGCGGCGGGTCGACGAAGCCCATGTCCCAGCGGGTGTAGCGCCCCGGATATTCGTAACTCGACGACAGCAGCACCCCTCGGGCTTCGTCCAGCCGATCGACGAGGTGCTCGATCTCGGCGTTGCCGTCGACCTTCGAAGCCGCAAGCGAGACGGTGATGCCGCCGCCGGTTTGGAACTGCGTCTGGCCCGTATCCGTGTGTTCAGGGCTCATGGTTCCAGGCGGGCTCAGGGCCGCACGGTCACAGGTAGAGACCGGTGCTGCCGGGCTCGATGCGGGGAGCGGCGATGGCGTGAACGTCGCGCTCGCGCAAGATCAGGAAATCGTCGCCGTGCACCTCGACTTCGTGGCGATCCTCGGGACTGAACAGCACCCGATCACCCTCTTGCGCGGTGCGGACGTTGGGTCCCGCGCCCACGACTTCGCCCCACACGAGCCGCTTGTTCTGCTGCGCTGTGGCCGGGATCAGGATGCCGCCGCTGGTGCGCCGCTCCGAGCAGTCGTTGGGGAGCCGCACCAGCAAGCGGTCATGCAGCATCTTGATCGGTCGACGCTCGCCGTCGGCGTCGGGCGGGGCCGACGGCTTCGGCCTGCTGGCAGCGAGCTTCGGGCGGCCGCCGGACTTGGTGCTCTTGGAGGGACGAGCAGGCTTCGTTGCCGAAGCGGCGCCGTGCTCGTTGTTCGTCTCAGGAGCGCTCACCGCCCGCACGGTACCGTTCACCGGCGTGAATGAGGCAGAGATTTCGCAGCCGCCGTCCGCTCCTCGCCCGCCGTTTGAGGTCGAGGCGTTCGCTGTGGAGGCAGTGTCCTCCGATGGCATCGAGCTCGAGGCCGAAGCTGCCTGGCCCGGCGCGACGGAGCCTGAACGATCAGGCGTCGATGGCAGCAGTAGCGGCGGCACTGCCGCAGCGGTGGCGGTGCTGTCCCATCCGCACCCGCTCTACGGCGGTGACATGTGGAACCCGCTCGTCGATCATCTCTTCAGGGCTCTGCCCGCGAGCGGCATCGCGACGCTTCGCTACAACTTCCGCGGCACCGGACGTTCCGGCGGTCGCCATGACGACGGGAAGGCCGAACAGCTCGACGCTGCGGCGGCGTTCGACGCCGCCGTGCGCCTCGCAGCAGACCGATCGAGCGCCGCCGACGCGCCACCGGTCGTCTCGGCCGGCTGGTCGTTCGGCGGGGACGTGTCGCTCGCTGCCGATCATGACGGCCTCTCGGCGTGGATCGGGATTGCCGCGCCGTTGCGGATCGTCGACCCGGCATCGATGGGCGCTGCAGCCGGCCCACGGCCCAAACTGCTCCTAGTGCCCGAGCACGACCAGTTCCGCTCCCCCGCCGAGGCGACCGAGATCGCTTCGGGCTGGACGAACACCCGGCTCGAGGTGATCGCCGGCGGGGATCACTTCCTGATGGGCCACGCACGCGCCGTCGCCGACCAGATTGCGGGGTTCGTGGCTGATCTGTCACAGTGACGCCGGCTGCTGAGCGCCAACGCAGTCACACGATGCTCGAGCTGCGGTCGCTCCAGTACTCGTCTCGCAGGATGCGCTTGTAGAGCTTGCCGGTGGGAAGGCGGGGCAGCTCGTCGCGGAAATCGATGGAGCGGGGCACCTTGTAACCAGCGAGATGCTCCCGGGCGTAGGCCAGCAGCTCGGTTGCCAGCGCGTCGTCTGCTTCGATGCCGGCCACCGGCTCGACCACCGCCTTCACCTCCTCGCCGAAGTCGTCGTTGGGCACGCCGAACACGGCGACATCGCCCACCTTGGGATGCATCACGAGACAGTTCTCGATCTCCTGGGGATAGATGTTGACGCCGCCCGAGATGATCATGAACGCCTTGCGGTCGGTCAGGTACAGGTAGCCGTCGTCATCGACACGGCCCACGTCGCCCAGCGTCGACCACAGCTCGTACCTGTCGTGGCGCGACTCTGCAGTCTTGTCTGGGTCGTTGTGGTACTCGAATGCCGGCACCTCGCGCTCGAAGTAGATGGTGCCTGCCTCGCCGGTCGGCAGCTCGTTCCCCTCGTCGTCGCAGATGTGGATGGTCCCGATGAGCGGCTTGCCCACCGTGCCGGGGCGTTCGAGCCATTCGTCTGAGTTCACGTAGCAGAAGCCGTTCAGCTCGGTGCCCGCGTAGTACTCGTGCAGGATCGGCCCCCACCAGTCGATCATCTGCTGCTTCACCTCCACCGGGCACGGTGCCGCTGCGTGCACGGCGACCTGGTGGCTGGACAGGTCGTGCGCCGTTCGGGCCTCGTCGGGCAGCTTCAGCATGCGGCTGAACATGGTGGGCACCCACTGGCTGTGGGTGATGCCGTACTGCTCGATGTACGACAGCGATTCGGCTGCATCGAACCGGTCCATCACCACCGCGGTGCCGCCGACCGACTGCGTGCCGGTCGTGAACGACAGTGGCGCTGAGTGGTACAGCGGCGCCGGCGAGAGATAGCGGCTGCCTTCGCCGAATCCGAAGACGCCGCCCAGCAGCCCGGCGCCGAGAAGATCCGGGTCGGTGATCGAGGTGCCGTCCAACGGCCGCTTGATGCCCTTGGGGCGGCCCGTCGTGCCAGAGCTGTACAGCATCGCCGATCCTCGCGGCTGGGTGGCCAGCGGCTCAGCGGGATGGGCTGCGATGGCGTCTTCGAACGAGTCGAAGCCGTCGAAATCGTGACGGGCAGCGGCCTCGTCGAGCATCAGTCGAACGTCGCAGTCGCCGATGAGCGGCAGCATCTCCGTCGCCGCATCGATGACGGCGGGCGACGCCACCAGCACCCGGGCCCCGCAGTCGTTCACTATGTACGCGGCTTCTTCGGCGGTCAGGTACCGGTTAACGGTCGTGAAGTAGAGGCCGCTGCGCATCGCAGCCCAGTAGGCGTCGAAGTAGCCGATGTTGTTGTCGGCGAAGATCGCCACGTGGCCGCCGGGGCGCAGGCCGGCGGCCCACATGAGCTGGGCGAATTGGCAGCTGCGGGCCTCGAGCTCGCCGAACGTCCGAGTCTGGCCGTCGCGGGCCATGATCACCGCTGGACGGTCGGGGTCGGTCGCCGAGTACGTGCCGGGGTAGCTCATGGCGGGGAAGCTAGCGGGCGCCTTCGAGCGGGACTGATGCTGCGGGGCGCCGCGGAACCGGGGCTGCCGGTCAGGCTGTGGGCGGGCGGACGGCGACGCCTGCGTCCATCAGTGCGCGCTTGGCGTCGGCAATCGTGTGCTCGCCGAAATGGAAGATCGAGGCCGCGAGCACCGCGTCGGCGTTGGCGATGAGCGCACCGTCCACCAGGTGTTGCAGCGTGCCCACCCCGCCGCTGGCCACGACCGGAATTCCCACCGCGTCGACGACGGCTCGGGTGAGCTCAAGGTCGAAGCCGGCCTTGGTGCCGTCGGCATCCATGGAATTCAGCACGATCTCGCCGGCGCCGAGCTCAGCCACCCGGCGCACCCAGCCGAGCGCGTCGATGCCGGTGTCCTCCCTGCCGCCCTTGACATAGACGTTCCACGACGCGGCTTCGCCACCGCCGGCATCGTTGGCCTTGGCGTCCACGGAAACCACGACGCACTGGCTGCCGAACTCATCGGCAATCTCGCGCACCAGCTCGGGCCGCACAACTGCCGCCGAGTTCACCGACACCTTGTCGGCCCCGGCGCGCAGCAGCGCCCGGGTGTCGTCGACCGAGCGGATGCCCCCGCCGATCGTGAACGGGACGAAAACCTCTTCGGCTGTATGACGGGCCAGCTCGATGGTCGTGCCGCGATCGTGCGCGGAGGCCGTGATGTCGTAAAAGACGATCTCGTCGGCGCCTTGACGGTCATAGGCGGCCGCCAATTCCACGGGGTCGCCCGCGTCGCGCAGCCCGACGAAGTTCACGCCCTTGACGACCCGCCCGTCGTCGACGTCGAGGCACGGGATGACCCGCACGGTCTTCATGACGGAGACCTCATCCGGGTGCCGCCGTCACTGGGCCGGCCCAGGGTCGGGCCCGTCCAAGGCGCTGCCGCGGGCCACCACCACGGCAGCGACGGGCGAGATCGCGCCATCGTGGAGTGCCTTGCCCACGATGGCCCCGGCGAGCGTGTGCCCATGGGGTGAGCGCAGGTCGCGCAGGTCGGCGATGTCGGCCAGGCAGCCGACCCCGCCGCTGGCGATCACCGACATCGCCGGCGGCCGCTGGGGCGCGTCCAGCACGTCTCGCAGCCCGGCCAGGTCGCTGCCGCCGCCCATCCCGTCATGGGCGATCTGCGTCACGATCACCGCTTCGGCACCGCTGCTGGCCAGCCGGGCGAGGGCATCGCCCAAACTGACCCCGCTGTGGTGCTCCCAGCCGCGGGTGGCCACCTCGATACCCCGCACATCGAGGCCCACCGCGACGCGGTGACCGGCTGACGTCAGCTCCCCGACGAGGTCCGGGTTCTCGACGGCCGCCGTGCCCACCACGCATCGAGCCACTCCTGCTTCGTACAGCGCTTCGGCGTTCTCGCGGCTGCGCACGCCACCGCCTACCTGCACGCGCACTCCGGCGTCTTCCACGGCAGCCACGACGGAACGGATCACGGCCCGGTTCTGCGGCTGCGGCTCGCCGGAGCGTGCCGCGTCGAGATCGACCATGTGGATCCAGCGAGCGCCTGCTTCCGCGAACTCGTGCGCCACCTCCACCGGGTTGGCGTCGTAGCGCACCTCGCGGTCGTAGTCGCCTTGCAGCAGGCGCACGCAGCGCCCGCCCCGCAGATCGATGGCCGGGTAGAGGTCGAAGCTCACCGGCGGCATCGGTCGGCCCTCACTGCGGCGAGGAAGTTCTGTGCCAGCCGCTTGCCCGCGTCGCCGGATTTCTCCGGATGGAACTGGGTGGCCCACACCTGGCCGCGCTCGGTGACTGCGGTGATCGGCGTGGGGTAGTCGCATGTGGCTGCCACGAGGCCGTCGTCGGTGTCGGGCGCGTAGCTGTGGACGAAGTACATCCAGGCGCCGCCGGTCAGCCCGGCCAGCAGCGGACAGTCGGGTCGGCGCACATCGAGGCGGTTCCACTGCATCTGGGGCCGCACCATGCCATCGGGCAGCAGCCGCACGGTGCCGGGCATCACGCCGAGGCCCTGCACGCCGGGTGCCTCCTCGGAGGCCTCGAACAGCATCTGCATGCCGACGCAGATGCCCAGGAACGGGCGACCGCTCTCGATGGCCGCAAGCGCCGGCTGCTCCAAGCCGGTGGCGCGCAGCTGCGTCATGCAGGTCCCGAAGTGTCCGACGCCGGGCAGCACCACGCCGTCGGCGTCGCCGATGAAGCCTGCGTCGGCCGTCAGGCGAGCATCGGCACCCACCCGCTCGAGTGCCTTCTGTGCAGAGCGCAGGTTGCCGATGCCGTAGTCGAGTACCGCGATGAGGGGCGGGGCGCTGTCGCCGGTCACCGACGGCCCGTCAGTACGTCGTTCACAGGACGCCCTTGGTGGAGGGCAGCACGTCGTCGGCGACGCGGATCGCGTCGTAGAAGGCCCGCGCTGCGCCCTTGAAGCTGGCCTCGATGATGTGATGGGTATTGCGGCCCCGCAGCATCACCAGGTGCAGGGTGATGCCGGCCGACATGACCAGGCCGCGCCAGAACTCCTCGCAGAGCTGCGGGTCGAACGGCGGGTCGCCCAGAATCTTCTCGCCGGGCGGCTCGATGTCATAGTGCAGGAACGGCCGGCCCGACAGGTCCAGCACCACCTCGACTGCTGCCTCGTCGAGCGGCACCACGTAGGAGGCGAAGCGGCGCACCCCGGCCTTGTCGCCCCACGCCTGGCGCATCGCCTCGCCGAGCGCGATGCCGGTGTCTTCCACCGTGTGATGCGCGTCAATCTCCAGGTCGCCGACCGTGCGCAGCTGCAGGTCGAAGCGGGCGTGCTTGGCGAGCTGGGCCAGCATGTGGTCGAAGAACGGCAGCCCGGTGGACACATCGTTCTGACCGCTGCCATCGAGGTCCAGCGACAGGTCAATCTGGGTTTCTTTGGTATTGCGCCGCACTGTGCTGATGCGCTGGAGTACTGGCCGAGCAGTCATGGGAGCCTCACTATCACGAAATAGCTTCCGACAGCGCTTCGAGAAAGCGACTGTTCTCGGGCGGGGTGCCCACCGTCACCCGCAGGCAGTCGGCCAGCCGTGGCCAGCCCGAGCAGTTCCGCACCAGCACCGAACGATCCACGAGTGCCTGCCAGACGTCGTTGCCGCCGTGCCCGCTGGGAGTCGTGCTGAACAGGATGAAGTTGGACCGCGAGGGCCAGACATCGAGACCCATCCCGCTCAGCGCGGCCTCGATCCTGCCTCGCTCAGCCACGATCGCTGCGACCCGCTGTTCCATCTCGTCGGCGAACCGCAGCGCTACACGCCCGGCAAGCTGCTTGAACGTGTCGACGTGGTACGGCAGCACCACCTTCTCGAACTCGGCAGCCATGCCCGCCGGCACAACGGCGTAGCCCAAGCGCGCTCCGGCCATTGCCCACGTCTTGGAGTAGGTGCGGGTGACGACGAGGTTCGCGGGCCCGCCTGCGTCGTCGCACAGGTCGATCGCGCTCCAGTCGGCGAACTGCCCGTAGGCCTCGTCGACCACGACGATGCCCGGAGCGATCTCCAGCGCCCGTTCGAGCACTTCGAGACGCTCGGGCGTGCCGGTGGGGTTGTTGGGCGAGCACAGGAACACGATCGACGGCTGGTGCCGCTCGATCACTCGCTCCATCTCGTAGACGCTGACGCTGCCGTCGGCGTGGCGCTCGCCTTCGACGACGGCGCATTGGGTGCTGCGCCCGATCTGCCCGTACATCGCGTAGGTGGGCTCGAAGGTGGCAACGCTGCGGCCCGCTCCCCCGTAGGTCAAACACAGCGTCTGCAGCACCTCATTCGAGCCGTTGGCCACGAAGATCCGTTCAGGGTCGGTGCCGTGCTGCGCCGCCAGATCGGCTCGCAGCGTGGCGGCCGTGCGGTCGGGGTAGCGGTGCCACTCGACGTTGCGCAGCTCGGCGGCGAGCGCCTCGGCAAACTCGGGCGGCGGACCCACCGGCGCCTCGTTGGTGTTGAGCCGCACCTCGACGTCGATCTGCGGCGAGTGGTAGCCGTCCAGCAGGCGCAGGTCGTCGCGCACTGCCGGAGTGCGCCGGTCGCTCAACCCTCTCGCTGCAGTACCCATTGTTTCCCGCTCTTGTTCGCTTCGCTCACGGGCCACTCGGGCCCCGGCTTCATCGCCGCACCCCCGATGCCGCCCACTCCTTGCGGCGCGACACCGAGGCGGCGTGCGCCCACAGGCCCTCGGCCTCGGCCAGTTCGGCCACTGCGGGCGCCAGCCGGTCGAAGCCGGCTTCGGACACATCGACGACGTGCATCCGCTTGGTGAAGTCATCTGTGGTGAGTGCTCCGGCGAAGCGTGCCGTGCCTGCAGTGGGCAGCACGTGCGAGGGCCCTGCGACGTAATCGCCGACCGACGCGGGCGCCCACGGACCGACGAACACCGCCCCGGCGTGGCGGATGCTGCCCACGAGCTCTCCGGCGCCCTCGCACATGAGCTGGAGATGCTCGGGCGCGACGAAGTTGGCGACCTCGGCCGCTTGCGCCGGACCGTCCACGAGACAAACGAATCCATCGGCCTCAAGCGTCGCCAGCGTCTCCTCCCGGCGGGGCGACAGGTCGACGATCTGGCCGATGGCGTCACAGACGGCGTCGGCGCACCCGTCATCCCAAGTGACGAGCCACGCACGCCCACCAGGGCCATGCTCAGCCTGCAGCACCACATCGGTTGCGGTGGCTGCTGGCGGGCACGTCGCATCGGCGATCACCACGATCTCTGACGGCCCGGCGAACGCCGAGGCCACGCCTACGTCACCGGCTACGAGCTGCTTGGCGGTGGCGACCCAGGCATTGCCTGGCCCAGCGACGACGTCGGCTGGCCGAATGGTCTCCGTCCCGTACGCGAGCGCTGCGACAGCCTGCACGCCACCCACCTTGTGCACCTCGGACACGCCGCACAGATGCGCCGCCGCCAGCACCGTCGCCGGGAGACTGCCGTCGGGTCCGGGCGGCGAGCACAGCACGATGTCGTCCACCCCTGCGGCGCGTGCCACCAGCACCGTCATCAGCACGGTGGACGGGTAGGCAGCCAGGCCGCCCGGCACATAGATGCCTGCCCGGTCGACCGGCTGATTGATCGAGCGAACGGTCACCCCGTCGCTCTCGTAGGCATGCCCAGCGGCGGCTTCCGCACGGTGGAAGTCCAAGATCCGGCGGTGGGCAGTCTCCATTGCGGAACGCAAGTCAAGCGCCAAGCCCTCCCACGCTGCAGACAGCTCCGAGTCCGGCACCAGCGTGTCGGCGACCTCGACGCCATCGAAGCGGCCTGTGAGCGCCCGAACAGCCGCGTCCCCGCCATCCCTGACCTGGGCAATCAGCTCACGGACCGCCTCAGCCGGCACCGCGTCGCCCGCCTGCGGGCGTGGCAGCAGATCGCCGAGTTCGCCACCCGAGTCATTGCCGTGACCCCGCAGATCCAACCGCTTCAGCACCGCGCTGAGGGTACTTGCGCCTTGTCGCGCCACTGCTGCGAATTACTGGGTTGCACGACACCCCGAACGCCCCTTGTGTGTATGGTAGGCGTATGCCGCGGATGCAGGTCTACCTGTCCGACGATCTCTACGAGGTGGTCAAGTCACAACGGCTCTCGGCATCGCGCCTGTTGCAAGATGCGGTGCGAAACCACTGCGTGCACCAGGAGAAGATCGCCGCTGCGCGCGCGTACACCGAAGAGATCTTCGCAGAACTTGGGCCGCCTACCGCTGAAGAGGTCGCATGGGCGGACGAGAAAGCGCGCGAGATCATCGACTCGCTGCGACCTGACGAACCCTCATCCTCCGAGGCACGATCCGGCGCGCCCACGAGCTGACGGCGTCGATGACATCGCTCGTGCTCGACTCCGGAGGGCTCAGTCGTCTGGCTGAACGCCGACGCCACGGCGCCCGACTGATCGAATTGCTCTACCGAGACGGGATGTGGCCGCCGCTCGTCCCCTCCGTTGTGCTGACCGAGTCGCTCAGCGGCCGGCCCCACACCGATGCGACGGCGAATCGGCTGCTCAAATCGTGCATCGTGGTAGAGGAGGTCTCTGAATCGCTGGCACGGCGGGCCGGCGTGCTGCGCACGCTCGCCGGACGCGGCTCAGCCGTCGACGCTCTCGTAGTGGCGACAGCAGAACCTGGCGGCGTCGTGCTCACCAGCGACATCGGCGACCTCAGCGCCCTCGCCCACTACGCCGACGCCGTCAGTATCTACCCCGTCTGAAACATATGAGCGTCCAGGTCGCCGCCGCCAGACTCAAGAATCGAACCGGCCTGATCAGTCGAGCCAACGGCCCGAAAGCCATCCTAAACACCCTGACCGTCCACTACGGCGACCGGATCACCGACCACATCAGTCGACGCGCCTGAGCCGCTGGTGGCGAGGGTGGCGTCGTCGGTGCACCAAGCAGGCCGGTCCATGACCGGTGGGAGAGGCGGGTCCGTGACCCGGAGGTCTCGGGCCGGCCAATCACACTGTTGTGGGGCCGCCGACGGTCGGTGTGCGAGCCATGCGGTCGGCGCTTTGTGGAGATTCATCGGGCGTCCGAGCCATAGCGTGGTGGTGGCAAAGGGTGCGAATTCAGGCAGAAGAAAGCCGATCACATGGGCTTATGGGACGGCTCTTGATTTGGCATATCCGCCCGCAAAACTCCAGCCCGTCAATACCGGGCACTCCCAAGATGTGCATCAAGTCTTCCGGCCTTCCGCAATCGCTCCACGAGATCTTTGAAGCGAGGTGGAAGAACTGGAAACAATTGTCTAGTTGGCCAGTGAAGTAGAGTAGTCTTCGAAGTGAATAAACACCACATTGCCCTTGTATATGTCGGTTCCTTCGCTAATGGTGATGCTACGCCGAATGCGGCAGTCCGACTTGAAGTTTGAATCAGAGATTACGATTGATCCATTACTATTGACTCGTTCGACATAGGCAATATGACCACAGCCGCGGCAATTCGGGCCGCCCAAGTCGTTGTTGACAAGTACGGAGCCGGGGGCGGGATTTCTGTTGACTCTCATACCGATTTCCATGGCACATTCATCCCAATGCGCTGCGTCGCCCCAAGCGTACCCTCTGGCCGTTTCGCAGTGGATTCCGCGAATACTGCTGCCGGTGGATTCGATAGTCTTCCATTGATTAAAGAACCCGGTGTTTCGCCCTCCATACGCGCGATCATTCGCCCCCACACCGCTCTCTCTCAAACGCCAGGCAACGTACGACGTGCATTGACCTGGCTGATAGCCGTCCCACATTTCGTCATCGTCCCAGCAAGTGCCGACCGTGAACGGATATCTTCCCAAGTCGACTGCACGCAGAGATGCTGGATCTGAAGCATCAAGTGACTGGTTACCACACACGATCCGCATGGCATCCATGGCGATTCTATTGTGGAGATACCCTCGCGAGTCAGCAGTAGGTGCGTCACCGCGGTATTCATAATTCAACGCGTATACTCTAACGGAATCCTCAAATTCGGAGACAAGCAGGCGGACCCAACCGCCCTGGTTCTGCTGCTGCAAGAAGGCTGAACCCCAATAGTTGCCTCTCGCGCCGTGATACACATGATAATGGACTCCTGCAGTGGCACGGCTGCTAGGAATATACACATCCAGAGTGCAATCTTGCGAAGGCACGCGAGAGAACCGCCATGCGGCTAATTTGCGGCCACTCATTACGTCGCCCGCAGCATTCTTGGTTCCTTGGACATAGGCATAGCGGTAGTTGTTGGCTCCATAACCGTGACCGTCTACCCCTTGGTACAAGAGTCCACTTCCTCGATAGTCAGGAGTGTCATCAACAGCCGAATACTCAGTCTTGGATTGGGCGTGGACCGGATTAGCGGACGCATCGACAAAGACGAGACCAGCGGCTAATGCGCACGCCGATAGCGAGATGAGAACGAACCGGATTCTGTACCGCGGCGGCTTGTCTGAACCTAGCGGGTGCGGTGCGGCGTGCTGGAAGTACATCATCGCAGAATGCCGAAACTGGAGGTGAAAGACAGCGGGCCCTTCGCGTTTTTGTGGGATGAGGGTGGGTTGAGGGTCCGCAGGTAGGGGTCGAGGCCCTGCTGGGATCGGTGTTTGGAGACGCCGAACCCTGGAGGGCCTCGATGAAGCGTGATGTTATGTCGGTGCGGCTGTGGCTGCCGCGGATCGAGGTGACCGGGGTGCTCGCTGACGCGCCGGGGGAGCTGGTGGTGGGGGTGCGCTCGACGGTGACGCGGCCGGCGTGTCCGGGCTGTGGGGCGCCGAGCGGGACGGTCCATGACCGCCGCGACAAGCGGGTGCGGGACCTGGAGGTCTCGGGTCGGCCGGCGATGCTGGTGTGGGATCGGCGCAGGTTGGTCTGCGGCGGGTGCGGTCGGCGGTTCTTGGAGGATCACCCGGCGTTCGAGGGCCGTGTCACGGCTCGCTTGGCGCGGCGGGTCGTCGCCGATGCCGGCGACATGTCGGTGTCCGCGGTGTCGCGCCGTCATCGGGTGGGCTGGCATACGGTGATGGCGCTGGTGATCGCGTATGCGGGCTTGGTCGGCGAGCACCGCCGGCGGCGGCGGTGCCGGGTGCTGCTGGTCGATGAGACCTCGATCCGCAAGCGGCACCGCTATGTGACGGTGCTGGTGAACGGCGACACCGGCAAGGTGCTCGCGATGGTGCCCCATCGCAGCGAGGCGGCCCTGTCGGGCTTTTTGGCCTCTCAGGGGCACCGATGGTGCAAAGGCGTGAAAGTCGTCGTGTCCGACGGGTCCAAGCCCTACGCGGCGGCGATCGGAAAGCGGCTCGGCCACGCCCGCCACGTGCTGGACCGCTTCCACGTGATCAGATGGTTCGCGGCCGGGCTGACCGCGGTGCGCCGCGACGTCCAGCGCCGCCCCGAAGGGTCCAAGCCCGCGTTCGACCCAGCGGTGTTCCGGGCCAGGTTCTTGCTCATGAGACGGCCCGACACGCTCGACGCCGCCGAGCGGGCACGCCTCGAGGGTCTGTTCGAGACCCATCCCCGGCTCAAAGCAGCCTGGGACGCGCTCGGCGAGCTGCACGGCCTCTATCTCGCCGAGGACCGCGACGGCGCCCTGGCAGCGCTCGACCGGTTCGCTGACATCTACGGCACCGGGAAGATCCCCGAGTTCAGCGACACCGTCGACAGCTTCCTCGCATGGCATGAGCAGATCCTCGACTGGCACCACACCGGCCGGCCCAGCAACGGCCGCATCGAAGGCACCAACAACCTGCTCCAGGTCCTGCGACGCCGAGCCCACGGCTTCACCAGCTACACGAACTTCGAAGCCCGCGGCCTTCTCATAGCATGACCCCCGCCGAGCCCAGCAGCCCCAATCCCACAAAAACGCGAAGGCTCCGAAACTCTCGTCATCGAGGCAGGTGCACCTTTCTGATCTGAATCAGACACTGGCGCGACGATCAGGGCTGGCTTCGGCCGGGAGTCATGCTCCTGCATGTCGCCTTCTACCCTGATGGCGGGTCTCCCGTGTGACCGTTGTACGGTCTGGAGGTCTTGGTCCGCGCTGACGGCTCGGTCAGATAGTTGCCGGCAGCGTCGGCCGGCTCTGGGAAATGCAGGGCAACCTTCTCGATCACACAGAACAGCGCGAATCCGAGTGCGCTCCCGAGTGCGTGCCTGAGTCAGCGCCTGACTGTATGACCGATTGTGCGCTTGGTTCGTGGACCGAACTGTCTCAATCGCTCGGGGAGTTCTTTGGCAATCTGCCCTACGCGTCGATCGGCAGGCTGGTGGGCTTCATCGCTGCGGCGGGCACGATTGCGCGCTGGATTCGGTCCGCATGGCGCAAGCGGCGACGAACTCGCCAGTCGGTGCGAAAGCGACGCAATGCGAGCGTCTGGCGGGTTGAGCCACTGCTCGAACCCGCGGTCACTGACGCCGCAGCAGCCGTCAAGGCCAAGGGTCGTGTACCGCTGCAGTATCGGAGCGAAGGATCGAGATTCTCGAAGTTCGCGAATGGCCTCCGGCGGCTCGTGGTTCGGCCCAGCACTCCGAAGCCGGCATTCGCAGCGCTGAGGGCAGACCGCGATCCGGCGATCGGCCGGCGACGACTGGTGGATGGTCTGCCGGCACACGGATTCGGCATAGAGCTCGAATTGCATCCGCACGAGAGCAGCAAGCACTTCTTGAGGTCGCTCCGATCGGGAGGCAACGGTTACCAAAGGACATTGGCCCTCTGTGATGCTGAGCAGTTGGAGCGGTCGGGCAGTCTCATCACCTGCTGTGTCGTCAAGATCGGCCGCAACGCCGTGACGACCGAGTGCCGGCCTGAGGGCGACCTCGTGCGGCTGGAGTCGGTCGATCCAGCGCTCTTGTCAGGCAAGAACGAATGGGTCGCCCCGCGCAGCGAAGTAGATCGTGACGCCTTGTGGGCAGTCCGCGTCCCCCGTGGCAAAGGGACACCGCATGGCCCGGATGTCGAGCTTGAATCAGAGAAGGTCCGAACCGCCCGACGCAAGCTTCTCAAAGGACTGGTAGCGCTCTTCTTCGCGACAGTGCTGTCCACCTTCGCAGCTGTCTTCGGGTGGGTCTGGTTCATGTCGTGGGCCCGAGGAAGTGCGTCAAGTGACGCGACTGAGTTCAACGTGACGGCTGCGGCGGTGTTCCTGGCCATCTTTCTCTTCTTGGCCCTGATCGTCTTGCTCACTCTCGGGTCGATCTACCTCGTGCACCTGCTGGTCTCAGCTTGGCGCGAGAGCCACAGCCCTGACCGATGGCGGGCGGGCACCTCGGCTTGTGTCGACGACGCAGACACGATCCGTAACGGAAACGAGTTTCAGTGCGCCAAGGAATGAGCACACAAACCGGCAGCATGAATCCAGTAACCCGCCTACATCAAGCACAGGGATCGTCACCGGTGAGCAGGGCGCCGGAGAACTCGGTGAGGCGCTCGACAGCTCGAAGGTGATGGACGTCGCCGGCATCGGCCGCGGCATACCACGCCGAGGTGTCGACGAAGACGTTCACCGTGCGGTCGAGCGGGCAGCGATCGCCTCGGCGGTGGCCTGCTTTCGGTCCACGGCGATGTTGCTGCCGCCGGAGTCCCAGATGCCGAAGATGGCAGAGATGTCGCCGCCGGTGACGCGGTCGCCGAGATCGCGGTCGATGAGGCGGCGAATGTACTCGGCCATGCTGATGCCCAACTCCGCTGCCCTGCGCTTGAGCAGCGCATGCTGCTCAGCCCCCACCGCGATCTGCGTTCGCATAGCACTACATCATAACAGCACCCTGATGGCGACAGCAGCTGTTGCGAACCGTTGCAACCATGAGTTCGTCACGCAGTAGCAGGCCTCATGGAGGCCACGCCAAGATTTTCCTCGCCATCAAGCTGATACAAGCGCTCCGAAGGAGCCGAGCACCGCCGCCACACCCGACTCGACGACCCGCCGGTCGCCGCGACACAGTCCTTAGCTAGCTTGGCCGAATGCACTCTGCGAGGTCGCGTTCTGCTCCCCTGGGTTGTCTAGTCGGGGCCACGTTCGCCGTCGCGTTGCTGGCCGCTGCGGCGTTGGTGCCCGTCGGTGTCGCAGAGGCTTCGCAGGCACCAGCGGGTATTGATGTATCCCGCTACGGTGGCACCGACCGGTACGACACGTCGTTGCTCGTGGCCGAGGCGGTTGCAGCCCACGCCGGCGGCAGCTTGGACACGGTGGTCATGGTGTCGGGCAGCAATTGGACCGATGCGGTGGTAGCCGCTCCATTGGCGGGGTCACTGGGGACGGCCGTGCTGGCCACCCCTCCGGACGAACTCCGCACCGATGCCGCCGAGTTCCTGGCGCGATCCGGCGTGTCGACGGTGCAGCTCATCGGAGCGAACAGCGACATCGACGGGGTGGGTCCCAGCGTCGTCGCAAGTCTCAATGAGCTGGGAATAGCGACCATCCGCACGTCACACAGCGACCAGTACACGACCGCCGCCCTCGTCGCGCTGCTGATCGGTGCACCGGGCGACATGGGCGATCTCGGCTCCACCGCCGTGGTGGCGAGCGGCGAAGTGTTCGCCGATGCGCTTGTCGCTGGCGCATTCGCCGCCCGCGGCAAGCACCCGGTGCTGTTGACCCCGCCCGAAGAGCTGCATGCAAGCGCAGCGACGTACCTCAGAGAACTGAAGGTTGAACATGTCGTGCTGATGGGCGGCACCGCGGCACTGAGCACTCAAGTCGAGACATCTATCGAGGCCCTAGGGATACGCGTCACACGCCTAGCTGGCATCGACCGCTTCGATACCGCTGTACAGGCCGCCAAGCTCGTGACCGGCCGCTACCAGGGCAGCTCCGGTCAGAACTGCTTCACCGCCCAGCGAGTCGGGCTAGCTCGAGCTCGTGTCCCATTCGACGCGTTCAGCGCTGGGCCACTGTTGGCCCGCATCTGTGCGCCGCTGTTGCTTACCAACCCATCGGCGATACCAGCCGCAACCGCCGACCACCTCGATGATTCCAGCGTCGGGGTGGCAGAGGCACACCAGCCGCTCGACGTGAGGGTCTTCGGCGGAGAGGCAGCGGTGTCCACCGCAGCCATCAGCACCTATGTCGCTGCCGTTTCACCGGCTTTGCTCATCAACGCTTCGCCTGTCACAGCAACCTGCGACATCAACGCCGGCACCGGGCCGCGCCCACTCTTCGCCGATCGCTACGTTCGCAAGCCCGCTTGGTCGCCCGATTGCACCCGCATTGCCTACGTCGACAGAGATCAGGCACTGTGGACCATCAAGCTCGACGGCAGTGGCGCCAGCCAGCTGACGGCCGGTGGTCAGCGAGGCGAAGAAGACGATGCACCCGCGTGGTCCCCGGACGGGAAGCGAATCGCATTCTCTCGCTACGCCGACCGATTCGTTCACGGTGAACCGGTCAATCACATTCTCGTCATCAACGCCGACGGCACCGGCGAACGTCAGCTCACCGAAGGCGACGTGAGCGACCAGACGCCGACATGGTCGCCAGACGGCAAGCGCATCGTCTTCTCGCGGCACAATCTGGAGACGGATCCGCAGCTGTCCAACTACAACACCCGTGACGAGTATCTCGTAATCGTCGGCGACGACGGCAGCAACGAACTCGCGTTGACCCGCGGGGGCACGATCGAGCAGGAGCCGAGATGGTCGCCCGATGGCGAGTTCATCGCCTACAGCTCCGACAGCGACCTGTGGGTCATGCGGCCTGATGGCACGTACCCCAGGCCTGTATCGGTACCTCACACCAACAGCGCCGGATATTCGTGGTCCCCGGACGGCAAGCACATCGCCTACATCGGGTCCCGCTTCATCGACGGCAACCGTCGTGTCGAGTACTCAGTGCGCACGACAAATCTCGACGGAACAGCGCTGGGAAGCGCTGCCGTCTACACCGGGTCGCTGGACTCGTTCACGGTCGTGCGGACGCCCCGGTGGGCGCCTGACGGCCGCAGCATCCTGTTCGAACACAACTCCAACCAGGGAGGCGTGGCGCGCGCGTACGTGGCGCCAGTTCCCCCGCCCAAGACTGTGTTGCCCGCGCGGGACTGCCGCCCGACCGATGGGGCACCGCACAGTGTCGGATTCCCGGTTCAGAACTACCTTCCGTCGCTGACCGGCACGCTGCGAGTCGCGGTGCTGTTCGCCGACTTCTCCGATGCGCCCGCCGAGCACAGCACCCACCTCGAATACACGCTCGGCGAGCTCGACGATGCCGAGAGTTTCTTCGAGGCCACGAGCTACGGGAAGCTGAAGGTGGATTTCGTACCGCTTCACCGCTGGCTGAGAGTCGGTAGGCCCGCGAACGATTCCCTGCTCCCGATCGGCGAAGTGTCCCCGACGGTCATACGAGAGGTGCGCGATCTCGCAGCGCGCGACATCGACATGTCGAGCATTGACGCGATCTTGATGGTGTTCCCAAGCAGCCACTTCTTTGCTGGCTTCGCTAGCGCCATCGCGGACGATGCCGACAGCATCACGAGCGTCGCGGTGGCGAACAGCCGCTACCTCGGCGGAAAGCGAGAGCCCGATGGGTGGGGAGCTGTGGCGTTGCATGAACTGGTGCATGTGCTGGGTTTGCCAGATCTCTATGACTATGGCAACTCGGGAGGATTCGCGCTGAGCCGCGTCGACGACCAGGCGCACATCCCCGACCCGCCAATCGGCCAGTCATGGCGTCGTGTCGAAGCAGGACTCATGGGGTTGGGGGCGCAGTTCGCCTCGCAGTACGCGAGCCATGTGAATGCACACAACGAGATGCTGGGCTGGAGCCGCTGGCAGCTTGGATGGCTCAGCCCAGCGCAGGTGTCGTGCATAAATCGAGCAGAGGCGACGGTACATCTGACACCACTCGCGCAGCCCCGTGACGGTACGGCTATGGCAGCCGTACCGGTCGCTCACAACAAGATCATCGTCGTCGAGAGCCGCCGCAAGATCGGCTACGACACCAACCCTGGCTACGTACCGGAGTTCATCTCCTACGGCGACATCGATCCCGATCTGTACAGCGACCGCGTGCTCGTCTACACCGTCGACCCGACGCTGCGGGGCGGTCGCCGCCCGATCAAGTTCGCGGGTGACAACGGCTACGGCTACCTCGCCAGCTATCCGTTCTTGAAGGTGGGAGAGTCGGTTGAACTGGCTGGCTACACCATCACCGTCACTGACGATGATGGCTCCACCCACACAGTCACGATCGTGAAGTCCGGCTGAATGCGCGGCTGCAACACTGCAACGCCGGTGAGAACCGCTTTTGTGTGCGACGGCGCACGCGCGACATGACCGCGGGCAACATTGCGCGAGCTTGAGAGGAATGGTCCATCCATGAATCGACACATCAGGTCCACATGTGCAGTTCTCTTGGCCGCTGCGAGCGTCCTGACGCCGATTTCGCCGGCATCGGCGGCCCAGGAATTCGCCGATATCGACATCACGCGATACGGCGGGGAGGACCGTTACGCAACCTCGCTGCTCATCGCTGAGGCCGTGGCTGCCGAGGCGGGTGGCACGCTCGACGAGGTGGTCTTGGTGTCAGGCAAGAACTGGACCAATGCGGTGCTGGGTGCACCGCTGGCAGGACAGATCGGCGGAGCAGTCTTGGCCACACCTACTGACCGCTTGCGAGACGACGCTGCCGCGTTCTTGCGACGAGTGGGCGTCGAGAGAGCATGGCTCATTCGAGCCGACAACGACGTTGCCGCCATTTCCCATCATGTCGATGTGGCTCTGAACGAGTTGGGCATCGAAGTACAACGAATGTCGGGTCCCGACCACTACGACGTCGCGGCTGGTCTCGCGATCACGATGGCGCAGCAGAGCGCGCCTGGTGACATGGGCAATCTGGGTCGCACTGTGATCGTCGCGAGCGGCGAAGTCTTCGCCGACGGGCTGGTCGCCGGTGCGTTCGCGGCCCGCGGTCAACACCCGATTCTGCTCAACCCAAGCGCTCGTCTGCATGACGACGTCATGCGCGCCCTGGAGTCAATCGAAGGCCTTGAGCACGTAGTGCTCATGGGCGGCGAGGCCGCACTGAGCGCCCGTGTCGAGGCATCCATCAAATCGCTCGACCTCAGGGTGACGCGCCTCGCCGGTCGCACTCGCTTCGAGACGGCCGTCATGGCTGCAGAACTCGTTGCCAGCCGCTATGACGGGGACTGCTTCACCGATGGTCGAGTTGGACTCGCGCGAGCACGCGTGCCGTTCGACTCATTCAGCGCCGGACCGTTGCTGGCTCGACTCTGCGCACCGCTGCTGCTGACCGATCCCCGGAGGATCCCCGAAGCCACAGCCGCATATCTTGACAAGATCCGGCAATCGGCCGCTGCGAGCGGCGATGACTCGGTCGACCTCCACGTGTTCGGCGGCGACGCCGCTGTGTCCCAAGCAGCTATCGACACGTACCTCGAGCCCTAAGAGGCCGCGCGGATAGGCGACCATCCACCAGTCGTCGTGTCGGTCCCGCTGTGATGCGGGGTGCTGTACGAACCGACGACATGGTGGAGGTGCGTGTTCATCATGCGCGCTTTGAGCAAGGCAGTGGTGGATGTCATCTGGGCAGCGGTCGAGCCGCTGTTGGCCCGTGGGCCCGATGCGCATCCGTTGGGTTGTCATCGGCGGCGGATATCGGATCGGCTGTGCCTGCGGGGGATCATCATCAGGCTGGTGACGGGCTGCTCGTGGGAGTCCGTTGAGCACTTGCTCGACGGTGAGGTGTCCGACACGACGCTGCGGTCCCGCCGCGACGAGTGGGTCGCAGCAGGCGTGTTCGACAAGATCGCGGCCGAGGCGGTCGCGGCATGGGACCGCGTCATGGGCCTGCGGCTTGGCGATGTGTGCATCGACGGCTCGGTCCACAAGGCGCCCTGCGGCGGCGAAGGAACCGGCAAGAGCCCCGTTGACCGGCGCAAACTGGGCTGGAAGTGGTCGTTGGCCACCGACGCGGCGGGCACCCCGGTGGGGTGGGCCGCAGCAGGCGCGAACCGCAACGACATCATGCTGTTCGAGCCCACCATGGCCGAGATCGAACGACACGGCCTGCACCACGACATCGACACGCTGCATCTCGACCGCGGCTACATCGGCGGCCGCGTCGACCGGGCCGCCCACCAGGCAGGCATCACCGACATCGTGCGGCCCTCCAAACGGCCGCCCAGCAGCGCAGCCGTCAAGCCAGTCGCCGCCCCGCTGGGACTGCGCTGGACCGTGGAGCGCACCAACTCGTGGCTGTCGAACTACGGCCAGCTGCGCCGCAACACCGACCGGCGACCCGAGCACCGCACAGCCCAGCTCGCCCTCGCCGTCACGCTGATCATCACCATCAAACTCATCGACCAACGCGACCGCTGGCAACCCCACTGACCCACCTATCCGCTGACGCTCTAAGTTTCGTAGCGGCCGATGAAACCGTCGAACCCGGGCCATAGCGCGGGGCGGCACTGACGCGAGCAATGGAACGCCATGGCTAGCGTGCCGCTGGCGATCAGTGCTGCGGAGCTGTCGTCGATCGAGACGGCTGTGGGCGAACTGGGCCAACGCGTTTCGCAGGCTGCCGATGAGCTGATGGGCACGCCACACGAGGACGTCGGCGTCGTAGGCCGCCATGGGATCAGTGTAGACAGCATGTCCCCAAAACTGAAGATGGATTTGCCACAAATGTGAGAGCACCAATCCGCCAATCGTTAAGATGAGCAGATGGGCGGGATGGATACCCTGACAATGCCCGGCTATCGGGAGCGAATTGCCGGCGCGGAAGTCGCAGCTGCATTGCAGCGCCGAGGCGCCGTGCTGATTCAAGGGGCACGAGGCACCGGCAAGACTTGGACGTCTCGCGATCACGCCTGCTCAGAGGTGCGGCTCGACGACCCCGACATGCTGGCGCTGGCCGAGACCGACCCGGACTACCTGCTGTCGCGCCCTGCGCCGCTGCTGGTCGACCAATGGCAGCACGCCCCCGCCCTGTGGAACCGCATACGCCGCGCCTGCGACGACCGGCCCGGCACTGGCCATTTCATTCTCACCGGCTCGGCCCGCCCCACCGACAGCATCACTCGTCACACCGGCACCGGGCGCATCACGCGGCTGACGATGAGGCCGATGACGCTGTACGAGACGGGGCTCTCCAGCGGGGAGGTGTCGTTGCGGGCGCTGCTGGAGGGGGCCGCCAGACCCGCGTCGGAGAATCACCCTGCCCTGCTCGAAGTGGCCGGTGCGGTCTGCCGGGGCGGATGGCCGGCCAGCCTCGACCTCGCTCAGACCGCCGCCGCGGCGGCGGCACGCGACTACATCCAAGAGGCCGTCCGCGCCGACATCGAAGATGCCGTGGGAGTCCGCCACAACCCAGACGCCCTCGAGAACCTCCTGCGCCTCATCGCCCGCAGCACCGCCTCGCACGTGTCCGCGGCCAAGCTCGGCCGGGATATGTACCCCGCATCGCCGCCGGCGGCCCAGACCCTGGGCTCCTACCTGGACGCGCTGCAACGCATCTTCGTGCTCGACGACTTGCCCGCATGGTCGCCCGAACTGCGCTCGAAGGCCACCGTGAGAAAGGCCCCCAAGCGACACCTGGTGGACCCCTCCCTCGCCGCCGCCCTGATCGGAGCATCACCAGAAGGCCTGATGGCTGACTTCTCCATGTTCGGCAGCCTCTTCGAGTCACTGGCCGTGCGAGACCTGCGGGTGTACGCCCAGCCGCTGGGCTTCGACGCATACCACTACCACGACTCCGACGACCTGGAAGCCGATGTCGTCATCCAAGGCCTCGACGGCACCTGGGCGGCATTCGAGGTCAAGCTCAACTCCGGCCCCCGCCAAATCGAACAAGCCGCCACCGCCCTCAAACGCCTGAGAGACAAGACCCACAAGCGGCGAGCCAGCCAACTCGCACTGATGGCCGTGATCACCGCCACCAGAACTGCCTACATGCGCCCGGATGGAATCGCCGTCATCCCAATCACCACCCTCGGCCCATGACCGAGACTGTCCGGTCAGCAGCAACGCCCGCCGACACCTTGAACCTCACCGGCTAGTTGTAATACCCACAGAGGTTGTTGACGCGGCTGGCGGGTGTGCCTGCGATGGCGGTGTGGTGTCGGTGGAGATTGTAGGTGTGGACCCAGTTCTGGAGCCGTCGGCGCCGGTCGGGTTCTGATCGGAATTTGTAGCTGTAGAGGAATTCGTCGGCCATGGTGCGGTTGAACCGCTCGACCTTGCCGTTCGTCTGAGGCCGATAGGGACGGGTGAGCTTGTGCTTGGTGCGGTTCTCGGCGAGCGCGTCGGCGAAGTCGGCGGAGGTGAAGTTGCGGCCGTTGTCGGTCATCACGGCGTCGATGCCGACGTTGTGTTTGTTGAACCAGTCGCGTGCTCGCCGCCAGAACGCCGCCGCGGTGACGGCTTTCTCGTCGTCGAGCGCCTCCACGTACGCGACGCGGCTGTGGTCGTCCACCGCGACGTGCAGATAGGTGTACCCGCGCCGTTTGCGCTTGGAGCGGCGGGCCTTGGGCGAGCCGCGGCCGTGGATCCGCCACCCGCCGCCGGGGGGCACCTTGGCGACCTTCTTCACGTCGACGTGGACCAGCTCGCCCGCATGAGCCTTCTCATAGCGGCGCACCCGCAACCCGGTGGGCCGATCGATCCACGCCAGGCGGTTCAGCCCATGGCGCACCAGCACCCGATGCACCGTCGAAGCCGGCACCCCGACTCTGGCTGCCAGCCGCTTGGGGCCCAGCCGCTTGGAGCGCCGCAGCCGACAGATCCTCTGCTCGACCTCCTCAGGCGTACGCGAAGGCGACCCCGCTGGCCGGCTCGAGCGGTCCCCCAGACCCGCCGCTCCCTCGGCCTCGAAACGCTTGACCCACTTGTCCACCGTCTGGCGAGAGCAGCCCATCTGAGCCGCCACCGCCGTCTTGGACTGACCCGCAGCCACACGCTCGACCATCACCAGCCGCGAATGCGGCGACAACCTCGGCCGCGGCGCACCCCGCCGGACCGTCCCTGAACTACCGTTGATCATTGAGCCTCCGTTCGCAGCTTGGGATCCCAACAGACCCCACACTGCCACGGAGGCTCAACTCATCCCAGGACCAGAACTGTCAACAACGTCCATGGGCATTACAGCTAGTGCGCAGGCTCTGGAGGGCCCACGGACGGCCCGGCTAGCGTGCCGCTGGTGATCAGTGCTGCGGAGCTGTCGTCGATCGAGACGGCTGTGGGCGAACTGGGCCAACGCGTTTCGCAGGCGGCGGATGAGCTGATGGGCACGCCGCATGAGGACGTGGGGGTGGAGCTCTACGAGGTGGAGCGCTCGCTGCGGATGGCTCGACGTCGGTTGGCCCAAGCCACTGACTCGCTGCGCTGACAGCTCGCGGCGCCGTCGGGCATACCGCCGCGGCGCTGGCGTTCAGGAGCGCTCGGCGATCGCCTCGGCGGTCGCGACGATCTTGCGGGCGCGGGTCAGGTGGGGCACGTCCACCATCTGGCCCTTGTGCGCGAATGCCATCAATCCCGCCGCCTCAGCCTCGGCGAACGCTTCGAGCAGCTCCCGGGCGTCAGCCATCTCGGCATCGCTCGGCGTGAAGGCGGCGTTGACGATGTCGATCTGGGCGGGGTGGATGGTGATCTTGCCGGCGAAGCCCATGGCTGCTGAGGTCGCGCACTCGGCGGCCAGTCCCTCGTCGTCACGGAAATCCACGAACACGGTATCGAGCGGCTGCTTGCCCCACGCCGTGGCGCCCACCAGGCACATCACCCGGGCGTACTCGAACACGGGCAGGTAGGCGCCTGAGGAATCCCGGTTGGCCTTCGAGCCCATGGCCGCGGAGAGATCCTCGGCACCCCAGCTCAGCGCATCCACCCGGTCGTGGCTCGCGAGCTCGCCGATGTTCAGCAACCCCTGCGGCGTCTCGGTGCCCAGCACCAGCAGCACCACGCCGCCGGGCCGATGGCCGTGTTCGAGCTCCCAGCGAGTGATCATCGCGTCGAGCTGGGCCACCTCGGTCGCATTGTTCACCTTCGGCACCAGGTAGGCGTCGGGTGGCGACACCATCGTCTCGGCGACGTCGGCAGCACACCAGGGAGTGTCGAGCGGGTTGATGCGCACCACCCGCTCCTTGGCGCCGAATTCGACATCGCGCAGCCAGCCCGCAACCGTGGCGCGGGCGCTGTCCTTGTTGTCGGGCGTGACCGCGTCTTCGAGGTCCAGCACCAGGCTGTCGGCGTCGGTCGCGATCGATTTCTCCAGCATGCGCTCGTTCGCGCCGGGCACGAAGTGCGACGACCTCCGCACGGTCCCGGTGCCACTGCCAGGATTCGGGGTCTCAGTCATTCGGTCAATCCTCCGGGGTCTGGCATTCGCACACCAGCCGGCGTCGGCGCCGCTTCAGGCCGCGAAGGCGCTCGGGCAGAAATCGTTGAGGACACAGTCGTCGCAGGCCGGCTTGCGAGAAGAGCAGACCCTGCGGCCGTGCAAGATGAGCCGCAGGCTGAAGTCGCCCCGCTCGTACTGCGGGATCATCGGGTTCAGCGCCAGCTCCACCTTGACCGGGTCTTCCTCATCGGTGATGCCCAGACGTCGCACCAAGCGGCCGACGTGGGTGTCCACGGGTAGACCGGGCAGATCGAACGCCACCGAGCGAATGACGTTGGCGGTCTTGCGGCCCACGCCTGGAAGCTTCACCAGGTCCTTCAGACCGGTCGGCACCTCGCCGTCATGGTCGGCCAGCAACCGCCGGGCCATGCCCTGCAGGTTGCGCGCCTTGCTGCGAAAGAAGCCGGTGGGATGCACCAACTCCTCGAGATCGCCGAGATCGGCAGACGCCAGCGCCTCGGCGTCGGGATACTTCGCGAACACCGCCGGAACCGTCGCATTGACGCGGGCATCAGTGCACTGTGCCGACAGGATCGTTGCCACCAGCAGCTCGAACGGGTTGCGGTGCTCAAGCTCGCACACCGCTTCGTATTCGTCCTTGAGCCGTTCGTGGGTTCGCTGGGCGCGTCCCTTCGGCGACCGGGGCTTGGCCATGGCAAGTGTCTAGCGCTCGGCGCGAGCGCGTGCCCCGCGAGCGGCGCGGCCGCCCGGGCGAATCGAGACCAGCTTGTCGGCTCTCAGTTGGCCGCATGCAGCGTCGATGGACGTGCCGCGGTTCTGGCGCACGGTGGCATTCACCCCGCGGGCCGACAGCTCGGCGGCAAAGTGCTCGATTCGCTGCGCCGGTGAGGGATCGAGGCCGTAGCCCGGCGTGGGATTCAGCGGGATGAGGTTGACATGGGCCGCCAGAGGACGTGCATAGGCAGCCAGCTCGGCTGCATCTCGGTCGCTGTCGTTGACGCCGTCGATCATCGCCCACTCGAAGCTGATGCGCCGTCGCTTCGCACGGCGGTACTCCGTCAGCGAGCGCGCCAGGTCGCGCAACGGGTAGGTGCGATTGATGGGCGCGATGCGATTGCGCAGGCGGTCGTTGACCGCATGCAACGACACCGCCAGGTTGACCGGCAACGCCGCGCCGGCGAGGCGCGCGATGCCCGGAATCACGCCGACGGTGGACACGGTGATGTGCCGGGCCCCGATGCCCATGTCGCCGTGGAATCGCTCGACCGCTGCCCACACCGCGTCGTAGTTGGCGAGCGGCTCGCCCATGCCCATGAACACGATGTTGATCGCTCTGCCGGGGGCGGCACTGTCCGATCCAGCGTGCTGCAGCGTGCCCAGCACCTGCTCGACGATCTCGCCGACGCTCAGGTTCCGGTCGAACCCCACCTGCCCGGTAGCGCAGAAGCTGCACGCCATCGCGCAGCCGGCCTGGCTGCTGATGCACAGCGTCGTCCGGTTCCGGTAGCGCATCAGCACCGACTCCACGAGGTGACCGTCGCGCAGCGACCACAGATGCTTCGTGGTGGCGCCGCGATCGGCCGACTGCGTGCGGACGAGTGTCAGCGCCGGCGGCAGCAGCTCGCCGATGGCGTGGCGCAGGCTCTTGGGAACATTGGTGAGCTCAGCCAGCGGGCGGCGCTGGCGGTACAAGCCGTCCCACACCTGGTCCAGCCGGTAGGCGGGTTCGCCGTCGAGCAGTTCGCCCAGCTCGGTGCGGCTCAAGTCGCCGAGCGAGGGATCGGCGCCGGGGGCTGCCACGGCTGCTCGGCTCTCTAGGAGCTCGGCGGGGCGGTGCCGGTGAACAGCCGCCGCACGACTGCCACCTCGAGGCCGAGGTCGAGGTACAGCGTGACAGCCGGCGTGTTGTCGGCGTCCACGTAGAGCATTGCCTTCGTCAGGCCGACATCGGCGAGATGCTCGTAGCCCGCCAGCGTGAGGGCCCGGCCGAGACCGCGGCCGTGGTGCTCGGGGTCCACCGCGATGACGTACACCTCGCCGACCGGCGGGTCCTCATCGGCGTGCACTTTCGTCCAGCAGTACGCGGCGATGTGGCCGTCTATGTCGTAGACGCGGAAGCCGTCGGCGTCGAACCACGGCTCGGCTTGGCGCTCGGCAACCTGATCGAGCGTCCACCCGCCCTGCTCGCGGTGCCACGAGAACGCACGGTTGTTGACTTCCACCCACGCTTGCTCGTCCTGGCCGACCACGAACGAGCGCGTCTCGATGCCGCTGGGCTGATCCATGGGCAGTGATCGCTCCATGCGGTACAGGTCGCGCTCGAACGTCAGGCCGAGCTCGGCTAGCCCTCGTCCGAGTTCGGTCTCGTTCGGCGCCCGATCACCCTGATCGTCCTCGCCGTGTTCGGGATGATCGATCCAGACCGACACGGGCCCCGAGATGTCGTGGAGCTGCAGGCGCAATGCTGCTGCCAGCGCTCCGGGCGGCCAGTGCGCGGCATTGGCCTCCAGTACAGCGCCGTGCTGGTCGGCGCCGATCGAGATGACGGGATCGGCACTCGCTGCGGCACTCACCGGGGGCAGGCTAACGCCGAGCCGCCGAACCGCTGCCCAGTCGTCAGAACCCCGGCAGAGCGGATCGTGCGAGCACAGGTGCCACACTTGCCCGGTGAACCAGATGCGGTGGCTCAACCGCAGCCAGCCTCAAACGCTCTTCAGCGCAGTGCTGCTCTGCTACTTCTCCGCGGTACTGCTGTTATTCGGAACTCGCGTCGACTTGCAGCTTGCGCGCGACATCTTCGAGGGCGTCGTCTCGCTGTTCGCCAGTGACCGCACAGCGGCCGATCTGGGCGACAGCATCATTCCGCCAGCCATCACCGTGCTGCTCGCCGGCGCGTACGTCGCCGGCGGCGCGGGCACCGCCAACGAGCGTCGTTGGGGTCATTGGCTGTGCTCTGCGGCGGCGATCTACGCGGCTATAGCGACGCTGTGGTGGGGTGCCCGCACGAGCTTCGAACTGGGTGTGATCATGCGCCTCATGTTCGACGCGCTGCTGCTGGTGCTGCTGTATCACCCGATGAGCCGCAGCCACCGTCGCGTCTGGTTCACGTGAAGTCTCGCCGGCGGCGCGCGCCCGGGCTGCCGAGCCCCCAGGACAAGGCCCAGGCCGTCGAGGAGATGTTCGACGAGATCGCACCTCGCTACGACCTGCTGAACCGACTGCTGACATTCCGCCTCGACACTCGCTGGCGTCGCCGCGCCGTGGCGGCCCTCGGCCTGACACCCGGCGAAATCGTGATCGACGTGGCCTGCGGAACCGGTGACCTGTGCAATGAGCTCGAATCGGCCGACCTGCGGCCTGTGGGCGTCGACTTCTCTGCAGGGATGCTTGCAGCCGCCACCACCCGCGCCCCGTTGGCGCGCTCCGATGCGCTCAGCCTCGGCGTGCGCGACGCTTCGCTCGACGGAGCGACATGCGGCTTCGCGCTGCGGAACTTCGCCAGCCTCGAACCGTTCTTCGCCGAGCTGGCCCGGGTTCTGCGGCCCGGTGCTCGGGTGGCGCTGCTGGAGGTGGCCGAGCCGTCCAACCCGCTGCTGCGCGCCGGTCATCAGGTGTACTTCGGCAAGGTGGTGCCAGCCGTCGGCAGCCTGCTCTCCAGCAGATCTGCCTACCGGTACCTGCCTGAGTCTGTGGCATACCTGCCGGAGGCGCCGGTGCTGCTGGCCCAGCTCGCAGATGCCGGATTCCGGGCCATCGACAGGACTCTGCTGAGCGGAGGCATCGCCCAGCTCATCACGGCGACCCGCGACGGTTGAACCGTCGCGTTCAGCCACCCCGGTTAGGCGGGAGCAACCGCCTTGGCCAGATCGGTGACGATCTCGGCCGAGGCGATCTGGGCGAGCGAGGCCGGCGGGCAGAGGATCTTGCAGTCCCGTGAGCCCCCGCCCACGATGACCGCGTCGCAGTTCATGACCCGGCTGTCGATCCAGACCGGGATGTCATCGGGCAGCCCGAACGGCGTCACGCCGCCGATCATCATGCCGGTGCGCTGCACCGTCTCTTCTGCGTCCGCGAACGACGCCTTGCGCGTCCCCAGCCTGCGCCGCACGACGCCGTTCACATCGAGCCGCGTCGATGCCAGCACGACGCAGCAGGCGATCGGTCGCTCAGCCGACTTGCCCACGACACAGATGGCGTTGGCCGACGCATCCATCGAATAGCCGTAGCGCTCGCAGAACTGCGTCGTGTCGGCGAAATCGGGATCGCACTCGACGAGCTCATAGGCCACGCCCAGCGCATCGAGATGTCGGAGGACCGTCGCAGAGCTTGCGTCCGTGCTCATCGCGACATCATGGCTGATCTCAGCCCCAACGCCACCGTCCCGATGCCGGGGACGCCATCCTCATGGCCCCAGACTCATGGCCCCAGCGCCAGGCCGACCGTCAGCAGCGCGCCCACCACAAGCTGCAGGCGGCCGGTCGCCGCGAGCACTGCTACCAGCGCGGCACCGGTGGCTCCTCTGACGACCGTGCGAACGGGTGCAACCGCAAACACGATGGCGGCGAGCCCCAGCATCGTCCACGGCCGCAGCAGCGACAGGTACATCGGCGAGAACACCATCAAGACCACGACCACCGCGTACATCGCACGGGTGGGCCCATCACCCAGCCGGACCGCCAGCGTGCGCTTGCCGGCCTGTGCGTCGGTCGGCAGGTCGCGCAAGTTGTTCGAGATGAGCAGCGCCACCGAGCCCAGGCCCACCGGTATCGAGGCCGCGAGGCCCAGCATGGTGAGGCGGCCGTCCTGGACGAATGCCGAGCCAGCAGTCGCCACCAGGCCGAAGAAGATGAACACGAACAGCTCGCCGAGTCCCCGGTAGCCGTAGGGACGCCGGCCGCCGGTGTAGTACCAGGCCGCGAGAATCGACGCCCCGCCGGCCACGACGAGCCACCACGACACCGCGGCTGCCACGACGATGCCGAACATGGCGGCCGTGCCGAAGGCTGCGAAGGCCGCGTTCCGCACGGCGGTCGGGGACGCCGCTCCGGAGGCAACCAGGCGCTGCGGACCCACCCGGGCCACGTCGGTGCCCCGCACTCCGTCGCTGTAGTCGTTGGCGTAGTTGACGGCGATCTGGATGCACAGCGACACGATCAGCGCGAACGCGGCTCGCCACCACACGATGCTGCCCTCTGCCGCGGCGTCAGACGCCGCAGTGCCCACGAATGGCGGCACCAGCGAGGCCGGCCAGGTACGGGGCCGTGCTCCGGCCAGCCACGTACGGGTGCCCGTCATTGCTGCGGTGAGCCCAGCGGACCGGTGATGCGGGTGATCGCGAACGATTGGGTGCCCGTCGCCAGCAGTCCCCCGTCGGAGGCATAGATGCGGACGATGCCGTTGCCGATGGCGTTGTGCACGGCGTCCGACTCGATGTCCAAAAGCACCCATTCGCTCTCGGCTTCACCCGAGATCCGCACCGTGTTGTCGAGGCTGGATCCCCTGAATCCCGCATCGAGGCTGACTCGCATCCCGCTGGGCAGCAGGTCGGCCAGCGCCGTCAGGCCCGGCCCGGTCGACGCCAGGGTTCCAGCGAGACGTGCCCAGTACCGCACGTGGCGCTCGCCCGGCTGCTGCCCGGCGAGCCGGATGTCGGCGTGATCGGTGAATGAGCGGCCTTCGATCGACGTCGGGCCGCGGGGCGCACACGCATCGGGCGGCGGCACATCCGGGGCGTTGGCCCATGTCTGGTCGATTCCGAGCTGCCGGCCGCCGAGCGACACGAGCGCCCGCAGGATGACCCGGCCGTCTGCAGCATCGGAGATCTCGGCGGAGGCCTGGGTCATCCGGTTGCCGCTGGCGCCGATGTCGAGAGCGACCGCCGCACAGCCGCCGACCGGCAGCCGTGCCAGGTACTGGGCCGATGCCGCAGCCATGGGTCGGCCGGTGACGCTCTCGAGAGCCGCGACCGCGGCTGCGAGCGCGCACCCGCCATGGAGCGTGCCGGTGGCACCGGCCACGTCGTAGGTGACCGGCAGCATCCAGCGCGACTCGTGAGCGGTGGATTGCAGGCCGAAGAACCCGATGACCTCGTCGAGGTGCGGATCTTGCGGCGCAGCATCGCTGTGCGCGGCCTCAGCGCTCACGGAGCCGAAAGCTAATCGGGACTACAGCCGGAAAGTCTCGTGAGGGCGTCCGACCCGGGCAATGGCGAAGGACTGGCTGCCCGTGGCCAGCAGCGCTCCGTCGGGCGCATACATCCGCACAATCCCGTGGCCGACAGCGTTGTGGAAGCCATCGGTCTGGAAGTCGAACAGCACCCACTCGCTCTGCGCATCACCGGCGATGCGCACGGTGTTGTCCAAGCTCGCCCCCCGCCAGTTGCGGCCGAGGCTCAAGTGCATTCCAGTCGAGAGCGTGTCGGCCAGTGCCGACAGCCCCTGGCGGGTGGATGCCATGGTTCCGGCCAGTCGTGCCCAGCACAAGATGTTGCGATCACCGGCGCTGTAGGGCCCGAACCGGATGTCCGCCTCGGTGCTGAATGACGGCACCGCGTCGGCGGGCACCGAGCGGCGCGGCCACTCATCTGGATGGGGAGCGTCTGGCGGCTGCCCCCAATCCACATCAATGTCGAGCTGGCGGCCCCCCAGCGACAGCAGCGCACGCATCAGCAGACGGCCGTCGGCGGCATCGGTGACCTGTGCATACGCCTGTGTCATCCGTTTGCCAACCGACCCGACATCGAAGGCGATCTCCGCGCAGCCGCCGAGCGGCACACGCGACAGAAACTGAGCTGATGCCGCAGCCAGCGGCCGGCCGCTCCATGTCTCAGCCGCTGCGGTGACCGACGCGAGTGCACAACCTCCGTGCATGTAACCCAGATAGCTGGCGACCTTCGGTGTGATGGGCAGAATCCAGCGGTGCTCGTCGCCGGTGGCCTGCACGCCGAAGAACTCGACCGCGTCCACGAGCCGGCTGCCCGGCGACAGCGGCTCCTCGCCTGGGCTCAACCCGCTGCTGCAGCCCAGGGGGCGTTCTGGTCGGCCTGGTAGTGATCGGGCCGGATGCCGAATGCCTCGATCATCCGATGCCATCCGCTCGCGGAAGCGAGCAGCGCACCCAGGCGCAGAATCTGCTGCTCGTTGAAATGACTCGCGAGCCGCTCGTAGAGCTCAGGCGGGATGACACCCTTGTGCTCGTAGCCCGAGAGCCGGTCGCACAGCGCGAGCGCGGCCTTCCACGATTCGGGCAACTCCGAGGCCTCGTAGTCGGCCAATTGGGCTATGACCTCGTCGGTCAGTCCCGTGCGCACCAACGATGCGCTCTTGACGAGGCTTCAGTGGAAGCACTCGTTCCGGTTGGCCATCCGGATGCGGCACAGCTCGATCATGTGCCGGTCGAGCGCACCGGGATCCTCGTCAGGATGGCCGCCGTACACCGCTCCGACCCAGCCGAGGAACAGGTCGATGGTGGTCTCGTCCGCGGCAAGCGTGCGGAAGAGGTTGTCGTCGGTGTAGGCCTTGGCGTACCAAGTGTCCAACCGGCGTTGCTGTTTGTCGTCCAGCTCGGTCACCTTCGGCAGATAGCCGTGCTCATTCGCCATGACTCCCCCTCGACGGCCGGCCTCGCTGGAAACGACGCTACCGCAGGCCGGCACACCGGACGCTTGCTAGCGGCCGCATCTCCTCTCGGCTCAGCCTCTAGCAGGCTGTTGAAATTCGGTGGTTTGGGCGGGTTTGGGTGCTGGTTCGGGTTTGTGTGAGGGTTGGGGTGGTGGTGTTGGCTGGCGGTGCGGGGCGACGTTGGCCCTGTCGGGCCGGTCGGGGTGTCTGCTCAGGTGGTGTCGGTGTCGAGTGTGGCTATGCGGACGAGGTTGTAGGTGGCGGCGCCGATGAGGAACCAGGCCCGGTTGCGGGCTTGTCCTTTGTGTCGCAGCTTGTGTCCTCCGGCGATGGTCTTGATCCATCCGAAGGGCTCCTCGACGCGTTTTCGGACCCGTTGAGAGATCGTGTAGCCGTCGTGGCGGGTGGTGCGCCGGTCGATGGCGGAGCGCCGCCTGGTGGTGTTCTGGGCGACGTGGGGCGTGAACCCGGCCTTGCGGACGTCGGCCACGAATCCCTTGGTGTCGTAGTTCTTGTCGCCGCCGACGGTGCGCCGCCGCCGCCGTCGGGGGGCTCGTCGCAGCATCGCGGCGGCGGTGTCGCGCTCGGCGTAGCCGTCTGCTTGGGTGAGCTCGGCGTCGACGATGAGGCCGTTGCGGTTCTCGACCATCAGGTGCCCCATGAAAGCGAGCATCGCCGGGGCCCCTTTCGACTTGCGATACAGGCGAGCCTCGGGATCGGTCGTGGACTGGTGGGTGTCGTTGCGGCGGCGGGCGCCCCGGAAGTCCTCCTCGGCGTTGCGGCCCTTGCCCGGCTCGCCGCCGCCGGGCGCGGCTTTGGGCTTGAAGCTCTTGTGCGACGCCCACGCCTCCAGCAAGGTGCCGTCCACGCTGAAATGATCGCTCGAGCAATACCGGCGCAGCTGAGCCCGCCGAACCACAGCAGCGAAGAACCGATCCGCTATCTCATGATCCAACAGCCGCTCGCGGTTCTTCGAGAACGTCGACGCGTCAAAAGAGCGCTCGTCGATGCGCAACCCCAAGAACCACTTGAACAACATGTCGTAGCTCAAACGCTCGCAGAACGCCCGCTCCGAGCGCACCGAGTACAACGCCATCAACACCGACGCCTTCAACAACACCTCAGGCGGCACGCTGGGCCGGCCCCGATCCGCATACATCGCCCCCAGCTCACCGTCGAGCTCTTCAAGCACCCCCTCCACCAACGCCCTGATCCGCCGTATCGGATGATCCGCGCTGATCAGATCCTCAGTCGACAACGTCGACAGCATCGCCATCTGGGCATCAACAGTTCCACGCATCCCCACAGTGTCCCGCGCCCACCCAACCAACGCGAGCACCAAACACCGACTATTTCAGCACCCTGCTAGAGCCGTGGGTCGACCGGCTCGCTCTCCAGCGCGAGCACGCCGAAGACGCACTCATGGACCCTGGACAGGTGCTCGTTGGCAACAAGACGGTCGAGTGCCTCAATCCCGAGCGCAAACTCCCGCCGTGCCAGCGACATCTTGCGGCCCAGCGACCGGCCGCGAAGTCGTTCAAGGTTCGCCGGTTCGAGGTATTCGGGCCCGTAGATGATCCGAAGATAGGAACGTCCCCGGCACTTGATGCCGGGCAGCACGAGCTCGCCGCCGGTGTGAACGATGGACTGCGCCGGCTTGACCACCATTCCTTCGCCGCCGGCCTCGGTCATCGACAACCACCAGTCCGTCGCCTGCGCCACGGAGGCATCGGAACTGAGATCGACAGAGCGACGATCTGTCCGGCGAAATCCGTCAGGACTCGCCGAGATCCACGCGTCGATCTGTTCGAGATGCCAGCTATGCGGGCGGCGCGCCAGCACCTCGCCCTCGGCGGCAAGCAGTTGGAACGGCGCCATCTCGACTCCTTCGGCGCCCTCGACCTCCCAGCAATAGCGCCGGTACGCATCGACATACTGCTCGACGTGTGATGCACGTCCGTGAGTTCGCTCGGCGAGAGCGTCGAGCTCAATCCCGCGAGCTGCGGCGCCCGCCATCACTTGCGACGCTGCCTCAAGCACGTTGGTACCCGCTGCTCCAGCCGCGGCGTAGAGCTCCTGGACCAGTCCGGCTGACTTCGCCGACCACGGGAGCAGCTCCGCATCCACGACGAGCCAGTCGGTGCCGAGCCGGTCCCAGGTACCGGTTGCCTCGGCTGCTGCCCGCAGGCGGTCGAGCAGGACCCGGGCCGCGCCGGGCTCGCCGAAGAACGGTCTGCCGGTGCGGGTCACGATCACGCCGGCGTCGTCGTTGGTGATGCCGAAACGCGACTGGGCCGCCTCAGCATCACGGGCGACGATGAGCACGGCGCGCGAACCCATGTGCTTCTCCTGGCAGATGAGGTCGCTGACGCCGGCCTTGCGGAACAGCGAGAACGCCTCATCTGGATGCTCCAGAAAGTCCTCACGCTTGCTGGTGGCAGCGGGTGCCATCGTCGGCGGCAGATGCACGAGCCACCGGGGATCCACGGCGAACCGGCTCATGACTTCCAGCGCAGCACTCGAACGCTCTGCGTCGATGGTGACGCGCCCCGCCAATCCGGTGTCAATGTGGTGCTTGCCGAGGACATCGTCGAGGCTCAGGTGACGCGTCGAGTCCTGGGGTGCATCGCTCGCAGCGGGCCGGATCGGCGCGTAGTACTCGCGCGCTGCCGTCACCGAGACCAGCTCTCGTTCGGGCCAGCGGAGCGCGGTCAGCTCGCCGCCGAACACCGCTCCGGTGTCGAGGCAGATGGTGTTGTTGACCCATCCCGGCACCGGCACGGGCGTGTGGCCGTAGACGACCGCTGCGTCGCCCCGGTAGTCGGAGGCCCACTCGTATCGCACCGGCAGGCCGAACTCGTCGGTCTCCCCGTCGGTGTCGCCGTAGAGCGCGAGCGTGCGGACGCGGCCCGATGAACGCCCGTGATAGCGCTCAGCCAGCCCGGCATGAGCGACGACGAGTCGACCTCCGTCGAGCACGTAGTGACTGACGAGGCCGTCAATGAACCCGGTGACCTGCTCAGCGAACTCGGGGGCGCGTGCTTCGAGCTGTTCGAGCGATTCGGCCAGCCCATGGGACACCTGGACATTGCGCCCAGCAAGGGCGCGGCGCAGCTTGTTCTCGTGGTTGCCGAGGATGCACAGCGCCGTGCCGGCGGCCACCATCGACATGGCCACCTCCAGCACCTCGGCCACGCCAGGGCCCCGGTCGACGAGATCGCCCAGAAAGACCGCCTTGCGACCCTCGGGATGAGCGATGGGCTCGGCCGACGTGTCGTAGCCCAGCTCGTCGAGCAGCCTCACGAGCTCGGCGTGACAGCCGTGGACATCACCGATGATGTCGAACGGCCCGGCATCGTCACGGCGATCGTTCCAGAGCTTGGTGCGGACGATCTCGACCGAGTCGAGTTCGGAGGCTGAGCCGAGGCTGTACACCCGGGTGAAGCGCTCCTTGCGGAGCCGCTTGGCCGTACGGCGAAGCGTCGTGTGCTGGCGCTTGATGGCACGCTCGGGCGTCTGACGATCTCGACGCTCAGCGTTGCGTTCCAAGCAGAGTGCGAGCGGGAGGTCGAACACGACTGCCGTCGCGAGTACGTCCCAACGACGTGCCAGCTCAACCAACGACGCCCGATCCTCGGGTTTGACGTTGGTTGCGTCGACGACCGTGAGACGCCCCAGCTCAAGCCGCTTGTCGACGATCGTGTGTAACAGCGCGAACGCCGCAGGTGTCGCGGATTGGTCGGTCTCGTCGTCGCTCACCATGGCCCGGCATCGATCACTCGACACGATTTCGGTCTCGCCAAAGTGCCGACGGGCAAACGTCGACTTGCCCGAGCCCGATGCGCCGCACAGCACGACGAGGCCGACGTCGGGAATCTTGATGCTGGTGAGTGCTGTTCTCATCGGACTCGGCTCATCGAAGCGGGCTCATCGCCGGAACATCGCCATCTGGGTCGGCGATCCGCAATCAGAATCCTGCGAGCCAATACCGCTGATCTCGAAGCTGTAGCCGAATCGGTCCGACACGCTCCGGGCCCACGCAGCGAATTCGTCGCGGGTCCACTCGAAGCGATGATCGCCGTGCCGCAGGCCGCCCGGGCTGAGGTGCTTGAATTTGGTGTTGTACTCCCGGTTCGGCGTCGTCAGCACCACCGCGCCCGGCGCGGCATGACCGAAGACGACCTCGGCGAGCACATCAAGCCGCTCGACGTCGACGTGCTCGATCACCTCCACCATCGTGGCTATGTCGAAGCCGCAGGTGCGCGAGTCGGTGTAGGTGAGCGCTCCCTGCTGGAGCGAGATCCGCTCCCTGCGCCGCTCCGACAACTCATCCAGGCCCAGACGTCGCTGCGCTCGCTGCAGCGCCGCCATCGAGACATCGATGCCCAGCACCTCGGTGACTGCGGGCTCGGCGACGAGCCGTTCCAGCAGCCGGCCTTCGCCGCATCCCAGGTCGACGACCCGGCCTCCCCCGAGCGTGCGGACAGCATCGGCGACCGCATTCAGCCGCTGCTCGCCCAGCTTGAGGGGACGCTCGATCGCCTGCTCCAGCCCTTCGTGACGCTCAGCGGCTGCATCAGGGTCGTCGCCGGCCTCGGCCAGGCGGGACAGCGCCTCCCGCGCGTAGCCGCCAAAGCGCAGGTACCGCCGGGAGATCATCTGAGTCTCGGGATGCGACTTGACCCAATCACCGCCCCGTCGCATCAGCTTGTCGATCTCGTCCTGACCGATCCAGTAGTGCTTGCGGTCGTCCAGCACGGGCAGCAGGACGTAGAGGTGTTCGAGCGTGCGACGGACGGTGTGCCGACCGCTCATGCGCACTGCGAAGTACGGGCTGTCGCCCCACGACGGGAAGTGCGCATCCAGCGCGATGGGCTGGGACTCCACGTCGTAGCCCAGTGGTTCGAACAGCCGCCGGAGCACGTCGGCACCGCCCCGCACGGGCACGACCGGCAACTCCACTTCGAGATCCAGGGACTGCTCCACCAACTCAGGACGGGCATCGCATGTGCCGCTCATCGCCGTGCGGAACAGCCTCGCGAGCGCCACGCTGAGCATGGACGACGCCGCATACGGCCGGTCGTTCACGTACGGCTCGAGTCCGCCGGGCCGATGCCGGCGCTGGCTGCGGGCCAGCCCGACCGGATCGACCTCGACGAACGTCGTCGCGGTGCACCGGTGCTGCGTCGCTTCGGGGTAGAAGACATGGGCATGCCCGAACCCGACATCAACCGACCGCACCCGGTCGGGATGCTTGTGCAGCAGGAATCCCAGGTCCCGGGCATCAGGCGTCGTCGAGGTGAGCGAGACAAGCATGAACGCCCCATTCAAGCCGATGGCCCGGCTCGGGCCGTCGTCATTTTCTGAGAACGACCCGTGGGCGACCCGGCCCGAACGCAGTTCGACCATCGCGCCCCGAACGCAGTTCGGCCATCGCGCGTAGTCTCGGCGGGAGCCGAATACGGTCGTGGGACACGACCGATCGACGCGAGGGGGCGTGACATGAAGGCTGCTGTGCTCTGCGAACAGCCGGGCGACCTGGAGATCGAGGACTTGCGCATCGATGCGCCCGGTCCGAATGAGGTGCTCATCCAGACCAAGGGCGCCGGGCTGTGCCACAGCGACCTCCACTTCATGGAGGGACTGTTCCGGACGCCGCTGCCCATGGTGATGGGCCACGAATCAGCAGGCATCGTGGAAGCGGTCGGGTCCGACGTGAGCTACGTGGCGCCCGGCGACCACGTGGTTGCGTGCCTGTCGATCTTCTGCGGGCAGTGCCATCGCTGCCTGTCAGGCAATCCCCACCGCTGCACGAACGTCCGGGCCACGTCTCGCGCCAGGGATGCCGCGGCCCGTCTGAGCCGGCACGACGACACATCGGTCGACCAGATGGCGCGGCTCGGCGGCTTCGCCGAGCAGATGCTGGTGCACCAGAACGCGCTGGTGAAGGTGCGGCCCGACATGCCGCTCGACCGGGCCTGCCTCATTGGATGTGGTGTCACGACCGGCTTCGGCGCCGCAGTGAACACCGCTAGTGTCGGCGTGGGCAGCGTGGTGTGCGTGATCGGTTGCGGCGGCATCGGGCTGTCCGCCGTGCAGGGCGCCCGGGTTGCCGGCGCCGGGCGCATCATCGCCGTCGACATGACCGAGGCGAAGCTCGAGACCGCTCGCCAGATGGGTGCCACCGACACCGTCAACGCCGCGGAGGTGGACGATGTGGTCACGGCGGTGAAGGACATGACCGGTGGCGGCGTGGAGTACAGCTTCGAAGCCATCGGCTTGGCCACCACGGTGCAGCAGGCGTTCAACATGCTCGACATCGGCGGCACCGCCACGGTGATCGGCATGGTGCCGTCGAAGACCAGGGTGGAGCTGCGCGGCATCGACTTCCTGTCGGAGAAGAAGCTGCAGGGTTCGATGATGGGCTCCAACCAGTTCCGCAGCGACATCCCGATGATGATCGACCTGTATCTCGACGGGCGCCTGATGCTCGACGAGATGATCTCGGCACGCATCGACCTCGACCAGATCAACGAGGGCTACGGCTGGATGAAGGCCGGAGAGGCCACCCGCACCGTCGTCACCTTCGACTGAGGCAGCGACCGTCCTGCGAGGCCCGCAGGGCCCCGCGGCTGTGACGCCCGCAGACAATTCCGCAACGCCGAGGGGCGAACGCAACACCGCGCTGGACGCGGTGCGCGGCGTGGCAGTGCTCGGCATCTTGATCATGAACGCCGTCGCGTTCGGTTTGCCTGCTGCCGCGTACACCAACCTCGATGCCGGCGGATCACGGTCGTTTCTGGACTGGGTCGTCGGCGGAGCTGGCGAGATCTTCGCCGACCAGAAGTTCATGGGCCTGTTCTCGATGCTGTTCGGCGCGGGCATCGTGCTGTTCGCCGAGCGGGCCGCAGCCAAGGGACGGCGCAGCGTGCTGCTGAGCCTGTGGCGCAACGGGCTGCTGCTGGCCATCGGCCTCGTGCACCTGTCGTTCTGGGACGGTGACGTGCTGTTCGTCTATGCCCTGTGCGCGCCAGTCGTGCTGGCGCTGCGACGCCTGCCGACCAGGGTGCTCTTCTCGCTGGGCGGCGCCTGCTACGCCGCTGTCGCCGTTATCTCCTGGCTCGTGCAGTCGTCGCTGCGCAGCTTCTCGAGCGTGCTCATCGACTTCTGGAATTACGGCGAGTACTACGACGTCATCGAGACCTGGTTCCTGGCCGACTACTTCGGACGGGCAGTGGGCGCCATGCTCATCGGCGCGGCGCTCTACCGGACCGGCATCATCGGCGGCGACCGGCCGGCTGCCTTCTACCGCCGCCTCGCGGTGTGGGGCCTCGGCATCGGACTGCCGCTGTCGAGTGCCGGATTGGCCCTCATGGCGGCAACCGACTTCGACATCGACTGGGCCGTCGCCGGCACCATTCCCAACACCGTTGCCACTGTGCCGATCTGTCTGGGTTACCTGAGTCTGATCGTCCTCTGGAATTCAGCAGGAGATTCGCCCCTGCGGCAGCGCATCCGTGCGCTCGGCCGGATGGCGCTCACCAACTACCTCAGCCAGACCGCCCTGGGCCTCATCGTGCTTGGCGCACTGCTGGACGGCATCGAGGTGAGTCGCACCTGGATCGCCGTGTTCGTCGCGGCAGTGTGGGCGCTGCAGCTCTGGTGGTCGAAGGCGTGGCTGGACCGGTTCAGCTTCGGCCCGGTCGAGTGGCTGTGGCGCTGTGCCACCTATCGCAGGTGGCAGCCGATACGTGCTCGCTAGCGGCTGAGCGGTATCGACGCATCCCCGTTCAGCCGCCGTCTCGGCTAGGGCAGAATCGGTGTGGCTTCCATGTAGCCGGGTTCGAGGAATTCGACGCCGGGCGTGACGCGGGCCAGCTCGGCCGCAATCGACGAGGTATCGGTGGGCACGGAGAATCCGGGCAGCCAGTTGTCGTGGTGGCCCAGGATGACCTTGCGGGGCCGCAGCAGGTCGGCCTGGCGCCCAATGAACTGTGCCAACGAGCCCTGAATCGGTTCGCCGTCGATGTTGCCGCGGCCGGCTGCCGCCAGGATCGCCACGTCGGGGCGCAGGTCGCGCATCACTCCCGACCAGTGTCCAGAGGTGTCCTGGAACAGCACCGATCCGTCCGGCGCCTCAATGAGGAACAGCAGCGCTCCGCCGTCGCCCCGGTCGCTGTGGCCGGCAGCCGACGCTGCGATGTGCTCGCTGGTTGCCGCATCGACCTCCGTCGCGAGGTACTTCATCAATTCGGCGAAGCGTGCTTGCTGCTCCTGCCAAGTCACGCCGAGATCGCCCAGGCAGACGTGATCGGGCTGGTCCATCTGCGTGTGCGACCAGACGCAGGAGTGCTGGCTGGGATACACCGACACCCGCACGCCAGCCCCCCGGTCGCCCCGGCTGAGGTCCACCGTCTCGCCGCCCGCCACGCAGATCATCCGGTCCTCGGGGATTCCCGCCTCTGCCATCACCCGCACCGACTCGTAGGACGCGACCAGCGTGGCGTCGGTGTTGGCCACGATGCGCTCCGCGCCGTACAGGTGATCGAAGTGGGAGTGGCCCACGAGCACCCAGTCCGCTTCGGTGACGTCGTCAGCCGACAGGCCCGGGCCGACGGCGTTGCCCGCCCGGTCGATGTAGGCGTCGAGAAAGATCACCAGGCCGGCCGTGCGCAACCGGAAGGTGGCGCATCCGTACCAATCGAGCGTCGTAGCCATGGCCGTATCCCTAGGCGCCCGCGGTGGGCGGCTCGTCGAAGGGTGCTGAGGGTTGACCGCGACCGGTGACCAAGGTCTCCAGGCGCACAACCCTCTCCCGTACCAGCACGAGCTCGCCGGAGACGTGGTCGATCCGGCCCGCCAGGTGGAAGGTGATCGTCAAGCCGATGCCGACGAATGTCACCACGATGCTCGCGGTCGCCACGAGCACGACCCACGCATCAACCACAACTTGCGTCGCGGCGAGCACTCCGGATGACATAGGAACACCATAGAGCGACGGGTTCTGGACACGGTGCCGGATTTCGACGAGCGCCGGTGGCGGGCACACTGGCGCGACTATGGGTGGCTGCCGCAGGGGGAACAGCCGGGCTGCGGTCCGCCGCGGCGCGGCGCTCGTACCGCTGTGGCTGACGGCGCTGGCGCTCGTGGCCGGATGCGGGTCCGCGCGCGGCGACGGTCCAGAACACGGCGACGGTGCCTCGCTAGAGGGCGACCTCCATGTTCTGGTCGCTGCTTCGCTGCTGCCCATTGCCAATGTGCTTGCTGACGACTTCGAACGGCTGCATCCGGACGTCGACGTGCTGATCTCAGGGGCGGGAAGCTCTGCGCTGCGTGAGCAGGTGCTCGCCGGCGCGCCAGCCGATGTGTTCGTTCCGGCCGATCCCTCCCATCTCGAAGCGATCCGCGACGACATCGGGCTCAAGGGTGCCCCAGTAGTCGTGGCTCGCAACTCGCTCGTGCTCGCAGTGCCGGCAGGCAATGACGCCGGTGTTGCCTCGCTGGCCGACCTGGAGCGGCCCGAGCTGCTGATCGGGCTCTGTGCCGCGGAAGTGCCCTGCGGGAACTATGCGCGGGCAGGGCTGTCTCGGGCCGGGATCGAACCGGTCCCAGACACCGACGAACCCAACGTGCGTGCTTTGGCCACCAAGCTGGCGGCCGGCGAACTCGACGCCGCAGTGGTCTACGCGAGCGATGCCAGCACCGTGGCTGGCGTCGACAGCCTGGGCTGGACGGCCGGCGCAGCCCCCGAGACCGCCTACCAGGCTGCCGTGCTCGGCGGCGCACCCAACCCCGGCGCAGCGGCGGCGTTCGTGGAGTTCTTGCTGTCGGCGGCGGCCCGGGACGCTTTCGAGGACCTCGGGTTTCGGGCACCATGACGGGCACGACATCTCTGAGTGCATCCGAATCGGGCGAACGACCCGTCCGCCGGACGGCGCAGGAGCTGCCGCCGTGGCCGGTCGCGCTGCTCGCCGCCGTCGGCGTGGTGCTGTTCGCCCTGCCGGTTGTCGGGCTCGCTGCCCGGACGCCGTGGACCGGTCTGTGGACACACCTGTCGAGCCGGTTCGTGGTTGATGCGGCTGTGCTCTCGGTGCTGTCGTCGGTCGCCGCCGCCGCGCTGGCCGCGGTCGTCGGCGTGCCGCTGGCATGGGTGTTGGCGCGTGTGCAGTTCCGCGGCCGCTCGGTGGTGCGGGCGCTCGTGACGCTGCCGATGGTGCTGCCGCCAGTGGTAGGCGGCGCTGCGTTGCTGTTTGCGCTCGGGCGCCGGGGCGTGGTCGGCGGCCCGCTGCACGATGCCACTGGCCTGCTGCTGCCGTACTCGATCTGGGGCGTCATCCTGGCCAATGCCTTTGTGGCCACCCCGCTCGTCATCCTCACTGTCGAAGGTGCCCTGCGGAATCTCGACCGGCGCTACGAGAACGCTGCTGCCACGCTGGGTGCGTCGCGGCTGCGCGTGCTGTGGCGGGTCACGCTTCCGATGATCGGACCGGCACTGGGCGTCGCCGTCGTGGTGGCCTGGGCTCGGGCCCTCGGCGAGTTCGGCGCAACCGTCACTTTCGCCGGCAATCTCGGCGGGCGCACCCAGACGCTGCCGCTCGCCGTGTTCGTGGCGCTGGAGTCGGACCGGGATGCGGCCGTCGCCATCAGCCTGGTGCTCGTCGCACTGTCGCTGGGCCTGCTTATCGCCCTGCGCGACCGCTGGTGGCCGAGCCGATGAGTCTGGGGATGAACGCCGACGCCACGGGCACTGCGGGCACTGCAGCCGGAGGGCTGGAGGCCGACATCCGGCTGCGGCGCGGCGAGTTCGAGCTGGACGTGGCGCTGAGTGTCAAAGCGGGCGAGACCGCTGCCCTGCTGGGGCCCAACGGCGCCGGCAAGTCCACGATCGTGGCTGCGATCGCCGGCCTGTTGCCGCTCGACGGCGGCGTGCTGCGCCTCGCCGGACGGGTGCTGGACGAGCCCGCCGCCGGCGTCTTCGTCCCGCCCGAGCAGCGCCGTATTGGCGTGGTGTTCCAAGACCAGGTCCTGTTCGGGCACCTCAGCGCACTCGACAACGTCGCCTTCGGCTTGATCGCTCAGGGCACGCGCCGCGCCGAGGCGCGCACGCATGCGCAGGCATGGCTCGCGGCTATGGACCTCGGCGACCTCGGTCATCGCAGACCGCGGGCACTGTCTGGCGGCCAGCGTCAGCGGGTGGCACTGGCCCGGGCGCTTGCCTGTCAGCCCGATCTGCTGATCGCCGACGAGCCGCTCGGTTCGCTGGACGTCACCGCGCGCAACCGCCTGCGGCGCAATCTGGCGGCCCACCTGAGCAGCGGTCGCAACGCAGGCAGCGCAGCAGCCGTCGATCTGCCAGGCAACGGAGAGATTACGCGCCTGCTCATCACGCACGATCCCGCCGATGCGTTCGTGTTGGCCGATCGTGTGCACATCCTCGAAGACGGGCGGCTGACGCAGTCAGGCACACCCGACGAGCTGCGACGGGCACCCGCAACGTCGTACGCCGCTGATCTGTCGGGAATCAACCTGGTGCGCGGCACTGCGCGCGATGGCGAGATCACCGTGGCGGACGACGATGGGACGTCGGCGGCTGGGACCGGTCGCCGCTCGGCGGTGCTGCTGCACGCTGCCGACAGGTCATCGTTCGGACCCGTACTGGCCACGATTCACCCACGGGCGATCGCACTGCACCGGGAGCGGCCCAGCGGCAGCCCGCGCAACGTGTGGCGTACCACGGCCGAGGCCGTCGAACCGCTGGGCGACATCACCCGGGTGCTGCTCGGCGCTCCCCTGCCGCTGACCGCGGACATCACGCCTGGAGCGGCTCATGAACTGCTGATCCGCCCCGGCACCACCCTGTGGGTCTCGGTCAAGGCGACCGAAGTGGAGCTGGCCCCCGACAGCCGCGACTAGATGGTTAGTTCTAAGGGTTAGTGGTCGTAGGCGGTCAGTGAGCGTGGTGGCCGGTGGGGGTGGTAGGTCTCGTTGTGCCAGATGGCGGCGGTGAGGGCGAGCAGGCGGGTGGCGATGCGGACGGCGACGCCTGTGCGGGTGCGGCCGCGGTGGCGTTCGAGGCTGAGTTGGCCTTTGAGTGTCCAGTTGATCGATTCGATGATCTGGCGCAGCGGGCGCAGGAGCTTGGCACCGGGCCGCGGGGTCTCGGTGCGGGTGGCGGGCCGCAGCATGGTGATGCCGGCCGAGCTGAGGCCGGTCTCGAAGGCTTGGGAGCGGTAGCCCTTGTCGGCGATGAGGGTCTGGCCCCGTCGGCCCAGGCCGGCTTGGTCGATCATGGCGGCGCAGACGTCGCGTTCGTCGGCTTTGGCTCCGGCGAGCGCGAAGGCGACCGGCAGCCCTGCGGGGGTCGCGATCAGGTGCAGCCGCAGGCCCCAGAAATAGCGGGAATGCGACGCGCACCAGCCGTATTCGGCCCAGTCGGCGAGGCCCGAGCGCTTGGCGGTCTCGCGGCTGGTGCCGCACCCCACGGGGGTGGAGTCCACCAGCCAGACGTCGTCGTTCCACGAGACGCACTCGCGCGCCAAAGCAGCAATGACCCGGGCGATCGTGTCGGCGCAGCGCCGCAGCCGCTTGTTGTAGCCGTCGCGGTTGGGCACATACGGGAACCACGGCCGCAGATGCTCATGCGCGAAGCGCACGAACTGCGACTCGTTGTCATAGCCCAAAAGCGCCGAGACCACCGCCAAGGTGACCAGCTCCGCGTCGGTCAGCCTCGGCGCGATCCCCACCTCGGGCCGCTTCGGCGCCCAACCGGGATTCGCTGCCAACAGGTCATCGATCCTCACATACAGTGCAGTCGCGAGGGTGTCCAAGTCCGGGCCCATGCCAAGAACCTCCAAGATCGAGGCGTGAATACACACCCCGAGCTTGGACACCCTCACCCCCTAACCGGTGGACCCCACCCCTTGGAACTAACCATCTAGCCGGAGCGGCTGGCTGTGCTTCCCGCTCAGCCGGAACGGCTGGATGTGCCACCTGCTCAGCCGGAGCGGCTGGCTGTGCTTCCTGCTCAGCCGGAGCGGCTGACGGAGGTCCACCCCTTGCCGGCGCCTGGACGGTCGTCGAACTCGGCGGCGTAGCGGTCGAAGAAACCCGGGTCGGCCGCCGCCGCGGCCGCAGCGATGTCGTCGCGAGCGATCGCTGCTTGCCACACGTCGATGAGCCGGTCCTCGGCTTCGTAGTCGAACCGGTCGACCAGCGAGCGTTCCATGGCACCGCCAGGTTCTGGGTGATTCTCCTCGCGAGCAAGCCAGCGCGCCGTGTCCGTCAGCCCCTCCACCGGGTTCACGACATCGCGATACCCGAGCTGGTGAATCGCTTTGTCGCAGTTGATCACCCGGTGATGCGGCGTGCTGCGCTGCGTGAGATGGTGGGACACAGCCGCAAATTCCCAAGGGATCGACACGATCTCGAAGCGGTGATCCAGCGCCGCTGCGATGATCTCGACCCACTGCAGCAATGTGGGCGTCCACTCATCGGACACGTTGTAGGCCTGGCCGGACGAGCGGGCGCCGGCGTCCACGGACGCCAGCACCATCGCTGCGGCATTGCGCGCATCCGCCATTGCCTGCAAGGTCACACCGCCGTCGGGCAGCACGATGCGAGTGCGGCCATCCAGCACACGGCGCACGATCTTCCACTCGCGCGGGCTGATCTGTCCGGGGCCGTAGATCCACGGGTAGCGCAAGTGCGAGGCGGTCGGGTGCTCGCCGAACACGATGAGCTCCGTGTTGGCAATCTGGCGCACCTTGTTGTTCACCCTGAAGTCCGGCGGCTCGTCAGAGACCAGGCGATCGAGCTCTCGCGTCGGCACTCGCATGCCGGCGGGCCACAGGGCATCGGCGTCACCCCAACCGCTGTAGACGGGGAAGCCGCCGATGCTCACGAACTTGGCCACACGGCCCGCCATCACCCGTGCGATCTCACGCAGCCGGCCGTACATGACCACCGACAGGTCGTACGTGGCCGGGCCGATGGCTTCGGCGAACTGGGCAGCGTCGAACGGATCAGTGTGGATGTGCTCGACGAGATCGGTGATCTCGTCGACCTCGTGGCGTCCCGTGTGCAGGATCGTCACCCGGTAGCCGCGCTCCAGCAAGCCCTTCACCACGTGGGGCCCAGTCGGACCGGTGCCGCCCACGACCAACGCCGTTCGCTCGCTCACGTCTTCCCCCTGAGAGCGTGCGCCAATTGGCGCACCTCCTCGTTGCACCGCCATTATTTCCCGCTCTTGTTCGCTGCGCTCACGGGCCGCTCGGGCCACGGCTTCGCCTGCCGGCTCAGCCTCTGTGAAGCAAGCTCAATTCGCCGGTACGCTCCCGCAACGATGAGCGCGAGCGTCAGCGGAACCGGGTCATGAGCGAGTACAAGCGCGGCACCCGGGTAGTGGTAACCGAGGACATCCCCGGAGTCCCCGAAGGCACGCCGGGCAAGTGCGGCCGGGGCCTCGGATTCGCCATCAAGCGCTACCGCGTGCGCTTCGACAACGACGTCGAGGTCATCTCGGTGGCTCACAGCAAGCTGGTGCCCGAGGATGAGTGGCCGCAGTTCCTGGCCCGCAGGGCGCGCGAGGAGATCGAGGCCGCGCAGGAGCGAGCTCGCCTCGCCGAAGCCCGCGCGGCAGCCGCCGAGTCCCGCGGGCTGCCAGCAGCAAGCGCCGAGGAGCCCGCGGCGGAGTCGGCTGCGGAGGCACCTTCGCCCGAGCCAGCGGCCGGCGATGACGGCGGCACAGATCCCCGACTCGCGGCGATCATGGCCCGGTCCAAGTCTGCGCGCGAAGCAACCGGTGTCCCGGTGCCGGAAAGCAGTCCCGCCCCAGCCGCAGACAGCGGCGATGCTGAACCGGCACCGGCGTCCGCGGAAGAGCCTGCACCAGCACCTGCCGCCGCTCCTGCCGCGCAGCCCGCACCGGCTGCTCCAGCCACGCCGGCCCGCTCGGCACCCCCATCCGGCCCTGAACGCGTCGAATTGCCCGAATTCGTGCCCGGCCCCGAAGTCGACCCCGACTACACCCCGGCAGCGAATCGGGTGAGCGAGCTCATCTCCGAAGCGCGCAAAGAGGGCTGACCTGCCGGCACGGCTCCTTATGCAGCCGGTGGCGGGAAGGGCTCAGGGTCGGCGAAGCGTCGCACCACGTTGGCCGTGATGCGGGCGATGTCGTTGTCGTAGCCGTCGCGGGCCAGCGCCCCGAACCACGAGATCGAGCCCACCGAGAACACCGCGCCGCCACCGGGCGTCTCGTAGAACACCATGTCGGCGCGCACCATCGGGTCCGGTGTCGGAAAATCCACCGAGCCCTCGAACTCTTCCTTGGTGCGCAGCATGTCGGGTCCGAACGTCGTCGCCGAGGCCAGCACCACGGCATGCCGGGGAGAGCCGAGCCGCACGTCGTAGCGATCCAGTTCCTGGCCCGCGGCGCCGCCGCCCAGCCCGGAGGTGCCGATGCGCTGCCCCGGCACGCCATCGAGGATCCACGCTGCGCGCGAGCTGTCGACCCCTGGGTCCCGGTCGAAGTAGGTGGCCTTCTCGAAGCCCTGTGCGGCAAACCCGATGCCGCAGATCTCGTTGGGCGCCCGGCCCTGGCGGCGCCACATTCCGCCGTACTCGCCGCCCCAGGCGTGATAGCTCTCGCCCGGCCCGGTCTGCCAGTTCCGTACGCCGTCCTCGGCTCGGCGCAGCTCCATCGCACCGGGCCACTCGTCGCTGAAGGCCACCCTCCAGTAGAAGCCGTTGCCGCCCAGGTACATGAGCCGCCCGCCGTTGCGCTGCCAATCGCCGAGCGCGTCCAACATGGCAGTGGACCAGTACTCCGGGTGGCTGCCGGTCACCAGCACCCGGTAGGGCGCGATGGCATCGATGCCGTCCGCATGCAGGTCCTCGTCGGTCACGATGTCGTGGCCGACTTCGAGGTGCTCGAGGAAGGCGTTGATGTCGGTGTCGGGCGTGAAGTTCCAGCCGTCCGCGCCAGGTCGCAGGTTCAGGACCGGCCTGCGGCGCGAACTGAACATGACGCCGCTGCCGTCCGGGTGCTTCTCGTAGTGGCTGCGACCCAGTTCGGGGTGGTCGCGGATGTACGCGTGCTCGGGCCGCAGGCGTGTCTTGGTCGGGATGAAGTCGGCGCCCTCGAACAGCATCCGGTGGTTGGCATACGCCATGTACGTCGCAGTCGGCATCAGCAGCGCCACATCGGCGGTGCGTGCGCCAACGGCCGGCCGGACAAAAAACGGCACCCGGTCCTCACCGGCATCGCTGCGAACACGGAACGCGTAGATGCCGCTCGGCAGGTCGTCCGGCAACGTCGCCTCGACGGTGGTCGCCCAACCGGCGTCGTACAGATCGTCTCGATGGAAATGGACGGCGTCGTAGTGCGATGGAGCGTCGGCCCAGCGGTGTGCCGACCCATCCCACACGGGTCCTGTGATCCCCCGCGTCGGCAATTGATGCAGCACCATCGGCCCGCAGGCAGGATCATCAGCAGGCACCGTGCGTCCCGCCATATCGGAGGAGAGATCCCACGACACCGTCGCCTTGCCGGTGCGGAGCGCCGGCCGCGCAAGCCGTCCGTCAAAACGCTCGCCTCCAGGCCCTGCTGCGAGCCACAGCTCGGTGGGAACAAGGGCACCCGCGTCGGCCGGTGCGGTCACGCTGGCCATGACGCCAGAGCAGTGCCGGGACACGTCTTCGTGTGCCGTCCCTGCCAGCTCAGCCGCCAGCTTCGAGGCCGGCAGCTCGCTCAGCCGGTTGCCTTCCACCGCGTCACGACCCGGAGAGTCCGAGACCGCCGTGGTGATCGCTGCGCTCAGGGTCCCTGCGTCGAGGTCCAGCTCAACATCGAGCAGGTACCAGCGGTTGCGGGTCAGCGGCTGCTCGTCGACGACCACCTGGATCTCTTCGCCACCTGCACGAGTCGACGCGACGGCACATCCGCCCGAGAGGTCCACGCGCAGTGCCTCGATCGACGCTGAGTCCGCCGACGCGGCTGCGGTGCGCGCACACAGCGTCGCTATGCGCGCCGGCCGATCAGGCAGCGTCGGCATCACCCATGCCTGCAGGGCCACCCGTCCTCCACCCGGAAGGCCGTCGAGGGATGCGACGCCGTACGAGCCGGGAACGAGCGGCTGTTTGTCGAGATCGACCGACCAACTGCCGGCCGCGGACACCGGCCGCTCGTCGAAGCCGGGGCCGTAGCGGGTGGGGTCGCCGCAGACGATCTGCGTGATGTCGACCTCCGCGGGACCGGGCAGGTGGCTCGACGCCATCAGACGCACCGACTCGCCGGCACGCAGCGACCACGGCTCGCAGTACCCGGTGACCTGCTTGGAGGTGTCGGCGCTTCGTGACTGGGACGCGTCGGTCTGGCTCATGGCGCGGCGCTCATCGGCTCGGCGGGCTCAGCAGTTCGGGTCAGATGGTGCGCTCAGCGCTGCGCGCGGAACGTCTCGTAGTCGGTGACGGCGAACCCGTCGGCTCGCCAGCCGGCGAATCCGGTCTCGATGTGGCTGACCTTCTCCACACCCATGTCCTGCAGCGTGTCCGCTGACAGGGCCGAGCGGCCGCCGGCTGCGCAGCTCAAGATGAGCTCTCGGCCTTCCTGAAACTCCGCCTTGGTGTACGGCGACTCGGGTGACACCCAGAACTCGAGCATGCCGCGCGGCGCGTGAGTGGAGCCCACGATGGCACCGTCTCGCTGCAGCTCTCGGACGTCGCGGATGTCCACGATCAAGGCGTTCTCCTCGGTGACACGCCGGTGCGCCTCTGCCGGTGAGATGTTGTCGATGCGGGTCTTGGCCTCCGCAACCATCTCGTTCACTGACTTGACGCCCATCGGTTCCTCCTCGTGGCGCTGCGACTGTGTTCGTCGGGCGGCCGCCGTCACGTCGCAACAAGCGCGGCGGGACGCCATCGTGCAGTCTCACCGACGCGAGCGCCGGAGTCCACTCGATGCACTGCTCTCCCCGCCGGTCGCCACGTCGGTCGTCCGTGCGCTGGCACACTTGCATCGGTGACAGCGCCGCTCCGGACGCCGCCAGGCCGCTTCTGCCTGGGGATTGACACCGGTGGCACGTTCACCGACGCTGTCGTATGCGCCTACGGCACCGACGGAGCCGCCAGCCGTGTGGTTGCGTCTGCCAAGACGCCGACCACACACCACGACCTCCACGGCTGCGTCGTCGAGGCGATGACTCGTGTGCTCGCGGGAGGCGACCGGCCAGCGGACGACGTTCCGGGCGCAGCCGACATCGGGCTGGTGGCGGTCTCGACGACGCTGGCGACGAACGCCCTCGTGGAGGGCGCCGGCCGGCCCGCCGGCTTGGTCGCCATCGGCTTCGAGCCTGATCAACTTGCGCGCGTCGGCCTAGGGGCGGGTGTCTCCTCTCAAGGCAGTGGGCGGATGGCCGCCTCGTCGGGCGAAGGAAGCCGCGGCGCTGGTTCGGGGCAGGTGAACGGGAACTTGGCGTCTGCGCCGGTGGTGCTGGTCGATGGCGGCCACACCGCCCAAGGCGACATGCGCTCGCCGCTGGATCTGGACGAGCTGCATCGGGCCACAGAACGCATCGACGGATCTGTCGATGCGTACGCGGTGGCGGCGCAATTCAGCGTCCGCAACAACTCGCACGAGCTGGCGGCGCGTGACGCCATTCGCCGGCTCACCGGCAAGCCGGTGACCTGCAGCCATGAGCTGTCACCGCGGCTCGGCGGTCCGCGTCGAGCGGTGACGACGCTGCTCAACGCTCAGCTCATCTCCGTCACGGCGCGGTTCACCGAGGCGATCCGAGCGGCCATGGCGTCACTCGGACTCGACGCGCCGCTCATGGTCGTGCGCGGCGACGGCTCCCTCGTCGGGGCCGACTTCGTGACGCTGCGACCCATCGAGACGGTGCTCTCGGGGCCTGCGGCGAGCGTGATCGGCGCCCGCCACCTCGCGCTGGCGGCGCCGGAAGGGGGACACGACATCGACATCGACATCGACATCGACACGGCCTGCCTCATCGCCGACGTCGGCGGCACGACGACCGACATCGCTGCGATTCGCGACGGCGTGGCTGTGGCGGGGGCTTCCGACGAGGACGACACGGCCGTCGTGGCCGGCCACGCCACGATGGTGACGGCGCTTCCCACGACGACCGTCGGGCTGGGCGGAGACAGCGAGATCTGGATCCCCGCCGATGGAGGCAGCGGCGAGCTCGCCATCGGGCCCCGCAGAGTCGTCCCGCTGTGCGTCGCAGCCAAGCAGTACCCCGACGTCGTGCTGGGAATGCTGCGACGGCAGCTCGCCGCGGACACTCCGCTGGCCGAGTTCGGGCAGATAGTGCTCGACGCGAGCCCTGAGGGGGCCGGCGGCAGCGGCGACGGCAGTGACGATGCCGACGGCATCGACGGTGAGGTCCTGCGGCTGGTGCGAGCGGCGGGCGGGGCGCTCCCGCGGTCGGACCTGAAACGATCAGCCCGCTGGCGTGGTGCGCTGGGACGGCTCGAACGCAGCGGTTCGCTGCGACGTGCTGCGCTGACGCCGACCGATGCCTGCGTCGTGCTGGGCCTCGTCGACGCGGAATCCGTGGGCGATGCCGATGCAGCGCTCTTGGGCAGCGAGCTGTTCTGCCGTCAACGCGATCGCTACGGCGTCGACGTCGGTGCGGGGGCCGTCGAGCTGTCGCGCCGGGTGCTGCAGGTGGTGCTGCGCGATGCCGCGGAAGCGCTGCTGGGCGTGGGGCTCGGTGCTGACGGCATCGCCCCCGGCGAGACCCGGCGGCCCCTCGCCAGGGCAGCACTCGACCGCCGGCAGCGCTCCCTCGGCCGTCCAGCCGCCGCAGCACCCGACGCCGCGACGCCAGACGGCGCAGCTCCCGATGCCGCAGCGCGCAGCGGGCCGAGTCCGCTCTGGGGCCTGCTCGACGCCGGCGAGACCGCAGGCGTGCCCGTGGCCGGCGATGTTGCACCGGAGCAGTCCACACCGGTGCCGCTTGCGCGCATCGACGCCGGTGCGGCCGTCCCGATCGTGATGATCGGCGCGCCTGCCGTGACCTACGCGCCCCTGATCGCAGATCTGCTGGGCACGGTCTCAGTGGTCCCCCCTTACGCCGCGGTCGCGAACGCCGTCGGCGCCGCGGTGGCACGCATACGGATCACCAAGCAGGTCACCGTCACGGCTCCACGACGGGGCAGCTACCGGGCGCACTGGGGTGAGGATCCGCCGATCTGGCACAGCCTGTCCGAAGCCCGCGAGTGGGCAACGGCGCGGGCAGTTGAGGCTGCGAGAACCGAGGCGACCGAGGCGGGTGCGCTCGATCCCGACATCACGGTCGAATTCCAGACACGCACCGCCCCGAGCAATGGCCGCGAGCTCTTCGTGGAGGCAACGCTGCGAGTCACCGCCAGCGGCCGCCCTCGCTGACCTGGCGGGCGGACGTCGCCGTTCAAGTTGCGGCGCCTGCCGCAGGAGGCGACGGATGTCGGGAATGGGGCCAGAACTCCGCTGACACCGCGGTGAGCGGATTGCGGCACCGGATCTCGGACCACGAAACGACGCTGAAACGGCCTCAGCTCGGCCCGCCGGTACACAGAAGAGGCATCCCACAGCGGCCCCGAATCGGCGGAATCAGCCGGTGCCATCACGCTTCCGGCCCGCGAACTCAACACGCCATGCTCGCACCGGCCCCAGCATCCGCGCTAGAGGCGACTACCTAGACGGGAACGACCACTGACAATCGGAGGGGTCAGCGCCGAAGTGTTCATGCACTTCTAAGCACATCTCTTTCATTTCATTTGCCCTGCGCTCTATGCCGACCCACGCGCCAGCAAGCGGAACACTGCACCCTTCCGGCAGTGCGTCTATCGCCATCCCGTAGCGAAACCACGCGTTCGACATAGCGCTCACATCGTCCGAGTCGGTGTCGATTGGCAAATCCCCTTCCATGATATGGAAGACATCGGAGTGCCACCGCAGATCATCTAGTTCGAACCACAGATCTTCGTCGAAGACTCGGGTGAGAGTTCTACAGAGACTGAATCCCGGCGGTGGTATCTCAGCAGTCACTTCTTCTTCGGCCATCTTGGTGGTCGGTGATGCCGTCGTGGTGGTGGCCTGTTCGGCCAGCGCCTCGGCTACGGCAGCGTCGATGTCCGCTTGATCGAAGCCGCCTCCGCAACCCGCCAGCAACAGCGCCGCGAGCACAGCCGCGAGAATCTTGGTCACCGGCGAGAAACTACACCTCGCCCTCACGACCCGGCGAGGCGCATGGCCTCGTCGTCCCACAGTTTGAACACGACTCTTCGGGCGCTTCGATCGCCTCCATACGCTGGGGACGGCTGAGCTTGCCCCAACGCGCCGAATCGGCCCTCATGTCGGCCAAGTCCCCGAGACGCCGCCACTCTCACAAACCCGGACCACAAACAGGGGGACACGCCACCGCAGGTCGAGCGGCTCTTTCGCCGCCAGCTCATGCGCCCGCTTGTCGTCTCGGCGGCTCTCGAAGCGCAGCGGCCCCTCGGGAATCGGCGTCGGCCTCGTGCAGCAGCTCGAGGGCGTCGGCCATGCCGGCCAGTCTGGCGCGGTCCTGCGCCCGAGGCTTCGACAGGCACGCCAGCTCGCCCCACGCCAACTACGCGCCCGGCCGGCGGCCCTGACGGCGCGCAAGCCTGCGGACCTCGGCCGCGATCTCGCAGAGTCTCCAAGTCCGGCGCAAGCGTCGTCGAGAGCTGCGTCAGCGGAGCGAGACCTTCATGTTTCCCAGAGGAACGACATCGGCAGTGCGTAGATGCGCTCGGCGAGACGCAAGGGCTGCTCGCCCCCATGCAGAACGATGCCGAACTCGAATCGGTCGCCGAGCAGGTCTTGCAGCCACCGCAGCGTGTCAGCTTTGCTCCCGTGGGCACGCATGGCAGCGGTGACTTCGATGCCGACAATCCTTCCGTCGCTCAGACGTACGACCAGATCGACTTCGCGGCCACGCCGATCCCGATAATGATGCAGCGTCGCACCGTCTGCTGTGAACGAGATCTGCTTGCGAACCTCGTTGGCCGCGAACGTCTCATGCAACGGCCCTCGCAGAGGATCAGCAGGATCGCTGAGCGAGTCCGGGGTCGCGCCGAGCAAGGCCGCGGCCATCGCCGAGTCGGCCATGTGAAGCTTCGGACGTCGCTTGACGCGCGTGGCAGCACTCGTCGACCATGCCGGCAGCGATACCGTCAGATACGCCATTTCCAGGAATGCGAGATAGTCAGCCGTAGTTTGCGAACTGCCGAATGACGTGTCTCGATGCACATCCTCGACCACCAATTCACCAGCGGTGCGAGCCGCGAGTGCTGCGGCAATGCGCGGCAACTCCACGGTTCTGCGAGCACCGGAGACTTCCCGAATGTCGCGAGCCACGATCGTGGAGAGCAGCGACCTCAGGAACGCCGTCCGCTCCGCGCCGCTCAACTCCTGCACTTCGGGATACCCGCCAGCGCAGATCAGCTCCGCGTAGTCGGAGCGGGAATGGCTCGAAGCGGGCTCGTCGAGCAACCCCGAATAGCGATCCGAGATGTCGCCGCCCGCCTTGGAGTGCTCCCTGATCCACGCCCACAACCCTGCCGTCGCGGCACCCACAGCCTCGGACACGGAGAACGGCGCCAGTTCCACGATGCCCATGCGTCCCGCCAGCGATTCGCTGAGATGCGGGACCGTGAGCAGGTTGGTTGAACCGGTCAGCAGAAATGAGCCCTTGGACTGGTCAGCATCGACTGCAAGCTTGATGGCGCGCAACAGGTCATCACCGCCGCGCTGCACCTCGTCGATCACCACTGGCCGGGGGCGGTCGCTCACGAAACCCACGGGGTCGTCGCGCGCCGCCTGCAGCATGTCGGGATTGTCGAGGCTCAGGAACACACCCCCATCGGCGACCTGCCTAGCCAACGTGGTCTTGCCGGACTGGCGAGGCCCCAGCAGCGCCACGACCCGGAACGTGCGCAAGTAACGGCGCAGCACCGGCTCAATGCGGCGGTCGATCAACGGTGCGCTGCTCATGTCCACGATGCCACGATCCTACTGGTGATTTTGCCATAGCTCTAATGCATCTTGTGCCGCTCATGAAGTGGGGTTTCTGCCGCTGCGAGGTCAGCGCTGGGGCGGAGCTGAGGCGTGAACGAGTTTGCCCTCGGTGCGGCAGTTGGTCTTGAGCGTCCTGAGCCAATCCAGGTCAGGTACTGGTCGTGCGGTGACGGGATCGTCGGCAAGGGCCGCCTCCAGCGCTGCGGCGATGCCCAGCAGGTGCCGATCGCTGTAGCTCGGACCGACGATCTGCAAGCCGAACGGCGTGCCTCGGTCGTCGAGACCGCACGGCAGCGCCGTGGTGGGATGGCCGACCACGGTGAGCGCTGCGGACAGCCCGAGCCACGCCATGTAGTTGCGCACGGGCTGGCCGCCGATCTCAGCCGGGTACAGCCGGTGCCAGTCGAAGGGCGGCACGGCGACGCCGGGGCAGATCAGCACGTCGAACGTGTCGAACAGCGCGTCTGTCGCTTGAAACAGTTCCACTTGACGGCGCCGGGCCTTGGCGATATCAAGCACCGTGGTGCTCAGCGCCTCGTCGTAGGTGGCACGGATATTGGGGTTGAAGCCGCCGTCCGGATTCTTGGCATCGGGTCCCGCGGTGTCGGGATCGAACCTGTGAATGCTGCGGTGGTAGTTGGTGGCGAAGATGTCCGAGCGGAGCTGCCAGTCGACATCGAGGGCGTCGCTGAGATCGATGTCGGCCTCTTCGACCGAACCGACGATCCCCGCCAGCCGCTCGACACGGTCGGAGAAGACGGTTCGGACAGCGTCAGACACGAGCAGGCCGCCCAGGTCGGCACTGACCCCCACGCGCAGAGAGGCCACGTTGACGTCCGGCAGATTGGCAAACGCGCCGGCGTCCAGAGGGAAGGCCATGGGATCGCGGCGCGCAGCGCGGTCACGGCCCGCGACGACCGACAGCAGCAGCGCCGCGTCGGCCACCGTGCGCGCCATCGGGCCTTGCACGCTGTAGTTGGTTCGCCCGATCGTGCGCTCGTCGTGGGCCACGGTGCCGGGCGTAGAACGGTGGGCGACCACCCCGCAATACGAGGCCGGGATGCGCAAGCTGCCGCCGTGATCGGACCCGGTGGCGAGCGGCGCCATCCCGCAGGCCAGCGCCACCGCCGAACCTCCAGAACTGCCGCCACAGGTCAGCGATGGATCGAACGGGTTGCCGGTGGCGCCGAAGAGGCGATTCACGGTGTTGGCGCCGATGCTCAGCTCGGGCGTATTGGTCTTCCCGACGATGACGGCGCCAGCCTCCCGGACGCGGGCCACGATGCCGTCATCGGCATCAGGCACATCGCTCGCGAACGGCACGGCACCGTAGGTCGTCGTCAGCCCGGCAGTTGCCTGGATGTCCTTGATGGCCACCGGGAGCCCGGCCAGCGGTCCCAGCGACTCGCCGCGGGCACGGGCACTGTCGATCTGCCGGGCTGTTACACGTGCCGCATCGTCGTCACGGATGACGAGCGCGTTCACCGCGCCGTCCGCGGCGTCGGCGCGTGCCAGGCACGATTCGAGCAACTCGACTGCCGACAGTTCGCCGGCCTCCAGCAGCGCTATTGCGCTGGTCGCATCGAGGTCGCACGGCTGAGACGATCGTGCCATGGTCCGGAGCGTGCCACATCGGCGCGCCTCGGGCCGCGCCTTGGGCTCTGGGCTCAGCCACGGGCGCATCGGTAGTCTCTGCGGCGATGAGCAGCCCCGAAGCAGCGAGCGTGAACGGCGGACCGAGCGTGCATGACGTCGTCGTGGTCGGTGCCGGTTTCGCCGGCATGTACATGCTGCACAAGCTGCGCGGGCTCGGATTCGACGTGGCGGTGGTCGAACGGGCCAGCGGCGTGGGCGGCACCTGGTACTGGAACCGCTACCCGGGCGCCCGCTGCGATGTCGAGTCGATGCAGTACTCGTACTCGTTCGACCCCGAGCTCGAGCAGGAATGGGAGTGGTCAGAGCGCTACTCCGGCCAGCCCGAGATCCTCCGCTACGCCAACCACGTCGCCGACCGTTACGACCTGCGCCGCGACATCCGCTTCGAGACGACGGTCACGCAGGTCGACTGGGACGATGCCGGCAGCCAGTGGTGCCTGCAGACAGACCGTGGCGAGTTCCGGGCGCGTTTTGTGGTGATGGCCACCGGCTGCCTGTCGACGGCCAACGTCCCCCACTTCGACGGCGTCGAGACCTTCGAGGGGCCGACGTACCACACGGGTCGATGGCCGCATGAAGGCGTCGACTTCTCAGGAATGTCAGTGGGGGTGATCGGCACGGGCTCGTCTGCCATTCAGGCCATCCCGGTTATCGCCGCGGAGTGCCGTGAGCTGACGATCTTCCAGCGCACGCCGAACTATTCGGTGCCTGCCCGCAACGCGCCGCTGGATGCGGCCGAGCAGGCCGACTGGAAGGCCCACTACCGCGAGCGGCGGGCCCGCATGCTCACCCAGCAAGCTGCGATGGTGCAGCGACTGCCCGATGGCGAAGAGCTTGCGAAGGAAGCAAGCACGACCGAGTTCGTCGAGCGCATGCAGCAGCGGTGGGATGTGGGCGGATTCACCTTCTACCGGGCCTACGGCGACATCGGCCTCGACGCCGAGTCGAACGGCCGCGTGGCGGAGTTTGTCCGCGGCAAGATCGCCGAGATCGTCGACGATCCCGAGACCGCAGCCAAGCTCACCCCGCACAACACCATTGCCTGCAAGCGTCCGTGCCTCGACACGAACTACTACGAGACGTTCAACCTGCCGCACGTTCACCTGGTGGACGTGGCTGAGACGCCGATCGAGCGCATCTCGGCAGCGGGTGTCGTGGTCGACGGCCAGGAGTACCCGGTGGACGCCATCGTGTTCGCCACCGGCTTCGACGCCATGACCGGAACTCTGCTGCGGATGAACATCACCGGGCGTGACGGCGCTCGGCTGGCCGATCATTGGGACGCCGGGCCGCGCACCTATCTCGGACTGGGTGTGACCGGCTTCCCGAACATGTTCACCGTGTCAGGTCCCGGCAGCCCGTCGGTGCTGACCAACATGATCCCGTCCATCGAGCAGCACGTCGACTGGATCGCTCGGTGCCTGGTGGATCTGCGCGAACGGGGTGCGGCCACCATCGAGCCCGAAGCCGATGCCGAGGCCTACTGGGTCGACTACGTCAATGCCGTGGCCGATCTGACGCTGTTCCCCACCTGCAACTCGTGGTACCTGGGGGCGAACATCCCGGGCAAGACACGGGTCTTCATGCCGCTGCCGGGCTTCCCGCCCTACGTTGAGATCTGCGAGGACGTGGCGTCGGACAACTACCGCGGTTTTGCCCTCGCCTGATCCACCCAGAGCCCGGACCGTCCCAAAGGCTGCCGATGAGATTCACGCCGACCGAGTTGACCGGCCCCGAACTTGACCTCCAGGCGGAGGTGCGCGAGTTCCTGGCTGCCGAGCTGCCGCCCGGCGCTCACGAGCCGTGCCTGGGCATGGCGGCGGATCACGACCGGGAGTTCTCGGCCAAGATGGCCGCGCGGGGCTGGGTGGGCATGGCGCTGCCCTCACGCTGGGGCGGTTCGGACCGCACTGCCGTGCAGCGCTTCATCTTGGTCGAGGAGATGCTGCGCTGGGGCGCGCCGGTGGGGCATCACTGGGTGGCCGATCGGCAGACCGGCAACGTCATCCTGAAATTCGGCACCGACGAGCAGCGTGAACGGTTCCTGCCGCCGATCTGCCGGGGCGAGCTGGGTTTCTCGATCGGGATGAGCGAGCCCGACAGCGGGTCTGACCTGGCTTCGGTGTCCACCCGGGCCGAGCGGGCCGACGATGGCTGGGTGGTGAACGGCACCAAGATCTGGACCTCGAACGCGCACATGAACGACTGGTTCATCTGCCTGCTGCGCACGGCGCCCATGGAGGACGGCAACAAGCACGCTGGGTTGTCGCAGTTCCTGATCGACCTGCGCTCGCCGGGTCTGGAGATCAGCCCGATCCCGTTCCTCGACGGCAGCCATCACTTCAACGAGGTGACCTTCCACGACGTATTCGTTCCCGATGCCAACGTGGTGGGCCAGCCGGGGATGGGCTGGCACCAGAACACCACCGAGATGGCGTACGAGCGGGGCGGGCCCGACCGCTGGCTGTCGCCGTTCTCGACGGTGGAGCAGCTGCTGCGCGAGTCGGCTGGCACGCCGATGGCCGATGTGGTGTCGGACCTGTTCGGCGAGCTGGCGGCTCGCTGGTGGGGCATCCGGAACCTGTCGCTGTCGGTGGCGCGGCTGATCGACGAGGGCGAGGCGCCGTCGGTGGAGTCGGCGCTGGTGAAGGAGATGGGCACCCGCTACGAGCAGGAAGTGGTCGAGAAGCTGGTGCAGCTCATCGACGAGGAATACTCGCCCGAGTCCGAGTCGCTGTTTGAGCGGCTGCTGGCGCAGTGCGTGGTGACCTTCCCGGGCAACACGATCCGGGGCGGCACCATCGAGATCCTGCGCTCGGTCGCCTCGAAGGGTTTGCAGGGGTTGCCGGCATGACGGCAACCCCATCGATCCTGCCTGCCGGCATGACGGCAGCCCTGTCGAGTCAGGTGCCGGCATGACGGCCCGGACGGCGCCCGAGCCGGTCGTGGTCGACGAGCTGATCACCGAGACGGCTGACCGGCTGTTCGGCGAGCTGTGCACCCATGAAGCGGTGCAGGCCGCCGAGGACAGCGGGGGCGCACCCGACATCTGGGACGCGTTCTGCGAGACCGGCTTCGACCTGATCGCAGTGCCCGAGGAGGCCGGCGGATCGGGGGGCACGCTCGCGGAAGCCATTGAGGTGCTGCGCATGGTGGGCTACCACTCAGCACCGGTCCCGGCTGCGGAGAACGGCATCCTCGGCGGCTGGCTGCTGGCCGAGGCTGGCCTCGAGCTCCCTGACGGTCTCGTCACGGTCGTTCCACCTCGGGCGGCCGGAGGCGGCTGGTCGCCAGCCGACTCGAAGAACGGCTCAGAGGGCGCCTCAGGCTCGGCCGGCACTGCAGGCAGCGACGGCTGGCTCGGCGGCTCGTGTACCGCGGAGATTGCCGACGACGGCACCGCCGCACTGAGCGGAGAGGCCCAGCGGGTGCCGTGGGCACGCAGCGCAGAGACCATCGTGTGCGTCTGCGAGTGTGACGGGCAGACGATGGTGATCTCGGTTCCGGCGTCCGAGTGCGAGATCACGCCGCTGCCCAACATGGCGGGCGAGCCCCGCGACACGGTGAGATTCGATGGCTCGATTGGCGTGGCGGCGCCCGCGCCCGACGGCGTGGACGCAGCGGCGCTGGCGCAGCGCGGCGCTCTGTCGCGGGTGGCGCTGATGGCCGGCGCCATCGAGAAGATGTGCCAGTTGACGGTCAGCTACACCAACGAGCGAGTGCAGTTCGGCCGTCCAGTGGCTCGCTTCCAGGCGGTGCAGCAGCACCTGGTCTGGGCTGCGCAGGATGCAGCGCTGGTGCGGATGGCCGCCGAGGTCGCGGCCCGCGAAGCCACGCGTGGTGATGCGCCGTTCGAGATCGCGGCGGCAAAGCTCATCGCCAACCAGGCAGCCGCCCGGGCCACCAAGGCCTGCCACCAGGCCCACGGCGCCATGGGCATGACGCAGGAGTACCCGCTGCACCACTTCAGCCGCCGCCTGTGGAGCTGGCGCAAGGAATACGGCTCCGACGCTCACTGGTCAGCCGTGCTGGGCACCATGGCAACCGGCGTCGGCGCCGACGGCCTCTACCCCCTCATCACCTCCGGCACCGCCGCTCTACAGTGAAGTGGTGACGGACGTCGACAAGGAGATAGCGGTGCCGCCAACGGTCTCCGAGATCATCTTCGAAGTCAGCGATGACGAGGTCGACGGCGGGTTCTCAGCCAGCGCACTCGGTTACGGCATTCACACTCAAGCGGAGACAATCGAGGAGATCCGCGACAACATCCGCGAAGCGGTCGAGTGCTACTTCGACGACGCCGCAAGCAGCGTTCTGATGGACGGGCAATCGCTAGCTTGCTGGCGTGTCTGAACGATCATCTCCGCGGAACCGGTCAAGAGTTGAGCCTGCATCTGATGGCTCCGACAGGCGGGCGCCATCGCCCGTGCCGTTGTTCGTCTTGACGTGGAATCCCGCCAAGGGCTGGTTGGGACCGAGGGGCATCGAGCGGGAGTATCAGGCCAGAGTGAACGCCATGTCGGCGGGCGTGTCGTACCCAGACTCTTGGCTGACTGGACGCCGCGTGCAAGGCATCAGCCGCGGTGACTCAGTGGTACTGCTTCGTCAGATCGATGAGGGCGGCATCATCGCGAGCGGTCATGCCGTAGGTGAAATCTACCGGGATGATCACGACGCGAATTGCGTCGATGTCGAGTGGGATCGGTGGGTGCCCGTGGAGCAACGCTTGGCCCGCGAACAGCTCTCGGAAATTGCGCCACGCTTCGCAAAGCCAGTGCAGCAGTCAGGCGAACGCCTCGCCGACGATCAAGCCACAGCGCTGATGGAAGCCTGGAACCAGTTGCATCCGCGTCCATCCGACCCCGCAAGAGCGCTGCCAGGAGGCGAAGCAGATGTCGCTCCAACTCCCGGCGGCCCGGTGCCGGAAGGTGCCAAAACCCGAGTGGAGGTCAATCGCTACGAGCGCAACCAGCAGAACCGCGAACGGTGCATCGCCGAGCACGGCACCTCATGCAAGGTGTGCGGTATCGATTTCGGCGCGACCTACGGTGCCTTTGCCGAGGACTACATCCACGTGCATCACAAGGTGCCGCTCGCACAGATCGAGGACCACACCAATCACGCGCCCGATCCGAAAGACGATCTCGTTCCGGTCTGCCCGAATTGCCACTCCATGCTGCACCTGCACCCCGACAAGCCGTGCAGCGTGGAGAAACTGAGGAAGCTGATGGCGGAGGCCGTGCAGGACTGACTTCGCCGACCAGAGCAATGCACTCTGGATGCTGCACAGGATGAATCAAGGAGCCGCTACTTTGCGCTCGCCCACGCGGCACGCGGTGTCTCGGGCCACCGCCAAGCGTCCTCAGCGTTCCGGCTCGGAATCGCGTCACGCCATCCTTCCTGCCAACCCCGCTGGGCTGCTTCAGAAATCCACGTCTCCGCGCTCACGTCTCTAACTTCAACGGCGCTCTACGCCAAGCGGAGACCGCGGGCGTGTCCGTCGGCATAGTCCAAAGCCGCACACAGGCGCTCTTCGTTGCCGCCACTCACATCGTCCCCTTCCGGCTTGTGACGGCCGAGCATATGCAGGCTCAGGCTTGCCTCACAGCTCCGCAGTTGGCGCAATGTGGCTTCTTCTTCATCAGCAACGCCGGAGTGAGGAACAGCGTCTTCGCGAGCTTGTTCGTCTTCTTCCACCTGATCGCGGTAGACCCGCATATGTGGCACGGTCTCGCCCCGCTGCTGGCAGCCGGAGCAGCGGCCGTTGCTGACGTTGCCCGAACAGCGGGCCTCGCGGGCGCGGCTGAGTGTTTCTGGCGATTGTGCGCATCAGCGGCCTTCTGAGCTGATTCCCGCGTCGTGACTACGCCCGATTCGAATGGCGGATCGCAGCCATAGCACTCCGCAGACCAATGGCTGCCCGTGCCCATTACGAATGCTGACATGGCGGATCCCTCCGAACCGAAGCATAAATCGTGCAGGGCACCCCAGGGCTTCCGAACTCGAAACGGGCTCACCGCTCGCAGGACGTGTGACTCGAGTCCCCACACTCGCGCATGTGCAACAACCCAACCAACAGTGCCAACCGTGGTGACCATCGGATCGCCGGTTCTGCGATCTTCGGTCAGCGGGCTGAGCGATCGATTGCGCTTGCGGCAGCACATCCTCGTCGCTCGTCTCATGCCATTAGGAACTGTTGGGAATACTTGCCATATCTGTAATGGGCAGGCGGTCATGGGAACGCTTTGGTGTCACAGCCCCTCTCTAGGTTGAACGCATGTTCTCGCAGGTGCAGCAGGCGCTCGATTGCCTCACCACAGCCCTCGACGGCGTCGAAACGGCACCCACCGGCGAGCTGCGCCGCACGCTTGGGCTGGCGAAGTCGCTGCGCTCGCGTGTCGAACTGCTCGAGACCAAGGCCGCGTCACTGGTCGCGCAGCGCGAGCGTCACGGCGATGGCGGCGCAGGGCTGCTGAACCAGGTCGGCGGGCGGTCGCGTTCGGAGGCCACCCGCAACGTGCGTCTGGACGCTGAGCTCGCTGAGTTGCCTGCGGCTCGCACCGGCGTATCAGACGGTGAGATCAGCCTCGCGAATGCCGCCAAGCTGGCGCAGGCTTCACGCAAGACCAGTCCTGACGCAGTGCAGGCCGACGCCGAGTTGATCGGGCTCGCCAAGACGCTTCCCGACGGCGAGTTCGCCCAGGCCGCGCAGCGCTGGACGATCCGCCACCAGAGTGCCGAGGACCTCGCGGCGCAGCATCGCCGCAACCGGCGCAACCGCCATGTGCGTTTCTGGAACGGCGAGGACGGATCGGTGCAGATGCGCGGCAGCTTCGATGCCGAGATGGGCGCCCGCATCCAGCAACGCCTCCGCCAACAAGCCGAACAGCTCCGGCAAGCAGACCGCCGCCGCCAAACCCAGTCACAATCCTCGGCGACACCCCGCGAGAGTGGCGCCAGCGCCGCCAGCGCCGCGCCTGAAGTGGCCGCCCGCGCCCGCGACCAGCGCATGGCCGACGCCCTCGACACGCTCCTCACCACTGGCATCGAGTCCGACGCCGAAGCCGAGCCCGCATCCGATGCCGTGCAGACTCACCCGCTCGGCGGCAAGGCGGCAGAGATCATCGTGCGCGCAGACCTCGGAACGCTCGCCGGCGAGCCTGGAGGCTTCGCCGAGATCTGCGGTATCGGACCGATCCCGCCAAGCACCGCGGCCCGGCTCGCCTGCAACTCCGACGTGTGGATCGAGATCTTCGGCGACGCGCTCACGCCGCTGTATGAGACCGTCGCCAGCCGAGCACCCACCGCAGCACAACGACGCGCCCTGATCGCACGCGACGGGGCGTGTATCGGCTGCGGCGAACCGCCCAGCGAATGCGAGGCCCACCACATCACGCCCTGCCAACGCGGCGGCAAGACCCGCCTCGACAACCTTGTGCTCGTGTGCTGGCGCTGCCACGACCTCATCCACGACCACAACTGGCAAGTGACCGTCCGTGACGGTCGCTACCGGCTCGCACCCCCCGACCCAGCACATCCCGCCAAACCCGCCCCGCAGCGCAAACCCAAACGCCGAGCACCCCGGCCGCCCACTCCTGCTGACCGGCCAACGGCGGAACGCGCCACCAAGCGTCCACCGACCTCGGCCGCTGTCAAGTCGCTCTGGGACGAACCCGCGGCCTGACAGCGCCGACGGCCACCAGGCCCCCACCCATAGCGACCACCGCCAGATTGCTGTCGGAAGACTCCAGAGCATGAACGCGCCGGGACGCGACAGATCGCAGCGCCATCGCGGGCCAGCGAATCAGCCCCCGCCGACGGTGCAGAAAACGGCCTTATTGGCGTGGGCCCGCAGGTCCATGATCGCAGCGGGTGCGCGATGCCGAGCCATCGGTCGGCCCATCGATCAGGTTGCGGGGATATCGGGAGTGGGTGTGCTACAGACGTATTACGATGCGGGCATGAGTGGGACGACCACGATCCGCCTGAGTGATGAGGACCGGCGCCTGCTGGACCTGTTGGTGCCCGAGTACGGCGACCAGTCGAGCGTCATCAGGCACGGAATCCGCAGGCTTGCCGAGGAACAGCGACAGCGCCAAGAACTCCGGTCGCTGCTGGCGGACTGGGAGGCTGAAGCGGGTCCGGTCGATGAAGAAGCGGTCGCCGAGATGCAGCGGCGCTACTTCAATCGATGATTCTCGACGCCGGCGTCCTCATTGCGATTGATCGCGGCACCGAGACCGGCAGGATCCTGCTGGCCAACGTAGACCGGCTCACCGAGCCGCTCCACACGACGGCTGCGGTCGCGGCGCAGGTGTGGCGCAACGGCAGTCGGCAGGTTCGCCTCACACGTGCGCTGAACGCAATGACCCTGCATCCCTTTCTGTCGGCCGACGTTGCGCGGGTGGGCGAGGCACTGCGCAGATCGGGCACTGCCGACGTCGTTGACGCGCATCTCTTCGTGGTGGCGCAGCGAATCGGCCACGACATCCTGACCGCCGATGTCGACGACTTCACGTCGCTTCGCACTGCGGCGGCGCCGAACGCTCCGCAGGTACTGGCTTGGCAGTAGGCGACGGGACTGGACGTGGCTTGACTCCCAAGTCAATGTAGTAATGTTGCTAAACATGGGCAGCACACCGGTGGCGGGCAGGCAGATGACCAGTCGAGAATTCAACCAGGCGACTGGCGAGGCCAAGACCGCAGCTCGCCGCGGACCGGTGTTCGTGACGAATCGCGGCCAGCCAACCCACGTGCTGATGACCTACGAGAACTATCGAGCCTTAGTCAAGGGAAGTCCGACGCTCGTCGATCTGCTCTGCACTACTGCGGGCGCCGGAGAGATCGACCTCCCGCTGCCCGAGCGAACCGATCTCCCCCGCCTGATCGAACTGAGCTGATGTTCTTGCTCGACACCAACGTGGTCTCAGAAACCCGCCGGATTGCCGCAGGCCGAGCCGACGACCGGTTCGAACGCTGGATATCGAGCATCGAGCCGACGCTGGCCTACGTCTCCGCGGTGACGATCATGGAGCTGGAGATCGGTGTGATGCGTGTGGAGCGACGTGACCCCTCGGCGGGTGCTGTTCTTCGCCAATGGTTGAATCATGATGTCGGCGTCGCGTTCGAAGGCCGCGTCCTTCCTGTTGACACAGCGACAGCGCGCTCTGCGGCAGCCCTGCACGTCCCCAATCCCGCCCCTGCCATCGACTCCCTCGTCGCCGCAACGGCCTTGGCCAATGCAATGAGCATGGTCACTCGCAACACGGGAGACTTCAGCCGATTCGAGGGTTTGCACGTCATCAACCCATGGGATGGCGCGTAGAACGCTCAGGACCAGCAGGACGGACACTGCGTACCGCTGACCTCATCTCGCTGCCCATGCCGCAGCCGTCTCCGGTCGCCCCTACCGACCTCTGGTTCGCTCCCGACATCTGGGACTCTGAGAGGAGCCTTGCGAAGGGCGAGCAAGCAGGCATCCGGGCCTACGTTGCCGGCGCCTCGCGATCGCGGGCCCAAGCAGATGAGCGCACTGTGCGCTGCCCGGACAGCGCATCTACGCTCGCCGCATGAGCAGCAACAGCGCAGTCGACAGCAACCTCGATGAGTTCGGCCAGTACGGCGATGTGATGGTGAAGCTGGGCGACGACCATGTGGCCGTCGTGGAGATTCGCCGGCCGCCGCACAACTTCTTCGACCTTGAAATGATCGACGGGCTGGTGGCCGCGTTCGGCGACCTCGACGAGGAGGACGGCTGCCGCGCCAGCGTGCTGTGCTCTGAAGGCAAGAACTTCTGTGCCGGCGCCCAGTTCGGTAGCGACGGGCGGCGGGGCGGCGAGATCACCGCCACCAACGCCGACGGCAGCCCGCGCCACCTCTACGACGCGGCGTTCGACCTGTTCTCGAAGCGCAAGCCGGTGGTGGGCGCCATCCAGGGTGCGGCGGTGGGCGGTGGCCTCGGCGTGGCCTGCTTCCCGGACTTTCGCATCGCGGCTCCCGAGGCCCGCTTCACGGCCAACTTTGCCCGGCTTGGCTTCCATCACGGCTTCGGGTTGACGGTGACCCTCCCCCGCCTCGTCGGCAATCAGCAGGCCTTGGACCTGCTCTACACCGGCCGGCGTGTCAAAGGCGACGAAGCGGTCGAGATCGGCCTCGCCGACAAGTTGGTGCCGCTCGACGAGCTGCGCCAGGCGGCCTACGACTTCGCCTGCGAGATTGCGGGCTCGGCTCCGCTGGCCGTCGAGTCCATCCGGTATACGATGCGCGGCCACCTCGCCGACGCCATCAAGGTCGCCACCGACAACGAGAAGGCCGAGCAAGACCGGCTGCGCACCACCAACGACTGGCGCGAGGGCGTCAACGCAATGAACGAGCGCCGCACGCCCAACTTCACTCGCAGCTGACGCCAAGCCGCGCCACCGCGCCCACATTCGAGCCAGCTGCGATGGCGACCGACAGCGCGCCATGCCGCTGGAGCCGTTCCGTCACACCCCGCGCCTACGCTCGGTCAGGACTGACGACCGAGCTGACGACTGACCTCACGACTGAACTGATGGCTGCATCCACACCGACAGCAACCGCACTCGCACCTAGGGACGTCCGGGCGGCGCTTGACGGCTTGCTCGAGCGCCGCACAGATCAGACACGGCTGACGTCGATGGGTGCGGGCAGCGACGATCTGGACGACGGTCGGGCGTACTTGGCGGCCACGGTCGGCGGCGGCTGGCACGTGCCGACATGGCCCGCCGACCATGGCGGCCGCGACGCGTCGGTGGCGGAGAACCAGCTCATCGGCTCGGTGTTGCGCGAGTACGTGGTGCCCGATCTGTACCCGTTCGCGATCGGTCTCGGCATGGTCGGCCCCGCGCTGCTGGCGCACGGCACCGCCGAACAGCAGGACCGCTGGCTACGACCGATCGCGTCGGGCGCCGAGATCTGGTGCCAGATGTTCTCCGAGCCCGAAGCGGGCTCTGACTTGGCCAACGTGGCGCTGAGCGCCGAGCGTGACGGCGACATGTGGCGTCTGGGCGGTCAGAAGACCTGGACCAGTCGGGCCATGTGGGCCGAGTGGGGCATCTGCCTGGCTCGCACCGACCCGGGCCAGCCCAAGCACAAGGGGCTCACGATGTTCGTCGTGGCCATGGACGCGCCTGGCGTGGACGTGCGGCCATTGCGGCAGATGAACAACGACGCCCACTTCAGCGAAGTGTTTATCGATGGCGCCGACGTGCCCGATGCGTGGCGCGTGGGTGACGTCGGCGAGGGCTGGCGAGTGGCGATGACGATCCTCTCCCACGAGCGAGCAGGCGCCGGCAGCCGCGGCGGGGGCGACGGCGCGAAGCGTGGAAGCCGCATTCCGACGTGGATGGCCGACCTGGTCGCTCTCGGCGCACTCGGCGCGCAGCCTGACGGCCCGCTCGACGACAGCCCGCTCGACGGCAGTCCGCCCAACGACCGGATACTCGACGACAGCCCGTCCGGTGCGACCGTGCGGCGGGACGAAGCCATGTCGATCTACGCCGCCGACATGGCGTCGCGCTGGACCGCGCGACGCGCCGCCGACGAGGCACGTTCGGGCGGCAGTCCAGGGCCTGCCGGCAGCGGTGCGAAGCTGAGGACGGTGTCGTCGTACAAGCGGCGCGCCTACCTGACGAATCGCTCTGCGGGAGCTGCGGGCATGCTCGAAGACGGCCTTGGCCACATCGAAACAGTCACAGCACCGTCGATGTCGATCCGGGGCGGCACCGACGAGATCCAGCGCAACATCCTCGGCGAGCGAGTGCTGGGTCTGCCTGGCGAGCCGCGCCTCGACCGCGACGTGCCTTGGCGCGATTCCCGAAGGGGACTGCTGTGACTCGATCGCCAACGAATACAGCGCGATTCCCGCAAGGGGTTGCTATGACCCGATCGCCGACGAGCACCGGCGAGTCTCGCAAGGGATCGCTGTGACCAGCGGCATCAAGCCGCCGACGACGTACGGCGAGGTGATGTTCCTCGAGCAGCACGGCCCCGATACCTACGTCGGCGTCAGCCCCGAGTACATGTGGGGCCGGATCTACGGCGGCCAAGTCATCGCGCAAGGCCTCTGGGCCGCATTCCAGACCGTCGACGAGAAGTTCGTGCCGCACTCGGTGCACGCCTACTTCATTCGCGGCGGGACGCTCGACGAGCCGGTCCGCTACGAGGTGGACCGCCTGCGCGACGGCCGCTCGTTCTGCACCCGCGCTGTGGTGGCGCGCCAGAGCGGCGGCGCCATCTTGAACCTCTCCTGTTCATTCCATGTGGCCGAGCAGGACGCCGAAGTGCAGACGGCCCGCATCCCCCTCGCCCCGAATCCTGACGATTGCCCCACGGCTGACGAGGAGCGTTGGCCGTGGATCATGGAGCGCCGTCCGCTGCCGAGCCACCCGGGCGCTGGGCAGTCGATGGGCTGGGTGCGCATCATCGATCCGATCGGTGACGACCCCCGTCTGCACATCTGCGGGCTGGCATTCACATCAGATGCAATCCAGTTCAACGCTGCCCGCTCGCTGCACCCATTGCAGGTGCCCCACGAGCGGTACCAGGAGACCTTCATGGGGGCGTCGCTGGACCACGCGATGTGGTTCCACCGCCCGATGCGTGCCGACGAATGGCACCTGTTCCAGTTCGACTGTCACGGGCTCACCAGCGCTCGCGGCATCACGGTCGGAAACCTGTTCGCTCCCGACGGCAGCCACGTCGCGACGATCGCCCAGGAAGTGCTGCTGCGAGAGCGACGACCCCAGCCCTGACGCGCCGACCCTCTCAGGCGCAGCAGGTGTCCTGGGAGTGGCTCGCACGCTCCACGCCGTCGCCACGTCGTGACAGCACCACGTTGTTCATCACCTCGGCGTCGCCCTGCTTCACGTACCACTCCCAGTCGATGCCGTGCGGATCGGTGACCCAGGTCTCCACCTTCTCGGCGTAGCAGCACATGGTCTCGTCGATGGTGGAGGTGGTGAGGCCAGCCGCGACCATGCGGGCGTGAGCCTGCTCCACCTCGCCAGCCGACTCAGTCTCCACCCCGAGATGGTTGATGGTGCCGCCGTCGCCGGGATTCTCGAACAGCACCAATTTCAGCGGCGGCTCGTCGATTGCGAAGTTGGCGTAACCGTCCCGCCGCTTGGCCGGTTCGGCACCGAAGAGCCGCGAGTAGTAGTCGACTGCCTCGTCGATGTCGTCCACATTGAGTGCCAGCTGCAACCTCATGAGGTTCACACTACGGCGAGCACCCCGTGCCGCAAAGGACGATCTCGGACACGTCTCGTCACTGCAACACCCGGCTGCGAGGCCCTAGGGTGCGCCGCTGTGAGTGCCTCCGGACAACCAAACCCCGCGCAACTCAGTCCCGCACAACTCGCCGCCGCCGAAGCGCTGTCGAACTACTACGCGGCGGGCGGCGACGTGCCCACAGCAGCCTTCGCCGGCTTGGGATTCGAGGACGGCTTGGCCGTCCAGTGCGAGATGCAGCGTCGGGCGGTCGCCGATGGGGCCGTGCAGGCCGGCTGGAAGGTGGGGCTCACGTCAGATCGAGCCCGCACGACCGTGGGCATCGATGACCGGCCGTTCGGGCATGTCAACCGAGTGCTCGCATCGCCGGCGAGCATCCCGACGGCAGAGATCAGCAAGGTGAGCATCGAGCCCGAGATGTGCTTCGTGATCGGCGAGCGCATCGCCGGCGACGATGTCGATCCGGCCTCAGTGCCCGCCCGGATCGCCCAGGTGTGCGCTGGCTATGAGGTGAACGAGGCGCGGGTCGCCGTCGGGGGCAACCTCGCCATGCTCGTGGCCGACAACCTGACGAACTGGGCCATCGTCCGGGGAACGGGCGTCGACGCCCCGCCCGCGGACGAGCTCGACCGCTGCGTCGTGACGGTCTCATGCGATAGCGCCGAACGCTTCAGCTGCATCGCTGCGGACGAGGTCGACAACCCGTACCTGTCGATTGCGCGGCTGGCAGCCACGCTGCACCGGCACGGCATGGCGCTCGAACCAGGCCAGAGCGTGATCACCGGCGCGTATGCCCGCTTCCGAGTCGAACCCGGCCAACACTGGGTGGCCAGCTACAGCGGCCTCGGAGACGTGGAGGCGACGATCTCATGAACACCGATCCCATGCACTCTGGACCGCCGGGACCGACCGTGCTCGAGGTGCCCGACGGGCCGCTCAACGTGCTCGTCACCAAGACGCTCACGCTGCCCGATGTCAGCCCTGCCGACGAGGCCGCTATTCGCGACGCAGCAGGGCCCGATGCCGTCGTCAACATCGTGGACCGGCCGCGGGACGGGGTTCCGCTGGCCGATGGCGCGCAGGTCATCCTCGGCATCGTGCCCGAGTGGCTGTTCGACGCCGCCCCGAAGCTGCGCTGGATCCATGCGACGGCATCGGGCGTCGACATGTTCATGTACCCCAAGTTCCTCGACAGCGACGTCGTGCTCACCGGCGAGAAAGGCCTGGTCGGCAGCCATCTGGCCGACCACGCATTCGGCCTGCTGCTCGCGCTGGTCAGGCGCATCGCGACGGCGGTGAAGCTGGGCCCGGACGGATGGGACAACGACGTCCGCGAACGGATGCGCTACAGCGAGCTGGAACTCGAAGGTCTCACCATGGGCATCCTGGGGTTCGGCGGCACAGGTCGCCACATTGCCCGCCGGGCCGCCGCATTCGGCATGCATGTGCAGGCCATGGATCTGTACCCGGTGCCGCCCGGCGAGGGTGTCGAGACCGTCGGCGGACCCGAGTCGCTGGGCGACATGGTGGCCACCAGCGACGTGCTGGCTGTGGGGCTGCCGCTTACCGCCGAGACCAAGGGCATGTTCGACGACGCGATGTTCGCCCTGATGCCCGACGGCGCCGTGTTGCTGAACGTCACCCGCGGCGAGATCATCGACGGGCCGTCACTGGAGCGGGCGCTGGCAGAGGGCAGGATCGGCGGAGCCGCACTCGATGTCGCGCCGGTCGAGCCATTGCCACCGGACAGCCCGCTGTGGGGGTTCGACAACTGCGTCATGACCCCGCATACCGCAGGGGCGAGCCAGCACCGCGCACGGCGCAACCTGGAGCGCTTCTGCCGGAATCTCGTGGCCCTGCGCGAGGGCCGCCCGCTCGAAGGCGTCGTGGACAAGCAGACAGGTTTCTGAGCCCTCGGCCCAGTCCCTGAATCAGCTCCGTCCCTGAATCAACCCAGCCTCAGAATCCGACATCGACCTGTCACAGAAAATCCGACTGGACAGGTCGGGATTAGCCGGTACAGTGCTGCGCGCTCGGCAATCCCGCCGGGTCAGGCATAGCCCGCCTTATGGGGCGTAAGAAATGGAGCTCATCATGAGCGAAACACCCACAGACCCACTCACCGAGCTGGGATTCGAGACACGAATGATCCACGCGGGCCAAGCGCCTGACAGCGCCACCAATGCCCGCGCGGTGCCCATCTACCAGACCACGTCGTTCACCTTCGACAGCTCCGAGCATGCTCAGAACCTGTTCGGGCTGGCGGAGATCGGCAACATCTACACCCGGATCATGAATCCGACCCAGCATGTGCTCGAGGAGCGCATCAGCGCGCTCGAGGGCGGCGTGCGCACGGCGGTCGGGCTTCCGGGAGCGCTGGCGGTGGCCTCGGGCCAAGCGGCAGAGACGTTGGCGGTGCTCAACCTGGCGGAGGCAGGCGACCACATCGTCGCGAGTCCGTCGCTGTACGGGGGCACGTACAACCTGTTCCACTACACGCTGCCGAAGATGGGCATCGAGGTCACCTTCGTGGAGGACCCCGACGACATCGACTCATGGCGTGATGCGGTGCGTGACAACACCAAGGCCTTCTACGGCGAGACCATCGGCAATCCCAAGAACGACATCCTGGACTTCGAGGGAGTCGCGGATGCGGCGCACAGCGCGAACGTCCCGCTGATCGTGGACAACACGGTGCCCTCGCCCTACCTGTGCCAGCCACTGGCGCACGGGGCCGACATCGTGGTCCACTCGGCGACGAAGTTCATCGGCGGCCACGGGACCTCGATCGGCGGTCTCATCGTCGACGGCGGTTCGTTCGATTTCGGGGCGTCGGGTCGGCACCCGATGTTCACCGAACCCGATCCCAGCTACCACGGGCTGGCCTACTGGCCTGCCCTCGGCGCTGGGTCGTACATCCTGAAGGCTCGGGTGCAGCTGCTGCGTGACATCGGCGCCGCCGTGTCACCGATGAATGCGTTCCTGTTCCTGCAGGGCATCGAGACGCTGTCGCTGCGCATGGAGCGGCACGTGGCCAACGCTGTCGCGGTGGCCGACTATCTCGAAGGCCACCCGCAGGTCGACTGGGTGCTGTATGCGGGGCTGGCATCGAGCCCGTACAACGAACGGGCTCGCACGTACCTGCCCAAGGGGGCCGGTTCGGTGCTGGCCTTCGGCATCGACGGCGGCATCAAGGCCGGTCAGAAGTTCGTGGAGAGCCTGCGGCTGCACAGCCACGTTGCCAACATCGGCGATGTGCGCAGCTTGGCAATCCACCCGGCGAGCACGACGCACAGCCAGCTGACTCCCCAAGAGCAGTCGGACACCGGCGTCGAGCCGAACCTGGTTCGGCTCTCCGTCGGCATCGAGACCATCGACGACATCATCGCCGACCTCGATACCGGCTTCGAGGCCGCAGCCAGCATCTAGGGCTGCAGGCCCACAGCGATCAGCGAACATCGCCGTCCGCCATAGCGCAGTTCATGCAGGAAATTGCGGGGTAGTTCCTGCTGGTTCTTGCAGGCAGCTTCAGCTGACGGCGCCAGCGCCGCGCAGGGCGGCGATCTCGTCGGGTTCCAGGCCGAACTGGGTCAGGATCTCGTCGGTGTGCTCGCCCTGCGCGGGGCTGGGCCGCCGGATGTCGCCGGACACCCCGTCGATCTGGGTGGCATTGCGCACGATGCGGATGTCGCCCATCACCGGGTGATGCACCGGCGCGGCCATACCCAGATGCTGAACCTGCGGATCGGCGAAGGCCTCAGCCACGCTGTTGACGCGCCCGCACGGGATGCCTGCGGCGTTGAGACGCTCGACCCATTCGTCGCATCCGGCAGCGGCAAGTCGTTCGCTGATGAGCTTGTTCAGCTCGGTCCGGTTGGCCGAGCGCAGCTTGGTCGATGAGAAACGCTCGTCGTCAGGCAGATCAGGCCGGCCGATCTCCGTGCAGAACGCCCGCCACAGCCGCCCGCCGGGCGCCGCGATGTTGATGTAGCCGTCGGCTGCCTCGTAGGTGCCCATGGGGATCATCGTGGGATGGTCGTTGCCGGCCTGCGGCGGGTCCTCCCCCGCCACGGTCCAGCGAGCCGCTTGGAAATCGAGCATGCCGATCATCGACTCGAGCAGCGAGGTGTGCACCCAGCGACCCTCGCCGGTGCGGGATCGCTCGATGAGTGCCACCAGCACGCCGATTGCGAGCTGCAGGCCGGCGGTCACATCGCTGATCGCCACACCGGCGCGCACCGGACCGTGGCCCGGCAGCCCTGTCACCGCCATCATCCCGCCGAGGCCCTGTGCGATCTGGTCGACACCGCCGCGCGTCGCGTACGGGCCGTCTTGACCGAAGCCCGAGATTGATCCCATAACAAGCGCAGGATTCACGGCGTGCAGGGTGTCCCAGTCGAATCCCAGCCGGTACTTGACGGTCGGTCGCAGGTTCTCGATGAGCACATCGGCAGAGCGAACAAGTCGGTGCAGCAGTTCACGGCCGGACGGGTTCTTCAAGTCGATGACCAGCGAGCGCTTGTTGCGGTGGATGTTGAGGTGATCCGGCGAGGATTCCCGGCCCTCCTCGAAGCCATCGGTGGGCGCGTCCACCCGTATGACATCTGCGCCCCAGTCAGCGAGCTGCCGCACGGCCGTTGGCCCGGCACGCGCGATGGTCAGGTCAAGCACCGTGATGCCGACGAGCGGCAGCGCCTGAGCGGTTGGATCTGCTCCAGACATCGGCGCTGTGCTGACCGGCTCAGCGCTCGCAGGTTCAGTGCTCACAGGCTCACTGAATCGCTGGGTCGGCTTGGGCGCCGCGCACGAGCCGCCCGGGGCGCGCACCGGTGAATTCGCCGTTTGCCGACACCTCGGTTCCGGCCACGAAGGTGTGGCGGTAGCCAGCCGATCTCTGGATCAGGCGCTTGCCGCCGCTCGGCAGGTCGTACACCAACTCCGGCCGACCAACACCGAGCGCGTCGAAGTCGACCACGTTGAGGTCAGCCCGGTAACCCGGCGCGAGCAGGCCGCGATCGGCCAGCCCGTAGGCGAGCGCATTGGCGCGGGTCTGCTTGTGCACCAGGAACTCGAGCGGCAGGCCCTCGCCGCGGCGGCGATCGCGAGCCCAGTGGGTCAGCAGGTACGTCGGGTAGGACGCATCACAGATGGTGCCGACGTGCGCTCCGGCATCGCCGATGCCGCAGATGGTGTGCGGGTCGGCCAGCATCTCGCGGATCACATCCAGGCTGCCGCCGGTGTAGTTCTCGAAGGGATACAGCAGCAGGGCGTCGCCGTCGCCGTCACAGAGCAGATCCAGTGCCAGCTCCCACGGGCTGACGCCCAGCTCGGCAGCGCGGGCTGCAACCGACGCACGGGGATCGGGCTCGTAGTCGGGCACGTCGCCGAGCTCGAAAGCACGGGTGAGCGCGTAGTCCATCCACTTGCTGAACCCATCCACAGGCCGGTCTTCGATCAGCGCCCGACGCAGGCTCTCGTCGTCGCGCATGCGGGCCGCCCGTTCAGCCGTCGGCAGGTCGGCAATCTCGCGGTAGGCCGGATGATTGCCGAAGGGATTCACCGACACGTCGAGCCCGAGCATGACGCTGATCGGCCGGCAGCCGACCTGCCCGTTCGCAGCAATGCCCGCTTCGTTCGCCGCATGGATCTGACTTAGGGTCTCCCGCCACAGCTCGGGCGCATTGTCGACCTGCAGCAGCAGCACCGACAGCGGACGACCGGACAGCTCGGCGGCAGCGCGCAACGTTTCGAACTCGCCGGGACCGAAGTCGGAGTTGACCTGCAGCACGCCGGCACCGGCCTGCCGCATTGCACGCGCCACGGCGGCGAGTTCGGGATCGCCCGCAGACAGCGACGGCGTCAACCGGCCGTCCGCCGCCTTGTGCTTGGTGGTGCGGCTGGTCGTGAAGCCCAGCGCCCCCGCCTCGAGTGCCTCCGTGACGAGTTCGGTGATCCGTTCGAGCTCGTCGGGCGTCGGCACCTCCGCATGGTCGGCGCCGCGCTCTCCCATCACGAAGAACCGCAGCGCCCCATGTGGCAGCTGGCTGCCGACATCCATCACACGCGGCGTAGCCGCGAGCGCATCGAGATACTCCGGGTAGCTGGTCCAGCGGAAGTCGATGCCCTCGGCGAGCACCGTTCCGGGGATGTCCTCCACTCCCTCCATCAGGTTGATGAGGTAGTCCTCGGTGCCGGGCTGCACTGGCGCGAAGCCGACACCGCAGTTGCCGAAGATCGCGGTGGTCACCCCGTGCCACGACGACGGCGTCATCTCGGGATCCCAGGTGGCCTGCCCGTCGTAGTGGGTGTGAATGTCCACCCAGCCCGGCAGCACAAGGTGACCGTCGGCATCGATGTCGCGGCGCCCCCGGCCGGTCACCTCGCCGACATCTGTGATGACTCCGTCAGAGACAGCGACATCGGCTGCACGAGGCGGGCCGCCGCTCCCGTCAACGACAGTCCCGTTGCGGATCACGACGTCATTCATGGAAGCAGGCGGCATGGCTGCGATCGTACTGAGTGCCGTACGACCGATTCGGGGCCGACCGTCGTGGTGGCCGTTGGAGATTCAGCGACACCCGGCAACCGAGCCCGGCGGCTGCCGCGGGTCGGCCCTAGGCGGCCGCTCCCGGGCCTGCGCTGCGGTTCGGGCGGGGCCGACTACCGGCTCGCTCGCCAAACCAGAAACCGGCACCCCACGAGAGATGCATGACCGCGAATGCCGCCGCAGCTCGCAGCCGGTCGCGAGCTGCGGGCAGGCTTGCTCTCAGCCGGGCTGCGGCCACGGTGCAGGCGCCGAGATATGCCGCCGGCACCAGCGCCGCCCGCGCGCGACCGCGAGCCAACTCGAACACCGAGACCGCCACGCCGGCGACAAGAGCAGGCGCGGCGAGCTGTCGCGGCTGGATCGAGCGCGGGTGGCGTTTGATCACCACGCGCTTGCCAGCGCCGTAGTCGAAGTACTGGCGCGCCAGGCCTGCCCAGCTCGACCGGGGCTCGTAGTCCACAACCAGGCTCGGGTCCAGCCACACCGCGCGACCCTCTTCACGCAGGCGCCAGTTCAGCTCGTAGTCCTGGTTCCGCTGCAACGACTCGTCGAACCCGCCCACAGCGGCGAGCGCAGCAGCATCGAACACTCCCAGGTACACCGTGTCGACCGGACCTGCGTCGCCCCCCTGCCGGAACGCGGCTGGACCGCCCCCAAACCGCGAGGACATTGCCGCAGCGACCACACGGCCCAGGCCGTCGTGGCCGACCGGTCGCTGCACACCGCCGACGTTCGCCGCGCCGGTTCGCCGCAACGTCGCCACCGCTCGCTCCACGTAGTCGGCTGGGAGTCTGGCTTGGGCGTCAACCCGCACGATGACCTCGCCGGAGGCTGCGCCGATCGCCAGGTTGAGACCTGCGGAGGTGTTGCCAGCGGGGTTCTGGATGACCTGCAACGGCCACGTGCATCCGGCCTCCGCGACCGCCAGCTCGGTGCCGTCGGTGCTCGGTGCCACTGCCACGATGACGTCGAGCGCTCCGCTGTAGGTCTGCGCGCTGACGGCGTCGAGGCACCCCGGTATCTCCTCAGCGCAGTCACGGGCGGGAATGACCACAGACACACTCGGCCTGCCGGCCGGGACACTCGGCCCTTCGGGCGGGACCGGTTCGCTCACCGGGCGTTGCGGCGAGCCATGACGACGAGGCTCTTGGCCATGATCTCCCAGTCGAGCACCGGCGACCAGTTCACGACGTACTGCAGGTCGTGTCCCAGCTTGTAGCCGGGATCGGTCTGGTAATGCCCCTGCGTCTGCGCCAGACCCGTGATGCCGGGCGGCACGTCGTGCCGGCGGCCATAGCCGGGGATCTCCCGCTCCAGCCTGGCCACTATCTGCGGTCGTTCGGGACGTGGGCCCACGATCGACATGGTCCCGGTGAGCACATTCCACAACTGCGGCAGCTCGTCCAGTCGTGTGCGCCGGAGCCATCCCAGACCCCCAATGACCCGGGGATCGTTGACTCCGGCCAGCACCGGCCCGTTGCGTTCCGCATCCCGTCGCATCGTTCGGAACTTCACGAGCACGAACGGGACTCCCCCGCGACCCACTCGCTCCTGGCGATACAGCACGCCGCGGCCCACCCTCGCACGCACGTACATCGCGACGGCCGCAGTCAGGGGCAGCACCACCGGCGCAGACAACACCAAGTACGCCAAGTCGAGCAGTCGCTTGAACCGCAGGCGGCACAGCGGCAACGCGTGCTCGCGCAGCGCGATGAAGGGCATCCCGCCGATCTGGCGGCTCCGCTGCAGACCGAGCAGCGTGTCCGCAGCCGTGACACGGCGGTACACGCCGATCTCGCGCGACTCGAACTCGCCGAGCGGCTCGGGATAGATCTTCTCGAGCGGCTGACCCGACAGCAGCAGCAGGTCGGTCGCCCCGACACGCTCCACCTCGGCGCAGAGACGGGAGCTGACATCGCCGCCGTCGGTCACGCTGCCAGCGATCACCGCATCGCGCTCGTCGTCGGTGAGATGCTGCTTGGCGGAGTCGATGTCGTCGTTCGTTCCCACCAGCAGCATCCGGGGCTGCCCGAAGCGTCTCAGCCGCACCCGCCTGGCAGCCCACCGGTTGAACGCGATGAGCATGCTGGCGGTGATGGCCAAGACCACGAGGTTGCCTCGCGGCATCAGGTAGCGCTCGGTGAGCAGCGTGACGGTTGCGTCACCGCCCACCGCCATGAACGTCAGCAGCGTCGCGCGCGGCAGCCAGGCCCGATGGCCGAGGCGCTGCTCGAACTCGTAGAAGCCGCCGAAGTAATAGACCGTCATGTGCAGCAAGGTGGCCACAGCGAACCCGATGAAGTAGTGGCTGCGCGGGTAGGTGGGCCAGTCGAATCCGAAACGGACCACCGTGATCGCTGCCATCAGGGCAAACAGGGTCGCCGCATCGAAGATGTAGAGATGCCGGAATCCCCCTCGGGCCGATCCGTTGCCATTCCGGCTCGGCAGCGCAGTTGACGTCACGGGATTCTCATGGCGAGCAGGGACGAGTCGCTCGTTGTGCGGCACCCAGCAGCCGGTGCCGCCCGTCGACTGCCATCGGGCCGATACTACGCTGCGCCCCTTCACACGGTGGCAGCGGCCGCCGAGTACCGAAAGACCCTTCATGGCACGCCAAGGCCCGCTGGCCCGCCTGCGTTCGGGCTGGACCGTCGTCGTCCTCATCTGCCTCGGCGTGCTGCTGCTGTGGGCGCCCGACCTCAACCTGCCGCTGGGCAACAGCGATGACGGCCGCATATTCGGCCGTGCGGGAATCCAGGCACGCAACTTCTGGGATCTCGGACCACTTGACTCCAGCCTGGGTGCCAGGACTGATCCATTCATCCGGGCTGAATTCGAGGTGCCGCCACGTGCCGAGCCGCCAATCGAAGCAGTCACCTACGCGCATCACCCACCGCTGAAACAGTTCCTCACCATCGTCTCGGTGGGTGCACTGGGCGACAGCCCGCAGGCGGTGCGCATCACCGACTTCCTGCTGGGCGCCGCGACCGTGGCATTCATGGCCGCCTTGCTGCGCGCCGTTGGCATGCGGTGGGGACCGACGCTGCTCGCCTTGCTGGTCATGGTGAGCACGGGATTCTTCTATGTGTACGCCCGCATGGGCATCAGCTTCTCGATGCTGCTGGCGCTGACAGCGGCCATTGCATGGCTGCGCCAGGCCGAACGGCCATCACGCTGGGCGCTCGTGGGTGCCGGCGCGCTGGCTGCCCTCACGGCGATGCACTCCTGGATTGCCATTGCATCGCTGGGTCTGCTGCTGCCGTGGCTGTTCATCGGGACGCTGCGACAGCGACGTTCGGAAGCCCAAGGCTGCTCGGCCCCGATGGCAACGACCAGCGTGGCCGGGTGGCTGTGTCGGGGCTGGTCGCCGGCCCTGACCGCGGTCACGGCCGGCGCACTGGTGGGAGGCCTGCTCACTGCTGGCTGGCTGTTGAACGCAACCGACATCTCCGAGCTCAGCGAGAGAGTCGCGTTCCGGACCGGCAACGACGTCTCGACCGCCGCCGAACAGGCCCAGTTCACCTTCGGCGAGTTCCTCCAGCGCCAGTGGACCTTCGCAGGTCACGAGCTGCTGACGTCGTGGTGGCTGCGCCTGTTGTTCCTCCCAGCGCTGATCGCAGGACTCGTCGATCGTCGAACCCGCGGCCCGGTCGTTGTGACGCTGGCCGTGGCCATGTCGCTGACGTTCGCGCTGCAACAGGGTGCGTGGATCCATCGCCTCTGGAACTTCCCGTGGGTGGCCCCCACGTCCATCGGCATTGCGGCCCTCGCCGATGCCATCCGTCGACTGCTGCGCGGCCCCGCCGCCAGGCTCCGAGTGCCGCTGGGAGCGGCCGCTGCCGCAGTGACGCTGGTGACCTTGGCGTACGTGGCGACGGGCTCAACGCGGGACTTCTATCTCGAGCGCCCGGCCGACGCCGGTGCCGTCCTGGAACAGGCACAAGATGAGCCACGAGTCGCCGAGGCCGAATTGGCGTGGTTCACCTCGGGCATCTGGACACCCCGCTGGATCTCGTACTACCTCGACCTGCCGGTATGGATGCTCGACGAGTCGAACCTCAGCCGAGTCGCCGCGACAGACGTGATCCTGGTGCGCAACGACCGGGTGCCCGCCTTCATACCGCCCGAATCCATGGCTGCGCCGCTCGCCGTCGGCAAGGAATACACGCTGATCTCGGGGGCTGCGTTGGCAGAGTGAATCGAGCCTGCTGCGCAGCGCTCGCCGTACTGCTTCGGCTAGCGCGCTGAGGCGCCGGGGCGGCAGTTCACAAATCGCCAGTGATCAGCCAGCATCTGGGCCAAGTCGCGCTTCGCCCGCCAGCCGAGTTCGGCGGCGGCGCGACTGCAGTCAGCCCAGGACTCGACGATGTCGCCCGACCGGCGGCCTGCCATCTCGCAGGGGATCGGCCGGCCGGTTGCAACCTCGGCCGCCGAGACCAGCTCAAGCACCGTGGTGCCCACCCCCGTGCCCAGGTTGAACACACGGCACCGATGGGGGCCGAAATCGGCTTCCAGCGTCGCCAGGTGCCCCTCGGCGAGATCCATCACATGGACGAAGTCGCGCACAGCCGTGCCGTCGCGCGTGTCGTAGTCGTCGCCGAAGACCTGCAACCGGTCGGCCTCGCCCAGGGCCACTCGCATGACGGCGGGCACGAGATTCTGGCCAGCGGTGACCGGCAGCTCTCCGATGCGTCCTGAACCGTGCGCCCCGACAGGGTTGAAGTAGCGCAAGATGACGGCCTGGAGACCGGACGACGCCGCTGCGTCGGCCAGGATGCGCTCGCACATCAGCTTCGTGGTGCCGTACGGGCTCTGGGGCCCCGGGGGCGTTTCCTCGGTGACGGGCAACTGCCCGGAGGCGCCGTACACCACTGCCGACGAGCTGAACACGAAGCGATCGATGCCGCGCTCGACTGCGACCTCGGCCAGGTTCAACGTCGAGAGAAGGTTGTTCCGGTAGTACCGCAGCGGATCAGCAAACGACTCCGGAACGCTCTTGTGCGCCGCGAAATGCACGATCGAGTCGATGTCGTGCTCGTCGCAGAGCAGCCGAACTGCGGCGCCGTCTGCCGCGTCGCCTTCGACGATGGTCAGATCCGGAGTCGTCAACACTCGAAGCTGGTCGACCACCTCTGGGCGGGCGTTGGAGAAATCGTCCAACACGACGACATGGCGCCCTGCCGCATGCAGGGCAGCAACCGTATGGCTCCCGACGTATCCGGCACCGCCAGAAACGAGCGTCGTCATGGGGGCAGTGTGCCACCCTCCCGCGACAGGCGACCGGTATGGTGAATGTTCGGTCGGATGGCCCCGGTGGCCCTGCTGCAGATGTCGAGGAGCAGACCCTTGGAGCATGTCCGCGAACCGCTTGCCGAATCCAGCCAGGGCGCGGTCGGGACGTGTCGCAATGCACGGGTCGCTGCGCCCATGACACGTCGCCACCGGAGCTGGGCGGCGTGGCTCGCGGCGCTGATGCTGCTGCCGGCGTGCTCGTCCATCACGGCGCCGCCGGAAACGACCGAAGTCGAACCTGCACCGACCGTCACGCCCGCACCCACCGTGACGCCGTCGATCACCGCACCAGCGCCTGTGGGAACGGCGGCGCCGACGACCGCGGTGCCGGTCACCGCGGCGGCCGTCAGCGAGCCCGCTACATCCTCCACGGCCGCTGCGCCGCAGTTCACAGCGCCGTTCACCGGCTTGCCAACACCCACCGAACTGCTGCGACCGGCCGCAGTCGTGAAGATCGACAACCACCCGCGCGCCCTGCCGCAGTGGGGTCTCAACCAAGCTGACGTGGTCTACGAAGAACTGGTCGAGGCCCGGCTCACACGATTCGCCGCGATCTTCCATTCCACCAACGCCGATGTGGTCGGCCCTGTCCGATCGGCTCGCACCGGCGACTTTGCGCTGCTGTCGAACCTCAACCGGCCCATCTTCGTGAACTCCGGCGCCAACGACTACACCGCGCGAGCCCTCCGCAGCGTCGACGCCCTCGCCATCATCGACGGTGCCGCCATCGCCAAGGGCGTGTTCGAACGCTCACGGGAGAAGAACGCCCCCCACAATCTCATTACCGACACCGCCCGTATCTATTCCGCAGGTGCTGCCGAGGGCGGGACACCCCCGAAGTACTTCCGGTTCCGCGCCGAGGGCGAGTCGCTGGCGCGAGGCACAGCGGTCATCGGCGTGGATGTCGACTTCGGCCAGATCAAGGCGTCATACCGCTGGGACGCCGCCGGCGGCGGCTGGGCTCGATCACAGAACGGCAGGGACCACACTGACTTCGACGGCGTGCGCATCGCGCCCGAGAACGTCATCGTGCAGTTCGTTCGGTATCGCCAGAGCCCGGCAAACGCCGCGACTCCGGAGCCAGTGCTGACGGGCAGCGGGGAGGCGTGGATATTCAGCGACGGGATGCTGGTGCGGGGCACGTGGGAGCGCCGCTCCGAGCTCGAGGTGACGGTGTTCCGCTCCGACAACGCCCTCATCGTGCCGCTGACACCGGGACGCACCTGGATCGCGCTCGCCCGGGCGGGCACGGCCGACGTGATTCAGTAATCAGAGTTCAGTCGAACTCGTGGCGAGGCACGTCTGACCACAGTCGTTCGAGGTCGTAGTACTCGCGGCTGGGTTCATGGAAAACATGCGCCACGAACTCACCGAAGTCAAGCAGTACCCATTGCGCTTCGTCGAGACCCTCCGTGCGGATCGGTCCGGGACCTCCGGCCGCCTTCACGTGCGCTTCCATCAGCTCAGCGATGCGTCGCACGCGTCGCACATTGGGAGCGCTCGCGATGATGAACCAATCGGTGATCGCAAGCACATCACCGACGTCGAGCGCCACGATGCGTTCGGCTGACATCTCTGCCGCACCGTCCACTGCGGCCTGAACCAACGGCGGCACCCCGGCGTCTGAGATGATCGGATCTCGCTGGAGGACGTGAACCCCGGAAGAGGCCGGGGACGCCTGCGGAACCGATACCACGCTCACGGAGAATAGAGCCTGTGTTCGGCGATGTAGCCCATGACTGCAGGTGGCACGAGCTGAGCCGCCTGGAAGGCGATTTGCTGCTGGCGGCGTTGGGCCAGCAATCCGCGCACCTGCGTGGCTGAGGCCTGCACGGGCTCCATCGCTACCGTTCGCGTGCGCCAACCTTCGACATGCAGGGGCGGCTCGCCTCGCGACTGCAGGATGGCGAGCGTCACACGCTCCGACAGCTCGTCGGCACGGTGCCAGGTCGACAGGCCGCTCGCTGCGGTGGGGCCCATCACCAGCAGCGTTTCGGTCCCGGGCCGCTCCAACTCCGTGACCGTGTCGATGGTGTAGGTCGGCCCGCCTCGCTGTATCTCCAGATCGCTCACCACTACGCCGTCGAGATCGCGAAATGCCAGCAGGGCCATGGCGAACCGGTGATGGGCGGGGGTCACGACTCGCTCGGCTGATTTCTGCCACGGATCGTTCGCCACGATGACATGGAGCACGCCGACATCAAGCTGTTCCTGCGCGCAGATCGCAGCGGCGACGTGACCGGCGTGGGGCGGGTCGAACGTGCCCCCGAAGATCGCTTGTCGCGGCGGCACCGCAGCAGTGTAGAGTCACGCCTCACATCACATCTGCACCGCACACCGGGGCCCGGCTGCGTCTTTCAGCACACACCGGTGGCGGCTGTTTGCGCGCGTCGTGCGCTGTGTGCTACTTTTGATCGTCCGCCCAAAGCAGTGCTGCGTAAGGTCCGGTTTCTCGGGCCTGGCATCGCATGCGGGCGTACAAGCAAGATCGGTTCCGCCACCGCGGCGGTTCCACGCCTGAGTCCGGGCTGCGGCAGTCCGGCGAGGGCCGAACATACCCGGTGCCCCCCACCGGGTGGCATGCCAGGGCGGCATGCAACCGAAGACGAAGAACCGGCTGCCCCCTGCCGGTTGGAGTGAATGTCATGGATTCAGTTGGCCAGTACCTGAACGAGATCGGTGCGGTGGCGCTGCTCACTGCAGAAGACGAGCGGATGCTCTCCCAGCAGATCGAAGCAGGACGCGATGCGAGGACGCGCCTCGACAGCGACGAGGACCTGTCCGTGGCCGAGCGGCGCGAGCTGCGCAAAGCCGTGCAGACGGCAGCGGCCGCACGTGACCGCTTCATCCGGGCAAACCTCCGCCTTGTGGTGTCCATCGCCCGCCGCTACCCGCTGCCTCCGACGCTGGAATTGCTCGACCTGATCCAGGAAGGCAACCTCGGCCTCGAACACGCGGTCGAGAAGTTCGACTGGCGCCGTGGCTTCAAGTTCTCCACCTACGCCACGTTCTGGATCCGGCAGTCCATCGGGCGCGCGCTCGACCAGAAGGGCAGTCTCATCCGTCTGCCTTCGGACCGTTCCGCCACGTTGCGGGCCGCGCTGCGGCACAACGGGGGCGACAGCGACTCGCTCGACGACGAGAATGCGTGGTTGCAGCGGATCAGCACGCCCACGTCGCTCGACAAGACCGTCGGCGACGACGGCGACAGCGCGCTCATCGACCTCATCGGCGACGATGCGCCCGGCCCGGAGCACTACGCCATCGAATCGGCGCGCAAGACCATGGTGCACTCCATGCTCGGCCGCCTCGACGAGCGGGCTCAATATGCGGTCAAGCGCCGCAACGGCCTCATCGACGGCGAGCAGCGCAGCTACCGCGAGATCGGCGAAGAGCTCGGCGTGACCGCCGAGGCAGCACGTCGCCTGGTCAAGCGCGCCGTCGATGAGCTGCAGAGCCTCGCCGCCGACGGCGAGTTTGTAGACATCGATGCCGACGCAGACGCTGTCTGACGACGCAGCCTCACCATCCGGCGCGCGCAGTCCCGTCGGGTCTCCGCAGCACGCTCCAGATTGGCACCCCGGCTCATGGGCAGAGCGGCCCGCTGGCCAGCAGCCCACCTGGCCCGACGCTGACGCGCTGGCAGCGTCGCTGACCGAGTTGCGCCGGCGTCCACCGCTGGTTTTTGCCGGCGAGGCGAGGCGGCTGACCGGACTGCTCGGGCAGGTGTGCTCCGGCAAGGGATTTGTGCTGCAGGCCGGCGACTGTGCCGAGTCGTTCGAACTCTCGACCGCAGACCAGATCCGCGACCGTCTCAAGGTGATCCTGCAGATGGCCGTGGTGATGCAGTACTCGGCAGGGCTGCCCATCGTGAAGGTGGGCCGGATCGCCGGCCAGTTTGCGAAGCCGCGCAGCTCAGCCACCGAGACCCGCGACGGCGAGACGCTGCCCGTGTTCCGAGGCCACATCGTGAACGACATCGCGTTCGAATCCGCGGCCCGCACGCCTGATCCCTCGCGCCTGCTGGAGGCGTACAGCACCTCTGCGGCGACGCTCAATCTGTTGCGGGCATTCACCCGTGGCGGTTATGCCGATCTGCGCCAGGTGCACGACTGGAATCAAGAGTTCGTGGCGTCCAGCCCAGCCGGTCAGCGCTATGAGGTGCTGGCCAGCGGCATCGACGCGGCGCTGCGGTTCATGAACGCCTGCGGACTCGACACCGACGACAGCGCCATGCGCCAGGTCGAGCTCTACACCAGCCACGAGGCGCTGCTGCTGGGCTACGAAGAGGCGCTGACCCGCACCGACAGCATCACCGGCGACTGGTATGACTGCTCAGCCCACATGCTGTGGGTCGGCGAGCGCACGCGAGAGCTCGATGGCGCCCATGTGGAGTTCCTGCGCGGGGTGCACAACCCGATCGGGGCGAAGCTGGGCCCCACCGCCACGCCCGACGAGGCGCTAGCGCTGTGCGAAGCGCTGAACCCGAACCGGATCCCGGGCCGGCTGACCCTGATCAGCCGTATGGGATCCGGCAACGTCGTGGAGTGCTTCGAACCCATCCTGCGAGCAGTCACCGACGCCGGCCACCCGGTGGTGTGGCAGTGCGACCCCATGCACGGCAACACGTACAGCACCGATGACGGGGTCAAGACCCGCCACTTCGATGCGATCTTGGCCGAGATCCGCGAGTACTTCGCCGCTCACGCCGCTGCCGGCACATGGCCCGGAGGTATTCATCTCGAGATCACCGGCGATGCGGTGACCGAGTGCATCGGCGGCGGTGACGAGCTGGCTCAGCACCAGCTCGGTGACCGCTACGAGACCATGTGCGACCCGCGCCTCAACGGCCGCCAGTCACTCGATTTGGCCTTCCTGGCCTCCGACCTGCTGGCATCAGCCAGAAACGGTGCCGGCTAGGCCAGGTTGTCGACGAAGCCTTCGAGCTGGCGCAGGTTGCGGCACTCGAACACGCCATCGGTGTAGGTCGAGTACTCGGTGATCACCGAGTCTCCCGTATCCCAGTACGAGCGCGGTTCGGGGTTCAGCCAGAACACCGAGCGTGCTCGCTTCTGGCACTCCTTGAGCACCCATGCATTAGTCGAGTGGTAGTTGTTGCGCGCGTCGCCGAGGAACATCATCGTCGACTTGGCGTTGACGTCCTTGCCGAAGTTCTCCCAGAACACGCCGAACGCGTGGCCGTAGTCAGAATGGCCGTCGACCCAGACCACGTCAGCCTCGGTGTTCACCCGGTGCACCGCGTTGGTGATGTCCTCTTCGTTCTGGAACATGTGAGTGACTTCGTCGATGCCGTCGATGAAGACGAACGATCGCACCTTGGAGAACTGGTTCTGCAGCGCGTACACGAGGTGCAGCGTGAACCGGGCGAATGCCGCCACGGAGCCCGAGATGTCCGCCACCACGATGAGCTCGGGCTTGTTCGGCCGCGGGTGGCGGAAACGCGGCTCGGCGGGCACACCGCCGTAGCTGAGCGAACGCCGCACGGTGGCCCGGAAGTCGAGCGGGCCGCGCCGCTTGTGCTTGCGCTTGCGGGCCAGGCGCGCCGCCAGTTTGCGAGTGAGCGGCTGGATGGCCTTGCGGATGTTGGCCATCTCCTCCCGGCTGGCGTGCATGAAGTCGACGTCCTCGGGGAGCGGCTTGCGCAACGTCTTGGCCATCGCCTCGACGCCCCGGTCGGCCACCAGGCGACGCCGGATCTCGGCCTCGATCTCCCGCTTCAGCTGCTCAATGCGGTTCTCGAATTCCTCGCGTTCAAGCCGTTCCGCCAACGGCGACAGCTCGCCTTCGTAACGCTGGGATGACTCCTCGAGCAGCCGATCGAGCATGCCGTCGAGATCCAGATTGCGCAGCGTCCGGTACAGGTAGTAGGTGCCGCCGACCGGCCGGCCCGGTTCCATGCCGGCGAACTGCGTCACCGCCGCCCGGGCCATCGCCGCCATCATCGCCTCGTCCGCGTTCAGCAGCGCCCGGAAGAGCATTTCGGCGATCTCCTCGGGGGACATGTCCTGCCCGCCCCCGCGGCCGCCCATGCCCTGCATCTGCTGGGACATCCACTCCTCGAGATTGTCGGGATCGAACTCCCCATTGCCCTCCTCGTCGCCGACGTTGTATTCGGGCCCGCGGAGCGAGAAGTAGACCTCGAAGACCGTCTCGAATGCCCGCCAGTGCTGCTCGTTCTTCACAAGCGTCGCAGCCAGCGCGTACTTGAAGGCGTCGCGATCTTCGATGGGAATGTGCTTGACGGCCTCCATGGCGTCGAGGTTCTCCGTCAACGAGACCGGCAGACCGGCGTTGCGCAGCTCCCCGACGAAGCCGCTGAGCAGGTCCAGCATGGCTGACCTCCCTCCCTGTGCAGGTGGCGGCTAGGCCTCGACCGTCAATTCCTTGGCGGCCTTCTCGATGTCGGACTGGTACTTCAGCAGGATGTGGAGCGTCTCCTTGGCCTGCTCGACATCGATGTTCTCGATGCCCAGCAACACCAGGGTCCGAGCCCAGTCCAGCGTCTCGGACACCGACGGCGCCTTCTTCAGCTCGAGCTGGCGGATGGAGCGAACGACGCGTGCGATCTGCTCGGCCAGGTTCTCGCTGATGCCGGCGACCTTGGTGAGGACAATCTGCTTCTCGCGTTCGAGGTCCGGATAGTCGATGTGCAGGAACAGGCAGCGCCGCTTGAGCGCCTCGGACAGCTCACGGGTGTTGTTGGACGTCAAGAACACCAACGGGATCTGGCTGGCCATGATGGTGCCGAGCTCGGGAATGGACACCTGGTAGTCCGACAGGATCTCCAGCAGCAGCGCCTCGGTCTCTATCTCGACGCGGTCCACCTCGTCGATCAGCAGCACGACCTTGTCCTGCGCGCTGATGGCTTCGAGCAGCGGCCGCGTGAGCAGGAACTCGTCCTGGAAGATGTCGTCCTGCAGCTCTACCCAGTCTTCGTGCTCTGCGTCGACGCCCCGGTCGGCCTGGATGCGCAGCAGCTGCTTCTTGTAGTTCCACTCGTACAGCGCCTTGGCCTCGTCGAGACCCTCGTAGCACTGCAGGCGAATGAGACGTGCACCGCTCATGGCTGCCACCGACTTGGCCAATTCGGTCTTGCCCGTGCCAGCGGGCCCCTCGATGAGCACCGGCTTGCCGAGCCGCTCCGCCAGGAAGACCACGCTGGCGATGCCGTCGTCGGCGAGGTATTCGACCTTCGCCAAGCCTTCGCGGACACCCGAGAGGTCTCCGAACATTGTCTCGTTCATTCTGGGTGTCTCCCCTGTCTGGGTTGGGCAGTGGGCGGCGCGCTGGACCGCCGGGGCTGAGTCGCTGGCACTGGGGCCGTCAGACAGTGTGGCAGCCGCGGCCACCTGTCGGCACGGTCAGCCCCGCGTGTGACCCGTCCCGGTCACTACGAACTTGGTGGTCGTGAGCTGCTCGAGGCCCATCGGGCCCCGTGCGTGCAGCTTCTGGGTGCTGATGCCGATCTCTGCGCCGAAGCCGAATTCCTCTCCGTCCACGAAGCGTGTCGAGGCATTGACGAGCACGGCCGCGGCGTCCACCCGGCGGGTGAATTCCGCAGCGGCGGCAAGATCGCCCGTCACGATGGCCTCGCTGTGGCCCGTGCCGTGCTGGTTGACATGATCGATGGCCGCATCGAGATCGTCGACGACGGCCACGCTCATCTTGAGCGCAAGAAACTCCGTGGCGAAGTCCTCAGTGCTGGCGGGACCGATCCCCGGCGAGATGGCACGGGATGCTTCGTCGCCCACCAGCTCGACGCCTTCCAGGTCCTCGACGACCCGAGGCAGGAAATCCGCAGCCACCTCCCGGTGCACAACAAGCGATTCGGCTGCGTTGCACACCGAGGGCCGGCTGAGCTTCGCGTTCAAGACGATGGCGGCGGCCATGTCCAGGTCTGCCTGAGCGTCGACATAGACATGACAGTTGCCGTCGCCGTCGATGACGTAGGGAACCGTGGCATTGGCGAGGACCGACGCGATGAGCGCAGGACCGCCCCTGGGGATGAGACAGTCGATGTAGCCGCGCAGCCCCATGAACTCAGCGGCGGCACTGTGGCGGGTATCGGTGACGAGCACCAGGGCGTCGGCAGGCAAACCGGCTTTGACCAGCCCTTCGCGCAGCGCTTCGGCGATGGCCATGTTGGAGTTCAGCGCGGCGCTCGAGCCCCGCAGGAACGCCGCGTTCCCCGACTTCAGGCAGAGGCCGAAGGCGTCTGAGGTGACATTGGGCCGGCTCTCGTAGATGATCGCCACCACGCCCAGCGGCACCCGAACCCGTTCCACTGCGAGCCCGTTCGGTCGCACCCACCCGTCGACAACCTGACCGACAGGATCGGCGAGGGCCGCCACATTGCGCAAGCCGGCCGCCATCGCCGAGACGCGGCCAGGGTCCAGCCGCAACCGGTCGATGAGCGTCGCGGAAATGCCGGCAGCCTCGGCACTGGCCACGTCGTCGCGGTTGGCGGCGAGGATCGCGTCGGTTGCTGCCTCCAGCAGGTCCGCTGCCGACAGCAGGGCCTCGTCGCGTACGGCGCCTGATGCCTGCGCGAGCACTGTCGCCGCGGCCTTCGCGCGCTCGCCGAGCACTGTCATTGCCGGGGCTGCTGGCATCGCCGCGGCGACAGGCGTCTGGGCGTCAGGCACCCGTGCAGACTAGTGGCACCGCCCCAGATCACCCCAGAGGCGAAGCCGGGGCCCGAGCGGCCCGTGAGCCCGTCTCCAATGAGAGTGGGGAACAAGAGCGGAGGCAACAGGCGTACCGACGAGAAGGTGCAGCTGTCCGCGCTCACCCCAGCACGACGAGGTCGTCACGGTGCACTACGAGCGGGTGCAATCCCTCAGGCAACTGATCGCTGCGCAGGCCTGCGGTGACCCGCAAGCCGTCAGCGTCGATGGCCGCCAAGCCCTTGGCGAAGATCTCCCCCTGCGAGTCGACGATGTCGACCGCTTCCCCGGCGGCGAACGAGCCCGCGTGCCCAACGACGCCAGCCGCGAGCAGCGATGTGCCGCCCGTCGACACCGCTCGGCGGGCGCCGTCGTCGACGGTCACTGATCCTCGGGCAGCCACGGCGAAGCCGATCCACAGTTTGCGAGCGGAGACTCGGGCATCCCGTGCGGGCACGGTGGTGCCGACGCCCGCCCGGCCTGCGGCGGCATCGGCAACGACATCGGCGCGGCGGGCTGAGGCGATCACGGTGCGCACGCCGCTCCATGAGGCCATCCGGGCGGCTGCCAGCTTCGAGGCCATGCCGCCGCTGCCAACGGCGTTCGCCGAGCCCGCCGCTGCTTGGAGCGATGGGCTCACTTCAAGGATCTCCGAGATGAGCGAGGCATCGGGATCGATGTTCGGGTCCGCGGTGAGGACGCCGGGCATGTCGGTCAGCAGGATCAACACATCGGCACGCACGAGGTTTGCGACGAGCGCGGCGATCCGATCGTTGTCGCCATAGCGGATGGCATCGTCGGCGATTGCGTCGTTCTCGTTGACCACCGGCACGACGCCGAGATCGAGCAGATGATGGAACGTGGCTCGGGCGTGGAGGTACTGGTCCCGGTCGCGGAAATCGTGCGGGGCGATCAGCACCTGGCCCACCACCATGCCCTCGGCGGCGAACAGCTCGCGATACGAAGCCATCAGGTCGATCTGACCGACTGCCGACAATGCCTGCAGCCGTTCGGGCTCGGTGGGCCGCTCGACGTTCAGTCGCTGCACACCCGCGGTGATCGCACCGGAGGTGACCACGATCACTTCGTGACCTGCCGCGCGCACATCGGCAACGTCCGACGCCAGCTTCGCGACGGCATCAAGGTCGACGCGCCCATCCGATGTGGTGATGGACGACGTCCCGATCTTGGCAATCAGCCGTAAGGGAGCAGCCATCGGCGTCAATCCTGCCGTCTCGCCGAGCTCATGACAGAAACCCGCGCTGTGTTCTCAGGTCTCATGTGCCGTGTCTCATGTGCCGTGTCTCATGAGTCAGCCTCGTAGGTGAACTCGAATTCGCCGATACGCACGAGGTCGCCCGACTGCGCGCCGTTGCGAGCCAGGGCCCGGGACACACCGAGTTTCTCCAGGCGGCGCTGCGCCCATGCCAGCGCAGCAGGATCGGTGAGATCCGACAGCGCCACGGCACGGCGCGCTTGACGACCCTCAATCTCGAAGACCCCTTCTGCGAGACGCAGCACCGTGACGCCGGCAGGTTCGGGGCGGTGCACGACGTACTGGGCGGGGGCCTCGTCGGCCACCCTGGCTTCGGACACCAGCTCACGCAGCCGACCGAGTACCGGGGCCACGCCTTCGCCCGTCACGGCACTGAGCCGGGGCCCGTCCCAGTCGAGATGGGCGACATCGGCCTTGGTGCCGACGACCAGCCGCCGGCGAGACGCGAGTTCGGGGTCATGATGCTCGATTTCTCCGAGCAGCACATCAACCTGCTCCTGCGGATCACGATCAGAGACCTCCGCCAAGTCAGCCATGATCAGCAGCACCCGGGCCCGCTCGACATGCCGCAGGAACTGGTGTCCAAGACCTTTACCCTGCGCAGCGCCCTCGATCAAGCCGGGAACATCTGCGATGACCATCTCGAAGCTGTCCGCGCCACCTCGGGCGCCATCGTCGAGCCGGACGACTCCGAGGCTGGGCGTGAGAGTCGTGAACGGGTACGAGGCAACCTTCGGCCGCGCCGCCGACACCGCGCTGATGAAGGTGCTCTTGCCCGCGTTCGGGAAGCCCACCAAGGCGACATCGGCCATCAGCTTCAGCTCGAGACCGAGCCAGCGCTCTTCGCCCGGCTCCGACTGCTCGGCGAAATGGGGGGCGCGCATCCGATTCGAAGCGAAGCGGATGTTGCCCCGGCCGCCACGACCACCCTGTGCCGCGAGCCAGCGATCGCCGGCATTGACGAGGTCCGCCAGCACCGCGCCGTCACGATTTCGCACGATCGTTCCCTCGGGCACGGGCACCAGCTCATCGGCGCCGTTGCGGCCATGCCGCTTGCGCCCCTGGCCATGGCCGCCGTCGGTGGCGCGCCGGAATGGGAAGTCTCGGAACGCCAGCAGCGATGCCACATTGCGGTCCGCTACGACCCACACATCTCCGCCGTGTCCGCCGTCGCCCCCGTCGGGGCCACCGCGCGGTACGTGGGACTCACGACGGAACGACACACAGCCCGCCCCGCCGTCGCCGCCCTTCGCATGCAGCTGGCACTCATCGACAAAGTCGCTCATCGGCGTTCGCCTGTCTCAGAGAATGCTCTGGCGGCCAGAACTTGCCGCTGCGCACCCATTGTTCCCCGCTCTTGCTCCCGAATTCTCTTGGATACGGGCTCACGGGCCGCTCGGGCCACGGCTTCGCCTCCTGGCTCAGCCTCTTGGCGGGGATGACGTGCGGGAGAACTAGGACGGGACGACGTCGACGAGTCGGCGTCCACGGCGATAGCCGAACCGCACGACGCCGGGAGTCGTCGCAAACAGCGTGTCGTCCTTGCCGCGCCCGACATTCCGTCCTGGATGGAACTTGGTGCCCCGCTGTCGCACGATGATGCCGCCGGCGTCGATGGTCTGCCCCGAGTACACCTTCACGCCGAGACGCTTCGCCACCGAGTCGCGCCCGTTGCGAGTCGAGCCTCCGCCCTTGGTCTTCGACATGGTCAGTCCCTCGCAATCGCAGTGATCTCGACCGTGCTGTAGCGCTGCCGGTGTCCCCACCTGCGCCGGTTGGTCGTGGCGTTCTTGTAGGTGAAACCCTCGATCTTGGGCCCCTTGGCCTCGCCGACCACCCGGCCGGTCACCGAGGCGCCCACGAGTTCGTCGGGCGTCGCCAGTACTGCGCCGTCATCCACCACGAGAACCGGCGCGAAGGTGACTTCCTCACCGGGCGGCACCGCGAGCAACTCAACGTCGAGCCGCTGGCCGGGCTCGACGCGGCGCTGCTTGCCGCCGGTAGCGATCACTGCATACATCGGTTGGAGAGGATACCGATGAGGCCGCAGGATCGGCGAGTGAATTATCTGCCCAAGCTCAGGCGCAGAATCAGGCGAACAGCGACTCGCGCAACCGGATGCCGCGCCCTTCGCAGTCTTCGCAGGGATCCGACATCGACTCCAGCAGGCCCTCACCGGTGCGCATTCGGGTCATCTGCACAATGCCCATGTCCGAAATCGGCTCCGTGGCCGTGCGGGTCTTGTCCCGGGCCAGCGCCTCATTCAGCGTCGACATGAGCTGTTCCCGTTGCTGCTTGTCATCCATGTCCACGAAGTCCACGACGATGATCCCGCCGATGTCCCGCAGCCGCAGCTGCTTGGCAATCTCGGTAGCGGCCTCCAGGTTGTTCTGGAACAGCGTCTCGTTCAGGCTGGACTTGCCCACGTTGCGCCCCGTGTTGACGTCGATCACGGTCAGCGCCTCGGTGTGCTCGATGATCAGCGACCCGCCCGACGGCAGCCACACCTTGCGATCGGTGGCCTTGCGCACCTGCTCAGCCACGTGCACCCGCTCGAACAGCGGCAGCCGCTCAGCAACCGGGTCGTAGAGCCGAATGCGGTCCACCAGCGGTGCCGCTACTGCCTCCATGTAGCCCTTGACTTGGGAGAACAGCGCCGGGTCGTCGATCACCACCTCGCGGAAATCGGCAGTGAACTGCTCGCGGATGATGCGCACCGCCAGCTCGGGCTCCCGGAACAGCAGCGTGGGCGCGTCGGAGCGCTTGGCCAGTTCGCTGATCTTCGTCCACTGCCGTGTCAACCGTTCGATGTCCCGGCGGATCTCAGCAGCAGTGACGTTCTCCGCGGCCGTGCGCAAGATGACGCCGAATCCATCGGGGATCTCCTTGGCGAGCAGGCTGCGCAACCGGCGTCGCTCGCGGCTGGGCAGGCGGCGGGATATGCCCATCGCGCTGCTGTTGGGGATGAGCACCACGAATCGGCCCGGCAACGACACCTCAGTGGTCAAACGGGCGCCCTTGTGGCCGATCGGGTTCTTGATGACCTGGCACATGATCGTCTGATCGTTCTTGATCAGATCTCCGATCTTGGGCCCCGCCACGGAGCGCCCTCGCCTCCCGCCGGCCCGCTTGCGCTCTGAGCCGCCGTCGTCATCGCTCTCGTCGGATGCAACCGTCAGATCACCGCGGTACAGCACCGCTTGCTTGGGCGTACCGATGTCGACGAATGCCGCTTCCATGCCAGGAAGCACACGCCGCACGCGACCCAGGTAGAGATTTCCGTAGATCTCTGAGATGTCGTCGGAGGGTCGGCTCACGTAGTACTCGATCAGCGAGCGGCCTTCGAGCACGGCGATGTGTGTTGCCCCCTCGGAGACGTGAACGCACATCCGGTACCGACCCAACGGCTTGCCGTTGCGGTATTTTCCGCGGCGCTCAGTGAGCTGCTCATCGTCGAGCTCGAGCGGCTGCTGATCGGCCAGGATGGCCTCGACGGGTGCGTGAGAGCCGTTGCGAGTCTCAGCGGTATTCGCTGCGGCCTCGCCGGACCGACCGCGTCCACCGCGTCCCCGACCGCCTCGCCGACGGCGACGGCGTCCGCCGCCTCCCTCGCTCTCAGGCGCTGCTTGCGTCGGTGCGGGGCGGCTGTCGCCGATCTGGGGTTTGCGAGCCGGCGGTGGCACCGGCGGCACTGGGGGCTTCGCGTCCTCCGGCTCGGCGTGTGCCGGATCCGCCTTGGTCTTTCCCCCAGCAGCGGGCTTTGCCTTGGATTGGGGCTTGGCCTGAGGTTCGGGCTTGGCCTTGGCGTCAGGCTTGGCCCTGGCGTCAGGCTTGATCTTGCGTACCGACTTCGGCTTGGGCTTGGGTTCTGACTTGGATTCTGGTTTGTCTGCTTTGGGTTTGTCTGCTTTGGGTTTGTCCGCTTTGGGTTCGTTCTGTGTGGGAGGCACGACCAGCCGCCGCTTGCGCACGGCAGGTGTGGTGTCGTCCAGTGTTGATTCATCCACTGATGGATTCCTTGTGTTTCTGGGCGCACATGGCAGGCACGGCCGGTTCGGCTCGTCCCGCGGCGCCACTCGTCCATTGATGTGTTCTTCGGGCAATGCCCATCTCATGTGCCGGCGCGAGTGCCGACACCAGTTCGCTAGGGCGCACGACCCGGGGCGTGGCCGACAGCTCGGCGCTCAGCACCGCCCCTCGGTCCGAGCATCCGACCACCTGCAGCACCTCAACGCTGGGTCGAATATCCGAACTCACGGTCTCGCCTTTGTGCACCCGTTCGGTCACGACGGTACCGGCATCGAGGAATTCTGCAACCGCTTGCGCCGCCGCAGAGGCATCGAGCCCCATGATCTCGAAGTGCCAACCGCACGAACGAACCGCCGCCTGCAACGACGGGCCGCGGCCATCGGTCAGTGCCGCTGCGGACACCTCCATGCCCACCGGCAACGCCTCGCTGAGCGCCTCGGCGACCGTGCAGTAGCTCGGTGCCGACGCGGGAGACTCGTGCTGGCAAGGTGCATGAGTACCGCTCCGGCAGGCGATCACGGGTCCCGCACAGGCCCCAGAAGCGGCGCTGTCACCCTGGACGCCATCGGGGGCAGTGCTGTCGCTCACGGCGCCTGCAACCAGCGGCAACTCCACGAACTCGGCCTCCGACTCGTACCCGGTGGGCAGTGCCAGGCCGAAGCTCAGCTTCATGCGCGGGGAGAAGCCCTCGCTGTAGGCCACCGGCAACCCGACCTTGCGAACGGCGCGCTCGGTCACACGGGCCACATCGCGGTGGCCGATGAAGCGGATCTTGCCGACCTTGGAAAAGCGGACGCGCAGCCTCAACGACATCTCCCACCCACGAGGGTGGGAGCGGCACCGCGGCTCGGCACCGGTGGCGGGACCCAGCGCATCATGCGCCGGCCCCGCTCGGTGCGCCTGCGCCCGCCAGCTGGCGGGGTCGCAGCTCGACCGGCACCAGATGGCCGGTCGCGAGATCCTGTCCCGTCCCCTGACTGCCGCCGTTGGGGGCGACAGGGGACGCAACCATGTGCTCGATCCCATATTCAGTACAGGCCCCGCAGTCGTAGCACGGGGTCCATCGGCAGTCAGGCAGGCCATGCCCAGCCAGGGCGTCCTGCCAGTCGTGCCAGAGAAAATCGCGGTGCAGCCCGGCACCGATGTGGTCCCACGGCAGCACCTCGTGCTCGCCTCGATGGCGATACACGTACCACTCCAGTTCGAGGCCGCACGCTGCCATGGCCTCTTCCCACAAGCTCAAGTCGAAGCGCTCGCTCCACTCCTGGAACGTGCCGCCCTTGCGCCAGACGTACTCGATGACTGCACCCACTCGCCGGTCGCCGCGACTGGCGATGCCCTCAGCGGTCGAAGCGGCCGGGTCGTGCCACTTCAGCTGGACACGCCGGTTGCGGCCCAGCGCCGAGCGCACCAGCCGCACCTTGCGGGCCAGCTCTTCGGGCGGGTTCTGCCCGAACCACTGGAACGGCGTGTGCGGTTTCGGCACGAAGCCCCCCAGCGACACCGTCACCGACGCACGCTTGGTGTATTCCTGCCCGATTCGGGTGCAGGCGTCCGCCAAGTGAGCGATGGCCTCGGTGTCGGGGTCCATCTCCGAAGGCAGGCCAGTGAGGAAGTACAGCTTCATGCGATGCCAGCCCTGGCTGTAGGCCGAGCGCACCGCGCTGTAGAGGTCTTCTTCGGTGATGAGCTTGTTGATGATCTGGCGCAGCCGCCACGATCCCGCCTCCGGGGCAAAGGTGAGCCCCGTGCGACGCGCGCGGGACACCTGGGCCGCCACGTCGACCGTGAAGGCGTCGACGCGCATGCTGGGCAGCGAGACACTGATCCGGTTGGCATCAGCGCTCGCTCCGCCGGCTGTGTCGTTGCCGCCGGCTCCGCCGGCTGTGTCGTTGCCGCCGGCTCCGCCGGCGGTGACGGTGTCGCGCACCAGTTCGGCGATCCCGCTGTAGTCAGCCGTCGACAGCGACATCAGGCTGACCTCGTCGTAACCGCTGCGCTCGAGGCCGGCGGTCACCATCTCACGGACCTGAGCAGCCGGGCGCTCACGAACCGGGCGAGTGATCATTCCCGCCTGGCAAAAGCGACACCCCCGGGTACAGCCCCTGAAAACCTCCACTGAGAGCCGATCGTGGACGACTTCGGTGACCGGCACCAGCTGTTGGCGGGGATACGGCCACTCGGCCAAATCGGCAACCGTGCGCTTGGCAACGAGCGCCGGAACGTCGGGATACCTCGGCGTGATGGAAGCAAGCGCCGGACCGTCGTAGGCGACGTCGTACATGGCCGGCACGTACACGCCCTCAATGCCTGCGAGGTCGCGCAGGATGGTGGTGCGCGTGCCTGAACGCTTGCCGGTTCGCTTCCAGGCGCCGACCGCTTCGGTGATCTCAGAGACCACTTCCTCGCCGTCACCGATCACGAAGAAATCCACGAAATCGGCCAGCGGCTCAGGGTTGTATGCGCAATGGCCGCCGGCGCCGATGAGCGGATCGTCATCACTGCGCTGCGCCGAACGCACCGCCAATCCCGCAAGATCGATGCAGTTGAGCACGTTCGTGTACACGAGCTCAGCCGAGAGGTTGAAGGCGATGATGTCGAAATCGCCCGCTGCCCGATGCGTGTCCACGGAGAACAACGGCAGCCCTGCGGCACGCATCTCGGCCTCGAGGTCGATCCAGGGCGCATAGGCGCGCTCGGCGCTGGCGTCCGGACGCTCGTTCAGCAGCTCATAGAGAATCTGCAGGCCTTGGTTCGGCAGACCGATCTCGTAGGTATCGGGATACGCCAGGAGCCACGAGGTGAGATGCGGACCCACGGTCGGTCGTTGCATCCCGTCCTCGCAGCCGATGTACCGAGCCGGCTTGGAGACACGTGGCAGCAAGGGCTCGAGCCGGGGCCACAGCGTTGTCATTGCAACTCCAACGCTACCGGCCCAACCAGTCCCCGCAGCGTTAGAGCGTGTAGCGCCGCGCTCCGACGCTGATGACGATGCCCACCGCGGCGAAGGCGGTGATGGTCCCCGAGCCGCCATGGCTCATGAGCGGCAACGGAATACCGGTGATCGGCATGATGCCGATCGTCATGCCGATGTTCTGGAACACCTGGAACAGCAGCATCGACAGAATGCCGACGGTGAGTAATCGCCCGAACGGGTCGCTGGCCACACGGGCGATCTGCCAGATGCGCAACGACATGTACGCATACAGCGCAAGCAGGAACGTGCCGCCGACCAGACCGAACTCCTCCCCCAGCGCCGTGAAGATGAAGTCGTTGTGCTGCTCGGGAACCAAGTCCAGGTTGGTCTGGGTGCCCTGCTTCCAGCCTTGGCCCCAGATGCCGCCCGCACCGATGGCAATCTGGCTCTGACGCAGGTTGTAGGAGGCCTCCAAGGGCTCAAAGTCCTGGTCCAGGAACGCCGTCAAGCGGTTTCGCTGGGTTTCATTGAGCAGGCGGGGGCCTTGAAACGCGTCGATGCTGAACACCAGCACGAGCGCCAGGATTCCGGCCAGTGTGATGACGACGATGTGACGGAGCTGCGCCCCGGCGACCAGCAGCATGCCCATGGCGACGGCAACGAACACCAGCATCGTGCCCAGGTCGGGCTGCAGGTAGATCAAGGCCATCGGCACCACGAGCAGCACGCCGGCGTTGAACAGCGTGTCGAAGCGCAGGTAGCCCTCGTGGCTGGCGACGAACGCCGCCAGCGACACGATCACGACGAGCTTGGCGAACTCCGAAGGCTGCACTTGGAACCCGAAGACCGGCAACACGAACCACGACCGCGCATTGCGAATCTCCGGTGCCCAGAACAGCAGCGCCCCCAGGGCTGCGAGCGCCGCCAGATAGGCATGCGTCGCATAGGCACGCAGCACCCGATAGTCCACGACTGCGGCGACCACCATCGCCACTACGCCCAAGCCCACGAAGATCGCCTGGCGTCGCGCAACTGTCCATGGGTCGCCGCCCTCGAAGGACAGGCTCCGCCATGTCGAGGAGTAGTTCATCGCGACGCCGAGCAGCGCAATCGCCACCGCAGCCAGAGCCAGCGAATAGTCGGCGAACCATGCCGGGGACTGCAGCTCGCGCCGCCTCTGTGCCCGGTTCAGCAGCCGTGAGATCATCGCGCCGAGGCTCCCTCAATCTCATCCACATCAGGGATGCCATCACCGTCGGCATCGGTGGGCGTGTTCGCTCGTGGCAGCTGGATGCCCCACGGGCAGCCCTCCGGCACATAACCGAGAAACGCCGGATCGCCTCGCAGCGCTTCGGGCACTTCAGGGCACTCAGGCTGGGGCGGCGCGAACGCGATCTGGGGCTCAGGCCAGCGCTGCTCATAGGCTCGCACCGCCTCGAGGATCCGACGTGCCACCGGCGCCGCTGCCTCGCCGCCGTAGCCGGCCTCTTCCATGACGACCGCAACGGCATAGCGGGGGTCGTGCGTCGGCGCCCAGGCAACGAACACCGCAGAGTCCTCCTTCTTGCGCCGCAGCACCGCGTTCAAGCCTTGCGCCTGAGCGGTACCGGTCTTGCCCGACACCGGGTAGCCCTCATGGTCGTACCCCTCGAACGCCTTCGCAGCCGTGCCCCGCAGCCGGGAATTGGTGACATTGCTCAGCCCCTCGCGCACAACAGCGCTGCCCTCGGGAAAGCTCACCACATCGAGCACCCTGGGTTCGAAGGTCAGCACCGGCTCCCCGAAGGTCTCAGCGCGCCGTGAGATGACTGCTTCCACGATGTTCGGCGAGAAGAGCGTCCCGCCGTTCGCGATGGTGGCGTAGGCGTTGGCGAGCTGCATGGGAGTCACGGCAACGAACCCCTGGCCGATGCCCGTGTTGATGTTGTCGCCCGGGAACCATCGCGCCGGTTCGTCGTAGGGATTGTAGGCCTCGGGACTCAGCTCGAAGAGCGTCGCCTTGACGTCCCCATCAGGCACGCGGCCTGACTTCTCGAATGGCAGCTGCACGCCGGTCGGCGAGCCGAAACCGAGCGCGCGCGCCATGTCCTGGATCGCCCACTGCTCTGGCCCGTCGATCCAGTACAGGTCGTCGGACACCTTGTAGAAGTACGCGTCGCTCGAGCGGGTCAGCGCTCCGGACAGGTCCAGCGTTCCAAGGGGAGCGCGATCGGCATTGAAGAACGTGCAGCGCCCGGTGCAGCCTCGCGCGTCGGGAATCCGGTAGTAGCCGACGTCGTGGAAGGCCGCCCGCGGCGAGATGAGTCCCGCGTCCAAGCCGGCCAGTGCCGTCACGGGCTTGAACACCGAGCCGGGCGAGTAGGTGCCCTGCACCGCGAGGTTGTTGAGGGCTCCTGGCGCGTAGGGATTCTCGAACACCGACCGGTACTCGGCCAGCGACAGCCCCTCGACCATCCAGGTGGGGTCGTAGGTGGGGTGCGACGCCATGGCCAGCACGTCGCCGTTGCGCACGTCCATCACCACCGCAGCCCCGGTGAGCGCCGGGTAGAAGAAGCCGGAGTCCTCGCTCACCGTCTTGCGGGCAGCGATCAGTCCCTGCCGCAGATACGACTCGGTGGCGGCCTGCAACTCGACATCGATGGACAGCACGATGTCGTGACCCGGTTCGGGAGGCACATCGGCCAGGATCCGCTGGACCCGGTCCTGCCGGTCGACTTCGAGCTTGGTGCGCCCTGGCTCGCCGTGGAGCTCGGCCTCGAACAGGCCCTCGATGCCCGCCCGTCCGACCCGCTCATAGGGCAGGTAGCCGTCCTCGATCAGCTCGCGGTGCTGGCGCTCGGACATCGCCCCCACGTATCCGACAATGTGCGCGCCGACCTCGTTCTGCGGGTAGACGCGTACCCAGTCCCACCTGGCCTCCACCCCGGCAATCGAACGCTCCGCCACCCGCAGCAGGCCGTCTTCGTCGAGACCTGTCGCCACCACTTTCGGGGCAAGCGGGTGCGTGCGCTGATCGGCGAAACCCCGGCTGAGCTGCTCGGCGGGCACATCCAGCAGATCGGCCAGCTCGGTCAGCACCGCTTCGGTGTGCTCCTCGCTGTATCTCGAATGGTCATACGTGACCACCCCGGTGCGGACATTGTCGGCGAGGACCACTCCGTGACGATCGAGGATGCGGCCGCGCGTCGGCGGCGTGATGATGATGCGGACCTGGTTCGTCTCGGCCGCTACGGCGAACTGCTCGGTTTCGAGCACCTGCAGGTACCACAGGCGGGTGAACAGCGCGCCGAACAGGCCGACCATCACGATGCCGACAAAGGCCATCCGCCGGCGGACCCGCTCATCCACCGCGAGCCGTGCTTTCGGGACTGGCAGAGATGCGCGGACGGATGATGAGGGCCCAGCGAGTCGCTCGCTCCAGCAGCGGGTAGGTCAGCAGGGACGCAATGCCGGTGACGATGGCGATGCGGACGAGCGGCGCCTCGGTCACGTAGACGAGGTCCATCAGCCAGCCGGCGCCGGCGAAGAGGCCGATCCCGCCGGCTGCCAGCACTGACGCGGCTGCCGCTCGCATGAGCCTGCCGGCCGAGGGCATCTGCTCGGCCAGCGCACCCGACAGATAGCCCACCAGCGTCATCACGAGCAGGGACATGCCGAACGGGGTGTGCAGGATGAGATCGGAGGCGACCCCGCAGCCCCCGCCGAACGACGCCCCGGTGCTGCGGCCGCCCACCATTCCCCCCGCGACCGCCAGCAGCACCAACGGATCCACAATGACGCCCGCCGGGGTGATGTGCGCCAGCAGGCCCACATGAAGCACGACGGCAACCGCCAGCACCAACGCCGACCGGGCCAGCGGACCGGCGCCCGCCATCATCGCCCAGCCCCCGTCGACCCAGGTCCCGAGGTCCCAAGTCCCAACGACACAGCCCCGGTCATGAGTCTGCTCCCACGGTGCCCGCATCGGCTGGGCCATCGGGCGGTTCACGATCCACGATCACCGGCTCGGGGACGTCGGGCTCATAGAGCAGCACTTGCACCCACCGCAGCCGCTCGAGGTCTGCAGCAGGGTGGACCGTGACCCGTTGCGCGCCCCGCACCGCGTCGGGCTCGACATCGGTGACGGTGCCCACGAGCAGCCCGGCGGGGAACGTGCTGCCCTGAAAGCCGCTCGTCACCACGGTCTCGCCGGGAATGACGACGGTCTCCAGCTCGATGTAGCTCACCTCCAGGTCACGGCCCGGCCCCCGTCCCGAGGCCAAGCCGTCATCCCCCGATCGAACGATGCGCACGCCGGCATCGAAGTTCGGATCGGTCAGCAGCTCGACGCTTGCCCATGAAGGCTCGGCCGACACCACCCGTCCGATGAGCCCGTCGCCGCTCTCCACCGCCATGCCCTCGCGAATGCCGTCCCGACGGCCTGCATCGATCAGGATCGTGCGTTCGAAGTTCGACACGGGCGCATCGATGACACGCGTCGTGACCCGCGGAATCGCCCGGACGACATCACGGGCGCCCAGCAGCGCAAGCAGCTCCTGGCGATCCCGTTCCAACTCGCCGACGCGCAGCACTGATGCACGCACGGTCGCCAGCTCGCCGCGCAGCTCCGCATTCTCGGTTTCGAGATCATCGAAGCTGACCAGGCCGCGCCACGCGTCGCGCAGCGGGCTGGTCACCCAGTCCCCGAACGTGCGCACCGGCCCCAGCAGTTCCTGCGCCCCGCCGCGGGCAGTGTCCAGCACGCCGCCCGAACCGCGAGCGTCAAGCGTCAGCAGTGCAATGGCCGTCACGACGAGCAGGGCCAAGCGGAGCCAAGTGCGTCTCCGAATGCCGGCGCGGCGGGCCACAGCCGGGGGCGTCAGCGCCCCTCGGTGGAGGAGTACAGCACCCCGTGGAGGACGTCGAACTCTTCGAGCGTCTGGCCGGAACCGCGCACGACGGCGAACAGCGGGTCCTCCGCGATGTGGACTGCAACGCCTGTCTCCGAGCGCAGTCGATCCGGCAGACCGCGCAGCATCGCTCCGCCGCCCGCAAGCGTGATGCCGTAGTCCATGACGTCGGCAGCCAATTCCGGGGCCGTGTCGTCGAGCGTGGCCTTCACCGAATCAACGATGGCGCTGACTGGTCCCGCGATTGCTTCGCGTATCTCCAGGCTGTCGACGCTGACCGATTCGGGCAGCCCGCTGACCATGTCGCGGCCACGGACCTCGGCGTAGATCTCCTGCTGCAGCGGCCACGCCGACCCCAGTGCGAGCTTGATCTCCTCCGCAGTGCGCTCACCCACGATGAGGCCGTGTTCCTTCTTGACGTGGGCGACGATCGATGCGTCGATCATGTTGCCGCCGACGCGGGCCGAACGAGCCGTCACGATGCCGCCGAGCGAGATCACCGCGACTTCGGTGGTTCCGCCGCCGATGTCGACGATCATGCTTCCCTGCGCCGTCTGCACTGGCAATCCGGCGCCGATCGCCGCGGCCATGGGCTCCTCGATGATGTAGGCGCGGCGGGCGCCGGCGTACTCGGCAGCTTCCTGCACCGCGCGCTGCTCCACGCCCGTGATCCCCGACGGCACGCAGATCACCATGCGCGGCTTGGGCCAGCGCGTCTGGCTGACCTCGTTGATGAAGTGCCGGAGCATCTTCTCGCAGATGTCGAAATCGGCGATCACGCCGTCCTTGAGCGGGCTGATCGCGGTGATGTTGCCGGGCGTCCGGCCGATCATGCGCTTGGCTTCGAGACCGACGGCCAGCGAGTTGCCCGTCATCGAGTCGACAGCGACCACCGAGGGCTCATTGAGCACGATGCCCCGGCCGCGAACGAAGACGATCGTGTTCGCAGTGCCGAGATCGACCGCGATGTCACGACCGCCGAACACCGGTCCTCGGCGGCGGGATCGGGATGACCCGTTGGACGCCATCAGCTCGTGGCCTCGCTGATGGACGCTGTGCTCCCGGCTGCGCCGTTGTTCGCCGTGTTGCTTGCCTGTGCCAGCGATGGGAAGAACAAGGCGATCTCCCGCTGGGCAGAGGTCTCGCTGTCTGATCCGTGCACCAGGTTCTCCGTGGGAGACAACCCGTAGTCGCCCCGGATGGTGCCTGGCGCCGCGGTCGCGGGATTGGTGGCACCCATGAGGGTGCGCACCACGGCGAACACCTCGTCGCCTGCGTCAGCGGGCCCCTCCAGCACCATGATCACCGACGGCGAGCGTGTGATGAAGTCCAGCAGCGGTGCGTAGAAGCTCTTGCCGGCATGTTCGGCGTAGTGCTGCTCGGCGGTGCCGCGCTCGATGACCCCAAGCTCCAGGGCCGCAACGGTGAGCCCCTTGCGCTCGAATCTGCCCAGGATCTCGCCGACGAGACCGCGCTCGACGGCGTCGGGCTTGCAGATCACCAGCGTTTGCCGCATCGCTGCCTCCCTCGGCCGTGCTCGCGTCCTGGCGCGATGCGCCATCGGCTGCGCGTCCGAGGCTAATGCGGGTCAGCCCCCAGAAGTCGCCGCGCTTCAGCCGCTACGTAGAGCGAGCCGCTCACCACCACGATGCCGCCGGGACCGGCCCGATCACGGGCAACCCCCACGGCGTCGGGCACGGTGGCTGCGGTGAGGATCTCGAGCGGCGGTCGCCCGCCGGGAGCCGCCCCCACGGCAGCCTCCACGGCCTCCACTGCCTCTGCGATGTCTGCGGGCGCCAGCGCGCGCGGCCACTGCGCTGCGGTGGCCACCACCGCGTCGAAGGAGCCCAGATCGAGCGCCTCGCAGAACGCAGCAGGATCGTGCGGCCGGTTCGCACCCAGCACGAGAACGTTGGAAGCACCATCGGCCGGCGAGGCCTCTCGATCTGCCGAATCCACCAGCAGCGACTCGGCCAGCGTGTCCCGCAGTGCAGCGGCTCCGGCGGGGTTGTGTGCGCCGTCGATCACCACCGTCGGCTCCCGGGCAACGATCTCGAAGCGTGCCGGCAGCGAGATGTCGCCCAACGCAGCGGCAACCAGGTCGGCGTCCAGGAGCCGACCGAAGAACGCCTCGACCGAGCTGATGGCAGTGGCGATGTTGGTCGCTTGATGAGCGCCGTGCAGCGGTACGAAATGATCGGCGTGCTCCCCGAACGGCGTGCGAATCGTCACGACCTGACCGCCGACGGCAGGTCGGCGCTGAACCACGTCCCAGTCGACGCCGCGCTGCCACATCTCGGCACCGGCCTGCGCCGCCGCGGCGGACACGATGCCGGTGAGCTCGGGCGCCGTCTCGCCGCAGACGACGGTCGCCCCAGCCGAGATGATCCCGGCCTTCTCCGAGGCCACGTCGGCCAGCGTGGGCCCGATGATCTCCAGGTGGTCCGCGCCGACGTTGGTGATGACCGCCACCGCGGCATCCACGACGTTGGTGGCATCCCAGCGTCCGCCCATGCCCACCTCGATCACGTTGACATGCGCCGTGGAGGCAAACCAGTTGTATGCCGCGGCAGCCATCACCTCGAAGTAGTTCGGCCGCTCGCCGCACCGCTCGGTCACCATCGACTCGAACACGGCGACCTCGCTGATCGCCATCGTGAACGCCTCATCGTCCAGCGGCTCGTTGGCCACCGTGATCCTGTCGTTCACACGGTTGATGTGCGGTGACGTATAGCTGCCGGCCGCCAGCCCGCACGCCCCCAGCAGTGCCACCGCCATCCGCGCCGTGCTGCCCTTGCCGTTCGTGCCGGTGATGTGAATCGCCGGCACGCTGTCCTGTGGATCGCCCAGCACGCCCATGAGCGTCCACATGCGGTCCAGGGTGGGCGGCGTAGCCTCAGGGCTGCCGAGCAGGCGTTCGAGATCGATGTGGGAGTCCAGCCAGTCCACCGCCGCCTCGTAGTCGCGCAGCAGTTCGGCTGACGGTGCTGACGGCCCCGTCTGGTGCGGCCCGGTGCCTGACGACCCTGTGTCCGAAAGCCCAGTGTTCAAGAGGCGCGGCGCGTCACGGTCGAACGGGGCACCAGCGTCGGGTTCACCTTGTCCAGCACGACCTCGCGGTCGACGATGCAGCGAGCCACGTCGTCACGACTCGGCAGGTCGTACATCAGCCCCAGCAGGACTTCTTCCAGGATGGCTCGCAATCCCCGGGCGCCGGTGTTGCGCAGCATCGCCTGATCCACGATCGCCTCGAGTGCGTCGGCGGTGAACTCGAGCTCGACGTCGTCCAGCTCGAACATCCGGCGGTACTGGCGCACCAGAGCGTTCTTCGGCTCGGTGAGGATCCGTCGCAGCGCATCGGGTCCCAACGGATCGACCACGCCCACCACCGGCAGCCTGCCGATGAACTCGGGTATCAGGCCGAAGTGACGCAGATCTTCGGGCAGCACGTCGGGCAGCACGTCGAGCGCGGATCTGTCCGCAGCGTTGCGCAGCGTCGCCCCGAATCCGACCCCTCGCTCGCCGACACGGTCGGCGATGATGCGCTCGAGTCCGTCGAACGCTCCCCCGCAGATGAACAGCACGTTGCTGGTGTCGATCTGCAGGAACTCTTGGTGCGGGTGCTTGCGGCCGCCCTGCGGTGGCACCGACGCCACGGTGCCCTCAAGAATCTTCAGCAGCGCCTGCTGGACGCCCTCGCCCGACACATCCCGGGTGATCGAGGCGTTCTCGGCCTTGCGTGCGATCTTGTCGATCTCGTCGATGTACACGATGCCGGTTTCGGCCCGCTTGACATCGAAATCGGCTGCCTGCAGCAGTTTCAGCAGGATGTTCTCGACGTCTTCGCCCACATAGCCGGCCTCGGTGAGCGCCGTGGCGTCGGCAATGGCGAAGGGAACATTCAGCATGCGTGCCAGTGTCTGCGCCATCATCGTCTTGCCGCAGCCGGTAGGGCCGATCAGCAGGATGTTCGACTTGGCGATCTCGACCTCTTCGGGAGTGCCCGGACCGGTGGGCTCGAGGCGCATGCGCTTGTAGTGGTTGTACACGGCCACCGACAGGATCGTCTTGGTCCGGTCCTGATCGATGATGTAGTCGTCGAGGAAGGCGAAGATCTCGCGAGGCTTGGGCACCGCCTCGAATGGCGTTTCGGTCGACGTCTCGACCTCGTCGTCGATGATCTCGTTGCAGAGGTCGATGCACTCGTCGCAGATGTAGACGCCCGGGCCCGCAATGAGCTTGCGCACCTGTTTCTGGGACTTGCCGCAGAACGAGCACTTGAGCAGCTCGCCGCCTTCGCCGAACTTCGCCACGCTGCACCTCCCTCCCGTCGAGCACTCGTTGCCGGTAGCCGTACAAGGCTCGCACACGGCCTGTCCGCGCGCGACCCGGGATTGATGCTGACCGCCAAGGATGGCACAGCGGGCACTGAACAGCGGGATCCATTGCACTGCGCCGCCAGAGGCTGGGCCGTGGCCCGAGCGGCCCGTGAGCGAAGCGAACAAGAGCGGGAGGCAGAGGCGAAGCCGGCGTTGCCTCACGGGGTGCGGCCCCGGCGCGCCGGTAGGCTCCGCGCTTCGTGAAGACCACGCTGACGCCGCTGGATCCAGCGGATTTCATCGGGCCCGCGCCGGATTCTGAGCCCGATCCCACGCTCGACGACAACACTCCGGCCAGCCCCGACGCCGATGATGTTGGCGCCACGGACACCGACGGCGGCGATGATGCCGGCGACAGCGCGAGCACCAACGAGAGGTTCATCGGACCTCGCGTCAAGCTGACCGTCGAAGTCGATGCCGAGACATTCGATGCCGACGTCGAGGCTGCATTCCGCAAACTCGCCCGCGAAGTGCGCATCCCGGGCTTCCGACCGGGGCGGGCGCCGCGCCGGGTGCTGGAGTCGCACTTCGGCACTGACATCGGCCGCGCCCAGGCGCTGGAAGAAGCGGTGCCCCGGTACTACTCCGAAGCGGTGCGCGACAACCAGGTGGACGTGGTCAACCAGCCTGAGCTCGAGCTCACACTCGACGGAAGCGACGGGCCGGTGGCGTTCGAAGCGACGGTGGAGATCCGGCCCGTGGTGTCCGTCTCGGGCTACGAGAGCCTGCAGATCGAGATCCCCAGCCCAGAGCCGACCGACGAGGAGATCGACGCTCGCATTGACGAGACGCGTCGCCAGTTCGCCGATATCACCGAAGTAGATCGCCCCGCTGCCCAAGGCGATCGGGTCACCATCGACATCGAGGGATCGGTGGAGTCCGAACCGCTCCCCGGGCTCTCGGCACAGGACTACCTCTACGAGGTCGGCAGCGGTGGCATCGTTCCTGAGGTTGACGAGCATCTCGCTGGTTGCGAGGCCGGGGCCGACCTGTCGTTCAGCGCGCCGCATCCGGTGCAGCCGGAGATGGAGATCGACTTCGAGATCACGGTCAACACGGTGTCCGAGCTGGTGCTGCCCGAGCTCACTGACGACTGGGTGGACGAGAACACCGAGCACGACAGCGTGTCCGACTTGCGCGAGGCCACCGCACGACAGCTGAGCTTCGGCCGCATCATGCAGGCCAACATGGTGCTGCGGGACGAAGCGCAGAAGCAGCTCGCAGACTTGGTCACCGGACCGGTGCCCGACGCCATGGTCAACGGTGCGATCGCAGATCGCATGCAAGAGCTGGGCAGCGGGCTGCAGCAGCGGAACATGACGATCGAGGACTGGTTGGAGGCAACCGGCCAGGAGCCGGCATCGTTCATCACCGAACTGCGAGACGATGCCGAACGAGGCGCTCGCCTGGACCTGGCCCTTCGTGCGGTGGCCACGGCCGAAGCGCTGCAAGCCGACGACGAGGACATCGACGGAGAACTGGAGCGCATGGCCGCGACCGACGGCCGCAGCGCCGCCCAGCTGCGTGAGGTCATGGCCGATACCGACGGGCTTGCACACTTGACCTCAGCGATTTGCAAGAGCAAGGCACTGCAATGGGCGATCGAAGCCGCCACACTCATCGGACCGGACGGCGACACCATCGAGCGTTCGGCGCTCGAGCTCCCGACACCCGACGATTCTGACGACAGAGGGGACACACCGTGACCACCGAGTTCTCCGCCAGTTCGCATGAAGCGCACCCCTACGGGGGCCAGGACGCCGAGCGCCACCGTGCCCGCAACTACCTGGTGCCCACCGTCGTGGAGCAGACCAACCGGGGCGAGCGCGCCTACGACCTGTACTCGCGCCTGCTGAAGGAGAACATCATCTTCTTGGGCACGCCCATTGACGACGTCGTGGCCAACCTGGTGTGCGCGCAGATGATCCACCTCGAGTCGGAGAATCCCGACAAGGACATCAACATCTACATCAACTCGCCCGGCGGCGACATCAGCTCGCTGTTCGCCATCTACGACACCACCCAGTACATCCGCAACGACATCACCACGATCTGCCTGGGACAGGCGGCGTCGGCGGCCGCAGTGCTGCTGGCGGCGGGCACGCCGGGCAAGCGGATGGCGCTGCCCAATGCGCGGGTGCTGCTGCACCAGCCCTACGGCCAGGCGATGGGTCAGGCGACCGACATCGAGCTGGCAGCCCGGGAGATCGACCGGATGCGCGAGCGGCTGGAACGGATCATTGCGCACCACACCGGCCAGGACCTCGAGCGCATCCACACCGACACCGAACGTGACTTCATCATGGATGCCGAGGCCGCCAAGGAGTACGGGATCATCGACGAGGTGATTGCGAATCGCCAGGTGCTCGAGGACGGTCCGATCCGCGCCGCCTAGTTGGCTGACCGGATGGGTGCGCCCGCTGCGGAGGCAGCAGGCGCCCTCTGCTCCGGGAATCCAGCAGGTTCCAACCTCGCAGAGTTCGCCTGCTGCCTCCGCAGCTCTGGCATCCGGGCATTCCCGTTGATGCCCATGGCGAGCGGACGACGGGAATCGAACCCGCATCATCAGCTTGGAAGGCTGAGGTTCTAGCCATTGAACTACGTCCGCGGCGACGGCCGAGGGTAGCGGCCTGCCGCAGTGGCCTCTAGTGAATTCTGCGAACGCGTCAGGTGGGGCCGGCTAGCGGGGCGGAAATGCCTGCAGGTGGCCCTCGTCACGAAGTACATCGAAGAACTCCGGCGTGTACGCCGATTCCGGATCAGCTCGCACCCGCTCGTCAATGCGGTAGGCGTCATCGCCGACCAGAATCCGCCACCGGCCCGCCAGCACGTCCGACAGGATGATCTCGGCCGCCTGCGCCGCTGAGGTGGGCGCATCGTCGCGGAAGCGGGTGTTGCGGTCGGTCACCAGTGCTTGGACCTCCTCGTCGCTCAACGCATCGAGGTCGACCCCGCGAGCTGCCATGTTCTTGCGGATGAGCGGCACGTCGACGCCATGGACCGAGAAGCTGTTCAGCGCGATCGAGGTGCCGATGTGCCCGGGCATCACCACGTGAGCGCTGACGTGCGGGGCGTGCATCACCAGATCCTGCATCAGCGCCTCGGTGAAGCCCTTCACGGCGAACTTGGCTGCGCAGTACGACGTGTGCGGGGCACCCGGGCCGACGGTCGCCCAGAAGCCGTTGATGCTGCTCGTGTTGACCATGGCACCGGCGTCGGAGCGCACCAGCATGTCCATGAACGCGCGAGCGCAATTGAGCACGCCGTTCCAGCACACCGCGAAGGTGGTGTCCCAGGCGGCGCGCTGGTCGTCGATGACGAAGCTGCCGCCGCCCCCGACGCCCGCGTTGTTGAAGAGCAGGTTGATGTGGTCGGTGTCGTGCGACGCCGCCACCTCCGCGGCGAAGGCGGCAACCGCGTCTGCGTCGGTGACGTCGCAGTCGTGCGTCGTGATGCGCACACCGCTGGAGCCGCTGGTCGCCAGCTCTGCGGTTCGGGCCAGTTCTTCCGCATTCAGGTCGCACGCGGCGACGTGGCACCCGGCTGCGGCGAGCTGGCGCACCAGCTCACGCCCCATGCCGGTTCCGCCGCCGGTCACCACGGCGATGCGGCCGGTGAGTTCAGTTACCGCCATTGCTCAGCCCCCTGATTGCCCTTCGTCCGGTCCCTCGGCGAACATCGCCGCAGCTGCTGCTTCCATCTCTTCAGGAGTGACGTCCCGCACGTGGGTCGCAATCGACCACTTGTGCCCGAACGGGTCGCGGATGCTGCCGAAGCGGTCGCCCCAGAACATGTCCTCGGGCGGCATGAGCACCTCAGCGCCCAGGGCCACCGCCTTGTTGATGGTCGCGTCGCAGTCGGCGACGTAGCGGTGCATCGTGACGGTCGAACCAGCCAGTGCCGCCGGCGCAGAGGCTTCGCCTCCCCATTCCGGGAAGTCATCGGCAAGGAAGATCAGGCCCTCGCCGAGCACCAACTCGGCGTGCATCACCTTGTCGCCACCCGGCGCCATCTGACGGTTGGTCTCTTGGGCGCCGAAGGCGGCCGTGTACCACTCGATGGCATCGGCTGCGCCGCCGGCAGACCCGTCGATGCGGGCACCGATCGTCATGTACGGCACGACGAATGGCCGGTCTGAGGGAATCGGATTGGCGTCACTCATAGGCGCGGACTCTAGCCACGCCCACAGCGGCGCAACGCGGCCACCCGAGCGTGCCCGTTCACCCTCGCGAGGCTGCGAGAATCAAGGCCTCAACAAGACAGCGGTTCGGGGCGCTCGCCCCCACTGAGCGCTGCCGGCGAGGAGGACTCTCATGAGGCAAGTCGACCACTGGATCGGCGGTCAGCGAACGCAGGGCTCGCCGAAAACGATGTTCGAGGTGACCGACCCGGTCGCCGGCAGCGTGATCGCCCAGGTGCCGATGGCCTCTGGGAGTGATGTGGACGCTGCAGTCGGCGCGGCCCGCTCGGCCTGGGAGGGCTGGCGTGAGGCCTCCATCTCGTCCCGGGCGGCGGTGATGTTCGCATTCCGCGAGCTGCTCGAATCGCATCGCCTGGAGCTGGCCGAGATGGTGTCGGCAGAGCACGGCAAGGTACGGGAAGATGCGCTGGGTGAGATGCGGCGCGGCATCGAGGTGGTGGAGTTCGCCTGCGGCGTCGGTCAGCTATTGAAGGGCGAGCGCACCGACGACATCAGCACCGAGCACGACGCCTACACGGTCCGCCAACCGGTCGGCGTGGTGGCCGGCATCACGCCGTTCAATTTCCCCGCGATGGTGCCGATGTGGATGTACCCGGTGGCCATCGCGTGCGGCAACTGCTTCGTGCTGAAGCCTTCCGAGAAAGATCCGTCGGTGGCGGTGCGCATCGGCGAGCTGTTTGCCGAGGCCGGGCTGCCCGACGGTGTGTTCAACGTGCTCCATGGTGATGCCGATGCCGTGAACGCACTGTGCGAGCACCCTGGCATCGACGCGGTGAGCTTCGTGGGGTCCACGCCGATTGCACGTCACGTACACCGCACGGCGTCGATGGCCGGCAAGCGGGTGCAGGCGCTCGGCGGCGCCAAGAACCACATGATCGTGCTGCCCGACGCCGACGTCGGCCAGGCGGCAGATGCCGCTGTGTCGGCTGGGTACGGCTCGGCCGGCGAGCGCTGCATGGCGATATCGGTGGTGGTGGCCGTGGGCGGCATCGCCGACGAGTTGTCCGGCGCGATCTGTGAGCGGATCGATGCGCTGCGCATCGGTCCGGGCCTGGGCGCTCAGCCGGTCGACATGGGTCCGCTGGTGACCGCCGAGCACCGTGACCGGGTGCTCAGCTACATCGACCTGGGCGAGTCGGAAGGTGCCGTGGTGCAGCGAGACGGCCGCGAGCTGGTGGTGGACGGCCACCCGGACGGCTACTGGGTGGGAGCGACGCTGCTGGATGAGGTCACCACCGAGATGAAGGTGTACGAGGACGAGATCTTCGGTCCCGTGCTGTGCCTGGTGCGGGTGGAGTCGTTCGAGGAGGCGATGGAGCTCATCGAGAACAACCAGTTCGGCAACGGCGTGGCGCTGTTCACCCGCGACGGCGGGGCAGCCCGGCGGTTCCGGCGTGAGGCCCCGGTGGGAATGGTCGGCGTCAACGTGGCTATTCCGGTGCCGATGGCGTACCACTCATTCGGCGGCTGGAAGGACTCGCTGTTCGGCGACCACCACATGCACGGCCCCGAGGGCATCCGCTTCTACACACGGCTGAAGGCCGTCACCGAGCACTGGCCCGACCCTGCAGACCGCGGCGTCGACCTCGGCTTCCCCACCGCCCGCTGACCCGCTTCCGCGCGGCCGCAACACCCGCGCCGACGGGATCGTGACACCGACCCGTGCCGAGCCTCATACCCGCGGCAACAAGTGGATGCTTGTGTCCCCGCCAGAGACGGTCACAGGTGCAGATACTTCGACATCAGAAGCCTCCGGCCACGACCGAACCAAGGCCCTGCTCCACATCGAAATTACGATTGGTTCCTACTCCGCACCCTCATCCCGCGCCAAGACAGAAAGAGTCGTACATTCTTGAGCGGGCCACGAAGAACATCCAAATCAGGTTTCCGGTCTTCGCCTCATATTCGAATGCTGCAAGGCCCTGAAGCCCACCTTCAACTCACATTCTACTTCTCCAGAATATCAACGACAATTCTCAGATTGCAGACGCTACAAGTGCCATAAAGGGGTTACAAATTACAATATATGCATATCGCAGGCTCACAAGTACCGGCGAACCACTGCTGTCACCTGGTTAGTGAAAGTCTTGACATATTGCTGTATATGGTGACCCGCGCACCGCTTTCTACTGCGAACACAGAAAGGAGGCGGTGCCAAGAAGAGCTCAGCAGATACGAGGATATTCCGCTCACCTTACCCGAAGTTGGGATATACGACCTCCGTGCTCGCTTCGCTTGGATCGTGGTAGGCGAGATCCCGCCTGTAGCTTTCGTGTAGCGGGTGGAAGCACATGACCCAGCTGTTAGGGAAGACATGGATAAGGGCCCACCCCTTGGGGCATGCCTTCAAAGAGGCTAAGGCATGGAACTCTGCCCGTGATAGACCTTGGCATGTATACTGCCTGTAGTCAAAATCACAGCCATGTCCGATGAAGGCACTCATCATCTCTTCCACCGTTTCCCAGTGCTCGGGGTTATTGGCCGTTTCTGAGAAAGCTTCTATCTCCCGATATCTTGCTTCCCAGGCTGGACTAGGTGGTACAGGTTCAGGTACTGCGACTTCGGCTTCCTCTTCGGGGTCTTCGGTGGCTGTGCTCTCGCCGGCGGTGCTGGTGCCGGCGGTGGTGTCGCCGCTGGCGCGGCGGCCCACGAGCTGGGCTGTGTCCCAGCGGTCCGCGCCGCCGAGGCGTGTCATGTCACGACCGGCGATCTTCGCGGTGGGAACCGCTGCGATGCCGCCGAGCACGAACCCGCCCGCCTCCGCAGCCTCAAGCCGGGTGTTCTGGCTGGTGGGCATCGCGCCGTCGCGGGGACCGGCGAGGATCACGCAGTCGGTGCCGACCACGCCCGCGAGCGTGACCGCGCTGTAGATGTCCGACTGTGCTGCCGCGTCGGAACCGACCACGATCGGCACATCGCCAACGCAGTCCGACGCGATCCAAGGCTCAGCGCCGCGCAGATGCACCCCGGGCTGACCCACGTCGCCAGCAGCACTCAGTGAGCCGTCCAGCGTCGGGGCCGCAGGTGCGTCGCCTCCCCCGATCGACCGGGCGACTGCGCCGACACGCTGCGCGGTAGTCCAGCGATCCTTGCCGGCTATGCGCGCCAGGCTGCGCCCGGCGAGCTTGCCGTCAGCCACCGCGGCCTGGCCGCCCACCACATAACCGCCCGCCGCAGCGGCATCGAGCCGCGCCCGCTGACCCGCAGGCATCGCCTCGCCTCGGGGTCCTGCGAGCACGATGCACGCATCGCCCAGCACACCGGCGAGAGTCACCGCGGAGTAGATGTCGGACTGCGCCGCTACATCGGAAGCCACCACCAGCGGCACGGTGCCCGAGCCGCACTCGCCTTGCACCGAAGCAGGAGGCACCCTCGCCGCAGACGCTGCTGCAGGCAAAGCGGCCACCGCCACCAGCGACACAGCCACCAAAGACATCGAGACCGTCACCGCAACACGCCTCAGCGATCTGCGCATCCTCTGACTCCCACATCCAAACCGACCACCAGGCAACACCATCCAGCGCGAAACACCCATTCCTAGCTGTAATGCCCATGGACGTTGTTGACAGTTCTGGTCCTGGGATGAGTTGAGCCTCCGTGGCAGTGTGGGGTCTGTTGGGATCCCAAGCTGCGAACGGAGGCTCAATGATCAACGGTAGTTCAGGGACGGTCCGGCGGGGTGCGCCGCGGCCGAGGTTGTCGCCGCATTCGCGGCTGGTGATGGTCGAGCGTGTGGCTGCGGGTCAGTCCAAGACGGCGGTGGCGGCTCAGATGGGCTGCTCTCGCCAGACGGTGGACAAGTGGGTCAAGCGTTTCGAGGCCGAGGGAGCGGCGGGTCTGGGGGACCGCTCGAGCCGGCCAGCGGGGTCGCCTTCGCGTACGCCTGAGGAGGTCGAGCAGAGGATCTGTCGGCTGCGGCGCTCCAAGCGGCTGGGCCCCAAGCGGCTGGCAGCCAGAGTCGGGGTGCCGGCTTCGACGGTGCATCGGGTGCTGGTGCGCCATGGGCTGAACCGCCTGGCGTGGATCGATCGGCCCACCGGGTTGCGGGTGCGCCGCTATGAGAAGGCTCATGCGGGCGAGCTGGTCCACGTCGACGTGAAGAAGGTCGCCAAGGTGCCCCCCGGCGGCGGGTGGCGGATCCACGGCCGCGGCTCGCCCAAGGCCCGCCGCTCCAAGCGCAAACGGCGCGGGTACACCTATCTGCACGTCGCGGTGGACGACCACAGCCGCGTCGCGTACGTGGAGGCGCTCGACGACGAGAAAGCCGTCACCGCGGCGGCGTTCTGGCGGCGAGCACGCGACTGGTTCAACAAACACAACGTCGGCATCGACGCCGTGATGACCGACAACGGCCGCAACTTCACCTCCGCCGACTTCGCCGACGCGCTCGCCGAGAACCGCACCAAGCACAAGCTCACCCGTCCCTATCGGCCTCAGACGAACGGCAAGGTCGAGCGGTTCAACCGCACCATGGCCGACGAATTCCTCTACAGCTACAAATTCCGATCAGAACCCGACCGGCGCCGACGGCTCCAGAACTGGGTCCACACCTACAATCTCCACCGACACCACACCGCCATCGCAGGCACACCCGCCAGCCGCGTCAACAACCTCTGTGGGTATTACACCTAGACCGTCTCAAAGTGGAAGGCATCGACATTCAGGTCAGGCGACCGGCTCGACACGTTCAACATCTCGATGCCGACCACCTGCTCGGCGCAGTTGAAATCCAATAGGTCGGCCCCGCTGCGTTCCCCCAACACCGAGGCGTCACGCAGTGACCTCGGCGAGCAGCTGGGCGATTTCGGTCTCAAGGGTCTCGAGGTCGGCTTCGATGACTTCGAGAGGGCGAGGCGGCTCGTAGACGCAGAAGCGGCCGTTGAAGGGGATCTCGTAGCCGATCTTGGTCTTGTCGATGCGAAGCTTCATGGTCCCGTCGCACGCGCTGCTCACTGCCCCGGGCTGTCCTTACGGCCGATGACGAACAGAGCGACCAATGCGACCAATGCGACCAAGTCGATTGTGCCCAAGACGGTGCCCTCTACGCCGTGACCTTCGCTGACGAGCCATACCGAACCCGCCAAGAACAAGATCGCGATTGCGAAACCCGCGACGAGCCCCATGGTCGAACGGCGAACTCGCGCTCTGTCCATTTGGTGCGTCCATTTGGTGCCGGTGGTGACGCTCATCGTCGGAAGCGTCCACAATTCGAAACACCAGATCAGGGCTGATGTCGCCATAGGAGGCAAGGTCCTCAGGGGTTGGCAGCGGCCCGATGCGGTAGGTGGCCTCATAGCGCTCAACCGAGACGTTCCCCGATTGCGGTGACTCCTGATCGTCACTGCCAGCCAAAGCGGGCAGGTCGTCGGACATCACAAAGTCGGATGCTTGACAGGCGGCTGACCCACCGCCCGACGCATGTCATTGCCGACAGCCCACCAGTCCGCCGCCATGCGCTCCGCATCGGAGGGATAGCGGTTCGTCGAGACACTGCGCCGACCTAGCCTGCCCATGAAATCGAAGATCAGGGCAGCACCATCTGCCAAGTCTCTGAGCCGTGCTGTGCCAGCGCTGCGATCACCCTGTGAGCGTCGTTGCGGACGCTTCGGAGCGGTGGCGTCAGCGCTCACGGGGACACGAAGCTGCGGTCAACGCCATGCGGCAAACGGTAGCGCTTCATCCACGGGACCAGTCGCCTTGACATTGGGCCACCACGCCGTGACCTCGGCGAGCAGCTGGACTGATGAGAAGGCGCCGGCGGTCGCAGGCGTCGACTTGGGATTCCCCACCGCCCGCTGACTCACCGCGAGCACGCCAAGCGCCCAACGCCCTTTGCAGAGTTTTTCACAAACTTTTCGCATTGCTTTCCGCAACAGCGCATACTTGTGCACAAATTTGCCGCAATGTGCGCATTGTCGCTAGAATAGGCGCTGTGAACGCCGAATCCGCTGGGAACACTTCCGCATCCGCAGAGCTGCAAGCGGAAGTGGACGCCGTGGTGCCGCAGCTTCGCGCGGCCGCTACCGATCTCGAATCGGTGGAAGTCAAGTCTGCGGCGGGCGGCTTTCCCGACAGCGTGTTGAAGTCCATCTCTGCGTTCTCGAATGGCCGAGGGGGCCTGCTCATCTTCGGGCTGAGCGATGCCGATTTCCTACCGGTGCCTATTGACGCCGCCAAGCTCGCTGCGGATTTGGCTTCGGCATGCTCAGACGACCTTGAGCCCAAGGTGCGGCCGACGATAGGTATCTGCCATATCGACGGCGACCCGGTGGTTGCGGCCCGTGTCCCGCCCCTGGGGCACCAGCACCGGCCCTGCTATGTCCGTGCCGAGGGCATGAACCAGGGTTCCTACATCCGGGTTCACGACGGCAATCGGCACCTGACGGACTACGAGATACATGTAATGGTGTCTGGCCGCGGTCAGCCAACCGACGATGTCGCGCCGGTCGACGGCGCCCGCTTGGAGCACCTGGACGATGCGCTCGTCAGCGACCTGCTGAGACGGCTTCGCCAGCGGCGCGGCGAGATCTTCACCCAGGCCGCCGATCACGAAGTGCTGCACATGTTCGGCGTGCTGATCGAGCCGCAGCCCGACTCACCAGTCACACTCGCAGGTTTGCTGGCGCTCGGCCGCTACCCGCAACAGTTCGTGCCCCAACTGGCTGCCTCGTTCGTCGTACTGCCGACGATGGACGGGTCTCCCCTGGCCGACGGAACGCGCTTCATCGACAACCAGCCGCTCGACGGGCCGATTCCTGCGATCGTGGCGCAGGCAGTAGCGGCAATGCAGCGCAACATGCGCCGACGGTCAGTCGTGGAAGGCGCCGGTCGCCAAGACATCTGGGACTACCCGACGGAGGCCATCCGCGAGATCGTCGCGAACGCACTCATGCACCGCGACTACCACCCCACTGCCCAAGGCACCCAAGTGCGCATCTCCCTGTACCCGGACCGATTCGAGGTTGCCAGCCCCGGCGGCCTGCACGGCATCCACGCAGGGCACACCGATGTGGGGCAGCTCATCGACTCGAGCATCAACAGCACCCGAAATGCACTGCTTGCACGACTGCTCGAAGACGTGGTCATCCCGGGCACCGGCAGACCCGTCTGCGAGAACCGGGGCTCCGGGTTGCGTGCGGCAGTCCACGCTCTCGACAGAGCTGGGATGCGACCGCCCGAGCTGGACGATCGAGTACGCGAGTTGGTCGTTACTGTTCGCGACGGCATTACTCGCCTTGCGGCGTTGCCGCTCACTACGGAGGTCCAACTGTCGGCTCCTCCGCTGAGCCACATTCAGTCTTCACCTGAGCCGGGCTCCAGGGCGGAACAGCAAGCCGCCCGTCCGCTGCACTTCGACGACGGGCCAAGCCAACTGATCCACTTGCTTGAGGCTGGCCCACACAGCACTGTCGACCTGGCGGCAGCGCTGGACAGGTCGAAACAGACCATCCTGAACTGGCTCCGTCCCCTGCGAGCCGACGGGATCGTGACACCGACCCGTGCCGAGCCTCAAACCCGCGGCAACAAGTGGATGCTTGTGTCCCCGCCATAGACGGTCACAGGTGCAGATCCTTCGACATCAGAAGCCTCCAGCCACGACCGAACCAAGGCCCTACTCCACGCCGAAGTTACGACTGGCTCCTACTCGATGCCTTCATCGCGTGCCAATACAGGAAGAGTCGTACGCTCTGGAGCAGATGACGAAGTACATCCGAATCAGGTTTCCGGTATTCGCTCTATCAAGTTGCTTGGTGAAGCGGGGCTAAAGCTCAACATTTCTCTCTAAGACTCATATGGGCCGCGGCATACCGTCCTCTCCGCTTATGTAACGGATAGCGGGCGGGTCTAAGAACACCATTTTCACCGAAGCGTAGCCATGGTCAGTCTGTTATGGCTCGTAGTAATCGGGATGGTCATGCCTGTAGCACAACCAGCCGGTGTACTCACCCATTGTGACAAATGTTTCGGATAACCCCCAGCCCTCAGGGCAGGCTTGGCGGTTCATAGACTGCCCGGTTCCTGATATGTCCAAGCCTTTGCACGTATGTGTGTTGAGGTCGAATTCGCAACCCAGCACGGCCGATATCAGCTGGACTGCTGTCAGGGTGTCCTCGGGGTTCTCGCAGAGGCGATAGCCGCCCCTGTTTTCATCTCTCCAGCCGCACTGCTGACGAAAGGCGTAAGATTCTTCCTCCAGCGCAAGCCACGCTTCGTTTGGAATAATCGGATCCGGGATTGCATCAGTTTCCTGGGACTCGCCTTCCGGTTCGCCGTCTTCGGTTCCCTGTTCGGGGTCTTCGGCGGCTGTGCTCTCGCCGGCGGTGCTGGTGCCGGCGGTGGTGTCGCCGCTGGCGCGGCGGCCCACGAGCCGGGCTGTGTCCCAGCGGTCCGCGCCGCCGAGGCGTGTCATGTCACGACCGGCGATCTTCGCGGTGGGAACCGCTGCGATGCCGCCGAGCACGAACCCGCCCGCCTCCGCAGCCTCAAGCCGGGTGTTCTGGCTGGTGGGCATCGCGCCGTCGCGGGGACCGGCGAGGATCACGCAGTCGGTGCCGACCACGCCCGCGAGCGTGACCGCGCTGTAGATGTCCGACTGTGCTGCCGCGTCGGAACCGACCACGATCGGCACATCGCCAACGCAGTCCGACGCGATCCAAGGCTCAGCGCCGCGCAGATGCACCCCGGGCTGACCCACGTCGCCAGCAGCACTCAGTGAGCCGTCCAGCGTCGGGGCCGCAGGTGCGTCGCCTCCCCCGATCGACCGGGCGACTGCGCCGACACGCTGCGCGGTAGTCCAGCGATCCTTGCCGGCTATGCGCGCCAGGCTGCGCCCGGCGAGCTTCGCGTCGGGAACCGCGGCGACGCCGCCCACCACATAACCGCTTGCCGCAGCGGCATCGAGCCGTGCCTGCTGACCGGCAGGCATCGCCTCGCCTCGGGGTCCTGCGAGCACGATGCACGCATCGCCCAGCACACCGGCGAGAGTCACCGCGGAGTAGATGTCGGACTGCGCCGCTACATCGGAAGCCACCACCACCGGCACCGTGCCCGAGCCGCACTCGCCCTGAACCGAAGCAGGAGGCACCCTCGCCGCGGACGCTGCTGCAGGCAAAGCGGCCACCGCCACCAGCGACACAGCCACCAAAGACATCGAGACCGTCACCGCAACACGCCTCAGCGATCTGCGCATCCTCTGACTCCCACATCCAAACCGACCGCCGGGCAACACCATCCAGCGCGAAACACCCTAGGTGAGCTCCTACGTCAAGAGCCCGATGTCGAGGCGGGCCCAGACGTGGCATGAGATGCGTCGTGTAGGCGGTCGGCCAGCGAGACGATCTCGTCTGCCATGGCGAGTTTGGCTCGCCACGCTGCTGGGATTGCCTCCGCTCCGTAGTAGGCGCCAGCAAGTTGGCCGTAGATGGCGCCGGTGGTGTCCGCGTCGTCGCCGAGATTCACGGCCAGCAGAGCGCCTTCACGGAAACTGTCGGAGCGGTCGAAGGCCCAGAGTGCCGCTTCGAATGCTTCGACGACGTAGCCCGTTCCTCGGATGTCTGGCGGACTGCGGTCCTTGAACGAACAACTCGCCACCTCGGCGATCTTCCTGCTGAGGGGTTCGCGGCCCCAGAGTCCTTCGACGGGACAGTAGAGCGGCGACAGCGGCGTCTGTTTGTCGACGCCACCCAGTGCGCCGACCAGCAGGCCGGCGAAATAGCGGCAGGCATCGACGGCTTCGGGGGCCGCGTGGGTCACACGGGAGCTGTCAGCGGCCATGGCGAGGGCCTTCGAGGCGTCGCTTGCGAAGAACATCGGCACGGGCGCAAGCCGCATGAGCGAGCCATTCCCGGCGCTCGACGGATCTTCCGAGCCGGCATAGGGGTCACCCTGCTGCATGAAACGGGACAGGGCTCCGCTGGTGGTCACCCCGATGTCGAAGCACTCCCCCGTGCTGGACATGTAGCCCTCACGCCACCAACGCACGTAGCGCTGCATCTGGTCCGTGGCATCGAATCCGCCGCACTCCAGGAGGCTCGTGGCCAGACACAGTGCCATCGAGGTGTCGTCGGTCCACTGACCGGGCCTGAGGCCGAACGGACCGCCGCCGACCATGTCATCGATCGGTGCGAACGAACCCGGCGACTTGAATTCCAGCGTGGTGCCGAGCGCATCGCCGGCTGCTAACCCCAGCAGGCAACCCCGGAAGCGATCTCGCGTGGCGATTTCACTCACTCAGCGCTCCCCGTACAGGTTCACTCCAATTGCGCACGTACTCGCGCTGGCGCGGCATCTCTGGCGAGCGCGGTATGCGGTACGCCTTCTCCATGCCCTTCCACCATTCCGCAATCTGGCTCAGGGCCTCGTCCCCGGTCAGACCGTGGCGCACGAGCCAGCAGCCGACCACCGTGCCCGTTCGGCCGACACCAGCCCAGCAGTGCACGTAGACGGCCTTGCCCCCAGCCATCGCTTCATCGATGTCATCGAGGATCGCCGTCATCTCGTGAGCACTCCGAGGAACGTGCAGATCGACAACTGAGTGGCGCACATGCTCAAACGTCGCGCCGAGCTGACTCGCCTCCTCGGCACCTGTTTCGGCGTAGGGCAGCAAGCCCTCGTTGGGCTCGGTCAGGTCGACGAAACGGCCGATCCCGGCGTTCAGCAGCGTTCTCAACTTGTAGGCGGCGTCTCTCCTATTGAGCGCACCGGGGTACTCGCCGGCGGCGAAGCGGCCGGGAACGACCCAGTAGGTGTTCATCGGCAACGGGGGGTGGCTGTCTCGGTTGCTCATGTCCAGTCGGGAAGGCGGGATTTGAACCCACGACCCCCTGCTCCCAAAGCAGGTGCGCTACCAGGCTGCGCCACTTCCCGAGTCTGAAGAGCTGCATCAGCAGGGCCGACAGGTCAGCTCCGGGAGTCGATCGTACCGGTGGGCCGTCGAGGGGCCCGAACAGATGCTTCGGCCGGTCAGTGCCGCTACACGTTGCGGGACGCCGTTGGGGTGAAGCTCAGTCGTCGACGGCGATGACCTGTGTTGGGCAGCTTGCCGCCGCAGTGCGCACGGCGCTGTGGTGCTCGGCGCTCGGGCTGTCCTCGAGCAGTTGCACGAGTCCGTCGTTGCCCACCTCGAAGATGCTCGGGGCGATCATCTCGCACGAACCGCTGCCGATGCACTTCTCGACGTCGATGGTGATCTTCACGCTGCCTCCAGATCGTCAGGCATCCAGGTTGGGGCCCACATTCTTGCGAGCCAAGCGCCTGCTCACTACGCGTCAGCGCAACGCTACGCCTCGCGTCACCGTTGTCTACGCCATCAAGCCGATCCTGAGTGGCTCTCAGCAGCGAGCACCGGCCGGCCAGCGGGGCCACCAATGGGCGGCGCACCCATCAAGCTCTTCAGCAACCCAGACAGGCACCGCCAACCAGTGGCCGTTACTCTCTGCGGCGGCCGACCCCGGCCGCTTTCGCCACGAACTCGTGCCCATCAGGAGGACCAACGTGAAGATCGGCGTGATGATGTTTCCCACCGACAAGGCCATCGGGCCGGTCGAGTTGGCCCGAGCTACCGAGGAACGAGGCTTCGAGTCGCTGTGGTTCCCCGAGCACAGCCACATCCCCACCAGCCGCGAGACGCCATGGGGCGGCCGTGAGGGAGCTCCCCCGCTGCCCGAGGAGTACTGGCGCACGCACGACCAGTTCGTGTCGCTGGGCGCCGCAGCAGCGGTCACCGAGAACATCATGCTCGGCACCGGCATCACGCTCGTCGCTCAGCGCGACCCCATCTGGCTGGCGAAGGAAGCCGCCACGGTGGACCGGATCTCGAACGGCCGGTTCATCTTGGGCATCGGCTACGGCTGGAACAAGGAAGAGCTGGCCCATCACGGCGTGAAGTACACCGACCGGCGTGCCATCACCCGCGAGATGATGCTGGCCGTGCGCGAGCTGTGGACCGCCGACGAGGCCGAGTTCCACGGCGACTGGGTGAACTTCGACTCGTCGTGGGCATGGCCCAAGCCAGTGCAGGAAGGCGGGCCGAAGGTGATTTTGGGCGGTGCCGCGGGGCCGAAGACCATTGCCGACATCGTCGAGTTCTGCGACGGCTGGATGCCTATTTCGGGTCGCTACGACTTGGAGGTGCCGGTCAAGCAGCTCCGTGAGTCGGCGATCGAAGCCGGCCGCGACCCCGATGAGATCGAGATCGGCCAGTTCGCCACGCCCCCCAAGCCGGAGATCATCGAGAGCCTCGCCGAGATCGGCTGCACCCGGGTGGTGCTCGGCCTTCCGCCCGCCGACGCCGACACCGTGCTGCCGATCCTCGACAAGTACGCCGAGCTGCTGTAGCGGCACGGCCGCGAACGCCTAGCTGGCCCTCGGCCCGCGACACAACACCCGCGCGAGCGGGACCAACGGCAACAATGGGCGCCGTGACTGACAGCGCGCCCGGTGTCGAACATCTTGACGTCGTCGACGAAGTGGGGCGCTACGTGCGCACGGCCCCGCGGGACGAGGTGCACGAGCGGGGCGAATGGCACCGTGTTTTTCACTGTCAGATCGTCACGCTCCGTGACGGCGTGCCGACGGCCGTGCTGCAGCGACGCTCTCGCTCCAAGGCTGCTTTTCCGGGATTGATCGATATCAGCGCTGCTGGACACCTCGCCGCAGGCGAGATGCCGCTCGATGGTGTGCGCGAACTGGAGGAAGAACTGGGCATCGCTCCGGCGAGTGCTGACCTGGTGTCGCTCGGGGTTCGCCGGCTGGCCGACGACAGCGGCGAAGGCAGGCTGAACTGCGAGCTGACCAGCGTGTACCTGCTGCGCGATGACCGCCCGCTCACCGATTACGTGCTGGCACGCGACGAAGTCGATGCGGTGCTCGATGCGCCGATCGCCGACTTGCTGGCCCTGTTCAGCGGCGCGGCGTCCATCTCGGTGCAGGGCGTCGCATCAGCCGGTCATCCCGATGCGAGCGAGATTGCGCTCGAGGTGACGCTCGACGACTTCGTGCCGAGCTCCGAGTACTGGGTGGTGCTGATGGTGATGGCCCAGCGCTTCCTCGCCGGCCAAGGTCCCCTCGCCGTCTGAGGGTGCCAACCGCTACGTGTGCTCGGCGATGATCGCCAGCGCATCTGTGCCGTAGGAGGCGAGCTTGGCAGGTCCGATGCCCGGCACCGCCAGCAGCTCCGCCTCATTGCGGGGGTGCTGCGTAGCAAGTGCGATCAGCACCGCATCAGGGAACACGACGTAGGCGGGCACGCCGTCGGCCTTGCTGCGCTCGCGGCGCCAGGCGCGCAGTGCTTCAAACAGCGCTGCATCACGCGCATCGGTCGGCGGCTCGGGCCGTGGCTTGCGTGCCCCAGCTCGTGACGTCGCACCTCCTGTTGCCGAGGAGTCCTCTGTAGGGCCGCCGGGCTCCGAGAAAAGACCTGAGGGCTTGCCACGCGCGGACCGGTCCAGAGGCTTCGATTCATCCGGCGCCGTGTACGGCGACGGCGGCGCTCGCTCGGACAGCTCGGCCAGGAACGGCGACGGCGGTTCGCCGCAGATCAACGTCACGGACTCGGCGCAACGTGTCAAGGCGACATGGAACACGCGACGCTCTTCCTCGACATCGTGAGACAGGCGATGGGGCATCAGGCCCGCCGACGCCTCATAGACGATGACATGGGGCCATTCGAGGCCCTTCACCCGGTGCACTGTGGCCAGCCGCACACGATCAGGGCCAGCGCCGATGCTCACTGCCCCGTCGGGGTCCGATGGGGCGCCTCGGGAATGCTGCAGTCGGCCGGGGCTCTCGTCGCTGCCGAAGCCCACCGAGTCTCGGCCGTCGCCGGGTCTGGCATCGCCAGCGAGCCGGGCTGCCAGCCATCCGGCGAAACCGGCCGGGTCAGGGTGCAGATGCGCCACCGAGATGAGAGCCCGCAGATCATCGCCGTGGGCCGAGCGGTCCACCGAACGCCTCGAGGCATCCAAGCGGGTGTCGAGGCTGCTGCCGAGTCCGAGTTCGTCCCGCACCGCCTCCAAGACCTGCCGAGTCGTGAGCTGCTCGTTGGCTGTGCGCTGGCGCAGCAGGTCCAGATCGGCGACGAACTCCTCGATCTTGGCTGAGGAGCGTTCGTCGTTGAGACGTCCTGCCAGCGCCCGCAGTTCGCCGAGGCTCCGCTGCTCGCCCATCCACTCGATGACGCGTGGCGAGATTCCCCGCGGCGGGCGCCGTGCTGCGTCCGACAGCGCACTACTGGGCAACGCATGCCGAGGTGCGGTGGCCAGCTTCAGCCACGCGAGCGCACCCGCCACGCCGGTTCGCTCGAGGAAGCCCTGTCCGAGGGGAGCCTCTGCCGCCACGCCCATGTCCCCGAGCACGATCTGCGGCACGAGCAGCGTGCTGTTGACCCTGGTCAGCACGGCAATGTCCGAGGGCCGGGCGCCGACGTCTATCAGATCCGAGACGGCGCTCCGCAGCCCCGCCGCCAGATCTGCCTCCCGTGCAGCGTCGAACGTCTGCGGTGCCTGCTGAGCGCGGACATCGGAGTCCCCGGATTCAGGGCGCCCGATCCTGATGACGTTGACCGCCTTGGCGCCGACGCCCGAATCTGCCCCGTTTCGGGCGTCGGCCCCGACCGGGCTGATCTGCTTGTCGATGCGCAGATGGTTGTGAGACAGCAGGTTGACGGCCGCGCCGACCACGGGAGGCGGGCAGCGGTAGTTGACATGCAGGTGGTGTCGCTGCGCCCCTGGGAAGTACCGGTCGAAATCGATGAGCCACTGCGGGGATGCGCCCGCGTACCCGTAGATGGTCTGGTCGTCGTCGCCGACACCGAACACATCGGCCCGCGGCCCTGCCAGCAGCCGGATCATCAGCAGATGCGCCGGCGTCAGATCTTGGAACTCATCGACGAGCAGCACCCCACAGATGCGGCGGGCCGCAGCCCGAGCCGCTGGGTCGCGCAGCAGGATGTCGATGGCCCGGATGATCTGCTGATCGAAGTCCACCAGGCCATCGGCCTCAAGATCAGCGACATAGCGCGGTGCGACCTCCGCGAAGTCGGGCACATCGGGCTGGAAGTCGCGCTCGACGCCGTCCAGATCGCGCAGCCCGAGACGGGTGGCGCTCAGCGCTTCCAGCCATGGCGCGAGCTGATCGGTCATGGCACGGCGACGCCGCTTGACATAGCCATCCAGGCGCTCGCGGACCCCCATTTCGTCGATGACGTCGACCCGGCCATGTCCCAGCGGTCGGGCGAACGGACCTGTGCCGTTGCAGATCGCCAGCGCGAGGCTGTTCAGCGTGCGCACCTGCAGACCCGCCAAGTCGCGCGTGCGCTCCTCCATCTCGCGGCGGGCCCGGACATTGAAGGCCACCAAGCACACCGCCTCGGCGGCGACTCCCAGATCCCTCACGAGATAGCGCGCCCGCTCGGTGAGCACCCGGGTCTTGCCCGATCCCGCAGGCGCAACGATGCACGCAGCACCGCCCAGATGACCGACCGCTGCCTGCTGATCAGGCGCGAGGTCGGCGTGCGGGTTTGCCCTCCGGACGCCTCGCAGTCTGCCAGCCGTGAGGTTGGCTGACGGGATGACCGCCAGCGGCAAGTCGAACGCGTCCAGCGGACCGCCGTCACACCACACTGGTCCTGCATCGGTGACCACATCGCCCGCTCCCGGACCACGCCCGACCGGCGAGCCTGAAACCGGGTCGCCAGCACCCCGCTTGCCGACCCGTGTCGCCCCGAGCCGCAGCGCCGCTTCCACGGGCGCGAACTGCACCCGCTCCGGATCCCGCGTGTCGACGGCGTTGGACGTGAGCAAGTGCAGTAGCACCTCAGGTCGCAGCGTCAAGCCGGGCGTCAGCTTCCACCACGGTGCCTGCCACACCGGCGACTGGTCGGGCAGTCCACCGTCCAGCTCAATGACCAGCCGGGTGCGCGTCAGCCATGCATCGCGCAGACTGCGACCGGCATCTGCGCTGAAGTCTCCCGGGCTGACGCGCAGTCGTTCACAGCCGGTCCATGCGCTTGGCACCGGATCGTCCGGCCCCACCAGCACGCTGCGGCCCAGCTCTGGCGGGCCGGCGAGTGCGTCCGCGCTCGGTCTCATGTGCGACGTGTGCTCACGCTGGGCTTGCGTTGGGCACAGCGCGGTGCCCGCAATCCGGTTTGTGGCTGAGCATGCGGCCCGCTAGCGGCCGACGCCGATGAGGTGCATTGCCTCCGCACGGGTAGCGGTGTTGCGGAACTGGCCGCGCACCGCCGAGGTAATGGTGAGCGACCCGGGCTTCTGCACACCGCGCATCGACATGCACTGGTGCTCGGCCTCGACGACCACGAGGGTTCCCCGCGGCTCGAGCACCTCCATCAGCTTGTCGGCTACCTGGGTCGTGAGCCGTTCTTGCACCTGCGGCCGCCGGGCGTAGGCCTCCACCAGCCGGGCCAGCTTCGACAGCCCGGTGATCATGCCCCGCTCGCCGGGGATGTACGCCACGTGCGCTCGGCCCACGAACGGCATCAGGTGGTGCTCGCACATCGAATAGAAGGGAATGTCGCGCACCATGACCATCTCGTCATGGCCGGTCTCGAACTGCACCTGCAAGTGATGCTCGGGGTCTTCCTGCAGGCCGGCGAAGACTTCGGCGTACATGCGCGCCACACGCTTGGGCGTCTTCTGCAGGCCGTCACGGTCGGGATCCTCGCCGATGGCGACCAGGATCTCCCTGACCGCCTTCTCAATCCGGTCGGTGTCCACCGGTTCGCTGGTGACAGCACCGTTCGTCTCGGCGAGCGAAGTCTCAGCGGCAGTCTCGGCAATCGACGGCGTCCTGCCAGCGACATTCAGCGCCGTATCAGCATCCGTGCCAGAAACTGAGCCCTGCGGCATCCGCTGAACCTACCCGCGTTACCCGGCGACGCCATCGTTCTTTTCGATCGCAATCGGATACTGCGCAGTCGGGCCACGCGGCGCGCCCCCGGCAGGACTCGAACCTGCAACCGGCGGGATAGAAGCCCGCTGCGCTGTCCAGTTGCGCCACGGGGGCTTGAGCCAGGAGGACCCGAAGGCCATCCTGCCACCGAACCGGTGCCGGTCCAAGGGTCCAGCGACACGGTCGCGGTTCCCTCGGTACATTCGGGAGTCCGGCCCAACCATGGCGCCATCTCTCGGAAGGGACCGAACGTGACTGAGAAGAACTCTGGCTTCCGCTTCGACACCAGCGACCTTCGGTGGATCCACTACGAGGGCAGCCCGCGGTTCGACTACCTGATCGACTACGACATCGCCGTGCTCGGCCACGAGCAGGACGCCGGACGGCTGGACCTGATCATTCGCTGGGCGCCCGATGCCTACTGCCACTTCCATCGCCACGTGGCGACGACCACCTCGCTGGTGCTCGAGGGCGAGCATCACGTCATCGACCTCGATGACGCCGGCAACGAACTGCACCACGATGTCCGGCCTGCCGGCATCTACTGCAGCGGCCCGGGCGGTGACGTGCACATGGAGCGCGGCGGCCCCGAGGGCTCACTGGTGCTGTTCTCCATGCACGAGCCCACGGGGCGCATGTTCGAGGTGCTCGACGCCGACCACACCGTCCTCGCCGAGAACACCATCGAGTCCTTCATCGAGCAGGACCGCGAACTCGCCCGCTGACCGCGAGCGCAACGCAGGCTGTCAGAACCCCCCGAGACGGGCTAGCGGGAGGGCCAGCGCAGGATGCCGACCTCGGTGCTGTCGTCTGACTGCAGGTAGTCAGGATCGGCAGGGAACGCAATGCGGTGCGGTCCCTCGTTGTCGTAGCGGATCCGCACGTGCTCATCGTCGCCAGGCGTGCCCCTGCGGGCTGCCGCTACAGCGTCAGTCACGGTCCTGAACCTGGAGAGACGCTGCAACATGCCGATGGTCGGCGTCATCATCACCATGTCACCGGTCTCGTTGCGCCGGATGGCATCCGACGGACGCACCCATTGGTGCTCGACCGCCTCGTCGTGATCGGGTAGCGGCACCTGGCCGTCAGGCATGGCCGTCAGGAAGAACCGCGTGTCATAGCGGCGAGGCGAGCCCAGCGGCGTCACCCAGCGGCCGATGAAATAGACGTTGTCACCGTCGAGCAACAGGTCTTCGTTGCGCACTGTCTCGATGAAGTCCCGATCGCCGGCATTGACCTCGTCGCGGTACTGCGAGAACCGCTCGGCTACGTCGGGCGGCGAGAGATCGATGATGCCCGAGGGCAGGTCCCGGGGATCGTCCACGCCGACCGGATGGTCGTGATGGGCGAGCAAGATGCCGGCTTCCTCGAACGTCTCCCGCAGCGCCGCAACCCAGAAGGCGATGCCGCCCCGCTCGATGCCGATCTGAAACGAGGCCTCGTCATCAGTCAGGCCCGACACGGTCTCGTCGGCGGCCTGGGTGGCATCCTCGGGATCGACGGCGCCGCCGGGATACACCCACATGTCGCCCACGAAGATTGATCGGGAATTGCGCTTCAGCATCAGCACGTGGGGATCGTGCTCATTGGACAGGATCATCACCGTGGCCGCATCGCGCACGGGCACGGCCTCGGGGTCGTAGTCGCCGCCGCTCCCGGGTGATTTGGCACCCACCGAGGCGCGGCGCTCAGGCTGCTCACTCATCGGCAATCCATGCTCAGGCCAGCTCTGCTCAGCTCAGCCCGACTCAGTAGTCGATGCCCGCGCAGACCAGGCACTCCTCGCCGTCGTGGCTCAGCCGGGCCGCTTCAGCATCGTCATCGGTCTGGTACTGGGGCGTCGGGTGCCGCTCAGTCCGATCGTCCTCGTAGTCGCCGCTGGCTGTGTCCCCCTGCGTGTCCCCGCCGTCGGGCGTTGCACACTCGGGCAAGTCCTCGGACTTGGTGGACGGTGCAAACACCTTGTCCTTCCAGCGGTCAGTGTCAGACCAGCGGTGGGGCAGGTGCGCCATGGAACCCGGCACACCCAGGTTCTCGAACGCGGCGAACGTGTCCCGCAAGATCTGCAGATTCAGCTCGGGCTCATGCGGCTTGCCCGACGTGTGGCCCAGCGGATAGTCCAGATAGACGGATCGAGGCGGCCAGGCCGCCCGGGTGATGTCACGGGCGCTCGACATCGACAGCGTCGGGATGCCCTCGGCCTCGATGGCCCTCGCAATCAGACCCCCGGTCTGATGGCAGACCGGTCATACCGGCACCAGCAGCACCACGTCGAGCTCGTCGGCCACGCAGCGCTTGGCCAACTCCGGGATCAGCTCCTCATGAACCCGTCGGGTGCTGTAGATGCCGCCCATCAGGGTGTACGCATGCGGCCCCAGCTCACCGATCTCGCCGCTGTCGCGCAAGGTGCGCAGCGCCTCGATGGGGAACACACAGTTGATGTCAGAACGCGCATCAGTCAGGTCGTAGGCGAAGTGCGTGGCCCGCAGATCGGCGGTATCGACGTCGGTGGGGATCGCCCGGTACGTCGTGTCGTCGCGGTAGTGGAACGCCGTCTGGCCGGTGACGTAGATGCCGCCGGTGGCAATGAGCCCGACGCGGCACTCCGAGATCGGCTTGGTCAGCGGCGTCCATGGCGGCGGCGTCTCGCTGTGCACCCAGCGGTATTCGCCGTACCCCAGCCCGATGTACTGGGCCGTGATCCTGGGGATGTAGGTGACAGGCGGCTGTCGGGCCCCGCCGGACTGCATGGTGTGCGCGCTCACGCTCCTACGGTACGCCGTTGGGGCCGCGCCCGGCTGAGGACTGCCGCGGGGGCGGCCGCATTGCCGGTTCGGCCGCCAACCCCGCAGGCGTCAGCTCCACGCCAAATCCGGTAGCGAGCCCGCGGCACCCGTGGCATCCTTGACCACCCCATGCGGGTCGTAGCTCAGTTGGTTAGAGCGCCAGTTTGTGGCACTGGAGGCCGGGGGTTCGAATCCCCTCGATCCGCCCGACACCCCTGCCCGCCGCGTGTGCCGGGAGGGCGTCGTTAGCCTTGCGGGGCACCATGCGCCTCTAGCTCAATTTGGCAGAGCAACGGACTCTTAATCCGCAGGTTCTGGGTTCAAGTCCCAGGGGGCGTACCAAACTCCTCCGCTGGCAGGCGCCAGCGGTCGCCGCGGCGACAAGCGGTCGGGAGACAAACGGTCGGGAACGGTGAGGAACTCCGATGAGCCATCCGGACGCTGAGGGCGAGCACGGCTTGGTCGAGTTCCTTCCCTCGGCAGACGACCTGGTGGAACGCAATCGGCAAGCTGCCGATGCCGTCAAGACGCCCGGCATGGCCGCGGCGCCGAGCCGTCACGTCGCCGTCGTCACCTGCATGGATGCCCGCATCGATCCGCTGGCAGAGCTCGGGTTGACGGTCGGCGAAGCGCACGTCATGCGCAACGCCGGCGGTGTGGTGACTGACGACGTCATCCGCTCGCTGTGCATCTCGCAGCAGCTGCTGGGCACCCGGGAGATCCTGGTCATTCATCACTCGAAGTGCGGCATGTGCGGGCTCGACGAGTCGGCGTTCAGCGACGATCTGCGCGAGCGGCTCGGTGCTCGACCCGACTGGCCGATCGGCTCGTTCGCCGACCCCGACGACGACGTCCGGTCAGCCATCGCAACGCTGCGAGCCTCGCCGTTCATCGAGCACGACACCGCAGTCCGCGGCTTCATCTACGACGTCGACACCGGCCTGCTCAACGAGGTGCCCGAGAGCCGCTGATGCTGGCCCGTCGGCGCCGGCCTCTCGGCGCCGACCGCTCGGTTACTGCAGGTGCTGCGGGTCGACTTCCCCCCAGACGATCAGCCAGACGCCGCCTGCGCGGTGGGCCAGCCGGGCACGCCGTCGTCCCGCTCCACACCGGTGCTGTTGAGCAGGCCGCTCACCATCCGGTAGCAGCCCGAGGCTGCGATGAGGTGCACCATCTCGGCTTCGCTGAAATGCGATACCGCCTCGGCCCAGGTGGCGTCGGAGACGCAGTCGTCGGAGTACAGGTCGTCCACCACCTGCAGCAGCGCCGCCTCGGCGGCCGTCCAGTTGCCCTCGGCGATGGGCCGGGTTACGAGGTAGATCTCCTCGTCGGTCATGACCTCGGCGAGGGCGATCAGCGTGTGCTGGCCGAACTCGTACACCGACTGGCAGTTCCAGCCCGTGCGCAGCACAGCGATCTCGACATCGCGACGTGACAGGTCGCCCCTGTACAGGATCGCCATGGCGAATTCGCCGAACGCCTTGGAGATCGGGCGGCTGTGCGCGAGGGTTGCAATGACGTTGACGGCGTTGGCGAACGAGTTCTCCATGGCCTCGCGGGCCCGCTCGGCAACTTTGGGAATGGGTTCGAGACGGGGCGTAGTCGGTCGTGGCAGGTGCATCAGCAGGCAGTCCCTTCGTCGGCCCCGCAAATGTAGGCGGATGGCTCAGTCGATGGATCCTCGTGGGACTACCCATTCGCACCGCTGGCCGGTCACCGTCGCGATGACGTCGAAATCGCTGTCGTAGTGCAGCACGGTGAGCTGGGAGATTTCGGCAGCTGCTGCGATCAGCAAGTCAGGGATCGGCCGTCCCCGCAGCCCGCGCTCTGCAAGAAGTCGCTGCGTCTGACGTGCGCGACGCACATGCTCGGCCGACGTCTCGACGAGGTGCAATTCGGCGAGACCCTTCGCCAAGTCGTCCCATTCGTCGACATTGCGAGCTGAGAAGCCGATTTCGAGGTCGCTGATGCCGGCGCGTGCTGCGCTCCCTGCCGCGACGAGCTGTTCGGCCGCGGCGCGAACAGCATCGTGCGACAGCCTGGTCAACACGCTGGTGTCGAAGAGGTGCGTCAGCGCCACGCGCGCTCACGGTCCTCGAACTCGAACCCTGCCAAAGTGTCCAGCGCAGCGGCTACCCGCTCGCGCCGAGCGGAGCATGCTGCCCACAGTGCCGAGTTCACCGTGGCCTTGATGGTGTCAGTCCCGAGTTCGGCTCTCGCTGCCGACAGGGCATCCTCGTCCAAGTCGATCAGGTGCTTTCCCACACGTGAGAGTATATACGCCACTAGACAGATATATACAAGAGTTCGGGAATGCGCAGAGGACGGCTCCCTAGGCTGCGGGCATGACCGAGCCAGCCATCTCGACCTTCCCGGTGCCCGACATCGCAGACATGCCCGACGACCTGCGCGAGCGGATCGAGCTCATTCAGTCCAAGACCGGCTTCGTGCCCAACGTGTTTCTCGCGCTGGCGCACCGGCCAGACGAGATGCGGGCGTTCATGGCGTATCACGACGCGCTCATGGAAGGTGAGAGCGGGCTCACCAAGGCCGAGCGGGAGATGATCGTGGTGGCCACCAGCGGCGCCAACAACTGCCTCTACTGCGTGGTGGCGCACGGTGCGATCCTGCGCATCAGGGCCAAGGACCCGCGGCTCGCGGACCAGCTTGCGGTCGACCCGTCCAAGGCCGACCTCACCGACCGGCAGCGGGCCATGATCGACTTCGCCTTGAAGATGTGCACCGAACCGTGGTCGGCCTCAGCCAGCGATCACGACGAGCTGCGGGCTCACGGGTTCAGCGACGACGACATCTGGGACATCGGTGCCATCACCGGCCTGTTCGCCCTGTCCAACCGGATGGCTCACCTGACGTCGATGCGGCCCAATAACGAGTTCTTCACGATGGGCCGCTAGCGCGCCGGATACACCAGCGCGCCCTCGGCCGCAGCCTCGGGTGCGACCACCACGATGCTGCCGTCTTGCACTTGGACGATGCCCATCGGCTTGGCCACGTTGACGCCGCGCTCGTCGAAGCGGATCGGGCCGTAGAAGGTGTCCATCTCGAGAGCTCGCAGCGCATCTCGCACAGCATCGCTGTCGAGACTGCCGGCAGCCTCGATGGCGCGGTGCAGGGCGAGCGCAGCGGCGGTTGACCCGGCCGCCTGGTAGATGGGCGGTTCACCCCACAAGCTCTCGTAGGTATCTGCGTAGGCACTGGATGTGCCGAAGCTCGCGCCCTCATACGACATCACGGGCTCCCATGCGGTGGGTCCGAGCACCCCGTCGGCGCCGCTGCCGATGTCGGAGATCAGCTGCGGGTTGGCCGGACCGACGGTGATGAGCATGGCGTCGGCGCGGAAGTCTTGCTCCTGCGCCGATCGCAGGAACAGCACCGCGTCGTCGTAGTGGCCGCCGCCCACGAAGATGTCCGGTCCCAGGGCCGCAAGCTCGGCCATGAGGTCGTCAACGCTGACAACGCCCACCGGGTAGTGCTTCGTTGCCAGCACCTCGACGCCGTTGGCCTCGAGGTGGCGCTGCGCTCCCTGCGCGACCGACGTGGCGAAGGGCGTGTCTTCGTGCGCCACCACTGCGGTGCGCGCACCGCGCTCTGCGAGCAGCTCGATGCTCGACCGCGTGTAGTCCGAGGCCACCACGCCGACATAGAACAGGTTGCGATAGCCCCGCTCGAAGAGGCTGTCGGATGCGCCGTTGCCCTCCACCATGATCACGCCGCGGGCCTCTGCGGTTGCACTGGCCGGTCCGGTCAGCGTGCTGGAATACGGGCCGAGCAGGAAGTCGACCCCGTCCTCGTCAATGAGCTGCTCGACGAGGTCGCCGATCTGGTCGGGATCGGACTGGTCGTCGCGATAGACGATCTCGGCCCGGTAGCGGCCATCGCCGACGCGAATGCCGCCGTGCTCCTCGTTCACCCAGCGCAGCCACGTGTCGTAGCCCTGGCGCACAGCCCTGCCTTCGGCGGCGAACCGACCGGTTTCGCTCACGGCCACGCCGATGCGCACCGTGCCGTCGAAGCCGTCATCGGCACCGTCGCCGGCGTCTCCCCCGGTGCACGCCGCCGCCAGCAAGACAGCCGCTGCCAACGCTGCCGCAATTGGCGCCCAACGGTGCAACGGCGTGCGCACTACCGATCGAGCCACATCTAGCAGGCTGTTGAAATTCGGTGGTTTGGGCGGGTTTGGGTGCTGGTTCGGGTTTGTGTGAGGGTTGGGGTGGTGGTGTTGGCTGGCGGTGCGGGGCGACGTTGGCCCTGTCGGGCCGGTCGGGGTGTCTGCTCAGGTGGTGTCGGTGTCGAGTGTGGCTATGCGGACGAGGTTGTAGGTGGCGGCGCCGATGAGGAACCAGGCCCGGTTGCGGGCTTGTCCTTTGTGTCGCAGCTTGTGTCCTCCGGCGATGGTCTTGATCCATCCGAAGGGCTCCTCGACGCGTTTTCGGACCCGTTGAGAGATCGTGTAGCCGTCGTGGCGGGTGGTGCGCCGGTCGATGGCGGAGCGCCGCCTGGTGGTGTTCTGGGCGACGTGGGGCGTGAACCCGGCCTTGCGGGCGTCGGCCACGAATCCCTTGGTGTCGTAGTTCTTGTCGCCGCCGACGGTGCGCCGCCGCCGCCGTCGGGGGGCTCGTCGCAGCATCGCGGCGGCGGTGTCGCGCTCGGCGTAGCCGTCTGCTTGGGTGAGCTCGGCGTCGACGATGAGGCCGTTGCGGTTCTCGACCATCAGGTGCCCCATGAAAGCGAGCATCGCCGGGGCCCCTTTCGACTTGCGATACAGGCGAGCCTCGGGATCGGTCGTGGACTGGTGGGTGTCGTTGCGGCGGCGGGCGCCCCGGAAGTCCTCCTCGGCGTTGCGGCCCTTGCCCGGCTCGCCGCCGCCGGGCGCGGCTTTGGGCTTGAAGCTCTTGTGCGACGCCCACGCCTCCAGCAAGGTGCCGTCCACGCTGAAATGATCGCTCGAGCAATACCGGCGCAGCTGAGCCCGCCGAACCACAGCAGCGAAGAACCGATCCGCTATCTCATGATCCAACAGCCGCTCGCGGTTCTTCGAGAACGTCGACGCGTCAAAAGAGCGCTCGTCGATGCGCAACCCCAAGAACCACTTGAACAACATGTCGTAGCTCAAACGCTCGCAGAACGCCCGCTCCGAGCGCACCGAGTACAACGCCATCAACACCGACGCCTTCAACAACACCTCAGGCGGCACGCTGGGCCGGCCCCGATCCGCATACATCGCCCCCAGCTCACCGTCGAGCTCTTCAAGCACCCCCTCCACCAACGCCCTGATCCGCCGTATCGGATGATCCGCGCTGATCAGATCCTCAGTCGACAACGTCGACAGCATCGCCATCTGGGCATCAACAGTTCCACGCATCCCCACAGTGTCCCGCGCCCACCCAACCAACGCGAGCACCAAACACCGACTATTTCAGCACCCTGCTAGACCTCCGGACCGCGGCGGGACTGCCACCCAGCAATCAGCGGGGAGGGTATGAGCGAAACTGGAGCAACGCACGCCGCAGTCTCACGCTGCGAACCGGCTGCCTGGCCTGGCTCGTTGGCAGCGGAACACACATCCAGCTGCCTGCTTGTGACTGGTAGAACCGACCGCGTGGAGCCGAAGGCACTGCCGGGGCCGGCGTCGGAGCGGATGTCGAAGCAGCGGTCCCGCGACACGGGACCCGAACGGCTCATCCGCTCAGCGCTGCACCGGCGCGGCCTGCGCTACTTCGTGCACCGGCGGCCGTTGCCCGAGGTACGCCGCGAAGCCGACCTGGTGTTCCCCCGCCTGCGGGTAGCGATCTTCGTGGACGGCTGCTTCTGGCACGGCTGCCCCGACCACGGCACCAAGCCTCAGCGCAACGCCGAGTACTGGGAAACCAAGATCGCCCGCAACCGCGCCCGAGACGCCGACACCGACGCCCGCCTTACCGCCGCCGGCTGGACCCCCATACGCATCTGGGAACACGAACCACCCGACCAAGCCGCCGACCAGATCGAACAACTCATCCGCCAACGCGCCCAGCGTCTTGCAGATCTCGGCCGCTCTTGAGGCAGCCCGAATTGCAGCCACGCCTACAATCGCTTCTTGAGAGCAAGGCCGAGGTCAAACCGATGCAGAACTTCACTGCTGTTGTCGAGCGCTGTGCCGACACCGGCCTCTTCGTCGGCTACATCCCGGGATTCCCCGGTGCGCACTCCCAGGGCGAGACACTCGAAGAGCTCAACGACAACCTCAAGGAAGTCATCGAGATGATTCTCGAGGACGGTGCCCCGGCGATGGCAGGTGAGTTCGTCGGCACCCAGGTCGTCCAGGTGGCTTGAAGCCCTGTGCCATCAGCGCCAATCTTGAAGCCGCGAGAGGTCGTCGCGGTCCTTACAGCACTGGGTTTCGAAGAAATCCGCCAGCGCGGCTCACATAAGCGATTCCGCCATGCGGATGGACGGTCGACGACTGTGCCGATGCATCAAGGACGAGACATCTCCCCAATCCTGCTCCGATCTATCGCACGAGACATCGGCCTGACGGTGCAGGAGTTCGTGGCGTATCGGCGGTAGGCACGACAGGCAATTGCACGAGTGGATGCTCCCCGCAGAGAATCCGTCGGCGTCCTGTCGACCTGGCGATCCGCTCGAGAACGAGGGGCACGAGTGCTCAGGGCGGTGAGTCTTGGTAGATGTGTTCGTGGTGCCAGCGAAGGTAGCTACGACGGGGTTGCTCAATCCCCGGCGGCAGGACCAGGGCCTCTCGCAACGACTCGCCGAAGTTGTGTTCGACCCCTTCGTCGTGCTGAAGGCTGGCCCGCAGCCGTCGAGATCGATGCACGCGTAGGCCGCCGTTCACGGTGATCAGACCCTTGTCGAACGCGGCATCGTGCGTCGGGCACGCAGCGACGCCGTTTCGCGGATCGCGCCGTTCTCGATTGTTCGAGTCAGACCAAGGCTTGATGTGCGACGCAACGATGAGCCGGTTCCCCTTGAGTGACCGTGGGGCCATGCCACAGAACCCACAGGTGTAATCGAACCGTCGCAGCACCTCGGTCGCAAAGGCCTTGTGGCCGACCCGGGCGCGGTGCCGGACAATGCGAGTCGTCTCAGCGGCCGACAGTTCTTGCCCCTGTTGCAGCTTGGCAGCGCGGAATCGAGCTGCCTCCCGCTCGATGATCTCCTCGTAGCGTGAATTCTCCACGTCCTCGAGACCGAGATGCGCGTAGTCGGTCACCTGCTCCAACCGAAGGAAGTCAGGCAGAAGACGAACGCCGATGCCAAGTTGCCGCGCCGCATGCAGCGCCGTTCCGTACAACTCGTAGTAGCGGACGACGTCGGCTCCCATTCTCTCGAAGATCTGAACCTCGTACTTCGCTCCGTTCACGCGATCGCCGCTCAGATTCATCATCTTGTTGGTGATTGAGCTTGGGCGGCGCTTGAAGAGGGCTGCGAGATGGTGGACGAGCTCCGGAGCGTTGTGAATTGTCTGCCCGCCATAGCGGCGTGGGTCCACCACAGGGTCGTCGGAAAGGAAGAGCCCGTAGCAGAGCAACGTCTCCACCGGCGTGAAGTTGGCCTGCCGCTTGCCCGGCAGTGGCATCCGGCGCTGCAGGATGCTCCTCCACTGAGCAACTGCCTCGGGCTCGCTGAGGTCCAAGTAGTCGCTCAGCGTTGCCACGAGCGCAAGTTAGGCGACCGATCCTGCCTGGACCACCTCGGGGCCGCGCGAGCAGGTTCCGCGGCTCCAGGTCGGCAAACTCGAATGCGCTAGTCGTCTTCTAAGGGGAAGGCGTCGCCAATCGCCATCTCTATGAAGTCACCGAAATGGCAATCACACACGTCCACGTAGTGGGCGCTCGCGTCGTCCGAGTCCACCCAGCAGAGACGCAAAGATGCCGGGTTCGGGTTCGGACCATGCGAGCACTCGTCGCACTCGATACCGCCATCCGAGTAGCCGATGGCCAGCCTCACCCGGCCGTTCTCGGCGGCGGCGAGTGTCGGAGCGATGGACCCGGCCGCGGTGCCGCCCGTCCCGATCGCCACACGCAGTTCGGCCAATTCGTTGTGCATCGCAACCTCCAAGGTCGTCTCGCGAGCCGCGCCTCTCGCGGGCTCGGAGCAACACTGCCGGCCTGAGGGCCGCGGCGGCCGGCAATTTGCCGCAGCCAGCAGCTCACGAGATCCCGGCGCGTCGGGCGGTGGCGACTGCTTGGGTCAGGAGGCGAGGGCGGTGAGGGGGTCGGTGTAGGGGAGGTCGAGCGCGGCGGCGACGTGCGGCTCGGTGACCTGGCCCTTGTAGACGTTGAGGCCGGCTCGCAGGTGGGGGTCGGTGCGCAGGGCGTCGAGGCCGTTCTCGGCGATGGCCAGCACCCGCGGCAGCGTGGCATCGCTGAGGGCACGGGTGGAGGTGACCGGCACCGCGCCCGGCATGTTCGCCACGCAGTAGTGCACGATGCCGTCGACCACGAACGTGGGCTCTGCGTGCGTCGTGGGCTTCGACGTCTCGAAGCAGCCGCCCTGGTCGATGGCCACGTCCACCACCACTGAGCCGGGACGCATCTGGTTGATCATTTCCGCCGTCACCAGCTTCGGCGCCCGGGCGCCAGTCACCAGCACGGCGCCGATCACCAAGTCGGCGCCCAGCACCTCGGTCTCGACGGTCGCCCGGCTGGATGTCACCGTGACGACCGACGCACCGAAGCGCTGCTCGAGGTGATCCAGGGCAGCGGGGTCGATGTCCAGCACTCGCACGTCGGCGCCCATGCCGATGGCGATCTCGGCCGCGTTCTCGCCGACGACTCCCCCGCCGATGATCACCACCCGGGCCGGCGGCACGCCTGGCACACCGCCGATCAGCAGGCCGATGCCGCCGTGGGCGGTCTCGAGGGCCCAGGCACCTGCCTGCACGGCGAGCCGGCCGGCCACCCGGGACATCGGCGCCAGCAGCGGCAGACCGCCACGGGAGTCAGTCACCGTCTCGTAGGCAACGCAGGCCGCGCCCGAGTCCACCAGATCCGACGTCTGATCGGGATCGGGAGCAAGGTGCAGGTAGGCGAACAGAATCTGGCCCTCGCCGAGCATTTTGCGCTCCGACGCCTGCGGCTCCTTGACCTTGACCACCAGTTCGGCTTTCTCCCACACCTCGCTACAGCTGCCTATGAGCGCACCAGCAGTTTCGTATTCGGCATCGGACACACGGATGCCCGCACCGGCACCGCTCTCGACGAGTACCTGGTGGTCGTGCAGCACCAGCTCGCGCACGGCGTGCGGCGTCAGCCCGACGCGTTGCTCGCCCGCCTTGAGCTCACAAGGCAATCCGATCAGCATGCGGTCACCTCCCAAGCAGGCGCCCAACTCCCCCAAGCGCCCGCTGGGGGCGCACCCCGTTCGGGCCACAGACCCGGGCGAAGTCTACGATTCCGCCGATGGGCACCCGCGACCACCCCGCACCGGCCGACGTCGCCCATACCGGCGACATCAGCACGGACGGCTGGACGCTGCCTGACCTGGTGCGGCGGGCTGCGGCCTCACACGGCGACCGGGAGTTTCTCTCATTCGAGGATGGCCGCACGATCAGCTTCGCCGAACTCGACCGCCAGACGGACCGGCTCGCCACCGGCCTCGCTGACCTCGGGCTGCGACCGGGCGACCGGCTGCTCGGACTGCTCACCAACAGCCTCGAGTTCATGCTGCTGATGATCGCCACCCACAAGCGGCGGGCGATCTTCGTGCCGATCAACACCGACTTGCGCGGCGCCTTCCTGGAGCACCAGGTCAACAACTCAGAACCACGCATCGTGGCCGTCGACCACGGGCTGCTGGAGCGCTTCGACGACATCGAGCCGGGCTCGCTTGATGTGTCCAAGAGTGGCGCGTCAGAGTCGGGCATCCAGGCCACGATCCTGGTCGACGACGGCGACTACGGCGCAGGCGCAGGCGGCGTGCTCATGGGCTCGGAGGAGGTCGCGATCGAGGAGCTGCTGGAGACCGACGTGCGTTCCGACGCGGTGCTGGCGGCCGAGCCGAGCGACGTTTGCACGATCATGTACACCTCGGGCACGACCGGCCCCGCCAAGGGCGTGCTCATGCCCCAGGCGCACTGCTACCTCTTCGGTCTCGGCACTGCGCGCAGCCTCCAGATCACCCCGGACGACCGCTTCTACTGCTGCATGCCGCTGTTCCACGCGAACGGCCTGTTCATGCAGGTTTTTGCGTCGCTGCATGCCGGCGCCTCGGTCTATGTGGACAAGCGGTTCAGCGCCGGCAAGTGGCTCGACACCGTGCGACGCCAGGAGATCACGCTGACCAACGCACTCGGCGTCATGCCCGAGTTCATCTGGCGCAGCCCCCCGACTGACCGCGACCGCGACCATCAGCTGCGAGCCGTCATCGCACTTCCGGTGGCCGCCGAATGGGCGGCAGCGTTCGAAGAGCGCTTCGGCGTGCGGATCATGCAGGGCTACGGCATGACCGAGGTCAACATGGTTGCCTTCACCAGCTTCGACGACCCGGTGATGTCGGGCTGCGCCGGGCAGCCGCTGGCCGATTACTTCGACGTGATTGTGGCCGACCCCGAAACCGACCAGCCGATCGCGCCCAATGAGACCGGCGAGATCCTGGTTCGCCCCAAGGTGCCGTTCTGCTTCAACGTGGGCTATCACCGCATGCCCGAGCGCACCGTGGCTGCGTGGCGGAACCTGTGGTTTCACACCGGCGATGCCGGCAAGCTCGACGAGGCCGGACGGCTGCACTTCGTGGATCGGCTGAACGACCGCATCCGCCGGCGCGGCGAGAACATCTCCAGCTACGAGGTAGAGACGGTCATCAACGGATACGACCGTGTGATCGAGAGCGCCGTTGTCGGTTTGCGCGTCGAGGGTGCCGGCGGGGAGGACGAGGTGCTGGCGGTCGTCGCCGTCAGCGGACCGGCGCCCGATCCCGTTCGCTTCCTGGACTGGTGCGTGCCACGCATGCCCCGCCACAGCGTCCCGCGCTTCCTGCACTTCGTCACCGAGCTCGACAAGACCGCCTCAGGCAAGATTCGCAAGCAGGCCATTCGCGACGCCGGCGTCACCGAGGACCTCTGGGACCGCGAATCGGTCGGTTACACCGTCGCCCGCGACTGAGCGGCTACAGGTCGGGGCGCAGCAGGACCCTGCCGGTAGTGCGTCGCTCGTGCAGGTCGCGCAGGCCGTCGATCAAGCCTGCCAGCGGCAGCTCCTGGCTGACGAGCGGGTCGAGCGTGCCGTCGGCAACCTGCGGCCAGATCTCGGCGTAGCACTCGTCGAGCACCTCGTCTTTGCGCCCCCGGTACCCGCCCATGTGCACGCCGACCACCGAGTAGTTCTTGACCAGCAGGTGATTGGCCGGCGCCTGGGGGATGGTGCCGCTGGCGAATCCCACCACCAGCAGCCGGCCCTCCCAGGCCACCAGCCGCCGAGCGACGTCGAAATACTGGCCGCCGACAGGGTCGTAGATGATGTCGCAGCCCCGGCCGCCGGTGGCGTCCATCACCGACTGGTACAGGTTGTCGTTGTCGTAGTCGATGACGACGTCGGCGCCGAGCTGGCGGCAGGTGTCCACCTTGGCGGGTCCGCCGGCAGCAGCCAGCACCGTGCAGCCCGCCGCCTTGGCCATTTGCACCGCAGCCGAGCCGACGCCGCCGGCTGCAGCGAGCACCAGCACCGTCTCGCCCGCCTGCATCTGCCCGCGCCGGTACAGCGAGAACCATGCGGTGCCGTAGATCACGTTCGCGGCACACGCATCGGGGATCGACACATCGTCGGGCACATGCCGCGCTGTCGCACCCCTGATCAGCGCCTCGCTGGCATAGCCGCCCCAGCCGGCGGTGCCCGAGCCGATGACGCGGTCGCCGACCTTCAGGTCGCAATCGGGGCCGACGGCGACCACGGTGCCCGACGCACCCATGCCCGGCGTGAAGGGGGGATCCCAACGCTCCTGGTAGGTGCCCTGGCAGTGCAGGATGTCCGCGAAGTTGAGGTCGGTGGCCTCCACGGTGATCCGTGCCTGACCCGGCCCCGGCTCGGGTGAGTCGTACTCGCCCAGCTTGAGCACGTCCCACGGGTAGCCCAACTCGTTCAGTCGCCACGCTTGCATCGGTGCCCCCTGGCTCGTTCGCCTGTTCGACCGGGCTGGCTCTCTCGGCCAGCCCGCGACGGCAGCACCGTAGCAACGAGCCGCTTCCGCATTCCGGCCAACCGGCGCGTACGCTCGTGCAGAGTTAGGGGGAAACGTGGCGCTCACGACGCAGGACCGCAGCACGGCAGGACCGACGAAGGACTCAGCAGACGTCATCCCGGTGATGGACTTGACACCGCTGAACGAACCGGTGCCCGATCCCGCAGCGCAGGCTGCCCTCGCCGCCGAACTGCGAGATGCGCTCACCGAGGTGGGCTTCTTCTTCATCGTCAATCACGGTGTGGCTGCCGAGACCATCGAGCACATGTTCGACGAGGCCCGCCGCCTGCATGCGCTGCCGCAGCCGGTCAAGGACTCGATCCCGATGGGCAAGCTGGCAGGCGGCTATCTCGGCATGGGCGGCGGCACGTCGTACGCCTCTGACATCGCAGGGCCCGTACGCAAGCCCAACCAGAACGAGGCTTTCTTCTGCCACCGGCACGGCTACCACACCCAGAATCAGTTCCCGCCGCTCGACGGCTTCGCGCAGAGCTGCGAGATGTACATCGACCAGCTCATCGCGCTCGGCTCGCGGATGCTGCCGATACTGGCACTGTCGCTCGACCTGCCCGCCGACTACTTCGTCCCCCACTTCGACAAGCCCAGCGTGACGCTGCGCATGTCGCACTACCCGCCGATGGACTACGACGACAACGATTGGGGCCTTGCACCGCACACCGACAGCTCGGTGTTCACGTTCCTGCCGGCCAATGACGTGCCCGGACTGGAGATCCGTCCGGCCGGGTACGACTGGATCAAGCCGCCGCAGATGGCCGGCTCGTATCTCGTCAACAGCGGCGACATGCTGAAGCGCTGGACGAACAACGTGTACCTGTCAACCGCGCACCGGGCGCGCAACCTGTCGTCCGGCGACCGGTACGCCGTGCCGTTCTTCTATGGGGCACGCGACGATGCGGTTGTCGATCCGGTGCCCACCACGGTCAGTGCTCAGCGCCCCGCCCGCCACGAGCCCATCACCTACGGCGACTACCAGCGCTGGTTCCTGAACCGGAACTACGAGAACGTCACCGGGGAGAAGGTCGGCACATTCGAGAGCTGAGCCTGCGGCGTCCCGCTCTGCGCTACTCCAGCACGCCGGCCACAGCCAGCTCAGCGATCTGGTCCGCGTCGTAGCCGAGCAGCCGTTCCAGCACCTCGAAGGTGTGCTCGCCGTAGGTCGGCCCGCCGTGGTGAATGCCATCGGAACTGCGTGACATGGCAAACCGAGCACCTTCCACCCACATCGTGCCGTTCGTGGCATGGGTGACGTTGCGGAAGTGGTTGCGATGCACCAGCTGACCGTCGGTCGGCATCGTCACCGAGGTCGGGATCGCGTGAGCGGGTATGCCGCCGCGCTGCAAGAGGGCATCGGCTTCGCTGCCCTCCCGGCTCGAGGTCCACGCCGAGATTGCCTCGTCGATCTCGTCGGCTCGCTCTCGCCGCTCAGCCAGCCCCAGCTCGCCGAAACCGCCCAGCGACTCGCCGACAATCCAGCACAGTGCCTTCCACTGGTCGTCGTTCTCGCAGGCGATGGAGATCCAGCGGTTCTCACCCGCACTCGGGTAGACGCCATGGGGCGACATCTGCGGATGCGCGTTGCCCAGCTTGGGGGGCATCTGGCCGTTGACCGTGTAGTCCAGCACCGCGGGTGCCAGGAACGACATGGATGCCTCGGCCTGGGAGAGGTCGATGTATTGGCCTTCCCCGGTGCGGTCGCGATGGTCCAGCGCAGCCAGGATTGCCGTGCTCAGGAACCGGGGCGACACGTAGTCGGTGTAGGCGCCGAACACGCCGGCGGGGTCGCGGTCGGGCCAGCCGGTCATCTCATAGAAGCCCGACATGGATGCGCCCATCGTGCCGAAGCCGGCGAGCGACGACAGCGGTCCGAACTGCCCGAAGAGGCAGCTCGACGCCATGATGATGTCGGGATTCACCTCGCACAGATCGTCATATGACAAGCCCCAGTCGCGCATCGCCCTCGGCGAGAACGACTCGCAGACCACATCTGCCCAGCGCACCAGGTCGAGCACCAGCTCCCGGCAGGCCGGCTGCTCCATCTTCGCCATGTCGATGGTGATGCCGAGCTTTCCTGCGTTCATGTTCTGGTACAGACCGCCATTGTCGGCGCCGCCCTCGTCGTTGAGGAAGGGCTGGATGGTGCGAGCCGCCTCGACCTTGTGCGACGACTCGACCCGCACGACCGTGGCGCCCCAGTCGGCGAGCACTCGCGTGGCCGCCGGTCCGGCCATCACCCACATGAAGTCGAGGATCTTGACGTCGGCGAGCGGCTGGGCGGGGTCGCGGTGGCCGGCGGGAACCGCTGCGCTCAGGCGTGCCGAGACGTCCTCGGCAACGACGGCAGGGGTGCGCGGCGTGCCGGCTGCGTCGGCCAGCACTGCATCGGTGTGCTCGCCCACCGTCGGCGGCGGTCCCGCGAGTTCAACCGGTGTGCGGCTCATGAGCGCGAACGGTCCCGGGAACCGCACCGCTTGCTGGTCGCCCACGTCGATGTCGCGCCAGAAGCCTCGCTCCGCGTAGTGCGGCGCTTCCACCACGTCTTGCACCGTGGTGATGGGCACCATCAGCAGCCGATGCTCGAGTGCTGCTTCCAGCAGCTCGGCCTTGGTGCGGGTGGCGGTGAAGTCGGCCGCGACCTGCTGGATGCGGTCGTACTCGCCGAAGCCGATGCGGCCCGTCATCACGCCTTCGACGAAGTTGATCCAGTCGATCTCGAGGTCGGCGTCGGAGCAGCCGCCTTGGGCGTGCATCCATTCGAACAGCCGCTGGCCGAACGGGCCGATGGACTCGCCGAACAGGATGGTGGCCGACACGTACCCGTCTGCCGCCGGGGAGCGCAGACGCACGGTGAACGGGCCCAGCTTGGCGCCGCCGCTGAATCGTGAGGCCTCGGGCGAGTTGTACAGGTGGCACAGCGACATCGACTGCAGCGCTTGGCCGGCGGCCTGCTGGGCGCTCACGTCCACGTGCTGTCCCCGGCCCGAGCGGCTGCGCTCGCGCAGAGCGATCATGGTGGCGGCGGCCGCTTCGGCAGATGCGTGCAGGAAGCACTGGTCGAGCGGGATGCGCAGCGGCGGCCGGTCGTCGTCGCCGATGATGTTGGACAGCATCGAGGCCGCCGACACGACGAGGTCGGTCGCGGCCCAGTGCGCTTTGGGGCCGCTCTGGCCGAACGGCGTGATCGACGTGTAGACGAGTGCCGGATTCAGCGCAGTCAGATCGTCGGCGCCCAGACCCCTGGCGGCCATGGTGCCGGGTGCGTCGGACTCGATGACCACGTCGGCACCCGCTGCAAGCTCTGCCAGGCGGTCGCGGCCCTCGTCGGTGTCGAGGTCCAGCACGATGCTGCGCTTGCCGCGGTTGTACGACCAGAACCACAGCGACGCCTCGGGGTCGTCGTCACGGCCGGCCACGAAGGGTCCGACAGCGCGCGCGGCCGACCCGCCCGGCGGTTCCACCAAGACCACGTCGGCGCCGAGGTCGGCCAGCATCGCCCCGGCCAACTGGCCCCGATGGTCCGACAGATCCAAGACGCGGAGGTCGAGCACGGCAGTCTCCTTCTGGTCAACGTGGTCAGCTTGGTCAGCTGGGTCGGCGTCCCGTGCGGGGACGCGGTGGCATCGGTGTTGCGCGCAGAAACTACTGCGCCAGCGTGTGGCCCCTGATCAACGACCCAACACGGCCTGGGCCTCGGCGACGCGCAGCGAGACCGGGGTGGGCACCACGACCGGGCCGGCAACGCCCGACAGACCGGTGCTGGATGTCCAGCGGATCGTCCAGACCGTCTGCACCGTGGCACGGAAGCGGCCAGTCCGCCCTGCGGTGGACGCGCGCTGGAACGTGTGACTGCACCGCGATCGGGTGCCTGGCACGAGCCACGGCAGGCCCGGGCCCGGGCACGAGACCAGCAGCGATCCGTCGCCTGGGATCAACTGGAGCGCCACCGGTGTTGCCACGAGCGTCACCACGACGTTCCCCGCAGCGACGAAGCGCACGATGGGCCGCCAACTCGATGCAGGCACCCAGAACCAGGTGTCGATGCCGACCAGCGTGCGGACCCGCTGCGCCGGCGGTGCGAATAACGGCACCGGGCGCGGGAACGTCAGCGACGACAATCCCAAGTTCGCGGCCTTGCCGACGCGCTCGGCCTTGTGGGCAGGATCCCGGCTGTTCACCTCGATGCGGAGGTCTCCCAGCGCCGGGTCGCGTGCTGGCGGCCGCTCGGCCAGCTTCCCGCCGGACAGGCCTGCGGTGCCGCCTCCATGCGAGAAGGCCGGCCGGGCCGATGCCGCTGATGCCATGGGAACGCTCAACAAGCTCAGGCTCGCGCCCAAGATGATGAATTTCATGATATTTCGCATTCACCTACCGTCGTGCTGCCACACGCGGCAAGCAAGCGAATTTCGAGCTGCCGGCGCAGGCAGGCAGCAGGCGGATGCGGCGAACTAGGTTGCCTGCACCGTTCACTACGAACGTGGCCAGGACCAACCCGGCCACCCATCTGTCAGTGCAGGAGGTTTGGCACATGGCCGCGGATGATTTCGCCTACGCCACGACGATGGAGACGGCAGCCGCCATCGCCGCTGCTGATGTCTCCTCCAGGGAGCTGCTCGAAGCGGCGCTCGCACGGGTCGAGAGGCTCGACGGACCGATCAACGCCGTGGTCGCGCTCGATGCCGAGCGGGCACGGGCCGCTGCCGATGCTGCCGATGCCGCAGTGGCCCGCGGCGACGAGCTGGGGCCATTGCATGGCGTTCCGGTCACCATCAAGGACTCGTTCCAGACCGAGGGACTGGTGACCACCTCGGGAGCTCCGGCGCTTGCCGACTTCGTGCCTGAGGGCGACGCCGATCCCGTCGCTCGCTACAAGGCGGCGGGGGCGGTCGTGTTCGCCAAGACCAACCTGCCGCTGTTCGCAGGCGATGCACAGTCGTACAACGAGGTGTACGGCACCACGGCCAACCCGTACAACGTCGAGCACACCCCCGGCGGATCATCGGGCGGTTCAGGCGCAGCACTGGCCGCCGGCTACACGCCGCTCGAACTCGGCTCGGACATCGGCGGCTCCATCCGGATCCCGTCGCACTGGTCGGGCGTCACCGGGCATAAGCCCAGCTACGGCGTCGTCTCGGCGCTGGGCCAGATCCCCGGCATGCCCGGAACGCTGAGCCAGGCCGACATCGCCGTGGCGGGCCCGATGGCCCGCAACGTCGACGACCTCGAGATGGCACTCGACATCCTCGCCGGGCCCGACGCCTGGAACTCCAAGGCGTACACGCTCGACCTGCCGCCGGCGCGCCACAAAGACATCGCCGATTTCCGGGTGGCCGTGTGGCTGGACGAGGAGCTGTGCCCGATCGACAGCCAGTACCGGGAGCTGCTGCTGGGCGCGGCGAGCGCACTGGAGCAAGCGGGCGCCCGGGTGGACACCGAGGCGCGGCCGGCATTCACGTTCGAGAAGGCCGTGGACACCTTCCTGCACCTGCTCTCCGCAGCCGAGGCCGGCACGTGGACGCTCGCCCAGCTCGAAGAGATCGCCTCGGGGAACGAGGAACCTCAGGGGGATCTGGGCATCTGGTACGCAGCGATGCGTCACCGGGAGTGGCTGAGCTGGCACGAGCGCCGGCTGCAGCAGCGCAGGCGCTGGGAGGAGTTCTTCACCGACTGGGATGCAGTGCTGCTGCCGGTGGCGCCGACCGCTGCGGTCCGCCATGACCACAGCCGCCCGGCCACCAACCGCCGGATCACGGTGAACGGCGACAGCCGGCCGTACTTCGACATCATCAAGTGGATGGGGCTGACGGGCGTGGCATGGCTGCCGGCCACCGTGGTGCCCATCGGCATGCTGCCCGCGGCCGGCGGTGACCTGCCAGTCGGGGTGCAGATCGCCGGGCCGTTCCTGGAAGACCGCACGACATTGGCGGTAGGCCGCTTCCTGCACGAGGCACTCGGCGGATTCCAACGTCCCGCCGGCTTCTGAGCGCCACTGCCGCCGGACGCTGCCGACATCACGCCGTGGCACCGCGCGCTCGCTAGGGGACATCGATGGGGACAGGACCGCTCGAAGGCATCACCGTGGTGGACGTCTCCAGCGCGGTTGCCGGGGCGTGGGTGTCGACCCAGCTCGCCGAGATGGGCGCCGACGTGGTGTTGATCGAAAAGGTGGGCGCTTCCGATGTGATGCGCCTCACCGGAGCGATCGTCGGCGACCAGTCGGGCTGCTGGGTGCAGATGCATCGCAACAAACGGGGCATGGATCTCAACATCCGCGAGCCCGCTGGCCGCGAGATCCTGCTGCAGCTCGTCGAGGGCGCCGATGTGTTCATCCAGAACTTCCGACCCGGGGTAGCCGAGCGCCTGCGCATCGGCTACGACGATCTCAGCGCTGTCAATCCCGATCTGGTGTACCTGTCGGTGTCAGGCTTCGGCCGTGACGGTCCGTATGCCCACCAGCCGGTGTACGACCCGATCATCCAGTCGCTGTCCGGCATGACCGAGGCGCAGGGCGGCGACTTCGTCAAGTCCGCCACTGCCGACAAGACCACCGCAATGACGGGCGCCACCGCCGTGCTCGGGGCGTTGCTGGCCCGATCGAACGGCGCAGGCGGCCAGCACGTCGAGATCAACCTGCTCGATTCGACGCTGTCGTGGATGTGGCTCGACTACTTCTGGAACGAATCGGTACCAGACGCCATACCGACGCCCTCGTACAGCGAGTGGTACAGCCCCTGGCAGACAACCGACGGCTGGGTGGGAGCGATCTGGCCTGCGGACGATCAATACGCCCGCGTGTGCGAGAAGCTGGGAGTCCCGCATCTGATCGACGATCCTCGCTTCGCCACTCGCCAGGCCCGGATACGAAACTCGAATGAGCACCAGGAGGTGTTCGCCAAACTGCTCGGCGAGTTCACGACGGCCGAGGCACTCGAGGCGCTCAAGGCCGCTGACGTTCCCTGTGCGCCCGTGCTGGACATCACCGAAGTGTTCGATGACCCCCAGGTGAAGCACAACCAAACGGTGCTGACCCATGAGCACCCCGTCGCCGGCACGGTGCGCACCACCCGCTTCCCGGCGCGGTTCAGCAAGACACCCACCGAGCTCGAGCGCTTGGCCCCTGCCAAGGGCGAACACACCGATGAGGTGCTGGCCGAGCTGGGCCGCTCCCCCGCCGAGATCGCCGAATTGCGCAGGCTCGGCATCATCGGCTGAACCCGAGCCCGCGTTCGCGTCAGAGGCGAGCGAGGGCTTCTTGCACTGCGGTGGCGACGAGGCGACCGTTCTGCCAGAAGCGGGCTTCGGACGTGCCCCGGTTGCCGCCGGCCATCAGGGGGCGCTGCTCGCAGTAGATCCACTCGTCGGCCCGAGCCGGCTCGTGGAACCACATGGCGTGATCCAAGCTGACCACCTGCGCGCTGGGGTCGAGCCACGTGACCCCGTAGGGCACGATCACGTTGTCGGCGAGGCAGTCATCGCTCATGTAGGCGATGATCGCTTCGTGAATGGCCGGATCGTCCGGCAGCCGGCGCGGCGCACGGAACCAGTAGTCGATGCCGCCTCGCGGTGACGGCCCCGTCGGTGCCCACGGCGCATGCACCAAGCGGTACTCGACCGGCCGGGTCATGTACGACCACTGCTCGCCGAAGATGGGTCCCACCTCGGCGATGCACTCCTGGTAGGTGGGCACCGAGGTCGGGGGTGGCGCGTCGTCGGGCAACGGGGTCTGGATGTCGACCTTGCCCGTCTCTGGGACGTGGAACGTCGCCGTGAGCTCGAAGATCAGGCGATCGGATTGAAAGGCCTGCGAGCGGCGGGTGCAGAACGCCCGCCCGTCACGCACGCGGTCCACCTTGTAGTCGACGTCGGCCATGCCGTCGCCGCCCCGCAGAAACACGGCGTGCACCGAGTTCATCGGCCGGTCGTCGTCAACGGTTCGCTGCGCCGCGACGACGGCCTGGGCCAGGACGTGGCCGCCGTAGAGGCCGAACTCGTCGAATCCGGAGCCCTTGCCCCGGAACGTGTCCGATCCGTCGTCGTTCTGCTGCAGGTCGAGCAGGTCCAGCAACTCGTCCAGAGCCGCGTCAACGGCCGCATCGCTCTCCGTCCCGGGCCCGGATGTGTCTGTCACGGCCTAGTTGATTAGCAGACGGCGCCCCACGCAGGCTCGATCAACTTCGCACACTGCGGGCCCGACAGGTCTGCCGCCCGTCGACGGCGCTCGTGGGGACGGCTACTCGAAACCGGGCGGGGGGACGAAGCCGCCGAGCGTGCGCTCGATGAGAGATGCGTAGCGGATACCTCGCCGATCCCCCAGGTGCGGGGCCACGATCTGGATGCCGACCGGCAGGTTCAGCCCGTCGGCAGTCAGCCCGACCGGCGCAACCGTGCCGGGGAGGTACACGCTGCAGCTCCAGCCTGCCCAGAAGAGCTGGTCAACACCCAGCTCAGATTGGCCGTCGATGTCAATGGTGCGAGTCGGCCGGGTGCCGGTGTGGTCGTGCACGAACGCCGCTGAGGCAGCGATCGGGCACAGCAGCAGGTCGTAGTCGTCGAAGAATCGCGCCCACGCCTGCCGGTACCCCTCGCGCTTGTTGTGGTGCGCGAACCATTCGCGGTGACTCATTGTCATCGCATAGTCGACCAGCGACTGGTAGTCGCCCTGGCCGCCCTGATACCGGTGGGCGCGGGACTGTGCTTCGCTCCACATCGCATCGTCGGCCAGCGCGCCGGTGGCGGCTCGCAGCAGCATGAGGTAGTTCTCGTTGAACTCATGCTGGTCGATATCGGGTGCAGCCTCGCTGACGTCTGCACCCGCTGCCGCCAACGCATCTACTGCTCGCTGCAACGTGTCGATCATCGCCGTCGAGTTGCGGATGACCGGCGTGTCGAGCATCACGCCCACCCGAAACGCCCCCAGCGTGTCGCGGTGTTCTGGCTGCAGCGCCACGCTGTAGCCGCTGGCATCCAAGCCGGACGGTCCGGCGAGAACATCGAGCGCTACGTCCAGGTCGGCGGCGCTGCGTGCCAGCGGGCCGCACACGGCGATATCGCTGCCCACCAGCGCTCCGGGCACTGCGTGACCGCCGTCGGGTACCAACCCGAAGGTCGGCTTGTGTCCGAACACGCCGCAGTAGTGCGCGGGATTCCTGATGGACGCACCGATGTCAGAGCCGAGCTCCAGCGATGCCATGCCGGTCGCCAGGGAGACAGCCGAGCCGCCCGAGGAACCGCCGGGCACGCGAGTCAGGTCCCACGGGTTGTTGGTGCAGCCGTAGATGTCGTTGAAGCTCTGCCAGTCGCCCAGCATGAGCGGCACGTTGGTCTTGCCCCAGATCACTGCGCCGGCGTCGGTGTACCGGGTGACCGTGACGGCGTCGGTCTCGGCCACATTGTCGGCCCAGGCCGGGTTGCCCCAGGTGGCCGGCGTGCCGACCCAGTCGAAGGCCTCCTTGATGGTCATCGGCACGCCGTGCAGCGGCCCCCAGCACTCCCCCGCCGCCAGCGCGGCGTCTGCGGCAGCCGCCCGCTGGCGAGCCTCGTCGATCTTGGTGACGATCACCGCGTTCACCGCCGGGTTGAAGCGCTCGTAGCGGCTGATGGCACCTTCGAGCGCGTCGGCGGCCGACACCTTTCCCTGCCGGATCAGCGACGCCAGCTCGACGGCCGGCAGAAGGTTCGGATCTGTGCTGTTGGCGCCTGTCATCGCGCCGAGGCTAGATGCAACCAGTCCGGTGCTTCAGGTTCAGACGCCGCCGGGTCGATAGGCGTGGCGACGGTGAGTGACGCGCACGACGGCCACCTGTCGCTGCGCCTCATCGATGCGGTAGATCACGCGGTAGGTCCCCAGCCGGGCACTCCACAGCCCGTAGTACTCGTCCCGCAGCGGCGCTCCGATGCGCCGAGGGTTGTCAACAAGGGGTCCTGTGATCAATTCGATTGCGGCAACAGCGACGGCTTCCGGTAATCCCTCCGAGAGATCCTTGGCAGCGGGTCCGGCAACGACGAGTTCGTAGGCCATCAAGGCCGTTGAGGTCGAAGAGCCCTCACGGCCTCGACGCCGCGCACGACATCTCCCCGCTCGAGTGCCTGCTCGCCCTCGGCAATCGCCTGCATCTCTTCAGGGTCGCTCAATATCGCCAGGGTCTCTTCGAGCGACTCAAGATCTTCCGGGCTGATGAGCACCGCGGCGGGCGTGCCGTTGCGGGTGACAACGATGCGTTCGTGGTGCCTGCAAACGCGATCGACGAAGTCGGAGAAGCCGTCCCGTACCGTTCGCAGCGATTCAGTCGTCATGGCCACAATCGTGCCACGTTTCGGTTCCGGGTTCCAACAGAGCCCAAGGCGCGCAGTGCCGGTGCCCTGAGCGTTGTCAACACTTGACATATGCAACGGCCTGATATCTCGGCATCCACATGAGATGTGATCCCGCGCTTTGCTATATTCCGACGCCATGATCCCCCCCCCCCCCCCTCTCTTGTAGGCCACCTCAGACTCAGCCGGCTTAAGCGCAGCCGGCGGCGCACTGCGTCGCGCATCTTCGCAGCGGCCATCACGACGCTGCTTGCACTCGGCGTCATCGTGCCGATCAACAGCGCTGCGGCCCAAACCGCGCCGCAAGCGCCCGCGCCCGACTGCGGCGGTGAGTCTGCCGCTGTGCTGGTCGACGCCAGCAGCGAACCCGACCTGTATGCCGCGTTCCTGCTCGCAGGGGTGCTCGACACCGGATGCCTCGTCGATGCCGGCGACCGCAACGGAGCGCTGCCCGCCGAATCGCAGACCCTGCTCGAAACGAACACGCTCACAGACGGTTACGCGGTCGGCGGCACCGCCGCAGTTCCCGCCGCCAAACTCATCGGCGAGCTGTCTTGGCGACGCGCCGGCGGCACTGACCGCTGGGCCACATTGCGCATCATCGGCGGCGCCGCCGCCGACCCCACCACCCTGCCCGCAGCGGCCGACACGACGTCACCGTCCGTCTCGACCGGGCGACCTGCAGCGGACTGCGCCAACCAGGCCGCTGCGGTGTTGGTGGACGCCAGCAGCGAACCAGACCTCTACGCCGCATTCCTTCTCGCCGGAGTGCTCGACACCGGATGCCTCGTCGACGCCGGCGACCGCAACGGAGCGCTGCCAACTGAGTCGGGGTCACTGCTGGAGACCGGCACACTCGAAAACGGATACGCGGTCGGCGGCACCGCCGCAGTTCCCGCCGCCAAACTCATCGGCGAGCTGTCGTGGCGACGCGCCGGCGGCACTGACCGCTGGGCCACCCTGCGCATCATCGGCGGCGCAGCAGCCAACCCCACCACCCTGCCCGCAACGGACTCTGCGTCAGCAGCACAACCTGAGGGCACAGCAGCCGAGACGGCGAACGGGTTCACCGCAGTCTCCTCTGGCTTGTGGCACTCATGTGGACGGCGCGCCTCGGGCGAGGCGATCTGCTGGGGCAACAACGGCTGGGGCCAGGCGTCTCCACCGTCAGGTCAGTTCATCGCAATCACCGCCGGTCGGTCGCATTCGTGTGGGCTGCGTCCCTCCGGTGCGGCAGTTTGCTGGGGCATCAGCGACGACAGTGACAACGACTACGGACAAGTGTCGGGAACGCCCTCGGGCAGATTCACCACGGTCGCGACGAGCAGCCGCCACTCTTGTGCGCTGCGTATCTCGGGCGAAGCCGTCTGCTGGGGCGGCAACTGGTCAGGCCAGGCGACGCCGCCTTCAGCCACACTTGCAGCGATCTCGACTGGCTGGGCCCATTCATGTGGGCTGCGCCCGTCGGGCGAAGCGGTCTGCTGGGGCGTCAACGACGGCAGCGACAACGACTACGGGCAAGTGTCCGACACACCAACGGGCACATTCACCACAATCTCCGCCGGCAGCGCCACACTTGCGGGCTGCGCCCGTCGGACGAAGCGGTCTGCTGGGGCGTCAACGACGGCAGCGACAACGACTACGGGCAAGTGTCCGACACACCGACAGGCACCTTCATCGCAATCTCCGCAGGCGCCTTGCACACTTGCGGGCTGCGCCCGTCGGGCGAAGCGGTCTGCTGGGGCGTCAGCGACAACAGCGACAACGACTACGGGCAAGTGTCCGACACACCGACAGGCACATTCATCGCGATTTCCGCGAACCACTTTCATACGTGCGGCTTGCGTCCCTCGGGTGAGGTGAGCTGCTGGGGTGGCGACGCCGCTGGGCAGGCATCACCGCCGTACACCTTCACCGCGGTCTCCACAGGCGGCGACACTTCGTGCGGGCTGCGTCGCTCAGGCGAGGCGGAGTGTTGGGGCGGCCGGGGCAATAACGAGTTCAAGCAAGCAAGCCCGCCCTCGGGCGAATTTGCCGCAGTCTCTCCCAGCTTCTGGCATTCGTGCGGGTTGCGTCCCTCCGGTGAGGCGGTCTGTTGGGGTGTGAGCGACGGCGGCGACCGTGACTTTGGGCAAGTGTCAGACACACCCTCAGGCACATTCACGGCCATCGCCACGGGTGGCGACCATTCGTGCGGGTTGCGTCCGTCAGGTGAGGCAGTCTGCTGGGGCAACAATCGCAACGGGCAGGCGACACCGCCGTCAGGCAGGTTCAGCGCAATCTCCGCAGGCAATTGGCATACGTGCGGGTTGCGCTCCTCGGGCGAGGTGAAGTGCTGGGGCGTCAGCGACGGCAGCAACATCGACTTTGGGCAAGTGTCGGACGCACCCTCAGGCACATTCACCGCCATTTCTGCAACCACCGCCCGCTATACGTGCGGGTTGCGCTCCTCGGGCGAGGTGGCGTGCTGGGGTATCAGTGACGGCAGCAACAACGACTTTGGGCAAGTGTCGGACACGCCCTCAGGCACATTCACCGCAATCTCAGCAGGCCACATGCACACGTGCGGGCTGCGCCCTTGGGGTGAGATCGTTTGCTGGGGCGCTGGCAGCCAAGCCCGAGCCCCAACCGCATAGGAGCGTGAAAGCGGCTGAGGGCGAGCGATCGGACCGCGTGACCGGACATCCTCAGCCGTCACGGCGTGAGGACTCGCCGGGTTCAACCGGCTGAGATGCGCTGCCGGGCTCAGCGCGGCAGTGCTGCAGCGGCCGCCGCCAGCAGGTGCGCGATGTCGTCGTCGGTCATGGCCAGGCTCAGGCTGCCGAAGCCTCCGCCGGACAGGTACACGCCGCCAGCTTGGATGGCGTGCTCGAAGCGCTCCAGCTCGGCTGCCTCATCGCTGCTGAGATGCGCGTCGCGGAAGTTGCGGATGTGCCTCGTGTGGGGTTGGACCTTGAAGAGACTCCCCCGGCCGGTCACCTGCCAGTCCACGCCGGCCCGCTCGATGGCTGAGCGCAGGCCGGCTCGCACGGCCTCGCCCATCTCGTCTAAGCGGGCGAACGCGGCGTGATCGAGTTGGTTCATCGTCGCAAGGCCGGCGGCCATGGTGATGGGATTCCCCGTGAACGTCCCGCTCGAGGGCACCTTGGCACGAGTGCCGCCGATGCACGCAAACGCCGACATCGGCCCTTCGCGCCCCGCAATTCCGCCGACAGGGAAGCCGCCGCCGATGATCTTGGCCACGGCGGTGAGGTCGGGGTCGATGCCCAGCAACGTCTGCGCTCCGCTGTAACCCAGCCGAAACGAGATCACCTCATCGAGCACCAGCAGAGCGCCCACGTCACGGGTTGCCTCGCGCACCGCAGCGATGAACTCGGGCTCGATCGTCGGCAACCCCAATTGGCTCGGCATCACGTCAAGCAGCACCGCGGCCAACCGATCGCCCTGACGCTCGATGGCCGCCCGGGCCCCTTCGGCGTCGTTGAAGTGGATGATGCCGACCTCTTCAGCCACCGAGTTGGGCGTGCCAGAGGCAAAGAGCACCGTGGCCGGTGACGCAGCGTCGCCCCAGTTCGTGGGATCGCACGCCAGGCTGGCCTCCGCGTGGTCGTAGGTGCCGTGGTACGCGCCCTCCACCTTGATGACGTTGGGCCGGCCGGTGTACGCGCGTGCCGCCTTGAGCGCACTCATCACCGCTTCGGTGCCGGAGTTGCAGAACCTGATGAGCTCGAAGCTCTCGACCCGATCGCACAGCAGCGAGGCCAACTCGATCTCGACATCGCACGCCATCGCGAACGCCGTGCCACGCCCCATCTGGGCACTCACCGCATCGATGATCGCGGGATTGGCGTTTCCCATGATCAGCGACGTGAAGTTGTTGTTGCAGTCGAGGTAGCGATTGCCGTCGACGTCGGTGACCCAAGCGCCCTCACCGTGAGCCACATAGATGGGGTTCGGCCGCCGCAGCAGCGTGAACCGCGAGATGCCGTCGGGAATCCACTGCTGCGCCCGCTCATACAGCGCCGCAGACTGTGCCTCTGAGCGCTGGCGATTCGCCGGTGAACTTGTCAATTCCGCCATCGGCTCAGCGTAGTAGTGCCGCCGTTCCGGTTGACGGAATTTGCTCTGCTCATGGAATGCTGTCGAAACTAGGCGGCGCCGGCTCGGCGGTAGGCATCCAGCACGAGCCCGTGGAAGTGATGCACACCGTGCTCGGACAGTCCCGAACCGTCCGGATCGCACACGATGCGGCCCTGGGTGAATGCCGGCGTGCGCATGCCTCGCTGCACGCTCTCGACGATCCCGATGTCCTCGGGCTGCAGCGTCTCGTCGATGTAGCGCATGGATTCGACATCGGCGGGCGTCAACTCGTCGGTCTCGAGGTAGTAGTCGATGGTCTCATGGGTGGTCTCGGGCCCGGTGGGCACCATCTGCATGATGCTGAAGTTGCCGCGACCCGGGTACCGCATCAGGCAGGTGTTGGGCCACAGCCACCACACCGCGAGGTCCTTCACGCTGGAGCCCTCGACGCTGTAGGCCGAGTTGTCCGAGTGGCCGGCACGGGCCATATGGCTGGAGTAGATGCCGTGCGTGGTGACCTGGTAGGTGTCCATCTCCACCAGCGTCACGAAGTCGGGGTGGGCGATGTGGCAGTGGTAGCACTCCAGGAAGTTGTCCACCACGTTCTTCCAGTTCGAGGCGATCTCGTAGTCAAAACGGCGGACATGAGTGAGTTCCCCCACGTCGGGCGCCCAGCGAGCGATCTCCGCGCCGAGGCCCCCGGACTGCGCAGCCAACGACTCGGCCGACGGGTCCAGATTGACGTAGACGAACCCGCCGAACTCCTCTGCTTGAACCGGCTGCAGGCAGATCTGCGACGGATCGAAACCGGGCACGTGATCGGTCTCGCGGGCCCGGTGCAGCTGGCCTCCCAAGTCATAGGCCCAGCCGTGATACGGGCACACGATGCTGCCGGTGTTGCCGGTTCCTGCCAGCAGGTGGTGCGCCCGGTGCTGGCAGACGTTGAAGAAGGCCCTGAGCTCGCCGTCGGCGCCCCGCACGAGTGCGATGGGCATGCCAGCGACCTCCAGCGCCACGTAGTCACCCGGTGTGCGCACCGATTCGACATGGCACACCCACTGCCAGCTGCGGGCGAAGACCTCACGCTGTTCGAGGTCGTGCCAGCGAGCGCCGATGTACGCGTCGGCGTGCAGCGACAGCGATTTGGCCGGATCGGGGTCGTACCCCGTATCGATCGGCGTGGAAGCGCCGAGAGCAGTGGCCGGGACCGCCTGCAATTCCGTCATTACCTGAATTATGGGCGCGGCAGCGATGCTTCGGCGGCCCCCAGGAAGTGCTCGATGTCGTCGTCGCTGGTCGCAAGGCTCAGACAGCCCAGGCCTTCGGCAAGGAAGTAGACGCCATGCGCCTGCATGCGCAGGCCGAACTCGGTGATCTCGACGGTCTCGTCGCTGGACAGATGCGAGTCGCGGTAGTTGCGGATGGTGCGACGGTGCGGGTGCACACGGAACAGGCTGCCGGCGCCGGTGACCTGCCAGCCGAGACCCAGCCGATCAAAGACAGCTCGCAGGCCTGACCGCACGTTCTCGCCGATCGTGTCGAGCCGCGCGAATGCGTCGCGGTCGAGCAGCGTCATCGCGGCATGCCCTGCCGTCATGGTGATGGGGTTCGCGGCGAACGTGCCGCCCGATGGCACCTTGGCCCGGTTCCCTGCCACGCGGACAAAGGCGTCCATGGGACCTTGGCGGCCGGCGATGGCGCCCACCGGGAATCCCCCGCCGATGATCTTGGCCAGCGTGGTGATGTCAGGGTCAATGCCCAGCTTCGTCTGCGCTCCCCCGTAGCCCAGCCGGAACGAGATGACCTCGTCGAGCACCAGCAGCGCGCCCACCTCGCGCGTGGTGTCGCGGATCGCCTCGATGAATGCAGGCTCGATGGTCGGCATGCCGACCCTGTTCGGCATCACATCGAGCAGCACCGCAGCCAGCCGGTCGCCGCCGCGGCGAATTGCCGCGCGGGCGCCCTCGGCGTCGTTGAACGAGATGATGCCCACTTCGTCTTCCACCGACGCCGGCGTGCCGGCCGCATAGCGCACGGTCGAGGGCGCCGCCGGGTCGCCCCAGTTGGTGGGATTGGGCGACTGGCTGGCTTCGGCGTGGTCGTACGTGCCGTGATAGGCGCCTTCCACCTTGATGACATTGGGCCGCCCGGTGTAGGCGCGGGCGGCCTTCAGCGCGGCCATGACGGCTTCAGTGCCCGAGTTGCAGAAGCGGATGAGGTCGAAGCTCTCGACGCGCCCGCACAGCAGCTCGGCCAGCTCTACCTCGGCATCATTGGGAAACGAGAACGCTGTTCCGCGCAACATGCGCTCCTGCACCGCGGCGGCGATCGTCGGATCGGCGTGACCGATGATGATCGACGCGAAATTGTTGTTGCAGTCCAGGTAGCGGTTGCCGTCCACGTCGGTCACCCACGCGCCGTCGCCGTGATCGACATAGATGGGATGTCCTCGGGTGCGCAGCAGGGTGTCCCGCGAGGTGCCGTCGGTGATCGAACGCCGCGCACGCTCGTACAGCGCTGCGGAGTGATCCGTGCGCCACGTCGGGTCCCCGGTTGTCGGCGACGTCATCGGCGCAGTACCGGTCCGAGCATCAGCCAAGTCTGTCACCGGTCCCCATGTCAGGCCGGTCTGTGCTGCGCTCGGCCGGGTTTCAGGCGTCATGGCGAAGCCTTGGATGCGAGACTGAGGCCATGAGCGAGTCCACGACGACGCCTGCTCCCGACAGAACAGCCGGCGCAGACGGCACGCCGGGGCGGCCCGCCGCTCCGTGGCGCATCGGCGTGGACGTGGGGGGCACCTTCACCGACCTGGTGCTCGCCGATGCGCAGGGCGCTACCTGGGTGGCGAAGGTGCCCTCGGTGCCGGCAGATCCCAGCCGCGGTGTGCACGCCGCGCTCGCTCGTGTGGCCGTGGATCTCGGCATGCCGCTGGGCAACGTGCTCGCCGGCTGCGCCCTGTTCGTGCACGGCTCCACCGTGGCCACCAACACGATGCTGGAGGGCACGGGAGCGACCGTCGGGCTGATCGCCACCGAGGGGTTCCGTGACGCGCTGGAGATCCGCCGCGGCCTGCGCGAGGACCAGTGGAACCACCGGGCGCCGTTCGCCCCGGTGCTGGTGCCGCGTTACCTGCGGGCCACGCTGGAGGGTCGAATCGACGCCGACGGCAGCGAGCACGCGCCACTTGATCTCGGCGGCCTCGAAGCAGTGCTCGAACACTTCGACAGCCACGACGTCGAGGCCGTCGCCATCGCGTTCATGAACTCGTTCGTGAACGACGCCCACGAGCGTGCGGCCGCCGAAGCGGTGCGCGAGCAGTGGGAAGGCGCGTGGGTCACCACATCAGCCGCCGTCTCGCCGCTCATGGGCGAGTACGAGCGAACATCCACCGCCGTCGTCAACGCATCGCTGTCACCCAAGATCGTGTCGTATCTGCGCAAGCTGAACGACGAGCTCGCCGCCGCCGGTCTGCGCCATTCGATCCTGCTCGTGCAGTCCAACGGCGGCGCCGCGTCGGTCGACCAGGTGTCCGAACGCCCCGTCAACCTGTTGCTCAGCGGTCCCGCCGCCGCGATCGGCGCGCTGAACCTGTATCGCGACGCCACCGACGCTGCGCTGGTCACCGACGAGAACACCTCGCCGGTCGCCGGGAACCTGATCTCCATGGAGATCGGCGGCACCTCCTGCGACGTGCTGCTGATGTCGGGCGGCGAGGTGGACACCCGCGACGACATCATGATCGCCGGCTACCACGTCTCCACCCCGGCCATCGACATCCACACCATCGGCGCGGGCGGCGGCACCATCGCGGGAGTCGACGAGGCCGGCCTGCTCTTCGTGGGGCCGCAGGGCGCGGGCGCCGATCCCGGGCCTGCCTGCTACGGCCACGGCGGCACGCTGCCGACGGTCACCGATGCCCAGTTGGTGCTCGGCCGCCTGCGCCCGGGCAAGTCGGCGGGCGGCACCTTGGACCTCGACATCGACGCTGCCCGCGAAGCGATCCGCGCCCATGTCGCCGAACCGCTCGGCATGACGGTCGAAGAGGCAGCCGCCGGCATCGTCGAGGTCATCGAGCAACACCTGCTGAGTGCCACCGAGCACATCTCGATCGAGCGGGGCCACTCTCCCCGGCGCTTCACGATGGTGGCCGCGGGCGGCGCCGGCCCGATGCACGGCGCCTCGGTGGCCGCGGGGCTGGGCTGCGAGCGCGTGTACGTGCCTCGCGACGCCGGCGCGCTGTGTGCGATCGGGATGCTGCACTCCGATGTCCGCCAGGACTTCACCCGTTTCCTGATGGGTTCGCTCGACGAGCTGGACCCCGCCGAGATCGACGCTGGATTCGAGGCCCTGAGCGCGCAAGCCCTCGAGGTGATGGACGGGGAGGGCTTCGCAGCCGACCAGGTGACGCTCGATTGCGAACTGGAACTGCACCACCCGGGCCAGCTCTGGACGATCCGCGTTCCCGCCTACGGCGCCGACTCGTCCACGATCGACGCTGCAGCGGTGCGCGACGGCTTCGAAACCGAGTACCAGCGGCTCTACGGCCACGTCCAGACCGACGGCACGATCATGGTGGCCTCGCTTCGCCTCGTGGCCCGGGCAAGCACGGGCAACGTGGCCACCTCCGAGACGGCGCCCGCCACGGGTGATCCTGAACCCATCGAGACGCGCTCGGTCTGGCACGGCCCGTTCGGCTGGTGCGACACACCGGTGTTCGACGGCGAGGTGCTGCGGCGCGGCCACACGATCATGGGACCGGCGCTCGTCGAGGAGCTGACCACGACCGTCGTGGCGCGACCCGGCGACCGGCTGTGGGTGGATGCGAACGGCGACCTGTTCATCGACCTGGCACCAGCCGACGACACCGAGAGCGCCTCCGCCTCGGGAGATGCGGCCGTGTCCCGCAGCGTCCAATCGGGCCGGGCTCGCAGCGAAAATGGGGTCGAGCTGGACCCGATAGTGCTCGCCGTCATGCAGAACCGGCTCGACCAGATCAGCAAGCACATGGGCTGGGTGATGACGCGCACTGCACGCAGCACCATCTTCAGCCAGAGCCACGACTTCTCCTGCTACGTGACGACGCCCGACGGGACGCTCGTGGCCAATGCCGACGGCATTCCCATACACACGGGCGGGGGCGGGTTCGCGGTGCGTGCGCTGCTGAAGCGCTACGAGGGCCGCATCCACCCCGAGGACGTCTTCCTGCTGTCAGACCCCTACGTGGCCGGCGGCAACCACCTGCCCGACTGGGTCATCGCCAGGCCGGTATTCGTCGCCCGTGAGGGCGAGCATGGAAACAGTACCGAGGAGTACAGCGAAAGCGGGGAACCCACGCTCGTCGGTTTCTGCTGCAACCGGGCCCACCAGTCCGACATCGGCGGCGGGCTCGCCGGCACCTACAACCCCGAGGCCACCGAGATCTGGCAGGAGGGAATCCGGCTGCCGGTCATGAAGCTGATCGAGGCCGGCAGCGTCCGCGACGACCTGTGGGAGCTGCTGCTGATCAACTGCCGGACGCCCGAGCTGCTCGACGGCGATCTGCTGGCAATGCTGGGCTCCACACGCATCGGCGCAGAACGGGTCCTCGGCCTCGTGGCCGAACTGGGCGTCGAGCCCTACCTGGCCTACCTCGACGGCGTGCTCACCCACGGCGAGCGGCGCATGCGCGCAGCCATCACCGAGCTGCCCGACGGCACCTACTACGGCGAGGACCGCACCGACAACGACTGCTTCGGTCCGGCCGACATCGCCGTTCGCGTGCACCTGAGCGTCGAGGGCGACGAGATGACCCTCGACTTCTCCGGCACCGACCCGCAGATCGACGGCTTCAAGAACAGCTCGCTGGCCAACACCTACTCGTCGGTGTTCCTAGCAGTGTCGTCATTCTTCGACACGTCGATCCCGCGCAACGAGGGCACCTACCGGCCGGTGACGATCATCGCCCCCGAAGGCAGCATCGTGAATGCCCTGCCGCCAGCGCCGATGACCATGAACACGGTGTTCGTCGCCCACGAGATCGTGATTGCGGTGTGGCAGGCGCTGGCGCAAGCCGACCCCGACCGGGCCTGCGCCGCCTGGTCCAAGACCATGCACGGCCACGTCGCCGGGCGCCGCGACGACGGCACCACCTGGGTGATGTACCAGTGGCACGCGATGGCCACGCCCGGCGCGACTGCCGAACGAGACGGCTTCCCGCAGATGGGACACCTCATCACGCTCGGCGGCCTCGACCTGCCGAACCTGGAGTTCCACGAGCAGATGTATCCCGTCCGCTATGTCCGCCACGAACAGCGCTGCGACAACGCCGGCCCGGGGCAGCGGCGCGGCGGCACCGGGGTGCGCTACGAGGCCGACATTCTCGAGCCCGCCATCTGGTCGTTCCGGGCCGAGGGGCTGGACACGCCGTCGGGCCACGGAGTGCGCGGCGGCGGCACTGGCGGGGTCGGCTTGGAATGGATCGTTCCCGTCGACACCGAGCAGGACGGCCCGACGTTCGTACCGCCCAAGTACGGCGTGAAGCGGATGGGGCCGGCACGCATGATCGCCGACACGCCCGGCGGAGGCGGCTGGGGCGACGCGTTCGAGCGGGAGCCCACTGCGGTGCTGCGGGACGTTATGGACGGCGTCGTCAGCGTCGAGGGCGCCCGCCGTGACTACGGCGTCGCGATCGGCGACGACGGCAGATCCCTTGACTTGGACGCAACCACCCGGTTGCGCGCAGCCGGTCGAGCTGCTGCGTCGACCGCCTGAACCCCCACAACGACCCCGCAATCAGTCCTGATTCCCGAACAGGGAGACGTTCGCAATGACGCTCGTGCTCGTTCACGGCAACCCCGAGACCACCGCCATCTGGGATCCCATGCGCGCTGCGCTCGAGCGAAACGGCATCGGCCCGTCCGAAGTCGTGGCGCTATCCCCGCCGGGGTTCGGCGCACCCGCGCCCGACGGCTTCGGCGCCACCATGAACGAGTACCGGGACTGGCTGGCGGCCGAGCTGGAGCAACTGCTTGCGGCAGGCGCCGAGCATGTGGACCTGCTGGGGCACGACTGGGGCGGCGGCCATGTCATGCGCATCGCCATGGAGCGGCCGGACCTGATTCGCTCGTGGTGCACTGATGTCATCGGACTGTTCGATCCCGACTACGTCTGGCACGACGCGGCGCAGCTCTGGCAGACGCCGGCGGGCGATGCGTCGGTCGAGCGCATGATCAGCCGTCCCGACCCCGAGCGAGTCGAATTCTATGCCGGTCTGGGCATGGGGCCCGAGGTGGCCGCAGCCGTCGTGCCGCACATCAACGCCGACATGGGCCGGTGCATCCTGGCGCTGTACCGCGACGCCGCCCAGCCCGCCATGGCCGACCTGGGCTTCAACATTGCCGCAGCCGGCCAGCGGCCCGGCCTGTGCATCCTGGCGGCCGGCGACCACTTCACCGGCGGCGGCATCATGCATCGCCGCATCGCCACACGCGCCGGCGCCAGGGTCACCGAGTTGCTGGACGTCGGCCACTGGTGGATGTGCGAGAACCCGGGCCTCGCGGCGCACACCGTGGCGAGCTGGCTTGCATCGCTCGACAGAACTGCGGCGGCGTCAGCCAGGGCCTGAGCGAACTGCCCTGCAGCACGTCTTGCGGCGCACAGCGCCTGCTGAGCATTGGGCTACTGTCGCGGCTGACGCCGGGCCGACCGCGGCCGGGCATGCCGTTCTGAACGCAATCCGGCACCCTGCGCGGGGTGCCCGCCACAAGGGGGCAAGCGATGGCCGCATCGGGTTCGATTCTGGGAAATCCCGTTCAGCGCAAGGAAGATCCCGGACTGCTGACCGGGGCGAATCACTACGTCGACGACCTTGACGTCGACGCGGCGCTGGTCGCCTTCGTGCGCTCGCCGGAGGCCCACGCCGAGATCGTCTCGATCGACACCTCCGAGGCGGCGTCCATGCCGGGTGTGGTGGCGGTGTACACCTCGGAGAACCTGCCGATGGATGCCTTCCAAGGCTTCCCGATGATGCCGCCCGACTTCAACCGGCCGCCATTGGCGGCGGGCCGGGTGCGTTTCGTCGGCGACATGGTGGCCGCCGTGGTGGCCGAGACCCAGGCGCAGGCGAATGACGCCGCCGAGGCCGTGTACGTCGAGTACAGCCCCCTGCCGGTGGTCTCGGACTTCGAGCGGGCTGCCGATCCCGACTCGCCGGTCGTGTGGGACGGGCAGCCGTCGAACGTGTGCTTTCCGTTCGCCATCCCGGGCCCCGATGAGGAGACCGGCGAGCGGCCGGGTGTGGACGCCCTCGCCGGTGCCGACCATGTCGTCTCGGAGCGCATCGTCACCCAGCGGCTGGCGGGTGCACCGATGGAGCCCAACGGCTGCGTGGCCGTCCCGGGCGATGACGGCAGCATGACTATGCACCTGTCGGTGCAGAACGCCCACTCCCAGCATGAGGCACTCGCCCCGGCACTCGGCTTGGAGCCCGACCAGCTGCGCGTGACCGCGCCGTGGGTGGGCGGCGGCTTCGGCCCGAAGGCCGCGGTGTACCCCGAGTACATCGTCGTCGGCAAGGCGGCCCAAGCGCTCGGCCGCCCCACCCGCTGGACCGAAAACCGCACCGAGAACATGCTGTCGATGGTGCAGGGCCGCGCCATGGTGATGAACGTCGAGATGGGCGTGCGCAACGACGGCAGCATCGTGGGCCTGAAGGCGCATGTGATCGCTGACGCCGGCGCTTACCCGATCATCGGTGCGATCCTGCCGATGCTGACCGGCATGCTCAGCCAGGCCGTGTACGACATCCCGGTCATCGACTTCGTCTCGCAGACGGTCATCACCAACACCACGCCGATCGGCGCGTACCGCGGTGCTGGGCGTCCCGAGGCAACCCAGATGGTGGAACGCATTCTGGACAAGGCCGCTGCTGCCATCGGCATGGACCCGGCCGAGATGCGCCGCAAGAACTACCTGCAGCCCGACGCCTTCCCCACCGCCCTGCAGACGGGCGTCAGCTACGACTCGGGCGAGTACGAGCGGGCCCTGGACGCCGTGCTGGAAGCCTCCGGCTATGCCGATCTGCGAGCCGAGCAGCAGTCCCGGCGTGACGCTGGCGATTCGAAGCTGCTGGGCATCGGCGTGTCGTCCTACGTGGAGATCACCGCTCCGGTGGGGCTGCACGTGGAGTACGGCAGCACTGAGGTGCACGAAGACGGCACGGCCACCATCCGGGTGGGCACCTCCAGCCACGGCCAGGGCCATGACACGGCGTTCAGCCAGATCGTCGAGGGGGTGCTGGGCATTCCCATGGATCAGGTCACCCACCTCGACGCCGACACTGCCGAGGTGCCCTCGGGTGCGGGCACGCTGGGCTCGCGCTCGCTGCAGACGGCCGGCTCAGCCGTGTACCTGTCGAGCCAGGCAGTGCTGGAGAAGGGCAAGCAGCTCGCCGCTCACCTGCTCGAGGCGTCTGCCGACGACATCGTGGTGGCCGAAGGCGGCCTTGCCGTTGCTGGCGTGCCCACCAGCTCGGTGAGCTGGGCCGACATCGCACGGCTGGCCAACGACGACAGCGCGCGCCCGTCTGGTCTCGAGGCAGGCCTGATGGCCGAGGAGAACTTCGACGGGACCGATTCCACGTTCCCGTTCGGCTCCCATGTGGCCGTGGTCGAGGTCGACCGCGACACCGGCGAGGTCGAGCTGGTGCGCCACGTGGCCGTCGACGACTGCGGCACCATCATGAACCCGCTGATCGTGAACGGCCAGCAGCATGGCGGCATCGCCCAGGGCATCGCGCAGGCGCTGTACGAGCACGTCGAGTACGACGGTGACGGCCAGCCCCGCAACCCGAGCCTCGGCGACTACCTGGTGCCGTCGGCGGCGGAGCTGCCGAGCTTCGAGGTGTCCAACACCGAGACCGCCAGCCCCCGCAACCCGCTGGGTGCCAAGGGCATCGGCGAGTCGGGCACCATCGGCTCCACGCCGGCGGTGCACAATGCGGTGTGCGATGCGGTGGCCCACCTGGGCATCGACCACATCGACATGCCCTGCAGCCCCCAGAACGTCTGGCGAGCCCTGCAGAACGCCTGAGCCCGCACGGCGAGCCTGGAGCCACGATGGCAGCCGCGAGTCCCTTCGCCTGCGCGGGGTCGGTCCGAACCCGTCGGTTAGGTTGCCGTGATGCTCTCGTGGAACGAGATCAGGGTGCGTGCTGCCCGGTTCGCTGCAGAGTGGTCAGACGCTTCCTCTGAGACGAGCGAAACGCAGAGCTTCTACGACGCTTTCTTCGATGTGTTTGGCAAGCGTCGGCGTGATGTGGCCCGTTACGAGGAGCATGTCAAGAAACTGGATGACACGCACGGGTTCATCGACCTATTCTGGCCCGGAGTGCTGCTGGTGGAGCAGAAGAGCGCTGGCCGCAGCCTGACTGCCGCCGCCGAGCAGGCGGGCATCTATTCCGATGCCGTACCCGAGCGTGAGCGGCCGCGCTACCAGCTCCTGTGCGACTTCAAGACGTTCGAACTGCTCGACCGCGACACACGTGCAGAGATCCGGTTCCCACTGGCCGAGCTTCCCGATCAGGTCGAGAACTTCGCATTCATTGTCGGCCAGCGGCGCCGGGCGCTACGGGAAGAGGACCCGGTCAACATCGAGGCCTCCGAACTTATGGGCCGGCTGCACGACGCACTCGATGCATCCGGCTACCAAGGCGACGATCTCGAGCGGTTCTTGGTGCGCATGGTGTTCTGCATGTTCGCCGACGACTCGGGGATCTTCCCCCGTCAGGACATGTTTCTGCATCTGGTGGAGGACCGCACTTCAGTCGACGGTGCTGATCTAGGTCTGTGGCTCACGCGGTTGTTCGAGGTCTTGAACACTCCAACTGATCGGCGGCAGCTCAAGCTGGATGAGGACCTGGCCAAGTTCCCCTATGTGAACGGTGAGCTGTTCGCTGAGCGGCTGTTGACCCCCGACTTCGACAGCGATATGCGCTCGGCGCTGCTGGACGCGTGCCGGTTCAACTGGTCCAAGACATCGCCGGCGATCTTCGGCGCACTGTTCCAGTCCGTGATGGAACCGGTCGAGCGCCGATCCCAAGGCGCGCACTACACCACCGAGCAGAACATCTTGCGAGTGATCGAGCCACTATTCCTCGACGACCTCCGGGCCGAGTTCGACACCCTCGTAACCAAGCACAGCGGTGAAGCAGTAGCCGAGCTTTATCGATTCAGGGACCGGCTCGGAGAACTGAGCTTCTTCGATCCCGCGTGCGGCTGCGACAACTTCCTGATCATCGCCTACCGCGAGCTACGCCTGCTCGAGATCGACATTCTCGACGAGATCGCCGCGCGCACGCGGGCGTCAGCTCAGCAGGTAATGCCGTTCGAAGTGAAATCGGTGATCGACGTAGACCAGTTCTACGGCATCGAGATCAGCGAGTTCCCGGCGCGCATCGCCGCTACCTCTCTGTGGATGATGGACCACCTCATGAACCGCGAGCTCGCCGACACATTCGGCGAGCCGTACGTACGCATCCCGCTAGAGAAATCGCCTCACATCGAAGTCGGCGACGCACTGGAACTCGACTGGATGGATTTCCTGCCCCGCGCAGTGCTCCTATGTGTTCGGCAACCCGCCTTTCATCGGCGCCAAGTACCAGAGCACCGAACAACGGGCACAGGTGCGGCGCATCGCCCAGCTCGGCGGCAGCGGCGGAACGCTCGACTACGTCAGCGCATGGTTCATACGCGCCGCCGAATACGTCCGCCAATCCGATACCGAAGCAAGCCTCGGCCAGCGACCTCCGCGGATCGGGTTCGTCGCGACCAACTCGATCACGCAAGGCGAGCAGGTCGCACAGTTCTGGCCGATCGTCTTCGAGCGCCACGAGCTGGAGATCTCATACGCGCATCAAACATTCGCGTGGGGCTCCGATGCACGCGGCAAGGCACACGTCCACGTCATCATCCTCGGCCTCGACCCCACCGAGCACGTTCCGACTGACCGGCCGCTCTATACGTACCCGGACATCAACGGCGAACCCCTCGTCGGCACCTGCAAGGCCATTACGCCCTACCTGCTTGATGGCACACGACTCCGAGACCCGCATCGCCTCGTCAAGTCGGCCAGCCAGCCAATCAACGGCATGCCTCGTCTCAGAATCGGGTCAAAGCCGATCGACAACGGCCACTACATCTTTGACAGTGAAGAAATGGCCTTCTTCTTGGCCTAGGAACCAAGTGCCGAGAAGTACTTGAGGCCCTACGTCGGTGCACGCGAGTACCTCCGGGGCGGTGATCGCTGGATCCTGGCTCTGCACGAAGCCTCTCCCAAAGACGTGTCAGCGATGCCGCTCGTGAGAAAGCGCATTGCAGCCGTGCGTGACTACCGACGTAGCAGCGCGAGCAAGTCGACCCAGCAGCTGGCCGAGACGCCAAAGCTCTGGCACGTGAACGTCATCCCTCAGGAGCCATATCTGGTGCTACCAGAAGTCAGTTCCGAGCGACGCGAATACGTGCCCATCGGCTGGCTCGAACCGCCGGTCATACCGAGCAATCTCGTCAAGGTACTGATAGACGCGTCACTCGCCGAGTTCGGCCTCTTGATGTCGGCGATGCACATGACATGGATGCGCGCAGTTGCCGGGCGAATGAAGAGCAACTACCGCTACTCCGTCAGCGTCGTCTACAACACCTTCCCCGTGCCGGAAGGCTTCAGCGAGGGCAGCGCATCAGCGAAGCTCGAGGCTCCTGCTCAGGCGGTGCTCGACGCTCGCGCGGCGCATGCCGACGCGACGCTCGCCGAACTATATGACCCCGACCTCATGCCGACCGACTTGCGAAAGGCGCACCGGGATCTCGACCGCGCCGTCGACCGCCTCTACCGCTCCCGGCCCACGTTCAAGTCAGAATCAGAGCGCCTCCAGCACCTCTTCGGCCTCTACGAACAGATGACCGGCACCCTCCACCCCTGATGCGGATGCCGGGCGGCACGCGGCGCGGCGACCCGGTTCCTGAATCATCAAGTAACCGAATGGCTTCAGCGTCGGTCTAGTTTGCGAGAAGCGCTGTCGGGCCGGCGCAGCGAGATCATCTGAGGGGCCATACGTGATCCACGGGACCACCTCAGGTCACCTCTCGCAGTGGCTTGAGACTCACGACTCGAAACATGATCTCAGATAGGTTCCGCGCATGAGCCTTCCACCTGGGGCAGACCTAGCGAAGCTTCGGCACGGCCAAGCCGTCGCTCTTCAGTATGCACTACAAGTCCTGCTGAATTCGGCGCGTGATCGTCAGGTCGTTCAAGGAGCGTTGACCACAACGCAGCTTGCCGCCAAAGACGCAATTGAAACGGCGAGCCTGGGTTGCCAACTCGCAACACGCATCCTGTCGCCATTCGTCGTTGAACTCGCCTTGAAGGCGCTCATGGCCAGGCATCGTGATGGCTATGTCGCGCACGAGCACCGGCTTGACAAGCTGTATGGCGCTCTACCTCAAACGCTGCAGGACGAGTTGGCGCGCGAGTTTGAAAGCGTCAAACAGTCAGAGCTTCAGTTCGAGACTCGGTCGCTCCGGGAGATTCTCAGCGTGCACAGTCAGGACTTCACGGACTGGCGATATCTCGACGATTCAGAGAGCCTCAGCTCCGATCCGGTCGACACACTGCAGTACGTCGGGTGTGCGGTGCCGAACGTCTATAACGCCGACTAACGCAGAAGGGCTGTAACCGAGGGCTCGAACGCTGCGTCAACGGTGTTGTCAGTTCGAACGGGTCCGCGAGCGCATCGCCGATCGCCGAAGGTGTTCGGCGCCGCAGCAGCCGTACCCATCGACGGGTTTCCCCCAGTGCTCATGTCGCCTCGACGGGTCGTCCCAGCGTTGCGGACGCCCTGTCCAGCAGCGCGAGTCGCTCCGCACGAGCAGCAGGAACGTGTCATGCCGAGCCATCTTGCTTTGGCCAATCGAGTTCCCATTGGTCCCACAGTCCTTTCAGAAGCGGATTGTGGCCGAGGGTCAGAGGATCAGTGGTCGTGTAGAGCCGGTCTGTGTCTGGGGCGAGGGCTTCGAGGAGTCGCTTGCCGCAGTCCTGGTCTTCGATGAGGGACGCTGTCGCGTGCTCCAGTACTTGTGACGACCAGACGGTGGTCGGCACCGAGGCGATGGGCATCATCCCGCCGATCAGCAGCACGGGCAGGTTGTAGTACTGCTCGCGCGTGATGATCAGGCCTCGCAGTGCTCGTCCATGGTGCGGCGGGAACTTCGGATTCCCTTGCGTGATCTGCTCGACGGTTCGGTCGATCTGATCGCAGGCCTTGCGGAACAGCTCTTGCATCTTGCCGTGATCCAAATCGACACCCGCACGAGCGGCCGCGTCCGGCGGTCTCGACTTGACTTCGACCAGCACAAGTGCCTCGGGAGTCTCGATGATGTAGTCGACGCTCTTCTTCTGGCCCTTGTCGTACGCGATTTCACGATGCAACTCAATGTGCTTCAGCTGCTCAAGTTGGACCCCGATGTATCGCTCGAAGCGCACCCCGAGAGCATCGGAGAAATCCCGTACCGTCGTGCTGAGCCGTCCGCTGTTGATGGCATCGACAATGATGAAGAAGACGCCTTGTGGCGACAGGCGCTGCAACACGCCGAGAGGGCTGGGCATCACATAAGCGCCGCCGTCAAGCAGCGCTATCGGATGCTCAAAGAACGGGTTGTAGCCCCAAAGATCGTCTTCGTCCGTGAGTCTTGTGCGACCCAAGGCAGCGAGTTCGCCCACAGGCTTCGTCAGCCAGTCATCGGCAACCTCGAGGGCCTTCCCGATGGTCAATGGGGCCACGATCGGGTCGAACCGGCCGGGGTCGAACACGGACCGGTCGATCGTGCCGTCGTTTCGGGTCGCCGCCACGTACATCAAGAAACCGATCTGCAAGAACTGCTCCACCGAGACGCCGACGATGTCGTGCCAAGCGGCATGATCGACGGCCGGCTCCCCGAACCTGAGATCGTCACCGAATAGGCACAGTGTCCTCATCATCGGCGGCCCAGGCTCGTTCTGGAACGGCATCTGCAGATACATGGTTCTCGACAGGCTTCGCTGCAATGCGCTGTCAGGGTCGGGGCCGTCGAGGCCTCGATCGGACACATTGAGCAATTCGCGCACCAGTCCGTCTACAACCCTCGGTGTGACGGCCTCGTTTCGGTGGTTGTTGCATTGCGTCACACAGACGCCGGCCAGCAGCAGCAAGCAGCTCTCCCAGATCGAGGGCAACTGATGATCGGGCCTCGCCGACTGCCGCGCCTGGGCAAGCCGGGAAGCCATCTGCCCAATGCCCAGCAAGAGTTCGTCTCGTGGATATCGCCGCACCCGCTGACGGAACTCGCTCGCCGTCAACCCTCGTTCGCGCCGGGCGATCATCCGCAATTCCGCCAGAGGCTCATCGCTGCACGCACGATCGCGTTGATCCATCGGCTTGGCAACGCAAGAACAACTTCACCCGACGGTGGGGCGCTCAAGCTCACGGCTTACCCGCGCCCCTTGTGCTCTTGGTACCAGCATGGCCGAAGGCCCACGCGACGATGTCGTCGACTACCCAGCCGACCGCACCACGAATCGGAGTCGCGAATAGCGATGGGCGCCCGTCCCGGTCGGCGGTTCGCATCGGCCATTCTCTACGGAATAGGCACGACAAATAGGTCACCGTGACGACGATCACGCGGATTGCCTTGGGCACTGCGTAGGAGATGGCAAGCCCCAACGCTGCGTATTGCAGCCAGGTCGGAATGTCGATGGTGATCACCTGAGTCCTCCTTGAGCGGTCCCGCCTGCGCGAGCAGCGCGAGAGGCCATCTTGCCGCGAGGGCGTTACTGACCCAGGTATCCAAAGATGTGGAACTACACCGCCGGGCACCTACCTGACCAACCCACCTACCGCCTCAGCGGCTTGGGCATGAACCGCATCAAGCCGACCAGCAACTCACAGCAAGCCTCGCGAGCCCTGCAGAACGCCTGAACTGCTCAGGGGCCGAGGGTGGTGATGGGCACGACGGCAACGCCGTCGGGGCGGTCGTAGGCGTACCCGAAGGCGGTCAGCACGACGAGCTTCGCCGGCTCGCCCACGACCGAGGTATCGACGCGTTGGCGCAGCTTGAGCAGGTTCCGGGCAGCGGCGTCGATTGCGGCCGTTCCGCCGAGCTTGACTTCGGCGGCTAGCCACTCGCCGGCGCCGTTCTCGACGATGGCGTCTACCTCCAGACCGGTGTTGTCGCGGTAGTGCAGTACCTCGCCGTCATCGGCGCCTGCGTACACCCTCAGGTCACGCACGACGAGCGACTCGAACAGCAACCCTAGGTAACCCATGTCGGCAAGCAGCCGTTCAGGTCCGGCGCGCAGTGCCGCAACAGCCAGCGACGGATCCACAAAGTGCCTCTTGGGCGACGAACGCAGTCGTGACTTCGAGCGCAGCTTCACTGGCCACGCCGGCTGATCCTCAACTACGAAGATCCGTTCGAGGTCGTCCAGGTAGCCGCGCACAGTGTTCGTATCCAGCGGCCGCTCACCGCCGGCATCGGACGCCAGGGTGGCAAGTGAGGCTTCGGTGGCCGTGTTCCGCGCCAGCGATCGCAGCAATTGTCGCAGTCGGGACGGGTCGCGACGTCTGCCGTCGCCGTTGCTGATTTCAACCCGTCGGGTCTCCTCAAGATGGTCACGCGTGAACCTCTGGACCTCCGCAAGCGTGGCGTCGTCCAGTCCCGGCCACCCGCCCCGGCACACCGCGTTGACGATGTCATCGAGCGTGAGGTCTGCCGAGGACCCAGCAACTCCCTCGGCCTCCAGGAGTCGGCTGAGCGACACCTCGCCTGTGGACAGCCCCGTCTCAGACAGCGACATCGGCCGCATGAGAATGCGAGAGACCCGGCCTGCGCCGGTGTGCCGCGAGACATCATCGCCAGGAACCGCCGATCCGGTCAGGATGAACCTCCCTCTCCGACCCCCGTCGTCACTCGCCCGCCGCAGGTGGTTCCAAACTTCAGGGGCAACCTGCCATTCGTCGAAGAGACGGGGCTCGGGACCTTCGACCAAGCGGCGGGGATCGACTCGCGCCAGCTCCACAGCGTTGGCGTCAATGTCGAATAGCACCTCGCTCGCTGATTGCCGTCGAGCGGTTTCGGTCTTGCCGCAGCCCCTGACGCCTTCGATGACCACCATCGGCGCAGATCGCAGACGGTCGCTCAGCATGCCGTCGGCTATCCGTGGGTGGTACGGAGTGCGCAGCGTCGCGCCCTCTCTGGCTTCATTCATCGCGGTACTTGTCTCGTTCTTCGTTGATGGCTCGTGGCAGCTGGACCCGGTTGGGTACTCGCGGACGAGCGGCACGCTAGAGGGATACTCCTTCAATTGCAACAAATATAACCATGCAAACGAAATACATTTAACCACTGATTTGCAATTAGAATGCTAGCTGGAATGCAATCTGGGCACTTGGCGCCACTGCGGCGAGGCGGGAACACATCGACATGCCCTGCAGCCCCCAGAACGTCTGGCGAGCCCTGCAGAACGCCTGAGCCCGCACGGCGCCCGATTTCCTGCTCACACGAGGTTGCGCGCCTTCCCGGACGAAGCACCGGGCCATGACCTAGCCTCTGTGCTCGCACACCCAGCGTGACCGGCTCTGCAGACGGGTTCGGCGCGCCCTGCGAGGAGACACCGCATGAGTACAGATGCAGCGACCGACCCGGTCATTGTCGCAACCGCCCGCAGCCCGATCGGGCGAGCCTTCAAGGGTTCGCTGACCGAGCTGCGGCCCGACGACATGACGGCGCAGATCGTCACCAAGCTGCTCGACAAGGTGCCCGAACTGCCTCATGGCGAGATCGAGGATCTCATGCTGGGCTGCGGGCAGCCCGGCGGCGAAGCCGGCTTCAACATCGCACGCGCCTCGGCCATCCTCGCCGGTCTCGACGAAGTGCCGGGCACCACGGTCAACCGCTACTGCTCGTCCTCGCTGCAAACCATCCGCATGGCGGCACACGCCATCCGTGCCGGCGAGGGCGATGCTTTCATCGCCGCAGGCGTCGAGTGCGTCAGCCGCTACGACAAGGGCAACTCCGACAGCCTGCCCGGCACCACCAACCCGCAGTTCCGTGCGCCCGGCGAGCGGACCAAGGTACGAGCCGAAGGCGGCCACGGCGACTGGGCCCCCGCACCGGGACTGCCCGACCTGTACATCGCGATGGGCCAGACGGCCGAGAACGTCGCCGAGCACAAGGGCGTCAGCCGCCAGGCAATGGACGAGTACGGCGTGATGAGCCAGAACAAGGCCGAAGACGCCATCGGGCGCGGCTTCTTCGAGATGGACATCACCCCGCTGGAACTGCCCGACGGCAGCTTCGTCAGCGCTGACGACGGGCCCCGCGCGGGCGTCACCTACGAAGCCGTGTCGCAGCTGAAGCCCGTATTCCGCCCCGACGGCCGGGTGACCGCCGGCAATGCATGCCCGTTGAACGACGGTGCTGCAGCCGTGATGGTGATGAGCCGCAAGCGTGCCGAGGAACTGGGCATCACCCCGCTGGCGCGCATCATCTCGTCGGCCGTTTCGGCGCTGAACCCCGAGATCATGGGCCTCGGCCCGATCGAGGCGTGCAAGAAGGCGCTGGAGCGTGCAGGCATGAGCATGAGCGACATCGACATGGTCGAGATCAACGAGGCCTTCGCTGCACAGGTGATCCCGTCCGCGGACGATCTGGGCATCGACATCGTCGACCAGCTGAACCTCAACGGCGGCGCCATCGCTTTGGGCCACCCGTTCGGCATGACGGGTGCCCGCATCATGACCACGTTGCTGAACGGCCTCGCCGACCGTGACAAGACCTTCGGGCTCGAGTCGATGTGCGTCGGCGGCGGTCAGGGCATGGCCATGATCGTGGAGCGCCTCAACTAGATCGCCACCCGAGGGGAACCTCTCCCCGATAACTGCCGCGCCTTAGTGCGGCGCGTCGGCAACACTGGCCGGGTGAACACGTCCTCACCGACGGCACCGCGGTCCATCCAGATCGTTCCCTCCGTCCTGCCTGCCGACTTCGCGCGCCTCGGAGACGAGTGCGCTGCGTTGGAGGCGGCAGGCGTCGACCGGATCCAGTGGGATGTCATGGACGGCGTCTTCGTGCCGAACCTGACGTTCGGCCCCGATGTCATCGCCGCTTGTCGCCCACACGCCAGCGTGATGTTCGAGGCGCACCTCATGGTCGCCGACCCCGACCCGATGCTGGGCGCCTACGTCGATGCCGGCTGCGAGATGCTGATCGTGCACGCCGAGTCGGTCACGCACCTGCATCGGACGCTCAGCCGCGTCGCCGAGTTGGGCGCGCAACCGGCGGTGGCCGTCAATCCCTCGACGCCGATCGATGCCGTGGCCCATGTGCTCGACCTCGTCGACATGGTGCTGGTCATGACCGTCAACCCGGGCTTCGGCGGTCAGGCCTACATCGCCACGATGGAGCCGAAGATCGCGGCACTGCGCGGGCTGATCGAGCAGAGCGGCTCGGCAGGGGCCTCGGGTGCGGGCATCGACATCGAGGTGGACGGCGGGATCTCAGCCGACACCATCGGCGGCGCTGCAGCGGCCGGCGCCAACGTGCTCGTATCGGGCAGCGCGCTGTACCGCTATGACGAGGGGCTCGCGCACGGCGTCGCGGACCTGCGCTGCCGTGCGGAGGCCGCATTCAGGGCGTGATGACCGTGACCGCTCGCCGGCGCTGGCTGCTTATCGCCGCCGCTGTCGTGGCGCTCGCTCTTGCGTTGCGACTGACGCTGTGGCGTGACAGCGGGGAACCCTCCGTGGAGGAGTTCTGCGCTGAGTTCGCCCACCTGCTGGTCGTGGATCAGCTCAGCCTGACGGTCAACCCGAACGACGACACGAGCACCCGTCAGGCAATGGACCGCACTGCCCGCCAGTTCGCAGATGCCGCAGCGGCGGCGCCGGCGGAGATCCGCCCCGACATGGATCTGCTGGCCGACTTGACTGCAGCACTGTCCGAGGCTGTCGCCGAGACGGCTTCACGTGAGACGTTCGACCGCGCCGCAGCCGTGATCGCGGCGCAGGATCCGTTCCTCGAGACGCAGGATGCCGCCACCCAACGGGTCGTGGACTACGTCACCCGCCATTGCACTGCTGCGCCTGGCTGACCCAGGCGCACGAGCACTGCTGCGCCCGGCTGACCCAGGCGCACGAGCACTGCTGCGCCCGGCTAGATCATCTCGCCGCGCTTGACGATCACGTGATCGCACAAGCCGTAGGCCTTGGCTTCCTCTGCGGTGAACCAGCGGTCCCGCTCGGAGTCCAGCAAGATCTGCTCCACGTCCTGACCGCTGTGCAGGGCCGTGCGTTCGGCCATCAGGCGCTTGACGTAGGCCATCTGTTCGGCCTGGATCGCGATGTCCGAGGCTTGGCCCCGCACGCCGCCCGACGGCTGGTGCATCATCACCCGGGCATGGGGCAGGCAATAGCGCTTGCCCGGCGCTCCCGCGGTCAGCAGGAACTGGCCCATCGAGGCGCCCAGCCCCAAGCAGACGGTGGCCACGTCGCATGCCACGAACTGCATGGTGTCGTAGATGGCCATGCCGGCGGTGACCGAACCGCCGGGGCTGTTGATGTACAGCGAGATGTCGCGGCCTCGATCCTGACCCTCCAGGTACAGCATCTGCGCACAGACGACATTGGCGAGCTGATCGTCCACCTCGTCGCCCAGGAACACGATGCGGTCGTCCAGCAGCCGGTTCGAGATCTGGGTCCAGCCGGAGACGCCGCTGGCGTCGAAAGCACGCTCGGCAGGCGGATTCGAGTGCTGGATCGAGGGAAGGTCGGTCATGGGGCGCAGGCTACCGACGAGGCCTTCCGGCACAGCCGGCGTGCGAACGCCGACTGGGGTGGAGGAAGTGCCCAGCCTGCTCAGAGCCGCGCCGCCAGGGCGCGCAGGGCGCGGCCGCGGTGGCTGATGCAGTTCTTGGCTTCGGCGGACATCTCGGCGAACGTCAGCGGGGCCGCCTCGTCGGGGACGAACACGGGGTCGTAGCCGAACCCGCCGGCGCCGCTGGACGCCGTCGCGATCGAACCCTCGACAACTCCGTCGGCCAGCACTTCCCGGCCGTCTGGACCGACCACCGCCACAACGGTTCGAAAGCGCGCCGTGCGCTGTTGCACCGGCACATCCCGCAGTGCCGCCACGAGCTTGGCGAGATTCGCAGCGGCGTCCTGTTGCGGCCCGGCGTAGCGTGCGCTGTGCACCCCGGGCGCCCCGTCCAGCGCATCGACCTCCAGTCCAGTGTCGTCGGCGATGGCCGCCTCGCCAGCCGCCGTGCAGACGAAGCGTGCCTTGATCAGCGCGTTAGCTTCGAGCGTCTCGCCATCCTCGGCCACGTCTCCCAGTTCGGGCGGCCGCGGCACGATCTCGACATCGGGCATCGCCTCCAGCAGCACAGCGGCGATTTCGATCGCCTTGTGCGGATTCGCGGAAGCCATCACCAGCCGCATCGGGTCAGGGCCTTCCCAGTGCAGAACCGTTGGAGCGAGCGCTGACCAGCGCCTTCCTGTCGCGACACCAGTCGCCTTCCGCTCTTGTTCGCTGCGCTCACGGGCCGCTCGGACCACGGCTTCGCCTTCGGCTCAGCCTCCCGGGCACGCCCGGCATCACGCCGGCGGTGTGGCCAGCGTCGCTCGCTGCAGATCGACGATCTCGCCGATGCCCGAACGGGCCAATGCCAGCATGGCGTCGAGCTGGGCGTCGTCGAACGGATCGCCCTCGGCGGTGCCTTGCACCTCCACGAAGCGTCCCTGGCCCGTCATCACGACGTTCATGTCCACCTCGGCCCGAGAGTCCTCCTCGTAGGGCAGATCGAGACGGGTCTCGCCGTCCACGATCCCCACTGAGATGGCCGCGCACTCGTCGACGAGCGGATGCCGGCTGATGGCGCCGCTGCTCACCAGACGGGTGCATGCATCGTGCAGCGCCACATAACCGCCGCAGATCGATGCGGTGCGGGTTCCCCCGTCGGCCTGCAGCACATCGCAGTCCACCGTGACCTCGCGCTCGCCGAGCACCGCCATGTCGCACACTGCTCGCAAGGCCCGCCCGATCAGGCGCTCGATCTCGAGCGTGCGTCCCTTCTGCTTGCCTCGCTTGGATTCGCGGCCGACGCGTTCGCCGCTGGAGCCGGGCAGCATCGCATACTCGGCAGTCACCCAGCCGGTCCCCCGGCCACGCATCCAGCGCGGCACATCGTCGTCGATCGACACGGTGCACAGCACCCTGGTCCGACCGAAGGACACGAGCACCGAACCCGGAGTCTGGTCGGTGAAGTCGCGTTCGAAGGTGACCTGCCGCAGCTCGCTCGCGTTCCGGCCGTCGGCGCGCGTCACGGCCGGGTCCCAGCACTCACCGCAGGCTTGGCTCTCACGCCCAGAACGTTGCGCCGGTGCGTGCGACCGCCACGTCGCCGCTGAACACTTCGCCCGCCTCGGTGAGGTGATCCTGCGGATCCGAACCGGGCGGCACATGGGTCACCACGAGCTGCCGCGCGCCGACATCGTTGGCGTCGGCCGCCAGCCATGCTGCGCTGACATGGGGGATCTCGGGATTGTCGGTTGCGTGCAGCAGCGTGCCCTCGCCCACCACGAGGTCCGGCGACGATCGCCCGACGTCCCGGCTGAGCGCTGAGAGGGCCCAGCCCCGGCCAGTGTCGGACGTGTAGACGATGGACTTGCCGTCGCATTCGAAGCGCATCGCCAGCGTCTCGACCGGGTGATCGGTACGGGAGAACAGCACATCGATGTCGCCGATGCAGGCCTCCGACGAGTCCTTGATCATCTCCCAGCCGAACAGATCCGAACTGTCGCCGTACACCTCGGTGACCTCACGCACGCCTTCGGTGGCGAGCACCCGCATGCTCTCGATGCCCATGTACCACTTCGCTGCGTTGTAGATCACCGGCAGCTCGGCGCAGTGATCGGGGTGGTGATGGCTCACCAGCAGCGCATCCACCGACTCCAGTGCAACGTGGGACTGCAGGTTCGCAAAGGTGCCCGGCCCGCAGTCCACCCACAGCGTCGTGGCTTCGCTGCGCACGAGATACCCGCTGCAGGATTCGCCAGCGGCGGCGTAGCTGCCCGAACAACCCAACACCGTCACCGAGAGCGTGCTCACGGAGGCCGATACTACGCAGGTCGCCGAGGCTTCTCACATCGAGCAGCAAACAGCAGACCTTCAGCCCATTGGGCAGCGCGTTCCCGCCTCGAGCAGCTCAAGGACGCCGGCTTCGTCGAAGACGCCGACGAGCTCGCCACCGCTGGTCGCAAGCGACACCGAGGCCGGCTGGCCGTCGCTCGCGGGATGGAAGGTGGCCGCCGGATACGCCTCGGCAACCTCAGCACGCCCGGCGCCGACACCGATCCCCTCGGCCGTGCGCAGCATGTACGGGTCTGGTCCGAACGCTCCCAACCGCCAGGTCATGAAGTGCTCGTCGCCGGCGTCGCGGTGCTGGTACCCGTCCTCGGCATCGCCGAACAGGCCCAACACGCCCGGCCATTCCACCGCTCGCAGCCGGCTGCCGGGACAGTCCCCATAGATCGAGAAGGTGTCGATCCAGCCCGTGTCGGCGACCGGCTGGCCGAGCGCGGCGGTCAGCACGCTCAGCGCTGCCTGCACGTCGGTGCCGAAGCTCACCAGGCCGAGGCCGTCACCGGCCAGCACCACGCCTTCGGGATGCGGGACCGCTGCCCCGCCCAGCCGCAGCGGTGCCGTCGTCGCAGCCGCAGCCTCACCGGGAGCTGACTCGCCACCGTCGGCCGGAGCGGTGATCAGTACCGCTGTGGGACGCTCCGGCGACGCTTGGGAGGGCAGCAGCGTGGTCGCGGTGACGTCACGAGACAGGGCAATGGAGGACGGCGGGGTCGAGCTGACTCGCAGGGGCGGACCCGTGCAGGCAGCCACCGTCGCCGCCAGCGCCACAATGATCGCTGCTGCTCGGCGACGGGATCTCCACCTTCCCATGCCGGCAACGGTACGACGCCCTTTCAGCACAGCGGCAGCGGACATCGTCTGGGCAGCAGATGAGCATGCGGGCTAGAAGTAGATGACGTTCTCGGCGTGAGCGGCTGCAGCGTCCAGGTCGTCGGTCCACACACCGACGGACAGGTACTTCCAGCCGTGATCGCTCACCACGAACACGATGACGCCGTCGTCGATGCGTGCAGCCGCCTTGCGGGCCCCGGCCAGGGCCGCGCCGCCCGAGATGCCCGAGAACACGCCTTCGGCCGCCAGCATCCGTGTCGCCTCGATGGATTCGCGCGGCCGCACGATCATCTTCCGGTCGAGCAGCTCGGCACCGCCCCACTGCTCGAAGATGGGCGGAACGTACCCGTCGTCGAGACTGCGCAGACCCTCGACCTGCTCGCCTGCCGGCGGTTCGACCGCCCAGACCTGCACGCCCGGTGCGTGCTCCTTCAGGTACCGACCGGCGCCCAGCAACGTGCCGCTCGTGCCCAGCCCCGCAACGAAGTGCGTGATGCCCGGAACGTCGGTGACGATCTCGGGACCGGTCGTGCGGTAATGCACTTCGGGATTGGCCTCGTTCCCGTACTGGTACAGCATCGTCCAGTCGGGATTGGCCTCGGCCAGCTCCAATGCGAGCTGCACTGCCCCGTTGGAGCCCTGCTCGGCCGGGCTGGAGATGATCTCGGCGCCGAAGATCTCGAGCATCTGGCGCCGTTCGGCAGTGACATTGCCGGGCAGCACGATCTTCACGCGGTAGCCGCGGCGCTGCCCGAGCATGGCCAAGGCGATGCCGGTATTGCCCGAGGAGGGCTCAATGACCACCGACCCGGGCTCAAGCCGGCCTTCAGCCTCGGCGCGGTCGAGCATGGCCAGAGCAACCCGGTCCTTGACCGAGCCGGTCGGGTTCTGCCCCTCCAGCTTGGCGTACAGCTCGACCGACGGGTTGGGGCTGAGCCGGCTGACGTCCAGCGTGGGGGTTCCGCCGATCAGCTCGTCGACGGAGCGATAGACGGCCACGGCGCCGGCTCAACCGCGGGGTTGGGGGCGGGGCCGAGCCGGCTCAGCCGCCGGCGACCGCAGGCAGGATCGACAGCTCGTCGCCGTCGGACAGCGCAGTGTCCATCTGGGAGAGGTAGCGCACGTCCTCGTCGTTGACATAGACGTTCACGAAGCGGTGCAAGCTGCCGTCATCGGCCAGCAGGTTGGGGGCGATGCCGGGGAATTCGCCGACCAGCCACGACACTGCCTCGGCCACCGTGGTGCCTTCTGCATCCACCTTTGACTGCCCGTTGGCATGCGGTCGCAGGACGGTGGGCAAGCGGACGGTGACAGCCATCGGAGCTCCCAATTCGGCGGTACGGGTGACGGAGGGATGCGGTGTCAGAAACCCGCCTGAACAGCGACAATTCCTGACCTGATCGCTCAGGATTCTAGAGGAAGCGCCCGCCGTACCCTCGGGCTCATGGCAGCGGACCGGAACGTCGTGGCGTCGAATCGCCGCGCGCGTCGCAACTACGAGGTGCTCGACACCTTCGAGTGCGGCATGGTGCTGCGCGGCACGGAAGTGAAATCGCTGCGCGCCGGCGGGGCGCACATGGGCGACGCATATGCCCGGGTGCGCGATGACGAGATGTGGCTGATGGGCCTGCACATTGCCCCGTGGACCCATGCAGCACCGATCCTGGGGCATGAGACCGATCGCCCGCGCAAGCTGCTCATGCACCGTGCGGAGATCAACCGGCTGCGGGCCCGCACTGAGCAGGACCGCCTGCAGCTCATCCCGCTGGAGATCTACTTCCGCGATGGGCGGGCCAAGCTGGAGCTTGCGCTTGCCCGGGGCCGGCGGCTGTACGACAAGCGGCAGGCGATTCGCAAGCGGGAGACTGATCTTGAGGCCCGCCGGGCGCTGCGCGATCGGTCTGTCTAGCAGCGCCGTGACCGCTGCAGAGACGGCAGGGGGTTCCTAGGCGAGGGCCTCGGCGGCTATCCGGGCCACTTCGGCAGGCTGGTCGAAGTCGGCTTGGTGGCCGGCGTCATCGACCAGGTGCGTCCCCACCACATTCGGCAGTGCGTCGGCCCAGCGCTGCAGGTACGAGGCCGGGATGATCCGGTCTTTGGCACCGTGCACCAGCGTCACGGGGTTGTTCACACGGTGCGGGCGTTCTGCCAGACCCCACTCGGGCAGCGGCCAGATCAGCTGCGCAGCGGCCGTGCGCGTCAGATAGCGGTGCACGCCGTGCTCCACCACCATGTCGGCCGGCAGGTCGGTCGGGTCGTCGAAGAACGCCGCCGACGCCTCGGTGTCCTCGGTCAGCATCGCCCGCTGCACGCTCAGCGTGGTGCCGAACGGGTCGGCCACCGGGTCGTTGTCGTCCCAGAGGCCGAAGGGCGCCACCAGCACCATCGGGCCGAACGCCTCGGGCCGGATCGCCGCCAGTTCCAGCGCCAGCATTGCGCCCACGCTGGAGGTCACCAGCGGCGCGCCGGCCAGCCCGGCCACGTCGACGACCTCGCTGGTCGCCACGACCCAGTCGTGCAGGTTGCGCAGCCCGTCAGGCTCGCTGGAGCCGGTGAAGCCCGGCAGGCTCGGCGCCACGACGCGGTGTCCTGCAGCGGCCAATGCCTCCAGCACGGCGTGCGTGCCGGGGTTGCCGAGCATGCCGTGCAGGTAGCCCACGGTGGGGCCCTCGCCCAGCTCGACCAGGCCGATGTGGCCGTCTCGGAATAGCAGCGTGCCGGGTGCGAAGTGGCCGGCCAGCGGTGTGCCTGCGCTCATCGGGCGCGGCTTCCCACGGGCTCGAGCTGGTGGTCGGCCTTGGGCCACCAGTGGTCCTCGTAGTCATCCTCGAACAGGCCCGCGACCTCGGGCATCACCTTGGTGGCGTACATCTCGGTGTTCATCTTCACCAGCTCGGGATCCATGTTGCCGAAGTGGCTGAACACCATCAGGTGGCCGACGTTCATGGTGGTGGCCAGCTCGTGCACCTGCTCGGTGACCTGGGTGGGGTTGCCCAGGATGATGTAGCCCTTCTCCACCATGTCCTCAAAGCTCAGCTTCTTCGAGCCGTACGAGGGCTTCGCCGAACCGGCCTTGGCGGCATCGGCTGCGCTGGCCTCGCGTCGGGCGGTGGCCTCCCGTGCGGCGCGCTCCACCATGCCCTCCACGCCGGCTCGCACCGTGTTGGGCGTCTTGTAGCCGGGCGGGTCGGCGTAGCCGGCGTACACGTGCAGGCAGGTATTGAAGAAGTACTCGGCGGGCTCGCGGTACAGGTCCCAGGCCTCGGCCTCGGTGTCGGCCACGGCGATGAACTGGGCAAAGCCGCCCTGGAACGGGTTGGTCTCCTTGCCGAGCTCCTGGACCTTCTTCCAGAAGCCCTGCATGGTGCGCAGCCCGGCCTTGTAGCCGAAGTAGCTCAGGTAGCAGTACACGAGGTCTTCCGCGGCGCACCAGTCCCAGGTGTCCACCGAACCGCCGCCGGGAATCCAGATCGGCGGGTGGGGCTGCTGCACCGGCCGGGGCCAGACGTTGACGTAGCGCAGCTTGTTGTAGTTGCCGTTGAAGCTGAACACCTCATCTGATGTCCATGCCTGGCGGATGAGGTCCACGCCCTCGTGGTAGCGCTCGCGCAGCGTGGCTGGGTTCTGGCCGTAGGCGTAGATGGTGTCCATCGGCGAGCCCACCGGGAAGCCGGCGATCATGCGCCCGCCGGTGATCCCGTCCAGCATGGCGATCTCCTCGGCCACCCGCAGCGGCGGGTTATAGAGCGCCACCGAGTCGCCCAGCACCACGATGTTGGTGTCGGGGCAGTTGCGCGACAGGGCCGCCGCAATGATGTTGGGGCTGGGCATCAGCCCGTAGCCGTTGGAGTGGTGCTCGTTGATGCCCACGGCGTCGAACCCGCACTGGGCGGCGAACTCGAGCTGGTCGAGATAGCTGTTGTAGGTCTGGTGGCCGACCGTGGGGTCGTACAGCTTGGGGTCGATGTCCACCCACACCGAGCGGTGCTGCTCAGGGAAGTCCGGTGGGAGCTCCGGGTAGGGCATCAGATGGAAGAAGATCGACTTCACGGCGTGCTCCTTGCGGCTCGCCAGAAAATCTACTCCTCATTCGACTTCGAGTCGGGATCGGCTTTGCGGCCGATCGCGGACGAGGGCTCAGCCCCAGTCGTTGCCCACGATCGAGACGTCGTCGGGGTTGAAGAAGCCGGGAATCGTCCAGCCGTCGAGGTCGTACTCGGCCATGCACTGCTCGGCGAAGCCTTCGAGCATCGCGGTCAACGACTCCTGACCGGGCGCCGCCCCATCGGCCGCATGCACGTTCTCGTAGCGGACCTGTTCGTTGTTGCCTGCGTAGTTGCGCTCATACAGCTCGTGACGGCCGCCGAACTCGCTGCCCATGGCATCCCACAGCAGCTTCATGATCTTCATCCGCTCAAGCGCCGGGATGCCGTCCGAGCCTCGCACGAAACGTTCCAGGTAGGGCCGGATCTCGTCCGACTTGAAGTCGGCGGCGTTCGAGTTGACGTAGATGAGGCCTGACGCCACCACCTGCTCGACGATGTCCTTGATGCGGGGATAGAAGTGCGGCGTGAAGGTGCGGTAGGCCAGGCCGTACAGCACAGACGGCTGCACGGCGCCATTCGCCCACGGATCGGGGTTGCGGCACATCGCGTCGCTCAGACCCCACATCAGGTTGCGGATGGCGATCACCTCGCCCAGGTTGGCCTGCACGCCCCGGAAGTCACGGGTGCCCGTGGCGCGCAGCGCCTTCGACAGCAGCCCGGCGATGAAGTCCAGCTTCACGCACAGGCGGGCCAGCCCGTGGAAGGTGAACCGAGGCAGGAAGCCGATGGAGGGGAAGAAGCTGTTGGCCTTGGGCACGTCGCCGTACAGGAACACGTTCTCCCACGGGATCAGCACCTGATCGAACACCAAGATCGAGTCGTTCTCGTCCAAGCGGCTGGACAGCGGGTAGTCGAACACGCTTCCGGTGGCAGCCGCCTGCAGCTCATAGGAGTTGCGGCAGATCAGCTTCACCCCGTCGGCGTCCATCGGCGCGGTGCACACGATGGCGAAGTCCGATTCCTGAATGGGGATCTGTCCGTAGTGGGCGATGAAGTTGTAGTGCGTCAGCGCCGAACCGGTGGCCACGACCTTGGCGCCCGACACGACCAGGCCGTTGTCGGTTTCCCGCTCGACGTGCATGCAGACGTCGCGGATCTGATCGGGGCCGAGGTGACGGTCGACCGGCGGATGCACGATGGCGTGGTTCCAGTACAACACCTCCTCCTGGCTGCGCTGATACCAGTAGATGGCATTGTCGGAATAGTCGCCGTAGAACTCCGGCATCGCTCCCAAGGTGGCCAGGAACGACGCCTTGTAGTCGGGGCTGCGACCCATCCAGCCGTAGGTCAAGCGCTGCCAGCCGGCGATGGCGTTGCGGGCGCCGACGAGGTCGTCTGCGCTGTGAGGCACCCGGAAGAACTTGTGCGTCTTGCCTCCCGAACCGGTGTCGGTGTCGCACATCAGCACGTCCTGCTGGTCGGGATCGTGCAGTGCGTCGTACAGGCGGGCGATCGAGCGCACGCTGTTGCGGAACGCCGGGTGCGTGGTGACGTCACGCACCTTCTCGCCGTGGAAATAGACCGTGCGGCCATCGCGCAGGCTCTCGACGTATTCCTCGCCCGTCATGGGCGCTACGCGTCCGGACCGCTCGGTCATGGCGGGATCCTGGACGGCGCCGGGGCCGCGGCTCAGCCGAAGTCGGTTTCGTAGTCGGTGTCGTCGACCAGCAGATCGTCTTTCGGCAGCACCTTGGCGTAGTTGAGCGCTCCGTTGATGTCGTGCTCCCAGACCTCGTTGGGCAGTTCGTAGAGCACTTCCACGCCGTACCCGTTGGGATCATTCACGTACACGCTGTGCGTCATACCGTGGTCGACCCGGACGTTCATCGGCACATCGCGCTCTTCGAGGAATTGCACCTGCTCCAGCCACGACTCACGATCGGGGTAGGTGATGGCGATGTGGTTCACCGCGCACTCACCCTCGGTCATGCTCCACTTCTCGGGCGGCTCCGGCAGGCTGGGCCGCTCGACAAGGGCAATGTCGTGGTGGTTCACGTCGTCGACGACGCCGCTGTAGAACCGCATGTTCATGTTCGTCCCTCGACCGCCTCTCGGCTCGAGTTCGCCGACCTGCTTGAAGCCCAGCAGATCGCACCAGAAGTGATGCGATTCCTCCATGTTCCGGACATTGAGCACCAGATGATTCAGCCCTCGCGGGGTCACGGCCGTGGTGCGCTTGCGGATCGTGTCGGTCATCTCCGGCCCCCGAATGTCGTGCCCGAATGTCGTGTGGGTGCGGTCGATTCGCCGAACCAACCGCCGGAACTTCTGACTTGGAGCCTAGCCCTCGGCCCCAGAGCGGCTTCAGCGGGTGCGCTTGGCGAGCCACTCCTCGAACTCCGGGCGGCGCTCGGCTGAGATCGGGAACACGCCGATCGAGCTGTCGCCGGCGGCGACCCGCTCGATGGCCCACTCCTCTTCGATCTCTTGGGAGTAGGAGTCGTTGGCGACCTCTTCGGCGAGCAGCGCCGGGATGACCACGGCGCCTTCGCCGTCGCCCACGATGACGTCTCCGGGAAAGACAGTGACGCCGGCACAAGCGATCGGCACCTGGTGCTCCAGCGGCGTGTGCAGCCGGCCGAGGGTCGCAGCATGCGACGACTGGTGGTACACGGGCAAGCCGACATCGGCCACCGCGGGCGTATCGCGCAGCGCGCCGTCGGTGACGAACCCCGAGGCGCCACGCTGCTTGATCCGCATGGCGAAGATGTCGCCGATAGTGCCTGCATCCGGCTCGCCGCGGGCTTCCACGATGAGCACCTCTTCGGGCTCGATGGATTCCACGGCCCTGCGCTGAGCATTGGGGCCCTGCAGCCGGCGCTCGAAGTCCTCACGCTTGGGCACGAAGCGCAGCGTGTGGGCATAGCCGAGCATTCGCTGGCCTTCTTTGAGCGGCCGGAGGCCGTTCAGGAAGCTGTTGCGCATGCCGCGGCGCTGCATCTGGCCCGCGAGCGTCGCCGTGGACACCGCATTCAGCTTCATGCGCATGTCGTCGGTGAGCACCACCGGCCGGTGTTCTGCTTCTGCCATGGATTCCTCCTGAGGAACTGCGCGGGCCACGGCTTCGCCGACCGGCTCAGCCTCTTGCCGAGAAGACTGGCATACCGCCGGGGGCCCAGTCGTGTCACACCGCCGGCGCGGCGAGCGCCCAACAGGTTCCCGGCCGCAGCGAGGCATAGTCTTCCGGGGATCGGCTCGGCTTGCCCGCGGCCGCGATTTGCAGGCCGGAACGGCGGGGCGGAGCAGGCTGATGGCCGACATCGGATCGGGGGCGGCGCCGGGTGCGCCGCACGGGGGGCGCGGCGCACCCGCTCTGTCCGAGCGCGCGCTCGGCGTGCCCGCCGCTGCCGTGGCGATGGTGGGATGGGCAGCCTCGGGCGTGATCGCCAAGGGCATCTCCGAACTCGGACCGCTGGCGGTCGTGTTCTGGCGGATGTGGCTCTACACGGGACTCGTTGCGCTGTTCCTGTGGGCCAACCGCACCCCGCTGCGGCTGTCGTCGATCAGGGTCTCCTTCTGGGGTGGGTTCTCGCTGGCGTTCGACATCATGCTGTTCTTCGTCGCTTTGCGGATGACCACGGTTGCCAATGCCACGGTGGTTGCCTCGCTGCAGCCACTGCTCATGCTGTTCCTGGCGCCCCGGATCTTCGGAGAGCAGCCGGGCCGGCGCCATTGGGGAATGGCGCTGGTGGCGATCGGCGGGATCGCCATTGTCGTGTTCGGCTCGGCCGGCATCCCCGAGTGGAGCTTGCTCGGCGACCTGCTGGCGTTCGGGGCACTCTTCGCCTGGACGGGCTACTTCGTGTTCTCCAAGCTCAGCACCCAGAAGATCGCCGCGGCGCAGTACACGGCCGGCAGCGCGCTGGTGTGCTCGCTGGTGGCTACTCCATTCGCTCTCGCGTCGGGGCAGGTCTTCGACTGGCCCTCAGCGGGTGCGTGGCTGTGGCTGGGCATCATGGCCGTCGGGCCCGGGGTTGCGAGCCACATGCTGATGAACTGGTCGCTGGTGCGCATCCCGTCGTGGCTGGGCTCGGTGATGACGTTGGCCATTCCCGTCACCAGCACATTGATGGCCTGGGTGTTCCTCGGCGATCAGGTGTCGCTGTGGCAGTTCGTCGGGATGACGGTGGTGATGTTCGCGCTCGCAGCGGTCGTGCTCGACCAATCCCGAACGAAGCTGACCTAGGGGCGGGTGACTGTCTCAACGGACAGCGACAGCCGCCAAGACGGGCTCAGACTCCGCCAGCGATGCGCTCAATGAGTTCCCACATGCTGCTGCTCGGGTTAGAGCGCGGAGGCGAGCCGTTTCCTTCGTGCCAGAGGTCGAGTTGCCGTGCGCGACGCCGCGCATCATCGAAAGTTCCGTCAAGTGACTCCAACGCCTGCGAGGTCAGATTCTTCCCACACTTGAGGATGCGCTTGGATTCCCTCTGCACATCATCCCGGTGAATCCACGCCGTCTGGTCGCGAGAGTGAAGAACAAACCACAGTTCGAGGCACGGGTTTGAGAATGCGACGCGAACATTGCCCGTCGCCGCCTCTGTGATGGCGTCGTTGAAGTCTTGGTGCTCGTCGCGATCGAAGACACACCAGTACTCATCCCGGGCACGTCCGCGGCCGCGCTTTTCCTCGGCCAAGTCGTGGCTCCGCTGCTTCACGGCTTCACTGACGAGCCGCAATGGGGAGCCGCGACACTTGTCGATTGCGACATGAACATCATCTCGAAATCTGCGATGCCAGTGATCCAGGTAGTCCCTCTCGGTGTCCCCTTCGACGAATACGTAGATCTGCTTCCGGTCCGCCGGGGCGCTGCCCGGTCGCACACGGTCTGTGCGTCGATGGGACCGCCGCCGACTCAAGGTGCCGCCGTCGCGACCCGCTCGGCGGCGTCTGCGAAGCCGCTCTCCATGAGGATCGGACGGGCACCATAGCGACCCTGCAAGTAGCGCTTCGCGACAGCCTCCTGCTTGCGCGGACCGAGATCAGCCAAGCGATACAGACGCGTGCTGCCGTCGTCGAGCTTCTCGGTGAACCAGATCTGATCACGGCCCAGTAAGCGATCTGCGGTGCCGTCGCCCATCAGTGCCGGATCGTGACTGTTGAACAACAGCTGCCCAAGCGCCGGGTTGGTCTCGGGGTCCTGAAACAGGCGGACTAGCCGCCTTACCAAGTCGGGATGCAGGCTGGCGTCCAACTCGTCCATGAGCAGCAACGAACCCGACTCCAAGGCTTGAAGCACCGGACCGATGATGCCGAACCAGACCAGCGTCCCGAGCGATTCCTCGCTCGCCCGAAACTCGATGTCCCCGTCGCGCCCACGATGCAGCAAGTTGACGGTTTCGAGTTCGTCGAGATCCAAGCCCGCCCCGCCCGATGGCTCGTCCTCGGCACCGGCGATGATCCGCGCAGCGCGCTCGATTCGATCCCGCAAGGCTGGATCGGGTTTGCGTCTCCTGACATCGACGACGCCGAGATCGGCGGCCCAGAGCAGTTGCAGCACCGCATCCCGGTAACGGTCATCGTCGAGCATCTGGGCGGTGTATGCCTGCCGCATCTCACGCGACCTCGCATGCACGTAGCGCATGTTGCTTGCGAACCACATCCGCACCGGCGTGAGCTCCGGGTGCCCGCCGGCAGCTGCCGTGGAGAGATACAGCGCATTTGACCGCAGCAGATCCTGAGCCGCACGGCTCCGCGCTTTGTCGATGGAACCGAAGCTGACGTCGTCGCCCTCTCGGTGGAACAGCATTGCCGCCCGACCCTTCGGTCGGCGGTAGGCCCACTCTTCGATGACGCGCTCGTCGTTGTGTACGAAGCCGTACTCGTGCATCACGCCGTCAAGCACGAACTCGACCTCATATGCCGACGGTCTCACCGCTGATTGCTCATCCAGCCGGAACGGCCAACGCAGCATGTTCCCGCCAGGCTCACCATGACGAAACGAGTGCAGGACGTGATACCGCATGTCGTCCATTGCCTCGAGCACATTGCTCTTGCCGGACGCATTGGCGCCGAACACACCTGCCGCAGGCAGGACACGTACGGTCGCACCCGTGTCACGCCAAGCGATCGGCTGCACGAACTCTCTCTCTGCCATCGCTGTCGCCTCGAACGAGAGCGATAGCTCATCGCGGAACGACCGAACGTTCTCGGCTCGAAACGACAGCAGAGCCGAGTCGCCAGCGGATGCCCTTTCCGCATTCATGAGAGAATTATCGCAGATATGCTGCGATTTTTCATCTCAGAATTATAACAATCCTGCCTTCGGCACCGCGAAGACTGCTTCGACGCCGGCTCTCAACTCGGCCAAGGAAGCACTGACCCGCCGCTGGATCAGGGAGCAGGCAGGCGCGGGCAGTCCGTCGCCGCCGCGCCGGTGGGTGCCGGCGGTCAGTTGGCCGTGTGCAGCGGCGGGCGGCGGTCCGACCACGGTGCAGCCTGTTCCATCTGGGCAGCGACACGCAGCAGCACGTCCTCGCGGCCCGGCGCTGCCACGAGCTGCACACCGATGGGCAGGCCCTCAGGGGACATGCCTTCGGGCGTGCCCAGCGGCACGGAGATGGCGGGCTGGCCGCTGACGTTGAACTGAGGCAGGTATGGCGTGACCTTGGCCAGTCGCTTCGTCAGCGTGCGCTCATCGCCCTCGACCAGGTAGCCGACCGGCGGCGGCACGATGCCAAGCGTGGGCGTCAGCAGCAAATCGAATCCGTCGCCGTGGCCGGGCTGGGAGTTCCACCACTGCACGAGGCGACGGGTGAACTGGTGCAGCCGCTCCCGGCTGGCCAGGATGTCAGCCCCGCTGATCTTGGCGCCTCGCTGGTAGTTGATCCACGAGACCGGCTCCATGTCGTCTTCGGTCCACGGCCTGCCCAGCACACCTTCATAGGCGCGAAGCGTGGCCGTGGCGCTGGCGCGCATGATGCGGACATAGTCGTACATGTAGTCGTTGGTGGCCATGGCCTCAGGCAGGGCCGTCTCGACCCGGTGGCCGAGGCCGTCGAGCAGACCGGCTGCCGCTTCGGCGGCTTGGGTGCAGAACGGATCGGTGTCCTCGAACGGAATCGTGGAGCTGACGCCGATGCGAAGCTGGCCGGGGTCTTGGCCGACCTCAGCGACATAGCCGCCGATCGGTGCCGGGAGGGCGGGCACGTAGGGATCGCCCGGTTCGGGTCCGGCCAGCACGTCGAGCGCCAGTGCCGCATCGCGCACGGTCAGGGCAACGGCCCCGTCGGTGGTGCCGCCCCCCCAGCCCTCGCCGGCCGGGGCGCTCGAGATGCGGCCCCGTGACGGCTTGAGGCCGACGAGCCCGTTGGCACTCGCGGGGATGCGGATGGAGCCGCCACCGTCGCTGGCGTGCGCGACCCGCACGATGCCCGCCGCCACTGCGGCCGCTGCGCCACCGCTGGAGCCCAGCACCGTGTGGTCGGTGTTCCAGGGGTTGCGTGTGGGGCCGTAGAGGTGCGTCTCCGCAGCGGCGGGGCACTGGCCGCCGCCGAGCTCCGGGCTGTGCGAGTGGCCGATGCTGATGGCGCCGGCTTCGGCCCAGCGGCGTGCGACAGCGCCGGTCTCGGTGTACCGGTGATCCAATTCGGCGAGCCGGCGGTTGCCCTGGTAGGCGGGCTCCCCCTCCGCGGGGCACCACAGATCCTTCAGCGCAATCGGCACCCCGGCCAGCAGCCCGTCCCGGTTGCTGTCGCCCGCTTGTTCGGCTGCCTGCCGTCGAGCGGAGCTGAACGTGTCCTCGACGATGGCGTTGATCGTCGGGTTCACCTGCTCGCAGCGGGCGATGGCCTCCTCGACTGTCGCCGCAGCGTCGATCTCGCCGGCTCGCACCTCTGCTGCCAGTGCCGTTGCATCGTTCATCATCGTCCTTTCCAGTTGGGCTGGCGCTTCTCGGCGAAGGCTCGCGGGCCTTCTTTGACGTCTTCGCTGGCCATCAGGCGAGCGACCGCCGGGTAGGGGTGGTGGAAGGCCTCGCCGAGCGGCATGTCGAGTCCGCGCATTGCTGCCTGCTTGGTGGCCTGGATGGACAGCGGCGCGCACCGCATGATGTCGTCGATCAGCCGGTCGGTTGCGGCTTCGAGCTCGTCGTAGGGCACCACGTCGTTGACGATGCCCAGCTCCAGCGCCCGCTGCGCGCTCATGGTGCGCGCCGTCAGCAGGTACTCCATCGCTAGCTTCATGGGAATCTGCCGGGGCAGGCGGTGCACTCCCCCACCGCCGGCGTACAGGCCCCGCAGCAGCTCGGTGAGCCCGAACTGGGCGTGGTCGGCGGCCACCACCAGGTCGCAGGCCATCGCGACCTCGAACCCTCCGCCTAGCGCTACGCCATTCACCTGGGCGATCAGCGGCTTGGGATAGTCGAAGCGCTCGATGAGCCGGGTGACCTGGCTCATCAGCTCTCGGTCGGCGGCCTGGGTGGCCTCATCAGCGTGTCGCACCATCGACAGGTGCTTCAGGTCGCGGCCGGCGCAAAACGCCTGGCGGCCGACGCCGGTGATGACCATCAGCCAGATGTCATCGTCAGTGGCAGCGTGGTCCAAGATGTCGGACCACTCCTTGTGGGCAGGCGTGTTGATGGCGTTGCGCACCTCGGGCCGGTTGATGGTGATGCGGGCCACCCGGGGCCGGATCTCCTCGTAAACGAAGTACTGCGGTTCGAAGTCGAGTGCCTGCATGGCCGGGATGGTATGCCAGAGGGCTGGCGCCGAGCCGTCGAACCGTGCGGCGGTGCTCAAGGAGGCAGCGATGTTCGAAGACCACGTCTCGATCGACACCGGCGAAGGCGAGATGAGCACCATTGTGGTGCACCCCGAGCCCAGCGAGCGCCGGCCGGGTCCGTTCCCGACCGTGCTGTTCCTGATGGACGCTCCCGGCAAGCGCGAGGAACTGCACGACATGGCCCGACGCATCGCCACCGTCGGGTACTACGTGCTGCTGCCCAACCTCTACTACCGAGACGTTCCGGGCTTCATCGTGCAGCGTGACGACCCCGCCAGCCGCAAGTTCATGTTCAATCTGATGACCAACCTGTCCAATGCGATGGTGTCCCGGGACGCCGCTGCGCTGCTGCGCTACGCCGACGCCGACCCGGTTGCCAGCACCGAGCGGGTCGGCACCACCGGCTACTGCATGACCGGCCCGATGGCGATCTGGCTCGCCGCCGACTATCCCGACCAGATCACGGCCGCCGCGTCGATCCACGGAGTGCGGCTGGCCGTCGACGCGAGCGACTCGCCGCACCTGCGGGCGCCCGACATCCGCGGCGAGGTGCTGGTGATGTCTGCCGAGCACGACGACTACGTCGACCGGGCCCACTACGACCGGCTGTGCAAGGCCTTCGCCGATGCCGGAACCGATGCGCAGACCTACTGGGTGGACGGCACCCATCACGGCTTTGTGTTCCCCCAGCGGGAGGTGTACGACAAGCCCGCGGCGGAGCGCCACTGGGAGCTGCTGCTGGACATGTTCGCCCGCCGCCTGCACTAGACGCACACGGTGCCGGGGCGAGCGGGCGGGCGCACGCGCTCGATGCCACACTGTCGCCCCATGGAAACACGTGAACTCGTCCAATCGGTCTGCCCGCCCATCGCTTCGATGGGCTCAATGTTCTACTTCGACCCCGGAACCCTGGCCCGGGGCAAGGAAGCCGGCCTCGACGGCTTCCGCCTGTACATGCTGGGCCGCGGCGGCGTGCTCGGCGATGTCGAAGCTGCCGTCGTGCACAGCGCCTTCGGCTACTTCAACCCGGGTCTGGTGGCCAAGATCTGGAACTCGGCCAAGGAAGTCATGGCACCACGCGACGGAGGCCGTCTCTACATGGAGTGCGCGGCTGCCTATGGCGCCGCCAAGCTGGCCGGCGTAGCAGGGCTCGACGCGTTCAATGCCGCTGCCGACAAGGTGATCGACGCCGGGCTGGTCGATCCATCCGCCCAGGCGCTCTTCGCCGCCATCGCGTCCGAGCCGCGCAGCGATGATCCCGAGGCCCGGGCATTCCAGAACGTGGCCGTGCTGCGCGAGCTGCGCGGGAGCCTGCACCTGGTCGCCGTGGTGGCCTCAGGTCTGACCACCGAGATGGCGCACCGGGTGCGCCGTCCCGACGACGTCGAGATGTTCGGCTGGAGCGGCGACGCCGAGGTCACCGACGAGGACCGGGCCCGATGGGAAGCGGCCGAAGCGCTCACCGACGATCTCGTCGCCCCGATCTACGGCGTGCTCGACGCCGGCGAGGCGCAGGCCCTGGCCGACGGCGTCGCAGCCATCGAAGCTGCGCTCACCGGCTGAGACCGCCCTGTGACCCTGTCACTGAGCGTCGACGAGGCGCTTGCCACGACACGTGCCGTCCGGCGCCGGCTCGACTTCGACCGTCCAGTGGACGATGCGCTCCTGCGGGAATGCCTGGAACTCACGTTGCAAGCCCCCACCGGATCGCTGCGCCAGGACTGGCATTTCGTGGTGTCGACCGACCCTGAGCAGTGCCGGGCCGTCGGGACGATCTATCAAGAGGTCTGGCTCGGCCGCATCGACGACAACTACCTCGCCAAGGCCGCGGCAGCTGAGAGCGACCCGTCGGCTCGCGCCGACTGGCTGCGCATGATGGACTCGGCCCGCTACCTGGCCGAGAACTTCCCCCGCACGCCGGCGATCTTCGTGCCGTGCATCGAGGGTCGGCTCGACAGCGCGCCAGCAGGCCTGCAGGCGTTGCGCTGGGGCTCGGTCATCCAAGCGGCGTGGAGTTTCTGCCTCGCCGCTCGCAATCGGGGTCTCGGCACCTGCTGGACCACCGTGCACTTGGCCCGCGAGCAGGAAGTGGCCGAGATCTTGGGCATCCCCTCCGACGACGTGCAACAGGTTGCGCTGCTGCCCGTGGCCCACACCATCGGCACCGACTTCAAACCCGGCCGCCGCAAGCCGTTTGACGACTTCGTACACATCAACGGCTGGTAGCCGCCAGTCGGTCGAAGACCAGGATCAGTCGAAGACCAGGATGGATCGGCCGGCGATCCGGCCGTTCTCGAGGTCGTCGACAGCCTGGCCGATGTCATCAATCGCGTACTGCTGCGTCACCAGCGCGTTGAGGTCGAGGTCGCCGTCTGCGTGCCACTGCAGGAAGCGGGGGAAATCGACCGCCGGTTCGCAGCTGCCGCCCAAGCTGGAGATGTACGCCCGCTCGCCGATGAACAGGTGCATGGTGTCGAGCTCGAGGCTGCGCTGTGGCACGCCGACGAGCACCGCCGTCCCGCCACGGCTCTGTCCGAACTCACCTGAGCGAGTGGCCTCGTGGATCTGGGACATCGTGATCTGGTGCCCGATGCAGTCGAAGGCGAAGTCCACGCCGCGCAGCGGTTGACGCAGGATGTCGTAACGCTGCTCGTCGGTGGTGAGCGCCCTGATCGCTTCCACGGGATCGCCGTTGGAGGCGTTGACCCCATGGGTGGCCCCGAAGCGCTTCGCGAAGTCCAGCTTCTCCTCAGAGAGGTCCACGGCGATGATCGGATCGGCACCGACAAACTTGGCCGCCGCCACCGCAGACAGGCCGACGCCTCCCACGCCGAAGATGGCCACGCTGTCAGATGCCTTCACCCGTGCGGTGTGGAGCACGGCCCCTGCGCCGGTGATGACCGCACAGCCGATGATGCAGGTGGCCTCTACGTCGATGCCGGAGGGCACCTTCACCACGAACATCTCATCCGCGATGGTGTGGGTGGCCCACGTGAACACGTTGATCGAGGTCGCCGTGCGTCCGTCGCCAAGCTCAAGCTGCAACGGCCCGCCCCGGCGGCGAGCGTTCTCCTGGTCCTTCGGCACCCACGTGACCATCACGCAGTCGCCTGGCACCAGCCCGGTCACATCGGAGCCCACCGCAACCACCTCGCCGGTGGACTCATGACCCAATACCTGCGGCGTCGCCCGCGGGTTGTGAATGGTGTGCAACTGGCTGTGGCAGATGCCCGACGCGTACTGCTTCACCACCACCTCGTGCCCCCTCGGATCGGGCAGCGCCACATCCAGCACTTCCGGCCCGGCGCCAGCCTCCTGCGGGATGACAACCACTCTGGCATCGACGGACATCGCACTCCCCCTGTCGCACTGCCCTGCTGTCTAGCGGACGCCTGCGGACAACGTCGTCGCCGAAGAAGCGGCTCTCAGGGTCGGCGCACGCGCCGGGCCAGGGTGAGGGCGTAGTCGCCCCCGGCATCGGTCCACATCCGCTGCACCACGAGGCCCGCAGCGCCGAGTTCGGAGCGCACGCGCTCGGGACGGAATTTGGCGCTGATCTCGGTGCGCATCCGCTCACCCGCTGCGAAGTCGACCGTCATCTCCAAGGCGGGGATGTGCACGGTCTGGGCCCGCAGCGAGCGCAGTCGCATCTCAATCCACTCGTTGTCCGCGTCGTATACGGCCTCATGGGCGAACGCATCGAGGTCGAAATCCGCGCCCAGCCTGCGGTTGAGCACCGACAGCACGTTGAGGTTGAACCGCGCCGTGACTCCGGCTGCATCGTCATAGGCGGCCACCAGCCGGTCCACATCCTTGACGAGGTCGGTGCCGAGCAGGAACGTGTCGCCGGTGCGCATCGTGCCGGCGACGGCATCGAGGAACGCCGGCCGGCGTGCCGGTGAGAAGTTGCCGATCGTGCCGCCGAGCAGCATCACCATTGCCGGCGCAAGGGGCGGCGCGTCGGGCGAGACATCGACATCGTCGAGCGGCAGGCGTCCGAGGTGGTGCTCGAAGTCGCCGACGACGCCGTGCACTTTCAGACCGGGGTACGCGCCGGCCACCTCGCCCGCAGCAGTGCGCAGCGTGGCCGCGCTGTTGTCGAACGGCACGTAACGGCGGAGCTGGCCGGCAGCCGCGAATGCATCCAGCAGGATGCGCGTCTTGGTCGAGGTGCCCGATCCCAGCTCGGCGATGCAGTCGGCCCCCGCGGCTGCGGCGATGGCGCCGGCCTCCCGTTCGAGGATCTCTCGCTCGCGGCGGGTCGGGTAGTACTCGTCGAGCCGGGTGATCTGGTCGAACAGCTCGCTGCCACGATCGTCGTAGAACCACTTCGGCGGCAGCTCCTTGGGGCGCGACGAGAGGCCCACCGAGACATCGGCGCGCAGCTCGTAGTCAGACCAGCCGGCGTTGAGCCAGTTGTCGATCACGGGATCGGCGCCGGCCCTCGCCGCCCCGCCGGCGACCGTCATCGGCAGTCGGCTGCGAGGCGCAGGCCGGAGAAATGCCAGCGGGTGTGGGGGTGGAAGAAGTTGCGATAGGTACGCCGGATGTGACCCTCAGGCGTCGCGCAGCAGCCGCCTCGCAGCACCATCTGGTTGACCATGAACTTGCCGTTGTACTCACCTACGGCACCGGAAGCGGCGCGGAAGCCCGGGTACGCGCAGTAGGGGCTCGACGTCCATTCCCACACATCGCCGTACATCTGCAGCAGAGGTGGAGGCCCCGCAGCGCCTGCCGGGGGCACTTCGGACGCCGGGGCAGGGGCAGGATGCAGCCCGGCGCCTCGGCCGATGTTGCCCCCGATGGGCACGCCGTCGGCAGCGTGCTCCCATTCGAGTTCCGTCGGGAGTCGGGCGCCGGCCCAACGAGCGAACGCCTCGGCCTCGTAGTACGACAGGTGGCACACCGGATCTTCGGGTGCCACGGCCCGCAGGCCCTCGAGCGTGAACACCTGCCACCCCTCGTCGGCGAGATGCCAGTACGCCGGCGAGTCCCAGCCGTGAGCGATGCGCTGGCCCCAGCCGTCAGACAGCCAGAGTGTCGGCGTCTCATAACCGCCGTCGGCCATGAACTCCAGCCATTGGGCGCAGGTCACGGCGCGGTCGGCAATCCTGAACGGCTCGACCAGCACTCGGTGGCGGGGTCCCTCGTTGTCGAATGCGAAACCGCTCCCATCATGGCCGACGGTGATCTCGCCGCCGTCGAAGCTCACCCAGCGGAGCTCGCCGGCACTGGCCGCGCCAGCGCCAGTTGCGCCGTTGTTGCAGGGCGCTCGGTAGGTCGGCCACAGCGCCGGGTTGCACGACAGCACGTGCTTGATGTCCATCAGGATCAGCTCTTGATGCTGCTGCTCGTGATGCAGGCCCAGCGTCGCCAGCTCTGCGACGTCGGGGCCGACGCCGGCGCAGAGCAGCCGTTCCATCGCGCTGTCGACGTGACGGCGGTATGCGGTGACCTCAGCGCAGGAGGGGCGAGAGAGATTCCCCCGCTCCGGGCGGGGGTGTCGCTTCCCGATGGTCTCGTAATACGAGTTGAACAGGAATCCGAAGGCGGGATCGTGCTCGACGTAGCCGTCGAGATGGGGCTTGCACAGGAACGTCTCGAAGAACCAGGTGACGTGCGCCCGATGCCATTTGGTGGGGCTGACGTCGGGCATCGTCTGGATGCACTGGTCCTCGTCGCTGAGCGGTGCGGTGAGTGCATCGGTGTGCGCTCTCACCGAGCGGTAGCTGTCGAGCAATTCCGCTGAGGTGTCGCTGGTCATGGCTGTGGCCATAGGGCGCGTCGGAGCGTAGTTCGGCCATATGCAGCATGCGCACGTCGATGATGGACGAACGCTCATGATTCTGGCGATCGCGGACCGGAATCCGCATAGGCGTCGTCCACGTCGGGTGCACGATCGACGCGAACCGGTTGCTCTGCGGTAAACACGCGGGGGGTGAATCGCGCGCCGCGAATGCCGCGACCGGTTCGCGGCGGCGTGTGACTGCACCCCGCAGGATTGGGAACAGGGAGACTGCGTCGATGGGCCTCAAGAAGCTGCTGATTGCTAACCGTGGTGAGATTGCCGTGCGGGTGGCGCGGGCGGCCAGCGAGCTCGGCATCGGCACGGTTGCGATCGCGGGCGATGACGACGCTGCCTCGCTGCACACCCGGGTGGCCGATGAGTCGGTCACCCTTGACGGCCGGGGGGTCGCGCCCTACCTCGACGTCGACCAAGTGGTCAGCGCTGCGGCGGCGGCTGGTTGCGATGCGATCCATCCCGGCTACGGCTTCCTGGCCGAGAATCCGGCCCTGGCGCTGGCCTGCAAGACCGCTGACATCACCTTCGTGGGACCCAGCGCGCTGCAACTCGAGCTCTTCGGCGACAAGCTCGCTGCGCGGGCGCTCGCTCAGCAGCACCAGGTTCCGCTGCTGCCCGCCACGTCAGAGCCGACATCGGTCGAAGCCGCACAGGCCTTCTTCGCCGAGCACGGGCCGATGATGATCAAGGCGCTCGCCGGCGGCGGCGGGCGCGGCATGCGCGTCGTGCGCTCTGCGGACGAGCTGGAGTCGGCCTTCGAGCGCTGTGCCAGCGAGGCCGCCGCCGCATTCGGCAATGGCGACCTGTACGTGGAGCGGCTGATCGAGCGCGCCCGCCACATCGAGGTGCAGATCGTCGGCGACGGCGAGACGGTTGCCCACCTGGGCGAACGGGAATGCACGCTGCAGCGCCAGAACCAGAAGATCGTCGAGATTGCGCCCTCGCCCACGCTCGCCACCGGCACCCGCCAGGCGGTGTGCGATGCGGCTGTGGAGATGGCCAGAGCGGTGGGCTACCGAAGCCTGGGCACGTGGGAATTCCTCATCGACGCCGACGACCCCGCCCGCATCGCCTTCTGCGAGGTCAATGCCCGCATCCAGGTCGAGCACACGGTCACCGAGGAAGTCACCGGTGTCGACCTTGTGGCCGCGCAGCTGCGGATTGCGGGCGGCGCCCGCCTCGCCGACGTCGGACTGTCGCAGCGAGACGTGCCCACACCCCGTGGCTACGCCATCCAATGCCGCGTCAACACCGAGACGATGCAGCCAGACGGCACGTCTCGCCCGAGCGGCGGCGTGCTCGCCGCGTTCGAGCCCCCGACCGGGCCGGGGATCCGCACCGACACCTACGGCTACGTCGGCTACGGCACCAACCCCAGCTTCGACTCGCTGCTCGCCAAGGTGATCGCCTACAGCCCCAGCCGCGACTACGCCGACGCGGTACGCCGAGCACGCCGTGCTTTGGGCGAGTTCCGCATCGACGGTGTCGCCACGAATCTGGGCTTCCTGGCTGCGCTGCTGGACCGGCCCGAGGTCGCCAGCAACGAGCTCACCACCAGCTTTGTGGCCGATCATGCCGAGGCGCTGTGCACGGCCGCCGCACAGGCAGCGTCGGTCTGGGCTCCGGCTGAGCCATCCACAGCCGCCCCCGAAGGGGGTCGGGCGGGCGCCGTGGTCGGCAACGACCCGCTGGCAGTACTGCAGCACGGCGACATCGACGACGCTCCCGCCGAGCGGGCCGCCTCGGATGCCGTGCGGGCACAGGCGATGTCAGCCGGCACCGCGTCACTTCATGGCGTGCCCGTGGCGACGGTGACCGGTCCCGACGGCAGCATCGCCGTGGCGGCGCCGCTGCAGGGCACGATCGTCTCGCTCGCCGTCGCCGAAGGCGACCCCGTGGCCGAAGGCCAGCAGGTGGCCGTGATGGAAGCGATGAAGATGGAGCACGTCGTGACCTCCACGGTCACCGGCATCGTGCGCATGCTCGGCGTGTCGCCCGGCGACACGGTGTACGAGGGGCACTCGCTGCTGTTCGTCGAGGAAGCCGACGTCTCCGTCGAGCTCACCGAGGCGGCTGCGGCTGTCGATCTCGACTACATCCGGCCCGATCTGGCCGAGGTGTTCGAGCGCCGCGGCTTCGGCCTCGACGAGAACCGGCCCGATGCGGTGGCGAAGCGCCACGGCCGGGGGCACCGCACCGCACGGGAGAACATGGCCGACCTCGTGGACGCGGGCACATTCGTCGAGTACAGCCCGCTGATGGTCGCTGCCCAGCGCCGCCGCCGTTCCATGGAGGACCTGATCGCCAACACCCAGGGCGACGGCATGGTGGCAGGCGTGGCCAGCGTCAACGGCGACCTCTTCGGTCCGGAGAAGTCGCAGGCCATGGTGATGTCCTACGACTACATGGTGCTCGCGGGCACCCAGGGCGGGAACAACCACCGCAAGAAGGACCGTATGTTCGAGATCGCCGAGCACAACCGCCTGCCGGTGGTGCTGCTGGCCGAGGGCGGCGGTGGGCGGCCGGGCGACACCGACGGCATCGGCGGCTCGGGCCTGGACTGCTGGGCGTTCACCTTCTTCGCGCAGCTCAGCGGCCTGGTGCCGCTGGTGGGCGTCACCAACGGGCGCTGCTTCGCGGGCAACGCCGTGCTGCTGGGCTGCTGCGACGTGATCATCGCGACCGAGGGCTCGAACATTGGTGTCGGCGGCCCCGCCATGATCGAAGGCGGCGGCCTGGGCGTCTTCCGCCCTGAGGAGGTCGGCCCGGTCGACGTCCAGTGGCCCAACGGCGTCATCGACGTGCTGGTGGCCGACGAGGCCGAAGCGATCGTGGCTGCCAAGCAGTACCTGTCGTACTTCCAGGGCGACGTCGACGAGTGGGAATGCCACGATCAGCGCGAGCTGCGCCACCTGGTGCCCGAGAACCGCCTGCGGGCCTACGACGTGCGCGACATCATCGAGCGGCTGTGCGATGTCGACTCGGTGATGGAGCTGCGGCGCGGCTGGGGTCCGGGCTGCGTGACGGCGCTGGCGCGCATCGAGGGTCGCCCGATCGGTGTGGTGGCCAACAACAATCACCATCTCGGCGGCGCCGTCGACGCCGACACCGGCGACAAGGCGGCGCGCTTCATCCAGCTCTGCGATGCGCACGACATCCCGCTGCTGTTCCTGTGCGACACGCCCGGGATCATGGTGGGCCCCCAAGCCGAGTACGAGGCCACGGTGCGCCACGCCGCCCGCATGTTCGTGACGGCAGCCAACGTGACGGTGCCGTTCATGACCATCGTGCTGCGCAAGGGCTACGGGCTGGGCGCGCAGGCCATGGCCGGCGGCAGCTTCAAAGCGCCGACCTTCACCGTGTCATGGCCAACGGGCGAGTTCGGCGGCATGGGGCTCGAAGGCTTCGTGAAGCTGGGCTACCGCCGCGAGCTCGAGGCCATCGAAGACCCCGAAGAGCGCATCGCCGAATACGAGAAGCGCGTCGCTCGGCTCTACGAGCAGGGCAAGGCGGTGAACACTGCCACGTTCTTCGAGATCGACGACGTGATCGACCCCGCCGAGAGCCGCGACTGGATCCGCATGGCGCTGCTCGCCGCCCCCAAGCCACCCCCGCGCACCGGCAAGAAGCGCCCCATGGTCGACACCTGGTAGCGCAGCCTGCGAGGTGCCAGCCGGCGTCGCAGAGCGGCGCAGGCGTCGTCAGGCCAGGAGTTCAGCGACGGCGAGTTCGGCAATGCGGTCGCTGTCGTAGTTGAGCACGTCGGTGAGGATGTCGAAGGTGTGCTCGCCGAGCGTCGGGCCGCCGTAGGTGACGTCGGCGGGGGTGCGCGAAAGCTGGAAGCGGGAGGCATCCACGATGGTGGTGCCCTGCTTGGCGTGCGGCACTTCGACCTGCTGGCCCCGGTGGATGATCTGCGCGTCGGCGGTGTACTCCGGGGAGTTCTGCACGATGTGCGCCGCCACGCCGACGTCCTGCAGGCGGTGCATCAGTGCCACGCCGTCGTGGCCCCGGGTCCATGCCGAGATCAGCTCGTCGAGTTCGTCATGACGCTCGTGGCGCTCCGCCAGCGTCAGATCGCTCAGGTCGCCGCGTCCCATCAGCGCAGCCAGCGACTGCCACTGGGAATCGTCGACGCACGAGATCGCGATCCAGTCGTCGTCGGGGACGACGGCAGCGAACTGCTCACTGGCCGCGGTCTGGTAGACGCCCTGGGGCGCGATGTGGCGGTCGCGGTTGCCCACCCGGTGCGCCACCCGGCCGTTCACCGTGCGGTCCAGCACCGCCGGCGCCATCAGGTGCAGCGCCGACTCGGCCTGCGACATGTCGATGTACTGGCCCTCGCCGGTGCGGCGCCGATGCTCCAGCGCCCCCATCACCGCTGCCACCAGCCAGCGCGGCGAGGTGTAGTCGGTGTAGGCGCCGAAGGGCCCGCAGGGCGCCCGGTCGGGCCAGCCCACCGGGTAGAAGAACCCCGAGATCGCTGCGGCCATCGTGCCGAAACCGGCCAGCATTGCCAGCGGTCCGGTCTGGCCCATCAGGCAGCTCGACGCCATGATCACGTCGGGTCGACGCTCGCGCACCTGCTCCCAGCCCATCCCGAAGCCGGCCATGCCCTTGGGCGAGAACGACTCCACGATCACGTCGGCCCAGTCGATGAGATCCCAGATGACCTCCAGCGCGGCCGGCTTGGACATGTCCAGACAGATGCCCCGCTTGCCGGCATTCATGTTGTTGTAGAGCGCCGAGTATTCGGGGTCGCCGATGTCGTCGCGGAACGGCTGCAGCGAACGGGCCACCTCAAGGCGAGTCTCGGATTCCACCCGGATGATGTCGGCCCCGTAGTCGGCCAGCACCCGCGCCGCGGCCGGGCCCGCCATCGCCCACATGAAGTCGAGCACCTTGACGTTCTCCAAGGGCCGCGCGGTCGAGGCCGTCTGGGCGCCAACGTCGGCACCGGTGACCTCGATGCGAGGCCGCGTGCTCGCCGGCGCGGCTTCCAGTTCAGCCAGCACCTCATCGGTGTGCTCACCCAGCTTGGGCGGGGGGCCCAGTGGTTGCATCGGCGTGGCACTGAAGCGGGCATAGCGGCCTGGGTAGCGCACCTCGACGGGATCGCCAGCGCTGTCGCCGTCACTGTCACCCAGTTGCTGTGTGACCGTCTCCCAGTACTCGCGGGCGGCGAGCTGATGCGAGTCGACCACCTCGTCGGCCGTCCACACCGGGGTGATCAGCACCCGGCGGCTCATGGCCGCATCCAGCAGCTCGGCCTTGGTCTTGGTGGCGAAGAAGTCGTGCAGGACCTGCTTCAGCCGCTCGTACTCCGAGATCGGCTCGCGGCCGTCGAGCAGCATCATGGCGTACTCGGTCCAGTTCTTGTCGCGGGTGGCCTCGTCGCAGAAACCCTCCTCGCACACCCAGTCCATAAGGCTCTGCGTGAACGCCCGGAAGCCCGGCCCGAACAGGAACGTCACCGACGCATGCCCGTCCTTGCACGGCCACATGAGCTGGACGTGCAGGCCTTCCACTAGCACCCCGCCGGCGTGGCGGGTGGGCGGCGTCGCGCCCAGCGGCGTGGACAGCGCGTACGACTGGCAGGCCTGGTTCATGCTCTGTTGGGCAGACATGTCCACGTGCTGGCCGAGGCCCGAGACCGTCTGCCGCTCCCACAGGGCGATCAGGGCAGCACCTGCGGCCTCGGAGGCAGCGTTGTGGAAGGCCTGCGGGAAGAGTCCTCCCGTGCGCAGGGGTGCCCGGTCGGAGTCGCCGGTCATCGCCATGTTCAGTGCAGCGGCCTGCAGCGTCAGATCTGAGACAGCCCAGCCGGCCTTCGGCCCGTCAGAGCCGAACGGCGAGATCGACACGTACACCAGCTCGGGGTTGATCTGGGCCAAGGCCTCGTAGCCCAGCCCCACGGCGTCCATCTGGCCCGGGCCCGCCGATTCGATCAAGATGTCGGCTGCTGCGGCTAGGTCTCGCAGCCTGGCCGCGCCCTCGTCGGTCACCACGTCCAGCACGACGCTGCGCTTGCCGCGGTTGTAAGCCCAGTGATGCAGCGAGCGCTCGGGATCTTCGACGTCGCCGGCAAAGGGGGCCAGCCGCCGAGCAGACGACCCCTCGGGCGGCTCCACGGCGATCACGTCGGCTCCCATCTGGGCGAGGATCGCCCCGCACAAGTGGCCCCGCTCGTCGGTGAGATCGAGCACCCGGAACGGGCTCAGCATCGACGGGGTTGCTTGTGTGTCAGCGTCAGGCATCCGCACATTTCAGCACGGCCGCGCCGGGTTGTCCTCATCGTCGGCGCCGGGAAGCCCCACCTGTCACGATCGACGCGGGAGTGACCTGCGGCTACTCCAGCAGTTCGGCGACGGCCAGTTCGGCGATGCGGTCGCCGTCGTAGGCCAGCGTCTCGGTCAGCACTTCGAAGCTGTGCTCGCCGAGGGTGGGACCGCCAGCGGTGACCGACGCCGGCGTGCGCGACATCACGAACCTGGTGTTCTCGACCGTTGTAGTGCCCTGCTTGCCGTGGGGCACTTCGATGAGGTGCTGGCGGTGCATGATCTGCGGGTCGACGGTGAACTCTGGCGAGTTCTGCACGATGTGGGCGGCCACGCCCGCCGCCTGCAGCTCGGCCATCAGCTCGTTGCCGTCGCGGCCGCGAGTCCACGCCGAGATCATCTCGTCCAGCTCGTCGTGGCGTGCGTGGCGTTCGGCGGAGCTCAGCGCGGCGAGGTCGTCGCGGCCGAGCGCACCTGCCAGCGCAGCCCATTGGCCGTCGTCGGTGCACGAGATCGCAATCCAGTTGTCGTCGTGGTCCTCGCCGGGCGAACTGCCTGCCGCGGTCTGGTAGGCACCCTGGGGCGCAAACACGAGGTCTCGATTGCTCGCTGCCTCCCAGATGCGGCCGTTGGTGGTGCGCTCAAGCAGGGCGGGCGCCATCAGGTGCAGCGCCGCCTCGGACTGCGACAGATCCACATACTGGCCCCGGCCGGTCTGGCGCTTGTGCTCCAGCGCCCCCATCACCGCCGCCACCAGCCAGCGAGGCGAGGTGTAGTCGGTGTAGGCGGTGAATGGCCCGCAGGGTGCCCGGTCGGGCCAGCCCACCGGGTAGAAGAACCCCGAGATCGCCGCGGCCATCGTGCCGAAACCGGCCAGCATCGCCAGCGGGCCGGTCTGACCCATCAGGCAGCTCGATGCCATCACGACATCAGGTCGGCGCTCGCGCACTTGCTCCCAGCCCATGCCCCAGCCCGCCATGGCCTTGGGCGAGAACGATTCCAAGATCACATCCGCCCAGTCGATGAGATCCCAGATGACCTCCAGCGCCTCGGGCTTGGACATGTCCAGCGCCAAGCCGCGCTTGCCGGCGTTCAGGTTGCTGAACAGGCCTGAGCCGTCGGGATCGCCCACGTCGTCGTGGAACGGCTGGATGGAGCGCACCGCGTCGAGCTTGTTGGCCGATTCGACGCGGATGATCTCAGCGCCGTAGTCAGCCAGCACCCGTGATGCCGCCGGCCCGGCCATGGCCCACATGAAGTCGAGCACCTTGACGCCCTCGAGCGGCGGCGACGTGTGCGCCGCCGGGGCGATCGACGCCGGCACTGCGGGCAGCCGCTCCCCCGCGTCCAGCTCGGCCAGAACGGCCGCTGTGTGCTCGCCCAGCGTCGGGGCGCGGCCCAGGTTCACCAGCGGCGATTCGCTGAACTTCGCGAACGCACCGGGATAGCGAACCGCGGCGGGATCGAAACCGCCGGCACCGGCGTCGGTCACGACGTCGCTGTGGTCGACATCCTCCCAGTACCCACGGGTCGCGAGCTGCTCGGAGTCGACGACTTCGGCTGTCGTCGACACCGGCGTGATGAGCAGGCGACGGCTCATGGCCGCTTCGAGCAGCTCGGCCTTGGTCTTGGTGGCGAAGAAGTCGGTGAGGATCTGCTTGAGCCGCCCGTACTCGGAGACCGGCTCGCGGCCGTCGAGCAGCATCATGGCGTACTCGACCCAGTTCTTGTCCCGGGTTGCTTCATCGCAGAAGCCCTCCTCGTGCACCCAGTCCATGAGGTTCTGAGTGAACGCACGGAAGCCGGGGCCGAACAGGAACGTCACCGAGGCATGGCCGTCGGCGCAGGCCCACATGAGCTGGATGTCGATGCCCTGCAGGCTGGCGCCTCCGGCGATGCGCTGGGTCACGGTGGCATTCAGTGACGTGTTGAGCGTGGACGACATCGACGCCTGGCTCATCGACTGCTGAGCAGACATGTCGATGTGCTGGCCGAGCCCCGAGCGGGTCTGTCGTTCCCACAGCGCGATGAGCGCCGCTCCAGCACCCTCCGATGCCGCATTGTGCATGGCCTGCGGCAATGTGCCGCCGGCTCGCAGCGGCGCGCGGTCCTTGTCGCCGGTGACCGCCATGTTCACCGCCGAGGCCTGCAGGGCCAGGTCCGAGACGGCCCAGTTGGCCTTCGGGCCGTCGCTGCCGAACGGGGTGATCGACACGTGGATGAGCGCGGGGTTGAGCTCGGCCAGGACGTCGCGACCGAGGCCCAGCGCCTCCGCCTCGCTAGGCGCGAACGATTCGAACACCACGTCGGCCCCGGCAATCAGCGCCTTGGCGTGCTCGACCCCGTCGGGGGTGCCGAGGTCCAGCACCACGCTGCGCTTGCCCCGGTTGTAGGCCCAGTGGTGCAGCGAGCGGTCGGCTCCTTCAACGTCCCCTGCAAAAGGGGCCAGCCGCCGCGCCGAAGAGCCCTCTGGCGGCTCGACCGCAATCACCTCAGCGCCCATCTGGGCCCAGATGGTGCCCGCCAGGTGGCCGCGCTCATCGGTCAAGTCGATGACGCGGTAGTCAGCCAGCACTCCAGATACGTCGGTGTTCGTTTCCCCACTCATGCGCACATTTCAGCACGCCGACCGACCCGACAAGTCCGCGTACATCAACGCATATGCGATTGCCGACAGCGCACCGAGGACGGGTCGCTGTCGCATGTAGTCGCTCCCGCACCCAGGGCCGCATCGTCGGCGCGAACACCGGCAAGGTCCACGTAGATGTGCGTGTACGCAGTGGTGAGGACTGCCCCGGGCACCAACAGGTGGACGATGGAGAGCGCGATGATGCCGACGCTCCACGGTTCGGGTGCGATGAGCTGCCATATGGCGAGGAGAGCGACATAGACCAACTGCCACAGCAGGACGCGCCCCCAAACAGCACCTGCTTGGCCGCGGCAGAGCTTCCGTGCCTGGCGGAATTTCGGTCGTCGCTCTTCGAGCTTGACAGCACTGAGGAAGACATTGATCTGCGGTGCCGTGTACGAGATGACGCCTGCGACCAAGTAAGCCCAGGACTGCAGCAACCAGAATTCGCGTTCGGCGAAGTACACCCCCAAGAAGAACAGCGGTGCGCCGAATACCACTGCGACGAGCAGTCCGTACACCGCGTTGACCGTCACTACTCGCGGGAGGCGCCGCAGCGCCCGAGCGCAAATCGCGCCGGACGGCACTGGTTCGCCCAGGGCATGCTGCCGAACAAGAAACGCAACAGCGGTGGTCTGGAAGTACAGCCCAACCGCAGTCACCCACCCGCTGGCCGTGGTGATGAGGGCGAAACCGGCTGTTGACCTGCGGTCCGCATCCACAGGCACGACGAGCTGCTCGTATGCCCCCCAACGAACGAGACTGGCGAGGACCGCGAGCGCGGCGGCTGGTGCGGCCATGAGCAGCATCGTTGGCCAGTGCCGAACGACGAAGCGGAACGTGTCGCCGATGAGTGCCCGGATGGGTCGAAGCGTTCCGGGTTCGGGCTCTAGCGGTGTGGTCCAGAAGAAGGGTTCGGGCGGATCTGCCGGCGGCTCATCGGACGCTTCGACGGTGCCGACAGGTTCCGCGCGGGGAATCTGACGGACGAACTGCGGCGCGTCCTGCTGTGGCGGGCGGCCGATGGGCACGAAGCGAAGCTAGCGAACGGCTCGGTGGGCGAACGGTTACTGCCGGTTCAGACTCGACTTGCCGGCGTCAGCCCAGTGGTTCGGCGTCGGCCTGCGGGTCCGCGGGCTGCTCGCCGGTCATGAGATCGGCGTAGACCAGCAGATGCGCGACGGCGAGCACCGCGAAAACCATCGGCGAGACGATGACGTTGGCGATGAGGTCTCCGTACAGCTCCGGAAGCGGCATCAAGCCGAGCATCAGCGAAGCCACGAATCCGACCACCAAGGATGCTGCTGTGAGCAGAATCATGCGCCCCCAGATGGCGGCTTTGCGCCCCTGCATCAGGCGCCACCACCGTCGAGGCGAAGGAAGCCCCGGCTCGAGATAGGCCATTACGAAGTAGATCGCGAACAGCGGTGCGAACACGATCGCCGCCAACGCCCACAGCAGCAGGAACGGAACGACCACCGATCCGGGCGTGATGAACGCGAACAAGAGGCATGGGCCGCACGCAGCGGCGCACATAGCAACGGTGAGGAGAAAGATCTTCGGCATGCGTCGGAATGCCGTCGCCAAGTGCGAGCCGACGCTGATGTCCCGACCGTTCACGTCATCAAATGCAGCCAGGGTGGTGGCGGTGTTCTGCACGAAGTATCCGAGGGCGCTTGCGACAAGGAAGAGGACGAGCAGGGTGATAGCGGTCGCAGTGGGCGTGACGTCGAATGATTCCAGCCATGCGCCGAAATCGACCAGCGTGTCGTCTGTGGGATCACTGAGCTCGTTGAACTTGGCGAAGAACCGGCCTCCGAATAGGGCGTTCAGTCCCAAGAACAGCATCACGAACGCCACTACGTAGCCAGCCGCGCCGACTACGGCGTACTCGCCGAGCGGACGCCACCGCCTCCCGATGAGCAAGAAAGTGTCCCGGAAGAGATCGGGGATCCGGCGCAAGTCGCCGGGCCGCTGCCGGAGGACGTACTGCCGACGCCGCTGGGGGGCTGACGCGGGTGGCGGTGCTGGGCGTGGCCGCTTGTCGCCCGGTACCGGTCTGATTCCGGCTGCGTCCTGATCGTCGGCCACGAGCCGATGCTACTTCCGCGGAATCGAGCAGATGCGAGTTCCACGTCGGCGTAGCGTCACGCACACCGGACTCGGCGCCCCAAAAGGGACCATGCGCGTGAGTCACCGGCAAAGGAGCCACCGATGAACGACACGGCAGCCGGCCTGATTGCACCGCTGGCGGGCAGTTTGCCGCCGCACCGGGTGCGGTACCTGCCGATCACCGACCGGCCGCGTATCCGGTGGCCGAACGATGCACGGGTGGCGCTGTGGATCGCCCCGAACGTGGAGCACTACGAGTTCCTGCCGCCGCGAGACCCGCAGCGCAACACCTGGACGCGCTCGCCGCATCCCGACGTGCAGGGCTACAGCTACCGCGACTACGGCAACCGGGTGGGCTTCTGGCGCATGGCAGAGGTGCTGGACCGCTTCGGCGTTGTCGCCACAGCTTCCACCAATCTCGCTGTGTTCGACCACTACCCCGAGGTGGGCGCGGCGATGGTCGAGCGCGGGTGGGAGATCATGTCCCACGGCATCTACAACACCCGCTACATCTCGTCGATCGACGAGACCGCCGAGCGGTCCTTCTACATCGAGTGCATCGAGGCGCTGCGCAGCCACACCGGCCAGCAGCTGCGCGGCATGCTCGGCCCGGCGGTATCGAACACCGCGGCAACGCCGGACCTCATGGCCGAGGCGGGACTGATCTATCACGCCGACTGGTTTCACGACGACCAGCCGGTGCCGCTGGCGACCCGCAGCGGACAGCGGCTGGTGTCGGTGCCCTACTCGATGGAGCTGAACGATGTGCCGGTGTTCACCCAGCACTTCGACACCGGCGAGTTCGTGGCGATGGCGAAGGCGCAGCTCGACGTGCTGCGACGCGAAGCCGACGATGACTCCGGCGGCCGGGTGATGTGCGTGGCACTGCACCCCTACCTGATGGGCATGCCCCACCGGGTCGATGGGCTCGCTGCGATGCTCGACTACCTGATGAGCCACGACGACGTGTGGCAGACCACCGCCAGCCAGATCGCGGCGCACTACCTCGACCACCACTACGACAACTTCGTCGCCCACGAACCTGAGCCGCCGCCGGGTCGTCCGAGGGTGGCGGCGGCTGCCGCAGCAGGCGCGGCCGGCACCGGGGCCGCCAGCCGCGCCTCCGCCGGCCAAATCGCCGGGAGCTCTGTGACCGGTGGCCAAACCCAGGGTTACGAGTTTGGGCCTGCCGTCCACCAGCACGGCATGGACCACCCCTACTACGAATGGTCGCCGCTGCCGAGCCGGTCCCGCTTCGAGTGGCCGGGGCGCAGCCCACTCGCCGTCGGCGCGGTGATCGTGTTGGAGCACGTGGAATGGGAGCCGCCACCCGACGCCTACTCACTGCGCCGTCGAAGCGGTGGTCTGGCACGCCTGCCGGCTCCCGACTACCCACAGCTCACGATCCGCGAGTACGGCCACCGGGTCGGCATCTTCCGCCTGCTGGACCTGCTGGACCGCCACGGCATCGCTGCCACTGTCGCCGTCGACGTCCTGACCGCGGAGCACTACGGCTGGCTGGTCTCGCATCTGGCGCAGCGCCGGTGCGAGATCGCCGGGCGAGGCATTGCGGCGACCCGGCTCATCACCTCCAAGAACACTGAAGCCGACGAGCGGGAGGCCATCGCGCTCAGCCTCGACGCCATCGAGTCGGCCGCCGGTGTTCGGCCCACCACCTGGTTCTCCGCGGAGGGCGTCGAGTCTTTCCGCACCCCGGCGCTGCTGGCAGAGGCCGGCATCGACACCGTGCTGGACTGGCCCAACGACGAGCAGCCGGTTCTCATGACGACCGAGGGCGTGCTGGCTGGGGTGAGCAGGCCCGAAGCCACCGAACCGATGGTGTCGCTGCCGCTATTCCTCGAGGCCGACGACGAGTTCGCTTTGTGGCATCGGCGGGTGCCGCTCGACGGCTGGCGAGAGATCGTCACCGGCGCCGCCGCCCGCATGCACCGCGACGGCGCCGAGCACCCCGCTGGCGGCCGCCTGCTGATGCTGACGTTCCGTCCCTGGCTTGCGGGCCAGCCATTCCGGATACCGACCCTCGACGCAGCACTCACCCGAGTGATGACGCTCGGCAACATCCACACCGCCACCGCGTCGCAACTGGCCGCCCACACCCGCACAGCGCTGAGCTAGGTGCTCGCGCCCGTAGGCACATGTGCCACAGCCGGGGAGGCGGCAGGAGACTCGGCGACGTTGCGACCTGCTGGATCGCTGGTCGCTGAGGGTCCTGCCGCCTCGCCGGCGGGCGCAGCTCGCCGCGAGGCTGCTAGGCCAGGCGCCAGGAACCCGGTTGGGGGACGGGCAGACCGAGGTGGTCACGCAGCGTGACGCCCGAATACTCGCTGCGGAACAGGCCTCGGCGCTGCAGCTCGGGCACGACCAGCTCGACGAAGTCATCGAACGCACCCGGCATGTGCGTGCCGGCGATCACGAAGCCGTCCACCGCACGCTCGGTGAACCATTCCTCGAAGTAGTCGGCCAGCTCGACCGGCCCGCCGACCGTCGGGTGCGCCAGCCGGCCACGCCCCGACACCTGCACGAAGTCGCGCACGGTGGGATTGGCACGTCCGGTGATCTGCAGCACCTGGTTGCGGATGCCTTGAATGCCGGTCATGGCGTCGAGGTCGTCGTCGGACAGCGGCTCATCGAGTTCGCGGCTGGCGAAGTCGAAGTTCAGCCCCTCCGACAGCAGCGACAGATCGTCGACCAGCGTCGGCAGTTCGTCGTAGGCGGCCCGGCGGTCCTCCGCTTCGGCCAAGGTGCGGCCCACCACCGGGAACGTCAGGTTGGTGATCTTCACCTGGTCGGGATCGCGGCCCAGCGCTTCGATCTGGGATTTCACGGCGGCGTAGTGCTCGACAGCGCTGTCGAGCCGCACCTGGCTCACGAACAGCAGCTCCCCCCAGCGGGCGGCGAACGTCGTGCCGCGCCCGCTCTGGCCGGCCTGGATCACCACCGGATGGCCCTGGGGTGTGCGCGGCACCGTGAACGGCCCGCGCGAGGTGAACCACTGCCCCTCGTGGTCGAGCCGGTGCACCCGCTCACCGTGCGCGTACAGGCCCGCCGCCCGGTCGGCGGCTATCGCGTCGGCCTCCCAGGTGTCCCAGTGGCCGTGCACCACCTCCATGAACTCGTCGGCCCGGTCGTAGCGGACGTCGTGGGCGGGTGCCTGGGCCAGGCCCATGTTGCGAGCTTCGTTGTCGTTCACCGAGGTGACGACGTTCCATGCCGCCCGCCCGCCTGTCAGGTGGTCGAGCGTGGCGAACACGCGGGCCACGTGGAAGGGCTCGTAGTACGTCGTCGAGTAGGTGGCGCCCAAGCCGAGCCGGCTGGTGGCCATGCCCATAGCGGTGAGAACGGTGACCGGGTCGAGCTTCACGCAGCGGATGCCCGCCTCGACCGTGTGCCGGTGATCGCCGCCGTACATGTCGGGCATCGCCAGGCGGTCGTCGAAGAAGCCCAGGTCGAAGCACCCGGCTTCGAGCACCTGGCCGATGTGGCGGTAGTAGTCGAAGGTGGTGACGTCGTGACGAGCATCGGGGTGCCGCCACGCAGCGGGGATGGTGGTGCAGTTCTGTGCCTGCAGGAAGCCCACCAGCACGATCTGGCGCTGAGCGTTCACGCCCAGCGATGGTAGAGAGCAATCGCGCCGCAAGACGGCTCACCGGCGGGCCGGGACGGCAAAGTGCCAGACTCGACGGCTATGCCGAGTGGCCCACAGATCGCCGACATCGCTCACGACAAGGCGCTGCGGGAACGGCTGGCGGCGAATCTGGCGCGCCACGATGTGCGTCGGCACCCGGGCGAGGGGCGCAAGCACGCAGCGGTCGCGGTGATCGTGCTGGACAGCGACGCCGAGCTGCACGGAGCCGATCCTGCGTTCCGCGGTCTGAGCGCCGACGAGCGACGCAAGATGCTGGCCGAAGTTCCCGGAGCCATCGACGACCCGATGCTGACCGGCGATGTCGAGGGCACCGCGGGTGGCGCCGCTGTGCTGCTGACGCGACGCGGCTCCCACCTGCGCGGCCACGGCGGCCAGTGGGCACTGCCGGGTGGTCGGGTGGACGAGGGCGAGACGGTGCTGGAGGCGGCCATCCGCGAGTGCTCGGAAGAGGTCGGGCTGGAGCTCACCAGTGACGATCTGCTCGGGCAGCTCGACGACTACCCGACCCGCTCCGGATATGTCATCAGCCCGTTCGTGTTCTGGCTGACTGACGATCGGGAGCCCGTGGCGAATCCGGCCGAGGTGGCCTCGGTGCACCGTGTGGCACTGCGTGAGCTCGTGCGCGACGACTCGCCGAGATTCGTCAGCATCCCCGAGAGCGACCGCCCCGTCGTGCAGGTCCCCATCGGCGGCGACCTCATCCACGCCCCCACCGGCGCAGTCCTCTACCAATTCCGCGCCGTCGCCTACGACGGCCTCAACACCCGCGTCGACGAGCTGGAGCAGCCCGTGTTCGCATGGTCTTGACCATGCGAACCATCAGACACAGCGCCTGGCGCTAGCCGGTTGACACAGGTGCCATAGCTGCGGAGGCGGCAGGGAACTCTGCGAGGTTGGAGCCTGCTGGATTCCCGGAGCAAAGGGTCCTGCCGACTCCGCAGCGGGCGCGCCCGCTTGAGGCCACCTAGCCGAGCACGGACATTGACGAGCCGTGCAGGTCGCGCTTGCGTGAGAACGTGCCCATGTCGATGTCGAAACCGGTGTGCTTGCCGGTCACGACGACCGGGTCGGCATCGTGGTCGTGGCCGGCTTCGACAGCACCGATCAGCTCGGCCATGCAGTGGCCGGCCACCGCAGCGTTCTTGAACTGGTTGCCGCTGGTGCCGATGGCCACGTAGAAGCCGTCGAGCGAAGTGCGGTCGTAGATCGGGATCCAGTCGTCGGTGACGTCGTACACGCCCACGATGCCCTTCGGCTGGTGCGGCAGGCCCAACTCGGGCATGCGGCGGGCGAAGCGCAGCACGTGGGTTTCCCACTGCTCGCGGGTGAGGTCCTGCGAGCAGCCGTCGATCTCATCAGCGGTAAGCCAATCCAGGTCGGCCATGTCCAACTCGAGCGAACCGATGAGGATGTTGTTGCCCACCTCGGGCCGCACGTAGCAGCCGCAGTCGTCATCGGCGATCGCTGCGCCGACCTGCTCGAAGTCCAGGGCCGGCGGCGAGGGCACGTGATACACCTCCTTGCGCAGCGGTCGGGTGCTGATCGACATGTCATCGAGCACCCCTGCCAGCTCGTTGATGGCACTGCTGTGCGGGCCGGCGACGTTGACCACGACCGGTGCAGACAGCACTGTGCCGTCGGCGAGCACGACACCCTCGACGCGGCCGGAGCCAGCGATTCCCACCACGGTCTCGCCGAAGCGAAATTCGGCACCTGCGGCTTCGGCAGCCAGCCGGAGATTGTGGGCTGCGAGCTGCGGGTCGCCGATGTAGCCCGCTTCCGGAGTCCACAGCGCGCCCTCGAGCTGCGCCGTGGGCTCAGCCCAGAATTCCGGGTCGCCGATCTGTCGAGGCGGGCCGAAACGCGAGAGGTCAAAGAAACCGAGCCGGTCGATCGCCTCGTCGCGATCCCAGATCTCATACGGCACGCCGAGCGCCTCGAAGTGGGGCACGGGCAGCAGGTGGGGACCCTCGCCGCTGATGAACGTCAGCATGCCGCACTTCGTGAACGTCGTGTAGCCGGCCTCGTCGCAACCGCCGATGTGCCGCGGCCAGTTCAACCAGTACTGCAAGCCCTCATACGACATCGCAACGCCCGCACGGGTGGAATACGTGAACCGCACGATGGCCGAGGACGAGCTGGTGGAACCCTGCCCGGCGCCCGGGTTGCGATCGACGCCCACCACTCGCCAGCCGCGCCGCGCCAGCTCGCAGGTGACCGCGTTGCCGATCACGCCGGCACCGATGACGATGGCGTCGTAGCTCAAGCCCTACCCCACGCGAAGCGGCTTGGCGATGGCGGCGGTGAGCACCTCGGGGTCACCGCCAGTGACCAGCACATCGTCTTCGATGCGGATGCCGCCGAACCCCCGCAGCTCATCCACCCGCTCCCACACGACGCGCTCGGCGAACTTCTCCCGTCTGGCCGGATCGTCCAGCAGCGCGTCGATGAAGTAGATGCCGGGTTCGACCGTGGTGACCATGTCGGGCTCGAGGACTCGATTCGGCCCCAGCTTCGACAGCAGCGGATCGTCGCTGGGCTCCCGGCTGTAGGGAATGCTCGTGATGTCGTGAACCGACAGTCCCAGCAGGTGGCCCAGCCCATGGGGGAAGAACAGCGCCACCACGCCTTCGGTGACCAACTCGGCAGGATCGCCGCGCAGCAGGCCCATGTCGATCAGGCCAGCGCCCAGGATGCGTGCAGCCGCTAGGTGCACCTCTTTCCAGACGGCGCCCGGACGGCACATGTCGATGGTCTGCTGCTGAGCGCTCAGCACCAGCTGCCAGAGGAATTCCTGCTCGTCGGTCGGGTCGGCGCCGACAACCATGGTGCGGGTGACATCGCTGGCGTAACCGCCGAACTGTGCCCCGGCATCGATGAGCAGCAGGTCGCCGGCCTCGACAGTCCGGGTAGCGGGTCGCAGCGGGTCGTCGCCTGCGTACACGTAGTGCAGGTAGGCGCCGTGCGATCCCGACGCCACGATGCTGTCGTAGGCCACACGGGGGGCACCCGCGGCGTAAAACTGCGCCTCCATGCCGATCTGGATCTCGCGTTCGGTCATGCCGGGCGCCGCGTACTGGTACACCCACTCAAATCCGGCTGTGCTGGCCGCAGCCGCCCGGCGAATGTCGTCGAGCTCGGCCTCGTCCTTGGTCATGCGCTCGAGCGCCACGGCCGCCGCGAGCCGGAGCACGCTCGCCTCGGGTGAAGCTGTGGCGTCGTGCCCGGTCGCGCTGTCAGCTTCCAGATCTTCGGTCGACCCCGAGCCATCTGCTGCGTCTTCTGCAGCCCGTGCCTCGATCGCATCCTCGCTTGGTGCTGCAGGAACGACCGCAGGCAGCGCCGCACCGGCGCCGAGCTCAATCAGCGTGCGGTCGTCGCGCTCCCCAAGCCAGGCCTCCAGCTCGTCCAGCGGCCGTCCCACCGGTGTCGGGGGCTGCTCCCAGACGAGACGTTCGGGCGTGAAGCGGGGCCCGAACAGCTCCCATTCGCCCGCCGCCGCGTCGAAGGCCAGCGTGGTGCCCGGTGAGCCCACGGCAGTCAGGTACGCCACGTCTGGATGCGGCAGGAAGGCGAAATGCTGATCAGTGCCCGACCAGCTCGCCGGCTCTCCCGCCCGCAGCAGCACCACCTCGTCGGTCAGCTCCCAGCGCTTGGCGACTCGCGCCCGCCGTTCGGCCAACGCCTCGTCAGTCGGCTTCACGCCGCGCACCCTAACGCCGCCGCTGCGGGCTGCTCGCACAATCTCTAGGTTCTTGCTGCGTGAGTGACGAAGCTGCCCCCGAACCGGAGATGCCGCCGCTGCTGGCCAAGGCCATGGCGGCGAGGGAGGCCACGCTGGACGAGGCCCGGCCCCAAGCAGTGGCCCGCCAGCACGCACGAGGCAGGTGGACCGCCCGGGAACGGATCGCCGCCCTGTTCGACCCGGACACCTTCGTCGAGTACGGCCAGCTCGCACAGCCCCAGATCCGCTCGCTGGGCGATGCGCCGGCCGACGGGCTCGTCATGGGCGTCGGGCAGGTCGACGGCGTCTCGGTGTGCGCGTTCACCTACGACTACACGGTGATGGGCGGCAGCCAGAGCCCCACCAACCATCGAAAGGTGGACCGGATGATGGAGGTGGCCGAGCGCAACCGCTGGCCGGTCATCTTCTGGTCGGAAGGCGCCGGCGCACGCGCCACCGAGCTGTTCTACGACAGTGGCACGGTCACCACCTTCATCCAGCTCGCACGGCTCTCGGGCCTGGTGCCGATCGTCACGATCCTGTCGGGGCCGAGCTTCGCCGGTCAGGCCAACATCGCCGGCACCTCCGACGTGGTGATCGCCACGAAGGACTCGACGCTCGGCCTGTCCGGGCCGCCGCTGGTCAGGTCGGCGACCGGCGAGGATCTGACCCCTGAAGAACTCGGTCCCATGTCGCTGCATGAGAGGACTGGCACCGTCGAGCTGGTGGTCGAAGACGAAGCAGAGGCGCTGCAGACTGCTCGGCGGTACCTGTCGTACTTCACCGACGTGGCGACTCCCCCGCCGCCGGTCGCGCACGACCAGACCCCGCTGCGCACGATGGTCCCCGAGAACCCCCGGCGTGCCTACGACGTGCGCAAGATCGTGGAGATCCTGGCCGACGAAGGCTCGGTGATGGAGTTGCGCCCGCTGTTCGGGCGATGCCTGTCGACGTCGCTGTGCCGCATTGAGGGGCACCGCCTCGGCGTGCTCGCGAACAACCCGATGTTCGGCGCAGGCGCGATCGACTCCGAGGGTTCGGCCAAGTTCTCGCGCTTCGTCGAGCTGTGCAACGCCTTCGACCTGCCGCTGCTGTTTCTGTGCGACACGCCCGGCTTCATGATCGGGACGGCTGCGGAGAAGTCGGCGATCGTGCGGCACAGCGCCCGCACCCTGGTGGCGGTCAGCGCCGCTGACGTGCCGATCCTGAGCGTGATCCTGCGCAAGGCGTATGGCCTCGGCTACTACGCGATGGGCTCCGACGCCCTCGACCCCGACCTGTACGTCGGCTGGCCGACCGCCGAATTCGGCGGCATGGGCCTCGAGGGAGCGGTGAACATCGTGTACCGCGACGAGCTCGAGGCAGCGCCCGACGAAGCGACCGAGCGCGAGATACGGGATCGGCGTGTCGCAGAGTGGAAGGAGCGCAACACCGGCTTGGAATTCGCCCGGTCGTTCCTGCTGGACGACATCATCGACCCGGCCGAGACTCGGGATCTGATCGCCCGTCTGCTGGCGACGTTCCCGGCACCGGCGCCGCGCCAGGGGCGCAAGCACCCCATCGATCCCTGGTAGCCGCCCCGGCCGCTACTGCTGTTGCTGCTGTGCAGCCTGCTGCTGGGCTGAGGCTTCTGCCGGCGGGCTCACCGCAACGCGGGCCTGGCGGCGGATCGGCTCGGTGACCATCGAGACCGGCGCCGTGGGCTGGGCGATGATGACCTCCGCGTCCACCTTGGCGTCAGCCGAACCGTTGAACACCCCGCGCACTGGCGGCACGTCGTTGTAGTCACGGCCGTAGCCGATCACCACGTGCCGCTCGCCGACCGGGCCGCCGTTGGTGGGGTCGAGCGCATGCCACCCGTAGCCGGGCACCGCTGCTTCGATCCATGCGTGCGTCTGCACCGAGATTGCCGTCGAGACCGCCGTCGATTCAGGGCCGTCATCAGCGCCCTGGTCGGGACGGGTTTCATCGAGCGCGAACAGGTACCCCGAGACATAGCGCGCGGGGATGCCGATGCAGCGCAGCATTCCCACGGCCAGATGCGCGAAGTCCTGGCAGACCCCCCGGCCGCCGTCAATCAGCTCCTCCAGCGTCACGCCGATGGCGGTCGAGCCTCGCTCATAAGTGAGCACCGTGGGCACGGCCTGGGCGACCGCGAGCACGCGCTCGCACACGTCGTCGGTGGTGCTGCGGACGGCCCACGACGCCACCTCGTTGACCAGTTCCCCCCACGACACATGCTGGGACGGCGCGAGGTACTCGATGTGCTGATTGACGAACTGCAGATCGCTCAGCCGCTCACAGCTCACCGCTGCCGGGGCCCCGTCGGTCGGGGTGGTCTCTACCGATGCCTCAGCCAGCACCAGCAGATCGTCGTGCGAGCCGCGTATGCCCAGATGGTCGACCGTCGTGCCGAAGTAGTCGCGCATCTGCAGCACACGGGTCGCCGGCGTCGTCGTCAGCCGGTACGACAGCACTCTCTGGCGCAGATCATCGCGGGGACGCACACGGATCTCGTTCTGCGATTCCGACACGGGCTCTGCGTAGGTGAAGTGCAGCCGGTAGGCGATGTCGAGTCTCATTGCGGACTGCCGTTCCCGACACCAGGCCGCACATACTGCGCATGCACCTCAGAAAAGCCCGATCGGGCCACCGTGCTGGCGTGCACGTCTCCGGCCAGCTCGGCCAGCGCCGAGCCCAAGTGCGACAACTCAGCCTCGGGATCTGCGAGCAGCTCGTCGAGCTCGCCGTATTCCAGGTGCGCCCGCAGTGCCCCGGCGCGCCGGCGTGGCGTGGCCACCGCACCCGCCGCCGCGGCGAGGTCGTCCAGACGCTGTTCGACGCGGCCCAGGCACCACAGCACCGAGCGGGGCAGGTGCTCGTGCTGCAGCAGGAACTTGGCGACTGCGTGCCACTGCGGCGAGTGGCCCAGCTCGCGTTTGGCCGCCTGCAGCGAATGGGTGAACGCCAGCAGCCGGTTGCCGTCGAATACGTCGCTGCCGGTGCCCAGTCCGGACTTGAGCAGCTCCACCGTCAGGATCGACCGCTCGAGCAGCCGGCCCGCCTCCATGAACGCGTAGCCCTCGTCGCGGCTCATCGACTCGGTCATCACGCCGCTGAGCGAGCGGCACCCCCGCCGGGCGGTGATCACCGACATGCGCGACACCTCGCCGCCGGTCTGCTCGCGCGCCGCGGCGCCTACCGACTTGGCGCTCTGCATCAGGATGTGCAGGCTGTTGGCTTCCTCCCAAAGTTCCACCGGGATGCGATCGCGCACGATGCGCAGGTTCTCCCGCACCGCCTGGACCGCCGACACCACCGAGCCGGGATGGGAGTCGTCCGAGACCAGGAAGTCCATGACGGCGTACGGGCCGGTGCCCACCTGGGCCGCCACGAACTCGTCCTGCAGCCCGAGCGCCTGCACCAGCCGGCGCGAGGCCAACCGCGCCTCGGTGGCCTGACGGTGCATGACTGCGTTGGTCTCCACGGACACGCAGCGGGCGATGGTGTCGGCCCGCTCCAGGTAGCGACCGGCCCACAGCAGGGAATCGGCGTGGCGGGCCAGGATCATGACGCTCGGGCACTGTCAGCCAGCACCCAGGTGTCCTTCGAGCCGCCGCCCTGGGACGAGTTCACGATCAGCGACCCCTTGCGCATCGCCACACGCGTCAGGCCGCCGGGGAACACCTGCGTCCGCTCGCCGGTGATCACAAACGGCCGCAGGTCGAGGTGACGGGGCTCGAGCACGTCGTCGCACAGGGAGGCCAACGTTGACAGCTCCACCACCTCCTGCACCACCCAGTTGCGCGGATCCCGTTCGATCTCGGCCCGTGCGTCGGCCAGTTCCTCGTCGGAGGCGTCACGGCCGATGACGATGCCGTATCCCCCCGATTCGCCCACCGGCTTGATGACCAGCTCGTCGAGCCGTTCGAAGGCCGCCTCGCGCTGGTCGGGCTCCCACATCACATAGGTCTCGACGTTAGGCAGGATCGGCTGCTCGCCCAGGTAGTAGAGGATCAGGTCGGTGACGTAGGGATGGATGGCCTTGTCGTCCGCCACGCCGTTGCCGATCGAGTTGCACACCGTCACGGTGCCCGCACGCATCGCGCCGAGCAGCCCCGGCACGCCGAGCGTCGAGTCGGGGCGGAACGAGACCGGGTCCAGGAAGGAGTCGTCGATGCGGCGGTAGATCACGTCGACCGGCACGAGCCCTTCGATCGTGCGCAGGTACACGACGTGCTCGTCGACGACGAGGTCGGGGCCTTCGACCAGCTCCACGCCCATCTCCCGGGCGAGGAATGCGTGCTCGAAGTAGGCCGAGTTGTAGATGCCCGGCGTCAGGATCACGATGAGCGGCTTGTCGCCGGAGCCCGTGGGCGCCACCGATTCGAGCGCAGTCCGCAGCATCCGGCCGTATTGGCTGACCGGTTCCACGGTGTGGTCCTCCCACACGCGGGGGAACGCCTTGGTCATCGCCGCCCGGTTCTCGATCACGTAGCTGATGCCGCTCGGATTGCGCAGGTTGTCCTCGAGCACGCGGTACTGGCCCTCGGCGTCGCGCACCAGGTCGATGCCGGCGATCACGCAGTGGGCGTCGTGCGGCACGCTGACGCCGAACGCGTTGCGCTCGAATCCATCCGACGACTGCACCAGCCACGCCGGCACGACGCCGTCGGCCATGGCCGCACCCTCGCCGGTGTAGATGTCGGCCAGGAACCGGTTCAGCGCCGTGACGCGCTGTGCGAGGCCCCGCTCGATCTCGCGCCACTCTGCGGCGGCGATGAGCCGGGGGAACAGGTCCATCGGCCAGGTTCGCTCGGTGCCCTGCGAGTCGCCGTAGACGGTGAAGGTGATGCCCTGGCGGCGGAATTCCTCTTCGATGATGCCCTCTCGGCGGCGCAGTTCGGCCGCGTCGAAGTTGGAGAAGCGCTTCACGATCGCCTCGTACACCGGCCGGACAGAGCCGTCGCGGTCGAATGCCTCGTCATAGGCGGGGAACTCGGCGTCGGGCTTCCGCAGTTCCGCCATGGCCCCATTTGATAGCGCGTCAGCCCACGGGCAAGTGTCACCAACGGTCGCGGCCCGCTCCCGACCGGGTCGCCCCAGGACCCATCGGGCCAGTGCCTTCAGCGTTCCGTGATGGTGTTCTCCAGCATGTCGATGGTCTCCATGGCGCTGAGACACTGGGCCACCGAGGCGTTCGGTTCGCGGCCTTCCGCGATTGCCGAGATGAATTCCCGATCCTGCAGTTCGATGCCGTCGTCGGTCATCGCCACCCCCGACAGGTCAACCGGGTGGTCGTAGCCGTCCACCAGGTCGTCGTAGCGGGCGATGTAGGTGCCGTTGTCGCAGATGTAGCGGAAGAACGTGCCGAGCGGCCCGTCGTTGTTGAACGAGAGCGACAGCGTGCACAGCGCCCCCGACGGCACGCTCATGCCGATGGTCATGTCCATCGCGATGCCCAGCTCGGAGTGCAGCGGCCCCTGCTGCGCCCAGCCGGCGGTGATCGGTTCGCCCGTCTGGTAGCCGAACAGATCCACCGTGTGGCACGAGTGGTGCCACAGCAGGTGGTCGGTCCACGTGCGGGGCTTGCCGAGCGCGTTGCGGTTCTCGCGCCGGAAGAAGTACGTCTCGACGACGAGGTGCTGCAAGGTCAGCTCGCCGCAGCGGATGCGTTCGTGGACCCATTGATGGCTGGGGTTGAAGCGACGGGTGTGGCACGCCATCGCCGTGACGCCCGTCTCCTGCTGCACTCGCACCAGCTCCTGGCTGTCCGCGAGGTTGTCAGCCATCGGTATCTCGACCAGCACGTGCTTGCCCGCTCGCATGGTTTGGACGGCTTGCGCGGCGTGCAACTGCGTGGGCGTGGCGAGAATCGCCGCATCGGCATCCAGTGCGAGCGCCTCGGCCAGGTCCAGCGTCCAGCGTTCGATGCCGAACTCGTCCGCGAACTCCGCCGTGTCGTCCGCGATACCGCCCACCACGGCGACCACCTCGACATTGTCGATCCGCTGCAGCGCAGCAATGTGCTTGCGCCCGATGGCGCCCTCTCCCGCCAGGATGATCTTCACCGCACTCCCGTCCTTGGGCGACGCGCCAGACCCTATGCCGACCGGCCTGCCTGAGGGAACGCGAGAACTGCCCGACGTTCCCACCTGTGGGGCAACGAAGGCTGATGTAGCTCGCGATTTGACATACAAACGCGAGGAAATATGCACGCAGAGCTAGGATCACCTCATGGACAACACCGAGAGGGAATCGTCGGCTGTGCAGTCATCTGACGCTCACTCGCGTTCGGCTCAGTTGTCGTTGAGGCTGCAGCAATTCGAGTTAGAGCGGGTTCGCTGCGCAGCACTGGTCTCGGGCGAGACCGTTGCGGCGTTCGTGCGCGGTGCGCTGCACGAGAGGTGCCGCGCTGTCGAGGGACGACAACCCGACGTCGCCGAGGCTCTCGGCAGTTCGGACGACAAGCATGGCCCCCAGCTCGGCCGCGTCGAGCGACTCGTCCTCGCTGCGACGGTTTCGCAGCCCGGACTCCGCAGTATCGCGGCTGTCGCTGCCGCTGCAGGCGTGTCGTGGTCTGCAGCGCGTCATGCGCTGCACTCGCTCGGCGCTCGCGGCGCCGTCCGGTTTCGCACCTGGAAAGAGACATGGCGGCACGGTGTTCGCGAGGTTGGAACATGGGAACCCGATGCCGGCTCGGAGCATTTCGAAGAACTGCTCGCGCAGACAGCGTGTGTGAACCTGCCGCTGCAGTCGTCGCCGTCCGAGCACTCCGGCACCTTGCCGCCGCAGCTCTGGCACCTGTTCTGGGACCACCCGGACCCCTCGGCGCTGAGGCTGCCTGAGGACGCTGCTTACGTGGCCAACCGGCTGCTGAATGGACCGTCCGCTCATGCGGCGCTCTGGGCGGCCAGTCGCTTGCAGGAAGACGAACTTCACGCGTGCGTATCGCTGCGATCAACACGGCCCGCGATCCGCTCGCTCATCGAGAACGCCCTCGAGTATCGACTGTGCGGAGCCCAGTGACGTCCGCAGATGAACATGCGCTCCCCAGCATGCCCGGGTCGTCCGAGTTGGAGCCGTGGTCGGACGTGCTGGAAGCACCGACACGAGCGTGCTGGCCGATCATTGCCGCTGTTTCGCCGCCGTCGGGCGTGCTCATGGGCGGCACTGCGCTTGCGGTCCATCTGAAGCATCGTCGCAGCCGGGACCTTGACATCTTCGTGCACGAACCCTTCGACGCAGGAGCGCTCTTGCCCGATCTGCAGGCTGTCGCCGAGGTTGTGCTCGTAGGCCTTGCGGAAGGGACACTCAACTGCGTGGCCAACGGCGTGAAAGTGCAGTTCTTGGAGGCGCAAGGCCAGCACTCCATCGAAGCCCCGACGGTGCTTGCGGGACTGCCTGTCGGCTCAGTGCGCGACATCGCCGCGACGAAGTACAAGGTGATCGGCGACCGCGGTGAGCTCCGCGAGTACTACGACCTCATGTGCCTCACCGAACACACCGACATCGACCCGCAATTGGGCCTGCGCATGTATTGCGAGCGATACGGAGTGGGCCTGGAACACCCGAGCGTTGCCCACATCGTGATAGCACTCGGTTCCTTCGACGATGTTGCAGATGATCCGTGGCTCTCGGAGTCGGACCCGAAGGCGACTCTTGACACCGTCTCGTCCTACTGGCGGGAGCTCCAGCCCGAACTTGCCGGATGGCTGGCGGGTCTGCACGACTGACGGGCAGAACCGGGAATCAATAGCCTCGGGCTCGGGGAGACCGGATGGCGACGCAACGCGACTACGACGACATCCCGGGGACGTACGTCTTCGACGGGCGGCGTTCGCAGCAGGGCTACCACCTGAACATGTTCTGCATGAGCCTCAACGCTGAGGCCAACCGGGAACGATTCCGGGTGGACGAAGCGGCCTACCTGGACGGTTTCGACCTGTCGCCCGAGCAGCGCCGGGCAGTCCTGGAGCGTGACTGGCTGGGTCTGCTGCAGCTCGGCGGGAACATCTACTACACGTTCAAACTGGCGATCTTCGACGGGCTGACCATGCAGGACGTCGGCGGTGCCATGTCGGGCGTCAGCGGAGCGGAGTTCTCCCAGATGATGATCGACGGGGGACGCCCGGTTGAGGGCAACCGCCGTATCGGCGAATCGACAGGAACCGACGCTGCGGGGCACGGCTCATGACCACCGTCGTCGGCGGCATCGGCACTTCGCACGTCCCCGCCGTCGGCGCGGCCATCGACCACGGCCGCCAAGACGAGCCCTACTGGCGCCCCTACTTCGACAAGATCCAGCCCGCCCGTGAGTGGATGGCCACGCAGCAGCCCGATGTCTGCATCGTCGTCTATAACGATCACGCCTCGGCCTTCTCGCTGCGGCTCATCCCGACCTTCGCCCTGGGCGTGGCGGCCGAGTTCCAGCCCGCCGACGAGGGTTACGGCCCCCGGCAGGTCCCCCCGGTGCAGGGGCATCCCGAGCTGGCGTGGCACCTTGCGGAATCGCTCATCGGCGACGAGTTCGACATCACCATCGTCAACGAGATGGACGTCGATCACGGCCTCACGGTGCCGCTGTCGGTGATGTACGGCGAGCCCGCTGCGTGGCCGTGCAAGGTCGTCCCGATCTGCGTCAACGTCATCCAGTACCCGCCGCCGTCAGGCAAGCGGTGCCTCAGCTTCGGGCGGGCCATCCGGCGAGCGCTCGACAGCTACGCAGGTTCCGATGCCGATTCGCTCAAAGTTGCCGTCCTCGGCACCGGCGGCATGTCGCACCAGCTCCAGGGCGAGCGGGCCGGCCTGGTCAACGCCGAGTTCGATCTGGCGTTCATGGACGAGCTGGTAGCCGAGCCCGATGCCGGCTGCCTGCGGCCCCACACCGACTACATCCGCGAAGCGGGCTCGGAAGGCATCGAGCTGGTGATGTGGTTCGTGATGCGCGGCGTGCTCGACGACCAGGTGGACGAGGTGTTCCGCATGCACCACGTGCCCACCTCCAACACCGGCAACGGCCTGCTGATCCTCCAGAACGCAGGGGATTGAGCCGCTCGGAGCGCTATTCCTCGAGCGGCAGGCCGACGTATTGCTCGGCGAACGCGACTTGTGCTGCGCGCGACGTGGACAGGTGGTACAGCTCCTGCTCCTGCGCGCGCTGGTCGAAGTCGCTCATGTCAGGGAAGCGATGCAGCAGCATCGTGAGCGACCACGAGAAGCGCATCGCGCCCCACACCCGGCGCAGCGCCGTCTCGGAGTAGCTGTCGAGATGGCCGTCGTCACCACGGTGATAGTGGTCGACGAAGGCCCGAGCCAGGTAGTGCACATCGGAGATCGCCAGGTTGAGGCCCTTGGCGCCGGTCGGCGGCACGATGTGCGCTGCATCGCCGGCGAGGAACAGCTTGCCGTAGCGCATCGGCTCGGAGGCGAAGCTGCGCAGCGGGGCGATCGACTTCTCGATCGACGGCCCGGTCTGGATGAGCGCCGCTTTGTCAGCAGGGATGCGTGCCAGCAGCTCGGCCCAGAAGCGGTCGTCGGGCCAGTCGTCGACGGTGTCGGTGAGCGGGCACTGCACGTAGTACCGGCTCAGCATCGGGTTGCGCATGCTGCACAGCGCAAAGCCTCGCTCGTGGTTCGCATACATCAGGTGCGGCAGCGGCGGCGTCTCCGACAGGATGCCGAGCCAGCCGAAGGGATACACCCTCTCGAACTCGGTTCGAGCCGAGGCCGGGATGGCCGTGCGGCTGACGCCGTGAAAGCCATCGCAGCCGGCGACGAAATCGCAGTCGATGCGCTCGCTGACACCGTTGGCAACGAACGTCACGTACGGCCGGCCGGTGGGGTCACCGATGGCAACGTCCAGTGCCTCGAAGATGATCGTGTTGCCCGCCGCGTCCGCCGCCGCGTACAGATCTTCCTGGATGTTCGTCTGGCCGTAAGCCATCATCCGGCGCCCGAGCATCTCGTTGGAGTCGATCGACAGCATCTCCGAGCCACGCCACGCGATGTTGATGGTGTCATGGATCTGACCCTCTCGATCCATGCGGTCAGCCAGCCCGGCATTCCGCAGGATCTCCACCGAGCCCCATTCCAGGACCCCGGCGCGGATGCGGGCCAGCACGTAGGCGCGCGACTGCTGTTCGAGCACGACGTGGTCGACACCGGCACGGCCGAGCAGGTGCGACAGCAGCGTCCCGGCCGGACCGGCGCCCACGATCACCACCTGCGTGTTCATCTGCCGTCCCTAGCCGAAGTCGTAGAGCGCCTGGGGATTGGTGACCAGGATCCGGTTGCGGGTTGCTTCATCGGGGGCGAACGCAGCCAGCGTGTCGACGAGGTCGCCATCGTCGGGCATGTGGCGGACGTTGGGATGGGGCCAGTCGGTGCCCCACAGGACCCGGTCGGGTGCCGCTGCGATGAGCGCCTGCGCGTAGGGCACGACGTCGTCGTAGGGCGGCGTGCCGCCGGCGGTGAGCCGTTCGGCGCCCGACACCTTCACCCACGCCCGCTCGTCGCTCATCAGCTCGAGCAATGCCTCGAACGGTTCCTGGCCGAGCCCCGCAGCGGCGTCCACCCGGGCCATGTGGTCGATCACGTAGGGGCAGGGCATCCGGTCGAGCAGCTCGGCGTAGCGAGGCAGGTCCTTGGCGTCGAAGTGCAGCACGATGTGCCAGCCGAACGGCTGCACCCGGTCGACGAGTCGCCAGAACACGTCGAGCTCGGGCGCACCGCCGAGGTGGGCGACGAAGTTGAAGCGGGTGCCGCGCACGCCGGCGTCGTGCAGGGCGCCGATGTCGGCCTCGCTGAACGACTCGTCGATCATCGCCACGCCGGCGTAGCGGCCGTTGCCTCGCACGAGTGCGTCCACCATGGCGGCGTTGTCGGTGCCGTGGCAGCTCGCCTGCACGAACACGGCGCGGGACAGCCCGAGACGCTCCTGCAGCACTACGAAGTCGTCGATGCCGGAGTCCGGCGGTGTGTAGGTGGCTTCGGGCGCGAACGGGAACCTGTGGGCAGGACCGAAGATGTGGCAGTGGGCGTCGGTCGCGCCAGGTGGCGGCGTGAACGCTGTGGGGGCGTGCGGCGAGGGGTGCGGCGGCAGGATCGTGCGCGCTGTCATGCTTCGTTGCCCGGTGGGGCGCTCCCGGGATAGACGGTCCCGTCGAACAGCTTGCGAGCAGTGCGAACGATGCCCGACCGCCCCACGACGGGGCCCGCCGGGCCATCGGCCAGCTCGACTCGGGCAGCGAAGGTGCCCGTGGGATGCTCGATCTCGACGAGATCGGGGTCGCTGCCTGGCCGCAGCAGCTCTGCGCCGACGCCGCCCGGCAGCCGCAACGCCGTGGCGACGCTGACGGCGCCCAGCACACCGATCGCCTCATGGCAGCGGTGCGGGATGAACGTGCGGGTGCAGATGCTGCCGCCCGACCGGGGCGCGGACACCAGCGTCATCTTGGGCACGGTCGCGGCGCTGAGGTCACCCAGGTTCATGAGCGTGCCGGCGCGCAGGCGGATGTCCTCCAGCCGCCCGGTGAATGGCTCGTTCGCCTCCAGCTCGGCGGGAGATTCGTCACCGGCGATGCCCAGATCGGCAGCCCGCAGCATCACCGTGGGCATCCCGTTGTCGATGCACGTTGCTTCGATGCCGTCGATCACGTCGCTGACCGCTCCCGTCGGCAGCAGCGCCCCGCAGGTCGAGCCCGCCGTGTCTTCGAAGTCGAGCCGGACTTCGGCCGCCGTGCCCGGCACCCCCGAGATCGCCGTGTTGCCGTCATAGACCGGGCGCCCCGCATCGAGCGGGAACGTGGCCGTGGCGACCGAGTCGCTGTTCACCATGCGAATCCGCACCTGGGCCTGCGTGCCGTCCACGCCGACCATCCCGCGCTCGGCCGCGAACTGCCCGACAGCGGCCAGCAGGTTGCCGCAATTCTGACGGTCGCTCACCGAACCGTCCTCCACGCCGACCTGCAGGAACAGGTAGTCCACATCGACATCGGGATCGGCCGACGGCGATACCACCGCCACCTTGGACGTCAGCGGGTGCGCCCCGCCGATCCCGTCGATCTGGCGAGGATCGGGCGAGCCCATGATCCGCGCCAGCAGCGCATCCCGCTCGCCGGGATCGGGCGGCAGCTCGTCGGCCACGAAGTAGGCGCCCTTGGACGTGCCGCCCCGCATCACCATGCAGCGCACGCCTGCGGACGTCATCGGAACTGAGGTTATGGCCCAGTTGCCCCGCTCGGCGGGGACAACTGGGGTCGTCTCACTCTGTCGAGATGTCAATACACGATCCGCATTCAATGACTTCGATTAGCACTGGCCGCATACCGAAGCTGAGACGGACGCCCTTGGTGTCGAGGAACTCCTGCATCTCATGACGTTGCTTGCCGACAGCCAGATATGCCTTTGGCGAACTCAAGCCGTCGTGATTCCCGAACTCGTCATAGAGCACCCTGAGCCCCTCCTGCAGCTGGTCGCGAAAGCGAGGCCATTCCGCGATTCCGAGCTTGAGCTCGAGAGCGACGGCGAGGTTTCGCTGGGGTAGCGCGGCGATGATTGCGAAGTCGCACATCTTCGTGTCTTCGGAAGGTTGAGCAGTCGCTCTATATGCCGCGCCATCCTCGTCCATCTTGAGACGTGACTGGCACGAGCAGTCGCCTTGGTCGCAGACGGTGACCTCGCAGCCACTGTCCCCCGGCGTGTCGTCGTCGAACAGCAACGCATCACGCCAATCACGCGCGCCTTGAGCCAGGAGCCTGCTGCGGACGCTGCACACGAGACAGTCGGCGAGACCGCAGGGCGGCACGCCGGATTCGCCCGCCACCTAATCGACCGAGGATTCCAGCAGAGGGTTGAGGGTGCCTGCAGTCTCGGCGTGCAGTCCTTGCATGGCATCGACAAACACACCTTGATCGACTCCGTCGACACGGTCGACTGCGATCGTCTTGGCGACACACCCGTCCTCGCCTCTCGAGAACCACAGCGCCCGCACGTTGGCTGGATCGATCAGAGCATCCGGCAGCCATTCCGATCGCGCCCGCAGCTGAGCCAAGGCGTGAGCGCGAATGTGGTTGTTGATCTGGCCGACGAAGAAGTTTGAATGCGTCGTCAGGATGACAGTCGCGTCGGCAGCGGCCACTTGCACCAAGAACGACGCGACCTGACGCTGTACCTCTGGATGCAGGTGCGCCTCAGGTTCGTCGATGGTCAGGCAGTGCTCTGCGTCCAGCCGGTGCTTCGCCACCAGGAGCAGCGGCGCGAGTTCGGAGAGCATCGCCGATGCTTGCGCGAGCGGGAACCGCCCTTCGGGGGTGACCGCCATGATCGTTGGGATGTCCCAGCCTTCATCCTCAAGTTCTATAGATGCGCCGAGTTGCCGCTCGAAGAAGTCGGCGAGCTCCGCGAACTTCGACGGGGGCACGCCAGCCGAGGAGGGGACTCTGGCAAGCAGCAGGTTCGCAAGCAAGTCGCCTGCGGTGCCAGTCAGGAAAGGATCGCTGAGCTTGCTGCCTGGTTGGCCAGCAAGCTGTCCGAGGAATCTGCTGACAATCGCGCGGCCGTTCTGCACGATGCCGCTGCGCTCGGCGGGCAAGTGAATGGCCTCGACCGGGCAGCCTGCGAGCAGAATCGCCCGGCCAGCAGCGACGAGCAAGCGCCAGCAGGTGTTTGTCACCTCAGAAGACTCCGGCACAGTTCCGATGCGATCCGCCGGTAGAAACCTGGTTGCAAACCCCAGATTGGCACCCTCGAGCAGTTGTGCCAGCCAGGCCGCTGCGTCCGGTGGTGTCACCTCAACTGCAACTCCAGACGGAGCTCCGACGTCGACGTCTCCCCCGTTTTCTGCGTCAAACCGAACGAGTACCGACCACGACAAGTCTGCTGCGTGGCCCGTTTCCGTAATGCGAACGTACGGTTCAGGAGCGAATCCACCGGGACCCCTCCTTCTGAGAGCGTTTGAGGATGCTCCATAGGCACTGACGACCCCATGCGCGATCATCGACCCGAATGACGCCAGAAGGTCGGTCGCGACAACTTCGAGCCACTGGAGCGTGCTCTCATCTGGTTGGTACTCGCTGGCGACGTGCATTTGGTCATGGCTGCTCGCCAGAGGCAGAACACTTGCGATGAACTCGGTGAACGGGTGCGGAATCTCGTCGAAATCGCTTCGCGGCGGAGCGTGCGCAGCATCAGCGGCCGCCGCGACCCGGTGCAGCACCGTGGCGAAGAAGCTCTTGCCCGTGTTGTTCTGCCCGACGAGGATGTTGAGGTCGCCGAGTTCAATCTGGGCCGATGTCAACGGGCCGAGATTGTGAACCTCGACGGAAATGCCCATGGCGTCAGAGTACCGGCGCGACTCATCGCCACCGTTGCCATGGGCGGGGTCAGCCCTTGCGCTCGATGCGCGGCGCGCAGCTTGCTTCGAGCACAACTTTGTCGAGATCCCTGGCGACCAGCAGATCGCCCTCGTAGCCGCCTGCGCGGATCGGGTCCTCGAAGTCCTGCTCGGTGACCTCGCCGTCAGGTCCAAGCATCGGCGCGGTCTCCGGTGCCGGGATCAGATGGGTGAGCACGAGTGTCGGGATGCCCAGCTCGGCTGCTTGGGGGCCGATCAGCCGGGTGTCGGTGTGGTAGTCGAGAATGAAGTGGCGCATCGGCGGTCCTTGCTCGATCTGGGGGAAGAGCATCGCCTCGTAGATGAGCACATCGGCGCCCGCGGCAAGCTCAGCCACCTCATCGCAGACCAGCGTGTCGCCGCTGATGACCACGTCGTCGTCGGGGGTCGAGACGCGGTACCCGACCGCCGGCAACACCGGCTCATGGCGCACTTGCGTAGCGCTGATGACGACGTCGCCGCGGCGCCACACCTCGGTCGGCGATTCGGGCGCAGCGAAGGCGATCAGCTCCGTCTCGGCAGTCTTCGAGCGCCGGGCGTGCTCGGCCCGCACGGCGAGGTCGTGCCGCCAGGGATGCAGCATCTCGTTCACGTAGTCCTCCGCCGGCCCGGCGGGCACGACGATCTGGATCGGGGTGAAGTCGTCGCCGCGGGTCATCACCCAATTGCTGAGCACGACATCGGCAAGACCGGTGAGGTGGTCGCTGTGATGATGCGCCGCGAAGACGGCCGTGAGCTGCAGCGTCCACATGCCGACGCCAGCCAGCCGCTGCACCGTCGAGCGCCCAGCGTCGAAGTGCACGGCGATGTCGCCGTGGCGCACCAACACTCCGGGCCCCGCACGCTCGGCATCGGGGACGGGCGACCCCGTCCCGGTGATGATGACTTCTGTGGTCATGGCTGCTTCCCGCTCCGGCGCCGCGTCACTCAGCCCCGCGTTCCCAGGCGCCACACAACTCGCTGCTGCATGGCTAGTTGACCCACTCCACTCCCAGCTCGACCAGCTTCTGGCGCAGCCCGTACATGTCAAGACCCAGCTCGCCGGCCTGCAGCCGGGCGCGGCTGGCCTCTTCGTTGGCGAGCCGGGCGACGGACTGCTCGAGTGCCCAGGCGGCCTCAGCGCGGGGCACCGCCACCACCCCGTCGTCGTCGGCGCAGATGACGTCGCCCGGCTCGATGATGACCCCGTTGATGCTGATGGGCACGTTCACCGAGCCGGGGGTGTTCTTGACCGTGCCCTCGCACGACACATGCCGCGACCAGGCCGCAAAGCCCATCGCCCGGAGGTCCAGGGTGTCGCGGACCCCGGCATCCATCACCAAGCCGACGACACCTCGGGCCATGAGCGAGGATGCCAGCAGGTCGCCGAACATGCCGTGCGTGGACGGCGCCGTGTTGGTGACCACCAGCAGGTCGCCCGGCTGGCAGACCTCGACGGCCGCGTGGATCATGAGGTTGTCGCCGGGATGGGAGAGCACGGTGACCGCGGACCCGCCGACCTTGGTGCCCTGCTGGATGGGTCGCAGATCGGGGCCGAGATAGCCGCGGCGGCCGATGGCTTCGTGCACGGTGGCCGTGCCGGCGTCGCCCAGCCCCGCGATGACGTCGGGGTCGGCACGCTCGATGGTGCGCTTCACCATGTGTCGGGCCACCATCATTCCTCCCGGTTTGCCGCCGCTGCGGCGCTGCGCTGGGCTTCCAGCGCCCCGGCCAGCCGCGGGTACACCCGCAGGGCATTCTCGCTGAAGATCATGCGGCGGGCGTCGTCGCTGAGGTCAGCCGCGTCGATGTAGCGCTTGGTGTCGTCGTAGTTGAAGCCGGTGGTGGGGTCGACGCCCCGCACCGCGCCCACCATCTCCGACGCGAACAGGATGTTCCGGGCCGGGATCACCTCGACCAGCGTGTCGATGCCGGGCTGGTGATACACGCAGGTGTCGAAGTACACGTTCCCCAGCAGCGACTCATCGAGCGGCCGCAAGCCCATGTCCTGGGCCATGCCACGGAACCGGCCCCAGTGGTAGGGCACCGCTCCCCCGCCGTGGGGAATGACGAACCGCAGCCCGGGGTGGTCGGCGAACAGGTCGCTCATCATCATCTGCACGAACGCCGTGGTGTCTGCGCCGAGGTAGTGCGAGCTAGTGGCGTGGAAGTTCGGGTTGCAGGTGCCGCTGACGTGGATCATTCCCGGCACGTCCAGCTCGGACATGGCGTCCCATAGCGGCCACCAGTACGGATCGTTCAGCGGCGGGCCCGTCCAGTACCCGCCGGAGGGGTCGGGGCTGACGTTGCAGCCGATGAAGCCCATCTCCTCGACGCAGCGGCGCAGCTCCCGCACCGAGCTGTCGATCGGCACGCCGGGCGACTGCGGGAGCTGGCAGACCGGCACGAAATTCTCACCGAACAGATCGCAGACCCGGCGGATGAGGTCGTTGCAGTGCTCGGACCAGAAGCGGGAGGTGTGCTCGTTGCCTACGTGATGACCCATCCACGACGCCCGCGGCGAGAAGACCGTCAGGTCGCAGCCGCGCTCGCGCTGCAGGCGAAGCTGGTTCTGCTCGATGCTGTCGCGGATCTCGTCATCGCTGATGTCGAGCACGCCCTTGGCGCCGACGTGGTTCGGATCGGCCTCGAGTGCCGACCGCTGCGCGTCGCGGTACTCGCCGAGCTGCGGCGGCGCCGTGGTGTAGTGACCATGGCAGTCGATAATCACCGCAACCTCTCAGTGTCTAAGCGACGTCGAGGTAGTGATGGAGCGCCCTACGGATGATGTCGCTGGTCGTGGTACCCGATGCCTCAGCCGCTTGTGCGACTCGGTCGCGAAGTTCGGGATCAATGCGAACTGGAACGACGTCGGCCGGTCCCGATCCCAGCGGCGGTCGACCCCTTCGACGCGTCTTGAGCGCCTCGACGTCGTAGTCGGTGGTCTCGATTTCATCGGCCAGTGCGTCGAGATCGTCATCACTCAGGACGCGACCGCCAGCAGTGCGTCGCTCAGTCACGATTCGTCTCCGAAGCCTGAGGGGAGGAGCTCGTAGTAGGCCGACCGAAGTGGCATTGCGTGGATCACCAGTTCGACCTGGTCGTGGAGTTCGAGCCACACCACTTCCAAGAGGTTGCCTGCAGTATCCGGACCGATCGCGAGGACCTTCGGTGGATCAGCGTCGGGGTCCAAATCCACGATGGTGAGTGAATGGTTGATCGCATGAAGAATCGTTCGCTTGCCGAGTCCGTGTTTGTGTGCCGAGCGGTGAAACTCCACGAGAGCTTAACGTATTACGAAACGCCTAGAGTGCAACCGGGATTTTCGCGACCTTGGCGTGACGGCATGCTGTGCGCCATCTCATACCGCTGAAAGGGCTGTGACGATGACGAGTGCAAACGGCGCTGCCACCACCGCGATCGAGGCGAATGGGCTGCGCTTCACCACGGACGTGGCTGGGCCGGACGACGGTGCGGCCGTGCTGCTGCTGCGTGGGTTCCCGCAGACTCGCCACACCTGGCGCGCCGAACTGGACGCGCTCGCCGCCACCGGGTACCGGGCCTGCGCCCCCGATCAGCGCGGCTACTCCGACGGCGCACGTCCGGACGGCATCGCCAACTACCGCGTCGAGCTGCTGATGGCCGACGCACTGGGCATCGCCGACAGCCTGGGCGCACGTCGATTTCACATCGTCGGGCACGACTGGGGCGGTGCCCTGGCATGGTTCATCGCAGCGCATCACGCCGAGCGAGTCATCTCGCTGAGCGTCATCTCGCGGCCCCATCCGGCCGCGTTCATGGCCGCCATGCGGGACGACCCCGATCAGCCCCACCGCTCCCGTCATCATCCGGCGTTCCAGCGTCCGGAGGCAACCGACGCGCTGCTGGTGGACAACGCCGGAGCGCTGCGGCGTGCGATGGCTCGCAATGCGGTTCCCGACGCCGACATCGACGCCTACCTCGCAGCGCTCAGCAGCCACGAGGCACTCGATGCCGCGGTCAACTGGTACCGGGCGATGGGCCAGTCGAGCATCCAGTCCGGCAACACGCCGGCGGTCAGCGTGCCGACGATGTTCGTGTGGGGCAACGAGGATGCCACCGTCGGCCGTATGGCAGCCGAGAACACCGCTGACTATGTGACCGGCCCGTACCAGTTCGCCGAATTGGCGGGTGTGAACCACTTCGTCACCGACGAGGCGCCGGGTGTCTTCACCGAGCTGTTGCTCGCCCACCTCGCGAAACACGGCTGAGGCTGCGCGTTTCCATCAGCGTCGATGACGTGGGCGATACTGGACTCGAACCAGTGACCTCTGCCGTGTGAAGGCAGCGCTCTAACCATCTGAGCCAATCGCCCGTGGGCCGACGATGATAGGCGCTGCCGGAGCTGGCGAGCGCTCGGCCTTCGCAGGGGGAAGCCCAGTGAGCACAGACTCGTACCACACCGCACCGGACCGGCTGGCTCCCCCGCCGCCTGGATGCCCGGTGCACGAGAGCTGGTCGCCGCTCAGCGAGGAGTACCTGGCCGACCCGTACCCCATCGCCGCACGCCTGCGCGAGGACCACCCGGTCTTCTACGCCGCCGAGATGGGCCACGTCGTGGTGACGCGCATGGCCGACATCGAAGCGGTGTTCATGGATCCCGACACGTATGCCTCCTCGAACGTGCAGGACCCGATCTTCCCCCTGGCGCCCGAGGCAGCAGACGTTCTGTCGGCAGCCGACTACGACCCCCAAGCCGTCATGTCGAACCGGGCCGAGCCCGATCACGGCCGCATCCGGGTCCACACCCGGGCCGGCTTCTCGGTGCGACGCCTGCGGACGCTCGAGGACTACATGGCTTCGCGGGCGACCGAGCTGATCGACGAGATGCTGGCCGGACCGGCCCCGGCCGAGTACGTGAAGGCGGTGGCGTTCCCGCTGCCGGCGGAGATCGTGTTCCGATTCATCGGCTTCCCGGCCGAAGACGACCTCATGCTCAAGTCGTGGTGCGTGAACCGCAAGGCGTTCGCCTGGGGCAAGCCCACACCGGCCGAGCAGACCCACATGGCCGAGGGAATGCTGGCCTACTGGCGCTACTGCCGGGAGTTCGTGGCCGAACGTCACCGCAACCGCACCGACGACTTCTGCTCGGAACTGCTCGATGCGCACGATGCCGACCCGGACCCCGACGGCGGCACCGGCCTCAGCTACCGCGAGGTGGAGTCGATCATCTACGGGATCTCCTTCGCCGGCCACGACCCGGTGACGAACCTGCTGTGCAACACGCTGCGGTGCCTGCTGCCGCAGCGCGACCAGTGGGATGCCCTGTGCGCCGACCCCTCGCTCATTCCCACAGCGGTGGAGGAAACCCTGCGGTTCGACTCCAGCCAGGTGGCGTGGCGCCGCGTCACCACGCGCGACACCGAACTCGCCGGGATGCACCTGCCGAAGGGAACTCGGGTGTTCCTGAACTTCGCGGCGGCCAACCGGGAGCCCTGCGCGTTCGCCGACACCGAGCAGTACGACGTCGACGAGTACGACTTCACCCGGCCCGACCCGCACCGCCACATCAGCTTCGGCAAGGGCATCCACTTCTGCCTGGGGGCGAACCTGGCTCGCATGGAGGCCCGGATCGCGCTGGAGATCCTGACCCAGCGGGTGCCGTCGCTGCGGCTGCCCCCGCAGGACTACCGGACCTTCCCGAACATCACCTTCCGCGGCCCCGAGGAACTCTGGCTGGACTGGGACTGAGCGGCCCCACGGCTGCTACGCGCCAGTGGGTGCCGGCTGCAGGTGGATGCGCTGCGCAGCACACCTCCGGCGATGCGCCGCTAGAGCGGCCAGACGCCGCCCGGTACGTGCACGGTGCCGACCATGATCTTGCGGGCAGTTCGGGTGACTCCGCCTGAGAGGATGCGCACCTCGCCGCTTGCGTTTTCGATTGCGAGCGCAACCGCGAGCGATCCGCTTGGGTGTTCGATCAGCACGTCGATCAGCTCGTCCCCATCAGCAACCTCGCCGTCATCGCCACCGTGGGCGCGCCCCGTCGGCGGACTGGCTTGCCATGCAGCCCCGGCACCGGGAACCGCGCTCGCCGCTGCCACGGTGCCCGGCACGGCTGCGGCAGCCGCCACGCAGATGCCGCCCGAGACTGCGTGGGCCGGATGGCACTGGGTGGGTGTGAAGTAGCGAGAGGTGATCGTGCCGCCGTCGCGGGCGGCCGACAGCAAGCCGAACTTGGGCACGACGCTTCGGGACACGTCGCCGAGGCCCATGCGCCGGCCGGCTTCGCAGCGGATGGCTTCCATCGTGGCCATGAACTCGGCATCGGCTTCAAGCTCGGCCGGGGCCTCGTGGCCCGACTTTCCGAGAACGGCAGCTCGCACCATCACCATCGGCATCGCCACGTCGATCAGCGTGGCTTCGACGTCGATGCCGCCGGCTGTGATCGTCTCGCTGCTGCAACCGGTCGGCAGCATCGAGCCGGTCACCGAGCCCTCGATGCCGCGGAATCGCAACTCCACGGGCGCGGCCGTGCCGTCGACCCCGTCGATCTCGCAGTCGCCGTCGTAAGTCAGCTCGCCGCCGGGCGTGCAGCAGACCACGTCGATGAAGCTGCCGGTGTTGACGTTGCGCACCACCAGCGAGGTGGTCGGATCGCCTGCGGGGACCAGTCCGTGCTCGATGGCATACGGGCCGACACCGACCAGCATGTTCCCGCACGTGGGCTTGGTGTCCACCGTGCCCCACACCGGGTCGACCTGGGCGAACAGGTAGTCCACGTCGGCATCGGGATGCGACGACGGTCCCACCACGGCCACCTTGCTGGTCACCGTCGTGCCGCCGCCGAGCCCGTCGATCTGGCGACCGGTCGGGCTGCCCATGACCGCAGCCAGCACCGCGTCCCGCATCTCCGGATCGTCGGGCAGCACCTCAGCGTCAAAGAACGGCCCCCGAGACGTGCCGCCCCGCATCAGCACGCACGGAATCGCCCGCTGCGGGACTGCCAGCTCCCGCATCCGGCCCGGCGGTGGGGCCTCAGCCGACACGCACCTCGATTTCGACTGCCGAAGAGATCAACTCAGGAATCTCGTCGCCGTCCTCGACCATCGACTCGAGGTGGAACTCCATCGCCTCGCGCATCATCTCCACGATTTCTTCACGGGTACTGCCGACCGAGATGCAGCCCGGAAGATCCGGCGCGTAAGCCGAGTAGCCCGTGCCCGTCCGCTCAAGGATCACCGTGTAGTTCAGGGTGTCGCTCGTGATGGTGTCGCTCATTCTGAGGGCCTCCCTGCCATGCCAGCTTGCCTCATGATGCTCTTCCACGTGCCCGGCGGCACTTCCACTCCATGGTTGCCTGCGATTGTGACCTTACCGGGTTTGCGTGGATGCACGAATTGACGATGGCTGCCGCGGATGTTCTTGAGACGCCAGCCATCTGCGGTGATTATCCGAATCGCGTGTCGCACCGTTGGCATCCAGACAAACGTAATGTTTAAGTAATTCTCAGTCTATTTCATTTTAAACTGTGCCGTCCAAAGGCCTCCAAGGACCTGTACTGGCTGGGCAGGCGGCGGCGGCCGTTAGCGCCCATACTGGGCACTCCTGCAATCCCAGAAACCACAAGGCGGCGTGACATGAAGCTTGCAACCGGAGTCGGCTACTGGGCGGCTGGTCCGCCGCCGGACGCACTGGAGACGCTGCAGCTCGCCGAGCAGCTCGGCTTTCACTCGTTCTGGACCGCCGAGGCCTACGGCTCGGACGCCCTGACCCCGCTGGCGTGGTGGGGCAGCCACACCGAGCGCATCGGCCTCGGCACCGGGATCATCCAGATCTCCGCACGCACGCCAGCCGCAGTCGGCATGGCGGCGATCACGATGGACCACCTCAGCGGCGGCAGGTTCATCCTGGGCCTCGGCGTCAGCGGCCCCCAGGTGGTCGAGGGCTGGTATGGCCAGCCCTACCCGCGCCCGCTGGCCCGCACCCGGGAGTACATCGAGATCGTCCGAGCCATCCTCGAGCGCGACAAGCCCGTCAGCTTCAGCGGCGACCACTACCAGATGCCCTACCCGGGCGGCATGGGCCTCGGCAAGCCGCTCAAGTCCACCGTGCACCCGCTGCGAGCCGACGTGCCGATCTACCTGGGCGCCGAGGGGCCCCGCAATGTCGCCTTGGCGGGCGAGCTGTGCGAAGGCTGGCTGCCGCTGTTTTTCGCCCCCAAGGACAACCAGTTCTACGTCGATGCGCTGAATGCCGGCTTCGCCGCGGCGGGCAAGCCGCTGATCGGCGACGACGGTCGCATCCCCGCCGGTGCCGACTTCGAGGTGGTGTGCCCGATCAGCGTCGTGCCGGACGACGACATCGAGCGTGCCGCGAACCGGATCCGCCCGATGCTGGCGCTGTATATGGGCGGCATGGGCGCCCGCGATGCCAACTTCCACTACGACGTGTTCTGCCGGATGGGCTACCAGCACATCGCAGACGAGGTGCAGGACATGTATCTCACCGGCCACAAGCAGGAGGCCGCCGGGACCATTCCGATCGAGCTGGTCGAAGAGGTGGCGCTGATCGGCCCGATGGACAAGATCGCGGCAGATCTGCGGCGCTGGGACGACACCGTGGTGACGGTGCTGCAGCTCTCGGGCCCGCCGACGCTGCTTGCGGCCATGGCCGAACTGGTTGCGAGCTGAGAGGCGGCGAACCATGGACCTCACAGGAAAGCGGGCCGTCGTCACTGGCGGTTCCGGCGACATCGGGAGAGCCATCTGCGAGGCGCTGGCCGCGGCAGGCGCCGACGTGATCGTGACCTACGTGGGCGATCAGGAGCGTGCCGAGGTCAGCGCCGGCCTAGTGCGCGATGCCGGGCGGCAGGCCAGCATCCTGCAGCTCGACCAGCGCGACGAGGCCTCCATTGACGCTGCCGCCGCAGCCGTGGCCGAAGGCGGGCGCTGCGATGTGCTGGTCAACAACGCCGCGTGGAACATCGGCATCCCGTTCCGCCAGCTGGAAACGCTGGATTCGGCCACCTGGGACCGGGTGCAGGAGACCAACCTGCGTGGCCCATACCTGCTGACCCGAGCATTGGCCGAGCTGCTGGCGGCTGACGGCGGCGGGCGGGTGGTGAACATCGCCTCGGTCGGCGGGCTGTTCCCCGGCTCGAGCAGCATCGCCTACAGCTGCTCGAAGGCGGCCCTCATCCACCTCACTCACTGCCTGGCCGTGGCGATGTCCCCGGCGGTCACCGTCAACTGCGTGGCGCCGGGCCTGGTGGAAGGCACACGCATGGCAGCCCGCCTGCCCGACGAGATCTCCGAAGGCGCTCGCCGAGGCGCGTTGCTCGGCCAGGTCGGCAGCCCGATCGACATCGCCAACGCCACCGTGATGCTGTGCGAAGCCGAGTCCATCACCGGCCAGACCGTGGTGGTGGACGGCGGCAACCCGGCAGCCATGAACTTCGGCTGAGCCGGCCGCGCGGCTCTCGCACAGCACCGCCTGTCCCCCGCCACCTCACTGCGCACACCTACCACCGGAGACCGTCATGACCGCAGCCGCAAACGGCAGCCCGGCGCAGCCGAATGTGCTGTTCATCATCAGCGACCAGCAGCGCGCGGATCATGCCGGGTTTGCCGGCAACGACATCATCCGCACGCCGCACCTCGATTCGCTGGCGGCGCGCGGCATGGTGTTCGACAACGCCTGGGTGGCGAACCCGGTGTGCATGCCGAACCGCTCCACGATCATGACCGGGCGCATGCCCAGCGCTCACGGTGTGGTGTTCAACGATCGGTCGCTGGAGCCCGGCGCCAATACACACGTCCGCCAATTCCAGAATGCGGGCTACCGCACAGCGCTCATCGGCAAGTCGCATCTGCAGCACGGCATGTCCCGCAATGCAGTGATCCCGTCTGATCTGGCAGGCGGACCGGTCGACGTGTACTGGCCGAAGGGCTGGGACACCCTCGAAGACGCCGATCGGTACCTGTCCGGCGCCCCCGAGTTTCCCGACAGCTTCTACGGGTTCTCCCATGTCGAGCTTGCGATCGACCACGGTGCCCGCGCCAGCGGGCATCACTTGCTGTGGGCGCTGGACCGCGGCGGACGCATGGAAGACCTGCACACGCCGCTGTCCGCCGAGTCGCCGTTCCGGCGCAGGTCGGATCGCTGGTGGCAGATCTACGAGCCGCCCTACGACCCAGAGCTGCACTCCAGTTCGTTCGTGGCCGACCGCGCCATCGCCTTCATCGAAGACGCTGTGAGCGCGGGCAAGCCGTGGCTGGCCTGGACCTCGTTCCCCGACCCGCATCACCCGATGTCCCCGCCCGGCGAGTGGTTCGAACGGCACCGGCCCGAAGACATGGAGCTGCCCGCATCAGTCGACGACCCGATGGATCGCGCCCCGCGCTACTTGCAGGCCATCCACAAGATTCACCCCCGCGATCAGCGCCACTGGGTGGCGCCGTGCGGCGTGGCGGGCGACCACGACCTGCTGCGCGAGGCGATTGCTGCCACCTACGGCATGATCGAGCTGATCGACGACCGTGTCGGCAGGATTCTCGCAGCGCTCGACCGGCTGGGCCAGACCGACAACACGATCATTGTGTTCACCGCCGATCACGGCGACATGATGGGCGATCACGGCCTGATGCTGAAGGGCTACATGCACTACCGCGGCACGCTGGCAGTGCCGATGGTGATCGTTGATCCCCGGCGCGAGCCAGGTCGCACCCGGTCGCTGGCGGGCAGCATCGATCTGGGGCCGACGCTGATGGAACTGGCCGACGTGGCGCCCTTCGAGGGCATGAGCGGCCGCAGCTTGGCAGCGGTGCTCGATGATGCGTCGGCCGCAGTACGTGACCATGTGCTCATCGAGGACGACTTCCCGGGAGCGCTGGTCAGCAAGGCGCGGCTGCCCGCGAAGACCCGCTCCCTGGTCAGCGCCGACATGCGCCTGACGCGTCACAGCAGTGGCGAGGAGCAGCTGTTCGACACAGCAGGCGACCCGCACGAGATGTCCCCGCTCGGACGCAGCGACCCAGCTCGCCGTGCCGACATGCTCGAGCGACTCGTCGAGGCGATGATGGAAGCCGACGACCTCGCCCGCGGCATGCCAATGGCCGTCAACGGCGCCACCCGCGCCCCCTCACGCGCCGACTCCGGCAGCCTGTCCTGGTAGCACCGGCACGGGCCAGCAAATCAACTCACAGGAAACGTTGCTGACTCATGCGCGGGTGGGTCGGTGGAGAGGCCGTCAGCTACGGGGTGCGCTCTCCGAGTTCCCATTCTTGGTGGACGACACAGGCCGAGAGCTTGATCTGCTTGACCGTCACCTTCTGATCCGACCTGTCCAGTGAGACACGCGCAGCGACGTTGTCCTCGCCAAGGGCGCAGTCAAGTGTTGGTCCGTCGGCGCTGAATGAGTCAAGCGGCAACTCTCGCAACGACGTGAAGATCGTGCTCGGAATCTCAAGAAGTTCGTACCGGTGGGGCAACGTCTGCCGATCCGCACGAAACGCCCGCAGCATCACGATGGCGTCAACCGCAGTGCAGTACTCGTCGAAGAGCTCAAGCGTCTTGGATCGACGCGTCCGTGCGGAACGCATGTCCTGCAACCACGCGGCTTCAGTGAGCTTGGAAATGTGGGCCGTTGACTTCGACAGATTCTTCGCAGCGGTGGATTTCAGGGACAGCTTCCGCTGTCGACCGTCGAGAGTCTCGACAGTGAGGTCTACGAAACGCTGTGTGGCAGAGCCCAGTGGGTCAACCCGCCAGCCAACGACTTCGCAGGCATCCCGAAACGCGTTCTCGAAGCTGGCGAGTCCTAGCGCATCGACTGTCAGGCCATGGTGAGCGGAAATCAAGAGCCCGAAGTACTCGATCCAGTCAGGTTCCGCTGAGATCCACGTCAGCTGAGAGGTTGAGCCGTTGGCGTGCGGAGGATCCGAGAGCGAATCGACCATGCGCGCAACGAATCGAACGCCCATCGGCGAGAGATCCTCGATCTTGCGCCTGAGAGCCTCCCCGTCGCTCATTGAGCCAGTCGTCGCTCGATGAGACCCACGAAGGCCGGGTTGAGCTCGATGCCAGCCCATCTGCGTTCGAGGGCCCGTGCGACAAGCAGGGTTGTGCCGGAACCCGCATAGGGGTCCAACACCACATCACCGGGTTTGCTGGTGATCGTGACGCACTGGGCGGCGAGCGTCAGCGGCATGACCGCAGGATGATCTTCGACCCCACAGTCGTCGCGCCGTCTCGGCTCGGTGTTGATGTCCCAAACGGTCCTCAGCCTGCGGTCGTTCGGTCCCCGGACTGCATCGACGTCGTAGACGTAGTCCTTGTTCTTCGACAACAGGAATACGGTCTCGTGAGCCTTGGTCGGACGGTCCCGGACTGATTCTGGATGGGCATTGGGCTTGTGCCAGATCACTTCAGAGCGAAGCCACCAGCCAGCATCTTGAAGCGCGAATGCCAGGCGCCATGGCACGCCGATGAGATCTTTCGGCTTAAGACCCTCGGGCGTCGGCGGCCGAACCCGCATCGCACGGGCCCGGTTCTTGCGGTCAGGGGCTCTGTAGCGGCGGTTGCCAGACGTATAGCTGTCGCCAACATTGAGCCACACAGTGCCGTCGTCGGTGAGCACCCGCCGGACCTTGTCAAAGGTTGTGACGATGCTCTTGACGTAGTCGGTCAGAGCGTCGTTTCGGCCGATCTGGTCGTCGACGTCATAATCCCGCAGCGACCAGTACGGCGGAGATGTGACGACAGTCTGGACGCTTCGATCAGGTAGCAGGTCCAAGCCATCTTCGGCCCGCCCGCAGAGCAGTACAGGTCGGTCGAGATCGCGAACTGGTTCGGCACGCGGCAAGTCGTACCGTCGGTAGCTTCGCGGCGCTCCGATCGCTGAGCGGGCCATCACCGCCGACCGTAACCGTTTCGGGCCGCCGCTCGGCGTATCCCTGCGGCAGTCGTCAAACAATTGTTCACTCATGCCCGCCACGGTAAGCAGCAGGTGTGACAAGCACCCATGGGGGGCACACGTACCGCGAGGAGTCCGCGGGCTAGACCTGCCTTCGCGGCTCGGTGTCAGTTCGCCTCAGGCAGAAACTATGGAAGCCCGCCGAGTCGATCCAGCTTCTGGACAAGCCTTGAGGCATTCTTCCGTTGTTCCAAGAGACGGTGGCCGGTCCCCTTAATGTCTCGAGCAAGGGAGCCCATCACGTCGTCGCAGTACATGTCAACGCTGTACTGGGACCACTCTGACCCGCAAATCATGCAGTAGTACGACAACGTGCCAAGGAACGTCTCAAATGCCCACCGGACTTCAAGCGCTGGGTCGCCGTGCTCGTCGGCTGTCGGCCTCAGATCGTGAATGTGGGGGCAGACATTCCGAAGTTTCCCGGCGAGCCGCATGCGTCTGCGCCTAGATCGTTCACTCGCTGTGTCCTCGAGTTGATAAGTGCAGCCGAGGCCCATGCGTGGACGGTATCAAGAGGTCGCCTGCAGACCGGTGATATTTCGTCCTGTCTCATGCCTTGCGGGCCGCACGGGTATCGACCCGGCAAGGAGCGTCAGGTGACCGAGTCGCGCTGCCAAGGCGCCGAAGGATCTTCGAGCGTGTCGAGCATCAGGGTCGCAACGAGGATCGCGGCACCTGCCGCCAGTCTCGAATGGCGATCACCCAGGGTCACCGGCGCCTGCAGCTGACCGTGACCAGTGCCACGCTCGTTGCGAAGCTCGTTGACTTCGATCGCTATCTGCAGGACCCCGCCGAGAATCTTGCGAACTGGTTCCAATAGGTCCTCGCGCTGGGTCGGATCGCTCTTCGGGTGCAGCTTCAGAATCTCAAGCGCCCTTGAGATGAGCCCGGGAAACTTCGTAGGAGGTTCCTCGTGGACTCGTTCCAGGACGATCTTGGCCGTCGATTCGAGCAACTCCTTGCTTGAGCCGAGCAGAAGTGCTGAATCGCCTTCGGCAAGTGCCAGTCGCATCCTCTGAATGTGATCACGGACGGCGGGCACATCGGGGAGAATCACTGATTCAACAGTCAGGTCGTGTCCAGTGCTGAGGCGGCCGCCATCAAGAAGGGTCGCCCCAAAGGGCACAAGCACGCCGGCCAGCCGGCGAATGGTGGCATCGTCTGCTCCCCACTCGTTGCTGGCATCAAACTGGTTGTCCTCGCGTAGCAAGTCCACAAGGTCGGTGGCGAACGCAACCAGATTCTTGGATGCCGAACGACTTCACCGCCTCGCTGACTCGATCTCGCTTGCTTCCAGGTTCGGTCTGAAGCCCGTACGTATCGAAGAGATCGCTGAGTTCGGCATGCGTCGGACCAGCACCGCCCGCCCAGAACTCTGCCAGCGCGCGGGCCAGCCGAGCACGTTCGCGTTCTTCGTTGGTTGGGGGCATGAGATCAGCGTATGGAGCACATGGTCCACCAGCGATGACGGTGCCGACGCGAGTCGCAAGCGCCGGTGTACTGACCAACTCCCGAATCATCGTGACTCCGATACGTGGCGTGTATCGAGCGGTCTGCGTAGCCTCACCCGCCATGCCGACGGACAAGCTCGTCATGGACCACGTTGCGGTGGTCAGCGAACGCGCCTGGGACAACGTGATCCGCTACAGCCGTGACCTCGGCGGTCGCTGGATCGGCGGACCCGACAACGACCCGGCATCCCAAGCCGGCGACGACTTCTACTTCTGCCAGGTGAGCTTCGACGGCGGAGCCAGAATCGAGATCCTCGAGCCGATCGAGCACCCCGGCAGTGACTTCCTGGACCGCTTCCTGGCGCGCAACGGTCCGGGGCCGCATCACTTCACGTTCAAGACCCCGGACTTTGACGACACCATCGGTGCGCTGCGCGACGCTGGCTACGAAGTGATCGGCGTCAACGAGTCGAATCCGGACTGGAAAGAGGCGTTCCTGCACCCCAAGCAGAGCTGGGGCATGGTCATCCAGGTCGCGTGGGACGGAGGCGGGGGCTGGGATGACGCCCCGCCGCTGCCACCCACCCGCCACGGGCGCTTCACGAAGATCGCAACGGTCGTCCATCTGGTGGCCGATGTACAGGCTGCCGCCGCCATGTTCGAAGGACCGCTCGGCATGGAGCGGACCGACGAGTGGAAGGATCCCAACGTCGGGGCCGGCGTGGACCTGTGCTCGGGACCGTGGAACCTGAAGCTCATCCAACCGGCCGAAGCCAACCTGGCCCACTGGATGGGCAATCGGCCCGGCCGCCTGCAGCTCATGCACTTCCAGCTCGATGATCCCGGCCTCGTCCCCGGCGCACAACGGGTGGGCGTGTGCGGCGCAGGCGAGCAGCAGGACGCGATGTTCATAGTGCCGCCCGAGCAGAACCTGGGCGTGCGTCTCATGCTCACCGAGCACGACTGATCGCCGCTACTCCGCTGCAGGCGGTTCCCAGCGATCGACTGGCACCAAGCAGAGCCGGCGGCCCGCGATTGGTGCCGGGTGAATCACGGCATCGGGATGACGACACCGGTCCCCAGGGGACATCGTGATGATCTCATCGAGCACACCGTCGGTCTGCGGCCAGTTGCACGCGACCGTCGCCAGCGTGCCATCGGGAGCAGACCAGAAGCACTCGCCCACTTCGAGTGCCGCAACCCTGGATTGATCGACGTTGTCGCTCGCGGTCATATAGGCACTGGCCACGAAGATCACCACGCCCACGACGGCGATTGCCAGCCACGGCAGCACCCGCACCACCAGCGCCGCGCTGCGGTGGCTGACCACGAAGCCGCCTGGGCCGCCAGGCTCAACGGTGGTGGCGCCGTCGTCAAACCAGGAGTCATCGAGCCCGCTCTGACCGGCCCCGGCGCCCCCCGCCGGCCGGGCCGTGCTCGCAGACGGCGAGGGCTCGGGCGGCCGTGGCGCGGCAGCGGCGCGCTCTTCGTCGTAGGAACGGCGCGACTCCGCACGTCCGAGCACCCTCCACGCCTCGTTCACGGCCCGCATGCGCCGATCGGACCGCTCCGTCTGCTGCTGATTGACTTCGCCGCGCTGGTCCGGATGGTTGGCACGGGCGGCGCGGATCCACGCGCGCCGGATCTCTGCCGCATCGGCGTCGGGGCGCACGCCGAGCGCTGCGTAGTGATCGGGCAACTTGGCCACCGGCGGCCTCCCGCCCGCGACGCTACTGCCACCCGTCAAGCACCGGGCCGCTGCTCTGGGCCGCCGCGCCGCACCGGCGACCGGGAAACCCAGCCCGGCCCCGCCTGAACCCCGTTCGCTAACGTCGCGTGCCGGTCACCTTGCCCTACCCGAACGTGAGGCCGCATTGTCATGACGAACAGCCAGATCGATCCCCGCACCCCGGTCCTCGTCGGCGCGGGACAGTTCAAGCAGCGCCCTGAGGTTCCAGTCGAAGCGCTCGAACCGGTCGCCATGATGGCCGAGGCGCTGGCCGCGGCCGCGCACGACGCCGGCGCACCGGGCCTGACCAGCCGGGCCACGCACACCTGGGTCGTGAAGGGCGCCTGGCCCTACTCGGACCCAGCCGCGCTGCTCAACGAACGCTTCGGAGCCACCGGCAAGACCGGGCTCTCCACCGACGGCGGCAATGTCCCGCAGTCTCTGGTGAACATGGCGTGCAGCCGCATTGCCGCCGGTGACGCCGATGTCGTGCTGATCGCCGGCGCCGAAGGGATCTGGAGCCGCCGGCGGGCCCGCCGCGCAGACCAGCGCATCCCCTACACCTCCCAGACCGACAAGGTGCCCGATGAGTTGCTGGGCGTCGACGTCGTGATGAACAACAAGGTCGAGGTCGAGCGGGGCCTGCGTGACCCCATCAACCTGTATCCGGTGTTCGAGTCGGCCTTCCGGGCCTCGCGCGGCGAGAGCCACGACCAGCATCGCGATCGCGTCGCGGCGCTGTGGGAGAAGTTCAATCGGGCCGCCGTCGCCAATCCGTACGCCTGGGTGCGCACACCGATGACGGCAGACGAGATCCGCGAACCAAGCCCGTCGAACCGGTTCATCGGCTTCCCCTACACGAAGTGCATGAACTCCAACTGGGACCTCGACCTTGCTGCAGCGCTCATCGTGTGCTCGGCCGAGAGTGCCGCCTCGGCGGGTGTCCCACGTGATCGCTGGCTGTTCCCCCATGCCGGCACCGACGGGCGCGACACCGACTACGTGTCCAATCGAGGCGATCTGCACAGCTCACCGGCCATCCGTGTGGCAGGTCGCCGGGTGATGGAATTGGCCGGAGTCGGCGTCGACGACATCGACTACGTCGACCTGTACTCCTGCTTCCCCTCCGCTGTGCAGATCTCGGCCACCGAACTGGGACTGGGCCTCGACCGCGACCTGACGCTGACCGGCGGTCTCACCTTCGCCGGCGGTCCGCTGAACAACTACGTCGGCCACTCGATCGCCACCATGGCGGCCAAGCTCCGCGACGAGCCCGGCAGCGTCGGGCTGTGCTCGGCGAACGGCGGCTATCTCACCAAGCACGCCTTCGGCATCTACTCCACGACGCCGCCCGACGGCGGGTTCCGTCACCAGAACTGCCAGGACGAGATCGACCGGTTCCCGTCGGTGAACCTTGACGCCGGCTACACCGGCGATGCCACCGTCGAGGCCTACACCGTCATGCACGGCCGGGAGGCTCCCGAGGTGGCCCTGGCCGCGGTGCGAACGCCGAACGGACGCCAGTGGGCCCGCAGCACCGAACCATCGCTCATGGACGAGATGACGCGGACCGAGTTCATCGGCACCGATGTCGTGGTCAGCGACACCTTCGAGTTCGCGCCGGCCTGACCCGCCACGAATCGGTTGGCCCGACAGCAGGGCTGGGGCGAACCGGAAGCGACATGTGGATGCGGGAACCTCAAATTTCCCGAGGCACGCAAGGCTGTACTATGCGGCTATTGCCATTCAGCCAAGCAATTATGAGGACTTCCCTATTTCAAAGTCAACCATGGGACGCCGCCTAACCGTTGCGGTGTTCGCTGTCATCGTCGCCTCTACCCTCGCATTGCCAACGCCCGCAGCCGCGACAGGTGAGAGCGATAGCGCACCAGATCAGCCCGCAGAAACCGTCGATACACGAGAACCTGAGGCGAGTGAGAGCGGTCCTAGCGGCGCTGTAGGGAAGAAGGGCGGCCGCAGCCTTCGGGGCTGGCCTTGGGATACTTGCCTCCACTGGGGTGTCAGCGATGATGTGCATTGGTCACACACCCAGCCCGGAGCTATATCTGTTCATGCATGGTGGGACGGACTGAGCCCGGGATGCGATGGGGTGAGAGCTACCGTCACCGTCGAATTGCAGCGCTACACCTGCTACTACTTCGACGGTGAACTCGACTATTGCCGTTATGAGACCATCAAATCAAGGTCCAAGTCGAGATTGTGGGGCGGCGGAGGCTCTTCCAATCGAGTGGCCGTGCACTATTACTGTTCTACGAATGCACGAGAAGTCTCGTGGCGGGCGCGAATCGATGTCGATCTCGACGGACGCTGGGATGACTCCACCAAGTGGATCGACGGAAAAAACGACCTATGGTGCTCGACGTATTGAGTAGAGTCACTGTGCTCGGCGCAGTCTGCGAACTGGATGGTGTCCGCGGCAGGTCCAGGTACAGACTGAGCCAATTCGTCGATTTGGAAGACGGCCGACGCGTCGTCTGGTCCGATGATCGAAGTTTTGGTGGAATGCCCACTGCTGAAGACCCTGCTATACAGCGACGTGTCCAAGATGTGTTGCCGAATGCTCTGAATTTTCGAAGCGGTCGCCATTTGGTGCGCGAGGCGCTTCTGGTTCTCGACGAGGATCACCCATACGACTACCCCGATGTCGTGCTTGCGGGACTCCAACGGATCGGCATGGATGTAGACCCAATTTCGGTGTACGCGGCACCGTTCCGAATCGAGTTCGGCCCGGCGCTACAAGCTCAGTTGCCACAAATCGTCGAGCAGAGCTGGAGGCATTCACCGCCCCCAGGACGTCATCTCTGGCAGAGACCGGACTGAGCGGGCGCCGACCGACCCGCTGGTTCGCAGTACCTTCGGGTTCGCGTCGGACTGACCCGCTGCCGTTCTGGCGGTTGTCCACAGGGCCGCTGCGCCACTTGTGGAAAGCGGTGCCGGTTGCGTACTCTCACGGGCGCAGGGCGAGCCGCCCCCACTTCGCCTTGTCGTGAACGCCCGGGGGCCTGGAATCGTCATGTCCGCCGCCAACGGGGCCCGATCGTCTCACCGCTACCTCAATCGAGAGCTGTCGTGGTTGGACTTCAATCACCGGGTGCTGGCGCTGGCGCGCGATGAGAGTCTCCCGCTGCTCGAGCGCATCAAGTTCGTGGCCATCCACGCATCGAACCTTGACGAGTTCTTCCAAGTCCGCGTCCCCACAGTGCTCGATTCCATCGACGCAGGGGTACGGCGGGCAGGTCCCGACGGCCTGACGCCCCGAGCGCAGCTCAAGGGAATCCGCGCCGCAGCGGCCGAGCAGCTGCTGGACGCGTCGTCGCTGTTCGAAGAGGAACTGCGGCCGGCGCTCGCCGCCGAAGGCATCTCCTTCGTCGAGCCCGTCGAGCTCGACGCGACGTGCCGCGCATGGGTCGCCCAGCTCTTCAGCGACCAGGTCTTCCCGGTGCTGACGCCGCTCGCTGTCGACCCTGCCCACCCCTTCCCCTACATCTCGGACTTGTCCCTGAACCTCGCCGTATTCGTCGAGCACTCCCGAACCGGTCCTTCGTTCGCCCGGGTGAAAGTGCCGCCGATCCTGCCGCGCTTTCTGGCCTTGCCCGATGCCCAGCACTTCATCACGCTCGAATCGGTCATCGCCGGGCATCTCGACGACCTGTTCCCCGGTGTGAAGCTGCTCAGCCACAGCATGTTCCGTGTCACTCGTGACGCAGACCTCGATATCGACGACACCGAGACCGACGACCTGCTCAAGCATCTCGAGCTGGAGCTGCGCCAGCGCCGCTTCGGCGGAGCCGTGCGGCTCGAGGCAGCCCCCGATCTGGGCAGCGACGCCTTGGACATGCTCACCCGTGAGCTGAAGCTGACCCACGACGACGTCTACACCTCAAAGGGCCTGCTGGGCCTGTCCGACCTGTTCGAGCTCTACGACATCGACCGGGACGACCTAAAGATGGCGCCCCACAACCCGCGGACGCCGTTGCCGCTGCGCGCAGCGTCAGACCCCGCGACATTGCTGGCGTCCGGGACCGCAGCTCCCCGCGCGGCCTCAGAGGAACCCGAGACCGGGGTCGACTTCTTCGATGTGCTCAAGCGGCAGGACGTCCTGGTGCACCTGCCCTACGAGTCGTTCAACACCAGCCTCGATGCGTTCGTCCGCCAAGCCGTTGACGACCCCGACGTGCTCGCCATCAAGCTGACCATGTACCGCACGTCAGAGCGAACCCGCCTGGTCGACTCGCTGATCCGGGCTGCCGAGCGTGGCAAGCAAGTGGTGGTCGTAGTCGAGCTCAAGGCGCGCTTCGACGAGAGCGCCAACATCGAGTGGGCACGAATCCTCGAGCGCGCCGGCGTGCACGTCGCCTACGGCGTGGTGGGATTGAAGACCCATTGCAAGCTGGCGATGGTGGTGCGGCGCGAGAAACGCGGCATCACCCACTACTGCTTCGTCGGCACCGGCAACTTCAATGCCGATACCGCTCGCATCTACGAAGACTTCGGTCTGCTCACCTCCGACAGCGACTTCGCGGCTGACGTCGCCGGGCTCTTCAACTCGCTGACCGGCTACAGCCGCAAGACCGACTACCTCAAGCTGGCGGTGGCACCGCACAGCCTGGGCCAAACCCTCACCAAGCACATCGCGGCCGAGGCAACGGAACCAGACGGCCACATCTTCATGAAGATGAACGCGATCGTCGACAATGAGGTAATCGACGCGCTCTACGAGGCATCGCAGGCAGGCTGCCGCATCGACCTCGTCGTGCGCGGCATCTGCTGCTTGATTCCCGGCATCGAAGGCGTCAGCGAGAACATCTCCGTGCGCAGCATCGTGGGCCGCTTCCTGGAGCACAGCCGTGTGTACCGCTTCGGCAATCCCGCACGGGGCTACACGATCCTGCTGGGTTCAGCCGACGCCATGCCCCGCAACCTGCGGTACCGCGTGGAGGCCCTGGCCCCGGTGGAATCGCCGGCTATCGCCGCCGAGCTCACCGAGGTCACCGACATGTACCTCGGCGACCGCATCGCCCGGTGGGAATTGGGCGGCGATGGCGTTTGGGTCCAGCACCACGGTGACGATCTGCACGAATTGATGCTGGAGCGACACGCTCTCCGCCGCCAGTAGGCCTCAAGCGACGTCCGACGAGCGGGACGCGAACGTTTTGGTAGCATGTTCTGCGTGATTCGCGTCTCGACTCACACCGCACCGCATTCCGCTACCGGACTGCTCCTTCTTACCTAGGCGGGGACCGCACAGGTCCTCGCCCAACCTCCTGCGCCTCCGGGCCAGGGGGTTTTTTCGTGGCCCATAACCGGGAGACTCCCATGGCAGACGTCAAACGCATCAGCGCCCAGCAGCCGAGCTCGATGCCGTACGGCCTCTATGGCACGTACGCCTTTCCTGCGCACCTGCCGGACCGCACCTGGCCCGACAAGATCATCACCGAGGCACCGCTGTGGTGCTCGGTGGACCTGCGCGACGGCAACCAGGCCCTGATCGACCCCATGGATGTCCCCCGCAAGCGCCAGATGTTCGAGGTGCTCGTCGAGATGGGATTCAAGGAAATCGAGGTGGGATTCCCGTCGGCCTCCGCACCCGACTTCGAGTTCTGCCGCATGCTCGTCGAGGAGGACCTGGTACCCGACGACGTCTGGATCCAGGTGCTCACCCAGAGCCGGCCCGAGCTGATCGAGCGGACCTATGAAGCAATCGCCGGGGCCCACAAGGCGATCGTGCACCTGTACAACCCGACCTCGGAGCTGCAGCGCCGGGTGGTGTACCGGCTGGACACAGAGGGCATCCGCGACATCGCCACCTCCGGCACACGGCTGTGCAAGGAGCTGGCCCAGCGCCATGACGGCGGGGAGATCCGCTTCGAGTACTCGCCCGAGTCGTTCACGGGCACCGAGATCGACTTTGCGCTCGAGGTGTGCAATGCGGTCAGCGCAGAATGGGGCGCCACCGCCGACGATCCGATCATCCTGAACCTGCCCGCCACCGTGGAGATGGCGACGCCGAACACCTACGGCGACCTCATCGAGTACTTCCATCGCAACGTGGAAGGTCGCGAGGCCGTCGTGCTGTCGCTGCATCCCCACAACGACCGGGGCTGCGGCGTGGCCGCTGCGGAGTTCGGCGTGATGGCAGGAGCTGACCGGGTCGAGGGCACGCTGTTCGGCAACGGCGAACGCACCGGCAACGTCGACATCATCACCCTGGCCATGAACCTGTTCAGCCAAGGTGTCGATCCCGAGCTGGACATCAGCCACATCGACCACCTGCGCCGCATCGCCGAGTACTGCAACCAGCTTCCCGTGCATCCGCGCCACCCCTACGGCGGCGACCTGGTGTACACGGCGTTCAGCGGCAGTCACCAGGACGCCATCAAGAAGGGCTTCGAAGCGCTGGCCGACGACTACGACTTCTGGGAGGTGCCGTACCTGCCCATCGACCCGGCCCATGTGGGACGCACCTACCAGGACGTCATCCGCGTGAACAGCCAGTCGGGCAAGGGCGGCGTGGCCTACGTCATGAAGAACAGCTTCGGCCTCGACCTGCCGCGCCGGCTGCAGATCGAGTTCAGCAGCGTGATCCAGGCGATCACCGACGAGGGCGGCGAGATTTTGCCGGAGGCCATCAAGAAGACCTTCGACGAGACCTACCTGCATGCCGAATCGCCGTACACCTACGTCGGCCACCGCAGCTACTTCGACTCAGAATCGTCCGACGAGTCAGAGGTGGAGGCGACCATCAAGGGACCCGATGGCGAGGTGCGAGCGAAGGGGCGCGGCAACGGACCGCTCTCTGCGTTCAAGACCGCCCTGTCCGATGCGCTGGGCGTCGAGGTCAGCCTGGTCGATTACCACGAGCACGCCGTGGGCGCCGGTGCGGATGCCACGGCCGCGGCGTACGTGGAGATCGAGACCCCGTCTCGCGACGTGTACTGGGGCGTCGGGCTGCACCCGAACATCGTCACGGCCAGCTTCCGAGCGCTGCTGTCCGCCATCAACCGCTCGCACCCCGGGCCCGATGCCGGGGTGCTCGCGCGCTGAGCCCACTCGCCAGCTTTGCCGGCGGCGCCCTGTTCGGCAGTCGCCTCGGTGATCAACCGGCCGATGTGCTGGCCCTGCACGGCTGGGGCCGCAGCCACGCCGACTTCGACGCTGTTCTGAACGGCCTTGTCGGGTCGCACGAGGGCACCGGCGCCATCGCGCTCGATCTGCCCGGTTTCGGCGCCAGCCCGGTCCCGCCGGCCGCAGGCGGCGCCGCTGTGTACGCCGATCTGATCGAACCAGTGCTCGACGACTGCGCGGCCCGAGTGGTCGTGGTGGGTCACAGCTTCGGCGGGCGCGTCGCCGTCGAACTCGCGGTTCGTCGACCCGAACGCGTCGCGTCGCTGGTGCTGTGCGGGGTGCCGCTGCTGCGCCGCACAGACCGTCCGGCAACGAATCCGGCGCTGCGGTATCGACTCGCCCGCGGGCTGCACCGTCGCGGCCTGCTCGGCGAGGCCACGATGGAACGCATGCGGCAGCGGTTCGGCAGCGCCGACTACCGGGACGCCACCGGCACCATGCGCGACGTGCTCGTCACGGTCGTCAACGAGACCTACGGCGAGCAGCTCGGCCGTATCTCCCAGCCCGTCGAGCTCGTGTGGGGAAGCGACGACGACGCAACCCCCGTCGAGATTGCGCGGCGGGCGGCGCGCATGCTCCCCGACGCATCGCTGGCAGTCCTCGACGGCGTCGGCCACTTCGTGCCCACCGGGGCCGCTCCAGCTCTCGCCGATGCCATTGCACGGCGCCTCGACGTGCTGTGATGAACCGGTTGCCGTGCGACGGGGCCCGACACGCCGCCCGGAGTCGGGCCCCCTCAGGCCGGCAGCACCCGAGCCGGAGGAACACGACCCCATGAGCACAGCCGCATGAACCAGATCGTGCTGTGGACGTCGGTCGTGGCCGGCATGATCTCGGCCGCTCGCTGGCTGAGGGTTGCCCAGCGGGAGCACTACGGCGTGGGACGGACGTCGCGCTTCGCTCGACGCTGGTGGCTGCTGGACAGGAACAACCGCGTGCTGGCATTCGCCGCGGCCGCGGGCGTGGTGCTGAGCGGCACGTTCTGGTGGGCACCGGCGATCACCGCGGCCGCCGTCGCCGTCGGACCGCAGGGTCTCGACATTCGCGGGCGGTCCAGCCCGCTGGCATGGACCCGCCGGCTCGTCACGGTCGCCACGACGCTGGCATTGCTGTGGGTGGTGCTGGTCGGCATCGGTCTGCTGGTGGGACTGGCCGAGCCGGTGGTGGCGGTGCTGCTCTTCGGCATGCCGCTGTGGGTGGACGTCTCGATGGCGATCCTCACGCCGCTCGAAGCCGTGCTGTCGCGCCGCTGGGTGCACCGCGCGCAGCAGCGGCTGGACGAGGTCGATCCGGTACGGGTCGCGGTGACGGGTTCGTACGGCAAGACCACCATCAAGGGCTACCTGCGCGAGCTGGTAACGGGATCGAGGTCGGTGATGGCGACGCCGGCCAGCTTCAACAACACCGCGGGGATATGTCGCAGCGTCAACGAGCACTTGGTGCCCGGCACCGAGGTGTTCATCGCCGAGATGGGCACCTTCGCCACGGGCGAGATCGCCGCCATGACGCGCTGGGTGCGCCCGTCGGTGTCGATACTGGCCTCGATCGGTCCGGTTCACCTCGAGCGCTTCGGCAGCCTCGACCGCATCGTGGCGGCCAAGTCAGAGATCTTCGCCACCAGCCGGACTGCCATCTTGAACATTGACGCTTACGGACTGGCCGCAGAGGCCGACCGGTTGGCCGCCTCGGGCCTGCGAGTCGTCCGATGTTCGACGCAGGATCCGAGTGCGGACGTGACCGTGCTGCCCATCCAAGGGCCTGCAGATGCGCCTGCCAGCGCTCTCGTGAACGAGGCGGCGGTGGCGCGTCGCATCACCTTGTTCGGCAGGGAGATCGCCGTGGGACCGCTCGGCGGCGCAGCGCCGGCGAATGTCGCTTGCGCCGTGGCTGCGGCATCGGTTCTGGGAGTCTCCGATGCCGACATCGCGAGCCGTCTCGGCGACCTGCCGACGCCTGAGCACCGTCGAACCGCTGGGCGCAGTCCCGCGGGCGTCATGGTCATCGACGACACCTACAACTCCAATCCGGCAGGGGCGCGTGCTGCTCTGTCCATGCTGGCGAATACCGACGCCGGCCGGCGCGTGGTGGTCACGCCGGGCATGGTCGAACTGGGCCGCAGCCAAGCGCATGAGAACCGCCAGCTCGGCGAGCATGCCGCGGAGATTGCCGACGACGTGCTCATCGTCGGCCGCACCAACCGAGTTGCGCTGCTGGGCGGCGCTGCGGGCTGGGACCGAACCACCGCGCGCCGGGCGACGCGCGGGCGCGGCGCACGCAACTTGATCCACGACCGCACCGACGATCGCGCCACGGTTCGCTGCATGGCCGACCGCGAAGAAGCGGTGAAGTGGGTGCGAGCACATCTCGGCCCCGGCGATGCTGTCCTCTACGAGAACGATCTCCCCGACCACTACCCCTGATTGCGTCCCCGCCATGAGAACATGGCCCACATGACTCGTGTTGGTGTCTGCTTCGGCGGCCCGTCACCCGAACACGACATCTCGATCCTGACCGCGCTGCAGGCGGTGCATGCACTCGCCGAAGCCGGGCGCGATCCGGTGGCGCTGTACTGGTCGCCAGTCGGCACATGGCACGAAGTGGATCCGGCTCTCGAGGCGTCGGCCTTCGCCGATGGCGTGCCGCGCGGCGCTGGCGAGGTGGAGCTAGTGGGGCGGCCCGGAGTCGGGTTCGTACGCGCCGAACGGCGGCGCCGCGCGGTGCCTGTCGACGTGATCGTCAATTGCTGTCACGGGGGGCCAGGCGAGGACGGCGGCCTGTCGGCGCAGCTCGACCTTGCGGGAGTTCCCTATACCGGCCCGGGGCAGTGGAGCGCGGCGATCTGCATGGACAAGCTGGCGTTCAGCGGCACCGTCGCCGCTGCCGGAATCCCCGCATTGCCGCTGTGGCTGCTCACATCCGAGAGCCCCGGTGACGGCTGCGTGGCAGACCTGGCGCACGGCCCGCTCATTGTGAAGCCGCGCTTCGGCGGATCGTCCATCGGCATCGAGATCGTCGAGGACCTCGCGACGGCCCGGGCCCTGGCAGGCACGTCACCGCTGCTGCGCGACGGCGCGGTCGTGCAGCGCTATCTCTCCGACATCATCGATCTGAACGTCTCGGTGCGGACCTGGCCGCAACTGCGACTGAGCGCCGTGGAGCGGCCGGTGCGCGGCGACAGCACCATCTACACCTACGCCCAGAAATACCTGACGGGCGGTGGAGGCATGGCCACCGCGCCGCGCGAGCTGCCCGCTGCGCTGCCGAGCCGCATCGAGACGGCCTTGCGGGGTGCGGCTGCCGAAGTGGCACGCCTCGTGATGGCCCGGTCGGTGATGCGCATCGACTTCCTGTGGGACGGCGGCGATGACCCGGCTGGCTTGTGGGTGAACGAGATCAACCCGATTCCGGGCTCGCTGAGCTGGTACTTCTGGTCTCACGAGGGCGAGAGCCTCGTCGAGCTGCTCGACGACCTCATCGCCGAGGCGCTGGATGGGCCCACCCGCCGCTTCATGACGCAAGGCGCCGACGGCACGGCCCTGCGCTCTGTGGGGTCCATCGCCGCGAAGCTGGCGTGACACTGCGCCGATGATCTGCCGCACCGCCAGCGCAGCGGCGCGACAGCACAGTCGCGAAGCTGGCGTGACACTGCGCCGGGCGCTCGCTGTGTGTGCTGTGGCTGCGCTGCTGTCGGCGGCCTGCAGCGGTTCGGGGCTGACGCCCAGCGGCGGTGAGTCGAGCAGCCAGGACGACCTCACGGCATGCGAGCGCGAGCGTCTGGCCGCCGCCCTCGGCTTGGCTGATGCGGGGGAGCTGTCGCTGCCGCTCGACCCTGCCGACGAGCCGCTCGCCGACATCGCCCGCGATATCTGCGCGCTCGACACCGGCACTCAGCGAACCACGGCACCGCCGGACACCGGGCTGCGCTCACCTGTGCAGCAGCGCGACGCGGCCTTGCCCGCAGCGCTCGTGCGTGCGCCTGCGCTCTTCGATCCAGACGACAACCCACCCGGCGACGATCCAGCGCTCGACGAGCTCTGGGTGGTGTGCGGGCAGGGCTCGGCCAGCGCCTGCAACGCGCTGCTGTACGAGTCGCCCGCCGGCAGCGACTACGAGGCCTTCGCGTTCAGCTGCGGGGGGCGCGAGAACCTGCACTGCAGCGTGTTGCTCGGCGATCCGGGCGCCGACGCCGGCCTGTTGGGCATCGAGTTCGGTCCCGACTCACCGGCATCGGGCAACATCGCCGAACTGGACGGCTGGTGGGACGCGTGCGGGCAGGGAAGTGCCCGTGCTTGCGCACAGCTGGTCCTGTCGGCGCCTGGCGGTTCGGCGTACGCGAGCTTCGGCTGGACCTGCGGGGGCCGCACCACCCGCGACTGCGCTCTGCTGGTCGGCGACGACGGTGCGCCGCCTGCGCTCGCCGGACGGTCCCCCCAGGACCCGCCGCCCGGCGAGGACGATTACCTGGATCAGCTATGGGAACGTTGCGGCGCTGCCGACGCGCCGGCATGCCGCGACCTGGCCACGTTCGGACCCCCAGGGAGCGACTACGAGCGGTACGCCCTGTCGTGCGGTTGGCGAGCTGTCAGGGCGTGCGCCCGACTCTTCGCAGAGCTGGAATCAGGCTGAGTCGAGCAGTCGTGCGCGTATCTGGCGCCCGATGGGGCTAAACAACACGTCGTGATCGCCGACGCATTGGCTGCAAAGCGCATCGCCATCACCGGTGCGACCGGCTTCTTGGGCACGGCGCTCGTCGAACGGCTGCTGCGCTCGGTGCCCGACTGCGACTTGGTGCTGCTGGTGCGCCCGGGACGCCGCACCGACGTCAACCGGCGCGTGCAGCGCGAGATTCTGCGCAACGACGCCTTTGAGCGCCTGCGCGACGCATGGGGCAGCGACTTCGACGACATCTGCAGCCGGCGCATCACGGCGGTGTCCGGCGATGTGAGCGTGGACGGGCTCGGGCTGTCCCCAGACGACCTCGAGCTGTTCTGCAGCTGCGACGTCATCATCCATTCGGCTGCCACCGTCAGCTTCGACAGCCCGCTCGACGCATCGATCGAGACGAACCTGCTGGGCCCCAACCGCTTGCTCGAGGCCTGCCAGTCACAGGGCACCACGCCCCACGTCATTGCGGTGTCGACCTGCTATGTCGCCGGGAACCGGCGGGGCTCGGCGGCCGAGGTCTTCCTGGCCGACACGCCGTTCTCGATGGATGTCGACTGGCGGGCCGAGGTGTCCGCCGCGCGGCGCACCCGCGCCGATCTCGACGCAGCCAGCCGCTCCCCCGAGCGCCTGCGCCGCTTCCATCGCGATGCGCGCTCCGAACTCGGCCCCGCCGGGCTGCCGCTGCTGGCTGCCAAGACCGAGCAGTTGCGCCAGGAATGGGTGGATGACGAGATGGTCACCGCCGGCCGCAGCCGTGCAACCTCGCTGGGGTGGCCCGACGTCTACACCTATTCCAAGGCGCTCGGCGAGCAGGCGCTGGTGGAGCTGCAAGGCGACGTGCCCATCTCCATCGTGCGCCCGTCCATCATCGAATCGGCGTTCGCAGAGCCGTCTCCGGGCTGGATCCGTGGCTTCCGCATGGCCGAGCCGCTGTTCGTGTCGTTCGCGAAGGGCGAGCTCGACACCTTCCCGGGCTACCCCGAGGGCATCATCGACGTCATCCCCGTCGACATGGTCGCGGCGGCGATCATCGCCGTGGCCGCACGTGGACCGGCATCCGAGCCCGAGATCTTCCAGGTGGCCTCGGGCGCCGTCAACCCGCTGCGCTTCAAGGTGCTGACCGAGACCACCATGCAGTGGTTCCAAGACCATCCCGTCTATGACGCCAAGGGTCATCCCACGGCTAGCACCCAGTGGCGCTACGCCGGAGCGAGCGGGCTCGAAGAGCAACTCGACCGAGCCATGACGGTCTTCAACACCGCGGAGAAGATTGTCAACCACCTGCCGATGCGCGGCCGCAACGACTTCACCATCCGGCTCGCTCAGCGGCGGGCCGGGCTCGAGCAGATCCGCGACTACGTCCTGCTGTACGGCGCCTACGGCAAGTGCGAGGCGCTGTACGAGATCGACCGCACCACCGAGCTGTGGGAGTCGCTGCCCGATGCTGACCGCGAGAGGTTCGGCTTCGATCCCCGGGTCATCGACTGGGCCGCCTACATCGCCGATGTGCACCTGCCCACGGTCATTGCCCAGGCACGCGTCAAGACCACTCCCCAACCCCGCACCGGGCCGAGCCGCAACGAGCGGCTGCGCACCGCAGTGCTGGACCCGGCGCGCCACTTCGCGGCATTCGACCTCGAGAACACGCTGATCGCCAGCAACGTGGTCGAGACCTACGCGTGGCTTGCCACCAGGCGGCTCGACGCTCCCCAGCGAGTGCGCTTCGCCCTGCGCACCCTCGCGGAGACGCCCGGGCTGTGGCGACGGGACCGTCGTGACCGCACCGATTTCCTGCGCTACTTCTACCGGCGCTACCGGGGTGCGCCGGTGGGTCAGCTCGACGCCGATGCGGCCGAGATGCTCAGCCACCTGTTCCTGACGAAGGCATTCCCGGCGGGCCTGCGACGGGTGCGTGAGCACCGGGCCGCCGGACATCGCACGGTGCTCATCACCGGTGCCCTCGAATTGGCGGTCCAGCCGCTGGCGCCGCTGTTCGATCACATCATCGCTGCGCGCATCGACAGCCGCGAAGGGCGCTATACCGGCGAGATGATCGATGTCCCGCCCACCGGCGAGGTGCGCGCCCAGATGATGGTCGACTGGGCGACCGAGGAGGGGCTCGATTTGGCACAGGGCGTGGCCTACGCCGACGCCGCCTCGGACATGCCCATGCTGGAGGCCGTGGGCTATCCAGTGGCGGTCAATCCCGAGACCCGGTTGGTGACCATCGCCGACAAGCGGGGTTGGCTGTGCGAGAACTGGGAACGCTCCCCCGGCGGCCCCCGGCCCCTGCTGCCCATCGCGCCGCCGTTCCGGGTACGCGCCAACACGGACCGCCTGGACCGCACGCACCGTGCACGCCGGGCCGCAGCCACAGCAGGAGACCGGCGGTGACGGCGCGCAAGGGGCTCGTCCTGGAGGTGGACCGCACCACGCCGCCGATCCTGTTCCACCACGGCGAGGGACTCCGGCTGGAGAAGCTGCCGGTCGGCAGCCGGGTCGTGTACCCCAACGAGCCGCTGGACCCTGTGCGCGATCCCGAACGCGCCATCGCCGAAGCGCTGGCGAATCCGCTGGGCGACCGCGAGCCGCTCGCCGCCTACATGCGACCGGGCATGAAGCTCACCATCGCCTTCGACGACCTCTCGCTGCCGCTGCCCCCGATGGCCGCCCCCGACATCCGCGGCCGCATCATCGAGCAGATCCTGGACATGGCGGCTGCTGCGGGCGTCGACGACGTCGAGCTGATTGCGGCGCTCGCCCTGCATCGCCGCATGACCGAGGCCGAGCTTCGCCATGCTGTCGGCGACCGCGTCTACGACGCCTTCGCCCCCGGGGGCCAGCTCTACAACTTCGACGCCGAGGACCCCGACGCGCTCACCCACCTGGGCACCACCGAGGCCGGCGAAGAGGTGGTGATCTCCAAGCGGGCGGCCGAATCGGACCTGCTGGTGTACGTCAACATCAACCTCGTGTCGATGGACGGCGGCCACAAGAGCGTGGCCACGGGCCTGTCGCCCTACACCGCGCTGCGCCACCACCACAACGTGCACACGATGCGGCACTCGACATCGTTCATGGACCCCGAGAACTCCGAACTGCACACCCGCAATTGGCGCCAGGGGCGCCTGCTGGCCGAAGCCGGCGTGAAGGTGTTCCAGATCGAGACGACGCTCAACAACAACGAGTTCCCTTCGCCGTACGACTTCCTGAAGCGGCGCGAGTGGGAGATGACGCCGCGAGACCGCATGATGCTGATGGGCACCAAGACCGCGCTGGACCTGATGTCCCGCCGGCAGGCCCGGCGCATCTTCCAAGGCATCCGGGCGCCCTATGGACTCACGTCGGTGCAGGCCGGCGAGGTCGAGGCCGTGCACCGCCAGACGCTGGAGAACGTCTACCGCCAGCACCTGGTGCGGGTGGAGGGCCAGACCGACGTCATGACGATGGGGCTGCCGTACATCTGCCCCTACAACGTCAACTCGATCATGAACCCGATCCTGGTGGCGTGCCTGGGACTCGGCTACTTCTTCAATCTGTACCGGGGCAAGCCGCTGGTCCGCCACGGCGGCGTGGTGATCATGACGCACCCCACGCCGTGGGAATTCCACCCGGTGCACCATCCCAGCTACATCGATTTCTTCGAAGAGGTGCTGGCCGACACAACCGACCCGGCGGTCATCGAGCATCGGTACGAGAAGCGTTATGCCGAAGACGAGTGGTACCGGCACCTGTACCGGACCTCGTACGCCTACCACGGCGTGCATCCGTTCTACATGTGGTACTGGTGCGCTCATGCGCTCGAGCACCTCGGCGGGGTGATCATCGTCGGCGGCGACAAGGCCGCCGTCCAGCGCATGGGTTTCCGATCTGCTTCGACGTTGAACGATGCGCTGGAAATGGCCACCGACGTGGTCGGACGCGACCCGTCGATCACGCACTTCCACAACCCGCCCATGCTGATGGCCGATGTCGTCTGAGAAGCCGGGCGTCTCCCACCTCGGGGCCAAGCGAGCCCAGCGCACCAAGGCGTCGGTGACGCGCATCATGCGCGGCGCCGAGTTCCCGCTGCGGGCGGCCGCAACCCCGCGAGGTCAGACACCGCTGCCGGTCAACGTGGGTGCGAACTACGACACCGACTGGGCTCGGCGCTTCCCCGCTCGGGTTGCCCGTCGGGTGGCGCGTGACACCATCGTGCGCGGGTTGGTGCGTTACTACGCCCAGCCGACGATCAAGGGAGTGGACCGGCTCAGCGAGCTCGACGGGCCGGCAGTGTTCGCTGCCAATCACCAGAGCCATGTCGATACGGCGGTCATCGCCACCTCCGTCCCCGAGCCGTGGTGCAACCGGTTGGTGGTCGGGGCCGCGGCCGACTACTTCTTCGGCAACCGAGCGTCGTCGGCGATCTCTGCGCTGTTTGTCGGAGCCATCCCCATCGAGCGGACCGCGCTCAACCGCCGCACGATCGACAAAGCGGTGACGCTGCTGCGCAATGGCTGGAGCTTGGTGATCTATCCCGAGGGCGGCCGTTCCCGTGACGGCTGGGGTCAGCAGTTCCGGCCTGGCGCAGCGTTCCTGGCCAAGCAGGCCGGGGTGCCGGTGGTGCCCGTGCACATCCGGGGCACCTTCGACATCCTGCGCAAGGGTCGTGCGTGGCCCAGGCGCGCCCGATCGGTGATCAATTTCGGCCGCCCGCTGAACTTCGGCGAGGGCGAGAACAACCGCCGTTTCACGCGGCGGCTGCAGGCCGCCGTGGAGGGGCTTGCCGACGAGACCGCCACGGGGAATTGGTTCGCGGCCCGCCGGCGCCTGCACAGCGCTGACAGCCCCGGCCTCGAGGGGCCGTCGGCATCGGCGTGGCGTCGCCGCTGGGCGCTCACCGAGCCCACACCGCCCGACGGCGCCTCAGCCGATTCGGCAGCCTCGAAGCGTCGCTGGCCCTACGTGTAAGTAGCCGCGCTGTTCGCAGAGCGGCTCGTATCGTTCGACATATGCAGTCGATGGCATCTGCCCACGGCGCGATGGGGCACGACCCGGCCGGCGTCGAGGGACGCCACATCGCACCGGGCACCGTCCGCCGGGCAGCGGCGCTGGCGCGGCCCTACCGGGCGATGCTGTCGGGATTTCTCACGGCGCAACTGCTCGGCGCGCTGGCGTTCCTGGTGCCGCCGATCCTGTTCGGGCGCATCATCGACGAGGCCATCCCGGCGGGTGACCGGTCGCAGCTCAACGTGCTCGCCGCGATCATCGTGGCGGCGGCGTTCTGCGAGGCCGGGCTGTCGTTCATCGAGCGCTGGTGGTCAGCACGCATCGGCGAGGGCCTGATCTTCGACCTGCGAGTCAGCCTGTACGACCACGTGCAGCGAATGCCGGTCGCCTTCTTCACCCATGTGCAGACCGGATCGCTGATCAGCCGCATGAACAACGACGTCATCGGCGCCCAGCGGGCGTTCACCGGCACGCTCAGCTCGGTGGTGTCCAACACGATCGTGCTCGCCACGACGCTGGTGGCCATGCTGGCGCTGGAGTGGCGCCTGACGCTGCTCGCACTGGCGCTGCTGCCGGTGTTCATTGCGCCGACTAAGCGAGTGGGCCGGCGCCTCCAGGCGCTGACCCGCCAAGGCATGGAGCACAACGCCACGATGAACACCGTGATGACCGAGCGCCTGAATGTGGCCGGTGCGCTGCTCGTCAAGCTGTTCGGGCGCCATGACGTCGAGCGGGCGGGGTTCAGCCGCACGGCCCGGACCGTGCGCGACATCGGCGTGCGCAGCGCGCTGTACGGGCGGGCGTTCTTCATCGGCCTCAGCCTCGTGGGGGCGGTCGGCGCCGCGATGCTGTACTGGGTCGGCGCGCATCTGGTGATCTCGGGCGCGTTGACCGTCGGGACGCTGGTGGCCATGGGGCTGATGGTGGTGCGGATCTACATGCCGCTGACCAGCCTGACGAACGCTCGGGTTGACGTGATGACGGCGCTGGTCTCGTTCGAGCGCGTGTTCGCGGTGCTCGATCTGCCCAACCCGATCGCCGACCGCCCGGGTGCTGCTGCGATCGACAACGTGGACGGCCGGATCGAGCTGCAGGACGTGACCTTCACCTACCCCGTTGCCGACGACAGGATGCTGCTCGAGCTGGGCGGCGCGGCAGCGACGCCAGGGCAACACAGCGGCGCGGCAGCGACGCCAGGGCAATACAGCGAGGCTGCCTCGGGTCCGGTGCTCGACAGCGTGTCCGCGGCCATCGAGCCCGGCCAGACGGTTGCGCTCGTCGGGCCGTCGGGCGCCGGCAAGACGACGCTCGCTGCGCTCATAGCCCGGCTGTACGACGTTGACGCCGGCTCGGTGTCCATCGACGGGCACGACGTGCGCGATGTCACGCAGCAATCGTTGCGGTCCCACATCGGGGTCGTGTCCCAGGACCCGCACCTGTTCCACGACTCCATCGCGGCGAACCTGCGCTATGCCCGCCCGGGTGCCACCGACGAGGAGCTCGCCGACGTCTGCCGGGCAGCGCACATCGACGAGCTGATCGAGAGCCTGCCCGACGGCTGGGACACCGTGGTGGGCGAGCGCGGCTACCGGCTCTCTGGCGGCGAGAAGCAGCGTCTGGCCATTGCGCGGGTGCTGTTGAAGCGTCCGGCGATTGTGGTGCTCGACGAGGCCACGAGTCACCTGGATAGCGAGAACGAGGCGCTGGTGCAGAGCGCGCTCGCAACTGCGCTGGCCGGCCGCACAGCGGTGGTTATCGCGCATCGGCTCTCGACGATCACCGACGCCGATCAGATCCTGGTGCTCGATCGCGGCCGCCTCGTCGAGCAGGGTCGCCATCACGATCTGGTGGCCGCACATGGCCTCTACGCCGACCTGTATCGCACGCTCGTGGGCACGGATGAACCCGCTGGTGTTGCCTGACATCCCGTCCGCACGCTGGCGACGCTGCCGGTGGACCGTCGCGGCGCTCACGTTCGGTCTCGCATCCCTGCTGGCACCGAGCGCTCTCGGGGCCACGATCACCGAGACCCACGCCTGGGTCGACGGACCGGTCATCGGGCCATGGGCACCCTCGACACTCATCGACGAACCCAAGTCCCGCTGGCAGGAACCGCCGCCCGCCGGCGTCGATTCGCTGGCCTTCCCACACTTCACCGGACCGGAGTTCAACGAGCTGTTCACCACGGCAGCACTGCCGAATCTGTCGTCGATCTCGGCCACGCCAGCGATCACCGAGTCGGCAGAGATGGACGAGCAGATCCGTGCAGAAGCCATCGAACGCGGCTACCAGCGCCGGTCGCTGCCGGCGAACTACGCGCTGATGCGCCTGATCGATGACGGCCTCGCGCTGCAGCGTCCCGCCGCTGCTGCCTGGCTGGCCCTGCAACAGGACGCTGCCGACCACGGCTTCGGGCTGGAGTTGAAGTCCGCCTACCGGGGGCATCGGTACCAGCGAGAAGTGTTCCTGCGCCCGCTCGCAGCGCCGTACGAGTTTGAAGACCTTGCAGAGCGCTTGGAGATGTCGGCGCCTCCGGGCTACTCCAAGCACCACACGGGGTACGCCATCGACATCGGCCAAGTCGGGCACTTTCACTTCGGCTCCTCGCCCGCCTATGAGTGGATCTCGGCCGACAACTTCGCCAATGCCAAGAAGCACGGCTGGATCCCGAGCTACCCGCCCGACGGCGGCCGTCAGGGCCCGGTGCCCGAACCGTGGGAGTTCACCTATGTCGGCGTCGAGGCGATCCTGTGCTTCCACCAGCCTCCCGCCGGCGACGATCCCCTCTGCAACGACTGACTCATGTAGAGGTGGCGGCCCGGGAGCGGCGGCAGGTGGGCGAGTAGCGTCTTGCGGATGGCTGAGACTGCAACCGAGCGGCGTGAGATCGATCCTGAGCTCCTGAAGAAGCTCGCCTTCCAGGTGTGGACCTACAAGAAGGGCGAGATGGTGTCGGCGATGCTGTACATCGGCGACCAACTCGGGCTGTTCACCGCACTCTCAGAGACGCAGCCCGCCACGAGCCACGATGTCGCGCAGGCGACGGGTCTCGATGAGCGGCTGGTGCGAGAGTGGCTGTACGGCGTGGCAGCGGCCCGACTGGTCGACCACGACGACGGTGCGTTCTCGATGTCGCCCGAGGCCGAGGCGCTGATGGTCGACGAGGACGGCTCCTTGCACTTCGCCATGGGCGCCTTTCGCGGCGGGCTCGGCGACGATGTCTTGGAGCTGATCCTCGATTCGTTCCGCACCGGCATCGGCATGACCTACGAGCAGCAGGGTCCGCGAGCGGCTGCCGGCTTGGCCCGCACCACCGGTCCGTTCAGCCGCCAGAACCTCACCTCGGCCATCCTGGGCGGCCTCGACGGCGTGGTGGCCAAGCTGGAGCGCGGCGCCAAGGTGCTGGACGTGGGCTGCGGTGCGGGCGTGTCGGCCTGCCTGATCGCTCAGAAGTGGCCGAACACCGAGGTCGTCGGCTTCGACCCATCGGCCATCGCCGTGCGCCAGGCGCAAGAGCGAGCCGAGGATGCGGGACTCGAGAACACCACCTTCGTCGAGGCCGGCGCCGCCGATGTGCCGGCCACGGGCGACTTCGATCTGGCGCTCACGTTCGACTGCCTCCACGACATGCCTCGCCCCGACGTCGCTCTGGATGCCATCCGGGCCGCGCTCGATGCCGACGGCACACTGCTCATCAAGGACATCCGCTCCAAGGGCGACTTCAACCAGGACCAGCGCAACCCGATGCTGGCCATGTTCTACGGCTTCTCCATCACGAGCTGCCTGCAGTCGGCGCTGAGCGAGCCAGGCGGCATGGGACTGGGCACCCTCGGCCTCTATCCGGACAAGGCCCGGGAGATGACAGCGGCCGCGGGATTCACACGCTTCACGGAGCACGACTTCAACGACGCCGCAAACCTCTACTACGAAGTCCGTCCCTGACGCTGAAGGACCCGCGGGCGGCGTGACCCGCGGACCATCACGACGGCCGTGAGGATCTCGGCCTCGAGGTACTGGCGGTGGCCGACCTCGCTGGCGTAGTGCCGGAGCAGCCTCACCGCGGCATCCCGCTCGATCGCCGTCTCGACCGTCTCAGCTTCCGGTTCGGCCAGCAGTGCGATGCGCTCCTCCAGGTTCTGGCCGCCGCTGGGAGCGCACACGATCTCCAGGGTGGCCCGAGATCCGTTGATGCCGAGCGTCACCTGTGCCCAGCGCCGCAGGCCGGCGAGCGCTGACGGGGACTGCTCGCTGATCACGGCGAGCGCTTCCTCGGCAACAGCCTCCAGTCGCGCCACGCTGCGGGTGTCGCATCCGCGTCGCTGTGCGAATGCCGTCACGAACTGCCGCAGCTCTGCAGTGCTCGCAGCGGTGAGCTCGATTTCGACGCTTGCCCGCCGGTCCACCAAGCTGTTCGCCACGGCCGCAACGACCAGCACGAGGCTTCCCGCCGTCAACCCGTTCTGCGAGATGGCCTCCCACACAGCACCCCTCGGGAGTGAGAGCACGCCGAACTCCACGCTCAATCCCACCGCGAGCGGCGCCACGATGACCACAGCGTCACGCGCGCTGCGCAAGCGCTGCACCGAGCTGATGACGACGCGCACCACCAAGGGCACCAAGGCCACGATGACGTACGCGGCCAAGATCGGCCGTGGGATCGCAACTGCAATGGCCCACAGCTTGGGCACGAACGCCGCGACCAGAAAGAAGCAACCGGCGACGATGCCCACCCGTCGCGACGCGCACCGGGTCTGGTTGATGAATGCAGGCCCCACTCCGGCGATGGTCACCGGCAGCGAGCCTGCGGCACCGGACAGGATGGTGCCGACACCGGTGCGCCAGTTGGCACGCTGCAGCTCCCGGAAGTCCAGCGCGCGCGGCGTCCGCCACGACACCAGACGGGTGTTCGACGAGACCCCCTGAGAGCGAACGAGGATCGCGAACGAGACGATCAGGAACGACGGCAGCATCGTCACGAAGGTCTGGTAGTCGATTTCGGCGTCCGGGCTGCTGCCGATCTCGGCCAGGCCCACCCACGCAGCATCGGCCACGAGGTCGAAGTCGTAGGCGCCTACGGCGATCGCCCCGACCAGGCCCGCCCCCACTCCCGCTGCCGGGGCCCAGATGCGCCACGATTTCGGCGCCCACAGGGCGATGACCCCGATGATCGCCACGGTCACCAGCACGCTGATGGGCACAAACCAGTCGAGACGGGCTTCCAGCGACGTGCCGATGTCGGCGAGCACCGGCACCAGCGATGCGAACGCCAGGATCAGCACCGTGCCGCGCACCTGCGGCGTCACCACGCGGCGCAGGTACGAGAGCCGCAGGCCAATGACGATCTGGAACACCCCGGAGACCACGACGAGGGCCGCCAGCGTCGCAGGCCCGCCGCTGGCCAGGGCCAGAATGCAGAACGGCAGGCTGACCAGATCCACCGTCGCCACATAGAGGCTCTCGCTGCGGAGTCGCCCGAGGCGCACGGTCAGCAGCAGCGTGGTGACACCGCACACGACCATCGAGGCCACGACCGCACGCGCTGCCACTGCATCGGTCTCACCGGCGAGCTGGGCGACAAGCGCCGGCAGGATCGCCAACGGCACCACCATCAGCAGCGACAGCTGGCCGGCAATGCCCGCGGCTATCCGTCCGGTCGGAGTCTCATCCGGCTCGTAGGTCGGTGCCAGCGGGGCACCACCCGCAGTCACGCAAAGACCTTAGTAATCCAGCAAATTCAATGTCTCAGCCGCACCGCGAAACGGCTCGGCCCGGCTCCGGGAGGCACGGCAGGGCAAACCTCTAGATTGGAAACCCCGCCGGTCGGAGCCTCGCTGCCTGCGCTGCGGTGAGCATGTGCCGGCGACATCGCCAGCAATCCGGGAGTTGTCCATGGCCGTTTACGCGAGTACTCCGATCGAACTGATCGAAGAGGTGTACGCCGGGCTGGCCGATGCCGTGGCGTTCGGGCGTGAGCGGCTGGGCCGCGCACTCACACTGTCGGAGAAGATCCTGATCGCGCACCTGTCCCACCGTGAACAGGAGCTGGAGCGGGGTATCTCGTACGTGGACTTGGCACCCGACCGCGTCGCCATGCAGGACGCCACTGCGCAGATGGCGTGGCTGCAGTTCATGACTGCCGGGCTGGACGAGGTGGCAGTGCCCACCACGACCCACTGCGACCATCTCATTCAGGCTCGCGAAGACGGCAAGCGCGACTTGCTCGCAGCGTCTGAGAACAACGAAGAGGTCTATGACTTCCTCGAGAGCGTGTGCGCCCGCTACGGCGCCGGCTTCTGGAAGCCGGGCAGCGGCATCATCCACCAGGTGGTGCTCGAGCAGTACGCCTTCCCCGGCGGGATGATGATCGGCACCGACAGCCATACACCCAACGCCGGCGGCCTGGGCATGGTGGCGGTGGGCGTGGGCGGCGCAGACGCGGTCGACGTGATGACCGGATTCGCCTGGAACGTGCGCTGGCCGAAGGTCATCGGCGTGCATCTGGTCGGCGAGCTGTCGGGCTGGAGCGCGCCCAAGGACGTGATCCTGAAAGTCGCCGAAATCCTGACCGTCTCGGGCGGCACCGGGGCAATCGTGGAGTACTTCGGCCCGGGCGCCGAGTCGCTGAGCGCCACCGGCAAGGGAACGATCTGCAACATGGGCGCCGAGATCGGTGCCACCACGTCGCTGTTCGGGTACGACGCCGCCATGGCCCGCTACCTGACCGCGACGGGCCGAGCAGACGTCGCCGCCGCTGCCGACGCAGTCGCCGAGCATCTGCGCCCCGACGACGGGGCCATGGCCGACCCTGGCGCCCACTACGACCAGGTCATCGAGATCGACCTGTCGCAGCTGCGCCCGCACATCAACGGGCCCCACACGCCGGACCTCGCCCGCGAGGTGTCGGCCTTGGGGGCAGAGGCCCAGGCCGAGGGCTGGCCGCTGCACATCAGCGCGGCGCTCATCGGCAGCTGCACCAACTCCAGCTACGAGGACATCACCCGCGCCGCCTCGATCGCGCGTGATGCGGCCGCCAAAGGGCTGCAAGCACGGACGCAGCTGCTCGTCACGCCGGGCTCGGAACAGGTCCGCGCCACCATCGAGCGAGACGGGCTGCTGGCTGACTTCGAGGCGCTGGGCGCCACCGTGCTCGCGAACGCCTGCGGGCCCTGCATCGGCCAGTGGGACCGTTCCGGCGACGAGAACTACGTCCCCGGCCAGGCCAACGTGATCGTGACGTCGTACAACCGCAATTTCCCCAAGCGCAACGACGGCGATGCCGCAACGCTGGCATTCGTCACCTCGCCAGAGACGGTCATGGCACTGGCGCTGGCGGGAACACTCGATTTCGACCCTGTCGACGGCGTGCTGCACAACGATGCCGGCGAACCGGTCACGCTGCCGACTCCGGTGGGCATCGAGCTGCCCCCGGCCGGCTTCGATCCCGGCGAGAGCGGATTCGTGGCCCCGCCGGCAGACCGGGGCGGCGTCGAAGTGCGGGTCTCGCCGACGTCGGACCGTCTGCAGGTGCTCGCGCCATTCGAGGCGTGGGACGGCGACGACTATGTCGATCTTCCGGTGCTCGTCAAGGCAAAGGGCAAGTTCACCACCGACCACATCTCGATGGCCGGTCCCTGGCTGCGCTACCGGGGTCACCTCGAGAACATCTCGGGGAACCTCTACCTCGGTGCGGTGAATGCGTTCGACGGCTACGAGGTCGGGCATGGCAAGAACCAGTTGACCGGCGAGACGCAGCCCTACCCGGAGATCGCGAAGGCATACCACGAAGCCGGCGTGCACTGGGTGGTGATCGGCGACCAGAACATGGGTGAGGGCTCGAGCCGTGAGCACGCCGCCATGGAGCCGCGCTTCCGGGGCGGCCTGGTCGCGCTGTGCCGAAGCTTCGCCCGCATCCACGAGACCAACCTGAAGAAGCAGGGCATGCTGCCGCTCACCTTTGCCGATCCGGCCGATTACGACCGCATCGGTGAGGACGACCGGATCTCGGTGCTGGGGCTCGCCGATCTCGCACCGGGCCGTCCTGTCACCGTCAACGTGCGCACGCCGTCGGGCGAGAGCTTCTCCTTCGAGGCCAACCACACGTTCAGCGCCGATCAGGTGGAGTGGTTCAAGGCGGGCTCGGCACTCAACATCATCCGCGCTTCGCTCTGAGAGCACGCGCCGGCAGGCAGACCTGCGTTGGCTGCTGAGGCGCCAACGCGAGGGAGCCGGCCCGGGGGGTGGGCCGGCTCCTTCGCTGAGGTCGCTGGGCGTGGGGGACGCTTCGACCTTTTGCCGGTCGGAGCGGGGGCTTCCGATCCGGCACTCGCCCGCCTGGGTGGGGGGGACACCGTGCGGCGGTGCGATATGTGAAGCGGTTTGGGGTAACCGCTCAGGAAGCAAATTAGCGCCGGGGCTGCTATCGGGCCAGCAGTTAGCGCAGATAGTTTCAATCTCTTTTGGAGATGAAAGGCAGCCAGGCGCTAGCGTGCCCGCATGGACCTCAAGTACCTGGACGCACTGGCCGCAGTTGCTGCACATGGCCGGTTCTCGGCAGCGGCACGAGCGCTGCACACCGTGCAGTCGAATGTGTCCAGCCACGTCGCAAAGCTGGAAGACGAGCTGGGTGCGGTGCTGGTGGATCGCGCCGCTGGATCATTGACCCCCGAGGGCGAGGTCGTGCTGGCCCGCACCAAGCGCATCAACGGCGAGATTGCGGCCATGCGGGCTGATGTGGCCTCGATGACGTCGCATGTCACCGGCGACGTGCATCTCGGCATCATCGGCACCCCCGGGCGCTGGCTGCTGCCGCCGTTCCTGGACGAGCTGCGCCGGCACCACCCAGATGTCGACGCCACGGTGGTCGACGCCACCACGCTGGCGCTCACCCGCTTGCTCGAGGGCGGCGAGCTCGATCTTGCCGTGGTGAACGCCCCGCTCGATCACGACGAGCTGGTGGCCACGCCGCTGTTCGCCGAGGAATTCGTGGTGATCGCCCCCACCGGGCACGCGCTCGCGGCGCTCGGCGACCGCGAGGTGAGCTTCGCCGAGCTCGAGCAGCACGAGCTGCTGCTCGGGCCGCCCGGCTCGGTGATGCGCATGCTCATCGACTCGGCCGCGGCGCGGCGCGGCGTGTCGTTGCGGACGATGGCGCAGCTCGACGGCATCCGGCTGACTGCCACCCTCGCCTTCCAGGGCTACGGGCCTGCCATCGTGCCCATCACCTCCATCCCGGTCTGGACCGATCGCGGCGACTGGAGCGTGCTGACCGTTGCGGATCTGCCCCCTCGCCAGGTCGCGCTGGCCATCCGTCGCCGGGGCATGCTCTCGGCGCCGGCCGCAGCCGCTCGCGACGTGCTGAGGTCGGTCATGCGCAGCGTGTCGCGCCGTATCCCCGGTGTCACCGCCTCGTAGCCTCGCGGTAGTGGATCTGCAGCTGCGCGCTGGCGCCAGCGGACATGTCACGGCCGGCATCGCCACCCTCGGTGAGCGGACGGCCATGCTCATCTCCGCCGACAGTCCCCACCGGCGCGGCGCGCTGTCGCCCGCCGACAGCGAGACCATCGTGGCCGGCCTGCAGACGGCGCTCGCCAAGCGCCTGCCGGTGGTGCTCATGCTGTCGTCCAGCGGCGCCGACGCCCATCACGGCGTCGCCGCGCTGCACGGCTGGGGCGAGGCGGCACGGGTGCTCGTGCGATGCTCGGGAGTGGTGCCGGTCCTGGCCGGGGTGACCGGGCAAGCCATCTCGGGCATCGCCCTACTGATCGGGTTGTCCGATGTCGTGGTGATGTCCGACGATGCTTACGCCTTCGTGAGCGGCCCAGTCCCGGTGCGCGAGATGACCGGCGTGGCCATCGGACCCGACGAACTGGGCGGCGCCCCGATTCATGCCAGCGCCTCGGGAACGGCGTCTGCGGTGACATCCACCGAGGGCGTGCTCGAGATGCTGACCGAGATCCTGAGCTACCTGCCATCGCACTGCGACGAGCTGCCGCCACGCATCGAGACCGGCGATCCGCGCGAGCGCCTGACACCTGCTGCGGGCGAGATGCTGCCGTCGGTGCCGACGGGCGCCTACGACGTGCGCGACATCATCATGGAGCTCGTCGACGAGGGCTGCCTCACCGAGCTGCGGGCGGGGTGGGCGCCGAACCTCGTCACGGGCTTCGCCACGCTGGGCGGCTACTCGGTGGGCGTGCTGGCAAACCAGCCGATGAGCATCGCCGGCACGCTCGACATCGCCGCCAGCCAGAAGGGTGCCCGCTTCGTCAACTTCTGCGATGCCTTCGGCCTGCCGCTGGTGACCTTGGTGGACACGCCCGGCTTCTATCCCGGCAAAGACCTGGAATGGCGCGGGATGATCCGCCACGGCGCCCAGCTGGCTTTCGCCTATGCCCGCGCCACCGTGCCGCGGGTCGCCGTGGTGCTGCGCAAGTCCTACGGCGGCGCCTACATCGTCATGGACTCCAAGACGATGGGCAACGACGTGTACCTGGCGTGGCCCAGCGCCGAGCTGGCGGTGATGGGTGCCTCCCAGGCAGCGCAGATCCTCCGCCGCGGCGCCGATCCCGACGAGCTCGCTGGCTACGTCAGCGACTACGAGGACACCTACCTGAATCCCTACGTCGCGGCCGAGCGCGGCTACGTCGACAGCGTCATCGACCCGGCCGACACGCGCCGTGAGCTCATCGACACGCTCGACATGCTGGCCACCAAACGCGAACGGCTGCGCCAGCGCCGCCACGACAACGCCCCCCTCTGACCGGCCGGTCCGCCGATAGCGGCGCCAATTCGCGGCCGAACGACATATTGGGTACATTCGGCGGCGCGAACAAGGGGGACTGATGGCAGACGACAGCTTCACGATCACCGACAACCGCACAGGAGAGTCGGTGACCGTTCCCGTGGTCGACGGCACGATCTCCGCGGCCGCACTGCGCGAGCTGGACCGTGGCCTGTGGTTCTACGACCCCGCCTATCTCTCCACAGCCAACTGCGATTCGAAGATCACCGAGATCGACGGCGACGAGGGCATCCTGCGGTACCGCGGCTACCCCATCGAGCAGCTCGCCGAGCAGTCCAGCTTCCTCGAGGTGGCCTACCTGCTCATCCACGGCGAGCTGCCGACCGAGGCCGAGGCCGCCGAGTGGATCCACCACATCACGTTCCACACCTACGTGCACGAGGACATCACGCGCTTCATCAAGGGCTTCCGCTACGACGCCCACCCGATGGGCACGCTGGTCTCCACCATCGCCGCGCTGTCCACCTTCTACCCCGAAGCCAAGGACATCGACGATCCGTACACGCGGCTGGTCCAGATCATCCGGCTGATGGCCAAGATGCCCACGATGGCGGCGTTCACCTACCGCAACCGGATGGGCCTGCCGTACGAGTACCCGGTCAACCATCTCACCTACACCGGCAACTTCCTGCGGATGATGTGGAACGTGGCCGATCCCGACTACGAACCCGACCCGACGCTGACGCGGGCGCTGGACGTGCTGTTCGTGCTGCACGCCGACCACGAGCAGAACTGCTCCACCACCACGATGCGCACGGTCGGGTCCAGCCGCGCCGATCCCTACTCAGCAGTGGCGGCGGCCACCTGCGGGCTGTACGGCCCGCTGCACGGCGGCGCCAACGAGCAGGTCATCCGGATGCTGCACGAGATCGGCAGCTTCGACAATGTGGCTGCCTATGTCGAGCGGGCGAAGTCCGGCGACGTGCTGCTGCAGGGCTTCGGTCATCGGGTGTACAAGAACTACGACCCGCGGGCCAAGATCATCAAGGAGACCGCCGACGCGGTGTTCAAGGTGACCGGCCTGAACCCGCTGCTCGACATCGCCATGAAGCTCGAAGAGGTGGCGCTCAGCGACTCGTACTTCAAGGACCGGCGCCTGTACCCGAACGTGGACTTCTACTCCGGCCTCATCTACGAGGCGATGGGCTTCCCGCTCGACATGTTCACCGTGCTATTCGCGATCGGGCGGACGCCAGGCTGGCTGGCGCACTGGGTGGAGATGCTCGGCGATCCCGAGCAGAAGATCTACCGCCCCCGCCAGAAGTACACCGGCCCCAGCCAGCGCGACTACGCACCCATCGAATCCCGCTAGCTGCCGCCGAGTGCGCCAAATCGGTAACGAATAATGCGCGATAACGGCATCTGATGCTGCGCTAAACCGGTACCAAGCGGTGCGCGATATCGGCATCTGACCGTGCGCCAAACCGGCATGAGCGTTTCCGCAAACGCCGCGACGCATCGCCTGCAAAAGTTCACATGCGATGTCTGCAAACATATACATAGGCGAACCTCGCAAAGCTAAACTCGCTACAGTCAGGCAACAATGGACGCGACGGCCGACTCAGTCACGTACCTGCCGCGCATCGTCGACGTGCTGTTGGCCGAACGGCTGCGGATCATGCCGATGGCGGTCATCGACGGCCCGAGGGCCTGCGGGAAGACGACCACAGCCAGTCGGCTGGTGCAACGCGTGCTGCCTCTCGATCGTGATCGCGCTGCCCGGGATCACGCCGCTCACGGCACACTGCCGCTGGCCGACGGGCCGTTTCCCACGCTGCTCGACGAATGGCAGCTCGCCGAGCCGCTGTGGAATCAACTGCGGCGCATCAGCGACCAACTGGGGCGTCCCGGGCTGTTCGTGCTGACGGGGTCGGCGCAGCCAGCCGACGACATCACCCGTCATTCCGGTGCCGGCCGGGTCGCTCGGCTGCGGATGCGCACGCTGTCGCTGTTCGAGTCGGGTGATTCGCCGGGAGCTGTCAGCCTCGCAGGACTGTTTGACGGTCAGGAATGCGCAGCGTGGCCCACGGACGCGCCCGAATCGACAAGCCCAGCTCACGGCGGCGATGCCGCAGGACAGCTGCGCTCGGTAGTCGATGTGCTTTGCCGCGGCGGCTGGCCGGCATGTGCCGCCATGAGCCCGTCCGATGCTCAGCTGTACCTGACTGACTATCTCGAAGAGATCTGCCGGGTGGACATCAGACAGCTGGCCGGTCGCCAACACGACCCGACCAACGTGCGGCGCACGATCGCCTCGCTGGCGCGCCACAGCAGTTCGTCGCCGACAATGAGAACACTCTCCGCCGATATCGGCGGGCGGCAGCCGCTCGCGCACGCCACGCTGCACAGCTACCTGTCAACCTTGGAAGCCATCCACATCAGCGAGGACCAGCCGCACTGGTCACCCCACCTGGCGTCGCGCGCCCGCCTGCGACAGGCTGCGAAGCGGCACCTCGTCGACCCGGCGCTCGCCGTCAACGCATTGAGTGCCAACCCGCAACGTCTCCTCGACGACCGCGCGCTGCTTGGCCACTTGTTCGAATCGCTGGCGGTCCGCGACCTGCGCATCTACGCCCACGCGCTCGGCGGCAGCGTGCACCACTATTCCGACAGCAACGGACTCGAAGCAGACGCCATCGTCGAACTGCGCGACGGCCGCTGGATCGCTGTCGAGGTCAAGCTCGGCGAGCCAAGCTCCATCGACGAAGCCGCAGCATCACTGCACAGACTCTGCGACCACATCGACACCGGCCGGATGGGCCCACCCGCCAAACTGCTCGTCATCACCGCCACCGGCTACGCCTACGAACGCAGCGACGGCGTAGCAGTCACCCCCCTGACATTGCTCGGGCCGTGACCACACAACACACCGCCCGCGCGGTCTTCGAACGCGCACACAACCTGACGCGCATCGGCAGCTAGCCGATATCCAGCAGGATTTTGCCGATGTTGGCGTTGGTGGCCATGTAGTTGTGCGCTTCGGCGATGTCGTCGAGCGCGAAGCGAGAGTCGATGATCGGACGCAGCGAGCCGTCGTCGAATCGAGGGAGCAGCTCGGCGCAGAATCGCTGGTTGGCGTCGATCTTCTGCTCGATGGGCCGTGAACGCAGCACGGTGCCGATGAGCGCCGCCCGCTTGGGCAGCAGGGCGCCGAGGGCGAAGGTCGCTTTGGGCTCGCCCATGACCCCGACCTGGATGATGCGCCCCTGGACCCGCACCGAGGCGATGTTGCGGGCGAGGTAGTCGCCGCCGATCACGTCGAGCACCACGTCGACGCCTTGGCGGCCTGTCCAGGCTGCGACCTCGTCGGCAAAGTCAGCCTGCGTGTAGTCGATGACGAGGTCGGCGCCGAGATCGGTGCACGCCGCCACCTTGGAGGTCGAGCAGGTCACGGCGATCCGGGCGCCGACGGCGTTGGCGATCTGGATGGCGGCGGTGCCGACGCCCGATGCACCGGCGTGCACCAGCGCAGTGCCGCCCGAGGTCAGCCCGCCCTGGGTCACCAGCGCATCGTGGGCCGTCATGAAGACCTCGGGGATGGCAGCGGCGTCGCGCAGCTCCACCGAGGCGGGGATGCGCTGCAGCATGCGCTCGTGGGTCACGACCTGCTCGGCTTTCGCCCCGCCCGACACGATGCCCATGACCTCGTCGCCCACCGACCAGCCCGTGACGCGCTCGCCCAGCGCCGCGATGGTGCCGGCGAACTCGAGTCCCGGGATCTCGAACTCGGGCTTGGGGCCGGGTGCGGGATACAGGCCCATCCGCTGGAGCAGGTCGGCCCGGTTCATGGCCGAACAGACCACGTCCACCAGCGCCTCCTCGGGTCCCGGCACAGGACTTGGCACATCCTGCACTCGCAGGACCTCGACGCCGCCGTATTCGGGGATGACCACTGCACGCATGGGCGGCGACGGTAGCCCGCCGGGGGTTAGCCTGCGAGCCCGTGCGTCGGGAAGCTCGTCAAGATGCGGTCGTCAGCTTGGAAGGCGCCAGGAACTGCCGTGATCTGGGCGGCTATCGCGCAGCAGGGGGTCGCCACGTGCGGCCGGGGGCGCTGTTCCGCTCCGATCGATTGAGCACGCTGACCGACGACGATCTCGAAGAACTGGGCAGCCGCGGCATCCGCACCGTCGTGGACTTCCGTGCCGGACCCGAGATCGAGCGCGATCGCTCGCGGCTGTGGCCCGGCGTCACCTCGCACATCTCGCTCCCGGTGGGCGACACCGTGGACGGCGACATCAGCATGGTGGACCAGATCTTCGAAGGACGGCTGCGGTCGGTCAGCGAGAGCGACATGGCCGCGCTGTACCTGCAGATGATCGGCACCTACGGCGAGCGGTTCGCTCAGCTGGTGACCGTTGCCGCTGACGTGGACCATCTGCCGCTGCTGTTCCACTGCACCGCCGGCAAGGACCGCAGCGGCATCGCCTCGGCACTGCTGCTCGAAGCGCTCGGCGTGGCCCGCCAGACAGTGCTGGACGACTACTGCCTGTCGAACGAGCTCCGGTCTCACCAGCGCATCGCCGAGTTGACGCCGGAATTCGCGAAGATCGGCATCGACATCGACGACGTGCGTGCCATTCTCAGCGCTCCCCGGGCGGTGATGGCGAGCGTGCTCGACGAGCTGGACAGCCGCTACGGAACCCGGCAATCCAACGGCGCGGGCACCGGCGTGGAGGGCTACCTGCTGGCACACGGGCTCGACGCCACGGCGCTGGAGATGCTGCAGGCGAACCTGCTGATCTGACAGCGCGGTTGACTGGGCGTGGCCGACTGCACGTGGACCGAGGCGGGGTGGCCACGAGCCTCGCCGACCGCGTCTCCTACAGATCAGTGCGGTACAGGTGGCGGATGTCCCAATAGCCGTACAGCGTCGGCGTGGTGTTGCCGAACACGTTGCGCACGGCGCCCAGCCGCTCGCTGAGCGTCGTGTAGATCAGCGGAAGATTCTCAGCAGCGATGGCCTGCGCCTCGCGATAGAGCTGGACTCGCTTGTCGTGATCGAGTTCCCGGCTGGCCTCGACATAGAGCCGGTCGATCTCGGCTTCCCACTCGGTTGCGGGCTCGTCTTGGAACGGATGCCACAGGTGCAGCGATTGGGAGCTGTGCCACAGGCCGATGCCGCTGTAGGGATCGGGGCCGCCGGTGAAGCCGATGACCATCGCCTCCCAGTCGTAGGTGGTGGTGAGCTGTGCGACCAAGTCCCTGAAGTCGATGGCTTCGTACGTGACGTCGAGACCTACCTCGGCCATCCCGTCGCGGATGATCTCGGTGACCGCCTGGCGCACGGCGTTGCCCTCGTTGGTCACGAGCGTGAACGAGATCGGGTTGCCCAGGTCGTCCTCGCGGATGCCATCGCCGTCGGTGTCGATCCACCCCAAGTCGTCGAGGAGATCGTTCGCCCTGTCGAGGTCGTGCGGGAAGCGACGCACGTCGGGATGGTGGAAGTCGCCAGCCGCCGGACTCACCGATGACCACTGCTCGTAGCCCAGCCCGTGCTGGACGCCGTCGATCATCGCCGCCTTGTTGAGCGTGTGGGCTACCGCTTGACGGAAGTTCACATTGGCGAACCAGTACAGCTTCGCCGGGTCCACGAACGGTTGATCTGCGTCGTTCGTGCCCGGGTTCTGGTTGAACGTCAGGAACGTGGTGCCGAAGCCGGGGCCTCGACGGTGGAGGGTGAAGTTCTCCTCGTCGGCCAGCGGCTCCAGCAGCGCGTACTCGGTGCCCAGCACACCGTGGAAGTCAGCGGTGCCGTCGCGGAACAGCGCCAGCTCGGACGCCAAGTCAGGCACCACGATGTGCGCGACGTTGTCCAGGTACGGGAGTTGCTGGCCGTCAGCGTCGGTCTGCCAGTAGTCGGGGTTGCGCTCGAAGACGATCCGCTCGCCGGGGGTGTAGGTGCCGATGGTGAACGGGCCGGTGCCGATGATCTCGGACGGATCGGTGTCGATGTCCCAGAATTCGGTGAACGTGCCGGCTTCGACCGGCCCCTCGGTGATGTGCTTGGGGTAGATGGCGGTGCCCATCGAACGCAGGAAGGGCGCGAACGGCTGGGGCAGCACGAACTCGACGGTGTGGTCGTCGAGGGCCTTCACCGCCATCTGTGACGTTTCCCACTGGCCGTCGTCGTTGAGGTACCGGAACTCGAAGGTGGCACGGCTCGAAGCGTTGAAGTCGTCGTTGTAGATGATCCGGTTGAACGTGAAATCCACGTCGTGCGCGGTGAAGGGCGTCCCGTCGTGCCACGTCACGTCCTGTCGCAGATGGAAGACCCAGCGCAGGCCGTCGTCAGAGCGCTCCCACGATTCGGCCAGCACCGGCTCGATCTCATCGTCCAGCCACGAGGTCTCGGTGAGGCCCTCGAAGAGGTAGCCCAAGACGTTCGACGAGCCGGCGTCATTGGACAGCGCCAGGTTGAAGGTCAGCGGCTCGGAGATCGTGGCCAGCGTGAGTGCGCCGCCGTGGTTGCCGACCTCATAGGAGAAGTCGGCAGCGTTGCGGCGGAGATCGTCCACGATCGCACGAGTCCTGGCTGTCGCTTCATCCGGGCAGAAGTACAGCCCGAGGCCGCCGAGATCGTCGGCCAGGAATTCGGCGTAGCGCCACTCCGCCGGGATGCAGCCGCTGAGCGTGTTGGTGCCGCCGAGCATGACCTGTTCGAGGTCGGCGAGCGTGCTGAGCCCGGCGGGAATCTCGCCGCTGAGCTGGTTGCCCTGCAGCCAGAGCCGCCTGAGGCTGGCAAGCCCGCTGAACTCAGGCGGGATCGGGCCGGTGAGCTGGTTGCCGTCGAGATAGAGACGTTGCAGCTTGCCGAGGTTGCCGAGCTCGGGCGGGATCTCGCCGCTCAGCTCGTTGCCCCGCAGCCACAGCTCGGTCAGCTCGACGAGGTTGCCGAGCCCAGAGGGGATCTCGCCGCTCAGCATGTTGTCGTCGAGGTCGAGCCGCGTCAGGTTGACCAACTCGCCGAATTCTGCGGGAATCTCGCCGGTCAGCTCGTTGCGCCACAGGTTGATCCGAGAGAGCGAGCTGAGGTTGCCGAGCTCGGAGGGGATCTCGCCGCTGAGCTGGTTGTACCGCAGGTAGAGGAGGCGGAGCTTGTGCAGGTCGCCGAACTCGGGGGGTATCGGGCCCACGAGTTCGTTGAAGCTGAGCGAGATGCTCTCGAGACTGGTCAGGTTGCCGAGCTCGGGCGGGATGGGTCCGGTCAGTGCGTTTCTGCTCAGGTTGAGGTTGACCAACCGGTCCAGCTCCCCGAGCTGGGGGGGAATCTCCCCCGTGAGGTGGTTGATGTTCAGCGCGAGGTACTCGAGCCTGTCCAGTTCGGCCAAGGAAGCGGGCACCGGTCCCGAGAGCGCATTCGCTCTGAAGTCCAAGCGCTCCAGGCGACTGAGCGCCCGCAGCTGCGAGGGAATCGGTCCGCTGAGCTGGTTGTTGGCGAGCCGCAGGTCTCGCAGATTCACCAGGCGGCCGATGGAGCCCGGAATGTGGCCGGTGAGGCTGTTGTCGCCCAGATCGAGCACCGTCAGCAGCCCGAGATCGCCGACAGAGCTCGTGATCGGGCCGAACAGCTCGTTGTCATCGAGTCGGAGCTGTCGAAGCTTCGCCAGATCCCACAATGCGGAGGGGATATGGCCGTACAGCCGGTTGCCGCTGAGATCGAGCTGTGTCAATTCCGTCATCTCGCCGAGCCCGCTCGGGATGCGCCCGCTCAGCCGGTTGCCGTCGAGGCGCAGCTCGGTGAGGCGATTCGCTCCCCCCAGCGCACCGGGAATCTCGCCCGACAGCTGGTTGCCGTGCAGGTACAGGATTCGTAGGCTCCCGAGGTCGCCGAGCCTGCTCGGGATGGCGCCCGAGAGCCGGTTCCGCTCCAGTTGGAGTTCTTGGAGCTTCGCAAGCTCGCCGAGTTCGCCAGGAATGCTGCCCGACAGCTCGTTGTCCTCCAGCCAGAGGTGCGTCAGCTGCCCCAGCCGCCCCAACTCTGCAGGCAGGGCACCGGAGAGCCGGTTGTGGCCGAGCCGCAGCTGCCGCAGCTCGGCCAGATCGCCGAGCTCCGGCGCAATCTCGCCCGACAGATCGTTGACGCTGAGCCAGAGGTGCTTGAGTTCGGCGAGCGCTCCAAGTTCTGCGGGGACCGAGCCGGTGAGGCCGTTGCCGGACAGGCTCAGCGTCACGAGCCCGGAGAGCCTCCCGATCTCTGCAGGGATCTCACCGGTCAGCGAGTTGCTGCTGGCATCGAGCCACGTCAGGCTGCCGAGGTTCCCGATCTCGGCGGGAATCGCGCCCGTCAGGCTGTTGCGGCCGACGTCGAGCCACTCCAGGTGGGTGAGCTGGCCGATGCCGGCGGGAATCGCGCCTGAGAAGAAGTTGTCGCTGATCGAGAGGCGCCGCAGCTCGCCCATCTCCCCCAGCTCGGGGGGCAGCGTGCCCGACATGCGGTTGCCCCGCAGATCGAGCTCTTGCAGGTTCTCGAGCTGCCACAGTTCGTCAGGGTTGCGGCCCCACAACCCGTTCCGCTTGACGTCGAGATGCCTCAGTTCGGTGAGCTGGCCGATCTCCGCGGGGAGCTGGCGGTAGAGGCGGTTGTTCTGCAGGTCGAGCACTTCGAGGCGGGTGAGCTCCCCGATGCTGCGCGTCAGCTCGCCGACGAGGTCGTTGCGGCCGAGGTCGAGATGCCTCAGGTGCGTGAGGCGTCCGATCGCAGCAGGCAGCACCCCCGCCAGCCCGTTCGACGACAGGTCGAGCCGCACCACGCGCCCGTCGCTGTCAGTGGTGACTCCGTGCCATCGACCGAGCGGTGCCGCGGAGCCCCAGAGGTCGTTGCGCCTCCAGCCGTCCCCGCCGGTTGCCGCAAAGAGCTCCTCGAGCGCTTCGCGATCCGACAGTACGTCGCCGTGCTCGCTGGCTGCAGCCGGAATCGCTAGCTGCAACGCCAGCACAGCAGCGAGTGAGATGGCTGCGGCCTTGGCCGCCATGCCGCGACGGGCTCGGGTCATGGGTACGTCCTCGCGTCTGGTGAACGGCAGCGGGCCGACGGTCGGGCAGAGTACAACTCGGCCCTGCTGGTCCAGCGGAACCTCGTCGAGCCGGGATGGCCGGTGACAAGAATCGGTTCGCTGACACGTCATAGGGTCTCGGCGATGGACTACCGCTGGCCCGAAGCGCTGACCGACTTGGCCGCAGAGGCGGCCGCCTGGGTACGCGAGGCGACTGCCGACTTGTTCACCATCGACGACGGCTGGCTGGTCGGCTACTCCGAGGAGTTCACGCTGCGCTTGGGCGAGCGTGGCTGGATCGGCATGTGCTGGCCCGTCGAAGCCGGCGGCGACGGGCGACCCGAGGTCGAGCGGTTCGTGGTCACCGAACAGCTGCTGCTGGGCGGCGCGCCGATGGCCAGCTCGTTCTTCCCCGACCGCCAGATCGGCCCCGTGCTGCTCGCCTACGGCAGCCCCGAACAGCAGGCCAGATTCCTGCCCGAGATGCGTGCGGGGCGATCACGCTGGTGCATCGGGATGTCGGAGCCCGATGCAGGCTCGGATGTGGCCGCCATCGGCACCTCGGCGGTGCGTGACGGCGACCGCTTCATCGTGAACGGCCAGAAGATCTGGACCAGCGGTGCCGCCACGGCGAACTGGTGCTACCTGATCTGCCGCACCGATCCTGCCGCCCCGCCGCACAAGGGCATGAGCGAGCTGATCGTGTCGATGGACAGCCCCGGCATCGACGTCCGGCCGATCCGCGACGCCTCCGGTGATGCCCACTTCAACGAGGTGTACTTCGACGACGTGGAGGTGCCCGTGTCCCATCTGGTGGGCGAGCTCAACAACAGCTTCTCCCAGACCATGCGCCAGCTCGAGCACGAGCGGGGCGGCATCGACCGGCTGGCCTCGAACCAGCGCCTGTACCTGGACATGAAGGACCGGGCTGACACCTCGGACTCGCTCATCCGCCAGCGCATGTCCCGCATCGAGACCGGCTACCGGATCGGCCGGGACATGGTGCTGCGCAACGTGCTGCGCCAGACGCCCTTTCCTCAGTATTCGGCAGTGACCAAAACGTGGTGCACCGAGTTCGAACAGGAGGTCTCCCGCTTCGTGGGCGATGTGGCGGGCGCCGAGACGATGCTGGCCAACCGGGTGTCGCGCAACGTGGTCTACGCGCCCGCCTACACGATCATGGGCGGGACCACGCAGATCCTGCGCAACATCATCGGCGAGCGGATCCTGCGACTGCCCCGAGAACCCCGCGAACTGTAACCTGAAGGTCTCGCTCCAGCGTGATCGTGCGACACCACGGAACGCTCTGCGCCTGTGACGACGGGTCCCAAAGACCGGCAACCGACCGCCGAGCCCGCATACGAGACGGGCCTCGGCAGCCGGTTGCGGTGGCAGGGGTGTCCTGGCGAGCCTGTGAACGAAACAGGCCTCGTCGGGACACCCGCGATCTTGATCAGCTCAGAGATTTCGCCGAGACAATCACCGAATTAGGCACGATGGACCTGTGGTCTGGGGGTTCGAACCTCGTGCCGCATCAACTCCCGGGATCAGTGTCGGGCCTCGCTTTCGACTTCGGATAGACCGTGTCCAACATCGCATCAAATGCCGTGGTCCAAGCGGCGCGCTCGGCGGAGTTCCAGTCGGCTTCTGGCCCCGGAAGTCGTTTCAGCCAAGCCTCAATGGCGGGATCCCATTGTTCCTGCGGCGATGCCGGCGATGGGCGCGTCGGAGGCGGCGCAGGTTCTTCTTCAGGCCGTTGTGTAGCCCTCTTCCGCGGACGAGCGGGTCCAGCTCGCGGCAACGAGAACAGCGGACTGAGCTCCAAGTTCGCAAAGTTCGCCATCTGCATAAAGAATCTGATGGCCTTCTCCGCGGTCGTTCCTCCGTGTCCGTATGTCTCCTCGAACCACTCGCGCAGCTGGGCGTTTGTCCCTCCCGAATCAGACAGTTCAAGCGCACCCGCATATCTCGCCCTTAGCTCAGAGTCAGCCCACTGCACCCTTCCTTCCTCGCTCTGCTGAACAAGCTCACGCAGCCGGTCCGTGACGGCATCATCGGCCCCTGCAACGAGCTCGAAGAATCGGAGTGCGACGAGAAGCTGAGACCTGCCGCCGCCTGACATGTTCGAGGTCACAGACTTGTCGATGCGTCGAGGCACAACCGAAGCGCTCGATAGCTGCTCCAGGAAATTTCGGAACGTCTGGAATGGACCGTACGGAGCCTTAGCCTCCGCTGACCCGCCGCCATCGCTGTTGGAGTTCATGGCTCGCCTTTCCCGTCTCGCATATTTTCGCACATGTCTCGGTGATCCTTCCGGAATATCCGCGAGTGTAGCGCGTCATCTTCGCATTTCTGCGGAAAACACGCAGTCCACTCTACTGTCTCAACTGCCGTCTACATGTCGTCGTCCGCTTCCTCTCGCAGGACACGGCGTGTGCGACAGAAGAGGCGCCAACCGTGCCCCTTCCGCGGTGAAGCAAAGAATGGGCATCGTGCCGGTCTCGGACGCCGGAGCGATCGACATTTGCTGCCGATCGGCCTCGCGGGTCCAAGTGATGGGTACTCCCGCACCGACGCCGGGTCGACGGCGACAAAATTGCACCAATGATGTCGCAGCGCAGTGCTAGGACATAAGCGAGGGAAGGACGTCTTGCGCTCCGCTCTCGTGTCGGACTGCTCCTCGGGAGTACACAGCATGGACCCGTTCAAGACTGCCGAAAAGTGCGATCCGGTAAGGCTGGAAGAACTCGGAGGCGCGCCGTTCGGAACGGTGCTGGCCGATCCGCCGTGGCGTTTCCAGAACCGGACCGGCAAGGTTGCGCCCGAGCACCGTCGGCTCTCTCGCTACGACACGATGGACTGGCAGGACATCGCGGCGCTTGATGTCGGTGGCCTGATGGCCGAGCAGTCGCACTGCTACCTCTGGGTACCGAATGCTCTGCTGCAGGAAGGGCTTGCGACGCTCGACGCATGGGGCTTCACGTACAAGGCCATGTTGGTGTGGGCGAAGCGCCGCAAGGACGGCGGTCCGGACGGGCGAGGCGTCGGCTTCTATTTCCGGAACACCACCGAGCCGATTCTGTTCGGAGTCCGGGGCAAGCTTCGAACGCTGCCGCCAGCGAGGAGCCAGGTCAACATCATCGAGACGCGCAAACGGGAACATTCCCGCAAGCCGGACGAGCAGTACGACATCATCGAAGCTTGCTCGCCGGGGCCCTACCTCGAGTTGTTTGCTCGCTACCCGCGACCGGGCTGGATTGCGTGGGGAGATGAGGCCGCTGCCGAGACCACGCCTCGCGGCCGCGTTCACGCCGGCTATCGCGTTCCAGAGGGCGATCAACGGCCGGGTGCCCGCCAGGAGCCATTACTCATCGCAGATTGAGCCCACCGTCGCGGTTCAAGCCAGACGCGGGCCTGGCTATACCAGCCGAGACTCGGCTACGTGACGTCGCTCAGCGTCCTCGCGCAGATCGCAATCGCAAGCACCGGGCAACCCCCCGCATCGCCGCGCGTCAGCCTTGGAACGAGTTTGTCCAAGTTGGTCGTCGTCGTCGTGTCGAACTTGGTCGTGGTTGGGCTGTAGCCAAGGGCTGCTGCTCTCAAGTCATCTTGGGTTCTCGTGATGATGACGCCAGCGTCAAGGAATCCGGCCTCGTACATGGCCCGGTAGGTGCCAATGTCTCGATCGAGGTTTCCGTCCTTCGCGTTCCATTCGACATCAAGTGCAATCCGACCCTTGAAGCCGTCCACCAAGTAGCCCTGATTTGCGACCCGTGATGTCTCACGCCGTGCTTTGGTCTCACCCGCTGCGCGATAGGGCCGACGCTCAGTCGTGAGGGTGATTTCCGTGTCGAGCCGAGACTCCCGCCAGCCACGCTCCTTGAAGGCGCTCTCCAAGCGACCGGTCAATGCCGACTTGTTCCCGCCAGGCTGCATCAGCTCTGCCAGCGTTAGCTCAAATTCGCCTATGACCGTCATGATGTCGGCCCACTCTGCGTCGTTGGTAGCACTAGCAATTGCCGCAGCATTGCGCACTTCTCGCCATTCGAAACGCGCCAGGAGTGGCTCGGGCACAACTGATCGATAGCTGTGGGTGAGGTCCATGGCAACGCGCGAGGCTAGGGGGCGAAGACCCAGCTGTTCGGCTGGTCGGTGGCCTCGATGTGGCCTGCGGTGCGGCCGGCGAAGTGGGTGCCGATGACCAGCCGGCCGTCGGACCAGCGGGGGAACGCTTCGAGTCGGGTGGCGGTGGAGGCGCCGTCGGCCGCGTAGTCGGCACTGGAGGCCATGTCGGGGCGGGCGAACTGCAGCGGGTGATGGATCATGTCGCCGGTGATGACCGCCCGCTCCCCTGCCGAGGAGATGATGACGCTGACGTGGCCGGGGGTGTGGCCGGGCGTGGATTCGAACCAGACCTCGTCGTTGATGCGGTGGTCGGGGCTGACGAGGTCGGCCAGTCCGGCGTCCATGACGGGCTGCACCGAGTCCTCGAAGACCGGTCCGTAATCCTGCGGCTCGGCACGCCAGTAGTCGTACTCGGCTTGCACGAACAGGTAGCGGGCATTCGGAAACGTCGGCACCCATTGGCCGTCGACGAGGCGGGTGTTCCAGCCCACGTGGTCGACATGGAGATGGGTGCACACCACGTAGTCGATCGTCTCGGGAGCGAAGCCCGCCGCTTCGAGGTCACCCAGGAACGGCGTCGAGAGCTGCTCGAACGGCGGCGCCCCCGGGCGTGACTTGTCGTTGCCGACGCACGTGTCGACGATGATGCGCAGGCCGGCGGACTCGATGACCACCGAGTGCATCGACAGGCGCATGCGGCCGTCATCGGTGACGAAGTCGGGCCGCAGCCAGTCGTAGTCGTCGATGACGTCTTCGGCGCCCGGCAGCAAGATGCCGAACGGCCAGTGCACTTCGAGCTCTGCGATGCGTGTGAGGCGGGCGTCGCCCACGCTCCAGGCGATGGGGGTGGACTTGTCGACGGTCGGCATCGTCGGGACTCCTCGTTGCGGCGTCGGGAGCGCAGCGCTGATGCCCGCTGGTGAGGCGGGGCGATGTTGCGCAGCGCCTGCGACGCGCCACACTATTGCCGCCCTGCAGACCCCTGCCGTGCCGAACCATGAGCGAACCCGACCGACACACGCCTGATCCGAGCGATCCGACCCGCGGCGAGCGCTTCCGTGCCGCGGCCATCGAGGCCGAACTGGAGACCGGTGAACGCGAGCCGACCCGTCAGAAGGCGTGGCGCAGCTCGATGCTGCGGCTGGTGCGGATGGGTTTCGGCTTCAGCGTGGTGGTGCTGGGCGTCATCATGATGCCGCTGCCCGGCCCGGGGATGCTGGTGGTGGCGGTGGGCTTGGCGATCTTGGCTCGGGACGCCGCATGGGCCGACCGGTTGCTGGGCAAGGTGCGGGAGCGTCTGCCGTCCGATGCCGATGGGAAGCTGCCCCGCTCGACTATCGCGACGATGGTGCTGCTGGCCGCAGCGGGCATCGCCGCCTCGATCTGGTTCACGGTGGGTGACATCAACCCGCTCGACGTGATCCTGTTCTGGCGCGACTAGTCACCCAATCTCTACGGGGGTGGAGACTTCGCTGTAGAAGTCGTTGCCCTTGTCGTCGATCACGATGAACGCGGGGAAGTCCTCCACCTCGATCTGCCACACCGCTTCCATGCCCAGCTCGGGGTACTCCAGCACCTCGACCTTGCGGATCGAGTCCTTGGCCAGCCGGGCGGCGGGGCCGCCGATGGAGCCGAGGTAGAAGCCGCCGTAGCGGGCGCATGCCTCGGTGACCTGGCGCGACCGGTTGCCCTTGGCGAGCATGACGAGGCTGCCGCCCGCGGCCTGGAACTGCTCGACGTAGGAATCCATGCGCCCAGCGGTGGTAGGCCCGAACGAGCCTGAGGCGTAGCCCTCGGGCGTCTTGGCAGGGCCCGCGTAATAGACCGGCCGCTCACGCAGGTAGTCGGGCAGCCCATCACCGGCGTCGAGACGTTCCTTCAGCTTGGCGTGGGCGATGTCGCGGCCGACCACGAGCGTGCCGGTCAGCGACAGCCGGGTCTTGACGGGGTGCTGGGTGAGCTGGTTGCGGATGGCGTCCATCGGCTGGTTCAGGTCGATGGGCACCACCCCGGTGGAGAGCTCCCGCTCCTCGGTCTCGGGCAGGAACCGGGCCGGGTCGGTCTCGAGCTGTTCGAGGAAGACGCCGTCTGCGGTGATGCGACCGAGCGCCTGACGGTCGGCCGAGCACGACACGGCGACGGCCACCGGGCAACTGGCGCCGTGGCGCGGCAGGCGCACCACTCGCACGTCGTGGCAGAAGTACTTGCCGCCGAACTGCGCGCCGATGCCGAACTCGCGGGTGAGCTCGAGGATGCGGCCTTCCCATTCGAGGTCGCGGAAGCCGTGACCGGTTTCGCTGCCGGCGGTGGGCAGCGTGTCGAGATACTTGGCCGACGCGTACTTGGCCACCTTCACGGCGAACTCTCCCGAGGTGCCGCCGATCACGACCGCCAGGTGGTACGGCGGGCACGCGGAGGTGCCCAGCGTGCGCAGCGTGGTGTCGAAGAAACGGGTGAGGCTCTCGGGGTTGAGCAGGGCCTTGGTCTCCTGGAACAGGAAGCTCTTGTTGGCCGAGCCGCCCCCCTTGGCCATGAAGACCAGCTCGTACTCGTCGCCCGGCGAGGCGTAGATCTCGATCTGGGCGGGCAGGTTGTTGCCGGTGTTGCGCTCGGTGAACATGTCGAGCGGGGCCATCTGCGAGTAGCGCAGGTTCGAAGTAAGAAACGTGTCGGCGATGCCTTGGGAGATGGCTTCAGCATCGTCGAAGTCGGGATGGTCGGCGGTGCCGGTGAGCACCCGTTCGCCCTTGTGCCCCCAGACGATGGCGGTGCCGGTGTCCTGGCAGCTCGGCAGCACTCCCCCGGCGGCGATGTTGGCATTCTTGAGCAGTTCGAGGGCCACGAACCGGTCGTTGGGCGACGCTTCGGGGTCGTCGAGGATTGCCGCCAGCGCGGCAAGGTGATCGGTGCGGAACAGGTGGGAGATGTCACGCATCGCCTCGGCGGTGAGCAGCCGCAGCGCTTCGGGCTCGACCTGCAGGAAGCGCCGGCCCCCGACCTCGAGCGTCGAGACGCCCTCGGACGTGATGTGCCGGTACGTCACATCTGCGGGACCCGTAGGCAGCAGCTCGACATGGGCGTATTCGCTCATTGCTTCATGCTAAGAGGCTGAGCCGTCCGCGAGAATGGCGGCGTGACAGGTGTCGAGTCGATCAATGCGATCACGTTGCGGACCGCCGACATGGCGGCGTCGGTGCGGTTCTACGAAGCATTGGGGTTCCGGCGCACCTATGGCGGTGATGACGCGCCGTTCAGCACCCTGCGCAGCGGCGGATGCTTCGTCAACCTGATCGCCGTGGACAGCCCTGCGGCAGCCGAGACCGGCTGGGGGCGGGTGATCTTCCACGTCGACGATGTGGACGCGCTGTATCAGCGGGCACTCGATGCGGGCCTGGAGCCGCAGGCCGAGCCACGGGATGCGCCCTGGGGAGAGCGCATGTTCCCCATCTTCGATCCCGCCGGCCACGACCTCAGCTTCGCCAAGCGCATCCGCGCCTACGAGGTGGACCACCCCGAGCTGTGAGCCCCCGGGTCCGACCAGCGCGTACCGTCGGGGTGTGAGCGAGGGGCTGTTCGAAGCTGCCGGCAGGGAACGCCTGGCCGGCCAAGCGCCATTGGCCGCACGGCTGCGGCCTCGCACCCTCGACGAGATCGTCGGCCAGGATCATCTGCTTGCGCCCGGCCAGCCGCTGCGTGAGCTGATCGAGGCAGATCGGCTGTCGTCGGTGATCCTGTGGGGGCCGCCCGGCACCGGCAAGACGACCCTGGCTCGGGTGGTGGCCGCGTCGACCGCCAAAGAATTCTGCGAGCTGTCGGCAGTGAGCGCCACCGTCAAGGATGTCCGCGAGGTCATCGCCGATGCCCGGCTGCGGCTCGGCGAGCAGGGCAGGGGCACCATCCTGTTTCTCGACGAGGTGCACCGCTTCAACAAGGCACAGCAGGATGCGCTGCTGCCGGCGGTCGAGGACGGTTTGATCGTGCTGATCGGCGCCACCACCGAGAACCCGCATTTCGAGGTGAACCCGCCGCTGCTGTCCCGCTCCACGCTGTTCCGGCTGGTGCCGCTCGACGACGGCGCGCTGCGCACGCTCATCGATCGGGCGCTGGAAGCCGAGGGCGCCCGGGCCGATGCCGAAGCCGCCGACCACATCGCTGCCCGCAGCGGCGGCGACGGCCGCCACGCGCTCACCAGCACGGAGGTCGCGGTGGCGCTCGCCTCCCGCCGTCAGGAGGCGGAGGCGCTCGAAGCGGTGGAGATCAGCGGGGCGGCCCACGCGGCGGTGGACTCGGCTGCGGCGGGCACGCAGGTCACGCTGGCCGATGCTGAACATGCCGTGGACGCCAAGGCGGTCCGCTACGGCGCCGACGGTCACTACGACACCATCAGCGCGTTCATCAAGTCGCTGCGCGGCTCGGACGCCGATGCCGGGCTGTACTGGCTGGCCCGCATGCTCGACGCCGGCGAGGACCCACGGTTCATCGCCCGCCGCATGGTCATCCTGGCCTCGGAGGACATCGGTATGGCCGACAGCTCGGCGCTGCTGGTCGCAGAGGCCGCGGCGCGGGCCGTCGAGTACGTCGGACTGCCCGAGGCCGGGCTGAACCTGGCGCACGCTGTGGTGCGTCTCGCCACGGCGCCCAAGTCCAACCGGGTCACCGTGGCACTGAGCCGAGCCACGGCCGATGCCCGTTCCGCCGGCGCCGGCGAGGTGCCGATGCACCTGCGCGACGCCCACTACCAGGGCGCCGCGTCACTGGGCCACGGCGACGGCTACGTGTACCCGCATGACGACCCGCGCGGCTGGGTACCCCAGCAGCATCGGCCCGACGAGGTTGCCGGCAACGTCTACTGGGAACCCTCCGAGCACGGCCGCGAGCGCGACCTACACCCGGCCGAGTCCACCGAGCAACCCAGCGAACCGGCCGCCGACTGACAACAATGGGGGCACTATGAGCGCGAATGCAGCAACCCTGGGGCTCACCCAGGTGCCCATCGTCTCCTACGGCGATGTCGAAGACGAGATGGTCGCCTACCGGGCTGCGGGCACCGAGCGTGCGATGCAACTCGGCAACCGCGGCCCGATCCGCTTCACCGGCAGCGGCGAGCTGCATCCCGAGATTGCCGAGGCCTACGCGCGCTGCGGCTTCTACGTGTTCACCGGCGTGCTCGGCGCCGACGAGCTTGCCGACATCGAGGCCGACGTCATCGACCTGCTCGACCGCTGCCCCACCGGCCCAGACTCCGACGTCGACCAGCACGGCCGTCCGGCGCTCGACGCCGGCCGCGAGGGCAAGGCCATCTCGTTCGTGCGCCCGCTGTCGGATCCCTACGGCGGCACCGACGTCGCCCACGGGCGCCATCCGTTCAAGATGTTCGAGCCCGCAGCCCCCAACGGCTCGCCCGAGTGGGTGGTGCAGGTCATCAGCGGTTCGCTGCAGTACTCCGAAGCCTGCCTGCGCGTGTATGCGCACCCGGGCTTGCTGGGCGTGGCCCAAGCGCTGAACGGTCCCGACTTCACGCCGTTCAACGAGGTGGTGTGGATCAAGCATCCAGGCCTCGGCGGCTCGGTGGCATGGCACCAGGACGGCTGGACGCACTGGGACCATCCCGAGCTCGACGAGGGCACGCACGGCTTCAACTTCATGGCCCAGCTCTACGGCTGTGATGCCACCAACGGGCTGTGGGTGGTGCCCGGCTCGCACCGCATGGGCAAGGTGGACATCAAGGCGATGTGCCAGGCCGCAGGCTCAGACCGGCTGGGTGATGCCGTGCCGCTCATCTGCTCACCCGGCGATGTCGCGATCACCAGCCGCCAGGCCATCCACGGCTCGTTCGCGAACACCTCCGAGCGGCCGCGGGTCACCGTCAACTTCGGCTTCCACCGGCGTCGCTCGGTGCTGGGCGTGCGCGGCGGCGGCGTCCACAACCCGATCTCACTGTACGACGAGGCCTACATCGCCGAGCGCTCACGGGTGATCGGCTGGGCGATCGACGCCCGCTCGAAACGCTTCAGCGACGAGACGCCGTTCGTGTACCAACCAAACGTGGGGCACGAGCACGAATTCGTCTGGGACGACGCTGCTCGTGAGGCCATCAAGGACTACAACCTCAAGGACCTCGGTATCTAGGACTCGAGCTCGAGCACAGCGCTCGGACCGATGTGCAGCTTCACGCCGGCGCCCACCGTCGGGCCGTGGGGGGTGATGGCGTCCAAGGTGGTTGCGACACCGCCGATGTCTGTGGTCAGACGCAGTTCGTAGCGGTCGCCGCGGAAACGGCGCCGGACCACCGTGGCCGGCAGTTGCACCGTCCGGTCGTCGCCTGCCGGGTCTGCGCCGTGCTCAGCGGCCACGACCTCAATGCGGTCGGCGCGCAGGACGAAGCCGTTCTGGCGTTGGGCGGCCTGTGCCAGCGCCGGCGGCACTTCGGCGTCGAACACGTTGGTGTGGCCCAGGAATCGGGCCACTTGGGCGGTGCGAGGATCGGTCCAGACCTCTTCGGGCGTGCCGATCCGCAGCAATCGGCCCGAGGCCATCACTGCGATGCGGTCTGCCAAGGCGAATGCTTCGTGATGGTCGTGGGTGACGTGCACCGCGGTGACCCCCACCTGGTCCAGCACGGGCCGAAGCTCGTTGATGAGTCGCTCCCGCAGCAGCCGATCCAGCGAGCCGAATGGCTCGTCAAGCAACAGCACTCTCGGTTCGGGCGCGAGCGCCCGAGCCAGCGAGACCCGCTGCGCCTCGCCGCCCGACAGCGTGGCCACATCGCGCTCCTCGAAACCGGCCAAGCCGACCAGCTCGAGCACCTCAGCCACTCGTCGACGCCGTTCCGCGAAGGGCACCCTGGCCATGCGCAGCCCGAATGCCACATTGCCCTCGACGTCGAAATGGGGAAACAGCACCTCGTCCTGGAACATCAGCCCGATGCCGCGCTGGTCAGGTCGCTGGCCGGTGAGGTCTCGCCCGTCGAGCTCGATGGTGCCGGCGTCCAGCGGCTGCAGCCCCGAGGCCGCCCGCAGCAGCGTGGTCTTGCCGCAGCCTGACGGCCCCAGCAGCACCACCATCTCGCCGTCGCCGACGGCGAGATCCACGCCGTCCAGCGCCCGCGTGCGATCAAAGTGAACGTGAGCACCCGTGATCCGCAGCGTTCCGCCGCCTCGCCCGTCTGCCATGTGCATGACGCTACGCACTCGGTGACGCCTGCCTGAACAGGTTTCTTGACGCAGACTGAGGCCCCACGACGGGAGGGACTGGGGAATGGCGGAGCGACTGAGTGGACGGACGGCGTTGGTGACGGGGGCGAGCCGGGGCATCGGCGAGCACTGCGCCCGGGCCTTGGCTCGGGATGGGGCACGGGTGGCGCTGGCAGCGAGGACGACCGATGATCTGGAGCGGATCGCGGCTGAGCTGTCCCACGATCCGGTGGTGCTGCAGAGCGACTTGAGCGCAGTAGGCGCTGGTGCAGATCTGGCTGCCGCTGCGGTCGATGCGCTCGGCGGGGTGGACATTTTGGTCAACAATGCAGGCCGCGGTGAGCTGCGCGAGCCCGGCGGCGATCAAGCCGTCCTGCAGCTCAACTATCTGGCCCCGCTGGAGACCACCCGGGCACTGGCACGCCAGATGGGCGAGCGCGGGCACGGTTCGGTGATCCACATGTCCTCGATCGCCGGCTCGGTCGGCGTGAGCGAACTGCCCACCTATGGGGCGACGAAGGCTGCACTGGACTCGCTGACACGCTCGCAGGCGGCCACCTATGGCCGCTTCGGCATCCGGGTGAATGCCGTGGCGCCGGGGCTCATCATCACCGAGATGTGGGCTGCGGGCCGCGAGATCCCCGGCCTCGCCGACGGGCTCGAGCGCCACATCGCGCTTCGCCGCTGGGGCGTGCCCGAAGAGATCGCCGACGTGGTCGCGTTCCTCGCCAGCGACGAAGCCCGCTACATCACGGGCCAGACCATCACGGTCGACGGCGGCTACCAAGGCGTCACCGCCTGGGCCAACTACCCCGCCCCGGGCTCGTAGCGGCCTCGGCGGTCTGCGCGTCACGCCTTCCGGCCGGCGAGCGAGACCCAGTCGTCGAGGCGGACGGGGTCGGACGGTTCGATGCCGTGGGGGCGGTAGGCGGCAGCAACGGACGAGACCTGCCCGGCCGAGATGCCGCTGAGGGCCAGCCGGCCGCCGGGCGCTACTCGAGCAGCGATGTCGCCGGCCAGCGCAATCAGCACATCGGCAGTGATGTTGGCGACGACCATGTCGAATGCGCCCAGCTCAGCGTCGCCGGCGGGAGCCGTGCTGAAGCTGGCGGCTTCGTCGAGGCCGTTGCGTCGGGCATTGGCCTCGGCAGCCGAGACCGCTGCCGGCTCGATGTCGATGCCCACCGCTTCGGCTGCGCCCAGCCGAGCCGCCACGAGAGCCAGTACCCCACTGCCACAGCCCACGTCCAGCACTCGCTCACCGCCGGTGGTGCGCTCAGCGAGCCACTCAGCGAGCAGCCGGGTGGAAGGGTGCGTGCCCGCTCCGAACGCTTCGCCTGGGTCCACCTCGACCACCGCCGGCGCGTCCGTGTCTGCCCAGGGGAAGCAGATGGCCAGCTTCCCGCCGACCGGCACCGCACGGTTGCGGTTCAGCCAGCCCACCGCGTGCGCCTCGTCGGGCGGTCCCAGCACCGCAGCATGACCCTCGGCTCGCAGCTTCGCGACGACATCCCGAGCCGTCTCGTCGTCTGCGACCCGAACCCGACGTACCCACCGCCCCCGCCGAGTCTGCTCATGCGAGACGGCCAGCGCCACCGCTCCCAGGGGGGCATCGTCGGCGAGCACCACGCATGCCCCGCCGGCCCGCTCATCCCCCCAAACGGGCTGCCGGCGCGAATCATCGCTCACTCCGGCATTCTCGCCGCCGAGCTCCCGTGCGTCGCGCAACATCCGCGCACCCGGTTCGGCGGCCAGTGCCACCAATGTGGCACCGAACTGCGATACATGTGAATACCCATGACGAACAGATTCGTGGCGGCCATGGCGTTCGCTGCACTGGTGATCTCGGTGCTGTCGCTGTTCGTCGCCCTGAACGCCACCACCGACGAAGTGACGCCGCAGGCCAGCGATACGTCCCCTCCCACCACCGTGCCGCCAAGCGACGAAGTCGCTGCTGCCACTGCCGCGGCAACCACCACCGCGACGAGCGCGCCGCCGGTGGTGGCGCAGACCACGGTTCCGACGACAGCCACGACCGCTCCCGAACCGACGATCTCGGTACCGCCGACCACAGCGCCGCTGCCGGGCACGCCTGCCGAGTTCGGGCCGGCCGCCGGAACTGCGCTCGGTGTCGTCGGCGTCAGCCACGACGACTTCCTCAACGTTCGCGACATTCCCAACGGCAGCGTCGTGGCCACGCTCGCGCTGCGCATCGCGCACGGCGATCCCGCCAACAGCAAGCTGCATGTGGGCGATGCCGCTGCCGAGGCGACTGTCGCATCGCTGAGTCTCGACGGCATCACCGCCACCGGTCGCACACGCAATCTGGCCACCAGCACATGGCACGAGATCCAAGCCGGTCCGGTGATCGGCTGGGCCAGCAGCAAGTACCTCGCACCATTGACGCCCAGCGTTCGGCTCGACGTGACCGACCAAGTCCTGAGTGCCGTGGGCCCCAGCCCGGCCGCACCCACGTTGACCGAACTCGCCGCTGTGATCGCAGCAGAATTCGCATCCGACGAGCCTGCCTCGCGCATACGGGTGACATCCCCGCCCAGAGCGATCGACGGACTGGCCGAGATCACCGTCGACGTGGTCGGGCTGCCCGACGATTCCGTGCGCGGCTACCGCCTGCTGATCTCTGCAGACCCAGCCGGCGACTGGAGAGCCACCGACCTCGACACGGCCGGAGGCCCGTTCACCTTGCGCAACGTGATGGCCACGCCGCTGTGCTACAGCCACCGGGGCACGGGCGACGGCGGCCTCTGCAACTGAGAGGGCAACGCTCTCGTTGATGTGAACAGCCCATCGCTAGGGTGGTATGTCGCCGAAGGGGCCTGCACAGCGCGGGTTCCGCAACCGCCTTGGGGGTGATCGGTTTCGACTTTGACGGTTGACGTGAGAGAAGCGAGCCGTGGTCTCCGGATCCACGAAAAAGAGCCGGAAACAAATACAAACGCCAACGTCGATCAAGACGATCTGGTGCTCGCAGCCTGATCTCAGGTTGTGAGTTCGGCCCGATAGCCCCAGTCCTGCGGGCGTCGGTGCCATCATCTGCAGGGCTCGCCCGCCGCCCGTGCCGACGGGGCAGCGGGGACACGCACAGACGGCTACGGCGACTGGCAGGGTGTCGCTGCCCGCCATCGCCCGACAACTCCCCAGCGACTGCGCTCGGAGAAGGCTCACCGAAACGTTGAAGGACGCGGGTTCGATTCCCGCCACCTCCACCCAGGGCTGCCGACTACTGCATGGACGCAGACCAGGCAGTGACGCTCGACGAACGGAACTTGAGCTGTATACAAAAATCACGGTTTAGCTAGCATTTTTCGGCTACATTTGACGGGATGCTGTACGAACGGCTGACGACGCTGCCGGATCGCAGCTTCTTCCTGCTCGGTCTGCGGGGCGTCGGCAAGAGCACGTGGGTGCGTTCGGCGCTGCCGACTGCCATGCGTTTCGACCTGCTTGACGAGGCGCTGTTCACCGACCTGCTCGCGGACCCGGCGCTGTTCGGCCGGATGCTTTCGGCCGCCGGGCCGGATGACTGGGTCGTGGTCGACGAAGTGCAGCGGCTGCCGAGCCTGCTGAACGAGGTGCATCGTCAGATTGCCGACCGCGGCGTCCGGTTCGCCCTGCTGGGTTCGAGCGCTCGCAAGCTCAAGTCGGCAGGCACCAACTTGCTCGCTGGAAGAGCGCTTCGCAAAGAGATGCATCCGTTTACTGCTGCAGAACTGGGCGACGACTTCGATCTCGACGACGCGCTGCGCTATGGAACCATCCCACTGGTGTGGGCCGCCGCCGATCGCGGCGAGGTACTCGCGAGCTACGCCCAGCTCTACCTGCGCGAGGAGATCCGTGCCGAAGCAGCGGTGCGCAATCTGGCGGGTTTCGTCAGGTTCCTGCCCGTTGCAGCGCTGATGCATGCCCAGCAGCTCAACACCGCCGCCATCGCCCGCGATGCCGACGTCGCACGCTCGACTGTCGAGGGATACATCGAGATCCTCGAGGACACCCTGGTGGCGACCCGGCTCGGCGCCCTCGAAGCCAAGCTGCGGGTGCGCGAGCGTCGCCGACCCAAGCTGTACTGGGCTGACCCCGGCTTGGTGCGGGCGCTCAAGCGCCAGTCCGGCCCGGTGACGGCCGAAGAGCGCGGCGCGCTGCTCGAAGGCTGGGTGCTGGGCCAGCTGCGAGCTCACAACGAGCACCAGCGTCTCTACGACGAGATCGCCTACTGGGCCCCGACCGAGTCGAGCATCGAGGTCGATTTCGTCCTGCGCCATGTGCACCAGTACGCGGCCATCGAAGTCAAATCGGCCGAGCGGTACAACACGTCATTCCTCAAGGGCCTGCGAGTCATCACAGACCTGCCAGGCCTGGTCCGCCGCATCGTCGTGTACCGAGGCCGCCGAGCCTTCCGCACCGAAGACGGCATCGACGTCTGGCCAGTCGAGGTGTTCCACCAGGCACTCGCAGACGGCCGCATCTGGCAGTGAACTCGGCTAGGTGAATCACCCAAGAACGTTCACCACCTGGTCTCGGCGTACTCGGGTTGGTTTGGCACCGACAGCGCAGCATCGGCATACCCGAGAAGGCCACTGCTGCCGCCGGCGCCCGCAGCGACTGAGCGCGGCCCGTGCTTGCATTTCGGTCCGCAACTGTGTGTGCCTGCGTTATACAGGTGTTCTACGCTGTATTCGCATGGGTACGAAGCTGATGGCCGTGCGAGTAGAGACCGAGTTGTGGGATGCGGCTGCTCGGCGAGCCGAGATTCTAGGCACCTCGGTGTCAGAAGTCGTGCGGGAGGCACTGCGCGAAGCGGTGACCACTCGCCCCCTCAGCGATCGGGTCGGCATGCTCCGAGGCTCGATCCAAACCGATCCCGCCCCAGCCTCCCGAGACGACTGGCAAACGGAGATCCGCGCGCATAACTGGCGCTCGTGAACATCTGGCTGGTCGACACCGGGCCCATCGTGGCCTACCTCGACGCCAGCGAGGCTGATCACGGCCATGTCGGCGACGTCATCGACGGCTTCACCGGCATGATGGCTACGACCGCCGCGGTGGTGACCGAGGCCATGCATTTCGTCCGCCGCGCCCGCCACGGTGCAATCGCTGTGAGCGAATTCGTAGTGCGCAGCGGCATGCAGGTGCACGGGATGTGCGAGCCTGCCGAGCTTCAGGATGCTACTGAGCTGATGCAGCGCTACGCCGACACGCCCATGGATTTTGCCGATGCCACCTTGGTGCTGCTTGCGCAGCGGCTGGCGGTGACAGACGTCGTCACACTGGACCGCAGAGGCTTCAACGCCTACCGCCTGGCCGACGGAACGCACTTCCGACTCGTCATCGACAACGCCTGAACACGGAATCGAAACCGGCCAGAGCCGCGGGCCTAGGTTGGTGTCGAGAATCGCATCCGACCTGCTGCACGAAGGGATCCGGCATGCGCCCGATGAGCACCTCAGAGGCGTTGGAATTCCTGAGTGAGGGCTCGCGCACGGGCAAGCTGGCCTGGGTTGCCTCCGACGGGCGCCCGCACGTTGCGCCTATCTGGTTCATCGTCGAAGACGGCGACCTGCTCTTCGCCACCGGCACGCGCAGCGGCAAGGCGCTCGCCATGGCACGTGAACCACGCGTCTCGCTGGTCGTCGACACCGAGACGCCGCCGTACGCGTTTGTGAAGGTGGACGGCGTGGTCGAGATCTCGGAAGACTCCGAGGATCTGCGGCGCGTGTCCACCTTGGTCGGCGGTCGCTACATGGGTGCTGATCAGGCCGAGGCGTTCGGCGAGCGCAACTCCGGCCCAGGCGAATGCCTGGTGCGCCTGCGCCCGACCAGCATCACCGGAGTCGACGGCGTCGCCGACTGGGACTGACAACCGGCGGCGTCGCTGTTCGCCCAGCGAGATAGCTGCCACGAGTGTGGCATGCCACTAGAATCCCGTACATGCTGCAATTGAGGCAGGTATATGACTCTTATATGCCGAGTCAACGGCACCAATAGGCCGCGAGCGTGTCGTTTCTTCGTTTGCGCTGGTCTCTGCGGGAAGGACGCAGGCGCTGGATTCAGATCGTCGGCGTCGCCTTCACGCTTGCCATCGGCATCGGCAGCTACGCCGGCCCCGCCAGTGCCATCGACTGGCGGCTTGACGCGACCACCAAGAGCCTCGATTTCACCAACATGTACGACCTGCGGGCGACGGTCAGCGGGGGCGGCGACGTGCCTGCGGGCACGCTCGCGCAGATTGCTAGGGACATCGACGGCATTGACGAATACGGCGAACGCCTGGTCGTCGACAGGCAGGTCGAGACGATGGCCAACGGCGAAGAGCTGCTGGCACATGGGCGCATCATCGGCGTCGAGCGGATCAGCGGTGAAGGGGGGGTCAACCGCGTTGAGGTGCTACGGGGCGACGGCATGCCCGAACCGGCAACAGGCCAACCCCGTGTCTTGATCGAATCGAAGTTTGCGCGCTTTCACGACTTGCCCGACAGCGGCACATTGACCATCGGAGGTGACAAGAGCGTCGACTTCGTCGGCCATGCCACATCGCCGGAGTACTTCCTGATCGTCGAAGGAGACGGTTCGCTCGGTCAGTCCAACTTTGTCGCGCTGTTCGCTCCGCTGGCAACGGCGCAGGACCTACTGGGCCGATCCGGCGCGGTGAACGACCTGGTGGTGACGCTGGAAGCCGGCGCCGATGCCGACGCAGTGCGGCAGGAGCTGATCGATGCCGCGGCGTCGGTATCCGGGACGCCGCTGGATGTGATCACCCGTGATGAGACGCCGTCGTACATCGGATTGGTCAACGCCCCTGCGGCCGATCAGGACTTCGCCGGTGCCATGGCGTTCTTGCTGTTCGTCGGCGCCGGCTTCGCAGCGCTGAACTTCTCCTCGCGCATGGTGGAGGCTCAGCGTCGGGAGATCGGCGTGTCCATGGCGCTCGGCGAGGCACCGACGTCGATCGCGATGCGGCCGGTGCTCATCGGTGTCCAGATCGGCATCCTCGGCATCATCCTTGGCGTCGCATTGGGCTTCCTGCTCTCCAGCCAAGCTGTGGCCGTCGCAGAGGCGGCGTTCACCTACCCGGTCTTCGAGCAGCCGTTCAAGCTGGGCATCTATGCGCGGGCCGCCGCGATCGGCTGCGCGGTGCCGCTCTTGGCGGTGTTGTGGCCGGTGCTGCGTGCTGTGCGAGTCCGACCGGTGGAGGCGATCCGGTCGGGACATCTGGCGTCTCGGGGCGGCAGCCTGGGTCCGGTCATCAGCCGCGTGCCGTTGCCCGGCCGCAGCGTGGCGCGGATGCCGTTCCGCAACCTTCTGCGCACGCCTCGCCGAACGTTCATGACGCTGCTGACGTTCTCCATCGGCCTGGCGACCTTGTTCACCATCGTGGGATTCAGCAATTCCTTTGCCGCGACCTTCGATCGGGGCAATCAAGAACTGCTCGGGAACGATCCCGAACGCTTCATGATTCGCTTCGATTCCCTCTACCCCGTCGATTCGCCACAGGTGCAGGGCGCGCTCACCGATCCGGCGGTGCACCTCGGCGAGTCAGCCCTGATCCTCGGGGCGAGCGTCGTCGCCGACGAGGCCACCACCGATGACGGCGAGCCAGCACGGCTGGATCTTGTGGTTCGCTTCGTGGACTTCGGCAGCGCTGTGTGGACGCCGACGGCGTCGCAGGGTTCGCTGTCGGCGGGAGCGCCGGGCATCGTGCTCGCTGACAAAGCCGCTCAAGATCTCGGCGTGGAAGTCGGTGACGAGGTAATGCTGACGCACCCGGTGCTGGTCGATGGAGCATTCAGCTACGGCACACGCACCTTGCCCGTCACCGCGATACATCCTCACCCGCTGCGGCTCAACGCCTATATGGACCTCTCGCAGGCATCGGCGTGGGGCCTCGAGGGCCTCGCCAACATCGTGACCGGCGTGCCGGCCGACGGCAGCAGCCTGAACGAGGTGAAACGGTCGCTGTTCGGCAGCGGCAATGGCGTCGCACGCGTGCAGGGCCTCGATGAGTCGTTCCAGTCGGTCGAGGACTCACTTGATCAGGTCTCGGGCTTCTTCATCGTCTTCCGGGCTTTTGTGGTGCTGCTGTTGCTGCTGATCGCGTTCAACACCGCCAGCATCAACGCAGACGAACGAGCTCGTGACCACGCGACGATGTTCGCCTACGGCGTGCCCGTGCGGCGGGTCATCGCAAACCTCTCGATGGAGGGATTGCTGCTCTGCGCGGCAGCGGCCGTGCTCGGCGTGCTGTTCGGTTACGCGCTGCTGCTGTGGATGGTCTTGTACTTGATGCCGACAGCTATCCCCGAGATTGGTCCGCTCGTATCGGTCAACCCAGTGGAGATGGCGCTGTACTTCGCGGTAGCGCTCATCGCAGTCGCATTGGCGCCCGTCTTCTCGGCCCGCAAGATGAACAGGATGTCCATACCAAGCACGCTGAGAGTCATGGAATAGTCAGCTAGAGAATGCCGTGGTGCATGGCAGTCACGACCGCTTCGAGCTTGGTCTTGGCTTCGAGCTTTCTTCGGAAGCTGCGGACGTGATTGCGGACGGTGTGGATGCTGATGTCCAGGTCGCGGGCGATGCGGTCGGAGCTGTGGCCCGCCGCAACCAGCCGCAGTACCTCGGTCTCACGAGCCGAGAGCTTCGGTACAGCAGCAGTTGTCCCAGACTCGCCGACCGCTGCGGTATTCGCTGCCAGCTTCGACGAGGTGCCGTGGGCGTCGCCGTGCGCCGCGTGTTCTTGCGGCTGCACGTGTCCGACCGGTTCGTCAAAGAAGTGCAGCCGCAGCGGTGACTGCTCAGCGCGACCGGTGACCGTAAGCGTGGTGACATTGAGCTGCCGGTGCTCGCCCGACGCGCACGGGATCGAGACAGTGTGCGGTTCCAGAGATGCACCGTCTTCAGGTTCGCGCGGTGCCGGTGGATTCTGCGACCCCCCCCCCCCCCGGGGCTTGGGTTGCTCGACGACCGAGCATCTGTCCCGCTGTGCTCCCGAGGATCTGTTCCGCCCGCCGGTTCCAGAACACCACCGTGCCGTCACCTGTGGTTGCACACGCACCGAAGCGCGAGACGGCGAGCAAGGCGAAGATGTCATCCCGTGTCACCGGAACGGTTGCCACTGGTCCCCCGTACTCCTCTTCGGTGCTGAGCGCTGCGACGGACCGCTCAGCGGCTGGCCTGAAGACACTGGTCATCGGTGTCATATGAGTGTCGCTGCGCCCATGAGTATGACAGCAATATGCCGGCAGGACCTTCGCCCACCCTGGGACAAGATCGGGAATACCACGAACATGTTATGAATATGACGCGATTATGCTATACATGCCTCCTGAGCGGAGAGGCTGAGCATGAACGCGATCAAGGGCTATTTCGTCGTCACGCTGTGGCGAGCAATCTTGAAGCTCATCGCCATTGCTGTCCTCGGCGCCGTCTGGGCAGCAAACCCAGACAGCTCGCTCGCGATGGGAACGTTCATTGGAGCAAGCGTTCTGTGGATCGTCGACGGTTGTGATCACGGCATCGACACGATTCGCCTCAGGAAGAGGCGGGCCAAGGCGTCGAGTCCTACCGGATAGTCGGCCAAGCGTCGGCGTTCAGGGCGGCGTCGCTGCCGCCGTCCATGAACACCACCGAACCGCAGAAGAATCCCGCTTCGGGCGACAGCAGGAACGCCAGCAGGCTGGCCACCTCTTCTGGGTGCCCCGCACGCGCCTGCGGGATCGGGTACACCTCGCCGAGCGACAGGACGAACTCGAGCATGTCCGCCGTCATGGGGGTGTCGATGAGCCCGGGGGCCACTGCGTTCAGGCGGATCCCGGAACCGGCCCAATCCGGGCCGACGGCGGTGCGCCGGATCCATCGAGCCAGAGCCAGTTTGCTGGCGGCATAGGCCACGACAGGCTCGGCGCCCGCCAGCGCGCGAGCTGCGGCTTCGTCATCGTTCAAGCAGGCTTCCACGAGAGCCTCGGGCAGATCGGTCATGGCAGTGCTCGAATTGGAACTCACGGCGACTGCTGAGGGATCGGCCCCGTTGACGAGCAGCGGCCGCAGCCCTGCGATGGTGGCCACTGCCCCGAAGTAGTTGATCGACACGACCTCCGCTGGGTCGGGACCGGCGATCCCGGCGCCTGCCACCAGACCGTCGATCCGCCCGCCGCTGGCGGCGGCAACGGCATCGATCATCGCACTGCGGCCCTCGGCCGTGGACAGATCGGCGACGACCTCGGCACCTCGGAGATCCACCCCGATCACGTCGTGGCCATCGTCAGCCAGTCGCTGCCTGGTTGCCTGGCCGATCCCGCCCGCGGACCCGGTGATGACGATCTTGCCCATCCGGGTTTTCTAGCTGGAATCGAGCGAGACCCGAGGGAGCGACTGCATCCTGCCCATCGCGCGGTCCATCACCACGCCCCGACTACGTCGCCGACAAACAGCCAGCAGCTCACGGCTACGGTCACTATCAGCAGCGTCCACTCTGCCGCTTGCCGCCAGCGGCCCTGCCCGTTCATCGTGCGGCTCAGCTCCGGGGGCGGGCACCGCCGAGCGAGGAGTGGGCGGGATCGGCGCGTGGGTCACGGCGGGTCCACTGGCCGGCTTCGACTGCGCTGAAGAAGTCCGCCGCCATCTGGTTGAAGGCAGCAGGCTCTTCCAAGTTGATCCCGTGGCCGGTGCGCGGCGCAATCCACAAGCCGGCCCTCGGCAGCACCCGCTTGAGGAAGACGTTCGTCTCGATGACCGGGTCGTCTTCGTCGCCGACAGCCAGCAGCACCGGCACGTCCAGTTCGCGCAACTCGGCTTCGAAGTCGTACAGCGACGGGCGACCGGCCTTGAAAATTGCGCATGGTCAGCCCGGAGCCGATCGCCGAGTGCTCCGACAGGTACTGCTTGAACTCGGCCCAACCTCTCGGGTCCTTGTTCTGAAGCTGAACACGGGTGGCACCGACCGCCAGCCGCTCGGCGGCCACCTCCATGCCCTCGTTCATCATCGCCTCGGCAGCCGCACGGACCTCGGCCAGGAACGCCTCACGGGTGTCGCCGAACGCGCCGGAGCCGCCGCTGGCGAACAGCAACGACGTGACCCGCTCCGGATACCGCAGCGCGAACATCAGCCCCGTATAGGCACCCATGCTGAGACCGACCAGGTGAGCACGCTCGATGCCGAGGCTGTCGAGGACGGCCCGCAAGTCCTCCCGCTCGTGTTCGAAGGTGTACGCCGAATCGTCCTGCGGCACATCTGACGGCGGGTAGCCGCGGGCGTTATAGGCGATGCATCGATGGCTCCGGCTGAACCGCCGGATCTGGCCCTCCCACGTGCGGTAGTCGGCGGCGAACTCGTGCAGCCACACGATGGGATGCCCATCGCCGGCCTCCTCCGCGTACAGCTCGACCCCGTCTCCCTCGATCATCGGCATGACGTCGAGCGGCTCAGACGCGGGCTTCGGCGGCGTAGGCCTTGTTGTAGCGCTCTCGGCAGATGTAGAACTCGTCGACGCTCTGGAACGCGTCGTGAGCGATGAGCAGGTCGAGGTTGCGCCGCACAAGACGATCGGGCGCCACTCGGGTCGCGAGCACCTGGATCGCTCCGTAGCCGACAGGACCGGTCCCCTCTGCGGTGTCCCGGCCGTGCGTCAAGCCGAGGAGGTATTCGATCTCGTCGAGCATGGCGTCGAACAATGCGTCTTCGGTGGTCCTGGGAATGAACTCGTCGGTCACGGAGCGCAGCGTCATCCACAGGCGAAGCGACGCCTGGATCGGCGCCTCATCGGGCTTCTTCAGCCGATCGCAGTTGACCAGGTAGGTGACCCGCCCGACCCTGCCATCCTCCTCGGCCCGTACCGTCCCGATGATGCGCGCCAGCGGGTCGATCCGATCGGCAGCGGCGGCGCCGAAGGCAACGGCATAGATGGCCAGCAGCGTGACGTGGTGCTGCAGATTGATGGCGGGCCCGCCGGCGGCGCTCTCGAACGGGATCCGGTTGGCCAGCAGGCGCACGGCGTGTGCCCAAGCCCTGTCGTGATCAGCGCAGTTGGAGAAGTACGCGCCGGTGACGAGCATGCCGATCAGGTCGGCAGACGCATGCTCGTAGGCCCGCAGGCACTCGTCGTAGCCCTCGCAGTCAGCGCTGCGGAGAGCATCGACGGTACGCAGCGTCTCGTCGCTGACGAAGTCGTGGAGCTCGATGCGAGCCGCCGGATCGGCCAGGAGTTCTTTGAGTTCGGCCACAGTGGCCGTTTCGGGCTGTGACTTCACGCGGCCCACAGTACTGCGCCGCGTTTTCGAATCTGGTCACGCGCTGACGCACGTACCGTACGTGCGGAACTGCTCATTACCGGAGACTCCTATGTGGACGAACGATCTCACCTTCAAGGCGGCCAACTGGCTGAACCGCACGGCCATCCGGCTCAGCGGCGGCCGCATCGGCTGGATCCACAAGGGCACGCCCATCATCGAAGTGACGATGACAGGTCGCCGCAGCGGCCAGCCCCGCACCACGCTGCTGTCCGCAGTTGCCGAGCGGGACGGCGCGTTCGCTGTCATCGGCTCGCGTGGCGGTTCTGACCATCACCCGGCGTGGTTTCTGAACATGCGTGACAATCCCGCCGTCAGCGTTCGCAATGGCAGCGGCACACAGCAGATGAGGGCACGGCTCACCGAAGGCGACGAGCGCGCAGCACTGTGGGACCACATCGCCAGCCGGGGCGATCACTACGTCGAGTTCCAGCGCAAGACCGACCGCGAGTTCCCCATCGTCATGCTCGAGCCCGCCGAGGTCGATTCCGAGGCCGTCCCCGGGGACACCCGCTAGCCGACTGCTCCCCCGTAGTCTCAGCGGTCCACCCGGCCGTCAGTACGCGTGACGGCGGACCCGGTTGCCGCAGCGTCGGCGGGCGTGACGGCGCGCTCGATTGCGAAGGTCATGTTGATGTAGCGCCAGTCGGCCGGCAAGGTGGCAGCAGGCTCGAAAGCAGGACCGGCAGCCCGCCCGGCGGCCGGTTCGGGAGCGGGCTCGGCGGCCGGCACAGCCGGGAAGCCCGGCCGGTGGCGGCGCGGCAGACCGAACGAGGTGAACATGCCGACCACCGCCAGTGCCGCCGAGAGCAGGAACACCGGGGTGAACGAGCCGGCGGCGTCGGCGATGAAGCCGCCCATCTGCGGCGAGATCATCTGGGCGATCCCGAACGAGAAGGTGACCGCAGAGAACGCCGGTCCGTAGTCGTCGGTGGCGGTGTTGTTGACGACGTAGACCGTCAGCACCGAGGGCATCGATGCGAACAGCAGGCCCACAGCCACCGACAGCGCCAGCGTCGGCGCGAGCCATCCCGGCAGGATCAGCGTGGTGACCACCGCCCAGCCCCCGAATGAGATGGCGAGCGTCGAACGGGCCCCGATGCGCTCCGACAGCGCAATGAACAGCGGCCCGCCGAAGATCATGGCTACGCCGACCAGCGTGAACGCCAGCGACGCCTGGGTGCTCGTCCAGCCGCTGTCGTCTTCCAGCCGGGTGGTGAGGAACGATATGACCAGCAGATACAGCAAGCCGAAGACGAAGAACGCCGACACCAGCGGCGCCCAGCCGGGCACGCGCCGCAGGGCGCTGAACCCGCCGAGGCCGGTGCGTGACGACAGGCGTTCCTGGCGGTGTCCGATGGCGAGCAGCACCACGGCGACGACGGCCGCACCGATGATGAGCTGCACGAAATAGACCGTTCGCCACGACGCATCCCCCATCGTCGAGCGGACGAAGCTCGAGAGCTGGCCGGCGAAGACGACGCCCAGCCCCATGCCGGCGCCGAGGAATCCGACGGCGAGGCCGCGCCGTTCGGGGGCGATCGCGTCGGCGGTGATGACCGGTGCGGGGATCCATGTCAAGGCGCCGCCCAGACCCTGTGCGAACAAGCCGATCCCCAGCACCGCCGGTCCCGGCGAGACGGTCGCCAGCGCCTGGCCGATGATCGCGATCACCATGCCGACCCGCATCACCGACAGCAGCCGGAACCGGCTCGATGCTGCAGCGACGATCAAGCTGCCCACCAGGTAGGCCGCCATGTTGACGGTTGCGAGCGAACCGGCGACCGTGTTGGACAGGCCGAGATCGTCCCGTACTGCGGGCAACAGCACCCCGTAGGTGAACCGCCCGAACGACTGGGCGAGCGCGGCAACCAGCGCCATCAAGATGACCGCGGCCGCGCCCATCAGCCTGCGTTGCTGGGTTCGCTCCCCACCGCCGAGATCGGTCACAGGTGTCCATGCAACCCGGAAATGCCCTCGACCGCACGTCAGAGTGCCGAACTGCTGGGTCGCGCTGACCTCGCCGAACCGGTCAGCGCTCTTCGGAAGCGCCCTGGGATGCGACACTCTCGGAATGGTTGCGGTTTGCTACGACGTGCGGGACAGGCAGCGCGTTACGTGAACCAGGACCAGTTCGCCAACCTGGTTGCGGCTGTCGCTACGGCTGTGACATTCGTGCAGGTGGTGCCTCAGATCGTGCGGCTGCTGCGGCTGAAGCGGACCGAGGGTGCCTCGCCGGCGTGGGCGGCGATCGGCATGGTGATCAACATCGGCTGGATGGCGTATGTGATCGCCGAGGAATTCTGGGTCACGATCCCCGCCATCCTGGCTGCGATCATCAGCTTCGGTCTGGTGCTGTACCTGCTGTGGCGCAATGGCGCTGAGGTGCGTGTCGCCGTGATTGCCGGCATCGCTGTGGGTGTGGCCTCTGTGGGCCTGCAGCTCGTGGCGGGTTGGACGGTCCTGGGCACGGTGCTCGGATTGTCGAACGGCCTGTACCTGGGGCCGTCAGTGTGGGCTGCGTGGCGGTCGTACGCGCCGGTCGGCGTGGCGCCGCTGACCTGGGTGCTCACGGCTGGCGAGGGCATCCTGTGGGGCTATTACGGGGTGCTGGTGGAGGCGATCCCGATCATGGTCTATGGCAGCACGGCGTTCCTGCTCGCAGCGCTGATACTTCTGCGGCTGTGGATCACGCGCCACCGCATCGCAAGCGAGCTCGCCCCGCCCGACTGAATCGGCTGCTCAGACGGGCAGCGGGCAGGCCACGGCTCGGTAGGTGCGCAGCCGCTTGCGCAGCGTCCACACCAGCAGCGCCACTGCGGCCAGCCCCACGATGGGCTGCACCGGCGCCCACCACGACAGCGCCCCCGAGATGCCCACCAGCGCCACGACCGCCTGATTGCACACCGGACAGCCGACAGCAAGGAACGAGACCAGCCCGCCCCACATCGTGGTGGTGCCCTGACGCTCGACGGCGTCGTCGGCACCCGCATCGGCACTCGACGGCGGCCGGATCGCAAAGATCAACCCGATCAACGCCGACGTGATCGCCAAGATCACCCAGTCCAGCCACCGGGCCTCGATCGGCCGCCCGAAGATGGGCGTGTCAATCAAGTCCGACGGGATGCCGATCAGCACGGCCGCGATGGCGCCGTACACCACGGCCCTGGGCCACACCGCCCAAGGCAGCTCCCGCAGGTCTCTCAGCACCGCAGCGACGCTACCGCGCCACACACCCCTCTCAGCCGCGCCAATGGGAACGATGAAGTGGCGTCAGGTCAGCGCTCGAGTTCGCGGAGGGTTTCGAGGAGGGTGGCGGTGTCGCGCAGCCAGCTCACGACCCGGTCGATGCAGTCCGGGCGGGTGACGTCGAGCAGCAGGGTGGCGACGGCGACCGGGTCGCCGACCTCGTCGTCGGCGAGCATCGTGGTGGTGGGGCGCAGCCGGGCATCCGACGCAACCAGCACCCCGGCGGCGCGGAGCTGACGGCGCTGGACCTCGCCGCCGTCGTCGTTGGATAGCTCATCTTCCATGATGTTTCAATATATTTCAGTGTTTATTAGTTCTCCAAGTAGTTTTCTTCGCTCATGTCCCTGGCTCGCGAACTCGACCCCGCCCAAGCGCCGAGCCCAGCGCACTGAGGGCTCGACTGCTGCACGAGGCCCGTAGAGTCACTGGCCGACCCGGCCGGCAGATTCGAGCCGGGGAGTGAGATCGATGCCATGGCTGCTGACGACGCCGACCTTGACCAAGCCGATGCCGAACGGACTGATGTTGAGAGGATTGGGCCCGGCGAGGTGCCGCTCGGCCACCGGTTCGCCGCTGCGCTGCGAGGGGAAGGTCTCTCGGTCATCGCTGAGATCAAGCGTCGCTCGCCGTCGCGTGGGGCACTGAGAGCCGACGCCGATGCGGCCGATCTGGCGTCGGAATACAAGGCCGGCGGGTCTGCCTGCCTCTCGGTACTGACCGAGCGCGAGCGGTTCAGCGGCTCTCCCGAGGACCTGCAGACCGCGAAGGCCGTGACCGGGCTGCCGGTGCTGCGCAAGGACTTCCTGCGAACGCTCGATGACGTGCGCGACAGCCACGCCATGGGCGCCGACGCGATGCTGGTGATCCTGGCCGACATCGACCATGGGGATCTGCCGCCCATGCAGGAGCTGGCGCTGTCGCTCGGCGTCGATGTGCTCACTGAGGTGCGCGACGAGGCGGAGTTCGAGGCGGCGGTCGAGCTCGGCGCCTACCTGATCGCCATCAACCAGCGCGACAATCCCGAGTCGACCAAGTTCACCGTGGACTACGACAAGGCGGTACGGGTCAGCCGCTGCTTCGAGGGCATCGACGACCGGATACTGCTCATCGCGGCGTCAGGCATCGGCGTGCCCGGCGGCACCTCTATGCGAGCGATCGCCGACGCCGGCTACGACGCCGCTCTGATTGGTGAAGCGCTGGTGGTGGCCGACGATCCGCCCGAACTGCTGCGGGATCTGCTCGCCGACTCCCGCGGCGACTAGCCGCTAGCCACTCGCCGCCCGATTGACCTGGTCGATCAGCCCGGCGTGAGGGCGTCGGTGACGATCGAGTCGGGAATGGCGCCGCCGCCTCGTTCCTCTGTGCCGTCGGCACGGATGAGCAGCCAGCGTGGGTGATAGCTGACGCCGAGGGCTCTCGCGATATCGCTGTCCTCATCGGGCAGGTTCGGCAGGTGGCCGAGGCCGTACCTGCTCACGAAGCTCGAGATCGCCGACTTGGTGTCGTGTCCGCCGACGCTGACGAGAGCCAAGTTGTCGCCGTGTTGTGTCTTCAGCGCTGCGACCGCAGGCGCTTCCCGCTGGCAATTCGGTCACCACGGCGCCCAGAACCAGACCAGCACGTCGCGGCCGGCGAGCGTGTCCACGTCGAAGGTGGTGCCGTCGAGCTGTGGTACGGCTAGCGCCAGAATGCGGGCTCGATCCTCGGTGGGTTCGGTATCGGTGACGGCCTCCTCGGCGTCATCGCCCTCGGCGTCTTGCTCGACTTCGTCAGCATCCCCTTCATCCTGGCTGCCGTCAGAGTCGTCCGCCTCAGCATCCTCGAGGTCAGCCTCCTGGCCAGACTCGTCGCTGTCGTCAGCTTCGTCGGTTTCGTCGCCTTCCTGGCCTTCGTCAGCTCCGGCGCCTTCGTCGGTTTCAGCTTCGCTGTCGTCGGCTTCGTCGCTGTCGTCGGCTTCGTCGGCTTCGTCGGCCTCGTCTTGACTCTCGTCGCTCTCGTCGCCTTGCTGGCCTTCGTGGGCACCGTCGCTCTCGTCGGCTCCGCCTTCGCTGTCGTCGGCTTCGCTGTCACCGCTCTCGTCATCGCCACCGTCATCACCGTCACCGTCGGCCGAGCCGTCGGCGGTCGCTCCCTCGTCGACTTCGCCGTCCCCGTCGTCTGCCTGGTCTGGCTCGTCGGCCGCGTCGTCCGCCGGCTGTTCAGCAGTTGCGGAGGACTCGCTGTCGGCCGTTTGCTCCGCATCTTCGGCGTCACGCTCATCGCGGTCCGCCTGGACCTGCTCGTCGGGTTCGGACTCGGGAGCGTCGTCGGCGGCTACGGCGTCAGTGGCCACCGGGGCGCTGCTCTCGTCGGAGACCTGCGCTTCGGTTGTCGACGCGGGCGTCGTTGCGGCGGTTGTTGCGACTGCCGGCACGGCAGTCGTCGTCGCTGCATCCAGCGCTACGGTCTGAGGCGTCTCATCGCTGTCGCTGCTGCAGCTCGACAAGAATCCTGCGCCCACCAAGCAGCAGACGACCGCCGACGTCATTCGCCACGCAAGCCGCTTCACCCTTGCGAGCGTAACCCGCCTCCGCACCGGCTCAGAAGGGGCATCGAACTCCGAGCCCAGAGTCTCACCCATGAGCGGCGCGCCGCTAGGTTCGCGCCGTGCCGCGCCTGTTCGTCGCCGTGTGGCCGCCTCCCTCCGTCATCGACGCATTGGCTGCGCTGCCGAGACCATCCCAGCCAGGCGTCAGCTGGACCAAACCACACCGAATGCACATCACGCTTCGGTTCCTCGGCGAATGCGACACCGGCGAAGCGCTCAGCACCCTCGGTGCACGGTCATTCGGCGAGACATCGGTGACGCTCGGACCGGCGCCGGAACGCCTCGGACGCGGCGTGCTCATGCTCCCGGCCGCCGGCGTCGACGAGCTCGCCGCGTCCGTCATCGACTGCACCCGCTACATCGGCGACCCGCCGCCGGATCACCCCTTCGTGGGCCACCTGACCATCGCCCGCTTCCGCAAGCGGCAGCCATCGGTCGACTGGCCCCGCCTGGGCGAGACGTTCGAGGTCACCGAGATCAGCCTGGTCGAATCGGCGCCTTGGGGCGAATACCTGGACGTGGCGAGCTTCCCACTCGACTAGCAAGCCAGGCACGGGCCAGCGGGCAAGCCGGAACCCCCAGATGTGAGAACCTTGCTCTGGACACCGCAGCAGGGGGAGCCATGGGACTTCACCACGTCGCCTACGCAACACGAGACCTCGAGGCGACACACCGTTTCTACGAGGACCTCATGGGATTCCCGCTGGTCCACGCCGAGCAGGCCGAGCGGCCGCACCCCGACGGCGGGCCGCCGGGCCACATCAAGCACGTCTTCTACGACATCGGCGACGGCGAGTGCATCGCGTTCTTCTACATCCAGAACATGGGCGAGCAGGCCGACTACAGCACCGATCTCAGCGCAACCGTGGGGTTGCCGGTGTGGGTCAACCATGTCGCCGTCCGCGCAACGCCACAGAAGCAGGACACGGTCCGCGAGCGCATGGAAGCCGCCGACATCGAGCCGCTGATGGAAGTGGATCACGGCTGGTGCCATTCGCTCTACTTCGTGGACCCGAACGGCATCATGGTCGAGCTCTGCCGGGACACCACGGGCATCGATCCCGATCCGTCGGGTGCGCTGAAAGTCATGCGCTCCCCCATCCCCGCCGACGCAACGGCCTGAGCCCCAGGCAGGTCGGCACATGGGCATCACACGTGAATTCGTCGCGCTGCCGAGTGCCAGCGCCCCTCGCTCCGGGGTCGGCGGGCATCCCTGCCAGGGCGTCTATCACCGGCCCGAGGGACAGCAGCCGCGCACAGCGTTGATAGCGACCCACTACAACATCGATTTCAGCGAGCACTACCTGGCGAGCTATGTCGCTGAGCGGGGCTTGGGGTTCCTGGGCTGGAACACCCGCTTCAGAGGTGCCGAGCCCTACTTCCTGGCCGATCTGGCGCTTGCCGACATCGATGTCGGCGTCCGCTGGCTGCGCAGCCGAGGCATCGACTGCGTGGTGCTGCTGGGCAACAGCGGCGGAGGCTCGCTCATGGCCACCTACCAGGCGCAAGCCACGGCGCCCAATCTGGTTCCGGAGTACAGCCGGCGAGGTTTGCACCCGGCGATCGAGGATCTGGCGGGAGGCAACCTGTACGTCTCGATCGTGGCGCACACCGGCCGCGCCGAAGTGCTGACCAACTGGATGGATCCGTCGGTCACCGACGAGAACGACCCGCTGAGCGTCGACCCGGCCCTGGATCCTTTCTCGCCGGACCGGCAGCCGCCATTCGATGACGAGTTCATCGCCGCATACCGGAGCGCACAGCGGGCCCGCAACGAACGCATCACCGCCTGGTGCAAGCAAGAGCTGGACCGGCTCGCAGCAGCAGGGCACCGCGAGCGCCTGTTCGTGGTGCCGCGGCTCTGGGCCGACCTGCGCATGCTCGACCGCACGCTCGACCCGAGCCCGCGCCCGGTGCCCGGCTGCTACCTCGGCGATCCGCGCCGGGCCAACTACGGCATCTTCGGCGTCGGCACGGTCAGCTCGCTGCGGACCTGGCTGTCGATGTGGAGCCTCGCCGACTCGCAGTGCAGCACCGACCAGGCGCAGCACATCGACCTGCCGGCGATCGTCATCGACGCCGACGCCGACACGGGCATCTTCTCCTCCGACACCGCGAAGATCGTCAATGCTCTGCGTGGCCGGCCCGGCGCACCCGAGGTGCCCGTGCACTCCATCAGCGGCGACCACTACCTGACGGAGCCCGACGGCGCCCGCGCCGAAGCAGCCGACATCATCACCGACTGGGTCCGCACTCACGCCGGGTAGCGCCGATTCGATGCCCGACTCTCGCCGTCAGTGAGTGGCAACGGCAGTTGCACGAGCCCTGCCTGTCGCCGATATGCCTCGTAGGGCGTGAGGGCGAGTTCGACACTCACACAAGCCCCGCCCCTGCCAATGTGCGCGGTCAGGACGGCACCACCCTCGTCGCGAGCCGAAGTCAATGCGCTGTGCCGTCGAAGCGGCGCCCAAGCAACCGATTCACCGAGGTCTGCTTCAGACGAACTCGCGCTGGAACGGTGCCAAGGCGGCGCTGATCACGATCGGTTCTTCGCGTTGCACGATCGGCTTGACGCAGAAACGCTTTCGAGACGGGTGCAAGAATCCGGCGTGGGTGGCCTCCGTCTCGGTGTCGAACACTTCGATCTCAGACTGCAGCGTTCCCTGCACCACCAGTGCCCAACGGCCCTCATGGCTGCGTATCAGCCGCCGCTTGGCCCGCTCGAAGCGTGCCTCCAGCCGTGCCAGCACCGGATCTACTCGCACACACCGCGCCTCGGGTTCCATGAGTCGATCATGCCACCTGCAACAAGCACCGGCCTATCAATTCCTGCCGAACCCCGCGGTAGGCACAGTCCGCAACGCGGCGCCGCCATCAGATGTGCCACGCTACGCCCGCGAACAGACAGTCCTAGGCCGAAACCGAAAACACTTCAATGTCCCAACAGAACTATCGCACCGCAGTTGCCGAGATTGACCTGATCACGACAGACGGCATTATGAACTGCCACGTGATCACCCCCGAGCGGGATGGGACACTTCGGGCCGTCATCGTGTACATGCCGGCATCGGGAATCCGGCCAGAGCTGGTTGGCATTGCAGACCGCATCGCCTCGATGGGCTACGTGGTGGTGCTGCCGAACTCGTTCTACCGACTGGCGCGACATGTCGACATCGACGCCAACCGGCTGAGCGACGACGACTACTTGCCGGTGCGCGAGTTCATGATGGGACTCGCCGGAAACATCACCAATCAGCGCATCATCGCCGATAGCGGCGTCATCCTCGACTGGCTGGAATCTCGCGACGGTATCGACGCCAGCCGGGTCGGTGGGGTCGGCTACTGCATGGGCGGGCGGCTGGTGATGGCGGCTGCCGGCGCATACCCAGATCGCTTCGCCGCGGCCGCATCGCTGTACGGCGCCGGAATCGTGACTGACGACGACGACTCGCCGCATCTGCAGCTTGGAAACATGTCCGGCGAGCTCTATTTCGGCATCGCCGAGAACGACATCTACGTCAGCGACGAGGAGACAGCCGCGCTGAAGGCTCACTTGCCCACCATCGGCGTACCGCACACCGTCGAGACCTATCCCGGCACTGAGCACGGCTTCGTCTTCCCCGAGCGCTACTGCTTCTCGCCCGAGGGTGCCGAACTGCACTACGAGCGGCTCGCCGAGCTCTTCGCACGCAATCTGCGCTGAATGCGAAGGAACACGCCGGAGATGCCCGATTTTCTGGATGCCGAGCACAGCGGGGTGCTGCGCAGCGCCGAAGAGCTGGCTGACGAGCTGGCCGAGCTTGCAGCGGAGGCATCCCGCACGGAGCGCGCACCCGAGGCATCCGACACGGGGCGTGCAGCGGAGACGTCCCACACGGCGCTTGCCCGGTCAGTCAGGGAGGCGTCGAAGGCGGCCGGCGTGTTCGGCATGACCCAGCCGGTGGTGTTCGGCGGCACTGAGGCGGGCGCGCTGGCGCTTGCCGTCGTGCGTGACACGCTCGGCAGCCGCAACGTGGGACACCTGCCGGGCGTCTTCGGGCCCTCGCCGGGCGTGCTCGCCGGCGTCGAGGAGCCGTTGCGCAGCCAGTTCCTGCTGCCGTATCTGGCCGGGGAGCTGCGCAGCGGTTTCGGGTTCACCGAGCCTGCGGATGCCCCGCGTCACACCTGGGCGCGACGTGACGGGAACGAGCTGGTGATCAACGGCGCGAAGTCCTACGTGACGGGGGGCGCAGACGCCGATTTCATCAATGCGCTGGTCGAGGTCGACGGGGCCGGACCGGCCATGGTGCTCATCGAGACCGATCGGGCCGGCGTGACACTCGAGCAGCGATTCGGCACGCTCGACGGCAGCCATCACGCTGCGTTCACGTTCGCCGATGTACGAGTGCCCGGCACTCACCTGATCGGCGAGGCCGGACGCGGGCTCGGACGAGCGATGGGCCAGATCAACGCCACACGCATGGCGATTGCCGCCGATTGCATCGGCCAGTGCCGATTCGCGATCGACCTCGTCGAGCAGACGCTGACCGAGCGGGCCGCGCGGCGCGGCTCGACCGGCGAATCGGCGCGGGTCGGCACCGATCCCGAGCGGATGGCGCTGGGCGAGATGCGCATCGCCGCCTACGGCGCCCGCAGCGCGCTGTACCGCACGGCCCGGCTGATCGACGCGGGAGAAAACGCCGTCAACGAGGTGATGGCTGCCAAGTCGCTGGCAACTGAGACGCTCAGCCGGGTGTGCGACAGCGCCGTGCAGCGCGTCGGCGGCACTGCGCTGGTGGACGGCCACCCGCTGGCCGGCATCTTGCGACGCGTCCGGGCGCTGCGGCTCGCGGAAGGGCCGACAGAGGTACTCGCCTCCAACGTCGCCCGCGGGCGCCTCGACCTCGGCCTCGGCCGCATCTGACTGCTCGGTCCTGACGCCGCTCAGTCCCAGCCGAGCTCGTGCAGCCGGTCGTCGTCGATGCCGAAATGGTGGGCGATCTCGTGCACGACCGTCACCAGCACCTCTTCGACGACGTCGTCGGCCGTCTCGCACATTTCCAGGATCGGCAGCCGGTAGATGACGATGCTGTCGGGCATCACCAGGCCGCCGTAGTCGTGGCGCTCGGTCAGCGGGATGCCTTCATAGACACCGAGCAGGTCCGGATCCTCGCCGCGATCCTCCACGAAGATGGCGACGTTGTCCATCAACTCCCGCAGCGCATCCGGTATGTCTTCGAGCGCCTGTTCCACCAAGTCGGCAAAGTGAGCCTCGTCCATCTCGAGCACACCCCCATCCTGCCGGGCACGCGGGACCGCCGTCTGCGCGTCATCTAGGTTGCAGGCATGCACGAGCTCGTCGTCACGGGAAATGATGCGGATGCCGCTGCGGAAGCAGCGGCCAGCGTCGGGGGCGTGTGCTACGCGGCCGACCCAGACGACCGTCGTGAGTTTCCTTTCCGCACGCTCGTGCGGGCGATCACCGATGCACCTGACCTGCTGGCGCCCGCCGCAACGGTCGGCACCTACCTGGCGTTCTCACGCATCATCCGTGAGCGCCCGCTGGGGTCCGACCCTGGCACCCCATCACCCGGCCTGACCGGCATCTTCCCGATGGTCCACCACCCCAGCCTCACCCACGCGCAGGGCGACAGCCACTGGCGTGACATCCACGCCCCACTTGCGCTGCGGCATCACCCCGGCATGTGGGACTACACCCAGCTCAGCGTCGTCGCCACGCTCAACGGCCCGTCCTACGACGGATTCGCCCTGGTCTCGTTCGCCTCGCTCGACGACATGCGTGAGCGCTTCTTCGGCGACGAGCACGACCGCCAGGTCATTCTGGCCGATGTCGCGAAGTTCGCCGACACTGAGCGCTCACCACGACGGGTCATCACGACGGAGACGATCTACCGCCAGCGTCCGCCGATGCCAGCAGTGACCTGGCCGCACGACTGACCCACTCACCACGGTGCACGCCAGCGCCCGCCGTTCTCGCGCCACGAAATCATGACCACGGCGAACCACACCGACGGGTTCAGCCGCGCCCGTCGCATCGGCACGCTGCTGACGCTGGCGGCGTCCGCAGGGGTGTCGCAGTCGTTCGGCCGGTTCACCTACTCGCTGCTGTTCGCTGATCTGCGGGACGGCTTCGGCCTGTCCAACACCGTCGCCGGCGCGCTCGGCTCGTTGAATCTGCTGCTGTACGTCGCGGGCTCGCTGGCAGTCGCGCTGACGGTCGGACGCACCGGCCTGAGCGGCGCCGTGCGCATCGGTGTGGCCGGAAACGTGGTCGGCTTGGCCCTGCTGGCTTGGAGCCCGAACGTGGGCGTCGCGGCGTTCGCGCTGGCCTTGACGGGCTTCTGCGCAGCCGGTGTGTGGGTGGGCACCCCCGGGCTCGCTGCTGAGTTGCTGGGGCCAGAGAAGCGAGGCGCCGCGGCGGGCTGGATGACTGGCGGCGTCGGCAGCGGCATGGTCGCGGCGGCCGCCATCGATGCGCTCCTGAGCCGCCCCGACAGCCCAGATTCAGGCGAGGCCGTTCAGGCCGCCGCAGACCTCAGCCATCCGCGCAACGTGTACTTGATCGAGTTCTTCATCGGTGCAGCGGTGCTGATCGTCCTCGCCGTCGCGGTGCGCCGCTGGACGCGAACGCCCGGTCGAACGGGTCTTGGCGGGGCGCGCGCCGCACTCGCCAAGGTGCCCCAGGCAGGACGGCTGATCACCGCCTACACGCTGCACGCTTTCGTCGTCACGACGGTGCTCACGTTCATCGTGGATCACCTCGAGGGCTACGCCGACATCTTCGACGCTCGCGGCGCTGCGGTTGCTTTCTCGTTGATCGGCATCGGCAGCATCGCCGGAGGGCCGATCTTCGGTCGCTCGGCGGACCGCCTCGGCAGGCGGCGCACGGTCACCATCGGCTTCTGCGTGTCGATGGTGTCCATCGTGTTCATGACGGCGTACCCGCTGCTCGCAGCAGCAGGACCGGCACTGGCGTGGGTGTCGGCGTTCATCTTCGGCACGGCGTTCACCGGCATCATCGCCTCGATCGCAGCCCGGGTCAGCGACAACCTGGCCGGCGATGAGTTCGGTGCCGCCTATGGGGTTGCAACGATCGTGTTCGGCCTCGGCCTGGCAGCCGGGCCCCAGCTCGGCGGCGCGACCGCCGACTGGTTCGACAGTTTCGGTCCCGTCTTCGGGCTCGCCGTGGCCGCGTGCGTCGCGGGCATCGCGCTGACCGGCTGGGGCGACGACCCCGCCTCAGCGGCCAGCTAGCTGAATTCGGGCTCGTCCCACCAGGGGAAGTACTCGGGCAGGTCCTGCGTCGGACGCAGCGTGAACTCCGGCGACCGCTTCTCGAGGAACGACGCAACCCCTTCGTGTGCATCCGCGCCGCGGCCCAGGTGGAAGATGCCCCGGGAGTCGATCTTGTGGGCCTCCATCGGATGGTCGGCGGCGAGCATGCGCCACAGCATGTGGCGGATCACCGTCACCGAGATCGCCGAGGTGTTCTGGGCGATCTCCGCGGCGATGGCCCGGGCCGTCGGCAGCAGGTCATCGGGCTCGTGCAGGCTGCGCACCAGCCCGCCTTCGAGCGCCTCGTCTGCATCGAAGACGCGGCCGCTGAAGCACCACTCGAGCGCCCGCGACAGTCCCACCACGCGCGGCAGGAAGTACGAGGAGCACGCCTCTGGCACCACGCCGCGGCGCGCGAACACGAACCCGATGCGGGCCTTGGTGGACGCCAGCCGGATGTCCATGGGCAGCGTCATCGTGACGCCCACGCCCACTGCGGGGCCGTTGATCGCCGCAATCAGCGGTTTGTTGCACTCGTACAGGCGCAGCGTGAGCAGACCGCCGCCGTCACGCATCCATGCCAGATCGCCGCCGTCGCTGCGTTCGGAAGCTCGCTCGGCCTTCCGCTCATCTGACTGGCTGTCGAAGTCGAACGTGTCGGCACCCCCGCTCAGGTCGGCCCCGGCGCAGTAGCCGCGGCCGGCACCGGTGAAGATCACCGCCCGGACCTCGTCGTCGGCATCGACCAGGTCGATGGCGTCCATCACATCGCGCAGCATCTGGCTGTTGAACGCGTTGAGGCGCTCAGGGCGATTCAGCGTGATGGTGGCGACGCGGTCGTCAACGTCGTACAGGATCGTCTCGAACTCTGGCATGGTGCCTCCCCGGGTCACACAGGCTGCGCTTCAGGACCGCCGCCGGACGCAGCGGCTCCGGTGTTTCTACACGTCGAGCCGTTCTACACGTCGAGGAAGCGGCTCGCTGCGAACGCCGAGCCGATCATTCCCACGAGCACGCCGGCGATCACCGTGACGATCACCACGGACGTGAACTGGCTGGACGTGACCACGAACGACCGGAAGAACGCCAGGATCTCCGAGCGAGAGAACAGCCCTTCGACGTGGCCGCGCAGCGCCCCAGCCGCAATGGCCCCGATGATGCCGCCGGCGAGACCGTGCAGCATGCCTTCGAGCATGAACGGGAACCGGATGAAGCTGTTGGTGGCGCCGACCAGCTTCATCACCTCGATCTCGCGCCTGCGGGCGAACATCGCCACCCGGATCGAGTTGAAGATGAGCATGACGCTGGCACCCGACAGCACGATCGACAGCAGCAGCACGATGCCCTGGAACGACGTGAACCACGTGCGAATGGCGTCGACTTCTTCACGACCCGTCTGGACCGACATCACGCCGGGCCGCTGGCGGAACTGCGCGGCCAGCGACTCGATCAACTCTGACTCGACCGACCGGGGCACCACGCGGTACGAGGCGGGCAGCGCCTCGGGCGACACCTGCGCGAGCAACTCAGGCTGGTCGGCCATCTGCTGGGACACGAGCGCGTAGGCCTCTTCGGCGCTGAAGAACTCAATGCGATCGATCTCGGGGTGATTCTGCAGCTCGAGGCCGAGGGCGTCGATCTGGCTGGGATCGATCTGGGGGTTCAGGAACACCTCGAACTGGACGCCGCCCTCCCAGCGATCGAGCGCATTCCCGCTGGCGTAACCCGCCATCAGCCCCATGCCCACCAGCATCACGCCGACGGCCACGGTGAGGATCGCGGCGAACGTCAGGGTGAGATTGCGCCGGATGTTCGTCCAGGTCTCCCGCGCGAAGTAGCGGATCCGGCTCACGGATTCGCTCCATCGGCGGGCTGGATGCCAAGCGCGTCTGACGAGTCGGTTTCGCTGCCGTAGGCGCCGCGCTGCTCGTCGCGCACGAGCTCACCGTGCCGCAGCGCGATCACACGGCGCCGCATACGATCCACGATGGTGCGGTCGTGAGTGGCCATGACCACGGTGGTGCCGGTGCGGTTGATCCGATCCAGCAGCGACGTCAGCTCTTCGGAGGTATCGGGGTCGAGGTTTCCGGTGGGCTCGTCGGCCAGCAGGATGAGGGGCCGGTTCACGAATGCCCGGGCGATGCTCACACGCTGCTGCTCGCCGCCCGACAGCTCGTCGGGAAACCGCCGGTGCTTGTCCTCCAGGCCGACCAGCTCCAGGATGGCCGGCACCTGCGTACGGATGACGTTCTCGGGACGACCGATGACCTCGAGCGCGAACGCCACGTTCTGGTAGACGGTCTTGTTCGGCAGCAGCTTGAAGTCCTGGAAGACCGAGCCGATGTTCCGTCGCAGGTAGGGCACGCGCCAGCTGTTCAGCTTGGACAGGTCCTTGCCGGCCACGTGGATGTCGCCGGCGGTGACCTTTTCCTCGCAGGTCATGAGGCGCAGCATCGTGGACTTGCCCGAACCCGACGGCCCTACCAGGAAGACGAACTCGCCCTTTTCGATGTTGAGCGTCACGCTGTTGACCGCCCGCGTTTCGCCCTTGTAGATCTTCGTGACGTTGTCGAAGCGGATCATGGGTGCCTTCAGGTCGCGTCAGGTCACGTTGCGGTGGCGGGGCCGGGCCGCTTTCCACGGTACGCCAGCGGTCCGCCGCAACCCGGTCACCCCGTTGGGCCGGCGGGTTGCTGCGATCGCTGCCAGCGCAGGTAGGCCTCCATGAGACGGTCCAGGTCGCCGTCGAGCACCGCATCGACGTTGCCGATCTCCATGCCCGTGCGCAAATCCTTGACCTGCTGGTACGGGTGCAGCACATATGAGCGGATCTGGCTGCCCCATGCGACGTCGCGCTGCTCCCCCGCGAGGGCCGCCACTTCGGCCTCCCGCTCCTGGCGCTGCAGGTCGGCCAGTTTGGCCGCGAGCATCTGCATCGCCCGGTCCTTGTTCTGGTGCTGGCTGCGCTCGTTCTGGCAGGCCACAACGATGCCGGTCGGCAGGTGGGTGATGCGCACCGCCGAATCGGTGACGTTCACGTGCTGGCCGCCCGCCCCCGACGAGCGGTAGGTGTCGATGCGCAGATCGCCCTCGTCGATGGGGACTTCGTCTGAGACCTCGTCGAAGAACGGCACGACCGACAGCGACGCGAAGGCCGTGTGCCGGCGCGACTGCGAATCGAACGGCGAGATGCGCACCAGCCGGTGAACGCCCCGCTCTGCCGCGAGGAATCCGAACGCGTGGCGCCCCTTGACGAGAAATGTCGCAGAGCTGATCCCCGCTTCCCCGCCGTCGGTGGCCTCGGTCAGCTCCACGGTGAAGTCGTTGCGCTCGGCCCATCGTTGGTACATGCGCAGCAGCATCTCTGCCCAGTCGCAGGCGTCGGTTCCCCCGGCGCCCGAGTTGATCTCGCATACGGCGTCGTTCTCGTCGTGCTCGCCGCCGAACAGCGCCATCAGCTCGATGTCGGCGAGCAGGCCCTCGGCTGCGGTGACTACCTCGTCGATCTCGGGCAGCAGTTCGGTATCGCCTTCCTCGAGGGCCAGCTCGACTAACGCCGCCGCGTCGTCGACTTCGGCTCGTGCCCGTTCCCAGCGCTCGATGTCGTCGCGCACGCGCGACAGACGCGTGGTGACCGCTCGTGCTCGATCGGGCTCGTCCCACAGCGACGGCTCTGATGCCTCGGCCTCCAGCCCGTTCGCCACCGCACGCGCCTCGTCGATGCCGAGATAGCGATGCGCCTCGCTCACGCGCCGATCCAAGTCGGCCAACGCGTCAGAGAGATCGCTCAAGGATCGACTCACGGCTCAGCCTCTCAGCGGCCGTGGCAGTGCTTGAACTTGCGACCCGATCCGCAATGGCAGGGATCGTTGCGGCCCAGCTTCTCCTGCGCCGTCTTGACCACGGTGCCGGTTGACGCAGCGGCGATCCGGCGCGACTGCGACGGCCCGCTGGGACCGCGCTGCGCTGAAGGCGCAGGACCGGTGGCCGATGCGCCGTTGGCGGTACCGGCGCCGACCGTGGAGGGTGTGAGATCTGGTGCCGAGTACTGCACATCGGTGGTCTGACTTGCGCCGCCGGCCGATCTTGAGGGCGGCGGCCCGGACGTCGTCTCACCATCGACAGGCGCCGCCGTGACCTGCACATGCATCACGTAGGTCACGAAGTCGCGGTAGACGCGTTCGAGCATGGCACCGAACATGTCGAAGCCCTCGCGCTGCCATTCCGCCACGGGATCCTTCTGGCCGATGCCACGCAGGTGGATGCCTTCGCGCAGGTGGTCCATGTCGGCGAGATGCTCACGCCAGCGCTGATCGATGAGCCGGAGCATCACCTGGCGCTCCACCTCGCGCATCGCCTCGGGCCCGATCTCGGCCTCACGCGCCTCGTAGTGCTGCTCGCCGTCGGCGCACACCAGCTCGACGGCGTCGTCGACGTCCCAGTCTCGCCCGCCATCGCCCGACAGCCCATTGCCCATGAGCTCAGCGGCGGTGAGCTCGGTGGGCCAATAGGTGCCGATGGTGGCCAGCAACCCGTCGAGATCCCATTCGGAAGGGACCTCGCTCGCACAGTGGTCCAGCACCGCAGCTTCGGCGGCATCCCGGAGATACCCCAACGACTCGGTGCGCAAATCGTCGCCGCCCAGGATCTGCTCACGCCGCGCGTAGATCACCTTGCGCTGCTCGTTCATCACCTCGTCGTACTTGAGGACGTTCTTGCGAACCTCGGCGTTCTTCTGCTCGACGGTGTTCTGTGCCCGTTCGATGGCCTTGGTGACCATCTTCGCCTCGAGCGGCACGTCATCGGGCAGCGTGCGATCCATCACCCAGTTCACCGCGCCGGTGGCGAACAGGCGCATCAGGTCGTCCTCCAGCGAGAGATAGAAGCGGCTCGCGCCCGGATCGCCCTGCCGGCCCGAGCGGCCGCGCAGCTGATTGTCGATGCGCCGTGATTCGTGGCGTTCGGTGCCCAGCACGTACAGGCCGCCCAGTTTGCGCACCTCGTCGCCCTCGGCACGGCATTCGGGCTCGTAGCGCTCGGCCCGAGCCGTCAACTCCGCTGTGTTCCCGGGATCGTCCGGGTCGAGCTTCTCGCGCAGCATGTCGCGGCGCGCCAGACCCTCGGGGTTGCCGCCCAGCAAGATGTCGACGCCGCGGCCGGCCATGTTCGTGGCCACCGTGACCGATCCCAGCCGGCCTGCCTGGGCGATGATCTCGGCCTCGCGGGTGTGCTCCTTGGCGTTGAGCACGTTGTGGTCGATTCCCCGGCGTTCGAGCGCCGCGGACAGCTTCTCGGAGTTCTCCACGCTGACCGTGCCCACCAGCGTCGGCTGGCCCGAGCGGATCCGCTCGGAGATGTCATCGACCACCGCCTCGAGCTTGGCCGCCTCGGTCTTGTAGATGAGATCGGCCTGGTCGTCGCGCGCGACGGGCAGGTGCGTCGGCACCGGCACCACGTCCAGCCCGTAGGTGCCGTTGAATTCAGCCGCCTCGGTGGTGGCGGTGCCGGTCATGCCGGCGAGCTTGTCGTAGAGGCGGAAGTAGTTCTGCAGCGTGATGGTGGCGAGCGTCTGGTTCTCCTCTTTGATCGCCACTCCCTCCTTGGCCTCGACCGCCTGGTGCAGGCCCTCGCTCCAGCGCCGCCCGTCGAGGATGCGGCCGGTGAACTCGTCGACGATCTTCACCTCGCCGTGCGACACCACGTAGTCCTTGTCGCGCCGGTACAGCTCCTTGGCCCGCAGCGCCGCGTTCATCTGGTGGACAAGATTGGCCGAGACCTGGTCGTACAGATTGTCGATGTTGAGCGCACGCTCGACCTTGGAGATGCCCGGCTCAAGCACGGCTACGTTGCGCTTGTCTTCCTCGACCTCGTAGTCGACGTCGCGGGTCATCGTCGCGGCGATTCGGGCGAACTGCTGGTAGAGCTTGGCGGCATCGGCAACCCGGCCGCTGATGATGAGCGGCGTGCGGGCCTCATCGATGAGGATCGAGTCGACCTCGTCCACGATGCAGTAGTTGTGGCCGCGCTGCACTTGAGCGCTGCGCGACGGCGCCATGTTGTCCCGCAGGTAGTCGAAGCCGAACTCGTTGTTGGTGCCGTAGGTGATGTCGGCCTCGTACTGGCGGCGCTTGTGGGCTGCGTCGTAGGGGCCGGGCACCACCAGCCCCACCTCGAGCCCCAGGAACCGGTGGATGCGTCCCATCCACTCGGCGTCTCGGGCGGCCAGGTAGTCGTTGACGGTGACGACGTGAACGCCCTTGCCGCTCAGCGCATTGAGGTACACCGGCAGGGTCGACACCAGCGTCTTTCCCTCGCCGGTGCGCATCTCGGCCACCCAGCCGAAGTGCAGCGCCGCGCCGCCGATGAGCTGCACGTCGTAGTGGCGCTGGCCGATGACCCGACGTGCCGCCTCGCGGGTGACCGCGAAGGCGTCGACGAGGATGTCGTTGAGGTCGGCGCCGCGGTCGAGTTCTGCTCGGAGTTCGCCGGTGCGGGCCCGCAGCGCGTCATCGGACAGGCGCTCGACTTCCGGCTCGACAGCGTTGATCTCGGGGACCAGCTCGGTCAGCAGGCGCAGCTTCTTGCCTTCCCCGGCACGGAGCACGCGCTGAAACAGAGCCACAAGCGCAGGCTACCGCTGCCCCCCTGCGCCAGAGCCGAGGATTATCCGGCTGCCCCTCAGCGCTCAGGCGTCGATCTCGATGAGGCCGGCGTCGCCGTCTGAGCGCAGGTACACCACGCTGGGCTTGCTGGTGTCAGCGTTCACGAACAGGAAGAAATCGTGATCCAGGAGCTGCATGCGGGTGACCGCTTCGGCGGGATCCATCAGCTCCAGGTCGAACGTCTTGCGACGCACGATGCGCGGCACCCACTCGGGGTCGTCGGGCCTCGCGTCGGGTGCGGCTGCAGCGGCGCCGTTCGCCGCGTCGGTGACCAGATCGTTCTCGAGACGGGCCAACGGATGATGCACATCGTCGCGTTGCGGGTTCGGGCGATGCCGCCGCACCACGCGGGTCTTGAGCTTGCGGAGCTGCTTGCCGAGCTTGCCGACCGCGAGATCGACGGCCTGGTGCTGGTCAACCCCGGCGACTGACGCGCGCACGTGGTGGCCGTGGCCGAGCAGCGTCACCTCCACCTGCTCGCGCTCGGCGATGCGAGGATTCTTCTCCTCACGGAAGACCACCTCGGCACGATCCAACCCGCTGACGAATCGATCCAGTGCCCCGATCTTCCGCTCCACCGCAGCCCGCACATCGTCGGGAACCTGAACTTTGCGACCCGTGATGGTGATCTGCATTGCCTCGGCTTTCTGAGCAGTCGCACAGCGTTTGCGGTTCTGCCCGAACTGAAGGGAGTGCCATGTTAGGCATCGGCACAGACGCGGTCGCGACCCCGTCGAGCACACGCTGCCACATGGACGGCCGCTGCACCGGCATCGGTCAACGCAGCCGTCGCGGCCCGCAGCGTGGCACCGGTGGTGACCACGTCGTCCACCAGCAGAATCCGGCGTCCCGCCGCGCGGGCGCGGCCCCCGAAGCGAGGACCTGCCAGTCGCTCGTGCCGGCTTGCGCCTGACTGGGCGGTCCCCCCCATCCGCCGAAGCAACCGCAACGGGCGCACGCGCAGGGCCTTGGCGGCGGCCCTCGCTAGGGTCTCCGCCTGGTCGAAGCCCCGCGCCCGACGATGCGCCGCTGTCGTCGGCGCCCACGTGACGGTGTCGACCGCTGCACCGGAAGCTTGTGCAGCGAGATGCGCTAGCGCGAGCGAATCGCCGAGCCAGCGGGCGATGGCCCGCTCACCCCGGTACTTGAGCGCATGAATGAACTCCCGCCCGACATCGTCATGCGCGAACAGCAGCGCGACCGAGTCCGCGCCAGGAACCGACGCCAGCTCAGGATCCACCAGTGCCTCGACGCACCCCGCGCACGGGCACCACCCCAATACGCCACAGCCCGGGCAGCGCACTTCGAACAGCACGCCCCGGACCGTAAGCACGCAGGTATGGAACGCCAAACGAATTGCGACGCCAGCGGGTGAACGCGCAGATCGCCGAGCGGCGAGGGCGGCAGCGAACTCGACGACGTTGCGACCAGCCGGATCGCTGGTCGGCGAGGGCGCTGCCGCCCTCGCCGCGGACGCAACGGCACTCTCAGTAGCGGTAGCGATCCGCCTTGTACGGCCCGTCCACGTCCAGACCGAGGTAGGAGGCCTGTCCAGCAGTCAACCGTGTGAGCTTCGCGCCCAGCCGATCGAGATGCAGCCGAGCCACTTCCTCGTCCAGCCGCTTCGGAAGCACGTGAACATCGGCCTCCAGCTCCTCTGCATGCGCATGCAGCTCCAGCTGGGCGAGCACCTGGTTCGTGAAGCTCATCGACATAACGAAGCTCGGATGCCCGGTCGCGCAGCCAAGGTTCACCAGACGGCCTTCAGCCAGCACGATCACCGAGTTCCCGCCGGGGAACACGAACTCGTCGACCTGCGGCTTGATCGAACGTCGCTGGACATCGGACATCGCCGCCAACCCCGCCATGTCGATCTCGTTGTCGAAGTGTCCGATGTTGGCCACGACCGCCTGGTGCTTCATGGCCGACATGTGCTCGGCCGAGATGATGTCGCGGTTGCCGGTCGCCGTGACATAGATGTCGGCGATGTCGAGCACGTTCTCGAGCCGATCCACCTCAAAGCCCTCCATCGCAGCCTGCAGCGCGTTGATGGGGTCGATCTCGGAGACGATCACGCGACAGCCTTGGCCTCGCAGCGCCTGTGCGCATCCCTTGCCGACGTCGCCGTAGCCCGCCACGAAGGCCACCTTGCCGCCCAGCATCACGTCGGTGGCCCGGTTGATGCCGTCGATCAGGGAGTGCCGGCAGCCGTAGAGATTGTCGAACTTGGACTTCGTCACCGAGTCGTTGACACTGTAAGCCGGGAAGGTCAGCTCGCCGCGAGCTGCCATCTCGTAGAGCCGGTTCACACCGGTGGTGGTCTCCTCGGAGACACCTCGCAGCCCGCTCGAGACCTCAGACCACAGGCCGGGCTCGCTTCCCTGGAGTTCATCGAGCAGCTCGTGCAGCGCCAGCTCGTCGGGCGATGCCGCATCCGGGCCGTCAGCAGCCAGGCTCGGCACGCCTCCCTCGGATTCGTAGCGTGCCCCGAGGTGGACCATGAGCGTGGCATCCCCGCCGTCGTCGACGATCAGCGTTGGGCCGGGCCCATCGGGCCAGCGAAGCGCCCGGTAGTTGCAGCGCCAGTAGTCGGCGAGCGTCTCGCCCTTCCATGCGAACACGGGCACGCCTGCCGGGCTGTCCGGCGTCCCCTCACGCCCCACCACGACGGCCGCCGCGGCCTCGTCCTGGGTGGAGAAGATGTTGCAGGACGCCCAGCGCACCCGCGCGCCGAGGTCTGCCAGCGTCTCGATCAGCACTGCTGTCTGCACCGTCATGTGCAGCGAACCGGTGATGCGGGCGCCCCGCAGCGGCTGGCTGTCCATGTGCTGGGCACGCAAGGCCATGAGACCGGGCATCTCCGTCTCGGCCAGCTCGATCTGGAGCCGTCCGGCAGCCGCCAGGCTCAGATCGGCCACTTCGGAATCATCGATCAGGCTCGACGCCTGGGTCATGGGGTCACCTCGTTCGCACTCGGCCGACAGCCTGCCGTCTCAGGCAAGGAATGCCTTCAGCTCTTCGAGCACCGGAATCGGGCCGGGGTCGCGCCGGGCGGCTGCGGCGACACGAAGGCTCAGCACGTCGACCTGGTAGATGAGGTCGAAGAGCTGTGCCATGGGGCCGTCGCCCGCAGCGTGCAGCTCGGCATGCGGCACGGCGATGCGGGCACCGTCGAGCACATCGCTGGTGAAGTCGTAGCGGCGTCCGAGCTGCGGATGCTCGAAGTCGTGGCGCAGCGCGATCACCGCCAGGGGCGAGCCGTCGATCGCGCGGCCGGCTTGATCCCATCCGGCCAATTCGTTGTGGCACAGCTCGGGCATGAAGCTGGCGAACGCAGGAATCTTGGCGTTCTCGTTGATCTGGGCCTTGGCACGGCCCGCGGCGACTGCGCCGAGCGCGCCCCCGCCGTAAAACACCGGCAGCACCTCGCCCATGCCGATGTCGGCGATGAGGCCATCGAGGCCGTCGCCGGCGGCCTGATCGGGGTTGGCTGGGTAGGCGTGCCGGCGGGCCTGCAGTTGCGCGACGGCTGCACGAATCCAGCCGTCGACGCCCGACAGCAGGCCGGCGCGTTCGAGGGCCACGAGCGGCGCGACCGAGATGGCGCCGACGGCGGCTCGTGGCATCGGGATGCCGGGATCGACCTCATACAGCGGCGCTTCCCACTCGCGAGCCAGATCAGCCAAGCGCCCGCCAGAGGTCACGGCGACCACCGAGGCACCCGCATGGTGCGCCGCCGTGGCCGCGCTGAGCGTCTCTTCGGTGTTGCCGCTGAAGGAGGCTGCGATGGCGAGAGTGGCTGGGCCGACGAATGCCGGGCACTCGTAGCCCTTGGCAACCGTCACCGGCGCTGACATCAGCGGGGCCGCGAGCGCCGAGACGATGTCGCCGGCGATGCCCGAACCGCCCATGCCCATGACCATGACGTTGGCGATGCGGCTGCCGTCGACCGCCGCGTGGGTGGCCTGGGACGACGCGAGCGCGGCCTCCATCTGCTCAGGCAGGTCGGCGACCGCTCGCGCCAATCGGAGGGAATCGACCGCAGCCTCAGGGGCCGCCGTCACCGGGGAGTCATCGTGCGGCGACGTCACGGCTGGAATGTCGGGGTGAGTTCGCCGCTCGCGATGCGGGCGTCGAGCGCCACCGCGGCGTCAGGGTCGGTTTCGGTCGCCTCATCGATCAGCAGCACCGGAATGCCGCCATCGACGGCATACGTCTTCCGCAGGCGCGGGTTGTACAGCAGGTCGTCACCGGGAACGAAGTACAGCGGTCCCTTGTCCTGTGGGCACGCGAGGATGCGCTCGAGGACCGGATCAAGGCCCATGCGTGCCTCCCGGGCGCGGCCTGACGCTGTCGTGCGGCGGCGTCGGCGGTTCCATGCGGCGATCATGCCAGCAACGCCCGGATCTCACTCACCCGTTCCGTAACGGCCTCGCTGTCGGGCGCTTCGAGATTCAGCCGCAGCAGCGGCTCGGTGTTGGACGGACGCAGGTTGAACCACCAGACGCCTGCGTCGACGGTCAGGCCGTCAAGATGGTCGTGGGAGAACTGCGCGAAGTGTGCGGCGACCCGCCGCAGCACCTCATCCACATCGGCGACACGGGTGTTGATCTCACCCGAGGACGCGTACCGGTCGAGCGGGGCCAGCAGCTCCGACAGCGGGCCCTGCGCAGCGCTCAGCTGCTCCAGCGCGATGAGCGCCGCGATGAGGCCCGAATCGGCCCGGTAGTTGCCGGCGAAGTAGTAGTGGCCGCTGTGCTCGCCGCCAAAGGCGGCACCGGTGCGGGCCATGTCTGCCTTGATGAAGCTGTGACCCACCCGGGTGCGCACGGGCTGGCCGCCGGCCTCGGCGATCGCTTCGGGCACGGCCCGTGAGCAGATCAGGTTGTGCAGGATCGGGCCCGGGCCGTGTCGTGCGAGCATGGCCTGGGCCACCAGCGCCGTGAGCAACGAGCCGCTGACCGCCTCGCCTCGCTCGTCGACGAGGAATACCCGGTCGGCGTCCCCGTCGAATGCGAGACCCACGTCGGCGCCGGTGCCGCGCACGCGCTCGCTCAGATCGACCAGGTTCTCGGGCTGGATCGGGTCGGCTGGATGGTTGGGAAACGTGCCGTCGAGCTCGCCGTACATCAGCTCCCATTCGAATGGCAGCGGGCCCAAGACCGCCGGCACCACGAGCCCCCCCATGCCGTTCGCCGTGTCCGCCACCACACGCAGCGGCTCCAGCGCGGCGACGTCGACGAAGGAGCGCACATGGGCTGCGAACGTGTCGAGCAGATCGCGTCCGGTCCGCCGGCCGCGCAGGTGGCGCACGGCTGCACCGGCGGCGGCGCGCTGCGCGATCTCGGCCAAGCCGCTGTCGGCGCCCAGAGCTGCCGCGCCTCGCCCGCACAGCTTGATGCCGTTGTATTCGGCCGGATTGTGCGAGGCCGTCAGCATGGCCCCAGGCGAATCGAGATGACCGGACGCGAAATAGAGCAGGTCTGTCGAGGCGAGTCCGATATCGACGACATCGGCTCCGGCGGCCTGAACGCCGTCCGCGAATGCATCCGCCAGTCCAAGGCCGCTCGGACGCATGTCGCGACCGAGCACGATCTGCGCGGCGCCAGACCATTCGGCAAATGCGAAGCCGATTGCCCGTGCCGTTGCGGACCCGAGCTCGTCGGGGTAAATCCCACGTATGTCATACGCCTTGAAGATGCCGGCCAAAACACCGGTCGGTACAGGGTCAATACGGCCTGCCATAGCGTTCGCAAAGCCTAAAAGACCGCGCAGCGGTGCGCGGCCGTCGCGATCAACACATTTGCAATCTGCACCCGCGTCTCCCTATGGTGGGAGCCAAGAGTGGCATGCGAACCTGCCTGAAGCAAGCGAGCGAGATGATGTTGAAGAGCAAATACCAGCCAACAGAACGGGAACAATTGGTACTTGACGAGGTCGAGAACCCTCGATACGACCGTCAGATCGTCAATGGCCTCGAACCCTTCATGAGTGGCTCTGCGCCCGAAGAATTCAGAAATTTCTATACCGAGCAAGAGCTGAGTGATTTGGGTCAATTGCGCGGTACCGATCGCGATGTTGAAGCAAGAATGCCCGTCAAGTTGACACGGCACTATTTTGACATGGCCCAGTCGAGTTCAGCGATCAAGAAATTGGTGAAGGCATCGACAGACGAGACTGTCGATCTTGAGGGTGACCCGGATCCGGCGAATCAACTCGATTACAGCCCGATCGAAGGATTGCTGCACAAATATGAAATGGCACTACTGTATGTTATTTCTACCTGCTCGGCACATTGCCGATTCTGTTATCGCGAAGAGCTGATTGGGCGCAAAGAGATTGAACGCTCTGACGGCACAGTCAAGAAAAAAGGTCTGGCGCAGGTCGGTGAGGTGACGGAATACATCCGCACCCACAATGACGCTGTTGCCTCGAATGGCGGCACTCATCCGGAGACCGGCAGGCCCAAGCTGCGGGAGATCCTGCTGTCAGGCGGCGACCCGATGGTGCTGCCGAACTCCAAACTGGCAGCTTGGTTCACCGCCTTGGCCGAGGCAGGCGCGGAGGCCATCCGCGTGGGCACCAAGGAACTGGCGTTTTACCCGGATCGTTTCGACGACGCCTTCTTCGCGATGATCGACCGATTCCATGAGGTCTATCCAGACGTCTCGATGCGGTTCATGATCCATTTCAACCACCCAGACGAGTTCCTTCTGAAGGACTCCGCCGGGAACTACATGTCCGACAAGCACGGATTCCTTCAGTGGCGTCCGAACACCCGGCAGGCCGTGGACTCGCTGGTTCAACGTGGTTGGATCAGCGTCGAGAACCAGACGCCCATCATCGCTGGCGTGAACGACGATGCCGATGCACTGCGGATCCTGCAGCGGACGCTCAAGGGCGTCGGTGTCGAGAACCACTACTTCTTCTGCGGACGGAACATCGTCGCGTACAAGGCATTCAACGTGCCGATCGAGACCGCGTGGCAGCTGCTCAACGATTCGCAGCGCGGGTTGTCCGGGGTGGAGTCACACGCCCGTCTCACCATCGTGCACTACAAGGGCAAGACGGAAGTCTCTGCGGTCACTGACGGCCCGATCGCCGGTCTGCCCGGTGCCGAGGACGGTGTCGTGATCTTCAAGGTTCTGCGCAATCCGGCTCATGCCCCTGACCGGGGCAAAGTCACCATCGTCGGTCGGAACCCTGAGGCGCTGTGGTTCGACGAGTACGAGGACCGGGTGCTGCTCGACGAAGCGGGTCTGTTCTCCCAACAGCGTCCCAGCGGCGTGACGCTTCCGCAGTCCCGATCACGACATCATGCGCCAACGAAGGGTCGCACTGCGGGTCAAGCACGGCCTGCCCCGCTCATGGCAGTCGTCTCGAGCAACGAGCGCAGGTCGCATCCCAAGAGCCCGACCAGCGGTCCTGCTCCCGCGGTGCGCGACGCCCAGGAGGCCTAGGGCGCTCAGATCTGCGCCGCTCCCTCGACAGCCGACCGAGCGGCGCCGATGTCATCAGCGCCGGAGTCATACGCGCCGGCGGCGGCACGGTGGCGGATGCGCCCGATGTCTGCGACGACCCTCAGCGATTGCGCGACCAGCCGCACCGTGGTGTCCGCAGTGTGATCGACCGCCACAGGAACCTCGGTCGCCGTCAGTCCCAGATGCTCGACGAGGTACAGCACTTCGACATCGAATGCGAAGCCATCGATGATGCAGCGACCGAAGATCGTCTGTGCCGCCTCTGCCGTGAAGCCCTTGAAGCCGCACTGCGTGTCTCGATACCGGCGAAGGAGCACCACCCGGGTGAACACGTTGAACAGGCGGCTCGCGAACGCTCTCGCCGTGGGCGCCGGGTTGATCGTGCGTGCGTCGGCATGACGCCGGTTGCCGAGCGCGACGTCTGCGCCATGGTCGAGGGCGTCGATGAGGCGCGTCAGCTGACCGGGCGGGTACGCCAGATCGACATCGGTGAACAGGCGGAGTCGACCACTCGCCGCGAGCATCCCGGCCCGGATTGCGGCGCCCTTGCCGTGGTTCCGATCGAGCGATATGACGATGTCGGCGCCGGCTCGCCGGGCTGCTTCCGCAGTCCCGTCCGTGGAACCGTCGTCGACCACCACGATCTCAAGATCGCCGTCCAGCGCTTCGTTGTCGCGCAGCGCCGCACCGACCTGCGTCACCGCCCCGGCCACCAGGTGCGCAGCCTGGTAGGCCGGCAGCACGACCGACACCGCTGGAGGCGCACGGTCGACCTCCTCGGAGAGTGGGCTGCCGGTGGTGCCAGATTGCGCTGACGCTGTGCCGAAGTGCGCCGCGCGTCGAGCCTCGGCAGCCCGCCGGCCCTCGAACCGTGCTGGGGGCCGAACCGCGACGAGTGCGAGTGCAATCGCTCCGATGAGCGTCGCCAGCCACGCGAGATACTCCACTGCAGTGGCCCCATAGGTCAGCTCGACGTGCTCGTCGGTGGGGATCACCACCATCCAGTTGGGTGTCACCCGGTAGGGACCGTCGGCGCCGCGCACGGACCAGTTCGGGAAATACGACACCTTCACCAGCACGGGAATGCCCGGCCGATCCACGGAGAACGACATCCAGTCCCGCCCCACGTCGGTATTGCTGATCTGAACCGGCGGCAGGGCGCGCCGCTGTGCCGCGCTGAACCGAGTCAACGAAGCCGGCGGCGCTCCGTCTGGATTGGGGGGCGCCAGCAGCGCGACACGCGACCAGTGCTCCGGCCCGTCCGCTGCAATCGGCACAGCCCACGCCGCAGGGTCATTCCACCAGATCGCAGCCGGATCGGTCCACGCTCGTCCCGCGTGCGAGACATCGTCGGCCACGGCTGGCTCGAACGCCAGCGGCGACACCAGGTCGCTGCCGGCGACCAGGTAGATCGACCATGGCCCCGACGAGGCAATGTGCTGCAATTCAGCTGAATTCTGGGCTGCCGCGGTGGCCTCGGAGCTGAACGCTGCGTAGTAGCGCACACCCGACATCTGCAGGTGAGGAACGCCCAGATCGAAGTTCAGCGCGTTGTAGGGAAGGTCGCGCATTGGGCGCGACGGCGCTGCCGACAGCTCGGACTGCATGAGGAAATGGAACGGCACGGTGGGCGACGATTCGAAGTACAGGCCCTCCATCGAGGAGATGCAGCCATCCGTCCAGTGCGGCAGCAGCATCGGGGCCATCGGCGTGCCGTATGCGCCCACGATGTCCCGGTCGTACTCCCACAGCAGTCGACCGCAGCCATGCATGTCGCCGACTTCGCCCATAGTGCTGACCAACTCGTAGTACTCGGGGTACGCCGGGCGGTTCTCGTACCCGCGGAAATTCCAGCGAGCCCAGCCGGAGACAAAATTGCGATCTTCCGCAGACACCGTGAACGGGCCCCAGCGGTATGCGCCCTCAGCGTCCAGCCTCGCACCGGGCGCGTTGCCGAGTTGCAGTGACAGCAGGCCTGCCGCCGCTGCCAAGGCGACGACCGGCGCAAGCACCCGCACCCACGGCGACACGCCGCCTCCGGCAGCCGCCGGTGCGCGCGCGGCCGAGTCGGGGAGACGAGCAGCCGGAGCGTCCGCATCGGGTTCGGCAGCCTCCGGGGGGGTGCGACAGGTCAGCGCGTCGATGAGGAGCCACAGGCCCATTGCTGCCAGCACGTACACGGCCAAGTACCAGAACGGCAGGATGCGCGCGTTCCACAGCCGGTGCTGGGGCCAGTGAACGAACGCCATGGCCATGGCGAAGGCGGCGGCCGTCCACGTCAGCGCCGGGCGGGACCAGCGCGCGAGGCCCACGACGGCCCCGACTCCCCCAAGCACCAGCAGCCATGTGATGCTGTGATGCGCTCCATCGCCGCTGATGTCGTCGGTGAAGAACAAGTGCTCCCGGACTGACGTCAGCCGCTCCCAGCCCATGTCGTTGAGATACGCCCGTCGAGCGACGAACGGCACCGTCCAGAAGGCCGACAGCAGCCCACCGATGATGCCGATGGCGAGCGCATGCCACGACCGCCGCCACTCGGCGGCGAGCAGCGCCGCGACAACGGCAACAGGCACAGCCAATCGGGCCAGCGGCGCCTCGCTGACGTTCCAAACGATCGCCCACAGCACCATCGCCGCAACGGACAGGCCCAGCACCGGCAAACGGCCGATGCGATGGGGCAACACATGCAGGCCGCGCACCGCAACCATCAAGATGCTGGCCGCGACGGCGAATGCCAGAGGGATGGGATGGCACAGGGCGACGAACGCCAGCATCAGGCTCGCCCGAGCGCGCCCAGTCCCCCGCTCCAGCGAACGCCAGAGCAAGCCCAGGTACACCAGCGTCGCCGACAGCGCGATCGAGAACGCGAACTCCCCTGCCAGAGTGGATGCCGCGTTGCCGCCATAGATCGTGAAGTTGACATCGAAGACGAACAGCAACAGCGCTGCGGGCAGCATCATCCGCAGCGGCTGCGCCCAGCCAGCCAGCCGAGCCATGAACCAGGCGGCGGCCGGCATCGAAGCGACGCCGCTGATCGCCACCAGCTTGAAAGCCACGCCGAAGGGCAGCACCACGTCGGCCACCACGATCATCAGGTACGGCAGCAGCATGTAGAACTGCATCGCCGGCATGCCCGCGTACCACTCAGGCGTCCAGCCGCGCAGCGACCACGCCGGCAGCAGCTCGTCCCGCAGGTATGCCGGGCCCCAGACATGAGCGCCCATGTCCCCGCCGGTCGGCGTTGAGGTTGACAGGAGGCCGCCCGGGTCGAGCCACGCAACCACTGCCACGCAGCTCGCCACGACCACCGCAGCTTCGACCCACGCTCGCAGCACCGACCCCACACCGGGGAGGCGCGTGGTCAGTGCGGCCACCCGCGCAGGCTAGAGGCCGGGCGGAGAGGCGACGACACGGGCCGCCCGAGGGCGCGCGGCTATGGGTTGAGACAGCGCCGCCATAGCATGAACCCATGGCGTCTGAGGTGCCCCCGGGCGAGCGGCACTCCCGCGCACGCAAGCCGCGCGCCAGCGAGCCTCCGGATGCGCCGGCTGACGACAGCTCCGACGATCATTCACGCCACAGGGGTCCGTCTCCGTCGGGGACCGGAGCCCGCCGTCGCAGCGAGCGCTGGCCCCGCTGGTCGATCTGGCTGCTGGCCATGGTGCTGCTGTCAGTGATGTTCCTGCCCGGGCTCCTGCGCAGCGACGGCGGCGAGCCCATCGACTACAGCGCACTCATCGCCGAGGTGGCCTCCGGCACCGTCAGCAGCGTCACCGTCACCAACGGCACCGGCGCGATCACCGGCGAGTACACCGACGGCACCAGGTTCTCCTCCGAGGGGCCTGTCGAATTGCCCGAGACCGATCTGGCCTTGCTGCGCGAGCAAGAGGTGACCATCGAGTTCCACACCGATCGGCCCAACCTGCTCGTCAGCCTGCTGCCGTTCCTGCTGCCGTTCGGCCTGATCTTCCTGCTGTTCTGGTGGATGCAGCGGCGAGCGCAGGGCCAGATGTCGGGGATCATGTCGATCGGCCGCAGCAAGGCCAAGACCTACACCACCGAGCGCCCCTCGACGAAGTTCGACGACATCGCCGGCTACGACGGCGTCAAGCAGGAGATCACCGAGGTGGTCGACTTCCTCAAGACCCCCGAGCGCTTCGCTGCGATCGGCGCCAAGGTCCCCAAAGGGGTGCTGCTGGTCGGCCCGCCCGGCACCGGCAAGACGCTCATCGCCAGAGCGGTGGCCGGAGAGGCAGGGGTTCCGTTCCTGTCGGTGACGGGTTCGGATTTCATGGAGATGTTCGTGGGCGTCGGTGCCAGCCGCGTGCGCGACCTGTTCCAGAGTGCTCGCAAGCTGGGGCGGGCGATCATCTTCATCGACGAGATCGATTCGATCGGCCGCAAGCGAGGAGCAGGCCTCGGCGGCGGCCACGACGAGCGCGAGCAGACGCTCAACCAGATGCTGGCCGAGATGGACGGCTTCGAGGAGAGCGGCGGCATTGTGATGATGGCGGCGACCAACCGGCCCGACATCTTGGATCCCGCCCTGCTGAGGCCCGGCCGGTTCGACCGCCAAGTGGTGGTGCCGCTGCCGGAGTTCTCCGAGCGGCTCGCCATCCTGGAAGTGCACTCCAAGGACAAGAAGACCGACCCCGACGTGCAGTTCGACACCTTGGCGAAGGGCACGCCGGGCATGAGCGGCGCCGACCTGGCGAACCTGGTCAATGAGGCGGCCCTGCACGCCGTCCGTCGCGAATCGGAGTCCATCGCCCAGGCAGACTTCGAAGCTGCGCGCGACCGGGTGCTGATGGGACAGCGTCGCGAATCTGTGGCGCTGACCGAGCGAGAGCGGGAGGTCACCGCCTACCACGAAGGCGGGCACGCGCTGATCGCCACCCTGTTCCCGCACGCCGACCCCGTGCACAAGGTGACGATCCTTCCGACCGGTCAGGCGCTCGGCGTCACCATGCAGCTGCCAGAGGAACGCCACGCCTACAGCCAGGAGTACATCGAGGATCGGCTGGCGGTGCTGTTCGGCGGCCGGATGGCGGAGGAGACGGTCTTCGGCGTGACATCCACAGGTGCGGCGAACGATCTTGTCCAGGGCACGGAGCTGGCTCGCAAGATGGTCTCCGAGTGGGGCATGAGCGACCGGGTGGGGCCGATGGCGTGGGGGTCGCACGCGCAGGTCTTCCTGGGCGAGGATCTGGTGTCGGGACGCGATTACTCCGACGAGACCGCCCGGGTCATCGACGAGGAGGTCGAGCGGATACTGCGGACCCAGCAGGATCGAGCACGCAGCGCGCTCGTCGAGCACCGCCCAGCCTTGGACCGGATTGCCGCGGCCCTGCTCGAGCACGAGACCATCACCGGCGAGCAGATCACCGCACTCGTGGCCGAGCCGGCCTCGAGCTAGCCCTGGGGAGGTTCGGGGCGGCCCACGACCTGCGCAAGTGCGGCAGCCAGCCCGGACAGGTTGACCCTGCCGACCCAGCCGTCCACCACGCGGCCCTCGACGTCGGTCACGACGGTCGTCGGCACCGTGTCGATGCCGTGCCGGCGATGCAGTTCCCGCTCGACGCCGAACGGCACTTCGGCCACCGGCAGCCCAGCCCCAGCGGGACCGCGCACGACGGCGAGAGCCGCAGCGCAGGTGCGGCAGGTTTCCTCGGTGAACACCACCAGCGCCGGGCCTCGCGGCATGCCAACCGCCGCAAGATCAACGGCCGCAGGCAGTTCCGATCTCGGCACCACCGTGGGTGATGCGCCACGGCGGCGCTGAGCGAGCGACGCAACCACGATTGCGACGACGATCAGGACTGCGGCGATCGCAAGACGTTCCATCGCGAATCACCAAGCCACCGGATGCGCCACGCTCAGGCCTGCACCCCCGACTCGTGCCTGCCACAGCAGCACGGCGAACGGCGTGTCGGACACGAGGAGACGGGTCGTGCCGCTCGCCAACCGGTGCGTGACCACGCCCGAGGCGGGCACGTCGATGGCAGCAACCGTTTCGCCGTTGAGGGTTCCCACGATCACGCGACGATTGCTGTCATCGGCGGCTGTTCCATCGGCGTCCGCTTGGGCGCCGCCGCCTGCAGCCGCCGACGGGTCCGTCATGATCGTCACGAATGCCTCGCCCCCGGCTTCGGGCGCGATGACGACGAGCCACCGGTCGCTCGTGCGGACCGTGCCCGGAACGAAGGCCAGGCCCGACTGCGCCCCGAGCACCGGCGGTCGCACCTCGGCTGCGGCGGGCTCGCCGGCAGCACCGGACTCGTCAGAAGCGCCGTCCGACGCGGTGGTGTCGGTCGCGCTGCCGGACTGGGCAACCACGGTGGCGGATTCGGCGTCCGGCTCGGCCGCCGCGGCAGGTACGGCATCGGCCTCGATGTCGGTGAGCGGACTCGCCGCACTGCCGACCAGCGCCTCAGCCCACACAACGACGGGAACGCCGTTCTGCGAGGCAACCGAGACCCCGAACGGCAGACCGGGCTCCGCAAGGAGTGTTTCCAACCCCGGGGCCAGCTCGCCTGGGGGCTCGACCTTCAGCTCCACGACATCGTGCGATGCCACAGCGAAGGTCAGGCGGTCGGCGAGCGGGTCGTCGGACTCCACGGAGGCGGCGACCTCAGCCACTCGGTCGGATGGATTGAAGATCCGCACCCACAGCTGTGTCTGCTCATCGACACCGGCCACCGGCACGAGCCAGCGCTCGCCGACGGCCACAGATGCCAGTTCCACAGCCAGGCCGCGCCGGCCGACGCTCCCGTCGTAGGCCACGAGCGAGTCCACCGCGACGCGGCCCGTGCGGGCCGTGACTGATGCGGCGACGACATCGCGGCGACGCGCATGCTCGCCGATGTCGACGGCGACGGTGCTCCATGCCGGCACGACCACGCCGCTGAGCGCCGGCGCCACGAAAGGACCGAACTCGGCTTCGGAGGCGAACGTCACATCCACGATCGCATCCCGTGGCAGCGGGTTCATGATGGCCACGACGGCCAGCGCATCAGCCTGGGTGTCGCCCACCGGTACGTACCAATTGGGGGCCAGCACGCTCGAACAGCGGGCCTCGTCGATGCCGAGCGGCGAGACGAACCGGCGCGTCACCGCCAGCCCGCCCGATGAGGCCTCCACCAGGGCTCCGATGACCTCGTCGCGCACATAATCCGACGTCGTCACGACCCCGGTGCCGCGCGGCGCGATGTCGGCCGTCACGAACTGGCGACCCGTCGTGCGTCCTCGGAACTCGACAGACACCGAGGCGACCTCAGCGGTCATGTTGGTCAGCAGCACCTCCGTCGTGACCTCACCGAAACCCTGAACCGGCGCCTTCATGCCGACGGCGGGACAGAACCAGCTCGACGTCAACGCATCCGGAGGCGGCACCACGATCTGTGTCAGTTCCTGGGGACCGTCGGGCACAGCCGAGGGCAGGGTCCGGTCGTCACGCGCGTCGATCACCAATGCCGCCGCGACCGCCAGCGGGATCAGCAGCCGGGGCAGCCACCGGACAACGCCCTTCACTGTGTGCCTCTGTCCGCCGCCGTGCCGCCGGCGACGCTGCGCCGCTGCGACTGCCCGCCCGCCCTCCTCGCCAGAGCCGAGAAGCGGTCGACGAGCGGGGTGGGCTGGCCGATCGCCACCCAGAGCAACGCCAGCCAGATGAGCACCTGGGCCGCAATCCGGTTGGTCACGGCGTCCGAGCGTTCGAAGCTCAGTTCGGCCTGGCCGCCCTGGGGCGGATCGAAGCGCATCGCCCAGCCCAAGGCGGGCGCCGGCTCGACTGCTGCAGTTGCGGCATCGCCAACCTGCAGCCGCCACCCAGGATCGTAGGACTCGGCAACCAGCACCGTGCCGGCCCCCACCGGTCCGAATTGGCTCGTGGCTGAGCGGTAGTCGGTGAGCACACCGATGCCGCCGGTCAAGTCGCTCACCACGAGATCCACCGGGTCTGTGGCAAAGCCGGCCGGGATCGGCTGGGAGAACTGCGACCGCGAAGACCACCATGCCTCGTTGCGAAACACCTGCACCGACGGATCCGCCGCGAGCGGGCGCAGATCGATCTGCGAAGCCAGCGCCTCGGCCACAGCCGCCGACACCGGTCGGTCCCAGCCATCGGTGTACGAGGGGCCCGAGCGCTCCACCACCACGACATACCTGATGCCGAAGGAGCCCAGCAGCCGTCCCAATCGCAAGGTGTCGCCTGCCAGCCCGACCCGGATGGCCTCTGCCAGACGTTCATCGCCGGGTGTGGGCGGCGCGGCCCACGAATGGCGGATGTCGGGAAATCCCCGCACGGAGGTCCCCGCGGCAAGTCCTTCCACGCCGAGGTCGTGGCCGCGCAACGGCAGGACTTCGGGAGCGCCGAGCCACAGCACCCGGTAGTCAGGTCCGACATCGCGGTCATCGACCAGTGCCAGGGGTACCCGGTGGTCGAAGCTCGGCGCAGACCAATCACCGTCGATCGACGCCCATGCGGTCGGCAGCACCATCGCGCCCACCGCGAGACCGCTCAGCAACACCATGGAACCGCGCTTCCGCTGCGGCGCATCCCCGTCGGCGGCTGCGAGGGCTGCCGGCGTTGCCGCTGCTGCCCAGCACAGGCCGACGGCCCCTAGCGCCAAGGACACCTCGGCCAGCGAGTGTCCGAACGCCGGGCCGCCGATCAGCTCATCAGCCCAGCCAGCCACGATGACCCACGCGAGGGCGAAGCCGCCCAGCCCCACCGCCCAGCCGCGCACCGACCACCACAGCCGGCCTCCCCGCCCGATCAGCAGCGGCACGGCCGCAGCAGCCAGCAGCCCCCAGCCAAGTGGCAGCTCGCCCAGCGGACCGGTCTGGAATCGCAGCAGCTCTGCGAGCGATGAGGGCGTTGACGAGGTGCGGCTGCCGAGCGAGATATCGAGATAGGACCGCAACGAGTCAAATTCGAGCAGCCAGGACAGATGTGCAAGCCCCGCGAGCGCCACGGCCACGGCAACCCGCAGCAGCCCGATGATCGGCGCGCCGAGCGGTTCGCCGCGCGCTATGCGCCTGACGAGCTCGACCACGGCGAGGGTCAGTCCTGATGCGGCGGCCAGCACCACGATGAACGGCTCGAACGCCGCCGCCACGGCGAGGAGCAAGGCGAGCGATGCCACCCTGGCGGCGACGCCACGCCGGCTTGCGTCGCTGCGAGACCGAGCCGCCGGTGAGCCCACCAAGCGGTGGACGAGCAGCACGATCGCAGGCGCAGTCCCGTACGCCAGCAGCACGTCCCAGCGGCCGGCTGCCAACGCGTTGTACGGCAGCGGGCACGCGGCGTACAGGACCAGAGCGACCAGCCGGCCATTGCGGCTCGGCCTGTCGAGATCGGTGCTGTCGTGGCTCTGGCCGGCGGCACATAGCCGCCACATCCCGAGGGGGCCCGCAATCACCAGGCCCCAGATGGCGATGTTTCTCAGAAGCCCGACCGCGCCGAGCAGCACCGTGCCGCCCAGCCCAAGCAAACCCAGAGCCGCGGGGCCGATCCCGGCGGCGCCGACCCCGCTCTCACGCCAGCCGTCCAGATACGCCCCGAGCATGGTGCCCGCATCGGGCAAGTGCGCGAACTGGCCGTGCGCGCCGATACCGCCGGTCAACAGGTGACGTGAGCCGAAGGCGATCAGCCCCAGCACAGCGAGCCAGACCACCCACACCGTCCGGTGCGCATTGCGCCGCCAGGTGCCCAGGATGCTCTCGTCGATCGTGGTCCGTGCCGCCAGCCCGCCTTCTGGGCTCAGGCGGTAGCGGAACCAGTCGGCGACACGCACCGAGCCGCCCTGCTGCAATCGGCGCAGATCGGCATCCCGGACGCGCCGGTAGCGCTTGGCAGCACCGCGCAGAGCGAAGGTGCCGCCGATGTGGCGCGCGTTCCACGCCCAGGCCAGCGCCACGTCTGAGGCCTGGGCGAAGCGGCCGCGCAGCAGGGCCAGCAGCACCTCGCCCACGGCGAGCACTGCCGCGAGCACCACGGCGGGCAGCAGGTACACCCACCCGTAGCACTTCGCCATCGTGCGCAGCCGCGACCGGTGCTCGTGCTGGCGCGCCGAGGGTCCGTGGGCGGGGGCCGCTGAGTCAATCCGCAGTGCCCCGGTTGCGGATGGCACCACTCGCACCCGTGCCCCCGAGAGCTGTACCCGCCAGCACAGATCGACGACGGCGCCGTCGCCCTCCAGCGCTGGGTCGAAGCCGCCGACGATGCGGAAGATGTCCTCCCGCACGAGCATCGCCTCAGTGGGGGCCACGAACAGGTCGCGGGCCTCATCGTGCTGCTCCTGGTCCAGCTCGTCCTGCCCGGCGACGGGGATCCGGACGCCCAGACGGTCCGCGGTGCCGCCGAGATCGCGCAGCGTCAGGCCGTCGTCGGCGTCGAGCAGCTTGGGGCCGGCGACACCGACGATCCGTCCCGGGACGTTCTCGGCATCTTCGATGAGGACGCTGATGGCGTCAGGCGCCAGCGCGACACGATCGGACAGGAACAGCAGGTAGTCCGCTCCCCTCACCAGCGACGCTCCGCGATTGTTGACGGCGCCCATCCGCCGGCGCTGCGCTGCGCGGCCTCGACCCCGCCGGGACGACACGGGATCGGCGACGGCTGCGGTGGGGAACAGCTCGCGAACCCGGCGGCCCTGCTCGCCCTGTGCATCGCAGAGCACCAGCACGGCAAGCCGCGGGTAGTCCTGCGCTTCGAGCGCCCGCAGGGTGAACTCGGTATCGGACCACCGTGAGCTCGTCGTGACGATGGCCGCAACCGCAGGCGGGGGCGCCAGAACCGCCGGTTCCGGCGCGGCGGGCGGCGGCTGCTCCCCCGATATCGGCGAGCTCACGGCTGGCTCACTGCTCTCACGATCGCTTACCGCACCGCTTCGGCGGCGACGACGCCGGGTCCCGCCCGGGAAGTGCGGTAGTCCGGCGCGTCGCCGTAGTTGAAGCTGGTTCCGTCGCTCCACACCAGCCAGTAGCCCTCGCCGCTGGCGGTGGCGGCGAACCCGACCGCTCGGAGCCGATTCTGACGATCGGCGCGGTCGCCGTGATGATCTGCGGCGCCGATGGCATGCACCGCGGTGTCGGCGCCTGCGACCCAGTAGCCGCCGCCGTCAGGCTCGACGGCGAGGCCGATCCCGGCCGCGCCGCTGCGCAGGAGCGGACCGCAGCCGAGGTCGCGCGCAGCGCCGAAGGCCAGGACGCGACCGTCGTCCAGCGCCAGCCAGTAGCCGTCACCGGTCGGCGAGGACTCGATGTCGACGACCCCTGCAGCCAGCCGGAGGTGCGCGATCGCGCCCCAGTGTCCGGCGGTACCGAAGGCGTAGACGTTGCCCTGGCTGGTTGCGAGCCAGTAGCCCTCCCCATCGGGATGCGCAGCCATCGCCACGACAGGATCGTCGCCGCCGGCGCCCACCGCGTTGCCGTGATAGCCGGCGTCGCCGAACGACTGGACGTCACCGCCGGCGGTCGCGAGCCAGTAGCCGCCCCCATCGGGATGCGCAGCCATCGCCGCGAACCGGTCGGGCGACGATGGCAGCGTTCCGTTGCCGAGATGGGTGGCGGACCCATCGGCGAACACCGTGCCGTCGGACTTCAGCACCCACAGGCCGGGGCGGGCCGTCCCCGTCGACGGATCCGGCTCGACGGAGACGGGACGCTCGCAGGACTGGCCGTCGGGGAACTGGGGGAAGCGGTACCAATCAGACCTCAGCGAGAACTGCTTGCGAAATGGATCGCGCGCCCACCGGTTCCACTGCCCGTCGCTGACACCGGAATAGCCGTCGAAGTCCTCGACGCCATCGGTGCCCACGATGCGCATGCCGCGGGTCCGCCCGCCCCAGGCGCCATTGCCGTTGCGGTGCGTGACCTCGATGCAGACCAAGCTGCCGATGCTGGGGTAGGCGGTCTCGATGTCCGATCTGCTGATCCGGAACTCCCACGCGTGGTTGGAATTGCCGGACGTCGAATCGCCGAGATCCTGCACGCCGGGGAACCGGGAGCCCTCGTCGAGCCCGGCCGTCCAGCCGCCGCTGGAGGCATGGAACTCAGCAAAGGCGATTGAGCCGTCGTCGTGGACGCGGACATGGCCCGCCGTGCTGCGGATCGCGGTGTTGGTGTGGATGTACCGGGTGCCGTGGTCGAGCGCCTGCCCGTCTCGCGCGGCACCGCTGTACACCTGACAATTCCACCAGTCGCAGGTGTCGGTGAACCTCCCGTTGCGCTCGCGCCAGGCCGCCAGCGAGAGCACGTACGAGCGCGCCGCAATGGCCTGCGCTTCGAGTGCGGCAATGCCGCGCCCGTCGCCCAGAGCGCCCCACTCCGGCACGCTCTCGCGAGGCACCACCCCACGCAGGTACTGCTCGAGCGGTACCCGGTTGAACGCGAACGGGCCGTTCTGGTCCACGACGCCGAGGACGCCCCGGTAGGCGGTCCTGCGTGACTCCACCGCCGGGTCCCGTCCGTCGCAGTAGATCATGACCAAGAGCTGCGACTGGTCGTCCACGGTGTAATCGCTGTTCGCCGGCACCGCTTCGACATAGCGGTCGCCGCGGCGGCTCGACGCTGAGAGCCCGCTGGCCACCAGGTCGCCCCGGCGCCCGCAGCCGCTGTTCGAGCGCACCCAGAAGTCGCCGGCGCTGACGCCGATCCGCACGACATCGCCGCCGTCGAACTGCTCGCCGGCCACGGTGAATGCCGAGGCAGACGTGACCAGCAGGTCGTTGCGGTCGTTGCCCGTGAGATGGACCCAGACATCGGGATCGCTCACAGAGGACCGGGTGGTGTTGCTGTAGTAGTGCTCGACGATCTGATCGCTGGTCCATCGATGGTCCACCGCGTAGCCCAGCGCACCCCACTGGCTGAGCCCGTTGCCGTGCCCGAAGCCCCGGCCTTCCACAACGATGACGCTCGGGGCCAGTTCGGCCTGCTGGGCGCCTGCCGGAGATGCCGCAAGCGGCAAGGATCCCATCGCGGCCAGACACGCAACGGCCGCGCCGGCGAGCAGGCGCAGGCGTGCTGGCGCGAAGCTCCGCCTTCTGGCGAGTTCCCGCACCCCTGTAGTGGTACAGGATTCCTGCCGCGGAGTCGTCACTTCAGCTTGCGCCGCTCGATCTCGATGTCGTTGGTGACCATCGACGTCACCAGCTCTTCGAATGACATCTGGGGCGCCCATCCGAGCACGCGTGCAGCCTTGGACGCATCGCCGACCAGCAGGTCGACCTCCGCGGGCCGGAAGAACCGGGGATCGATCCGAACGTAACGCTCCCAGTCGTCAATGCCGGCTGCGGCGAAGGCGAGCTGCACGAAATCGCGCACAGCGTGCGTCTGGCCAGTTGCGATGACGAAATCGTCGGGCTCGGGCTGGGAGAGCATGAGATGCATCGCTTGCACGTAGTCGCCGGCGAAACCCCAGTCGCGCTTGGCGTCGAGGTTCCCGAGCGCCACCTCGTCCTGCAGGCCGAGCTTGATGCGTGCGACGGCGTTGCTGACCTTGCGCGTCACGAATTCGAGGCCGCGCCGAGGCGACTCATGATTGAACAGGATGCCGCTGCAGGCGAACAGCCCGTAGCTCTCCCGGTAGTTCACGGTGGTGTTGTGCCCGAATACCTTGGCCGAGCCGTAGGGGCTGCGCGGGTGCAACGGCGTCAGCTCGTTCTGGGGGGTCTCTCGGACCTTGCCGAACATCTCGCTGGAGGAGGCCTGGTAGAAGCGGATCGGGTTGTCCACGCCGCCCACCAGCCGGATCGCCTCGAGCAAGCGCAGCACGCCCAGACCGGTGACGTTGGCGGTCAGCTCGGGCTGCTTGAACGACAGCGCCACGAAGCTGATCGCGCCCAGGTTGTACACCTCGTCGGGCTGGGTGTACTCCAGGGCGGCGATGAGCGACGCGAGGTCGGCGAGGTCTCCCGACACGAGCTCGACATAGGGCAGGTCGGCCGCCATCGCCTCCGAGCGCGGGTTGTGCTGACCGGTGATCAGCCCGACCACCCGGTATCCCTCGCCGTGCAGGTGCTCGGCCAGGTACTGCCCGTCCTGGCCGGTGATTCCGGTGATGAAGGCCGTCGGCACGGGTCAGCTCCGGTGCTCCGATTGCCCCGCAGGCGTGTGGGGCCGAGATCAGGGTACGGGTCACCGCCGATGCTGTGAAGTCAGCCACGGGACCCGACTCAGCGCGCATGATGATCTCGGCTGTTGGGATCCGCGGCGGCGCGGGCTCAAACGGCGACACCGCTGAGCAGGGCTACAGCACGCGCCACCACGGGGCCGCGAGGACGTCAGGCGTTATCCACTCGGTGTGCTCGCCGGTGTGCAGCAGCAGCGCCGATCGTGCCGCCGCGCCGTATTCGGCACGGAACGAGCGGAGGTGGGCGGCGTCACGCAGGCGTGGTCGCCGCGTCGCCTTGACCTCGACCGGCAGCAGTTCGTCTCCGGCTTCGACGACGAAGTCCACTTCTTCGCCTGCGGCTGTTCGCCAGTGCAGCACCTCAGCGCGTTGGGGGCGGGTCTCCCGCCACGCCAGCAGGTCACCCAGCACCAAGTTCTCGAGGTGCGCGCCGGATGGCTCGGACAACTGGGCGAGATGCAGGGCGGCCGCGGTGTCGGCCCAGTACAGCTTCGGCGACTTGATGAGCCGCTTGGTGCGGTTGACGGCATACGCGGGCACGCGCACCAGCAGGTATGAGGTCTCCAAGAGATTCAGGTACCGGTGCACGGTTGCCTGAGGCAGGGCGATATCGCGGCCCAGACCCGTCTGGTTCACCACCTGGCCCAGGCGCAAGCACGCAGCCCGCATCAGGCGCCGGAAGTCGGGCAGCGCGGCAATCGACGCCAGATCCTGCAGGTCTCGCTCCATGTAGGTCCGCTCGTAGCCGTCGAACCAGATGTCGCGTTCGCCAGCGCCGTGCAGATGCAGCGACGGCGTGGGCAGGCCGCCCCGTGCAGCGAACTCTCGCCAGTCCTGCGGCTCGTCCGGCTGCGCCTCCACCAGTTCAGCCCAATTCGTGTCGGGGGTGTCGAGCAGGAGGCTCCAGATGCCGCAGTCGCCGAGCCCCATCTGCTCCCGGCGCGTCATCGGCCACAGCGTCAAGTAGCTCGCCCGCCCCGCCAGCGACTCGGACACCTGCCGCATCATGAGCAGGTTCGCCGAACCTGTGAGCAGGAACCGCCCCTTGCTGCGGCGGCGGTCGATCGCGCCCTTGACCGCGGAGAGCACCTGCGGCTCGCGCTGCACCTCGTCGAGGATGACCGGCTCATCACCGCCGACGAGTACCTCGGGGTCCCGGCGGGCCGCGTCGACGGCATCGAGATCGTCGAATGAGAAGTAGCGCCACGATCCGGGTGTGAGATCGCGCACCAGCGTGCTCTTGCCCGTCTGGCGTGCCCCGGTGACCACCACCGCCGGCATGACGCGCAAGTGCTCAGCCAAGCGCTTGCCCGCCAGACGAGGGAGGATCCTTTCAGCCATGCTGTGAATGATATCCATCCATTACCTGATTGATACACGCCAGCCCGACGCCCCAGCCGCCCGACCAAGGCCTCCGCTGCAGGCAGCCGCTGGTGAAGAACGCCCGCCCGCCGCTGGAATTCACTGCCCATTTCCCTCAGAGCATGCCTCCTAGATTCCGGGGGGAGCTGAGCTGGGACACGGCGCTAGTGTGCCGCGATGCGTCGATGGGTTGCGGTTGTGCTGGCGGCGGTTGTGTTGTTCGGCTTGGCCGTGGTGCTGCCAGTTGATGCAGCGGGGGCGGTGTCAGCCGATGACTCGGCAGCGTCGGTCACGCGTTATGGCGGTGCGGACCGGTACGAGACGTCGCTGCTGGTTGCCGAGGCTGTGGCCGAGGAGTCGGGAGGGTCGCTGTCGTCGGTGGTGCTGGTGTCGGGCGAGCGGTGGACTGATGCGGTGGTGGCGGCGCCGGTGGCCGGCGACCTGGGTGCTGCGGTGCTGATGACCCCACCAGGCGAGCTGCGCGCTGACGCGCTGGAGTTCTTGCAGCGTGTGGGTGTGACCGATGCGGTGGTGATCGGGCCTGATGCGAGCGGCGAGGCGCATGGTTCGGGACGTGGCGTCAAGTCGGCGGTGCTGACGGCATTAGCTAATGCGGGGATCGAATCGGACCGGATCGCAGGCACGGACCGATATGGGACGAGCGTCGCCGCAGCCGAGCAAGTGACGCCGGGGGTGATGCCCGATTTGGGACGCACCGCGATCGTGGCGAGCGGCGAGGTCTTCGCCGATGCGCTGGTGGCAGGGCCGTTCGCTGCCCGAGGCATCCACCCGGTGCTTCTGTCCGCACCCGACGAACTGCCCCCCGATGTGGCTTCATATTTGAGCACTGCGGGCATCTCCCATGTAGTGCTGATGGGCGGCGCCGCGGCCCTCAGCGCGGAGGTCGAGACGGCCATCAAGGGCCTCGACATCGACGTGACTCGCCTCGCGGGCACTACCCGTTACGACACCGCCGTCAAGGCCGCGGAACTTGTGACAGGTCGCTACCGCACCCCCGACACCGAGTCCTGCTTCGCGACGAGCACCATCGGCCTCGCTCGAGCCCGTGTTCCGTTCGACTCCTTCAGCGCCGCGCCGCTGCTCAGCCGACTGTGCGCCCCGCTGGTGCTCGCAGACCCCAATCAGATCCCGGCTGACACAGCAGGCTTCCTCGATGCCGCCCTCGAGGCGCATGCCGCTGTTGACCTGCGGGTGTTCGGCGGCAACGCTGCCGTCGCTCAATCTGCGATCGATGCGTACCTCGCCGGCGAGGACGGCAAGCAGCCCGACGACGATGATGCAGACGCGGCTCAGGCCGTACCGGCCGGTCTGCCCGCCGGCACCTGCGGCGGCTCCATCGACGACGAACCCCGCGCACTGCTCGATTCCAGCGACGCACAAGACCCCGCATGGTCGCCGGACTGCAGCAAGATCGTGTACTCGTACCGGGGCGCGTTGTGGACCGTGAACAACGACGGGACCAACCGGCAGAGGCTCACGACATATGACGGCTCGTTTTCCGATGAGCCAGCCTGGTCGCCTGACGGCACCCGGATCGCGTACACGCGCGGGCGGCGCAACGGCGACGGTCACTGGTTCTCGCACGTCTACGTCGTCAATGCCGCCGGCAGCGGGCGCAAGAAGGTGTCGAAAGGCGATGTGCAGGACAGCCAACCGTCGTGGTCGCCCGATGGGTCCCGCATCGTCTTTGCGAGTCGAGGCGGCACGGGTCGTGATGAGAACGGCAACTTCGTCGACTCCACCCAGCGCATCGTTACCGTGAACGCCGACGGCACCGGCCGCTCGACTCTGACGACCGGCGACGGGTGGTACGGCTCGCCCTCCTGGTCACCCGACGGCGACCACATCGCATATGTCTCAGAAGGAGTCGTGTGGCTGATCGACCCCGATGGCTCGATTGCCGAGCGTGTCATCGGCGGCGCCTTCTCTGAAGGCGGACTGTCCTGGTCGCCCGACGGGCGGCGAGTCGCGTTCGTCCGCGGCGGCTGGGACGAGGCGTCGATCGTCATCGTCGGCCTCGACGGCTACAACGAACAGGTCGTCACCGAGTTGAGCGGCTTCAACGCCCTGCCCAAGTGGTCCCCCGACGGAGACCGCATCGCCTTCACTCACTACCCCAGCGGCCGCACCATTCCGACTCGATCCGCGTACACGGCTGGCGCCAGCGGCACGCCTACGGGCATCGGCGGCGATTGCCGTCCCCGCGGTGTCGCACACACAACCGCCGGGTTCCCGCTCCCTACGTGGGTTGCGCCTTCAACGGGGACGCTGCGCGTCGCGGCACTGTTCATGGACTTCCCCGACGCCCAAGCGCACCACACAACCCGCGAAGATGCGGACTTGGGCCTGCCGTATCTCGAGGAGTACTTGGAGTCGTCCAGCTATGGCCTGCTCGACGTCGAAGTCGTGCCACATCACGTCTGGCTGCGAGCCGGGCAGCCTTACGCCGAGTATCTCTGGGATATCTGGCGAGGGTCGTTTCTCAATCAAGCAGCGACCGAGCACGCCGTTCAACTTGCCGACGACGAGGTTGATTTCTCGACTGTTGATCTTGTGTTGGTGGCATTTCCCGGTTCGCATTTCTTCGCCGGCTCGGGCCAGTTGGGCGGCACTGTGCAGGTCGACGGCGTCGAGATTCCCACCGTGCGGGTCAACTCACTTGCGCTAGACGAACCGGTCGGAACTGCCGGGCTTCAGCCGTGGGGCCTCGCCGGCGCTCACGAGATCATCCACGCCTTGGGCTTGCCCGATTTGGCACCCAACTTCTACCCCGAAGCCGGCGACCGATCAAGACCCCCGGACGGCAAGCGATGGGCAAGGGCAAGCTTCGGTCCCATGTTCCTCAGGAGCTGGTTCGGAGCGAGTCACAACGACAGCCGCCTGCAATACACCCGAACGCGTCCTGACGGCTCGACAACCAGGGACTTCGTATCGGCGTCGCACGCCTTGGAGATGCTGGCGTGGAGCCGATGGCAGCTCGGCTGGCTGAACGACTCCCAAGTGCATTGCATCGAAAACGGCGACAGCGCAGCAAGCGTGGCCTTGACCCCGATCGCACAGCCCGGCGACGGTGTCGCCATGGCTGCAATCCAGACCAGTACACACGAAGTCATCGTCATCGAGAGTCGTCGTCGGCTCGGGTTCGACCGCACTGATGAGCATCCCTTTGCCCACCATTCGAGCTCTCTAGCCCAGCACTTGGTCGCCGAGGGAGTGCTCGTGTACACAGTCGACACGCTCCGCGGCTCGGGTTGGGTCCCAACGCGGGTGGCCGGAGACAACGGCAACTTCGAATTCGACGACTTCCCGGCTCTTCAGGCAGGCGAGTCGATGACAGTGAGCGGCTACACCATCACCGTCACTGCCGATGACGGCGAAACGCACACGGTGTCGATCGAGCGAGAGCGGAACTAGTGCCGCGTCAGCAAACGTTTGCGCGGTTGACGATGTCGTTGAGTGCTTTGTCGGCGGCGTTGTTGTTTCGCCAGCGGATGTAGCGGCGGATGATCGAGGCCTGCTCGGCGTGGGTGGGGTGGTCGGTGCCGTCGACGCAGAAGTAGCGCAGGGCTTGGAAGTGGGCTTCGATGCGGTTCAGCCACGACGCGTAGTGGGGGGTGTAGGCGAGTTCGACGTTGTTGGCCTCGGCCCAGTTGCCGACGCGGGGGTCGGCATTGGTGCTGCGGTGCGGTGACCAGTTGTCGAGCACGATGCCGATGCGCACCTCGGGCGGGTACAGGGTGCGCAGGTAGCGGCAGAACTCCAGGAACTGGGTGCGGCCCTTGCGTTTTTTCATGTGCCCGTAGAGCTTGTCGGCGGTCAGGTCGTAGGCAGCGAGCAGGTGGCGCACGCCGTGGGGGCGGTTGTAGGTCGCCCTGCGCCGCCGCCGCGGCGCCCGATGGGGGTCCTTGAGGCGGCCGCCGACGGGCGCCCACTGCTTGCCCGGGTGCGGCCGGAGATTGAGCGGCCCGAACTCGTCCATGCACAACACCACCGACGGGTCGCCGGGCTCGGGATCGGTCTTGCCGTCAGCGATGTCATACAGCGCCAGGATCCGGTTCTTCTTCGCCTCGAAATCAGGGTCGTTGGACGCCTTGAAGGTCTTCAGCGCTTGAAAGGAGACACCCTCCTCGCGGAGCAGGACCCGCAGGCCCTCATGGCTGATGTCGTCGACCACCCCCTTTGCGACCAGGTGCTCAGCGAGCTTGGACAACGACCACGTCGAGAACGGCAGCCCGCGATCAGCGGGCCGCCCCACAGCGATGCGCTTGATCTCGGCGCGCTGGGCCGCGCCGAACCGCGGCGGGCGGCCTCCCGCGTACTTCGGATACAGCGAGTCGAACCCGTCGGCGTTGAAATTGTGGATCACCTCCCGAGCCCGGTCCTCGGACGTGAACGCCAACGCAGCGATCTGGCCCACATCCATGCCCTGCGCGGACCACAACACGATCTGCGCTCTCCTCCACGTCACCACCGACCCCGACGAACGGCGCACCAGCCTCAACAGCCGACTGCCCTCACCCGAATCGATCTCCCTCACACGAACACGCCCAGCCATGCACCCAATCGCACCACAACCCGACACCCCACACGCGGACACGCACCCCAAACGTTGCCTGACACGGCACTAGGTTGCGCTTCTCTGTGGAGGCGTCATGAGCCGATGTCGACGTCACGTGCTGGGGGCGGCGTGCGCGGCGGCGGCTGTGTTGGCTGCCCTGGCAGGTCCGGCGTGGTTGCCACCGGCTGGAGCGCAGAGCGAAGGTACGACGCTCGTGGTGGCCAATGGCTGGTCGCTCTCAGACGTGGGCACCGCCGCTTCTCTGGTGGCTGCGGGCGAGGGAGACGCTGTGCTGTTCGCCGCGGCGGACTCGCTGGGATCGGCGGGAAGCCTGATCAGCGAACTACAGCCAGTAGGTGTGGCGCTGGTAGGAGGCACCGCAGCTCTGTCAGCGGCCGTCGAGTCCGCAGTCTCCGAACTCGCACCTGGATCGGCGATCGAGCGCTTCGCGGGGACGGACCGCATCGACACCGCTGCACGGGCAGCCAAGCGCTCGTTGCAGCAGCGAACCGGCGTAACGGTCGTGATCGCGAACGGATGGTCATTGTCCGATGTGGGTACGGCTGCCTCAGTGGTCGCGTCGGGAGGCGCTGACGTCGTTCTGTATGCGGGAACAAGCGCCTTGGGCGAACCGACAGCGCAGGTGCTCGCGGATCACCAGCCTGCCCGGGTCGTGCTGGTGGGCGGCACAGCAGCCCTGTCAGCGCAGATCCAAGCGGAGATCGCTCAAGTCGCGCCCGCGGCGATGATCGACCGCTTGGGCGGCGCAACCAGGATCGAAACCGCAGCGCGTTCGGCCGAGCGCGCGTTCGCCGAGGGTGCATCGACGGCAGTGATTGCGAACGGTTGGTCGCTGGCCGATGTGGGTGTCGCTGCAGCGTTCGCGGCCGCCGGCAGCAACCGTGCGGTGCTCTACGCCCAAAACGACACGCTGAGCACGGCTACGTCCGCGCTGCTCGGTGCTCACGAACCCGGCGAGATCGTTCTGATCGGCGATGTCGAGTCGCTCGCCAGCAGCATCGAGAGCGACATCGATGGTGTGTCGCCCAACTCGAAGGTCACACGCATCGGTCGCAGTGACCGTGTCGAAACCGCCCTCGCTGCTGCGCGGCTCGCACTGGGCCTGCCCGCACAAGCTGTCGTTTCTGACGATGCCGAGGCCGACGACGCGACCGCAACCGATGGCAAGCGCGTCGCTCAGGTGGCCGTGGGTGGTCGTCACACCTGCGTGATCCGCAGCGACCGCAGCTTGGTCTGCTGGGGCGACAACGAGCACGGGCAATCTGAGGCCCCAGACGGCGAGTACCTCGCGGTCTCGGCGGGACCGACGCATTCATGCGCTCTGCGGTTGGACCGGTCGGCGGTGTGCTGGGGAAGCAGCCGCCTCGGTCAAGCTGACGCCCCACAAGGCAAGTTCGTCTCGCTCTCTGCTGGCATCGGCCACACCTGCGCGTTGGGGACCGACAGTCGCATTCGCTGCTGGGGCAACAACGGAAGCAGCCAGTCAACTCCACCGACGGGCGAGTTCGGTGCTGTCGCAGCGGGCCGCGTGAATTCGTGTGCGCTTCGCCTCGATTCGGCGCTGGAGTGCTGGGGAGACGACGACATCGTCGACACGACTCCTGATACCGGCATCTACACCGACATCGAGACGGGCGCGCAGCATGCCTGTGCATTGCGGGCCGATCAGATCATCGTGTGCTGGGGCTCGGACCGGGCGGACCTGACCGGAGCACCCGACGGCGCCTATGTCGACCTGTCTGTCGGCTCCCAGCACTCGTGCGCTGTGGACACCAAGCAGGCAGTGACCTGCTGGGGATACGACGACGAGGGCCAAACCGTCGCACCGGAGGGAGAGTTCGCCACTGTGGTCGCTGGCGTCGATCACAGCTGTGCCATCACCACGAGCGCGACCGTTCTGTGCTGGGGCAACAACGCCTTCAGCCAGCGAGGCATCCCGCTGACGCTGTATCGCTCGGTGACCGTCGGACGCGAGCACGCGTGCGCCATCTACACGACCGGTGCCGTGCAGTGCTGGGGCGACGACCGATGGAATCAATCCTCGCCTCCCGAAGGCGAGTTCACGGAGATCACCGCAGGCGCGAGGCATGTGTGCGGATTGCGACCCGACCGTGCCGTCGAGTGCTGGGGCAACGACGACTGGGGCCAGGCGACCGCGCCGGAGGGCAGCTTTATCGACATCGACGCCGGTGATTGGCACACATGCGGCATTCGCGCCGACGGCGCCGCCCTGTGCTGGGGACAGCAAGTCTTCGGACGCACTGATTCCCCCACAGACGAATTCACGTCGATCTCAGCAGGTGCAGATCACACCTGCGCTGTTCGCGCCGATGAAACGGTGGCCTGCTGGGGCGACGACAACTTCAACCAGGCCTCGCCTCCCGCGGGCAAGTACCGCACCGTCGGTGCGGGCTCGGTGCACTCCTGCGCGCTCAACAGCAAGGGCAAGGCGGTGTGCTGGGGATACGACGCCGGCAATCGTCTGAATCCGCCGGACGGCACCTTCGACACGCTCACCGTCGGCTACCACCACGCGTGCGTGATGAATGACGACGAAGGCCGACCGGTCTGCTGGGGCATCAACACCGACTCGCAACTCGATGCACCCGATGCAACCTTCGTCATGATCGAAGGCGGTACGAGCCAGACATGCGGGGTTCGCTCTGATGCGCGTGTCGAATGCTGGGGGCGGGCGGACGTGCTCAACGGCATGCCCGACTGAACGCCGGACCTTGCGCTGATGGGGCGGCCGCCGCTTCGGCAGCGGCGTTTCGTGCGGTGTCTGCGGCGCATGTCGTTGTGCGCCGCGGTCGCGGGGCCTCACCCGCGTTGCCGACGGGTTCCGGTACGGTGCCGCGGATGGCACGTCGCCCGCATTCTGGCTGGGTTCGCCCGCTGCGGGCGGTGGCGTCAGCGCTGCTGGCCGGCACTGCTGCCGTGGCAATCGGAGACCCGGCGGGAGCCGCGTCACGTGTCGATTCGGACCGGCTGTGGGGCGACGACCGCTACGAGACCGCAGCGAAGATTGCAGAGGAATTCGCAGCATCGGCCGGGCCAATCGACACCGTCATCGTGGCGTCCGGCGAGTCCTTCGCCGACGCTCTGGCAGCCACACCGCTGGCGCGCGTGCGCAATGCGCCGATCCTGCTGTCGCCGCCTGATGCGCTGCACCCCGCGACCCGCAGCTTCATCCAGCGACATCGGATCGACGACATCGTCATCGCCGGCGGCACCACTGGCATCTCCGAGGACGTCGAAGATGAGCTGGCCAGCTTGATCAGCGGCAGACCCGAGCGGCTGGAGGGATCCGACCGCTACCAGACCGTGGTCAACATCGCCCGCGACATCGGCGCCAGCCAGATCGGCAGCTTCTGCGGCGATGGCAGTCGCACTGCGCTGCTGGCAACTGGGGAGAAGTTCGCCGATGCCTTAGCACTGTCACCGCTCGCCTTCGCGGGCCCGCATCCCGTGCTGCTCACCGAACCCGACCGGCTGCCCGCAACTGTCGAGGACTACCTCACCGACTTCAGCATCGAACAGGTGCTGATCGCGGGCGGGCCTGCGGCAGTCACAGACTCGGTCAGGGCTGAGCTCTCCGCTGCGGGCATCAGCGTCCGACGGCTCTGGGGGCAGGACCGCTTCGAAACCGCTGCTGAGATTGCCGGAGAACTCGCCGATCGCTGTTTCGGGTCCGACGAGTTCGGCCTCGCCGACGGACGGAACTTCCCCGACGCGCTGGTCGGCGGCGCATTGCTGGGCCTTCGTCGGGCGCCGCTGCTGCTGTCGGAACCCGCCTTGCCCGATGCGACTCGCAGGTTCCTGGTCGGCCCGGATCCCGATACGGGCACTGTGCAGCTCACCATCTTCGGCGGGCCGAAGGCCGTCACCGATTCCGCAGCAGCAGCCGCAGCCGATGCACTGAGGGGCCTCGACCGGGAGTGCGATCCGCGCGAAGACACACCTGGGGTTCCACGTGACGTAACGGTGCAGCCGCTCAACGGAGCTCTCGAGATCCGCTGGAAGGCGCCGGCCACGGTAGGCAGCAGCGACCCGTCCGGCTACCGCATCAGGTACCGGCCCGTCGGCGGGCACTGGGTCACCATGCGCAACGTCAGCTCGCCCGCGACCGTCTCGGGACTGCAGAACACGGCCCTGTACGAAGTGCAGGTACGAGCCGACGGCAGCCGCTACGAGGTGTGGAGCCCGAGCAGCTACGCGACGCCGTCAGATGCGATCGGGACTGCTGCATCGTCGACGCCGGGCGACCGCGGCCACACTGCCAGCACGGTGTCGCTGGCCGCAGCGCAGCCGGCGAGCAGCACAGCACCGGACTGCCCGCCCCCACCCCCCACCGCATGACTGCCAGTCACGCCGAGACCGTCGCCGTGCTGGCAGGAGGCGTTGGTGCGGCCCGATTCCTGCGCGGTCTGCTGCGCGTGCGCCGGCCAGCCGACGTGACCGCCATCGTCAACGTGGGCGACGACTTCACCCTGCACGGCCTCAACATCAGCCCTGACCTCGACACGGTGACCTACACCCTGGCCGAGCAGATCAATCCTGAGACCGGTTGGGGCCGCGCCGGCGAATCATGGCGCGTGCTGACCGAGCTCGGCCAGCTCGGCGGCCAGGACTGGTTCCGGCTCGGCGATCTGGACCTGGCGCTGCACCTCTACCGCACACAGCGTCGCAGCGAAGGTGCTTCGCTGTCGCAGGTGACGGGCGAGATCGCCGCCCGCTTCGGTCTCGAACTGACGTTGCTGCCCGTCAGCGACGACCCGGTCCAGACTCGCATCACCCCCGCATCGCCTGCCGACGCCGCAGAGATTGACTTTCAGGACTACTTCGTCGCCCAACGTCACGGCATCTCGATTCGAGCCGTCCGGTTCGCCGGCATCGAGGCAGCGCGGCCGGCACCCGGCGTCGCCGAAGCACTGGACACCGCCGCAGTCGTCGTGGTCGCTCCGTCCAATCCCTTCGTCTCCATAGGTCCCGTGGTGGAGGTGCCCCCGATCCGCGAGATCCTGGCTCGCCGTCGTGAAAGTGTCGTTGCGGTGTCGCCGATCGTGGGCGGCGCATCGATCAAGGGACCTGCCGGCGCGATGATGACCGAGTTAGGCCACGAGGCGAGCGCCGTGGGCATCGCACGGCTCTACGCCGGATTCGCCGGCACCTTGGTGATCGACGACACTGATCTTGACTTGGCGTCGGCGGTGTCGGACGCCGGGATGTCACCGGTCGTCACCGACACCATCATGAGCAGTCCGGAGCGGGCCGCCGCATTGGCGCGCAACACGCTCGAAGCCGTGAGTGGGTCATGAGAGAAACGAGAACTGCGTGACCATCGAATTGCTGCCTGTCGAAGGCATCGGCGAGATCTCCCACGGCGACGATCTCGGCGCCGTCATCTGGGACGCCTGCGACGCATCGTCAGCCGGATTGCGCGATGGCGACGTGCTCGTCGTGACGCAGAAAATCGTCTCCAAGGCCGAGGGCGCCATGGAGCAGATCGATCCCGACGACCCGCTGTCGCACAAGCCCCTCGTCGAGCGCGAGTCGGTGCGGGTCCTGCGCCGCCGCGGTGATCTCATCATCAGCGAGACCAAGCACGGGTTCATCTGCGCCAACGCGGGAATCGATCTGTCCAACGTCGAACGGGGCTACGCAGCGCTCCTCCCCGACGACAGCGACCGCTCCGCCAACAAGATCCGTGACCGCATCCGGGCGCTGTCTGGCTGCACCGTCGGCGTGATCATCTCCGACACGTTCGGGCGCCCATGGCGGCGCGGTGTCACCGACGTGGCCATCGGCTGTGCGGGCATTGCTGCCGTCGTCGACCTGAAAGGCACTGCCGATGCGCTCGGACACGAGTTGATGGTCACCGAGGTGTGCGTGGCCGACGAGATCGCGTCGGCAGCCGACCTGGTGTGCGGCAAGGCGCGGGGTGTGCCGGTCGCGGTCGTGCGGGGTGTCGACCCGAGCTGGCTGCGACGGGCCTCGGTGCGCTCGGAGATCATCAGGGATCCCGCCGAGGACCTGTTCCGCTAGCTGTCGCAGGCGGCGGCCGGCTGGCGTTGCGAGCGCAGCACAGCACCCGGAGAGATCTGCTCACCCGTGGCGACCACCGAGAACTCACCGAGCGTTGCTCCCGCGCCGATCACGACACCCGATCCGAGCACCGAGTCGATCACGACCGCGCCGTCGGCGAGACGGCAGCCGTCCCCCACGACCGATCGCTGCACGACAGCACCGGGCCCGAGCTCGCACCCACGGCCGATGACCGATGTCCGTATCTGCGCCCCGGGATCGATATCTGGCGACTCCGCCGCGAGGTCGTCCGCCACCTTGGCGCCAGCGCGCCGGCCTTCGAGAATGTCCAGATTCGCAGCCAGGTACTGCTGCGGCGTGCCCGTGTCGAGCCAGTACGTGTCGGCAACCAGCGCTGCCAGAGTCCCGTCAGCGACGATCCGGGGGAAGACCTCCCGCTCGATCGACACCGGCTGGTCGGGCGGGATGCGATCGAGCACCCGTGAGGTCAGCACGTAGGTGCCGGCGCTGATTGTCGCCCGCTCGCGGTGAGGCAGCGCCGCCGATGCCGAGCCCGGTTCCGGTTTCTCCGAGAACGACAGCACCCGGCCGGATGGATCGGTCACCACGAGTCCATACGGCGAAGGATCAGCGACGGGCTGCAGGGCGATCGTGGCTTCAGCGCCCGAGTTCTCGTGCATGCTCGCGAGCGCGCCCACATCGAGGTCGGTCAGCACGTCGCCGTTGAGCACCAGAAAGGTCCCCGTGATGCCACTGGCCTGCGCGGCAAATCGCACTGCTCCTGCAGTACCGAGAGGTTCCGGCTCGACTGCCACCTGAAATGCGAGCTGTCCGATGCGGCCCTGCGGGTACGCCGCGGTGAATGCCTCTGCTCGGTAGCCCAGCGAGAGCACCACCTCGTCGACGCCATGGCGCCACAGGTGCTCGCAGACCCACTCGATCATCGGCCGCCCGCACACTGGCAGCATCTGCTTGGGCGTGTCGTTGGTCAGCGGGCGCAGCCGGGTGCCGAAGCCGCCCAGCAGCAGGATCGCCTTCATGGTGACGGTGCCCCGAACTAGCCCTCAGACGGATCAGAGGTCTCCGTCGGCTCCGACGTGGCCGGAAGGTCGCCCTCGACCGGCTCGCTCTCGCCGTCATCGAGCACCGGTCCCTCTTCAGTCGAGCCGTCCACCAGCGGTTGATCCTCGGGCGGCAGATTGAGGTAGGCACGCAGGAACGCGTCATCGGGTCGCGGAACGTCGGCGTTGTCCACGCTCGGGTGGACGAATGCGAACACGAAGATCTGGCCGTCGTCGAGGAAGCGCACATCGCGCAGGTCCTCGGTGAACGCCAGCGCCTTCTCTGCCTGCAGGGTCTCCCAGCGCATGATCCGCAGCTCTGCACCGGGTTCGGCGATGTCGGGATCGTCGCTGTCGGGATCAGGGGACGTACAGCCTTCGCCGGACTCGTCGAGGATGGTCCCGTCGGGCAGCTCGATCCGGGAGTCGGTCAACTCGAACTCGATCTCGCGCATGAACGCGCCCACGGTGGCGAACTGGCCTGTCACGCCGGTGTGGAACGGATGGATGTGGATGAGCCCGTCGCCATGGGTGTGGATGCCTGATTGATCGTCGACGTCGTTGGGGTACACGTCGAAGATGAAATCGTCGCAGTCGTAGATCGCGTACAGCGAGTGCCAGTGATCGCCCAGGCGCGGCGGGCCTGCCGGGGCATTCGCGGACCGCTCGTTGCGAGCCACCAAAATCAGCACGACGCCCAAGAGGACGACGAGCAGCATTGCCGCCGGGAACAGGAAGTCGCGCCGGGGGCGAAAGCTCCTGCCGCTTCCGCCAGCGCTCGCAGCTTTGGCAACCTTCTTGGCAGCGGCTGATCTCGCCATACGGGGCGACAAGCTACCGGCGCGCGGGGCTCTATCTGCGGCCGAGTTCGATGCGCCAGCGCTCAGCGCCGGCCGAGACCCTCGTAGGCGAAGCCTGCGGCGCGCAGCTCGATGGGATCGAGCAGGTTGCGTGCGTCCACGATGCGGGCCGCGGCCATCAGCGAGGCTGCTCGCTGCCAGTCGAGGGCCGCGAATTCGGGCCACTCGGTCAGCACGACCGCGACGTCGGCGCCGTCCAGGGCTTCGTACACGGAGCCTCGGATGCCCAGCGCCGCCGGCAGTTGCGAGGCCATGTCCGGACGATCATCGAGGCCGCCCAGGGCCGGGTCGTACGCCACGAGGCGCGCCCCCGTCGCACCGAGCCGATCGACCACCCTCAGCGCAGGAGAACCGCGCAAGTCATCGGTGCCAGCCTTGAAGGTCAGCCCCATCACGGCCACGGTGATGCCGTCAAGGTCGGGGAGACCCACGGCGCCGTCACCGGAATCGGGCTCGGCTCGCTCGCTCGCTCCGTCGGCGACCGTGCGAGCAACCTTGGCCACCACCCGATCGAGCTGCTGCTCATTGACTGCGATGACACCCTCGAGCAGGTCGAACACATAGCCGGCGTCGTTGGCGACCGACACCAGGGCACGTGTGTCCTTCGGCAGGCAGGAACCGCCCCAGCCGGGACCGGGCTGCAGATATGCGGAGCCGATGCGGTGATCGGTGCCGACCCCGGCAAGCACCGTGTCGACGTCGGCGCCGACGGCCTCGCACACGGCAGCGAGCGCGTTCACGAACGAGACCTTGGCGGCCAGGAAGGCGTTCGCTGCGTACTTGACGGTCTCGGCCGATGTGGGATCGCCGATGATCACCGGTGCCTCCACGTCGGCATACAGTGCTGCGACCCGGCGTGCCACCGAGGGGTCGTCGGCCCCGATGACGATCCGGTCAGGAGACAGGAAGTCGGCTACCGCCGAGCCTTCGCGCAGGAACTCGGGATTCGACGCCAGCGCCACATCGGTGCGTCCGAGCGCCGCCGCAATCTTGGGCGCGGTGCCCACTGGCACCGTCGACTTCGTCACGACGACTGAGCCCGGCTGCAGCCGTGATGCCACCGAATCGAGTGCTGCCATCAGGTAGCTCAGCTCGGTTTCGCCGTCCGCACGCAGCGGCGTCGGCACACAGACAAAGACGAAATCGCAGGTGGCCGCAACAGCTTCGGCCGAGATCACGAACCGTAGGCGGCGCTGGGCGATGCCCTCGGCGACGAGCCGATCGAGATCGGCTTCGCGAATCGGCACCACGCCGGCCGACAAGGACGCCACCTTGGCCCGGTCGATGTCGGCGCAGATGACGTCATGGCCGAGATGGGCGAAGCAGGCAGCCGTGGTGAGGCCGACGTAGCCGGCACCGATGACAAGGATGCGGTGATGGGCCGACGAGTCGCTCATGGCACAAGCCAACCGGCAGGCGGCACGTCGACCCTCCGATAGCCCGGATCGACGCGAGGTGGCTCGTCGCCGACGTGCAAGATCACCGTGGTTGCGTCGAGCTCAGCATGGCCGGCGAAGTCTGGCACAGGCACCAAGTGACTGGCCAGCAGGCCAGCCGCAAGCCGTCCTTGCGGAGCCAGGTAGACGACGACGCCCTCCGGTGGATCGCCGATGCCCTCGGGCACAGCCCCCACCGCTTCGGCGTCGAACCCGAGCTCAGCGAGCGCCGCCGCAACCCGGTGTCGCGCGGTGCCAGTGACCTGCACCCGCACGCGCGACTCGACGATGTCGTCCCATCCGATGCCCCGGAACACATCCAGGACGCGTTGATTGTGCTCAACGCGCTGCGGATCGAGCCCGAGCGACCATCTCACGGGCTCGTGCACGTCCACCACCCGCAGCTCATAGTCCTCAATGTCTGCTCGGAAATCCGTCCCGACGAACCGGTCCGCAAGGCTCAAGCCGTCGTTCACGATGCTCAGCGTGTCCGAGGTGGCCAGGTGGTCGGCCGCAATGTCCAGGACAGACAGGAGACGAATCGGGTTCGCGAGCAGCGCTGGCGCGAGCTGCGCCGCGGCGGTGCGCAAGAAGCCGCGCTGGCGACCGGTGCGGGCAAGGTCATTCCACGCTCCATGCGGCCGCCAAGTCCCATCCTGCAGCTGCTCTTCGAGATGGCGACTACGGACGTATGCAAGCGCCTGCCTGCCGTCGAGGCGGTAGGTGCCGGCAGCCGTGACGAACCCGCTGCGGCTGTCGGTCGGGTCGGTTGCACCTTCCTTGGGCTGGTCACGCAGCGGCCGGTCGAAGGTCATCTCGACGCCGCCGACAGCGTCCACCAGCCGCAAGAACGCCTGGAAGTCCACCTCGACGAAGTGCTGCAGGGTGATGTCGAGATTCTCCTCGACGGTGTCGATCAGGCGGGCGGCGCGGCCCGCCGTCGTGCGGTCGCGGTTGTAGGCGCTGTTGATCTTGGCGACGATGCCGGTGCCGGCGATATCGCTGGTGCCGGCGATCTCCGCCGCCAGGTCCCGCGGGATGGACATCATCGCCGCGGTGCCGTCGTCCCGCAGGCGGATCACCATGATCACGTCTGCGAGCCGGTTGAAGTCCGAGTGGCCGTCGCGCAGCGGATCGTCGGCTGCGAGCCCCACGGGGCTGTCGGTGCCGACGATCAGGTAGTTCTCGCCGGCCGAACCGCCCGGCAGCACCGGCTCGCCCGCTTGCACGTCGGCGGCCGGCGAGTCTGGCCCGTCGCCCGGCTCGTCGCCGGATCCGGCGCTGCCGCCCGCAGTGCCGGTCTCGTCGCTGCTCGCGCCGCCTCCCCCTGTCGAGCTGTCGGGATTCGCCGCCATGGTGGCCGGCAGATCCATCAGCACATCGGCGGCAGTCACCGGCTGCTGAGGAGCGGACGTCAGCACGTCGGCCAACTCGTGGCGCTCAATCCGGCCGAGCTGCAGCAGCACGTAGGCAGACACGCCGGTTGCTGCCGCACCCATGAGGGTCAGCGCTGCCAGCGAGATCAGAATGAGGCGAGACCGCCAACTGCGGTGACTCACTCAGCTGCCTCAGAGAGCGCCTCGCTCAGGGACGGATACACGAACAAGCTCTCGGCGATGTCCTGGACACGCAGGTTCGCGCTGACGGCCAGAGCCACCACCGAGATCAGCTCGGCCGCGTGACGACCCACGATGGAACCGCCCAACACTTGACCGGTCAGCGGATCGGACACGATCTTGACGAAGCCGCGCGGGTTCTCCTCGATCAGTGCCTTGGCGTTCGCGCCGAACGGCACCTTCGTGACACGGATCTTGCGACCCGTGGCGAACGCCTCCGCCTCGGCAAGCCCGACATCGGCAATTTCGGGTTCGGTGAAGATGGCCGATGCCGCCTTGTCGTAGTCGAGATGGCGGTGCGGGCGAGTCTCGTGCAGGCCCATCGCGTGCTCGACGATCTTGCGCCCCTGCATGGCCGCCACGGACGAGAGCGGCAGCTTTCCTGACAGGTCGCCGGCGGCGTAGATGCTCGGCGCCGACGAACACAGGTTGTGGTCCACCTCCACGTATCCCTCGCCGTCCACTCGTACCTCGGTGTTCTCGAGCCCCAAGCCGTCGCTGTTGGGGATGGAACCGATGGCGAGCAGGGCGTGCGTGGCCCGCACCGTGCGCCCGTCGCTGCAGATCACATCGACGGTGTCGCCGTCGCGCACAATGCTCGTAGCACGCGCGCCCTTGAGCATGGCCACGCCCAGATCGCTGAACGTCTGCTCCAGCACGGCGGCGGCTTCGGGGTCCTTGTGCGGCAGGACCTGCTGCCGGCTCACGATCAGAGTGACCCGGGAGCCCAGCGAGGTGAACATGTGCACGAACTCCACGCCGGTCACCCCTGAACCCACCACGACAAGGTGTTCGGGCAGCTCCGCGGGCGGGTACGCGTCACGGGTGGTCAGGACTCGCTCGCCGTCGATGGGCGCCCACTCGGGGATGCGGGGGCGGCTGCCGGTGGACAGCACGACGACATCGGCCGACAGCTCCACCGCCCCGTCGGCGGTGTCGGCGCAGACTTCGTTGGGCCCGAGCAGGCGGCCCGAGCCCGACAGGATTCGCACCCCCTGGCTGACCAGCATCTGCCGGGCAACCTCAGCGAGGCGGTCTTCGATGTCGCCGATGCGCTGGCGAAGATGCGGGGTATCGACCGAGGTGGACACATTGGCCAGGCCCAGCTCGTCGAGATGACCGGCGAAGCTGAGCGCCGAGCCGGTGGCAATCATGGTCTTGGACGGAACGCAGTCCCGCAAGTGGGCGGAACCGCCCACGATGTCGCGCTCGATCAAGGTCACGTCCGCGCCGTAGCGCGCCGCGTAGGTGGCGGCCGAGTGGCCCGCCGGGCCGCCGCCGATCACGACGAAGCGCTTCTGGGCCATGGACCCGCAGCGTACCGGTGCCCCCCGGCCGCACTGTCGTCGCGCGGCCCCGCTGGGGCTGGCTCAGCTCAGCGTGGGGCTGCAGAGACCGTCGAGCTCGCCGACGGTGATGCGCTCGCGATTTGCGTAGGTGACCTCATTGGCGGGATCGGAACGTAGCCGGAACTCGCGGAAGGCCATCTCCAGCGAGTCGAATGCCACGATGCGGCCCGACAGCGAATCGCCGATGCCGAGGATCAGCTTGATGGTCTCGAGGGCCTGGATCGAGCCCACGATTCCTGGCAGTACCCCCAGCACGCCGGCCTCGGCACACGACGGGGCAAGCTCCGCGGGCGGGGGCTCGGGCAGGTAGTCGCGATACGTCGGGCCGTTCTGCGGGTCGAACACGGTGACCTGGCCCTCGAAGCGGAAGATTGAGCCGTGCACTACGGGGATGCCCAGCTTCACCGAAGCATCGTTGAGCAGGTACCGGCTCGGGAAGTTGTCCGCGCCGTCCACGATCACATCCCAGCCCGACAAGATCTCCATCACATTGTCCGCACCCAGCCGCGTGTCGTAGGTGACCACGTTGACGTCGGGGTTCAGCGCCGTCAGGGTCTTCTTGGCCGAGTCCACCTTGCGGTCGCCGACCCGATCCACGTTGTGGAGAATCTGGCGCTGCAGGTTGGACTCGTCGACCACATCCATGTCGATCACGCCGAGTGTGCCGACACCGGCGGCTGCCAGATAGAGCGCAGCGGGCGAGCCGAGGCCGCCAGCGCCGAGCATGAGCACCTTGGCGTCCAGCAGCTTGAGCTGGCCGGCCTCGCCCACCTCCGGCAGCAGCAGGTGCCGCTGGTACCTGTTGCGCTGCTCGGCACCGAGTGAGGCCGGCGTGGACCACGGCCGGCCTTCGTCCTTCCACTGACCGAAGCCGCCGTCCATGGAAACGGCGTTGGGATATCCCAGCTCGGCGAGCGTCTTCGCAGCGAAGGCCGAGCGGACGCCGCCGGCGCAGTACACGATGATCTCAGCGTCGTGGTCGGGCAGCCGGTTCTCGATCTGGGCCTCGAGGTGCCCGCGTGGGATGTGGATCGCGTCCGCCAGCGCACCCTGTTCGTACTCGTCGGGCTCGCGCACATCGAGCACCACCGGGGAACGATCAGCGATCCACTCTGCCGCCGTGGAGGTGTCGATCTCGGCGATCTCGCGCTTAGTTGCTGTCAGCAGCTCGCGGAACGAGGGCATCGGGGCCTCCGGATTTCGTCGCGTCAGGCCGCGCCCAGCCGTACGGCCAGACTCGGACCCTAAATCCTACCTATCCAGTCGGGATTCAGTCACGCGTCAGGCAAAGCGGGGGGTGCCGCCGCAGATCTGCGGGAGGACTTCTGAGATGGACCGGCGCAGGACCATGTCGGCGAGGTGGTCCATCTCGGTGGGCTCGGCATTGACGATCACGATGCGCGCGCCTGCGGATTTGGCCGTCGGCACCACCGCAGCGATGGGGTACACGGCCAGCGTGGTGCCCACCGCCAGCATCAGATCGCAGTTCTCGGCCGCGACCTGCGCACGCAGCAGGTCTCGTGCAACGAGCTGCTGGCCGAAGCTGATCGTTGCGCTCTTCAGGATCCCGCCGCATTGCGGACACGGCGGGTCGTCCTCGCCGAGCCGTACGCGATCGAGCACGACCCCCATCTCGGCGCGGTAGTCGCACTCCAGGCAGGCAACTTCGCGGATGGTGCCGTGCACCTCCACGACCTTGTCGGGGTCCGATCCGGCGTCGTGGTGCAGCCCGTCCACGTTCTGCGTCAGCAGCGACACCAGCTTGCGCCGGCGCTCGAGCTGTACCAGGGCTCGGTGCCCCTCATTGGGCTCGGCACCCCAGGCGCGGTGGTCCATACGCGCCCGCCAGGCCAGCACGCGCACCTCAGGATCGGCCAGGTAGTTCTGCAGAGTCGCCTGTTTCTCGGCGGCGGGGTTCTTGGTCCACACGCCGTTGGGCCCGCGGAAATCCGGGATTCCCGAGTCAGTGGAGATGCCGGCGCCGGTCAGCACGGTGATGGCATTCGCCTCGTCGATCCACCCGGCCACCGTCCGCACATCGTCATCGATGCCGGATCCGGAGTCGGTCCCCGAGTTCATGTTTCACAGTCTGACTGATGGCGCGGCACCGGATCTGACGTGCGTTATGTATCCTACAACATATCTCATGATGTATCAATATTTTCTGATATACAAGAACCGCGCCGCAGTTGCATCTCGATTGCGGCCGGACACCACCCGACACCGCGGAGGAGGCCCAGGTGCCAGCCGAACAGATGCCGACGATTGCCCCGCCCCCCAGACCCACGGGTGCTGACCGCACCGCAGAGGCCGCGCTGCGACTGGTCGGCGGCACGTCGGTGACCCATGACGAGCCCCGAGCCGCGACGGGTCCGCTGCAGGTCCTGCGGGCGCGGCCGTGGAATGACCCCAAGCTGACTCGCCGCGGCCACGATCCGCGCTCGGCCTACGTGGAACGCTTCTGGGTTGCCGTGCTGGGCCCGAGCGCCGTGTGGTTCCTGCGGCTGCTCGCACGTGAGTTCGACGAGCTGGCGCCCGGCGAAGAGCTGCGGCTGGATCTCGACTCCACCGCCCGCAGGCTCGGGCTCCAGCACCGCGGCGGCCGCACGAGCACCTTCATGAGAACCATCGACCGCTGCACCATGTTCGGCCTGGCGTACTTCACCGACGACGCAGTGCTGATGGTGCGCACCCACCTGCCGTCGGTGCCACGCCGGCTGCACGACCGCATGCCCCCACAACTGCGCGACGAAGTGGGGCACTGGTCCCGCACCGACGCGCACGCCGATTTCTCGGTCGGCGAGACCCGTCTGCTGGCCTCATGCATGCTGATGCTCGGCCACGGCCTGCACGAATCGGCCGAGCGCCTCGTCACGCTCGGACTCGCGCCCAATGCCGCCAACGAGGCAACCGCATGGGCATGGGCGCAGCAATGCACCCGTCCCCCAACGCGCCGACGCAGCTAGCCGCCCGGCTGCGTGTCACCAACCGCAGATCAACTCCACCAGGGTGCGCACGCCGAAGCCGGACGCACCCTTCGACAGCTCGCCTGCATCGGCGTCAGTGCGCACAGGACCGGCGATGTCGAGGTGCACCCACGGCGTGTCGCCGACGAATTCCGACAGGAACAAGCCTGCATGGAGCGTTCCCCCGTAGCGGTTCTTGCCGATGTTGCGCAGGTCCGCGATCGGCGAGTCCAGCTGCTCGCGGTACTCCGGCGGCAGCGGCAGGTGCCACAACAGCTCACCGGCGGCACGTGCAGCGATCTGGGCACGGTCGATCGCAGCCGCGTCGTTGCCCATGAGCCCGGCGTACTTGTCGCCCAGTGCCACCATGCAGGCGCCCGTCAGCGTGGCGAGGTCAACGACCAGATCAGGCTCTTCCTCGACGGCGAGCGACAGGCCGTCAGCCAGAACGAGCCGGCCCTCAGCGTCGGTGTTCAGCACTTCGACCGTCTTGCCGTTGCGGATGTGCAGCACGTCTCCGGGCTTGGTGGCCGTGGGCCCGGGCTGGTTGTCGGTGCAGCAGCAGATGCCGGTGACGGCGATATCGGGCGCCAGCCGGACGATGGCACTCATGGCCCCGATGACCGCAGCAGCGCCGCCCATGTCGATCTTCATCCACTCCATGCCTTCGAACGTCTTGAGGTTGAGTCCGCCGGTGTCGAAGGTGATGCCTTTGCCGACCAGATGGACCGTGGCGCGCGGCGTGGCGGTCGGCTGCCAGCGCATCCGGATGAGGGCCGGAGGCTCAGTCGAGCCTGCGTTGACGCCCAGCATCCCGCCGCATCGCTCCGCCGCCAGCCGTTCGCGGTCCCATACCTCGACCGACGCCGTGCCGGCTGAGGCATCGCTGCGGTCGGAGGCCGCCTCCATTGCCTCGATTGCGGCGTCAGCGAGCCCGCTCGCCGTGAGCGCTCCGGCCGGCTGGTTGACGAGATCGCGGGCCAAGGCGATGCCGCCGGCCACCGCAGCGGCGCGAGCCACAGCAGTCTCGGTGTCGGTGCCGTCGGGTGCGGCCAGCACAACACGGCCGAGCGCGTCGGCCTCGGGCGGGTCGCCCTTGTGCTCGTTGAACCCGTAGGACGCGAGCAGCATGCCTTCGACCACAGCGCTGAGGGCGACATCGGCACCGAGATCGTCGGCAGCAGCCGCCGCCAAAGCTGATGTCAGCGAGTCGACCTTCGACGCAGCCCGCCAGAGGTTTGCCGCCGCCTTGCGAACATCGGCAGCAGTGAGATCTTCAGAGCCGAGTCCGACGGCGATGGGCATCGTGTCGTCAGCCGTGCCGGCGATACCGGCCATGAGCGCCGTGCTGCCCGCAGAGCCGTCAAAGCCGCTGGCTGCCAAGTAGTTCGGCGTGGCGCCCAGCGTGTCCAGCGCATCTCCTCGCACCGGCCGGTCGGCGGCCGCCGTGGGCGGCGCGGCGGCAGGATCGGTGACCACCTCAAAGGCGTCAAGCGAAACAGTCAGCGGCACAGCATCCTCACTCTCTCCGGGTTCTGTCGGGGGCGGGGCGCACGTGGACGACATCCCCGACCGACACCGTATGGGTGATGCCGGCGTCGTCGCAGACCAACAGCCGGCCTTCGGCATCGAAATCGCTCGCCACGCCTTCGAGGCTGTCCGTGGCGGGCGCATCGAGCGAGACACGCACTCGACGGCCGAGCGTGGCGGAATTCCGGCGGGCCTCATCCAGCACAGCGGCTGTTCCCGCGTCATCGCCAGTCTGGCACAGGAGCTCGTAGCGCGCTTCGGTGCCCTCGAGCACTAGGCGAGCCAGCAAGGTCCGGTCCACAGGAGCACCCGATTCCAGGTTCAGGCTCGTCGCCACGCCGTTCAGCTCTGCGGGCACCTCGGGCCAGCCGGTGTTGAGGCCCATTCCCACGACAAGCGCCGACAGCAGGCCCTGCGTGCTGATGGACTCGGCCAGGATGCCCGCCAGCTTCCGGTCGTACACCGCCGCGTGGCGACCAGCGGCCTCGTCGTGGTGAGCACCGCCGACAATCACGAGATCGTTGGGCCACTTCAGCCGCGGCCGGATGCCGCTCACCTGCTCGCACGCGTCGACGGCCGCCAGTCCGACTGCCAGCGTCACCAAGGCCGCCCGGGCCGGCGGCAGCCGGTCGGGCGGCGGTCGCAGCAGCACGGACATCATGAGCGAGGTTCCCGGCGGTGCTGTCCAGCGGCGACCGCGCCGGCCGCGGCCGGCAGTCTGCAGATCTGCGATGAGCACCATCCCTTCGGCTGCCCCCCGGCGGGCTCGATCCAGCAGCTCGGTATTGGTCGAGCCGATCTCGTCGTGCCACTCGACATCGGTGAAGCGGGTGCCTGCGACTGACGTGAAGTGCGGCGACGTGATGATTTCCGGTTCGTGCTCGGCAGGCACGCAGCGACAGTACCGGTAGCGAACCGCAGCGGGGAGCAATAGCGTCGCCCGTCTATGTCCTGCCGTTCGGGGACCTGATCCGTGTTCAGCAAGCTCCTCATCGCCAACCGGGGCGAGATCGCAGTGCGTGTCATCCGGGCATGCCGCGAGCTGGGCATTCCCTCCGTCGCCGTGTACAGCGATCTGGACCGCGATGCCATGCACGTGCGGCTCGCGGACGAGGCCTTCGCCCTCGGCGGCCAGACCGCGGCGGAGAGCTACCTCAACACCGAGGCAATACTCGGCGTCATCGAGCGAAGCGGTGCCGATGCGGTCCATCCCGGCTACGGCTTCTATTCCGAGAATGCTGACTTCGCCCGGGCCATCACCGAGCGGGGCGTGACGTTCGTGGGGCCGCCGCCCGAGGCCATCGAGGTGATGGGCGACAAGATCTCGGCTCGCCTGGCCGCCGAACGCTCCGGCGTCGCCGGCGTGCCGGGCACCACCGAAGTGATCACCGACACCGGCGAGATCGCAGCATTCGGTGAGGAGCACGGCTACCCCATCGCCATCAAGGCGGCATACGGGGGCGGCGGCCGCGGCATGAAGGTCGTCGGCAGCCCTGACGAGATCGAAGCTGCCTTGGCCTCTGCCCAGCGGGAGGCCGAGGCGTTCTTCGGCCGGGGCGAGTGCTACATGGAGCGCTACCTCACCTGGCCCCGCCACATCGAGATGCAGATCATCGCCGACCACCACGGCAACGCCGTGTGGCTGGGCGAGCGTGACTGCTCCGCGCAGCGCCGGCACCAGAAGCTGGTGGAGGAGAGCCCCGCGCCCCTGCTCGACGATGCCGTCCGCAAGGCGATGGGCGATGCGGCTGTGGCAGTGGCCCGTGGCTGCAACTACACAAATGCCGGCACGGTGGAGTTCCTCTACCAAGACGGCGAGTTCTTCTACCTCGAGATGAACACGCGGCTGCAAGTGGAGCACCCGGTCACCGAGATGGTGACCGGCATCGACCTGGTGCGTGAGCAGATCCGGGTGGCTGCCGGGGAGCCGCTGTCGTTCACGCAATCAGAGGTGACCTCGGTCGGCCATGCAATCGAGGCACGCATCAACGCCGAGGATCCCGCAGGCGGCCGCTTCCTGCCGTCGCCGGGCACGCTGACATTGCTGCGTGTGCCGGACGGCTTCGGCATTCGCTGGGACGGCGGGTACGAGGCAGGCGACACGGTCAGCCAGTACTACGACAACCTCATCGGCAAGCTCGTCGTGTGGGGCTCCGATCGCCCGACCGCCATCGCCCGCATGCGGCGGGCCCTCAGCGAACTGAGTGTCGGCGGTGTCGCGACGACCGCGGCAGCGCACACGCACATCATGGCTTCGGAGGATTTCCAGGCCGGAACCCACAGTACGAAGTGGGTGGAAGAGCGCCTCGACCTGAACGGGGTGACCGGCAAGACCGACACCGAGCCCCCAGGCGCGCTCGACGGCGACGACGCGCCGCGCGTGCGGCGCGATGTCGTGGTGGAAGTCGACGGCAAGCGCTTCTCGGTGAGCGCATGGGTGCCCGAATCGGCGCCGCCAGCCAATGCCGTCAACACGGCTGCGCGTCCCCGGCGCGCGGGCGGCGCCGCTTCAGCGGGTGCCGGCACCGGTCAGGTGACCGTGCCGATGCAGGGCACCATCGTCAAGATCCTGGTCGAGATCGGCCAGGAGATCACGGCCGGCGACGGCGTGGTGGTGCTCGAGGCCATGAAGATGGAGAACAGCATCAACGCCGACCGATCGGGGACGGTCACCGAGGTCAAGGTCGAGCCGGGCGACACGGTGGGCGCCGGCGACGTGGTGGTCGTTATCTCGTAGTTCCAGAACTGGGTGGTTCTGCAGGTGGAGGCGGCGGACTCTGCTTGAGGGTCCCGACGTCGAGCTCTATGGCGCGGACTCGGCGCAGCGTCCGCTCTGCAATCACTCGATTGGCGCGCAGCAGATCTGCCAGAACACCCAGCATCACCAGCTGCATGGCCACGAGCAGCGCGACGGCACCGATGATGAGCGACTGCACGTGACCCGAACCGTCCGACGTCACCAGGAACCATCCGAAGCGGGCGAACAGGAACAGGCCGACCGCTGCGAACAGTGCCGCCGGCACGGCGAAGACCCGCAGCGGTTCGTGCATTGCGTAGACGCGGGCGATCGTGCCTGCCGCCCTGCGCACGTACTGGCGCTTGGACTTGAACAGGCGCGACGGCCGGGTGGTGGGATTCACCCGCACCGGCACATCGGTGACCGCAAGGTCTGACTTGCCGGCCTGGATCACCGTCTCGAGCGTGTAGGTGAACCGCGAGACGACGTTCGCGGCGAGTGCAGCCTCCCGGCTGTAGGCGCGGAACCCAGAGGTGACATCGGCCACATCGGTCGCCGATGCCTGTCGCACCGTCCACGAGCCGAGCCGTTGCAGGCGCTTCTTCAGCGGCGAGAACTCCGGATGATTGCGGATGTCCCGCGAGCCGATGACCAGGTCGGCGCGACCGGCCACGATCGGCCCGGTCAGCTTGCTGATGTCGCCCGCGTCGTACTGGTTGTCGCCGTCGGTGTTCACGATGACGTCGGCGCCCATGCGCAGCGCCGCATCGATGCCGCTGGCGAAGGCCACGGCGAGCCCCTTGTTCTGCGTCAGGCTGACAACTGCGTCGGCGCCATGATTCCGGGCCACCTTCGCTGTGTCGTCAGTGGAGCCGTCGTCGATGACCAGCCACAGCACGTCGCTGAAGCCGTCCACCTGGCGCGGCAGCTCGCTGAGGGTTGCGCCGAGCGTCTCTGCCTCGTTGAGACAGGGGATCTGAATGACCAGCCGCACTCGCCCATTGTGTCGGGCGCGCACCCGCGGTGAGAGCAGTCAGTCGACGTTGAGGCGGCTGAGTCGCACGGCGGCGAGGGCGAGACTGACGGCTGAGACGCCGGCCAGCACCACGACCGCAATCACGAGTCTGTAGGTGCTGAAGCCGAGATCGACATCGGAAATCTGCGAGAGCAGCGAGCGGGCGTAGCCGCGCAGCGACAGCCGCTCGGCGAAGTCGCCCAAGCCGACCGCCAGTCCCTCCCACAACAGGATGTAGGCGATCCCCCACAGGACGGCCTTGCGGAACAGCAAGCCCAGCAGCACGAACAGGCACGAGTACGCGACGGTGCCCAGCGCCGCCGCGGCCAGCGCCCCGAGGGCAACGCTGCCCGAGCCGGCAACGAAGTCAGCCGCGAACCAGCCGCCCAGCGCGGTCGGGATGACGCACAACGGCAGCGCGACCGTGATCGTCGCAGCCGCTGCAGCCACCACCAGCGGGACGCGGCCGATGGGGCGCAGCCACAAGTACACGAGCGTGCCGTCATCGCGGGCATCGCCCAGCGAGGCTGCAGCGAAGACCAGCGAGACGATCGGCACGATCACGATCAGGCCGAAGCCGTCGGCATAGTTGGCGCCGTCGTAGATCATCCCCGCACCGCTGCTGCCCCCACGATTGGACGAGGTGCCGACGACCCAGCCGACGACGATCATGATCGCCCCCAGGGCGCCGAGCGCCGCGATGCGGCCCGCCGAGACGATCTGGCGGATCAGCACCCGATAGCACAGCGCAGTCGCGCGCACGGCGCCGACGCGCCGGCGCGCTGGCATCGAGGCCGCCGCAGTCGCCGAGTCGCTCATCGACGTTCCACCAAGTAACGAAAGACCGATTCGAGGTCTTCGTCCAGCGGGATGACCTGCCGCAGTCGGGCGCCCAGGTCCTTCGCCAGCGGCGCGATCTCGCGACCCAGCCGATCGACCTCCAGCGTGTCGGCCACCACCGCATCGCCGTCGATGCGCACGCCCACCGCGGTGCCCGAAGCGACCAGCGCTGCGGCGAGATCGCGGGGCTTGTCGGCTTCGATGCTGATGCGGTGCGGGCGGTCGTCCATCAGCTCGCGGAGATCGCGGTAGTCGCCGCTGGCGACGAGGCGACCTTGGGCAATCACCAGGATTCGCGATCCGAGCCGAGCCACCTCCTCGAGCACATGGGACGACACGAGCACGCAGCGACCCTGCGCGCCCAGATCCTCGAGCAACTCGATCATGCGGCGTCGCTGAACGGGATCAAGACCGTTCAGCGGCTCGTCCAAGATCAGCACCTCGGGATCGTGGACGAGGGCGGCAGCCAGCTTGGTGCGCTGCCGCATGCCCTTGGAATACCCCGACACCGGCCGATGATCGTCGGGGTCCAATTCGACGATGCCCAGAGCGTCTCTGCCCGCCGCTTCCGGATCGGCCACACCCTGCGTGGCGGCTGCGATCGTCACGAACTCGAGCGCATCAAGCCGGTCGAACAGGGCGTCCTGCTGGGGCGACAATCCGATCCGGCCCCGCACCTCGCGGTCGCTGCGGGCATCAGCTCCCAGCACGCGCACCGTTCCCCGCGACGGCGGGGTGAGCCCGCACATCATGCGAAACAGCGTCGACTTGCCGGCGCCGTTGGGCCCCAGCAGCGCCGTGACGCCGGCGCGCACTGCGAACGTCACGTCCGACACGGCCACCACATCGCCGAAGAACTTCGACACGCCGTGCACCTCGACCATGCCCGCCGGCGGCGTGGGAGCCTCAGCGGTCCCCGAATCGGGCTGGGGCGCGCGCTCCTCACCGTCGACGTCGGGCTCGGGGGCCGGCGCAGGAGCGGGGCGAGGCCGGGAACTCATCGCACCCCCTCGATACGGCGATAGCGCCACCACAGCACTGTCGCCCCCGCGGTCACCCAGGCAGCGTTCACCGCAATGACAAACAGCGTCGACAGCTCGCTGACGCGCTGGCCAGGCGAGCCCTCGTTGTCGCCAAGGGGCGGGGGAGGTCCGACGCCGTAGATCCGATCCTTCAGCGCAGCACCGATCTCGCCCAGGTTGAACGCATAGATGCGAGCATCCATCTCGGCGACCTCGACCAAAACGCTGGTCACGAGATTGGAGCCCAGAAGCAGCAGGATGACGCCGATGACGGCGAATGCCCGCCGATCAGTCAAGCTCGAGATGGCCAGGCTGGCGGCGGTGATCGTGGCGGCGATGGCGATGCCGGCGCCCAGTATGCGCACGAGCACGATCAGCCAATCCCCCGGCCCGTCCGGACCGGATCCTTCGATGGTGTAGGCGACCAGCAAGAACAGCAGGGGTCCCACGGTGATGACCGCCAGCGTCGCCGCCACTGCAGCTGCCTTCGAAGCGAGATAACTCCACAGCCGAAGCGGCGTGGCCAGATACAACGACAGCATCCCGTTGCGTCGGTCGGCCACCAGAATCTCCGGGATGACGATCCCGCAGAAGAAGAACAACGCTGTCTGGATCAGGCCGTAGTACTCGTGGTACTCGGGCAGGATGTTCTCAGAGATCAGGTCGATGTCGAGCACCGTGGCGATGCCCACGAACACGATGGCGGGAACCAAGGCGATCACCACGGCCAGCCACGGCAGGAACTTGTGGCGCGCCGGGCGGCCGAAGCCGAGCGTGAATCTCCACGACGACCCCACCACGGCCCGCACGGCGCCGGCGAGCCCGTGGCGGGCGCCGCTGTAGGGCCGGTACCGCTGGTCGAGAATCTGTGCCGCGCCGTCGTCAGCCTCTTTCGCTTGCCCTGCGGGCGGGCCGCTCCCAGTGGCGTCGTTCATATCGCAGACGCCTCGAACAGATCGGCAAGCGTGCGCTGGCGGGCTTCGAGCCGCCGGATGCGCGCACCTGCTTGGGCGACGGCGTCGCGCGCCCGGTCGCTGAGCTCATCGCGGTCCTGGCTGCCGAGTCGCAGCGTGGTGCCGGTGCGCTCCACCTCGACGCCGGCCTGTGTGAGCAAGCGCACGACCTCATCCACCGAGCCGGCAGGCTCGGCGATGTCGACCAGCTCCAAGGTGATGCCGTCGCCGTCGCCGACCAGCTCGTCGATGGGGCCGTCGGCAACCAGGCGCCCGGCGTCAAGGGCGACGATGTGGTCGCACACCCGCTCGACCTCCTCGAGCAGGTGCGACGACAAGACCACGCTGACCGAGTGCTCGCTGCTGATCTCGCCGATGAGCGTGAGCATCTCGCTGCGCTGCGTCGGATCGAGTCCCGAGGTGGGCTCGTCCAGCAGCACCAGCTGCGGGTCGGACGCGACGGCCTGCGCCAGCTTGACGCGCTGGCGCTGACCGGTGGACATGGTGCCGAGGGTGCGTGTGCGCTCCTCGCCGAGCCCGACGAGCCACAGGCTGTCCGATGCTCGGGTGCGGGCGTCGCTGCGAGGCAGGCCGCGGACCTGTGCCAGATGACGCACGAAATCGACGGCTCGCATCTCGTCAGGAAGCACATCGCGCTCGGGAGCGAATCCCACCTTGGCCCGCAATGCGGCGCCCTGACTGCGGGGATCGAGTCCCAGCACTGTGGCCGAACCCGAGGTCGGCGGACGCAGGCCGAGCAGCGCACTGAGCAGCGTGGTCTTGCCGGCGCCATTCGCCCCGACGAGTCCCGTCACGCCGGGCCGCATCCGGATGTCGAGCGCGTCCAGCGCCACCGTCGATCCGAATCGCTGTGTCAGCGATGTTGTCGAGGCGATCGCCGGCGGCCCCGATGAGGATTCGATCACATCGTCAAGCTAGGCGAGCCGTTGCGCCGGACCCTGTCAGCGGAGCTTTTGGGGACTAGTGCTCAGCTTCGGCGAGACCCGCAACGGCCAAGGCCTTTTGCTTGGCAGCGTCGAGGTCGTAGTGCTTGCGCGTGACGATGCGCTGGGCATACAGACCGCCCCCGGCCTGCAGGTTCGTCACGAACTTCCAGCCGCCGTAGGAGTCGGCGGTGAGGTCACGGATGGTGTGCATCAATCGTGCCCGGTACTCGCCGTCGACGTCGTTGCGGGTGGACATGTACTTGCGCGCCAGCGCGCCGACATCGGGATTCTCGAAATCGGCCGGCACCGGCGAGGTGAGCACGGCGCCGCCGGCGATGTCGTGCAGGTGCCGCACCATGGCGCTGTAGTTGGCCGCCGCGTGGAACTTGCCGGCGTTGGTGTACAGCTCGTTGGGGAACGCCGCCCCCTCAGGCCCGATCGAGCAATGCCCGATGGCGGCCTCGAGCGTCGCCCGGATGAGCGTGGCGTGGATGATCATCTCGGAGATCTTCTCCTTGACGTGACCGATCCCTGCCGTGCCGTTGGCCTCGGCCACCAGCTGGGCCAACCCGACGAGCTGGTCGGCTTCCTCCACGAATGCCGACAGGCCGCCGAGGCGCTCCCACAGGCCGAGCGCATGAGCGAAGACGGCCGCGTAGTGGGTCTCGCCGTCCAGGAAGACGCGTTCGTGGGGCACGAACACGTCGTCGAAGATCACGAAGCCCTCGGGATAGTGGTGCTCGCCCGACACCGGGAACGCCCGGGGATCCTCATGGCGGGGTGCATAGGTGGTGTTGATGATCTTGACGCCTGGGGCGTTCACCGGCACCGAGCAGCCGATCGACCAATCCTCCTCTCCGGCTTCATGGCCTTGGTGGGGATGGTGAGCAGCTCGTGGCCGAACGAGGCGCCGGTGATGTGCAGTTTCGCTCCGCGGATCACCACGCCATCCCGCTGGCGATCCACGACGCGCACGTACGAATCCAAGTCGTCCTGGCGGGCAGGCGGCCTGCTGCGGTCGCCCTTCGCGTCGGTGATGCACTGGGTGATCCGCACGTCGTCACGCTGCGCCTCGCCGATGAAGGCATCCATCCGCTCGATGTAGTCGGGCTTGGAGTCCACCATGCGACCCGCGGCGGTCTTCAGCGTCTGGATGGACGTGTAGGTGACGTGGGCCATCATCCCGGCCGAGTGCAGCAGGGGGATCATCTCGCGCAGGTCGTCCGCGCTGCGCGGCACGGTCATCAGCGGCGACATGGCGTCAGGCGCCGGATCGTAGAAGCGGTCATACCCCGCAGCGGTGGCATCCACGGTCTGGCCCAGGATCGGGTGGGTCTCCAGGTCGTCGATCTGCTTGCCCTCGAAGTACGTCAGGCGTCCGTCTGCGAGCGATTCCTTGTACTGCTGGCCGGTGCGCATCGTGAGCTCCCCATTCGTCACAGTTGCCGCCGCGAATGCCGTGCGGGCGGCAGTCACGCTAATTGCGCACCGCTGAGCTAGCACGCCGCAGAGGTCGCCGCCGGGGCCGGTGCGCTAGAACGGCACTCATGACAGATCCCTCCTACAAGGGCCCGGTGCCCGACATCTCGGACTCCGGCGCCGCTGCCACGTACGAGCTCGACGGGCACATCGCCACGATCACCTACAACCGGCCCGAGGCGATGAACGCCATCAACGGCGACATGCGGCAGTGCTTGAACGCCGCGTGGATGGAGTTCTACAACAACCCGGATGCGTGGGTGGCGATCATGACCGGGCAGGGCCGGGCGTTCTGCGCCGGTGCCGACCTGCGCGACCCGACCCGGGGCTCGGCGGGGACGTGGTCGGGGTCGTACTTCGAGATCCCGACCGTCAACAGCCTCGAGAGCGGTCTCGAGCTGTACAAGCCGGTCATCGCGGCCATCAACGGCGCATGCATCGGCTACGGGCTCACCGGAGCCTTGGTTGCCGATTTCCTCATTGCATCTGATCGCGCCATCTTCGGCATGCCCGAGGTGAGGATCGGTGTGCCGACCATCGTGGGCTCGATGCGGATGCCGCACAAGATCGGCTGGGCAAATGCCATGGAGATCCTGCTGACCGGCGAGAACTTCGATGCAACCCAAGCCCAGGACATGGGGCTCGCGTGGAAGGTGGTGCCCCACGACACGCTCATGGACGAGGCCCGCACCCTGGCCGAGCGGCTGTGCCAGGGAGCGCCTCTCGCGGTGCGGGCAGTGAAGGAAGTGGCGTGGCGCAGCCAGCGCATGGGTTGGACCGAGGCTCTGCGCATGGGCGAGTCGATCCGCAGGATCGTGGGCGACAGCGATGACGCCAAGGAGGGCGGACGTGCCTTCGCCGAGAAGCGCCCGCCCGAATGGACCGGCACCTGACCTTCACGACACGATCGCCTTCGGCAACGCGGCCCGATGCCGCTGTAACCCGCTCCTGTAGCTTGCGCTTCGACTCTCGCGAAACTGACATGGAACCCAAGCTCACACAACTCAATCGCATCTCGATGAAAACGGATAGTCGATTGAATGAACGATGGCTTCAAGAAAAATTGGTCGCCCAACCGGAGTTACTAGGCCTCGGTGACGTGGTGCTGCGAGACAAGGAGCGAATGCAACCGAGTGGTGGACGGTTGGATCTGCTCTTCTCCGATGAAGCGGATGAAACATAGTATGAGGTGGAAATACAGCTCGGCACAGTTGACGAGTCGCACATCATCCGAACACTAGAGTACTGGGACCTAGAACGCCTCCGTTATCAGAACAGGCAACACATCGCCGTCATTGTTGCCGAAGAAATCACGGCAAGATTCTTCAACGTCATCAGCCTCTTCAATCGGTTCATTCCGATTGTGGCTCTCCAAGCGACGGCGTACGAAATGAGCGATGGCAGCGTCGCCCTAGCCTTCACGAAAGTGCTCGACCATAGAGCGCTTGAGGCGCCTGATGAAGCTGTGGCTGCTCCCGCCGACCGCCAGTACTGGGAGGATAGGGCGAGCACGGCGTCTCTACAATTCACCGACAAACTATTGCAGGTACTCAACAACATCTCTGAGACACAGCAATTCACGCTGAATTACAATAGGGCCTATATTGGACTGATGAATGCTGCGAGCCAAACGGTCATGAATCTGGTGTATCTCGGACCTCGAAAGAAGCACATACTAGTAGAGGCCAAGTGCAAGCAAGACTCATCGCTGACTGAGTTACTCGACGATTCATCGCTCGACTTCATGGACTACCGCAGCAAGCACGGCTGCTATCGCTTCCGCGTCGCAGATGTCGATCAACTTGATGAAGACGCGCAAGAACTCATCAAGCTACTTCTAGAGAGAGCACTTAGCGAATACGCGTAGAGGCGGTGCCGTCAGAAGCCTTTGGCCTGCCAAGTGTGCAGCCAACTTTATCCGAAAGACTGGTGGTCGGCCCATCCGGAATTGTTTGACATTTTGGCACGCGTTTGTTTGCATTTGTGCGCATACGACTGTATGCTCTCTTCATGTTCGGCGACGTCGTGCGAGAACTCGCTCCCGGATACGGAGAAGCGCCTGACCTCGCCGCCGACAGGTCATCTGCGTGGCCCCCGGCTGGGTCGGCGTGGCCCGACGAGGCAGCTGTGTGGGCCAGCGGCGAGACCGCGAAAACGAACGGCAGCGCGCAGGATCCCGACATCGAGTTAGGGGCGCTGAACGGCAGCGATCTGAAGGATCTGATCGTCGAGCTTGCCGCCGAGCGTGCCCGCGCGGAGGGCCGCTACCTGGCGGCGGTCGGCGAGTTGGCTGCGCGCAACGGTGCACAGTCGGCCGCATGTGTCCTGCGTGATCAGACGCGCATGAACTGCTCGCAGGCCCGCGCAGAGGCCCGCCTGGCCGAAAGCCTGGTCTCAGGGGGCTTCACCGACACGCTCGAGGCGATGCAGGCCGGCGAGATCCACATGTCCCACGCGAAGGTGATCGCCCGCGAAGCACCCAAGAAGCACCGCCGCAGCGAGGACGAGTTTCTCGAGCTCTCCCGCGCCTATCCCTCCGACACGATCGCCCGGCACCCGCTCGCCTACCGCAGCCAGCAGGTCGAAGCCGATCTCGCAGCCGAGGCCGCCGCCAAGGGTCTCAGCCCCATCGACGCCGAGCTGGCGATGCAGCGCCAGGAACGCTCAGCATCGATGCGGATGGGCGACGACGGCATGTGGCACCTGCGCGGCAAGTTCGACGCCCTCACCGGCCGCCAACTCAGCGGCGCGTTGCAGGCCGCTGTGCGCTCGATGCGGCGACGCCACAGCGAGAACAGCACCGATGACGACGGCAGCGGCGACGCTCCGTCGAGGGCCCAGCTCACCGCCGATGCACTCTCCGAGATGGTGCTGGGCGACGATGCGGCCCGGCGCTCCGCCACCGACTTGGTCATCATTGCTGACTATGACGCTGTCAACGACCGGCTCGCCAATCCCCGCCTCGACGACAGCACTCCCCTGTCAGCGCAGATGCTCGTGGAGCACGCGCTCGACGCCAAAGTGCTGCCAGCGATGTTCAGCGCCGACTGGTCCCAGCTCGCGCTCGGGCGCACCCGCAACGCCAACGACGCCCAGCGGCTCGTCCTCGCAGCGCGTGACGGCGGGTGCATCGGCTGCGAGCTCACCTCCGAGCACACCCAAGCCCACCACATCGACTACTACGAGAACGGCGGCCTGACCGAGATTCCGAACCTCGCATCGCTCTGCGAGCCGTGCCACCGGGACGTCCACACCCATGGCCGCAAGATCCACACCCCACCCGACGGCCGACCCCGACTCCGGCCGCCAGCACCAACCGATAACCAAGCGACTGCCCGCAGCCCCTAACCCCAACGGCCGGCGGGGGGTGATCCCGCTGTACGCGGTCTTGGATTCGGCGCAGCGCTGTCCTCGCAGGCATGCAAGACCGACAGCGCCCCATAGCACAGTGGCCAACAGGAAAATCAAGGACTTTCCGAAGAGCGCCTCGCTTACGTTCAGCCTCCCCGGCCATGGCAGAGATGCCTTGGCGGTACACCGATTGGGAGACGGCATGAAGCGCTCAAGCAAGATCTGGATCGCCAGCGGCACCGCCGTGCTTGCGGTCGGCGCCCCGTTGCTCGCCGTCGTCGGCCCGCGATTGTGGGCGGACCCGGTAGGCCGCACCGAGCAGATCGTCGCGGTCAACCGCGGCAACTATCGCTCTACGGCGTACGAGCTGTTCTACGACCTCGACGCGCAGATCGAAGCGATTGACGTCAAGTTGCAGGCCTACCCGGCTCGGGCCGATGACATGGGAACGCGTGAACGCACCGAGTGCCGGGGACTGCTGCAACGGCGAGCAAGCCTGGTGGCCGAATACAACGCCTCAGCGCGTCAAGAGCTGACCGTGGGGCAATGGCGATCAGAGGATCTTCCCTCCAGTTTGCGGCAAGAAAACCCACGCGAGTGCTAGGAGGCGCCATGTGGAACAAGACAGGCGGAATTGTGGCTGTCGTACTGTGGCTAGCGATGGGATGCAGCCTCGATGAGGCAACCCCTGAGGAAGCATCCCGTCGCGTGCAGGACGACACACTCACTCGCGCATTCGAAGCTATCCCGGCACAGCCGCCGGATCGGTTTCCCGCCCGCGATGCGATCAACGCGTCCATGGCAGAGACGGCCCGGCCGGGTGAGTGGTACACCTACTCGCTGAACTTCGACGGCACGCCGATTTTCTACGTCGTGTCAGAGTTCGCGCCGATGTCGCTGTGCGACTCCATCAGCGCGACCGACTATGTGGAGAAGGTGGCCGGCACGGATCTCTTGCGCCGCGCCCCCAGTCTCGACGGCATCTACCGGTCAGGCTCGGACTGTCGCACCTTCCAGGTGATGACGACGACCGGCAACTACATCCGGTTCAACCCGGGCAACACCCCGTGGATCAGCACCCGGCAGCCGTTGCGGCTCGAGACTGACATCCTGCAACTCGAATTCGTTTCGCAGTAGATGCGCCGGCCGCAGCACCAAACACCAACGTCCGGCTCACGCCAGCCGCGTCGACAGCCTCGCTGCCTACAAGAGTTAGCCGGCCAGGGTGAGGCGGGCGACGAGGTCGGTGCCGAAGCCGGTGAGGATCGCTAGGTAGAGCAGGCCCGTGGCGGCCATGACAGCCGCGTACTGGCGCTCGCGGAGTGCGGCCATCGCCACGGCAGCGAGAGCGATGGTGGTGACGGCGCAGGCAATCCAGAACCAGCCGAGCAGCCCGCCGTAGCCGTCGTCGATGGAGCCGGTGAGTACTGCGACCATGCCGGTTGGCAGCAACAGCAGGCCCACTTCCACCGGCCATATGGCACCGAGATGCCGTACGAGCTCGCGCAGAGGCTCCCGGCGCAGGCCCGGCTGCACGAGATACCAATGACCCAACAGCATCGAATTGCTGACGGCGCCGAGGAAGGCTGCTCCGGCGATGATGCGTGCGAGGTGCAGTATCGGGTTGATGTCCCCGCTGGCGCCGAGTCCCGCAGCGACCACACCCACCACGCCGACCAGAGGTGCTGCAAGGTCCCAACGTGGGTCGAATCCCTCGATCGTCCTCCTCGGCGGGGAGCCACCTGGTGCACCATCACCGCTGCTGGCGTCGGCGGTCTGCCCCCGCAGATCCGCCCCCGGCACGTTGGGCACTGCCGAGCGCACGAGTGTCACACCAGCGAACAGCGCCATCGCTATGCAGGCCACATCACGCACAGCGTTCGGCTGGAACACCAGCCCGGTGACCGCCCCGACAATGGCGATCAGCGCGTACAACGAGCGCAGCAGCCAGCCGTAGCCAAGTCCGACCTCCTGCCGCCGCGTCGTCACCCACAGATAGGCCAGCCCCCCCGTGGCCCACTGGCAGAGCACCGTGGCTACATCGACGGGCGCGCCCTCACCCATTGGGGGCCAAACTCAGTTGTAGGGACCGAGTAGTTGACTGCCGCCGAAGTGGATGAGGTGGTCCGGCTCAGCGGCAACCCACACATGAGTCCCCCACGGAATGTCCATGGCATAGCGCCGGAACGCAGCCCTGTCTGCGAAAGCGGCGACGTAGACGAGACGAAGCGAGTCGGCGCCCTCGGAGGCTGCTGGATTGTCGCGGCGCACCTCATCAAGTGGCCTATCTGAAGTCACGGCCTCAATGAGCAGGATCCAGTTCTCGATGGCGTGCTTGACGATGACATCGGGCATCTTGCTGCCTGGTCCCAGTCCAATATCGCTGACTCGAAAGGCCTCCTCGTCGACGACAGTCGACTGCGCGCCGGGTCGCCGGACGTACCAGACTTCGCCACCAACGGTGAAGCGAGGACAGAACTCGTCAACGATCTGCTGAACAAGCGATGGCTCGTCGCCAGTCGTCATGCCCGACTTGCCCTTCTGCGACGCGGGCGTCGGGACTCGGCTCATTCTGGGAGCATAGGTAGTTGGCTGGTGCTTACAGGCTGACACCGTTGCCACAACCGGCGTCACTGTGACGGCGAGCGATGCGACTGTGCCCGATGCGGCGGCGCGATAACTGGAACGGGTCGGCGCACAGGCGAGCGATAGCACACTCACCGACCGAACAGCCTAGGAATTTCGGCGACATGTATCGCTACGTTCGGCGTTCCAGGTCGAGGCAGCAAGGTCTCGACAGCGCGCTGTATGGGAGGCGGCATGAAACGCTCGACCAAGATGGGGATCTCAGTCCGCGTCGCGCTGCTCGCAGTCGGAGGTCCGCTGCTCGCCGACGGTGCGTCAACATACGTTGACGTTTTTTGGTGTCGCGGCTAGCGTCGATCAGTGGAGGTTGAGACGTCCGCTCGCAAGCACGGCGTTCGAGACGAAGACATGCACCACGCGTATCGCCAGCAATGGCGAGCCTTTGACACCGACGATCCTGCAGTCACCATGTTCATCGGACCGGCCACGGACGGAACTCCCCTTGAGGTGGGCATCGTCGCAGATGAAGACGGTGCAGCGATCATTCATGCGATGCTGGCGAGAGCCAAGTTTCTCAGAGGGTGGTATCTCCCGTGAACAAGACGCGGCAGCAACGGGCAGACGCGCTGGAGGCATGGGCCGACCGAGTCCGGCCCGAGGATCTCGTCGAGGCCGACACCGCTGCGTTGCGAGTGATTGCGGATCTGTCACGACAGCGCGACGAACTCGATCGGCAGCTTGCCGAAGCTGTCGATTCAGCGCGTCGCGCCAATCGGACCTGGAGCGAGATCGGGGCCATGCTCGGAGTGTCCAAGCAGGCTGTCCAACGCAAATACGGCCGGCCCAGACTCGGGGTCTGAGACGATGAAGGTGACCTGAGAACTCACAGCGGGACAGCGCCGCCATCGCGGTGCTGCCTCTCGCTGACCGGGGTGCGCTACGCCGATACGGGGCGAGCCGGAGCGCTGAGCTCCACGGCGGCGGCGGATTCAGCGGCGTGGTAGCTGGAGCGAGTCAGCGGACTCGATTGGACGTGGTCGAAGCCGAGCGCGGTGCCCACTGCCCGCCACCGCTCGAAGGAATCCGGCGGCACCCAGCGAGCGACGGGAATGTGGTGGCTGGTCGGTCGCAGGTATTGGCCGATCGTGACAATGCTCACGCCCACGGCCGCCAGGTCAGCCAAGGCGACATCGACTTCTGCATCCTCCTCGCCCATGCCGACGATGATGCCCGACTTGGTGACGTGCCCCGCAGAGGCGCTGCGCGCCAGCAGGGCAAGGCTGCGGGCGTAACCCGCAGAGGGACGCACCGCCCGCTGCAGCCGGGCGACGGTCTCGATGTTGTGGTTCAGGATGTCCGGGCTCGCATCGAGGACGGTGTGCAGCGAGGAGGAGGCGTCGCCGCCGAAGTCGGGCACCAGCACCTCCACGGTTGTGCCGGGCGACTGAGCCCGGATGGCGGCGATGGTCTCGGCGAACGCGGCGGCCCCGCCGTCGTGGAGATCGTCACGAGCCACTGCGGTGACGACCGCATGATCCAGCCCCATCTCGGCCACCGCATCGGCCACCCGGCGTGGCTCGCCGGGGTCAGGCGGCACCGGTTGGCGGGTGTCGACGAGGCAGAAGCCGCATGCACGCGTGCACCGTTCGCCGTTGAGCATGAAGGTGGCAGTTCCCGCGCCCCAGCATTCGAAGATGTTCGGGCAGCCGGCCTCCTCGCACACCGTCACTAGCTCGTGCTGGCGCATCACCCGGCGCAGCCGGAGGTAGCCCTCGTTCAGATCCATGCGGGCCCGCAGCCACGGAGGCTTCCGCTCAGCGAGACCCAGGCCGTTCTCGACACCGGCTTCAGCGAGCCGGGCACGGCTGCGCGGCGGGGCGACCTCGACCCGACCCGGGCCAAGTCCCCGGCTGAACGCGCTGAGATCGGACGGGCGGTGCCGCCACGCCACATCTGCGCGCTCGCAGCCGGTTTCGCTCCATCGCTGCGTTGCACGCCGGACGACGGCATCGGCCACCTCGCGCATGGTCGCCGCGCAGCCCTCGGCTCGCAGCGACGTCGGCCGGAAATCGCGGATACCGCACGGGATGATGTGTTCGAACCAAGACAGATCGGTCTCGACATTGAGCGCGAAGCCGTGCATCGTGCGGCCGCGGCTGAGGCGCACGCCGATGGCGGCGATCTTGCGAGGCGTGCCCGCGAGATCGAGCCACACCCCCGGGTACCCGCGTAATCGGCCGCAGCCACCCAGCCCCAGGTCGGCCAGCGCGTCGATGAGCACCTGTTCCAGGTCGCACACGTAGGCGGACGTCTCGGCCAGTCCCCCGCCCCGCCGGCCGGGCAGTGTCAGGATCGGGTAGCCGACGAGCTGGCCGGGACCGTGGTAGGTGAAGTCGCCGCCGCGGTCGATGCGGACGCAGTCGGCGCCGACCTCGCCGGGATCGACGAGCAGGTTGGCTTCGTCCGCGCTGGGGCCCGCCGTGAAGACGTGGTGGTGTTCGAGCAGCAGCAGGTAGTCGTCCGCGCCGTGAGCCCACAGGCGACGCTGCACGTCGAGCGCTTCACGGAAGCCGACCCGGCCCAGCCAGCGCACCTGCAGCTTTCCGGACACCTTGCTAGAACTCCGCTCCCCAGTCGTGCTGTTCGAGCATCTGGCGGATGTGCCCCAGGAAGCCGGCCGCGTAGCTGCCGTCGAACGCACGATGATCCCAGCCCATCGCCAAGTGGCCCACCGAGTGCACGGCGATGCTCTCGTTGCCGAACCTGTCGGTGACGACTACCGGGCGCCGGGCGACACCGTCAGTCGAGAGCACGGCGACCTGAGGCTGGTTGATGATCGCTGCTGTGGTGTAGGTGCCGAAGGATCCGTTGTTGGAGATGGTGAACGTGCCGCCGCTGATGTCGTCGGGTGTCAGGCGTCGCTCCCGGGCACGCGCAGCAAGCTCGTTCATCGTGCGGGCGACGCCTCGCAGGCTGAACGAGTCGGCATCGCGCAGCACCGGCACGATCAGCCCGTCGTAGTCGAGGTCGACGGCCACGCCCACGTTGCGACGGCGCCAGATGCGCAAGCCGCCGTCCTCCACCGAGGCGTTCAGCCGTGGCCAGTGAGACAGCGCATCTGCGACGGCGACCACGATGAACGGCAGGTAGGTGAGGCTGAACCCCTCCGCGGCCCGCCACGCCTCGCGCTGGGCCCGGCGCACTTGCTCCACATTCTCGTAGTCGACCTCGACCACGGTGAGTGCGTGCGGCGAGGTGGCCACCGAGTTCACCATGTGCTCGCCCGTGCGGCGGCGGATGTTGTTGAACGACTCGAAGCGCGAGTCTCCGTCGGTCCATTCAGCCGCGGCCGCGGCGGCGACTGGTGCCGGCACCGCCGGCGCGGTCGGCACAGACGCCCGTTCACCGGCCGCCGCTCTCGCCGCCGCCGCTGGAGCGCCGCTCGCGGCTGCGGCGCGTTGCCGCTCGTCGATGGCATTGAGCACATCGGAGCGCGTGATGCGGCCGCCGACTCCGGTTCCCACGAGCGCTGCAGGGTCGAGGCCATGCTCTCGCACCAGGCGCCGGACGACGGGCGAGAGCAAGTGACTGCCGTGATCGGTGGCCGGGCCGTTTGCCGCGCCATTGGCCGCTGAGGCAGCCGCCGACGCAGCGACCGGTGCAACGGCGGGCGGCGACGGCGGATCGGCTGATGCCGGCACAGCCGCAGGAGCTGCAGCCGGTGCGGGCGTGGGTGCGGCAGCCGGTTCTGCCGGCGCGCCGCTGGGCACCGGAACGGCTGCATCAGGCGGCGGCGCGACAGCGCCTTCAGCCAGCTCGACGATCGCCAGCACCGTCCCGACGTCCACGGTTTCGCCTTCGGGGACGCGTATCTCGGTGATGACGCCCTCCATCGGCGAGGGCACCTCGCTGTCCACCTTGTCGGTGGACACCTCGTAGAGCATCTCGCCCACCGAGATGGCGTCACCCGGGTTCTTGAACCAGCGGGTGATGGTGCCCTCGGTAACGGTCTCGCCGAGCTGGGGCAGCACCAGGTCAGCCATGTCGCTGCCTCATCCGTGCAGACCTCGTCCCGTGAGCGACAGCATCGTCTCGCCGAACAGCTCCGACAGCGTGGGATGCGGCTGCACCAAGGCGGCAACCTCGGCAACCGTGGCCTCCCAGTTGACCGCCAGATAGCCCTGACCGAGCTGCTCGGTGACCCAGGGGCCCATCATGTGAACGCCGAGCACGCGCCCAGCGCTGCCGTCGGCCTCCCGCTCGGCGACGACCTTCACGAGCCCCTCGGTGTCGTTGACGATCATCGCCCGCGAGTTGCCGGTGAAGCGGTGCTTGGACGTCACCACCTCATAGCCGGCCTCACGGGCCGCCGTCTCGGTGAGCCCGGCAAAGGCCACCTCGGGATGGCAGTAGATGGCCCACGGCACGTTCGCATAGTCGACCGGCGCCGGTTCCTCGCCGAGCATGTCCTTGGCGGCCACGATCGCCTCGGCAAACCCGACATGGGCAAGCTGGGGCGTGTTGATGAGATCGCCGATGGCATAGACGCCGGCCATGGTGGTCCGGCAGTGCTCGTCGACCGCGACGAAGCCCCGCTCGTCCAGCTTGACTTCTGTGCCGTCAAGGCCGAGATGATCCGGGTACGGCCGGCGTCCCACCGACACGACCACCGCATCCACTTCCAGCGAGGCTTCCTCGCCGTCGCCGTCGCCGGACCGGGGGGCAATCGTGTACTGCACGGTCGTGCCGACGTCGCTCGGCGTGTGCCCGGTGACCCCGCAGCCGGTGAGCACCGTGATCCCTCGCTTGGAGAAGGCCCGGGCGAGTGCCTTGGCGATGTCTGCATCGACGCCGGGGATGATCTGCGGCGCGTACTCGAGCACGGTCACCTCGGCGCCCAGATCGGCCAGCATCGAAGCGAACTCGCAGCCGATAGCGCCTCCGCCGATCACGGCGACGCGGGCCGGCACCTCCTCCAGCGCCAGGACCTCGTCGGAGGTCATGACCAGCGTGCCCTCACGCTCGAACCCCGGCAGCGTCATCGGCACCGAGCCCGCCGCGAGCAGCACGTGATCTGCCTGCAGCGTCTGGGTGCCCGAGCCGCCTGCGTCAACCTCGACAGAGCGATCGGCACACAGCCGGCCCGTTCCCTCGTAGGTCGTGACCTTGCGGCGGCGCAGCAGGCCCTTCACGCCGGTTTCGAGGCCATCCACAATGCGCTGCTTGCGGTCTTGCGAGACGCCGAAGTCCAGCTCAGGCGGCTCGACGTTGACGCCGAATTCAGCGGCCTCGCCGACCGTGCGCCACACGGCAGCCGTCTCGAGCAGCTCCTTGGCCGGGATGCAGCCCCGGTGCAGACACGTGCCGCCGAGGCGGTCACGCTCGACCAGGGCCACGCTCATGCCCGCAGCGCCGGCGTACAAGGCCGCCCCGTAGCCCGCGGGGCCACCGCCGATCACGACGAGGTCGTAGCGAACCGGACGGCCTGATTCGCCGGAATTCGTGTCATCTGCCATCGCGCGACGAGGGTACGCCGCGTTGCCGGCCGGTTCGCACCGGGGTCGGCCCGCCGCCCGAAACGGCACGGCAGCGCTACAGCGCGATGAGCACCTGGACTGCGAATGCCATCAGGATGACCAACCCGGTGACGAGAGCCAAAGCAATCAGCGCCCGGGTGCTCACCGGATCGAATGTAACCCGCGTCACCGCGTCGCGGACCCAGGGATAGGCTCGACTAGGTGACGCATCCGCGGTATCGAGCGGTCATCGTGCTGCTGGCCGGACTGGCAGTTCTCGGCGCGCTGGCCGGCTGCGGGAGCGATGACGACGATGCAGGCCTCGAACCGGTGGCCACGACATCGGCTGCCGCTGCGACGGCGACCACTCAGGCTGCAGCAGCGCCAGCGACCACGTCCGGCGACACCGACACCGGTGCATCTGCCGAGCCGGCAACGACGGCTGCGCCAGCCCTCCAGGAATCACGCGCCGAGATCCTGCTGCTGGAAGGCGCGTTGCTCGACGGGCAGCAGTTCGACCTGGCTGCGACGGCCGGAAACGATGTGCTGCTGTGGTTCTGGGCACCGTGGTGACCGGCGTGCAATCGTGAAGCGCCTGCGGTCGCAGCGCTGAAGGCAGAGCACGGCGACAATCTGGTCCTCGTCGGCGTCCCCGGCGGCGACTCCCAGGATTCCTACCGGAACTTCGTCGCCAAGCACCAACTGGGTGACATCCCGCAGGTCACCAATGAAGATGGCGAGCTGTGGGGACAGTTCGGCGTGAGCTCCCAGCCGAGGTGGGTGCTGGTACGCACCGACGGCAGCATCGAGCGTGGCGGCGGCAGCCCCCCGCCGGGCATCGTCCAAGACGCGCTCACTCCCGCCTGAGTCCGACCCCGCTGAAGGACAGCATGGCCAAGCCGACCCAGCGGAGCGTGAGCGTCGAGCGGCTCATCGCCGCCCCCGCGGAGAAGATCTTCGCGGTGCTGACCGATCCCAGCCGTCACTGCGAGATCGACGGCTCGGGAACGCTGGCCCGCCTGACTACCAGCAATGCCCCGCTGACGCTGGGCAGCACGTTCTCGATGCGCATCAAGGCCGGCGTCGCCTACACCGTGAAGAACCGGGTGCTGGAGTTCGAGGAAAACCGCCTGATCACCTGGGCGCACTGGCAGGGCCAACGCTGGAGCTACCGGCTCGAACCCCAACCCGACGGCAGCACGCTGGTGTGCGAGACCTTTGACTGGTCCACCGCGAAGCTGCCGCGCAGCATCGAACTCATCGGGGCGCACCGCAAGAACGTGCCGAACATGGAAAAGACGCTCAAACGGCTGGCCGCACTCGTCGAGACCCCCGCTGCCGACAACTAGTCGTCGGGCTCGATCACCCAGACATCGTCCAGCGCGTCGTCCAGGCGCCGGTTCAGATCGCCCAACATGCGGTCGTCGGCTCGGCGAATCAGCACTGCTTCGTCGCAGTTGTGCATGAACCACGTGTCCCGGCGACGCATCGCCTTGCCGAATGCCTCGGCATCGACCGGCACCCGGTTGCCGAGCACGAATTCCTGGAGTGCGCTCTGGCGCAGCTCGGCGAACCTCTGGCGTGACGGCCCCGGCCACCGGCGCTCAACGCCTTCGAATGCGAGCACGACGACATAGGGCACACCGGCCGCGAGTGCTGCCTCGGCGCCCATGGTCTCGGCACCGAGCCCGAGGCCCGTTGCCACGACGAGATCGGGGTGCATCTCGCGCTTGGCGGCGACGACGTCGCTCAACTGCCGGAGCACCCGGCGCGAGACCGGGTTCTCGCTGTAACCGCCGAGCTCAGGCGGCCGGTGGCCCAGCACGGCCACCGCGTGACCGGCGATCTCCCGGTTCCCCGACGTCGGCTCGTCGGTGCTGACGGCACCCTTGGCAGGGCGATGCGGTGCCGATCGCGGGTCGCTCAGCCGATCGAGCACGTCGTCGTCGTACCGGTTGCCGCTCTGGCCGGCACCTGCCCCGGCCGCATGCACGGCCAGCGCGTCGGCAGCGGAGTTCAGCCGCTGGCCTGCATGGCCCTTCACCCACTCGAACGTCACGTCCCCGCGCGCCAGCACCGCGTCAATGAACGGCTCCCACAGGTCGCGGTTGGCCACCGGTTTCTTGGCGGTGTTCAGCCAGTTGCGCCGGTGCCAGCCTTTCCACCACTCGTCGGTGAAGCACTTCACCACGTAGGTGGAGTCGCTGACGATCCGCAGCGGCCCGTCCAGGTTCTCGACGGCGTGCGCCGCCGCCGCGACCTCCATGCGCTGGTTCGTGGTGGAGGGCTCGTAGCCGCAGGCCCACGGCCCGCCGTCGACCACGTAGGCCCAGCCGCCGGGACCTGGATTGCCCAGGCACGACCCGTCGGTGAAGACCTCTGTTGCTGGCGCGTTCGATCTCCCGCTCATCCAAGTGCGACACTAGAACGCATGCTCTTCGACGGGTTGCATGAGCAGATCCCCGATATCGATCCTGACGAGACCGACGACTGGCTGCAGTCCTTCGCAGCGGTCGTCGAGGAGCGGGGCAAGAACCGTGCACGGTTCCTGATCCGGCGGCTCATGTCCAAGGCCCGCGAGATGCAGGTCGATTTCCCCGCCACCGTCTCCACCCCGTACATCAACACGATCGCCCCCGAGGACGAACCGTGGTTCCCCGGCGACGAAGAGATCGAGAAGCGCCTGCGGGCCTTCATCCGCTGGAACGCCGTTGCCATGGTGACCCACGCCAACTCGTGGGCTGACGGCATCGGCGGCCACCTGTCCACGTTTGCCAGCTCCGCTGCGCTCTACGACGTGGGCTTCAATCATTTCTGGCATGGCAAGGACGACGGCGAGCCGGGCGATCACATCTACATCCAGGGCCATGCTGCGCCCGGCATCTACGCCCGCGCGTACTTGGAGGGCCGCCTCGACGACACCGACCTGGAGCACTTCCGCCGCGAGATCGGCCGCACCGGCCTGTCGTCGTACCCCCACCCCCGCCTCATGCCCGACTTCTGGGAATACCCGACGGTGTCGATGGGCCTCGGGCCGATCACAGCGATCTATCACGCCCGCTTCAACCGCTACCTCCACAACCGCCGCATCGACAACACCTCGGAGTCGAAGGTGTGGTGCTTCGTGGGCGACGGCGAGACCGACGAGCCCGAGACGCTCGGCGCACTGCACTTGGCTGCACGCGAGCGGCTCGACAATCTGATCTTCGTGGTGAACTGCAACTTGCAGCGGCTCGACGGTCCCGTGCGGGGCAACGGGAAGATCATCCAGGAGCTCGAGGCCAACTTCCGCGGCTCGGGCTGGAACGTCATCAAGGTGATCTGGGGAGGCCGCTGGGACGAGCTGCTGGCCCGCGATCGTGACGGCGTGCTGCTCAATAAGATGAACGAGACCATCGACGGCGAGTACCAGCGCTACTCGGTGGAGAGCGGGCAGTACATCCGCGAGCGGTTCTTCGGACCCGACCCCCGGCTGCGAGAGATGGTGCAGCACCTCTCCGACGAGGATCTCCAGACCCTGCCCCGCGGCGGCCATGACTACAAGAAGCTCTACGCGGCCTACCAGGCAGCCGTCGAGCACGAGGGCAGCCCCACCGTCATCCTGACCAAGACGGTCAAGGGCTGGTCGCTCGGCCCCGACCTCGAGGCCCGCAACGCCACCCACCAGATCAAGAAGCTGAACCGCACGCAGCTCATGACGATTCGCGAGCGGCTGCGGCTGCACAACGAGATCGACGCCGAGTTCGATCCCGACGACCCGCCCTACTGCCGGCCGGCGCCCGGCAGCGCCGAGCACGAGTACCTGATGGCGCGCCGCAAGGCGCTCAACGGCCCGCTGCCCAAGCGCATCCGCAGCTGGTGCCGCAAGGCGCTGCCGATGCCCAGCTCCAAGCCGTTTGAGGAGTTCGCCGCAGGATCGGGCGAGATGGCGGTGTCGACCACGATGGCGTTCACCCGGATGCTGCGGGCGATGACCCGCGAGCCGGGCTTCGGCGACCGCGTGGTGCCGATCATTCCCGACGAGGCCCGCACGTTCGGCATGGACTCGCTGTTCCGGGAGCTGGGCATCTACGCCAGCCAGGGACAGCTCTACGAGCCCGTCGACCACGACCTGCTGCTGTCCTACACCGAGCACATCGACGGCCAGATTCTCGAGGAAGGCATCACCGAGGCGGGTGCGCTCGCCAGCTTCACTGCGGCGGCCACGTCGTATGCCACCCGCGGCGTGGCGATGGTGCCCTTCTACACCTTCTATTCGATGTTCGGCTTCCAGCGGGTCGGCGACATGATCTGGGCGCTGGCCGACATGCGGGGGCGCGGCTTCCTGATGGGGGCGACGGCAGGTCGCACCACGCTCATGGGCGAGGGGCTGCAGCACCAGGACGGGCACTCGCCGCTGCTGGCGTCGGTCGTGCCGCCGTGCCAGGCCTACGACCCGGCGTTCGCCTACGAGCTCGCCGCGATCGTGCGGGACGGCATCCGGCGCATGTACGGCGTCGGCGAGGACATCTTCTACTACCTGACCATCTACAACGAGAACTACGTCCAGCCGCCTGAGCCGGACGATCTCGCCACCGAAGACCTGCTGGCCGGGCTGTACCGCTTTGCCCCATCGCCGCCCGGGCGCGCCCACGCCGGAACGGTGCTGTTCTCGGGCTCGGCGCAGGGCGCTGCGCGAGCGGCGGCGGATCTGCTGGCGGCTGAGCACGACGTGGGCGTCGACCTCTGGAGTGCCACCTCGTACAAGGCGCTGCGCGAGGAGGCACTGTCGTGCGAGCGTTGGAACACCCTGCATCCCGACGATCCCCAGCAGGTGCCGTTCGTCACCCGGCAGCTCGCCGACGGCACCGGACCGGTCATCGCCGTGACCGACTTCATGCGGGCAGTGCCCGACCAGGTGTCCCGCTGGATCGGACGCGACTACACCTCGCTGGGCACCGACGGATTCGGCCGCAGCGATACCCGCAGCCGCCTGCGTGAGCACTTTGAGGTGACCGCCGAGCACATCACGGTGGCGGTGCTGTGGCGCCTTGCAGAGCTCGGCGAGATCGACTCGACTGCGGCGGCCGAGGCCATCAAGCGCTACGGCCTGGCTATCGACAGCGCCGACCCCTGGTCGTCCGAGGCGCACTGAACCGCTCCGGCCAGAGAGGCCGGCGTTCATGACACTGGAGGTGTCCGGTGATGTCCGGCCTGCGCCGCCAGACTGTCCCGATGCCCAGCGACATGCCGTGCCCGCAACGATGGTTCGACGACTACGAGGCCGGCGAGCGGTTCACGTTCGGGTCAACGACGATCGACGAGGCCGAGATCATCGAATTCGGCCGCAAGTTCGACCCCCAGCCCTTTCACATCGATCCCGAAGCCGCCCGCCAGACCGTCTACGGACGGTTGATCGCTTCGGGCTGGCACACCGGGTCGATCATGATGCGGCTGCTGGGCGAGCACCTGCTGGGGCCCTCCAGCATGGGCTCGCCCGGTCTCGACGAGCTGCGGTGGCTGGCGCCGGTGCATCCGGGCGACCGTCTCACCCTCGTCGTGGAGGTTCTGGAGCTGCGCCCAAGCCGCTCCAAGCCCGACCGGGGCATCATCAAGATGAGCCATGAGCTCGTCAACCAGCACGGCAATACGGTGGTGCGCTCAGTCGCGAACATGATGATCGCCCGCCGCACTTGAAATACTCGGATCGCCGGTTCCGCATTGCGATGGACAGGTATCTGTTGGCCGGTTTCACGGAAGAAAACACAACAGTTTCACGGCAGTATTGGCTGCAGTTTCACGGCCAGACAGGCGACAGTTTCACGGCAGCACGCGATGTCTCTGTTGCACGCGTGAGCGAGAGCCCCCGCTTCGCTGCCAGCACGAGGTTCTGACTCACCGGTGACAGCTCAGGTCCCGGTCGCGCTGCATATATCTCTACACGGTGATACACCCATTGGTGTATCGTACGTGCATGGGCCGGACCAACATCGACATCGACGACAATCTGCTCGAACGGGCCATGCGCATGTACGCATTGCGCACCAAGCGCGAAGCGGTGCACTTGGCCCTCGAGCATCTGGTCGGCGGCGAGCCGATGAGCGTTGAGGAACAGCTGGAGATGGAGGGCATCGGCTGGGACGGCGACCTCGACGCCATGCGGGCCGGACGCTTCATGGACTGGGGACACAGCCAAGACGCCGATGCTGCTGCCTGACAGCTCGGCATGGATCGAGTTCCTGAAAGGCACCGGGTCCCCCGTTGCCCTCCGCCTGCGAAGAGCGATAGCAGCGGGGGAAACCGTGGTCATCGACCCAGTACTGCTCGAAGTGGTCGCCGGTGCCCGCGCCGAAGAACTCGGCCGCACGCGACGGCTGCTGATGTCGCAGCGCACGGTGCCGCTGGTTCCCCGGCGCGATTGGCTCGAGGCCGCGATGATCTACCAAGCGATGCGTCGTGACGGCATCACCATCCGGTCGCACATCGACGTCCTGATCGCCGCCGCCGCCATCCGGCTCGATCTTGATGTCCTCCACAGCGACCGAGACTTCGACCGCATCGCCGAAAAAACCGCCCTGCGCATCGCCTCGACCTGACGCGCCTATGGCGTGCCCGGCGCACTGGGCGGCGGCCCATTGCTCCGGCCAGCCGAGCAGGATGGGATAGCCGCTCCGCGGCTGACAAGTCTCCGAGTGTGCGCCAATTGCCCTGTGTTCGTGCTCTTGGACCGCATCACCGTTGATCCCCAACGCATGAGTGGCCGATCCTGCATCAGGGACTTGCGGGTGACGGTCGCCATGGTGCTCGAACAACTCGCCGCCGGCAGAGCCCACGCCGAACTGCTGGCTGACTATCCATACCTCGAAGCGGACGACATCAGCGCAGCACTCGAATTCGCCGCCGCTCGAGTAAGCGAGCGAGAACTCCCTGCGCCGCTGTCTGCGTGAAGCTCCTCCTCGACGCAAACCTGTCCCCTCAGATTGTCGAAGTGCTACGCGCCGACGGCCATGAAGCTCTACATGACCGCATCGACCTGAGCTTCACTTGCGCCGGGCGGCTGCCAGCGCACCGCCGGGCCCTCTCGACGTCGGACTCACGGCCAGAACGCATCACTGCCCAGCGACGTTCCGTGCCCGCAGTCCCATCTGCGCTTCAACGAGTCTCGTAGCGATGCTGGCCGATGTGTCCCCTTGGCAGCACGCAGCGTTTCCTGGAGCGAGCTCCGACGTGGCCACATGCGGCGCTGTGCGCGGGCCACGTGGACGCTTGCGGTGGAGGCTCAGGCGTGTAGATCGTTGCGTCACCGATGTCCGGAAGTCCGCCGTCGGGGGTCATACGGCGCAGCATGCCGACTACTTCGGGAACGGTGTACCGCCGGTTGCGCTGACCTCCGACGGCTCTGACGATGCCTGCATTCTCGAGTGCGGACAGCGCACCGCGTGCAGCCCTTTCTGTCACGTCGAGTCGCCGGGACACCATCTGCGCATCGAGGACCGGCATCGACGGGAGCACGTTCAGGAGCGCCGCCGCTGCGCTGTCGCGACGGAACTTCGCTGCTTTGTGCCATCCGGCGACCATGTCCTCGCCGGTGCCGACGATCGCTGCGGCTTGCCGGCCTGCCTGGTCGCATGCGTCGCTGAAAGCGATCAGCCAGTCGTGCATCGCGGCGCTGCGAGCCGCCATGTCATTCGTGTCGCATACGACTCTTGTGGCGTTGAGCGCGTCGTGGTAGCCGGAAGTGTCGAGACTGAGCGCGGCACTGATCGGCACGACCGCACGGGTCAGCCCTGCTGCGTTGAAGACGGTGTGGATGAGCGCTCGGCCTGTGCGTCCGTTGCCGTCCTCGAAGGGGTGGATGGTTTCGAACTGGGCGTGAAGCACGGCGGCTTGCAGTACTGGCGGGTGGCCGGTGGTGTTGAGGTAGTCGACCAGATCGTTCAGGAGTTCCGGTACTTCCTCCGCGGCGGGCGGCACGAACGAGGCGTCGTCGACGAGGCAGTCGGGCGGACCGATCCAGCTCGGCTCGTCACGTAGGACGCCGCCGAGGTCGCGGTCCCGTGTTCCGTCGAACAGGCAACTGTGGACGCCGAGGAGGTCTTCCAGTGTCGCTGTGTGTCCGGCGTGCATCTTCTGGCCGAGTTCTACTGCGGCCGTCACCTGTTTGGCGGCACCGAGTGTGAGGGCGTCGTTCTCGTCGGACACGGGCCGGCCGGCATGGTCCATGTAGCGTGCCCATTCGAGGCCCGGCTCGGTGGCGTCGACGCCTTCCATGATGCTCGACCGGATGCTCTCGTCGCGGGACATCATCCAGTTCGCGAGGCTGCCGCCGAGTGCTGTAAGGGGCAGTTCGGCGGCTGCGGTGAGCGCTCTGTCGGCGACAGTGATCGCGTTCGCCGCGTCGGCGCTGAGGCTGAGTTCCCATCCCTTCAGCGGGTCCGGGGAGTAGGCACGGTAGGTTCTGAACCCGTATCCGGTTCGGCTGGCCATCCACCCTTCGGCGTCGACGTATCTGCCCATCCCGTCACTTTATCTGGTCCTATGGGCTATTCGAGGGGTGCTAGCGCCGAGACAGCTCAGCTAAACGGTCATATGGACTATTCAAGGCGCCATTGTTGCGCAACGTCGGCAAGTCCACGCTCCTGCGCCGTGTTGCGGCCCAGACCGCCCAAGTGCTCAACATGTCCCGCGCAGGCGGCGAAATGGGGCTCGCCGCGACAACGGCAGCCGACTACATCAGGCTCTTCGAAGCCAGCTTCCTCGTCAGACTGCTCCCGGCCTGGGGCCGAACCTTGCGCGCTGCCAGCACGGCGCGTCCGAAGGCGCACTTGGTCGATTCGGGCGTTGCCGCACGACTGCTCCGCCTGCCCCCCGCGAGACTCGGCAGTCTTGAACCCACGGCGCTGCAGCAGTTCGGCCATCTGTTCGAGACGTTCGTTGTCGGCGAAGTGCTCAAGCAGGCGTCATGGCTCGAGCATCGACCGAACGTCGGCCACTGGCGCAACCGCGACGGCATCGAAGTGGACCTCGTGCTCGAGAGCGGCTACGACGGCAGCATCGTCGGCGTGGAAATCAAGGCCGGCAGCCGGCTGCGGCCGGCCGACCGCCGCGGTCTCGAAGGGCTGCGACGGCCGGTCGGCGACCGCTTCACCGCCGGCGTGATCTTCCACACCGGGCCGTACTGCAGCCGGCTCGACGACAGCGGCCGGCTGATCGGCATGCCCGCCGACCGCCTCTGGACGCCCGATGCGTCGCGGCGCCATGCGCTCGAACGCCTCGAAGGCGCGGATGCGCCCGGGCCCAGTTCGTGACCCAGGTCGCCTTCGGAACCGTGTTCTGATTTGGTAGATCAGATTGACCTGATTTGGTAGATCAATGCCGGGTGCGCTCGGTGACGAACATGATGATCGCCCGCCGCGCCTCCGAGCCGAGCCCGACCGCTTAGGCGTACTGGGCGGCGGCTTGGTGCTCCAGCCAGCCGAGCAGGATGGCGACGGCTCGGGGATCGTGACGAATGCGGTGGTCGGCGCCGGTGATGAGGCGCAGTTCGGCACTCGGATGCCGTGACGCCAGATGCCGGGCCTCTTCGTAGGGCACTTGGCGGTCGTTGATGCCGTGCAAAATCAGCAGTGGGCGGTCGGCGAGTTGTTGCACTGCGTCCACCGCCCGGTTCTGCTTCAGCTCACGGTTCCATGCGCCCGCTGAGCGCGGGAAGTTCTCAGACCTGATGACGCCGACATTGCGGCAGTGCTGCAGGAACGCCTTGGGGTCGCTTGCCCAGTCGTCAAAATCGGCACGAGGCGCCATTGCCGCCACGCCGCGCACGCGCGCATCGCGAGCCGCCGCCAGGATCGCGACCGAGCCGCCAGTGGTGGAGCCCACCAGCCACACGCCGCGGCAGCCGTCCTCGAGGACATGCTCGATGGAACGCCCGACGTCGTCGATCCAGCCGAGCAGAGAGAAATCGCCGTCCGACTCGCCGCAGCCCCGCATGCTGACCGCCAGCACGGTCCAGCCCTGCGCTTCGGCGATGCGCTCAGCGAACATCTGGTACGTGCGGTTGGGAATGCCGGGCCGCTGCTTGGAAGGAAACCCGTGGCACAGCACCACCGCCGGTCCGCTTCGGTTGGAGCGCGACGGCCGCACCATCAGCGCCGCCAGGTGCGGACTGCCGTCGATCGTGATCTCAGTGACGGTGGTGCTCACTGCGCTGCTCGACGTCTTCAGCGGCGCCGGTGCAGCGCGGGAGCAGCCATCATTCGTGCCATCTAGCGACAGAGCCGCGACAGGCGGTAGCCGCGGTTGCGCGCCTCTGGCAGCTCGTCGGGGCCGAAGGTGGCATACGACTGCGCTGCCACGATGTCAGCGACGGCCGCCGCGAGCTGTTCGGCGACCGCAGGATCGTCCGATTCCAGCTCCATGTCGTAGACGACCTGGTTGCGCTTGTCACCGACGAATCGACAGCCGGCGAGCTCCCGGGGAATATCCATGGCTCACATTCTGCCGTCCGGCGCACGCTCAGCTGCCGTCGGGGTCCACGATGGCGAGCGCACCGATCAGGCGTAGGTATTCCAGGTGCGCATCGGCGACAGCGGTGACCTGCTCCAATGACACCTCAAGCCCGTCTCGGCGGACGCTGCGGTATAGATCCGCCGCAGAGGACTGGTCCTCGGTGACCGTCGTGCCCGCTGCGCCCTCGGCGTCAGGACCAGTGTCGTCTGGCGTTGCCGCGGGCGCGAACTGCAACTGGTTCAGGTGTGCCCGCAGGAGCGCTTCGAGCTCGCTGGGCTCCAGCGCCGCAGCAACGTCGAACGGCACGAGATCGGCGACGAATTCCGCCGCCTCGGCGAGGCGCCACACCGGCTCACGCCGCTGACGACCCAGCCGTTGCGCCTGCGCGCCCACCACGCCCGCGGCCACGACGAAGCCGATCACCAATGAGATGACGATGACCGCGACGATCACCGGTGCCTCCCCGGCGGCTCAGGAATCAAGCCGGCCGCGTTGCCGTGTGCCGATGTGCGTTGCCGAGATCTACAGGCCGATGCGCTGGGCCAGCTGCTCGCGGTGGTAGGCGGGATCGCCGAAGATCAGCTCAGAGCTCTTCGCGCGCTTGAAGTACAGGTGCGCGGGGTGCTCCCACGTGAAGCCGATGCCGCCGTGAATCTGGATGTTCTCGGCTGCGCAGTGGAAGTACGCCTCCGAGCAGTAGGCCTTGGCCAGCGACGCCACCGACGGCAGCTCGTCGTTCATCTCCGACGCGCACCACGCCGCGTAGTAGGCGGCCGACTTGGCCGACTCGACTTCGAGCAGCATGTCGGCGCACTTGTGCTTGATGGCCTGGAACGAGCCGATCGGGCGGCCGAACTGCACGCGGTCCTTCGCGTACTGCACCGCCATGTCCAGCACGAACTGCGCGCCGCCGACCTGCTCGCTGGCCAGCGCCACTGCCGCCAGGTCGAGCACCTGGTCGATGTAGGCGAAGTTGTCGGTGTCGCACAGGTGCTTGGCAGGCGTGTTGTCGAACGTAATGCGGGCCTGCTTGCGAGTCTGGTCCATGGTGGCGAGGTTCTCGCGGCTGAGTCCGGCTGCATCGCCCTCGACGGTGAACAGGTGAATCCCGCCGTTGCAGCGCGCCGCAACGACGAACAGGTTGGCCGTGCCGCCGTCGGTCACGAACATCTTCTCGCCCGAGATGGTGGCCGAGTCGCCCGTGTCGGTGGCCTCGACCTCGACGCCCTCGGCATCCCAGCGGCCGCTGGCCTCCGCCAGTGCCAGGGTGGCGATGATCTCGCCCGAGGCGATGCCTTCGAGCAGCTCTTCCTTGGCCTTCTCGTTGCCCGAGTGCAAGATGGCGTTGCCGGCCAGCACCACCGTGGAGAAGTAGGGCGAGCACAGCAGGCTGCGGCCCATCTCCTCGAGCACGATGCCGAGCTCCACGTAGCTGGCGCCCTGCCCGCCGTACTCCTCGGGAATGATCAGCGCCTGCAGGCCGAGCTGCTCGGCCATCTGGGACCACACGGCAGGGTCGTAGCCGTCGTCGGTTTCCATCAGTTCCCGAACGGTGGCCTCAGACGACTTGTCCTCCAGGAATGAGCGAACGAAGTTGCGGAGCTCTTCCTGCTCCTCGGTGAATGCAAAGTTCACGGACACCCCTCCGGGCCGATCCAGCCTGAGCGCCTGTACAGCACGGGCACCGGCGCAATAGTCAGGCGAAGTTCTATCACCCAGATGCAGAATCGGCTCATCCGCGGCGGATGGCTCTGCGTGGAACCTCGCGTGCGAGTCGGGCGTTAGCTTTCCTGACGGGCAGCCCCACCCGGGCACGCCGGTTCGACCCCCAACCGGCACCCGTCACCTTCGACCAAGGCAGTGAGGTCACCTCATCCCGTCAACCAGCCACTCTCCCCAGCGAAACGGGCAGTCATGAGCGACAGTTCCCATGAGGTCACGGCCGATGGGGCCTCCCCCTCCGAGGCCGTGAGCAGCCGCGGCATCAGCCGGCTCATCCGCCGGCCGGGCGCCGGTGTGGGCCTGCTGGCCGGCATCGCCGGCGCAGCCGTCGCGCTGGCATTCGGCGAATTCATGGACGGATTGGTGGACACGATCCCGTCGTTGGTGGTGGCTGTCGGCGAGGCACTGGTGGACTACTCGCCCGACTGGGCAGTCAAGCTGAGCATCGAGCTGTTCGGCGAGAAGGACAAGGCGGTGCTGGCGATCGGCATCGTCGGCGTGTCGCTGATCATCGGCGGGCTGCTCGGCGCCTGCGCCATGGCACTACGACGCCGGTGGGTGCCGTTCGCAGGATTCGCGGCATTCGGCGTGATCGGTGGCTGGACCGCCGCCCGCAACCCGATGAGCCCGTTCGTGGGCTCATGGGTGGTTGCGCTGGCCGCCGCCGGGCTCGGCTACGTCACGCTGCGCGTGCTGCTGCGGTTCGCACCCTCCCATCCTGAAGGACCGGGCCTTGACGAGCCGCCCGATCCTGACGGCGAAGCATCGGGCGGCGGCGCCCCGCCCGACGACATGCCGGATGCCAGTCGCCGCCGGTTCCTGCTCGGCGTGGGCGGCGCCGGTGTGGCGGCCGTCGGTTTCGTCGCGCTGGGGCGGGGCGTGCGCGGCCCCTCGGCGGCGGAGACAGCCCGGGCCGGCATCGATCTGGGTGCGGCGAGGCCTCCGTCGACCACCGCTGCTGCGGGCACGGCGACCGCCGCCCAGCCCACAGCCACCACGGCGGCCGGACCCTCGGTTGCCACCCAGGTCGCTGCCTTGGACACGCTCGACGAGGTCACCGGCATCTCCAGCTACGTGACTCCCAACAACGAGTTCTACCGGATCGACACAGCACTGACCGTGCCCCAGGTTGACCCGGCGAATTGGAAGCTCTCCTTCACCGGCATGGTCGACAATCCCTATGAGCTGACCTTCGACGAGATCCTGGCGATGGACCTCCAAGAACACGTCGTGACGCTGTCGTGCGTGTCGAACCGGGTCGGCGGCAACCTGGTCGGCAACGCCGTCTGGACCGGCGTGCCGCTGGTGGACTTGCTGGAGCGCGCCGGCGTGCAGGACGGCGCCGACCAGGTGGTGGGCCGCTCGGTCGACGACTGGACCGCCGGCTTTCCCACCCCGCTGCTGTACGACGGCCGCAACGCGCTGCTGGCCGTCGGCATGAACGGCGAGCCGCTGCCCACCCGCCACGGCTTCCCTGCCCGCCTGATCGTGGCGGGGCTGTACGGCTACGTGTCAGCGGTGAAGTGGATCGAAGAGATCCACCTGACCACCTGGGATGCGTTCGACGGCTACTGGGTGCCGCGGGGATGGTCCAAGCGAGGGCCGATGAAGACCCAGAGCCGCATCGACGTGCCCGGCAGCGGCGACCGGCCGGTCGCGGGCACCGAGACGGCGATTGCCGGCATCGCCTGGGCGCCGACGCGAGGCATCAGCGCGGTCGAGGTCCGGGTTGACGACGGGCCGTGGCAGCAGTGCGATCTGGGCGAAGCGCTGGGCGACGAGAGCTGGGTGCAGTGGCACCTGCCCTGGACGCCCACCGCAGGCACGCATTCGCTGCAGGTGCGGGCGATCGACGGCACCGGCATGACTCAACCCGAGGGCCCCAAGGACGTCCGTCCCGACGGCGCCGAAGGCTGGCACCGAGTCGCCGTCCGCGTCGACTCCGCCTGAGCCGGGTCTTGCCGCCTCCGCAGCGGACACACCTACCCGCGCAGCTCCTTAGGATGCATCCATGGCTCTGCACTGGTCCGCCACCGGCATCGAAGTCCACAAGCATGTCGTGCGTCCCGTCGAGGGCGACCTGCCGCACGGCTTTCCCGATGACTTCGACAACAACGTCTTCACCATCCGCTGCACCGAGACCGGCGAGGCGATGCTCATCGACGCCGCGAACGAGCACGAGCGGCTGCTGGAGGTGTGCCAGAAGCTCGGTGTGACGCTGGTGGTCGAGACCCACGGCCACTGGGATCACATCCAAGCCGTGCCGGCCGTGCGCGATGCCGGCATTGACGTGGCTGTCACCGCTGAGGACTCGTCGATGCTTCCCAGCTACGACCTCATTCTCGAAGACGACGCTGTGCTGGAGGTGGGACGCTTGCGCATCCGAACTGTCCACAACCCTGGCCACACCGCCGGTTCCATGAGCTTCCACGTCGAGGGCACACCGCTGCTGTTCACCGGCGACACGCTGTTCCCGGGCGGACCGGGTGCCACCGGCTACGGCGGCGACTTCGACCAGATCATCCGCAGCATCGAGGACCGGATGTTCTCAACGTTTCCCGCAGACACGATGGTGCTGCCCGGCCACGGCCTCGACACCACGATCGGCACCGAGTCGCCTCACCTGCAGGAGTGGATCGACCGCGGCTGGTAGCCCCTAGCCCGTCGCTACGCGGCGACTGTGCCTAACCGGTCGCCACTCGGCGACTGTGCCTAGCCCGTCGCTACGCGACGGCCGAGCGACCTGAACGCCATCGTGAAGGTCACCACGGCCAGCCCCACGATGGCTGCCGCGCCCTTGAGGATGGCCAGGCCGTCCCAGCCCTGCGTCAGAATCGCCCGCATCCCCTCCAACAGGTAGGTGACCGGGTTCCACGCCGCGATGGCACGCATCCAGCCCGACATCAACTCACGAGGAAGGAACGCCGGCGTCAGGAACGCGAAGGGAAAGAAAATGAGGAACGCGGAGTTCACCGCCGCGGGATTGCCGGTCCGCAGCGCCACCGTGTACGGGAATCCCGTGAACGCCAGGCTCCAGGCAACGGCAAGCAGCAGGAACACCGCCAGCCCCGCAATGCCGGTCTCGAACCACACCCCGAAGACCAAGCCCATGCCGACCACGAACAGCGACAGGCCCAGGGCCATCACGATGTCGGCCACCATCAGCCCGAACAGCAGCGTGGCCCGGCGGATCGGCGTCACCAGCATCCGGTCGAGATAACCGGACTGGATGTCGATCACCAGCACGCTGGCGCGCGAGATGCCCGTGACGGCGAAGATGATCGCCACCGGAAGCTGGAAGGCCCGGTAGTCGATGCTGCCGCTGCCTGCTCCGGCGGCAGCGCCTGATTCCACGAATGGCTCCAGCGCGCCGACGTTGACCACGAAGAAGAAAACCGGGATGATCAGCGCCGGTCCGAGGAATTCAGGTTCGCGCAGGACGCTGCGGACGGCCCTGCGGGCGATGGTGGCGATGTCGGTGAAGAAGCTGACCCGGTTCGTGAGGCCTCCGCAATGGGCGGCTGCGGTCTCGCTCATGACCCTGCTCCGGCCACCGTCTCCTCGGCCGCAGCCTCCTCGGCTGCGACTGCGCTCTCGGCCGCAGCCTCTTCGGCTGCGGCCATGCGATACCCGGTTGCTCGCAGGAACACGTCGTCGAGCGACGGCGTTCGCACCGTCAGTGCGGTCGGGTGCACGTCGGCGTTCGCCAGCGCGACAGCCACCGCGCCGACAAGCCCTGCGCCGTCGGAGGTCGAGATCGTGACGCCGAGCCGGCCCGCGGTGACGCTGTCTGCTCCGTCCACTGTCGACGCCACCTCCGCCGCCCTGCTGATGTCGTGGGACTCCAGGTCCACCACGATGACGTCCGAGCCGACGGCACGCTTCAGCTCGGTCGGCGTGCCCTGTTCCACGATTCGGCCGTCGGCCAAGATGGCCACCCGGTCGGCAAGCGCATCGGCTTCCTCCAGGTATTGGGTGGTGAGGAAGACCGTGACGCCCAACTCGTCATTGAGACGGCGCACCTCTTCCCACACCTGTGCCCGGCTCACCGGGTCGAGACCAGTGGTGGGCTCGTCCAGGAAGATCACCTCTGGGGCATGGATCAGCGATGCCGCGAGGTCCAGCCGGCGCTTCATGCCGCCGCTGTAGGTGGAGATACGGGCATCGATGGCATCGCCGATGTCAGCCAGATCGATCGCCTGGGCGATGGACGCGGCCCGGTCTGCGGCACGAAGCCCGTACAGGCGGGCCTGCAGGTCGAGAATCTCGCGGCCGGTCTGCTTGTCGTCGAGCGCCGCTTCCTGCATCGCCACCCCGATGCGGATGCGCACCTCACCCGGGTTCTTCTCGACGTCCCAGCCGGCAACCCTGGCGGTGCCAGCAGTCGGGCTCAGCAGGGTGCACAACATGCGCACGGTGGTGCTCTTGCCAGCGCCGTTCGGGCCCAGGAATCCGAAGATCTCCCCCTCGCGCACCAGCAGGTCCACGCCGTCGACTGCCCGCTTGGTGCCGAAGTCGCGCACCAGCCCGTGGGCTTCGATGGCTGTCACCGATCCGTTCGACGCCGCCTCAGACACGGGCGGCAGGCTAGCGAGCAGCCTGCGCCAGCGATCACGGAATTATGAACCGCTTGCTAGCCCGGCAGCGGCGGCAGGGTGTCGACGTGGCGGGTGGCTGTCTCCCAGGCGTGGGCCAGTTCGAGCACTGAGCGGTCGGGTTCCCGCATGACGTATCTCAGGCGGCTGTCCTACGACGCAGCAAGCCTGTCCGTCGGTCCACGTCGTAATCGGCGTCGCGAAGCAGGTTGGTGATCGCCCCGAGATTGATCGCGGACAAGTCCCAGTCGCGTCGAAACCCCTCGCGGAGAGCCTCGACATAGCACTGGCTCGGGCTGAGCGCATCATCGTCCGAGGTGATCTCCCGAATCACTCGGTCGATCTCATCCGATGCAGGAACAGTCACCGACGACGGTGGCCTACCACTGGTCATCGTCAGCATGAGGTCAACCGTCGCGACATGTTCGAATCCAGACGCAAGACCCTTGACGGAGCGCTGACCCTTGTCGAGCGTTGCAATGAGCTCGGGTACGACGACGAGTGCCGCATCGGCAATCGCCCTCTGCAGCATTCGCCATACGGCACCGCTGCTGTTGCCGAAGAGAAGCGTGATGTGGCCATTCGGCTTCAAGACGCGTCTGCACTCACGCAGCGCCCCAGTCAGCATCTCCTCGTAGCGGCTGGCCGAACGGTAGGACCCCGTGTCCGTGCGGTCCACGACCGCCTCCAGGCCGGAGTCCGTGAGCCGCTGGCCAGGCAACCACGCCTCTTGGAACAGATTCATGTCCGAGTAGAAGATGTTCGAACCGAAGGGAGGATCAGTGAAGACGTAGTCGACGGATTGGTCATCAAGCGGCAGCGACGTAGCGCTCGCGATTTCGTAGCGGACCTGATCCTCGCTTGGTTCAACCGGCAGCCCGCGATCGGTCCTGCGTGCCCGAATCCATCGGTCTGACCGGGCAGCAGCATCGACCTTGCGATGGAACAAGTCGAAGACATTCCACTCGTAGAAGACCGGTGCGACGTAGTAGTTGGCGTTGGCAGCGTTCAGCGGGCGTTGTCGCGACCACTGGTACCTCTTGCTGGCACGCGTGAGGATCGCCGTGAACGCGAAGCGAAGCTTCGAGCGAATCGCGGGATCGTCCGTCGCATCGATCCCATCTCGCAACGCCGCCAGAGAACAGAGATTCCTCGTGCTGTAGAAGGCGGCAGTCGACGTGAGACCATGGCGGCCGAGCGCGGATGCCTGATACATCTGCCTATTCGGCTCGATTTGGACATCCGGCCACGAGAACCTGTCTGCGTTCGGGGCGACAAGAGGTTCCGACCACGGCTGTTCGATCTGCTTCGACGAGCATGTGCACGCAATCGAATCAACGACGGCTCGCTCACCGACCCGCGACGAACGGCCGCTGATCGCCTCTCCACAAGCACCGCAGGCCATGCGCGACTTGCTCCAGTCCGCGTCACGAAGGGCTTCGAAGTAGCAGACCTGAGACTTGCAGCGGTCGCACTCGACGACGGTCGACCAGGTCGTCTTGGCAGTCTCGGCAGCGGCGCCACAGCACTTGCACACAACGCGGTAGAGATCACCTGCGGTTTCGCGTGCACGTTCGATGACCGAATCAGCGCGACGTCGGAGCTCTCTTGAGTCCGTGAGCCTCGCGTAGTTGCTGCCGATGTGTCGACCGAGCACCGACACATCGAACAAGCGGGCGCGTCGTCCGGTGGCGAAGGCCGCAACGCCAGTCATGCCAGAGCCAGCGAAGGGATCGACGACGATGTCCCCAGGCTCGGTCATCGCCTCGATGAACGGAATCACGGCCGTCACCGGGACCTTGGTCAGATAGGCATGCGCCATGTACACCGGGTCGGACCGCTTCACGGCAACTGATTCGGGCAGCGAGTGCGGAGCCCCGTCAGCCGGCCCAAAAAGCCCCGCCTGTCCGTTCGAGGTGGCTCTAGCGTGAGCGCGTCGAGGCATGGGTCACATCATGCCGGAGGGAGCAGCCGCAGCAGTGGGATTTAAGGAAGATGCAGATTTCGCCCGCTTCGTTGCGATGGGCGCCGTCGGCGCCGCGGTCGCGGCAGACGTCCTGCGGGAGCGCTACGGCCACCGTCCCATCGAGTTGGAGCGCTACGCGATGGCCAACAAGGTATGGCAGGCCAAGGTGAAGCGTCTCCGTCTCCCAGACCTGCTGTGTACACGTTGTGGCCTTCGAGTCGAGGCACGGGCGAAGTCGAAGTTGGGGATCGTGCTCTCACACTCAGACACTCCGGGCCGCGGATGGGACGACGGCGGCATGCGCGACTCGGACCTGTTCGCCTTCATGCGGGTCGAATCCTCACCGGGGACGTTTCCGCCGCGCGTCGCCGAACCGATGTGGTTCTCAACCGCAGCATTGCGCGCAAGCGCGCACCATGCGCGTCGATCTAGTCCCAAGGCCGCTTCCGAGGGCTCAGAAGTGACGATGACCTGGCCGTGCTGGGTCCCCAACAGCGGAGGCACATTCGAAGAAATCGACGAGGAAGGCCGGATCGTGTGGCGGGACGACTCAGGCGCACGAAGGCGGTATTGGCAGTGGCGCAACTGGTCCGGACCCCGCCACAACTACCTACACCCAGGCGAGACCTTTGAACCCGCCAGCCACATCGTCGCTGGAATCGTCGAGGCAACCGAATCCCTCACCTGTCCCGGAAGTAGCTGGAGCGTGGCCGCGGCGCTATGCGATACCGACGAAGTTGAACGATTGGCGGCGATACGCGCCGCCGGCATCGATCCCGATTATCAGATCACCGACCTGCTGACCGGTATCGCCCTCGACGCAGACGAAGATTGGCGCGTCAGACTCGAGGCTCGCATTGCTCTGGCCAGAACGGATCCACAACGCTGGGTGCCATCAGTGGTCACCACTGTCAACGACGCACTCGATCAAGAGCAGTCGATGGAGGCCGTGCTGGCGCTCACCGAACTGCCCGCCTACGAGGCTGCCGAAGCGCTCGTCGGAATCGCGCGACATGTCGAGCATCACCAAGATGTGCGGTCCGCGGCAGCCTGGGGTATTGGCCAAGGTGCTGCCGCAAGTCCGGACCGGCTGTTGTCGCTGGTGCTCGACAGCAACCCGCTCGTCGCCGTTCACGCCGTGAGCGCGATCGACACTCTGACTCCCATAATGCAGGCGCTGCTGTTCGAGTGGCTAGGCGACGCTGACCAGCACAAAGCGGCTGCAGCCGCAAGTCTTCTCGCCCGCAACAGTGCCGTGGACATCCTGCTCGACGCGTACGAGCAAGGAGAACCGACGCGGAAGTGGGCCCTCTACGCCCTAGGTGGCATGGCCGCTGCAGTCGTGCGCTGCAGAGCGGGCGCACGGCTGACGCACGAACTCCGGGCAGCACTTGAGCCGATGTGGCTCCGAGAACTCGATTGGCTGCATGCCGACGATGACGATCCGCTCGCTGCGCTCGACCTACAGAAGATCAGATTCGACCCGCTGAATCCCACCACTCTCCGCAGGTCAGACCCCGGTGCTAATGCCTAGTGCTGACTATTTCGACTGCTGATGGAGGATAGTCAGAGCCGGACTGGCTGATCCACGGGACAGTATTGCGGTGTGGCAGAGGGTTGTGACGGGGACCCGTTCCGCAGCGAGATCTGACCTTGAGTACTTCTCAATTCGGATGACCGAAGCAGTGCCGCTCCTTGTGTTGGGCGCTATTAGGGCCGCGTCAGCCCGGCAGCGGCGGCAGGGTGTCGATGTGGCGGGTGGCCGATTCCCAGGCGTGGGCCAGTTCGAGCACTGAGCGGTCGGCCCGGTGACGCCCGACGAGCTGCAGGCCCACCGGCAGGCCGTCGGCGGTGAAGCCGGCCGGCACCGAGACGGCGGGGTGGGTGGTGACGGTGATGTCGCTGCACGAGCGCATCCAGTCGATGTAGGTCTCGAATTCGACGCCTTCGATCTCGGTGGGGTACTCGACCTCCACATCGAACGGCGGCACCTGGGTGGTCGGGCATGCCAGGAACTCGTAGCCGCCGCCGGTGGGCGACATGAACTCGTCCATGCGGGCGAAGAGCTGGGTGTGGCGGCGGGCGACCTCGGCGTAGTCGCTGATCGACATCGACAGCCCCTGTTCGATGTTCCACGCGACCGTGTCCTTGAATTGGCCAGGGTGCTGGGACAGTAACGGTCCGAAGCCGAGGGCGAACAGCCAGGCCCGGCGTGCCTGGAAGATCTGCGGGGCGTCAGAGAGGTCGGGCCACGCTTCGACCACCTCGCAGCCCAGGTTGGCGAGCACATCGGGCACGTTGGCCGTCGCAGCTCGCACCGCAGGGTCGACGGGCAGCCCGCCGGCATCCGGTGACCATGCCACGCGCACACCCCGCAGGTCCCGCTCCAGAACGCCCGCGAAGACCTCGGGCGATTCCTGGTTCGACACCGGCGAGCGGTCGTCCGGTCCGGCCAGCGCCTGCAAGAAGAACGCCACGTCGGCCACGGTGCGGGCCATGGGGCCTTCGACGGCCAGCGGGAACCACGCATCCATCGCCGTGGTCGACGGCACCCGTCCAGGCGACGGCCGGAAGCCCACGATGTTGCAGAACGCAGCCGGATTGCGCAGCGAGCCGCCCAGGTCGGACCCGTCGCACAGCGGCAGCATGCGGGCGGCCAGCGCCACTGCCGCTCCCCCGCTGGAACCGCCGCACGTCTTGCCGACGTCGTAGGGGTTGCGAGTGATGCCGAACACCGGGTTGAAGGTGTGCGAGCCGGCGCCGAACTCGGGGGTGTTGGTCTTGCCGACCATCACCGCCCCGGCCTCACGCTGACGTTCCACCACGAGCGCGTCGATATCGGGAACGAATTCGGCGAACAGCGGCGAGCCCATGGTGGTGCGCACACCGGCGGTCAGCGCCAGGTCCTTGTGGGCCACGGGCAGGCCGTGCAGCAGTCCCAGCGACTCGCCGCGGGCGTGTGCCTCGTCGGCGGCTGCGGCGCGCTCAGCGGCCACCTCCGGCGTGAGAGTGACGATGGCATTCAGGGCGGGATTGGCCTGCTCGATGCGGTGGAGGTGCGCTGCCAGCAACTCGCGTGCGGAGACCTCCCCGGCCGCCACCATGGCCGCCATCTCGATCGCGGTCAGCCCGCAGATGCCCGCCTCGTTCTCAGAAGCTGTGTCCATCGGATGGTTCATCGGGTCATTGGACCACAGTTGGCCTGCACGCCGCCGCGTAAGTTGCAGGCCATGAGCCAGTCATTCACTGCTGGGACCAGCGACGAGAACCGTCGCACCGGCCAGACCGTCGAGCTGCTGCAGACCCTGATCCGCAACGAATGCGTCAACTACGGAACAGCGGAATCGGGCGGCGAAGTCCGGAACTCCGACACGATCCAGGCCTACCTGGAGGGTGCGGGTCTGGACCTCGAGGTGTTCGACGCCGCACCGGGCCGCCGGTCGCTGGTGACCCGCATCGAGGGCAGCGACCCGAACGCGCCGAGCCTGTGCCTGATGGGTCACACCGACGTGGTGCCGGTGAACCGGGACGGCTGGAGCCGCGACCCGTTCGGCGGCGAGCTGATCGACGGCGAGGTCTGGGGCCGCGGAGCGGTGGACATGCTGAACCTGACGTCGTCGATGGCAGTCGCTATGCGCCACCTGGCCCTCACCGGCTACCGGCCCAAGGGCGACCTCATCTACTTCGCCTGCGCCGACGAAGAGGCCGGCTCTGCCTACGGCGCCCGCTGGATGGCCGAGAACCATTGGGACGTCATCGGTGCCGACTACGTGCTGACCGAGAACGGCGGCTTGCACTCGGGCTCGCCCGATGCGCCGTTCATCGGCATGAACGTGGGCGAGAAGGGCGTGGCCTGGCGGCGGCTGCGAGTCCGCGGCGTGCCCGGCCACGGCTCGCGCCCGTTCCGGCAGGAGAACGCCTTGGTGAAGGCCGCAGCAGTGGTGCACCGCATCTCGCAGTACCGGCCGCCGCCGAAGTTCCACGAGCTGTGGCGCGAGCAGGTCGACACGCTCGGGGTCGACGACGAGACCAAGGCCATCATGCTGGACGAGTCGCTCATCGAGGACTGGCTGGACGCACATCCCAGCCCGTCGGTGGCCGCGCACCTGTACTCGTGCACCCACACGTCGTTCTCGCCGAATGTCATCGGCGCGCCGACATCGATGAAGACCAACGTCATCCCCGACCATGTCGACATCGAGGTGGACGTCCGCACCCTGCCCGGCGAAGGCGCCGCCGAAGTGCAAGCACACCTGGACGAGGCGCTCGGCGACCTGGCCGACGAGGTTGAGCTCGAGATCATCATGAACGACCCGGCTTCGGTCAGCCGGGTCGAGACGCCGCTGTGGGATGCCCTGGAGGTAGCGGTGGGGCGCCGATTCCCGACGGCCCGGCTGACCCCGCAGCTCATCATCGGCTTCACCGACTCCCGCGTGTACCGCGACATGGGCGCTGTGGCGTACGGCGCCGGGCTGTTCAGCCCCGAGCTGGACGGCGGCGACTACGGTGCCCGGTTCCACGGGAACGACGAGCGCATCGACATCGAGTCGCTGGCGCTGACCACCCAGCTCTGGCTCGACGTGGTCGACAGCCTCTGGGACTAGCGTCAGCCTCTGGGACTAGCGTCGTGCTGTCACGAGGGGCGGGCGCGAGTGTCTGAGGACGAAGCTGTCAGCAAGGGTGCCGGCGAACTCGCCTACTGGTCCCAACGCAAGGACGCCGAGGGGAAGCTCGAGAACTCCTGGTTCGAACGCTTCTACACCGACCACTTCGGCCTGACGCACGACGACTACCGCGCCAAGCGTGTGCTCGACATCGGCTGCGGTCCGCGAGGGTCGCTCGAGTGGGCAACGATGGCCCGCGAGCGCGTCGGCGTGGATCCGCTGGCTGACCATTATCTCGAGATGGGGGCGGCGGAGCATGCGATGACCTATGTCGCATCCGGCGCAGAGACCGTCCCGTATCCCGATGCCAGCTTTGACATCGTCTGCTCGTTCAACTCTCTCGACCACGTCGACGATCTCGAAGCAGCGATCGCCGAGATGAAGCGCCTCGCGGCCCCTGGCGGCCTGCTGCTCGTGATCACCGACGTGCACGACCGTCCGACGCCCCAAGAGCCGATCTGCTTCGACTGGGACGTCATCGAGCTCTTCGCTCCCGAATTCGCCATCCAGTCATTTCGCTGCTTGGAGAAATTCGGCAACGGTGCCTACCAGAGCGCCGAACAGGGCATCTTCTTCGATCATGCCAACACGCAGCGCCGCTACGGGGTGCTGACGGCGAGGTTCGTGCGCGTCGTCGAAACCCAGCCCGAATCGCTGGAAGCACGCACCGAACCGGAGTCCCAGTTCGAGGCAGCCGAGGACGCAGCGCCGCTGGAACCGACGTTCGGCGAAGCTGCCACGCAGCTCGCCACCGCAGCAATGCGCACCATCCGTGACGGTTCCGAACAGATGGTTGAGCGGGTCGTGCAGGCACGACGGGATCGACGTCGCTGACGGCGCACTCGACGGGCGATCCGCGCCAGCGCCGGTTGAGGCATTTGGGGCCAGCCATACACTGCGGTTGATGGCACAGGGCGACACAGCGCCGGACGCCGCATCGGCTGCACCTCTCTTCGAAATCGACGGCTTGGGCGTCCGAGCAGTCGACGGTCCGCAGATCCTGCGCGGGGTGGATCTGGCGGTCAACGCGGGCGAGTGCCACGCCATCATGGGTCCCAACGGCTCGGGCAAATCGACGCTGGCCACCACCATCCTGGGATCGCCCGAGTACGAGGTGACCGGCGGGGAGATCCGCTACCGCGGCGACGACATCTCCGAGTGGGATCCCGACGCCCGCTCGAAGGCCGGGCTGTTTCTGGCGTTCCAGTACCCGCAGCACATCCCGGGCGTCTCGGTGCGCAATTTCCTGCGCCAAGCGGTCTCGGCACGGCGCGGCGAGGACGTGTCCGCCATCGAGATCTACGTCGCCATGGGCGAGTGGATGTCACGGCTCGGCATGGACGAGTCCTTCATGGACCGCTACCTCAACGAGGGCTTCAGCGGCGGCGAGCGCAAGCGCAATGAGATTCTGCAGCTGGCGCTGCTCGAGCCCGACGTGGCCGTTCTGGACGAGACCGATTCGGGCCTCGACATCGATGCGCTGAGGGTGGTGGCCACCGGCCTGCAGCAGGTCCGCGCAGAGCGGCCGTACATGGGCGTCGTGCTCATCACCCACTACGAGCGCCTGTTGGGGGAGATCGAGCCCGACTACGTCCACGTGCTCGTCGACGGGCAGATCGTGGCCTCGGGCGGACCCGAACTCGCCGCAGAGCTCGAACGCGACGGCTACGAGCCCTTCGAGCAGCGGACGGCGGCATGAACACGGCAGCCAGCGGCGCCATCGACGGGCCTATCGATGCGACAGTGAAGGCACAGTTCCCGCTGCTGGAACGGCGCGTCCACAACCATCCGATCGTCTACCTCGACTCTGCGGCGTCATCGCAGAAGCCGACGGCCGTGCTCGACGCCATGGACGACTACTACCGCACCGTCAACGCCAATGTCCATCGCGGCGCCTACGAGATCGCGGCGGCCGCTACCGAGCTGATGGAGCAGGCACGGACGGACGTTGCCCGCTTCATCTCGGCTCCCAGCGCCGACGAGGTCGTGTTCACCAAGAACGCCACCGAGGCAATGAATCTGGTAGCCCGCTCATGGGGCGGCTCGAACCTCGGTCCGGCCGACGCGGTCGTGCTCACCGAGATGGAGCACCACGCCAACATCGTGCCGTGGCACATCCTGGCCGCCGAGCGCGGCTTCGAGATCCGCTGGATCCCCATCACCCACGACGGCTGCCTGGACCTCACCGACCTCGACCGGCTGCTCGACGGGGCGAAGCTGCTGTCGGTCACCGCCATGAGCAACGTGCTCGGCACCCTCAACCCAATCTCCCGACTTGCCACCGCTGCGCACGATGCCGGTGCGCTGATCAGCGTGGACGCCAGTCAGTACGTGCCGCACCTTCCCACCGATGTGGGGGAATTGGGCGCCGACTTCATGGTGTTCACGGGACACAAGATGTGCGGGCCGACCGGCGTCGGCGTGCTGTGGGCTCGCTCGGAACTGCTGGACGCGATGCCACCGTTCCTGGGCGGCGGCGAGATGATCCTCGACGTCACCAAGGAGGGCTTCCGCCCCAACACGGTGCCGCACAAGTTCGAGGCGGGCACGCCGCCGATCGCGGAGATCGTGGGCCTCGGGGCTGCGGTGCGATTCCTGGAGGGGCTGGGCATGGACGCCGTGCGAGCGCACGAGGTCAGCCTCACCGGCTACGCCCTGCGGATGCTGACCGACCGCCACGGCGACGACATCACCGTGCACGGGCCGTCCGAGCCGGCACAGCGCGGCGGCGTGCTGTCGTTCGTGTACCGGGACGTGCACCCGCACGACATCTCTCAGGTGCTGGACCAGAGCGGCGTGTGCGTGCGTGCCGGTCACCACTGCGCCAAGCCGCTCATGCGATGCCTGGGCGTCACTGCAACGACGCGAGCTTCGCTGTATGTGTACAACGACTCTTCGGACGTAGATTCGCTGGCAGATGCGCTCGACGAGGTCGGCGCACTGTTCGGACTCTGAGAGCGACGGGACGAGGGCAGGGCGAAACCTCATGGCTGGGCTCGAAGACCTGTACCGGGAGATCATCCTCGATCACTACCGGAACCCGCGCAACCGCGGCGAGCTGGAGTGCCCGCCGGCGCACCGCAGCGAGGGATTCAACCCGCTATGCGGGGACGAGGTCGTGCTGACCTTCGAGATGGACGGCGGGGTGGTGACCGACCTTCGTGTCGGCGGATACGGCTGCTCGATCAGCCAGGCCTCAGCGTCGATGATGTCAGCCGCGGTCATCGGCAAGTCGGTGGATGAGATCCGTGACTTGACGCGAGTCTTCAAGGCCATGATGTCGATTCACGAGGAATCCATCGGTGGCGATGGCAGCGAGTCTTTCGGGGGCGAGCCATCAGGATCAGAGGCGCTCGACGGCGCTGGGGCCGGTGAGTCCGGCGGCCCGAACGGCGGTGCGCTGCGTCTGGGCGATCTGGAAGCGCTGCGGGGCGTGGTGAAGTTCCCGGTGCGCATTAAGTGCGCCACTCTCGGCTGGAATGCGCTGGCGACCGGCCTCGACGAAACAACCGAGGGCGGGTGAGCCGCCGCGCCGAGCTTGTCGAGCGGGCGCGCCAGCTTGCGCCGAAGCTCACTGCCCGGGCTGCGGCGGATCCGTGGGCTCGCCGGGTCGAACCCGACGTCATCGAGGATCTCCGCTCTGCCGAGCTGATGACGATCGGTCAGCCCCGCGCCAATGGCGGCCAAGAACTCGACTGGATCACGTATCTGGAGGTCAACGCGGCCCTGGCCGAGGGCTGCCCCTCGACTGCCTGGCACTCATGTGTCGGCAATGCACACGCGTGGCTGGTGGGCCACTGGCCCGACGCCGCGCAGGAGGAGATCTACGGCGACGGGCCCGACGTCTACGTGGCCGGCGTGCTGGTGGACCGCGGTGATGCGACCCCCGTTGACGGCGGCTGGATGCTCAGCGGCTTCTGGCCGTTCGGATCGGGCATCGATCACGCCGGCTGGGTCATCCTGGGCGGACACTTCCCGGCCCCCGACGGCGACGGGCCGATTTCGGGCATGTTCGTGCTGCCCGCCAGCGATGTCTCGGCACTCGACGACTGGCACGCCAACGGGCTGCGGGCCACCGGCAGCAGCAGCATCGTCGTCAAAGACGTGTTCGTGCCCTCCCACCGGTTCGTACCCGGCGAGGTGCTGGCGTCGGGCGACACGCCTGGCATGGCCCGCAACACCGGCTGGATCCAGCGCAGCTCGCTCATGCCGACGCTGGCCTACGCACTGGTGCCGCCAGCCCTGGGGGCCGCCCGGGCATCGCTGGCCGCGTTCGCTGAGGAAGTCGACGGCAAGGTCATCAGCCATGTCGACGTGCTGCAGACCGACTGGCCGCTGACCCACCGGCAGTTCGCCGAAGCACATGCGCTGGTCGACCAGGGCGAGTTGCTGATGCGACGCACCGCCGAGCTGCTCATCGAGACGGCACGCAACGGCGAGTCGCTGGAGTTGCCGCTGCGGGCGCGAGTCCGGCTGGACTGCGCGTACGCCGTGCGTCGCTGCCTGGAAGCGACGCAGACGATCTACCTGGCAACCGGTGGCCGTGGCGTGCGCGACAGCAACCGCATCGGCCGCCTGCAGTCCGATCTGCAGGCCATCAACATGCACGCCATCACCGCGCTCGACCCCGCCCTCGAGGCCTACGGCCGCATCCTCATGGGCCACCCACCCCGCACCCCCCGCCTCTAGCGGGCCGGGGTTGGCGAGCGCTACCAGCGGTGGCCGGGGGGGACGCCGGTCATCCATTCGGAGATGCGGCGTGAGGTGCCCGGTGTGGTGCCTGGCGGCAGTTCGTCGGGGGGGAAGAACGCCACTTCGGCGATCTCGGGGGAGGCTGACTCTTCGACCCGCCAGTCGGTGACCACGAACACCACGATGTGATCACTGCGATTGCCGTGACGCGATGAGTAGACGCCGAGCACGTTCTGAGGCGTCTCGGCGACGACAACGCCGGTCTCCTCGCGCAGCTCCCTCGCCACCGCCTCCACCAGTGCCTCGCGGGTCTTGACACCGCCGCCGGGCAGGAACCAACCGTCGCGGTAGGTGTGCCGCACCAGGCAGACGCGGCCCTTGTGATCGACCACCAGCCCGCGCACGCCCAGCGTGACCCGCGCTGGCCGCAGGCGCACCCAGAACTCGAAGAGCTGATGCAGCAGCCGGCGCACTCCCGGCTTCGACTCGATCGTTCCCTCGACAACCGGCGCGGGCGCGGGCCGTTCGGGCTGATCGGGCTTGGCGCGCCGTCGCAGGCGTGGCAGTCGCATCGAGCGGCGCTCAGCCTGCGGCGCCTGCTAGGCCGTCCATCGCACGCGCCAGCTCGGCATCCAGCTCGGTCACGCCGCCACGGTCGTGCGTGTTCAGCGCCACCTCGACCGTGCTGTAGACGTTCGACCAGTTGGGGTGGTGGTCCATCTTCTCGGCCACCAGGGCCGCAGCGGCCATGAACCCGAACGCCTCCACGAAGTTCCCGAAGCGGAACGTGCGGCGCAGCTCAGCGCCCGACACCTCCCACGCTCGCAGCTCGGCGGCCAGTGCTGCCAGCTCGTCCTCACTCAACAGTTCTCGTGCCATCGGTTCACCCTCCCCTGGTTTCCCCTTGACCAGTCAACACCAACGCCCAAGCACATCGAAGGCGCGCAGCGTCGTCCACGTCAAGAGAGATTCGGCGGCGCTCAGCCCAGTTCGTCGAGCGGGTCGGCCCACGGATCGGCAAACGGATCATCGGCGGCCGACGAACCCGCTCCTGCGCCGAGCGTGCTGCCGAGCCCGCCGATGGACACTGCGACACCTGCGTCGGGCTCTTCTGGCAGGTACGGGGCGTAGCCGTCGGCCTCGAGTGACTCGGCGAGCTCGGGACCGCCGGAGTCGACGATGCGGCCGTCCACGATCACGTGGACCTCGTCGGGCCGGAGGTACTCCAGCACCCGGGTGAAGTGCGTGATGGCCAACACGCCCAAACCGGCCTCGGTCAGCGCCTCGATGCGGTTGGCGCAGGCACGCAACGCGTCGATGTCGAGGCCGCTGTCGATCTCGTCGAGGATGGCGATGCGGGGCTGCAGCACGGCCAGTTGCACCGTCTCGTTCCGCTTCTTCTCGCCGCCCGACATGTCGACGTTCAACGGCCGTGCCACCAGCTCGGCCTTCAGCCCGACCGCCGCCGCCTCGGCTTCGAGCAGCCCGCGGGTGCGCTCAAGCTGCTCGGCGCTCGGACTGTCGTCGCCGCTCCGCAGCGCCAGCGCTTCGGCCAGCGCCTGGGCGGCCGAGACGCCAGGCACCTCCGTCGGGTGCTGCATGGCCAGGAACAGCCCGGCCTGCGCCCGCTCCCAGGGCGCCAGCCCCAGCACGTCGATGCCGTCGAGCGTGACCGATCCTGCGGTGACCTCGTAGCCGGGCCGTCCCATCACGACGTGCGCCAGCGTGCTCTTGCCTGAGCCGTTGGGCCCCATGACTGCGTGCACCCGTCCAGTGGACACTTCGAGATCGACGCCTTGGAGGATCTCGGTGCCGCCGGCAGAGGCGCAGAGCCCTTCGATGCGCAGCGTGTGTGCGGAGCTGCCGCTCATGGCAGCACCACGGCGACGCCCTCGCCTTGGGTCCGAATCTCGTAAACCGGCACCGGCTGGGTGGCGGGGAAGCAGTTCGGCTTGCCGGTGCGCAGGTCGAAGCTCGACGAGTGCTGGGGACACTCGAGCGCGCACTCGTCGGGCCAGACCCAGCCGTCGGCCAGCGAGTAGTTCTGGTGGCTGCACCGGTCGCCGATCGCGTGGAAGTCGTCGCCGATGCGTGCGAGCGCAATGCGGTGACCGTCGACGTCGAATCGGCGGGCTTCGCCGTCGGGTACTTCATCGCGCTGGCACAGCACGACAGTGCGGGCCTCGTCCGGGGTGCTCATTGCGCCACCGCCAAGTCGGCGTCTGACACCAGCTCGTCGATGCGTTGGCGCACCGATGCCGATATCTCCTCAGACGGCAGCGCATCGAGGACTTCGTCGAAGAAGCCACGCACCACGAGCGCCTCGGCCACGTCTGTCGGCACGCCCCGGCTCTCGAGATAGAAGCGCTGGTCGGTGTCGACCGGACCGATCGAGGAGGCGTGGCTGCACTGCACATCGCTGTTCTCGATCTCGAGATTCGGCACCGATTCGGCCCACGCGTTCGGGGAGAGCTTCAGGTTCCGGTTGGTCTGGTCGGCCACGACGTGCGACGCATCGGCTTCGATGCGGATCAGCCCGGTGTAGACGGCCCGGGCGTGATCATCGACGGCGCCCTTGAACAGCAGGTCAGAGGTGGTGTGCGGCGCCACGTGGGTTTGGAAGGTGCGGAAGTCGAGCGTGCAGGTGCCGCGGCCGAAGTACACAGCGTCGATCTCGCTGTGGCCGCCGCGGCCGGTCATGTCGGTGCCGATGCGCGCCCGGGCATAGGCGCCGCCCATCGCCACATGACCGATCCGCAGGTTGGCGTCGCGGCCCACGTCCGAGCAGAGGTTGTTGATCTGCCAGGCGGCTTCGCCCAGTTCCTGAACCGTGACATGGCCGAGGTGCGCACCGTCGCCGACGCTCAGCTCGGTGAGCGGGCAGATGAGTGCAGGCGCGTCGCCGCCGGTGTGGTGCTCGATCACGGTTGCCTGGCTGGTGCGACCGGCCATCACGACGAGGCGGGGGAACCATGCCAGCCCCTCGACATCGGTATGAACGTGCACGACGATCGGCGCAGCGAGCACCGTCTTCGGATCGATGCTGATGGCCACAGGCGCTGCGGCCAGCGCCAGATTCCAGTCGCCGAAGACGTCCGGGCCCTCGGGAGCCACCGTGCCGATCAGATCGTCCGCGCCGTCGCCGAGCGTGCCCACGCGGATGCCCTCGGCCCGCACCGAGACGTCGACGACCGCACCGTTGGCGACATGAACCACCGCCGCAGCGCCGTCGTCGACGCCGCTCAGCAGGCCCGCAGGCCCCGCCGCGCCGCCGGGTGCCGCGACGGCATACCGCGCAGGGTCAAGATCGTCGATGGGCGTGTAGCGCCACACCTCTTCGGTGAACGACGGCATGCCGGTCGCGACCGCTCGTTCCGCTGCGGCGCGGCGCCGCTTGGTCAACGCGTCGGAGCCGTCGAGCGCGTCGACGAGTTCGGGGGAGAACACGCTGCGGAGGCTACCGGCGCGCCCGTGAGGGCCTAGTGGGCCTTAACGGCCCGCATCGAGCCGTGATCAGACCTCGCCGTCTTTGCGGTCGTCGCGGTCGCGGCGGCGCTGGGCGCGCCTGGCCTTCTTGGTGGCCTTGCGCTTGCGCGCCTTGGCCCGCATGCCCTTCGGCCGCGAGCGCTCGGCCGCGACCTCTTCGAGGATGCGCGGCCCCGCCTCGTTCACGATGTCCTCGGCCGCGTCCAGCAGCGCCGCGATGGTGTCGTCCTCGCCGATGCTGTCGGGTTCCTTGGCGAAGTTCTGAATGCCCAGCGATCCGTGCTGCCAGCCGGCATCGAGGCGCCGGGGCGAATAGGAGGGGCAGTCCTCGGGGCAGCGCCATGGGGCTTCGGGTGCGAGATCGAGGTTGCACTTGCGCACCGTGTCGCCGTTCGGGTACGTCCGGCTCTCGTAGTGGCGGCAGTTCGTTCGCATCGGCATGGCAGCCGCCTCCCTCAGCGCTGCGCAATCGCGTCGGCGAGCGCTATCGCCCGCCGGGCTTCGTCCACGTGAAGATTCTCGACCATTGTGCCGTCCACAGTCACCACGCCACGGCCATCCGACAGCGCCTCGTCGAAGGCTTCGATGACCCTGCGGTGGAAGTCCAACTCGTCGAGGCTCGGCGAGAACGCTGCATTGGCGGGTGCGACTTGGCTGGGGTGGATCAGGGTCTTGCCGTCGAAGCCGAGCGTCGCACCCTGCTCGCACACCGCGGCAAAGCCGCTGACGTCGCCGATGTCGTTGTAGACGCCGTCGAGTGCGGCAACGCCCGCCTCACGGGCGGCCACGAGACAAGTCGCCAGGTGCGGCACCAGCGCAGCGCGATCAGGGGTGATCTTGGCCCGCAGCTCCTTGGCCATGTCGTTGGTGCCCATCACCAGAGCATCGAGCCGTTCGAAATCGGCGATGGCGCGGGCCTTGGCGATGCCGCCCGGGGTCTCGATCATCGCCCAGATGGTCACCGAATCCGGCGCGCCCGCAGCCTCCAGCAGCGCCGACACCGTGGCCAGTTCCGCGGCGTTGTCCACCTTGGGAATGACGACCGCAGACGGCCCGACAGCGCCTGCCGCCGAGATGTCGTCGCGCCCCCACGGCGTGTCCAGCCCGTTGCACCGGATCGTCAGCTCGCGGTGGCCGTACTCGCCCGAGGCCACCGCAGCGCACGCGCCCTCGCGGGCAGCTTCCTTGGCGTCGGGCGCCACGGCGTCTTCGAGGTCGAAGATCAGCGCGTCGGCGTCGATGGTCTTGGCCTTCTCCAGCGCCCGGGCATTCGCCGCCGGCATGTACAGCACCGATCGGCGCGGGCGTGGGTGGGCGGTGGCAGCGCTCATGTGGCGTCCTGGGGTTCTCAGGCAGTCTCGAGCCCGTAGGCGGCAGCCAGCTCGGGATCGGCCGCAGACAGGTCACGGGCGAGCTGCAGCACCACCCGGCACTGCTTCACGGTGGCGTCGTCCTGCATCTTGCCGTCGATCATGACCGCACCGGTACCGTCGCCCATCTCGGTCACCACCCGCCGCGCCCAGGCCACCTCGGCAGGCTCGGGGCTGAACACCCGCTTGGCGATGGCGATCTGGCTGGGATGCAGGCTCCACGCCCCCACGCAGCCCAGCAGGTAGGCGTTGCGGAACTGGTCCTCGCAGCCGATGGGGTCGGCGATGTCGCCGAACGGCCCGTAGTAGGGCAGGATGCCGGCGGTGCCGCAGGCGTCCACCATGCGGGCCAGCGTGTAGTGCCACAGATCCTGCTGGAACGAAGTGCGTGCGTCGTCGTCGCCGTCGGGCACCGGGTCGGTGCGCACGAGGTAGCCGGGATGGCCGCCACCGACCCGGGTGGTCTTCATGCGGCGGTCAGCGGCCAGGTCGGCCGGCCCGAGCGACAGCCCCTGCATGCGGGGGCTGGCCAGGCAGATCGACTCCACGTTGGCCACGCCGCGGGCGGTCTCCAAGATGGCGTGCACCAGCAGCGGCTGCTCGATACCCACGCGGGCCTCGAGCTGGGCCAGCAGACGGTCCACGTAGTGGATGTCCTCGGGGCCTTCCACCTTGGGCACCATGATCACGTCGAGCTTGTCGCCGATCTCGTGACACAGCGCCCACACATCATCGAGGAACCACGGCGAGTCGAGGCTGTTCACCCGGGTCCACAGCTGGGTGTGGCCCGGCTGCCAAGCCTTGCCCACCTCGATCAGCCCCGCTCGGGCGGCGTCCTTGCTGTCGGCCGACACGGCGTCTTCGAGGTTGCCGAGCAGCACGTCGACCGTCGGGGCGATGTCGGGCACCTTGGCCCGCATCCGCTCGTTGGACGGGTCGAAGAAGTGGATCATGCGCGAGGGCCGGAACGGGATCTCGCGCAGCGGAGCAGGCGCCCCGAGCGCCAGCGGGGCGAAGAAGTCTTTTGGACTGCGCATCAGCCGATCGATCCCTCCATCTGCAGCTCGATCAGCCGGCTCCATTCCACTGCGTACTCCATCGGCAGCGTGCGGGTCACGGGCTCGATGAAGCCGTTCACCACCATGCCCATGGCCTGCTCGGCCGACAGGCCGCGGCTCATGAGGTAGAAGAGCTGCTCGTCGGCCACCTTCGACACCGTGGCCTCGTGGCCGATCTCGGCGTCGCGTGAGCCGATCTCCTGGTACGGGTAGGTGTCCGAGCGGCTGTCCTGGTCGAGCAGCAGCGCATCGCACTGGACGTGGCTGCGGCAGCCGCTCATGCCCTCTTCCACCCGAACGAGGCCGCGGTAAGTGGTGCGCCCGCCGTCCTTGGAGATGGACTTCGACACGATCTTGGAGGTGGTCTCGGGGGCGGCGTGGACCATCTTGGCGCCGGCGTCCTGGTGCTGGCCGTTGCCGGCGTAGGCCACCGACAGCACCTCGCCCGAGGCCTTGGGCCCCATCAGGTACACCGCCGGGTACTTCATGGTGAGTCGGCTGCCGATGTTGCCGTCGATCCACTCCACGTGGGCCTCGTCGTAGGCGGCGGCCCGCTTGGTGACCAGGTTGAACACGTTGTTCGACCAGTTCTGGATGGTGGTGTAGGTGATGCGCCCGCCGGGCAGCGCCACCAGCTCGACCACGGCCGAGTGCAGCGAGTCGGTGGTGTACACCGGCGCCGAGCAGCCCTCGATGTAGTGCACCGTGGCGCCCTCGTCGGCGATGATCAGCGTCCGCTCGAACTGGCCCATGTTCTCCGCGTTGATGCGGAAGTAGGCCTGCAGCGGCATCTCCACCTCGACGCCGGGCGGCACGTAGATGAACGACCCGCCCGACCACACCGCCGAGTTGAGCGCAGCGAACTTGTTGTCGCCCGGCGGGATGATGGTGCCGAAGTAGCGCTGGACGATGTCGGGGTACTCCTTGACGGCGGAGTCCATGTCGCTGAACAGCACGCCCTGGGCTTCGAGGTCTTCCCGATTGCGGTGGTACACCACCTCGGACTCGTACTGGGCGGTGACGCCGGCGAGGTACTTGCGCTCGGCCTCGGGGATGCCCAGCTTCTCGTAGGTGTCCTTGACCGAGTCGGGCAGCTCCTCCCAGGCGTCGACCTGGCCCTCGGTGGGCTTGATGTAGTAGTAGATGTCGTCGAAGTAGATCTCCGACATGTCGCCGCCCCAGTTGGGCATGGGCTTGCGCTGGAAGATCTTGTAGGCGCGCAGGCGGAAGTCGAGCATCCACTGCGGCTCGTTCTTGAGCGCCGACATCTCGCGGATGATCTCTTCGTCCAAGCCCTTGCGCGGCTTGAAGACGTAGTCCTCTTCGTCGCTCCACCCCAGCTTGTACTTGCCGAGGTCGATGCCGACGGTTGGCTCAGCGATGTCGGTCACAACCTCAGCCTAACGCCGCCCCAGTCCGGGTCATAGTGCAGGGTGTAGCGCCGAGTGATCAGCTGAGCAGGGCGGGGGCGAGGCGGCGCCAGCCGTCGAATGCTGCTGCGGGGTCGTCTGCCAGGACCTGCACGCAGACGTGGTCGGCGCCGGCGTCGAAGTGGGCGTCCACTCGGGCCTTGACGTCGTCCTCGGTGCCCCAGACGACGATGGCGTCGACCAGCTTGTCGGACGGGCCGCCGTCGGGGCCGCCGTCGATGTCGGCCTGGGTAAAGCCCAGCCGCAGCAGGTTGTTGGCGTAGTTCGGCAGGCCCAGATAGATGGCCATGTTCTTGCGGGCCAGCGCCCGGGCCGAGTCGGCGTCGGTGTCCAGGATGGCCATCTGCTCGGGATACAGCGCCGCCTCGGGGCCCATCGTCTCGCGGGCCACCGCCGTGTGCTCAGGCGGCACGAAGTAGGGGTGGGCACCGGCCGTGGCGGTGGCCGACAGCTCCAGCATCTTCGGGCCGAGCGCCGCCAGCACCATCTCGGGCAGCTCCTGGGGGCCGTGAGCCATGAAGCGGGACTTGCCCATGCGCTCGAGGTACTCGCGCATGTAGCTGAGCGGCTTGGAGTAGTCGTGCTTGCGGATGTACTCCACGAGGTGGTGGTGGCTGACGCCGAGGCCCAGCAGGAACCGGCCCGGAAAGGCCTCGTCGATGGTGCGCAGCGTGTTGGCCATCGTCATGGGGTCGCGGGCATAGATGTTGGCGATGCCGGTGGCGATCTTGATGCTGCTGGTGCCTTCCAGCAGCCGGGCGGCCGCCACGAACGGGTCACGCCCGACGGCCTCGGGGATCCAGAACGCCCCGTAGCCCAGCTGTTCGGCTTCGGCGACGAACTCGACGCCTTGCGCAGACGGCAGCGCGTCGAGCACCCCCGTCCAGATGCCGATTCGTCCCAGGTCAATGCTTCCCATACTCATGGGCCGTGACGCTACCGCCGCCATCTCGCGCGCGTCAGAGCGTGCTCGCCGGGCCTGCTCGCGAGCTCAGTCGAGGCGGCGCAGCTCTTGCTGGTAGCGGACGCGGCGGTCGAGGTAGTTCTGCACTCCCGGCAGGATGAGCGGGTTGGTGTCGACGCCCTCGCGGATCTTGGCGGGCGTGCCCACGGCGATCGTGCCTGGCGGCACCTTCATGCCGCCGGGCACCACGGCCCCTGCGCCCACCAGCGCCCGCTCGCCGATCTCGGCGTCGTGCAGCACGATGGCCCCGGTTCCCACCAGCGCCTCGTCGTGCACCACACCGCCCTCGATGTGCGCCAGGTGGCCGATGGTGCAGCGCTCCCCCACGGTGGTCGACCATTCCTCGGTCACATGCAGCACCGCATTGTCCTGCACCGATGAGCCGGCCCCCACGAAGATGTCGTTGTCGTCGCCACGCAGCACCGCGCCCGACCAGATCGACGCCTCTGCGCCGATGGTCACCCGCCCGATGATGATCGCCTCGGGCATCACGAAGGCTTCAGGATGGATGTCGGGCTCGTAGTCGCCAAGCGCATAGATGGGCACACCGCCACGCTAGTGGCGCGCCCCCCGATTGACGGAGCCGCTGTGGGCAGCGGGCGGTACGGTGCGCACTCCATGACGCAGCCTCCGGTGGCACCGCAGCGGATCCACGTCCGGCGCATTCACGGCACGGAGATCGCCGACCCCTGGCATTGGCTCCGCGACCGGGACGACCCTGCGGTGCGGGAGTATCTCGAGGCCGAGAACGTCTACACGGAAGCCTCGACAGCCCACCTGGCAGATCTTCGCGAGCAGATCTTCGGAGAGATCAAGGCACGCACCAAGGAAACCCACCAGTCGCTGCCGACGCCGAAGGACGACTGGGAATACCGGGCCCGAACGGTGGAGGGTCAGCAGTACGTGATTCATGTGCGGCGTCCGCGGGGCGGCAGCGACGAGGACGAGGTCGTGCTGCTCGACGAGAACGAGCTGGCCGAGGGTCACGAGTACTTCGCCGTCGGCGATTCGGCGGTCAGCCCCGACCATCGTCTGCTCGCCTACACCACCGACACCGACGGTGACGAGCAGTACGCGCTGACGGTCGTCGACATCGCGAGCGGCGACGTGCTGGACGGCCCGAACGTTCCGGCCCCTGGGTGCGGGCTGACCGAGCTGAGCTACGGGCTGGTGTGGGCGAACGACAACTCGACGCTGTTCGCGGTGCGCACCGACGACGCCCAGCGCCCCAACCGGGTGATTCGCCATGTCGTGGGCACCGATCCCACCGGCGACATCGAGATCTACCGCGAGGACGACGAGCGGTTCTGGGTGGGCGTGGGTGCCACGCGCAGCCAGCGATTCGTGGTGATCGGCTCGCAGTCGAAGATCACCTCCGAGCACCGGTTGCTGGATGCCGACCGGCCCGATGCCGAGCCGCTGGTGGTGCGGGCACGCAGCGAGGGCATCGAGTACGGGGTCGACCACCAGGGCGACCGGCTGCTGATCGTCACCAACGACGGGGCGAAGGACTTCCGGCTGGTCGAAGCGCCTGTTGCCGGCGGCACACCGGCTGCGGGTAGCGCCCTCGAGGGCGGCAATGCCTGGAGCGAGCTGATCGGCGACCGGCCCGGCATCCGACTCGATGACGTCGACTGCTTCGGCGATTTCGTGGTGGTTCACGACCGGCAGGACGGGCTGACCACGATGCGGGTCCACGACACTCGCAGTGCTGCGCCCGGCGAACTCGGACCGTCGTTCGAGATCGAGATGCCTGAGCCGGTCTACGAGGCGGGCGGCTGGGCGAATGCCGAGTTCGACACCCGGCGATACCGCTTCGGCTACACGTCGATGGTGACGCCGCCGTCGATCTTCGAGCTGGATCTCGACAGCGGCGAGCGCGAGCTGCTCGACCAGCTGCCAGTGCTGGGCGACGTCGATCTCGGGGCCTATAGGACACAGCGGATCCACGCCGATGCGCCCGACGGCACCGCCGTGCCGATCAGCCTGGTGTGGAAGCCGAGCGCTGTGAACTGGCCCGCGCCGTGCCTGCTGTACGGCTACGGCGCCTACGAGGTCCCGATGCCGGCGTCGTTCTCGACGGTGCGGCTGTCGCTGCTGGACCGGGGCGTGCTGTTCGCGATGGCGCACGTCCGCGGCGGCGGCGAGCTGGGGCGGGCCTGGTACGAGGGCGGCAAGCTCACGAACAAGCACAACACGTTCGACGACTTCGCCGCCTGCGCCGGCCACCTTGCCTCAGCGGGCTGGGCCGACCCGGCCCGGATCTGTGCCCGGGGCGGCAGCGCCGGCGGCCTGCTGATGGGCGTGATGGTGAACCGCCACCCGGAGCTGTTCTGCGGCGTCGTGGCCGAGGTTCCCTTCGTGGACGTGCTGAACACGATGCTGGACCCGGCCATCCCGCTGACGGTCACCGAGTACGACGAATGGGGCGACCCAGCCGACCCGGAGGCGTTCGAGACGATCCGGTCGTACGCGCCGTATGAGAATGTCGGGCCGGCCGACCACCCGGCGCTGCTGGTGACCGCCGGGCTGACCGACCCACGGGTGCAGTACTGGGAACCCGCCAAGTGGGTGGCCAAGCTGCGGGCGACCACGACGTCGAACGAGCCGATCCTGCTGCGCACCGAGATGGGCGCAGGTCACGGCGGCCCCTCGGGCCGCTACGACGCCTGGCGCGACGAGGCCTTCATCTTGGCCTTCATCTGCGACGTGCTCGGCGTGGCGTAAGCCACGCGAAGTCGGCGCGGATGGCGTGAGCCACGCGCAGAAGACACGGTGAGCTAGAGCAGTGCCAGCGCTGCGAGCCCAGCGAGCACTGCGTTGCGCAGCAGCGAGCCGGCACCCACCGGCTTGGCAGACCAGCGGCCGAAGCAGGCGCATGCGGGGCGCTCAGCGAGAGGCCGGCGCAGCACTCGCAGCAGCGCCATGCTGAACGCGACCAGCAGCCCGAGTGCCAGCCACGCCGGCCACGGCCGGAGCGCACCAGCCGCGAGCACTGCGCCGAGCACGATCTCGGCAGGGGCAATGATGGGTACCGTCCAGCGGGGTGCGCCCATTGCGCGGGCGGCACCGGGCCACGACGGATCGCGCAGCTTCAGCGCCCCAGACGCCAGGAACAGCGCTCCCAGCACGATGCGGGCGACGGTGCCGATCACCTGATCATTGTGACCGGCGAGGTGCGGGCCGCGGCCTCCATCACCGCACCCGATCCATCAGCCTGCCCTCAGGCGAAGGTGCCGTAGCCGCCCTTCCAGAACAGCAGGGGATCCTTGGCATCGAGAACCTCAAGCTCCACCACCCGGCCGACCACGATGTCGTGGTCTCCCCCGTCGTACACGGCTTCGATGGTGCAGTCGATGTAGGCGACGGAACCCTCGATGATCGGGGCGCCGGTCGGCCCAGGCCGCCATTCGACATCAGCGAACTTGTCGTCGGCCCGGCTGGCCATCACGCCGCAGGTGGCCATCTGGTCCTGGGCCATGATGTTCACGCAGAAGCTGCCCGCAGCCCGGATGCCGGCCCACGATCCCGAGTCCTTGGTGGGCAGGAAGGCCACCAGCGGCGGGTCGAGCGACACCGACGTGAATGAGCCGATGGCCATGCCGACCGGCTGGCCCTCGTACACGGCAGTGACTGCCGTCACACCAGTCGGGAAATGCCCCAGAACGTCTCGGAAGAGCCTGCTGTCGATGGTGGGCTGGTCGCTCGCGTCAGTCACGGCGCCAACCCTAGACAGACCGCCGGGCTCGGGGCGTAGCCTCCCGCCATGGCTACGAGCACTGATGGGAATACGGCCAACGACGCCGAGGCGGGTGTGCCGCCCAACGGCTTGGTGGCCGTGGTGAAGCGGGACTGCCCGACCTGCGAGCTCGTGGAACCGGTGCTGGCCGACATCGAAGCCCGCGCCCAGCTCACCGTGTTCACCCAGGACGATCCCGTCTTCCCTGAGACGGTCGCTGCCAGGATGCACGATGACGACTTGGCGTTCTCGTGGCATCACGACATCGAGACGGTGCCCACGCTGATGCGGTTTGCCGATGGCGACGAGGCCGGGCGCATCGTGGGCTGGTCCCGACCGGAGTGGGAAGCCTTCACCGGGCTCGACAGCTTGGGCGACGGCCTCCCCGAGCATCGTCCCGGCTGCGGTTCGCTGTCGGTGGATCCCGCCCACGTCGACGCGTTGGAGGCCCGCTTCGGCAGCTCGGGCCTGAGCGCTCGCCGCGTCGAATTCGGCAGCCAGGAAGACCCCCAGGAGGCCATGTTCGACCGTGGCTGGTCTGATGGCCTGCCGCTGGTGGAACCGACCGCGGAGCGCGTCTCGGCGATGCTCGCCGGAACGTCACGCGCCCCCGACGAGGTGGTCGCCAACGTCGCCCCGGATCTGGCCGACTGCACAGTCGAGAAAGCCGCCATCAACGCGGTGATGGCCGGCTGCCGACCCGAGTACTTCCCGGTGGTGCTCGCGGCACTCACTGCCGTCTGCAACGACACGTTCAACATGCACGGGATGCTGGCCACGACCATGCCGGTCGGGCCGGTGTTCATCGTGAACGGCCCGATCGCCCGGCAGATCGGCATGAACAGCGGCATCAACGTGTTCGGGCAGGGCAACCGGGCCAACAGCACGATCGGTCGGGCGGTGCAGCTCATCGTGCGCAATGTGGGCGGCGGGCGCCCCGGCGAGGTGGACCGGGCGGCGCTCGGCCAGCCCGGCAAGGTGGGCTTCTGCTTCGCCGAAATCGAAAACGCTGCCGATGACGGCACTGACGGCGGCAGCGAGAGCGACTGGGGCCCACTGTGCACCGACTTCGGCTTCGAAGCCGGCACCAACACGGTCACGGCGTTCCCCGGCGAGGCGCCCCGCTCGGTGGTGGACCAGCTCTCTCGCGACCCTGAGTCGCTGGCTCGCACGATGGCGGCCGCGCTGAACGCCATCCATCACCCGAAGCTCGTGATGGGCTTCGACGCGATCCTGGCTGTGGCACCCGATCACTCCCGCGTGTTCATCGACAGCGGCTGGACGCGCCAGCAGACCGCTGAGCGCATCAACGAGCTGACCACCCGTCCTGGTGCCGAGCTGGTGCGCGGCGCCGGCGGCATCGCCGAAGGGGTGCCGGACTTCCTGGCAGAGGCGGACCTGCCCAAGTTCCGTGACGGCGGCCTGCACCTGGTGCATTGCGGCGGCGGCGCAGGGCTGTTCTCGGCGGTCATCGGCGGCTGGGTGAACGGCGAGGTGGGCGCTCAGCCCGTTTGCGTCGAGATCGATCCCTGGCGCTAGCTGGCCGGGTTCATGCGGCAGCAGGCGGCTACAGTCGATCCCGACGTGCCCACCGGATCCAACACAGGGGGGACCACATGAGCACCGTCGTACTGGACCCGACGAACGAGGCGGCGCCCGCCCGTCGTGAACGGGTGACCCGGCCCGATTCGCTGAACGGCCTCACTGTGGGACTGCTGGACATCAGCAAGCCCCGCGGCGACCGCTTCCTGAACCGGCTGGAGGAACGGCTGACCGAACGGGGCCTGCGCGTCGAGCGCTACTCCAAGCCCACGTTCACCAAGCCGGCCCCGGTCGACCTGCGCCATGAGATCGCGACCAAATGCGACGTGGTGATCGAAGCGCTAGCCGATTGAGGCAGCTGCACGTCGTGCAGTGTGCACGACATCGCTGATCTGGAACGCCGCGGCATCCCGTCCGTGTTCGTCGCCACCGTCCAATTCGTCGACGGTGCCGAGGTGCAGGGCAAGGCGCTCGGCTTCGATCCCGCCGCCGTCTGGGTGGAGCACCCCATCCAGGACCGCACCGACGATGAGATGGTCGCCATCGCCGACAAGGCCTTCGACGAGCTGATTGAGCAGCTCGTGGCTGCTTGAGCCACGAGCCAGACCAGCACAGCGTGGCTGCCTAGCCCAAGCGAAGCCGGTCGCCGGCTGCGCTGACCAAGCCTTCGGTAATCAACTCGGCGACGAGCCGTTGCGCGCGTGCGTCGTCGTGCTCGAGCCCCATCGCCGCAGCAGCCTGTTCCGTCGGCAGCGGGCCTGCTGACAATGCTGCCAGCAGGCGGCCGCGGGCCTGCCGGTCGCTGCCTTCGAACGGCGCCTGCCGGCCGCTGACTCCGGCGCTGCGCTCAGCCGGATCAGGCTGGCCCGACGGCGCCGAGCCCACGACCTCGCCCGCCCACGCACACCAAGGCTGCGCAGGGCACCGGCCGCAGCCCGGGCATCGCTTGGTGCACACCTGGGCGCCGAGGTCCATCATCGCCTGGTTCCATGCCCAGCTCTGTCCCGCAGGCACCAGCTCGTCTGCAATGCGCTGCGCCTCCGCCGGAGCCAGCCGGCGGCCGGTCCAGCGGGCCAGGATGCGGCCCACGTTGGTGTCGACCACGCCGGTGTCCATGCCGAAGGCGAATGCCTGCACTGCCCGAGCGGTGTAGGGGCCCACGCCCGGCAAGGCGAGCAGGTCACTCAACTCAGTGGGCACCCTGCCGCCGTGACGCTCGGCGATGATGGCCGCCGACTGCCATAGGTTGCGAGCTCGGCGGGGATAGCCCAACCCCTGCCAAGCGGCGAGCACTTCTGACAGGGCAGCCTGAGCGCACCGCTGCGGCGTCGGCCAGCGCTGCGCGAACGCCTCGAAGTACCGCACAACCCGGTCCGCCTGGGTCTGCTGCAGCATGACCTCTGAGATCAGCACCAGCCACGGGTCGCGGGTGCGCCGCCACGGCAGATCCCGCCGTTCAGATTCCCACCAGCCGATCAGTCCAGCGCGGCGCACGCCACGCACCTCCGACCCGGCGTGGCGCACGGGGTCAGCCCTCGCCGACGGCCGCCTCGTCGCTGTAGGGGAAGCGCCGTTCGGGCGCAGCCTCCCGCTTCCAGATCATGACCTTGCGCCGGAAGTAGCAGACCTCTTCTGAGCGCTGGTTGAACGCCCGGGTCTCCACGGTCACGACGCCCCGGTCGGGCCGCGAGCCGGACTCGCGCTTGTCGAGCACCTTGGTGACGGCATAGATCGTGTCGCCGTGGAACGTCGGGCGCGAATGGGTCAGCGTCTCGACCTCGAGGTTGGCGATGGCGGCGCCGCTCACGTCGGGCACGCTCATGCCGAGCACCAGCGAGTACACGAGGTTGCCCACCACCACGTTGCGGCCGTGCACGGTCTCGTGCTGGGCGAACCACTCGTTGGTGTGCAGCGGGTGGTGGTTCATCGTGATCATGCAGAACAGGTGGTCGTCGGCCTCGGTGATGGTCTTGCCCGGCCAGTGCCGGTACACATCGCCGATCTCGAAATCCTCGAAGTAGCGCCCGAACGGGCGGTCATGCGTGGTCACTTGGGCCTCCGTTGGGCTGCTGGCTCGGGTCATCGTACGGCCTGCCAGCAATGCGAGCCGGTCCGGGCAGCCAGAGCGCACAGGCCCATAGCCTGTGCGGCTGTGACGACGACGGGGAAGACATGACTGCGAACGCTGAGGCAACGGTGACCGATCCGGACATGTCCGCCGCGGCCGATGCGCTCGCTGCCGCCAACGCCGCGCTGAGCGCTGCGTGCAGCCATGCGGTCGGCATGGGCGACGACCACCAGTGCTTCCTGTACGACCTGGCGCACACCGCTTCGGCGCTGCGCATCTGCGACTCGCTGCTGGACTGGGGCGCGCTGGGCGACGCTGAGGCTCGCTTGGCCTGCGGGTTCATCGCCGATGCCCTCGGCGAATTCCACGCCCGGCTGTTCGCCCGCGAGGCGCAGTGGGGCCTCGAGCCCGGTGCCCTCGACGCCGCCCGGGACTTCGTGGCTGCCTACCGCGATCCTGCCTACCTCGCCACCCTGGCCGGCCTGGATGCGCCCAGCCACCTCGACGAAGACTTCGAGCTGGTGGCGGAGACCTTCCGCCGCTTCGGCGAGGACAAGATCGCCCCCGCCGCCGAGCACATCCACCGGGGCGACACCGACATCCCCGAAGACATCATCGGCGGCCTCGCCGAGCTGGGCTGCTTCGGCCTGTCGGTGCCCGAAGAATACGGCGGGTTCGCCTCGGGCTCCGAGAGCGACTACCTGGGCATGGTCATCGCCACCGAGGAGCTGTCACGGGCATCGCTGGGTGCGGGCGGCTCGCTCATCACCCGGCCCGAGATCCTCACCCGGGCGCTGGAGCGCGGCGGCACCGAGGAGCAGAAGAAGCACTGGTTCCCCCAGATCGCCACCGGCGAGACGATGGTGGCCGTCGCCGTGACCGAACCCGACTACGGCAGCGACGTGGCCAACCTGGTCGTGTCGGCATCGCCCACCGAGGGCGGCTGGCTGATCTCGGGCACCAAGACGTGGTGCACGTTCGCCGGCCGGGCCGACGTGCTGATGCTGCTGGCCCGCACCGATCCCGACCGGCGCAAGGCGCACCGCGGCCTCAGCCTGTTCATCGTGCCCAAGCCCCAGGCCGACGGCCACGACTTCCAGTTCAGCGACGAGCGTGGCGGCACCATCGAGGGTCGGGCCATCGCCACGCTGGGCTACCGGGGCATGCACAGCTTCGAGATCGCCTTCGACGACTGGTTCGTGCCCGCAGAGAACCTCATCGGCGGCGACGACGGCATCGGGCAGGGCTTCTACTTGCAGATGGCCGGATTCGAGAACGGCCGGCTCCAGACGGCGGCGCGTGCAGTGGGCGTGATGCAGGCGGCCTACGACGAAGCTCGCACCTATGCCGACGAGCGCAAGGTGTTCGGCCAGCCGATCGCCGACTACCAGCTCACGCAGGCAAAGCTGGGCCGGATGGCGGCGATCATCGCGGCCGCCCGCCAGTACAGCTACGAGGTGGCGCGCATGATGGCGCGAGGCGAGGGCGCTCTCGAAGCTTCGATGATCAAGGCGTATGTCTGCAAGGCCGCCGAGTGGGTGACCCGCGAGGCCCAGCAGATCCACGGCGGCTTCGGCTTCGCCGAGGAGTACACGGTCAGCCGGCTGTTCGTGGACGCCCGGGTGCTGTCGATCTTCGAGGGAGCGGACGAGACGCTGTGCCTCAAGGTGATCGCGCGCCGGCTGCAGACCCAGAGCGCCTGAACGCCGCCGCACAACCCCCGGCAGAGCCGGCAGCGAAGGCGTGAGCGGGACGGGATAGCTTCGGCGCGTGCATCCCATGGAGCACCTGCGCTACGTGGCGCGTGCGGGCGACCTGTCCCAGGACGTGCTGGTGCGAGAGACGGCGGCGGCGCTGGGCGCGCTCGCGTCGGACCCGCTGGAGCTGGTGGCGGTGTGCCGCCGCATCCTCGACAAGTACCCGATCGCCGGAGCACTGTGGTCGATGGCCGCCCGTGTGTGCGCCTCGGCGCAGCCGTACCGGGCTGCACGCGACTTCGTGTCCGAGCTGCGAGCCGACGCCACTGCCGGCCGCGCCGCCGATGCGCTGCCCGACGGTGCCGTCGTGTGCCTGCTGGGCTGGCCCGACCTGGCCGCTGAGGGCCTGGCCCAGCGCGCTGACATCGAGGTGCGCATCATCGACGCCTACGGCGAGGGTGCGGGCCTGGCCCGCAGGCTTGCGGGCGACGGCTGCGAGGTGACCGACGTGCCGCTCACCGGATTGGCGGCTGCGTGCTCGACTGCAGAGGTGATCCTGGTGGAGGCTGCTGCCGCCGGCCCCGATGCCGTCATCGCAGCCAGCGGCTCCCATGCCGCTGCTGCGGTCGGGTACGTGTCGGGGGTGGAGGTCTGGTGCATCGTCGGGCACGGACGGGCGCTGCCGCAGCAGCTCTTCGAGGCCGCCGCCGGCACCTTGGCCGGCGAGCCAACCGAATGCGACGAGGAGCTCGTGCCGATCGGTTTGTTCAGCCACGTCGTCGGACCGGGCGGCATCGAGCCGGCTGCCGGCTGGCAGCGAGCCGACTGCCCGCTCGCCGCGGAGCTGCTGCGTTCGCCGATCTGATCGGGAGCACGTCGGCCGGTGCGACGGCGAACTGCCACCTGAACCGTGGCCGCGCCCACCTGGAGCGCTAGTTTGCCTGCCGTGCTTGACGCGCCGTCCACCGACATCAAGCTCGAGACGCTCACCGGCCACACCCACACGCTGGCCGAATGGCTGGTGGTGTTCAACCTGATGGGCGTCGTCATCGACCCCTACACGCACCAGAGCGGCTGGATTCTGCCCACGGCATCGCGGCTGTTCCTGGTGTACGAGGAGGCCGACGTGCGCTGCGCATTCGTCGTGTGCAGCGATGCCGCGGGTGCCCGCAGCTTCCTCGGCCGCTTCGCCGACGAGCATCTCGTGCTGCTCGACCCCGAGCGCGAGTTCGTTCGATCGCTGGGCCTGGAACGGCTGCCCGCACTCGTGCACCTCGCGCAGGACGCCAGCGTGCTCGGCGCGGCCCAAGGCTGGAATGCCGGGGAGTGGTCGGACGTGATCGACGGCGTCGAAGAGGCGATGGATTGGCGGGCACGCCCTGTGCTGCCCACAGCCGACGATCCGGGCAACTTCGACGGCACGCCGGCACTGGGCTGAGCCGGCCAGCGGGACTGGCCAAGCGCTAGGGCCGCCAGCCCTTCTGCTGATACATCGAGCGGTCGGCCGCGTGGAGCAGCGCCCCGGGCGAGACTGCACCGCCGCGTCCGGTGGCGCTGCCGATGCTGACGGTGACGCCCATCTCGGCCAACGGATCGCCGGCTTCGTTCTGCGCAGGCGGTTGGGTGAGCGACGCGTGCAGGCGCTCGGTGATGATCTCCATGTCGCTCGCACTGCGCAGCCCGCCGCACACCACCACGAACTCGTCGCCGCCGACACGGGCCACCACATCAGACGGCCGAACGGCATCGCGCAAGCAGTGGGCCACCGTGACCAGCACCAAGTCGCCAGCCAGGTGGCCGTGCTGATCGTTCACCTGCTTGAAGGCATCGACATCGCAGAACGCCACGCCGACCATCCGGCCGGTACGTGTCGAGCGCACCAGCTCGGCGTGCAAGTGCCGCAGCGCCCCGTCGCGGGTGGCGACACCGGTCAGCGAGTCGGCGCGCCACGTTCGGCGCCAACGGCCTGATGCGAGCCACCAGCCACCGCCGAGCGCTGCGGCCAGTGCGGCCGCTCCCACGCGCAGCCGGGAAGCGACCAACCGGCTCACCGAACTCCCTCGCACTGCGGATGCGGATCGGAACGGTGGGCCGTATTCATCGGGCGGTCCATCCCCCGTCCACCATGAGCGAGCTGCCGGTCACGTAGCTGCTGGCATCGCTGGCCAGGAACAGCAGCGCCCCGTCCAGCTCGTGCTCGTGCCCGGGCCGCCGCATGGGGGCATTCCGGCTGATCCATGCCATCGAGCGATCGTCGTCGAACATCGGCGCTGTCAGCTCGGTCTCGAAGTAGCCGGGGCACAGGGCGTTGACGCGCACGCCCCGGGTCGCCCACTGCACGGCGAGATCACGGGTGAGGTTCACCAGGCCCGCCTTGGACGCCGCGTACGCAGGCTGCAGGTTGGGAGCGGAGGCCACGTGTCCGTGCACCGAGGCCACGTTGATGATGCTGCCGGCGGCCTCGCGGCCGATGATGTCGGCGGCGACGAGCCCTGCCAGCAGGAAGCAGGCGTTCAGGTTGATGTCGACCACGTGCCGGAAGCTCTCGACGTCGGCCTGCTCGCCAGGATTGATGGCATCGCTCACACCGGCGTTGTTGACCAGCACGTCGACCTTCCCGTAGCGGTCCACCACCTGTGCCACCAGGTCGCGGCAGGCGTCGTCATCGCCCACGTCGCATCGCACGGCGAGTGCATCGGGCAGCTCGGCAGCCAGCGCTTCGAGCCGGTCGGCCCGCCGGGCGGCCACTGCCACCTTGGCTCCGGCTGCCGCGAACACCCGGGCGAAGCGGACGCCGAAGCCGCTCGATGCGCCGGTCACCAAGCACACCTGCCCATCGAGCCGGAATGGCGAGGTCAGGTCGATCTGCCCGTTCGCTGCTGGCTGGTTCATTGACGCCCTCTCATCGGCACCGTCACGTGACGCCCGAGGGTACGGCGCACGGCGGCACCGTTCATGCCGAGGCGCCAGTCACCCAGCAGCGCCGACCTCGCAGCGCCGCCCGGGTCGAAGCGGCTGCGGTGTCCTAGCGTGGGACCTATGAAGATCCGGATCGGCTTCGGGCTGGGCACGCGCAGCTTCACCAACGACCACGCCACCTTCGACCCGTTCGTGGACGCGCTGGAGGACAACGGCTTCGACTCGCTGTGGCTGAGCGAACGGCTCGGCGGCGAATGCCCCGACCCGATCGTGGGTCTCGCCTATGCAGCAGGCCGCACCAAGCGCATGAAGTTCGGTATGTCGGTGCTGGTGCTGCCCGGCCGCAACCTCGCCGTGCTGGCCAAGGAGCTGGCCAGCCTCGACCGCCTCTCCGACGGCCGGCTGCTGCCCGCATTCGGGCTGGGAGTCGCCGATGTGCACGAGCAGGCGGCCTTCGGCGTCGAGCGTCGCCAGCGGGCAAAGATGTTCAACGAGGCCCTGCCGCTGCTGAAGCGCTTCTGGGAGGACGAACCCGTCACACACCACGGCGATTGGTACCACTACGACCAGGTGTCGCTGCTGCCGAAGCCGGCCCAGAAGCCCATGGACATCTGGCTGGGCGGTGCCGCCGAGGTCGAGCTGCGCCGCTGCGGGCGCTTCGGCGACGGGTGGCTGCCGTCGTTCTGCACCCCCGACATTGCCGCGGCCGGCTGGAAGATCGTGAACGAGGCCGCCGACGAGCATGAACGCTGGATGGATCCCGAGCACTTCGGCGTGCTCATCCCCTACACCCACGGCGAGATCAGCCCCGGCTACAAGGCCATCCTCGAGCGGCGGGCCCCCGATGCCGACCCGGGCGACATCATCCCGACCGGCTGGGACGGCCTGCGCGACCAGATCCAGCGGTTCATCGAGGTGGGCGCGTCGAAGTTCGTGCCGGTGCTGGTGGGCGAGCCCGAGGACTGGTTCGCCGAGCTCGAAGGCGTCGCCAACGCCGTCCTGCCGCTGCAGAACTAGCCCGGCTCGCCCGCGCCCTCTGAGTCTTCCTTGCCGCCGCCCAGGTAGGACGTGCGCAGGGCTGGGTTGGCCAGCAATGCCTCGGCGGTGTCGTCGAGCACCACCCGGCCCGTCTGCAGCACCCAGCCCCGGTCGGCGATGCCGAGCGCCATGTTCGCGTTCTGCTCGACCATGAACACGGTCATGCCGGCCTCGTGGATCTGGCTGATCAGCTCGAAGTTCTGCTGCACCAGCGCCGGCGCCAGGCCCATCGACGGCTCGTCCATCAGCAGCACGCGGGGCTGCGACATCAGCGCCCGGCCGATGGCCACCATCTGCTGCTCGCCGCCCGACAGAGTTCCCGCCTTCTGGCCCAGCCGCTCCTTCACGCGAGGGAACAACTCGAAGACCCGCTCCAAGTCGGCCGCGATGGCATCGCTGTCCTTGCGCAGATAGGCGCCCAGCTGCAGGTTCTCGCGAACGGTCAGCCGCTTGAACAGGCGCCGGTTCTCGGGGACCATCGTGATGCCCCGGGCCACCCGGTAGCTGGTCGGGCGGTCGTTGACCACCTCGCCGTCCAGCACCACCTCGCCCGAAGTCGGCGTGAGCATGCCGAGCAGCGTCTTGAGCGTGGTGGACTTCCCGCTGGCGTTGCCGCCCAGCAGACACACCAGCTCGCCCTCGTAGATCGACAGGTCGACATCGCGCAGTGCGTGCACTGCCCCGTAGTGGGCGTTCACGCCGCGCATCTCCAGCAGCGGGATGCGCTCATCGCTCATGCCGACGCCCCGTGACCGAGATACGCCTCGATGACCTGCGGGTCGGCGGAGACATCGGCGTAGTCGCCCTCGGCGATCTTCACCCCGTGGTCGAGCACCACTACCCGGTCGGACACCTCGCGGACCACCTCCATGTCGTGCTCGATGACCACGATGGCGAAGCCCCACTCATCGCGCAGCCGCCCGATCAGCCCCGTCAGCTCAGCCGACTCGGTGGGGTTCATGCCGGCGACCGGCTCGTCGAGCAGGATCAGCTTGGGCTGGGTGGCCATGGCCCGCGCGATCTCCAAACGACGCCGGTTGGCATACGACAGGGTGAACGCGGGCTGGCCGTATCGGTAGCCGGTGAGCCGGCTGCCGAAGAACGACAGCACCTGCTTGCCGCGCTCGCGGATCTCCTCCTCCTCGCGGCGAAAGGCCTTCGTCCACAGCAGTGCCCCCGCAACGCTCTGGCGGGTCCGGCAGTGCTGGGAGACCATCACGTTCTCGAGCACGGTCATGTTGGCGAACAGCCGGACGTTCTGGAACGTGCGAGCGATGCCCCGGGAGGTGACCCGGTTGGGATCGAGACCGATCAGCGACTCGCCCTCGAAGAGGATGTCGCCCTCGCTGGCGGCCACCGTGGCGGTAATGGCGTTGAACAGCGTGGTCTTGCCCGCGCCGTTGGGCCCGATGACCGAGACGATTTCGCCCGGGTGGACAGCGAGGTCGAGCCCGTCGAGCGCATGCAGCCCGCCAAAGTCCACGCTGAGGCCACGCGTCTCGAGGATCGGGGTGCCGACAGTCATGACTCGCCGTCGCCGTTGGCGACCTGCTCGTCCTCGGTCTGGCCTCGCAGCCAGGCGTCCTGGGCCAGCTCTTCCTGGTGCAGCTCACGGGTGCGGCGCACGCTGGGGATGAGTCCTTCGGGCCGCGCCAGCATCATCCACACCATCAGGGCGCCGTAGATCAGCAGCTTGAACTCGGAGAACTCCGCCAGCAGGCCCGGCTGCTTGGGACCGCCCAGCACGCCGATCAGCACCGCCGAGCCGGCGATGACCCCGACGATGCTGCCCATCCCGCCGAAGATGACCACCACCAGGATGACGATCGACACCAGAATGAGGAAGCTGGCGGGGAACACCGAGCCCACCTTCGCTGAGAAGATCGCTCCGCTGAATGAGCCCAGCACCGCACCCACCACGAATGCCAGCAGCTTGACGTTGACCGTGTTGATACCCATGGCCTCGGCCACGGTCTCGTCCTCGCGTACGGCCATCCACGCACGCCCGATGCGCGACCGCTCCAGCCGCCACGAGACGTAGATCGCGATCGCGCAGAACGCGAGCACCAGGTAGAAGACACTGCGCGGGTCGGTGCCGGCCACGGTGGCCAGGCCGAAGATCTCCGCACCCGGGATGTTCGTGATGCCCTGCGAGCCGCCGAACCAGCCCGACAGCCAGTCCGACAGGAACAGCAGGCGGATGATCTCGCCGAAACCGAGCGTGACGATGGCCAGATAGTCGCCGCGCATGCGGATGACCGGGGCGCCGATGAACAGCCCGACCAGTCCGGTCAGGATCACGACGCCGATGAGGGCCACGAACCACGGCAGCTCGGGATTGATCCGCGGCGAGGTGGCTGCAGTGAGCACCGCTGCGCTGTAGCTGCCGACAGCGAAGAACGCGACATAGCCCAAGTCGAGGATGCCGGCGAGCCCGACCACGACGTTGAGGCCCAGTGCCAGCAGCACGAACAGGCCGACGTTGGCCAGCAGCTCGTTGGTCAGCTTGCCGGCGAACATCGGCAGTATCACCAGCACGGCGCCGGTGGCCAGGATCAGCCCGAGGTGCGCCCGGTTACGCGCGGGACCTTCCAGCGCGTCGAGGCGGGACCGGGCCTGACGGACACGGCCCAGCCCTGCCACAGCCAGCGCGGCCGACCCCAGCGCCAGCGCGATCGCTCCGCTGATCGTCAGCCCGCCCCGTGGGGCGTAGAACCACTCGACCGGGCCCTCGATGCCCATGCCCTCGGCGAGGTCGGTGGTGAGCGATTCCAGAACGGCAGCACCGAACAGCGTGAGCACCACCGTCCACAGGACCCGTTTGGCGAGCGGCGGAACGACACGCAGCAGCCCGCCCAACGCGCCGATCGCCGCGCCCAAGACGAGCCAGCTCACCACGGCAAACGCCGTGCTGCGGTTGAACGCCAGCAGATCCGCCAGCATCGGACTCCAGTTGACCAGCGGCTCCCGCAGGTCAAAGTTCGCCAGCAGGATCGCCAGCAGCGACAGCCCGCCGCCGGCGATGGCACCGCAGGCCGCCCCGCCGACGACCTCATGGAGGCCAGGCCGGTGGTACTGCACGCCCTCGCGCCGGATCTGATGGCCCACCCGGCTGCCCACCGCGATCGGCAGCACCGCCAGCGACAGGTAGCCCAGGCTGAGCAGGCCCTCGATGGTCGCCCGGCCATCGAGCTTGACCGGCATGTTGGACAGCGAGATGAAGATCTGCCCGACGGCGCCGATGGCTCCCATGCGTACGATGCGTCGCCAGTCCTGGGCGAACGGCGGCCGCGGCGGTGCCTCGTCGGGCGCGGCGGCCGAACCGGGCGCCGGATCAGGCGCATCCGCGGGCGGAGGCCCAGCTCGGGACGATTCAGCGAGGCTCACGTCCGGTCCTCCGCGGGCAGCCGTTCGCCGAACAGGCCGGACGGCTTCACGAGCAGCACGATGATGAGCATCGAGAACGCCACCGCGTCACGAAGCTGGCTGACCCCGCTCACCCCCAGCGGCTCCAGGATCAGCAGCGGCCCGACCGACTCGGCCACGCCGATCGACAGCCCGCCCGCCATTGCGCCGCCCAAGTGGCCGATTCCGCCCACCACCGCCGCGCTGAACGCCTTGATGCCCGGCAGGAAGCCGGTGGTGTGGATGACGCTGCGGAACAGGATCCCCCACAGGATTCCGGCCATCCCCGCCATCGCACCGCCCACCGCGAACACCTTCACGATGGTGCGGTTCACGTCGATGCCCATGAGCGCCGCTATCTCGGCATCCTCGGCCACGGCACGCATCGCCTTGCCGGTCTTGGTGCGATCGACGTAGTACCACAGCGCTGCCATCGACAGCGCAGCCACGACGATCACCAAAATCTTGGCGCCCTCGATCTGCAGGAAGGTGTGCTTGGCCTTCACCCAGTCCGGCACGTCGGGGTACGACTTGCTGGCCGGACCCAGCAGCACCACCGACGCGTTCTGCAGGAAGAACGACACGCCGATCGAGGTGATGAGCGGGATCAGCCGGGGCGCCCCGCGCAGCGGCCGGTAGGCGACCCGCTCCATGATCACCGCAGTCAGCGACGAGACGATGATCGACACGACCACGATGAGCACCAGCGAGCCGATGAAATTCGACTCCCACAGGCCGGCGTCGGCCAGCTTGTTCGAGGTGATCATGCCGGTCATGGCACCCACCATGAACACCTCGCCGTGGGCGAAGTTGATGAACCCCAGCACGCCATAGACCATCGAGTAGCCGAGCGCGATCAACCCGTACATCGACCCCTGCGCGATGCCCGAGATCACCAGCCCGCGAAACTGCGCTCCGGTGAGTCCGGTGGCGTCGGGGTTCGCCCAGCGCGCGAACGGGTTGTCGGGGTTGATCTCCTGGGCGATGAAGGCCAACACGCCCACGATCAGTACGGACAGCACCGCCACTCGGATGATCGTGAGGAACCAGTCGACGCCCGTCCGGCGACGTCTCGCAAGCTTTTTCATCGTTCGCCATCAAGTACGCCGACAGCCTGCGGCCGAGACGCTCGAAACCACACCGGCCCCCCGTTCAGAACGATTCGCCGAACTGCCAGCTGCGCAGGTGTGCGCAGACTGAGACGGCACTGGTCTACCGTACCGTGACCTCCTCCGCGACCCCGTCTATGGGTACTCGAAGACGACGTTCGCCTTGCTGGCAGCGACATCGGCGGGATCGACATGGTGGATGACGGTGATGCGCTGCGCACCACAATCGCCGAAGTTGTCGCAGCTGATCAAGCCGATCAGGCCGCTGTAGTCACGGACGCCGTTGAGATAGTCGCGGACGCCCTGCCGGTCGATCACCAGCGTGTCGCCATCGAGATAGGAGGCCGCCTTGATCGCCTCGAGGAGGAGCGTCGTTGCGTCATAGGAGTGAGCCCAGAACGGCGCCTCGGGAGCACTGCCATGGGCACTCTCGTAATCGGCCAAGAAGTCGTCGGCAGTCCTGCCAGTGCTGGCATTCGCGTTGTCTCCGAACCGCACGTCGGGACCCGAGAAATACATGCCTGCCGTCTGGGACAGCTCAAGGAAGCCGTCTACGAGCAGGCCGTCGGCCGCGAGCAGCACGGTGTTCTCGAGTCCTGAGACACCGGGAGCCTGAGCGGCGATGTGGTCACCGGCCGGCTGGAAGATGGGGAAGAACAGCGCCTCAGGACTGCCCGCGGCAATCTCCGTCAGCACTGGGACCATGTCGGTGTCCTCCTTGTTCACGCCGGTGAAGCCCGTGACCGTGCCGCCCAGGTTCTCGTACGCATCCGCGAACGCCTGAGCGAGTCCCTGGGTATAGGGATCGCCGTCATGAATGGCAGCGGCATTGGTCAGGCCCAGGTCCTCGTACACGAACTTTGCCATTGCAGCGCCCTGATACAGGTCGTTGTGCGCTGTGCGGTAGTAGCCAACGCTGTGATTCTCACCTGCGGTGCCGGCAAGGTCTGACGTGAGCGCCGGTGAAGTGTTCGACGGCGAGATCATCACCATGCCTGCGTTGGTTATGAGCGGCGCGGCGGCTACCGCGGCTCCCGAGCACGACGTGCCGACCACGCCGACAACGTCGTCGTCAGCGACGATTGCCTGGGCCGCAGCCTGACCGCCATCAGCGGAGCACAGATCATCGAAGCCCGTACCCATGTCGACATCGAATCCGTGTATCTGCCCGAAGTGTCCGATCGCGATCTCGACTCCACGTTGATTGGGCAAGCCCAAGAAGGCGACATCTCCGGTGATGGCGTTCAGCGAACGGATCTGAATCGCACCGCCCGCCTCTACCTCGACCACGCCGAGGGAGCCGTCGCCGAGATGTTCCATCATCTCGTCGTCGTCCATGTCGTCGGCTGGGGCCTCCGTGGCCGCCGGCGCAGCAGTTGTCGGCGCGGCGTCGCCGTCGTCACCAGTACATGCGGCCGCGAAGAGCGACAACGCGAAGAGCGCCGCCAAGAGTGTCAGCAGTTTTCGTTTCATGAGCATGTTCCTCCCTGTTGAACTCGCTCGGCGAGCCTGCGCTGTCCGCTGTGTGCGTCTACCGCACACCGCCGAAGCCACCTGCGCCATGCACGAGCGCCAGAATGGCTCGCCAGACCGAATACATCCGTCGTCAACCCTAGATGATGGCCATATCCATTCATGACCTCATGAACCGCAAAGACTCAATGATCTCACCCGAGGCGTTGTTCGCCGTCGGTGCTGTATCCCAATATCTCGGTGCCGCTACGGCGTTTGAGCTGTTCGACGAGATGGGGCCGGGCACCGTCGCCCTGCTGAGAGTTGCGGGTGCCGGTGCGGTGCTGGTCGTGGTGCGGCGCTCGTGGCGGCGGCACTGGTCGCGTATCGAGTTGGCGTGGACTGCCGCATTCGGCATTGCGCTCGCGTCGATGAACCTGTTCTTCTACCTTGCCATCGAGCGTATGCCGCTCGGCAACTCGGTCGCCATCGAGTTCATCGGCCCGATCGCCGTCGCGGCGTTCGGTACCCGGACGTTGAGATCGGGCTGGGCGCTGACCCTCGCCATTGCAGGGGTGGTGGCCCTGGCCGGCTTCGCGCCGCCCGAAGCTCAGCTGGGTGCACTGTTCTCGTTGATCGCCGGGGCACTGTGGGCGGGCTACATCGTCCTGGGACACCGCGTCGCGCGCTCTCCTATGGCGGTCGACGGGCTCGGCGTCGGCATGCTGATCGGCGCCGTGGTCATCAGCCCCGCCGGCATCGACGGCCTCGATGCCGGTGTGGGAGCGCCGCTGCTGCTGGCGGGCGGCGTGGCGGCGGGGGTGCTGTCGAACGTCATCCCCTACGGCATTGACCAGCTCGTGATGCAGCGACTGGCGCGTGCTCGCTTCGCCCTGCTGCAGGCGCTGCTGCCGGTCGCGGCGGCGCTCATCGGGCTGGTGTGGCTGCGGCAGGTGCTCAGCCTGCGCGAGGTGGCAGGCATCGCGGCCGTGATCGCTGCCATCGTCATCAACCGCGAGTCGGACCCAACTGCTGGCGACATCGTCCCCTGACCGAGACTGAGCCGTTCAGAAGAGCGGGTCGCGCCAGGTGGATGCTGCCGCCAGTGCGCCGGCGAATGCGGCCGCGGCGACGAGTGCCAGCAGGCCCCACACCACCACCGGCGAGCGGCGCATCCGGGTGTCGATCGGCTCGTTCGAGAGCCGCTCTGCCAGCGTGGGCGGGTGATGGCGCCGGCTGGTGTCGCCGATTGCCAAGCCAGCCAGCACGCCGGTGACCAAGCCGCCGAGGTGCCCGCCGATGGAGATGCCGGGAATCAGGAACGAGATGATCACGTTGATGATGATCAGGCTCCCCAGTCCGTCCCGCCACGGGTTGCCGCCGCGCAGGTACTCCACCACGTAGGCCGCACCCATCAGGCCGTACACGGCGCCCGAGGCCCCCACGACGAAGGCATCGGGTCGCAGGAACAGGGCACCGGCCGATCCGCCGAGGAGCGACACCGCATACGTGCCAGCCAGCAGCGCCGGACCGACAAAGCGTTCGAGCCGCCGGCCCAGCAGGTACAGGACCAGCATGTTGAACAGGAGATGCCGCAGGTCCGCGTGCAGGAACGTGCCCGTGACGACCCGCCACCATTCCCCCAGCTCGGCAATGTACGGGCCGGCAGTACCGAAGCCGTCAAGCGCCGAGAATCGCAGCGAACTGCGGGAGAGCGGCAGGACGCGTGCAAGCTCATGCGTCAGGAAGAAGACCACCACCGAGACGCCGCCGAGCACGATCGTCGCCGCCGGCTGCCCACCTCGCCGAACACCGAGCCCACGCACGGCCCTGAACCCTACGAGTTGGGCACGTGCAGGCCGATGCAGCGCGCAGTAGCTTCCTGTTCCTCCGTCCATGTGAGTTTCTGCATACCCGTGAAGGACGACCGAGAAGGTTTGGTGCCATGTCGACGCTGCAGGACGTGATGGCGCAGCTGAAGCTCGCCGGAACAGCGCAGAATCGCAAGGTGTACGCGCGCCACGGCGCCGCTGAGCCGATGTTCGGTGTGAGCTACAAGGACCTCGGCCGTATCGCCAAGCCGCTGAAGACTGATCATGCGCTCGCAGCGGACTTGTGGGACTCGGGCAATCACGATGCCCGCGTGCTGGCACTGCGCATCGCCGATGCGTCCGCGATGACCAAAACACGGGCGCGGCGATGGCTGCGTGACGTCGACAACTACATCCTCGCCGAGGCCCTCGGCGGGTTGCTGTCGCAGTCGCCGCACGCGCGGGCGCTCAGCGACGAGTGGCGCGACTCGCCCCGTGAGTGGCCCGCCTCGGTGGGCTGGTTCATCGTGGCCTGCACGGCCGAGCAAACCGACGTGTGGTCAGCCGGTGAGTTGCGCGGCCTCGTGCGCCAGGTCGACGCCGAGATCGCGGAGCGGCCGAACCGGGTGCGCCACGAGATGAACGGCGTGCTCATCGCGATCGGGCTGCGTGACGAGAGCTTGCGACGCGCGGTGCTCGAGCTGGACGCTCGCATCGGTCCCGTACAGGTCGATCACGGTGAGACGGGCTGCAAGACACCAGCCATCTCGCCCTACATCGACCGCACGCTGGCACATCGAGCCCAGATGGCAGCACGCCGAGCCGCCAAAGCCGCTGCGAAGGCCAGCAGCTAGCCGTCGTCGCCCCCGCCGCCGTCGAGAAGCCGGCGAGCGACGACGCGGGCACCGTCGAGGTCTTCGACGAATTGATCCTCGGGGATGCTGCGAAGCACGTTCAGTTCTCTGACACTCGTTGCCTCTGAGCCTTCGAGACCCATCACGATGCACTTGGCGCCGGACTCCACCGCCACGTCGACGAGCTGACCGACCATGTAGGCGGCACTGTCGTCCATGTAGCGCGTGTCGGTGAAATCGAAGATCACCACCTCGTGCTCTTCCACATCGTGGTTGATGGCGTTGAACAGCTTGATCGACGAGGCCGCCGTGTAGGTGCCCCGCAGCGACAGCAGGCCAGTGCGCGCCGCGAACGGATCGGGACCGTCGAGATCGAAGCTGGGAATCGCCGGCCCGTCGCTCTCATCGGCGCCTTCGGGGTCGGGCTGGTTCAAGAACGTCATGTCCAGCAGCGGCGTGGAGACCGCATTGTCGAGCTCGAGGCGCTCGAACTGCCGGGAGGCGGTCATCGCTGCCGCCAGCAGACCAGCACCGACCGCCAGCAGCAGGTCGGACACGATCGACAATCCCAACGTGAGCCCCATAACGGCGTACTGATCGAATTGCGTTCGCCGCACCCGCACCAGGTATTGCCAGTCGATGATGTCGAAGCCGATCTTGATGAGGATGCCGGCCAGCACCGGGTGCGGGATGACCTCCGCGAAGCGTCCCAGCCCGAGCACCAGCGCCCCGAGCACCAGCGCGCACAGCGCCCCGGACACTCGTGAGCGGCCGCCCGCCTTGACGTTGGCGACCGTGGCCGACGTGGCCCCGGCGCCGGGCACAGCGCCGATGAATGCCGACAGGCAGTTGGCCGCGCCCACGCCGATCAGCTCGCGATTGGGGTGATGCGAATCGCGGGTCATCGAATCGGCGACCCGTGCCGTCAGCAGGCTGTTGATGGAGCCGAGCAGAGCGAGCGTCACCGCGGGCGGCAGTGCACCGCCGATGTCTGCCCAATCGAAGCTCGGCATCACCAGGTCGGGAAGTCCGGACGGCACGTCGCCGATCACTGCCACATCGTCGATCCACAGCACGCTGACCACGGTGGCGACGAGCAGTGCAGCGACTGACGGGGGCAGCATCCGTCCCAGCCGCCGCGGCCAGAACAGGCACACGGCGATCGCCAGGATGCCGAGTGCGGCGGAATTGGTGTCTATGCCGCTGATCGCGTCCGGCAGCGCGCTGATCGAGGCCGCCACGCCGCCGAGCGCCACCTCGTGTCCCAGCAGCGGGATGAGCTGCACCACGATGATGATCACGCCGACTGCGGAGGTGAAGCCCGAGACGACGGGGTACGGCGTGTAGGCCACGAAGCTGCCCAAGCGCAGCGCGCCCAGCAAAATCTGCAGTGCCCCCGCCAGCACCATGATGAACAGCGCCTTCTTGACGTCGCCCTGGGCATAGTCGACCACCACCACCGACATCGCCACCGACAGCGGCGCCGTCGGCCCCGAGATCTGTGTCGTCGAGCCGCCTCCGAGCGCGGTCAGCAGCCCCACCGCCACAGCGCCGTAGAGGCCAGCGATGGCGCCCAACCCCGAGGCCGCGCCGAATGCCAGCGAGAGCGGCAGCATCACCACGGCCGCGGTGAGACCTCCGAAGACGTCCCCGCGCAGCTGCTCTGGGGTGTAGTTCAGCGTCGGCGTCTTCAGCGCTGCCATGTCAACGCCGAGTCAGGCCGGCCGCTCGACTACTGGCCGAGGAACGTGTTCAACGCCTCCAGCACGGTGGCCTTGTCGGGATCCACGAACACATGGGTCGCGCCCGAGCTGTAGATCGAGTCGCCCACGCGTACCAAGACGCCGTAGCGGTTGACCGGCAGCCCCTGGAAGGTGGCCGTGTAGTCAGTGCCGAACGATTCGTCGCCGACGCCGGGGTCGTCGCCGTAGGTGAACGCACCGACGGCGCCGGTGGACGGCTCAGGGAACTCGCCGCAGGCGACGATCTCTTCCTTGTAGTTGTTGAACGCCTCCGAAGCCACCTCGGGCGATTCGAATCGGGAGAGGGAGACATCGAGGAACGGTCCCGTCAGCGGATCGGCCGCCCAGACGGCCTCGGAGTACGCCACCGCCATCAGGCCGCCGTAGGCCGGAGTTCCGGGGCAGGTCTCGGACCGCGGGATATTCGTGGCGGTCTGCAGCGTGTCGAAGCCGGCGGGTGTCTGGCCTTCCAGCAGGGCGCCCTCCACGGCGCCGGGCAGCGCAGCGCCTGCAGACGCCTCGGTGGTGGTGGGCGGCGGCGCTTCGGTCGTCGTGGGCGGCGGAGCCGCAGTGGTGGCAGGCGGCGCTTCGGTCGTCGTGGGCGGCGGAGCCGCAGTGGTGGGTGGCGCCGGGGCCTCTGTAGTGGCGGCTGTGGTGGGGGCTGCGGTGGGGGCTGCGGTGGTCGGCGCAGCCGCCTCGGTCACCGGAGGCGGATCATCGTCAGCGCCTCCGCATGCGGCGACGACGAGGGCAAGCACAACGAACAGAGCAGAGATACGTCGCATGGAGGCAGACTACGGGCTGCAGCAATGTGATGAGAGGTGCACAGTGAAATTTGGCATGACGCTCGCTAATACCGGTCCGCAGGTGGAAGGCGAGACCGCCATCGCGTATGCGCAGGAGGCTGAGGCGGCCGGCTTCGAGTCTCTCTGGACGGTCGAGCACGTCGTGGTGCCCGAGGGCTACCAGACGCCCTACCCGTACGCCGAAGACGGCAAGATGCCCGGCAAGCGGGACGACATCGACATTCCCGACCCGCTGATGTGGATGGCCTTCGTGGCGTCGGTGACCTCCGAGATCAAGCTCGGCACCGGCATCCTGATCGTCCCGCAGCGCAACTTCGCCGTCACGGCGAAGGCCGTGGCCACGCTTGACCGCCTCTCGGGCGGCCGCGTGCTGCTGGGCATCGGCGCCGGGTGGATGGAAGAGGAATTCGACGCGCTGGGCGTGTCGTTCGCCGACCGCGGCGACATCACCGATGAGCACCTCGAGGCCTATCAGTCGCTGTGGCGCGACGACGTGTGCTCCTATGCGGGCAAGCACGTCTCGTTCGACCGGGTGTACTGCCGGCCGCAGCCTGTCGGCGCGGTGCCGATCATCGTGGGCGGCGACAGCAAGCGCGCCGCCCGCCGCGCCGGCGAGCACGGCGACGGCTTCTTCCCTGTGTCGGGCAACCTCGAAGAGATGTCGATGCTCTTCGATCATGCGAAGCGCTGCGCGGAACGCGCGGGACGTGACCCCGACAAGCTCGACTTCACCACCATCGGCGCGGCTACTCCCGAATGGGTCGAGAAGTTCGCGGCGATCGGCATTACCCGGCTCATCACCAATCCGATGTCGCGTTCCAAGTTCGACGACTTCAGCCGGGACATCATCACCGCGTACGCCGACGCCTGAGGCTGCGCCTACGGTGCAACCTGTGCTCGAAGCAGGTCCGGTTCTCGACGCGCTCTTCGGCTACGTCGAGGCGTCGCCGTCGCCGTACCACGCAGCGGCTGCGGCCGTTGACCGGCTGACTGAGGCCGGCTTCGCGGACGTCGCACGGACGGATTCCTGGGCAGATGCAGGCGCTGAGGTGACGCCTGGTGCTGACCCAGATGCTGACCCGGCGGCTGGATTCGTGGTCTGCGACGGCGGGACGGTCGTGGCCGTGCGCGCCGCTGAGGGCGTCGACCCGGACCGGCTGCGCTTCAGCGTGATCGGCGCGCACACCGACAGCCCGAACCTGCGTATCCGCCCTCAGCCGGACACAGGTGCGCTCGGGTACCGCCAGCTCGGCGTAGAGATCTACGGCGGTGCGCTGCTCAACTCCTGGCTCGACCGGGACCTGGGCCTGTCGGGTCGCGTGGTCGTCCGCGACGAGTCACCGAGCGGAACCGGTGACATGCCGGTGATCGTGCTGTGGCGCTGCGACCGGGCGCTGCTGCGGGTTCCCCAACTGGCGATCCACCTCGATCGGGATGTGAACGATGGCCTGAAACTGGACCGCCAGCAGCACATGACTCCGGTGTGGGGGCTCGGCGAGCCGAGCGCTGACTGCTTCCGCAAGTTCCTGGCCGAGGAGCTGGCGGTCGAGCCCGCCGCCGTGCTGGCGTGGGATGTCATGGCGCACGACCTCACGCCGCCGGCCCGGCTGGGACGCGACGGCGAGATGTACGCAGCCGGCCGCATCGACAATTTGGCGTCGTGCCATGCAGCCGTCGAGGCGCTGGCCGGGCTTGCAGCGGTGCCTGACGACACGGCTGCAGTTGTCGTCCTGTTCGACCACGAGGAGATCGGCAGTGACTCGGCCACCGGTGCCGGCAGCCCGATCCTGGCCGATGCGCTCGAGCGCATCGCGGCCGCGCTGGGCGCCGACCGTGAGCAGTACCTGCGGGCGGTGGCCCGATCGCTGTGCGTCTCGGCCGACGGGGCCCACGCAGTGCATCCGAACTATCCCGAGCGCCACGAACCGGGGCACTTGCCCATGCTGAACGGCGGCCCGGTCATCAAGTCGAACGTCAACGTGCGCTACGCCACCGATGCGGCCACGCACGCCCGCTTCGTGACGGCATGCGAAGCGGCCGGTGTGCCGCACCAGATCTATTCCCACCGGGGCAACCTGCCGTGCGGCTCGACGATCGGGCCGATCACGGCTTCCCGGCTGGGCATGAGCGTCGTCGATGTGGGGTCGCCGATGCTGTCGATGCACTCGGCCCGTGAACTCGGCGGCAGCGACGACCCCGCCCTGCTCACGGCCGCACTCGGCGCCTTCCTCACAGACGGCTGACCGCTGGGGCGCTGGCCTCAGCGATTCGCCTGCAGCAGTTCTCTCGTCGCGGGTTGCGCTCAGGCGTGATGCAGGTGGTCGTCGAGGTGTGAGCAATCGTTGAAGCGGCGCAGCACCCAGTCGCCGTCGCATCGCACTACTTGAGTGATGGAGCAGTTGTCGGAGCCGCCGAAGGAGAACGGCGTGGACTCGGTGATGTGGGACAGCACGGCGCCGATCACCCCGCCGTGCACGCATGCCGCCACGAGCTGGTCGGGGTGCGCGTCGGCGATCCGCCCGAGCGCTGCCATGCACCTGCCGATGAGCTGCTCGTTCGACTCAGCCCCGGGAATCACGTCCCAGCGCCGCTCGATGTGCAGGCGTTCATAGAGCGGGTGGTTGTCGGCGGCGTGCTGGCGGATCAGGCCGCCGTCCCACTCCCCCAGGGCCACCTCGCGCAGGTCGGGCTCGACGGTGGGGGTCATGCCCAGTCGCTCGGCCAGCGGCGCGAACGTCTGCTGCGTGCGCTGCAGCGACGAGACGTAGAGCGCGTCGATCGGCTCGTCGGCCAGCCGGCGGGCCATCATCGCAGCCTGGGCATGCCCGGCTGGGGCCAGTGCGGGATTGCCCTGGTCGCCCAGCATGGGGAAGGGCTCGCCGGGGATGAAGGCCTGCGACGCGCCGTGACGCACCAGCAGCACCTCGGTGGCGCCGGGCGGGCGGATCCAGCGCTCCTGCTCGAACTGGCGGACCTCGGTATCGGACGGCGCTAGGTCGTAGTCGTCGTAGACCGATTCTGCCGCTGAGGTCCCGTCGAGTTGAGTCACGGCGGGCAACCTAGCGGCAGGCGTGCCGGGTTATTCGATCTGGTAGGCGGCCTCGCCATGGTCGCTCACGTCGATGCCGGCCATCTCGACTTCGGCCGAGACTCGGATGCCCATGGTCGACTTGATGACTGTGGCGATGATCCAGGTGGCCGCGAACGAATAGGCGGTGACCACGGCAATCGACAGCACCTGGTTCCACAGCAGCACGCCGCCGCCGAAGAACACGCCATCGATGAAGTCGCCGCCGGGCACCGCGGAGGCATCGGCAAAGAACCCGAGCAAAACGCCGCCGACGGCGCCGCCGACCCAGTGGATGCCGACGACGTCGAGGCTGTCGTCGAAACCGACCCGGAACTTTGCCTCAATGGCGAAGAAGCAGACGACGCCCGCAATCGCTCCGAACGCCAGCGAGTGCATCGAGCCCACGAAGCCCGCCGCTGGCGTGATGGCCACCAGCGCCGCCACGACGCCAGAGGCGATGCCGATGGTGGACACCCGCTGGTGTCGTGCGTACTCCGCGAATGCCCAGCCCACCATGCCTGCGGCAGCGGCGATGAAGGTGTTGACGAAGGCCTGCGCCGCCGCGCCGTCGGCCGCCAGAGCAGAACCGGCATTGAAACCGAACCAGCCGAACCACAGGATGCCCGCGCCCAGCATCACGAACGGCACATTGTGCGGAACCGGCCGGTTGTCGGGCCAGCCCGACCGGCGCCCTACCACGAGGGCCAGCGCCATGGCGGCTGCGCCGGCGTTCACGTGAATGGCGGTGCCGCCTGCGAAGTCGTGGGCGGGCAAGTTGAAGATCCAGCCGTCAGCGCCGTACACCCAGTACACGACCGGCGCGTACACCAGCAGCGACCACACCGGCACGAAGACCATCCAGGCGGAGAACTTCATGCGGTCGGCAACGGCACCCGAGATGAGCGCAGGCGTGATCGCCGCGAACGTCATCAAGAACGCAAACGTCGCCAGACCCTCCGCATCGTGAATGCCGGCCATGCCCATCAGCGAGAAGTCGCCGATGATCGGCAAGCCGCTCTCGCCCGCCGCGAGGCTGTAGCCGACCAGCACCCAGATCACCGGCACGATGCCCAGGCACCACATGTTCATGTTGAGCATGTTCAGCGCGTTCTTGGCGCGCACCATGCCGCCGTAGAACAGGGCCAGGCCCGGCACCATGAACAGCACCAAGGCCGCTGAAGTCAGTATCCAGGCAATATTGCCTTCCATCAGATCTCTTCTCGTCGGGTGCGTGCGCACCAGCGGGCAATGGGGTGGCTGATCCGCCCATCATTGCAGGTCAGCCCAATGCGCATCGGCTTCTCCGGGGCCTCCGCAGGGCACCCGTTCACGGGCTCAGTTGCCTCAGCCGGCGCCTGCCGATGCGACGTCGAGCGCAGCGCCAAGATCGTGCAGCAGGTCGTCGACCGACTCCAGGCCAACCGACAGCCGCACCAGGTCGTCGGGCACCTCCAGCGCCGAACCGGCGGCGGATGCGTGCGTCATGGCACCGGGATGTTCGATCAGCGATTCCACCGCGCCCAGCGATTCGGCCAACGTGAAGACCTTGGTGGATTCGACCACGCGCTCCGCAGCCGTGCGGCCGCCATGGAGCCGGAACGACACCATCCCCCCGAACGCGCTCATCTGGCCGCACGCGATGTCGTGCCCGGGGTGATCTGGCAGTCCCGGATACAGCACCGAGCGCACCGCCGGGTGGGCGTCGAGCAGCTCGACGACAGCTTGCGCGCTCGCACTATGGCGGTCCATGCGCACGCCGAGCGTTTTGACGCCCCGCAGCGTCAGGTAGCAGTCGAACGGGCTGGGAACGGCACCCACGGCGTTCTGCGTATACACCAGGTGGTCTGCCAGCCCATCGTCGTTGGTGGCCACGAATCCGCCGACGACATCGCTGTGGCCACCCAGGTACTTGGTGGCCGAGTGCACGACGGCATCTGCGCCGAGCCCGAGCGGTTGCTGCAGGTAGGGCGTGGCGAACGTGTTGTCCACCACGACGATGCCGCCCAGATCGTGGGTGACGGCGCAGATGGCCTCGATGTCGAAAACCGTGAGCAGCGGATTGGTGGGCGTTTCCAGCCACACCATGCGGGTGCTGGCCGTCCAGGCATCGCGGATCTTGTCAGGAGCGGTGAGATCTGCCGCGGCCATGCTGACCCCGGCGTTGCCGAAGATTTTGTCGATAAGCCGGAAGGTGCCACCGTACGCGTCATCGCCGAGCAGCAGGCTGTCGCCGGGGCGCAGCACCCGCAGCAGCGCATCCGACGCCGCCAGCCCGCTCGCGAAGGCGAACCCGTGCTGGGCCCGCTCCAGCGATGCCACGCAGACCTGGTAGGCGTGACGGGTTGGGTTCCCTGTGCGGCCGTACTCGTAGCCGTGCCGGGGCTGGCCGACTGCTTCTTGGGCGAACGTGGTGGCCAGCGAGATCGGCGTGACGACGGCACCGGTGTAGGGATCGTGGGGCTGGCCTGCCCGGATCGCCCGCGTCTCGAATCCGAACTCGTCTGGATCTTCGAAGCCCGACACCTGCGGGTCACCGCCCAGCATCAGCAAACCAGTCTCTGGCCGGCGAACGTTATTGAAGGCATCGCGGCAGAAGGCTACGAGGCCGTCCGTGTCTGGGCGATGCGCTGTAGGAACGGCGCTGCACTTGCAATCTCTGCACCCACATCGACATCAGACTGTTGAAGGGGATGCCGCCAACGGCTTGACGAGCACGAGTTCGCAGAGATCGACACCAAGTCGCAGGTGATCCTTGGTGCGAGCGTCGAGATTCACGCCTGAGCCGTTGAGGCGTCTGCTCGCGACCTGGATGAGATGCGCCGCCGCCGCTGTGGGCAGTTTGTCCTGCGCGCAGGCCAGCAGAAGCTCTGGGAGCAGCAAATCGAAGTCAAAGTCAAGACTCTCGAGTTCTTGCAGAAAGCCTGCGCAATCGTCGCTCTGGGGTCCCCACCAAGTCTCGTGCGGTTCGCACCACCGAAGAACGCACGAATGAATCAGGCCATCAAAGTAGGACCGCAGGATTCTGCGAAGATCGAACTGAGTCCAAGTCGGCGCACCGTCGGCTCTCGCTCGAAGGCGCGCCGCCTGCATAGATGCACCAACTGCGCAAAGCGTCTCACGGCTACCGAGCTCTTGCCCAAGATAGGAATGTGGTTGAAGCGACGGGCCGGCGCGTCCAAGCAGGGTCCGGCCTGGCAGCGCCGTCTGTTCGGCCTCTTCCATGGCTGTCAACTCCTCGAGCCGTCGGGAGAGTTCGCCAGAATTCAAACCTCGTTGTTGGGCAGCGCGGTAGGTGTCTCTTTCCGTCGTGAGAGGAGACCAGTCCGGCATGTATGTCAGCCACAAGGCGAGAAGTCGCTTGCCGCCGTCGGGGTCGGTGAAGGTATTCCGGATAATCGCCCAGACACGGTCGTCCTCGGGGTGGGCATGCACAACGACGCCGCAGAAGCTCGCATTGGGCCACTGCTGACGCCCCGCCAGAAACGCGCGTTGGCAGGACAGACCAGTGCGGCTTCCGAGCGCGAGCACCAGCACGCTCGAGGCCTCTGCGCCCTCTGGATGGACTGACAAGTCCAGCCCTTCGTCAATCGAATAGCCGCACCAGGTGGCTTTCGCCGCTACGAATCCGTGTTCGACGAAGGCGTCGCACAGGCGTTGCCACTCGTCGTCGGAGAAGAGATCCCGCTCCTGCTGCTCGAATATCACCACCCCCGCGCTGCGGGCGACGAGGCTGTGTGCTTGCTGCACCTGGTCTCGAACACTGTCAGCGCCGCTCCGCTTGGGAAAGCTCTCGAAGCTCGCGAGACGCTTCCCGATCAACTCGTCTGGATGTTCCGTCAGCAAATGCGTCGGTTCGAAGAAGACGGATTCCTGAATGACATGAACCGATTCGGACCCCGGTCGTGTACCGGTCGGTCCGAGCAAACTGACGGCTTCGTCTTGTTCCCGGGACTCGTTGTACGCCTCCCATACGCTCGCGTTGCGGCTCGCGTCAAAGATGTCCGGAACGACGAGATCGGGCTCCGGCAGGATCATGGCTGACATTGCGCGCGGATTGATCCGGACGAGCCGTGCGGTGCGCGAGTCTCGGCAAAGCGGACAGTCGTCGTCGTTGTGCCCCGACTCGTCGTAGTCACCCAGACTGAGCCACGGATCCTCGATGGCTCTGTTGAGCGCGGCGCTCGTCGCTAGAGCATGGCGCTCTTCGGGGTTGACCTCCGAGTCTTGATGTTCGCTCGAAGTGTCATGCCCTACATATGCGCATGTGGCACCCGGAAGCTGTCGTGAGACCACTTGCTCGATTCGGACATTCGGGGCGCCTAATGCCGCGCAAGCGCTCAGGAGCCGTTCGGCAAATCCTCCGCTATCGGTGACCGAGACCAGCCCGAGTAGGGGATTGTCAGGGGAGATGCGTAGCAGGTTTCGTTGAAGGCCCAGTGTGCTTGACGGGTAACGGTCCAGCGCGACAACTGGCTGCGCGTCGGCTGACGAGTCGGGCAAGGCCGCTCGATGACGCTCCGTGGCTGCCTGAAGCTCGACGACAAGCGGCATCAGAGTTCCGACGTCCAAGATCAGCGTTGTTGGCGCTTCGTCGCTCAGCGCAGCGTAGAGCCAAGTTGAGAGGGCAGCAGCAGCTCTGAGGTCTTGGAATGCGTCTGCAATGCGAACAAACGAACTCGTATGCCTTCCTGACGGGAGTCGGTAGTGATAGCCGTTCGGCGACCAGATGGCGCCACCCCAGTCCAGAAAGGCCCGTAGTTCAATTGAGCGCGCCCTTGCGAGCAATACCTGCTCATCGCCGCGAGAGTCAGCAGCGTCAGCGCTCCAGACGATGGTCGGCTCGCGCCCGATCTCAAACACAATGACGCCCAGATGTGCATCGGAACCGACACTTCCAAGTCGTTCTTGAAGCGCCTCTGCCGCCTCGTCGGCTGCATGCCATCCCTGCTCGGGGGAGCCCCAGCGAACGAGTACCCAGCGTGGTCGCCCGACGAGATCGAGCGGTACTTCTCGGATATGACCAGCGGCGGTTTCCAATCGTGCAGCTCGATCTGCGAGGTCGAGAAATGTCAGGCCCCCGCCGGTAGCGCTCGCACGAAGGGCTCGATCGGATCGAAATGGAAGCCGCGCGTATGCGTCCCGTGACTCGATCATTCGCAGTTCAACGACTTACACGCTTGCGAGCGCGTCCTGACGCACCCCTGCTGAAGGCGTCACCTCGCGCCTCACCGCGTCCAAGGTCAGGTGTGCAATCGTGCCCCGGATGCCTTCTGCGGCGTATTCGGCGGAGGCCCATTCTCTGGATTGGCCCTGTCTCCCAATGTGCATCGCACGGCCGGGGCCAAAAGACGAGATGAGGTTGATGGTGCCATTCCAGCGCGAGACGTACCTACTGATGGTGAACAGGCCGTGGCCATCTTGAGCTCCACAGACCTCGCGCTTCTCGTAGACGGACTCCACAAGGTTGGTCATGACGGCCAATGCAGCCTCAGCGGACGGCGTTCCCCTCGTCGTGAGACAGTTGACACTTCGCCGTCGGGAGATCATCGCCTCGGCCTTCGCTTTCGCCGAAGTGAAGATGCCCATGCCATTGTCAACGACGACAACCTGGAGTCTGTTGTGGCTCAGTTCCCCGCCGCCGGCAGTCGCGCTGACGAATGCCATCGCTTGATTAGCACGCGCCCAGCGGTGAACGTTGTCGACCAACTCGAAGAAGCACTGGTCTGCGTGGCGTCCGAAGCGTTCCCGCTCCGGATGGCCGTTGGCAACATGCAGGCCGTCGATCCAGTGGTAGCGCCGGCCATCTGGCTCGGCAGGAGGGGGCCTACGCAGTCTCGACTCCAGCTTTGAGACCACGCGCATGCGATCTGACGTCTCGAAGTCGTAGTGCTCAAGCGCGAATGGCTGCTTCATTGCGGCGATTCCCAGGGCTTCGGGCACCGAGACTGTCGCGCCGCCGATTTCCAGCGGAATACTCCTACGGTCGGCCGCAAACACGAGGCCAGCGCGGGCAAGGCGGCGCCTGATCGTCTGCGACCCAGGCAAGATGATCTTGGACGGCGGCTGCGATGTACCTAACACCCAGAGCGCATGCGCGAGGTCGCCGGGCTGGATGGTCGCCGTGTCGCCGAGGCCCGACAGATCAAGCGGCTGTGATGGCGCAACAGCCAGCTCGTGCAGCTTCAGATCAGCCACGTCACTGACTCATGCGTCGTCGGACGAATCCGATGCCTGTTGCCTGCCACATCGTCAGTTCTACTAGAAGCCGCATCCAACACACTGTCGATTTTGCGACGCTGATTCAAGCGCTGGTCTCGGCTGAAGCGTCGGGCGGGCTCAGGTCCACCTCGTCGTCGTCCGGGAGGCCACGCGAACCCAGCCAGTCGTCGTCGAAGACGCGGCTGAGGTAGAGGCGGCCTGAGTCGGGGATCAGCGTGACCACGAGCGAGCTGTCCGCTCGGCCTGCAGAGTCCAGCTCGGCGGCGACGCGGAACGCACCGGTCACGGCCGTGCCGCCCGAGCCGCCGGTGAGCAGGCCCTCGCGCCTGGTGACACGCCGTGCCATCGCGAACGAGTCGGCATCGGTCACCGGGATGACCCGATCGACATACTTGGCGTGGTACGTGGTCGGCCAGAAATCTTCGCCGATGCCCTCCACCAGGTAGGGGCTGCCGTCGCCGCCGCCGTACACCGACTCGGGCGGATCGGCCACGATGACCTCTATGGCCGGGTTCTGCTCCTTCAGGAACCTCCCGACGCCGCTGACCGTGCCACCGGTGCCGGCACCGGCCACGAAGTGCGTCACCCTGCCACCGGTCTGATTCCAGATCTCGGGTCCCGTGGTCTCGTAGTGCACACGCGGGTTGTTCTGATTCGAGTACTGATCGGGCGAGAACGCCCGAGGGGTCTCGGCCTTCAGGCGCCTGGCGGTGGAGTAGTACGAGCGTGGGTCGTCGGGATCGACCTTGGCGGGGCACACCACCACTTCGGCGCCGTACGCACGCAGCAGCGCCACCTTCTCGGGCGCCACCTTGTCAGTGCAGACGAAGATGCAGCGGTAGCCCCGCTGGGCTGCCACCACGGCCAGGCCCACGCCGGTGTTGCCCGAGGTGGGCTCCACGATGACATCGCCAGGCTGCAGCCGCCCATCGGCCTCGGCAGCATCGATCATGGCGATGGCGGCCCGATCCTTCACCGAGCCGCCGGGGTTGGCGACTTCGAGCTTCGCCACCACCGGCGTGACGATATGCGGTGCCACCCGGCCCAGCCGCACCATCGGCGTGTCGCCCACCAGTTCCAGCACTGAGGGCGCGATGTCCAGACCCTCGAGGGCCTCGGGCATCGGGCCGTTGTCGCTCACGGCGCCACAGCCTAGGAAAGCCGACCGGGACACACCCCCGGACCTCTGCGGCTCGCGCCAGAGCGGACCAGTCGTGGGGGCCGAGCCTCACAGGGTCAGCTGAGCAGTTCAGCCAGTGGCGACAGGTCCGAGTGGACCAGATCGACGCCGCCTTCGGGCAGCACCGACACCTCGTGCCACAGTCGCAGCTTGGGCGGGCGCCCGAGCAGGTGCACGGTGGACAGGAACGAGTGGAAGATGGCCAGGTGCGTGGAGTGCGATTTCGACCACGCCTCCAGCGAGGCCAGGTCGTCGAACCAGCCGACGAAGCTGGTGGACTGCAGATCGTCGCCGTCGATGGTCTGCTCGCGCAGGAACCGGCTGGAGATGCAGCCCGTGTCGCGGTTGGCGGCCAAGAACTCGATGCCGGCCCGCAGCTTCGGCTCAATGTCGGTGAAGTACATCTCCCGCTCGTCGTCTCCCACTTCTGGCCCGAGCGAATGAGGCACAGGTTGGCGGGCAGCGGCGAGCCCGCAGCGGCCTCGAACGGGTCGTCCGCGCTGGCTGCCATGCGGTCGCGCGCAGCGCCCCAGTAGTCGTGCAACTCGGTGAGATCCACCGAGGTCAGGTTGCGCACGCCCGGCAACGGCCGCTTGGTCCCGGCAATCGTTTCCCAGCGCTCTGCGGGAATGACGGCCGTCTCGCAATAGACGCCGGCCCGCCGCAGCGCGTCGCATCCGTCGCGCCAGCGCTCGTAGGCCTCCGGGTCGACCCAGTAGGCCATGAACACGGTCTCGACGGCGCCCCGCGCTTCGTCGGCGTCGTCGCCCTCCTCGGTGAAGTTGACGATCCGGGCCCGCTCGACGTGGTCGGGGGCGTTCTCACCGCTGGTCAGCGCAGCCTGCAGCTCGGCCAAGGTGTCCTCGTTGTCGCGGCCCTTCGAGAAGACCATCGAATACGCGGTCAGCTCGGGGAAGTCGACCACGCACCAAGCAGGAGCGCTGGGCGTGTGCCCCTCAGGTCGGTTCGCTGCCATCGGTATTCCTTCCGTGGTTCACGCGCCGCCCCACTTGGTCGCGCCCCCGCAGCGAAGCGTACGGCAACGCTGTTCAATCACTCCAGACGATCTTGAACTCGCCTGTCCCGAAGTCGAACAGGACCTGCCGGGCGATGTGACGCAAGACATCTGTCCCAATGAGCGCATCGCAGCCTGCAGCGGGAATCTCCAGCAGGGAGACCAACGCGCTGAGGCCGGGCGGTGGCTGCATCGTCGCCTGGTTGTCTCGCACCGGAGTGTGGATGTGGACGACGAATCCGTCCGCCGCCACATCTCCTGTCACGGTGCGCACGCTCAACATCACCGACTGCGCTTCGTTGTCGCCCAAACCGAGGCTGTCGACAACACGCTGCGAGATTCCGGACGCGTTTGCCCCCGTATCGATGAGCGCCGCGAATGTCTGCATCGCTCCCGTCGTCGGCGAACTGATCGGTAGCGAAACAACGGCTTGATGGTGCCCATCGAGTTGGCCAGAGACATCACTGGACGGCAGCATCGTCTGCTCAAGGTGCGCTGGGCCGGTGAGCTGCCGCTTGTGGGATCAGTGCGCCGCGGCTCAGTCGAGCTGGCGTGGGAGTGGGACTCCGCCGAAGAAAATCGGCGTATCACGGACCTCCTGCAGCGTGAATCGGCCTGCGCCGTGCTTCGACAGCCCAGTTTCGAACGCCGTCCCCACATCTGGGAAAAAGGCGGTGACCTCTCGGTCGCAGATCAATGCGACCTCCCCGACATGCGCCGCATCAGGCGCTGCCTCAAGGAGCGCCGTGAACGCTCGGAAGTTCGCCATCGCCTCATCACGGGTCATGTTGCCGACGATACCCAGCAGCAGCCGACTCCCCGGGGATTGGCCATGCTGTGCTCGGGCCCCACAGGTCGGCTTCAGTCGGCGGTGGCAGGTGCTCGCGTGGCGCGTCGGTTCAGGAGGAGCCCGGCCACTACGAGAGCTGTGCCGAAGACCTGGCCGACGGCGATCTGCTCGTCGAGCAGGAGGGTCGCAGCGACGCCGCTCGTGATCGGCACCGTGAACAGCAGCGGCGCCACGCGTTCGGCGTCGAGGTGGCCGAGCACCCAGTTCCACACCGACCAAGCGACGAACACCGGCCCGATGACGACCCAAGCCATCGCGGCCCAACCAGTCGCGTCCACACCGCTCCAATCCTGCGAAGCCAATGTGGGCGCCGTGAGTGCGAGGACTGGAACGGCGGCAATTGTCGTGGCGTACGTCGTCAGCGTGAATGGTTTGAAGTGAGCGACCAAAGGACGGATGGTCAGGAGGTACGTCGCATAGCACGCAGCGACCAGCAGCGTCACGAGGTCTCCCCAGCCGATCGAGACCGATGTACGAGCCGTGACGAACAGCACGCAGCCTGCAGCGGCTACGGCCACGGCAACCAAAGAGACCGGCGCAGGAAGCCTCCGATTTCCCAAGGATGTGAACAACATCACGAAGAGAGGAACGACGGCCAACAGCAAAGATGCCGAAAAGGCGCTCGTGAGCGACAGCCCGACGCTGAATCCGAATACGTACCCGCAGAAGCCCACGACGGCGACGGCGACAAGTCTCCCCCGATGCTCCCGAGACACTGGGGTGACACCGCCTGTGAGACTCAGCACGACCCAGCCGAGAACCGCCATCGAGATGAATCGGATGAAGTTGAACGGGCCCACATCAAACTGGTTCAGCGCCTCCTTGGCGAAGACGAAGTTGACCCCCCAGGCGGTCACTACGACGCAAGCGACGATCCAAACCACTGTCGTAGATACCTGTTGCCGAGAGCGACCGAGTCGAGAGCCGGCGGACACGGCGACAAGCTAGAGCTGTCCCGAGCGAGCAATCTGGACAATCCGCGTATGTGTCCGAGAATATCTGAAAACCTGCCGCCCTTCTACACGTTCGCCTTGGCGACTGCAATCAACGGACGCCGACGCGGGCGGCGGTCAGGCGTTGAGTTCGGCGGCGCGGGTGCGGAACAGCTCGACGTTGTTCTCCTTGATGTCCTCGTAGCCGCGGATCATGTCGGGCAGCCGGGCGATCTCGACGGCCCGGGCGTAGGCGGCATCGTCGCCTGCGCTCAGGGTGGCGAGTGCCCGCTCGATCATGCCGCGGTACTCGTCGATCAGCTCCCGCTCCATCTTGCGGTGGGCGGTCTTGCCGAAGATGTCCAGCGCCCCGCCGCGCAGGCCCTTCATGCGCGCCAGCACGGCGAACGCCATATCACCCGACCGGCCGAGGCCGATCTTCTTCTCGACACCCATGCGACGCATGATCGGCGGGTGCAGCTTGTAGGTGACCTCGGTCTTGTCGCCGAACTGGTCGCGCACCGCCTGCTGGAAGGCCCCCGAGCGATGCAGGCGAGCCACCTCGTACTCGTCCTTGTAGGCCATCAGCTTGTAGAGGTACATCGCCACGGCCTCGCTGAGAGCTGTCTCGCTGACTGCCGCGGCCTCAGCCTCACGCACCTTGGCAATGAAGGCGGCGTAAGCAGCTGCGTACGCGTGGTTCTGGTAGGCCACCAGGTCGGGCACACGGATGCGCAGCAGCCGGGCCAGCTCTTCGGACTGGCTCCCCACGGTGTCGATGAGGTCCTGCTCACGGCGTGAGGGACCGGTGTCGCGCTTGACCTTGCCGACCCGCTCGACTTCGAGCGTTCCCAGGAAGTCCGGGTCGAGGACGATCTTGCGGCCGATGCGGAACGCCTGGGTGTTCATCTCGACCGCGACGCCGTTCAGCTCGATGGCCCGCTCGATGGCGGTAGCGCTGATCGGGACCACACCCGCCTGGTACGCGGCGCCCACCACCAGCACGTTCGCCGGCATGTGCGAGCGGAACAGGCTGTCCGACAGAGTGCCGGCGTCGAAATAGACGTTGCGCTCGGGAATGGTGGACTCGTCGATCACTCGCTGGAAGGCCGTCCACTCGGGGAACTCGGCGGAGGTGTCACGCACCATCGAGGTGGTGGGCACCTTGGACGACGACACGACGGCCACCGTCTTGCCGGCCAGCGCCTTGTCGAGGTTGGCGGGGTTGGTGCCGGTCAGCAGGTCGAACACGATGTAGGCGTCGGCCTCGCCGATGCCGACCTTGTTGGCCTCGTCTCCGCCGGCCTCGGTGTCGTGGTTGGCGTTTCCGTTCGAGCTGCCGTCATCGGCGCCCATTCGCCGGACCTTGAGGTTCGACAGCACCGGACCACCCTTCTGGGCAAGCCCGGTCTGGTCGAGGCCATTGGCCGTCTTGCCGTCGAGCAGGGCCGCCGTGGCCAGCATCTGGTTCACCGTGACCACGCCCGTGCCGCCGATGCCCATCATCAAGATGTTGCCCTCATCGATCCGGTCGGGCTCGGGCAGATCGTCGCCGATGTGCTCGATGGCCACCGTGGCCTTCGTGGGAATCTTCCCCGCCGGCACCACCTCGATGAACGCCGGGCAGTCGCCGTCGAGGCAGGTGAAGTCCTTGTTGCACGACGACTGGTGGATCTGCGTCTTGCGCCCGAACTCGGTCTCGACGGGCTGCACGCTCAGGCAGCTCGACTTCTCGCCGCAGTCGCCGCAGCCTTCGCAGACCGCCTCGTTGATGAAGACCCGCATGGTGGGCTCGGCCACTTTGCCGCGCTTGCGGTCGCGCCGCAGCTCGGCCGCGCATGCCTGGTCGTAGATCAGGACGGTGCAGCCCTCGATGTCACGCAGGACGCGCTGTGCCTCGTCCATGCGGTCGCGGTGCCAAACATCGGTGCCGGGAGCGAACTCGGCATCGGCGGGGTACTTGCCGGGGTCGTCGGTGACGACCATCACCTTGGCCACGCCCTCGGCGTGCACCGAGCGGGTCAGCTCCGGAACGGCCATGCCGCCGTCGATGTCCTGGCCACCGGTCATGGCGACCGCGCCGTTGTAGAGGATCTTGTAGGTGACGTTGGTGCCGGCGGCCACGGCCTGACGCAGTGCCAGCGAGCCGGAGTGGTGGTATGTGCCGTCGCCGATGTTCTGGAACCGATGATCCATGGTGACGAACGGCGCTGCGCCGACCCACTGGCAGCCCTCGCCGCCCATCTGGGTGGTGCCGCGGACGTTGCGGGTAGGCGTCATGGCGGCCATGCCGTGGCAGCCGATGCCGCCGCCTGCCTCGGAGCCCTCGGGCACCCAGGTCGAGCGATTGTGGGGGCAGCCCGAGCAGAACCCCGGTGTGCGGCCGGCAGCCTTCTCGCCCTTGGACGTGGTGACCGCGAGCGGGATCGTGATGCGCTCGGGCACCGCCGGCCCGATGCCGGTGGGTCCGAGCCGGTCCACCAGGAACGGCCGGATCTTGCGTGCGATCAGGTCGGCATCCATCTCGCCGTGACCCGGGAACCAGAAGCCGCCCTGCGCGTCGCGCTTGCCCAGCACGACCGGCGCGTTCGTGACGCCGTAGAGGTTCTCCTTGATGAGCGCTTCGATGATCGAACGCTTCTCCTCCACCGCCACGATCACATCGAGCCCGTCGGCGAATTCACGCAGGCTGGTGGGCTCGAGCGGCCAGACAACCGCCGGCTTCCAGATGCGGACGCCCCGACGCTCGAGCTCGATGTCGTCGAGCCCCATGCGGTCCAGCGCCTCGCGCAGGTCGTAGTAGGTCTTGCCTGCAGCGACGAGGCCGACTCGGGCGTCTCGGGTGGGGAGGGTCTGACGGTTGAGCTTGTTGGCCGCGACGAACTCGTCCACCGCGACCATCCGGCCTTCGTGGATCTCGAGTTCCATGCGCACTGCATTGGGGCCGAACAGGGCGTCTTGCTGGGTGTGCGCCCAGAGCTTGCCCTCCCATTCGAACTCGGGACGGGTGACCGACACACGGCCGGGGCCGACCTGCACCGTGGCATACCCGTCGGCCACATTGGTGACGATCTTGAGCGCCGACCAGAAGCCGCTGTAGCGGGACAGCTCGTAGCCCCAGCGCCCGTAGTCGATGACCTCCTGGACCGAGCCCGGGTACAGGATGGGCGTTTGGAAGTGGATCAGGACCGGCTCGGACTCCGATGCCAGCGTCGACGACTTCGACGCCGGGTCGTCGCCCGCCACGAGCAGCACACCGCCCTTGGGGTCGACGCCGCAGACATTGGCGTGCTTGATGGCATCGCCGGAACGATCGACGCCCGGCGCCTTGCCGTACCACATGCCCAGCACGCCGTCGTAGCGGCCCTCGAAATTGCGGTTCGACAGCTGGCTGCCCCACACGATCGTGGCGCCGAGATCCTCGTTGAGGCCGGGCTCGAACACGATGTTGTTCTGCTTCAGCTCCTCGGCGTTGGTCGTCATGAGCGAGTCGATGCCGCCCAGCGGCGACCCTCGGTAGCCCGAGACCATCGCCGCAGTCGTGAGGCCGTCACGGCGGTCTGCCCGGAGCTGATCGAGCAGCACCCGCAGCAGGGCCTGCACGCCCGACATGGCGACATCGCCCTCGACGCGGTCAAAGCGATCCTCGAGCTTGAAGTCTGCGAGTGCCATCGAATCCCCCTGATCCGCAGTGGTGGCCGGCTGAAGCCGGCTCCTGCGGAGGCTACCCGTCAGCCCCAAACACTGCCCGTTGGCGGCGGGCGCGTGCCGGTCAGTCAGGCGTCTGTATCAACCAGCGCTTGATCAATCAGCGCTTGGGCAGCAAGACCGGCCGCGGGAGCGTGAACGCCAGGGCCAGTGCGCACGCGTTGGAAGCGGCCGCCATGGAGAACGTCCAGCCGTAGCCGCCGGTAGCCCCGAGCAGCAGCTGGGCAACGTAGGGTCCCACGGCGGCGAACGATCCCGCCGTAGCGAAGAAGCGACCCACGATCGCTCCTGCGTGGGTGCGCCCGAAGTAGTCGGCCACCAATGCCGGAAAGACCGCCACGCTGCCCCCGTAGGACAGGCCGAAGGCGATCGCCGAGGCGTAGAGCAGCGCCAATTCCTGCGACACCGCGATGCCGACGAACGACAGCGTTTCCACCGCGAGCGCCAGCATGACGGCGCGGCGGCGGTCGATGCGGTCCGAAAGCGGACCGGTCACGATCCGCCCGACGAGCCCGCCGACGCCGATGGAGCTGATGACTCCCGCAGCCCACAGCGGCGAGAATCCGAGGCTCCGGGCGTATTGCACGCCGTGCGCGAACGGCACGAACACCACGACGAACGTCAGTGCGAACATGCCGAAGATGCGCCAGAACACCGAGTTGCGCCATGCCTGGGGAGCGGTCCACGCCGTGAGGGGATTCTCGACGTCGGGCGCACTGCCCGGGGTGGCTTCCACGACGAAACCCGCCGGCCTCGACACGACCCGCGAGCGTGCGAGCGGACGATCGGCGGGATGCGGCGTGCGACCGTCGGGGTACTGGCCGATCGATTCCGGGTCGCGCACGAACGCCATCGCGGTGATGGCCATCAGCACGCCGCCCGTCACGGCCATCACCGCGATCGCTGTGCGCCATCCGAATTCTCCGACGAGCCATGCGGCAATCGGGGGCGCCACGATGCCGCCGGCGCTCCCGCCCGAGCCGACGATGCCGGTTGCCAGGCCTCGCCGTTCGGTGAACCAGCGCACGACGGTGGCGTTCGCGGGCACCCACGACGACGACATCCCCAGCGGCGCGATCACGGCGAGGCCGATGAACACCATCGCCAGGCTCCCGGAGGCCGACAGCACGAGGTAGCCCAGCGCGAGCAGCGCGGCACCCGTGGCGATGACCTTGCGCGGGCCGAACCGGTCGGTGAGCTGCCCCGTCCATGCGCTCACGGCGCTGTAGGCGAGGATGTAGCAGGCGTATGCGAGCTGAAGCCACGTGGCCGACCAGCCTTTGTCAGCGCTGATGGCCCCTTCGAACGTGCCGTAGCTGAACTGGATGCCGTACACGATGAACAGCACCCAGAAGCCGGCCCACGCCACGCGCCAGCCATGGAAAGGCCGAGCGATGATGATGCGCCAGCCGCGAGACGTCTGGCTGTTCAGCATGCCCAAGCCGCGAGACGGCAGCCGCTACATGTCGCCAGGTGTGAGGAAGAACCAGATGGGCTGCTTCTCGCCGGCGTCGGCCATGGCCTTGCGGGCGGCCATGATGGTGCGGCCCGCCTCTGTGGACGTGAAGAACCAGCGCGCGCCCGCCCAAGCAGCCGGGGCGTGTTCGGCAAGCGCGAGGACGGCTGTCTCGTAGTAGCCGCGGATGTCCTGGGCCACCCGCGCCGGGATGCCGGGAATGCCAGCTTCCTTCCAGGGTGTGCCCTCGGCGACGCGCACGAAGGACTGCACGGCAGCCCCGATCTCGTCCGCCGCCACGACGCGGCCCGCACCGGTGCGGTTGCCCAGCTTGGCCACGGCCCGGTCGTAGGCCTGCCGCAAACCGTTGGCCTCGTCCACTGCGGGGTGCAGGCTGGGATCGTGCCGCGGCGGCAACTCGCACGACATCGTGGCGGTGCCGTCGTCGTCGATCGACTCGGCGAACCTCTCCACCACCGGTTGATCGGAGGTGAGCAGCCCGAAGGCGTGTGCCAGCACCCGGTGCTGGAAGTCGGCGTCGCTGGGCTTGCCGAGCGGGCGCCCCAGCGGGAAATCGCACCACAGGCCGCGCGGCGGGGCGGTGCCCTGGATGTGGGCGCCGATGGAGCCCAGTGCCACGGTGGCGATTCCGGCTTCCTCGAAGACGTGGGCGAGCGTACTCACGGTACGCGTGCACAGAGGTCAGACGGGAGTGAACAGGGCGATGTCCACCCCCTGCTCGCGAAGGAACTTCGCACCCGCCGGACCGGAGTCCATCCGCACCCCGGACAGGTCGAACTGGTTGCCCGCGTAGGACAGATGGATGTCGGAGACCTTCCCGATGGTGCCGTCGGCAGCCAGCTCATCGAGGCGGTCGATCGGGAACACCGTGTTGAGGTCGAGGGCGATGCCGGTGGCGTCGAAGTTGGGGCTCCAGTGGCCGCACATGTAGTCGCGGCGGCTGCCGTCGAGCACCCGGTAGCCGGTGTCGATCGGCTCAAAATCATCTTGGTCGGGATGGTGGAGCGATGCCGAGGTCACGATGGCCACCGTGGCATCAGCCAGCGGCGGCGGCGTCACAAACGCCGTTGTTTCGAAGTCGGGCAGTTCGAGCCCGCCCGTCAGTGCCTTGACATCGGAATCAGCCATGGCGGCAAAGCTAGGACTTGCGGCAGGGTGTTGCTCGGAAGCCCCGACGATCAGGCTCCGTCTTCAAGGTCGAGCGAGCGCTCGCGCAGCCGGCGCATGCCCCGCAGCCACCGGTCCGGGTCGGACACCTTGCGCTCCACATAGGTCTGCGCTTCGGGGTGGGACAGGATCAGGAAACGCTCCTCGGCCATGGCCTCGGTGATGACATGTGCCACGAACTCGGGCTCGACGATGCCGTCGGTACCGCCGTCGGCGAGGCGCTGCGGTGCCATGGCCGTGTTTACGCCCTGCGGGCACAGCACCGAGACCCGGATGCCGTCGTCGCCGTGCAGGATCGCCTCCATCTCGGCCAGCTTGATGCACGCGGCCTTGGTGACCGAGTAGGGCGCTGAGCCCATGGCAGCGAGCAATCCGGCGGCGCTGGCGGTGTGCACCAGGTAGCCCTCGCCTCGGGCCAGCATCGAGGGCAGCACGGCACGGGCCGCATACACGTGGCTCATCACGTGCAGTTCCCACTGGGACTGCCATGCATCGTTTGAGGCGTCCACGCCGCCTTCGGCGCCGGCGCCGGCGTTCGAGAAGAACACGTCGATCGGACCGTGGGCATCGAGCGTGCGCTCGACGAGATCGGTGACGGCCGCTTCGTCGGTGACGTCGAGCCCCACGCCCTCGCAGCCCAGCTCGTCAGCCACGGCCTGCGCGGCGTCGGCCTTGTAGTCGGCGACCACGATGTGGCGTGCGCCCTGGGCCATCCAGTGGCGGGCGGTGGCAGAGCCGATGCCGCCGCCCCCGCCCGTGATGATCGCTACTCGGTCGCGCAGTTCCATGGAGCTTGCTCCTTCTTCGTGCGGGTGGGATCAGTCGGCCGCGGCAGGCTCAGGTTCGACTGTGTCATTGCCGCCAGCCTCCGGCTCGGCGGTGCCGATGCCGCCGACCTGCTCGCCCTCGTCGATGGCCTTGATGCGGGCCGCATACGCGGTTTCCGCAAGACCCTCAGCCCCGAGAAACCGGCCGGGACTGGCGCCGTCGATGTGGCCCATGATCCCCCGGTACAGGCTGAAACCGCACAGCGCCGCCAGCTCGTCGGGCATGTCGCGGACGTCTTCGGGAGCGAGGCTGTAGTACTGGTTCTGCTGCTGGCGCATCCAGCCACGGCAGTACTGCACGCTGATGCCCAGCCGCCAGTCATCCTCGGAGGTGTTGGCGCCGCCGCAGTGCCAAGTGCCGCCGTTCACCACCAGCACCGAGCCAGCCGGCATCTCGGCCGCCATGTAGTCCGGCTTCTCGCCTGGCTGGGGTTCGTGGTCGTAGCGATGCGATCCGGGCACCAGTCGGGTGGCGCCGTTGGCCTCGGTGAAGTCGGTGAACGCCCAGATGGTCGTGACCATGAAGGGCGGGCGCGGGCGCGGCACGTCGATCTGATCGACCAGGCCGTCGTCGGAGTGCAGCCCCTGGTGCACCTCGCCTGGGCCGATGTGCATACACGTGGTGCCCGACAGAATCGCTCCGGGCTCCATCAGCCGTTGCGGGAACGGCAGCACGTTGCGGTGGATCGGCAGCTTCCAGAACGACCGGTCCTTGTTGAGCAGGTTGTACATGCGCTTGGTGGCGAATCCCTCGATGCGGTTCCCCTTCGGCTGCACGTTCAGCGCCTCCTCGACCCGGGCGACGGTCTCACGGATCTCGGTGACCAGTTCGGGTTCGATGGCGCCTTCGACGATGCAGTAGCCGTTCTCGTCGACTTCATCGAGATAGCGCTGGAGTTCTGTCTCGTTCGCTGTGAGGTCCACGGTGCCGCTCATCGTCCCAGTCTCGCAGGATGCGCTGGCTCAGTGCTCTTCGACGCCTGCGAAGCGCAGATCGCAGCCGTCGCGCACCTCACTGGCCCGACCCAGGAAGTGGCTGTCCTCCACGTTCCAGGTGTGCTCGTCGCCGTGGCGCACCCGCAGGTAGCCGGCACCGTGGGTCCAGTAGATGCGCCCGCCTGCCAGCGTGACGTCGTGGGCCAGGGCGATGTCGACCCGCCGCGGCACCCGCCGCCAGCCCCCGGCCGCTTCGAGATCGTGGCGGGAGATCATGAGCACCCCGCCCGAGACGCCCACGAAGGGGATATAGCGCTCGGACAAATTCTGGCGATTCTGGTCTCGCACGGTCTTGTCGAGCCGTTCCAGGTACACGTACTCGGCGGACTTGCCGATCAGCTCAGCCCCCGAGTACTCGTGCGCCAGCACGAGGTCCCAGATGTGCTCGGCGCCGTAGTAGTCGTCGTCGTCCATCTTGGTGATCAAGGAACCGCCCGCCGCGTCGGCCGCGGCGCAAAGCACTCCTCCGAGGCTCTGTGAGCCGTCGACACGCACGATGCGCAGCGAGGCCTCGAGGTCGCCGGCCAACGCCTCAATCTCGGCATCGCTGTCAAACCCGTCTCCGTGCAGCGCCAGGACGAGCTCGAGACGCCGATACGTCTGGCTGCTGACGGTTGCGACGATGTCGCCAACGCGGTCCGGCCGTCGAGTCGGCGCCAGGATCGACACCTCCGGCGGCTGGGCGCTGATGCCGGATGCCCCGAGCACGTGGCGGGCCCGGCTGCGCAGCGAGTGGTCGCGCAACGCGCAGCGGCGCATCTCGATGCTGAGCTGCTCGCGCCGGTGCGCGTCGGCATCCACCACGTCATCCGAAGCCATCAGGTCGGCCAGCGTCGGCCCGAGACTCGCCGCAAGCGCCTGATCGGGTGCGTCGATGCGCACGACGACGCCGGCCCCGGCCAGCGCTGCCAACGCTCCTGCACGCTGGGTGACGTCCCGGTGGTCGCCCGCGTTGTCGGTGAGATGGTGCGGGGAGCGCAGATCGGCGAGCAGCTCGCCCCCGAGGTAGAGGCTGAAGATCGAGCCCCGGGCCAGCGACAGCAGCGACCGCACCGGCGCCGGTTCTGGCTCGAAGTTGGCTGACCAGCCGATCGGGTTGACCGCTTCAGGGTTGAAGGCCTGCACTCTCGCCATCGGGGACATGTCCGCCAGCACCGCGACCAACGGCTGACGCTCATTTGACGCGCCCCGAAGTGCCGCTTCACCGGCATCGGCCGAATCGGCCACGACGACGTCGACATGGTGGTCGCCGTCATCGCCGACGTGGGTCGCCACCCTGGTCGAGGCGGCAAAGACCGCAGCGGCCTCGCGGCCGGCGGCAACGATCTCTGCCCCGAGGGGGTAGCGGGCCAGGCGCTGCACGTATCGCTGGCTGCGGGGCTGGAGGCCCAGCCAGATGCGCAGGCGCTTCTTTATGCGTCGGCGCCACTGCTTGCGGGATCGTCGCCGGACCAGCCGCCGCAGGACCCACATCACCCTGCGGAACCTCCAGCGAAGGTTCTTGACCCGCCACCACACCGCCCGTGCGATCGTTCCAGCCAGCCGGGCGACATCTCCGGGCCGCCTGATGCGCCGCACGGCGACGAACAGCGTCCCCAAGTGGCGGCGCATCCGGGCCCACAGCCGCAAGAACCGCTTCGCAGGGCCGTGCAGCTTGCTGGCGAGCCATCCTTGCGGTTTGGCCTCCTGGGTCACCTGCAGGCTGTCGACATCCAGCTCGATGACGCTGCCGAACTCGGCAACCGTTCTGCCCGACCGCCGGGCGCGGTGGAGCGCCCAGCCGCGTGTGATCCGCACCCGATGGCCGGATGCAATATCCGACTCCCCCGCGGCGGCGGCGCCGAGCTGATTCTGGAGCCGGTCGAGCATCCGCGGCCTGATGCCCGCGCCAGCGGGAACCCGGACGTGGAACGCCGCCGCGGGCTGCGCGAGCGCCGCGCCGCCAGCGGAGCCCACGCTCACCCGCGGGTCGGGGCCGAGCAGGCGCCCGAGCCGTTCGAAGTGTTCGCCGGGTCGCTCGTCGACCCATACCACGAGGTCGTGCGCGTTGCTGGCCAGCACCTGCTCGACGGTGTCCAGCACCTCGTCTTCGTCGGCGTGCCCGGGCTCTACGGTCACCACGAATTGCGGGATGGTGTACGAGCGACCGGGGGGCGAGGTGCGCAGCCGCCGGTCGGGAATGAGATGCGAGAGCTTGTCGCGCTGCTGGGCGAGGCTGATCGTCTCGTCCTCGCTCAGCACTGCACCTTCGCCCTGGTGCCAGCACAGTGCCGAGCGCTCAGGAACCAGCACAGCCCCGAAGGCGTAGGCCCGCCAGCCGAACTCGACGTCCTCCGAGCCCCACTGGGTGAACGACTCGTCAAAGCAGCCGGCCGCGGTGAAGAAGTCCTTCGAGACGGCGAAGTTGCCGCCGGTCACCGCCCGGAAGACATCGTCGGCGTCGGAAGCGAGATCGTCGGTCGCCTCCATCCGCCGCTCGATCCACTCGGGGCGCTGCACGGGCCGCCCGGCGAACAGGGCGGCGAGCGAATCGGGTCGATCGCGTACGGCCGCTGCGTCGATGCCCGCCACGTCGACGTGGTGGCGGAATCCCAGGGTGAGCAGGTCGTTGGCAGCGTGATGCCAGCGGACGTGTGCGGCCAGCCAGTCGGCCTCGGGGACCATGTCACAATCCAGGAAGACCAGCACGTCGCCTTGGGCGGCGCGGGCGCCGTTGTTGCGAGCCCGAGCCAAGCCGAACCCGAGGTCCTCCTGGTGGACGACTCGCAGGCTCAGCGGGCTCGGTGCTGGCAGGTCGAGCGCAGCCACGTCGAGGGGCGGTTCGGAGCCGTCGTCCACCACGACGACTTCAAACAGGTCCAACGGATAGGTCTGGCGCTCCAGCCCGGCCAGCGTCAGTGCCAGCGCTTCGGGCGCCTCGTAGTAGGGCACGACCACCGTGACCGGCAGCAGCGGCTCGAACACGTCCAACGGCGCCACGCCCAGCGAGCGCCAGTCATTGCCCCGCACATCTGCGGGCGGAGGCGTGGGACGGTGAGGCGGCAGTGTGAACACAGGCGGTCCGTTGCAGTCAGACATCCGTCGCCGGACATCACTCAGCGGCGTGAGTATGCCCCCGCAGACTGCCTCTGCCGGGCACAAGGGGAGTAAGACGGCCTTCGTAGGATGACCGACATGTCCGGCGAAGACGGTGAGACGGGAGTGCGGCCGCTCATCGATTTGACGTCGCGGCCGTCGACGCTCGCCTATCTACGGGAAGCGTGGCGGCGGCGGGAATTCGCCATCGTGGTGCCCGCGCAGGACCTGCGGGCTCAGAACATGGACACCACCCTGGGCCAGCTCTGGCACTTGGTGAATCCGGCCCTGCTGGTGGGCGTGTACTTCCTGGTGTTCGGCGTCATCATCGACACGAAGCGCGGGGTCGACAACTTCCTGGGCTTCCTCATCGTCGGCGTCGTGTTGTTCCACCTCACCCAGCGCGTCACGCTGGAAGCGTCGGGCTCGATCACCCAGAACCTGGGCCTCATCAGATCAATCCAGTTCCCACGCATCCTGCTGCCCGCTGCATCGGTCAACGGTCAGACCGCCGCATTCGTGCCCGCACTGGTGCTGGCGCTGCTGGCGGTGCTGGCCACCGGTGAGCTGCCGACGCTGCGCTGGCTGGTTCTGCCGGTTGTACTGGTGGCGCAGTTCGCCTTCAACTTCGGCGTCGCGCTGCTGGTGGCCCGCATCGGCACCACGATGCGGGATCTGCGCCAGATCCTGCCGCACCTGTTCCGGCTGCTGTTCTATGGCTCGGGTGTGATCTTCAGCGTCGATGCGTTCGTGCAGAGCACGGCGTGGCGACGTGCCTTCGCCCTCAACCCGATCTACGACCTGATCACCTGCGCCCGCTGGTGCCTGCTGGGCGAGCCCGTGGACCTGTGGGTCGTGGCAGGCCTGGTGCTGTGGTGCATCGTGATGCCTGCGCTGGGCTTCGTCGTGTTCCACCGGTCCGAGCAAAGGCTCGGGGCGTGAGCGATCCCACCGTCACGGTCGAGGTGCGCGACGCGCATGTCAGCTACCGAGTGTTCGAAGAGCCGGCGATGGGCCTCAAGCAGGGTTTCGCCCGGGGCCGGATGCACCGCCAGTACCGCATGATCCCCGCCGTCCAGGGTGTCACGCTCGATCTGCATGAGCACGAGACGCTGGGGCTGATCGGGCCGAACGGCGCGGGCAAGTCAACGCTGCTCGCCGCGATGACCGGCCTGCTGCCGCTGCGCTCGGGCAGCATCCGGGGACGATCGCGGCCGTCTCTGCTCGGGGTGTCGTCGGTGCTGCGGCCGGCCCTGTCAGGGCGGCGCAACATCCTGATCGGCGGGCTGGCGCTGGGCTTCACCCGTGTTGAGGTCGAGCGGCGGATGGACGAGATCATCGACTTCGCCGGGCTGCGAGCCGACATCGACCGGCCGATGCGCACGTACTCCTCGGGCATGCGCGCCCGGCTGCGCTTCGCCATCGCCACGGCCCGCATTCCCGAGATCCTGCTGATCGACGAGGCGCTGACCGTGGGCGACGAGGAATTCCGGCGGCTGGCGGCCGAACGCATCGACGATGTGCGCTCGGCCTCGGGCTCGGTCGTGCTGGTCACGCACAACATGAACGAGATCCGGCGCTTCTGCGACCGGGTGGTCTGGCTGGACGAGGGCCGCATCCGGGCGGTCGGCGAGCCTGGCGAGATCGTCGACGATTACCTGGCGACGCCGAGCCCCAATTCACGCAGCTCGTCTCGCTGACCGGGCGGGAAAGCCCGTGGCGGCAGTGCGAGACTGCTGCTGTGGCGGCGGACGCGGGAGCATTCGGACCAGGTGGGCGGCGCATCATCCTGAACGCGTTCACCATGAACTGCGTCAGCCACATCCAGCAGGGACTGTGGGTGCGCGACGACACCCGCCAGCGGGAGTACACCTCGCTGGACCCGTGGCTGGAGCTGGCCCGCATCTGCGAGGCGGGCTGCTTCGACGCCATCTTCCTGGCCGACGTGATCGGGCTGTACGACGCCTACCAGGGCAGCGCCGACACGTCGCTGCGTGAGGGCATGCAAGTGCCCGTCAACGACCCGATGCTGCTGATCCCCGCCATGGCGACGGTCACCGAGCATCTTGGGTTTGCCTTCACCAGCAACGTGCTGCAGGCGCACCCGTTCACGTTCTCGCGCCAGATCAGCACGCTCGATCACCTCACCGGCGGGCGTGTGGCGTGGAACGTCGTCACGTCGTACCTGCAGAACGGTGCGCAGAGCCTCGGCTACCCGCGGCTGCCCGAGCACGACACCCGATATGAGCGCGCCGAGGACTACCTGGACGTCTGCTACAAGCTCTGGGAGGGCAGCTGGTCTGACAGCGCCGTGCTGGCCGACACCGAGCGCGGCGTGTACGCCGACCCCGACGAAGTGCGGCCGATCGACCACGAGGGCCCGTACTACTCGGTGGCCGGCCCGCACCTCGCCGAGCCGTCACCGCAGCGCACGCCGGTGATCTACCAAGCCGGCTCGTCGGATCGCGGACGGGACTTCGCCGCCAAGCACGCCGAGTGCGCCTTCGTCGTGGCTGCCTCGAGCGGCCTGACCCGAATTGCCGAGGACATCCGGCGAAGGGTGAGCGCCGCCGGTCGCCGCCCCGATGACGTCAAGATCATCGCCGGCCTGTCCCCCATCGTGGGCGGGACGGAAGCCGAGGCGAAGGCCAAGCACGCCGACTACCTCGAGACGCTCTCGTTCGAGGCAGGCCTCGCGCACCTCAGCGGCAATCTCAACGTGGACCTCAGCCACATCGAACCCGACCAGCCGCTCGAGACGCTGCGCACCGAGGGCGTTCGTGGACCGGTGAAGTCGCTGCTGGACTCTGCACGGCCGGGAACCCGCACCTTCGGCGACCTCATCAAGCTGAACATGGCTGGGCAATTCCTGGTGGGCTCGCCCGAGCAGATCGCCGACGGCATGGCTCGCCGGCTGGATCAGGGCGTGGACGGGTTCAACCTGGTGTATGCCACCACCCCCGGCACGTTCGTGGATTTCATCGAGGGCGTGGTACCGGTGCTGGCCGAGCGTGGCCTGGTGCAGCGGGAATACCGGCCGGGAACGCTGCGCGAGAAGCTCTTCGGCCGCCGGCGGCTGCCCGAGACGCACTATGGCACCACCTTCCGCCGCTAGCCGGCAGAGGTGTCCGGCGTCGGGAATTCAGCCTCTCGGCGACGCTCGTGACGGTCCTCGCAGGGTCACGCCGCCGTCGACGACGAGCGTGTGGCCGGTGACATAGCGCGCCTCGTCGGTGCACAGGAACCGCACCGCAGCACCCACGTCCCAGCCGTTGCCCTCGATCTTCAGCACGCTGGCCCGTCGACGGGCCTCGGCGAGCTCGTCGGGCATCTCGTCGCCGCCGACCAGCGGCGTGCGCACAGGTCCCGGCGCCACGCAGTTCACGCGCACACCGTCGATGCCGTGGTCGACGGCCATGGCGGCGGTGAGCGCCATGATCGCCCCCTTGGAGGTCGAGTAGGCGGTCATACCGCGGGGCCGCAGGGCTGAGATGGACGAGATGTTGACAATCGCTCCCCCATCCGAGTGCTCGATCATGGCCGGGATGGCGTGGCGTGACGCCAGCACCATCGAGGTCAGGTTCACGTCCATCACTCGCTGCCACGCCTCGACATCGCTTGTCACCACGGTGCCGTCGCTGCCGATGCCCACGTTGTTCACCAGGATGTCCAGCCGGCCCCAGCGCTCCAGCGCCGCCTGGGTCATGGCCTCGCAGTCGGCTTCGACGGTCACATCGGCACCGAAGGCCACGGCACTGCCGGCCTCGGCACTGCCGGCCTCGGCACTGCCGGCCTCGGCACTGATCATCTCGACCGTCGTCTCGGCAAGCTCGGGCTTGCGGTCCACCGCCAGCACATGCGCCCCGGCCTCGGCCAGCAGGATGGCTGCTGCCCGCCCGTTGCCGATCCCGTCACCGCGTGCTCCCGCACCGGTGACGATCGCCACCCTTCCGGTCAGGTCAGCGCTCGCCCGTGTCGCAGTCATCAGCCGACGCTCCTGCGACTTGAGCGCTCAGCCGTCGCCGTTGCGGCGCAGGGCGCTTCGATCGTCCAGCGGCGTCCAGGCGTCGGCGTAGTCGCTCTGCAGCTCCGGCAGGCCCGCAGCCCACGCGGTGGGGATCCATGCGTAACGGGACTCGAACATGAACGCCAGCATGTCGGCCATCCGCCGCGGCTCGAGCTCGGCAGTCGTGCCGGCGTCATAGGCCTCGATGTCGGGGCCGTGCGGCAGGAACGCGTTGTGGATGCTGACGCCGCCGGGTTCGAAGCCCCCTTCGGGCTTGGCGTCGTAGGTGCCCTCGACCAGGCCCATCAGCTCGCTCATCACGTTGGAGTGGTACCAGGGCGGGCGGAAGGTGTGCTCCTGCACCGCCCAGCGCTCGCGGAACAGCACGAAGTCGACATTCGCGGTGCCCGGTGACTCCGACGGCGATGTCAGCAGCGTCCAGATGGACGGCGCCGGGTGGTCGAAGAGCAGCGGCCCGAGCGGGCAGTAGTTGCGCAGGTCGTACTTGTAGGGCGCGAAGTTGCCGTGCCACGCCACCACGTCCAGCGGCGAGTGCGGCAGGTGCGTCTCGAGCAGGCGGCCGTCGTGCTTGAAGACCAGCCGGGTCGGGCGGTCGTCGGCCTCGTAGCCGGCCACCGGGTACAGGAAGTCGCGCGGCATGGCGAGTGCGTCCACACCGATCAGCCCCGGGTCCGGCAGCCGAAACGGCGCTCCGTAGTTCTCGCACACGTAGCCCCGGGCCGCCTCTTCCATGAGCTCCACCCGGAACTTCACCCCGCGGGGCACGCACGCCATCTCCGCAGGGCCGACGGTCAGCGTGCCCAGCTCGGTGACGAGCCGCAGCGTTCCCTGCTGGGGCACCATCAGCATCTCGCCGTCGGCATTAGCGAACACTTCGCCGTCCATCGAGCGATTGGCGACGTACAGGTGGGTGGCGGCACCGAGTTGCGTGTGAGCATCGCCGTTGGCGGCCAGCGTGCAGAGCCCTTCGAGCCACGTGAGGGGCTCCTCTGGGACCGGCACCGGGCTCCAGCGCAGCTGTGCCACCGGCGGGGTCCCCTCACGGCACGGCGCGGTGCGGATGAGGCCCGGATCGATGTCGCGCAGAGCGGTGACGTGGCGCACCGACGGGCGGATGCGGTACATCCATGTGCGCATGGCGTCGGCCCGGGCAACGGTGAATGCGCTGCCGGTCAGCTGCTCGGTGTACAGATCGTGAGTGACGCGCTGCGGGCTGTTCTGGCCGATCGGCAGGACGCCCGGCTCGGCTTCGGTGGCGTGCTCGTTGCCGAAACCGCTCTGGTACTCGACGCCGAAGTCATCCCCCATGCGGATCAGCCTAGATCGGGGTCCTCAAACCAGCGGTTCTGTGTGCAGGCATGCAGCCTGAGGCGACAATTCTGCGCAGGAGAACGAAGCTGCGTGAGACGAACCGCGTGCAGCGCTCAGCATCAGATGGCCTGGCGGCGGCGCATGGTCATCGCCAACACCGAAGCACCTGCGGCACAGACGGCGAAGGCCAGCCAGACCGTGTCGAATCCGCCCGTCCACTCGATGACGTACCCCGCGGCGAGGCCGCCGATGCTCAGCCCCGACATGAAGCCGAGCATCACCATTCCTGACGCCCGTCCGGCCAGCGCGACCGGCACGCCGGTGATGATGGCCAGCATCGCCACGGCGTTCCACGACATCATCGTGAAGCCCGCCAGCAGCGACATCGCCCACATCAGCGAACCATGGACGGACGTGGCGCCCAGCAGCAGTGCCATGGCGACCACCGTGAATGCGGACTGGATGGCAAGTGCACTGGCCGGGCGGACGCGCGTCTCGGTGAGGCGAGCCCACCAGATGCGCGACCCTGCCGCGGTGATGCCCGCCAGCGCGCTGGCCATGCCGGCCCAGAAGTTGGTCCAGCCCAATGACTGCTCGGCGAACAGCACCTGAAATCGGCCCACCCCGCCGACCACGCCGCCCATGAGCAGCGAGAACCAGGCGATCTTGGTGATGTAGACGCGCTCGGCAAGCGCCATCCGCACCGGCCGGGGGTGCAGGGGCTTCACGGCGAAGACTGCGCCCGGCGGCGCCTCGTACTCGGCTTCCTCACCGGCGTTCGGGTCTGCATCTGGGCGCATCCACAGCGCGATGCCCAGCGCGCACACCAGCGCCGCTGCGCCGTAGATGCCCATCGCAGTCCGCCACCCGAACCAGACGGCCAGCGTCGGCAGCGTGGAGCCAGACAGGAAGATGCCGAACATGACGCCCGACTGCTTGAGCCCGGTGATGGTGCCGCGGCGCCCGGCGGGAACGCGCTCGGCGATGAGCTTGTTGGTGGCCGGGTTGCACCAGCCCTGCCCGAGGCCGGCGAACCCTGCCGAGGCCATGAGCACCCACAGGTTGGTGGCGAATGCCATGCCGAACATGCCGACCCCCGCGGTGCCGATGGTCAGCACTGTCGAGAGTTTGGGTCCGACGCGATCGGTGAGCCGGCCCGACAGCGGTGCGAATAGCGCCGCGACAATCGTGTTGGCCGTCAGGGCCACGCTGAAAGCGCCAGTGGTGATCTGCAGGGCGGCAATGAGATCAACCGCCATCACGGCGGGCAGCATCATCGGAATCGGGCCCAGGATCATCGTGGCGACCAGCACGAAGTTCAGGCCCAGACGCTGCAGCGGGCCGTCGTCGGCGCCAGAGGGTGTTGTGGCTTCGGCGGCTGCTCCAACGTCGGTGACGGGATCTTCGGCCGTTCGCATCGCTGCGAACCCTATGGCTGCTCGGCGCTCGCCGTTCAGAGTCTCTAGCGTTCCAGCGTGAATTCTCCCCAGGTGCTGCTTCCGGCCGAGGACTACGCCCGTCTCGCCGACCGGCTGGCGGCGCTCGATGGCGACTGCACGCCGCTGCTGTGGAGCCGCGAGGGCGTCACCCTGCCCGACGGTTCACGGATCGCTGACGCAGACGGCATGCCGGCCGGCCACGCCAGCTATGCGCCCGTTGCCGCATGGGTCTCGATCGGCCTGCTGTTCGGCGGCAACCTGGCTCCCTTCGTCGACGCGGCGCTTGCTCCCGGGACGTTGCGCTGGACCCAGGCCTGTCTCGCCGGCACCGATGCGCCGCCGTTCCAGCAGCTTCTGAGCGCAGGCGTTCAGCTGAGCCGCAGCGATGCTCCCAATGACGCGACCGCTGAGCACACCATGTCGCTGGTGCTGCACACCTTTCACGGTTGGGAGGGGCGCATCGACCGTCGCCGGGCCGGCGAGTGGCTGCAGGTGCCCTGGAGAGAGGTGCGGGGCAGCCGCTGGCTGGTGATCGGATTCGGGTCCATCGGTCGCAAGGTTGCAGCGCTGGCGCGTCCCTTCGGCGCCGTGGTGGTGGGTGCCCGCCGCAGCGTCGCCAGCGCGACGGATCTCGAGGCCGCTGACGCCATGGTGACCATGGAAGGCATCGCCGATGAGCTACCGCTCGCCGATGTGGTGGTGCTGGCCTGCCCGCTCACCGATGAGACCCGCGGGCTCGTCGACGCCGGGTTCCTGTCGGCATTGCGGGACGACGTGGTGCTGGTGAACGTGTCGCGGGGCGCGGTCATCAACACGGACGACCTGCTCGCCTGGCTGGACGGCGACCGGGCGGCGACCGCTGTGCTCGATGTGTTCGACGTGGAGCCGCTGCCCGGCGACAGCCCGCTTTGGCAGCACCCCAAGGTGGTGATGACCACCCACATCGGCGGCGCCGGCAGCGGGATGTCCGCCCGCAACGACGACCTGTTCATCGCCCAGCTCGACACGTTCCTGGCAGGCCGTGCGCCGCGCCTGCTGGTGGAGGGCTGAGCCGTGGAGGCTGAGTTATGAGAGCGGAATCATGAGGGCCGAGTCATGAAGACAGAGACACTGCTGCCGCTGGGCAAGCTGGACCCGGGGTTGCGAGCACCCGACGTGCCGCTGGACGTCACCACCATCGGCGACGCCGCGGCGCAGGTGGAAGCGCTGGGCTATGACGCCCTCGTGGTGGAGGAAACGAAGGACGACCCGTACCAGCTGCTCGCCATGGCGGCAGTGGCAACGACCTCGCTGGGTCTGGGCACCTCGGTGGCCATGGCTTTCCCGCGCTCGCCCACGGTCACGGCGCTGTCGGCGTGGACGCTGCAGAAGGCCTCGGGCGGTCGGGCCATCCTGGGTCTCGGCAGCCAGGTGCGCGGCCACATCCGCCGCCGCTACGGAATGGAATGGTCAGCGCCGGGACCTTGGATGCGCGACTACGTGGGCGCCATGCGTGCGGTATGGCGCTGCTGGCAGGAGCGCACCCCGCTGGACTTCCAGAGCGAGCACTACAGCTTGAACCTGATGGTGCCGCTGTTCGATCCCGGCCCGATCGACCATCCCGATGTCCCGGTGCACATCGCGGCCATCAACCCGAACATGTGCGGCGTGGCGGGCGAGGTGGCCGACGGCGTCCGGCTGCACCCCGTGTGCTCGCCGAAGTACATCACCGAGGTCATGGCACCGGCAGTGGCCAGAGGTGCCGAGCGTGCCGGGCGAAACGCCGCCGCCGTGGACTGGTGCATGAAACCGCTGGTGGCCACGGCTCCCGATGAGGCGACGCTGGCCGTGGTGGCGCGCACAGTGCGAGAGCGCGTCGGCTTCTACCTGTCCACTCCTGCCTACCGGGCGGCGTTCGACGTGCACGACTGGACCGACGAGGCCGAGCAGGCCGCGGTGCTGTCGAAGGCACAGCGCTGGGATGAGATCTCCGCGATCGTGTCCGCCGAGATGCTCCACACGATCGCCACGGTCGGCACCTACGACGAGATCGGCGGGCTGCTCGCCGATCGGTACGGCCCCCACATCGACCGCATCGAGTTCTCGATCCCGGTCGACACGCCGGACGACGGCGAGCAGCTCGCGGCGATCCTGGTCGAGCTGGGCAAGGCCGAACGGTCCTGAGCCGGTTCGCCTCTGAACGCGAATCGTCCGGGGTCTAGGGTCTCGCCGTCGCTTGCGCGCAGGCGCGGCGAGACGTCAGACGATCAGCGACGGGGAGACAGCAGATGGGTGTTCTGGACGGACGGGTAGCGATCATCACCGGCGGCGCACGGGGGCAGGGCGCGATCGAGGGCCAGCTCTTCGCCGACGAGGGTGCGACGGTGGTGCTCACCGACGTGCTCGATGACGAAGGCGAGCGCACCGCAGGCGAGCTGGGGTGCGACTACTTGCACCACGACGTGGCCGATGAGGCGGCGTGGGATTCGGTGGTGGCCGACGTGCTCGCTCGCCACGGGCGCATCGACGTGCTGGTGAACAACGCGGGCATATTCCAGGGCGCTGGTCTGATGAAGACGTCCACGGCCGACTTCGACCGCATGCTGGCGATCAATGCCCGCGGCGTGTTTCTGGGCATGCAGAAGGTGGGCGCCGCGATGGCTGAGGCCGAGTCGGGTTCGATCGTCAACATCAGCTCGGTGGCGGGACTGATGGGCACCGCTGGATCGTTCGCCTACAGCGCCAGCAAGTGGGCGGTACGCGGCATGACCAAGTCGGCCGCCAAGGAACTGGGCCGCCGCAACGTCCGGGTGAACTCGGTACACCCGGGCTACATCGACACCGAGATGCTGACGCAAACCAATGTGTTCACCGAGGACAGCGATCGCACGCGCCGGATCCTGCGCGGGGTGCCGCTGGGGCGCATCGCCGAACCCGCCGAAGTCGGCCGGGTGGTCCTGTTCCTCGCCTCCGACGCCAGCAGCTACTGCACCGGCCAGGAGTTCACGGTGGACGGGGGCATGTTCGGCTGAGCGAGCTCAGCCGAACCATCAAACACATCGGCTGAGCTCGCTCAGCAGTGAACTACTGTGACCCGCGGGTGCATCTCACTCGGCGAGGTCTGACATGAATTACGATACCCAGCACCTTCGTGCCGATCTGGGGGCCGGCGTTGTCTCGGCCATTGTCGTGCTGCCGCTGGCGCTCGCATTCGGCGTGGTGTCCGGGCTCGGTCCCATCGCCGGGTTGTGGGGCGCGGTCGCCGTCGGCTTCATTGCTGCGGTGCTCGGTGGCACCCGGGTGCAGATCTCCGCGGCAACCGCACCGGTGGCCATCGCCGTGTCGTTCGTGCTGGTGCGTTACGCCGACACCCCGGCGGAGGCCCTGGTCATCATCTTCATTGCCGGGGTCATCCAGCTGCTGCTGGGATTGCTCCGGCTCGGAAACCTCGTGCAGTACACGCCGTATTCGGTCACCTCGGGCTTCATCAGCGGCATCGGGGTCATGGTGGTGCTGCTGCAAGTGCTGCCGTTCTTCGGTGCCGACCCGATCATTGGCAACCCCATCGACTCCATCCGACATTGGGACGACGCCGCCAATGACATGGACTTCCACGCATTCGGACTGGCCGTCACCACCTTCATCATCTGCGCCGGCTGGCCGAAGCGGCTCCGGCGCTATGTGCCGCGTGTCGGGGGCGCACTCGTCATCGGCATCATCATCGGCGCCGTCATGTTCGACGGGGCGCCGCGCATCGCCGATGTCATCGAGGTGCCCTCCTTCTGGACGATGGAGATGCCGGCGGGCGGCTTCTGGGGCGCTGTCGGCGCCGCCGTCGCCATCGCCCTCATCGGTGCGCTGAACAGCCTGACGACCGCGACCGAGTCCGATGCGATGGCTGGTCAGCAGCACGATCCGAATCGAGAACTGATCGGCGTCGGGCTCGGCAACGCGGTCGCCGCCATGTTCGGAGGCTTGCCGGGCGCAGGGTCTCCCAGTGCCACCCAGGCCAATTTCCGGGCTGGGGCTCAGACCCGTGTTGCCGGCGCCGTCTCGGCGGTGCTGGCATTGGTGCTCATCATCGTGCTGAGCGGACTCATCGATGCCGTCCCGTACGCAGTGCTCGCCGGCATCCTGCTGTGGCTGGGGCTCAGCCTCATCGACTGGCGGCTCATCACGCACTTGTACCGGGTGCAGCGCGAGCACATGCTGGTGATGCTGCTCACGCTCGGCCTCACCGTGTTCGTCGACCTGCTGGTGGCTATCGCCGCCGGCGTGGTGGCCGCGGCGCTCGCTTCGAGCCGTCGTTTCGAGCGCCTCGAGCTCGACAGCGTCCTGTCGGTGCCGATGCTCGACGCGGTCTTCTTCGCCGACAGCGACCGGGTGGATGTCAGCCAATTCGATGCGTTCTCCGCGCGGGTCGGCATGGTGAAGATGCGTGGCAGTTTCACCGCCGCGTCGTCCAACCGGCTGCGCTTTGCCATCGGGAAGGACATCGTCGAGCACGAGGTCGTGATCTTGGACTTCACCGAGACGAGCTACGTCGACGACAGCGCCGCGCTGGTGGTGGAGCAGCTCATCGATGCCGCGATGGAACACGACACCGAGTGCATCGTGATCGGGCTAGAGAGCTTGCCGGCGGGCAGCCTGCAGTCCCTCGATGTCCTGCACCGGGTGCCTGGCGACCACTTCGTGGGCAGCTTCGACGAGGCCCGGACCATCGCCGCACGACTGCTCGAGATCAACCTCGACATCAACAAGGGGTCCCGGATCGAAGCTTGAGTCGTTCAGCCGCCGGCTGGCCGCGACGAACGCTCAGTACAGCTCGGGCGCGAAGGTCTGGTCGGTGATCGGCGGGCGCACATAGCCGCCGGCTGAGCCCCGATCGGGCAGATCGACGTGCTCCCAGGGCACAGCTTCGTAGGGAATCAACGACAGCAGGTGGGCAATGCAGTTGAGGTGCGCGGCGCGTTTGTCGTCGGCTTCGACAACCCACCATGGGGCTTGCTTGATGTCGGTGTGCGCGAACAGCGTGTCCTTGGCGCGCGAGAAGTCCGCCCAGCGCGTACGGGCCTCGAGATCCATCGGCGAGAGCTTCCAGCGGCGAGCCGGGTCGGTGATGCGCCGTTGGAATCGGCGCTCCTGCTCCTCGTCGCTGATCGAGAACCAGTACTTGATCAGGATGATGCCCGAGCGCACCAGCATCCGCTCGAACTCCGGGCACGAGCGCAGGAATTCCTCGTACTCGTCGTCGGTGCAGAAGCCCATCACCGGCTCGACGAGGCCGCGGTTGTACCAACTGCGGTCGAAGATCACCATCTCCCCCGCCGTCGGCAGCTCCTCGACGTAGCGCTGGAACCACCACTGGGTCTTCTCCCGGTCGCTGGGCGTGCCCAGTGCCACCACACGCACGACGCGGGGGTTCAGCCGCCTGATGATGCGCTTGATCGTGCTGCCCTTGCCTGCGGCGTCGCGGCCCTCGAAGATGACGACGACTTTGAGCCTCTCGTGCTGGATCCAGCGCTGCAGGTGGGCCAGCTCCAGTTGCAGCGCCTCAAGCTCACGCTCGTACTTCTTGCGAGGCACGCGGCTCTTGCGTTTAGGAGGTCCGGCAGCAGCGTCTTCGGGGGACCCCATGGGTTCGGACAGTATCCGAGCGGCTCACCAGGCAACGACCCGAGCGGTCCCGTGCCCTCTCGTCGTGTCTTGACGAGACCCTCGCCTATCGCCAGCGGCTGCTGACGGGCGCGTGCGGCAAGTCCGGCTCAGGTCAGGGTGAAGACGGCGATGCGTGTCCAGCGGTCCGGGTCGTCGGGGTCGGCGCCGCCGTAGATGGGACGCAATTCGAAGTCCAGCTCGCTGATCTGTCCGTCCGTCTGGCGTTGCGCCAGCCAGTCGCCGAAGCCGACCTCGTCGAAGTGCGCGGAGTTGATGCCGATGCTGCAGCGGGCGCCGGGTCGCGCCACCCGCAGCAGCTCGCTGATGGACTCGGGGCCGAGATGACCGTGGGTGAATGCGCCTGCGCTCACGACGCCGGCATAGGCGTCGTCGGCGAGGTCGATCGGGCCGGTCAGGTCGGCTTCGAAGAGCTGCCGGTACGTCGGCCGGCCCTCGTGGGTCTTGGCGGTGGCCTTGGCCAGCATCTCGGGGGAGATGTCGATGCCATCGATCACCGCAACGCCCAGTCGGGCCAGCTCGGCACCGACGACGCCGGTGCCGCAGCCCACGTCGAGCACCGGCCCGTCCAGGCTGTCGAGGCTGTCCTGGGCGTCGCGGAACGCTGCGGCCACTTGGCGGTGGTACTGGTAGTCGTTCTCGGCGAGGAAGACCGACTCGTACGTCTCGGCCCACGAGGCGTACAGCTCACGGTTGGCCTCTGGACCGTCGACGGCGTAGGCGTCCTCGAGGCCGAGGCTTGCTGCGGCTGATTGCGCGGCCGTTGGCTTGTTCATCGCCGCCCGACCCTAGAGGCTGCGGCGGCTCGCCCTCTCAGACGAGCAGCGGGTCGGTCATCACTTCCACCAGCGCAGGGCCCGCGTGCGCCAATGCGTCGGTGAGCGCCGAGTCCAGCTCGGCCGCCGCCGTCACCTGGCGGCCCATCGCACCGCAGAGCCCGGCAACGCCGGCGAAGCTCGGGTTGTGCAGCGAGGTCTGCCACACGTCGAGCTCGGCCGCCCGCTGTTCCTTGGAGATCTTGCCCAGCTCGCCGTTGTTGAGCACAAGGTGGGTGATGTCCATCCCGTACTTGACGGCGGTCGTGAGCTCCATGGCGTACTGGCCGAAGCCGCCGTCACCCGAGACCGATACCACCTTCCGGTCCGCCCATCGGCCCCCGTCGGCATCCGTCCCACGCCTGGTTGCGGCCCAGCAGCCCATCGCCGCGGGGAAGGCGAAGCCGATCGACCCCAGGTAGCCCGACATCAGCACCGTCTGCCCGCAGGGCTCGAAATAACGCCCGAAGGAGTAGGCGTGATTGCCGACGTCCACCGGCATGATGGCGTCAGCGGGCACCAGGCGGCTCAGCGCCTCGAACACGACTGCCGAGTTGAGGCCTCTGCCCCGATCGTCGGCGCGGCGTCGCTGCTTCTCGGCGCGCCAGATTGCCCAGCGCTCTGCCACCTCCGCCGCGGCATTCCCCGGCGCAGCCCGGCCCCCCAGCGCATCGGCCAGTGCCCGCGCCCCAGTGCCCACATCGGCGAGCAGCGGCACCGTCACCGCGTGAAAACGTCCCAGCGCCATCGGGTCGAAGTCGACCTGCACGATCGGCTTGTACGACGCGATGCCGGTGTGATTGGCGAACGACACGCCGAAGGTGACCAGCGCATCGGCCTCATTCATGAACCAGCTGGCGATCGGCGTGCCCGAGCGGCCCAGCACCCCACAGGCCAGCGGGTGCTGGTCGGCGATGAGGCCCTTGCCCTTGAACGTGGTGGCCACCGGTGCATCCAGCGCCTCGGCCAGCGCGACGATGTCGTCGATGCCGCTGCGGGCACCGTGTCCCACGATGATCATCGGCCGGGAGGCACCCGCCAGCAGCTCGACCGCACTCTCCAGCGCATTCGCCGCAGGAGCGATCTGCCGCGATCCCGTGCGACCCTCCGGCGACCCGGCAGGCGACGCATCGGCCGCTGCCCGCAGCACCTGCACCTCGTCGGGCAGCACCAGGTGTGCCACGTCCCGTTCGACCAAGGCAGTCTTGCAGGCGAGGTTCATCAGCTCGGCTGCGTCGGAGCCGGCCTGCACCGTGGCCGAGTAGCGCGACACATCGGCGAAGGCTGCCGACAGGTCGGTGTCCTGGAAGGCACCCCGGCCACGCACGCTCGAGGGCACCTGGCCCGAAACCGCCAGCACCGGGGCCCGGTCCATCTTGGCGTCGTACAGCCCCGTCAGCAGGTTGGTGCTGCCCGGCCCGGCGATGGCGAAACAGGCGGCCAATCCGCCGGTGAGCTTGCCGTAGGCGGTGGCGGCGAACGCAGCGGCGCCCTCGTGGCGCACCCCGATGAACTGCAGATCGCCGCGAGCCTCGGCTGCACGCAGTGCGTCGGCAAACCCCAGGTTCGAATGGCCCACCATGCCGAACACCCACGACACGCCCCACGCGCACATGGTCTCGACGAGCTGGTCGGACACCGTCCGAGTGCGGCCTGCTGTCACCGGCAACGCCACGTACACACCGTCGGACCGGATCTCGGTGCGGAACGCTGCCGGCGCGTCATCGAACGGGGGCGGTGGTGTTCCGTTGAGCGGCGAGTAGTCGTAGCCGTGCCACGGGCAGCGCAGCCAGCCCCGCTCGATGCTTCCCTCGCCGAGGGGACCGCCCTGGTGCGGGCATGCGTTGGCCAAGCAGCCGAATCCGGCCTCGGTCCGGGTGACGCACAGGGTCTCGTGACCGACGGTCACTGTGGTGACCCGTCCCACGTCCAGCTCGTCGACCCCCTCCAGTCGATGCCAGGCGAACTCGCCGGTCGGCAGGGCGGGCACTGCGCTGCTGGGCTTCGGAGTGCCGGCGCCGGCCTCAGTCGCTTGCGGATGTTGGGATGCGTCGCGCATCGCTCACCCCTGTTCAGCTCGCGCTCATCGTCGCACACGAAGCCAGCGGCTCTGTAGTCGCGACAGGGGCACCAGACATTCCCGCGCGGCTCTAGCGTTCTGCGAGTGCTGCATCTCGTGCGACACGCATCGGCCGGCGATCGGCACGCTTGGCGGGACGATGACAGCGCTCGGCCGCTGGACCCGATGGGTCACGCTCAAGCCGAGGCCATCGCGGCGACGCTCGCGCCCGCACCTGTCCGGCGCATCCTCTCGAGCCCCAGCATCCGCTGCACCCAGACGGTCGAGCCGCTCGCGGCCAAGCTGGGACTCGACATCGAGATCACCGCCGAGCTTGCCGAGGGCGCTGATGGCTGGCGAACTGAGGCGCTGGTGGAGCGCCTTTGCGGCGAGGAGGGTGACAGCGTGCTGTGCAGCCACGGCGACGTCATTCCTGAGGTGCTCTGGCGCCTGTCCTACCGCGGGATCGACGTGAACCCCACACGCTGCAAGAAGGCGTCCATCTGGGAACTTCATGCCATTGACGGCGCCGTCAGCCATGGCATCTACCGGGCGCCGCGCACGTTCGGTGCCGCGTTGGAGGATCTGAGGTGAGCGCGGGCCGGCACTACTACGTCGAGTCGTACGACTCGATCTCGTTGGCGCCCTACCGGGTCAGCCGATCGCCTTTCGCTCACCGCTACACCACCGATCAGACCATTCACGGGGTGTACTGCAACCGGCTGTTCCCGGTGAAGTCGCATCCCGACGAAGATCCCATCCCGCACTACTGGAAGCTGCGCCGGGGCGTCATGCTGTATGACGTTCCCGAGAAACCGCTGGAGATCGCCGGATCCGATGCGGCGCGCCTGCTCGAGCGGGTGCTGGTGTGCAGGGTTGCCGATCTCGGCATCGGTCGCTGCCGGTACGGCCTGGCGTGCAACGACGACGGCACGATCCTGATGGACGGAGTCGTGATGCGTCTGGCCGCCGACCGCTTCTGGTACGTCATTGCGAACGGCGAGTTCCTGAGCTGGCTGCGGGCGCACGCCATCGGGCTCGATGTCGACGCCAACGACCCTGACTCACGCGTGCTGCAGATCCAAGGCCCCAAGTCGCTCGATGTGCTCGATGCCGCCATCGGCGGGGGCTTGGGGGCCGACTTCAAGTACTTCCGCGCCGGCTTCTTCGACGTGTGCGGCCAGACGCTGTGGGTGTCGCGGACCGGATGGACCGGCGAGGTGGGCATCGAGATCTACTGCAACAGCGGGCCACAGCCCACCGATCACGACGCGCTCTGGGACGGCCTGTTCGCCTGCGGCGAGCCGTTCGGCATGGAGTTCAGCCCCGTGTCGTCCATGGGCATCCGGCGCATCGAGTCAGGAATCCTGGACAACGGCACCGACATCGAACCGGGCCTGACGCCCTACGGTGCCGGGCTCGGCCACTTCGTCCGGCTCGACAAGGACGACTTCATCGGCAAGGCAGCTCTGGAGACAGCCGACCGCAGCCAGTTGCTGTTCGGTCTGGTCTGCCCCACTGCCATGCCGGAGCCCCAGATGGGCGTCAGCTACGGAGGCAGCCAAGTCGGGCACGTGACCATCGGGACGTGGTCGCCCACGCTGGATGTGGGTGTCGGCTACGTGCGCTTCGATCGGCCGCTGCCCGGCGACGGCTGGGCGGCCCAGACCGTTCACTTGCACGACTACGAGGGCGCGTCGCACGAAGCCACCGTGGACACCCTGCCGTTTGTCGACAAAGAGAAGCAGTTGCCGCGCGTTGCCTGGAACGGCTCGAGCGCAGGCCCTAGGTGATGCTGGCGCTCGACGCGGCGGCGGTACGTGAGGCCACGCCGTGGAGCGAGCTGATGGAAGCCATCGCGGAGCTGCTTGCCGACGGCTCAGCCAGCGTGCCCCAGCGGGAGATCCACGACGTCGGACTGCCCGGCGGCGGCACCGGTTCGCTGCTGGTGATGCCCGCGTGGCTGGACACCGAGCTGCTCGGCGTGAAGGCGGTCACCTACTACCCCTCCAACGCCGGCACCGATCTGGGAACGATCAGTGCCGGCTACTTACTGTTCGACGGCCAGACCGGGCAGCTCGCCGCAATGATCGACGGCGACGAACTCACGCTGCGGCGCACGGCCGCTGTCTCGGCACTGGCCGCCGGTCTTCTGGCCCGCGCCGATGCCCGCCGGCTGCTTGTGGTGGGCACCGGCAACCTTGCGCCCAACCTGGCGCTCGCACACGCTGCAGTCCGCCAGCTCGACGCGGTGGAGGTGTGGGGCCGCAGCCCCGAGCGCGCCGCAGCGACGGCCCGCCGACTCGTCGAGGGCGGTCTGCCGGCGAGACCGGTTGAAGGGCTGGACGCCGCGGTCGAGCGGGCCGACATCGTGACGTGCGCCACCGGTGCCGCCAGCCCATTGGTCCGGGGCGACCTGCTGCAGCCTGGTACGCACCTCGACCTGGTGGGATCCTTCCGGGCCGACATGCGTGAGGCCGACGATGCAGCCGTGACGGCGGCGACGCTCTTCGTGGACACGTCCGACGGGGCAGTGCTGGCAGGCGATCTGGCCCAGCCGCTCCAGTCGGGCGCCATCGCCCGCAGCGACATCGCTGCCGACTTGGCGTCGCTGGTGACCCGCGGCCACCCCGGGCGCATCTCGGACGCCGAGATCACCCTGTTCAAGTCGGTCGGCTTCGCGTTGAGCGGCTTGGCCGCAGCCCGCGTGATCCATCGCCGCATCGGCAGCTCGTGATCGTCGAAGCGGGCAGCCGCCGCCTCGGCTGGGGTCTCGCTGCGCTGGGGATGCTGCTGGTGTCCACCGACTCGCTGTGGGTCCGCGTCTCGGAGGCTGATGCGCTGGACATCGCCTTCATCGTCGGGGTGCTGTCGCTGGTGCTCTACGGCGCCATGGTCCTGCGCCAAGCGTCGGCGTCGTGGGCGTCGCTGCGGGCCGATACTCGGCCGCTGCTGGCAATCGGGGCGCTCGGCGCGATCAGTCAGCTCACGTTCATCTCGGCGATCACCCACACCGAGGTGCCCAACGTGGTGGCGATCGTGGCCTCCGCGCCCGTGCTGGCGGCGGCGTTCGCCTGGGTGGCCCTCCGTGAGCGCACGTCGCCGCGGGTGGCCGTGGGCATCGCGCTGACGGTGGTGGGCATCGGCATGGTGGTGTCCACGTCGGTCGGCTCGCCCAAGCTGCTCGGCGATTTCCTGGCTCTCATCGCCGTGATCTGCTTTGCCGCCAGCACCGTCATCTGGCGCCGCCACCGGGACATGAGCCGCATCGTCGGCCTGTCGCTCGCGGCGGTGCTCGTGGTGATCCCGACGGCGTTCGTGGCCGATCTGGGAACGCTCGACGCCACAGCATGGGCGGCGATATTCGCCATGGGTCTGGTGTGCAATCCGCTCGGACGCTTGTCCTACAGCAACGCCCCCAGGTTCGCGCCGGCCAGCGAGGTGGCCCTGTTCGCCCCGGTGGAGACCGTCGCCGGCATCGTGTGGGCGGCGCTGTTCCTGGACGAGTACCCGGCGCTGGTCACGCTGGGCGGTGCCGTCGTGGTGATCTTCGGCATGCTCTACGCCACCGTGCTGGACCGCAAAAGCGCTGTGGCGTTCGGCAGCGACTGAGGGTTGCCGGTTCGCCAGGGACACTGCTCAGGACCCCGCACTCGCTGAACGCGCGATACACCAAAGCGGCAGCTACCGGCGGTAGGCGAACGTCTCGTCGAAGCGGGACTGCAGGTAGGCGCCAGAGGTCGTCGTGGCGTACTTCGGCTGCTCTCCCTCGCCGAGACAGCTCGACAGGCACTCCACCACCGTGTCGTAGGACGGGTTGACGAACGTGGGCACTGAGTAGCGATCGGCCGCGCGCGGCGACTGCACCCGGTGAACGGTGGCGCGGTACCGGTCGTTGGTCCAGCGGGCCAGCATGTCGCCGAGATTCACGATGAAACTGCCGGCCGGGGCGACGATGTCGTGCCAGCGTCCCTCAACGTCGGCCAACTGCAAACCCGGCGTCCCGTCGATGTGCAGCAGCGTGACGCAGCCGTAGTCACTGTGCGCGCCGCAGCCAAGCTGGTCGCGAGACGGTTCAGCGACGGCTGGGTAGCGGATGAGCCGGGTGCCGACCAGCGGGCGCTCGAAGCGCTGGTCGAAGAACGACTGCTCCTGGCCGAGGGCTTGCGCCATCAGGCGCAGCAGCCGCTTGGCTGCGGTGAGCACGGCAGCTTGGTACGCCTCGATGGCGTCACGAAAGCCGGGCAAGGCCGGCCATTGGTTCGGTCCTTCCAGCGGCGAGCGCAGCGGGTCATCTGCGCGAACTTCGGGACCGAAATCCATGGTCTCCTTGAGGTCAGCCCGCAGCCCCGGCTGCAGCAGCTCGCCTTCGACGCCGGCATAGCCACGGTGATGATCGGAGCGCTCGATCGCCAGCGAGTTCTTGTACTTGAGCGGCTGGGCGAAGAACTCCCTGGTTGCGGCGAGCACACCGTCGAGCAGGTCGCTGGGCACGCCGTGGCCGGTGATGGCAAGGAAGCCGATGCCGCGGCACGCCGCGTCGATCTGGCTGCACACGTCATCGGGCGCGGCGCAGGCTGAGATATCGATCACCGGGATCGACGCGCAGTGCTCGCCGGCCATGGCTGAAACGTACCGGCTGCAAGACGCGCCGAAGCGGGCCGGCAGGGGGATACCGGCCCGCTTCGGATTGGGAGGACTCAGGCGGTCGAGACCGAGCTGTGCGATCCGATGTGACCGCCCAGACGGTGAAGTCCACGGCGACCGTGCCAGCCGCGCTTGCCGTCACCTCGCTCGGGATGCTGGCCGTTCACCAGCGCAGTGACTCTCTCGGTCAACGATTCGGTGTCGATCTCGTGGTCGTGCTCCGCAGCGTGATTGCTGATGGCGCTCACGATTGCGTCGATGACCTCGGACGTCTCGACGCCCTCGGAGGCGGCAATTTCGGCCAGCGTCTCGCCGTCCATCATCCTGTCGCGCAACGCTTCGGGTTCCATGCCGAGCAACTCGGCCGCCGCCGTCACCGCTGCCCGGTGTCCACACTTGCCGCCGCGGCGTTCACCGTCCTCGTGATGGCGGGTCTCGCCTTCGTGATGCACCGGGATGGCTTCCTCGTGATGAGCCTGGATGAGGGATTGGCCTCCCGCTGATTGCAATCCTTGGGTGACACCCATGGAGTCGCTGCTCTGGGCCCCGGCTGAGCCAATGGTGAACATCAGAGCAAGCATGCTCGCTGTCGCCACGGCGAGCAGTGCAATGGGCAGTCGACTTGTTCGTCCTCCGGCGAGTCGCCGTCTGCGTGGGTTGCTCGGAGTCGGTGTTTCTGCTTCGTTGTCAGTCATGCCGTCACTCCTTTCGGGAGGGAAGTCGGGCACCTCAGACTCTGATCGGTGATGCTGAATACTCCCTGAGACAATCCTGAAAATATGCTGAGACTCACTCACCGCTTGCGCGCAAGAAACAAACAGTCCGTAAACAATTGGAGTCGCAGGGGCGACGGTCTCAGCCGGCTTCGGAGTGGGTGACGGGTTGCTCGCCCATCCACTCCCGCAGCGTGTTCTTGAGCTTGGTCTGCTGGATGAACAGGTCGTGCTCGGGGCCGGCTGGATCGGCTGATTGCGGCGCCTTCAGGTAGAACGACAGCCATTCCTGCACACCGCCCTGGCCGGCCCGCTGCGCCAGGTCCAAGAACAGCGCCAGGTCCAGCACGATCGGCGCCGCCAGGATCGAGTCGCGGCACAGGAAGTCGATCTTGATCTGCATCGGGTAGCCGAGCCAGCCGAAGATGTCGATGTTGTCCCAGCCCTCTTTGTTGTCGCCACGGGGCGGGTAGTAGTTGATGCGCACCACGTGGTCGATCTCGCTGTAGAGCTCGGGATAGGTCTCGGGCTGCAAAATCGTGCCCAGCACGCCCAGCTTCGACGTCTCCTTGGTCTTGAAGTTCTCGGGGTCGTCCAGCACCTCGCCGTCGCGGTTGCCCAGGATGTTGGTGGAATACCAGCCGCGCAGACCCAGCATGCGGGCCTTCAGGCCGGGCGCCACCAGCGTTTTCATCAGCGTCTGGCCGGTCTTGAAGTCCTTGCCGGCGATGGGCACGCCACGGCGCTCGGCCAGCTCGGTCATGGCCGGGATGTCGACGCTCAGATTGGGCGCGCCGTTGGCGAAGGGCACGTCGCTCATCAGGGCTGCGTAGGCGTAGATCTGGCTGGGCGAGATGTTGTCGTCATCGGCGGCCAGACCAGCTTCGAACGCCTCCACGCTGGCGTGCACGTCGGACGGCTCCTGGTATGCCTCCGTCGAGCCGCACCACACCATTACGAGCCGGTCGCATTCGTTCTCGGCCCGGAAGCGCTCGATGTCTTCCATCAGCGCCTGGGCTGCTTCCAGCTTGCCCATCGGCGGCTTGGTGCGCGTGCCCTCCAGCCGGCTCACCCAGCGCGTGTCGAACACGGCATCCATGGCCACGATGCCTTCCAGCTCGCGGGAGATCACGCCAAGATCTCGATCTTCCAGTACGCCGGCGGTGCGGGCGCCTTCCAGCGCATTGGGGGTGATGGGATCCCAGCCGCCGAACACCAGGTCGTCCAGCGAGGCCAGCGGCACGAAGTCGCGGATGAGCGGGTTGCGGCCGTCAGCCCGTCCGCCGAGGCGGATGTGGGCCATCTGGCTGACCGAGCCGATCGGCTCCGCCAGCCCGGCACGCGCCGCCAGCACGCCGGCAATGAAGGTGGTGGCCACCGCTCCCATGCCGGGCGTGAGCACGCCGAGCTTGCCGGTGGCCGACGCGATCTGCGGTGGGTTCATGACAGGAACGCTACGGGGCGGCGCAGCGATGGGGTCCAGTCCGCAGCCCGGGAGCGCTCAGGCCGCCAGCGACGCGGTGGGTGTGAACTCGACGTCGAGGTGCTTGACACCATGGATGAACGCCGCTTGGAGGGTGTCGGGCTCGTTGACGGCAACGATGTCGGGCAGCCGGTTGAACAGCTCGCGATACATCACGGTCATCTCGCGGCGGGCCAGGTGCGCTCCCAGGCAGTAGTGCGGTCCCGGTCCGCCGAAGCCGTACTGCGGGTTGGGGTCACGTAACACGTCAAACTTGAAGGGGTCGTCGAACACCGACGGATCGCGATTTGCAGCGACGTAGAACATCGCCACTTTCTCGCCTTCGGCCATCTCGCGGCCTTCCAAGACGTAGTCGCGGGTCAGCGTCCGGCGCATGTAGCCGACGGGACTGGACAGCCGCACGATCTCCTCGACCGCGGTCGGCGCCACGCCCTCGAAGTCGGCTGCCCAGATGGCCCGCTGATCGGGAAAATCGGTGAGGTACTTGAGCCCCCACGAGATGGCGTTGCGCGTGGTCTCGTTGCCGGCCACCACGAGCAGGACGAAGAAGCTGGCCAAGTCCGAGTCGCTGAGCTGATCGTCAGGCAACTCGGCGTTGACCAGCACGCTCGTGAGATCGGTGCCGTCGCCGCCGCGCTTCGCCTGGGCGACATCCTTCATCACGTCAGCGAGATGACCGCCTGCGCCGAGCAACGCTGTCAAGAAGTCGAAGTCTTCGGGCTGGTACTCAGGATCGGACACTCCCAAGATGACGTTCGTGGCGTCGAACACGCCCTGATACTCGGACCCCGGGATGCCCATGAGGTCGCACACGATCTTGAGCGGCAGCGCGGCCGCCACCTCGGTGACGAAGTCGCAGTTGCCCTTCTCGCAGACCGAGTCCACGATCTCTGACGCCGCTTCCCGCACGCCCTGTTCGAGCTGGGCGAGCATCTTCGGCGTGAAGCCCTTGGCCACGAGTCGGCGCAGCCGGGCGTGGCGCGGGTCGTCCATGGCGATCATGGAGCTGAAGAACTCGGTGAACTCGGGTGGGGCATCCAGCATCGTGATGCCGGCGGCCGAGCTGAAGACTTCGGCGTTGCGCGAGATGGCGGCGATGTCGGCGTGGCGGGTGACACACCAGTAGCCGGGCGACACAGGAATCAAGCCGTCATAGCCGGGCTCTTCGAACCAGTCCAGCGGCGCCTCGGCATGATGACGAGCGATCACCGAGTCGATCACGCCGGCCGGCTGTTTCCAGAACTCGGCCTCCATCATGTTTGGCAGGGCGGTGTTCCACTCGCGCATGGCTGCACGGTAGCGCTGCGCCAGGATCGCTCGGCACGGCCCGTTCGGTGGGCAGCCGACGGCGGGCTGAGCGTGAGGCCATCTGGCACGATGTACCGCCGTGGCAGCGGACAATGCACCAGATCGCTACTCGGCGCACTCCATCGAGGACGACGCTGAGCTGAACTACATCGTGCACGGGGCGGGAGCCATCGGCTGCGTGCTGGGAGCTCGGCTCACCCAAGCCGGCCGCCGTGTGGCCCTCATCGCCCGCGGCGAGCACCTCGAAGCTCTCCAGCGAGACGGGCTCAGCATCTCGGGTTACACCGAGGGCCACTTCCGGCTGCCGGCCGTGCGCACCGCGCACGACATCGAGCTGGACGAGCGCACCGTGGTGCTGCTGGCCATGAAGACACAGCACACGTTCGAGGCGGTGGAACAGCACCGGGAGCTGTACCACGATGTGCCGCTGTTCTGCTTCCAGAACAGTGTCACCAACGAGGAGTGGCTGACCGAACAAGGCTTTCGGGCCTATGGCGTCATGGTGCGCATTGGTGCCCGCATCGACGAGCCAGGCGTGGTCACCCACACCGGTGCGCGCCGGGCTCAGATCGGCTGCTGGCCCACCGGTTCCGACGAGCTGTGCGCGGCCGTGGTGGACGATCTGGTTGCCGCCGAGATGCGCGCCACGGTCGACGAACACGTGGCCGAGGCCAAGTGGGGAAAGCTGGTGCTGAACCTCACGAACGCGTTCTCGGCGCTGATCGACCTGCCCGTGCAGGAGTGGTTCTGCGATGAGGAAACCCGATTCTTCATGGCCGATCTTCAAGAAGAAGCCGCCGACGTGCTGGACGCGGCCGGAATCTCGCCGGTCATGGATGACGGCCGGGATTTGCGCTCATGGATCGAACGGATGCGCGTGCCGGGCCAGCGCGAGCCACGGGGTGATGCAGACCCGGTGATGCACAGCTACCCGTCCACCTGGCAAGACCTGCATTTCCGGCGTCCCACGGTCGAAGTGGAGCACTTCAACGGCCGGATCTGCGAACTCGGCCAGCAGCACGGCATCGCCACGCCGCTCAACCGGACGCTGAACGAGCTGTGTCACGACGCTGCGGCCCGCCGCCTGGGACCAGGGTCCGAAACCGTGGCCTCACTGCGCGCCGCCGCTGGCCGCTGATGCGGGTGCCCGGGGCGGGATTCGAACCCGCACGCTCCCGGAGGAGCCGAGGGGTTTAAGCCCTCTGCGTCTGCCAGTTCCGCCACCCGGGCCAGCCAGCACGGCCATCACGGCCGCAGCACCCATCATGCTCGCTCCGCGCCCCGTGCATGATGCCGCGCCGCTCAGGCAGCCTCGTCCAAACCGAAGGGCACCACAGAGCGGCCAGGGGCGCTTGCGCCGCTGCTGAGGTTCTCGGCTTCCCTCCACAGTTCGTCGCGCACCGGACCGGCAGCGTGGGCGCTCAGTTCGTTGCAGACCACGACGCCCTCGATGGCGTCGGCCACCACAGCGCCGAACGGGCGCCCACGTACGCGCACTGCCACGACACAGTCACCCGAAGGCGTGCGTTGGATGGAACGGTCAAGCTCATCGGAACGGGGCGGGCTCTGAAAGCTCGGAGCGCTCAGGCCCAGCGAACGAGCTGCCATGGCGAGCGCTCGCACCGTCAGGACGAAGCGGCCGGCGGGGTCGGAAACGAGACTGCCGGCATCCTGCCCCGAACGCGTCGAGGCACCGCCGGCACGGTGGGGACGGCTGCGAACCGGTGAGGCATCGACCAGTCGAAGCGGCGCCGGTGGGTGGGTACGGGGTGTTGCTGACATGTGTGCAGCATCACAGGGGGGTGTGACAACGAACGGGAGCGCTGCCGTTCCGGCCACCGGGCGACGTCGGGGACGACATCACCAACGACCACAATGGACCCACATGGCGACCACGGCTCCGGGACTGCTGCCTGCCCAGCAGGCCACGCTGGATGCCATCCGCACGCCCGCGGAGCAGCGTCCCACCTACCCGGTCGCATTCGCCGACGAGCTGCGCAACGAAGCCGAAGCAGCGCTTGGGGGGCTCGTCGATGCCGCTCGCAACATCGACGGCCGTGGGCTGTGGGTGGCCAAGCGAGACCTCGCCGGCGTGTTCGGCTGCGAAGCACGACACCTCGCCGGTGCAGACACTCCCTTCGAATGGACCGTGCCGACGGCGCGCGGCACGGTGCTACACAAGGCGGTCGAGCTGTCGACTCATCGACGCTTCGAACCCGAGGACGCGGTCGACGCAGCGCTCGAACGTCTCATCGCCGACGACGACAACCTCGGCAGCTTCCTGGCTGAGGCGTCGCACGGCGAGCGAGCCGATCTGACGGCCAACTGCGTCGCACTGCTCACGCGCTTCGGCGAGACCTTCCCGCCTATGCAGCGTGCATGGCGGCCAGCCGCCGAGGTCAGGGCCCGCGCACGCCTGTGCGGCGGCGCATTCGTGCTCAACGGCAAGTACGACCTGACGCTCGGATCGCCGGCGCCGGTGGGCGGACCCGACGGCCTCCAGCGAGCCGGCAAGGTCGTCATCGATCTCAAGACCGGTTCACGCACACCGACCGATCCCGAAGACCTGCGGTTCTACGCCCTCGTCGAGACGCTCTCGGTGGGCGTGCCGCCGCTGGGCATCGGCTCGTTCTATGTCGCCGAAGGGCGCATCGAGCACGAGGCAGTGACCGCCGAAGTGCTCGAGAGCGCGCTGCGACGCACCGTGGACGGCATCGGTCGACTCATCAGCCTGCGAGGGGACCTGCGTGCGCCGCGGCGCGTGCCCGGCCCGCCATGCCGTTGGTGCCCGATCTCGGCCGACTGCGAGCCGGGTCAGGAGTGGCTGTCTGACCCCGACGACTGAGCGGCTGAGCGGGCAGCTCGGAGCCGTTCCGTCATCTCGTCGCGGCGGGCTCGCCACTCCTCGACCGTCAAGCCGAAGCGAACGTGGTCTTCCCAGACACCGGCGATCTGGATGTATCCCCGCGCGATCCCCTCCGAGCGCAGCCCCAGCTTCTCCACCACCCGCAAGCTGGCGGCATTGCGAGGCATGATCGACACCTGCACCCGGTGCAAGCCAGCCTGATCGAAGGCGAACCCGAAGACCGCCATGAGTCCTTCGGCAACCAATCCCATGCCGGCCAGGCGCTCGTCGATCCAGTAGCCCACATGGGCGCTCTGGAATGCGCCGCGTGCCACATGGGAGACATTGATCTCGCCGCAGAACCAGCCCTCATGCCACAGGCCGAAGTCGAACGCCGTGCCCAGCGAGCGCTCACGCTCGCGAACACGGCAGCGATTGGCAAACGCTTGGGAGTCGCGCGACGGGTCGGGCGCCCCCGCAGGCCGGCGAGGCTCCCATTTCGCCAGCCAGTCGCGGCATCGCTCGCGGACTTCGTTCCATTGGGCGAAGTCAGACGGCACGAGCGGGCGAAGCTCAAGCCGCTCGGTGCGCAGGCGACTCACGCTGCGCACAGTACTGGCGCGCCGCCGGCGCTCACCGAGCGGCATGATCGCGCGCCGCTGGGCTCGCCTGCGCTTCGCGGAGCTCAGCCGCTGGGTTGGCCTGCGCTTCGCGGAACTCAGCCGCTGGGCTCGCCTGCGCTTCGCGGAGCTCAGCCGCGATGCCATCGAGGAGATCTCGCTCGCGCACGAGGCACTCGTCCAGGTCCCAGTGGCGCATGACGGCCACGAGAATGCAGCAGCCGCCGACGATCACCGGAGCTCGGTCGGCGTGCAGACCCGGGTTGTGGATGCGGTCGGCCAGCCGCTCGGTGGCCAGCGTGCGGAACACGTCCTCGGCCGCGGCCCGACTGAGCACGAAGCCATCGATGACCTCGGGATCGTAGGGATCGAGGCCGATCTCGACGGCGGCCACGGTCGTGACGGTCCCGGCGACGCCCACGAGCCGTGCCGCAGCGGCACCCCGTCCGATGACCGGGTGATCGCGGTCGATGTCATCGAGATGCAGGCGCGCGACCGAGATCGCGGAGCTCAACTCCTCGGGCCGGGGCGGATCCGATGCCAGGAATCGCTCGGTCCAGCGCACCGAGCCCATGTCGACCGAAGCCGCAGCCTCGGGTGGGCCGCCGGCCGACGGCATGCCGTAGGCGAACTCTGTCGAGCCGCCGCCGATGTCGAGCACCAGCGCGGCGCCGGCCTGGGTGCCGCCGAAACCCGACGTGGCTCCGGCGAACCCGTACGCGGCCTCGCTCTCGCCATCCAGCAGCTCGACCTCCACCCCGAGCGCGTCGCTTGCTCTTTGCAGGAATGCTGCCCCATTCGCGGCGTCGCGCGCAGCGCTGGTGGCCACCGCCCGAACAGCGGTTGCCTGACGGTCGTCGATGATCTGGCGGTACTCCCCCAGCACGTCGACCACGCGGCCGATGGCATCGTCACGGAGCCGACCTCCGGCGTCGACGCCTCGCCCGAGCCCGGTGATGCGCAGCAGCCGCTGCCCCAGTCCTGTGCCATCGTCGATGAGCAGGCGCGTCGTGTTCGTGCCGCAATCGACGACGGCAACCGGAGCTGGCGAGGGCTCAACAGCCATCAGGGTGCGCCACGGATGCTGATTCGATGGGTGCAGATGCGGTCGCAGCGCCGACGACGGCCGATGACACGCCGATGTCGCCGAGCCGTGCCAGCACCCAGTCACCGACCGGGTCATCGCCGCCCGCCAGCCGGTACGCCAGGTGCGCGTGCAGGCATTTGACCCCTCGCGCCGTTCCCCCGACACCGCCGGCCGGGCGCGGCCCACGGTGGTCGTGGGGCACCAGCGCGTCCCGTTCGGCGGCGTAACGGCCGTGAGCAGCGGCAAGCGCCTCGGGATCGACAGCCACCTCGGCCGACCGGACCCCGCCGTCACCTTCGAGTTGGGACACCCGCCGACGCAGGTCGAGGTCGACCAGCCAGTACCGGGTCGGCATGGGACGCCCGTCGTCAAGCAGCGGGGCGTTGGCGATCACCACCGGCCGGCCGTCGTCGTGCGCGACAGCCACCTCGAAAGCGCACTGCGGCGGCCGGCCCAGCAAGGCGGCCACCGCTTCGAACTGAGCGGGCGTCTGGAGTGCGCCGGGGGCGCAACGGACAAGCAACGCCGTGGGAGAGTCGCGGCGGCTGGCCCTCAGCCTTGGCGACGCTTGCGCCGGCGGCGACGGTTGAACAGGAAGAACACCACCACGGCGAGCGGCGCCAGGATGCGCTTGAGCATCGGCCTGCCCGCCGTTTCCAGCAGGTCGACCGGCTCCGGCTCGGCCATCTCGATCTGGCGCGGGCCCCCAGACGCAGGCTCCTCGGCTTGCTCGTCGGCGGCTTCGGCGTCATCTGCGGCTGCATCGCTCGCCTCGGCACCGGCATCGTCTTGGCCGCCGATCTCCGACAGCTTCTGTTCGAGCGAGTCCACGAACTGGCCGATGAGCTTCTCAGTGACGTCGGCCATCACGCCGCGGCCGAACTGCGCCACCTTGCCGGTGACTTTCAGGTCGGTGGCGATCGACACGACCGTGCCGTCACCGTCGGCGGTCATCTCGGCCGTCACTTCGGCGGCAGCGTTGCCCGCACCGCGCGAGTCGCGGCCGGACGCTTCGAGCACGATCCGGCGATTGGCCTCGTCGAGCTCGACGAACTTCGCAGAGCCCTTGTACTGCGCCGTGATCGGGCCCACCTTGACCTTCACGCCGCCCTTGAACTCGTCGCCGTCGATCTCGGTGAGCTGCGCGCCGGGCATGCACGGCGCGATGAACTCGACATCGGTCAGCGTGCTCCACGCCTGTTCGACGGGTATGCCGACACGGAATTCGCTCTTCAGCTCCATCGGCGCAGATCCTCCACGGTGTCGATGTCGTCGGGTTGTCCTTCGCAGGCTACCGGCACCACGATTTCCGGGAATCGCCGCATGAGCATCCGGGCGCCCTCGTCACCGCCGTGCGGCAACAGCGGCCAGACGTCGCGGGCCAACCGGACGGGATTCCTGCGCTGACCGCCGTAGTCGGCAACCGCAATGAGCCCCTCGCTGGCGCCGACAGCCCGCCAAGCCGCCGCCGTCACGAACGGCTGGTCCGCGAGACCCACGACGATCGCATCGTGGCCCTGCGTCGCGGCCCACGAGGCCGCGCAGCGCACCGATGATGCGATGCCCGAGGCCCAGCGTTCGTTCTCGACGACGGTGATCTCGCCGCCGGCACCCGCCAGCGCCTGGGAGATGTCCGCCGCCCCGGTGACGACCGTCACAGCATCGAGCGACGCCCCGATGAGCGATCCCAGCGCCCGGCTGACCACGCTCTGGCCGTCGATGACGGCGAGCAGCTTGTGCTGAGACCCTGCGAACCGAGTGCCGGCCCCCGCTGCCAGCAGCACTCCCGCCGTGGACACTGGCCGACGACCCTGAGCCTGGCTAGTACGAGCGAGGCAGGCCGAGCACCTTGGATGACACGAAGTTCAGCACCATCTCCTGACTGACGGGTGCGATCTTCATCAGCCTGGACTCGCGCCAGTAGCGCTCCACGTCGTACTCCTTGGCGTAGCCGAAGCCGCCGTGGGTCTGCATTGCCCGGTCGGCGCACTCGAACGCCGCCTCCGAGGCCAGGTACTTGGCCAGATTGGCTTGCTCGCCGCAGGGCAGGCCGTTGTCGTAGCGCCACGACGCGTCGCGCACCACCAGTTCGGCGGCGTGCAGGCGGGCGTGGCTGTCGGCCAGCGGGAACGCGATGCCCTGGTTCTGACCTATGGGACGATTGAAGATCACCCGGCTCTTCGCATACTCGGCGGCGCGACGCAGCGCGACGCGGCCGATGCCCAGCGCCTCACCAGAGATCAGGATCCGCTCGGGATTCAGGCCGTCGAGGATGTAGCGGAAGCCCTCGCCTTCCTCGCCGACGCGACGGTCCACCGGCACCCGCAGCCCGTCGTAGCGAACCTCGCACGAGACCACCGCGTTGCGGCCCACCTTGGGGATCGGGGTGATGTCGACCGCAGGGTCCTGCAGATCGACCAGCAGCAGGGTCATGCCCTGGGTCGGGCCGTCGCACAGCTCTTTGGGCGTGGTTCGCACCAGCAGCAGGCACACGTCGCAGTAGGGGGCCTTGGTGGTCCACACCTTGGCCCCGGTGATCACGTACTCGTCGCCGTCACGCTCGGCTCGAGTGCGGATCGACGTGGTGTCGGTGCCGGCGTCGGGCTCGGTGACGCCGAAAGCGGCGTGGATGGAGCCGTCGGCGACGCCCGGCAGGATCTCCTTGGCCAGTGCTTCCGAGCCGTACTTGCGCACCGGCTCCATGCCGAAGATCGACAGGTGCAGAGCCGAGCAGCCGTTCATGGCGGCTCCGCTGGCCGCCACCTCCTCCAACACGATCGATGCCTCGGTGATGCCTTGGCCGCCGCCGCCGTACTCCTCGGGGATGGCGATACCGACCCAGCCTCCCTCGGCCATGGCGTTGTAGAAGTCCCAGGGGAACTCGCGCTGCTCGTCGCGCTCGCGCCAGTACTCGTCGGGGAAATCTGCGCAGACGCGTCGCACGCCTTCGCGGATGGCCTCGTGGTCCTCGTTGGGGGTGAAGTCCATCTCGCTGACGCTACCTGCCTGCTGTCACACAAGTCTGAGCCCAGCCCGGCAGTGCGGCCACACGACGTTTCGGCGTCACGAGCCTCGCTGTGCCGGCTCGTCGAGATCGACGAACGGATTGATGACCACGATGCCGTCGTAGTCCTGCCCTGGACTCATGTCTTCGGAGTACACAGCGTCGCATCCCATCGCCCGAGCTGCCGCGAGGATGGCACTGTCCCAGTAGGAGAGGCCGTAGCGCTCGCTCAGCGTCACGGCTGTCAAGAAGATGTCGTGCGTGATCGGCTGGACCGGATAGTCGGCGAGTGCCGCCAAGAACGCCAACGCCTGGGTGGCCGTCAGGGCGTTGGGGCGAGTGGCGCGGGTGGCCTGATGGAAGAACTCCCCGAGCACTTGCGCGGACAGAGCGAGATCATCGGATTCCAGCAGCGCTATGGCTTGTTCGCGCTTGGCGGCCTCACCCGTTGCAGTGCTGACGGCGTACAGCAGGATGTTCGTGTCAACGAGGCGCACGGCGCTCGTAGATCGCTTCCCGCGACAGGTTGTCGGCCATGTCGAGTCCACCGCCGTCTGCGGTGATGTCGACGATCGCAGCGCGCAGGAGGCGCCTGCGAAGGTCGCTCTCCGACTCGGAGGGCACCGCAGGAGACGCAGCGGGCTCGGCCGTGCCGCGGGCGAAGCGCCGCAGGTACTCGCGCACCAGCGCGGACACCGAGGTGTCCATCTCAGCCGCCCTGATGCGTGCTCGCCGGTGCGTGTCGTCGTCGACGGTCACGGTGATGTTGCGCATGGCCCAGCCGCCCTTTCGATGACCTCGTCAGTCTTCTTCACAGTATCACAGTTTCGCTGTTTCACAGTATCACAGAATCTGCGCACAGTTGATTCGGACATGCAGGCGCTGGACGAAGACGTTCGGGTGCGGCGGCTAGTGGATGCGGCCTTGGCCGTCTTTGAGTCTTGGGGCTTGGCGGCCGGTGTGGGCGGCGATGATCTCTGCGACTATGGACACGGCGGTTTCCTCGGGTGTGCGCCCGCCGATGTCGAGGCCGATGGGGGCCATGACGCGCGCGAGATCTTCGTCGGTGACTCCGGCTTCGCGGAGGCGCTCGGTGCGCTTCTCGTGCGTGGTGCGCGAGCCCATGGCGCCGAGGTAGCCGACCCGGGTGGGCAGGGCGCCCACGATGGCGGGGACGTCGAACTTGTGGTCGTGGGTGAGCACGCACACCGCGTCCCGTGGGCCGAGGTCGTCGCCGATGCGGTCGAGCAGGCGGTTGGGCCAATCCACCACCACTTCGTCGGCCATCGGGAAGCGGCGCTTCGTCGCGAACACCTCCCGGGCATCGCACACGGTCACGCGGTAGCCGAGCAGCTTGGCCTGGGAGGCGAGTGCCCTCGTGAAATCGACGGCGCCGAAGATGACCATGTGCGGGCGGCGCGCATGGCACTCGACGAACACGCTGAGGTCCATCTGGCGGGCTTCGCCGTGCTGGCCGTAGTGACGCACCTCGCTGATGCCGGCGTCCAGCATCCCGAGCGCGTCGCGCTCTACCACCCGATCCAGGTCGGGGTCGCCCAGGGTGCCCAGCGTCGGCTGATCCGGCCGAACCAGCATCTTGGCACCCGTCCGCGGGCGCACATCAGACACAGCGCCCGCATCGGGGCCGTCGATGATCGTGGCGAGCGCGACGGGCACCTCGGCTCGGATGGCATCGCGGAATGCCTCGTAGATGCCGGCAGCGCCGTCGGTCGTCGACCCCATGTTCGACTCTGCGCTCACCAGTCGAGTTCCTCCACGAACAGGTGGATGGTGCCGCCGCAGGTCAGTCCGACGGCAAACGCCTCGTCGTCGCTGTAGCCGAACGTGGTGATGCCGGGGGCTCGCCTGCCGCCCAGCAACTCCAACGCCTCGCCGACCACGGCGCCCTCGACACAGCCGCCCGAGACCGAGCCCGCGACCTCGCCCTCTTCGTTCACCGCCATGGCCGCGCCTGGGTCGCGTGGCCCTGAGCCCTCGATGTCCACGACCCGGGCAACGGCCACTCGCTGACCGGCCGCTCGCCACCGGTCGATGTCGTCCAAGATTTCATCCATCAGTTCTGTCTCCCGATGTCCATTGTTGCGGTCCCGGCGGGCTGTGCGTCGGGTGAGATTGATATGCGGGCGAGCTCGGGCTGAGGCGACCGGCACATGCCAGCCTCAGGCCGCTATGGCAGCGGCCAGGTGTTCGAGCGAATCGAAGGAATGGCCTTCGATGAACTCGTCGACATGGGGCAGCGCCGCAGCCATGCCGCGGGCCAGCGGCGCGTAGCCGGGAGTGTGCTTGAGCGGGTTGACCCACACCAGCCGATGAGTCACCAGGTGCAGGCGAGCCATCTGCTCGGCCAGCTCGTCAGGAGCACCGCGGTCCCAGCCGTCCGAGCAGATCACCACGATGGCCCCGCGCGCATGGCCGCGCACTCCCCAGCGGTCGTTGAACTCGTGCAGCGTCGCGCCCAGCCGGGTGCCGCCCGACCAGTCCTGCACCGAATCGGCGGCGGCCGCCAAACCAGCATCGGGATCGCGCGAGGACAGCTCGCGAGTGACCCGGGTGAGCCGGGTGCCGATCGTGAACGCCTCCACCCGGGTGCGGCCGATCACCGCAGCGTGAGCGAACCGCACCAGTGCTCGGGCGTAGGGCTCCATGGACCCCGACACGTCGAGCAGCAGCACCAGGCGGCGCGGCTTGCGGTCGCCGATGAGGAACTCGCGCCGGATGGCCTCGCCGCCGGTGCGCAGGGCACGGCGAATGGTGCGGCGCAGGTCCGGGCGCCGGGAGATGCGCTTGGCCCGCACGGCCCGCCGCGAGCGCCGGGTGACTGCCTGGAAGCGCATCTCGCCCATCAACGCGTGCAGCTCAGACAACTCGCCGTCGCTGCAATCGGCGAAGTCCTTGTGGCGCAGCGTCTCGACATCGCTGTAGCGGACCCGCAGCGTCGGGCCGGCATCGGGCTCGTCGCCGTCGCTCGGCGGCACTGCCCCGCTGTCGTCGTCGGTGTCGGTGGCCAGGGTCACCGAGATGGGCGGCAGCTCTACGACGATCCCGCTAGGCGCACGGCCTTCCCAGAAGACCGCGAAGGCCCGGTCATAGACACCGATGTCGGCCGGACTGCCCACAAGCGTCGCACGGCCTGCCCAGTACACGTCCTCACGGTCGGCGACCCCCAGCAGCCGCAGCGCTTCGGTGAACGCCATGACACGGCGGATGGTGACAACCAGCCCCGCGCCACGCAGGATCGACGAGAAAGCCGAGGCCAAGCGCTCAGGCTCGTTGACGTGTTCGCTCGGAGCCGGCGGGGATGCGTCGAGATCCGTGCCGCTGGCGCCCACGGCCCTCAGGCCTCGGCAACGGCGGCCATGATCATCTCCATCCCGACCGATGTGACCCGCTGCTGGTCCTCGCGGTACTTCAGCACCGTTCCCAGCGTAGCTTCGAGCATGGGGGTGTCGAGCTCGGCCGCACCGAGACGTCCCAGTGCTGTGGCCCAGTCGATGGTCTCTGCCACGCCAGGCGGCTTGTAGAGCCGCATCTCGCGCATCACCGACACGGCAGAGGCCACTTGCCGTGCGAGTGCGCCGTCCACGTCGGGCAGCTTGAGCTTGACGATCTCGACCTCACGGTCCACCGACGGGTGCGCGACCCAGTGGTACAGGCAGCGGCGCTTGAGGGCGTCGTGAACATCGCGGGTCCGGTTGGAGGTGACCACCACGAGCGGCGGCCGGGCTGCCGTGATCGTGCCCAGCTCGGGCACGGTGACCGTGAAGTCGGACAGCACCTCGAGCAGGAATGCCTCGAACTCGTCGTCCGCGCGATCGACCTCGTCGATCAGCAGCACTGCAGGCGTGGCGTCGTCGTGGTCGATGGCCCGCAGCAGCGGCCGGCGGATCAGGAAGCGTTCCGAATACAGCTCGTCCTCGATGGCCTCAGCGTCGGCCGCAGCGCGTCCTGCAGCCTCGGCAGTGCGCAGATGGAGCAGCTGGCGGGTGTAGTCCCATTCGTAGAGCGCCTGCGCGGCATCGATGCCCTCGTAGCACTGCAGGCGGATGAACTCCCCGCCGATCCAGGCCGCGAGCACTTTGGCCAGCTCGGTCTTGCCCACACCGGCGTCGCCCTCCAGAAAGAGGGGCCGACCCATCGTGACCGACAGGTACACCACCGTCGACAACCCCTCGTCGGGCAGGTAGCCATGCTCGGTCAGCGCCGCCGAGACATCTGCAGTGGTACTGGGCGCCGTGAACACAGCGGCCAAGGCTACGGCTTCGCACGCCGCGCTATGAGGTCGTCTCCAGCCGGCAGAAGCAGGACGCGGTGATGGGCACATCTGCCCGTGCGATGGCGAGATCGAGGCGCTGGCGGATCAGCGGCTCCTCCACCGTCTCGCCCCGGCGCACGAGGCACTCGTGCAGCCCGTGCAGGCTCCAGACGTTGTCGGGGTGCTGGCAGGGGCGGCGCAGCTGATCGTCCAAGCCCAAGTCGGCCCGGTACAGCGCCTCGGCCTCGTCGTACTGGCCCTGTTCGGACAGCAGCGCAGCCAGCGCGTGGCGTGTCGGCTGCATCCAGCCCCACGGCTCGTCGTAGGGCAGGTTGTCGTCGAGCTCCACTGCGTGGCGGAGATGATCGAACGCGACGTCGAAGTTGCCGAGCCGGTACTCCACCTCTCCGTTCAGCATGGCCTCGGCCACGGTCAGGATGTCCAGACCCGTGTTGTTGAACAGCGTGCGGCTGGGCAGCACCTGCGCCTTGGCAGCCAGGAACTCCTCGCGTTCAGCGAGCGCGTCGTCGACTTGGCCCAGTGAGGCGTAGGCAACCGTGCGTGCATAGCGCATCATCGCGGTGGTGACGCAATAGAACTGCTGGTCGAAGGGCAGGTGCTGGCTGAGGATCTCGTGCCACTTGCCGAACCGCACGAACACGTGCTGCTTGATTGCCACGAACCCTTCCAGCCAGTCGGCCATCGGCGGCGAGCCGGTTCGCAGCAGGTTCTCGGGAAGCGTGCGGTTCATCTCCTCGGCCGCTTCCAGGGCAGGGGCGTACTGGCCGGCCAGCATCGCCCCGTACACCTTGAAGTGGTAGTCGTGGCAGCGGTAGGCCGAGTAGAAGTTCATCGGGCCCTTGAAGTCCAAGTACTTCCGATCAGCCACGATCGCGGCCGAGTTGCGCGTCACGACGTTGTGATAGTGGCCGCACAGCACATCGATGTGGGTCGGCATGTGGACGAGGTGCCCAGCGTCAGGCGCCAGATCGACCAGCCGATCGCCGGCAGCCAGCGCCCGCTCGGGATGCGGCGACATCTCCATGAGATGGATGTACATGTGCAGCAGGCCCAGATGGCTGTTGGCTCCCCCGGCGTCGAGGGCGTCGAACGCGGTCTCGAGCACGTCAACTGCCTCGAGCGTGCCCGCGCCCTCGGCGGGCTGGCGGGATTCCAGGTCCCACAGCTCCCACGGGGTCCGGTTCATGATGGCCTCGGCGAACAGAGCGCAGACATCGAGGTCATCACGATGGTTCCGGTAGACCTCGCGCATTGCGTCTGCGTAGGCGTCATTCCATCGCCCGAAGTCGTCGCCGCCCGGAATCTCGGGATCGGGCGGGTAGCGATGCGCCAGCGCGCCGATGAGGGCTTGTTCGAGATCGCTGGTGCCGGCCGCGGCATCCGCGGCAGCGGCCACCTCAGCACGGGCACGTGCCAGCGAAGCGCGCAGATCTTCGGCGTCGAACTCTTCCCACGGTTTGTTGTAGTTGGGCCCGATGGCGTAGGCGATGCCCCAGTGCGCCATGGCGAAACCGAGATCGTGCAGCAGCGCGCGCTCGAAGCAGGCGATCGCCTCTTCGTGATGGAAGCCGTAGCACCACGCCATGCCGCGGTCGAACCACAGTTGGGCTTCGGCATCAGACGTCGTCACGGGCCAGCGATACGAGCCCAGATCGAAGTAGGCCACCGTCGTTGCCCGAGTCCTTCCGTCAGGAGACGCTGCTCGCCAGTGTTCTTTTCCTCTCCAATGATTCCATAACATCTCTCATGAAATCCCCAAATGACATGAACAGTCTTCACTCTGCGGATGCACGCACGTGCACGCTCGCGCAGCGAGCGATGCTCAGCCCAGGGCGATCATCGAGGTGCCACTCAGTGCGGCGGCGATGCCGATGGCCTGCCACCAGCGCAGCGTGTCGTCGTCGAACAGCACCGCCAAGGCGATCGTCACTACGGGATAGAGGGACGCAGCCACTGCTACCTCGCTGAGCGGGCCCCGTTGCAGCCCGGCAATGAAGGCGCCCATGCCGGCTCCACCGGCGACACCGCCGGCGAAGCCCGCAAGACGGAGCGAGGGAGGCAGGATCTGGGGAATCCGTCGCACTCTGGTCACTGCCAGCATGCACGCCAGTGCCGCCATTCGCTGGCTGACTGCGGGCCACATGCCGCTGTCCAGGCTGGTCTCTCCCAACAGCACCGTTGCGGTCGCAAACGTGACCCCGGCCAACAGTGCGAACGCGATGCCGCGCCGGATGTCGCCTCGCAGATCCGGCACGATGACCGCGGCCAGCAGCCCGGCAATGGTCGCCGCGATGCCGGCGGCTGCCACCGACGAGGGCCGCTCGCCGACCCCGAGCCCGTACGCCAGCGGCCCCAGCGCTGTGGACGCCGCCACCACCGGCGAGGCAATCGCCGCGGAGGACACCGCCATGCTGTGCCACATCGCCGACAGCGCGAGGGCCATCAGTGCGCCCGAGAGCGCCCCGAGCGCAAGCGAAGCGCCGATGGCAGAGCTCGGCACCAGCAACAGCAACACCACTGTCACGACGAGGCCGCCCATGAAGGCCGTGCCGACCGCGGTCATGGCCCGCGCGCGCCGGCTGCAGTAACGACCGAAGTAGTCGGAAACGCCGATCAGGACCGACGCCGCAGCGCCCAGCAGCACCGGCATGCGATTCGCACGCTAGCTGCGCGCCTCCCGCTGCCCGGCGCCTCGACGGCGCGTCGCCGGACAGCTTCCCCGAGTCAGCTCGTGCCGAGCGAGAGGAGGTTCTCGACGGGCTGGTAGGGCTCTTCGAGGTAGGCGGTGTCGTCGGCGCTGAGCTCGATGGCGGTGGCCTCGACGAGCTGGTCGAGCTGGCTGATCTTGGACACGCCCACCACCGGTGCCGTGATCTCGGGTTTGTTGGCGAGCCACGCGAGCGCCACTTGAGCGGGACGCACATCGAGCCGCTGCGCGACCTCGGACACCCGTTCGGCGATGTCGAAGTCGCGTTCGCCCCGGTAGAGGCTCTCGGTGCGAGCACGGTCCTGGCCTTTGGAGCGATCGGTCGTGCCGGCGTCGAGGCTGCCCTGGTACGACCCGGTCAGAATGCCCCGCGCCAGCGGCGACCAGGGCGTCAATGCCACGCCCGTGCTGACGCAGTACGGGTTCATCTCGCGCTCTTCCTCGCGGTAGATGAGGTTGTAGTGGTTCTGCATCGAGACGAACTTGGTCCAGCCCCGCATCTCGGCGGTGAGCTGCAGCTCTGCGAACTGCCACGCGAACATTGACGAGCCGCCCAGGTACAGGGCCTTGCCCGCCTTGACCACGTCGTGCAGTGCTTCCAGCGACTCGGTGATGGGCGTGTGCGCGCTGCCGGGGATGCCGTGGGGGTGGCGGTGGATGATGAGCTGGTCCACGTAGTCGACGCCGAGGCGACGCAGCGAGTTGTCGATGCCCTCCATGACGTGCTTGCGGCTCAGGCCGCCTTCATTCGGATTGCGTCCCATGGGAATGGAAACCTTGGTGGTCAACACGTACTGCTCACGCGGCAGCAGCTCGCGCAAGATCTGCCCCACAACCTCTTCAGACGCACCCACCCCGTAGACGTCGGCGCAGTCGAAGTAGTACAGGCCGCGCTCGATGGCGGCCTCGAAGATGGGACGGGCCTCGTCGGTGCCAAGCGTCCAATCGCCTTGATGGCCCCGTCCGGGAATCCCGAAATTCATGGTGCCCAAGCACAGCTCGGAGACCTGGAGACCGCTGTTCGAACCGAGCGGCACTGATTTCAATCGCGACATGGTCACGAAACGTATTCGACGCCAGGGCTCATCCGTCGGGCGCAGCGGACGCGAGGCCGCGCCACAGCGAGCGATAGGTGGGCCATGCTGCGGTGGGCGGCAGGTAACCGTCCTCTTCGAGCGCCCGCTGCAGCCGCTTCAGGTTCCGGGCCGGAATGCCGGAGTCGACGTGGTGCGCCAGGTGGTAGCCGACGTGGTATGGCACGAACAGCACCCTGGCCAGCCAGCTCTGGCGAATGTGGTGTGTGGTGTTGCGCCGGTCGGGGGTGCGGGTCATGCCGCCGTGCTCTGCGATGGCCCGCAGGCGGTTGATGAGCTGGTACCAGGTGAACCACGGCAGCACCCACAGCAGCAGGTACAGCCACGGTTGGCCGGCCAGCCAGAACAGGCTGAACACGATGGCCTGCCCCGCGAAGAACCGCAGGCTGAGCGGCACGTACTTCAGCTTGACGAGCCCGGTGAATCGAGGCTTCGTGATGCGCCAGGCCGATACGCCCACGATGTCGCGCACCAGCTTTCGCCCCAGCGACTTGCCTGAGATCGGGTAGAAGGAATACAGCAGGAAATCGGGCTCCTTGGGACCGAACTCGTCACGGTGGTGGTTGGCGTGGCCCCGGCGGTAGAAGTGCGAGCCGGTGCCCAGCGGCAGCCAGCCCAGCAGGTTGATGCCGATGCGGTCGTTCAGCCAGCGGTTCGAGAACAGCAGCCGATGAGCCGCTTCGTGATGGAGGATGAACCACCGCAGCTGCAAGGTGCCGATCACCGGTACTGCGGCGACGACCGCCAGCGGATGGCCGATAGCAACCACGGCAGCGATGACGGCCGCCGGCGCAGTCATGGTCGCGGCGACTTCGATCGCATTGATGAAGTTGGGAATGCGACGCAGTTGCGCCCGGAAGGCGGGCTTGGGCCGTCCGTCCGGACGCAGACGCTCTGAGCCCTCGAACCGGGGCAGGTCCGAGCGCGTCATGCCGCCGGTCATCTTCGCCACGAGCTCGTCGTGAGTCGGCGGTGTCGCGGTCGCGCTCACATTTCGATGCTAGGGCGCACGAGCGCTCCGCATCGGCGAGACCGGAGCCAGCGGGCGGTCTCGTCTGAGAAAATCGTATCGCACAAGATACACTTGCGGGATACGTTCGCCCGATGGAAATCGAGGTAGGCCAAACCGATGTCTACGCCAGATGGTTTGCCAAGCTCCGCGACCGTCAAGCGCGTCTGCGCATCGTCGCTCGGGTCAGACGCTTGGCGCTGGGCCACGCCGGTAACGCGAGATCGGTGGGCAAGGGGGTGTCCGAGATCCGCATCGACTACGGGCCCGGATACCGGGTGTATTTCACCCGGCGAGGCCGGACGCTCGTGGTGCTGCTCGCCGGTGGCGACAAGGACAGCCAGCAACGGGACATCGCCGCCGCACAGGCACTGGCAGCTCGCATCCCGGCGAGGATCGAGGTAGTGGAATGAGCGACATCACGATCAGTCGATGGGATCCGACTGAGCACATCGAGTCCACAGCGGACGCAATCGCATACCTTGACGCGGCTTTGGAGGATGGCAATCCACAGTTGGTTGCTGCCGTGCTCGGTGACATCGCTAGAGCGTTCGGCATGACCAAGATCGCCGCTGCAACCGGACTCGGTCGCGAGAGCCTGTACAAGTCGCTCTCCCCAAGTGGGAACCCGGAACTCGCAACCGTGCTCAAGGTGATGCGCGCGGCGGGCCTGCGCCTGCACGCCTCCCTCGCCGGCGACGCAGCCGCGGCATAAGCGTCCACCACCAGCATCCGGAGCGTCGTGGAATGCGACGCTCCTCTGGGGTTGGCTACGGTTCCGGGCGACCACATACCGGCTTGGTACTGCCACAGCGGGTCGAGACAGGGGGATCGACGATGGACTTGGGAATTGCGGGACGGACTGCGGCCGTGGCCGCAGGATCGGCCGGGCTGGGGCTGGGATCCGCGAAGGCGCTGGCCGCTGACGGTGTACGGGTGGCTATCTGCGGCCGTGACCCTGACCGTCTGGCAAAAGCCGCAGCGGAGATCGACGGCGAGGTGCTCTCGATCACCGCCGATCTGGGCAACCCCGACGAGGGCCGCAGCTTCGTAGAGCAAGCCATTGCCGGGCTCGGCTCAGTTGACATCCTGGTCACCAACGCCGGGGGTCCCCCACCGGGCATGTTCGAGAGCACCGAGATCGACGCCTACCAGATGGCGTTCGACATGAATTGCAAGGCCATGATCGAGATGTGCCGGGTGGCCATCCCGCCGATGCGCGAGCGCGGCTGGGGCCGGGTGTGCGCCATCACCAGCGTCGGGGTCAAGCAGCCGATTCCGTTCCTGCTCGCGAGCTCGGTGGCCCGCGCCGGACTGACCAGCTTCCTCAAGATCACTGCGCGGGAAGTAGCGGCGAACGGTGTCACGGTGAACTCAGCTCAGCCGGGCACGCATTGGACCGATCGTGTCGCCAAGATGATGGATCGGGATCAGGCAGGCCAGAGCAACCCGATGGGCATCTGCGGCGAGTCCGACGACTTCGGCGCCGCAGTCGCGTTTCTGTGCAGCGAGCAGGCCAAGTTCATCACCGGAACCGGCCTGCTCATCGACGGCGGTCAAGCCACCGGCCTTTTGGACTGACTGCGGCGTTAGGAGACGCCGGCGGCCTCGAGGGCGCGGCGGGTGAGCACCCGGGCGAGGTGATTGCGGTAGTCCGGCGTGGCGTTCAGGTCGGTGGGGGCGTCCGTGCCCTCGGCGGCCTGCTCAGCAGCCTCAGCCGCTGACGCCCCGCCGGCCAGCGCTGCCTCGACCGCGCCAGCACGCAACGGCACTGAGCCCATGTTCACGAGTGCCACGTTCGTGCCGCCGTTGACGGTCACCGCGGCGGCGCCGACAATCGCCCAGTCCTGCGCCCGACGGTTGAACTTCTGGTAGTTCCAGCCGCCGCCGGGGGCCTTCGGGACCCGGATCTCGGTCAGCATCTCGTCATCCGCGAGCGCTGATTCGAAGTAACCGGTGAAGAAGTCGCCCGCAGCGATCTCCCGGCTGCCGCTCGGACCCTGGGCGACGAGCGTGCCACCCAGTGCGAGCACGGCCGCCGGCAGGTCGGAGGCAGGATCTGAGTGGGCCAGCGAACCGCCGATGGTGCCGCGGTGGCGGACCTGCGGATCGCCGACTTCGCCGGCCACATGGCCGAGCAGCGGGCACTCTGCCGCCAGCAGCTCGCTGGTCTCCAGTGCACGGTGACGGGTGAGCGCGCCGACAGCGATGTGGTCGCCGCCGTCGTTGATGTAGCTGAGATCGTCGACACGGCCGATGTCCACGAGCACGCTCGGCACCGCCAAGCGCAGCTTCATCATCGGCAGCAGCGAATGGCCGCCCGCCAGCAGCTTGGCCTCGTCGCCGTGCTCGCCGAGCAGCGCAATGGCCTCCTCCGCGGAGCCAGCCCGTACGTAGTCGAATGCTGCAGGAATCATTGCTGTGCTCCCCTCAGGCCGACGTCTCGCCGGCCGCGCAGGCCAGCACCGACTTGACGATGTTGTGGTACCCCGTGCAGCGGCACAGGTTCCCTTCCAGCCCCAAGCGAACCTCGCGCTCGGACGGGTCGGGGTTCTCTTCGAGCAGCGACACCGCCGCCATGACCATGCCGGGCGTGCAGTAGCCGCACTGCAAGCCGTGGTTCTGGCGGAATGCCTCCTGCATCGGGTGCAGCTCGTCGTCCGACGGCGCCAGACCCTCGATGGTCAAGATGTCCTCGCCGTCGGCCTGCACTGCCAGCATCGTGCACGACTTCACTGATTCGCCGTTCACATGCACCGTGCAGGCGCCGCACGAGGACGTGTCGCAGCCGATGTTCGTGCCGGTCAGCCGCAGGTCGTCCCGCAGCCAGTACACGAGCAGCGTGCGCGGTTCGACATCACCGGTACGAGTCTCACCGTTCACCGTGACGCTGATCTCCACTATGACCTCTCCCGTCTCATCAGCCTTGGGGCCGAGCAGTCTGTCAGCCGGTTGCCCGGCCGAGCATATTGTTCCGCGGCCGTCAGGCCGGGCGGCGTTGCACACGGCCCACAGGGCCGAGCGCGCACCATCATGCATCATGCGGCGGGCGCGCGCAGACACGAGGACAAGCGGCCCGCGGGCACAGCAGTAGTTTGACGGCGTGGCCGGCGACGAGGCCCCCGCGGGTACTGGTGGCACGTTCGAACGCGCGGTCGAATCGACGCCGCCGGACACGCGTGCCTCGATCCTGCGGCGCGCCCGTGACCTGTTCGCCCGGCAGGGCTACCGCGGCACGTCGATTCGGCAGCTCACCTCGGGACTCGGCCTGACGCCGGCGGCGCTCTACTACCACTTCACCGGCAAGGAGGAGGTGCTCGCTGGCGTCCTGGCGCCGATGGAACGCGACGGCGAGACGATCATCGCCCGGATGGCCGAGCTGGAGCGAACGCCGGAAGCCCTCCGGGAGGTGTTCGATCGCTACTTCGACCTGCTGGCCCGCGACATCGTCGTATTCCGGCTCGTCGCCGACGACGTCGATGTTCAGCGCAGCGCCGCGGGTCAGCGGCTGCGAGGCCAGGCCAGGGATCTCTTCGCCTGGCTCACCGGGTCCTCACCGGACGTCACCGATCGGATCCGGGCGGCAGCCGCCGTCGGCACGATCCGTCTGTCGCTCGACCAGAGCGGGGTGGACCCCGACGCCCATCGCGAGGCCATCATCGGCCGCGCGCTGCAGATCATGACCGACTGACAGAGGCTGAGCCGGCGTCAACCGTCGCCGAGCAGGTGGGCCACGCCGGGCAGCGGCCACGCCGCAGGCAGTGTGACAACGTCGGCGGGATCCACGTTCAAGCGGTACAGGGTGTCGCCCTCGCGCACCAGCGAGAGCTGCTCGCGCGCAATTCGCTCCACCACCACCGGATCCTTGGCATCGGCCACCCGGGCGGCCAGGTGGGACGTCTCTGCCTGCAGCCGCTCGAGCGTGTCAGCGGCGTGGTCGATGCTGCGCCGCTGTGACGTCAGCGATTGCCAGGGGAACAGCAGCACCGCGAGGAGGCCGACAGCACTCACGACGATCACCAGGCCCACGAACACCGCCAAGGGACGGGGTCGTCCTTCCCGGCGGCGGGTCTGCGTCGACGTCTCGGCAGGCCCTGAGTCGATGGACCCGGTGCTCATGGCCCTGAGTTCATGGCGACGGGACTCATGAGTCACGCGCAAGCGAGGCGCCGCCGCGGTAGGCGGCGAGCTCACCGAGCTCTTCCTCGATCCGCAGCAGCCGGTTGTACTTGGCGACCCGATCCGAGCGTGCCGGCGCCCCGGTCTTGATCTGCCCGCAGTTGGTGGCAACGGCCAGATCGGCGATGGTGGTGTCCTCGGTCTCGCCCGAGCGGTGCGACATGACCGCGGTGTAGCCGGACCGTCCCGCCAGCTCGACTGCGTCGAGCGTCTCGGTGAGCGTGCCGATCTGATTGACCTTCACCAGCACGCTGTTGGCAACACCGGCTGCGATGCCGCGCCCCAACCGCTCGATGTTCGTGACGAAGAGGTCGTCGCCCACGAGCTGCACCTTGTCGCCGACCAGGTCGCCGAGCGTCGACCAACCGTCCCAGTCGTCCTCAGCCATGCCGTCCTCGACTGAACAGATCGGGTAGCGCTCGCACAGGTCGGCGAGGTACCGCGCAAAGCCTGCGGCGTCGAGCTGGCGTCCTTCCCCGGCCAGGGTGTACACGCCGCCGGCGTAGAACTCCGTGGACGCCACGTCGAGCGCAAGCGCCATGTCGACGCCGGGCTCGAAGCCGGCTTCGCTGATCGCTTCGATCAGCAAGGCGAGCGCCGCCTCGTTGGATTCCAGGTCGGGTGCGAACCCGCCTTCGTCGCCGACCGCGGTCGACAGACCGCGGGAGCGCAGGACGCTGCGCAGCACGTGGTACGTCTCGGTGCCCCACCGCAGCGCCTCGGAGTACGACGCCGCTCCGACCGGGACGATCATGAACTCCTGCAGGTCGACGTTGTTGTCGGCATGCTCGCCGCCGTTGATGACGTTCATCATGGGCGTCGGCAGCACATGCGCATTTGCTCCGCCGACGTGGCGGTAGAGCGGCAGGCCCAACGCCGCTGCCGCCGCGTGCGCCGTTGCCAGAGAGGCGGCCAGCACAGCGTTCGCGCCCAAGCGAGCCTTGTTCATGGTCGCGTCAAGCTCGATCAGCGTGCCGTCGACCTGCCGCTGATCGACAGCATCGAGACCCGTGAGCGCCTCGGCGATCTCGCCGTTCACGTGCCCCACGGCCACGGCGACGCCCTTGCCGCCATAGCGCGGGCCGCCGTCGCGTAGCTCGACTGCCTCAAACTGGCCGGTCGAGGCGCCCGAGGGCACCATGGCACGGCCCATAGCGCCGCCCGCGGTGCGCACCTCGGCCTCGGTGGTGGGATTGCCGCGGGAATCGAGGACTTCGCGGCCGGTCACCCCGGTGATCTGCGTGGACGCGTGCGCTGTCACGCAATGCGAGAGTACCGGTGCGCTGTGCTAGCCCTCGCGCGCTTCGCGCTGTGCTAGCCCTCGCGCGCTTCGCGCTGTGCTAGCCCTCGCGCGCTTCGCGCTGTGCTAGCCCTCGCGCGCTTCGCGCTGTGCTAGCCCTCGCGCGCTTCGCGCTGTGCTAGCTCTTGCGCGCTTCGCGCGCGGCGATGCGGCGTGCTCGGGCCTCACGCTCGGCGGCCTTGATCGCCTCCCACTGCACCGAGAGCTCGTCATCGCTGGACTCGGGAGCGTTCGGATCGCGCTGGAACACATGGGGATGACGGCGGAGCATCTTGGCCTCGACGGTCTCGAGGACCTCGACCAGGGTGAACGTTCCCGCCTGCTCGCCGATCGCGGCATTCATCAGCACCTGCAGCAGCACATCGCCGAGTTCGGACACCAGATCTTCGATGGCCGTCGCCGCCTGGTGCGCGTCACCGGCCAGCGCTTCGGATGCCGCCTGCAGCGCCTCGGCAAGCTCGGAGGCCTCATCGAGTGCGTACGGAGCGAGCGAGGCGTGCGTCTGCACCCGGTCCCAGGGGCATTCGCGACGCAGCCTGGTGATCACCTCGTGAAGCGAGACGAATCGGTGGCCGAGGTCTGATTGCCCACCGGTGGGATGCTCACCGGCCACGACGGCCCCCGCGCCAGCCCTGGCTCACGGCACCAGCGGCAGCGACACGCGCAGGTTGTCGGCGTTCCATGCGCCGAGCGCCGGGGCGACGCTCACTTCGTAGGTCGACATGACCTCCGTCAGCAGGCGGCCCGCGAACGGACCGATCGACGAGAGATCGACCGCGTCGGTGTTCAGAGAGTCCAGATGCAGCACCACCCAGAGCTCGCCGGACGGGCTTGCTGTGGACGGCAGCAGGAGCGGCGCTGTCAGCTCGCCGGGCTCCAGCTCGATCAGCGCCAGCGTCAGGTCGCTGGGCAGACGCAGTTCGAAGGGCAGGCCGCAGCCGATGGTGCCGTCGGTCTCGGTGAGGCCGGGCAGGTTGACCGCCGCAGCGACATCGCCGAATGCTTCGCCGGCCTGCACGCGCTCGGCGGCCGCTGCGGCGTCGGCTTCCGACGTCACGGCCAGCGCGCCCACGCAGTGAGGCGTCGCCAGCCGTTCGATGCTCGGGTCTTCCTCGATGCTGCGCTGCTGCGCGTACTCCTCGAAGGGACCCTCGAGGTGTGCCTGCACCTGCGCGTTGATCTCGGCGTCGGCGAGCGAGATGTTGACGGGGAAGCCCAATGCGTCCAATGCCACCCCGGCCAGCCGCAACTGGATCATCGAGGTGAGCCGGGACACGAATTCCTCGTGCGTCGGGTTCTCCGGGTCGTCCATGAGCGTGACCGGCGCGTCCACGATGTTCGCACGCACGTCGCCGATGAGCAGCTGCCCACCCGGGAAGCTCGCCGCCACAGCAGCACCGTCGGCGAGCAGCTCTTGATATGCGGCCTCCTGGGCGGCCCGAGCTGCGTCGCGTTCAGCGCGCTCGGCTTCGAGCTCGGCTTCAAGTTCGGCCTCGTCAGCCGCCGCCTCCGCAGCAGCTCGTGACACGACGCCGTCGTCGTCCGTGTCGAGTTCGGCGACGACTTCGGGGTCGAGCCCCGTGTGGATGGTGACGACGTTGCCGTTATCGGCACATGCGAGCGCCAGCAGCGCCACGAGCACCAGTGGAGCCAACAACACAGCTCGTCGAGACATGGGACTCCTCTGGGCACGCACTGGGGGCAGGCTAGGTGCTTGCCGCGTCGGCAGTGCTGCACCCCGGCGCGGCCGGCGGCCGCAACTGCTGGCAGAACGCGAACAGATGCCCGATCGTGGCCGGCTTCAGCGCCCGCACCGACAGCTGCACCTCGCCCACGTCTGCCTTGTACCGAGCTGCACTGAACGGCGTGCCTGCGCAGATGCGCCGCATGCGCAGTTCCTCGCTCGCCGTCAGCGTCAACGGCCCCAAGCGAACCCGCCCGCCGTCGTGGCCGGGAGCGAAGGCCACGGTTCGCATGTCGAGCCGGTGGCACTCCGCACGCAGCAGCGCTATGTGCAGCAGCGTCCGCGCAGCCTCTGGGACGGGCCCGAAGCGGTCGATCCACTCGGCTTCGATGTCGGCCACCTCGACCAGTTCGGTCACTGCACCGAGACGGCGATACGCCTCCAGCCGACCCGTCTCGTCAGCCACATAGTCCTCGGGCAGGTGCGCCACCAGCGGCAGATCGATGACGATCTCGGCCGGCTGGCTGGGAGTCTCGCCGTTCAGGGAGGCAACCGCTTCGCTGACCAGCTCGCAGTAGAGGTCGTAGCCGACGGCGGCGATGTGCCCCGATTGCACGCCGCTGAGCAGGTTGCCGGCGCCACGCAGTTGGAGGTCGCGCATAGCGATGCGGTAGCCCGAGCCCAGCTCGGTGGACTCGCCGATCGTGCGCAGCCGCTCGTACGCCTCCTCGGACAGTGAACGGCCCTCGGGGTGGAACAGGTATGCGTACGCGCGCTGTCCCGACCGGCCCACACGTCCACGGATCTGGTGAAGCTGTCCGAGCCCCAGCAGGTCAGCTCGGTCCACGACCAGTGTGTTCACGCTCGGCATGTCGATCCCCGACTCGATGATGGTCGTGCAGACCAGCACGTCGTATGCGCCTGCCCAGAAGTCGATGACGATCTGCTCAAGCGTGCCTTCGTCCATCTGCCCGTGCGCCACGGCGATGCGCGCCTCGGGCACCAGCTCTGCCAGGCCCGCTGCCACCACATCGATGTCGGCAACCCGGTTGTGCACGAAGAACACCTGGCCCTCGCGCAGCAGCTCCCGGCGGATGGCCTCGCTGACGGCACGCTCGTCGTAGGGGCCGACGTGGGTGAGGATGGGCTGGCGCTCGGCTGGGGGCGTCTGCAGCAGCGACAGGTCGCGGATGCCGGTGAGGGCCATTTCGAGCGTCCGGGGAATGGGCGTGGCCGTCAGCGTCAGCACATCGACCTCGGCCCTCAGGTGCTTGATCGCCTCCTTGTGGCTCACGCCGAAACGCTGTTCCTCGTCGACCACCAGCAGACCCAAGTTCTTGAACTTGACGTCGCTCGACAGCAGCCGGTGCGTGCCGATCACCACATCGACGGTGCCATCGGCGACACCGGCCACCACCGCCCGCTGCTCGGCAAGTGTGAGAAAGCGGCTGAGCACCTCGACCCGGACAGGGTGGTCGGCATAGCGCTCGGCGAAGGTCTGGTGGTGCTGCTGGGCCAGCAGCGTGGTGGGCACCAGCACCGCTGCCTGCTTGCCGGCGCTCACCGCGCAGAACGCCGCCCGTACGGCCACCTCCGTCTTGCCGAAACCGACATCGCCGCACACGAGCCGATCCATCGGCGTGGGCTCGGACATGTCCGCCAGCACCTCGTCGATGGTGCGGCGCTGATCGGGCGTGGGCGTGTAGGTGAAGCTCTCGGCCAGCTCGGCCATGCCGAGGCCTTCGGGGTCGAACGTGTTGCCCTGCGTGGTGATGCGCCGCTGGTACAGCACCACCAGCTCTTGGGCGATCTCGGCCACGGCTGCGCGCACCTTGGCCTTCTGGCGCTGGAAGTCGCTGCCGCCCATGCGACTGAGCCGGGGAGTCTCCCCGCCGATGTAGGGGCGGATGAAGTCAATCTGCTCCGTGGGCAGGTAGAGCCGATCCGTTCCCCGGAACTCCAGCTCGAGGTAGTCGCGTTCGTCGTCACCGAACGCCCGCCGGACGAGCCCTGCGTAGCGGGCGATGCCGTGATGGTGATGGACGACGAAGTCGCCGATGCTCAGATCTTCGAACGACGGCGCCACGCCGGTCCGGCGCCGGGCTGCACGGTGGACGCGGCGGCGTCCAGTGAACTCTGCCTCGGGCAGGACCGCCACGCCGGCTGCGGGCGCGATGAAGCCTCCCTCGACGGGTGCCGCCACGACATGACCGCCGGGCGTCGGCGTGAAGCTGCCGGGCTCCGAGTGCAGGCGCAGCGGGACTTCGTGTGCGCTCAGCGTGTCAGCGAGCCGGACAGCCGAGCCGTCACCTTCGGCGGCCACCACGACGATCGGTCGCGCTGTTGCTGCATCTTGTCGCTCCGCTCCCAGTACCAAGCGGCGCAGCTGTGCCACGAGGCGCATGGGATCACCCGCAGCAGGCACCCAGGACTCGGTGGCGACCTGCGGCCCGGGGAGTCCGTCCGCCGTCGGTGCCGCCGTAGTGTCCACCGACCACACCGCTGCGGGGCAGCGGGCCAGCAACCGGTCGAATGCAACATGCAGCGACGGGAACGGGGCCTCATCGTCAGCACTGTCACTGTCACCGGCTCCGTCTGCGCCACCCGGGCTCCGCAGACCCCACGTGACCGCCAGCGAGCGAGTGAGATCCTCGGTCTCCGCCGTGATGCCAGCAGCGCGATCAGCGAGACGCCGCGGTTCGCACAGCAACACCAGCGCGTCGGCGCCCAGCAGATCGGGCAGCACGATCTCATCCGGGCTGAGCCACGGCAGCCACGACTCCATCCCGTCGAAGAGCTCGCCCCTCGCCAGGCGCTCCATGTGCTCGGAGCACCACGGTTCCTCGATGGCCAGCGCCGCGGCCCGCTCTCGCATGGCGGCGTCAGGACGCATCTCGCGTGCCGGATACAGCCGAACCCCATCCAGCTCCACCACCGAGCGTTGATCGGCCACCGAGAACTGCGTGAGACGGTCCACCTCGTCGCCCCAGAGATCGATGCGCACCGGTGCCTCAGCCGTCGGGCAGAAGACATCCACGATGCCGCCGCGCACTGCGATCTCGCCGCGGTGTTCGACCTGATGCTCCCTCCGGTAGCCCCACGCCACCAACTGCGACACGACCTCACCGAGGTCGCACCGGTCACCTCGTGCCGCGCTCATCACCGATGCCGCCGGGGCGCACGCGTCGGGGCTGAGCCGCTGCAGCAGCGCCCGAATCGGCGCCACAATCACTTCAGGAATGGGCACCTCCGGATTTGGCACTTCCGGAGTTGGCACCTCGGGCGCGGCCCCGCCGGTGCCGGGTCCCGCCTTCAGCGCCTCCAGCACCTCCAGCCGGCGACCCATCGTCTCGGTCGCCGGGCTGACGCGCTCGAAGGGCAGCGTCTCCCACGCCGCGAACAGCGCTACCTGTTGCTCCCCCAGCCACATGGCCAGGTCCTCGGCGTAGCGCTCGGCCTCGTGAGCTGTCGCCGTCACGACGAGCACGGGAGTCCGCGATCCCAAGGTCGCCAGGCCTGCTGCGACAAACGGGCGCGCTCCGGGGGCGACCGCTATCGAGCCAGACGCCCGCCCCAGCATCGACACGAAGCCCTGGTCGTTGCCGAGGCGCTCGGTCAGCACCCGCAACGGTGCCGCGTTGGTCGAACTCACTGCGCTTCGGGTCCTCGTCTCCGCCGGCGGGCATTCGTGATGTTCATGGCCGCCTCGATGCCCTCGCGCACCAGCACGTCGAGCCCCGTCACTGCGAGGTCCAGTGCTGCGTCGATCAGCGGCTCCTCCTGGCGCGTCGGCTGCTGCAGCACCCATTTCTTGCCGGCTTCGGGCCGGGGGGGCTTGCCGATGCCGATGCGCAGCCGTGCGAAGTCCCCCGTGCCGAGCTGGTGGGCGATCGACGCCAAGCCGTTGTGACCGGCGGTCCCCCCGCCAGCCTTGAGCCGCACTTGGCCGGGCTGAAGGTCGAGCTCGTCGTGGACCACGACCAGCCGTGACGGGTCGGTGATGCCATGGCGCTTGACCAGCACGCCGACGCTGCGACCGCTCTCGTTCATGAAGGTGGTGGGGCACGCAAGCGTGACGCGGAGCTCACCGACCGTCGCCTCCCCGACGCGAGCGTGCTCTCGCCGCTGGGCGGCCAACTCGCACCCGAGCACCGTTGCCCAGCGCTCGGTGGCCTCGACACCGACATTGTGACGGGTTCGGGCGTAGCGCTCGGGAGGGTTACCGAGACCCACCACCAGCCAGTCTGCGGCTGTTCCCCGCCGCGCGGCCGCCCGGCGGAACACGGACACTTGGACGATCAGTCCTCGTCGTCGGTGTCGACGTCGTCGCCCTCTTCGGCCTCGACGGTGTCGCCCTCGTCGTCGATCTGCTCGGCTGCGACAGCAGCCCGCGTCCGCTGGGCGATCGCCACCAGCGTGTCGGCCTCGAGCAGGCTCTCCATGCCCTCGGGCAGGGTGAGATCGCTGACACGGATCGGGTTCTCCAGCGAGAGCGACTCCACGTCGACGTCGAAGGCAGGGGGGATCACTCCAGCGGGCGACTCGACGTGCAGCGACATCAGCTGCTGCTGCACCACCGCACCCTCGCGGCCGGCTTGGGCCGCTTCGCCGACCAATCGGATCGGCACGTCCACCACGAGGCGCTCGTCGAGCGAGATGAGCAGGAAGTCGACATGGGTGACACGGTTGGCGATCGAGTCGCGCTGCATGTCCTTGACGATGGTCAGATGGTTCGTGCCGTCAACCTCGAGGGTGATGATCGCGTTGGGACCGGCGGCGTTCAGCGCAGCCCTGAACCGCAGGCGATCCAGCGTGATCGACACGGGCTCGCTGCCGTGGCCGTACATCACTGCTGGGATCTTGCCCTCGGCGCGCAGACGCCGTGAAGGTCCCGAGCCGGCTGCATGACGGGTCTCGGCAATGAGCTTCAGCTGTTCCATCGCGAATCCCTCACCGGTCGGATGCCTGCTGCGCGAGCGGCAGGCAAGCCTACGGGTCTCAGAACAGGTTCTGGCCGTCGAAGATCTCCGACACTGACGCGTCCTCGAACACCGACTCGAGGGCGTCAGCGAACACGCCCGCGACGCTGAGCACCACCAGCTTGTCGAACTGCTTGGAGCTGGGGATCGGCACCGTGTTCGTCACGATGACTTGGCTCAGCGAGGAGTTCTTCAAGCGGTCCACGGCCGGCTCGGAGAACAACCCGTGCGTGCTCGCACACATCACGTCGGCGGCACCGCTGGCCACCAGCGTTTCGGTGGCCGAGCAGATGGTGCCGGCCGTGTCGATCATGTCGTCGATGATCACGCAGGTGCGGCCCGCCACCTCGCCCATGATGCCGAGAGCTTCCGATTCGTTGGCGGCATCGGTTGTACGCCGCTTGTAGATCGACGCGACATCGCAGCCGAGCCGGGTCGCGTAGCGCTCGGCCACCTTCACGCGACCGGTGTCGGGCGACACGATCACCGAGTCGGGGCCCATGACGCCGGACAGGTAGTCGATGAGCACGGGCGCAGCGGTCAGATGATCGACGGGACCGTCGAAGAAGCCTTGGATCTGGCCGCTGTGCAGGTCGATCGACACGAGACGCTCAGCCCCGGCCACAGTGAACAAGTCGGCCAGCAGGCGTGCCGTGATCGGCTCGCGGCCGGCCGCCTTTCGATCCTGGCGGGCGTACCCGTACAGGGGTGCCACCGCCGTGATGCGCTTGGCCGAAGCGCGCCGGGCGGCATCGACCATGATGAGCTGCTCCATGATCGCGTCGTTGGTGCTCATGGTGTCGCCGGCGGCATGGCTCTGGATGATGAACACGTCGCCGCCGCGGATCGACTCGGCGAACTTGCATTTGATCTCGCCGTTGGCGAAGTCGATGAGCCCGGGGTCGCCGAGCTCCACGCCCAGCTGATCTGCAATCTCGGTGGCCAGCTCAGGATTCGCCCGTCCGCTGAACAGGTGCAGGCGCTTCTTGGTGACCAGCTCCATTGCGTATTCCTTTCGCAGCAGTCCCCTGGGCGCCGTGCTCGACGCGGACGCGCTCGTAGCAGCAGCACCTGAAGGCTGGGCGGAACGCTCGGCAATGGGTTGTGACGGCATGTTCAGCAGTCCGGCGACAGTTTTGAGGCTACCCGACCGCACCCCCTGTTTCCCGCTCTTGTTCGCTGCGCTCACGGGCCGCTCGGGCCACGGCTGCGCCTCTGGAACCCCGGAGATTCAGCCCTATCGGTGCGCAGCGAATGCTCAGCAGCCCGTACGCGCAGCCAGCGCGGCTTCGCAAGCAGCAAGTTGGTGCGGGTCGTTCACGCCCGTGGCTTCGGCGGGATCGTTCAGAGTCACCGCAGAGATGCCCTGGCCGCTGCGACCCAGCAGACCGATGGCGTCGGTGAGGTAGTACTCCCCGGCTGCATTGGCACGGCGAATCTGCGGCAGCACGTGACGAAGCTGAGCGAGGTCGAAGCAATACACGCCTGCGTTGATCTCGTTGATCTGCGCTTCTGCCTGCGAGGCATCGCTCTGCTCGACGATGGAGATGCGGTCATCGCTGCGCACGACACGCCCATAGCCGGTCGGATCGTCGAGGCGAGCCGTCAGCAGGCTGGCCGCCGCGCCGTCACGGCGCCGGACCGCAACAAGCTCAATGAGGGTCTCGGACCGCAGCAGCGGCGTGTCGCCTGCCAGCACGAGCACATCGCTCGCCCCCGCCGCTTCGCCGAGCGCGTCGAGCCCGACCCGGGCGGCGTCGCCGGTGCCGAGCTGGTCCGGCTGATCGGCGAAGGTCAGTCGTCTCGGCTGGGGTGCCCCGGCGTGCACCTCGTCGCGGACATCGCCCGCGCGGTGGCCCACCACGACCACGACCGGGTTTGCATCGGCGCCCGCGAGGGAGTCGAGCACTCGCAGCACCATGGCCCGTCCCCCGACCGGGTGCAGCGGCTTCGGCAGGTCCGAGCCCATGCGTGTGCCGGCTCCGGCTGCGAGCACGATGGCCGCGCACCGTGGCGTCATGGGGACTGGCGCCATCGGGTCTGGCGGCATCGCGCTGGCTCGCCGTATGAGACGTGGGGTTCGGGGAGGAGGACTCGAACCTCCATTGCCGGGACCAAAACCCGATGTCCTACCAATTGAACGATCCCCGATAGCGCCTGTCGCCGCAGGCGGTTGTCTGCAGTTCGAGGGTAGCGACCGGCTTCGGCGCCATCGTCATGGATTTGACTCGTCGCAGGACCCCTCCGAGGCGGTAGCGTTCGGCTCTCCATGGGATCGCTGGTCAAAAAGCGCCGCAAGCGGATGCGCAAGAAGAAGCACCGCAAGATGCTGCGGCGCACGCGTTACCAACGTCGCAACCGCTGACCCTGCCACTGTCGGGCCGACTTCAGCCAGCTAGAGCCGGCCGACGGCCTGTGTCCCGCTCGCACTGGCGTCACGGATGCCCGGCAGCTCTGCACCGGTGCCGAGGGGCGCGGGAATGAACCAGGTGGCGCCGCTGCCAGCCAGTTGCGGCACTCGCCCGGTGCGGGCAGCGATCTCATCGCGCCACTCGGCAAGCTCTGGATAGGCGGCGAGCGCGGCGGGCTCAAGGTCGTTGGTATCGCCGCTCGGGCCGCCCAGCTCATCCCACGTGCGGTAGACGGTCGCTGTCTCGGCCTGGACCGGCGGCGTCCACAGCACGAAGGACTGGTGCCGGAATCTGAGCGGCTCGACGATCTCGCCGACGCCCCTCACACGGGCACGGCCGCCAACGAGGCAGAACGGCACATCTGCGCCCAGCACCGCTGCCTGCTGCGGCGTGACGTTGGCGGGCGACGGCGAGCGGGGCCCTGAGCCGGCGCTGCCAGTGCGGGCAGCCTGCTCGGCAGACATCCGGTTCGCCCAGCGGAGCACGGCGGCTGCATCGGCAGACCCGCCGCCGAGGCCGGCACCGGGCGGGATGCGCTTGCGGACCTCGACGTGGGCAGTCCGGCCGGCAAGCTCCAGCGCCCGGATCACCAGGTTCGAACCATCAGTGGGAATGTCCCAGTCGGGTACGGCACCCGTGCCGTCGCGCATGGCGGGTGCCGACGCGATCTCCACCGACGACGCCGAGCTGTGGCGCACGATGATCTCGTCACAGAGGTCCAGCGTCACCATCTCGGCATCGATGAGGTGGTAGCCGTCCGGCCGTATGCCGGTGATCCGCAGTGACAGCGTCAGCTTCGCCGGGGCCAGCAGCCGGGCCACCTGGGTGTCGGTCGCCACCGCCGACTCAGCTCTCTCGGGGGGTCGCCAGCGAGATCTCGGCAAGGCGCACCCATTCGGCGAGCCCGAGACGCTCGGGGCGGTCGGTCCCCTCGATGCTGGCTCTGCTCAGCATCCCATCAGCGTCATCGAGGGCATCCCGCAATGTCCGTCGCAGCATCTGGCGGCGGTGCGCGAATGCGGCGGTCACCAGCCGATTGACCTCGGCGCGCAGATCGGTCGCCATGCACGGGGCACGGCGTGTGATGCGCACCAGCGCGGATTCCACTTCAGGCCGGGGATAGAAGACCGTGGCGGGCACCGCTCCGGCCACCTCGGCATCGGCGTGGACTGCGACCCGAACGGAGACTGCACCGTAGACACCGCTGCCAGGCGCCGCCGCCAATCGCTCCGCGGCTTCCCGCTGGCACATCACCAGCAGCCGGTTGACGGCCGGTACCTCGTCGAGCACGGTCAGCACCAGTGAGGTCGCGATGTTGTATGGCAGGTTCGCAACGACCTGCCACCCGCTGCCCGGCAGGAGCGCGCTCCAGTCCATACGCCGCGCATCGGCGTGCACGACCTGGACGGGACCCGGCCTCGCCCTACCGGGCGCCGCTGAATCCGGCTCGCAGCTCATCGAGAACGAACTCACCACCTCGCGCAGGAGCGGCACGAGGCGACCGTCGGTTTCCACTGCCACCACCTCGGCCCCGGTCTCGGCCAAGGCCAGCGTCAGCGAGCCCAGGCCGGCGCCGATCTCCACCACCCGGTCGCCCGGGCCGACACCTGCGAGGCGTGCGATCCGCCGCACGGTGTTGGGATCGGTCACGAAGTTCTGGCCGAGGCTGCGGCGTGGCGCTGCACCGGCCCGCTCCAGCAGCGCTGTGACGGCAGGCAGGGTCAGCAACCGGTCTGTCATAGGGCAGCAGGATCGTCCAGCCCGAAGATCCGCCGAGCATTCGCCGTGGTCTCGGCTGCGACCTGAGCGGTGGACACGCCGCGGGCGGCGGCGACGGCCTCGCCCACGAAGCGCACCCAGCTCGGCCGGTTCTGTTTCCCCCGCTTGGGCACCGGTGCGAGGTACGGCGCGTCAGTCTCGATGAGATAGCGGTCGGCGGGAACGAGCGCTGCCGCGTCGCGGATCTCCGATGCGTTGCCGAACGACACGATGCCGCTGAACGACACCGTCGCGCCTCGTTCAAGTGCTGCACGAGCCTCGGTGGGCCCGCCGGTGAAGCAATGGAACACCGTGCGCTCGGGCACACCCTCGGCGTCGAGCACGTCGAAGGTGTCCTCCCAGGCATCCCGGCTGTGGATCACCAGCGCCAACCCGTAGCGGTGCGCCATGGCGATCTGGGCGGCGAACGCCTCGCGCTGGCTGGCCCGATCCGAGTGCTCGTAGTAGTAGTCCAGCCCGCACTCGCCCACGGCCACCAGCCGGGTGTCGCCGCCCGCACCACCATCGGCGCCCAGCGCTGCGGAAATGAGCCCTTCGAGCACATGGAGCGCCGCCGGGCCTTCGTCGGCGTCGTGGGGGTGCAGCCCGATCGTCGCCGCCACGCCGTCGAGCGTGCGCGCCCGTTCCAGCGCAGCGACGCTCGTGTCGACGTCGGTGCCGATGTCGACGATCCACGCCACGCCGTCGTGGTGAGCCTCAGCCACCAGCTCAGCGCCGTTGTCCCACAGGTGGCAGTGACTGTCCACCCAGACCTCGGCGTGGGGCGCTGGGCTCATCGCGCCGGGCTCATCGCGCAGCTCATCGGCGGCTGCCTCACTTCAGGCGGGGGTACAGCGGCTCGCCGGTCGACACCGGCAGGCCACCCGGGTAACCGCCCCACGCAGCGGCATCGGGCAGGCGCTGGTCGGCGATCGAGCCGTCCATGCCGATGCGCCGCCACACCTCCTCGCAGCCCCGCGGCGTCGCCACCGACGCCAAAATCGCCACGATGCGCAGCGCTTCGAGCGCGTCGCCCAGCACGGCGTCCACGTCGGGGCCCGGCTCTGCTTTCCACGGCTCGGTCGATTCGAGCAGGGCATTCGTCTCTCGGATGATCCGCCAGGTGGCGTCGAGTGCTTCCGAGGGCGCTAGGCGCTCCCAGGCATCGGCGGTCTCGGCGACACAACTCGCCACCGCCTCCGCCAGCGGGCTGTCGGGGCGCGGGGCCGGCCCGACGCCGCCGCACTTGCGGCTCACCACGGTGGCGACCCGGCTCATGAGGTTGCCCAGGTTGTTGGCCAGGTCGGCGTTGTAGCGGGCCACCATGCCCTCATAGGAGAAATCGCCGTCGGGGCCGAAGGCCTGATCGTGCAGGAAGTGGTGCCGCACGCCGTCGCTGCCGAAGTCGTCCACCAGATCGCCCGGTGCGATCTGGTTGAGCGCCGTCTTGGACATCTTCTCGCCGCCCACCAGCAGGAAGCCGTGCACGTGTACCCGGCGTGGCGGCAGCAAGCCGCCGCTCATCAGCATCGCCGGCCAGTACACGCAGTGGAACCGCAGGATGTCCTTGCCGATGAGGTGCACACCGGGCCAGCGATGGGCGAACCGGGCCTCGTCGCTGGCGTAGCCCGCAGCGGTGATGTAGTTGGTGAGCGCATCGAACCAGACGTAGGTGACATGTTGAGCGTCCCAAGGAATGGGTATGCCCCAGTCCAGCGACGTTCGGCTGATCGAGAAGTCCTGCAGACCGCTGCGGATGAACCCCAGTGCCTCGTTCCGCTTGGTCGCCGGCACGACGAAGTCGGGATGAGCCTCGTACCAGTCCAGCAGGGGCTGCTCATAGCGGCTGAGCGAGAAGAAGTAGTTCTCCTCGGTGACGTGCTCGACAGGGCGGCCGTGGATGCGGCAGTTGCCGTCGTCGAGGTCGTCCTCGGTGAAGTAGGCCTCGCAGCTCACGCAATAGAGACCCTCGTAGGTCTGCAGCGTGATGTCGCCGTTGTCGTAGCAGGCCTGCAAGAGCTGCTGCACCGAGTGGTGATGGCGCGGCTCGCTGGTGCGGATGAAGTCGTCGTTGGCGATGTCGAGCTGCTGCCACGCCTCCTGGAAGCGCACGACGGTGCGGTCGGCCCACTCGATGGGGGTGCAGCCGTTCTGCTCGGCCGCCCGCTGCACCTTGAGACCGTGCTCGTCGGTGCCGGTCAGGAACATCACGTCGTCGCCGCACAGCCGCTTCCAGCGGGCGATCGCGTCGGCGGTGATGGTGGTGTACGCGTGCCCGATGTGGGGCGCGTCGTTCACGTAGTAGATCGGCGTCGTGACGTAGTAGGAGGCCACGCCAGCAGGGTAGTGACGGGCAGCTACTGAGCCCGCGGAGTTTCCGCGGCAGTCTCGGCCGCTGTAGCAGCCGGCCGAGCTGCTGAGCTGCCTTCGCTGGCCAGTTCGGTGGCCAGCGGGTACACGCGGTTGCGGCTCACGCCGAGTCGCTGCGCCACCGCGACGGCCGCGTCCCGTGTGCTGGCGCCGCTGTCCATCTCGGCCTGCACTTCGGCGCTGATCTGGCTGTCGGTGGGAGCGGCGGGCGACGCTGGCCCCAGCACCACCACTATCTCGCCCTTGGGCGGCTCGGCATAGGCGGCGGCCAGCTCGGCAAGAGTGCCGCGCACTACCTCCTCGTGCAGCTTGGTGAGCTCCCGCGCCACCGCCGCAGGCCGGTCGGTGCCGCAAGCCCCAGCCAGATCAGCCAGCGTTGCACCGAGGCGCTTCGGCGATTCCAACAGCACCACCGTGCGCTGTTCGACCCCGATCTCGGCAAGGCGGGACGTGCGAGCGTTCCCGCCGCGGGGCAGAAAGCCCTCCATCACCCAGCGGTCGGTCGGCAGGCCTGACAGGGCGAGTGCGGCAACCGGTGCGGAAGGTCCCGGCACCACGCTGACCTCCAGACCGGCTGCCACCACGGCCGCCACCAGACGCTGACCCGGATCGGAGATGGCCGGCATGCCCGCATCGGTGACGTACGCGGCGGTCTCCCCCGCCGCAAGCCGATCGACGATGTCCGGCGTCGCAGCGGCCTCGTTGTGCTCGTGCAGGGCGACCAACCGGCGCCCCCCGATACCCAGCCGCTGCAGCAGCAGGCCCGTGCGGCGGGTGTCCTCGCAGGCCACGAACGAGACCTCCCGCAGCACCTCGACTGCCCGGGGAGCGATGTCGGCCAGGTTGCCGATGGGCGTCGCGACCAGCCACAGCCCGGGCTGGCGCGACGCGGCAGGCGGCTGGGTCATACCTGTAGGCAACCACGCAGAGTCGGTGCGGTCATGCCTCGAGACGGATCTCCAGCGTGTCGCCGGCAGCTATCCCCCAACGCTCGAATGCGCCCGCCTGGGCTTCGACGACCGACCTGGCAGCGAGGCGAGGCCGGCCAAGCCGTCCCGGCGGCATGGTGACCACATCGATCACGCACCGATATGCGTCCAGGTACGCCACGTCGATGTCGAAGCTCATCCCGACGGTATGCACCCACCGGCACCGCTCGATCAGCAGCGCTCCGGTCAGTTCGTCCCGTCCCAGCAGTCCCCGCCGGCGCTGCGAACGGGTGCGAGCGACTTCGAGGCTTGCCACCACCCTGTCGCCACTGGCCAACCATGGCATGGCTACACGTTGAAGCGGAACTCCACGACGTCGCCATCGCGCATCGGATAGTCCTTCCCCTCGACTCGCAGGCGGCCGGCGTCCCGCGCGGCAGACCACGAGCCTAAATCCAGCAGGTCAGCCCAGTCGATCACCTCCGCGCGGATGAAGCCGCGCTCGAAATCGGTGTGGATGCGCCCGGCGCACTGAGGCGCTCGCCAGCCGGCCCGGAAGGTCCAGGCCCGGGACTCCTTCTCGCCGGTGGTCAGAAAGGTGCGCAGGCCCAGCAGGCCGTGCGCAGCCGCCACGAACCGCTCCAACGCGCCCTCCCCCAAACCGAGTCCCTCCAGAAGCTCAGCGCGCCCCGCCGCATCGAGCTGCGCAGCCTCGGCTTCGAGCTGCACGCACAGCGGCAACACCGTCGCACCTGGCAGCTCGGCTTCGATGGGCGCTGCCAGAGCGGCCGCTGCATCGAGCTGGTCTTCGCCGAGGTTCAGCACCGCCATCACCGGCTTGTCGGTCAGCAAGAAATGGCTCCGCAGCGCTGCCCGATGCGGGTGCTCGCCGGACCCATCAGATGCTGCGCAGAGCGGCCATGCCCGGTACAGCGGCGTGCCGGCCGCCAGGTGTTCGAGCGCCGCGTCGAGCGCTGCAACCTCATCGGCCAGCGCCGTGTCTGACGGCTGGCTTCGGGATGCCTTGCGCCGGCGGTCGATCCGCGATTCCACCGACTCCAGATCGGCCAGCGTCAGCTCGGTCTCGACGATGCGAAGGTGCTCAAGCGGGTCCGCCGGACCGGGCACATCGGCGTCGGAGAAGGCCCGCAGCACGAAGACGATCGCATCCACCTCGCGGATGCCGGCCAGGAAGCGGTTGCCCAGTCCCTCGCCCTTGCTGGCGCCCTCCACCAGGCCGCCGATATCGATGAACTCCGTGGTGGTGGGCACGACCTTCTTGCTGGCGCTCATCTCGGCGAGCGCAGCGAGCCGGGCGTCGGGCACCCGCGCCACGCCGACATTCGGATCGGTGGTGGCAAAGGCATACGGCGCCGCCAGCGCCCCGCCGCCGGCGAGGGAATTGAACAGCGACGACTTCCCCGCGTTGGGCAGGCCCACGAACCCAAAGCGCTCCATCGCCGGGCGAGGCTAGTGAGAGACCCGGGCGGTGCAGAGCGCTGCGTGCAAGACTTCGCCCGTTCGGGTGAGCGCCCGAGGCATCCATTGACGGGGAGGAACCCATGGGACCGCTGCAGGGACTCAAGGTGATCGAGCTGGCCGGCATCGGCCCAGGGCCGTTCTGCGCCATGCTGCTCGCTGATCTGGGCGCGGATGTGATCCGCATCGATCGCATGACACCCGAAGACCTCGGCATCGACCGGGGCCGCAGGTTCAACGTGCTCAACCGGGGCCGGCGCTCGGTCGCAGTCGATCTCAAGTCGCCCGACGGCGTCGAGACCGTCCTCAAGCTGGTGGAACAGGCCGACGCACTGATCGAAGGGTTCCGTCCCGGCGTCACCGAGCGACTGGGCCTCGGACCCGACGAGTGCTTCGCTCGCAATCCCCAGCTGGTCTACGGCCGCATGACCGGGTGGGGCCAGGAAGGGCCGATGGCGCACGCCGCCGGCCACGACATCAACTACATCGCCCTGACCGGTGCACTGCATGCCATCGGACCAGCCGAAGCACCGAGCCCGCCGCTCAACCTGGTCGGCGACTTCGGCGGCGGCGGCATGTACCTGGCGTTCGGCGTGTGTGCTGCGCTGCTCGAGGCTCGCGACTCCGGCCAGGGCCAGGTCGTGGACGCCGCCATGACCGAAGGCGCGGCATCGCTGATGGCTGCCATCTACGGCATCTACGGCTCGGGCGGCTGGGCTGACGAGCGGGAGTCCAACTTCCTCGACGGCGGCGCCTACTACTACGGCGTGTACGAGACCTCTGACGGCAAGTTCGTGTCGGTGGGGTCCATCGAGGGCAAATTCCACGACGAGCTGCTCGAAAAAACCGGGCTCGCCGACGCGCCGACGGTGGATCGCAACGACCGCGACGCCTGGGCCGACAAACGAGCACGCCTGGCCGAGGTCATCAAGACCAAGACCCGCGACGAGTGGGACGAGATCATGGCCGGCTCCGACGTCTGCTATGCGCCGGTGCTGGACCTGTCGGAGGCTCCCCACCACCCGCACAACGTGGCCCGCGGCAGCTTCGTGGAGGTCGAAGGCGTGATGCAGCCGGCGCCGGCACCACGGTTCAGCCGCACCCCGGGCGCCGTTGCGCGGCCGCCGGCCTCGCCGGGCGAGAACACCGACGAAGTGCTGGCCGACTGGGGTTTTGACGCGGACGACATTGAGAAGCTCCACGAGGTCGGCGCAGTCGGCTGATGCCCGCACGGGCTCGATAGCCTGAGACGCCTATGTCGAAGCGCACCAACAAGCGAAAGCTCCGGGCGCGCCGCAGCAAAGCCAATCACGGCAAGCGCCCCAACTGCGGCCGCGGCTAGCGCGCCAGCACTGCCGGCCACTGCGGCCGGCGCGATGGCTCATCTCGTGGCGCATCGGATCGGCTGCCACTGCGAACCCCAGTGGACCGGCCATCATCGGGGGGTGCGCACGCTCGGCACACGATCATTGGTCAATGCGCTGGTCCTGACAGCGATGCTCAGCGGTGCCTGCCACGTCCGAGGAACCGACGAGGCCACCGAGCCTGACGTCGCCGAGCAGCCTGACGCCTCGGGCGACGTCTCTTCGACTACGACGGCGGCCGGGACCCCGCCTGCAACCGAGCCGTCGGCGAGCCAGCCGTCCGGGGATGACGACTCAACGCGATCGACATCGTCCGAGCCGGCAGGCGCACCGGAGCACGCCGCCGATGCCCAGCAATCGGCCACGTCTGAGCCGCCGGCTGGGCACGAGCAGTCTGACCCACAGGGCACCGACATCGAAGGCCAGGGCGCTGACGAGGAAGATCGCGGATCGAACCTCGTTGTCGCTGAGGTGACTGACCTGGACTGGTTGCCAGCGGGCCTGGAAACGATCTTCCGTTACACCTACCCCGAGGGGGCGTTCGCGCTGCACCCCGAGGCGGCGCAAGGCGACCTGGACGGTGACGGCGACGACGACGCAGTCCTCCATGTCGCGGCACGGTCGGCCGGTTCGCCACAGCCGCACCTGCTCGTGCCGGTGATCGACACCGGCGAGGCATTCGAGGTGCAGCCGCCGGTGGAGCTGGGCAGCCGCATCATCATCGACACCATCGACGTCCGCGACGGTGCGATCGAGGTGTCGCTCTTCGATCGCTCGCCTGGCGAGCCGGAGTCGCTGATCACGAGACGCTCCACCCTGTCCGTCAGCCCCGATGGCGCAGAAGCAGCCGGATGGGACGTCACTGTCACTCGCGTCGAGCCGATCGACACGGTGCCGGCGCTCCACATCACCAGGCCGGCGACCGCGGCGGCGATCGCACCTGATGGCCTCGGCACTGCCATATCGGATCGCATCGGGCTGCGCGAACGGCACCCCTACATCGTTCAGGCGTCCGAAGGTGAGGTCGTGGTGGCCACGCTCGACGCGCCATCCGGCGTCTGGCTGGAGGCGCGTCTCGACGACGACATGGTGCTCGTGCCCATCGCCGAACGGACGCAGCGGTTTGCGAGTCGCATCCCCGCAGACGGCCCATGGAGCATCACGGTCGTCTCATCGCGCATCGAACCGGCGGACTACCGGCTCTCCATCGACGTGTTCGCTGCCGAACTCAGTGACAGGATCGCGACGCGTGACCCCGCCGGCTTCTGGTCGGGCACGCACATCTCGCCGCCGGCGCTGCCGGACGAGGGTTCGGTGGTGTACCTCACGTTCGACGACGGGCCTCATCCCACCTACACGCCGCAGATCCTCGACGTGCTGGCGCGCCACGGGGCCAAGGCGACCTTCTTCGTTGTGGGCTACTTCGTCGAGCGCTACCCGCTGATCGTGCAGCGCATCGCACACGAGGGTCACACCCTTGCCAACCACTCCTGGGACCACCATTCCCTTGCCCGAGTCTCCCGGGCGGCATTCGACCGTTCCGTCGAGCGCACCCAGGAGATCTTGGGACCGCTCGCCACCCCGTGTCTCAGGCCGCCCTACTACGACCTCGGCCGGTTCACCGAGGAATGGTCCAACGAGCTGGGCCTGAGACTGGTCGGCTGGACCTACTCCCCGCGCGATTGGGAACAGCCGCCGGCCAAGACAATCGCCGACGGCCTCGTCGCCAGGTCGTCTCCCGGTGCGGTCCTCCTGCTGCACGACGGCGGCGGTCCTCGCTCGGCGACGGTGCGGGGACTCGACATGGCCCTCGAACGGCTCTCAGACAGCGGACTCGAGTTCAAACCGCTGTGCCGCTAGTGCGATCCGCCACGGCGGCTGCCGGTCGCACCCGCAGCCGCCGTCGCGTCACGAAGGCGCGCCCGAGGACAAGTCGACGAAGAGGCCGAGCTCGTCCAGCAGCACCTGCGACAGCCAGCGTCCGCCGAGGGTGCTGAGATGGACGCCGTCAGTGAGCCGCACATCGCTGAGCTGCCCGTCGGCATCGGCCACATAGCGGCTGAAGCCGCCATTCGGGCCCCGGAATAGGTCGCGCGTGTCCACGTAGTGCACACGGTCCCGCTTGGCGGCTTCGGCATCGAAGATCTCGTTGACCCGCTGCATCCGCGAGTCGTATTCCGGGTCTTCCATGATCGGCTGACCGACCCAGATCAGGACCCGGTCCGGGTCGGTGGTCACCAAGTCCATGACATGCCCGACCCGTGCCGAATACTCCGCCAGCCACGCATCGGAGAAGCGGCGTGCGATCTGGCCGTCCACCACGATGGCCTGCGCGTCGTTGCCGCCGAACATCAGCACGACCGCATCGGGGTCTTCGGCCGCCATGACCTCGACAATGCGGGTCGGCCAGTCGTAGAAGTCGGGTCGGCTCAAGCCGCTGGAGAGCTGATGCTCGCTGGAGGCCTCGATGACGCCGGTGTCATCGGCCAGGCCCACCATGACGTGGCCGAAGAACTGCACCATGGAGTCGCCCATGATCTGCAGCCGCAGCGGTTCGGCTGGTGTCGGGAACCACGCCGTGGTCGTGACCGGCGCGCTGGTTGCCACGTCGCCGGCATCGCCTGAAGCCTGCTGCTGGTCCTCGCCTTCGGCGGCGGTGCCGCTCGATCCGGTTGCCGCCGTCCCCGTGCCCGACGGAGCGTCCCCAGAGGTGGCTTGGTCCGCTGCCTCCGACCCCGCCGCCGGGGACGCAACGACGACACCGGCGCGCCCTGGTTCGGCAGCCACAGAGCCGTCAGCCAAGTCGACCGCTTCGTCGAAGGTGACGTATTCGATTGCGCCGAGATCGGCGAGTGCGCCGGGATCGACTACGTCGCGACCGAATGCCTCGTCTGCCCACAGACGTGGCAGGTGTGCGCCCGCAGAGCTGGCTACGCCCTCGACCGGTTCCCACACCGCGACAGCGACGTCCCGTTCCCAGCCGAACGGCTTCTGCTGGGCTTCACGCAGCAGCTGCTGCGAGTTGAGCACGATGGCCAGCGCCAGCGCCAGCGCGCCCGCCAGCAAGACCTTGCCCGCCGGCATGCCGCTGTGGCGGTCGGTGGCATCCAGGCGCGGCGGTGTCCCGACGGTGGCAGCCGGGGAATCTGGCGGAGCGTGCGATGCCTGCATTGCTCAGAACTGGAAGTAGATGAACGGGGCGACACCCGTCGGACCGAGAACGTCGATTGCCACCAGCGAGACGCCCACCACGGCGCCCTGGGCCGCCCAGCCGAGGCCGGCGAAGCCGTCCCGAAGCCACTCGAACCAGTCGGTGGGCATGAACTGGAATGCGAGAGCACCGAACGTGACGGCGATCACCAGCGGCGTCGCAGTGCCGGCGTAGTTGTCGAAGCTGGCCACCGCACCGAGCATCTCCATCGCTGCGGTCAGCGACTCGGACCGGAAGAACACCCACGCCAGGCACACCACGTGGAACGTGACCAGCCAGCGCGCCATCTCGCCGAGGCCGCCCGGCAAGATGGGCGGCGCACCGCTGCGCTCCCGCTGCTCACGCACCAGTCGCTCCACGGCCAGAACGACGCCGTGAATCCCGCCCCAGATGACGAAGTTCCAGGTGCTGCCGTGCCACAGGCCGCCGAGCAGCATGACAATCATGAGGTTGCGGTAGGTGTTGGCGCGGCCCTTCCTGTTGCCGCCCAACGGCACATACAGGTAGTCGCGCAGCCAGCGGGACAGGGTCATGTGCCAGCGCCGCCAGAAGTCCTGCAAGGTCAGCGCCCGGTACGGATTGTCGAAGTTCTGCGGGAAGCGGAAGCCGAGCAGCAGCGCGACGCCGATGGCGATGTCGGTGTAGCCGGAGAAGTCCGCATAGATCTGGACCGCGTAGGCATACACCGCCAGCACCACTTCGGGGCCGCTGTGGGCGCTCGGATCGGCGAACACGCCATCGACAATCTCGCTCGCCAGGAAGCTGGAGATCACCACCTTCTTGAACAGACCGTTCAGGATCAACCCGAACGCCTCCGCAGCGGGCACATACCGTGGGTCGGGCCGGGCTGCGAGCTGCGGCGCCATCTCCGATGCCCGCACGATGGGACCGGCCACCAACTGCGGGAAAAACGACAGGTACACCGCGAAGTCCAGCGGTGCCATCTCCTGGACGTGCCCCCGGCCGATGTCGATGATGTAGCTCATGGCCTGGAACGTGTAGAAGGAGATGCCGACCGGCAGCGTGTACTCGAGCACTGGCAAGGCACCGGTGATGCCAAAGCCCTCGAGCAGGTTGGACAGCTCGACCGCGAAGAAGTCCCAGTACTTGAAGACGCCGAGGATCACGAGGTTGGCGGCGACGCCGAGCCCGACCCACCAGCGTCTCGCCTCCGCGGCACTGGTGACCGCGAAGTGTCCGGCCACCCAGTTGATGACAATGGTGGTCAGCAGCAGGAAAACAAAGCGCCAGCTCCACCAGCCGTAGAACACGATGCTGGCCGCGAGCATGAGCGGCTTCCACAGGGCCGGATGCGGCCGTGTCAGCCAGTTGACGACGAAGACGACGACGAAGAATGCTCCGAAGACGAACGTCGGGAACAGCATGCGCAGCCGAACATACTGGCGAGCCTGTTGCGAGCACCGGCAACGGTGAGCTGAGGCGTGCGCACATGACAACCCCCGAAACGCTCGCAGACGACTGGCTGGCGGCCGAACCCGACGCTGCGATGCGCCAATCGATCCAAGCCGAGCGTCACCGTCCCGAATGGATCCAGGCCCACTTCGGCAGCGTCATCCGGTTCGGCACCGCCGGGATGAGGGCGGCGTGGGGCCCGGGGCCGGCTCGCATGAACCGTGTCATGACTCGGGTGGCCGCTCGGGCGGTCGGGGCCGAGCTCATCGCCAGCGGGCTGGGCGACCGCGGCGCGGTGGTGGGCTTCGATGCGCGCCCGGGCGCCGCGGAGATGGCCTTCGATGCCGCTCGGCTGCTCGCCGGCATGGGCATCCCGACCGCCATCATCGACGGCGCGGCGCCGACGCCCCTGCTGGCACGGCAGCTGCTCGCCCGTTCCGCAGGGGCGGGACTCATGGTCACCGCCAGTCACAACCCTCGCGACGACAACGGCCTGAAGGTGTACTGGTCCGACGGCACGCAGATCCGGCCGCCGCTCGACCGGCGCATCGAAGCTCGCATGGATCTGTCGTCGCTTCCCGACGACACAGACCTGGCAGCCCGCCATGAGGTCGAGAGCCTCGACGTGCGGTCGGTGATCGCCGAATACGTCGGCGCCGCTGTCCGCCCGCCTGCCTTCGACCCGGACAGCCGACCGCCCGACGCCCGGAGCGTGCCGCCGATCGTCTACACGGCTCTGTGCGGCGTGGGTTCGCAGACCCTGAGCCATGCGTTTGCGACGGCGGGCCTGCCGCCCCCGATCTACGTGGAGCACCAGCGGCATCCCGACGGGTCGTTCCCGGGATTGCCGTTCCCGAACCCAGAGGAGCCCGGCACGCTCGACGACGCCATGGCGCTCGCCGAGCAGCGGGATGTCGATCTCGTTCTCGCCAATGATCCCGATGCGGATCGGCTGGCGGTCGCAGTGCGCGATGAGGCCGGCTCGTGGAATCGCCTGAGCGGGGACGAACTGGGCGTGTTGCTGTGCGACTGGCTGATCGGGCTGCAGCGTGACCGGCTGGCCGCCCGACCGCTCATCTCGGCATCGTCGGTGGTGTCAGGACGGATGGTCGAGGCGCTGTGTGCGGCTCGTGGCGTGGCTCACCACCGAACGCTCACCGGATTCAAGTGGATCATGGAGCCCCGGCTCAGCCAGCCCGATGCTCGCTGGATGTTCGGCTACGAGGAGGCGCTGGGCTACTCGGTCACCGACGCCGTGCTGGACAAGGACGGCATCACGGCCGCGGTGGAATTCGCGCTGCTGGCCGGGGCCTTGGCTGCTCGTGGCATCGGCCCGCACGAGCGGCTGGACGAGCTGGCTGCCGAGGTCGGGCTCTACGTCACGACTGCAGCGTCGGTGCGTGCCGACAACGAGGCTATTGCCGCGGCTATGGCCCGAGTGCGGGCACATCCGCCGCGCACGATCGCCGGCCGTCCCGTCGTGAAGTTCATGGATTGGCTCGACGGTGACGCCGCTCAGCAGGCTGACCTGGTCGAGCTGGAGCTGGCTCCCACCACGACTGCCGGGCCCGGTGACGACCATGAGGCCCGCCTGCGCATCTGCATCCGGCCGAGCGGCACCGAACCCAAGGCCAAGATCTACCTCGAAGCGGCCATGCCGCACCCCGGTGATGTCCGGACGCAACGCCCTCGCCTGCGGGCCCTGCTCGACGCCGTCGCCGAGCAGATCTTGGCTTCGCTGTTCGGCCCGGAATGAGACGACTGCCGGTGCTAGAGCACCCCGGCGGCCAACTCGTCGAGCGGCACCGCCGGCCGGGTGCCCACGTGGGAGATGACCTCGGCGGCGGCCACTGAGCCGAGGCGGCCACAGCGCTCCAGGTCGTAACCCTTGGCGAGGCCGTACAGCACACCCGCCGCATACAGGTCACCGGCTCCGGTGCGGTCGACCACCTCGTCAACTGGTTCGACTGGGATCTCCACGATCTCGTCGGGTGTCACGAACACCGCGCCCGAAGCCGAGAGCGTGACCGATGCGATGTCCACCTGGCCCTGCACCGCGGCCAGCGCTTCGTCGAGGTCGTCGGTCTGGTACAGCGCCTTGAGCTCGGCGGCGTTGGCGAACAGCACGTTGGTGCACCGGTCGACCATGTCGATGAACTCGCTCCGGTGGCGTTCCACGCAGAATGAGTCCGAGAGGCTGAGTGCCACCTGGCAGTCGTTGCCGGGCGCGGCGCAGTGTTCGGCCACCTCCCGCAGTGCGGCCCGGGCCGCAGTGGGATCCCACAGGTAGCCCTCCAGCAGCACCGTGCGGGCACGGCCCACCATGTCCCAGTCCACGTCCGCTGGGGCGAAGCCGGCCGACGCACCCAGATGGGTGCTCATCGTCCGCTCACCGTCGGGTGTAATCACCACCGTGCAGCGTCCGGTCGGGTCATCACGCGGCGCTCTCGCGGTGGCCTGGGTGACCCCGTGGGCGGCCATGTCGGCGATGAACAGATCGCCGAGCCCGTCCGAGCAGACCCGCCCCATGTAGCCGGCCCGTCCGCCGAGCGCGGCAATGCCGAGCATGGTGTTGGCGACCGAGCCCCCGGGAGTCATCTCATCGGCGCCGCCGAGCAGTTCCACCATCGCGGCGAGCTCGGTCGCTCGCTGGGTGTCCACCAGCGTCATCGCCCCCTTGACGATGCCCAAACCGTCGACGACAGCATCATCGGCGCGCAGCAGCACATCCACCATGGCGTTGCCGATGCCGAGCACCTCCAGCGAATCTGCCGACTCCACGCCCGCGGGCTTAGCACCTGGACGCACCCGCCTGCCGCGTATCTCAGGGCATCGGTAGTGTGCGCGCCGTGACGCTTGTGACTGACGGCTCGCCCGATGCCAACCCGTACCGGCTGCCACGCGATGTGCTGCCGACCCGCTACGACATCGTCATCGAACCCGACATCGACGGGGCCCGCTTCGTCGGGGAGGTCGTGATCTCGGCAACAGTGCAAGCGCCCGTCGACAGCATCATCCTGAATGCTGCCGACCTGGAGTGCAGCGAGGCAACGCTGCAGCAGCACGGAACCGCGGTCGGTGCCGAGGTGACGTTCCATCCAGAGACCGAGCGGATGACGCTGCGACCTGCCGACGGCCGCCAGCTCGAACCCGGCGATCTGCGGGTCCGCTGCACCTTCACGGGCGAGCTGAACGACCAGCTCCGGGGCTTCTACCGGTCCACGTTCGTCGACGAGGCCGGCGAGGCGCACACCATCGCCACGACCCAGTTCGAGTCCACCAACGCTCGCCGGGCCTTTCCCTGCTTCGACGAGCCCGACTTCAAGGCCGTCTTCGGCGTCACCATGATTGTGCCTGCTGACCTCATGGCGGTGAGCTGCGGCGAAGTGGTGTCGTCAGAGATCTTGGCCGACGGCCGCCGCCGCGACACGTTCGCCGACACCATGCAGATGTCGACCTACCTGATGGCATTCATCGTGGGCGATCTCGAGGCGACCGTGCCAGTCGATGTCGGCGGCGTGCCGCTGCGGATCGTCCATGTGCGCGGCAAGGCCGATCTGACGGCTTTCGGGCTGGAAGCCGGGGCCTTCGCGCTCGCCTGGCTGGTGGACTACTACGGCATTCCCTACCCGGGCACCAAGGTGGACCTCATCGCCGTGCCCGACTTCGCCTTCGGTGCCATGGAGAACATGGGCGCCATCACCTTCCGGGAGACGCTGCTGCTGGCGGATCCGCAGAAGGCCACCACTGCCGAACTGCTGCGCATCGTCGACGTGATCGCGCACGAGCTGGCGCACATGTGGTTCGGCAATCTCGTCACCATGGACTGGTGGAACGGCATCTGGCTGAAGGAGGCCTTCGCCACCTTCATGCAAGTGGCCACCACCGATGCCTTCCGGCCCGAATGGAAGCGCTGGGACGAATTCTCCATCGAGCGGGGGGCGGCATTCGACGTGGATGCCCTGAGCACCACCCGGCCCGTCGAGTACGAAGTGGTGTCCCCCGCCGATGCCGAGGGCATGTACGACGTGCTGACCTATGAGAAGGGCGCTGCGGTCGTGCGGATGCTCGAGCAATACCTGGGCCCCGAGCGGTTTGCGGCGGGCGTGCAGCACTACCTGGAGCGTCACAGCTACGCGAACACCACCACGACCGACCTGTGGGACGCATTGGAGACCTCCAGCGGCGAGCCGGTTCGGTCGGTCATGGACGGCTGGATCTTCACCGGCGGCTACCCGATCGTGTCGGTCGAACCTCACCGCGACGGCCTGAGAATCGCGCAGCACCGATTCCTCTACGGAAGCGGCGAGTCCGCCGATGCCGATGGGTCTGACGCATCGATATGGAGCGTGCCGGTGATGGTGCGCGCCCGCCTTGCCGGCGGCAGCACCGTCGAGCGGCGGCTCCTGCTGACCGACGACTCGGCGGTCGTGGATCTGGGCGGACCGGTCGAGTGGGCCGTGGTCAACTCAGGCGGGCACGGCTACTACCGGGTGCGCTACAGCGCCGACCTGCTCGCCGCGGTGGCGCGGCAGGCTCTCGAGGTGCTCGAGCCCATCGAGCGGTACGGGCTCGTGGACGACACCTACGCGGCCGTCGTCGCGGGAGATGCCACTGCCACGGAGTTCATCGGGCTGGTGACCGACCTGGGTTCCGAGACCGACCTGCACGTGTGGCAGCGGATGATCTGGGGACTCAAGGGCCTGCATGCCATCGCCGAGCCGAGCGGACGCGAGACACTGGCCGTGCTCATCCGGGACCTGGCCACCACGGCGCTGGGCGTGCTGGGATTCGAGCCCCAGCCCGGCGAACCCGATCTCGAGCGCGAGCTGCGTGGCGTGCTGTTCGAGGCGGCCGGCGGTCGTGGACGCGACGAGCTGGTGCGAGCCCGCGCGCGCGAGATCTTCGAGGCCGCAATCTCCAACAGTGCCGCGATCGAGCCGAACCTGGCCGCTGCAGCGGTGCAGGTCGCAGCGGCCGCAGGCGACGAGACCGACTACGAGCAGATGACCGAGCTGTACCGGTCGGCTGACACACCGCAGAGTGAGCTGCGCTACCTGCAGTCGCTGCTGCTCTTCGAAGACCTTGACCTCTTCAATCGGACGCTCGAACTGTTCGCAGCCGAAGTACGCACTCAGAACGCCCCGTACCTGCTCGGCGCTGCGATGACGCATCTTGACCACGGTCCGGTGGCGTGGGCGTTCATTCGCAACCGGTGGAACGAGCTGACGGATCGGTTCCCCCAGAACTCCATCTCCCGGATGGTCGGCGGCATACGCGCACTGCACACCCGTGAGCTGGCGCGCGAGGTGGAGGCTTTCTTCTCAGAGCACGAGGTGCCGCAGGGGGCGCTCACGGTGGCCCAGCACATCGAGAAGATGTGGGTCAACGTGCGACTGCGCGAGCGCGAGGGCGCCCGCATCGGCTGATGTTCGGCCGCCCGCCTCGACGGCCGATGCGGCCGGGCGACGAGCTGTGGCTGTCACTGCGTGCATTGGCCGCAGCCGCAGCGCTGACCGCCGTGGTGATCTACTGGGCGCTGGTCATCGTGGACTAGGCGGGAGCGTTGCTGGGCTGGACATCTTCGACTCGTCGGCCCACCGCAGCATCATCGCGATGATGGTTCCCCACACGATCGGAATGCCCCCGAGCTTCATGATGAGCCCGGCCGTCTGCTGGTCAGTCGCCGCGTCGAGACCGTAGAACCGGGGCGCCAACTCGTAGGTGGCATAGAGGGGGAAGCCGGCGAAAGTCAGGAATCCTGCCGGCACCGCCGGAACCACACCGAGTGCCAGGAACAGGTACACCATCTTGCCGGGGTAGGCGCGCAGCCGGTGCTCGACCAGCGGCGAGCAGATCGGCAGCCAGACGAGTACGCCCGAGACCAGCCACACCGCATCCATCACGAACGAGCCGAACTGGTTTGCCCGCAACGTGTCCACTGCCCACGGCGAGTGCGTCGCGACGAGACATCCGTTGAACACCAACCCGGCGAACACCGGCTGGGTGAGCCGGGTCATCACGCGGTAGAGGCGCAGCTTCGCCAGGATCCTGCGCGCCATCGGCTCGGGCGTGCCGAGCACCATCAGCGGCGCGGCCACGAGCGTGTAGAGCATGAATTGCACCATGTGAGCCGACGCCAGGTATCCCGCGCCGAGAACGCCGAGCGGCCAATCCGACGCCACCCAGAACGCCAGCACCCCGGCCAGGAACAGCCACGTCTGGCGGCGTTCGGCCGCAGCATCTGCTGGCTCCAGCCGATGCGGACGCGCCGCACGCGCGCGGCGACGAGCCACCAGGTACGGGACGGCAATGGCCGCCGACGCCGCCCAGACACCCGGATAGGCACGCCAGGACCAACTCCACGGCACCTCGAGCGCGGAGCACCAGAATCGCATCGCTACAAGCCTGCCTCAGCCGGTTCGTCGGGTTCGATGCCGGCCAGTATCGGCAGGTCGTGGTCGAACTGGGTCTGCCGTGTCGGATGCGGGTACTGCGCGTAGCCATAGCCGTTCGGGGCGTAGGCGAACACCCGGGCATCGTGAGCGATGTCGTAGTCGACGTCGCCGTGTCCCATGTCGCCCATCTCGCCCATCTTCATCCCGTCATGATCGTCGGCCTCGGACGCCATCTGATGCGCGCTGGTCGTGGTGGTATCGAAGATCTTGATCGACGCCAGCGCTCCCAGCGCATTCTGCAGGTCGGTCAACTGCTGTTCGCTGTCGGGAATGAGCCCGACGAAGTCGTCGCTGAACTGGTCGAGATAGGCGCGCAGCACCTCAGGCGTGTCCCGCGAGGGATCCACCGTCACCGCCAGCACGGCCACGTTCGTCGGGGCACCCGGACGGTTGAGCACGCTGGCGAGCTGTGCGAGCTGCACGCCGCAGATGTCGGGACAGTTCGTGAACATCTGGTAGACGAGCCGGACCTGTCCCTGGGTGTCGGCAGCCAAGTGAAAGTCGTTGCCGTCAGTGTCGGCGAACACCATCTCGGGCACCTGCCGCAGTTCGGATGCGGGCACCGCCAGTCCCTCGTATCGCGACTCGCCCTCCGCGCCGCTGCCGCACGCAGCCGCCGCCAGCACCACAGCCACGGCTGCCGCGACACGGCGGAGAAGGAACGACGCCGTCGCCTGTCGACGCTTTTCCACAGGCCGATGCGACATCTGTGGACAATCTGCAGCGGTCGATCGGTTCGCCCCCGAGCGGCGGTGCGTTCGATGCGCCACGGGCTCAGCGTGCCGGCGGTGCATAGATCAGCCCACCCTCGGTCCAGAGCGCGTTCGGCGTGCCGGCCCGCTGCAAGCCGACCGGCTCAAGGTTGCGGGTGTAGATCTCGTCGTAGTTCCCGATCTGGCGGGCCACCTGGTAGAACGCGTCGGGTTCCAGGCCCATCTTGGATTGCAGCTCGCCCTCGCCGCCGAGCAGCCGGACCGCCTCGGCATCGAGCTGGCCGCTGCCCAGCAGATCGTCGACGTTGGCGGAGGTGATGCCCTTCTCGTCGAAGATGATCGTGGCGTACACCGTCCAGTTGACGATGTCGCCGAACGTCGACTGGTTCGGCAGATACACCGGAGCCAGCGGCTCCTTGGAGAACGGCGCTGAGGGGAAGATCACCCACTCCTGATCGCCCTCCTGCTTGGCCTTGCGGCCGACGAGTCCCGATCCGTCAGTGGTCATCAGGTCGCACGAGCCGTTGATGAAGCTGTCGGTGATGATGTCGAGATCCTCGAAGGTCGCCAGCTGGATCTCGACGCCGGCCGCGTCGGCCGCGTCTGCGATGTTCTTCTCGGTGGTGGTTCCCGCGGTGGCGCAGACCGTCGCGCCCGCGATGTCCGCCACGGTGGACGCAGCGCTGAACCCGTCGCTGGCCCGCCCCATGAGCTGCTGACCGTCGTAGAACGTGACCGGCGCGAAGTCAAAGCCCAGATCGCCGTCGCGGCTCTGCGTCCAGGTCGTGTTGCGCACCAGCACGTCGATGACGCCGGTCTGCAGCGCCGTGAACCGTTCCGCCGAGGTCAACGGCACGAAATCGACCGCGTCGGCGTCGCCCAGCATCACGATGGCCAGTGCCCGGCAGTAGTCGGCATCGAAGCCGGTGGTGCTGCCATCGGGCTGCGTCTCGGAGAACGCCACCGCGGCGCCGTACACGCCGCAATTCAGGGTGCCCCGCGATCGCACCGTGTCGAGCAGATCCACATCTTGCGTCGCTTCGACGGGCACGGGCGGCGGCGGCGCGTCTGCGCCGTTGGGATCGCCGAAACTGCAGCCCGCCACTAACGCCACCACGGCGACGCCTGCAGCGAGGCGTCGTAGTCCAGCGCCGATCAGATCCATGCGGTGCCTCGCTCCCGCCACCTTGGAACTGTGGAGGTGAGGGGAATCGAACCCCTGGCCTCTTCGATGCGACCGAAGCGCTCTACCAACTGAGCTACACCCCCGAAGCGGGCGGTCGTCGAATATACCTGCGCGGCTGTGACTACTCGTTCGCCTGGCGGCGCCGTGCCTATGAGTTCGCCTGGCGGCGCCGTGCCTATGAGTTCGCCTCGCGGCGCCGTGCCTATGAGTTCGCCTCGCGGCGCCGTGCCTATGAGTTCGCCTCGCGGCGCCGTGCCTATGAGTTCGCCTCGCGGCGCCGTGCCTATGAGTTCGCCTCGCGGCGAACCATCCTGACGGTCGACGCGGTGGCGGGGTCTCGCAGCGGCAGGTAGTGCACTTCGGCCGTGGGCGCCGCGCGGCGCCGGCGTACGACGAGCATGACGAATGCAGCCGACACCACGAGCAGCGTGCCGAAGGCGGCAAGCGCCCAGAGCGATCCGGTGACCAGCGTGCCTGCGAGCGTCACCAGCGTGCACAGCATCAGCAGCGTGCCGATGTCTCGCCGGCGTACTGCCGCCTGCTTCGGCGAGGTCGGCATCGAGGTGGATGGGCTCGTCCATCGTCGTTGCGGTACGCCGGAGTGTCTCAGCGCATGCTCTTGGGAGATCTGTGCAGCGGCCGGTGCTGATCGCCCGAGTGAGTCGAGTTGCTGGCGGAACTGGTCGACCGACGAGGTCGCCCGTCGGCGGGGCCGGAACAGGCGCGCAACGTCAGGCGCCAGGACAACGATCCACACGATGGCCAGCAGCACCAGGACCAGTTGTGTCACGCATCACCTGCCTCGCCGGCGGGCCTGCCCACACAGGGTGCCATCTCGCGATGCGCACGCAGCGCATTGCTGATGAGGGAATCTGCCGAAGACTAGTGCTCTTCTCGCCGGTACGTGCCTGACTTGCCGCCGGTCTTCTCCCACAGCGTGAGGTCGCCGATGACCATGGACCGGTCGGCCGACTTGCACATGTCGTAGATGGTGAGCGCGGCAACCGAACACGCCGTCATCGCCTCCATCTCGACGCCCGTTCGGTCCACTGTCTCGACCTGGGCCTCGATCTCGATCCATGTATCAGCGATCTCGAAGTTCACATATACGGCACCGACCAGCAGCGGGTGGCAGAGCGGGATGAGATCCGGGGTGCGCTTGGCGGCCTGGATGCCGGCCACCCGGGCGACCGCGATGACGTCGCCCTTGGCGATGGCCCCGCGGGCGACGAGCGACGCTGTCTCGGTTGCCATGTGCACGCGGCAGCGAGCGATGGCGCGCCGGTGGGATACCTCCTTGGGCGTCACATCCACCATGCGCGCCCGACCGAGCGGGTCCAAGTGGGTGAAGGGTGACTCGGTCACGACGTCAACCCCCGATCTGACTCATCGTTCGTTTGGGTTTGATGAAATTGACCTGACCGATGGAGTGGCCGGCCCATTTCGTGCCGACTGCATCGCGGACTGCTGTTGCCAGCAGATCATCCAGTTCGTCGCCCGTTGCACCACCGCGCAGGATCGACCGCATATCGAACTCGTTCAGCGCGAACAGGCACGTACGGAACTGACCTTCGGCGGTGAGTCGCACCCGGTCGCAGTTGCCGCAGAACGGCTTGGTGACGCTCGCGATGACGCCGACGTGGCCGCCACCGTCCAAGTAGCGGTAGCGCTCGGCGGGCTCATGGGCGCGCACCACGGGTTCAGTCGGGAACTCGGCCGAGATTGCCGCCAGGATCTCGTCGGCGGGCACGACAACGTTCGCGTTCCACACGTCCCCCGCCTCGAGCGGCATGAACTCGATGAAGCGGACCTCGACACCGCGCTCACGGCCATACCGGGCGAAGTCCACCACCTCGTCGTCGTTGATCCCACGCATCATCACCGTGTTGATCTTCACCGGAGCGAGGCCGGCGTCGATGGCGGCGTCGATGCCGTCGAGCACGCGGTCCAGCTCATCTCGGCGGGTCAGCTCAAGGAAGCGGTCGCGCTGCAGCGAATCGAGGCTGATGTTGATACGCGACAGGCCAGCAGAGGCCAGCGGCTTGGCGTGCAGCCGCAGCGTGGCCCCGTTGGTGGTCAGGGCGACATCGACGCCCAGCCCGGCAAGGCGCTCAACCAGGCGCGGCAGATGTGCGCGCACCAAGGGCTCGCCGCCCGTCAGGCGGATGCTCTCGAAGCCGAATCGTTCGACGCACACCTTGGCGAAGCGCTCGATCTCCTCGAAGCTCAGGATCTCCGATCGCGGCAGCCATGTCATGCCTTCGGCAGGCATGCAGTACTGGCAGCGGAAGTTGCAGCGATCGGTGACCGAGATGCGCAGGTCGCCCACGATGCGGCCGAACGGATCGATGAGGTCCTCCGCCCGTGCCGGGGCAACAACACCTGCTGCACTATTCACCAGCCTGAGCGTACCCAGCCGCGTGCGGGGCCGACTTTGCTGCTCAGTCCAGCAGCAGCACGTCGACCGGATCGCCGGCCCGCACCCCGTCGCCGTCGGGCACGACCGCCAGCGCATTGGCCTTCGCCATGGCCCACAGCATGTGCGAGCCCTGCCCCCCGGCGGAACGAACCTCGATGCCGCCACCTTTCGGCGTCGCCAGCACCCGCATGAAGTGCGTCTTGCCGTCGACACGCCGCGGCAAGTCCTCCGCGGCCGTGGCCACGACCGCCGGCCGGATGGGATCGGGATGGCCCATCATCGAGCGCAGACCCGGACGAGCGAAGAGCTCGAACGACACCATCGACGAGACCGGATTGCCCGGCAAGCCGAAGACCGGAACATCGCCCACCGTTCCGAACGCCAGCGGCTTTGCCGGCTTGATCGCCACCTGCATCCAGCGCATGTCGCCGATGCGGTCAAGCACAGCCTTCACATAGTCAAAGTCGCCCATGCTGACGCCGCCCGAGGTGACGATGGCATCGCATGTTTGGACGCCGGCAGTGATCGCAGTTTCGATCACGTCGGGATCGTCCCGGGCGAGTCCCAAGTCGACGCAGGTGACGTCAGCCCGTTGCGCCAGCGCCAGCAGGGTCCGGCGGTTCGAATCGCGGATCTGACCGGGCCGCAGCGGGCTGCCGTCATCGACGAGCTCATCACCGGTGGACAGCACGCCGACTCGCAGCCGCGGGAACACTTCCACCTCGGTCAGCCCGAGGCTGCACAGCACGCCGAGATGGCCTGCGGTGAGCTCTGTACCGGGGCCGAACACGTGGGCGCCGGTGTGCAGGTCATCGCCGATCGGCCGCACATGGTTGCCCGACGGAACGCTCACCTCGATGCGAACGACCTCCCCGTTCCCGCTCGGGTGGTTGGCGATGGACGTGCGCTCCACCATGACAACGGCATCAGCACCCGGCGGGATCGTCGCACCGGTCATGATGCGACTGGCTTCGCCGGGACCCACCGTGACCTGCGGAGCATGACCCGCAGGGATCGTCTCGACAACCCGCAGCTCGCACGGGGCGTCGGCGACATCGACAGACCGGACGGCGAATCCGTCCATGGCGGTGTTGGCAAACTGCGGAATGGCCTCTGCGGAGATGATCTCGCTGGCCGTCACCAAACCCAATGCGTCAGCGATCGGCACATGGGTTGGCTTGCGCGCCTCGCATCGGTCCAAGACGAACTCACGAGCGGTCTCAAGCGGCAGCACAGGGCGCAATGTATCTGCGTGCGACTAGCGACCGAGTGAGATACCTCGGCCGGACAGGATCCGAGCGATCTCGGGACGGCGAGCCTCCAGCTCTGCTGGATCCTTCACTGGCTGAAAGCGCCCGTCGGGCCCGTCGGCGGGCACGAGCAGCATGGCAGTATGCGCGAAAGCCGACAGCTCTCCGATCAAGCGCTCAAACTGCACGACGTCCACACTGCCAACCTGCTTGCGCACTTCGAACCACGTCAGCGGCCAGCTCGCCTCGAACACCTCGATGTCGGCGATCAGGGAGTTGGTGTTCGCAGCACCGGTGGCCAGCGGATCGATCCCGGGCGGCAGGCGAAATGCCTCCACGATTTGCAGATGCCCGTCCACGCGCCACGGGCACCCCCCCACCGCGTGCCCCTCGACGACTTCGCAGGTGAGCGGCCCCGCGCCGGCCAGATGCGCTCCGATCACTGCGGGGTCCAGCGTGGCTGCAGCATTGTCCACGTTGGTGACAAACAAGTGTCGCCCACCGCTGAGCGCGAAGCCGTCCAGCAGGCCGCACTGCTGCATGGCCCACGGCGCGTCACCGTGCCCCGGTGCGTACAGCGAGACGGCTCCGTCGGCGTTGCGGAACAGTTCGCCGCCGGGCGTGAGGCGCATCGAGACACCCTGTGGAGCGATGCCGATGGGAACCGTGTCGGAAGTCGACGCCGCCGCCCAGTCGCGCAGCACGCCATCCGATTGGAAGCTGGTCATGAGCCACAAGGGGATGGCGCAGTCCAGCTCGCCGGCCAGGCGTCGCAAGTCGGCCAGCTTGGCGGCCGCAAATGTCAGGCCCGGAAGTGCCTCGGCCAACGCCTTCACGCCGCCGCCGAAACGAGTGGCCATGCCCCCGGCCAGCAGCAGGACGCCCACCTGCCCGCCGGCGATTGCCTCGCAACCGGCTTCTGCCAGCCGATCTCGCTCAGCCGTCCCCGACGGGGGCAGCCGGCTGAGGTCGTCGTCAGTGGGCGGCTCAATGCTGCCGAGCACCCAATTCCGGTGCCCATCGGAGTGCTGGGGGCCGGTGAGCCGGCCGCGTAGCTGATCGAACCGCTCGGCGTCGAAGCCGTAGGCGGCGAGCGTCTCGGCTGCGGCCGGGCCAACGCCGTAGCGCTCGATGAGATCAGCGGCGCTCACGACGCCCGAAGCTAGAGCGTGAACGGATTGGCGACTGTCGCTCGGGAATTCGAGGCCTCCCGTTGCGCCCCATGGCTACACTGCTCGGCGGCTCGGGCACTGCGAGTGACCGGAGCGACTGGCCCCAAGGCACACCGGGCGGGACTTCATGCCGACCTACGAGTATCGCTGCACCGACTGCGGCCAGACCTTCGAGCGCTACCAGAGCTTCTCCGACGATCCCATCACGGTGTGCCCCTTGCCGGCAGCCGCACTGGCTGACGGCAGCGCGGCGGTCAACGGCGCCGTGCCGGAGTGCGGCGGCGAGGTCCGGAAGGTGTTCTCCAACGTCGGGATCAGCTTCAAGGGCAGCGGCTTCTACCGGAACGACAGCAGGTCCGAAGGCCGGAGCACGTCGAAGGCTTCGGGCAGCGACTCATCGGACTCATCGAGTTCAAGCACATCAAGCGATTCAACAAGCGACTCAGCAAGCAAAGCACCGGCCTCTTCGGACAGCAGCTCGTCGAACGGCACGTCGAGCTCAACGGTGGGGGCCGCCTCGGCGTCAGGCTGACGCCTCCAGCATCGAGACAAGCCCGCAGCGGCCCAGCCGCTGCGATGGCTTCGCGACGGAGGCTCTCATGGCGCTCATCTCACAGCTCGGCGACCTCTGGCGACGTCGCCCCAACACGGTGCACTGGGCCGCAGTGGGCGTCGTGGCGCTCCTGGCACTGGTGCTTGTGGCCGGAATGGCCGGCCAGGCGCGCTCGGCTGCTGCCGCATGGGGGACATCGGTGCGAGTGCTGGCCGCGCAGACCTCGTTGGCGGTGGGGAGCTCGCCGGCCGAGCACGTCGATCTGGTGGAAGTGCCGGCTCATCTCGTTCCTGCCGGAGCGCTCACCAGTGCAATCGGCCTCGGCGAGCTGACTCGGGCAGTGCCGCGAGGCGCCTTGCTGACCGAGTTGGATTTCAGCCCCGCCTCCGGGGTCAGCCCGGGGCGTCGGGGCATCGGCATCAGCGTCGTCCACCATGCGCCCGATGTGAATCCCGGCACGCCCGTCGAACTGATGCTGTTCGCCGACATCGATCCGTTCGATCCCGCCGCTGGCCGTGCAGATGTCGCCCGCGTGCCCGCCTTCGTCCTCGCCGCATCCCGGGATCGATGGCTTGTCGAGATCGAGCCCGTCCACCTCGACTCGGTGGCGCGAGCCAGCGCGACAGGCGTCGTGGTTCCCGTGGTGCTTGACAGCAACGCGAACAGGTGAACCCTCCGCTGTCGCACCTCTTCTCTCCCGCTCTTGTTCGCTCCGCTCACGGGCCGCTCGGGCCACGGCTTCGCCTCTAGCGCAGGCCGCTGATGGCCACCACGGCCACCGCGGCGGCGAGTGCCAGGCGGTAGCCGGCGAACAGCGCGAACGGGGATCGCTGCACACGACGGCCAGACCGATCCAGCAGCCACACCATGGCAGCCACCCCCACCCACGACGACACCGCTGCGGCGACGCCGCCCGCGATGAACAGCTGCATCTGTGCGCCGCCGGGCGCAGCATCCCCCAGCGTTGCGAAGCGGTACGCGCCCGCACCTGCAATGAGCGGCAGGCTCATGAGAAAGGCCAGTCGTGCGGCTGCGGCTCGGTCGAAACCCAGCCAGCGGCCCGCCGTGATGGTCACACCCGAGCGGCTGACGCCCGGAAGCAGTGCCGCTGCCTGGGCGAGACCCATGCCGGCTGCGTCGCGCAGCCGGTAGGAGTGCCGGGATCGCTGCGCGCCGCGCTCGTGCGCGACCACGTCGGACCGCCACAGCAGCCAGCCGAAACCGGCCAGCAGCGCGGCGATCAGCAGCGGTTGCTCCGCAAGGTCGAGCAGGCGATCCTCCAGCGCGAGGCCGACCAGGGAGGCGGGCACTGCCGAGACGGCCAAGCTCACGGCGATCCGGGTGTCGCGTTCGGCGCGACCGCTGATGCCGCGCCAGAGCGCTGCGGCGTAACGCGCGATGTCTGCGCGCAGGTACCACGTGGCTCCAGCCAGCGTGCCGACATGCAGCGCCACGTCGAAGGCGTTCTCCAGCTCGGTGTCGCCTTCGAAGAGGTCCCAGCCCGCCAGCCACGGCACGACTTCGAGGTGAGCGCTCGACGACACCGGGAAGAACTCGGTCAGCCCTTGCAGCAGGCCGAGCACGATCGCTCTGGCGATGTCTGCGACCGTGACGAGATCACCCAACGCAGGAGCCTCTAGTCGTCGCTCCCCACCGAAGGAACGATGCGGGGTTTCCAGCGGCGGGGCGGGTCGTAGTGGTGGCCGACCGCCCAGCCCTGGCGCATCGACGCCAGGAAACTGGCCGGATCGTTGTCATCGAAGTCCGGCATCTCGAGATACGCGCCCCCCAGCGCCTCTGCCACGTGGGCGTCGCTGCCGGCTCCCGGTGCCAAGCCGTGCTCGCCCGCGTAACGCGCCGCTCGCGAGTTGAGGCTGTTGAGGCTGGTCTTGGAGTTCAGCACTTCCATGCCGTCGACGAGGCCTTCGGCGACGAGCACATCGAGCACGTCGTGGCGGAGGTTGTTGCGCAGCGGGTCGAACGGGTGCGGGATGTAGACGAGCCCACCTTGTGACTTCACCGCCTGAGCCGCGGCCACCGGTGCCAGCCCCTGCGGCACCCGTTCGGTCAGGAACAGCCCGATGATCTCACCGGCATGGGTCTTCATCTCCTCGCCCACCACGACCCGGGCGTCCAGTTCGCCCTGCAGCTGCTGCGCACCTCGCACGGCGTTGTGATCGGTGATGCACACCACGTCGATGCCGCTCTCGGCGAGGCACTGCGCGAACTCATCCGGTGTCGTCGTCGAATCGCCCGACCACATCGTGTGAGTGTGGAAGTCCACCCGCACCCAGCCCGCTGGGCAGTCATCTGCCAGGTGCGGGTGCCGCTCGACGGCGGCAGGAGCGGGCGGTCGAGGCACGGCTCACACCCCCGACAGCGCGACATCAGCGACAACCAGCGGGGGCATCGACATCCCTCCGGCAAGCGGTTCGGCAGTCGCCCCGATGCCGCAGATCCCCAGCAGCATCCGTTGCAGCGTGGACGCGATCGTGGCCTCCCGGAACGGCTCGGCCAGTTCACCGCCTGCGATGCGATGTCCCCAGGCGCCGACCGAGAAATCGCCGCTGGTGGGATTGACCCCGCTGTGCAGTCCGCTGACGCCCCGCACCAGCACGCCGTCGGAGATTGACGCGTTCAGCGTGTCGTTGGGTATCGCTCCGGTGCTGATGACCGGCGCGTGGACCCCCACTCCCGGAACCGACCGGGTGCCGCGCACCGCCGAACCGGTGGAGGCGGTGTCCGATCGGCGGGCGGTGTATGCGTTGTGCAGGAAACCGTTGAGGACGCCTGCGGTGATCAGCGCGTTGCGGCGGGCTGCGAGCCCCTCGCCGTCGTAGTTCGTGGCACCCAATGTCGCGGGGTCGGTCGGGTCGTCGAACAGGCTCAAACGCTCATCGGCAATCTGCTCGCCGACACGGTCGGCGAACGGCGAGCGTCCCTTGAGCACGCTGTCCGCGGCGAGCACGCTCGCGACCACACCGATGAAGGCGGCAGCGACTGACGGGGCGAGCACAACCGGCAGCCGTTCACTGGGTGGCTTGGTCGCGCCGAGCTGTCCGGTAGCCAACCCCGTCGATTCGATCACGACTCGGTCGATGTCGAGCTGATCGGGCCGCCGGGCGGCATCGCCGGCGTAGCCGATCTGGGTTTCGTCTCCATCGGTGGCGAGCGGCTGGGCCCCGACCGAGCAGCTTCCCGCCGACGTGTGCACGCAGATGCCCGTGCTGGATGCCAGGGCCGACTGCGACCAGCCGTCGCTCCACGCGGCGACACGCACGCCGGAGATGCGCGGATCGGCATCCAGGCAGCGGCGCTCGAGATCGATCGCCGCGGCGATCTTGTCGGCATCGGAGACGCTGAGGACTGCCGGGTCGCCGAGATCCATTCCGGGCGGCTCGACACCGTCGGGCTCAGCGAGGCGCTGGTGCGGGTCTGATTCGCCGAAGGCGACGTTGCGGCGCGCCGCCTCCAGCGTGTCCGACACGACGTCGGGGTCCAGCGAGCCGGCGGACGCGAATCCCTGGCGGCCGTCGTCGACGACTCGCACGCCGATGGCCGCAGTCACGCCCGAACGCAGCGATTCCACCTCGCCGTTGTACGCCCGCACGGTGGTGGAGCGCCCCGTCGAGACGCACACCTCGATCTGCTCGTCGCCAGTGGCCCGCTCGCACACTCGCTGCGCGAGCCGCGCCAGCTCATCAGGACTCACGCGCGATCACACCCCGCCGCTCACGCGCAACCGCACCCCGCCGCTCACGCGGCGGTGCCCCCGACGGTCAGGGCTCGCACCCGCAGGGTGGGCTGGCCGTCACCCACCGGGACGCCCTGGCCGTCCTTGCCGCACGTACCCGGATGCCCCATCGCGAAGTCATTGCCGAGAGCATCGATATCAAGGAGCACCTGGGGACCATTGCCGATCAGGTTGCCCTCGCGCAGCGGCTCGGTGATCTTGCCGTCCTCGATGAGGTAGGCCTCGGTCATGCCGAACACGAAGTCGCCGGTCGCCGTGTTCACCTGACCGCCGCCGAGATGGGCCACATACACACCCCAGGGCGTGTCAGAGATGATGTCGTCGGGGTCGATGTCGCCGTTCGTGACGAACGTGTTGGTCATGCGAACCATCGGCAGGTGCGTGTAGCTCTGGCGACGACCGTTGCCCGACGGTGCACGCCCGTCATCGCGGCTGCGCAGCCAGTCCCACATGTAGTCGGTCAGCACGCCGTCGGAGATCAGCTCGTTCCGCTGCGTGGGATGGCCTTCGTCGTCGATGCGCAGCGCGCCCCACTCGGGTCCCATCGTGCCGTCATCCACCAGCGTCACGCCCTCGGCGGCCACTACCGAGCCCACCCGATCCCGGAACACCGACGCGCCCTTGCGCACCAAGTCGGCTTCGAGCCCATGCCCGCAGGCCTCGTGAAACAGCACTCCGCCGCCGCCCCGGGCGATCACCACGGGCACCTCGCCGCTGGGCGCCGGGCGGGCTGCCAGCTTCGTGACGGCGCGCCGTGCCGCACGCTCGGCCAGCGCTGCTGGGTCGCAGTCGTCGAACAGCTCCCACCCCACCGTGTAACCGACGGTCTCACGGCCGGTCTGCAGGCCGCCGTCACCGCTCGCCACGCAGCTCACCGAGAACAGCGTGCGCACCTGATCGTCCGCCGCACAGACGCCGTTGGTGTTGGCCACCAGGATCCGTCGTCGGCTGTCGCCGTAGCGGGCGGTGACCTGCGTGATCGCCTCATGGGTCGAGCGAGCGGCGTCGTCTGCCGTCTTCAGCAGCGCCACCTTGTGTTCGGTGCCGATGGCTGCGGGCAGCACCTCGACTCGAGGCTCCGCCACGCCGTCGCCGCGGAAGGACGCCATGTCGACGGTCCCGCCAACCGGCGAGCGGGTCGCCACCGCCGCCGCGGTTCGTGCCGCGTCCGCGAGTCCTTCGGGCGTCAGGTCAGACGTGTGTGCGTAGCCCGTGATGTCGCCGGCGGTGACCCGTATGCCCACACCGCGGTCCCGGCCCGAGTTCATTTCCTCGACGCGTTCTTCGTCGAACAGCACGCCGGTCGAGGATCGATCCTCTGCGAACAGCTCAGCCCACTCGCCGCCCGCGTCCAATGCCGTCCGCAGCGTTGCATCAACGACATCGAGGTCAACGAGCGGCTCCGCTGTGACGCTCACGGTGGTCGGCGTGTCTGCTGTCTGTGTCATATCGCTGCCAGGAGTCTGAGAATCGGCACGGACCCGAACGTCGACCGCGCTACGGCCGCACGTGGGCCGCACCATCGCCACACTATTGTGCGAAGCCACGTGAGACGCTTCGTGAGGGAAGTGCACCGCGGGGCTGTATCCAGTGCCGCAGTGGGCGGGCTTCGTGGGAGAGCAGCCTGAGTGCGCATCCCGCACGGCCTCGTCACGGTGCTTCGCGTCGGCGCAAGCGCAGGCCTTCTCGCGTGGCTGCTGATTGTCAGCCGCGATGAGCTGTCGGCGCTCAACCTCGATTCCAAGAGCGCCGCTGCTGCCTGGCTGACCGCCGCTGCGCTCGTCATCGCAGCAGCGTTCGTCATGGCAGCCGTGCGCTGGTGGCAGGTGGCCGACACGCTCGATGTCGCGGTGTCCGGTCGCTCGGCGCTGTCCATCTACCTTGCCGCGTTGTTCGTCGGGAACTTCCTGCCCACCACCATCGGCGGCGACGTGCTGCGCGTCAACCGGCTGGGTCGCATCTGCGGCAGCAGGGCCAACGCATTCGCCACCGTCATCATCGAACGTCTGACGGGATGGGTCGTCTTGCCGCTGCTCACGCTGGCTGCGCTGGTGTCGCAGCCGAGCCTGCTGCGGCACTCCGGGGGGCAGATCGCAGGCGGGCTCGCGCTGGGGACGCTGGTCGTGCTCGCCTTCATCGTCTGGGTGGCAGAGCATCCTCGAGGACTCGGCCGGCTCGCAGGCGGCACCCGCATACGGGAAGGTCTTGGCGCAGTGCATACGGGCCTGAGCGTGTTCCGGCGACAACCCCAAGCCGCTCTCCGCCTGCTCGGCGTCGGTCTGGCCTACCAATTCCTCCTGGTGGTGGCCACCGCCCTGGCGGGCGCCGCCATCGGGGTGAACCCAGGTCTTCGGGCCTGGCTGGCCTTCGCGCCGATGGTGTTGATTGTGCAGAATCTGAGCGCCGTCGGCGGACTGGGCGTGCGTGAGGGCGCACTCGTGCTGTTCCTCGATGCCCACGGTGTCAACGAGGGCGAAGCCGTGCTGCTGGGCTTGCTGGTGTATGCGCTGACGCTGCTGGTGAGCCTGACGGGCGCCCCGGCGCTGGCACTCGGCGGGCGTCGAAAGCGCAGCACGGCGACCGCCGAAGTACCGCTCAGACCCTGAGTACCCTTGGGCCGCGAATGCATCTCGCCAAGCTCACCAGTCCGGCTGACCTGCGAGCGCTCAGCCCCGCACAGCTCGACGAGCTCTGCGCAGAGATACGCCACTTCATCGTGCAGGCCGTCTCACGCACCGGCGGACATCTGGGGTCGAACCTCGGCGCCGTGGAGCTGACGGTGGCGCTGCACCGGGTTTTCGAATCGCCACGTGACGTCATCGTCTGGGACACCGGCCATCAGGCGTACGTGCACAAGCTCATCACCGGCAGGCGCGACGGCTTCGAGCAGCTGCGCCAGCGGCACGGCCTGTCGGGCTACCCCAGCGTGTCCGAGTCCCCCCACGATGTGGTCGAGAACAGCCACGCGTCCACGTCGCTGAGCTGGGCATCGGGTCTCGCCACGGGCTTTCAGCTCACCGGTCACGAGCACCGGCGAGTCGTTGCTGTGATCGGCGACGGCTCCATGACCGGCGGGATGGCCTTCGAGGCGCTGAACAACCTCGGCCACTACGCCCAGCGAGCGTTGATCGTGCTCAACGACAACGGCCGCTCGTACGCGCCGACGGTCAGCCGGCTCTCCACGGTGATGTCCCGACTGCGCCAGTCGCCCCACTACGTGCAGGGCCGTCGAGCGGTGGACCACCTGCTGGAGCGAGTGCCGTTGGGCGACGGCGTGCGGAGAAGCCTGGACAGCGCTGCCGCTGCCATGCGCGAGATGTGGGAACCCCCGGCGTTCTTCGAGACGCTGGGCGTTCGCTACGTCGGCCCCGTCGACGGGCACGACATCACGGCCATGGAATCTGCATTCCGCGACGCCGCCGCCTACGCGGACGGTCCCATCGTCGTCCATGTCGTCACCCAGAAGGGGCGCGGCTATGCGCCTGCCGAGCACGACACCGAAAAGCACCTGCACGACATCGGCCTGTTCGATCCCGCCACCGGCGGCGCCGCGGCACCGGCTCCCGCCGAGCCGTCTGAGTCCGATGAACCGGTTCGGCAAGCCGAACCGACTGAGTCCGATGAACCGGCTCGCCAAAGCGAGCCGGTCTTGCGCGACTACACCGCCGTCTTCACCGAGACGCTCATCGCAGCAGCGCGACGCAACCGCGACCTCGTCGCCATCACCGCAGCCATGCCCGGCTCCACCGGACTGTTGCCGTTCCAGCGCGAGTTTCCCGATCGCTTCTATGACGTCGGCATCGCCGAGCAGCACGCGCTGACATCGGCCGCGGGCATGGCGCGCGCCGGGCTCCGACCGGTCGTGGCGGTGTACTCGACGTTCATGGCCCGCGCCTTTGACCAGGCGCTCTACGACATCGGCCTGCATCGGCTGCCGGTCATCCTCTGCGTTGACCGCGCCGGCATCACGGGTCCTGATGGCGCATCCCACCACGGCCTCTACGACATCGCCATGTTCACCCAGGTCCCCGGCATGACCGTGTTCGCCCCGTCGGCGCCCGACGAGCTGCCCGCTGCCTTCGCGCACGCACTCGAGATCACCGATGGTCCCGTGGCAATCCGATGGCCTCGCGGCAAAGGCCCAGTGGCCGGCACGGTTCAGCAGCCTGACGTGGTGACGAGCGACATGCGCGCGCAAGCCCGCCAACACCGTTCAGGCCCAGACGCCTGCATCCTGGCCGCTGGCCAAACCTTCAATGCAGCCACAGAAGCCGCCGAGCTGCTCGGCACCGACGGCCTAGAGGTCTCGCTGTGGGACCCAAGAATCCTGAAACCGCTCGACCGCGCCATGCTGCTGGACGCCGCCGCCCACCCCCTGGTGGTGACCGTCGAGGACGGCGTCCGAGTAGGCGGCTTCGGCAGCCTGGTCAGCGACGCCCTGCAGCAGTTCGATGTCCCGACGGTCCCGCGAGTCACCCAACTAGGAACCCCCGACGCCTATCTCCCGCACGGCACCGCCCAAGAACTGCACGCCGAACTCGGTCTAGACGCCAAAGGCATAGCCGCTGCAGTAACCAAAACCCTCGCCCGCATCACGGCCTAGCGACCGAGAGAACGAGGGGTGTGAGGGGGTGGGGGTACCCACGCGCAGTTCGCAGCGCCACAGCCCATCCACCGTGCAGCGGGCGGCGCTGCGCATGTCTGAGCATGGGTGCGCCCACCCCCTCTCACCCCGTACAAGAGGCGGCGCTGCGCATGTCTGAGCATGGGTGCATCCTCCCCCTCGCCGACCGGGCGCGAAACGGCCCGGAGCAAACGCCCCGGGCCGTCAAGCGTTGAGTTGTGAGGGTCAGCCCAGTTCGGAACCAACCACCGAGACGAAGCTCACTGCCGCCCCAGGCTGCCCGCCCAGGTTGTGCGTGAGCCCCAGCGTCTTGCCCTGCTCGGTCACCGAGGGGATCTGCCGCTCAGGCGGGGCCTGACCGCGCAGCTGTAGCCAGCACTCGAACAGCATCCGCAGGCCGGATGCGCCGATCGGGTGGCCGAAGCTCTTCAGACCGCCGTCGGGATTGACCGGGAGGTCGCCGTCGAGGTCGAACGTGCCGGCCATGGCTTCCTTCCAGCCCAGGCCACGCTCGGCAAAGCCGAGATCCTCCATCAGCACCAGCTCGGTGGGCGTGAAGCAGTCGTGCACCTCGGCCATCGCGATCTGCGAGCGCGGATCGGTGATGCCGGCCTGCTTGTACGCCTCTTCCGCCGACGCCTGCACCTCACGGAAGGTCGTGTAGTCGTAGGTGCTGTCGAGCGCACCGGTCGCCGGACCCGAAGCGAAGCTGAGGGCCTTGATGTACAGCGGGTTGTCGCAGTACTTGTGGGCGTCTTCGGCCCGGACCAAGACTGCAGCGGCCGAGCCGTCGCTGACGCCTGAGCAGTCGAAGATGCCCAGCGGACCAGCGATCAGCGGCGAGCCGGCGATGGTCTCCTTGGCTACTTCCTTGCGGAACTGCGCCCGCGGGTTCAGCGAGCCGTTGCGATGGTTCTTCCACGCGATGCGGGTGAGGACCTCCTTCATGGTGTCCTCGTCGAGCCCGTACTTGTGGGCGTAGGCCGGTGCCAGCAAGCTGAACGTGGCCGGTGCCGTGATGGTGGAATCAGTGCCGTCGCTCGGCGGGCGAGCGCCTGTCAGACCCGAGTAGCCCGAGTCCTTCAGCTTCTCCACGCCGATGGCCATCACCATGTCGTAGGCGCCCGAAGCGACTGCATACGCAGCGTTGCGGAACGCCTCAGAGCCGGTGGCGCACATGTTCTCGAGCCGGGTGACCGGCTTGTAGTCGAGCTGCAGCGGCTTCGACAGTGTCAGGCCGGAGACGCCCGAGCCCATCGTGCCGAGCCAGAAGGCGTCGATGTCGTCTTGGGTGACGCCAGCGGATGCGTACGCATCGTGTGCGGCGTCGGTGAGCATGTCATCGACGCTGCGATCCCAATGCTCGCCGAATTGGGTGCAACCCATCCCGACGATCGCGACCTTGTCGCGAATGCCATGTGAACTCATGTGTGCCTGCCTTGTGGTGAGTGGTGGGTACTTGACATTATGGCCGCTGCCGGGTGGCTGTGCTGATTGCTGCTGCTCACGCAGCACGTTGCTGCTCGCTGCGTCAGCCTGCAGCCGGGCGGGCCTTCCAGAAGTAGTTGTGGATGCCCTCGGCGCTGTACAAGCGCCGGAACGTCATCTCGACACGGTCGCCGATGCGCACCTCTTCGGGGTCGACGTCGGTCATCTCGGCCTGAAAGCGTCCGCCGCCGTCGTAGTCGATGACCACGGCGACCATGGGCGGCGACAGCGAGAACGCCAGCCGGTCCACCGTGAACGTGGCGATCGTGGCAGGCACGTCTGCCATGCGGACGCGCTCCATGTCGTCAACGGCGCCGCCCTCCATCGACACGCGCATCGGCGGCAGATGGATGGCGCCTGAACTACGGTCACGCGACCCGACGAACGCGTACTTCCAGTCCTCGGAGCGGAACGCCGGCGGAGCACCGGGACGCTCGGGGTCGGGACGCCGGGGCGGTTCGCGGTCGAGGAAGCCGCGCCACGTCAGGAACTTGTTGTAGTCCAGAGCGTCGTTGCCCCGATCGATCTGGGAACGCACCGGCGCGTAGGGCGCGTGATCGGCGATGGCGTCGGTCGTTCGCAGCACGTCAGCCGTGGCACCGTCGGCGAGGTGGACCAGCAGGATCGTCTCGCCCGGTGCGGCCTCGTCGAGCACCGCCGCCAGCACGATCGCCGCATGAGCCGTGCCCGTGTTGCCGATGTCGCCGGTCAAGTCGCCGACCAGCTTGTCGCCAGCCACCCGGGACAGGCCGCGCACCGCGCGCGCGTGCAGGCCGACGATCGCAATCTTGTCGACACCATCGAGCTCAACACCGGCGTCGGCCAGCGCTCGGGTGATGGCGTCGTTCGCCAGCGGCAGGTACACCTGCTCGCCGAACCGCTCTTCCCAGATCCGTGAGAACGCATCGCCCGGCTGGCGGTAGCGGTCAGTGAATTCCGCAGTCGCAACCGCCCCGCCCAGCCACTCGCACAGCACCGGCGAGACCGTGTCGTCGCCGAACACGAAGGCCGCTGCACCGTCTCCGCCGCCGGCCTCGTCGCCACTCGTGGGACGACCGGTGCGCAGGTCTGAGGCGACCGCCAGGTTGGTGCCGCGGTTGGCCGCAGCAAGCGCCCAGATCGCCTCCGACGAGCGCGGCGCGCCGCCGGCATCGACTGCCCACGATGACTGGGGCAGGTCCAGCGCGGCGTGAATGGCAGACGCGTTCGTCTTGTCCATGTAGGCCGGATTGGCCGTCGAGAACAGCACCGAGTCAGGCACGATGTCGCTGCCACGCAGTGCGTTGCGCGCGGCCTCGACGCCCATCGTCGTCGTGTCCTCGTCGTAGCTGGCCACAGCCCGGTGCCCGCGGCCGCCGCCCGAGCCCATCGCCGCGGTGATCTTGGAGCGGTCCAGCCTCCAGTACGGCACGTATGCCCCGTACGCAATGATCCCTCGTCCCATCGTCGGTTCTCCCGTCGTTGCCTTCGCAATCGTCGCCGTCGTCGCTGGCTCTTGAGCGGTCCGGGCGGCCGGCGTCGTTACGCGCCGGCCAGCGCAGGAGCCTACGGCGTCAGGCGTCGGTGCCGCTTAGCCGGCAGCGACGACGCGGAATGCCTCGGCAAGCCGGCCGTCAGGCAGGCCGCCGGCGCGGGCCGTCTCGCTGGACCACTCACGCAACCGTCCGTCCAGGTCTTCCATGTGCTCGGTCTGGCTGCGGTGCTCGCGCAGCGCTGCGACCTTGTTCTCGAACGTGTCGGTGATGTCGACGTATCGATTCGGCTCGGTGCCGATGAGCCAGATCTCGCTGACGTTGTGGGGCTTGTGGCCCTCGTCGAGCAGCTCCGGGAATGCACGCGGATTGCGACTGTCGGGGTACACGGCGGCCAGCGCCGCCGAAGCAGTGGCCAGGTGATCGGGGTGGGAGATGTAGATGTGGTCCCAGTTGGGGATGGTGGTCTGGCACAGGACGACGTCGGGTCGCTGGATGCGAATCACCCGTGCGATGTCGCGGCGCAAGCCCAAGTCGGCCACGACCATGCCATCGGGATGGCCGAGCCAGTGCAGATCGCTGACGCCCACTCTCGCCGCGGCTGCCGTCTGCTCTGCCTGTCGCATGGCGGCCAGCTCGGCCGGCGTGTGCGACAGGTCGTCGTCGCCTGCCTCCCCACTGGTCGTCAGGCAGTAGGCCACGTGGCTTCCGGCTGAGGTCAGCGCGGCAACGGTTCCCGCCATGCCGAAGTCGATGTCATCGGGATGGGCCACGATGATCAAGGCCCGCTCGGGCGCTTCGATGTCGCCCTGATCGGTGAGGATCGTGCCCACAGCCAGTGCCTTTGTCGCTTGAGGCGTTGCTGCGATGCAGTGCCTAGGTGAAGTAAGGGTTCTCGCCCGAGGCGTGGTCGGTGAGGTCGACGACCCGCTCGACTTCGGGAATCAGCTCACGCAGCGTGCGCTCGATGCCGGCGGTGACCGTTGCGTTGGCCATGCCGCAGCCTTGGCAGCCGCCGCCCAGCTTGACGACGACGGTGTCGCCCTCCACCGATACCAGCTCCGCGAAGCCCCCGTGAGCGGCAATCGAGGGGTTGATGCGCTTGGTCAGCACCTCACGGACGTTGTCTTCCACGGAGCCGTCGAGGTCGAGCTGTGCATTGGGTCCGAGATCGGGACGGTTCGGGTTGCGCAGCACCAATCCCGGCTGGTTCGGATTGGACGGCAGGTCCAGCGAGGCGCCGTCGAGCTTGGCAACGTCGCGATCGGGGATCAGCACCGTCAGCCCGCCCCCGACTGCGAAGGGCACATCGGAAGCATCGGCCTCGGCCAGCAGCTCGAAGGCGAGGTCGTAGGTGTAGTCGACACCCTGAGCGCCGGTCACCTCGATGCGAAGCGCCAGCTGCTCGCCGTCGACTTCGCTGTTGCGCAGTTCGACCACCTTGTCGAGTGCAGCCTGCGTGACGTCGAAGGTCTCGCGCCGCGTCTCCATCATCGATTCGCGCACTTCGTCAGCGGGAGCCATCTGGTCACTCAGGGCCATGCCGGCAGCCTACTGAGGGCATCGGACGTCGCCGTGGGCACTCTCAGCCGTCATTTCGCGAAGGGCGGTAGTGTCCCGCGGGTTCGGGCCCCGCCGGCGCGGGGCAACACGCACCAAGGGGACCCCATGTCATTCCGAGCGCTGATGCTGCATGAACAGGATCGAACCGTCTCAGCCGAACTGGCCGACGTCGACGACAGCGAGCTGCCCGACGGCAACGTCACGGTCGGCGTGGAGTACAGCACCCTGAACTACAAGGACGGCATGATCCTGGGCGGGATCGGCAGGCTGGTGCGCACGTATCCGCACGTGGGAGGCATCGACTTCGCCGGCGTCGTGGAGTCATCCGACGACAGTCGCTTCACCACGGGCGATCGCGTCGTGCTGACCGGCTGGCGAGTGGGCGAGACGCATTGGGGCGGGTACGCCGAACGAGCGCGTGTGAACGGCGACTGGCTGGTCCGGCTGCCCGATGGGCTGTCGACCTTCGACGCGATGACCATCGGCACCGCCGGATTCACCTCGATGCTGGCCGCCCAAGCGCTGGAGAGCCACGGCATCGGATCGGGCCCGGTGCTGGTCACCGGCGCTGCCGGCGGGGTCGGCAGCGTCGCGGTGCACCTGCTGTCGGCGGCCGGCCATGAAGTCGCCGCGAGCACCGGCAGGCCGCAGACCGCCGACTACCTGCGCAATCTCGGCGCCTCTGAGATCATCGACCGGGCGGAGCTGTCCGACCCGCCGCAGCGGCCGCTCGGCAGCGAGCGATTCGGCGGCTGCGTGGACGCCGTGGGCGGGACCACGCTGGCGAACGTGCTGACGCAGATGTCGTACGGGTCGAGCGTGGCTGCGTGCGGCCTCGCCGGGGGCAACGGGCTCGACACCACAGTGATCCCCTTCTTGCTGCGCAGAGTGAACCTGCTGGGCATCGACTCGGTGATGTGCCCGTATGAGCCGCGCGCAGCGGCATGGCAACGGTTGGACGAACTCGTTGATCGGGCCCTGCTGGCGTCGATGGCGACGACGGTGGGTCTCGGCGACCTGGCCGCTCTCGGGCCGAAGATCCTGGCCGGTGAGGTACAGGGGCGCACTGTTGTCGATGTGCGCGCCTGACGCCGCGTCTGTCGATGTACGCGCCTGATGCCGCGTCGGGCTACAGCACCGACGTGATCGCCGCGAAACCGGTCAGCAGCATCGCGGCCACCACGAGCACCGCGGTCCACCACAGTCCGGGGCTGCGCTGACGCAGCGGGCGCAGGTTTCCTGCTGCGTCGTACCGATGCTGCGCCATGTCGATTCCCGCCTGCTAGAGGTGGCCCATCAGTGCCTGCCGATGACTGGGGCTCAGCCCTTCAGCCTCCACTCGATGGCACCGATCTCGTTCTGGACCTCGACCTCGATGTCCTGTGTCGCTCCCGTGTCAGAGCGCTCGAGCGTGCACAAGAAGGTGTGTCCCACCGACACCACCAGATACTGGTCGTCGCCGCAGTCGGCTTGGACGCCGAAGCCCAACGCCGTCGCCGCTTCGGCGCCCAGCGCCGTCTCGGTGGCGTTGGTCTGCATCACTGCCTGCCGGGGCCGGATCTCTCGCCGGCCCTGCTCGTCGATGATCGTCACTTGCGCCTCGTAGAACGCCCCCTCCACGAGGCCGTCGCACAGGAACGTTGAACCCGGCCTGATGGGCGCGTCCTCGGGACAGTCGATGTCGGTGATCTCGGCGGGTGCCACCACGCTCTGCAGGTAATCCTGCACCTCGCGCTCGACCTGCGTCTGATCATCACCGCCGCCGCAGGCCGCCAGCACGACCGCCGCAGACACCGCCAGCGCGGCCAGCACCAACCCGTTCCTGCAGCGATTCGACCTGAATGAACGCCCGCGCACGCAGGTCGGCTCCGACGCGGGCGGTCTCATCAACGCAGTGTCCTCCAGGTGGGGCTGACGGGACATTAGCCCTTGTTCTGCCGAACCCATGCGAACCCTCGCTCAGATGAAGGGTCGCTCCTGGTAGCGGCCGAAAACGTCGGCCAAGGCATTGGTCACCTCGCCCACGGTCGCCCGGGTCCGGACGGTGTCGATGAGGTGCGGCATGAGGTTGGCGTCGGTCTCGGCCGCTCGGCGGAGCGAGAGCAGCGCCTCCTCAACAGCGTCCTGACTCCGATCGGCGCGGACTTGCTGCAGTCGCTTGATCTGGCGCTGCTCATCGTCGTTGGTGATCTTCAGCAGGTCGATGTCGTCGTCTTCACTGCCCTCGGTGAAGGCGCTGGCGCCCACCACCACCCGGCGGCCCGCATTCACCTTCTTCTCGAACTCATACGCAGCGTCTGCGATGCCGGACTGGTACCAGCCTTCGTCGATCAGCCGGAAAGCACCCTCGAGCATCGAGCCATCACCGGCCGCGTCGATGTGGGCGAACATCTCGGTTGCCTCGGCTTCGAGCTTGTCGGTCAGCTCCTCGATGAACCAGCTGCCTCCGAGCGGATCGATGACGTTGGCGGCCCCGGTCTCGTGGGCGATGATCTGCTGGGTCCGCAGGGCGATGCGGGCTGCTTTGTCGGTCGGCAGCGCCAACGCCTCATCCATGGAGTTGGTGTGCAGGCTCTGGGTGCCCCCGAGCACCCCGGCGAGCGCTTCGATGGCGGTGCGGGCAATGTTGATCTCCGGCTGCTGCGCGGTGAGCGATACTCCGGCGGTCTGCGTATGGAAGCGCATCATCATTGACCGCTCGTTCTGGGCCCCGTACCGATCGCGCATCCACCGCGCCCAGATGCGGCGGGCCGCCCGGTACTTGGCGATCTCTTCGAAGAAGTCGATGTGGGCATTGAAGAAGAAGCTCAGGCGCGGGGCGAATTCGTCGGTGGACAGGCCCCGCTGGGCCGCGGCCTCGACGTAGGCGAACCCGTTGGCCAGCGTGAAGGCCAGCTCCTGTGCGGCAGTCGAGCCAGCCTCGCGAATGTGGTAGCCGCTGATCGACACCGAGTTCCACCGGGGCATTTCCTGGGTGGCGAACTCGATGGTGTCGGCGACCAAGCGCATGGACGGCCGCGGCGGGTACACCCATTCCTTCTGTGCTTGGTACTCCTTGAGAATGTCATTCTGCAGCGTGCCGCCGAGCTTGCTGCGATGCGCGCCGTGCTCTTCGGCGTTGGCGACGAACATGGCCCAGATGGTCGCCGCCGGCGCGTTGATGGTCATCGACGTGGTGGTCGCCTCAAGGTCGATGCCGTCGTACAGCGTCGCCATGTCCTCAATCGAGTCGACGGCGACGCCACAGCGGCCCACCTCGCCCAGCGACATGACGTCGTCGGAATCGAGGCCCATGAGCGTGGGCATGTCGAATGCTGTCGACAATCCGCCGCCGCCTGCCTCGAGAATCTCGTGGAAGCGCTTGTTGGTGTCCTCCGGTGTTCCGAAGCCGGCGAACATCCGCATCGTCCACAGACGGCCGCGGTAGCCGCTGGCGTGCACGCCACGCGTGTAGGGGAACTGGCCTGGCCAACTGACATCGGGGCCGGGTTCTGCGTCGTCGGGCGCGTACAGCGGATCGAGCTTGAGGCCGCTCATCGTCTCGAAATCGGCGTCGCGCGCCGGGTTGGCGTCGAACTCCGCTTGCCAGCGCTCGCGTGTCACCCGTGGCCTCCTGAGATCCGCAGCTTCGTCACGCGTTCAGCGCGAACGTCACCTGTGACGCTTGAAGTGTATGCAGGAGCCTGCGAGCTGGCCCGATCTCAGGCGATGAGCGGGTCGACCGGCCCTCGGCCGCTGCCGAGTAGGCGATCTGCCCCTGCCGAAATGGCGCGCGTCGTCAACTCGTGGGCACCGTCGATCGCAGCATCGAGGTCTGTGCCCTTTGCCAGCTCGGCGCAGATGGCTGCCGAGAAGATGTCGCCCGATCCCCGGACATTGCGGGTCTCGATGCGCGGCGCCGAGAGCAGCCGGACGCTGCCATGCCGCACCACGACGTCGGTGATCGTGGTGCCGACACGAAGCCGGCCGCCGGTGACGATCACGGCCTCGGGACCCGTGGCTGCGAGCTCGTGGGCCGCTTCGACCCAGGCGTCGATCTCGTCGCCGAGGTCTCTGCCCACCAGTCGACCGGCCTCGAGGTGGTTGGGCGTCACGACTCGAGCGCTCGGCAACAAGCGCGTCGCGACCGAACGCTCGGCCTCGGAGCTGAGCATGGGCTCGCCGGCGCCGTCGACCAGCACTGGATCCACCACCAACTGGGGGAGGCGGCGGGCGGCTATCGATGCCACTGCTGCGACGGTCTGTGCCGTGAGCAGCAAGCCCGTCTTGGCGGCTGCAATGGGCATGTCGTCGAGCACTGCGTGAATCTGCGCTGTCACCAACTCGGCATCCACGGGCCGTGCGGCCCGGAACTCCGCCGTGTTCTGCGCCGACACCAGCGTGAGCGCGAATGCCCCGTGCACGCCGCATGCCGCGAATGCGCGCAGGTCCGCCGCGAGTCCGGCCCCGCCGCCCGAATCGGCCCCTGCAATGGTCAGCGCCGCCGGCGACCAGGCGTGCTGAGCGGGTGGATGGGGGTTCTCGCTCGCTCTCCCACCGGCCATGCCCCAAGTACAACAGTTGGGCGCGCCACGCGGCAGTCACCCACCCGTGATGGTTAGCGTCGGCGGGCGATGGACGTACCTGCGTCGAGTCTGGGGCACTCGAAACGAGACGACGCCCGCGCTGGCCCCATCTCGGGCGACGGCACCGTCGGCATCATCGCCAACCCCGTCTCGGGGCGCGACGTTCGGCGGGTCGCGGCGCGGGGCGCCGTGTCCACCACAGAGGACAAGCGCAACCGCATCGCCCGGGCAGTGATCGGCGCCGTGACGGCAGGTGCCACCCGGATCGTCGCCATGGCAGAGCCGTTCGGCATCGCCACGGGGGCCCTCACTGATCTGCGCATCGACGCCGAGGTCGAGATCATCGACGTGGGGGCAACTGTGTCGCCCTCTGACACCATCCGTGCGGTCGAAGCCATGCGGGCCCGCGAGATCAGCGTGCTGGTCACGCTGGGCGGCGACGGGACCAACCGCACGATCGCCGGGGTGTGGCCCGAAGCCACGCTGATACCGATGTCCACCGGCACGAACAACGTCTTCCCCAGCCTCACCGAGCCCACCGTCGCCGGCGCGGCGGCAGGGCTGGTCGCGAGCGGCGTCGTGGATCCCGATGAGTGCGCACCCCGGTCGAAGCTGATCACCGTCGAATCGCGCGAGCGGGAGTTGTCGGGCGGCTGGACGGAGATCGCACTGGTCGATGCGGTCACGCTGGCAGACGACTTCGTCGGCAACCGCATGCCCGCCGACGGGGTGCAACTGCGCCAGGTCGTGGTGTCGCGGGCACAGCCCGCGAGCATCGGGCTCAGCTCCCTGGCGGGACTGCTGCGGCCATGTTCATTCGAGGACGACACGGGCGTGCTGGTGGAGTGCGGGCCGGGTGGCCAGCCGATGCGCGTCGCGCTGGCGCCCGGCTTGTATCGAACCGTGCCGGTGATCGACTGTCGCAGCATCGAGCTGGGCCACGCCGTCGAGCTTCGGGGTCCCACAGTGCTGTCGCTCGACGGCGATCGGGAACGCACAATCGATGCGCACGACGTCGTAACGGCCGAGGTGCGGCGCTGCGGGCCCCGGGTGGTGAACGTGGAGCGAGCGCTGGAACTGGGCGCCGCCGCCGGGGTGTTCGGCTAATTCCTGACTAATCCGGTCGGATTTATCACCAAAGAACGCTAAGCTCGCTCCGACAGTCCGTGCCAGCGCTGGCACAGCTTCCCCCGGAGGACACACATGGCTCTTCGCCTCAACGACACCGCCCCCGATTTCACCGCCAACACCACCGAAGGCGAGATCAGCTTTCACGACTGGATCGGCGACGGCTGGGCGCTGCTCTTCTCCCATCCGAAGGACTTCACACCGGTCTGCACCACCGAGCTGGGTGCCGTTGCCGCGTTGGCAGATGACTTCGCCGCTCGCAACTGCAAGATCATCGGCATCAGCGTGGACGGCGTGAGCGACCACGTGGCCTGGAAGGCCGACATCGCCTCTGCCACGGGTCACGAGGCCAACTACCCGCTCATCGGCGATCCAGAGCTGAACGTGGTGAAGCTCTACGACATGCTTCCCGCCGATGCGGGCGACACCTCGCAGGGCCGCACGGCGGCCGACAACGCCACGGCCCGCACGGTGTTCATCATCGGCCCGGACAAGAAGATCAAGGCGTCGCTCACCTACCCGATGACGACCGGTCGCAACTTCGCCGAGATCCTGCGCTTGCTCGACTCGGTGCAGCTGACTGCGGCTGAGCAGGTCGCTACTCCGGCCAACTGGCAGCAGGGCGAGAACGTCATCATCGTGCCTGCGGTCTCCAACGAGGCCGCCGCCGAGAAGTACCCCGACGGTTGGGAATCCCCGCTGCCCTACCTGAGGCTGGTGCCGCAGCCAGGTTCCTGACAGCGACGGTCCCCTCGGCAAACGGCTGCGGCGCCACCGGCAGCACAGGCCGCAGCCGGGTTCCTAGTCGAGGCTGGACTCGGCGACCACTTCGGCGTCGAACGCAGGTGCGCCGTTCAGGCTGCGCATCTCGGGAGGCAGCTCGTCGCGGACACGCTGGTGGAACTGCCGATCCTGGTTGAGCGAGTACGGGTACACCGCACGCCCGGCGCGGACCAGGGGCACATGCAGGGGCCGGCTGTTCGTGGGCCCGGGACGATCCTGCTCGACGAGCGTCTCCGAGTGGGCCGCGCCATCGCGCACCACCCGGTAGGGCCGCACCACACCGCCACGGGTGGCTTTGCCCTCTGATTCCTTGTGGACGGGCACCACCGGCTCGAACGTGCCGGAGTGCCGTGCGATGGCCACCGCCTTGTACACCATGCCGGCTGTCGCATGGCCTGAGCCCACCACGAGCTGGGTGCCGACACCGTAGCCGTCCACCGGCAGATCGGCCAAGTCGGCGATGCGGTACTCGTCGAGATCACCCGATACCACGATGCGCGTCGACTCGGCGCCTGCATCATCCAGCCACTGCCGGACCCGGGGCACCTCGACGGTGAGATCTCCCGAGTCGATGCGGACGGCACCTGGCACCCCGCCGAGACGCTTGGCTGCGGCCAGCCCGCGTTCGAGGCCGGTGCGCAGGTCGAAGGTGTCGATCAACAGGGTGGTCTCGAGGCCGTGCGCTCGCATCTGCGCCTCGAAGGCGGCTTCCTCGTCGTGGTGCGCCAGCGTGAATGCGTGGGCGGCAGTGCCCGCGGTGGGAATGCCGTACTGGGCGCCGGCGAGCAGGTTGGACGTCGCGTCGAAGCCGACCAGCCAGGCCGCCCGTGCGGCCGCCACTGCCGCCAGCTCGTGCGTGCGACGGCCCCCCATCTCGATGAGGTGGCGTCCCTGCGCCACATCGTGCATCCGGGCGGCTGCTGAGGCCACGGCGCAATCGTGGTTGAGCACCGAGAGCACCAGCGTCTCCACCAGCAGCGCGGTGCCGACTGAGGCATCGACCCGCAGCACCGGGCTGCCGGGCACGTAGAAGTCGCCCTCTCGGTAGCTCCAGGCATCGCCGTCGAATCGGAACGTCGACAGGTGATCGAGCAGGTCGTCGCTGAAACGGCCGAGACCTGACAGGTAGTCCAGATCGTCAGCCTCGAACCGGTAGTCAGCCAGCAGCTTGGCCAGCCGCCCCGGGCCCGCCACCACGCCGTAACCCCGGCCGGGCGGCAACCGCCGGGCGAACACCTCGAAGCAGGAGCGCCGCGACGCGACCCCCGACTGGAGGGCCGCATCGAGCATGGTCAGCTCGTAGAGGTCGGTCATCATCGCCGTGCCCACGCCCAGAGTCTGCCTGCCCCGCGAGCCCTTTGCCGATGACAATGCCCTGCCGCGGTTCCTGCACTGCCGAACGAGCGATGCTCGATCTTGACGAGAGCACGCAGGGATAGCGTGATGAGCGATGGTGTTCGTCGGGCTGGCGCGGCTGATGGCCGCGTCACATCTGGCCTACATCATGTTCCTGCTGGTCGGCGGCTTCATGGCGAAGCGCTGGCCGAAGCTCATGAAGTGGCACCTCGGCGCCATCGGTGCTGCTGCCGTGGTGAACATCACCGGCTCGGACTGCCCGCTGACGGTGTGGGAGAAGTGGTTCCTGCGCCAGGCCGGGCGGGAGCCATACGAAACCGGCTTCATCTCCAACTACCTGGTGGAACCGGTGTACCCGCCGGGTATCACCGGCCGGGTCAACTTCGTGATCCTGGTCTCCTTGACGGTGCCGATCACGGTCAGCTACTGGCGCATGCGCAAGGCCGGCTCGTCTGCCGCATCCCGCTAGGCAACTCGGCGACGGGGCAGCTCCTAGCAGGGTGCTGAAATAGTCGGTGTTTGGTGCTCGCGTTGGTTGGGTGGGCGCGGGACACTGTGGGGATGCGTGGAACTGTTGATGCCCAGATGGCGATGCTGTCGACGTTGTCGACTGAGGATCTGATCAGCGCGGATCATCCGATACGGCGGATCAGGGCGTTGGTGGAGGGGGTGCTTGAAGAGCTCGACGGTGAGCTGGGGGCGATGTATGCGGATCGGGGCCGGCCCAGCGTGCCGCCTGAGGTGTTGTTGAAGGCGTCGGTGTTGATGGCGTTGTACTCGGTGCGCTCGGAGCGGGCGTTCTGCGAGCGTTTGAGCTACGACATGTTGTTCAAGTGGTTCTTGGGGTTGCGCATCGACGAGCGCTCTTTTGACGCGTCGACGTTCTCGAAGAACCGCGAGCGGCTGTTGGATCATGAGATAGCGGATCGGTTCTTCGCTGCTGTGGTTCGGCGGGCTCAGCTGCGCCGGTATTGCTCGAGCGATCATTTCAGCGTGGACGGCACCTTGCTGGAGGCGTGGGCGTCGCACAAGAGCTTCAAGCCCAAAGCCGCGCCCGGCGGCGGCGAGCCGGGCAAGGGCCGCAACGCCGAGGAGGACTTCCGGGGCGCCCGCCGCCGCAACGACACCCACCAGTCCACGACCGATCCCGAGGCTCGCCTGTATCGCAAGTCGAAAGGGGCCCCGGCGATGCTCGCTTTCATGGGGCACCTGATGGTCGAGAACCGCAACGGCCTCATCGTCGACGCCGAGCTCACCCAAGCAGACGGCTACGCCGAGCGCGACACCGCCGCCGCGATGCTGCGACGAGCCCCCCGACGGCGGCGGCGGCGCACCGTCGGCGGCGACAAGAACTACGACACCAAGGGATTCGTGGCCGACGTCCGCAAGGCCGGGTTCACGCCCCACGTCGCCCAGAACACCACCAGGCGGCGCTCCGCCATCGACCGGCGCACCACCCGCCACGACGGCTACACGATCTCTCAACGGGTCCGAAAACGCGTCGAGGAGCCCTTCGGATGGATCAAGACCATCGCCGGAGGACACAAGCTGCGACACAAAGGACAAGCCCGCAACCGGGCCTGGTTCCTCATCGGCGCCGCCACCTACAACCTCGTCCGCATAGCCACACTCGACACCGACACCACCTGAGCAGACACCCCGACCGGCCCGACAGGGCCAACGTCGCCCCGCACCGCCAGCCAACACCACCACCCCAACCCTCACACAAACCCGAACCAGCACCCAAACCCGCCCAAACCACCGAATTTCAACAGCCTGCTAGACTCACGCCCGGTTGTCGTGAGCGAAGCCGGTGAGAACCCGGCACTGTCCCGCAACGGTGATGCCCCTTCGGGGGATGAGTCCGGTCGCCTCCCGGCCGCCATCACGCGAACCGATTCCTCGAGGCAAGGAGCGGCTCGTGCGGTGGGTGCTCCCGCTGCTCGGCCCTGGACTCGAGCAGAAGGGAGAACACCATGAACCGCACCGCCACGAAGCGGGCCGCACCGCCATTGCGGCTGCTGTGGGCACTGGCAGCACTGCTCGTGCTGGCCTCGGCCTGCGGCAGCGACGACGCGGCCAGCAGCCCGGCGGCCGCGCCTGCGACAGATGCCGCTGCGGCCACCGAGGCGCCGGCGGCGACACAGGCGCCGACGACCACGACCGCGACGGCCGCGGCAGCGACGGCAGAGGAGGCCGACGAAACGGCTGCACCGGCCGAAGAGCCGCAGGACACCGAGCCGGCTCCCGACGAGCCCGAGCACCAGTACCAGCGGATCGTGTCGATCTCGCCGACCGGCACGGAGATCTTGTTCGCAATAGGTGCCGGCGAGCGCGTGGTCGCCGTCGACGATTTCTCGTACTACCCGCCCGAAGCCCCCGTCACCGACCTGAGCGGCTGGCAGCCGAACGTCGAGGCCATTGCCTCCCACGACCCCGATCTCGTCGTGATGGGCAGCGACGGCGACATCGAGGCCAATCTCGAGTCACTAGGCATCGCGGTGCTGGGTATCAACGCTCCTGCCACCTTCGACGAGGTGTACGTGCAGATCGCACAGTTCGGCGAGACCACCGAACAGATCGACGAGGCAACGGCCCTGATCTCGGAGATGCGCAGCGAGATCGACGCCCTCATCGACGCCGCACCCGACGCTTCGGGGCTGACCTACTACCACGAGCTCACCGACGGTCTGTACTCGGTGACCAGCAGCACCTTCATCGGGCAGGTGTACTCGCTGTTCGGGCTGCACAACATCGCCGATCCCGCCGATTCCGACGGCAGCTCATACGGCTATCCGCAGCTCAGCGACGAGTACATCGTCGACGCCGACCCCGACTTGATCTTCCTGGCCGACACGCTGTGCTGCGGCCAGAACGCCGAGACGGTGGCTGCCCGCACAGGCTGGGACCTGCTGAGCGCAGTCCAGAACGGCCGGGTGGTCGAGCTCAACGACGACATCGTGTCGCGCTGGGGGCCACGCCTGGTGGAGTTCATTGCGGCAATCTCCGACGCGATCATCTCGATGGGCGCGGAGAGCTGACCAGTGCACGCAGGGCTGCGTCGAGGCGTCACCTTCGGCGCTGGTGACTGAGGGCTGCAGCAGCGATGCGCTATTCAGGCGCACTTGGCGCAGCCGGCGGCACCGACGTGGAACTCGGGACGTCGCGACTGCGGGCACCGGCGCTCGTTGCCGGCTCCGTCGCCGTCATCCTCGCGGTCGTCGCAGGGCTGACCATCGGCCCCGTCGGCATCGCTGCCCCACGGGTGCTCATGGAGCTCGCCGATCTGCTGCCCGGCGTCGCCATCGAATCCGGCCTCAATGACTCCCACAAGGCGATCGTCACCGACATCCGGCTGCCCCGGGTGGTGCTCGGGCTGCTGGTGGGCGCAACGCTGGCCATGAGCGGTGCCACCTATCAAGCGGCATTCCGGAACCCCCTCGCTGACCCGTACCTGCTGGGCATCGCCGCCGGTGCCGGACTGGGAGCGACCATCGCCATCGTCAATGACCTGGGTGACGGCGCCGGCGTGTTCGACCTCGTTCCGCTCGCTGCATTCGGCGGCGCGCTCGGCGCGGTGACGATCGCCTACCTCGCCGGACACATCGGCGGCCGCTCGACGGCTTCGCTGATCCTTGCCGGGATCGCCGTGGCGAGCTTTCTGGCGGCCTGCCAGACCTACCTGCTGCAGGCGAATGCAGATGCGTTCCGCCAGATCCTCGCATGGCTCCTCGGTCGCATCGCCACATCTGGCTGGGCCGAACCGGCGCTGCTGCTGCCATATTTTCTGGTGACGACCGCCGTCGTGCTGCGCTACCGGCGGGCGCTCGACGTGCTCGCCGTCGGCGACGAGGAAGCCGCAGCGCTCGGCCTCGAACCCCGCCGGATCCGGCTGATCGTCCTGGTTGCGGCGTCGCTCGGCGCGGCCGCAGCCGTGTCGGTGAGCGGGCTGATCAGCTTCGTCGGCATCATCGTGCCGCACGCAATCCGGCTGATCTTCGGCACCAGCAACCGCGTCCTGCTGCCGCTCTCGGTGCTGTTCGGCGGGGCATTCCTGGTGCTTGCCGACCTGACCGCCCGCACGGTGCTCTCCCCTGCCGAGCTGCCGATCGGTGTGGTCACGGCGTTCTTGGGCGCGCCCTTCTTCGTGTTCGTGCTGCGGACGAGCCGGCGGGAGATCTGGTGACCGCCGCCGTCGACCTGCAGTCGCTCGATGTCCGGTTCAACGGGGCCCACATCCTGGATGGCGTCGATCTGGCTGTAGCCCACGGCGAGTGGATCAACATCATCGGGCCGAACGGGGCCGGCAAGACGACCCTGTTGCGCGCCGTGCTGGGCCTCGTGACCTACGACGGCAGCATCACCATCGACGGGCTCCCGAAGCTGCGACGCGCGGAGCGAGCTCGCAAGGTCGCCTACGTGCCGCAAACGCCCGTCATTCCCCAAGGCATGCTCGTCGCCGACTACGTGCTGCTGGGCCGCACGCCCCACCGCGGCATCTTCGCGGGCGAAACGTCGGCCGACCGCGAGATCGCCGCTGACGTGCTCGAGCGTCTCGACCTCGTCGGATTCGGTGACCGTGCGGTGCAGTCGCTGTCCGGGGGTGAACGCCAGCGCACGGTGCTCGCCAGAGCGCTCGTGCAGCAAGCCGACATCCTGCTGCTCGACGAGCCGACAACCGCACTCGACCTCGGACATCAGCAGGACGTGCTCGACTTGGTCGACGCGCTGCGTCGCGAGCGTGACTTGACGGTCATCGCCACGCTGCACGACCTGACGCTCGCGGCCCGCTACGGCGACCAAGTGGCGATCCTGGCGGGGGGCGCCATTGCGCAACGGGGTACGCCCAGCGAGGTGCTCACGGTTGCCAACATCGCAGAGCACTTCGACGCCCAAGTCCGGGTGATCAACGATCCCGAGGGCCCGGTGATCGTGCCCACAGCAACGACAACGTCAGACGCGACCGGTGCGGCACCCTCGGAGCGCGGCACCGCACAGAATGGAGAGCACACATGAATGCATCACAGCCAGACGGCTCGACGCCCGCCGACGCGCCGCCCACCGACGACCCTCGCCCCGACGGGCTGCGCACTGCGCGCAGCCTGGTGGTGGTGAACACTGGCGACGGCAAGGGAAAATCGTCGGCGGCATTCGGCATGGCGATGCGAGCACGAGCCCGCGACTGGCCTGTCGCCGTCGTGCAGTTCCTGAAGTCCGACAACTGGGTGACCGGCGAGCAGCTGATGGCCGAGCCACTGGGCATCGACTTCTGGTCGCTGGGCGAGGGATTCACCTGGGACAGCACCGACCTCACTCGTGACGAGGCCGAAGCCCGCGAGGCGTGGCGACATGGCAAGGATCTGGTGCTGGTCGGCGACCATCGGCTCGTGATCTTTGATGAGATCACCTACCCGTTGAACTGGGGATGGATCGATGCCGCAGACGTGGAGGAGACCTTCCGCAACCGGCCTGAACGCGTCTCACTCGTGCTGACGGGTCGCGATGCCCCCGGCTGGATGATCGACCTGGCCGACACCGTGACGGAGATGCACAAGACCAAGCACGCCTACGACGACGGCATCCGGGCCAAGAAGGGCATCGACTACTAGGCCGGCAGGTCGATGATCCGCCAGAGCGCCGGCATGTCGATGTGTGCTTCGAGGGCGTCGGCGACGCGATCGAACTGCTGATCTCGGCGTTCGGCGAATGAGCCGGGCGCCGGCTCAAACCCGCAGCCGCGAAGGTCGGCGACATGCGCGAGAAACGCGTGCCGGAATGCGTCACTCTCGAACACCCCGTGCAGCGAGGTACCCATCACGCGGCCATCGCGCCAGCCGTCGGGTTCGCCGTCCAGCCACAGCCACGACTCCCCAACGGCACCGGCACACGGGCGCACCCGGCCGTGGTGGATCTGATACCCCACGACATGAGCTCCGAACGCCTCACCCTGACGCTGAGCGAGCACCTTGCTGTCCTCGAACACGGTCTCCACATCGAGCATGCCCAAGCCCGGCACCCGCCCACAGAGCGACTCGACCTCGTCAGTGATGCTGCGTCCCAGCATCTGGTAGCCGCCGCAGATTCCCAGCACCGCGGTGTCGTGATCGGACGCTGCTGTCTCTACCGCCTGCGCGAGACCTCGCGACCGCATCCACGCCAAGTCCTGGGCGGTGGCCTTGGAGCCGCCCAGCACGATGACATCGGGCCTGCCGAGTTCGCGCACCGAGCGAACGAACCGCACGGCGACGTCCGGCTCGGCGAACAGCGGATCGAAATCGGTGAAGTTCGACAGGCACGGGAACGCGACGATGGCAACGTCGAGGTGCGCGTCAGCGCTGGGAGGGGGAAGCTCGCTGAGCGCCACCGAGTCCTCGGCGTCGATCTGCATGCCGTCGAGCATCGGCAGAACGCCCAGCACGGGCACGCCGCAACGGCGCTCGATGTCTGCCAGCCCATCGCCGAGCAGCAGCGGATCACCACGGAACTTGTTGATGACGAAGCCCCGCACCAACTCGCGCTGGTCGGGCGGCAGCAACGCGACGGTGCCGTACAAGGATGCGAACACACCCCCCGGGTCGATGTCGCCGACCACGATCGCCGGCAGGCCCGCGCGCTCAGCGACTCGCAAGTTCACGATGTCGCTGGCAGCGAGGTTGATCTCGGCCGGGCTGCCGGCGCCCTCGAGCACGACGGCATCGAATTCGCGCCGCAAGCGCCGCAGCAAGGCCAGCACCAACTCGAACAGTTGGGGCTTGTGCTCGTGATACTCGGCGGCGGTCATGGTCGCGAACGGTCTGCCGTGCACGATGATCTGGGCACCGGTATCCGACGTCGGCTTGATGAGCACCGGGTTCATGTCCACGCTGGCTTCGACGCCTGCTGCCTGCGCCTGGCTGAACTGGGCGCGGCCGATCTCGTGACCGCTGACGGTGACTGCCGAGTTCAGCGCCATGTTCTGCGCCTTGAACGGGGCGACGCGCACGCCCCGCCTGGCCAGCAAGCGGCAGATCCCAGCCACGATGGTGCTCTTGCCCGCATTGGAAGCGGTCCCGCACACCATCAAGCCGGGTGCCAAGGCATCGGTGGCGGGCGCGGTCACCGCGGCAGCGTACAAATGCGCTGCACCGGCCTCAGGCGGGGTGGATCTCTCGGCCTCTTAGCCTCTGACGCGATGCAGCGGCACGGCGGCGTTTCGTGAGCGGCTTGAAGGTCTCAGAGCGAGCTGACATCGCTCCGTTCTTCGTGATGGAGATGATGCGAGCCGCGGCCGAACGGGAGGCAGCGGGAGGCGACGTCGTACACATGGAGGTCGGCCAGCCGTCCAGTCCGGCCCCCGCAGGTGCCTGCGCTGCCGCGAAGGCAGCGATCGACAGCGACGTGCTCGGCTACACCTCGGCCGTCGGCATCGAGCCGCTGCGCCGGCGTCTCGCCCAGCATTACGCCGACTGGTACGACCACGACACCGACGCAGGTCGCATACTCGTCACCCAAGGTGCCAGCGGTGCGTTCACGCTGGCGTTCCTGGCGTGCTTCGAGGCCGGCGACCGGGTCGCCGTGACATCGCCCGGCTATCCCTGCTACCGCAACACGCTGGAGGCGCTGGACATCGAGGTGGTGGAGATCGCGGTGACCGCCGAGACGGGTTTCCGGCTCACCGCCGCCATGCTCGAAGAGGCTGGTGAACTCGACGGCCTCGTGGTGGCCAGCCCAGCCAACCCCACCGGCACGATGCTGCGACCGGGCGAGCTGGACGAGCTCGCGCGGTGGTGCCACGACGCCGCCGTGCGCCTGATCTCCGACGAGATCTACCACGGCATCTCCTACGGCACCGGGGCGGCGACGGCCGCCGCCTCGAGCCCCAGTGCTGTCGTGGTGAACAGCTTCTCGAAGTACTTCTCCATGACCGGGTGGCGGCTGGGCTGGCTGCTGCTGCCCGGTGATCTCGTCTCTCCGGTCGAGCGGCTCGCTCAGAACGCCACGATCGCTGCCGCCACGGTGAGCCAGCACGCCGCGCTCGGCGCCTTCGACAGCATCGACGAACTCGAGGCCAACGTGGCCCGCTACACCGCCAACCGCCAGATCCTGCTCGACGGACTGCCTGCAGCAGGGATCGACCGCATCGCCCCTCCCGACGGGGCGTTCTACATCTACGCCAACGTCGATCATCTCACCGACGACAGCGCTGCCCTGGCTGCTGCATGGCTGGCGGAGCTGGGCATCGCCACCACGCCCGGCATCGACTTCGACCCGGCAGAAGGCCATCGCTACATCCGATTCTCGTTCGCCGGCAGCAACGACGACATGACCCAGACCGTCGAGCGTCTCACCGCCTGGACCCGCCAACGAGGCTGACGCTGAGACGCTCGGCGGCATGCACCGCTAGCGTCGCCGCGCATGGAATCGGCAGAACTCGAGACCCTCATCATCGACGCCGCGGACAACGGCGTCGTCACCATCACCATGAACCGGCCCAAGCGTCTGAACGCGGCGAGCCCCCAGATGTTCACCGAGCTGCGAGAGACGTGGAATGAGATCGGCGGCGATCCCACGGTGCGCTGCGTGGTGATGACCGGCGCCGGCGATGCATTCTGCAGCGGCGCCGACCTGGCCGCCGATGATGGCGACAGCCCGCGCAGGCATCCACTGCAGGGGCTGAACGTCATCCACCAGACCGTGTCGGCGCTGTATTCGATCATGGTGCCGGTTGTCGCCAAGGTGAACGGCGTCGCCGCTGGTGCCGGCATGAACCTCGCCCTGGCATGCGACCTGATCGTGGCGTCGGATCAAGCTCGCTTCAGCGAGATCTTCTCCCGCCGGGGGCTCAGCGTGGACTTCGGCGGCACCTGGATACTGCCTCGGCTCATCGGCCTGCATCGAGCCAAGGAACTCGCCTTCTTCGCCGACGTCATCGATGCCAAGCAGGCCGAGGAATTCGGCATCGTCAACAAGGTGGTGCCCCACGGCGATCTCGACGCCTTCGTGGACGACTGGGCTGACCGCCTCGCCGCCGGCCCGCCCATCGCCATGGCCATGACCAAGCGCCTGCTCACACTTAACGCCTCAGCCGACTTCGCCACTGCGCTGGAGGGCGAGGGCATGGCCCAGTCGCTCAACTTCACCACCGACGACACCAAAGAAGCCGTCAAGGCCTTCCTCGAAAAGCGACCCCCCACCTTCACTGGCCGCTAGCGCCCAGCGGCGTCTCGTCGTCAGTCAGCGAACATCTCTCGAGCGACGGCGAGCACCTTCGCCGTCGTCGGCCTCGAGAGTCGGCCGAGCCGGCGCACGAGGCGCGTCCTGTCCACTGCCCGCATCTGATCCAGCACCACGTGTCCGTTCACGCCGTCGAATCGGCACGCAACTCTGAATGGATACTGACGGCCGCCGGTCGTCATGGGTGCAACCAGACAACTCGGCCAGTGCTCATTGAACTCGTCTGGAGAGATCACGACGGCAGGGCGGGTCTTGCGAATCTCGGTGCCGATTGTGGGTCCCAGATTGCACAGGTACACGTCACCCCGAAGGGGCGTCACTGAGCATCCTCACCAATCGAGTTCCATTCCCACTCTTCGGCGTCGAACCCAGTCAACGGCCAAGGCTCGACAACAATCTCGTCACCTCGCTCACGAGCCAATCGAGCAGCGTCTGCCCACCCCGCCCTCGCCTCGGGACGAGGCTCGATAAGCACGCCGCCATCCACGACACGCAATGAGACACGCTCACCCAGGCCAGCTTCCTCAATGAGCGGCTTTGGCAGCCGCACCCCGCGCGAGTTGCCTATCGGCACAATCCTCGCATCCATTGCAACCTCCCCACCCGCTGAGCCTTGAAGCCGGCTCTCAGCGACGTAATAACATTGTACTCACAGAACAACATGGTTCTGGCAAGGAGTGTGGTGGCGTTCAGGTGAGGGCGGCGCGGGCCTCTGCCCATGATTTGCCGGATTCGACGTCGACGTCGTGAGGCAGGCCCAGCACCCGCTCGGCGATGATGTTGCGCTGCACCTCTGAGGTGCCGCCGCCGATCGTCAGGGCCGGGCTGAACAGGTAGCCGCCGTGCCAGCCGTTCCAGCCCTCCACCACCGCTTGGGTCTTGGGGAACTGCGGGGAGGTGCCCAGCGGTCCGGTGTCGGCCAGCAGTCCATGGGCACCTGAGAGGTCTTTGGCCAGCGTCATCACGTGCTGGCCATGGTCGTCGGCGAGCGCCTTGCGCACGCTGGCCTCGGGCCCAGGTTGGCGACCCTGCAAGCGGGCGCTCAGCGTCCGCAGCCGGATGAGCCGCAGCACTTCGCCTTCGATGTGCAGTTGGGCGGCCCGGTCACGCATCACTGGGTCGGAGAGTCCACCGGCGGATCGGATGACGTCCAGCAGGTCCGCCGCGCTGGGGCCGCTGCCCCACAGCGCTCCCTCGCCCGACAGCGACACCCGCTCGTTGCCCAGCGTGATCTTGGCGAGTCGCCACCCGTCGTTCTCGTCCCCGATGCGGTTCTCCACCGGCAGCTCCATGTCGGTGAAGAACGTCTGGTTGAACGAGTACGCCGTGGTCATGTCGATGATCGGGCGCAGCTCCAGGCCGGGCGTGTCCATCGGGCAGATGAAGTACGACACCCCGCGGTGCTTGGGCACATCGGGGTCAGTGCGGGCGATGAGGATGCCGAACTTGCTGCGATGCGCCCCAGACGACCAGATCTTCGAGCCGTTCACGATGTAACGGTCGCCGTCGCGCACGGCCCGGGTGGCCAGGTTCGCCAGATCCGAACCGCTGTCGGGCTCGGAGAAGAGCTGACACCACACCTCCTCGCCGGTGAGGATCGGCCACAGGTAGCGGTCCTTCTGCGCCTGGGTGCCGCCGTAGATGATCGTGGGCCCAGCCCAGCCCAGCCCGATGCCCCCGGCCAGGCGCTTCACCCCGGCCGTGGCCAGCTCCTCGTCGATCAGCAGCTGGGTGATCGGATCGGCTTCGAGGCCGTAGGGCTTGGGCCAGTGCGGCGCCACGTAGCCGGCGTGTGCGAGCGCCTCCTGGCTGGGGCTCCCGTCGTGGTCGTCGAGCCAGTCGCGCACCGCGACGCGGCGAGGATCGTCATCGTCCGGCCAGTCGAAGTCCATGTGCGGACCCTAGATGGTTAGTTCCAAGGGGTGGGGTCCACCGGTTAGGGGGTGAGGGTGTCCAAGCTCGGGGTGTGTATTCACGCCTCGATCTTGGAGGTTCTTGGCATGGGCCCGGACTTGGACACCCTCGCGACTGCACTGTATGTGAGGATCGATGACCTGTTGGCAGCGAATCCCGGTTGGGCGCCGAAGCGGCCCGAGGTGGGGATCGCGCCGAGGCTGACCGACGCGGAGCTGGTCACCTTGGCGGTGGTCTCGGCGCTTTTGGGCTATGACAACGAATCGCAGTTCGTGCGCTTCGCGCATGAGCATCTGCGGCCGTGGTTCCCGTATGTGCCCAACCGCGACGGCTACAACAAGCGGCTGCGGCGCTGCGCCGACACGATCGCCCGGGTCATTGCTGCTTTGGCGCGCGAGTGCGTCTCGTGGAACGACGACGTCTGGCTGGTGGACTCCACCCCCGTGGGGTGCGGCACCAGCCGCGAGACCGCCAAGCGCTCGGGCCTCGCCGACTGGGCCGAATACGGCTGGTGCGCGTCGCATTCCCGCTATTTCTGGGGCCTGCGGCTGCACCTGATCGCGACCCCCGCAGGGCTGCCGGTCGCCTTCGCGCTCGCCGGAGCCAAAGCCGACGAACGCGACGTCTGCGCCGCCATGATCGACCAAGCCGGCCTGGGCCGACGGGGCCAGACCCTCATCGCCGACAAGGGCTACCGCTCCCAAGCCTTCGAGACCGGCCTCAGCTCGGCCGGCATCACCATGCTGCGGCCCGCCACCCGCACCGAGACCCCGCGGCCCGGTGCCAAGCTCCTGCGCCCGCTGCGCCAGATCATCGAATCGATCAACTGGACACTCAAAGGCCAACTCAGCCTCGAACGCCACCGCGGCCGCACCCGCACAGGCGTCGCCGTCCGCATCGCCACCCGCCTGCTCGCCCTCACCGCCGCCATCTGGCACAACGAGACCTACCACCCCCACCGGCCACCACGCTCACTGACCGCCTACGACCACTAACCCTTAGAACTAACCATCTAGCGAAGGGTCCCGAGAGTGGCCGATTCGAGTCCGTCAGACCGTGACGATCTCCAGCGCTTCATCCAGGCGGCGAAGATCGTCCGGATCAGAGGTCACGACTCGCTGATCGGCGCGGCGGGCGCACAGGGCGACATGAGCGTCGGCGATATCGGAAGTCCCGCTGGCGGCGAGCAAACGGCCGACGGCCATGGCATCGGATCGGTCCAGTGAAACCACGGAAGTGTGGGGCGACCGCAGCAGCCGAGTCAGACGCACTTGGCGTTGCGGCGCCCGGATGGTTTGCGCCAGCGCAGTCGAGGGGACCGTGATCTCGGCACCGACCTCATGGGCGCGGGCCAGCAGCGCGACAACGCTGCGGTCGCCCTTCTCGAGCGCGATCAAGCCGCCTGCATCCAGCACTGCCCCCGGCATCAGGCAGCGGTCTCGGCATGGGCATCAGCGATCCCGAGGACCTCATCGGCCCACTCGCGCTCAGCGGAAGTCAACGGTCCGCCCGACTGCTCCAGCGCATCGGCAAGCACTCTGCCCCAAGCGGCTGCATCGTCAAGAGCTGCACCAACCGCGCCCTGGACGAAGGCCGAGACGCTCGGCACATCTCCTGCCTCAACTAGCGCCCTCACTGATGCGATCTGTTCTTCGCCCAGCGTGACCGTGACTTTCCGAGTTGCCATACCAACCGCCATACTAGCTGCGGGATGTGACGCAGCAGCCACCGCGCCGGCGACGACAGTCTTGCCGTCGCGAGGTCTCGGCGCGGGGGCGGCTAGCTCAGTGGAGCCAAGCCAATCGTGCCCTCCGAGCCAAAACCCAAGCCTTCAGCGCTCACTCGAGGGGATGTCGGAGCGATTCGAGCACGCGATCGGCGCAATCTGAGAGGTTCCGGCCGAGTTCACGACCGCTGAAACGGATCACCGTCCACCCTTCGGCCTCGATCCTGCGGTCGCGGACAGCGTCTCTGTCTTTGTCGGTGTGGAACGCCGCACCGTCGCACTCGATGTCAAGCCGGATTTCACTCTGGTCAATGGCGAGATCGAGGCGATAGCCGGCAACGCTCACCCCAGTTTGCGCGTCTATCAGGCTGTTGAAATTCGGTGGTTTGGGCGGGTTTGGGTGCTGGTTCGGGTTTGTGTGAGGGTTGGGGTGGTGGTGTTGGCTGGCGGTGCGGGGCGACGTTGGCCCTGTCGGGCCGGTCGGGGTGTCTGCTCAGGTGGTGTCGGTGTCGAGTGTGGCTATGCGGACGAGGTTGTAGGTGGCGGCGCCGATGAGGAACCAGGCCCGGTTGCGGGCTTGTCCTTTGTGTCGCAGCTTGTGTCCTCCGGCGATGGTCTTGATCCATCCGAAGGGCTCCTCGACGCGTTTTCGGACCCGTTGAGAGATCGTGTAGCCGTCGTGGCGGGTGGTGCGCCGGTCGATGGCGGAGCGCCGCCTGGTGGTGTTCTGGGCGACGTGGGGCGTGAACCCGGCCTTGCGGACGTCGGCCACGAATCCCTTGGTGTCGTAGTTCTTGTCGCCGCCGACGGTGCGCCGCCGCCGCCGTCGGGGGGCTCGTCGCAGCATCGCGGCGGCGGTGTCGCGCTCGGCGTAGCCGTCTGCTTGGGTGAGCTCGGCGTCGACGATGAGGCCGTTGCGGTTCTCGACCATCAGGTGCCCCATGAAAGCGAGCATCGCCGGGGCCCCTTTCGACTTGCGATACAGGCGAGCCTCGGGATCGGTCGTGGACTGGTGGGTGTCGTTGCGGCGGCGGGCGCCCCGGAAGTCCTCCTCGGCGTTGCGGCCCTTGCCCGGCTCGCCGCCGCCGGGCGCGGCTTTGGGCTTGAAGCTCTTGTGCGACGCCCACGCCTCCAGCAAGGTGCCGTCCACGCTGAAATGATCGCTCGAGCAATACCGGCGCAGCTGAGCCCGCCGAACCACAGCAGCGAAGAACCGATCCGCTATCTCATGATCCAACAGCCGCTCGCGGTTCTTCGAGAACGTCGACGCGTCAAAAGAGCGCTCGTCGATGCGCAACCCCAAGAACCACTTGAACAACATGTCGTAGCTCAAACGCTCGCAGAACGCCCGCTCCGAGCGCACCGAGTACAACGCCATCAACACCGACGCCTTCAACAACACCTCAGGCGGCACGCTGGGCCGGCCCCGATCCGCATACATCGCCCCCAGCTCACCGTCGAGCTCTTCAAGCACCCCCTCCACCAACGCCCTGATCCGCCGTATCGGATGATCCGCGCTGATCAGATCCTCAGTCGACAACGTCGACAGCATCGCCATCTGGGCATCAACAGTTCCACGCATCCCCACAGTGTCCCGCGCCCACCCAACCAACGCGAGCACCAAACACCGACTATTTCAGCACCCTGCTATGCCCCGACGAAGCAGTTCGCCGTGAAGTTGCTCCTCCAGCGGGCTGTCGAACGGTCCAGCCTCCAAGCGTGAGATGTAACGGGCGAGTTCGGCGATCAGATTCTCGTTCAGCAGGCATGCGTCCATGTTGCCGACCACAACCAGCCTGCGGCGGGCGCGCGTCAATGCAACATTCACAAGGTTGGGATTCGCAGCGAATCTGATTTGTGATGCGGTCATTGACTGACCGACAACCGGGGAGAAGATCATGATGTCGCGTTCATCCCCCTGAAACCGGTGTGCCGTGGCGACTGGCACTTCGCTGGCTCTCGTCTCACCGAGAACACTTGTCAAGCAGTCGCGGATCAGCTCTGCTTGGGCTCGGTATGGCGTGACGACGCCGAGTGAAGGCTCGGTCTCGTCCATCTGAGCCAACTCGTGCGCCACGACACTCGCTACTTCCTTGGCTTCACGATCATTGACGAGGCTCCGGCCCCGCCGCCCTGACACGCAATCGCCGTCTACGCGCCGCCATTCGATGGCTGGTCGTCCCGGCGGGGGCCGCTCATCCGAACACAAGTCAAGCCGCCGCCCATAAATGCTCTCGTTGGAGAATCCGATGATTGCTGGGTGGGACCGAAAGTGCAGGTCCAGAAGGATCGGATCTTCGTCAAGCCGGGACGCCGCCAAGCTAAAGCAACTGCGTGCCCTGTAGCTGAACTCGTCAATGCGATCCGCCGTTCGCCTGGTGCCGTCGCCAAGTCCCCATCGCTGACCGATCGCCCGCTCCCGATTGACACCCAAGCTGGTGATGTGAGTGAGCTGATGAGGATCGCCAATGATCAGCGCCCGCTTGGCCCGCACTAGCAACGGAAGCACCGACGCGGCGCTGCATTGTGAGGCCTCGTCAATGACGACGAGGTCGAACATGCTCGGCGTCAACGAGAAATGCGTGCGAGCAGACAGGTTGGTCACAGCCCAAACTGGCAGCGCGGGCAGCGCCGCAACCACCATGCCCTTGGTGCGGCCTGCCACGCCAGAATTGGCCGCTTCGAACAGAGCGTCCGCGAGTTGAGTCGCCGCTACGCGGGCCGGTCCCGTGCTCGCCTGATGCCAGCATTGGTTCAGCAGTGCTTGGCCAGACCGGTTTCGCTCCGCCGCCAGTCGATGCAGCTCGTCATCGAGGCCGTAGTCCGTCGGCAGTCCCGCGAGTGTGGCCTGCCTTTTCGCGATCTGGTCTTCGAGCGCCGCCCGAAGCTGCTCGATCCGGCTATTGAACTGTGTCTGCTGATGGGATATCTGCTCCTTGAGCGAGGACTTCCTCTCGGCTGCTTCCGCACGACTCCGTATCACCTCCCGCGCTTTCGCGTTCCGTTGCTTCAACTTCGCGAAGTCGTTCCAAGGCTGCAGCGACTTCTTCGGCCGCCGCCCAGCGACCGATTGCAACGGCTGTTCGTAGTCATCACTATCGTCATCGAGCAACATGCGGAGCTCATCGAGTGCCCTGCGCGCGGAGTCGAGCCGCTCCATCTGCTTTTCCCAGCGGCGTCGAACCCCAAGCCGTTCGCCGAACCGCTTCAATGCTGTTGCTGCCGCTCGCTCTGCGGCGTCCAGTGTTGGCAGGTCTAGCTGTAATACCCACAGAGGTTGTTGACGCGGCTGGCGGGTGTGCCTGCGATGGCGGTGTGGTGTCGGTGGAGATTGTAGGTGTGGACCCAGTTCTGGAGCCGTCGGCGCCGGTCGGGTTCTGATCGGAATTTGTAGCTGTAGAGGAATTCGTCGGCCATGGTGCGGTTGAACCGCTCGACCTTGCCGTTCGTCTGAGGCCGATAGGGACGGGTGAGCTTGTGCTTGGTGCGGTTCTCGGCGAGCGCGTCGGCGAAGTCGGCGGAGGTGAAGTTGCGGCCGTTGTCGGTCATCACGGCGTCGATGCCGACGTTGTGTTTGTTGAACCAGTCGCGTGCTCGCCGCCAGAACGCCGCCGCGGTGACGGCTTTCTCGTCGTCGAGCGCCTCCACGTACGCGACGCGGCTGTGGTCGTCCACCGCGACGTGCAGATAGGTGTACCCGCGCCGTTTGCGCTTGGAGCGGCGGGCCTTGGGCGAGCCGCGGCCGTGGATCCGCCACCCGCCGCCGGGGGGCACCTTGGCGACCTTCTTCACGTCGACGTGGACCAGCTCGCCCGCATGAGCCTTCTCATAGCGGCGCACCCGCAACCCGGTGGGCCGATCGATCCACGCCAGGCGGTTCAGCCCATGGCGCACCAGCACCCGATGCACCGTCGAAGCCGGCACCCCGACTCTGGCTGCCAGCCGCTTGGGGCCCAGCCGCTTGGAGCGCCGCAGCCGACAGATCCTCTGCTCGACCTCCTCAGGCGTACGCGAAGGCGACCCCGCTGGCCGGCTCGAGCGGTCCCCCAGACCCGCCGCTCCCTCGGCCTCGAAACGCTTGACCCACTTGTCCACCGTCTGGCGAGAGCAGCCCATCTGAGCCGCCACCGCCGTCTTGGACTGACCCGCAGCCACACGCTCGACCATCACCAGCCGCGAATGCGGCGACAACCTCGGCCGCGGCGCACCCCGCCGGACCGTCCCTGAACTACCGTTGATCATTGAGCCTCCGTTCGCAGCTTGGGATCCCAACAGACCCCACACTGCCACGGAGGCTCAACTCATCCCAGGACCAGAACTGTCAACAACGTCCATGGGCATTACATCTAGCTCGGCTGGGACATCGCGACTTTGCACCGGCCGAACAGCGTCCAGATCAGCCCTCAACTGCTTCAGCGTGCGATCGATAGCGGCCGCTTCCTGATCATCTGTACCGGGCAGGGCAACCAATTCGCCCCTCAGACCCTCCAACTCACGAGTGCATTCGACGCGGCGTCGGACGACATCGTGAACCGACTCGACGCGTTGCTGCGACTCTGCTGAATTCTTTGGCGGAGTTGCCTCTTCGGACGGGAGGTCGAGAATTGCTCTGATTTCGTCGGCCATCTTGGATCGCTCGCGAGCGGTCCTAGTGCCGTGTCAGGCAACGTTTGGGGTGCGTGTCCGCGTGTGGGGTGTCGGGTTGTGGTGCGATTGGGTGCATGGCTGGGCGTGTTCGTGTGAGGGAGATCGATTCGGGTGAGGGCAGTCGGCTGTTGAGGCTGGTGCGCCGTTCGTCGGGGTCGGTGGTGACGTGGAGGAGAGCGCAGATCGTGTTGTGGTCCGCGCAGGGCATGGATGTGGGCCAGATCGCTGCGTTGGCGTTCACGTCCGAGGACCGGGCTCGGGAGGTGATCCACAATTTCAACGCCGACGGGTTCGACTCGCTGTATCCGAAGTACGCGGGAGGCCGCCCGCCGCGGTTCGGCGCGGCCCAGCGCGCCGAGATCAAGCGCATCGCTGTGGGGCGGCCCGCTGATCGCGGGCTGCCGTTCTCGACGTGGTCGTTGTCCAAGCTCGCTGAGCACCTGGTCGCAAAGGGGGTGGTCGACGACATCAGCCATGAGGGCCTGCGGGTCCTGCTCCGCGAGGAGGGTGTCTCCTTTCAAGCGCTGAAGACCTTCAAGGCGTCCAACGACCCTGATTTCGAGGCGAAGAAGAACCGGATCCTGGCGCTGTATGACATCGCTGACGGCAAGACCGATCCCGAGCCCGGCGACCCGTCGGTGGTGTTGTGCATGGACGAGTTCGGGCCGCTCAATCTCCGGCCGCACCCGGGCAAGCAGTGGGCGCCCGTCGGCGGCCGCCTCAAGGACCCCCATCGGGCGCCGCGGCGGCGGCGCAGGGCGACCTACAACCGCCCCCACGGCGTGCGCCACCTGCTCGCTGCCTACGACCTGACCGCCGACAAGCTCTACGGGCACATGAAAAAACGCAAGGGCCGCACCCAGTTCCTGGAGTTCTGCCGCTACCTGCGCACCCTGTACCCGCCCGAGGTGCGCATCGGCATCGTGCTCGACAACTGGTCACCGCACCGCAGCACCAATGCCGACCCCCGCGTCGGCAACTGGGCCGAGGCCAACAACGTCGAACTCGCCTACACCCCCCACTACGCGTCGTGGCTGAACCGCATCGAAGCCCACTTCCAAGCCCTGCGCTACTTCTGCGTCGACGGCACCGACCACCCCACCCACGCCGAGCAGGCCTCGATCATCCGCCGCTACATCCGCTGGCGAAACAACAACGCCGCCGACAAAGCACTCAACGACATCGTCAACCGCGCAAACGTTTGCTGACGCGGCACTAGCTCGCACGATGCATGGGTTCGTCGTGGTCTGCCGAAATCGTTCGAACACAACATCGACTGCCTGATGATTGTTCGATGCGAAGAGGACAGATTCCTCTCGGGCAACGGCGGCCGCGATGACATTGACCAAGACCTGTGACTTACCGGTTCCCGGTGGACCGGTCACTACCGTGAACGACTCTTCCATGGCCGCCGTCACTGCGTGATCCTGCGCGAGGGACGAGTCGACAATCGTGGGATGCGGCTTCGGAAATGGCACCTCGGGAACGCGAGATCGCCCTAGCAGAACCGAGGCGGGACCCTGCTTCAACAGCTCTGGTTTGTTGAGGAGTTCTTGCAGGTCATCTCGCAGCATGCGAGTAATGCCTGGCGACCCCGCTGGCACCATCAGCACCCCGGTGCTATGGATGCCCGAGCATGCGCCATGCTCGGCAAGCTGGCTCGGATCGAGTCCGGCCAAGCCGTCGACGCCTGCCTCGGCCAACACAGACAAGACCGCTGCCGCACGCTCGGCGAGATTTCCGGAGTCTTCGACATCGGGACTCGATTCCACCAGCTGCGCCATCTCGTCGCGCTGTTCCCGATCCATTCCCAGCAAGTCGAGCGCATACGCATTGAAGTCGATGCCAGCACCTTCAGGCTCGACCCACCACCCGTCGCCGGTGCGGGACAAGCGGATCTCGGCGGACAACAGCGGGGACGCAACCGGCCTCGAAGATCTGTTGTCGGGATCGATTCCGACTACCAATGGCCATCCGGCCAGAACTGCTTCGCCCAACGCCATCGAACGTTGCTGGCACCATTTCGCAGCATCGCTTCCTCGCGGGAGCTGACGCGAGGTAAGGAGCGGATTCGGTCCCTCCGTGAACTCCAGGTGCCGCCTCGAGTCGAGCCGAATGTTCAGAGAGCCAGCCGCCTCAGCCTCGACACACTCCATCCAGAAGCCAACAATCTGCGCCAGCGAGTCAGCCGGGGGCTGCGAGCGATCGACAACAGTTTCCTCCGCATGCACCTCAAGCTCGCCGCTGAACTCCTTCACGCGCCCCTTGACCCGGACGCACTGTCCCTCAGGCGGCGCCAACCCGGCATCCCACCAAACGACAGTCACAGGGTCGTCCTCGGCGACAACCAACTGAGCCTTGACGAAGTCGGGTCCGCCCTGTCGAGGTTTGACCCGCCGCGACCGCACCTCGCCCGTGATGTCCGCGTCTTGTCCCGGAATGAATTCCATGGATGACCCTCTCAACAGCCGCGGCAGAGGCGGAGATTGTCGCGCAACGTCACTCAACTCTCCTCGTTCTCAGTCGGCGGCAGCCTCATGGCGGCGCGTCGGCCAGCCCAGAGGAGACCGCGAACAAGCACCAGCCTCTTGGGGGGGACGCGAACAGGCCCCCGCTCGACTGAGCGGGGGCCTGCTGCTACCCGAAGATCGTGTTCGCGCCATCGCCCGAAGGCGAGGCAGCGGCCGCGTGAGGACCAGCACGCGGATCTTGTGGGGTTCGGTGGTCCGGGTTGGAGTCGCCACCTGATGGAGACGTCCCCTTCTCGGAAGCGGGTCGCCTCAGCGCCCGGCCACCTCCAGAGTCCTGTTGCGTTTCGGCATTGCTTGGACCACCCCCTTTCTCTGGTGCGTCCAGATTGCCACACTCCGCACCGGATCAGGAAGCGAATTCCGATCTGATTGCTCGCGCGACTGCAGCAGCTCCGAGCGTCGCCACCAAGTCAGGCCGGGTGTCCACCTCGCCAGTCGCCAGCAGGAACAGCGCATCGCCGTCGAAGTTCGTATGCGGGGGCTCGACAGCGCGGGCGATCCCGGTGTGCGCCAAGTCGACCGCACGGCACGCCTCGGGCTTGGTCAGGCGAGCGTTGGTGACCAGACAACCGATCGTCGTATTGGACCGAGCGAGTTCGGAGGGGTCCGCGTCGCCCCGGCCCGTGAAGCCCGGTATGGCTTCGATGGCCGCATAGGGGTAGCGCGCTGCACCCGTCTCGACGGTGCAGCCTGCCAGCACGGTCCCGTCGGCATCGATGACGTCGCCCAAGGCATTCACTGCCACCAGCGCGCCGACGACCACGTCGCCGGATCGCTCGACGGCAGCCCCCAGCGCACCTGGCACGGAGAAGTCCCGACCGGCAACCTTGCCGATCGTGCAGCCCCGCCCCACGCCGACGCGCCCGGTGGCGGGCTCGTCAGCGCTGGCGGCCTCGCAGGCAGCCCAGCCGGCCTCGGCGGTCGGCCGTGGACTGTCGGGCCCCGCGATGTCGTACACCACAGCGGCACCCACCACCGGCACGATGCTGTCGCGGATGTCGAGCCCGCGGCCGTGTTCGGCACACCAGCGCACGACACCGTCGGCAGCTGCGAGCCCGAACACGCTGTTGCCGCACAGCGCCACGCCGTGGCACTCGACACCGGCGCCGGTTGAGCTGAGCGCAGCCGCTTCGCGGGTCCCGGGCGCTCCCCCGCGCACAGCAATGGCGCCGAGCGTGCCCGCCGGCGGCAGCACCACCGTCACGCCGGTCTCCGCGACCTCGTCCGTCCACGAGCCCACCAACACCGACGCCAAACCCAAGGCCATGGCCGCGCACCCTACGCGCTGGGGTGCCGAGCCATCGCGGCCAAGCTCCAGCTCCCAAAATCACTGTGCTGCGGGCAAGCGCCTGAGGCAGTCTCACGAGATGGGCTCCATCACGAGATCGCTGGCTCGAGCGAGCATGAACGGGACACCCACTACGGCGCCTGCAACCCTCAACTGCGGCAGCGCCCACGACCTACAGGCCAGACTTCTGGCTATAATTGCCGACAAAATATTGTCAAACAGCACGACATCTTGTTGTGACCTTGGCCCATTGACAGGTAGCGACACATGCCGACGGGAATCGCTGAACGGGTCCGAACCCTTCAAGAAATCACTCGACTCACGCAGGACGACATCGGGCGTGTCGTCGGCACATCCGCTCGCACCGTCGCGCGCTGGAATCACGGAGGCAGTGCACCCCAGCGCGAGGCCAAGCAACGACTGCTCGAATTGGCGTACGTCGCAGAGCAGGCGGCCGGCGTCATTCAACCCGCCGACCTGTCACTGTGGCTTTTCGCTCCGAATCGACTGCTCGATCATGACTCGCCAGCCGATCGCATTGCTAGCGGCGACTACCGAGCCGTCGTGGCACTCATTGATGCACTGGCCGAGGGCATCACTGTGTAGGTCCGGGAGCCCGCCAGCGAGCAGGCTGCGCGTCGCATGAAGGACGGGTTCAGTTCGGCGCTGTTGCGTCTCACGGCCTTCCGGCACACCTCACCCGGACGCCACCCGCTGTCGGGCCGAGGCGCCCAGCAATTCGGTGGCCGCTGGAATCTCCGGAACGGCAGCGCTGCGATCTACCTTGCTGATTCGCTGCCGACCTGTATCGCCGAGTTTCGGCGAACTGCCGAGGGCCAAGGCCGCGGCATCACCTCTCTGCTACCACGCGAATTGCACTACGTCGACCTTGACGGAGTCCGAGTTGCTGATCTCACGTCTCCCGGCGCCTTGGAAGCCGTCGAACTCAGTGCCGATGACATCGCCGCCTCGGATTGGACCAAGTGTCAACAAGTGGGCGAAGCGGTGGCGCTCGCCGGATTCTCGGGATTGCGTTCCCCATCGGCCACTGGCGTCGGCAATGTCATCGTGCTCTTCGAAGCGCACATCCCATGGGACCGCGTGCACGTCATCACCACAGAACCTTTCAGCGCGTACCTGTAACTCACATCGCATTCATCGCACGTCAGCCGCCGGGGTCTGCCTCGGCGGTGCGGCATGTCTGATCGATTCTCAGGCGGCTCATAGCCGGCTCTCAGCCTGCTCTCACTTTGGGTTCCTACGGTGCGGCTCGCCCGAATCGGAGGTTCTGCTGCATGAGCACGCTCTCTTGGACGACACGACTGGCAGCCGCAACACTCGTGGCGCTCGCTGCAGCTGCGTGTGGGGGTGGCGACTCCAACGGCCTCGCCACGCTGCAGAGCGTGACAACGACCGCGCCCGATGAGTCCCTCGCCGCTGCCGCTGTCGACGACGCGTCGTCCGGCGCGGGCGCGGTTCAAGGCGGCGACGAGATCGAGGCCAGCACCACCGTCGGCGACTCTGGAGCCGGGGAGCCGGTGTCGCCAGACGAATCCCACGATCTCACCGAAGAAGAACGCCTGCTCGAGTTCGCCCGATGCATGCGCGACAACGGCGTCGATTTTCCCGATCCGGTGGTGGAGGCTGACGGCACGATCGCCTTCGGGCGGCGTCCCGGCGGAGGCGCCGGCGCGCAAGACGTCGAGGGTCTTCAGGCCATCGGCCGTGATCCCAATCTGCCGGCTGCCCGAGCCGCCTGCAACGAGATCATCGAGGGCCTTGCGCTCGGCCCAGGTGCGCAGAACTTCGACGAGCTCCGGATCGAGCTCATGGATCGGCTGCTCGAATTTGCTCAGTGCATGCGTGACCACGGTGTCGACGTTGCCGACCCGGACCCGAACGCGTTCAGCCCCGGCGGCGGAGGCGGGAGGCCGTTCGGCGGGCTCGACCTCGACGATGCTGACGTGAGCGCTGCGTTCGAGGTCTGCCAGGACGCACTGCCTACTCGCTTGGGCCGCGGCGGCGGACAGTGACCACCCAGCGCAGGCGTCGGCTGCTCAGCGCAGCGGCAGTGGCCGTTGTTGCCGTCGCCGCAATCATTGTCACGCTGGTCATCACCGGAGACGACACCGGTCGCGGCACCGACCGGCAAGCAGCAGCCGAAATCAGCACTGCCACGGTCTCGGTACGGGATCTCATCGAGTATCTGGAGATCAGCGGCACGCTCGACTACGAGGGAACGATCACGCTCACGTCACGCGACAACGGCGTGCTGATGCATCTCGCCGACGAAGGCACAGTCGTGCATCAGGGCGAGCAGATCTACCTCGTCCGCTACGGGCCCACAGATGCAGACACCGCACGCATCCTGGCCGCGGTGGCCTCCGCTCAGGATGCGCTGTCGGAGGCTGCCGACAGGCTGAGCGATGCCACCTCGGGACCCGGCGAAGCAGAGGTCGCCGCAGCGCGCGCTGCGGTGGCTGAGGCCATCGAGGCCCGTGACCGGCTGGTCGAACCGCCGAGCCCGGCCGAGAGCAGCAGCGCGGAAGCTGCTGTGGCTGGCGCATCAGAGGTGTTGGAAGCGCTGGATAACCCCACCGCCGGTGATCTTGCGGCCGCGAGGGCCGATATCGCCACCTCCGAAACCAGGCTTGCCGACCTGAAAGCAGGACCGACCGAAGCCGACGTCAGCGCAGCACGAGCAGCAGTGCAGACAGCCTCCCAGGCACTGTCCGACCTGAAAGCAGGACCGACCGAAGCCGACGTCAGCGCAGCACGAGCAGCAGTGCAGACAGCCTCCCAGGCACTGTCCGACCTGAAAGCAGGACCATCCGAAGCCGAGATTGACACCGCAGAGGCGGTTCGACTGGCCGCCTGGGAGCGGCTGCGAGACGAACTGCAGCACTCCGACAACAACGTCGACATCGAGTTGGCCCGCGCGGAGCTGCTCTCTGCCGAAGAAGCTCTTGCCGAACTGCTCGCAGGCCCCACCGACGCCGAGATCGACGACGCCCAAGCCCGCAAGCTCACCGCCGAAGAAGCGCTCGCCGAACTGCTCGCAGGCCCCACCGACGCCGAGATCGACGACGCCCAAGCCCGCAAGCTCACCGCCGAAGAAGCGCTCGCCGAACTGCTCGCAGGTCCCACCGACGCCGAGATCGACGACGCCCAAGCCCGCAAGCTCACTGCCGAACAGGCCTTTGCCGATCTGCTGGCTGGCCCGACCGATGCCGAGATCGACGACGCCCAAGCCCAGGTGCTTGTAGCGAAGGAACGGCTGGACCTGCTCGAGAAGCCGACCCATGCCCAGTACACGCAGGCGCGCGCCGACCTCGACACCGCAACCGAGGCGCTCGCCGATCTGCGCGCCGGGCCGACGCCAGCTGAGATCGAGGCCGCGGACGCCGCCATCCTGACGGCCGAGCAGGCGCTGGCCGACCTGCTCGCTCCCGTGACCGCAGCGGAGCTCGAAGCGCTCGAAGCGTCGGTGGCCAGCGCCGAAGCGCAACTCGCCAGTGCGCAGTCGGACATGGCCGTTCACGGCGAGACGCACCGGCCGCTCTACCTCATGTACGGCGACATCCCGATGTACCGGAACATGACGGTGGGCCTCGAAGGCCCCGACATCGGCCAGCTTGAAGAGAACTTGGCCGACTTGGGATTCGCCGACAGCGAGGCATTCGAGGTCGATGGCGTCTTCGACGAGCACACCGCCGCCGCGGTACGGCAGTGGCAGCAAGCGACGGGGCAGCACATGGACGGCATGGTGAGCACCGCCGACATGCTCTTCATGGCGGGCCCCTCGGTCGTCGGCTCCTGGGAGCAGGGCATCGAAGTCGGCCAAGAGTTGGAGGTGGGCCGAGCGCTCGCGTCGTTCACCGTGGTCGAAACGCCCGAGCGCGACGGCATGACCACCACCCAGCGGGTCACGGCCAACCTGCCGCTCAGCGACCGTGACCTCATCTCGGTCGGCATTGCAGTCAATGTGGAGCTGCCCGACGACACCGACCTCGCCGGCACCGTCACCGCCATCAACCCCTCGCCCCTGCTCGACGCCCAGACGGGCGAGAACGTCGTGGAGGTGACCATCCTGCTCTCCGAGCCCGCCTCGCCGACCTGGATCGGTGCGACCGTCACCGTCGAGATCACCGAGACGCTGATCGGTGACGCTCTGGTGGTGCCCGCCACTGCTCTGGTGGCCCTCGTCGAAGGCGGCAGTGCCGTGGAAGTGCTGAACGACGATGGCTCGGTCCGGCTCGTGGGCGTCGAGACCGGGCTGTTCGTTGACGGCGATGTCGAGGTGGTCAGCCCTGAATTGGCGGCCGGCATGCGCGTCGTGGTCCCCCGGTGATTCCCGCCGCCCCGGCCATCGAACTGCGAGACGTGTCCAAGATGTATCCGGGCTCACCGCCGGTGACCGCGCTGGATCGGGTGTCGGTGCGGATCGAGCGGGGCGAGATGGTGGCGGTCGTCGGACAGTCCGGAAGCGGCAAGTCCACCATGCTCCACGTCATGGGCACGCTCGACCAGCCGACGAACGGCACCGTGCTGATCGAGGGGATCGACACCTCGGCGCTGCCCGACGACCGTCTCGCTGCCATCCGGGGGCGTCGCGTCGGCTTCGTCTTCCAGCGCTTCTTCCTGCTGGCAGGAATGCCCATCATCGACAACGTGGCGAACGGCCTGCTCTACTCCGGCGCATCCCGCGCGGAACGGCGCGCTGCTGCAGAAGCGGTGCTGGAGCGAGTCGGGCTGGGAGCGCGCATGTGGCACCGGCCGAATGAACTCTCGGGCGGCGAAACACAGCGCGTCGCAATCTCACGGGCGCTCGTGCACGAGCCGGCCTTCATCCTGGCCGACGAGCCCACCGGCAATCTCGACTCGGCCTCGTCGGCATCGATCATGGAGCTCTTCCACTCGCTGCACGACGAAGGCCGCACGATCGTGGTCGTCACTCACAATGAATCGATCGCGACGGCGCTGCCGCGGCAACTGCAGATCCTCGACGGGCGGCTCGAGCATGACATCAGGGCCAATGCAGGATGCTGACGCCCGAGCTGACGTGGTGACCCGGTGACCGGCGAGCCTGCGCCACCGGAGCGAGACGCCGTCGACGGCGTCATCGCGCCGAGCCGCCTGCGCTTGTCCGAAGTCATCCGGGTCGGACTCGGCTCGCTCGCTGCTCGCAAGCTGCGTTCTGTGCTGTCCGCCCTGGGCATCGCCATCGGCATCGCATCGCTGGTCAGCGTGCTCGGCTTGTCAGACTCGTCGAAGTCGGCGCTGTTGGACCAGATCGGCGCACTCGGCACGAACCTGCTGACCGTCGAGGCCGGATCCGGGTTCGGCGCCGGCGATGCTGCGCTTCCCGACACGGCCGTGGTGACTGTCGGCCGCGTCGCAACCGTCGAGGCGACCGCAGCCACCTACAGCGTCGATGTCGGCGTGTACCGCAACAGCCTCGTGCCCGAGGATCAGACGGGCGGGATCAGCGTGTTCGCAACCGATCCGGGGCTGATGGGCACGCTGAACGGCAGCATCGCTCACGGGGCGTTCCTCAGCGAAGCCACACGGGCGCATCCGGTCGCCGTCGTCGGTGCAGTGGCTGCAGATCGCCTGGGCATTCGCAGTCTCGACACACCCGTCGAGCTCTACATCGGTGGACGCTGGGTCGAAGTTCTGGGAGTTCTCGAGCCATTCGCGCTGGCGGCGGACCTCGACCGGGCCGTGCTGATCGGCGACCGCGCTGCGCAGACCTACTACGACGTCGAACTCGCGCCGACGGTGGTCTACGTGCGTGTCGACGAAGACCACATCGACGCGACCCGTGACGTGCTCGCCGGAACCATCGATCCCGAGCATCCCGAAGAAGTCGAGATCAGCCGGCCGTCGGACCTGCTGGAGGCCCGATCGGCGGCCGAGAGTTCCTTCACCGGGTTGTTCTTGGGTCTGGGTGCCGTGGCACTGCTGGTCGGCGGCATCGGCGTCGCGAACGTCATGGTGATCGGCGTCATCGAACGGCGGGGCGAGATCGGCCTGCGGCGTGCCATCGGAGCGACTCGCGCACACATCCGTCGCCAATTCCTCACCGAGGCCCTGACACTCGCCACCCTGGGCGGCGCCGCCGGGGTGCTGCTGGGGGTTGCGGTGACCTACGGCTACGCAATCACGCAAGGATGGCGGGTAATCATCCCGACGGTGGCACTCATCGGGGGACTCGCCGCATCGGTGGTGATCGGCGCGATCGCCGGCCTCTACCCCGCAGTCCGGGCCGCCAGGGTGTCGCCGACCGAAGCCCTCCGCTCGGACTGAGCCGGGCCTACTCCTCGGGGGGTTGGGCTCCGTCGGAGGCGGTGATGCTGCGGTCGCGGAACATCTCGCCCATGGCGGCTACGGCACCGAGCACGCCGCTGGTGTCGAGCGGCAGGAAGATCTTGGTGGCCTGGCCGTTCGCAACGCCTTGAAGCGCTTCGAGGTACTTGATCGCAATGAGGTCGTCGGTGGGGTCGCCGTTGTGGATCGCCAGGAAGACCCGCTCGATGGCCTGGCCCTCGCCTTCGGCCACGGTCAGCTTCTGGTACTTGTCGGCATCCGCCACCCGCTTGATGGCCTCGGCCTCGCCCTCAGCCCGCAGGATTTGCGCCTCCTTGACGCCCTCGGCCTGCAGGATCGCCGCCGTTTTCTCGCCCTCGGCCTCGGTGACCACCGCACGTCGGTCACGCTCAGCCTTCATCTGACGATGCATGGCCTGGGTGACATCAGCGGGCGGCTCGATGCGCTGGATCTCGACCCGCACCACCCGCGTGCCCCATTTGTCGGTGGCGTCATCGAGGATCTGGCGCAGCTTGGAGTTGATGACCTCGCGGGACACCAGCGCATCGTCGAGCTGCAAGTCGCCGATCACGTTGCGGAGGTTGGTCTGCGCCAGCTTGGTGACGGCGATGATGAAGTTGCCCACCGCATACTTCAGCTTCACCGGGTCGGTGGGCTCGTAGTAGATGACGGCGTCGACGGTGACCGCCACGTTGTCCTTGGTGATGACCTCCTGCGGCGGCACGTCCACGACCTGCTCGCGCATGTCCACCTTCAAGATGCGCTGCACAAACGGGATCACGAAGCGCAGGCCCGGATCGACCGTCATCCGGTACTTGCCCAGGAACTCGATGAGTCCCTGCTCGAAGGGGCGCACGATGCGCAGGCCCTTCGCCGCGATCACGAAGATCGCAAGCGCAATGATTGCCAGGAGGATCACTCCGGGGCTGATGCTGTCCATCAATCGCTCCTTGGGGAGGCGGCCTCGTCGTCTGGGGCCGTCGGCTGGGCTGGGTCTGCGGCATCGCCGTCGCCGGCGTCGTGGTCGGCCGGTGACCCCGAAGCGTCCGGATTCGGCGCTGTCGCGGTCGGATTCACCTGGGGCACATAGTCGTCAGGGGGCGGCTCGACGAATTCGACTTGCAGCTTGGTGCCGGCGAGCGCGACCACCCGCACCAGCGATCCCTCTTCGATGCGGCCCGCTTCCTGGCAGGCCGCCCGCCACTCGTCGGATTCCACACGCACCCGGCCGGTGTTGTTCACCGGATCGATGACCTCGACGACGCGTCCTGACGTGCCGATGTACCGGTTGGCGCCCACCGGAAGGTCATCTGGGCGGTCCTGGTGGCCCATGAACCGGCGCAGCACCAGCATGGATACCGCAGTGCCGCCGAAGAAGAGCAGCCACTGGACCGCCCCGTGGAAGTCCAGCCACGCCGCTGCGGCCGCCAGCACGGCGCCGAGCGCGAACGGCAGCAGGAAGAAGCCGGCGGTGAAGATCTCGCCGAGGCCCATGACCATCGCCACCGCGACCCAGACCCAGCGCCACAACTCGTTGTCCACCCGAACCCCCTCGCCGGACGTGATGCAAGTATGCCCCGCCCCAACGACGGCGCTAGCGCGTCTGGCAGCGGGGGCACCAAGTGCTGGAGCGTTGGTCCAGCACCCGGCGGCGCAGTTCGGTGCCGCACCGCACGCACGGCTCGCCCGCCCGGCCGTAGCAGACGAAGTATTTCTGATTGTCCCCCGCGCCTTCGAGGCTGTAGTAGTCGCGCAGTGTGCTGCCGCCGCGTTCGATGCTCGCTTGCAGCACATCCCGCAGGGCTGCCAGCAGCCGTTCGGCTCTCGGCTTCGAGATCGCGCGGGCCGACGGGTTGATGCCTGCCAGGAACAGCGCCTCGTCGGCATAGATGTTGCCGACACCGGCAACCAGCCGCTGGTTCAGCAGCTGGGTCTTGATGCGCTGGCTGGACCGCCGGCTCGCCCGCCAGAACGTGGTCGCGTCCAAGCCCCCCTCGAGCGGCTCGGGACCCATGGCAGCCAGCGTGGGCAGCTCCCGGTAGTCGCCCCGGTCGCACACCGCGATGCGGCCGAACCGGCGCACATCGTGAAAGCAGAGCGTCTCGCCGCTGTCGAGACGCCACCACGCCCGCACATAGGGGTCGCTGACGCTCACCGCACTGGGTGCCATGACCTCGGCCGCCGGCCCGTCGACGGGGCGTGACAGCAGCGCTTCACGAGTCTCGGACAGGTCCGCGAAGCACAGCCTCCCGGTCATGCCGAGATGGGTGATCAGGTCTCGGCCGCAGTCCAGCTCGGCAATCAGGTACTTGCCGCGCCGGCGCAGCGCCTCGATCTCGCTGCCGACGGCATCGGCGCCAGGAGCGAACTTGTGCGACGGATGGGCCCATGCGTCGGTGATGAGGCGACCGACCAGCGGGCTGGCAAGCTGACGCCGGACGACTTCGACCTCAGGCAGCTCAGGCAACGCTGCGCCGCCGGCGACTCAGGGGCACAGTGCGATTCCGCCGCGAGCGAACGCGGGCTGCGCAGGCGCGGCCTACCGGAACTTCGGCGGGCGCTTCTCGAGGAATGCGGCAACGGCCTCGCGGTGATCGTCCGAGGCACGAGCGACGTTCAGCGCCTGTAGCTCACGACGCTGCACGGCACCCAGATCGGTGTCCGAACCGTTGGCAGAGAGCAGCTGCTTGGTGAGCTGCAGCATGGTGGGCGGGTTCTCGGCATAGCTGCTCGCCCGCTCGAGTGCCGCCTCCAGCACGTCTCCGTCGGTGACCTCGTCGACCAAGCCCATCTCGCCCGCTTCGGCCCCGGTGACGATGCGACCGGACAGCGCGAGGTCCGACGCCGCGCCCCAGCCGCAGCGCTGGATGAGGATGTGCGACGACGCCAGTTCCGGCGTGACGCCCATTTTCACGAAGCGGCACGACAGCTTCGCCTCGCTGTGGGCGACCAGGAAATCCATCGACAGCACCATGGTGAGACCGACGCCGATCGAGGCGCCGTTGATGGCCGCCACCATGGGCTTGGAGCTGCGCACCAGCTCGACCCAGTCGTCTGCGGCGGAGTCATCGTGGGCCGCTGCTTCGCCCACGCTGCCGCCCGTCTCGTCGGCCGCGTCGATGCGAGCCGCGAAGACCTCGGCGATGTCAGCGCCAGCGCAGAACCCCCGTCCGGCGCCGGTGACGACGAACGCTCCGACCGACGGGTCGGCATTGCCTGCCTTCACCGCGTGCGTCAGCTCGGCGTGCATGCGCGGCGTCCAAGCGTTCAGCTTCTCGGGCCGGTTCAGCGTCAGCAACCGCACGTCGTCGCGGTCGGTGACTGTGATCTGCTCGTACTCGAATTCGTTCACGTTGATGCTCCCAAGTTCGCAGGACCGGGCTACAGCATGGCCGCTGCGCACGCAGCGTCGCTCACGCAGCGATGCCGGTCCTGCGCTGGTGCTCGAGCTGGCCTTCGGGGCAGTTGTCGCGGTAGGGACACCAACTGCACAGCGGGCCGGGTGTGGGTTCGAAGCAGCCGCTGGCAGCGGCCTGGTTGATCCGACCCCACGTATCGAGATGCTCGTCGACCGCTGCCGACACGGCGTCGGCATCGAATGGGCGCGCGATCTCGATGGGTCGGCGATCCTCACGGCCTGCACCGGTCTCGCCCAGATACAGCAGCCGCACCTCGCTCACGTCGTCGCCGACCGATTCCAGTGCGGCTGCGTACAGCCAGACCTGTGACAGGCGACTGTCGACGAATCGCTGCGAGGGCGAGCGGCCCGTCTTGTAATCGGTGACACGCACGCCTGCGGGCACCCGATCGACAAGATCCACGATGCCCCGGAACGGCACGCCGTCCAGCGACGTGCGCACGTCGCGCTCGCGATCCACGACGTCAACCGCGGTGGGATCGACGAGCTGGAAGTAGCCCTCGATGTCGGTCCACGCATTCCAGCGAAAGGCACGCTCCTGTGCCGCCGGCAGTTCCAGCGCCACAAAGTCGGGGTTGTCCGCGAGCTGCGGCCACAGATCCCGGCAGATCGAACGCGCGCGTTCGAGCGTGCGCTGTGCGGGCGCGACCGCCAGCAGCTCCTCCAGCACGTGATGCACGAACGTGCCGCGCAGCGCGGGCTCTCCGGGAGGGTCCGGCAGCTTGTCGACATAGCGGAACTTCCAGCGCCTCGCGCACTGCCGGAATGTCGACGCGCCCGATGGACTCAGGCTCCGCGGCAACTCGACCTCTGGCGCATCGTCGACCGCGACGCTGCCGGTGCGAGGTTCCACGTTCACAGCGTGGCCCATCCGATCATCAGGGTCGCGGATGGTTTCTCAGCGACGGCGCCAGCGCCGCCACAGCCACCACGCCACGACGGCGGCGATCAGCCAGCCGACGGCGACCGCCCCGCCGAGCGCGGCGAGCACTCGGCGATCGACCGGCTCGGCCTGTCGCGGCAGCAGATGCGATGCAGGCGCGGGAGCCGGATCGGCATCGGTGTCGGCGACCGGAGCACCAGCGCCGGTCGGGGTCGCAGTCGGGGCGGCAGCTGACTCGGCGTCCTGCGCCGCAGGCAGGTCGCCCGGCAGCGCGGCCGTCCCGTCGACGCTCGGCCGTGGTCGGTTGGGGACGTAGTTGGCCATGGTCAAACCCTGCGGCGGCGAGCAATCCGAGCGTACCGCCGACCCGTCAGGCCATCCGGCTCTGCAAGTCGGCCCAGAGCTCGTCGAAGGCCTGCACGGCTTCGGGCGCGCCTGGCCGGCGGCCGAGCGCCCGCAGCGGCAGCGACTGCCCGGAGGCCTCGGCGATGGCGGCTCGCTGCGGGATGGGCGGCAGCAGTTCGGCGCCGAAGCGCTCAGCGAGCTGCCGGGCCCAGTAGGCGTTGTCGCGAGTGCGTCCCACCCGGTTCAGCACGACACCGGCAACCGTGGGCGTGCCCTGGCGTTGCGCGACTCGGCTGATCGTGGACCGCATGAGGTCGACGCCATCGGCTGCCCAAGCGGCCGGCTCGGTCACCACCAGTGCACGGTCTGCGGCGAACAGCCCGTTGATGCACAGCAGGCCCAACGACGGCGGGCAGTCGATGAGCACCAGATCGTGGTTCACGCCAGCGAGCGCTATGCGCAGCCGATCTTGTGCACCCACCAGGTCAGCAGCCATCTGCGGTTCCCGGCTCGCCAACCCATAGCTGCCGGGGACCAGCTGCGGGCACGGTCCGTCGAGCGGCCAGCGAGCGTCGGTGACCGCCGCGAGCGCAGCACCCGGAGTCGAGTCGGCCAGTGCGTCGTCGACGCTCGGCGAACCGCTCCACACGCCCAATCCGGCCGACGCGTTCGACTGCGGGTCCAGATCCACGACGAGCACGCTCAGCCCCCCAGCGCACGCTGCCTCGGCAATGCCGAGTGCGACGGTGGTCTTGCCCACGCCGCCCTTCTGGTTGACCACCGCCAGCATCGTCATCGCAAATGCCTCAGCCGAGCCGCCACCGCGTCAGGGCGCCGCGGTAGCAGGGGGCACGGACACGTCGATGCCGCACAGGGCCGCCGCTGCAGCCAGCTCGCCCCGCAGCGTGGCCCCAGCGGCGCCGCGCTCGACAGCCGCGGCGGCATCCAGCAGCGCGGTGCGCGCCATTGGCGCATTGAGGTCGTCATCCAGCACAGCCTGCACCTCGGCGAGCAGGCCCGGTGACCCGTCGCTCGATCCGGCGGCAGGCGCGGCGCCGGCGGCGGCGCCTACCAGCGTGTCCAGGTCGCGCTGGGCCGTGAGACCCTCCGAATCGAACCACTCCCATTCGGTGCGGTAGTGGTGCGCCATCAGTGCCAGCCGGATGGCCCTGGGGTCGACGCGGGCACGCAGATCTGAGATGAACACCAGGTTGCCAAGCGACTTGGACATCTTGTGCCCCTGGTAGGACACGAGGCCCGCGTGCACCCAGTAGCGGGCCAGCGGGACACTGTGCACCGACTCGCTCTGAGCGATCTCGCACTCGTGATGCGGGAAGATCAGGTCGCCGCCGCCGCCATGGATGTCGATGGTCTCGCCGAGCGCTGCGTAGCCCATCGCCGAGCACTCGATGTGCCAGCCGGGACGGCCCGGGCCGAATGGCGACGGCCATGAGGGCTCGCCGTCCGCGCTGGCCTGCCACAGCACGAAGTCGAGCGGATTGCGCTGGCGAGGGTCGTCAGGAGCGCCGCCGCGCTCGGCGGCCAGCTCGGTCATGCGGTCGGCGCTGTACCCCGACAGCTTGCCGAACCCGGGGAAGGTGGCGACATCGAAGAACACCCGATCGGCCGAGACATAGGCGTGGCCGGCGTCGAGCAGCTTGGAGATCATGGCGATCATGGCGTCGATGGATCGGGTGGCCCGCGGCTCGTGCGCCGCCGGCCGTGCCCCCAGGGCCGTCATGTCGGCTTCGAATCGCTCGATCTCCCGTTCGGCCAGCGACAGGTAGTGCTCGCCCAGCTCGGCTGCCTTGGGCAGGATGCTGTCGTCCACGTCGGTGTAGTTGCGCACCAGCGTGACCGTGTGCCCCATATCTTCGAGCCGGCGGATCAGCAGGTCGTACGCCAGGTAGGTGGCAGCGTGCCCCAGGTGGGTGGCGTCATAGGGCGTGATGCCGCACACGTACATGCCCACGTGATCGCCCAGCTCCAGCTCGACGACGGAGCGCTGCGCGGTGTCGTAGATGCGCATTCCCACGGCCCGACACGGTACTGTCGGAGCGGGTGGACAAGCGTGGGAACGATCGAGCGCTGCTCGAGCGGATCGCCCTGTACCGGCACCGCCGAGAGCTGCCGCCGCTGCAGCCCGCGCTCATCGACGAGCTCGCCGAATGGCTGAGAATCCACGGCACAGACCCGCTCACTTACGTGTGCGGGCTCTTCGAGCGTCACCAGGTGGTCTTCGTCGGGCACCACACCCCCACACGCCGTGCCGGGCTGTTCCTGCAGGATCTCGTTGCCGCGGCATACCGGTCCGGTGTGGGCATCGTGGCGATGGAGTACGCGTGCGTCGACGACCAGGCGCGGCTCGACGCGGTGGTCACGGGCACGACCTTTGACGAGCGGCTCGCACGGGACGCGCTGCTCCGCTGGGGCATCCGCCACCATTTCGCCTACCGCGAGTACCTCAACGTGCTGAGCGCCGTGTGGGAGGTGAACCGTCGCTTCGCCGGCAGCGGGCCGCCCATGCGCGTCCTCGCGCTCGACTACGACCTCGATCTTGATGCGGTCACCGACACGGCCGACCTGCGCACGTCGTACGCCTGGCCGCACCTGCGCAGCCGCGGCCCGGTGTCAGCGCACATGTGCGACGTGCTGCTCGCCGAGGTTGTCGAGCCGGGGCACCGGGCGCTCGTGCTCGCACGCACGGCTCACGCGCTGACCCGGGCGCGGCGGCTGCCGCACCGTGTGTGGGATGCCATCGATGCCGAGATCGTCGGCGGTCATGTGGTCGGCGCGGCGAACCGTGTGTACGAAGTGGTGGCCGATCGCGCCGTCACCGTGCTGATCCACGAGCCGCTGCCTGCCGACGGCGAGCTGTGCGACTACGCGCTGGTGGCAGACGGCACCCTCGACGCGGCGTTCGCCATGCATGACGACTTGGCCGTGCCGCTTGCCTTCGACGTCGATCAGGGTCCGGCGGCCCGGCTCGGCTGCACGACGAGCCTTGACCGTGCGCCGCTCGGCAGCCTCGCCACTGGCTGGATCTATCTCGAACCGGACTATGAGCGCCGGGCACCGACCCCGCTGCCCGAGCCCGTGCCGGAGGTGTACGTGGAGCACGCTCGACGCTATGCACTCGATCCGGTGCTGCGAGACCAGAAATCCACCGCCGGCGACTTCGCAGCCGCGGTGTCGGAGTCGGCCGCAGCGGCAGAGCTGGCCTGGACACAAGTGCTGTAGCCCGGCTCTGCGCCGGCGCGCTGTCAGAATCGGGGTCGCAAGCGGGCAGACTCATGGGCGGTGCCGTCCGAAACCCCCACCGACGACGAGCGGCCCCCCTCCGCGCTCCAATCGCCTGCCGGATACCTCGGCGACCTCTGCGGTCGCCACCAGATCGTCCTGCTCGGCGACCAGGTCGGGGTGCGGCAGCATCTGCAGTTCCTGGCAGGCACGCTCGCCGAGCTGGCCGACAACGGCGTCGAAAATATTGCGTGGGAGTTCACCAACTCACGCCGCCAGGCGGAACTGGACGCCCTGGTCGAAGCGCCCGATTGGGACAGCCGGGCGTGCGCGGACCTCTTCGTCGATCTGCTCGGGGTCGGCTTCGGGTACCAGGAATACGCCGAGGTGCTGCACGCGGTCTGGAAGCACAACGCCGCAGAGCGTCGCCGGGATGACGATCGCCGGCCGATCCGCATGATTGCGCTCGGCCTGCCCACCTACGTCGAAGATCCCGACCTGCTGGACGGTCGCTCGGCCGCTGAGCTGGAGCTGCGGAACTGGTCGCTGGGCGGGCACTACCGGGACATGTCCGCGTTCCACGCCGCCAGCGTGCTCACCGCAGAAGTGCTGCGCCGGGGAGAACGAGCGCTCGTGTACATGAACGTCGCCGCCACCACTACCGACCTGATCGAGTGGGTCGACGGCGTGCCGACGACATCGGCGGGCAACCTTCTGTGGCGCTGGATGCGTGACGGCTGCCGGCGAGTCGTGTTCCATGGCGCAGTGGCCGACACGGCCGCCACAGAGCGTGTCGAGGAGCTGATCTCACGCTCGCCGGAGGGACGGGGCAGCACCGACATCAGCTTCGGCTTGGATTTGGCGGCCTCAACGCTCGGCGGCGTGGCGATGACGCAGGTGCGCGGCTCTCGCAATGGCGTCGATGCCTCGCTGCGGCTGCGCGACGTGGCCGACGGCTACCTGTATCTCGGGACGCGCGCCAGTTGGGAACCCTGCGCCCTGATCGACGACCTGATCACCGACGGGAACTTCGCGAGCGCGGAAGCCCGCTACCGGGCGCTCGATCCGCGGCCCGAGCCCTACAGCCCCGACGAGCTCGACCAGGTGCGTCGCTCCGGACAGCGGGAGCTGTCCGATGCCTGGCCGCCCCTGCCCGAACCGCCCGAGGAGCCAAAGCGCCGCTTCGCCCGCTTTCGCAAGGCCGACCAGTAACCGGCACCGTGCTGCATCGCATCGACGAGATCCCCGTCCCTTCGCCGCCGGCCCGAGGCCGCCTGTTCGTGACGAACTTCTCCGCCGTCGGACCCGATCCCCAAGCCGCACTCGACCGGGTGGGCGCGACCTCGCTGGTCTGCCTGCTCGCGCCGGAGGAGATCAGGCTCCGCTACCCCGATTACGTGCCGTGGCTGGTCACGCACATGCCGCCGTGGGTCACCTCGCAGCTCAGAGAGAGAGACATCCGCGACTTTCTCGCAGCACACGCCGAGGAGTTCGGCGACTTCGATCTCGATGAGGTGCGGTTCCGCAGCGATCTCGACGCACGCGCCATGTGGCTCCCCACGCCCGACGGGGGCACCATCTTCGACGGCGCGCTGATGGGAACCGTCGCCTACGTCAATGAGGCGCTCTACAAGGGCGCCAACGTGCTGGTGCACTGCGGTGCGGGCATGGCACGCACCGCAGTGCTGTGCATCCTCACCATGATCTCCCTCGGTGCCGATCCCACCGAAGCCGCCGTCGACTTCCGTGCGGCCCGGCCGGGCGGCGGCCCAGACGGCCCGTCCCAGCAGCAGCAGATCGAACGCCTCGTCGAACGGGCACGCCGCCTGATCCCGTACGACTGACCTCGCCTCTAGCAGGGTGCTGAAATAGTCGGTGTTTGGTGCTCGCGTTGGTTGGGTGGGCGCGGGACACTGTGGGGATGCGTGGAACTGTTGATGCCCAGATGGCGATGCTGTCGACGTTGTCGACTGAGGATCTGATCAGCGCGGATCATCCGATACGGCGGATCAGGGCGTTGGTGGAGGGGGTGCTTGAAGAGCTCGACGGTGAGCTGGGGGCGATGTATGCGGATCGGGGCCGGCCCAGCGTGCCGCCTGAGGTGTTGTTGAAGGCGTCGGTGTTGATGGCGTTGTACTCGGTGCGCTCGGAGCGGGCGTTCTGCGAGCGTTTGAGCTACGACATGTTGTTCAAGTGGTTCTTGGGGTTGCGCATCGACGAGCGCTCTTTTGACGCGTCGACGTTCTCGAAGAACCGCGAGCGGCTGTTGGATCATGAGATAGCGGATCGGTTCTTCGCTGCTGTGGTTCGGCGGGCTCAGCTGCGCCGGTATTGCTCGAGCGATCATTTCAGCGTGGACGGCACCTTGCTGGAGGCGTGGGCGTCGCACAAGAGCTTCAAGCCCAAAGCCGCGCCCGGCGGCGGCGAGCCGGGCAAGGGCCGCAACGCCGAGGAGGACTTCCGGGGCGCCCGCCGCCGCAACGACACCCACCAGTCCACGACCGATCCCGAGGCTCGCCTGTATCGCAAGTCGAAAGGGGCCCCGGCGATGCTCGCTTTCATGGGGCACCTGATGGTCGAGAACCGCAACGGCCTCATCGTCGACGCCGAGCTCACCCAAGCAGACGGCTACGCCGAGCGCGACACCGCCGCCGCGATGCTGCGACGAGCCCCCCGACGGCGGCGGCGGCGCACCGTCGGCGGCGACAAGAACTACGACACCAAGGGATTCGTGGCCGACGCCCGCAAGGCCGGGTTCACGCCCCACGTCGCCCAGAACACCACCAGGCGGCGCTCCGCCATCGACCGGCGCACCACCCGCCACGACGGCTACACGATCTCTCAACGGGTCCGAAAACGCGTCGAGGAGCCCTTCGGATGGATCAAGACCATCGCCGGAGGACACAAGCTGCGACACAAAGGACAAGCCCGCAACCGGGCCTGGTTCCTCATCGGCGCCGCCACCTACAACCTCGTCCGCATAGCCACACTCGACACCGACACCACCTGAGCAGACACCCCGACCGGCCCGACAGGGCCAACGTCGCCCCGCACCGCCAGCCAACACCACCACCCCAACCCTCACACAAACCCGAACCAGCACCCAAACCCGCCCAAACCACCGAATTTCAACAGCCTGCTAGATGGTTAGTTCCAAGGGGTGGGGTCCACCGGTTAGGGGGTGAGGGTGTCCAAGCTCGGGGTGTGTATTCACGCCTCGATCTTGGAGGTTCTTGGCATGGGCCCGGACTTGGACACCCTCGCGACTGCACTGTATGTGAGGATCGATGACCTGTTGGCAGCGAATCCCGGTTGGGCGCCGAAGCGGCCCGAGGTGGGGATCGCGCCGAGGCTGACCGACGCGGAGCTGGTCACCTTGGCGGTGGTCTCGGCGCTTTTGGGCTATGACAACGAATCGCAGTTCGTGCGCTTCGCGCATGAGCATCTGCGGCCGTGGTTCCCGTATGTGCCCAACCGCGACGGCTACAACAAGCGGCTGCGGCGCTGCGCCGACACGATCGCCCGGGTCATTGCTGCTTTGGCGCGCGAGTGCGTCTCGTGGAACGACGACGTCTGGCTGGTGGACTCCACCCCCGTGGGGTGCGGCACCAGCCGCGAGACCGCCAAGCGCTCGGGCCTCGCCGACTGGGCCGAATACGGCTGGTGCGCGTCGCATTCCCGCTATTTCTGGGGCCTGCGGCTGCACCTGATCGCGACCCCCGCAGGGCTGCCGGTCGCCTTCGCGCTCGCCGGAGCCAAAGCCGACGAACGCGACGTCTGCGCCGCCATGATCGACCAAGCCGGCCTGGGCCGACGGGGCCAGACCCTCATCGCCGACAAGGGCTACCGCTCCCAAGCCTTCGAGACCGGCCTCAGCTCGGCCGGCATCACCATGCTGCGGCCCGCCACCCGCACCGAGACCCCGCGGCCCGGTGCCAAGCTCCTGCGCCCGCTGCGCCAGATCATCGAATCGATCAACTGGACACTCAAAGGCCAACTCAGCCTCGAACGCCACCGCGGCCGCACCCGCACAGGCGTCGCCGTCCGCATCGCCACCCGCCTGCTCGCCCTCACCGCCGCCATCTGGCACAACGAGACCTACCACCCCCACCGGCCACCACGCTCACTGACCGCCTACGACCACTAACCCTTAGAGCGTCAGCGGATAGGTGGGTCAGTGGGGTTGCCAGCGGTCGCGTTGGTCGATGAGTTTGATGGTGATGATCAGCGTGACGGCGAGGGCGAGCTGGGCTGTGCGGTGCTCGGGTCGCCGGTCGGTGTTGCGGCGCAGCTGGCCGTAGTTCGACAGCCACGAGTTGGTGCGCTCCACGGTCCAGCGCAGTCCCAGCGGGGCGGCGACTGGCTTGACGGCTGCGCTGCTGGGCGGCCGTTTGGAGGGCCGCACGATGTCGGTGATGCCTGCCTGGTGGGCGGCCCGGTCGACGCGGCCGCCGATGTAGCCGCGGTCGAGATGCAGCGTGTCGATGTCGTGGTGCAGGCCGTGTCGTTCGATCTCGGCCATGGTGGGCTCGAACAGCATGATGTCGTTGCGGTTCGCGCCTGCTGCGGCCCACCCCACCGGGGTGCCCGCCGCGTCGGTGGCCAACGACCACTTCCAGCCCAGTTTGCGCCGGTCAACGGGGCTCTTGCCGGTTCCTTCGCCGCCGCAGGGCGCCTTGTGGACCGAGCCGTCGATGCACACATCGCCAAGCCGCAGGCCCATGACGCGGTCCCATGCCGCGACCGCCTCGGCCGCGATCTTGTCGAACACGCCTGCTGCGACCCACTCGTCGCGGCGGGACCGCAGCGTCGTGTCGGACACCTCACCGTCGAGCAAGTGCTCAACGGACTCCCACGAGCAGCCCGTCACCAGCCTGATGATGATCCCCCGCAGGCACAGCCGATCCGATATCCGCCGCCGATGACAACCCAACGGATGCGCATCGGGCCCACGGGCCAACAGCGGCTCGACCGCTGCCCAGATGACATCCACCACTGCCTTGCTCAAAGCGCGCATGATGAACACGCACCTCCACCATGTCGTCGGTTCGTACAGCACCCCGCATCACAGCGGGACCGACACGACGACTGGTGGATGGTCGCCTATCCGCGCGGCCTCTTAGAACTAACCATCTAGCTGGGCGCAGCGCGTTCGCCGGTGCCGTCGTGTTCTTCCCAGCGCCAGCCGGAGCGCACCATGACGCAGCGACGGCGCGGCCCGGGGGCGTCGAGGTCGCCGTCAGGAAAGGCGGCGTCGCCGACGTAGACCGCGACGTGGCCGGGGTCGGATTCCGGCGACGGGATGATCTGCGTGTGGAAGCAGGTGTGGCCGTCGACCGAGGAGATCACGTCCGCTGTGCGTGTGAAGCCTGACAGCCAGGTGAGCGTCACGAAGGTGGGCGTGACGAACTCGATCTCGCCGGCGGCCCGGCGCGCCAGTGCCGCTGCCGGCGAGACCCAGGCGTGGTCCAAGATCTCGCTGCCGTCGACACGCACCGCGTCGAGATCTGCCGGGGCCTCGCACACGAAGAAATGCGTCGAGAATCGCTTCGGCCGGATCGGCGGCGGCACCCAATGGGCGAAGTGCACCAGCTCAGCCGACGACAGGTCGATGCCCGCCTCCTCTTCGGCCTCACGCACAGCCGCCGTGCGGTACCCACGCGCATCGGCGACGAAGGGTCCCGACGGACCGGCGACGGTGCGGGGATCGCACTCTCCGACCACGTCACCGGGCACCTCCCGATCGGGCGGATCCACCCGGCCGCCGGGGAACACCCACATGCCGCCGAAGAATCCCCGCGAGTTGCGCCGCAGCATGAGCACCTCGATGTGCGCTCCGGCATCGCTCGCGGCGAGATCGAAGCCGTGGCCCGGTGCTGCCGCCGGGGGGGCATCGCGCAGCACGACTACCGTTGACGCGTCGATCGGCGGCGGCGCGCTGTTGGGGGAATCGCTCATGCGGCCGGCCTACGCGGTGTCCTGGGTGCGCCGCTCCAGCCGGTCCGAGCCGGCGTCCATGCCCGGCAGCGGGCGCGAGACGTAGCCGCTGTGCTCCGCCAGCAGCTGCACCACCATCTCCTCGGCTTCGGGCCAGTCGTGGGCGCGCGGCCCGTCGATGTCGGCGTTGTAGGGCTGATCGAAGGCAATGGCGTGTCCGCCTGCGGCACGGATGTCGACGATGTGGTGCGGTGCGTCCTCGATGTAGGCGTCGGCGTTCACCATCGCCTTGTCGGCGACGAAGCAGATGTCGCGGTAGGGGATGCGCTGCCGGTCGAGCCACTCGACGGTGTCGCTCACCGTGACCCGGTGCCCCCAGCTCACATACAGGCGGTGCGTGACGATCCGTATCCACACACCCGCATCAGACAGCCGCCACAGCGCCTCCGAGCACCCTTCCATCGGTTCCATGTCGCGGAACATGCGGTAGTCGACCACCGCGATGCGGTGCAGCTCTTCGAATTCGCCGTCGGCAAGACCCCACTCGCTGAAATTCCAGCCGCGCACGAGCGGCAGTGAGTCTTCCGGAACCCCGCGTTCGGTCGCCACCACGCGACGGAAGGCTTCGGTGTGCATCCCACACACACCGTCGAGGTCCACTGCCAATACGAATGCGGGCATCACTGCAAGCTAACAACGCGGCCTGCGTTCGCTCAGGTGCATTGCCGTGGCTGCTGCGGCGGCCTCATCACCACCGTTTCCGCCACTGACTCATTCGGCGGCGTCACCCACCGCCGGAGTGCGAAGCTGTGACCGATGCAGAGCGATTCTGGCGAGCGTGGCGTTCACGACCTCGGGGGCGTCACCGGGTACGGGCCGGTGCCCCACGATCCAGCGGAGCCGCCGTTCCACGCCGACTGGGAACGGCGCGTCTTCGGTCTGCTGGGCGCGGTGACGTCTTCGACGGCTCGACGGCCGGGCGAGTTCCGCTACGCGCTGGAGCGCCTGCACCCCGAGGACTACTTCGACAACGGCTATTACGGCCGCTGGCTGGCAGGCTTCGAGGTACTGCTTGACGAATACGGCGTGGTCGATCGTGGCGATCTGGCCCTCCGGGTGGCCGCGCTGCGGGATGCGGCTCTGATCGAGGCTGGGCGCAAGGATCTCACTCCTACAGCGACCTCAAAGGAGTCGCCGGCACGGCGGGTCTCGCCCGTCGCCGACCGCATCCCGTCCCTGCTGCCTCCCGATCGCCCTACACCAGCGCCGACACGCCGGACGGTCCGGCGCGAACTCGCTGATCCGCCCCGATTCGGCGTCGGCGACCGGGTGGTTGCTCCCGCCCCAGCGCAGTCGGGTCACACACGGCTGCCGGACTACGCGGTGGGCAAGCTGGGCACGGTCGCCAAGCTGCATCCGGCTGAGGTGCTGCCTGACAGCACGGCGCACGACATGGGTGAGCGTCCCCAGCACGTCTACTGCGTCGGCTACGACGCTCAGACGCTGTGGGGTGACGGCGCTGAGTCGAACACCACGATTCACATCGACCTCTACGAGTGCTACCTGCAGGCGGCACCCTCGGACGACTGAGCAACGGGCAACAGGCAACGGAGGAACGCATGCACGACGAGCACGGGCACGGGCACAACCATCCCCACGACCATTACGACGCGTCATCGCCGCAGATCCGCGTTGAGGCGCTCGAAGACCTCTTGGTGGAACGAGGCATCGCCGACCGTGAACGGATCGACGCGACCATCGAGCGCTTCGAGCACGACGTCGGCCCGATGATCGGTGCCGGATTGGTGGCCCGAGCCTGGGCCGACGCCAGCCTGCGGACGCGCATGCTCGACGATGCCGATGCCGTCGTGGACGAGCTGGGCGTGCGCGGCGCCGAGATCGAGCACATCGAGATCAAGGCGAATGAGCCCGGGGTTCACAACGTCGTGGTCTGCACGTTGTGCTCGTGCTACCCGTGGGCGCTGCTGGGGCTGCCGCCGAACTGGTACAAGAGCCCCGAGTACCGGGCCCGAATGGTGCGCGAGCCACGGGCGGTGCTGTCCGAGATGGGCTTACAGCTCGAACCCGACACCGAGCTGCGCGTCTGGGATTCCAGCTCAGAGACGCGTTTCCTGGTGCTGCCCGAGCGGCCCGCAGGCACCGAGGGATGGTCTGTCGAACGCCTGGCGGCACTGGTGACGAGGGATTCCATGATCGGCGTGGCCCGCGCCGCCGATCCCGACGGGCACTAGAGCGGCAGGCCGGCGTCCATGAGCATCGACCTGCTGGAAGGCACGCCCGCCGCCCCGCCGCGCGACAACGGCGAGCTGGTGTTCTTTGAGCCGTGGCAAGCCCGGGCATTCGGCCTCGCCGCCGATCTGGTCGAAGGTGGCCATTTCACGTGGGATGAGTTCCGCGTCCAGCTCATCGAAGCCATTTCACGCTGGCAGACCGCATCCGGCGGCGACAATGCGGCTGAGCCGTGGGACTACTACCGCTGCTGGCTGACGGCGCTCGAGCACGCAGTGGCCGAGCGTGAACTGCTGAGCAGCGAGGCGGTTGCCGATCGCGCAGCCGCGTACGCCTCCCGCCCGGCAGGCCACGACCACTGAGTCGACTGCTGCATCTGTTCAGTCCGCCGGCATCTGCCAGCACCGGTCGGCATCTGCCAGCACGCGCCTGCGTCGTGCGGATGTCAGACTGTGCCTATGAGCACCCTCACCTTCCACGATCCGCGGGGCGAGGCCAAGACGGCCCCGGAGCCCTATGCGCTCAGCACGCCACTCGACCAGCCGATCACGATCGGCTTGGTCGCCAACGGCTTCCCCGACAGCGTCCGCTTCCTCGACCACGTCGAGAAGGCGCTGGCCGAGCGGCTGCCGTCGGCGTCGTTCAACCGCTACGACAAGGGCGACGCATCGTCGGTCGTCAGCGAAGGCATGCTCGACGACATCAGCTCCGAATGCGGCGCGGTGATCGCCGCCTACGGCCATTGAGGCAGCTGCACCTCTGGCACCGTGCGTGACAGCATCACCACCGCCCGCAAGGGCATCCCGTCCATCGCACTGGTCACCGACGCCTTCTGGCCCCAGGGCGACTTCGTGGCCAATGCCACCGGCATGCCAACAGTTCCCCGTGTTCGGCTTCCCCACCCGGTGGCCGGCAGCGGCGAGGACGCCATGGCCAGGGTGGCGGCCGACATCGCGCCGCAGATCATCTCGATCCTGACCGGCGCTGCTGCCAACTGAACTGTGTCGATTCTGAAGAGATCGTGACGCTGCTGGAGGCCCGCAGCGAGGCCGACGCGCTCGAGCAACTCCACGCGCTGGGGCTCACCGACGGTCTACCGGTGGTCATCCCCACCCCGGAGCGGGTGGCCATGATGGCGCTCGCCACCGGGCTCGACCCCGATCTCGAGCTGGGCGTCATGGGTCCGGCGCACGGCGTGGCGAGCGTGGAGAAGGTGGCCACGGCCGCAGTGATGGCCGGCTGCCTGCCCGATCACATCCCCGTCGTCGTCGCCGCCGTCCGGGCGGTGTGCCAGCCCGAGTTCGACCTCACCGAGATGCAGAGCACCACCCACTGCACTGCGCCGCTCATCGTGGTGTGCGGGCCCGCCCGGCACCAGTGCGGCGAAGTGGCGTCGGGCTTCGGAGCGCTCGGGCCCGGCCATCGGGCCAACGCCACCATCGGCCGGGCGCTGCGGCTGGCGATGATGAACATCGGCGGCGCCCGCCCGGGCGTGTCGGACATGGCGCTGCACGGCCACCCCGGCAAGTTCACCTACTGCCTCGCGGAGGACACCGAGAACAGCCCGTTCCCGCCGCTGCACACGACCTACGGCTACGCCGAAGACGACAGCGCGGTGGTGGTCGTCGGAGCCGAGGCGCCGCACTCGACGATCTTCACCGGCGATGTCGACGACCCCGAATCGGCCGGCCACCTGCTGAATGTGATCGCAGCCGTCATGGCCAACCCAGGCAGCAACAACGCCCACCTGCGCCACGGTGCGATCACCGTCGTCATGAATCCCGACCACACCGCCGTGTTGGCCCGGGCCGGGCTCACTCGGCAGGACATCCAGGCCGAGCTGGCGGCCCGTGCAGCCAACACGTCGGCTGATCTCGCACACGTGGGCTCGGCGTTCCACGCGCAGCGAGATCCCGACGAGGTCGTGCCGGTGCTCACCGATCCCAGCCGGATCGTCGTGTTCCAGGCGGGCGGCTCGGGCCTCTACACGATGGTGATGCCGTCGTGGTGCGCCGGCCCCCACCAGAACCCGGTGGTCCACGCCAACATCGATCTCGACCAGGCCTGCGAGGTGCCTTGGGCCGAGGCTCTCGGCCTCGGCCAATCGGACACATCCGACACTCTCGGTGTCGGCCAATCAGACTCATCCGAGGGAGGAGCCTCCTGATGAGCGACACACCCCGCCCCCACGGAGGAAGGTGGTTCGAAGAGCTGACGCCGGGGCTGGTGATCCATCACCGGCTACGCCGGACGATCACCGAGGCCGACAACGTCATGTTCACCACCATGACGATGAACCCCGCGGCGCTGCATCTCGACTTCGAGTACGCACGCACCGAGACCCAGTTCGGCAAGCCGCTCGTGAACTCGATGTTCACGGCTGCGGTTGTGGTTGGCATCTCCGTGCACGAGACCACCCACGGCACCACCGTGGCCAACCTCGGCTTCGAACGCATGGACTTTCCCGCGCCCGTGTTCCACGGCGACACGCTGCGGGTCGAGAGCGAAGTGATCTCGGCTCGTCCCTCCAAGAGCAAGCCAGATCAGGGCATCGTGCTGTTCGAGCACCGCGCCTACAACCAGGACGACACCCTCGTCGCCATCATGCGCCGCAACGCGCTGATGCGGTGCACGCCGAATTCCTGAACGCTGCGCAGCAGCTCGCGGACGATGTGCTGTTCAAGCGAGCGCTCGACGTGGACGCGTCCGGCGCGGTGCCGGCCGGCAATCTTGACCTGTTCCGCGACGCCGGCCTCTACGGCCTGTGGACGCCGCGCGAGGTAGGCGGCTGCGGCTTCGACGAGCTCGAGCGGCTGCCGATACTCGAAGCGCTGGCCGGCGGCTGTCTCACCACTGCCTTCGTGTGGGCGCAGCACGGCGGTGGCTCGGCAAATGCGGCACGGACGCCCCCAGGCTCGCCGCTGCACGAGCGCTGGGCGCGGGCGCTCGCCACTGGCGCGGCGCGGGGCGGGGTGGCGTTCGCACACGTGCTGCGTCCCGAACCATGCCTGTTCGCTGAACGGTCCGCCGGCGGCTGGGTGCTGCGCGGCGTGGCGCCGTTCGTGACCGGGTGGGGCCACATCGACGCCGTGCTGGTGGCCGCCCATGACGCTGACCGGCTGGTGTGGATGCTGCTGCCCGCTGACGAATCCCCTACGCTGAGCTCACGGCGGCTGCGGCTGGCTGCGGTGGACTCGTCGGTCACCGTCGAGCTGCACTTCGACGGCCACACAGTCGGCGACGATGACGTCGTGGAGGTCATCGACTACGCGGACTGGCTGTCGTTCTACCGAACCGGGCTGCGCACCAACGGCGCCCTGATGCTCGGCGTCGCCGGGCGGGCACTCCAGCTGCTCGGCCCATCCCCGCTCGACACTGAACTGAATGAGGCGCGCTCACAACTGCACGCCGCCGAGGTGGATGAGATGCCCGAGCGCCGTGCACAGGTCGGCTACGTGGGCATGCGGGCCACGAGCGCCCTGGTGTCATCAGTGGGCGGCAGGGCGATCACGCTCGCGCATCACGCGCAGCGTCTCGCCCGTGAAGCTCTCTTCCTGCTGGTGCAGGGCCAGACCGCCGACATCCGGTCAGGCCACCTCCGCCGCCTCGGCGCCGCCGGAAGCCCGCCCTAGGGCAAGCCTGCGCCGGGCACATCCACCCGGACGGTCTCGATGCGGCCGAGCGCGGGTGAATCGGCCGGGGGCCGGGACGTGGGCGCAGTGACCATGTACAGCGTCCGGCGGTCGTCGTCGCCCAGCATGCAGGCGAAGCAGTTCAGCTCGAGCTCGATGACATCGGTCACCGCTCCGCCGTCGACTACCCGGAAGCAGCTCGCGTTCAGCGGGTCGGCCACCCAGATGCCGCCGGCTTCGTCCAAGCAGATGCCGTCGGGCACCCGCTCGCCCAGGTCTGCGAAGATCCGCCGGCCGCTCAGCGAACCGTCGGCTTCGATGTCGAACGCCGTCATGCGGCGGCCGTAGCTCTCCGCGATGACCATGTGGCGCCCGCTGGGATCGATGACGGTGCCGTTGGGAAAGTCGAACCCGTCCGGACCTGGCCGAGCGGTTCCGTCGGGGCTCACGATGGCCAGCGTCGCCTGCGCGAACGTCTCCCCCACGCTGTCGTCGAACCCGAAGTTGCCGACATAGGCAGTGCCGTCGGCGGCTACCACCATGTCATTGCAGGGTCCGCCGGCGATGCCGGACAGATCGGCATGCAGCGACTCGTTGCCGTCGGCATCCAGCCGGCGAAGCTGACGGTCGAGCATCGAGACGAACAGCAGGTCCCCGTCAGGCAGCCAGCCCAGCCCCGACGGCTGCGTCGGCACCGTGTGCACCAGCTCTTCATGGCCGTCGGGCGTCACGGTGAAGATGCCGTGGCGGTAGAAGTCGGAGTACCACAGCTTGCCGCCGCGCCAGCGCGGCCCCTCCCCGAACCTCAGCCCCGTCACCACCACATCAGTCGTCGTCATGACAGCCGAAGCTAACCGACCCTCCGCCGACCGCGTAGAGGACTGATTCGTAGCCGTCTGCACTCGCGGAGATTCACCGAGCACGCATTGTCATATGCTCAACTATCGAACACACCCGGTGCGCGTTCGTGCAATGAGATGAGCACGCGTGATCTCGAGAGGTGCTGGTGTGGCTGACATCGACCGCTTGAATGCAGAGAACGAGATGCTCCGCTCCCGGCTGTCGGGGCTGACGGAGGCGATTCTGCGCATCAGCGAGGATCTGGATCTTGACGTCGTGCTGCAGGAGGTGGTGGACAGCGCGCGGATCCTGACCGGTGCGCGCTATGGCGCGATCACCACGCTCAACAGTGTTGGCGAGTTTCAGGACGTGCTGTTCTCTGGTCTGTCGGCAGAGGATGAGCAGAAGGTGGTGGGTTACGACCGGGGCATGGAGCTGTTCCGGTATCTCAGCGGAACGGACGAGCCGCTGCGGACCAGCAATTTCGTGGCGCACGCGGAGTCGGTGGGATTCGACGGGTTCGAGCCGCACATCGGGGCGTTTCTCGGGGCTCAGATCAGCGTGCGGGACCGCCAGGTGGGCACGATCTTCGTCGGCGAGAAGCACGACGGCTCCGAGTTCAGCCACGAGGACGAGGAAACCGTGGAGATGTTCGCCAGCCAGGCGGCAATGGCGCTCACCAACGCCCGCCGCTACGGCGACGAGCAGCGCGCCCGAGCCGATCTCCAAGCGCTGGTCAACACCTCCCCGGTGGGCGTGCTGGTGGTGGACGCTGCATCCGAGGAAATCGTCATGGCGAACCGCGAAGCGCGCCGCCTGATCGGCATCGGGCCCGAGCGTGGCCGCTTCTCGGTGGCAAGCCTCGCGCCGCTGAGATACAAGCGGATGGACGGGTCCGAGACTGCCATGGAGGACCTGCCGTTCGAACGGGCACTGCACGGCGACGAGACGGTGCAGGCCGAAGAGCTGGTGATCGTGCGTCCTGACGGCAGCGAGGTGGCGACGCTGATCAACGCCTCGTCGATCCGGTCAGACGACGGCCGGCTGATGACGGTCATTGCGACTGTTCAGGACATGTCGACGCTCGAGGATCTGGAGCGGCTGCGAGCCGAGTTCCTGGCTGTGGTGAGCCATGAGCTGCGAGCGCCGCTGACAGCGATCAAGGGCTCCGCTGCCACGGTGCTCGGCTCGCTGATGCCCCCTGATCCCGCCGAGGTGCGACAGTTCTTCCACATCGTCGAAGAACGTGCCGACCATATGCGGGACCTGATCAACGATCTGCTGGACATGACCCGCATCGAGGCGGGCACGCTGTCGGTGACGACAGAGCCGGCTGATCTGCCGTCGATCATCGATCACGCCAAGAACGCGTTCCTCGGCGGCGGGCATCAGCACCACATCAAGATCGAATCGATGCCGACCCTGCCACGGGTCTGGGCGGACCGTCAGCGAATCGCGCAGGTCCTCCACAACCTGTTCTCCAACGCCGCTGCCAACTCCCACGAGTGGTCCACCATTACCGTGGAAGCGTCGCTGGACGACACCCATGTGGCCGTCTCGGTCACCGACGAGGGCGCCGGCATCCCACCAGAGCGTCTGCCGCTGCTGTTCACCAAGTTCTCGCGCACCCACCGCGAGCAGGAGCAGCCGACGGGAACCGGCTACGGCCTCGGCCTGGCGATCTGCAAGGGCATCGTGGAGGCCCACGGCGGCCGCATCTGGGCTCATAGCGCCGGGCAGAACCGGGGCGCCCAGTTCACCTTCACCATTCCCGCCCTGGAGGAACCGGCTGCCGTGATCGCCCCGGCGGAGCCCGGTTCGGGCACTGTGGCCCGCGCGCCTGCGAAGGTGGAGCGCATCCTTGTCGTCGAGGACGACCCGCGGGCGCTGCGCTACATCCGCAACACGCTCTCGCGGGCGGGATACACCCCGGTCGTCACCGGCGACCCGAGCGAACTCGAGCACCTCCTGACTGCCGAGATGCCCCACCTCGCGGTGCTGGACCTGGTGCTGCCGGACACCGACGCTTTCGAGCTGATCCGCCTCAACCCCAAGGTGCTCGAGCTGCCGGTCATCATCGTGTCGGGACGTGGCGACGACCAGCTCGTCGCCAAGGCGTTCGAGCTTGGGGCGGCCGACTACATCGTTAAACCGTTCTCGCCCACCGAGTTGCTGGCGCGCATCGCTGCAGCGCTGCGTAGGCGAGCACAGTCGCAGCACACCGAGCCGTACCGAATGGCCGACCTGACCGTCGACTACATGACGCACACCGTCACCGTTGAAGGCAGAGCCGTCAGCCTCACCCCCACGGAGTACAAGCTGCTCTCAGAGCTGTGCAGTAACGCCGGCCGCGATCTCAGCTACGAGCAACTGCTCGAGAGCGTCTGGGGGGACGGTGCCAGCGGCGACGCCCAGCGCGTGCGCACGTTCGTCAAGGACCTGCGGGCCAAGCTGGGCGACGACGCCCGCCGGCCCACGTACATTCTCACGGTCCCGAGCATCGGCTACCGGGCAGCCGTTCCCTAGCTGACCCTCAGCCCCGCTTAGAGGCCGCGCGGATAGGCGACCATCCACCAGTCGTCGTGTCGGTCCCGCTGTGATGCGGGGTGCTGTACGAACCGACGACATGGTGGAGGTGCGTGTTCATCATGCGCGCTTTGAGCAAGGCAGTGGTGGATGTCATCTGGGCAGCGGTCGAGCCGCTGTTGGCCCGTGGGCCCGATGCGCATCCGTTGGGTTGTCATCGGCGGCGGATATCGGATCGGCTGTGCCTGCGGGGGATCATCATCAGGCTGGTGACGGGCTGCTCGTGGGAGTCCGTTGAGCACTTGCTCGACGGTGAGGTGTCCGACACGACGCTGCGGTCCCGCCGCGACGAGTGGGTCGCAGCAGGCGTGTTCGACAAGATCGCGGCCGAGGCGGTCGCGGCATGGGACCGCGTCATGGGCCTGCGGCTTGGCGATGTGTGCATCGACGGCTCGGTCCACAAGGCGCCCTGCGGCGGCGAAGGAACCGGCAAGAGCCCCGTTGACCGGCGCAAACTGGGCTGGAAGTGGTCGTTGGCCACCGACGCGGCGGGCACCCCGGTGGGGTGGGCCGCAGCAGGCGCGAACCGCAACGACATCATGCTGTTCGAGCCCACCATGGCCGAGATCGAACGACACGGCCTGCACCACGACATCGACACGCTGCATCTCGACCGCGGCTACATCGGCGGCCGCGTCGACCGGGCCGCCCACCAGGCAGGCATCACCGACATCGTGCGGCCCTCCAAACGGCCGCCCAGCAGCGCAGCCGTCAAGCCAGTCGCCGCCCCGCTGGGACTGCGCTGGACCGTGGAGCGCACCAACTCGTGGCTGTCGAACTACGGCCAGCTGCGCCGCAACACCGACCGGCGACCCGAGCACCGCACAGCCCAGCTCGCCCTCGCCGTCACGCTGATCATCACCATCAAACTCATCGACCAACGCGACCGCTGGCAACCCCACTGACCCACCTATCCGCTGACGCTCTTAGGGCGCCGGTGCGGGCTGGGTGCGGGGGGCCACCATCTGGTGCTTGATCGGGCCGACGTGCAGGTGCGCGATGCGCGACTGCTCGCCGTCGAGCCGCAGGCCGTCCAGCAGGGGCGCCACCACCCGGAAGAACGCACGCAGTTCCCATCGGGCCAGGTGAACGCCCAGGCAGAAGTGGGCGCCGTGACCAAAGGCGAGGTGATCGTTGGGCGTGCGCCCGATGTCGAAGCGGTAGGGCTCGGGAAACTGGCGCTCGTCGCGGTTGGCTGACGGGTACCAGATGCCGACGTGCTCGCCCGCCTTGATGGTGTGGCCTCGCAGCTCGGTGTCTCTCGTGCAGGTGCGAGCGAACTGGATCACGGGCGAGGTCCAACGCAGGATTTCCTCGACGGCGGTTTCGACAGCATCCGGGTCGTCGATGCGCTCGTTCAGCAGGTCGAGCTGGTCGCGGTGTTCCAGCAGGGCAATCACCCCGCCGCTCGCGGCGTTGCGAGTGGTCTCGTTGCCCGCGGCAATCATGAGCCGCAGGTAGCCCACGAGCTGCTGCGGCGTGAGCGGGCCCGATTCGATCTCCGACCGCAGCAGGATGCTGACGAGGTCGCTCCCATCGGTGCCCTCACTTCGGCGCTGACGGATCAGCTCGCCGATCCACGTGTCGAACTCGCGGATCATGCGCCGCCGCATCTCGTCCCGGGATTCGCCAGGCCGGCAGAACCGCTCCAGGTCGGGATCGTCAAATAGCGCCGACGTCCACTCGTGCACCTGCTCCCAGTCGTCGGCCGACACGCCGACCATCTCGCAGATCGCCGCCAGCGGCAGCTTCACCGCCAAGTCCTCCACCACATCCGCAGTGCCAGTCTCGGCGACCTTGGCTGCGAACTCGTCGGCGAAGCGCTGGGCGTGCAGCTCCAAGGACTCCGACCGCGCACGCATCGCTTTCGGGGTGAACTCCGGCACCACCAGCCGGCGCAGGTCCCAGTGGTCGGGGCGGTCCTTGAAGATGAAGTCCGGCGGCTCGTCGGGATCCCAACCGATATCGATGGCTCGCTGGCGGTATCTCGACCAGAAGCGCAGGTCGCGGTCGGCGTCAGCCAAGCGCAGCCTGCCGCCGCCGTTGATGAAGGTCGTGTTCTGACCCGAGATCCACTTCACGTCCTCGTAGCGGGTGATGGCCCAGAACGGGACGATGTTGTCGCGCACATACCAATAGACGGGTGCCTCGTCACGCAGCAGGTCCCATTCGGCCCACGGGTAGCCCTCGGCGGCGTACCGCTCCGTGTCGTGGATCACCGCCTCGTCGACCTGCATCAATCCGTGCTCCTGCTCGCCGGCCACCGTCGGGGCAACGGTAGTGGTGCGGCTCGGGCTGCTGCCGGGCCTGGACGGGTCAGGCACGCCTTCACGCGGCCGCTCCCCCGGGCCGGCACGATGCCCGACGCCGGACCGGCGCAATACTGACGGCATGAGCAGTGGATCAACTCATGCGGACTCCGTTGGCACGGGCGCGGCCGCCGAGCTGCCCGTCGTCTGGTTCGACCGGCCCGCCGGCCGGCTGCAGCGCGAGCTGCTGGACGGCCGCGCGCAGATCGCCGACGTTCGCGGCGACGACCCGCTGGAGGGCATCGACCGGGCCGAGGGCGCCATCGTGGGCGCCGCCATCCGCTACGACCGCACGGTGTACGAGCGTGCGCCGAGGCTGCGGGTGATTGCCCGTGCGGGCATCGGCTTCGACAATCTCGACCTCGACGACGCCACCGAGTTCGGCATTGCTGCCTGCAACACGCCCGACGGGCCGACGGTCTCCACCGCTGAGCAGGCCGTCGCGCTCATCTTCGCCGTCACCAAGGGGCTGAAGGAATCGGCCCAACGACTCGAAGCCGCCGAAGGCGACTACTGGGCGCGCCACGGACACCTCGAGCTGGCCGGCTCGACGCTCGCGCTCATCGGGCTCGGACGCATCGGCGGGCATGTCGCCCGGGTGATATCAGCGGTGGGCATGGAGATCGTGGCCTATGACCCGTATGCAGCAGACGAGCGTTTTGCCGAACTCGGCGCACAGCGGGCGGCCACACCCAGCGAAGCGGTTGCCGATGCGCATGTCGTGTCAGTGCACGCTCCGCTGAGCGAGGCCACAGAGCATCTCGTGAACGCCGAGTTGCTGGCAGCGATGCGTGACGGCGTGTATCTGGTGAACACGTCCCGCGGCGGGCTGGTCGACCAGGACGCCCTGCTGGCGGCGCTGGATGCAGGCAAGGTACGCGGCGCCGGGTTGGACGTGACCGAGCCCGAGCCGCTGCCGCCGGGCCACCCGCTGCTGGGTCGCCCCGACGTGGCGGTGACCCCGCACGTGGCCTCGGCCACCGTGGCCGGCCGCCGCCGCATCTTCACCCACGCCGTCACAGAGGTAATGACGGCACTCGACGGCAGCCAGCCGCCCAACATGCTCAACCCGCAGGCCTGGCCCGGCCGCAACGCCTGACCGCCGCAGGCGCATGACGTGAGCCTCTCTGCAGCGGCACCGGGCCGGCTGGCGGCGTTCTTGCCGGGCGACCCCGACGCCGACTCGCTGCTCGACGGCTTCCTGGCCTACACCGCCGATGTGGGTCTGGAGCTGTACGAGGCGCAGGAAGACGCCGTGCTGGAGATCTTCGGCGGCAACCACGTCATCATCACCACGCCGACCGGCTCGGGCAAGTCGCTGGTCGGCCTCGCAGCGCACTTCGAGGCGGTGGCACGCGGTCGGCGCAGCTACTACACGGCGCCGGTCAAGGCGCTGGTGTCGGAGAAGTTCTTCGCGCTCTGCGACGAACTCGGCGCGGCGAACGTCGGCATGGTGACCGGCGACGGCGCCGTCAACCCCGATGCGCCGGTGGTGTGCTGCACGCAGGAGATCCTGGCCAACCTGGCGCTGCGCAACGGCGCCGACGCCCCAGTCGACAGCGTCGTCATGGACGAGTTCCACTTCTATGCCGACCGCGACCGGGGCTGGGCCTGGCAGGTGCCGCTGCTGGAGCTGACCTGCACCCAGATGATCTTGATGAGCGCCACGCTCGGCCCCACCCAGCGCTTCGCCGACGACCTGCGGCGCCGCAGCGGCCGCGAGGTCGCCACGGTGACCGGTGCGGAACGGCCCGTGCCGCTCACCTTCACCTACCGCGAGACCACGCTGCACCAGTCGCTCGAAGAGCTGCTGGAGCTGCGCCGAGTACCCGCCTACATCGTCCACTTCACCCAGAAAGCCGCCACCGAGCGAGCCCAAGCCCTCACCAGCCTCAATGTCCTGTCGAAGGACGAAAAGGCGCAGGTGGCAGCAGAGATCGTCGACTTCCGGTTCGACTCGCCGTTCGGGCGCGACATCCAGCGATTCGTCAAGGCCGGCATCGGCGTGCACCACGCCGGGATGCTGCCCAAGTATCGGCTGCTGGTGGAGCGGCTGGCCGGGGCGGGCCTGCTGAAGCTCATCTGCGGCACCGACACGCTCGGCGTGGGCGTGAACGTGCCCATCCGCACGGTGGTGTTCACACAGCTCTGCAAGTACGACGGGCGCGACACGCGGGTGCTGTCGGTGCGCGACTTCCAGCAGATCGCCGGCCGGGCAGGGCGCCGGGAATTCGACCACGAGGGCTTCGTGTGGTGCCAAGCGCCCGAGCACGAGGTGGAGTACGCGATGGCGCTCGAGAAAGCCCGCGAGAAGTTCGGCGACGACCCGGCCAAGCTGCGCAAGGTGCGCCGCCCGTCGCCGCCCAAGCGGGGCTACGCGCCATGGAATGCCGACACGTTCGAGCGCCTGGCTTCAGGCCAGCCCGAGCTGCTGCGCTCGCAGTTCGACGTGTCGCACTCGATGCTGATGAACGTGCTGGACCGGCCCGGCGACGGCTGCGCTGCTATGCGCCGGCTGCTCACCGACAACCACGAGACCCGTGCCGCCAACCGCACCCACATCCGCCGCGCCATCGCCATCTACCGCTCGCTGGTCGAGACCCAGGTGGTCGAACGCCTCGACGAGCCCGACGAGCTGGACCGGCTGGTGCGCGTCAACGTCGACCTGCAGGCAGAGTTCGACCTGACCCAGCCGCTGTCGCCGTTCGCGCTCGACGCCGTCGAGTTCCTCGACCCCGACGAGCCCGCCTACCCGCTCGACGTGCTCAGCGTGCTGGAAGCCACGCTGGAGAACCCCACCGTGGTGCTCGAGCGCCAGCGCGACATGGCCCGCACCGACCTGCTGGCCGAGATGAAGGCCGAGGGCGTGGAGTACGAGGAACGCATGGAGCGGCTCGAAGAGGTCGAGTGGCCCAAGCCGCTGCGCGACTGGCTGTATGACAGCTTCAACGCGTGGTCAACCCACCACCCCTGGCTGCGCAGTGAGAACATCCGCCCCAAGTCGGTGGCGCGGGACCTGCGAGAACGGGCGATGACGTTCCGCGAGTACGTGAACCACTACGGCATCAAGGGGTCCGAAGGGGTGCTGCTGCGCTATCTCAGCGATGCCTACAAGGCCCTCGTGCGCAACGTGCCCGAGGACCGCCGCACCGACGACATCGTGGAACTGACGCGGTGGCTCGGTGAACTCGTGCGCGACACCGACAGCAGCCTCATCGACGAATGGGAACGCCTTGATCAGCTTGCGGCGAGCTAGCCCGGCGCCCGGTAGTTGGGCGCCCCGTGCTTACTGGGTCGGCGCCCGGTAGTTGGGCGCCTCCTTGGTGATCATGATGTCGTGGGGGTGGCTCTCGCGCAGGGCGGCCGCCGTGACACGCACGAACCTGGTGCGCAGCCGCATGTCGTCGATGCTCGCGGCGCCGCAATAGCCCATGGCCTGGCGCAGCCCGCCGACGAGCTGGTGCAGCACGCCCGCCAGCGGCCCCTTGTAGGCCACCCGTCCTTCGATCCCCTCGGGCACCAGCTCTTCCACCTCTCGCCCGTCCTGGAAGTAACGGTCCTTGGAGTAGCTGCGCCCCTTCATGGCGCCCACCGAGCCCATGCCGCGGTACTCCTTGAAACGCTCACCCTGGTACAGCACCACCTCGCCGGGCGATTCGTCGGTGCCTGCCAGCAGGCTGCCCACCATCGCGCTGTGCGCGCCCGCAGCGATCGCCTTGGCAAGATCGCCCGAGAACTGCATGCCGCCGTCCGCGATCACCGGCACGCCCGCCGCCGCGGCCTCCGACGCGCAGTCGAACACCGCCGAGATCTGCGGCACGCCCACGCCGGCCACCACCCGCGTGGTGCAGATCGAGCCGGGCCCGATCCCGACCTTGATGGCGTCAGCACCAGCCTCGACCAGCGCTCGGGCCGCATCGGCCGTCGCCACGTTGCCCGCCACCACATCGGCGGGGTGATTCGCCTTGATCTTCGCCACGGTCTCGATGACATCGCGGCTGTGGCCGTGAGCCGTGTCGACCACGATGGCGTCCACATCGCGCTCGACCAGCGCCGCTGCTCGCTCCATGGTGTCCGGACCGGTGCCGACCGCCGCCGCCACCAGCAGCCTGCCCCGCTCGTCTTTCGAGGCATTCGGGAACTGGATGCGCTTCTGGATGTCCTTCACCGTGATGAGGCCCACGAGCCGGAAGCCGTCGTCGACAATCGGCAGCTTCTCGATGCGGTGCCGGGCCAGCACCACCTGGGCCTCTTCCAACGTGGTCGGGGCGCTCGCAGTCACCAGCCCTTCCGATGTCATCACCTCGTGGATCGGACGGCTCCAGTCAGTCTCGAAGCGCAGGTCGCGGTTGGTGAGAATCCCGACCAGCCGCCCCGCCGGGTCGGTAATGGGCACGCCGCTGATCTTGAAGCGGGCCATCAGGTCCTCGGCCTCAGACACCAGGTTGTCCGGGCCCAGCGTGAAGGGTTCGTTGATCATCCCCGACTCGGAGCGCTTCACCTTGTCGACCTCGGCGGCCTGGTCGGCAACCGACAGGTTGCGGTGGATCACGCCGATGCCGCCGTGGCGGGCCATCGCGATGGCCAGACGCGCCTCGGTGACGGTGTCCATGGCCGCGCTGACCAGCGGCACGGCGAGCGTGATGCCGCGTGTGAACCGCGTCGACGTGTCGACCGCATCTGGCAGAACATCGGACGCGTCCGGCACCAGCAGCACGTCGTCGAACGTCAGCCCGTCGGTGGTGAACTTGCTGTCCAGCGAGGGGAATCGCCCCACTTCAGGGGGCTTTTGGGGGGCCATGGCGCACCCTACCGCGCGACCTCCAACGAGCCGGCGAACCCGACGGCGCTAGCTTGCCCGAAGAACGGCAGGCGAAGCAGGTTGACGTGGCCGATTTCCAGCAGCACGAGTCGATCGCGACGCTGCATCGCCTCGCCGACCGTTCCGTGGAAAGCCTCGCCGGCGAGCTATTCGAGTACTCGCGCCGCCGTCCTATCGCGCTCATCATCCCCGCGCTGTACAGCGAGCTGCAAGGGCCGGCGCTGGGCAGCATCGTCGACGAGATCGCCAAGGTCGACTACATCGACGAGATCATCGTGGGCATCGACCGTGCCGACGAGGCGCAGTTCGCCGACGCCAGGCAGTTCTTCTCACGCCTGCCCCAGCGCACCCGCCTGCTGTGGAATGACGGCCCGCGGCTGCGCAAGATCGACGAGGTCCTCGCCGACCGGGTGCTGGCACCGACCGAGCCGGGCAAGGGCCGCAACGTCTGGTACTGCCTCGGCTATTTCCTGGCCTCGGGACGCTGCGAGAACGTCGCGTTGCACGATGCCGACATCCTCACCTACGACCGGGGCCTGCTGGCGCGGCTGCTCTACCCGATCCTGCATCCCACCTTCGGGTACTCGTTCTCGAAGGGCTACTACTACCGGGCCGGCGAGGGCCCGTCGGGACGGCTGAACGGGCGGGTGGTGCGCCTGCTGGTGACACCGCTGCTGCGGGCGCTGCGGGCCACGATCGGCGAGCACGACTACCTGCGCTACTTGGAGTCGTTCCGCTACCCGCTGGCCGGCGAATTCGCGATGAAGCTGGACATGACCCGCAGCATTCGCATCCCCAGCGACTGGGGGCTCGAGATCGGCGTGCTGTCGGAGGTGTACCGCATCTACCAGGGGCGGCGGATCTGCCAGGTCGATCTCTGCGGGCGGTACGACCACAAGCACCAGGATCTGTCGGTCGACGACGCCAACGCGGGCCTGCACAAGATGAGCCGCGACATCGCCAAGGCCATCTACCGCAAGCTCGCCATCGACGGCACCACGCTGGGAACCGAGATATTCCGCACCGTCAAGGCCGTCTACTACCGCAACGCGCTCGACCTCGTCAGCCACTACCGCAACGACGCCACCTTCAACGGCTTCGACTTCGACCTCCATGCCGAGGAGACCGCCGTGGAGCTGTTCGCCTCGGCGATCATGGAAGCCGGCGACGAGTTCCTCAACGACCCGATGGGCACGCCGTTCATCCCCAACTGGTCACGCGTGCAGAGCGCCATACCCGACGTGCTCGGCCAGCTCTACGACGCCGTCGAACTCGACAACGCCTGATCCAAGCTGGCGACAGCGCCTAGGCGGGTTGGCCGGCTCGCCTGTGTGCCTGTGCGGGCTCGCGGCGTTCGGCCTCCCCGCAGAGCCACATCGTCTGGCCGGCTGCCAGGTCGACGCGCTCGGACGGGCCGAGCAGTGCGCCGCTCAGCAGATCCACGCAGCCGATCTCGGCGAACCGCGTGGCTGCGCTGTCTTGCGGGCAGAGCGACGACAGCACCTCGAGATCGACGGTGAGATGGGCATGGCCGACGTTGGTCACCGACACCACCGTCTGGCCCCAGCCAGCACTGCCGCGCATCACCCCCAGTGCCTGCGGCCCCAGATCCAGCGACACCTGCGGGCTGTCGGGGTGGAATGCGGGCTGCGCACCACGAATGAGCATGCGGTGCACCAGCTCCACCAGGGTCCTGCGCCGGATCCCGTCCTGCGCGCCGAGCAAGTCCACCGCCTCGTCCAGGGTCACCTTGCGCCGGTTGATGGTGCGCTTGTTCTGCTCGACCGGCGGCAGGCCGTGCTCGGTGACGATGCGCGGCGGCTCGCTGATCGGCGTCCAGTAGCTGGGGGTGCCCAGCAGTGCATGCACGTACAGCGCGGGAATGCCGGCGAGGCTCAGCATGATCGTGTGCGCAGCCAGGAACTGCGCCACACCCAGCGGGTCGCCGTCGCCGGCGAAGAGGTCCCACAGCGAGACGTTCAGCTCGTACGCCTTGGGGCCTCCGGGCGTGTCGAACTCCGAGTGGGTGCCGCCGGCGCCGTGTGCTGCAGCGATGAGCCGGTTGATCTCGGCCGCGCTCAGCAGCCCCTCGACCGGCCGCAGCCCGATGCCGTCGTGACTGGCGATGAAGTTGAAGAACGACGTTCCCGCAGGCGGCGTCTCGAGCTGCGCGAGCCACTGCTGCATCGCCACCGACGAGCCCGACAGCATCGTGTGAGCGACCAGCGGCGGCAGGCTGAAGTTGTAGACGAGGTGGGCCTCGTCGCCGTCGCCCCAATAGGCCACGTTCTGGTCATGGGGCACGTTGGTCTCGGTGATGATGACCGCATCGGGACAGCGGGCGTCCAGCAGCGTCCGCAGCAGCTTCACGAACTCGTGCGTCTGCGGCAGGTTCACGCACGACGTGCCGAGCTCTTTCCACAGGTAGGCGATGGCATCCAGCCGGAACCACCGCACGCCCGCGTCGACCAGGCGGGCCACGGTGCGCAGCAGGTCCAGCAGCACCTCGGGCTCAGCGAAATTCAGGTCGATCTGGTCGTAGCTGAAGGTGCACCACAGCAGCCGGGGGCCGTCGGGCGTCTCGACCTCGCGCAGCAGCGGCGTGGTGCGCGGGCGCACCACGCTCGACAGGTCGTCGGCGGGCTCGGCCGTGAGCAGGTAGCGGCTGCCGGGCTCTTCCCCGCTGCAGAACTGCTCCATCCACGGGTGGTCGGCACTCACATGGTTCACAACGAGATCCGCCATCACCGTGTAGGTCTGGCTGAGGTCCGTGATGTCGTCCCAGCTGCCCAGCCGCGGGTCCACCGCACGGTGGTCGGTGATGGCGAAACCGCCGTCGGAACTCGCCGGGTAGAAGGGCAGCACATGGACCACCGACACCACATCGCCGGTCAGGTCGTCGAGCAGCTCGTGCATGGTCTGCATCGGCACCCTGCCCGCTTCGGTGATCGAGTCGGCGTAGGTGATCACGGCCACCTCGTGCTGATCCCAGCGCGGGCCGCCTGCAGCGACGCCTTCAGTCCCATCGAGCCCGAGCGTGGACAGCACGTCGTCGATCAGGCGATCGAGGGGCACCGCGGGGTAGATGAACTCAAGATGGCGCCTGACCCGGCTGCAGAGATCCCCCTCGGTCACGACGTGCGGACCCCATTCGTCATCCGGCTCAGCCTCTGAGCGAGATTACTGATATCGGCCGTCCCGTCTGCGTATCCGCAGCCGACGGCGTAGCGTGAACGCATGGCCGACACACTGCTGGAGACACCGGTTGAGGGAGCGGAAACACCCTCAGTTCACCCGCTGTCGATGATGACCGAGGCGGAAGCACACGCCGCCATCGAGGTGCTGCGCCGCAGCGGCCGCATCGGCGAGGACGCCCGCTTCCATGGCTTCTGCATCGCCGAGCCGCCCAAGGCCGAGGTGGCAGCGTGGACACCAGGCACCGCCACCGACCGCCGCTTCGAGGTGGTGATACACGAGTACGGCGAGGTGCATGTCGCCGTGGTGTCGGTGACCCGCGGCGAAGTGGACTCGTGGACTCACCATCCCGGCGTGGTGCCCCGCGTGGGCATGGCGGAGCTGTTCGCCGTGATGGCTGCCTGCCGGAAAGACCCGGGCTTCGCCGCCGCGCTGGTCACGCGCGGCATCACCGATCCGTCGCAGGTGCAGATCGACCCGTGGCCCACCGGCGACTACGACTTCGACTTCGAGGTCGGCCGGCGCGTGCAGCGCTGCATTGCCTTCTGGCGCCCCAACCCGGCCGACAACGGCTACGCGTACCCGCTCGACGGATTGATGGTGCACGTGGACGTCGACACGCTGGAGGTGCTGCACGTCACCGATTTCGACCAGTGGCCGGTGGCCTCTGAGCGGGGCAACTACGACGTCGACTCGGTCACCGAGGACTTCGGGCCGATGCGCACTGACCTGCGGCCCATCGAGATCACCCAGCCCGAGGGCACCAGCTTCACGCTCGACGGCAACGAGCTGCGCTGGCAGAAGTGGTCGATGCGCGTCGTGATGGACGACACCGAGGGCCTGGTGCTGCACCGCATCGCCTATGACGACGGCGGCCGGGTGCGGCCCATCATCGACCGGGCATCGCTGGCCGAGATGGTGGTTCCCTACGGTGACACCCGGCCGTCGCAGACGTTCAAGCATGCGCTCGACTCGGGCGAGTTCGGCCTGGGCCTCATGAACAACTCGCTGCAGCTCGGCTGCGACTGCCTGGGCGAGATCGCCTACCTCGACTCGACGCAGGTGTTCGACGACGGCTCGGTGGTCACCACGCCGAACTCCATCTGCATCCACGAGGAGGACTTCGGCATCGGCTGGAAGCACTTCGACTGGCACGCCGACACCACTGAGGTGCGCCGGTCCCGCCGCCTGGTGGTGAGCGCCATCCACACCGTCGGCAACTACGAGTACGGCTTCTTCTGGTACTTCTACCTTGACGGCACGATCCGCTACGAGGTGAAGCTGACCGGCATCCTCACCACACGGTCGCATCGGGAGGGCGACGACCTGACGTTCGCCCGACAGGTGGCGCCGCACGTGTCGGCGCCGATCCACCAGCACATCTTCTGCGTGCGGCTGGACATGGCGGTGGACGGCAACGCCAACCGGGTCGTGGAGGTGAACACCGAGGCACTGCCGCCGGGGCCCGACAACCCGTACGGCACTGCGTTCGCCGCCCGCGAGACAGTGCTGGAGAGCGAACTGGCAGCCCGGCGCGACGTCAACTCGGCGTCCAGCAGGTACTGGAAGATCCAGAGCGCGGACCGCATCAACCGGCTTGGGCATCCGACGGCGTTCCGGCTGCTGCCGCCGCCGACGACCACGATGTTTGCAGCAAACGACAGCCCGCATTCCGAGCGTGCCACCTTTGCCCGGCACAACCTGTGGGTGTCGCCGACACGGCCCGACGAGCGGTACGGCGCCGGGCGGTTCCCCACCCAGCGCAACGCAGGCGACGGCCTGGAGCGCTACACGGCAGGCGACCGCCCGGTGGTCGACACCGACATCACGGTGTGGCACACGTTCGGGATCACCCACGACGCCCGGCCGGAGGACTTCCCGGTGATGCCCACCGAGTACGCCGGCTTCGGGCTGGTGCCCGACGGCTTCTTCGACCGCAACCCGATGCTGGACGTGCCGCCCTCGGCCAACGGCCACTGCAGCTGAGGCGCCTGCGGCCTACTGTGACCGAATGGCGGGAACACCCGAAGCAGACGAGTCGAGCCAGACGGCTTCCAGCGCGATGCCCCCCGACGACCTGATGTCAGGCGCTGAACTGGTCGAGCACTTCGCTCCCGCGCCGACCGAAGGCCTGCATATCGCCCCGTTCCTGGACGCCATCGAGGCGCAGGCTGAAACGGCAGACCGGACCCGGTCCGTCTCGTCGGAAGTCATCGAGGCCATCCGCGGCACCGACTTCATGCGCATGTCGGCCACCCGCAACATCGGCGGCGTCGAGGAGACGATGCTGCACATGGGCCGCGAGCTCGAAGCGGTGGCAGCCCGCTGCCCGAGCCTGGCGTGGTGCCTGTGGAACCACCTGTGCGTGTTCCACCTGTTCGTCGGCTCGGTGGGCCCCCAACAGCAGGACTTCCTCACCCACATCGTGACCAACGGCCAGTGGGTGTCGTTCCCCGGCGGCGCCCGCAGCTCGGTCTACGGCCGGGTGGAAGGCGACCAGGCCATCTTGAATGGCACCGGCCGCTGGGGCACCGGCGCCCGCTACGCCGACTACTGCGGGGTGGCCTTCGCCATCACCGGCGACGACGGCAAGCCGGTGAGGCCGATGGACATCCGCTTCACCATCCTGCCCACCGCCGCCGAGGGTGTGAAGATCGACCCGTCATGGGACGGCGCCGGGCTGCGGGCCTCGGCCACCGACGACGTCCACTACACCGACGTGCCGGTGAACCTCAGCGACTGCGTGGACTGGTTCGGCGCCAACCGGGCAGAGTCGCTGCGCACGGTGCCGGTGGTGCATCACCGCTACCGCGAGGACTGGGTGGGCATCTCGGACCTGTGGCTCTCGTTCATGGCCGTGGGCCTGGTGCGCCGGGCACTCGCCGAGGCGGCTGATGCTGCCGGCGGCCGGCGGGTGATCATCGGCGGCAAGATGGTCGATCGGCCCACCGTGCAGGTCAACTTCGGCCGGGCGGCATCGCTGCTGGCAGCCGCAGCTGCGGCAACCGAAGCCGCCTGCAACGACGTCGACCGCCGCATCGCCGCCGGTGTCGTCCCCGACGAGGCCGACTACCTGCGCCAGATGGCCGTGACGACCATGGCCGTCGAACAGCTCGACGAGGCCATGTCATTGCTGCACCGCACCCAGGGCGGCACGGCGCTGCGCGAGGGCGGCGCCTTCGACCGCCGCTACCGCGACTTCCGCGCCATGCCGGTGCACATCAACGTGCACCAGGACCGCGTGACCCACCAACTCGGTCGCCACCTCCTCGGCCTCGAGCTCAACCCGTTCTGAGCCATCCGGGGCGCCTGAGGGCGGTGGCTGCGGGCCCAGATGGGCAGGATTAGGCTTGAGGGCGACCGCCCCGAGGTTGCCTCGCGGGCGCGAACGGAGAGGGAGATCATGCGTTCGAGGACTCTGACACGACTTGCCATTGCCGTGGCCGGCGTGGCGCTGCTGGGAGCAGCGTGCGGCGGCGACGATGGCGACCCCGAGGACGTCACGGCGGCATTCGTGCTGGTCGGACCGGTCGGTGACGCCGGCTGGAACTGGGCGCACGACCAAGGCCGCCAGTACGCGGAAGACCAGACGGGCGCCACGACGCTGTTCGTCGAGAGCGTTCCGGAGAACGCCGAGGACTTCAAGGCAGTCGCCGTCGACTTCATCGAGAACGAGGATGCGGACGTCATCTTCGGCACCTCCTTCGGTTACATGGACCCGATGCTCGAGCTCGCCGACGAATACCCCGACGTGGTGTTCGAGCACGCCTCGGGCTTCAAGATGAACGACACCAACTTCGGCAACTTCTTCGGCCGCATGTACCAGCCGCGCTACCTGTCGGGCATGGCGGCCGGCGCCATGACCGAGAGCGGCCAGCTCGGCTATGTGGCTGCGTTCCCGATCCCCGAGGTGATCCGCGGCATCAACGCCTTCACGCTCGGTGTCCGCGAGACCAACCCGTCAGCCGAGGTGCACGTCATCTGGACCTTCACCTGGTTCGACCCCGCAGTTGAGGGCGACTCGGCCAAGGCGCTGCTGGAGGCGGGTGCTGACGTGATCGCCATGCATCAGGACTCGACGGCCGCAGGCGTGGCCGCGCAGGATGCCGGCGCCCGCTGGGTTGCCTACAACTCCGACATGCGCGACTTCGCGCCCGACGCATTCATCACCGCTCCCGTGTGGAACTGGGGCCCGCGCTACGCGGCGATCATCGAGGCGGTCGCCGGCGGCACCTATGCACCGGGCGCCTACTGGGGGGGCATGGACGACGGCATCGTCGACCTGGCGCCGCTGGCCGATGACGTGCCGGGTGATGTCGCTAGCCAGATCAGCGACGTCGCCGAGCAGATCCGTGAAGGCGACTGGGACGTGTTCACCGGCGAGATCCGCGACCAGGACGGCACCGTCCGGGTAGCCGCAGGCGAGACCATGGACGACGGCTCGATGCTGGGCATGGACTGGTTCGTCGAAGGCGTCGTGGGTGACGCCAGCCCCTGATCCGACTGATCGAATACCACTGAAACCGATGCCGGAGCCGGGGGATCCTGCTGTATCCCCCGGCTCCGGTGACGGTTCCGTAGTCGTCGACCTGCGCGGCATCCGCAAGGAGTTCCCTGGAGCCGTCGCCTGCGACGGCGCGAATCTCACCGTGCGGGCGGGCACCATCCATGCGCTGCTCGGCGAGAACGGCGCCGGCAAGACCTCGCTGGTCAATGTGCTGGGCGGCGTCTACCTGCCTGACGCCGGAGAGATCTGGGTGCACGGCGAGCAGCGCCAGTTCCACTCTCCTGCCGACGCCATCGCCGCGGGCATCGGCATGGTCCACCAGGAGTTCCGCCTGGTGCCCTCGCTCACCGTCGTCGAGAACGTGGTGCTGGGCTCGGCACCTCGCTATCTGGACATGGGCCAGATCATGGAGCGGGTCGCCCATCTGGCGGCCACCTACTCACTCCAGACTGACCCGTCCCGACCGGTGTGGCAGCTCTCAGTCGGCGAGCGCCAGCGCGTGGAGATCCTGAAGGCGCTATGGCGCGACGCCGACGTGCTGGTGCTGGACGAGCCGACGGCCGTCCTGACGCCCGCCGAGGCAGCCGATCTGGGCCTGACCTTGCGCTCCATGGCTGATCGGGGCCGATCGGTCATCTACATCAGCCACAAGCTCGACGAGGTGCTGGCCGTGTGCGACGAGGCCACGGTGCTGCGCAACGGGGTGACGGTGGCGCAGCCCCGAAGTCTCACCGGCGTCGATCGCGCCGATCTTGCCGAGATGATGGTGGGCGAGACGGCAGCACAGATCCAGCGGCCCACCGACCAGCCCAGCGGCGACATCGTGCTCGATCTGGAGGACGTCTCAGCCATGAGCGACCGGGGGCTGCCGGCGCTGCACTCGGTTGACATCGACGTACGCGCAGGCGAGATCGTGGGTGTGGCCGGCGTGTCGGGCAACGGGCAGCGGGAGCTGGCCGAGACCATCGCCGGTTTACGCCCCACCACGGGGGGCGCGATGCGGCTGGCGGGCACGGACGTCACGGGCACGTCGCCCCGGGCTCGATCCCGTGCCGGGCTGGCCTATGTGCCCGAGGATCGGCTGGGGGTGGGCCTGGCGCCGACCATGTCGGTGGTCGACAACTCAGTGGTGCGGTCATACCGGTCCATGCGTCGCAGGATGATGCTGGACCTGCGCCGCTGCGAGGACTTCTGCAAGCGTCTCGTCGATCGCTTCGGCGTGCAGGTGGGGCGCGTCCACGACTCAGTCGGGGTGCTGTCCGGCGGCAACCTGCAGCGGCTGCTGCTCGGACGTGAGCTGACCGGCGAGCCCAAGGTGCTGCTGGCTGCCCAGCCGACGCGCGGGCTCGACGTGGTGGGCATCGCCGCCATCCAGGAACAGATCATTGCCCAGCGGTCTGCGGGGGTGGGGGTGTTGCTGATCTCTGAGGACCTGGACGAACTGCTTGCGCTGTCCGATCGCCTGGTGGTCATGTACGAGGGGCGCATTGCGGCGCGTCTCGATCCGCGAACCACGACACGAGCCGAGGTGGGTGCGGCGATGGCCGGAGGGGGAGGTGGCGGCACATGACCGACCCCACGCCCGCACCTGAGCCCACGCACGCTCCGCTGCACACCGTGTCACGCGGGCGAGCTCGCTGGCATCGCGGACTCATCCGGCCCGTGCTGCAGCGGCGCGCCGACGTGGTGCCTGCCGCCCAGGCCGTGGCCTTCGTCATCGGCATTGCCGTCGCCCTCGTGGCGGGAGCACTGCTGCTGCTAGCGGCCGGCAACGACCCGGCCCAGGTGTACGGCCGCATGATCGACTCGTCGCTGGGCGGCATCAATTCGATCTCGCGAACGCTGCTGCGAGCGACGCCGCTTGCGCTGGCGGGTCTGGCGGTGGCCGTCGCCGGCTCGATGGGCCTGTGGAACATCGGCGCCGAGGGTCAGATGATGGCCGGTGCCACGGTTGCGGCCGGCTTGGCCATGGCGGCCGGAGACCTGCCGGGTCCGCTGCTGATTGTGCTGATGATCGGCGCCGGCGCGGTGGGCGGTGTGGTGCTCATGGCGGGCCCGGCGCTTGCCCGGGCCTATCTGGGCGTCAGCGAGATCATCACCACCTTGATGCTCGTCGAGGTCTCGATCCGGGTGGTGGAATGGCTCGAGACTGGCCCCTGGAAGGACCCCGAATCGCAAGGCTTCGCGCTGATCGAGCCGCTGCCCGATCAGGCCTCGCTGCCGGGTCTGTTCGGCCGCGCTCACATCGGCGTGCTGATCGCAGTTGCGTTGCTGGTGGCGTTCTGGTTGGCGGTGTCGAGAACGGCGTGGGGCTACGAGCTGCGGATGGCCGGCTCGTCCCCGGCGACTGCGAGGTATGCGGGCATTTCGCTGCAGCGCAAGGTGCTGGCTGCACTCGTGCTGTCGGGCGCCTTGGCAGGGCTGGCCGGAGCTGTCGAGCTCACCGGGACCGCGACGCGGCTCGATCCCGGCCTGTCCAACGGCTACGGCTTCGCCGGGATCATCGTGGCGGCACTCGCGCTGATGCGGCCGTCAGGCGTGGCGGCGGTGGCCTTCGTGTTCGGAGCGGTGCAGGTGGGCGGTCAGTCCATCCAGACGCTGGGTGTCACAAGTTCCATCGCCACGATCTTGCAGGCCATGATCCTCATCGGCGCACTGGTCGCCGCCGTGCTGCTCAACTACCGCATCCGCTGGGTTCGCCCCGTCGGCCATGAGACCGTCTCCGCTCCTCCTGCCGAGAGCGCCGCATCACCGGGAGCGTCGGGTGTCTGAGGCGGCCGTCGTCGGGCTGCTCGTGGCGACGGTGCAGTTCGCCACGCTGGTGTACCTGGCCGGGCTGGGCGAGCTCATCGCCGAGCGTTCCGGCGTGCTGAACCTCGGTGTCGAGGGAATGATGGCGATGGGCGCCGTGAGCGGGTTCATGATGGCGTTGGCCACCGGCCGGCCCTGGATCGGCTTCGCATTCGCTGCCCTCGTAGGCATGGCGGTGGCCGGCATTCACGCGCTGGTGAGTGTGGTCATGGGCGCCGGCCAGGTGGTGTCCGGACTGGCGATCACGATCGGCGGGCTCGGATTCGCCGCCTTCATCGGCCAGGATGCGGTCCGCGAACGTGCCGACGCGGTGTTCACCGATCTCGGCATCGCCGGGCTCGCCGACATCCGCTGGATCGGCCCGATCCTGTTCAACCAGCCACCGGTGGTGTACCTGGCGGGCCTGCTGGGCGTCGCGGCCTGGTTCGTCCTGACTCGCACCCGGCTGGGCCTCGCATTGCGAGCGGTTGGCGAATCCGCCTCGACGACAGACTCGGTGGGCCACTCGGTGACCCTCCTGCGGTCCGGGGCGGTGCTGGTCGGTGGCGCCTTCGCAGGTGCTGCTGGCGCGTTCCTGTCGCTGTACATGGCCGCCGGCTGGACCGAGGGCCTTATCGCCGGCCGTGGCTGGATCGCGGTGGCGCTGGTCATCTTCGGAGCGTGGCGGCCCGGACGCCTGGCCGCAGGGTCGCTGCTGTTCGGCTTCACCCTGGCCCTGCAGCCTCGGGTTCAGACCTTCGACCTGAGCATTTTCGGCCTCGAGGTCAACACCATCTCGCCGGCGCTGCTCGGCATCCTGCCGTTCCTGCTGACCGTCGTGGTGCTGATCGCGATCAGCTTCCGGGCTCGGCACCGGCCGAGCCCCGCACCCGCTGCGCTGACCCTGCCCTACCGCCGCGAAGAACGCTGAGGGCGCCCGTCCGCAGCAGTCCGCACACGTTCGTGATGCCAAACCGGCGATCAGTCCGCCACGGGACCGCAGAGACGGGGCCGCTAGCGTCCAGCAGATGGCCGACGACAACGCACATGAGGCCCTGCCCGACGGCACGAAGCTGCAGATCCGGCTGCCGCCGGAACTCGAGGCCGGCGTGTGGTCCAACTTTGCCGTGGTGCGTCACTCGCCCTATGAGTTCACACTCGACTTCATCCGGCTGGACTTCAGCGGCAAGCAGTCGCCCCGTCGGGGCGTCGTCGTGCAGCGGGTCAACATGTCGCCGCAGTTCGTGGAGCAGCTGATCAGCGCCCTGACCGACAACATGTCCAAGTTCGCCTCGAACCTCGCGCCGTCCAGTCTCGAATCGCTGGGCGAGTCGGACGACGACTCAGACGCTTGATGTGCCTCAGCGCTTCGCGGCGCGCTGGCGTCCCTTCGGTCGGGAACGGTTGTTGTTGCGAGGACGGTGCCGGGGTTGATGCTTGGCCGCCGGACGCTCCAGCGTGCGACGTCGCGTCTGCGGACGTGCCGGCTGCCGGATCGCGGTGACGTCGGCGTCAGTGACGCGCTGCTCCAGACCCATCTTGCGTTGCATGGATTTGAGCTCTTTGACCTGGTCAGGCTGGATGAGCGAGACCACCACGCCGCCTTGGCCGGCCCGCGCGGTGCGGCCCGAACGGTGAAGGTAGGTCTTGTGGTCAGCAGCAATGTCGTAGTGGACGACCGCGCCGACACCTTCGACATGGATGCCGCGCGCAGCGACATCTGTCGCGACCAGCGCCTGCACGTCGCCGGCGGCGAACTCGGCCAATGCCCGGGTGCGCTGGGGTTGGCTGCGTCCGCCATGGAGTGCAGCCGCTCGAATTCCTCGGCGATTCAGCTGCTTGGCCACGCGATCACAGCCGTGCCGGGTTCGACAGAACACGACCGTCGATCCTGCGGCATCGATCGCTTCGGCGCAGATGTCGGTGCGGTCAGTGCGGGCCACGCTCCAGAACACATGGTGGGCGGCTCTGGCGTCGGGGGTCTCGTCGCGCACCTCATGACGCACGGGATCGCGCTGGTAGTCGCGTGTCAGCGTCGCGACGTCTCCGTCCAGCGTCGCAGAGAACAGCATGGTCTGGCGCTGGGCTGCGGTCTGGTCCAGCAGGCGTCGCACGGCCGGGATGAATCCCATGTCGGCCATGCGGTCGGCTTCGTCGATGACGACCTTGTCGACAGCCGACAGGTTTGCCTGGCCTTGGGAGATCAGGTCTTCAAGGCGCCCCGGGCACGCCACAAGTATGTCGACGCCGCGACGCAGCGAACCAATCTGGGAGCCGTAGCCCACGCCGCCATAGGCAACGCCAACGCGGCGCTTGCCTGCGAAGGTGCGCAGCTCGGTCTTGATCTGATCGGCGAGTTCGCGGGTCGGCGCGAGCACGAGAGCTCGTGGCTGATGCGGCTGAGCTTTGCCGACGCCGGCCACGAGCGGGATCCCGAACGCCAGCGTCTTGCCGGATCCGGTGGGCGCGCGGCCGCAGACGTCGCGTCCGGCCAGTGCATCGGCCACCGTGGCTGCCTGAATGGCAAACGGCTGGATGATGCCGCGTTGCGCGAGCGCGCTGACAATGAAGTCGGGCGCGCCCAGCTGGGCGAATGTGGGGGGCATGTATCTCCTCGCCGACGTCGGGTCGGCAATCGACGTGATCGTCGCCGACTCGGGCAAGCGTCGACGCGGCCTGTCAGTGCAGGCGACGGTGCGTGGCGGCGACCGAGTTCAGACGGGCTTGACGTTTTGGGCTTCGTCGCCCTTGCGGCCGGGTCCGATGTCGAACTCGACTTCCTGCCCTGCTTCCAGCGTGCGGTAGTTCTCACCGACGATGTTGGAGAAATGGACGAAGACGTCATCGGCGCCTTCACGGGAGATAAAGCCGAAGCCCTTCTCGTTGTTGAAGAACTTGACTGTTCCGCGCATGTTGTGCCTCTCGAAGCTCGGCCTGACCGGCCTGGCCGGTCAAGGGGCGCAAGGTTACGGCGCGAACGCTGCGTTCAGGCTCGCGCGTGCGCGCCGGGCACGAATTCGTCCAGAAACTTGAGCGTCGCCTCGACGAAGATGTCGTTGCGGTCGCCCGCCACCATGTGGGCCGCGCCTCCCACATTGGCGTAGTGCGCATGCGGCACCGTCGCGAGAAACGACTGGGCGCCTTCCTCGGACAGCACGTCGCTCATGCCGCCTCGCACCAGCAGTGTGGGCAGCGTCAGATTCTCAGCCGCCGCCTGCTGGCGAGGGATGCGCTCGGCGAAGCTACGCGGCCGGTGCATGAAGGCAGGATCCCAGTGCCAGCGGTAGCGGCCGTCGGGCCAGAGGCGAACGTTCTTGGCGAGCCCGTCCAGATTCCTGGGCCGCTTGCGGTGCGGCTGGTAGTTCGCAATGGCCTCGGCCACCTCTTCGAGCGATGCAAAGCCGTCGGCGCCCTGGGCCATGAATTCTCGGATCTTGCGCACGCCGGCTGCTTCGATCTGCGGCGCCGTGTCAACGAGCACGAGCGCAAGCGCATCCACGGCACCCTCGCCGACCGCAGTCAAGGAGGTTCCGCCGCCCATCGAGGCGCCGACCAGCACCGGCCGCTCGCCGAAGTGCTCCACGATCGCCACCAGGTCGGCCACCGACGCCTCGGTTGTGTAGTCGCCGTCGGGTGCCCAGTCCGAGTCACCATGACCCCGGGCGTCGAGGCACACCGCCCGGTAGCCGCCGTCGGCGAGGGCCTGACCGGCTCCCTTCCAGGCGTGGCGGGTCTGGCCGCCGCCGTGCTGCAGCAGGACCAGCGGGCCGTCGTCGCCGTAGATGTCGGCAGCGACGTTCACACCTCCCGACGCCTCGATCATGAGATCAGGAATGAGCGTGTCGGTGATGCGTTCACCGTGCTCGGAGGGGTGTGAGTAGACATCCGCGCCCGCCGGCTCTGACGGCACGAAGTCGGGAGCGTCAGCGTCGGCGGGATCGAACAGCGGCTTGCGCTGAGTCATGGAATGCCCTTCGTTCGGATCGAGGTCGGTCAGTGGATCGCGCGTCGGGGCCGCACGGCGGTTGATCTGTGCAATGGACGGGCGGAAGCGTGTCGCAGGCCGAGACCGTGCACTCCGCCTAGCTCGTCCGGGCGCGGCCGTCAGACTTGGCCGCGGCTTGATCGCGGCGGCGCGCCTCGCCGGCCGCCGCCAGCGCGGCCCGGTTCGAGTCGTCGACGCGCATGAAGTGGTCACGCCAGCCGTCGTTGTCGTCCGCGTCCCACACGAACGGCGTCTGCACCGTGGTGCGCGGCATCCAAGCGTGCTCGAACAGGTCCAGCCCCATGCCCACGATGGCGCGCTGCATATCGGCGTCGCCGGGCTTGCCCGTCGGGTTCCCCAAGGGGAAGTCGGTGAACACGAAGCGGGCGACGCCGCATTCCTCGACGATGTCACGAGCGCTGCCGGCGACCACCGTCGGGATGCCGGCTTCCTCGAGGTGTCGTGCGACCAGACCCACGGTCTGGTGGCAGACAGGTCAGAGGGGAATCAGGAACGCCACGTCGACGCCGTCTTCGCGCATCCACTCTTCGGTGCGGGGCGAATCGTTGCGCTGTGTGCGGCGGTGGCTGTAGTCGGTGGGGATGCCGTAGAAGCGTTCCGACAGCGCGCCGATGCGCCCCTCTGCCTCGAACTCGCGCATCCGGTTGATGGGCAGGTAGGTGTCGAGGTCTTCGGTGTGGGTGTTGTCCTTGTCCCAGAAGAGGTCGCTGTTGTAGAGGCCGGCGAGGGCGTCGTCGCAGCGGGCTGCGTAGGGCTGCTTGGGCCTGGCCACCGGCACGCCCGCAGGCTCGCGGCCCTTCTCGAAGAATGAGGTGGTGACCAGCCCCACGGTGCACTCCGACAGCGGCTTCGGCAGCGGCGTGAAGGCAACCTCGTGGCTGTACGCCCACTGGTACGGCTGCGGGTAGCCGTGAGCTGCGTAGTACTCGCGCGACTTGTCGATGTAGCTCAGGTACGACCGGTGCGCACGCCGACCGTCCGGCTTCTGCCCGTTGCTGCTGCGCTTGGTGCCTGCTGCGGTCGCCATCGTGTCTCCCCCGCTGGTTGACGCGCTCAGACTGTACGCGCCCCGCCCTGCTGTGCGCCCGCTGCGGAGGCGGCAGGATCCTCTGCGACCAGCGATCCAGCAGGTCGCAACGTCGCCGAGCCTCCTGCCGCCTCCGCAGCTCTGGCACATGTGCCCGCTGGCTGGAGTTCTTAGCCTGAGCGCCGTGAGCGACACCGACGTCCCCGGAGCGGACGAAGCTGCGTCCTCCAGCGATGGGTCCGCATGGGGTGCGGGGGGCCTGACGCTGGGCGGCAGCCTGGCCGATGCCGTCGAGCAGCCGCCGACGGTGTACGCGGCCGTGGGCGGGCAGCAGTTCTTCGATGAGCTGGTGGGCCGGTTCTATGACGCCGCCGAGAGCGACGAGCTGCTGCGGCCGATGTATCCGGCAGATCTCGGGCCGTCCCGGCACCGGCTGGCGGGCTTTCTGGCCCAGTACTGGGGCGGACCCGCTGACTACAGCGCCGAGCGGGGCCATCCCCGACTGCGCATGCGGCACATGCCATTCGCCATCGGCGTGGCCGAGCGCAATGCGTGGATGCGTCACATGCTGGCGTCGCTGGAGGCAGCGAGCTTGCCCGACGGGTCACCGCTCGACCCTGACATCGCGCAGGCCATGTTCGCCCACTTCGACAACGCCGCCACACACCTCATCAACCAGCCCGGCTGACCGGCCGAAGGCGCTAGAACAGCGGCCGATGGCTGAGACGACCAAGCCACCGAATCCAGCCGAGAGTCAGCGCGGCGACATCGGCTTGCTCGCGACTGTCCCGATTCGCGAGCTATGGCCTCACGAGGCTCTCGATCTGACGCCGTGGCTCGCGGAGAATCCCGCAGTCATCGGCAACTGCCTCGGATTGAACCTCTCCTTGGAGGGCACAGAAGTGTCGGTCGGCAGCTACAGCGCCGATCTGGTCTTCAATGACACCGAACGTGCATGTCGTGTCGTAGTCGAGAACATGTACGGGTCCACCGACCACGACCACATCGGCAAGCTCATCACTTACGCCGCTGGACTTGAGGCGACACATGCCGTTCTCTTGGCCGAAGGCTTCCGGCCGGAGCACCTGTCGGCACTCGCTTGGCTGAACGACGTCTCGAGATCCCCCTTCGGCTTCTTCGGGCTGGTCCTAGAGGCGTGGCGTATCGATGGCTCTCGACCGGCCCCGCACCTGCGCGTCGAACTTGAGCCCGATGAATGGTCACGCTCTGTGCGTGACGCTCGGACAAGCCACTCGAGCAACAGTCAGGCACTCTGCCTTGAATTCTGGGGAGACGTTCGGCAAGCGCTGCAGCAATCCGACTCACGATGGGCGGCTGGCCGCAGGCCATCCAAGAATCCGTGGATGACCTTTGACCGGAAGAACAACGTGTGCTTCAACGCCGCGTTTCATGGAAGGGGCGCCAAGCGGAGCCTGAGGGCTGAGGTGTGGATCGACGCCTCCGACAAGGCAGCTACTGCTGCGATTTACGACGAACTGCTCCTACGCCGAGAATCGATCGAGGGACAACTCGGTTACGAACTCACATGGGAACCCGAGGTCCACAGCAAGAATGCACGCATCTCAGTCAGCCATCCTGGCCCCGTATCTGAGAACGACAAAGCCGGGTGGCCCGAGGCCCATCAGTGGCTCGTTCACGCGCTCTCCGAGTTCCGCGATGTCTTCGACCCTGTCGTAGAGCAGATGGCTCGCGAGCAAACCGGCTGAACTGGTTCGCCGCGACTAACCCACCGAATCTCTGGCGTGGCTGTACTCCTCGTCAACGCCCAACTGCACGTTCGTCACCGTCATGAACTTGATGCGGGCTGCGCTGACGATTGCGACGCCGACGTCAGACAGTTCAGCCGGATCAGTGATTGGCCGCGCATCGTGAGTGGTCTTCTCGGCAGATTCCGCGGCAGCCGGTGTGTCCATGACCGGTGGATCAGCGGGCACGTAGCTGATCGGCGCGACGAGAACGATGTCGCGATCCAGCGTCTCTTCTACTTCAGTCGAATATGCGTAGATGTAGCCGCCAAGGTATGAGCCATCGATGAGATCACATCCGACGTACTGCTGGACCGACGCACGCGCATCCGCCCCGTCGTTGCGTCGCCGCGACAGCCACCGCCGCGATGTCGAACGGTCATCGTCACCGAAGATGAGCCACCAAGACGACACATCGCGAATACCCGATCTCCGATGTGGCAACACGATCCCTGCAATCAGCGCCAAGGCGAGCGCGACGACATAGATTCCGGCAGCCCAAGCCGCCAGATACGGCAATTGGCTCGCGATGTAGTGGGCAGGCTCACGCAACAGTCTGCCGAGGTCCGGGGTGTTATCCGGGGCCAAACCCCGAGCAGCTGCGAAGAGCCAGAGCGACCCAACGGTCGCAGCAGCTCCCGCGAGCAACGTCAGCGAGTTCTCGACGCCTCCGCGACGCTCACTGCTCGGATGCCGCCTTTGGCGAGCCCCGCGATAGACGAGACCCGGAGAGGCAACGAGAGCGAGGAGAGCGACGGCGAGAACGCTGGCAGCCAACTCTCACCCGCGCCGCGACCGCGGCGGAGGGGGCGGTGGCTTCTTCGAAGGTGGCGGCATTTTGGCCGTCGGCACCTTCTTGGAACCTCGGTCAACCTGTGACCGCCTGCCATCACGTGGGGAGTATGTCGAACGTGATTTGTCGCCTGCCATCGCTCCTCCTGTCAGCTTCGTCCCTCTCGACTCACCGTAGTGGCCTGGCTCAAAATGCTCGCGACGATTTATCTGCGCTTCGGCCAAGAGGCGGTCGTCGTCGATCTGGCCAGCCTGTGCCCACGCGGCGCTAGGACTGCGGGCCAGCGACCGAAGTCTCTTCATCATGCGAATGCGCTGCTGCGCTAGAACAGCGGCCGATGACTAAGATGACCAAGCAGCGGGCGCGGCTGATGTGGGAATGCGTGGAGCGCTATCACCAGCTCTGCTACTGGGCGCCCGAAGTGCGCGAATCGGGTTCAGCGGCGGGACTTCGGGGCTTCTGGATGAACTACTTCGCGACGCGCGTGGCACCCCTCGGACCGGTGCCGGCCAGCGTGGTGGAGTCGCTGTTCTTCTACTACGCACCCGCCCGGGTGCGGCGGGCGATTCCGGATGCCTGGACGTACTCGTCGCCCGCTGCGGTGCTGGCGGCGCGATACGAGGGCATGGACGCCGCCCTGCGGCGCGAGCTGGGCGAACTCACGGACAGCGAGGCCGTCGGCCGGTGCGCCGAGATCGTGCGCTCAGCCTGCGATGCAGCCGACCCTGTCGGGCGAGTGCTCTTCGCCGGCTGGTCGTCGCTGGACTGGCCAGACGAGCCGCACCTGGCGTTGTGGCATGGCTGCACCCTGCTGCGCGAGTACCGCAGCGGCTGCCACCTGATCGCGTTGGCGGCGGCTGGCCTCGACGGCTGCGAGTCGGTGGTGTCGCAGGTCGCCGTCGACGAAGCGCCACACGAATGGATTCAGGAAGAGGCTGGCTGGTCAGAAGACGAAGCCGCGGATGCAGTCGAGCGCCTGCGCAGCCGCGGCTGGGTGGATGCCGATGGCCTGGCCACCGCCGCAGGCATCGCCGGTCGCGCCGAGATCGAAGCCGTCACCGACCGCCTCGACGGCGCACATTGGGCCGCGATCGGCGACGACACCGACCAGCTGCTGGCCGAAATGGCGCCAATCAACACCCTGCTGCCCAAAGACGACCAACTGGACTGGCGCGAGCTTTACCCGCCCAAGGCGCAGCCAGATCCCGGCGCATCCCGAATCGGTTGAACGCTGGCGGCACGACACATCCGGCATGAAAGAACTCCTCGAGCGGTTTCGCGAACGAGAACATGCGCCAGCCGTCGCAGCGGCCATTGTCGACGCTGGGGGGATCGTCGAATCTGCTGTCTCGGGATTGCGGCGCCGCGACGCAGCCGACGAAGTGACGATCTCAGACGCGTGGCACATCGGATCCTGCGCCAAGACGATGACGGCGATCCTCTGGGCGCGGCTTGTCGAGCACGATCTTGCATGGTGGGATATGCCGCTTGCCGAGGCGCTCGGCTTCCCTCGCGGACACGTGTACGCCGACTGGGCCGACCAGACGGTTGACGACGCGCTGCGGTGGCAAGCAGGTGTCCAGCCGAACCTGACGCCGTCGGCCATGCGGCAGGCGTGGGCCGACGCCCGCCCGCTCGAAGACCAACGTTTCGACATCGCCTCACGCGTGATTGCATCACCGCCGCAACGACCGAGCCGCTTTGCCTACTCCAACCTGAGCTACATGGTTGCAGCAGCCGCTGTGGACCGTCTGGCGTCGATGCCATTCGAGAGGGCCTTGGAGGTCTACGTGCATCAGCCCCTCAACATCAGCAGTGCCGGATTCGGCGCGCCGATACGCGTGCTGGGCCACCGGCCACGAATCCGGCTCGGTCCCGTACGCGCGCTGCCTGGCGCTCCAGTCGAGGCCTCACACCCGATGAGTGACAACCCACCGGTCATGTCAGCCGCTGGGACTGTCCATCTCGACATCGAAGACTGGGCGCGATTCGTGGGAATCTTCCTCCGCGACAGCGAGACAGCACGGGGCGACGGGAAGCCGTTCCTGCAGCCTGAGACAGTCGAGCATCTGCTGACGCCCGTCACCGCGAGGCCCGTCAACGCGGCGATGGGATGGATTGCGACTGACAAGAGTGCTGCGTTCTCCTACGCCATGCAGGGATCCAACACCCTCTGGTCCGCAACAGCTGGCCTCGACAGCGACCGCGGCCGAGGAGTGGTCGTGGCGGCCAATGACGGCCGAACTCGCGTGCTGCGGGCAATGGCTCGCTTGGCACTCCTGCTTTTGCAGACATGACCGGTGAGCGGAGCGTCACGGCCCGACGGTCAGCAGCGGCATCTGCAAGGCTGCGAGCCATGAGCGAGCAACTGCCCGGGCACGTTGACGACCCGGTGATGTCCCACAGCGAATCGATCGACATCGACGCCCCGCCGAACGTGGTGTGGGAGATGGTGACGGCGCTGGACCGCTACGGGGAGTGGAGCAACGAGAACACAGGCGGGTACTGGCGCAAGGGGCCCGACGGTGTGCCCGGCACCGGTCAGGTCGGCGACATGTTCGTCGGCATCAACCGTCTTGACGGCGAGGAGTGGAAGGCCCCCGTCGAGATCATCCGCCGTGTCGAGAATGAGGACTTCGCCTTCGTCACGGGCGGTCTGGAATACAACATCGTCCTGTGGCGCTATCAACTGGCGCCCAACGGGTCGGGAACCACGCTGACCGAGACATGGACGCTGCGCCAATTGTCCCCGCGCATGGTCGAGCACGGCCAAGAGGAACTTGACTACCGGGCCGGCAACGCTCGCGCAGGCATTCGCGCCACGCTCGCGGCCATGAAGGCAGCCGCCGAGGCCTAGCGCCCCGCAGTGCGGCAGCCGGTCAGCCCCCGATGCCCACCATCTGGGCGGTGGCGTGCATGTTCACGAGGCGGCTGAAGTCGACGTACTCGCTGAAGCCGTCCTCGGTGATCGTGGCCCGGTAGTCGTCCCAGCCCTGCGGATCGCGGAAGTACAGCTCGGCCATGCCCAGGTAGGGCTCGTTGGCCGGGTCGTGGCTGTGGTTCACCACGTAGCGCAGCCCGCCGATCTGTTCCATGACGCCCCGCACGTTGGGCGCATGGGCCTCCAGCCAGTGCCCGAACGCAGCGTCGTAGTCGATGCCGTCGCGGGCCGGCACCAGGAACGTCACCTTGAAGAAGCCCGACCGTGTCGCCGGGAACGGCTCGTTCAGCGTGTTCGGCACCAGCGGCAGCTCGCCGTCGATCACCACGTACTCCGTGGTCGCCCACCCCACGTACGGCTCGGCCTTCTGCTGGAACGTGTCTCTGGGCACGGTGCCGTGCGGCTCGGGCGGGTTCGGGATGGCCCGGTCGAACCAGAGCTGTGCCATGCCGTCCCACGGCACGTCTTTGCCGTGGCGCTGGTCGAACAGCGTTGCGATGTACTTCGTGGCGTGCACCTTGCCCTCGGCGGCCGCGCTTTGCTGGCCGGCGATCACGTCGGGCATGTGGTTCTTGAACCAGTTCGCGACAAGCTCGTCGCGGGTGGCTTCGGGCCGGCGCTTGATGAGGAAGATCATCTTGGCGCCGGGTGTTGCTGCGATGCTGGACGACATCAGTGCCTCCTGGGCTGCGATGGTCGGGCGTCATCCGCCCTGCCCGCCGCGATCCTGCCACTTCGCCTCAGCCGCCGCAGCGCTGCGCCGCCATCGCCCGATATGGCAGCCCTCAGTCGGGCAGTTCGGTGGTGAGTGCCTTGGCGAGCAGTTCGTAGTCGTCGGGCCGGTTGTAGAGATGCGCCGAAATGCGCAGCACGCGTTCGGGCGGTGCCGGCCAGGTGAACACCGGCACCTCGATGCCATGGCGGTCACGCAGTGCCGCCATGAGCGGGTCGAAGATCGCCGTGCCCGAGTTGCCGGCCGGCGGCAGCGGCACGCTGGCGATGGCGCCGATCATGTCTGCCGGTGCCGGCGGAGCGATGCCGAGCGTTTCGATGAGCACCTCGCGGCCAGCCAGGCAGAGCTTGCGGATTGCATCTCTCACACCGGGCCAGCCGTCGGGATGCATGGCCTCCACCGCGGCCAGTGCATCGGGCACGGTCAGCCAGGCCGTCGGATCATGGGTGCCCGTCCAGTCGAACTGGGCATGCAGATGTCCCCCGCCAGAGGGCCAGCCGCCGTTGTAGCCGTGGCTGATGACCGCGTGGTGCATGCCGTCACGCCGGTCGGCTCGCACCCACAGGAATGCGGCGCCCTTCGCCGAGCACATCCACTTGTGACAGTTCGCAGTGACATAGGAGGCACCGAGCTCCGTCACGTCGAAGTCGATCATGCCGGGTGCATGCGCTGCGTCGACCAGCACCCGCACCTCAGGCTCGAGCTGCGCGGCGAGCTCGGCGATCGGCATCACCAAGCCCGTTGCCGAGGTCACGGCGTCGATCAGCAGGACGCGCGTGCGGTCGGTGACGGCGCTGAGCACCGCATCGACCACCTCGCTGCGATCTTCCAGCGGGAACGGCACCGCTGCTGTCGTGACCACTGCACCCGCCCGGGACGCCGACACCGCCGCAGCGTTGGCGCAGGCGTTGTACTCGTGATCGGTCACCAAGATCTCGTCGCCTTCTGCCAGGCTCGGCTCCAGCGAGCGCAGCACGGCGTTGACACCGGCGGTGGCGTTGGTCACAAACACCAGCCCCGCGTCGTCGGCCCCCACGAAGCGGGCGACCACCCGCCGGGCCTCGTCGAGTGAGTCTTGGTACTCGCCTTCGAGAAAGAACCGTGTCGGGTTGGCCTCGATGCGAGTGCGGATGGCCTGCTGGGCCTCGAGCACGGCCGCAGGCGTCGCACCGAACGACCCGTGATTGAGATGGATCGCCGCTGGGTCCAACAGCCACGGCTCGCACACGGGGGTCGCCGCAGATCCCGTTCCGTCACCGAGTGACCGCTCCCGCTCTAGGCGTTCGCGCTCGACCCGGCGGAGACGTGCGCTCTCGTACTGCTGGAACCGTTGGTACTGCTCGTCAATCTGCTGCTGCAGCGCCTCCCACTCTTCGCGCGTCGGCGGCTTGCCGTCCGAAGGCGTGAATTCCGAAGCAGGCACCGTGAAATGGCGCGGCGCGTTGCGGCGCACGCGCCGGGGATGTCTCGGCTCGTTCGGGTCTCCTGGCTCGCCGGATTCGGTGGTCATGACGCCTCCGTCGGCGGTGGCGTGAGCGGCCCGTGCTCCGCCTCGTACTCGCCGATGCCATTCGACAGTTTCCGAACGATATCGAACATGGCAGTGGACGGAATCCGGATACGGGCGACGATGAGCGGCGATTCGTTGTCAGGAATCGGGTGAAGCCAGGGCGCCAGAAAGTCGACGGTGAACTCATGGTGGGTATGCCAGATCCGCGCATCGTTGGCGTAAACGCCGCCGCTCGGCACGTGCTCGTCAAAGGTGAAGTCGGGCTCAGCTGCCATGTGACGCACCGTAGAACCAGTTCGAGAGTATATTTCAATATTTTTCAGATAATTTTGCGAGCTAGCTTCACGCACACGTCTGCCCCACCGCCGTGCCGGGCGCGAACATGTTGACGGGACACGGGGGATGTCATGGAGAAGCTGCTGGTAGCGAACCGGGGCGAGATCGCTATTCGGGCCTTCCGGGCGGCAACTCAGCTCGGCATCAGGACGGTTGCCATCCTCCCCGTCGAGGAGGAGCGCAGCGGTGCTCTGCACCGCATCAAGGCCGACGAGGCTTACGTCATCGGCACCGAAGGCCGGCCCGTGCGGGCCTACCTCGACCACGAGGCCATCGTGGCCAAGGCAGTCGAGGTGGGCGCCGACGCCATCTACCCCGGCTACGGATTCCTGTCCGAGAGCCCGGCGCTCGCCGATGCGTGTGAGGCGGCCGGCGTCACCTTCGTGGGACCCAGTGCCGGGGTGCTGCGCCTGACCGGCAACAAGATGCGGGCGCGTCAGGCCGCCGAGGCAGCCGGCCTGCCCGTGCTGGCACAGTCGCCGCCCATCGACGATGACGCTGCCCCCTCCGACATCACCGATGCCGCATCGCAGATCGGCTTCCCGCTGTTCGTCAAAGCGGCGTCAGGCGGCGGCGGCCGCGGCATGCGGCGCGTGGAGCGCCCCGAGCACTTGACCGAGGCGGTCGAGGCAGCTCGCCGCGAGGCCCACAGTGCCTTCGGCGACGGCACCGTGTTTCTGGAAGAGGCCATGACCGATGTGCGCCATATCGAGGCGCAGATCCTGGCCGACGCCGAGGGCAGGGTCGTGCATCTGTACGAGCGGGACTGCTCGGTGCAGCGGCGTTTCCAGAAGGTGGTCGAGATGGCTCCCGCGCGGGATCTTGACGCCGGGGTGCAGCAGCAACTGCTGGCCGACGCGGTGAGCTTCGGCGAGGCCATCGGCTACATCAATGCGGGCACGGTGGAGTTCCTGGTGGAGCCCAGCGGTCGGCATGTCTTCATCGAGATGAACCCGCGCATCCAGGTGGAACACACGGTGACCGAAGAGGTCACCGACATCGACCTCGTGGAATCGCAGCTGCGCATCGCCGCCGGCGCCACACTCGCCGATCTCGGACTGTCTCAAGAGCGCATCAGCATGCGGGGCTTCGCGATGCAGTGCAGGGTGACCGCCGAGAACCCCGCCAACGACTTTCGGCCCGACACCGGACGCATCGTGGCCTACCGGCCTGCCAGCGGCGCAGGTGTGCGGCTCGACGGCTGCGTCTACCAAGGGGTGGAGATCACACCGCACTTCGACTCGATGATCGAGAAGATCACCTGCCGCGGCCCCGACTTCGACACGGTGGTCCGCCGCATGCAACGCACCCTGGCCGAGTACCGGGTACGCGGCGTGTCGACCAACCAGCCGTACCTGCAGGCGATCCTGGCCGACTCCCAATTCCGTTCCGAGCCTGTCACCACGACATTCATCGACGACCGACCCGAGCTGACGGCCGCCTCGGTGGGTGCCGACCGGGCCACCCGGCTCTTGCGCTACCTGGCCGATGTGACCGTCCACCAGCCGCATGGCCCGGCACCGACCCATGTCGACCCGGGAACCAAACTGCGCCCGACGCCACGCACACCGCCGGACGGATCCAAACAACGACTCGACGAGCTCGGGCCCGCGGGTTTTGCCGCTGATCTGCGCTCCTCGACCGCCGTGGCCGTCACCGACACCACGCTGCGTGATGCCCACCAGTCCATCCTGGCCACCCGGCTGCGCACGATCGACCTAGTCGCCGGTGCTCGCCAGATGGCCCACTTCATGCCGCAACTGCTCAGCGTGGAGTGCTGGGGCGGCGCCACGTTCGATGTGGCGCTGCGCTTCCTGCATGAGGACCCGTGGGAGCGCCTGCGGCGCATCCGTGCGGCGGCGCCCAACATCTGCACCCAGATGCTGCTGCGGGGCCGCAATACCGTCGGCTACTCGCCCTACCCCGACACGGTGGCGCACGAGTTCGTGGCCGAGGCGGCCGAGTGCGGCATGGACGTCTTCCGTGTGTTCGATGCGTTCAACTCGATCGACCAGATGCGACCCGCCATCGAAGCAGTCATCGCCGCAGGCGCCGTCGCCGAGGGCACGATCTGCTACTCGGGCAACCTGAGCAGCCCAGACGAGGACCTCTACACCCTCGACTACTACCTGAGCGTCGCCGAGCAGCTCGACGAAGCCGGGGCGCACATCTTGTGCATCAAGGACATGGCGGGGCTGCTGCGCCCGCCGGCTGCGGCAGTGCTGGTGAGCGGCCTTCGAGAACGATTTGCCCAGCCCGTCCATCTCCACACGCACGACACCGGCGGAGGGCAGCTCGCGACGTACCTGGCGGCAATCGATGCGGGCGTCGACGCCATCGACGGTGCCGCCCCTCCGCTGTCGGGCATGACCTCGCAACCGTCCATTGCCTCAATCGTCGCGATGACCGACGACACCGAGCGGGCAACCGGGCTCAGCCTGGACGCGATCGGCGACATGGAGCCCTACTGGGAAGCAGTGCGGCGGGTGTACGCGCCCTTCGAAGCTGGCTTGCCCTCGCCGACCGGCACCGTGTACCGCCACGAGATTCCCGGAGGGCAGCTGTCCAATCTGCGGACTCAGGCCACGGCGCTTGGCCTCGGGCACCGATTCGAGGAAGTAGAGCAGCTCTATGCCGCGTGCAACGAGCTGCTGGGCCGCCCCATCAAGGTGACCCCGTCATCGAAGGTGGTCGGCGACCTGGCGCTGCACCTGGTGGCCTCGGGCGTCACACCCGACGATCTGGCAGCCGATCCGGCGTCGGCCGACCTGCCCGACAGCGTCATCGGCTTCTTGCATGGCGAGCTCGGCACCCCGCCCGGCGGCTTTCCCGAGCCCTTCCGAGCCCGAGCGACCGAAGGCCGCGACTGGGCGCCCAAGACGAAGGAGCTCACCGACGACGACGCGGCGGGCCTGGCGACCGACCGTGCCGCCACGCTGAACCGATTGCTGTTCCCCACGCAATCAGCCGCCCAGGACGAGAACACCCACCGCTACGGCGACCTGTCGGTCCTGCCCTCGCTGCTGTTCTGGTACGGGCTCGACCCTCACGATGACGACACCGCGGTGGTGCTCGGCCCAGGCGTGCGACTGCTGCTGGGCCTGCGGTCCATCGGCGAGCCCAACGACGAGGGCATTCGCCTGGTCAGCTTCAGAGTGAACGGCCAGCCCCGTGACATCGACACCCTCGACCGCACCGTGGCGGTTGATCGAGCAGAACACGCCAGGGCAGACCCCAGCGTTCCCGGCCACGTTGCGGCACCGTTCCGGGGCTCGGTCAACGTGTCGGTGTCCGAAGGCGACCAGGTGGCTGCCGGCGACACGATCGCCGTCATCGAGGCCATGAAGATGGAGTCGTCGATCTCAGCGCCGGTGACGGGCACCGTCATCTCGATCACCGCTGCGTCGGGCGCGCTGCTCGAACCCGGTGACCTCATTGCGGAGATCCGGCCCGCCGGGCGTTCTGGCAGTCCCGAGAGCGAGCACGATGGCTGAGCCCGCAACTCGCAGCGATATGCCCTTGATCCCCGCGCACTAGTGTTCGGATCAGCTGCTTCGACTCCGCAGGACGGCACGATGACGACTCCGAGGACACCGCTGGGGGCTGAGTCGACGAAGCCCGGCTCCGATTGGACACAGCCGGAGGCTGGGTTCTGGGCTCCCCAACGCAACGCGGTCCACGCGTCCTTCGCCATGCAGCCGGCGGTGTACGCCGACGAAGGCTTCTTCGCTGCTGAGCAGGAGCGTCTGTTCGGCCGAGCGTGGGTTGCGGTGGCCCTTGCTGAAGAGGTGGCGCGGCCGGGACGACTGCTGGTTCGCTCGGTGGGCGGACATTCGATTCTGCTGACCCGATCCGACGCTGGGCTGCGCGGCTTTCTGAATTCCTGCCGGCACCGCGGCACCGAGCTGGCCGAGCACGATTGCGACATCGCGAACACGATCCGCTGCCCGTACCACCGATGGCACTACGGCGCTGACGGGCAGCTCGTCTCCGCGCCGCTGTTCGACGAAGTGCCCCGAGATGACTTTGATCTGGCCGACTACGGGCTGATCCGGGTGCGCACCGAGGTCTGGGGCCCGCTCGTATTTGTCTGTCTCAATGACGACACTCCGCCGCTCGAGGTGTGGCTCGGCGATCTGCCCGACAGGTTGGCTGCTTACGGGTTCTCCGAGTGGCGCTCCGGCGGGCTCGACGGGGTCGCGCGCACGTTTGACGTGGCGGCCAACTGGAAGCTCATCGTTGAGAATTTCGCGGAGTACTACCACCTTCCCTGGGTGCACCCGGAGCTGGCCAAGGTGTCGCGGGTCCCCGACCACTACCGATACCAGGGTCCGGGCATGTACTGCGGCCAGACCACCACTCCCGTGTCGGGCGATGAGCGCGACGACTGGCTGACGCTGCCTTCCGCAGCCGGACTCGACGATTCTGATGCCGCAAGCGGCAGGTTCGTGGCGCTGTTCCCCAACGTGACGCTCGCGGTGCTGCCGAGCCACATGTTCCTGATGGTGCTGCAGCCGCTTGCCGCGAATCGCACCCTCGAACACTGCACGTTCCTGTTCCCGCCAGGCCCGATGACCGCCGGCGAGCCGTCGGCTGAGCTGCGCACGTCGTTCGAGATCACGCGCCGCTTCTGGATCGAGGTGAACGACGAGGACATCGACATCTGCGAGCGAGCTCAGCGCGGCATCTCGCTGGGCGGCGCACCTCCGGGACCGCTGGCCCCCCGCTTCGAGGAGCCGCTCAACCGCTTCCACAAGATGACTGCCGACCTCATGACGCTCCCCTCCGCTGCCGACTTGACGGTGCCGGCGGGCGACCGTCCCGGAGGCGTCGACCTCTTTGGCAGCGAGCCGAATCCCCTGCCGCCAGCCATAGAACGCGACGCTGTGCCCTAGCCGATGCAAGCTGCGCCAGCCTGCGAGACTGCACAGCCGTGACCGATCGAGTGCAGGCCGTCGTCATCGGCGGCGGCGTCGTAGGCGCCTCAGTGCTGTATCACCTGACTCGCGCGGGCTGGACCGACCTCGTGCTGCTCGAACGCGCCGACCTGACTGCGGGTTCGACCTGGCATGCAGCCGGCGGCATTCATCCCATCAACGCCGATCCGACCGTCGCGAAGCTGCAGAAGTACACCATCGAGCTGTACCGCGAGATCGAGGCTGAATCCGGTCAGGACTGCGGCATCCACATGACCGGTGCGATCTTCCTGGCAGACACGCCCGAGCGTCTCGACTGGCTGCAGATGACCGACGCGCGTGGCAAGTACCTCGGCATCGACTCCGAGATGATCCCGGTCGAGGAAGCCGCCCGGCTCCTGCCCATCATCGACCCAGACCAATTCGTGGGCGCGATGCTCGACGCCGAGCACGGTCACGTCGATCCCAGCGGCGTGACCTATGCATACGCGAGGGCAGCGACGGCAGCCGGGGCCGTGATCCGGCGCCACACCTGGGCTCGTCGCATCGAGCGAACGCCTGATGGCGCGTGGCGCGTCGGGCTGTACGACACGTCCCGCGGCGACTTAGCCGGCACCGCAGACGCTGCAGGCGACGATGGCTGCGACGACTGGATCGAGGCAACCCACGTGGTGAACGCCGGTGGGCTCTGGGCGCGCGAAGTAGGCCGCATGGTCGGCGTGGAGCTGCCGGTGCTCGCGATGGAGCACTCCTACGTGATCACCGAACCTCTCGATGACGTCATCGCTCACAACGAACGCACCGGCGAAGAACTCATGGGTTCCATCGACTTCGGCGGCGAGATCTACACGCGCCAGGAGGGCCAAGGCCTACTGGTCGGCACCTACGACCAGGCGGCGGTGGCATGGCAGCGGCGGCAGACGCCGTGGGACTTCGAGCGGCGACTGCTGACGCCCGATCTCGAACGCATCGCACCGTCGCTCGACACCGCGTTCAGGCATTTCCCCGTGCTGGGTGATGCCGGCATCGCCCGAGTGGTCAACGGCCCGTTCACCTTCTCGCCCGACGGGAACCCGCTCGTCGGACCCATCCGGGGCTTGCCGAACTTCTGGTCCGCCTGCGGCGTGCTCGCCGGACTCTGCCAAGGCGGAGGTGTGGGTCTCGCGCTGTCCAACTGGATGACGACCGGCGATCCCGGATTCGACGTCTGGGCGATGGATCTCGCCCGATTCGGCGATTGGGCCACCCGGCCGTACACCGCCGCCAAAGTGCGCGAGAACTACCGGCGACGCTTCAGCATCGCCTTCCCGAACGAGTTCCTTCCCGAGGGGCGCCCGCTGGCGACCACCTCCATCTACGAACCACAGCGTGCGGCGGGGGCCGTCTTCGGCGATGTGTACGGCTTGGAAGTGCCGCTGTGGTTCGCGCCTGAGGCCGGGGCCGTCGAAGACGTCACGTTCGGGCGATCCAATGCCTGGCCCCACGTGCGCGAGGAAGTCCAGGCTGTTCGCAATGACGTCGGGCTCATGGAGACCTCGGGATTCGCCAAGTTCCTGGTGGAAGGGCCGGGTGCCCGTGCATGGCTCAAGCATCTGCTGGCGGGCAGGCTGCCGCAGCCAGGCCGGATCGCGCTCGCGCCGATGTGCAACGAGGCCGGCAATCTCACGGGCGATCTCACCGTCGCCTGCCTGCCGCCGGCCACTGGCACGCCCGACGGCCCCGTGCAGGCGGTGACCGGCGGCGCCACCGGCAACACCGCGACCAGCGAACGCTTCATCGTCTTCGGCTCGGGCATCGCCGAGCGCTACTACGAGCGTTGGTTCGAAGCGGACCTGGCTCGATGGAAGAACGCAGCGCCGCATGGAGCGGCGGCATCAGGCACAGCGTCTCGCGCACCCGTCTGGTACCGAACGCTCGGCACCGAACTGTGCGGCGTGGCCATTGCGGGGCCGAAGTCGAGAGATCTCCTGTCAGAGGTGACCGACGCTGATGTCTCCGATGAGGCGATGCGTTTCGGCAGCTTCACCGCCCTCGATGTGGGCTGGGCACGGGCCTGGTGCGGCCGGCTGAGCTACACCGGAGATCTCGGGTACGAATTGTGGACCGATGCCAGCTATCTGCATCACGTCTTCGATCTGCTCATGACGCATGGCCGCGCGCACGGGCTGCGGCTGTTCGGCTTGGCGGCCTTGAATTCGCTTCGACTCGACAAGAGCTTCGGCAGCTGGGCACGCGAGTACCGGCCCACCTACGACCCATTCGAAGCAGCCCTGGGTCATTTCGTCCGCTTCACGAGAGCCGGCGACGACGGTTCCGACTTTGTCGGTCGGGCAGCCCTCATTGACAAGTACGGGCCTGACGGAGCATCGGGCAGCGACGGAGGTGTCCGCGGCGGAGCGATGTCGCTGTGCACATGGACATTCGATGGGCCAACCGACGAATCGGGATTCGATGCGGCAGGTGACGAACCCGTCTATTGCGATGGAGAACCGCTCGGTTGGGTGACATCCGGCGGATTCGCGCACCACAGCAATGTGTCCGTCGCTATGGGCTATGTGCCGGCCGAATTCGCACACAACGATGTGGATTTTGGGATCGAAATTGTGGGCGAACGACGCGCAGCCCGTCTCATCGATGACTGCCTCTGGGATCCAGCCGGCGAGGCCATGCGCCGCTGAGCCCAGCTCATCGCACATTCCTGCCCAGATGTACACGATTCCAGGGGTTGGAGGAGATGTACTTCAGTCGATAATGGTATGAATATTTCTCAATAGTATGGCGAAGTATATTGAGAAATACACTACATAAGTTTAGTGATAATCGACGGTATTTCATGAGCCAATCGGATTGATTGCCCTCTCGAGGAAGTACGCTTGCTCCTGTCCACTTCTTGTAAACATCGGGAAGAGATATAGATCAAATGTCGGCGATGTCGTAGTTATGTCCTCGCGTTTGGAAATGCACCATTACGAGACCATCGTGGCGGTGTCGGAAACCGGCTCAGTGACCGCAGCAGCCGGCCGACTTCATGTCAGCCAGTCTGCGGTGAGCCATCGATTGGCCGAAGCCGAGCGGCGCCTTGGCGGACGCCTGTTCGAGCGCCGGCCATCTCGCGGCATGCAGCCGACGCCTGCGGCGCTGGCGCTGTGCCAAGCCGCTCACCGCGCGATGCCGGATCTGGCACGGGCCGAGCAGGACTTCATGCGCAGCGTCGGCGGGACGACCGCCACGGTCCGGATCGGCGTCGGATCGTACGACTGCTACCACTGGCTGGCGCCATTTGCGGCAGCGTGCAGTGACCGGCTGGAAGGATTGCTCCTCGAACTGGTGGTCGTGGGCGACATGCCAGTGCCGCGACTCGCCGACGGGACGGCCGACCTCGTACTCGCTCCGGGGCCGGCACCGGGAGCGCGTGACGCCATCCACCTGTTCACCGATGAGCTGGTGCTGGTCACACACCCCGAGCACCGTCTCGCCGGCCGGACCTGGATCGGGCCCGAAGCGATTGCCGAAGAGAACTACTTCACCTACAACCGGCAGCCGTCACCTGGCTTCGAATACGAGCGCTTCGTCCGCCCGGCGGGCCTGTCGCCTCGAACGATTACCGTGCTCGAGCAGACCGGCGCAATCGCCGAGATGATCGCGGCTGACTTTGGAGTGTCCATTCTCAGCCGGTGGGCGATGTCACCATGGCTCGACTCCGGGCGGCTCGTCGCTGTGCGCTGCGGCCGTTCCGGACTTGACCTGGAATGGTCTGCTCTGACGCGAGTCGACACAGACGACGATGCACCAGAGCGGCAGGTCGCCAATGCCATCGTCGACTGGCTCGGCGATTCGAGCAACAGCTGAGCCGAGCCGGTCAGTCTGACCGCCTGGCTCAGTCGAGCAGCGACCTGCTGATCACGACGTCCTGGATCTCGGTGGCCCCGTCGACGTAGTGCGTCAAGCGAGAGGCGGCAAGGTGCCGTGGCAGCGGATGGTCGCGCCGGCCGCCCACCGCGCCCATCACCTGCATGCAGTCCGCCAGGCCTCGTTCGGCAACGCGGGTGGCGAACTTCTTGGCGTGTGCTGCGTGGACCGCCGCCGGGCGACCTTCGGCCACCGCCAGCGCCGCCCGATAGGCAAGCAGGCGGGCGGCCTCCAGGTCGGTTGCCACGTCGGCGAGCTTGAAGCGCACACCCTGCAAGTCGGCGATGCGGCCGCCGAACGCCTGCCGCTTGCGGACGTAATCGATGGCGGTCGCGAGGCCGGTGCGCATCATGCCGCAGCACATCGCCGCTACCAGCACTCGAGCGATATCGATGCCTTCCATCGCGGCAACGAACCCCTCGCCGAAGGGCACCATGACATCCGCGTCAGTCACCCGGCACTCGTTGAAGCGCACCTCATTGGTGCCGATGCCGTGGGCGCCGATGAGCTCGTAGCCGTCGGTCCGCTCGATGCCGTCGGTGCTGCCGTCGACGAGAAACGTCATGATTCCCCGGTGTCCGGCTGCGGGATCGGCCTGCGCGTACACCGACATAACGTCGGCCGCCGTGCCATTGCTGACCCACGCCTTGCGGCCGTCGATGACCCACTCGTCGCCGTCTCGACGTGCCGCCGTGGTGATCTTGGCGGCATCGCTGCCGACGCCCGGCTCTGTCAGCAGGAATGCGCCGAGCTGCTCGCCGGAGACCAACGGCCCCAGCGCCCGCTCCCGCATCTGCGCAGGGGCGCGCCTGCTCACCGCGCCCGCCAGATTGTTGTGGCAGACAAGCACGAATGCGATGGCGAAGTCGGCGGCGGCCACCTCTTCGAGCACCCGTGCCAGCCCGACTTGGCTGAGCCCCGAGCCGCCGTCGGCGGCCGGCACGAGCAACCCGCACAGCCGCTCGTCGCCGGCGCTCGCAAACGCCTCAGCCGCGAAGCGGCGTTCACGCTCCCACGACTCGGCATGCGGCGCAACCGCCGAGCTGGCCCACGCCGCCGCCCGATCCACGACCGCCTGATCTGCCGCTCCCACCACAGCATCGGCCACCACCGGCATGAGTTCGTCGGCCAGCTCCGATGGAGGCATGACGTCGAGGTCGATCGCAGCAGAGGTCATGGCCCGCATCTTGCCATCCGCACGTCCCGCCCATCTGGGAGTGGATGCGGATCCCTCACGTGAAACCGATGGCCCGCGACGCAATGCCAGGCCGTCGTACAGTTCGCCAACCGTTTGACTGCCGGGCCGCCGAGTGCCGGGAGGGGCTGCCGAGATGAATCCAGACCGCCCCCGCGGGGGCAACGGCAATCGTGCCGGCGTCCAGCTCGGCGTCGACGAGGCGATCGGTCGCATCGGGCGCAGGGCACGCGTCTATGTCGCGCAGGGCTCGGCCACGCCATTCGGCCTGCTGGTGGCCATCGATGCGGCACACGATCGCTTCGACCATCTTGAGTTCGTCAGCGCATTCCTGCTGGATCGGCCTCAGCCGCTTGATCACCTCGGCAACCCGTTCGTTTGGACCTCGCTGCAACCCAGCGGAGCTCTCCGCGACGCCCTCGACAGCCCGCACTTCGGCGTGGTCCCGGCTCGCTATTCGGACATCACCGGCCTGGTCGGTCCCGGCGGCGGGCTGGAAGCCGATGTCCTGCTGTGCCAGGCCAGCCCACCTGACGCCAAGGGTCGCATGAGCCTCGGCACGGGCGTCGGAGGTCACGTCGACCTCTTGCGATCAACGCCACTGGTCATCGCGCAGGTGAACCCCCAGATGCCCTACGTGCACGGCGAGGGCGAATGCCACCGCACTGACTTCGATGGGCTCGTCGAAGTCGACGAGCCGCTGAGGGAGCTGGCACCGGCCGCGGTCGAGGAGACCGCTGCGGCCATTGCGGCTCACGTCGGCCAGTTCATCGGCGACGGGACGACGCTTCAGTTCGGGATCGGCTCCATCCCCGATGCGGTGCTCTCCAGCCTCGCCGACCGCCGGCACCTTGGCCTGCACGGCGGCATGATCAACGACGCCTGCATCGACCTCATCGACAGCGGTGCCGTGGACAACCGCCACAAGGGACCGGTCGGCGACGGTGTGAGCGTGGCCGCAGAGGTGATGGGGACGCGCCGCCTCTATGACTGGGTCGATCGCAATCCGGCCGTGCAGCTCGTGAACGGCTCGCTGAGCCATGGCATCGAGGGCATCGCCCAGATTCGCAACTTCGTGGCGCTGCAATCGACCGTGCAGATGGCGCTCGACGGCTCAGCGAACTCCGAAGTGATCGGGGGCCGCTACATCTCCGGACCCGGCGGAGCACCCGACTTCGCATTCGGCGCCTGCGTCGCGACCGGCGGCCGGGCCATCGTCGCCATGCCGTCCACCGCGGCAGGCGGCCGCATCTCACGCATAGTGGCGCACCTGGCACCAGGAGCCCCCACAACCCTCCCGGCCTACACCGCAGACATAGTCGCCACAGAATTCGGCGCCGTAGAACTACGCGGCCGCTCCCTCAGCGAACGAGCAGAACTACTCACGTCGATAGCCCACCCCGACTTCCGCAACGACCTCAGCGGTTAGAGGCGGCGGACCGTGGCGGCTTGGCCCGTGGTGCCGTATGCCATGCCCGCCATGCGGTGCAAGTTCCGCGTGTTGTGCATCCGCCCATGGATGCGCGGACCGGCGGCAAGCATGGCGCCGTCAACCACGAGTTGCTGGCCGCTCACAAACTTGCTCTCGTCACTGGCCAGGAACAGCGCCATGGACGCGATGTCAGTGCCCTCGCCCCGGTCCGGCCACGGCTGCATATCCGACATGACCTCCTCAGCCTGGGCCTCGTTGCCGCTGTGCATCAACGGCGTGAAGATCAGGCCCGGGCAGATGGCGTTGACGCGAATGCGGTGAGGCGCCAGTTCCAGGCCGGTGGTTTGCGCAAGGCTGATGACCGCAGCCTTGGCCGCCGAGTACGCCTGCGGTCCGGCGCCGCCGCCGACGCCGGCGATCGATGCGGTGTTGATGATGGAGCCGCCGGTGCCTTGGGGGATCATGACCCGGGCGGCGTGCTTGGTGCCCAGCATCACCGAGCGCACCAGGATGGCGAACGTCTCGTCCCAGGCGTCCGCGTCCAGCTCGGTGATCGGGCCGAACGCCCCGCCGATGCCCGCGTTGTTGAACACCACATCCAGCCGGCCGAAGGCCTCGACCGCCAGCTCGGTCATCGCCGCGACGTCGTCCTCCACCGCCACATCGGTGCGCGTGAAGCGAGCGCGGTCGCCGAGGCCGGCGCCGGTCAGCTCCTCCATGAATGCATGCCCAGCGTCGGCGTTGAGGTCGCCGATCACCACCGAGGCACCCTCGGCCAGGAATCGCTCAACCGTCGACCGTCCCATGCCGCTGGCGCCGCCGGTGATCACCGCGGCCTTGCCGGCCAGCCGCCCATCAGCATCGCTGCCCTCGCTCATCGTGCTGTCCTCCCCTGCTGTCGAAATGTGACGCCGCGATTGTCGCCCATGGAAGGTCGCCGCGCCCCGGCATTGCTGCGCGCAAGCTGTGTCACGCCGTTCCGCTGACGGCCGAGCCCTGACGTGAGAGAATCCGAACGGGCACCAGGTTTCACCGGGGGGAATCATGACGACGACTGTCCAGCGCCAGCTCACCGCCGAAGGCGGCCAGCGCCACATGCACGAGGTGCACAAGATCGCGCACGCCGGCGCAGTGGACGCCGACGGCCACATCCTCGAGCCGCCCGACCTGTGGGAGGAGTACCTCGAGGACCGCTTCAAGGACCGGGCGCTGCGCATCGAGATCGAGCCCGAGCGCGGCCTGGAAGTGCTCATGATCGACAACCAGCGCAGCAAGCTGGCCCGCCCCGGCATGGTCTCGACGCTGGGCGCCATGGGCGCACCCGATCTGCCCGACATCATGTTCAATCCGGACCGCACCTACGTCGGCGAGATTCCCTTCGGCGCCATGGACCCCCACCAGCGGATCGAGCTGCTCGATGCCGAAGGCCTCGACATCGCGGTGCTGCTGCCGACGATGGGGCTGCTGTGGGAAGCCGAGCTCGAAGATGCCGAGCTGAGCCAGGCCTACACGCGGGCTTACAACCGCTGGATCTGCGAGTTCTGCCGGGATCATTCCGACCGGCTCGTTCCCGTCGCCCACATCTCGATGACCGACCCGGTGGCTGCGGCGGCCGAGCTGCGGCGCTCGGTGGCCGACGGCGCACGGGGCTGCTTCGTGGCACCGTTCACGCACAGCACCCGCCCGCTCGGTCACCCCGACCACGACCCGGTGTACGAGGCCGCACAGGATCTCGGCGTGCCGTTCGCCATTCACCCCACCTTCGAGCCCCAGTGGACCAAGGGCACCCGCATGGGCACGTGGGAGCACGTGCGCGAGCTGCGTCTGACGGCGTCAATGACCGCGTCGGACGGTGTGCGGCATCAGTTCGTGTCGCTGTTCGACTACGGCGTCTTCGAGCGGTTCCCGGAACTGAAGGTGCTGGTGCTCGAATCAGGCGGCGGTTGGCTCGGCTACTGCCTGGACCGCATCGATGCTGTGTTCGGCCATACCTACACCGGCACCCGGGTGCCGCTCGAGATGAAGCCCAGCGAGTACTTCATGCGGCAGGTGTGGATCTCGTGCGATCCCGACGAGCGCTCGATACCGGCCCTGGCGAAGCGCTACGGGCACGACCGGTTCATGTGGGCCAGCGACTTCCCCCACGCCGACCACACGCCCGAGTACGTGCTCGACCTCGACGAGCTCGTCGACATGTTCCCCGCAGAACAGCAGCGGGCGTTCGTCGGCGACAACGCCCGCCAAGTCTTCGACCTGTAGCGGCAGCGCTCCTCGGCATCAGAGAACCGCTCAATGTGATGCTATGAAGTCTTCGTGAGAACGGTCATCACCTTGCCGGATCATCTCTATACCGAAGCGAAGCGACGCGCGGCCGAACAGGGGATCAGCTTCGCGGAGTTTGTGCGGCGACTTTTCCACAGAGAACTCGGGACTGCGGCGCCTCAGGTGAGCGCCGAGACAGACGCTCTCAGGAATCCGTGGTGAGGGCGCATTCATTCCTACTTTGGTAGGATGGCGGAATGGGCACGGCCAAGCGGAAGGTTTCGATCTCTCTCGACGCAGAACTCGTCAGAGCGCTGGAAGCGGAGAGCGAGTCGCTCTCGTCACAGGTTAACGAGGCAGTGCGTATCGAGTTCACGCGACGTCGGCGCCGAGTGCTGCTCGACGAGATGCTGCAGGAGTTCGAGCGCAGTGAGGGACCTTCCGAGGAGGCCCTCGTGGACAAGTACACGGCACTGCTGGCGTGAGTCGAGCGCTCGTCTTGGATTCGGAGGCGTTGTCGGCCTTGGCGCGCCCGCAAGGGCAGCGCTTTGCCGAAGTCAGAGCTGCGCTGGAGGCGGCCCGTCGACTGCGGCGCGATGTACTCGTCCCGGCAGTGGTCTTGGCAGAGCTGTACCGCGGGCCGAGTCTGAACCAGGTCGTCGACGCCTGTCTCAGCCGCGAGACGGGCCTTGAAGTTCGTGAGACAGACCGAGAACTCGCTCGCCTCGTGGGCAGCGTCCTTGCGACGGCGCAGGCGGACTCGAGGGACCTCGTCGATGCCCACTGCGTCGCTGCTGCTGTTGAGGCCGGCGGCGGTGTAGTGATGACCGGCGACCGGCGCGATCTCGAACGGCTTGCAGCGCCCTACCCCCATGTCCACGTTGCGCCCATCTGAGGGAACTCTGCGCAGTCCTCAGCCGGCCTCGGGGACGCGGAAGACCTCATGGCTTCGTCGCCCAAGTGGTTGATGGCGTCGACCTCTTTGGGCTTGGCAGTCCTCTTCGCCGCTGTTCAAGCCTCCCCGTGTTCCACCAGAACACCACGAAGCACTTCGATGAGTTGAGGCACCTTGACGGTCACGGTGTTCCAGATCGAATCTTCGTCCAGACCTTCATAGTCGTGAGCGACGCGGTTCCTCACGGCACGGATGTCGGACCATGGGACTGCGCCGAGTTCATCTCGGATGGTGGGGGGCACCCGGCTGGCCGCCTCGGCGATGATGACCAACTGCATGAGAGCAGCGTCGTAGACGACCCCACCGGCAACGAACTCAGCTTCCGGTACTCCTCGGACGTATGCCTGTGACGTCTCGGCAGCCTCCACCATGCGTCGGATGTACGGCAGCCAATCGACGGGCTCGACGCATCTATACATCGATGGCCTCTCTCTCTGCGCTCGGCCGCACGTGAGCGCGCAGGTTCTTGCCAACGGCGATCTCGACGTTGCGCCCGAGTGCAGCTTCCAAGAAAGCACCCTCGCCGTGGCTGCCCCAGCTCGTCGGTTTCTCGCTGTATTCGACGATGAGGTCAACATCGCTGATCAGTTGGGCCTCGTCTCGAGCGAACGACCCGAACAGCTGGAGACTCGATATTCCGAAGTCCTGCCGCAGACGCGGCTTGAGTTCTCGCAGAACAGCGAGCACCGCTTCACGGCTGTCGAGCGACGGTCTTCCTTCACGAAAGTTCTGCGCCTCACGGCGCGCCTGGGCGATGGCGGTCTTGAGGTCTTCGGAGTAATCCCAGTTGTTGCGAAGTTCGACGAACTGCCAGTAGCCCAACCCGCCGAGACGATTGACGCCGGGCACCCAGTAGTGGCGCATGGTCGCGGCCTTTTCCTTGGCGTCCTCGCCTCGGAAGCCCTTGACCTCCACCACGAGGTACAAGGGTTCTGCATCTGGGTCTGTATCGCTGATGCGCAGAATGAAGTCGGGCGCGTAGGTGCGGTACTGGCCGCCGGTGCGATACGGCACCTCGAAGCCCATTCCTTGGTTCTTGACGTAGGCCAGCGCGTCGGGACTGGCTTCGGCCACTGCGCAGAACTCAAGCTCCCAGTCACTGTCGCCGACCGCCCAGTTGACATGGCTGCGGTCAGCTCGGGTGCGCCAGCGCCGTTCCTTCGATGTGGTGAAGTTGACGTCGCGGGTCGTGCCGACTGGCGAGAACGGATCGAGCACGGCAGTCACTGGCTCGCCTGCCGCCCGTTCGGCCTCCAGCCGATCGTCAGGACGTTCAACGCGGTAGCTGGCGACCCGCGGGAACCGAATCTCCAGGGAGTCCCGCTCGGGGCTGATGGCATGCACCTGCACGGTCGATCTCGACTGCTCGTAGAAGTCGGGCATCTTGCCGTCACGCTACGCGGCCATCGCTCGGCAGCGTGCGTTCTCGCAGATCGTGACGCATCCGGCTCACTCTGGGTGGGGGACACCCAGCGCCGCCAGCGCTCGGACGGCGGCGTTGCGGCCGCAGAGGCCGTGTGCGCCTGCCCCGGGGGGCGTCGACGCAGAGCACAAATAGGTCCCTCGCACGCCGGTGAAGTAGGGATCGCGGGCGGGTCGGGGCCGGAACAGCAGCTGAAGGGGCGACGAAGCGCCGCTCAGAATGTCGCCGCCGATGAAGTTCGGGTTGTAGACGGACATCTCGGTCGCCGAGCGCACCGCGGTTCCCACCACCCGCTCGGAGAACCCGGGAGCGAAACGCTCTATCTGGGCGATGATGGCTTCGGTGGCGTCACCGGTGTAGCCGTGGGGGACGTGGGCGTAGGTCCACAGCGGGTGGACATCGCCGACCGAGCGGCCGGGATCGGCCACATACTGCTGGCCGACCAGCACGAACGGCCGCTCAGGCATCTGGCCGCGATGGACTGCCAGTTCGTTGTCGAACACCTCGCGTGCATCCCCGCCGAGATGCACCGTGCCGGCGTCACGGGCAGCCGTTGCACGCCACGGCACGTCACCCTCGATCGCAAAGTCGACCTTGAACGCCCCGGGGCCGTGGCGGAACCGCCGGTAGGCGCGGGCGACTCGACGCGGCAACCGGTCGCCCATGATGTCGGCGGCCATTGATGGCGACACGTCGAGCAGCAGCAAGTCGGTCGGCGGCAGCTCGCCGGCCGAGCGAACCCGAACCCCGGTCTCGACCCGTCCCCCGTGCGCCGTCACGTCGGCGACCAGCGCGTCGGCGATCGCCCCCGAACCGCCTTGCGCGACGACCCAGCCGTACTTGTGGCCTGCGGCCAGAATCATGAGACCGACCGCGCTGGTCATGGGCTGATCCAGGCGCCAGAACGCGTGTGCTGCAACGCCTGCCCACAAGGCCCGAGCTTGCTCGCTGCGCCAGAGGCGGCCCACAACTGTGGCGGGCGTCGCGGACACAGCCCCGAAACGGGCGGTGAGCAGCGGATGGCGTGGCACCCGCAGCAGTGGCTGCGTGATGTCTTCGAAGAGCGCATCGAGATCAGACGTCAACGCTTCAAAGAGCCGGCGCCACCGGGCTCCGTCGCCGCCCAGCCCCTCTGCGGTCTGCGCGATGGACTGGTACAGCACGCCGGCCGAGCCGTCGTCCAGGGGATGCGCGCAGTCAACGACGGGCGCGCACCATCGCAGACCGAGCGCCTCAAGGTCGAGTCCGCGCAGAAACGGTGACGCCGCGGCCACTGGGTGCACAGCGGAACACTGGTCGTGCACGAGGCCCGGCACGATCATCTCTGCGCTGCGCGTGCCACCCCCAATGGTGTCCGCCGCCTCCAGCACGGTCACGTCCACGCCTGCGTGCGCCAGGTGGACCGCAGCGGCCAGTCCGTTCGGCCCGCTGCCGACGACCGTCGCCGTCGTCACGGTGCTAGAAGCCGCGCCGGTAGGTCCGCCTTTCTGTTCTTGCACCAGTCGTTTCCCGCTCTTGTTCGCTTCGCTCACGGGCCGCTCGGGCCACGGCTTCGCCTATCGGCTCAGCCTCTCAGCCGGTGTCGGCGGGGGGCATCACGACACCGTCGGCCGTCTGGCGGGGGATCAGCCAGTTTCCGTCGTGATCGATGGAAGGCACTTTGCGGGCATTGCCCGGATGCGGCACGCCTTGGGGTTCGTAACCCTCCTTCCGCCACGTCACCGTGTGCGGGATCGGGCCGTCGGGCAGCCACGGCTGGGAGTTGTAGGCGTCGTCGTGGCGGTACCAGCCCTTCTCGACGGTTCCCAAGGCTGCGTCGATCACCCGGTACTGCACCCTGTTGGTGTACGCCGGCCGCGACTCGGTGAACACCGCAATCACATCGCCGGGTTCGTACTGGCACCGCTCCTGCCACGCTGCGATCAGCCGCTCGTCCAGGCAGTGCCCGTCGCCGAAGTTCCACCCTGTCAGCACATTGCTCAAGAACTCGCCCTCGCGCTGAATGCGCTTGTCGAGATCGTCGACGTGGCACATCAGGCCCGAGATGTGCATGCGGCCCATCGGGTGCATCATGCGGAACGCCACCGCCTTCTGAATGAAGATCTCCGAGATCTCAGGGCCGAACAGCGGCTCGAGCTGGTCGATCTGGTTGTCGGCGGACTTCACGATCTTGTCGTTGATCCGGTCTTCGATCTCCTTGTTGCGAAGCGAGAACGTCGCCGCCGCCCAGTTGCCGGCGTACTGCTTCATGCCCACCAGGAAGCTCACGTACTGCGGGCGGAAGGCGCCGAGCACGATGGGCGACAGCGCCGCAACCAGCACCACGACCAGCAGCACCGGCTCCATGTCCCACACCGCGTAGCCGTTTCCGGCGTGGAAGTTCGAAAACAAGAACGCTGAGCAGAAGATGAAGAACACGTTCCACTCGAGCGGCACCGCCAGCGGGAACGTCGAGATGATGAAGGTGTGCAGCATCCAGATGGACACGATGGCAATCCACGTCGCCCATCCCCACGGAGAGAACAGCAGCACCAACGGCATGATGAGCTCGCAGGTGGTGCCGCCGATATGGGCCAGCAGGTGCGTCGTTCGAGCCGGCCGGATGTCGCGGGGATAGTCCTTGACTGTCGCTTTGCGGAATCGATCCCACACCACCCACGGCGTGTTCTGCACCATGATCGACACCGTCGAAGAGAACCCGTGCTGCAGCTTCGAGAAGCCGGCGCCCATCCAGATGATGACGATGAAGACCTTGGCGGCGATGATCATGTCGACGAAGTTGCTGAACAGCGAGAAGCACAGCAGCGTGGGCACGTACTGCTCGGCCCGCGACGACAGAAAGATGATCTTGTCGCGCATGGCCATCAGCAGGATCAAGCCGCAGTAGATCAGCGTCGCCCACTGCGGCAAGATGCCGGTGCGGCCGTCGGGCAGCCCGTCCACCTGCTCGGGTGACAGCACCAGCAGCAGGATCAGGCTGGCCAGGATCAGCTTGTACAGCCCGGTGTCCCACGGTGTGCGCCGATTGCCCTTGGTGAACGGCACGTGCTTCGGATACGGCGGTACCCGGAGCGTGTCGTTCTGCCACCAGTAGAGGATTCCCCCGATGGGCGGGTCGAAGTGGAAGGCCAGCGGGCCGCAGGTGGCCGCCAGTCCCGTGATCTCGAGCAGGATCGTCCAGATCATCAGCTTCTGGTAGAGGATCGGCTCGTCCCACCAGCCGCCGATGTCGTTGAATTCGAGTCCGGCAGTGAACGCTCCGGCCACGATCAGCCCGAACAGCGCGTACAGGAAGATCTTCCACGCGTAGAACGTGCCGGTCTGCTTGGGCGTCCCGAACCCGTGCTCGACCCAGTGCAGTTGCAGCAGCTTCATCCGTTCGAAGAACGGAATCTTCGCAAACTCGTCGAGATCGACATCGGGCAGCTCAGCGGTGCGATACCCCATGGTGATTACCTCTTTCGGCGGACCATCGCCGCGTGTCGTCGTTGTCGTTCACGTTCGAAATAGAAGTCGTCCTCGGCGGCAGTACGGGTGGAGGCAAGCTTGCCGGACAGCCGTGTCAGCTCGCGCTCGCGCACCCGCAGGCGTCTCCATGCCTTCCGCTTGTTCTTGCGCCGCAGACGCTCGATGTGATCTTCCTCGGTCTCCGACGTGCCGGTCAGGTATGTCTCCTCGATTTCGTCGAGGCGGCTGAGGGCTTCGGCAGCGGGCAGCTCCAGCAGGATCTGGCCGCGGGCCATCAGGTACATCCGGTCAGACACCGCCAGCGCCTTGCGGGCATGCTGCTCGACGATCAGGGCGCCGGTGCCGGTGGTGTCGGCCACCTTGCGGACCGCTCCCAGCAGCCGATCGACCACGATCGGCGCCAGCCCGAGCGACAGCTCGTCGGCCAGCAGAATCGACGGCTGACGGCTGAGCGCCCGTGCCAGCGCAAGCATCTGCTGCTCGCCGCCCGACAGCATGCCGCCGCGCACTCCCAGCCGGGGTTCGAGCTCGGGGAACAGCTCCAGCGCTGCTTCCACCGAACCGCCGCCCACTCGCAGATTGTCCCGAGCCGACAGCTTGGTGAACACCAGTCGCTCCTCGGTCACCAGCCCGATTCCCCCTCGCCGGATGCGCTGGTACATGGGCGTGAACGTGGGCGTGTTGCCGAACATCACGATGCCGTCGACGGGCGTCAGCTCGCCGGCGATGGTCAGCAGCGTGGTGGTCTTGCCCGCCCCGTTGGGCCCGAGCAGGCACACCACCTCGCCCTGGTGCACCTTCAGGTTCACTCCCTGGACGACTGCCCGGTTGAGGTACCCGCACTTGAGGCTTCGCGTCTGCAGCAGCGGCCTCATGCGCCGCCTCCCGCAGCTTGTGTCGTGCGGGGCTCGGGCACGACGTGGTGCTCGTCGGCCTCGGTTCCCAGGTAGGCGGCGACGACGGCTGGGTCGCCACGGATTGCCTCGGGGCTCCCGGTGGCGATCTTGTTGCCGAAGTCCAGCACCACCACCTCGTCGCAGACCTCGTTGACGAAGTTCATGTCGTGCTCGACCACCAGCACTGCCATGCCCCAGTCCTGGGCCAGGCGCCGAACCACCTCGGCCAGCTCTTCGCTCTCGGCGGTGCTCAGGCCAGCGGCCGGCTCGTCGAGCAGCAGCACGCTCGGGTGCATCGCCACCGCGCGGGCGATCGCCAGCAGACGGTGCTTTCCGTAGGAAAGATCCTTCACGTCGCGGTGCAGGTCACCGTCGAGCTGGAACTCGATGATCGCCCGAACGACCTCCGGCGGGAACGGCGGGTTCGATGGCGCCACCAGATCACGCACGTACGACCGCATGTCCTGAGGGTCGGCGGCGACGCTGATGTTCTCGAACACCGTCGCGTCCTCGAACAGCTCGAGCGTCTGGAACGAACGAGCAATGCCATTGCGGGCACGCTTAGAAGGCGCCATGCGCGAGATGTCCTCGCCGTCGAGCACCACCCGGCCATCCGCCGGCGTGAAGCCGCACACGGCGTCGATCAGCGACGTCTTGCCAGCGCCGTTCGGGCCGATCAGCCCCGTGATGGTGCCCGGCGTGAGGTTGAAGCTGACATCGTTGACCGCGACGACAGCCCCGTAGCGCACGGTCATGTTCTCGATGCTCAGCACGCGAGCCGGAACCGTCGACCGCTCGCTGCCGGCGGCGTTCGGATCGGAGACGTCTTCCAGCTCGATGAAGTAGGAGCGGCCCCACTTGCGGGCTCGTTTCACCAGCCGGAAGATCTTCACCCACTCGGCTGCGACTCCGTCCTTGTACCCGAGCACCATCAGCAAGATGGCGATGCCGCTGATGAGCTGGGTCCAGCGGCCCACCCCGTCCCACGTCGACTCGAGCACCTCCTGGCTGAAGGCTGCGGTGGCCATCGTGGCGCCCACGAACGCTCCGAGCAGGTGACCGACGCCGCCCACGATGGCCAGACCTACGAACAGAATCGAGGTGAGGATGGTGAATGAGGTATAGCTGACCGAGGTCAGCCGGAACGCCAGCACGATGCCGCCCAGCGCGGCGATTGCCGAGCTCAGCGAGAAGGCGAACAGCTTCGCCTTGGGCACGTCGATGCCGAGCGCCGTGGCGGCCCGCTCGTTGGTGCGAATGGCGAGCAACCGCCGCCCGCTGCGCCCGCGACGCACGTTGGATACCACCCACACCGCCAACAGCGCCATGGCCAGCACGAAGAGGCCGTAGCGCTCCGGGTAGCGAATGGAGCCGATGTCGAGGCCGAACAGCTCGGGGCTGCCCACCTGCGTGCCCTGCACGCCGCCGGTGTATTCGCGGTTGCGGAACAGCATCAGCTCGATGGTGGTGCCGAGTCCCAACGTGACGATGGCCAGGTTGATGCCGCGGGTTCGTGCGGCCGGCAAGGCAAAGATGAATCCCAGCGGCACCGCTGCGACGACGCCGACGACCAGCGCCAGCAGGAACGGGATGTCGAACACCGCAACCAGCCGTCCCGACACGTACGCGCCGAAGCCCGCGATGGTGTACTGCGCCAGCGACAGCTGGCCCGCGTAGCCGGTCAGCAGCACGATCGACAGCAGCACGATCGAGACGCCCATGGTGACGGTCAGTGCGTCGATCCACTTGGCCTGCTTGGTGAGCATCAGGAACGCCACCGTGCCGATGCCGAAGATCGTCCAGTCCCACGACATGCGTCCGTTGCCGATCATCGGCAGCTCGCGCAAGAAGTAGTCCCGCAGCGGCAGCGACCGGCCCTTGAACACCAGCACGGCCACAATCACCAGGAAGGGCAGCGATTGGCCCAGCCCCTGCTGGTCGACGAAGCGGCCCACAAGTGTCTGACCCACGCCCAACGCCAGGCCAGCGGCGGTGGCGATGGGGAAGGACCGGAAGTCGCCCACCAGCGCTGCGGCCAAGGCGGCGAGCACCAGCGAGGTCATGGCCGTGACCTGCAGCGTGATGATGGGCACCACCAAGATGCCCGCAACCGCAGCGATGGCCGAGCCCAGCGCCCAGTTCTGGATGGCGATCGCGTTCGGCGACAAGCCGATGGCCGAAGCGGCTCGCTCGCTCTCGGACACTGCCTCGGTGGCGAGGCCGAAGTGGCTCCGTCGATACATCGACCACAGCATCACGGCGAACACCCACGCCACTCCGAACAGGATCAGCCGGTCCACGGTGATCGCCACCTCGCCCCACAGCGTCACCCGGTTGGTGGGCAGCCAGCTGGCCACCTGGCGGGCATTGGAGCCGTACCGGATGATGACGCCGGCCTGGATCAGGATGAGCACGCCCAAGGTGGCGATGACGCGTATCAGCGTGCTGGCGCGACGCAGCGGCCGCATGATCACCCAGTGCGTCAGGGCACCGAGCAGCGCGGACAGCGCGACGCCGGTCAGCGCCGAGAGCAGGAACGGCCAGCCAGCCCGGTTCTGCAATTCCCACTGCAGGAACACGCCCGCGATCGCGGTGGCGCCGAGGGAGAAGTTCAGCACGCCGGTGCCGCGGTACACCACGATCAGGCCTTGGGAGGCCAGCGCGTACAAGGCGCCGACCCCGAAGCCCAGCAGGGCGAAGCGGATGACCTCGTCCAATGGTTCTCCCGTCGCAGCGGCGCTAGGCCGGCTCGCGCCTGCGCCGGGATGGCTGGTGATCGCTCACTCGGGCCACCCCGGCGCGGGCGTCTGAACTGAGATGACGGTACTCAGATGACGGTCAGCCGGCGTTGCCGGTGGCCAGGTCGCCGACGTCTTCGAACTCGGTGGTCAGCGGCACGACCTTGCCGTTCTCCAGCTTGGAGAACACGACGCTGCGGTTGAACAAGCGCTGGAAGCCAGGGAGGCCGTCGGTCCATTCCTGGGTGAAGTCCAGCACCGGCACCATGCCGCCGAGATCGAGGTGGTCGGTGGCCGATGCGGCCTGGAAGAACGAGGACGCGTTGATCTCGCCGTCGATGGTTTCGGCAATCTGCCTGAAGGCCGCAAACGCCGCCCACGTGCCCATGCCGCCCAGGCTGTTGTAGTCGTGCTCGGTGGTGTCCCAGCCGCCTTCTTCGAGGGCCAGCCGGTACTCGTCCCACGGCGCGGTGGAGATGTCGGGGTACATGCCACCGATGATGTCGCCGTCGGTGGACTCCTCGTTGCCGGCCGCGGAGATCTCGTTCAGGTTGCCCTGCGGGCCGTACTGGCGAGCGTCGGTGCCCGACTGGGTCCACGCCGTGTTCCAGGTGATGTACGGCGTCTCCGACACGATGCCGATCACGCAGTCGGCGTCGGTCGTCGCCTGGGCCACCTCTGAGGAGTAGTCCTGCGCTGTCGGCGGCAGGATGATGATGTCGCCGAAGCTCTGGCCGAGGGCTGCTATTGCGTTCTCCATCGGCGGCAGGAATATCTGGGCGCCGTCGATGATCACGGCGTTGATGGCCTGGCATCCGTCGTCGATGGCTCGCTTGATGATGCCCACCGCGTACATCGGCTGGTTGCCGATGGGGAACGAGTGCGGGCTGGTCAGCTCAGACGGCGTGATCGGGCAGCAGGGGCCGAACCAGGTGATGTCGGATTCGGCGATCACCGGCACGATGCTCTCGGCGAAGAACGTGAACGAGCCGATGACGGCCACCATGTTCTCCTCGACGGCTTCGCGGGCGCACGCCGCAGCCACAGCCGGGTCGAACATCTCGTCGCAGACCGTGACCTCCAGCGGCCGGCCGCCGATGCCGCCCCGTGCGTTGATGTAGTCGGCGTACGCATTGGCGGTGTTCGCGATGTTGTGGTACGTCGGGCCTGCCGCGTTGAGCGTCGTGACCGTCATCACCTTGATGGGCTCGCCGCTCGGTGCGGTGTCGACCGGCGCTTGTGTGGTCTCGGGGGCAGCCTCGGTGGTCTCGGGGGCGGGTTCGGTCGCACTCGCTCCGTCGTCGTCACCATCGTCGCCACCGCATGCAGCGGCAATCAGGGCGAAGACAGCGAGAAGTGCCGCCAACGTCCGCCACGCCCGCCGCCCCGAATGGCGCGTCACAGCACGTTCACTGGTGGTCATGTAGTTCCCCTCCCTAGGGACACGGCAGGCCCGATGGCGAGCCGATGCGAACGCCGCCTGCCAAGTGGGTCATTCAAGCACAGCCGCCGACCGGCTGCCGATGGGTCCAGCGCCCGGCATGGGCGGCAGTTCGGGGCTCAGCCGCTAGGCAATTGCGAACACGATGATCGCCACGATGAACGCGATGGACAGTGCCAAGATGGCCATCGCTGCGAATCCGTCGCGTCTCGTTCTGTCCTGCGCTGATGGTTCGTTCGGTGTGCGCATCCGCAGTGGGCTCATGGGAACTGGAGGGCGGGATGTCAGGCCCGGGACTCTAGTTCCAGAACCAACCGAAGTCGTCCAGCAGGCGTGACACCGCTGCCAGCGCCGCCATCTGGCTGACTTGGGCGATGGCACCCAGCACGTCACCGGTCATGCCGCCGAACTTGCGGTGAGCGATCAGCCCCACCACCAGCGCTGCGCCTGTCGCCGCACCCACGGCGAACACGCCCACCGGTCCAAGTGCGAACGCAGCGCCGTAGGTGACCATCAGCGAGAGCGCGCAGGGCAGTCCTCGCAGGTGGGAGGTGTAGGAGTGGCCCAGACCCGAACCGGGAGCTGCCCGTACCGAGGCCATCACCGCAACGGCGAGCGCACGACCGACACCATGTGCGAGGACCAGGGCGATGACGGCGTCACGCGACGCCAGCGGCATGACGGCGAAGATCTGCACCAGCGTCCCCAGCACCAGTGCCAGCGTTCCGAAGGTTCCCAGGCGGGAATCCTTCATGATCTCGCGGCGCTCCGAGGGCGTGGTGCCGCCGAGGGCATCTGCCGTGTCGGCCAGGCCGTCCTCGTGGAACGCACCGGTGACCAGGACGCCAGTGGCGATGGCCAAGATGGCCGCGAGTGGGGCGCCCAGCGGCTGCCAGACGGCCCAGAACACCGCCCCGCTCACGGCGCCGACGATTGCCCCGACCAGCGGGAACCACGGGACGCTGCGCCCAAGGTCGCGTTCGGTCGGCGGATGCGCCCCGCCGGGAAGTCGGGTAAGGAACGCCCACGCATACCGCAGGCTCACGCCAGACCCCATTCAGCGAAGGTGGCGACGTCGGTCACGGCCGCCGCGGCGATCCGCACGAGCGGCACCGCGATGAGTGCGCCGGTGCCCTCCCCCAGCCGCAGATCCAGGCGCACCAGCGGCTCCAGCCCGAGCTTGGCCAGCAGCTCTCGATGTCCCGGCTCGGCGGAGCAGTGCCCGGCAATGCAGTGGTCGAGGCTGCCCGGCGCAGCCAGTGCCAGCGGTGCCGCGGCAGCCGTGCCGATGAATCCGTCGAGCACCACAGGAATCGAGCGTTGCCGCGCCGCTGCCGCCGCCCCGGCGATGGCTGCGAGTTCACGGCCCCCTGCCCGGCGCAGCGCCTCCAGCGGCTCGACGTGACCCACCCGTTCAAGCACATCGCGCACGACCGTCCGCTTGTGATCGAGCGCCTCCGACTGCACCCCGGTGCCCGGTCCCGTCCAGCGGGCCGCGGCCTCAGCGGAGGAGGTTGTGTCGTCGGCAAAGAGCAGCCCGCACACCGCAGCCGCAGCCGTGGTGTTGCCGATCCCGAGTTCTCCCAGCACCAGCAGGTCGGGCTGGTCGCCCTCGACGGCGCGTTCGACAGCGAGAGCGCCGGAGTTGACGGCCGCGTCGAACTCGCCGGCGCTCATCGCATCGTGCGTGCGGATGTTGGCCGTCGGCACGCCCACGCCGACATCGTCACATCGCACCACCGCCCCCACCTGGCGTGCGATCGCCGTCACGGTGGCGACACCGCTGTCGACGGCGGCCACCATCGCGGCAGTCACCTCTGCGGGATACGCGCTCACGCCCTCTGCGGCGACACCGTGGTCGGCTGCGAACACCAGCGCAACCGGTCGTTCAACCGTCGGCTCCGGCGTGCGCTGCCAGCCAGCGAGCCAGACGGCCACCTGGTCCAGCCGCTCGAACGCGCCCGCCGGGCGCAGCACCTGCGACGCCCGGTCGGCCACGGCCCGCTGGGCGGCCTCATCGGGCACCGGCGGTTCCGCCAGCATCTGGGCGAGCAATGAAGGCCAGCCCGACGGAGGGGTCCCAGACGCTGCCTGCGATGCAGGCTGCGGCACGGCTTCAGGCACCGCCGTCAGGCCCTGAGAGTTCCAGCAGCTTGCCCGCCACCACGAGGTACGCCCGGTCCGCAGCCCCCACGACGATCTGATTCACCGATCCCAACACGTCGCGGTATGCCCGCCCGAGCGGCGTGGCAGGCACCACCCCCGAGCCGACCTCGTTGGTGACCACGATCGAGACTCCCTCGCGCGCATGCAGGCAAGCGACCAGCTCCTGGGCGGCGGCCGTGATCTCGCCCGCGCGTGCCGCATCGACGTTCCCCTCACCGGCGCCGCCTTCCAGCATCCGGTTCGAGACCCAGATGGACAGGCAATCGATGATGATCGTCGCCCCGGCATCGACCTGTTCCACAGCTTGCGCCAACTGGATCGGGGCCTCGATGGTCGTCCACCCAGCGGGCCGCTCTGCTCGATGCAGCTCGATGCGCTCGGCCATCTCGTCGTCACCGGCCTCGGCCGTGGCGATGAACGTCACTGCGGCATCCACCGACGCGGCCGCGCTCGATGCGGCCGTGGATTTCCCGCTGCGAGCGCCGCCGGTGAACGCAATCAGCATGGCCGATGCCAGCGCCGCATCAGCAGCGGACCAACAGCAACCCGGAGCGAGCCTTCGGCAGGAAGTAGGTGGTCTTGGGCGGCATCACGCCGCCGAAGTCGGCAACTTCGAACACCGAATCGAGCGGCACCGGTGCCAGCAGGATCGTGACCGGCACTGGGGCCGCGGCGACGGTCGTGGGGCGGTAGGTGAGCCTGGGATCCGAAGCGCTCGCGACACCGAAGATGTCGCCGAGCACGAAGTCATGGACGAACGCTGCGTCCAGCTGGCTGGCGGGATTCTGCACCGGCGATGCGTCGTCGGAGGTCGCGGCATGCCGTGGGCGCACGCGAAACCAGTGACCCGCCACGCCGACGCCGATCGACCCCGGGGAACCGGGGCGCGCCGCGACCGCGTCGGACACCTCTTCGACATCGCATCGAGTCCGCATCAGCTCCATGACGCGCCGCGGCATCATGTCGAGCTCGCTCAGCTCGCGGTCAAAGCTGCCGAGGTGCAGCTCCTCGGTGGGTGCGCATGCCACGAGCACATGCGAGAAGCCGGCCTGCCTGGCGGCTGCGACGCGATGGTGGCCATCCACGATGTACAGCGGGCCGTCGAGACCGACGCTGGCGCCTTCGCCGCCCCCCACGACGGCCGGCCACAGCGTGACCCGTGCGCCGTCGGAGGTCTTGGTGTCGAGCAGCGGCTCCAGCGGTGTGGGCGCCCCGGCAGCGGTCAGGGTGGCCTCGATGACATCGGAGACCATCGTCAGCCGCGGTGCGGTCACCACCACGGGGCTGGACATGCGGCCGACTTCGGTGAAGTGCATGGCCAGGCCATGCACCCGGCCAGGCTGGGTGTCCTCATGCGGGCGCAGCTCGTGCGAGGCCAGGCGCACGCCGCCAAGCAGAGCGTGCTGCGCGTGGCCGTCGGCCTCCACGCACTGCACGTAGAGGCTGGGCGCGCGGGCGGCGCCGAACGCCCCCAATCCGATGAGCCGCTCGAGCGCCTGCGTGCTTCGCGTGGCGTGCTGCAGGTGCTCGCTGGGGTGACCGAAGCTCTCGGGCGGCAATCCGGCCACGTGGGCAAACGAGTCCGGATTGTCGGCGAGGAGCTGAGCGTGCTCATCGGGGGTGAGCGAGTCGTATGGCGCAGGTATCACCGTCGGCGCCCATTCAGGGGTCAGCACACGAGCACGGACTGGCTCGATCATCCGCTCTCCCTCCCCGCTGCCCCGTCTCGAATGCCCGGCTTGTCGAGCCCCACCTCGATGAGCTCTGCACGTACCGCGACGCGGCGGATCGAAGTTATCTCACACCCAGCGGCAGTCTCGACGCGCGGCCGCCTCAGGGGATCACGCCCGCTTGCTTGAGCTGCTCGATGTCATCCCAGTCGTAGCCATGTTCCAGCAGGATCAGCTCGGTGTGCTGGCCGAGTTCGGGCGGCGGCCCACCGACAGCCCAGGCGCTCTCGGAGAAATCCACCGGTGTCGCGACCATCTCGGTCGTGCCGCCGTCAGGCGTCGGCACCTCCACCCAGCAGCCCGCCGCGTGGGCCTGCGGGTCAGACCGCATCTCCAAGGTGGACTGCACGGGGGCCCACCAGACGTTGTTCGCATCGAAGATCTCGCCCCATTGGGCGCGTGTGCGCGTCGCCATGACGGCGTCCATCTCCGCGGTGAGGGCAGCGGTGTTCTCTAGGCGCAGGATGATGTCGGCAAAGCGGGGGTCGTCCTCCCATTCGGGCCGGTCCAGTGCACGCACCACATGCGGCCAATGGCGGTCGCCCTCGAGGCCCAGCATCCAGAGCCATGCACCATCACCGCAGCGGTAGCAGTTGATGAGCGGGTTGGGCGGGCTGTCGCGGCCCCAGGCCTCGGTCTCGGTACCCGTCATGGCAGTGACGTTGTGGTCCCAGCCCAGCAGGTAGGTGCCCAAGCGCAACAGCGACGACTCCACCAGCTGGCCCTTGCCGGTGCTGGTGCGTTGAAAGAGGGCCGCCGCAACCCCGGCCGCCGCCGCCAGGCCGGTCATGTGATCGCCCATGCCGCCGCGCTGGTACGGCAGGTCGGCATCGTCGGGGGTCAGCGACCGGACGATCCCCGCCCGGGACCAGAACGCACCCACGTCATAGGTCTGGCGATCCCGTTCGTCGCCCCGCAGCGAGAGGCCCGTGACGCTGGCGTAGATCAAGCGCGGGTAGCGCTGAGCGAGCGACGGATAGTCCAGACCCATGCGTTCGAGCCCGCCGGGTCGGATGTTGGACAGGAAGACATCGGCATCGGCCAGCAGCGCGTGCAAGGCATCAAGCCCCTCTGGTTGCCGTAGGTCCAAGGCGATGCTGCGCTTGCCGCGATTGTCCAGATCGAATGGCGGGTTGCCGTCGCCCTGGTAGAGCCAGTCCAGCGAGCGGAAGGGGTCGCCGTCGGGTGTTTCCACCTTGAGGACATCGGCACCCCAGTCAGCCAGGAACCCTCCACATGCGGGGCCGGCGATCCACACCCCCAATTCGACGACTCGGATGCCCTCCATCGGCCCGGCCATGGATACCCCCATGCTCGCAGCGGCGATGCGGCAGGGTACTCAGCGGTCTGCGCCGTCTCTCATGCACAGCCGGCGGGCGGTCTCGGCGTCGATGCGCTCGGCCGGGGCCACGTCCCGACCGGTGGCCGCTGCCATCCACTCGGCCGGATCGGCGGGCACCGTCGGCGCGTCCGAGGAGAACCTCACCGGGATCCCGCGGCGCAGCAGGCTGGCCAGCGGCCAGAGCCATTCCTGCTCGGTCGAAGAGAGCGCTTCCCGGTACTTCTGCGCCCGCCGGGTCACGAAGCTGGGCTGGGTCACCACGGTGATGCCAAGGCGGGCGATGCGGTCGAGCTGCTCGGGCAGCGCGAGCGCACAGTGCTCGATGCGGTCGGGTTGGATGCGGTCGGGCTCCATGCGATCGGGTGCCCCTGCCGGCATCCCGACGGCCGGCGGCGGGTGCGCTTCGAGGGCATCCAGGGTGGCCTGCAGCGTGTCGATGTCCATGACGTGAACTGCCACGGGGAATCGATGCGCACGCGCCGTCGACACCAGGTCGGCGATCGCGCTGTCGTCGTCGTGAGGCGGCATGACCTTGGCGTGCCCGACCCGCACCCCTGCGCTGGGGGCCGCGGCTCCTGGACACAGCACCGACTCGCCGAACCCACGCCCTTCCAGCGAGTCAAGCCGATCGGCACCCACCATGGCCGTGACGTCTACGGCTGGTACCCCAGCGGCGGCTTCTGCGAGCAGCTCCAGCGCGCCGAGGTCATTGGTGTGCGTCGCGTCGGTGCACGCGGTGATGCCAGCGGCAGCCAAGTCGGCCAGTACGTCAGCGACACCGGCCACCGTCGCGGCGCGATCGGGGCGCGGCACCGCTGCCAGCACGTCGTGACGCTCGACGAGCACCTCGCCGCCCGCCAGTCCGAGCGCTCGGCCTGCGGGCGAGTTCACGATGGCGACGTGACCGGTAATGTGGTGCAGCACCGTCGGGCAGCCCCCGGTCACGGCGTCCATCTCGGCAACGGTCGGATGGCGCCGCTCGTCGAGCAGCGCGTCGTCGTAGCCCCACGCGCGCAGCCACACATTCCGGTCACCGGCCGCTGCCCGCTCCCGTGCGGCCTCGCGGATGGTGCTCAGCAGCCCGGCCATCGACGTGACAGCGCTCACGTCCACCGATCGGCGTGCAGCCGCGCACGCCAGCAGATGCAGGTGTTCGTCCCGATACCCCTGCACCGGGCTTGGGCCAGGCCTCAGATGCCCAGCTCGTCGAGCATGGGGATGAGATCGCGACGCAGCAGCTTGCCGGTGGAGGTGCGCGGCAGCTCGTCCATCAGATGCACGAACTCGGGGCGCTTGAACGGGGCAAGACGCTCACGGGCGTGCGCGACCAGATCGTCGCCGGAGGTGGCAGCATCGGGGCGGACCACGGCGGCTGCCGCGACGCGCTCACCCCATTCCTCGCTGGGAAGGCCCACCACGGCGGCTTCGAGCACATCGGGATGGTCGTACAGGACGGCCTCGACCTCATCGGGCAGCACGTTCTCGCCGCCCCTGATGATCATGTCGCCGGTGCGACCATGGAGGAACAGGTAGTCGTCATCGTCGAGATAGCCGAGGTCGCCCGTGTGCACCCAGCCTTCGTCGTCGATGGTGACGCGGGTCTTCTCGTCGTTGCCCCAGTAGCCGTCCATCGCACGAAATGTCTGCAGCTGCACCTCGCCGATGACGCCAGGCGCCACCACCTCGCCGCTGTCGGCATCGACGACGCGGACCTGCACGTCCTCAAGCACCTGGCCCACCGACGAGAGCCGGTGCAGCTTGCGCTCCTTCTCCTCGTCGCTGCCGTCGATGCGATGGTCATCAGGATCCAGCACGGCCACGGTGGACGTGGTCTCGGTCTGTCCGTAAGCGCCGGCGAACGCCACGTTCGCCGGGAACATGTCGATGGCTCGTCGGATCACCGACGGCGGCATCGGCGCCGCGCCGTAGGTGATGGCTTCGAGACCGCTGAACGCCTCATGGCCGAAGTTGGGAGCTTCGAGCACCCGAGCGAGCATGGTGGGCACCAAGAAGGCGTGCGTCACCGAGTGCGCCTGCACGCAGTCGATCCACGACGACGCTTCGAACTGCGGCAGCAGCACCACCACACGCCCGCTGTAGAGCGCATTCAGCATCGAGGTCAGCCCGGCGATGTGATACAGCGGCGCAGCGACGGCCATGCGGCCCATGTCCTCGCCGGTCGCGGCGTCGTTGGTGCCCATGACATAGCCCGTGATGGCCCCGTTGGTGAGCTTCACACCCTTGGGCATGGCGGTGGTGCCGCTCGTGTACAGCAGCGCGCACAGCCCGTCAGGGTCGACGTCCTCGGGCACGGGCAGCTCGAACGCCTCGTCGCGGGCAGCGGCAAACGACGACGGATCGTCCAGCACCAAGACGTGCTCGAGGTCGTCGGGCTTGTTCTCGCCGATCAGGTCGCTGTAGCGAGACTCGGTGAACAGGACGCTGATACCGCTGTCGCTCAGCAGGTGGGCGGTCTCCTCCGCGCCGGCGCGGAAGTTCATCGGCACCACGGTGGCGCCGACGAACGCGCCGCCGAAGATTGCCTCCACGCACTCCACGCTGTTGGTGGCGAAGACGCCGACCCGGTCGCCGACCCCCACTCCCAGGGTGGTCAGCAGGCCCGCGGTGCGTGCGACGTTGTCGAGCAGCTCCTGGTAGGTGACCTCGCGTGCGGAGCCGCCGCCGGCCTCCGTCGAGGTGTCAATCAGGATGACCTGTTCGCCAGCGATGGATGCTGGCATGAAGAGCAGCATTCCGAGATTCACATCGACCCCCTATGGCTCGCTCAATCAGATGTCGCGGCAGATACTCGCAAATGTCACTGCCTGCGCGCCAACCCGGGCGCAAGCAGCGACACAGTCTGCCCATCGCTGCGACCATTGACTCGCCCCAGCGGCGCTCACGCTGGCGAGCGCAGCCTCTTACGCTGCTGCCATGAAGCGACTCGCATCGGCCCTGCTGTGCCTCGGCCTGCTGGCAGCCGCCTGCAGCAGCTCCGACGAAGCAGCCCCGACGACCACCGCGCCTGTCCCGGTGACGACCGAGGCGTCGGCGCCGACGAGCACTGCGCCGCCCCCGGCCACATCTGGGGCGCCCGCGACGACGACCATCGCGGCGCCGCCCACGACGGCTGAGCAGCAGGACGACACAGCGGCCGACTCAGACAGCGCAGCCGGCGACGAGCCCGAACCCGATGCGCAGCCGGCGGATCCGCTGAGCGCCGCCATCGGGGACTGGATGGGGCGCACCGGTGCCCCCGGGGTCGTGCTGGCGGTGACTCAGGGCGGCGCCGAACCCCAGACCTTCGCTTGGGGCGTCAGCGACATCGCCACGGGCTCCCCGATGACCGTCGACCATCACGTGCGCATCGGCTCGGTCACCAAGCCCGTCACCGCTGCGGTGGTGCTCCAGCTTGCAGCCGAGGGACTGGTAGAGCTTGACGCCCCGGTTGCGCAGTATCTGGGCGACGACTGGGCGCCGGGCTACGAGCACGCTGCCGCAGTCACGGTGCGCGATCTGCTGGGACACACCTCGGGCTTCGTCGAGTACGCGTTCGACGTGCAGTTCTACCAACTGGCCGCCACGCGGCTCGCAGAGCAGATCGAGCCCGAGGAGATCCTGCAATTCGCCGCCGAGTACGGCCCGGTGGCCGAGCTTGGCACCGAGTTCCACTACAACACCACCGGCTATCTCGCTGCGGGGCTGCTCATCGAGGAAGTGACTGGCAACTCGGCGGCCGCGGAACTCCGGTCTCGCGTGTTCGAGCCGCTTGGCCTCGAGCACACCTACCTGACACCCGAAGAGTTCCCGCCCGAGCCCACGGCGAACGGGTACGTCGGCGGAACGATCGGCTACCTGATGGGACCGCTGCTGGGGCTCACCAGCGACAATCAGATCACCCACGGCGATGCCATCTTCGTGGACATCGGCACTGTCCCGAGCGACTTCGCCCGATCCGCGGGGTGGACCGGCGGCGGCATCGAGGCGCAGATCGGCGATGCTGCGCTGCTGATCCGGGGGCTGTTCGCGGGCGACGTTCTCGATGCAGATCAGGTCGCGCTGATGACGGCCGGCCATCCCGATCCCGACAACGACTACGGCTTGGGCATCTCGACTGACGAGATCCTGGGAGCGACGGTCTACACCCACGGGGGCGGCGTGCCGGGCTTCCGCACCATTGCGGTCTACGTGCCCGCAGTCGATCTCGGCGTCGCCCTCACGACCAACCTGCTGGGCCTCGAAGGTGACGACGATGTCGGGGCTCTGCTGGACTCGCTGGCCCCGATCCTGGCGACGATGGGCTGATCGGCCGATGAACATGCTGACGATTGTTCTTGTCGCCAATGTTGTTGTGGCTGGAGCGTTGCTCGCAATCGCGGCGTTGTACTCCTCACTTCGGCGTGCATCACTCCTCGCAGCTGCAATAGCACTGGCAGCCGTCGGACTCCTGAGTCTCGCTTCGTTTGGCATCCTGGCCGTTGCTGCTGCATTGATCTGTGCTATTGCCGCGGCGCGCGGCCGATCCGGCCCGACGCAGCAATCAAGTGCTAGCGCACCTTCGCAGGGTGCCCCAGTGCAGAGGAGGAGGCAGTGAGCGATCTGTTGACCGGGGTTCGGGTGCTCGAGCTGGCAACCGGCATCTCGGGCCCGTATCTCGGGAAGCTCTTCGCCGATCATGGCGCCGATGTCGTCAAGGTGGAGCCGCCCGGCGGGGATCCCGCCCGGCGCCACGGGCCGTGGGGTGATGCGGCTGCGCCTCCCGGCGGTTCCGACGGCGGAGAGCAGTCACCGCTGTTCCTGCATCTCAACACCAACAAGCGCAGCGTGGTCGCCGACATCGGCACCGCTGAGCCCAGCGCCGATGACATCGAGTTCGTCGGATCGCTGGCAGCGACCTCCGACATCGTCATCGAGGCGTTCCCGCCGGGCCATCTGGATCGCATCGGCCTTGGCTACGAGACCCTGTGCAGTCTGAGGCCCGGCATCGTGCTCACCTCGATCACGCCGTTCGGACAGTCCGGCCCGTACGCGCAGGCGGGTTACCGGGGCAGCGACATCGTGACCTACGCCATGGGCGGGCCGATGTGGGGCACCGGCATCGACGAGCGCGAACCCGTCAAGCTCAGCGGCGACGTCACCTCGTACCAGGTGGGCAACCTGGCGGCCGTGCCGACCTTGGCGGCCTATCAGATGAGCCAGCGCAGCGGCCGCTCGTTTCACATCGACGTGTCCGCGTTCGAGGCGCAGGCGGGCACCATCGACCGCCGGGCGTCCTACCTGCTGTACCAGGCGTGGACCGGCACCGATGTCGCCAGAGACGCCCGCCAGCCGCAACGGGCGTCGCCGGTCGGCTTCTTCCCCACCGCGGACGGGTGGGCGCTGGTGTTCACCTTGCCGTCGTGGGCTCCCCGGATGGTGCAGACGCTCACCAGCGCAGGCCTCGGCGGCGACAGCGGCGATGGCGACTCGCTCGCCCAGCGGTTTGCAAGTCCTGCGTGGATCGCCGACCCCGATCTTCCCGACATGGTCGAGACCGCGCTGTTTGTGTGGCTGGCCGGCCAGACGCAGGAATCCGTCGCCGCGGCAGCGCAGGTCAACAAGTGGGCCGTCACGCCGCTCAATGCACCCATCGATCTGCTCGATGACCCGCACTTTTTGGCCCGGCAGTTCTTCCAGCCCACCCAGCATCTCGCCGCCGGCACGGTCACGCAGCTCACTGCGCCGTTCCGGATTCACGATGGCAGAGGCCCGTCCGGCGGATTGCAGCCTGAGCCGCCGCAGCCCGCTCCTCTGCTCGGCCAGCATGACGGCGAGGTGCGGGCTGCCGCAGGAGCGACCAGCGCAGGGGCCTCAGTCTCCGGCAATGGCGAGCCGATGCACACGGGGCTCCCCCGGTTGCCGCTCAGCGGCATCCGGGTGCTGGACCTGACGGTCGTGTGGGCCGGACCGGCCTGCACCATGTACCTGGGCGATCTCGGCGCCGAGGTGATCCGGGTGGACAACCCCTACGTGTTCCCGACGGCGACCCGCGGCTTGATGCCTCGCCCGCCGCGGGAGATCAATCCCGAATTGGGGCCGCTGTCGGGCTACCCGGATCACGATCCGGGGCGACGCCCGTGGAACCGTCAGAACCTGTTCAGTGCTCATGCCCGCGGGAAGCTGAGCTGCACGCTGGACCCGCGCACCGAACTCGGGCGTTCGACGCTGCACCGGCTCGTGCAGCAGACCGATGTGATCGTCGAGAACAACTCCCTCGGCGTGCTGCCGAAGCTCGGGCTCGACTGGGAGACCGTGCACGCCGTCAATCCGCGCACGATCGTGCTGCGGATGCCGCCGATGGGCCTCGAGGGCCCGTACTCGGACTGGGTCGGTTTCGGCGCCAACTTCGAGGCACTGTGCGGGCTGACGGGCCTGCGGGGCTACGCCGATGACGACCCCACCAGCCTCACCTCGGTGTTCCACATGGACCCGGCCAGCGCAGCTACCGCCGCCTTCTCGGTGCTGGCAGTGCTGGCACGGCGCGATGGCGTCGACGGCACCGGAGGCACCGGCGTGGGCGAGCTCATCGAGTTCTCGCAGTCCGAGAACGTGATGCAGCACATCGGCGAGTACTTCATCGACGCTGCCGCCAACGGCACGCGCCACAGCCCGCTCGGCAATCGTTCGGTGGCTCGGGCGCCGCAGGGCTGTTACCGCTGCGCAACCGACCCGGCCCGACCCGACCACAACGACGAATGGGCGGTGATCGCGTGCGAGACCGACGCCGACTGGGCAGCGCTCACCGTCCTGCTCGACTGCGACCGGCCCGGCGGCGCACCCGCACTGGGCGACGACGACCGCTTGGCGACGGCGGCTGGGCGCCAGGCCCACCACGACGAGATCGACGAGCGAATCAACGCGTGGACCCAGCAGCGCACCTCGACCGAGGTGTTCCACCAGTGCCAGCAAGCGGGGGTGCCGGCGGGACCGGTGCTACGCGAGTCGCAGCTGCGCGCCGACCCGCAGATGGGCGATCGCTGCTGGTTCCGCCAGAACGGCTCCGTCGAGCAGGGCTGGCACAGCTTCCCGGGACGCCAGTGGCGCTGGGACGGCCCCGAGATGCCGTGGCGGCCGATCGGCATCCTGGGCGACGCCAACGAGTACGTGTACCGCGAGCTGCTGGGCCTCGACGATGCCGAGTGGCAGGCGCTGTGCGATGAGGGGCAAATCACCCGCGATTACCTGAATCCCGACGGCACCTCCATGTAGCTGCTGTGCGCCACGCGGGCGTGTCGCGCCCCTGATGCGCCTGGCACATCACGGGTAGATTGCCCGCATGGCAACTGACACGGGCACTGACACCGAGATCGAGTTCTGGGTCGACCCCATCTGACCTTGGTGCTGGGTGACGGCCAGGTGGGTCGTCGACGACGTCGCTTCCGAGCGCAACCTGAAGGTGAAGTGGCAGCCGATCAGCCTGCTCTTCAAGAACGAGCCCCCGACGGACAGCCCGTACTACGACGCGGTGGTCGGCACGCACGGGCAGCTACGGGTCATGGAGTCGATCCGGGCTGCCGAGGGCGACGACGCCGTGTTCGCCGTGTACTGGGATTTTGCGAGCCGCATCCATCACGACGGCGACCGCGACTTCGACATCGCCAAGGCGCTCGAAGAGCTGGGCATCGATCCTGAGCACGCCAAAGCGGCAACCGACGAGAAGTGGGATGCCGAGATTCGCTCACGCATGGACGAAGGCTTGGCGCTCGTGGGCACCGACGTCGGCACGCCCATCATCGCCCTCGACCGGGCTGACGGCGAGCGCGTCGGCATCTTCGGCCCCGTCATTACGCGGGCACCCAAGGGCGACGAGGCACTCAAGCTGTGGGACGGCATGGTGGCCATGATGGACGTCGACGGCTTCTGGGAGCTCAAGAAGACTCGCACCGAGCGTCCCGAGTTCGGCGAGCGACCGGTCACCGTCCCGCCGGTGGGCTGACGCTCTCGACAGCGGCCCATTGTGGAGTTGGCACAGCGGCAATGAGCGACACGATTCTCGACGACCTCAAGATCATCGACACCGACAGCCACTGGTCGGAGCCGTACGACCTGTGGACATCGCGAGCCCCCGCGAAGTACCGCGACCGTGTGCCGCGCATGGAGACGAGAGCCGGCAAGCGCCGCTGGTGGTTCGACGACGCCATCCCCATCGGGCTGCCCATCGCGTCCTCGGTGGTGGACCCTGCCGGCGAGAAGGTCACCGGCACGGTCTTCTTCGACTTCGACAACGAGATGGTGCACCGCGCCAGCTACGACGCCGATGCCCGGGTGGAGATGCTGGACCAACTCGGGCTGGAAGCGCAGATCATGTACCCCAACGTGGCGGGCTTCGGGAACCAGAACTTCCTGAAGTCGCCCGACGACGCGCTGCGCCTCATCTCGGTCGAGATCTACAACGACGCGCTGGCCGAGTTCCAGGAGGCCAGCGGCCAGCGGGTGTTCGGCATGGCACTGCTGCCCTGGTGGGACCTCGACGCCGCCGTGCGCGAGATCGAGCGCTGCCATGCCAACGGGCTGCGGGGCATCGTGACGTGCTCCAACCCCGAGGAAGCCGGTCTGCCCGACATGGCGACGCCGCATTGGGATCCGGTCTGGCAGGTGTGCTCGGACCTCGCGATGCCGGTCAACTTCCACATCGGCTCGTCGAAGGGAAATCTCGACTACTACGGCAAGGCGCCGTGGCCGTCGTTCGGGCCCGAGCGCCGTCTGGCGGTGGGCTCGGCCAACCTGTTCATGGGCAACGCCCGCATTGTGGGCAACATGATCTACTCCGGCGTGCCCGAACGCTTCCCGGACGTGAAGTTCGTATCCGTGGAGAGCGGCGTGGGCTGGCTGCCGTTCTTCCTGGAAGTGCTCGACCACCAGATGGCCGAGACGGCGCCCAACGAGCTGGCGGAGCTGTCGATGCTGCCGTCGGATTACTTCCGGCGGCAGTTCTACGGCTGCTTCTGGTTCGAGCGATCAACGGTTCGGCCCACGCTCGAATACGTGGGCGCGCAATCGCTGATGTTCGAGACGGACTTCCCGCACCCCACCTGCCTGTATCCCCGCGACGATCATGACTTGGCCAGGGCGCTCGAAGGGATCCCCCGCGAAGACGTCGAACGCATCATGTCGCTCAACGCAGCCGAGCTGTACCGCATCGACATCTGACACCAACCCATAGGCGGCGGTAGCCGCACAATGCGCCGTAGTATTCGTCGCCTTGGCCGCTGGAACGTCCTCCTCAGCTGTTGTCGATGACGAGGTTGAAGAGGTTGCCATCAGGGGCGCGATGATCCTGCCTGGCACGGCTTGGCCCTCAGCATTGTAGAGAGAGCTTTCAGCGGCCTCAGTCCCGGTCGCTGCCACACCCCGAACACAGACGCGCACGTATCGGACAGGGGTCACTGCCGACAGCCAGCAGGGATCCAGTACTTCTCGCCGCTTCCACGTTCGGCTGCTGTGTCGGCAGCGTCGAGGGCTGCCGCTGCGGCTGTGTCGAGGGCGTCGTAGAGCGTGATGAGGCGTTCTGAGTCACCGTTTCCGAGCATCTCACGGCGCAAGTTACGCAGCGTGGCTGCATGACTGCCGGGCAGCAATATCACGTAGCGGTCCCAAGCGGCGCGGTCGTCGGGGCGGGTCTTCACGGTCGCGAGACGCTCGACGGCCTGCTGGACAGCAGGGGCATCTAGGTCGGAGAACGTCTCGAACGCTTCGCCAGCGGCTATTTCGATGCGAGCCTCCGCCTTCCATTCGAGCACCAGTTCCGTGACCCGAGAGACATTGCCTTCTGGATGCCGCGAATGGCGGGGGTCTGACTCGTCCAGAGTCACAGCAGTCGCAAATGCCGCTGCGCGTTCGTCCTGCGTTTCCGCGGGCAGGAGCCTCAAGTAGCCATCCACGTCCCAAGCGTTCAGACGCTGCAATGTTGCCTGTGCAACCCGACGGTCTGGGATCGCAGTTGCCGGTGCCGAAGCAGCCCACGCGGCCGTGTCAAACCGGCACTGCGGTACAGCCACCACGGCCTGGGCGGCTGTCAAGCCGCACGCTTCGTTGAGTGCCGCGGCCTGCACGATGTCGACCAGATCCGGCATGAACGTGGCGTATACGTCCGCGGCCGCACAGCGGAACCCGAGACCGTGGTCGCCAAAGACCGGTGCGCCGTCCGGGCCTGGACCAGCCAAGAAATGCGCGACCTCGTGCAGCACCGTAACCGTGTCTGTCGGGTCGCTGACGCAGATCGCGTGTGAGCCGTGATCGGCTGCACCCGCAGCGTTGCCGCAGTGCTCGCCGCCAGCACGCACCGACGGCACCGGACCCGCACCGAACTCGCGCCACACCAGCCGCACGAGCAATCGGGCATCCCCGAGGCTGAGCAGATGTGCGCCAGCGGCTCCGATCTCGGCGGCATCGCCGTAAGCAAGATCACCGAACAGGCACTGCTCCCAGCCGTATGCGTCCCACGTCTGCGCGAACTCAGCGGCACAGCGCGGCTCCGGCTCGGAAACAGCCATCGTGGTCGGCATCGCTTCAGCAGTCGTAACGTCGCTGTTAGCAGCGCACGCCGATGCACTCAGCATGATCGCGACCGCCAAACTGAAGAGCCGATGCCTGCGAATGATCAAGAATCTAGTGCCGTGTCAGGCAACGTTTGGGGTGCGTGTCCGCGTGTGGGGTGTCGGGTTGTGGTGCGATTGGGTGCATGGCTGGGCGTGTTCGTGTGAGGGAGATCGATTCGGGTGAGGGCAGTCGGCTGTTGAGGCTGGTGCGCCGTTCGTCGGGGTCGGTGGTGACGTGGAGGAGAGCGCAGATCGTGTTGTGGTCCGCGCAGGGCATGGATGTGGGCCAGATCGCTGCGTTGGCGTTCACGTCCGAGGACCGGGCTCGGGAGGTGATCCACAATTTCAACGCCGACGGGTTCGACTCGCTGTATCCGAAGTACGCGGGAGGCCGCCCGCCGCGGTTCGGCGCGGCCCAGCGCGCCGAGATCAAGCGCATCGCTGTGGGGCGGCCCGCTGATCGCGGGCTGCCGTTCTCGACGTGGTCGTTGTCCAAGCTCGCTGAGCACCTGGTCGCAAAGGGGGTGGTCGACGACATCAGCCATGAGGGCCTGCGGGTCCTGCTCCGCGAGGAGGGTGTCTCCTTTCAAGCGCTGAAGACCTTCAAGGCGTCCAACGACCCTGATTTCGAGGCGAAGAAGAACCGGATCCTGGCGCTGTATGACATCGCTGACGGCAAGACCGATCCCGAGCCCGGCGACCCGTCGGTGGTGTTGTGCATGGACGAGTTCGGGCCGCTCAATCTCCGGCCGCACCCGGGCAAGCAGTGGGCGCCCGTCGGCGGCCGCCTCAAGGACCCCCATCGGGCGCCGCGGCGGCGGCGCAGGGCGACCTACAACCGCCCCCACGGCGTGCGCCACCTGCTCGCTGCCTACGACCTGACCGCCGACAAGCTCTACGGGCACATGAAAAAACGCAAGGGCCGCACCCAGTTCCTGGAGTTCTGCCGCTACCTGCGCACCCTGTACCCGCCCGAGGTGCGCATCGGCATCGTGCTCGACAACTGGTCACCGCACCGCAGCACCAATGCCGACCCCCGCGTCGGCAACTGGGCCGAGGCCAACAACGTCGAACTCGCCTACACCCCCCACTACGCGTCGTGGCTGAACCGCATCGAAGCCCACTTCCAAGCCCTGCGCTACTTCTGCGTCGACGGCACCGACCACCCCACCCACGCCGAGCAGGCCTCGATCATCCGCCGCTACATCCGCTGGCGAAACAACAACGCCGCCGACAAAGCACTCAACGACATCGTCAACCGCGCAAACGTTTGCTGACGCGGCACTAGTTGAGTGTCTCCCCGCCGGTTCGCTGCCTCGGCGTTGTCGCTTGATAGGAGCGTGAACTCCTCCCCTTGGGGATGGCCCGACGCATGTGTGCGCATCGCCGGACCTCAGCTTGTCACACGTCATGGACCCAGGAGGAAGCGCTGATGGCAGTCATCGGGATCGATTCCCACAAGGACACCCTGGCCGCGTGCGTCGTCGACGCCGCGGGCCGCCCTGGAGGGCATCGCAGCTTCGCGAACACACCCGCCGGTTACGCCGAGCTGGCCTGCTGGGCGCAAGCCCACGGCGCGGATCGGGTCGCGATCGAGGGGTCCGGCAACTACGGGCGGCCCGCCGCGGTGATGCTGGCCGGCGCCGGCTGGGACGTCGTCGAGGTTCCCCCGCAGATGACCGCAGCTGCTCGCCGCTCCCAGCGCACCCGCACCAAGACCGATCCCGGCGACGCTCTGGCGATCGCACGCATCGGCCAACGAGACGCCGACCTGCCCCCGCCGCGCCCCCACGGCGACACCGAGGAACTGCGCTGTCTGGTGCGCTACCGGCGAGAGATCGTCGCCGACCGCACCCGCCAGATCAACCGCCTCCACGCCGATCTCGAACAGCTCCGGCCCGGCTACCACCACCGCACCGGACCGCTGCGCACCCCAGCCGCCCTTGAACGCGCCAGCCGCATGCTGCGCGGCGACCACAGCGCACGCGCCCAGATCGCCCGCAGCCGCATCAAGACCCTGCGCTCGGTGGGACGCACCATCGACAGCCTCGCAGCTGAGATCCGCGACGCCGTCAACGCCACCGGCACCACCCTGCGCGACATCGACGGCGTCGGCGACCTCGTCGCCGCCGACATCCTCACCGAGACCGGCGACCCCACACGATTCGGGACCAAAGCAGCGTTCGCCATGGCCAACGGCACCGCACCCATCGAAGCCAGCTCCGGACGCGTCCGACGCCACCGCCTCAACCGCGGCGGCAACCGCCAGCTCAACAAAGCCATCCACACCGCCGCCCTCGCCCAGATCTCCCGACCCGGCACCGAAGGCCGCACCTACTACGAACGCTGCCTCGGCCGCGGCAAGACCAAACGAGAAGCCATCCGCAACCTCAAACGACGCATCTCAGACCGAATCTGGACCCACCTCAACACCGGGCCCTTGACATAGGAGCTCACCTAGCCGTACACCTTCTCCGTGGTTGCCGGCAACACCCACGGCGACTCGGAGCCGTCGGCAGCCACACCACCAATGTGCCTCGGAGGCGGCCTCCTCCCCAGAGACAACTAGCGCATCCGCACTGCCGTCGATCAGGCGAACGGCCTTAGTGAATAGCCCGAAGCAGGACAGACCGTGACGGCCTTCAAAGTTGTTGAGTCAGCGGTACCCCTTCTCGGCGGTGTTGACAGGGGCATTCGGAAATGGGGCTAGGCGAACTGCAGGCTCTGGCCCATTGACCTGATCTGCTCCAGGCCGCCGTCGTCGGGTATCTCGCCGAAATACCTGGCATGGGTCACCTTCACGTCCTCAATGGACCGCGACCCGAGAAGGACGACCTCTATGGATGGCCTGTCCTTGTACTCCTGCTCCTTCTGGAAGTAGGCCTCCAAGGCCGCTTCGGCCTCTGCGGCGCTGTACTTCGGCATATCGACCAGCGACCGCGAGTCGCTGTCGTAGACCACCAAGAAGTACGTCACATCACTCATGGGTTGCCTCGCATGGCTAGCCGGCGATGGTAATGGTCCGGTCCTCGAAGACGAAGGCGGCCTCCCCACCCGTCGACTCCGCGGCCTCCATGGACTGTACGAGCCTATCCCTGAAGCTGGCAAGCCTTTCCATCTGTGAACCTGATGGCTTCATCCCCGCATCCTCCTCGTAGCCCCAGTCCGACGCCCAACGGTAGAAGTCGGCGACTCCCGGTCCGATCTGGTCACTTCGGTACTCCTCGCTCTTTAGCCCCATGTCTTCCATCCACTGTGCCCACCAGTGCTGGCGAGGCGTGCGAAGTTGCACCTCAATGTTGAGTCCCTGGTAGGGGGTGATCAAGTGCACGGCGCGGTATCCAGTGGGACGGGGGTTTGTCACGTAGTCGATGATCCTTGGAGGCTTGGCGTTGCGGCGGATGGCGTTTCTCCTGAGCCGTTGACCCACTTCATGGACAGCAGCAAGGGACGGAAGCACCGCGCGGCAGCCTCCAATGTCTCCCATGGAGGACAGCCGCATGGAGGGGAGCCGCTCGAGCTTGTCGACGATAGAAGAGGTCCGCTTGGTGCGGTTGGTGATCTCCGCTCTATAGCCCAGCGCCGAGATGGACGACTCCAGCCCCGCCCTCGCCGACCTCAACGCCTGCCCATGGGCGACTCTGAAGCCGTGGACTATCTGCTCGGCCTCGGCCAGGTTCATGTTCCCGTGATTGGCAAGCCCCGCGAGCCTTCGGCCGGCCTTATCGATCTGAGTCTTGCTCGGCCCCATGAGGTCGGCGAACGTAGCAGCCCCATCCAGGAACGTCGACTGAATTCCCGTTCCTTGACGCCTCACGAGTCGCCGAGCCGACACTGGGCTAGAACAGCGCAATGAAGTTCGGGATCTTCTACGAGCTGTCGGTGCCGCGGCCCTTCAGCCGGGTCAACGAGTGGCTGACCTACCACAACGCGCTGGAGCAGTGCCGCGTGGCCGACGAGGTGGGCTTCGATCATGTGTGGGCGGTGGAGCACCACTTCCTGGAGGAGTACTCGCACTGCCCCGCGCCCGAGGTGTTTTTGACGGCGGTGGCCGCGCAAACCCGGCGCATCCGGGTGGGCCACGGTGCCGTGGTGTGCGTGCCCGAGATGAACAACCCCATCCGGGTGGCCGAGCGAGCGGCAGCGCTGGACATCATCTCGAACGGACGGCTCGAGCTGGGCACCGCAAGGTCGAGCACGTGGACCGAGCTGGGCGGGTTCTGCGCCGACCCCGACGACACGAAGAAGACGTGGGACGAGTTCGTGCGGGTGATCCCGCAGATGTGGACCGAAGACGACTTCGGTTGGGAGGGCGCCAGATTTGAAATGCCAGCTCGAAATGTCATCCCCAAGCCGTTCCAGGAACCGCACCCGCCGATGTGGGTAACCGTGACCACGCCGGGCACCGAACTGGACGCTGCAGAGCGAGGGTTGGGGTGCCTAGGGGTGAGCGCGGCCCCGTTCGCCGAGCAGGAACGGCGCACCGCCGAGTACTACCGCCGGGTGGCCGACTGCGATCCGGTGGGCAGCTTCGTGAACGACCAGGTCCACACGCTGAACTTCCTGTACTGCCACGAGGACTACCGCCAGGCGGCAGCGCTGGGTTTGTCGATGGTGGGGGCGTTCAGCATGTCGAACGCCCACCTGTACTTCACCCGTGAGGCGTACCCGACACGGGCGTACCAGACGCTCGGCAACGCGGGTGCCGCACTGCGCAGCCGCGGGACCCCGAATGGCAGCGCGCCTGCCGATGACCCGAGCGCGGCCAAGGGCTTGCCCGAGGGCGTCGGCATCGGCGACCCCGACCACCTCGTGCGGACCATCCGCAAGTGGGAGGACGTGGGCGTGACCGGCATCAACTTCCTGCTCAACGCCATGGAGATGATCCCCCAGCAGCAGGTGCTCGACAGCCTGCGGCTGTTCGCGACCGAGGTGATCCCGCAGTTCCAGTCACCCGCCGAGCGGGCCGAGCGAGTGCAGGCACCCACCACCGTGCCCGATGTCGACGCCGAGCCGGCGGGGACCGGCCGATGATCTCGGGAACGGCATCGGTAGACGAACTGGCCGCTGGCGCGCCCGAGATCTCTGCATTCGGCACAGAGTCGGTGCGCCTCGGCGGGGTGACGGGCCTGTCACTGGTCGCCGAGCTGCGTCGCCCGGCGCGTGAAGCAGTGCTGCCGCCAGGACTGCACCCCATCGTGCCGCCTGCCATGTCGCTGCTTGCGTGGGATGTCACCGAATCGTCGTGGGGTCCATTCGCTGCGGCCTTCGTCAGGATCGTCTGTCGCAGCGGGGCTCGAGCCCGCACGTTCTGCGCAGGAGCGGCGGCATCAACGGAGGCCGCAACGGCAGGTCTGCGCAGCGAGCTGGGCTTTCCGGCACAGCACGCGCAGGTGACGTTGCGCCGCCACTATGACGAGGTCGACCTGAACGTCACGGCGCTCGGCGGCCGTCAGGACGATGGCGTCGATATGACCGTCGCGTCGGCCGGCAACGGCGCAGCGGCTCCAGCCGGCACAGGGACGATGCTCGAGCTGAGCGCCCTCGACCCGGACCCGCTGTCGGTGGGCGATCTCCAGCACGTCGGTTCGATGAACCTGGCGCACACGCCGATGGGACTCCGGCTCGTCCAGGTCGAGACGCATCACGAGCCATCGCGCGTCGAGCGGCTGGCCGCTCGCATCGACGCATTCGACGCAGCCGCCTGGGGGCAGCCGCTGCTGGATCCGTACTGGGTCGTGAGCTGCTCGGTGTCGCTGGAGGACATCGAGATCCCGCCGATCCGCTTCGTCTGCGATCCTGCCAAGCCCGCTGCGGAGGGAACCGAACGGGTGCAGTAGCGTCCGCGGCCATGAGCGAGACGGCAGAGGAGACGCCGGACGGCAGCGCGGACAGCCCGCAGTTGCGGGCCGTGGGCGTGACGATCGACTGCGCCGACCCGGAGCGCATTGCCGATTTCTGGCAGGCGGCCATCGGGTTCAGCACGCGGGTCGGCAACGGTCGCCCGTACATCACGCTGTCCGAAGCGGGCGGCGGCCGCATGCTGAACCACCTGACCATCCAGCGAGTGCCCGAGGCCAAGACGGCGAAGCTGCGCGCCCATCTCGATCTGTTCACCCGCGACATGGACACCGAGGTCGCACGGCTGGTCACGCTCGGCGCGACCGTGCTGGTGCCCGCTGCCGAGGAGACCGCTGGTCACCTGGGCTTCCGGGCCACGGTCATGGCCGACCCCGAGGGCTCAGAGTTCTGCGTCGTCTCCCGCTGAGCCCTTCGGCCGCAGAGGCATTCGAGGCTCAACCGTCTGTCGCGACAGCGACAAGGCGGGCCCAGCGGCGCTCGACGGCGAGGCCGTCGCTGAGCGGCAGGTCGTTCGCTGCGCGCTGGCAGCGACGCAGCGCCTGCGCCACCGGCTGATCGATCCGGGCGAGCTGACCGGCCAGCTCTGCCGTGCGGCTGACGAGATCGTCGGTCGGCACAACTTCGGCGACGATGCCGAGCCGGCGGGCCTCGGCTGCATAGATGTTGCGGCCGCTGAGAACCAGCGGCAGGGCCGCCACGGGTCCGATGGCCGCGGTGAGACTCTGCGTTCCGCCGGCGGCCGGAAGCATTCCGAGTTTGGTCTCCGGCAGCCCCATTACGGTGTCCGAACTGGCAATGCGTACATCGCACAGCAACGCCATCTCGAGGCCTGAGCCCAGCGCGTAGCCATGCAAAGCGCACAGGGTGGGCACCGGCAGGTTCACCAGCGGGAGCCACGGATCGCGGTCCCAGCGAATCCGCCGAGCATCGAAGATCGACTCGGCGGTGCCGAACTCGGACAGGTCGGCGCCGGCGCTGAAGTGCTTGCCGTCAGCGGCGAGCACCACGCACCGCACATCGGGCACGTCGCGCACAGCCGTGATCGCCTCGATAAGACCGTCGCGCATCTCGAGGTCGTAGATGTTCAGCGGCGGGTGGCACAGCGTGATCGTCGCAACGCCGTCGTGACCGAAGACCAGCCGGACCCGCTCAGCCATGCCGGCCACCGTCGGAGCTGGGACCAGGCGTCGCAGCGCTGTTGCAGGTTGCCCAGCCGGCCAGCTGCGCCACTGCTCCCGCGAGCGACACACGTGTGTGCTGGGGCCCGACGCCCGCAAGCTGGTCCGCCGCGGCCCGTGCCGCCTGCAGTCCAGCGAGCGGATCGGGATAGGAGTACGCCGGTGCCTGCGGTTCGTCGCTCAGCCAACCCAGGCCCGAGGCGGCGTGCACGCCGGTGCCATACGCGATCCAGTCGCGCTCAGGCGAATCCAGCTCGAAGGCGGTGATCGCCAGCGTGCGCAGCCACGGGTAGCGGGCGCAGAGCTGCTCGGGCAGCAGTTCGAGATTGGCCAAGGCCCGCGGCGAGAGCGACGTGACGAGCAGGTCTGCTGACGCCAGCAGCTCGTCGAGATCACTGCGGCCTGCGGTGAACCGCGGATCGATGTCGATGACGGTCTTGTGCGCGTTCAACTCTGCGTACATCGCCGTGCCCGACAGGCCGTCCGGCCGTGCCGCTGAGGTGACCTTGTTGACCTCGGCGCGGGCACGACCCAGCAACTCCGTACACAGCGGGCCAGCCCACATGGACGTCAGGTCGACGATCTGCTTGCCGCGTAGGCCCTTGCTGCCAAGAGATGCCGGGCTCATTGACTCGCTGCTCGGTGCCGGCGTGGCCGTCTCGACAGCCGCCTCCGGCAACCGGCGATACGGCGTGATCGGCAAGCGCCACTCTTGTGCTGCGACAGCGACCGCTTCCGGATCGGACTCGCTGCGATGCACCCCGGTGAAGCGTTCCCACGTCTCGCCGTCGTCAGGCCCGAGATCCACGCACAGCACACCGGTGCCCCAGCGGACTGGCTCGGTCGGCACGTCGGTGGTTCCGAGACGCCGAGGCATGTCGATCCAACACCCGGCGTCGCCGACCACACCGGCACCCAGCCGCCGATCGACCTCGGCAGCCAGCTCGGCGCCGTAGCCGAACAGACCCGGCGGCAGCCAGTCGCTCATCTACCTGCGCTGAGTCTGATGCTTCGCATGGCTAACGCCCTGCACTGAGTCTGATGCTTCGCATGGCTAACGCCCTGCACTGAGTCTGATGCTTCGCATGGCTAACGCCCTGCACTGAGTCTGATGCTTCGCATGGCTAACGCCCTGCACTGAGTCTGATGCTTCGCATGGCTAACGCCCTGCGAAGTCGGGCGGCCGCTTGTCGAAGAAGGCGGCGAGACCCTCGGCGCGGTCGTCGGTGGCGGCGAGCTGGTGGTTGAGGTCGCCTTCCAGGCGCAAACCGTCAGCGAGCGGCAGTTCTGAGCCCCGGTGGACCGCCTCCTTGGCGAACTCCAGCGCCAGCGGGCCCGCTGCGGACAAGTCGTCCAGCCAGCGGTCGATGGCGTCGTCCAGGTCTGCCTCGACGGCGTGGGTGAGTCCCCACTCAAGCGCCGTGGCGGCATCAGCCTCCGCTCCCAACAGCAGCATGGCATTCGCTCGTGAGCTGCCGACAACACGTGGCAGGCGTTGGGTGCCGCCCCATGCCGGCAGTCGCCCTTCCAGCGCATCTCGCATGGCGAAGCGAGCACTCGCATCGCACAGACGGACATCGCAGGCGAGCGCGATCTCGAGTCCCGGGCCTGAGCACTCGCCGCTGACGGCGCAGATGACCGGACCTCGCACCGTTGCCAGCGCAGACGCCGGATCAGGCTGGAGTGCAAGCGGATCGAAGCTGACGCCCGAGCAGAAGTCGGTGCCAGGTGCATTGCGCAGCACCACCACGGCCGGTTCGCGTGCCTCCCGCACGTCCACGCACAGCTCGACCAGCGCACGCGCGGCAGCGCGATCCATCTCGCCGCCGCTGAGAAGATGCTCGATGCGGTTCAGGGTGCCACCACCCCCTTGGGTGGCCGGCGCCGATGGCTCAACGAGGTCTCAGTCGGCCCCGTGCCGGCTGATCGGCCTCAGTCGGCCCCGTGCCGGCTGATCGGCCTCAGTCGGCCCCGTGCCGGCTGATCGGCCTCAGTCGGCCACGTGCTGGCTTGATCGGCCTAATCGGCCGACTTGGTCTTCTTCGGCTCCTGCAGGGCCATGTCCTTGCCGTCGCACTGCAAGGTCACCGCACCCGGCTTGGTGACGAGCACCTCGATGCCGGAATCCTCGTCCTGGTAGCGCTTGCCTACCTTCAGGCCCTCGCCGCCGGACGCAGCGGAAATATCAGCGTCGCCGCCCTTGGTGACGATGACCTGTACACCACCGTCGAAGTCCAGACGCTCTCCAGCCTTGGTCGCCACAGCATCCCCCTGGTCTCATCGTGTCAATGCGGAATGTGGTCCGTATGAAGCTACACGTCTCGCTGTTGCATTACCTCACGATGAACTCGCCGTCTGGCAGGCAGGACAAGCGCGAGAGCCTGGACGCAGGCGGCTGAGGCCGGACTGTCCGTCTAGCAGGGTGCTGAAATAGTCGGTGTTTGGTGCTCGCGTTGGTTGGGTGGGCGCGGGACACTGTGGGGATGCGTGGAACTGTTGATGCCCAGATGGCGATGCTGTCGACGTTGTCGACTGAGGATCTGATCAGCGCGGATCATCCGATACGGCGGATCAGGGCGTTGGTGGAGGGGGTGCTTGAAGAGCTCGACGGTGAGCTGGGGGCGATGTATGCGGATCGGGGCCGGCCCAGCGTGCCGCCTGAGGTGTTGTTGAAGGCGTCGGTGTTGATGGCGTTGTACTCGGTGCGCTCGGAGCGGGCGTTCTGCGAGCGTTTGAGCTACGACATGTTGTTCAAGTGGTTCTTGGGGTTGCGCATCGACGAGCGCTCTTTTGACGCGTCGACGTTCTCGAAGAACCGCGAGCGGCTGTTGGATCATGAGATAGCGGATCGGTTCTTCGCTGCTGTGGTTCGGCGGGCTCAGCTGCGCCGGTATTGCTCGAGCGATCATTTCAGCGTGGACGGCACCTTGCTGGAGGCGTGGGCGTCGCACAAGAGCTTCAAGCCCAAAGCCGCGCCCGGCGGCGGCGAGCCGGGCAAGGGCCGCAACGCCGAGGAGGACTTCCGGGGCGCCCGCCGCCGCAACGACACCCACCAGTCCACGACCGATCCCGAGGCTCGCCTGTATCGCAAGTCGAAAGGGGCCCCGGCGATGCTCGCTTTCATGGGGCACCTGATGGTCGAGAACCGCAACGGCCTCATCGTCGACGCCGAGCTCACCCAAGCAGACGGCTACGCCGAGCGCGACACCGCCGCCGCGATGCTGCGACGAGCCCCCCGACGGCGGCGGCGGCGCACCGTCGGCGGCGACAAGAACTACGACACCAAGGGATTCGTGGCCGACGCCCGCAAGGCCGGGTTCACGCCCCACGTCGCCCAGAACACCACCAGGCGGCGCTCCGCCATCGACCGGCGCACCACCCGCCACGACGGCTACACGATCTCTCAACGGGTCCGAAAACGCGTCGAGGAGCCCTTCGGATGGATCAAGACCATCGCCGGAGGACACAAGCTGCGACACAAAGGACAAGCCCGCAACCGGGCCTGGTTCCTCATCGGCGCCGCCACCTACAACCTCGTCCGCATAGCCACACTCGACACCGACACCACCTGAGCAGACACCCCGACCGGCCCGACAGGGCCAACGTCGCCCCGCACCGCCAGCCAACACCACCACCCCAACCCTCACACAAACCCGAACCAGCACCCAAACCCGCCCAAACCACCGAATTTCAACAGCCTGCTAGCGGGAGAGCGGGCCGCGCAGCAGCTGGCCCGGCACAGCACCGGTCACCTTGCCGTGCTCGGTGATCACTTCGCCGTTGACGATGGTGGCGGCGAAGCCGGTGGCGGTCTGGCGCAGCCGGGGCGCCCCTGCGGGCAGGTCGTGCACCAGCTTGGGCATGTCCGGTGACACCGTCTCGGGGTCGAACACGTTCACATCGGCTGCCTTGCCGACCGCCAGCACGCCCCGGTCGTTGAAGCCCCATGCCTGTGCGGGAAGCTGGGTGATGCGATGCACCGCGTCTTCCAGCGTGAACTCCTGGCGGTCGCGCACCCAATGGCCCAGCAGGTGGGTCTGCAGCGATGAGTCCATGATCTGGGTGACGTGCGCCCCGCTGTCGGAGAAGGTGGGGATGGCACGGGGGTGCTGCAGCAGTTGCAGCACCAGGTCTTGGTCTTGGTTGGCGAGGGCCTGGACAAAGAACATCTCCAAGTCGCTGTCCACGGCCAGGTCCACGAATGCCTCCATCGGCGTCGTGCCGCGCTCGGCTGCGATCACGTCCATCGTGCGGAACGGCGGCAGCGGCCGTGTCAGCGGGTAGATGTGCTCCCAGACCGGCTTGCGGGCCTCCGGACCGAGCGCTCTGCCGTAGTCGCCGTTCTCGGCCTCGTCGATGAGGCGTCGCCGAATCTCGGGGTCTCGCAGCGCAGCCCATTGCTCACCCCGCGAGTCCGCCCGTATCTCACGCCACAGCGGCAACGCATCGAACGGCAGCGAGGTCTTGAACGACAGCAGGGTGCCCAGGCAACGCGAGTGAGCCTGTCCCCACGAGACACCACCCGCTGCGTTGATGCCGTCGAGCAGCTTGAGCACCGGCTTCCAGTGATGGTCCTCGCTGGAGGGGGCCAGCATGCCGTAGGTGATCGGGACGCGGGTGCGGGCCCCCAGCTCGACGATCTTGGCCACATAGGCGTCGTTGCGCTCGGCGTCGCGAGAGCGCAGATCGCCGTGGTGGGCCAGCTCGAAGATGCCGGCGCCCATCCTGCCCATCTCACTGACCAGCGCATCGATCTCTGACCACTCGGCCAAGCGTGATGCCACTGGGCGGTCGTCGGCGGTCTCGTGGTTGTAGGAGATGGAAGTCGTGAAGCCGACGGCGCCGGCATGCAGCGAGTCGCGTAGCTGCTGGAGCATCAGCGCCAGCTCGTCGGTGTTGGCGCCGCGGTCGAAGGCGGCTTCTCCCATCGCCCAGGTGCGCAGTGCCGAATGCCCCAGGTAGCCGGCGTAGTTGATGCCCTTGGGAGTGGCCTCCACGAAGTCGAGGTACTCGGGGAAGGTCTCCCACGTCCACTCGATGCCCGCCGCCATGGCATCGGCCGAAATGTCCTCGGCTCGCTCGAGGTTGCGGACGACGAGGTGACGGGCGTCGGGGCGGGCCGGTGCCAGCGTGAAACCGCAGTTGCCCATCACCGCAGTGGTCACGCCGTGGAAGCACGAGCTCTCGCCCATGGGATCCCAGGCGATCTGGGCGTCCATGTGAGTGTGCACGTCGATGAAGCCGGGCGTCACGACGTGGCCTTCGGCGTCGACCGTGCGATCGGCCTTCCTGCCCGCCAGCGCCGTTGGCGTGTCGCCGATCTCGGCGATGATGCCATCGGAGACGAGCACGTCGGCTCGCCGCGGCTCCGCTCCCGTGCCGTCGATCAACGTCCCGCCTGAAATCAGCAGATCACCCACGTCGTGCCCCCATGTCACAACCGCCGCCCTCGGCGGGATTGCCCGTCTCAGCGTACGGCAGCCGAACACAGCGCACCCGCAGACCAGCGCTTCCCGACCGCTGCACCGCCGCGCGCGGCGCACATATGCTGCCCGCCGTGACTCTCGAAGCCGAAGCATCAGCCGTCATCGACCAACTCAACGCCCTGGGCCGACCGACGTTCGAACAGGTCGGCCACGAACGCGCTCGCCAGGGTTTCGAAGAGATGCCGCCCGCCGGAGAGCTGGTCGACGTGGCCAGCACGGAAGACCGCACCATCAGCGGCCCTGACGGCAACGACATCGCTGTGCGGATCTACCGACCCGGTGACGGCGCCGCCACCGCTGCGGCCGACGGGACGCTCGGCTGCCTCGTGTACTTCCACGGCGGCGGCTGGGTCGTGGGCAGCATCGAGACCCACGACCGCACCTGCCGGGCGCTCACGATGCTGGCCGGCATCGTGACCGTGTCGGTTGACTACCGGCTCGCTCCCGAGTACCCCTTCCCGGCTGCGCCGGATGACTGCTGTGCTGCCACCCAGTGGGCGATGGACAACGCCGCCGAGCTGGGCATCGACCCGGCCCGGGTGGCGATCGGCGGCGACAGCGCCGGCGGCAACCTGGCTGCCGCCGTGGCGCTCATGTGCCGCGACGGTGCGGCGAACGGCGATGCGTGCGGCCAGCCGGCCCTGCAACTGCTCATCTACCCGGTCACCGATTTCGACCGCGACACCCATTCGATGATCGCCAACGCCGAGGGCTACCTGCTGACCCGTTCCACGATGGCCTGGTTCGACGATCACTATTGCCCCCCAGCCGAGCGCAGCAACCCGTATGCCGCCCCGCTCGCGGTCGACGATCCGGCTGGGGCTGCGCCGGCTCTCGTCATCGTGGCCGGCCACGATCCCCTGCGCGACGAAGGCGTCGAGTACGCACAGAAGCTCGCCGGCGCCAAGGTGCCCACCACGCTCATCGAGTATCCGGGCCAGTTTCACGGGTTCTTCGGCATGACCCGATTCCTGGCTCAGGCGCACGAAGCCCAGCAGCTCACTGCCAGCGTGCTGCGCCGCACGCTCGCACCGTCGGACTAGACAAGCCTTCTCGCCGAGCACCAGGAGCAGCACCGGCATGCCAGTCCGAGACAGCCACGCACCCGGAACGCCCTCGTGGGTGGACTTGGCGACCACCGACGTGCAGGGCGCGCTCGACTTCTATGCGGCTGTGCTGGGCTGGGAATACGAGCGCGACCCCACCGGCGAGATCAACTACGTCATGGCCGTCGTCGACGGTCACCCAGCCGCTGGCGTGTTCGACCTGCCGCCAGAGATGCTCTCTGAGGGCGTCCCGCCGTGCTGGAACGTGTACGTCACGGTGGACGATGCAGACGAGTTCGCGTGTCGGGTTGCGGCGTGCGGAGGAGCCGTCATGCGGCCCGCCATTGACGTGCCCGAGCCGGGTCCCGACGCCGCAGGCCGGATGGTCATCGCCGCTGACCCCACCGGCGCCGTGTTCTGCACGTGGACGCCGATCACCGCCATCGGTGCGGGCATCGTCAACGCACCGGGTGCATTCACCTGGGCAGAAGTCGCCACGCACGACGACGACGCTGCAGCGGCCTTCTACTGCGAGCTGTTCGGCTGGGAAGCCGGCACGATGGCCGAAGCACCCGACGGGCCCGTGGTATTCACACTGGACGGGGTGCCGGTCGCCAGCACCTCAATGGCGCCGCTGCCTGCGGGTGTGCCGCCCCACTGGCGGGTGAGCTTCGGAGTGGCCGACGTCGACGCCGCCTGCAGCACGGCGACCGCTCACGGCGGCAACGTGATCATGCCGCCGTTCGACTTCGGACCGGGCCGCGCCGCAACCGTGTCCGACCCCGCCGGAGCCATGTTCGACCTCGTCACCCTCACCGACTGGCCCAAGTAGCTAGCGCGGCGCTGGAGTCAACTCCCTTCGCCATGCTCCACTTGCTCTTCCGTTCACAGCGCCAGCGGAAGCTGCTGCTTCGGTGAGGGACCACTGAACGCTCGATTCGTCTTGTCCATCGGCCGAGTACCCGTGATGCCGACCGGGCGATGTGCTCCGAATGGACTGAATCAACTGCTGTGTTTCCGGCGCGCGGCCTGTAGTGAGCGGGCGAAGCCCACGACTTCGTGCTTATCGATGTTCTTGATGAGCATTCCCGACAGGCCCGCCCCGACCACTTCGACCGAACCGAGCAGCATGCCGGTCTTGTGGCTCACCTGGCTGATGGCGTCTAGTGGAATCTCATTCTGCCGAAGGCCGTATATGAGCCCCTTGTCGAGAAAGATGACCCGACGGTCGGTGCAGACCACCAGCCAAGTGTTGCCATCCATGACACCGACAACAGCCCCTTCGACCGTTTCCTCTTCTTCAAGCACTTCACGCAGATGGCCGATTTCCTTGCGGACCATCGTCTTGCTGCTGACGCCAAGCTCTCGGAGACGGTCACGAATCTCGGACTCACTGGGAGCATTGTCTCCGGCAGCTGGAGCCGGGCCTGCCTTGCGCGCTCGAAGCTCGGCTCGTCGAGCTTCGAGTTCAGACTTGCGGGCTTGATACTTGGCCTTCCTCTTCGCTTCGCGCTCTTGGTAGATGGCCTTGCGCCTCGCCGTCCATCCGTCGTCGCCGTCTTTGCTCATCGATTCTGTCCCATGGTTCTGAAGTCGACCCGATCCTTGGCACGGTCGGCGTGGCATCGCATTACTCGTCTATCACCAAGACAATCAGGTCGCTGCGAAGTATGAGCAGCATAGGAGGCGGAAGTGTGCCCGGCGAATGAATGCGTACATCGGTTCCTCGCCTGCGTGATCGCCCCCAGAGGTATAGGCGTGGCCAAGAAATGTCGGCGTTGAGCAGGCCGATCGACGCCTAAACCGAGCAGCCCTCCCCTCAGCTGCCCGGCTTCGTGACGTCGATGACACGGACCGAGATCTTGCGGGCTTCGTCGATGCTGAGGTCCGCCTCGAGCATGCTCCGTAGCTCCTCAGGGCTTCGTGGTCGCTGCCCCGACGGCGGCGTCGGCATTTTCTCGCCACCGAACCACAGCACCAAGTAGATGCCGAAGCCATCGGTGGCCGGGTCAGTCGTGTACTGGCCCATGAGCTGGCCGCGCATCGCGTGCCAGAGGTTGCTGTGAGACTCGCGCTTGAGCTCGATCGGAACGTTGAAGCCAGGACAGCTCGCACGGATGTCTGCACGCTTGCCGGCGGCGAATCTGGCTTCGGGCTCAATGTCGACTCCGTACACCCGTGGGTGCTTCTCTAGGAGTGTCAACAGCGAGTCTCGACAAGCGTTCTCGGGCCTGGGACCAGTTGGGCGACCGTGTGCGTCCACATTCCAGAAGTGGCCCCAGGGATTACTTGCATCCCCCTGTACATAACGGCCGATGTCGTCGAGTCGATCCAGCAACAGCGCAGCCAGATCAGCGGCGTTTGCCGGTGTGCCTCCGCTTAGCGTGCGCTGAACTTCGATCACGTCGGGTGCCCGGTACTCGGCGTGGCGACGAACGACAGCCTGCGCTTCCCGTGCGTACCGCAGAGGGTCCCGCCACGCCGACATCTCCGGCATCTGCTCAAGGTGCGACAGCACCTCGGTGGCTTCAGCTATAGGCGACTGGGACAACCGATCGATGAAGCTGGACACCCAGTCGGCGGCGTTGACAGCGACCGAATGACTGCCGCTTGATTCGAGGGGAGGAAAGGCAGGCCCCAGCACACCGGTGAGCATCGCGAGCGTTGCTGGCTGGAGCCGCACGGCGAAATGGGTAGCTCCTCGCCAACGAGGCCCCAACTGGGGATCTTGGTGAATGAAGGCCGCAAGGCCGTGAACACCAGCGGGATGCTGGGCGGCGAATTCGGCGAGCGCATCCACGTAGGGGCCTTCGAACAAGAAGACCGCCGTAGCAAGCCATCGTGCGCGCTGAGCGACTGTGAGGCTCTTGGCGGCCAGCTTTGAGTCGATGACGGTTCGAACGCCGTCTACATGAGACGCGCCGATCACATCGAAGAGCAGTGAGTCCAGCAGATGCAGTTGACGCTGCGGTGCAGCCGTAGGAAAGGACTTCAGCAGCCGCCGCCGGATTTGAAGCTTGGTCTGTCCATCGAATCCCAGCACTGGCAAGACGTTGAGTGCATAGCTCGTATCGACGCCCGCACGAATTGCGCCGATCACGCACCGGATGAGGACCTCAGCGACAAGCTCAGGGTCTGCGGCCAGCCAGCTCTCAAGCCACAACATTGCCCGATCCAGCGAGTGCGGCACGCAGAAGTAGGTTGCGAGTACACGCCGTTTGCGCTCATCGTCGAGGCTCTGCAGATGCTCAGGTTCGTCGCGTTCGACGAGACCGAGTCCTGCGAACAAGGGCCACGCAGCCCAGGCATGCTTCGACTCTGCGTGTAGCGCGATGGTCTCTTCGACACTCGGGAGCTCGGCACGAAATGCCGCAGCGGCGAGTGCCTCAGAGACCGCAGCAGCGAGCTTGCTCTCCCCCTGCAGAAACTCAGTAAGGCGTTCCTCGCCGCTGGCGCTCTGGTCGCTGCCATACCGATGTCCGAAGTAGACGTGAGCGAGACTGTGCAAGTCATGCAAGGGAAACGATCCGTCCCGTAGAGCCTGCAAGTTGTTACGGACATGATCTGCCCATTGCTGACGTAACTCGCAGTCAGTCCGGTCGCGCTCGCGATGGACCTCACGAGTCTCGGCATTGCGAGCGACGTGCTCCGACTCCAGCGGCGAAGGTGCCAGCAACGCTTCGAATTCGACGCTCAACAATGGGCTGTTCTTCGTGGCCTCGCTCACATCGTCAAGGGTCAAGCTCTCATTGACGGCGGGATCGTGGAGCCTCTGTCTGACGACATGCGCCAATATGTCCCGGGCGAGGTCCGGCTCGCTCCCTTCGAGGGCGAGCGCCTGCTCGAGACACCATCTGTAGAGATCGCTTGGCAGTGCGCTGAAGAACAAGGGACTCCCCAGGCTCCACACACGGGGACCGAAGGGGCCACCATCACTGCGTAACCGAAGCCACTCCATGTACAGCTGACGCTGTTTATCGGGACGTTGCTCAAGCCAATCGCGCACTTGTCGAGCCGGATCGATGAACTCCTCGACTGCCGACTCCCCCGCGGTCCTTGTACCAGCCAACTGATCCATCGCCGGCGGGCTCAGCTCTTGCTCGGCCTCTGCAATGGCGGCGTACATGCCCTGCCTTGCAGCGGGGTGAATGTCACGACCGCAGGTCGCTGCCGCCGCTAGCCAGCCGAAGAGACGCTCCGTTGCAACCTCGTCGCCAAGTCCGTCCAGCGCCTTCCCGAGCAGTTCGACGGGCATCATGTCCTGCGCCCGCCGATGAAGTACCTCATTGATGCCGTCACGGAGACTCTGATGTGGCATCTCGGCCCAGAGCGCATCGAGTGCCTCCGCCGCATCTTGAGCAGATGACTGCGTGACGATAGACCGACTCCAGAATGAAGCGAAGGCACCGAAGTAGTTCTCGCGAGTGCCAACCCTCAAGTACGACCAGACCTCACCAGGAGTCACCCGATACGGATACAGCTCGCGCAAGGCCAGTCCTGCTAGGTCGTCGTCGGGATCGGCGAGTCGACGTTCCGCGATATCGGTGAGCAGTGCCGCCACTGCGTCGTCACGCGCTTCGCGCTCGGATTCAAGGTGTACGAATGCCTCCAGCGCAGAACGTCGCACGTTGGCAGACCTGTCGGATTCGCGGGCGATCGCTAGGGCCTTGTCAGCAAGCGGCGCGGCAGCCTCCAATGCCGCGCCCTCAGCTTCTTGAAGCACTCGCAGCAGAAAGTCTGCGACTCGCTCGCTCGCAGCCTCGTCTGCTTGTCCCCTGAGCAGATCAGCCACGATTCCGGCAGTCTCAGCGTTGAGGAGTGAACGAAATGCCCATGCGGTCGAGTCGCGATAGCTGACGCCCCGGTCGTCGCGCCATTCGTGGCCCAGCAGTGGTCCCTCTGCGGCGTATTCGGCCAGCGCCCGCAGGAGCCGCCGCTTCTGTTCGCTGTCCAGCCAATCGATGTCGCCATACAGGCCGATGCCCACTGGGTCGGCATCGATGAGTTGGTCGAGTGCTTCGCGACTGTGCGCTGCGAACCAAGCCGACAAACCGCGTAGCGATGCCACGATTCTGCCGTCATGAGGGCTGACCATGAGAGCGACGACTCGTCGAGCGGGCAGACCGGCGTTCACGAGATGTGCCAAGTAGCGGCCGCCCAGGAATTCTGCGAATTGCCGGTGTCGCGGGGCGAGCCTTGGCCAGTGCGCCAAAGAGTCGGCGCTAGGTGGTGCCCAGAACAGCTTCGTTCCTAGTGCGAGCCGACGGTGGCGCGAGCCCTCATTGCGGGGTTCGAGGGCCGAGGGCAGGAGGCTGCCCAATGAGACATACGACGAGCGGTCTTCGACTGGGCCGAGGGAGAAGCCGTCGACTCCCGAGAGCAACTGGAGGGCGGCCAATTCCCCGGCAACGTTCAGCAACGTCTCAATCGGCGGCGTGCCATGCGATGCGGCGAGGTGCTCGTCGTTGTGCTCTTGCGCCATGCGCTTGCAGGCGACTTCGAATGCCTCCGTTCGGCTGGTGGGCCAGTCTCCGCCTCCTTGGGCGATCGAGGCGGCGAGTATCTCCAACGTCAGCGGATTGTCGAGCATGCCGCTAAGGCCACGCTGTTCAACTTCTGCCAAGAAGCCGGGAATGGTCGCAGCGTCGAGATGAGCTGCCAAGAGCTCATTGATGGACTCATCGCCGAGGGAATCAAGCCGCAGTACGACCAGAGTCTCGCCGGGGGTTGCGCTCTCAAGGCGGTGGCGATCGTTGGTGCCGAGCCAATCGGCTTCGCGGCACGAAATGCGATAACTCGGCCAGCCGAGTCGTTCTAGGCGCTTTCGGATCTCGTCAAGCGCCGGGCGCCCGTCGGTGGTGCCTACACGGATCTCGTCGAGACCGTCGATGAACAGCGTCTTGTCGCGCCACTCGGCCGCGATATCCAGCGTCACGAAGTCGCGCGCACTGCGCAGCACGGCCGCTTCGCCGAGACCTGCACACTCCTGCCGAAACTCTGTCGACTTGCCGGAGCCGGCGTCGCCGAGCAGGACGTAAGCATGCTCTGACCTAAATGAACTGAGCGGGGCGGCTTCCACTTCCTGCCTATTGTCCGATTCGTCCGCGACGAGGCGGGTGCACGTGCGGCCGACATAGGTCTCGCTCATGCTTCTTCGACCCATTCAGTCGCCGGCACGGACAAGAACTCATCGAGAGGGACGCCGCCCTCGCCGACAACAAGAGTTCGAGCGCCGAAACGCCGCTTGAACTCCTCGAGCCCCGGTAGCGACTCGAGGGCGGCACCGGTCTTGACCTCAATGCCCATCAGACTTGGCCCTCGCTGCACCACGAAGTCGACCTCGACTGTCGATTGGCCTCGCCGATCACGCCAGTACTTGACAACGCCGCTCGATGGCATCGTGTTGATGAGGTGCGCGCCGACAGCACTCTCGACCAAGCGACCCCAGAAACTGCGGTCAGCAAGGGCTTCTTCAATCCTGTATCCCGAGACCATCGACATGAGCCCCGTGTTGAGAACATTTAGCTTGGGAGTCGTCGCCCTGGCTGAGACAGCGCGATTGGTGTGTTTCTCCAGGCCTGTCAGCAGTCCGACCTGCGAGAGCAACTGCAAGTAGCCCGTGAGCGTTGTGGTGTTGCCGGCGTCCTGCAACTGGCCGACCATCTTCGTGTACGAGAGGATCTGCCCCGAGTAGCGAGCCCCCACTTCGAAGAGACGCCGCATGAGGGCGGGTTTTCTGATGCTCGTCATCCTCACGACATCGCGTTCGATGGTGGGCTCGACGAGGCCGCTGCGGACGTACCGATGCCAGTCCTCATGCACGGGCAGGTTCCGCATGGCGCCCGGATAGCCGCCGTAGAACACGTACTCGTCAAGGCTGACACCGAATGCCGAGGCCATCTCGGTGAACGACCAGTGGGGGGACACAATCGGCTCAAATCGGCCCATCAGGCTCTCGTTAAGCCCCGTCTGTACCTGAATCGGAGCCGAACCGAGAATGACAACCTGCAGCGGGCAGCCTGTCAGGCGGTCCGCATCCCATAGACCCTTGATGGCAGCGGACCAGTCCGGCAGCTCTTGGACTTCATCCAGAACCAACACATGGCCCTGCGGCGATGACAGCGCGCGGCTTCGGCATTGGGCCCATACGTCGACGAGCCATTGAAGGTCACGTGGCGCCGATGGCAACCGCACGTAGCTGTCGTCAGCTGCGGCCGAGTCGAACGGCTCGGGCGAATCGGATGTCTCGTCGGCGCCACCCGGTTCCACTGCGACCATCCGCCAGCTGTGTGGAATCTCGTCGAGCGCTTGCCGGACAGCGATTGTCTTGCCTGACTGCCGAGGCCCAAAGACAGCGACCAGCCGCTCGGGCGGCTCGTGGAGCCGCTCTACGATTGTCCTGACCAACGGTCGCCGATATCCCGCCACACGAACAGCGTATCGGTTCGAGTGGCTCTATTGAGTAAAATTACTCAATAGCGCCACTATCCACTGTGACGCGTGTTCGCCCATCGGGTTCGGACATCTGGGCGCGGTACCTCTATCAGGTATTGAGTAATTTCACTCAAAACCCTCAGATCACTCGAAACAGAACCGGCAATCAGGCGCCGACGGCTGCTAACGCAGGGCGCCTGCTGCTTCGAGGGCGGCGATCTCGTCAGGGCTCAGACCCAGCACGCCGGTGAGCACCTCGTGCGTGTGCTGGCCCAGCGTGGGCGCGGGCGCGCGCACGCCGTTGGTGCCGTCGGTCAGCAGCCACGGGATGCCGACGTGGCTCATCTGACCCACCACGGGGTGATCCAGGCGTTCGATCAGCCCGCGCTCCACGAGGTGCGGGTTGACTTCGAGCGAGCGGGAGCTGAGCGATGGGAACGCGGGCACCCCGGCAGCCTGCAGCAGCTCAGTGACGTCCCACTGGTCACGCTCACGGGTCCACGCTCCGATGAGCTTGTCGAGCTCGGCTTCGTTGGCCTTGCGGTCGGCGGCCGTGGCGAACCGCTCGTCGGCGGGATCGATGCCGGTGATCGCGGCCAGCGCAGCCCACTCGGACTCGTCGACGCAGCAGATGGCGACCCAGTCGTCATTGCCAGCGCAGCGATACAGGTTGTGCGGTGACCAGAGGGGGTCGAGGTTGCCCATCCGATCGGGCTGTGTGCCCCTCAGCACCCATTCCATCCAGCCTTCGGGCGTGCATGCCGTGGTGGCCTCCCACATGGACGTGTCGATGAACTGGCCCTCGCCGGTGCGCCGCCGGGCCGCCAGCGCGGCGACCAGTGCATACGCCGTGGCGATCCCCGCCGCCGGGTCGCCGAGCGACACACCGAGCTCGTCTGCGTCCGCTCCCGGGTAGCCGGTCATCGATGCGAGGCCCGACAGCGGCCCGGTGGTGGGTCCATAGCCCATGTACGACCGGTACGGCCCGTGGTGGCCGTACCCGCTGATGGCGCCCACGATCACATCGGGACGCTCTGCGGCCAGCGCCTCGTAGCCGAGACCCCACTCGTCCATGACGCCGGTGGCGTAGTTGGACACCACCAGGTCGCAGGCGAGCGCCAGGCGCTTCGCCAGCGCACGGCCCTCGGCGGTGCCCATGTCGACGGTGATGCTCTGCTTGCCCTGGCCGTACTGGTTGAAGTACCCGTTGGTGTCGAGCGTCGGGGCGTGGCGGCCCGACTGCGTCGGCAGACGGCGGCCGAGATCCGGCCGGGCCGCCGATTCGACCTTGATGACCGTCGCTCCCAGATGCGCCAGGTGCAGTGTGCAGTACGGACCCGCCCAGACCCACGTGAAGTCCGCCACCGTGACACCGTCGAGCGGACGATCCCCCGAGCGCGCTGGCGGTGCTGCGGCCGGCGGCTGCTCCGGTGCCGGCGCGGCCGCGCCGTCGAACGCCGCCCCGTTGTGCTCGCCCAGAGCAGGCGCCGGCCGGCGGATGGACCACCACCCGTTGGAGAGCCGTGACGGCGGGCCCGGAACGGTGATGTCGCCCAGCGTCGGCTGTTCGTAGGTGACCAGGAAATCGCGCGCCGCCAGGTGCGCGTCGGCTGCCATCTGCGCCACCGTGTTCACCGGCGCGAACGCCAGCCGCTCCGCCTGGCCCCGATGGAACAGGTCCGTCACCGACTGGGCGGCGATCCACTCGCCCAGCCACATGCGCAGCAGGTCCTCGTTCTCGAAGCGCCCCTCGAGCGTGGCGAAGATGTCCATGTCGGCCCATTCCGGCCGGCCCATGAAGTCCTTCAGCCGCTCCCACTGGTCAGCCTCGACGCACACCAGGAAGATGTGCCCGTCGCTGGTCGGGAAGATCCCCCACGGGTTGAGGATGCGGGCACCTAGGCGGCTGGGGTTCTCGCCCCGGTACGACCAGCTGATGAATGCCGCTTCCAGCATTCCGACGACGTAGGACATCTGGGCGAAGTCGATGTGCTCGCCGTGACCGCTGCGCTGCGCCCGGTCGACCGCGGCGAGCGAGGCGCAGGCTGCTGCGAAGCCGGACTGGAACGCAGCCTGATGGCCGTGGGGCTTCAGCGGGGGCAGTTCGGGATCGTGCACGCAACCGGGCGTGAGCCAGCCCCAGCCGCCGCCGTGAATGACCTGCAGCTCGGTGGCCCTCCAGTCCGCATACGGGCCCGTCTGCCCGAACGGCGTGATCGACGTCGTCACCAGCGACGGGTGCTGCGACCGCAGCGATGCTGCGTTCAGGTCGTGTGCCGCTGCGGTGCGCGGGGCCAGGTCGTGGATGAACAGATCCGCGTCTGCGAGCAGGTCGCCCAGCACCGAGCGGCCGTCGGCGCGCGAGATGTCCGCGAGCACGCTGCGCTTGTTCGTGTTGATGGCAGCGAACAGGCCGCCGAGAGCACCTGGGTCAGCCTGATCGGAGCGGTACGGCCCACGGCGGCGTGCAGCATCGCCTTCCGGCGGTTCGACCTTGATGACGTCCGCGCCGAGATCGGCGAGCAGCTTGGCGGTCCACGGAGCCGCCACCATCTGCCCCAGCTCGACGACACGGATGCCATCGAGGCCGCGCGCGGTCATCGAACTGCTGGCCGCGCACTGGGCCCGCGCGCTTGCCGGTATCGGCGCGGGAAGTTCGCGATGGCGTGGGGGCAGCTGTTCAAGGCGATTCGTGCTTGAACGACAGCCGGACCTTGGTGCGGAAGGCGGCGATGGCGCCGCCCTCGATCACCACGTCCTGCTCGATCACCTCGGCAACTCGAAGATCCCGCAAGGTCTTGGAGGCCTCGGTGATCGCGTTCTGCGTTGCCTTCTCCCACGAATCCTCGCTGGTGCCGATCAGCTCGATCACGTTGTAGACGCTGCTCATTGGGTTTCTCCTTGAGGAATTCGCGGGACGCACTGCACCGTTGCCGATTCAGTGCGTCCGGCGCCGCGCAGTGTGCCGCACGAACGCGGTGTGCCCTACAGTCTGCCCCACCGGAGCACACCGCTTCCCGCTCGCAGGATCGAGCAGCACACCGAACAGGTCCGCATCTTGAACGAATCACCTCAGCGCAACCGAAACGCTGTCGAGAAGGTCATCACGCTGGTCGCGGCGAGCCGGATTTCTTGGGAGGACGCGGCGCGTCGAGGAGTTGCCGAGGCAACCAAGACCATCCGCGATCTGTCGGTGGCGCATGTCGAAGAACGCGACGTGATGATCGTGGAAGGCGAGATCGCCCTCTACCGCATCAAGCTGCGGGTGGCGTTCCGGGTCGACCGGATGCGGCCTGGCCTGACGCCGGGTGCGCCCGATGTGGAGGTCACGCGCTGGCTCATCGTGGCCAACCAGACTCTGGGCACTGGCGAGGTCGTCGCCGAGATCGACCGGCTGAACTCCCACGGTCCGTGCGAGTTCCACCTGCTGGTGCCGATGACGCATTCGAAGAGCTATGCGCGGGCGCGCCGGCTCTCGATGCTTGCGGCCGACCCGGTCACGGGCATTCCGTCCGAGCATGTGCCTGCCGCGGATTACCTGGGGCCCGACACGCTGGGCATGGAGCAGGCCCAGAAGCGTCTCGACGCCCAGCTCGCGAAGATCGCGGCGGCGTCGTACGCCGCGACGGGCGAACTCGGCGACCCCGATCCCTTGCGGGCGATCCAGGCGGTGCTGTCACGTTCCAGCTTCGACGGCATCATCCTGTCGACCCTGCCGGCAGGAGCCTCACGACTGGTCGGCGCGGACCTGCCGTCGCGGGTGCGCCGCCTGACACGGCTGCCGGTCACCTACCTGCCCGGCAAGGAGCCCGGCGAGCTGTAGTCGCGTTGCGAGGGGGAGACATGGCAGAGACTGGATCACGCACGCACGCCGAGCGGCAGGCCGCCGCGCTCGAGGTGTTCGAACGCTTCACCAACGGCGAGATTGACCCCGAGCGAGTCCGCAGAGGGATGATCAGGCGCCACGGGGCGCTGGGCACCTTCGCCTTCGACGTGGTGATGGGCGACGTGTGGTCGCGGCCGCAGCTGTCGCGGCGCGACCGCAGCCTGATCGTGATCACCGTGCTGGCCTCCATCGGCTCGGGCGAGGAGCTGTCGCTGCACACCGAGGTCGGGCTGAACCACGGGCTGTCACGCAGCGAGATCGAGGAGATTCTGATCCAGGTGGCCGCCTACGCCGGATTCCCGATGGCGATGGCTGCATCCCGGGTAGTGGACGAGCGGTTCCGCACGCTCGACGGGGTGGATCGGTTGCCCGAGCGTTCGGGTGCCGCTGAACTCGACGACGACGAGCGGGAACGGCGTGCCGTTGAGGTTCGTGGGACGCTCACCGCAGGCCGCGCGTCGTCAGATCCGTCCGAAGACATGGGACGCCTTGTCGAGCATCTCGGCGAGGTCGGGCGCATCGCGTATCACTGGGCGTTCGGCGACCTCTGGTCGCGAGACGAGCTCTCGCGGCGCGATCGCAGCATCGTGGTCATCGCGATCCTCACCGTGCTGAGCCGCGTCGACGAGCTGGCCTTCCATGTGCCAGCAGGTCTCAACCACGGCCTCTCCCGCACCGAGATCGAGGAGATCATGGTGCAGATGACCATCTACGGCGGCATCCCCCGCGCCGTCGAGGGCTATCAAGCCATGAAGCGGGCCTACGAAAAAATCGACGCCCGCAGCTGACGTCGCGACCGTCGGGTCTGGCGTCTGACACTGCTACCGGAATTGGTAGATCAAGCCCGTCGAAAACGGTAGATCAAGACTCTCCGAAACGGTAGATCGCGCAACTCTCGCCCTTCGTGGCGACTGCCAACGAATGTCGCGAGGGCGCGCTCAGAAGGTGCCGAAGCGGGCTTGGGCGTCTTCGCTGGTGATGGACCTAGCCGAGGCGTCGCCGTCGAATTCGGAGAGGTCGCCGAGCCGGGTGAGCTGGGCGTAGCCGCGCAGCTGGTGTTTGGCCATCTGCACTGACAGCGCTGGCAAGTCCAACAGTCGCGCCACCCAACGCTCTACCGCGGCGTCGAGCGCTTCTTCACCGTCGCACACCTCGTGCGCCAGGCCCCACTCAGCGGCCTGGCGCCCGTCGATGCGTTCGCTGGTCATGATGAATTGCCGGGCCCGCGACATGCCCATCTCGGCAATCAGCCGGGGTGTCGCACCCCACGGCAGCGGCACGCCCAGCTCCACTTCGGGCACGTACCAGAGTGCGTCTGCGGTGGTGACCCGGAAGTCGCAGCTTGTGGCAAAGCAGTTCCCGCCCCCAATGGCGTGACCGTGCACCCGGGCGATCGTGACCGCCTCGCAGTCCTCGATGGCGCGGGCCGCTCGGCGACCGAGTTGGTTGATGTAACGGGCTTCGCGGTCATTCGAAGCAGCGGGAGGCCCTTCCTTGCGGTCAGCTCCCGCGCAGAACGATTTCCCGCGCCCGCCCAGCACCGCCACCCGGTACTGGGTATGCCCGTTGAGCGCCGAGAACAGATCCCCCACCTCGCGGATCATCAACTGGTTGTGCGCATTGCGCGACTCCGGCCGGTTCAGCCACACCCGCAGCGTCTCCCCATCAGGCTCCAGCTCAATCGTCTCCAATGGCGGCAACGCAAACGACAACAAACTCATGCCGCACATCCTTGCCCACCGACCCGTGAGTTGCAGCCTGACTGCTCGGGTGGATTGCAGGCCAGAATGTCGGCCATGAGTGAGAGCAGTGGCACTACGACACCTGACCTTTCTGGCGTGAAGCATCACGACGTGGATGCGCTGGGCACCCGGATCCATGTGGCCGAAGTGGGCGAGGGGCCGATGGTGCTGTTCGTCCATGGCTTCCCAGAGTCGTGGTACTCGTGGCGGCACCAGCTCCCCGCGGTGGCTGCGGCTGGATATCGGGCTGTGGCGATCGATGTGCGGGGCTACGGACGCTCGTCGGCGCCCGCTGCAGTCGACGACTACCGGATGGTGCGCCACGTCGCCGACAACGTGGGCGTTGTGCGGGCTCTCGGCGAAGAGACTGCCGTGATCGTGGGGCACGACTGGGGCGCACCCATCGCCTGGAGCTCGGCACTGCTGCGGCCCGACATCTTCACTGCGCTGGCGCTGGTCAGCGTGCCCTACAACGCCCGCAGCGACTTCAAGCCCAGCGCCGCCTTCCGCATGATGGGCGGCGACAAGGAGTTCTACATCGAGTACTTCCAGGAGCCCGGTCGTGCAGAGGCCGAGATGGAGGTCGACCTTCCCCACTGGCTCCTGGGCATGTACTTCGCCGCTTCGGGCGATGGCGTTCGGGCCCGTCAGGCGTCGGGTGACTCATCCGGCGGCGGCTTCGGCGTGGCACCCGGCGGCAAGCTCTCGGACAACTTCATCTGGCCCGAGCCGGGCAGCTGGCCCCACTGGATGTCAGAATCCGACTTCGGCTACTACACCTCGGAGTTCACGCGCACCGGTATGTCCGGCGGCCTGAACCGTTACCGCAACGTGGACCGCGACTGGGAGGACATGGCTGCCTTCGACGGGGCCGCCATCGGCCAGCCCAGCCTGTTCGTCGGCGGCGAGGTCGACGGCCCGACCGTGTGGGGCGCCGGCTCCATCGCCAAGTTCGGCGAGACCATGCCCAACCTGCACAAGTCGGTCATCCTCGACGGCATCGGCCACTGGGTGCAGCAGGAAGCCGCCGACGAGCTCAACGCTGAGCTGCTCGACTTCCTCGCCGCGCTCTAGCGCGTCGGCGGTCTGCCCACCGGACTAGTCGACGACAGCATGAATCGCTAGCCGGCGCGGGTGGCGCGCCGCGTGGCGAACAGCGGCGCTACGTAGCCGATCGCGGCAACTGCGGCGCCGAACAGGAATGTGGCTCGCAGGCGGCCCAGCGAGGGATCCTCGCCGGTGAAAGCCAACATCGACTGGATGCCCAGGATGATGCCCATCCACATGACCGTCTGATTCATGCCGTTGGCCATGCCGAGGTCCTTGTCCTCCACCGAGTTGGCGACCAGCACCTGGTAGGCAGGTGAGCCGACTCCTGCCGAGACTCCTGACAGCACCAGCCCCACCATGATCGCCGCAAGGCCCCAGCCCACGGGCTTGGCGCCCAGAGCGAAGGCGATCATCGAGCCGACCATCGCGGAGGTGCCGAAGAACATCGGGATCCGGGCACCGATCCTGGTCACCAGCGTGCCGCCCAACGGCGATGCCACAGCAAACGCGCCAGGCCGGGGCACCATGAGCATCGCGGCGATGCCCACCGAGTAGCCGTACCGCTCCTGCAGCACCCAGGGCACCACCATGAAGCCGCCCATGTATGCGAACTGATTCGCAGGCGCCGACAGCAGCGGCAGGGTGAAGCTGGCTCGCCGGAACAGCCGCAGATCCAAGAAGGGGGCGGGTGCGCGGCGCTCCCACAGCACGAACAGCACGAAGCAGGCCAAGGCGCCGCCGAGCATCAGCATGAGCGTCTGGTCAGACAGCAGCGCATCGCCGGCCCGCAGCAGCATCGGCACCCGGGTGATCGCCCACAGCACCAGCAGCGTGCCGCCGGCGAGCAGCAGCGCCCCCAGCACATCGATCGGCACCCGGGCTCCCCGCGGGATCGGCTTCACGACGACAGACGCCAGAACCAAAGCGATGAGGCTGATCACGCCGAACAACAAGAAGATGCCCCGCCAGCCGAACACGTTCAGCAGCGGCCCGCCGACCACCACGCCGATCGTCGGCGCACCGGTCATCGCGAACTGAAACCAGCCGATGGCCCGCGCCCGCTCGGCCGGGCCGAACGCGTGCATGAGCAACGCCATGGCCGATGGCATCAGCAGCCCACCGCACAGCCCGAACATGGCTCGCACGGCAATGAAGGTGCCGATGTCAGGCACCCAGTAGTTGGCGATCATCGTCGCGGTCATGCCGAAGATGCCGATGAGGAATATGCGGCGGTGCCCGAAGCGGTCGGCCAGCTTGCCGCCAGCCGGGGTGGAGACGGCCATAGCCAGCATGAGGCCCGTGACGACCCAGCCGGCGGTGGGCAGCGTGGTGTCGAGATCTTCCGAGATGGGGGTGAGTGACACGCCCACCAGGGTCATCAGCGATCCGAACCCGAGCACCGCCAGCCCGATCACGCCGAGCAGCTTCCATTGGTAGCTGTCCGACGGGGGCGCGTCGGCGGCAGCGGCTGGACGGTCGACGGGCGCAGCGGGGGACGGCGCCGGGCGCGGAACGGGGGGCGCCATCAATGCGGCGAGAGGCCGATCGGCGGCATCGAGCACCTGCGGGATGACGGTGAACACCGACGGCCGTGCCGCCGGTGCCTGCATCGGGGCGCGCGAGATCGGCCCAGCCGGCTTCATCGGCGCATCAGCGGGAGTTCCTGGCGGTGTCGCTCAACCCGGCAATTCAACAGGAACCGAGCGCGTGCGCACGGAGACCCCCGCGCCGACGGCTGGCGAACCTGCTATTGCCTGCGCGGCATCTCAGCGGGTGAGGTGCCCGTCTTCGAGCATCGCATCGGCCTGGTACCGGGCGATCTTGCCCATTTCCGGGTGCGTCAGCACCCAGAAACGATCAGTGCGAACGGCATCGAGCACCATCGGCCCCACGTCGGCAGGGTCCATGCCCTCGGCGAGGTAGCCCTTCAGCATGTCCCAGAACTTGTCGCCCTGATCGGTGCGCACGTGGTGCGCGGCATCTTCAGGGTCACGATTGCGCTGGCTGTACACGATGTTGGTGTTGATCGGTCCCGGGCACAGCACCGAGGCATGCACCGGCGAGTTCCGCAGCCGCAGATCTCGCTCCAGCGTGGCCATCAGCGCCACGACACCATGCTTGGACACGTTGTACGCACCCAGCGACGCGCCGCCGTACAGCCCGGCCACCGACGCAGTCGAGTTGATGTGGCCCTCGCCGGTCGCTTCGATGATCGGCAGGAACACGTGGCAGCCGTAGATGGGCCCCCACAGGTTGATGTCGAGGGTCCAACGCCAGTCCTCGAGCGACATGTCCCCCACCGGCCCGGGAATGCCGACGCCCGCGTTGTTGCACAGCACGTGTACGGCGCCGAACTGCTCGACGGCGGCCTCGGCGAGCGCCTCGATCTGCGCCAGCTTCGACACGTCGGTGCGCACCGCGATGGCCTCAGCGCCGGTCGCACGCACCTCGGCAGCGGCATCGTTCAGCGGCGCATCTTCGATGTCAGCCAGCACCACCTTCATGCCGGCGGCCGCGAACGTGTCGGCCATGGCGCGGCCCATGCCGCTCGCCGCGCCTGTCACCACCGCAACTCTGCCGTCGACCTCCATGGCCCCTCCCTTGCTGGTTGTCGGTCAGTGCCAGCTAGTCGAAGTCGATGACGGTGCGAGTGCCGACGCGCTGGCGCATCTGCTCGTAGCCGACGTTGATGTCCTCCAGCGGCATGTGCGCCGAGATCATCTCGTCGAGCATCAGGCGGCCGTCGAGATACATGTCGACGTAGCGGGGCATGTCCACCCGGAAGGCGTTCGAGCCCATCATCGAGCCCTGCAACCGCTTTTCGAGCATGAACACCTCGTAGCCGGTGATCTCGATCTTCTCGCCGAACGGCATCATGCCCACGATGACCGTGGTGCCGCCGGGCCGCGACGACGACCACGCCTGCTCGCACGTCTGCTTCAGCCCGATGCACTCGAAGGCGTAATCCACGCCGCCGCCGGTCAGCTCCTTGATGGCCTCCACCGGGTCGTCAACCTCGCTTGCGTTGACGGTGTCGGTGGCACCCACCTGGCGAGCTGTCTCGAGCTTGTCGTTCTCGACGTCCACCGAGATGACCCGGCCCGCCCCGGCGATGCGTGCGCCCTGCACAGCCGACAGGCCGATGCCGCCTGCGCCGTAGACGGCCACCGTGGCACCGGGCTCGATGCGGGCCGTCTTGAACACCGCTCCGAGTCCGGTGGTGACCCCGCAGCCAATGAGCGCCGCACGGTCCAGCGGCATGTCGTCGCGGATCTTCACCACAGCGTTCTGGTGGATCAGCATCTCCTCCGCGAACCCGCCGAGACGGGCGAACTGGCCCACCTCGGTGCCGTCGGGCTTGGCCAGCCGCGGTGCGGCGCCCGAAGCCCGAGCGACAGCAGCGGGATTGGCGCAGATGTTCGGCCGACCGGTCAGGCAGCGCTCGCAGTGGCCGCAGAACACTGACAGACAGCTGATGACGTGGTCGCCGGGCTTCACGTAGGACACGTTGTCGCCCACCGCCTCGACCACGCCGGCACTCTCATGACCCATGACGGCGGGCAGCTGGTACGGCCAGTGGGCATCCATGAAGTGCAGGTCGCTGTGGCACAGGCCCGCGTGCACCACCCGCAAGAGGACCTCGTCGGGAGCGGGCGCATCGACCGAGATGTCTTCGATGTCGAGTTCGCCCGGAATCTCGTTGAGCACTGCAGCTTTCATGGTTGGCTTCCCCTCCCGTCACGCAGTTCGGCGGCGCGACATGGCCACGCCGCAGCGTAGTCACCTGCCAACTGGCCCATCGACTGGGGGTCAGGGACCTGAGCGCCGCAGCACCTCTGGCCGGATCAGCAGCCACAGCGTCATCCCGGCGAGCCCCAATGAGGCCATCAAGATGACCGCGGCGCGGGCACCGAGTTGCTGCGCCACCTCGCCGAGCACGTAGGTGCCCACTGGCAGCGCGCCGATCGCCATGCTCAGCAAGCCCATCGCCCGGCCCCGCATCTCTTCTGACACGGTGGTGAGCACCAGGGTCGATTGCGTTGCGGCGAAGAGCCCGCTGCCGCAGCTCGCGACGTACAGCGTGATCACGGCGATGAGGACGTTCGGCGACAGCGCCCACACGATGAGCATCGCCATGGCCACGAAGACGCCGAACGAGTATGCGATGCCCCAACGACCGTCACCCCACCTCGCCGTGACCAGCGAACCGGTGATCATGCCGAAGCCGGTCATCGAGCCGATGATCCCGATCTGCGACGCCGTGGCGTCGACCTGGTCGCCAATGAGCTGAACGGCCGGGAAGTAGGCGAACATGAAGAAGTTCGCCATGACGGTGACACCCAGGATGCTGAGCAGGCTGCGATCGGTACGGGCCAGCCGCAAGCCGGCCCGCAGTTCAGCGAGCGTCGAGGTGCGGGCTCGACTGTCTTGATGCGCCTCGCCGGCTCGGCCGTGTTCATGCGCCTCGCCGGCTCGGCCGTGCTGCTGCGCCTCGCTCGCTCGGCCGGGTTCATGCGCCTCGCCGGCTCGGCCGAGGGGCACCACCTCGAAGATCCGGTCGCGGAGCGCGTCCGACCAGCGATCGGTCGCCGCGGTGGCGGGCCGGGCGGGGGGCACGCGCGGCACCCACATGAGCACGAACAGGCCGACGCCGAGCATGCTCGCGACGCCCAGGAAGGCCATCCCGACGCCGGCGCGGTCGGCAACGGCGCCGCCGAGCAGCTGCCCCGCGGCGACGCCGGACGCGAGCGCCATCGTCTCCCACGCCATCGCCTTGTGCAGCCGGTACGGGCCCACGATGTCCAGCACCAGGGCCCGTCGGCTGGTCATGTCGACGACCCAGCCGATGCCTGCGAACAGCAGGAACGGGAACAACAGCGCGATGCCCAGTTGGCCGGCACGCTCGGCGAGGCCGATGATCGCAACGAACGGCACGAGCAATGCCGTCTGCAGCCGCACAGTGCGACGGCGGTCGAACCGGTCCGAGATGACTCCGCCGATGGCTCCGCCAAGCAGCAGCGGCGCCCACATGACCGCGCCGGTGAGTTGCACCATCCGCGGCGAGCCGGTCATCTGGTTGACGTGATAGCTCGCCAGGAACGCGATCGCCCAGCGGCCCCAGTGCCAGCACAGCCCGCTGAACCACAGCGGGGCGAACCCGCGTGCCGAGAATGCTCCGCCGCCGCGGACCTCGGATTCGAGGCGCGGCGCCCCAGTGACGGCCGCACCCCTGCGCATCAGCGCCGCATCCTACGAGTGGACGCGGCCGGCTGCCCGTCCCGGCTGCTGTATCAGGCGGGAACCCCAGATACCGGTGTCACAGCCACCGGGACGCCGTTGACTGCGGCGTTGCCCGACGGCACGTCCACGAAATCGGGCGGGACGAGCACGTTGTAGTTGACCCCGGCGTACCGGCTTGCCACCGATTGGCGCGTTCCGGGCTTGTTGTGCCCCCAGCCATGCGGCAATGACACGACGCCGGGGTACATCTGGTCGCTGACCTCCACTGGCACCTCGACGGCGCCGCTGGACGACGAAACCCGGGCCAGTTCCCCGTCGGCTACGCCGGCATCGGTTGCATCGTCAGGGTGCATGAGCAGCGTGCAGCGGTCCTTGCCCCGCACCAGTACCTCCACGTTGTGCATCCAGGAGTTGTTGGAGCGCACGTGGCGTCGGCTGATGAGCACCAGCGAGGAGTCCGAGCGGGCGAGGCGCTCGGTGAGGCGCTCGACGTCGGAGGTGATGCGCTCGGGGGCCAGGTCGATCTTTCCGTCGGGACTCACCACGATGTCGTCGACCTGCGGGACCATCGGGCCCATGTCCAACCCGTCCGGCAGCTCCTTGAGCTTGTCGAGGTTCAGGCCGTCGGGGTCTTCGCCGTAGCGGTCGCCCCACGGACCGGTCCGGATGGCCAGGTCGTTCAGCCGTTCGGGGCCGGGCTCGGGCGACGCATCCAGCGCCACCGCCGGATCCACGCCGGCCAGCTCAGCGAGCGCAGAGAAGTACAGGTCGTCGAACTCGGCGACGTTCACCTCGCCCAGGCCGGCGCACATGGCTCCGAGCCGGGTGAGGATCTCCCACTCATCGGGCCGACCCTGCTCGGGCTCGAACAGGGGAGGCGCATACTTCGCTGCCGAGCGCTTGGCCCAGCCCCACAGCATCTCGGAGTAGAAGTGCTGCTCCAGCGCTGCCAGCCCCGGCAGGACGACATGGGCGTGGCGGGAGGTCTCGTTCAGCGCATTGTCCACGGAGATCATCGCCTCCAGCAGCGGCAAGGCGTTGTCGAGGCGCTCGGAGTTGGGGGCGGACAGCACGGGATTGCCGCCAACCACGATCAGTGCCTTGAGCTGACCGGGACCGGGCGTGTCGATCTCCTCGGCGAGGCACCCCATCGGGAACTGCCCCAGCACCTCGGGAATGTCGCGGACCCGGCTCCGCCAGCGGTCAAAGCCGCCCTCGAAGCCCCAGTCCTGCTGCAGCATCGACCACGCCACCGGCTTCGCCCACATCATCCCGCCGACTGCGTCCAGATTGCCGGTGAGGGCGCAGATCACGTCAGGCAGCCACGACGCCAGCGTGCCGAACTCCTGGTTGCAGGTGCCGATGCGGGCGTACCATGCGGCCCGATCGGCTGCTGCGAACTCGCGGGCCAGGGTGCGGATCGCCTCGGCGTCGGTGCCGCACGCTTCGGCCACTCGCTCCGGCGGGAACTCAGCAGCAATGGCCCGGACCTCGTCGATGCCTTTGAGCCGATTGGCCAGGTGCCCGAGCCGCACGAGATCTTCGTCGAACAACACGTTCACCACCGCGAGCTGCAGCAGCGCGTCGGTGCCGGGCCGTACCGGCAGCCACTGGTCTGCATGGGCGCAGGTCTCGCTGCGGCGAGGGTCGATCACCACCACCTTGCCTCGCTCGCGCACACGGTCGAGGCTGCCCGGGACGTCGGGGCATCCCATGAAGCTGCCCTGGCTGGCGCCCGGGTTGGCGCCCTGCACCACCATGAAGTCGGTGCGGTCGATGTCGGGCACCGGGATGCGCCACGAGTGCCCGTACATCAGCTGGCAGGCGACGTTCTTGGACCAGGTGTCGACGGTGCCCGACGAATAGACGGTAGGTATCCCGGCCAACTGCAGGAACATGCCGGCATAGCGGCTGATCGAGTAGTTGAAGCCGGTGGCATTGCCGAGGTAGGCGGTGATCGCCTCGACGCCGTACTGGTCGCGGACGCCGCCGAGCAGCTCGGCACAGCGCTCGAAGGCGGCATCCCAGCTGGCCTCGACAAAGTCGCCGGACGCATCGCGGACCAGCGGCCTGCGCACTCGATCAGGATCGGCGTACATGTGCCCGAGCACCGTGCCCTTGGGGCAGATGTAGCCCTTCGACCACACATCGTTGCGATTCGGCCTGATCAGCTTCACCTCGCCGTCGGCGTGATGCACCTCCAACCCGCACATCGCCTCGCACAGCGAGCAGCTGCGAATATGAATCTGGCGATCAGTCATGCGAGTCCTTCTTGCAACGTGCGGCGGAGTGCTAGAGATTACGGCGCTCGCCAGCACGGCAGCCCGCTTTGGCCACCAGCCGCCTGCAAAGCCGCCGACGAAGCCATGACCGGAAAACGAACCTCGATGATCCCCAATCGCGGTGGAGCGGACGCGAAGCGTGTTGCAGGCGTCGACGGCGCTGTCGGCGGGTGGGTGATGGCGGTGACCGGAGCGCGGGAAGGCACACCGGTGGAGTTCTCGCTGTTCGAGTCGTTCGCTGAGCTTTGGACAGAGGCCCGCGGGCTCGGTCTGGTTGCGGTGGGCATCGACATGCCGATCGGCTTGCCTTCCAGCGCGAAACGCCAAGCCGACATCGACGCACGCGAGCTGCTCGGCCCTCGCCGCTCCTCTCTGTTCTGGTCGCCGCCCGTTGCTGCATTGGACGCTGCCGACTACGACCAGGCCAATCGGGCCTCTCGCAACCATCTCGGCATGGGACTCGCCAAGCAGGCCTACAACCTCTTGCCGAAGATCCGGGAGGTTCGTTCCGCGCTGCAGCCACCCGACTTTGGCTCCGACGCGACACCGCGGGCGGCCGAGGTGCACCCCGAACTCAGCTTCGCCGTCATGGCTGGGTCGCTGGCTCGACCCGACGCCGATCATCGAGGCGGGGCGTCGATGCCGTTCGCGGCGCCTCTCCAGCACCCGAAGCGACTTCAAGCCGGCATCGCAGAACGGCTCGCATTGCTGGCAGCGTGCTTCGACGGAATCCACACATCGGCGCTGGCGCCGCTCGTGGGTCCGCCGCATGCTGCGCTCGACGATGTTCTCGACGCCGCGGCAGCCGCGTGGACCGCCCGCCGCATCGCCGCCGCTCGAGCGGCACACCTTGGAGCCAACAACGGCAACATTGCCGTCGACAGTGCCGGCTACCCGCTCACCATCGTTGTCTAGCTGTAATGCCCATGGACGTTGTTGACAGTTCTGGTCCTGGGATGAGTTGAGCCTCCGTGGCAGTGTGGGGTCTGTTGGGATCCCAAGCTGCGAACGGAGGCTCAATGATCAACGGTAGTTCAGGGACGGTCCGGCGGGGTGCGCCGCGGCCGAGGTTGTCGCCGCATTCGCGGCTGGTGATGGTCGAGCGTGTGGCTGCGGGTCAGTCCAAGACGGCGGTGGCGGCTCAGATGGGCTGCTCTCGCCAGACGGTGGACAAGTGGGTCAAGCGTTTCGAGGCCGAGGGAGCGGCGGGTCTGGGGGACCGCTCGAGCCGGCCAGCGGGGTCGCCTTCGCGTACGCCTGAGGAGGTCGAGCAGAGGATCTGTCGGCTGCGGCGCTCCAAGCGGCTGGGCCCCAAGCGGCTGGCAGCCAGAGTCGGGGTGCCGGCTTCGACGGTGCATCGGGTGCTGGTGCGCCATGGGCTGAACCGCCTGGCGTGGATCGATCGGCCCACCGGGTTGCGGGTGCGCCGCTATGAGAAGGCTCATGCGGGCGAGCTGGTCCACGTCGACGTGAAGAAGGTCGCCAAGGTGCCCCCCGGCGGCGGGTGGCGGATCCACGGCCGCGGCTCGCCCAAGGCCCGCCGCTCCAAGCGCAAACGGCGCGGGTACACCTATCTGCACGTCGCGGTGGACGACCACAGCCGCGTCGCGTACGTGGAGGCGCTCGACGACGAGAAAGCCGTCACCGCGGCGGCGTTCTGGCGGCGAGCACGCGACTGGTTCAACAAACACAACGTCGGCATCGACGCCGTGATGACCGACAACGGCCGCAACTTCACCTCCGCCGACTTCGCCGACGCGCTCGCCGAGAACCGCACCAAGCACAAGCTCACCCGTCCCTATCGGCCTCAGACGAACGGCAAGGTCGAGCGGTTCAACCGCACCATGGCCGACGAATTCCTCTACAGCTACAAATTCCGATCAGAACCCGACCGGCGCCGACGGCTCCAGAACTGGGTCCACACCTACAATCTCCACCGACACCACACCGCCATCGCAGGCACACCCGCCAGCCGCGTCAACAACCTCTGTGGGTATTACATCTAGCAGGGTGCTGAAATAGTCGGTGTTTGGTGCTCGCGTTGGTTGGGTGGGCGCGGGACACTGTGGGGATGCGTGGAACTGTTGATGCCCAGATGGCGATGCTGTCGACGTTGTCGACTGAGGATCTGATCAGCGCGGATCATCCGATACGGCGGATCAGGGCGTTGGTGGAGGGGGTGCTTGAAGAGCTCGACGGTGAGCTGGGGGCGATGTATGCGGATCGGGGCCGGCCCAGCGTGCCGCCTGAGGTGTTGTTGAAGGCGTCGGTGTTGATGGCGTTGTACTCGGTGCGCTCGGAGCGGGCGTTCTGCGAGCGTTTGAGCTACGACATGTTGTTCAAGTGGTTCTTGGGGTTGCGCATCGACGAGCGCTCTTTTGACGCGTCGACGTTCTCGAAGAACCGCGAGCGGCTGTTGGATCATGAGATAGCGGATCGGTTCTTCGCTGCTGTGGTTCGGCGGGCTCAGCTGCGCCGGTATTGCTCGAGCGATCATTTCAGCGTGGACGGCACCTTGCTGGAGGCGTGGGCGTCGCACAAGAGCTTCAAGCCCAAAGCCGCGCCCGGCGGCGGCGAGCCGGGCAAGGGCCGCAACGCCGAGGAGGACTTCCGGGGCGCCCGCCGCCGCAACGACACCCACCAGTCCACGACCGATCCCGAGGCTCGCCTGTATCGCAAGTCGAAAGGGGCCCCGGCGATGCTCGCTTTCATGGGGCACCTGATGGTCGAGAACCGCAACGGCCTCATCGTCGACGCCGAGCTCACCCAAGCAGACGGCTACGCCGAGCGCGACACCGCCGCCGCGATGCTGCGACGAGCCCCCCGACGGCGGCGGCGGCGCACCGTCGGCGGCGACAAGAACTACGACACCAAGGGATTCGTGGCCGACGCCCGCAAGGCCGGGTTCACGCCCCACGTCGCCCAGAACACCACCAGGCGGCGCTCCGCCATCGACCGGCGCACCACCCGCCACGACGGCTACACGATCTCTCAACGGGTCCGAAAACGCGTCGAGGAGCCCTTCGGATGGATCAAGACCATCGCCGGAGGACACAAGCTGCGACACAAAGGACAAGCCCGCAACCGGGCCTGGTTCCTCATCGGCGCCGCCACCTACAACCTCGTCCGCATAGCCACACTCGACACCGACACCACCTGAGCAGACACCCCGACCGGCCCGACAGGGCCAACGTCGCCCCGCACCGCCAGCCAACACCACCACCCCAACCCTCACACAAACCCGAACCAGCACCCAAACCCGCCCAAACCACCGAATTTCAACAGCCTGCTAGACAACAGATGAAGCTCAGCGCGGCTCTGCGCCAACGGCGAGTGCAATCAGTTGCCTGCGAAACCGTTTGCGGGCCAAATCCGTAAGGCCGCAGCAGGTCCGTCCCAATCAAACCGGAACTGGCGGAGAATGTCGAGGCCTATCACCATGTCTTCGCGCAAGTCCGCCACGCGCGCGACGACGGCCGTCGTCGGCTGAGTTCTTGTGCCCGTGATGTCAACGAGGCGAAGTTCCACGGCGTAACAGAGCACCCTCGTGGAACTGAGCGCCGTGTGCAGTTCAACCGCGTGAAGAAACTCAAGCGAGAGCGCATCGGCAATTGCATCGCTGATGAGCGACCTGGTCGTGCCGGTGTCAACGAGACCCCGTCCACGCACGCGCTGCGGCAGCGTTCGTCCCTCAAGAAGTTGCGTCTGATGTCCCGAAGGCGTGGCTGCAAGCTCGAATCCAACGCGCGCTCCGCTCGCGTCGACCTGCGCGTCGATGGGAGCGCCAGGCGCGATCGGCCCGATGTCAGATACCTGCCGTCCGAATAAAGATCGGTTCGTCGACCAGCACGATGCGCTTCACACAAAACCGTCGGCGCTCGGGATCGCTCTTGCCCGCGTTGATGGCGTCCCACTGATCGTCGAAGACATGCAGTTCGGGCACGAGACGTGAACCGCGATTGAACAAGAGCGCATATCGGTTCTCGTGTTCGGCGACGAGCTTGCGCCGGAGCGTGTCGAACCGGCCTTCGAGCCGTATCAGAATCGGATCGAGCAATGGGTCTGGCGACATCCCGCCGAGGCGAAGCTGAATGAACCCATCTGCCGGTTTGGAACTCACGGTTCCATCTTCGCATAGCGACCCGGATGGCCAGTCGTAGTTTTGTGTTCGCAGACAACGGAACTACCGGCGACGGTCGCTAGTGGCAGCGCTGATCGGGATTGGGCGCCTGGGGCTACTATCGAGGTGGTGACATCGACTGATCGGGTGCACGCGCAGGCAGGCGCCGGCGACGAGCCGCAGCCCGTGCTGACAGATGTCTGGCAGGGAGACGACGGTCCCGGATTCGACGCTGAGCAGAGCAACGTCAAGATCTGCCGCAACGCCCGCCATTTCACCTTCGATGGGTTCGCTGACGGCGACGAGGACGTCGCCATGTCGTGGCGGAAGCTGCTCGAGCGCGAAGGCAAGGCGTCTCCTGGCGGCACCTCGCTGCGCGACCTGGTCCTCGGTCCCACATCGGGCGACTGAAGCCGGTCGCGTCCCGGGCTCGAACGGTGAGCGACCAGCCCCGCAACGAGACGCCGGCGAGCGTTGCCGACCTCCAGGCGCAGCTCCGCTCGGCCGGCTACCTGGCCAGCCGGGGTTTGGCCACCGCAACACTCATCGGGATGCGGCTGGGCCGGCCGATCCTGCTCGAAGGCGAGGTCGGCGTCGGCAAGACCGAGATGGCCAAGTGCCTTGCGGAGATCGGCGGGCGGGAGCTCATCCGCCTCCAGTGCTACGAGGGCATCGACACCCACCAGGCGCTCTACGAGTGGGACTACGCGCGGCAGATGCTGCACGTCAGAGCGCTGTCGGAGAGCGAGCTGACCGACGTTGAGGCTGTCAGCGGGCTGTACGGCCCTAATTTCCTCATCGAGCGGCCGCTGCTGTCGGCGATCAAAGCCGGCCGCAGTGCGGTGCTGCTCATCGACGAGATAGACCGCGCCGACGACGAATTCGAGGCATTCCTGCTGGAACTGCTGTCGGACTTCCAGATCACGATTCCCGAGATCGGCACCATCACCGCGGCCAGCCGACCGATGGTGGTGCTGACCTCGAATCGCACCCGTGAACTGCACGACGCCCTCAAGCGGCGGTGCCTCTACCACTGGATCAGCTACCCCAGCCTCGACGAGGAGATCGAGATCGTGCGCCTGCGTGCGCCAGATGCCGTCGAGACGCTCGCTCACAAGGTGGTCGCTGCAGTCCAGCGCCTGCGCGACATGGACCTCGTCAAGCCACCGGGTGTCGCCGAAACGCTGGACTGGGTCGACGCGCTGGGCGTGCTGGGCACCGACGATCTCGATGCCGCAGCGGCAGCAGACACCATCGGTGCCGTCATCAAGGACCGAGACGACCTCGAACTCGTCGAAGCCGAACTCGACCGTGTTGTCGCCGATGCCTGACATCGGTGTCGTCGCCGATGCCTGAGGAATTGCCCGCGCCCGGTGACGACGCTGGCACAGAGGCTGAGCCGGTCGCCGAATTCGTGGCGAGGCTCGTCGGCTTCGGCCAAGCGCTGCGGGACGCGGGCCTTCCGGTGGGCTCCGACGACATGGTCACGTTCTGCTCTGCGGTCTCAGAGCTCACGCCGAGCGATCTCGAAGACGTCTACTGGAGCGGCCGGACGACGCTGATCCATCGCCGCGACCACCTGCCCCCCTACGACGAGATATTCCGCCGGTACTTCTTGGGACACCGAGCCCCAGCCGATCCGGAACCCTCCGCGGCCGAGCCGATCGCGCAGGGCCTCAGCGGCATGTTGAACGTACCCGACAGCGAACCCGGCGCCGAATCGGGCGACGACCGGCCGATGGTGCTCGGGCGGCAGGCCTCCGGGGTTGAGATACAGCGCGACAAGCGCTTCGGCGACTGCACGCCCGATGAACTGGCCGCACTGCGGCGGATCATGGCACAGGTCCGTTTGGAACCGCCCCGCCGGCGCACCCGCAGGCGCCGTTCGGACCCGTCAGGTGCGCGCCTCGACATCCGCCGGATGGCCCGCGACGCCATGCGGCTCAGCCATGCGGCCCCCGTCCTGCATCGCCTCACGCGAGCCGAGCGGGCCCGGCCGCTGGTGCTGATCCTCGACGTGTCTGGGTCGATGGCCGACCACTCGCGCAACCTGCTGCAGTTCGCGTACTCCATGCGCCGGGCGGCACAGAAAGTTGAGGTGTTCTGCTTCGGCACCCGGCTGACACGCATCACACCGGCGCTGGACCGGCGCAACCCAGACGACGCCATGAAGCTGGCCGCCGCCCGCGTCCTGGACTGGGACGGCGGCACCCAAATAGGCGCCTCGCTCGACGCATTCGGGCGCCGCTGGGGACGCAAGGGGCTGAGCCGGGGTGCCACGGTGGTCATCTGCTCCGACGGGTTGGACCGCGGCAGTCCCGCGGTGCTCGCCGACGCGATGGAACGGCTCAGCCAGCTCTGCCACCGGATCATCTGGATGAACCCGCTCATGGGCGACGACGCCGACACGGCTCCGAGCACGCTCGGCATGATGGCCGCCGGACCGTTCATCGACACGCTCGAATCGGGCCACGACCTGGTGAGCCTGGAGTCGTTCGCCGCCAGGCTGGCCCAAGTCGGGTGATCCCGGTGAGTTGGGACCCGGTGGGACGGGCGCCGGCGGGAACACTGCCGGCGGGAACAGCACAGTGAGCAAGTGGAGCGTCTCCATCCAGGCCGAGGGCGACCGTCTCGTCGAATTGGACGAGGTGGTTGCGCTGGCCGACGCCGTCGCACCGCTCGAGGGCATCGCATCCGGCGTCGGCGCCATGGCCTACGGCGCCCAGATCGTGGTGGAGGCTGAGAGCGCCGACCAGGCCGTCGAGGCGGCCATGGCTGCGTTCGCCGCTGCCGTGGAGACTGCAGACCTTCCCGCCTGGCCGATGACCCGCGCAGAGGTGATCGGCGAGGACGAGCCGGAGTTCGACGAGTGAGCGGCACACGATGATTCGGCTCGGCTCGCTCGCTGGCTACCCCTTCGAGGGGCCCCGGGTGCTCGGCGGCTGGACGCCACCGGCAGTTGCAGCCGTGTTCGCGATCCTGTACCGGGCCGACCCCGAAAGCAAGCCGTACGACTACGCCGTGCTCGACGTCGATCACGCAGACAACCTGGCTGAGGCCGGCTTGCCGTTCGGCCATCCCCGCGCCAAGTGCTGGGAGCGGCGCGCCGGCAACAAGTGGAACCTCCACATCTGCACCTACGAGGTGCCCGGCGGTTTGCCCTCGCACCGTGAGCAGATCACCCAGGAGCTCATCGCCATTTACCGGCCCGGCTGCGCGCCCGACCAGTACGACCAGAAGTGGGAAGACGAGTGGATCGGCAGCTACCGGGCCCCCACCGCCGGCCCGCTCACCACCACTCGCGACCCTGGCGGCACAGAGCAGACGCCATAGCTGCGGAGGCGGCGGCGAATTCTGCGACGTTGCGACCTGCCGGATCGCTGGTCGCAGAATTCCCTGCCGCCTCCGCAGCGGTCGCGCGGGCCTATTCCGGCTGGTAACCGACCGCCTCGTGGAACCGGCTGCGGCGCGTACCCATCGCCGGCCGAGCCGACGACGGCTCACGCGGCTCGGGTTCGGGCTCGTAGGTGGCGCCGGCCACGATGCCTTCAGCCATGCCGTACAGCAGCGGCAGCGCTCCCGCGATGACGCCAGCTGTGTTGTTGATGCGCTCGACGCCCGGCTCAACCGCCTCGGCGTCGGACTTGATCTTCCACACGATCTGCGAGCACTCCTCGAGCAGCCCGGCGATCCGGGTGAGCTGGCTGCCCACCACGAACAGGTAGAAGGCGAGCCCGGCGATGAACAGGCCGATCAGGATGACGGAGAGAACTACGAGCGTCGTCATGAGCGCACCTTGTCGAGTACACGGCCCAGGAACAGGTGGTGTTCGAGGCCTTCGGTCAGCACCGCATCGACTTGGTCGGCGGTCTCCGCAATGAGCGCCGTGTCACCGGTGTTGGCGGCGGCACGTTCGAGCGTGTCCTTGATGACTTCCACGCGGCGCTCAATCGTGCGCACGAGCAGCACCAGCATGGTGAGCAGCACAACCACCGCCACGATCACGACGAAACCGCCGATGACGACGCCCCACCACAGGTTCTCCTGCGTGTCGGTCAGAGCCAGCAGACCCATCTCAGCCTCCTAACCGGTTGCGGCCGCGCTTGAGGCCGGCGACGATCACCGATGCCGCTGCGATCGTCGTATTCAGTTCCGACAGCGCCGCCGTGTTGGTGACGGCATTTTCCAGTCCATCGTTGATCTCGGTGGCCCTGTTTCCGATCGATCGAGCCAGTATCAAGATCGGCACCACGAGGGCGACCACGGCGATCACCACGACGATGCCGATGACAATGCCGATCACCCATCCGGTGGTGGACCCGGCGTCCGAACTCTGGGCAAGCAGATGCAGCATGGCAGCCCCCCTCAGATCGATTCGCAGAAGTCGTGAACGGGCATCAACGTCGAGTTGACCGACGGCAGCACGGTGGGCACCGTCGAGGTCTGCTCTGCGATGACCGCAACTCCCCCGGCGACTTGGGCGAGCGTGCTGTGGACCGCTCTCAGGTGGAGCACCACGCGCAGCAGCCCGACGGCCGCGGCCAAGATGATCAGGGCGCTGATGATGACGGTGACCCAGGCAACGACAGGCATCACATTTCCTTTCAGCCCAGGAGCTTCCCGACCGAACCGGCGTAGCGGACCGCACCGTCCGCTACCTCTTCGATCGTCTCGTCAGTGGTTGCGAGCAAGTCCTGCGTGGTGTCGAGCTCGCCGATGATCCCCACGCCGCCGGCGAGGATGTCGTCGCTGGCCTTGCGAATGCGCTCGATGGCAGCCAACACCCGGTTCAGCAGTGCAAGTGCGACCGGCACGACCACCACGAGCAGTATCAGGTTTCCTATCCACCAGAGCACAAGCGCCTCCTCACACGGCCTCAGGGCGGTACGGCAGGGCAAGCCGGCGCACGACGCGGGCGAGGCCCATCCCCGCGGCGCGTACACCGATGGCAAGGCCACCGGCGGCTTGTGCCTGTTCGACTTCGTCGGGATCGCGCCCCGCGGCGATCGCCGCAAGCCGGTTCTGCACATTGGCAGCGAAGTCGCCCAGCAACACCGCCGTGATGTCACCCACCAAGCCTCGGCCGTACTGCGCGGCCGGCCCGGAGAGCTGCAGGTCCATCGCAACGTCCACAGCGGTGCCCCCTGCGGTCGGGGCAAGGCTGGCGTCGAGAGCAAGCGTCGCCTGGCCCCGGCCCTTGCGATCGGTGCCGCTGGCACTGACCGAGATGGTGCGGGCGTCGGGGTCGCGCTGGGTGATCTCGGCGCTGCCGTCGAAATCGAGCTTGATGGGGCCGAGTCCGATGGACACCGTGCCGCCGTAGCGGTCATCACCGAGATCGGTGCTCAGCTCGGCGCCGGGCAGGCACGCCGCGACCTGGGGCACATTGCCGAAGAAGTCCCACACGGCCTCGGTCGGCTGGGCGACCTCGAACTGGTTGGTGATCTGCATCAGGCGACTCCCTGCTCACGTGCGAAGGTGGTGCGGCACCCCGCACAGCAGAAGTAGAAGACCTCGTTCCCCACTTCGAGCCAGTGGGCGGCGTGGTCGATCTGGACGGTCATACCGCAGACGGGGTCGACGGCCAGCGAGGTCTCCGGCGTGTGCGCGGGGACCGGCGCAGCAAACGCACCCTGTGCCCGAAGCTGCACCAGCTCGGCCAGGATCGACACTGCGACCTCCTTGTGCGAGGTGCTGCCGAGATCCAGTCCCGCTGGATATCGCAGGGCATCGAGCCCCGAGTCGTCGACGCCCTGCGCGGCGAGCACCGCTCGCACGGACTCACCGCGCCGGCTGGAAGCGACGAGGCCCACGTAGGCCGGAGCTGCCTTCAGTGCCGAAGCCAGCACGTCTTCGTCGCCGTGGCCCTGGGTGGCGACCACCACGATCGATTGCGGCGTGAGCAGCCCTTCGCTGAACTCGGCACGATCGACCAGCTCGACACGCCAGTCGAGCTGTGCTGCCAGAACGGCCAACGTCGCCGCCATCGGCGAGCTTCCGACGATCACCAAGTGGGGTACGGCCACGACGGGCTCCAAGTAGATCTGCAGGGCGCCATCGCTCTGGCACGACATCTCGACTGCGGTGGTGCCCTGCGGGAGATCGCCGAATCGGTCGCTGGCGCCCAGTGCCAGCAAGCGCGGCGTGCCGGCCTCCAGCGTGGCCCTGGCCTCGCGGATGAATGTCGGCTCGGCGCAGGCACCACCGATCCAGCCGTACATCTCGCCCGAGGCCGTGTAGATGGCGCGTGAGCCCTGCTGTCCCGAGCTGGGACCTTCGCGCCAGACCACCGTGGCCAGCACAAATGCCTCGCCACTCCGTGCGAGATCGACAGCGCGTTCGAGAACGCCCCAGCCCTCGACGGCCCGGTGCCCGGCCTGGCTCATGGCTCGGTCTTCACCGGCGGAGCGCCGGAGACGTCGTGGCCGGCGGTGATGGCCTCATAGACCCGGTCGGGCAGCAGCGGCATGTCGATGTTGCGCACGCCGGTGTCACCGATGGCGTCGATCACCGCGTTGACGAACGCCGCCGGGCCGCCCACGGTGGCGCACTCGCCGATGCCCTTGGCCCCGATGGGGTGGTGCGGGCAGGGCGTCACCACTTCATGCAGCTCGAATCCCGGCGTTTCCCATGCTGTCGGCAGCAGGTAGTCCATGTAGTTGGAGCCGATGCAGTTGCCGTCCTCGTCGAAGGTGATGAACTGCATGTTGGCCATGGCGTAGGCCTCGGTGAGACCGCCCATGATCTGCCCTTCGACGATCATCGGATTGATGCGCACGCCGCAGTCATCCACCGCCACCACCCGCAGGACATCCCACACGCCGGTCTCGGGATCGACCTCGACCGTCGCGATGTAGCACGCGAAGGGCCACGTGAGGTTGGGCGGGTCGTAATAGGCGTTGTTCTCCAGGCCCGGCTCCATGCCGTCGGGCATGTTGCTGTAGGCGGCGATGGCGCACTCCTGGATGGTCACACCCCGGTCGGGCGCGCCACGCACCGAGAACCGTCCGAGCTCCCACTCGATGTCCTCCTCGGACACCTCGAGCAGGTGCGCGGCGATCTTGCGAGCCTTGGCACGGATCTTGCGCGACACCATGGTCACCGCCGCCCCGGCCACCGGAGTGCTGCGTGAGGCATAGGTGCCCATGCCGAACGGGGCGGTATCGGTGTCTCCCTCTTCGACCAAGACGTCCTCGGCGGGAATGCCGAGCTCGTGGGCCACGATCTGTGCCCACGTGGTCTCGTGGCCCTGGCCCTGGGTCTTGGCACCAGTCCGCAGCAGCGCCTTGCCGGTCATGTGCACCTTCAGCTCGGCGGAGTCGAACATCTTGATGCCCAAGATGTCGTACTCCCGGCTGTTGCCCGCCCCGAGGGGCTCGGTCATCGTCGAGATGCCGATGCCCAGCAGCCGGCCGCGCTGGCGTGCTTCTTCCTTCTGGCGCAGGAAGTCCTGATACCCGATTGCCTCGAGGCCGAGGTCGAGGCACTTGGCGTACTGGCCGGAGTCGGTCAGGAATCCCCACGGCGTGCGGTGCGGGAAGTCGTCATCGCGCACCAGGTTGATGCGACGGAACTCGGCCTGGTCCATGCCGAGATCGCTGGCGGCGGCCTGCACCATGCGCTCCTGGAAGTACATGGCCTCGGTGACCCGGAACGAGCACCGGTAGGCGACGCCGCCCGGTGCCTTGTTGGTGTAGACGCCCTGGGCGGTGAGGTGGGCGGCTCCGATGTCGTAGCAGCTGAACGCCGAGTGCATCAGGCCGATCTTGAACTTGCTCGGCTGGGCGTCGGAGAAGAAGGCACCATGATCGGAGTCGGTGTGCATCCGCACGCCGAGGATGCGGCCGTCGTTGCGCAGCGCCATCTCGCCCTTGAGGTAGATGTCGCGGCCGAAGCCCGTCGAGATGAGGTTCCCGCTCTTGTCCTCGATCCACTTGACCGGGCACTCCAGCAGGATCGACGCCAGAATCGACACCACATAGCCCGGATACACCGGCACCTTGTTCCCGAAACCGCCGCCGAGATCAGGCGACACGATGCGGATCATGTGCTCAGGCAGCTCGGCGACCAGTGCCACCGCAGCGCGGATGATGTGCGGCGCCTGGGTGGTCATGTACACGGTGAGCTTCGAGGTCGCCCGGTTGAAGTCGGCGATCGAGCCGCACGCCTCGATGGGCGACGGGTGCGAGCGGGGGTAGTGCATCTCGATGGTCGAGACCACATCGGCCTCGGCGAAGGCCCGATCAGTGCCCTCGCGGTCGCCGACCTCCCAGTCGAACACGACGTTGGAGTCCTGACCGGTCTTGTCGTCGCGGATCAGCGGGGCGCCGGGAGCCGTTGCCTGGGCCGGGTTGACGATGGGCGGCAGCGGCTCGTAGTCGACCACGATCGCCTCGCAGCCGTCCTTGGCGATGTAGGGGTCGTCGGCGACCACGCAGGCCACTTCCTGGCCCTGGAACCGGACCTTGTCGGTGGCGAGGACGGCTTGGGTGTCGTACGACAGCGTGGGCATCCACGCCAGATTGCGGGCGGCCAGCATGTCGCCGGTGAGCACCATGCGAACGCCGGGAATGGCCCAGGCAGCGCTGACGTCGATGGAGCGGATGCGAGCGTGGGCGAGCGGGCTGCGCAGGATCTCCATGTGCAGCATGCCGGGCAGGGCGATGTCGTCGATGTAGTTGCCCTTGCCGCGGATGAAGCGGTTGTCCTCCACCCGGCGCCGGCTGGCGCCGAGGCCGCCGATCTTGATCTCGTCGAGCGCCATCTCAACCCTCCTCGCCGGTCTCGTCGCTGCCGGGTGCCGCGCCCAGCTTCTCGGCGGCCCACATCACCGCTTTGACGATGTTCTGGTAGCCGGTGCAGCGGCAGAGATTCCCCGACAGTGCCCAGCGAATCTCGTCCTCGCTGGGGTTCGGGTTCTCATCCAGCAGGGCCTTGGCGCACAGCATCATGCCCGGGGTGCAGAAGCCGCACTGCAGGCCGTGCTCGTCCTTGAAGCCCTCCTGGATCGGATGCAGCTCGCTCGCGGTGGCGAGGCCTTCGACCGTGAGCACCTCGTGACCGTCGGCCTGGACGGCGAACATCGTGCAGCTCTTGACGGGCACACCGTCGTACAGCACGGTGCACGCACCGCAATTCGTCGTGTCGCAGCCGGTGTGGGTGCCCGTCAGGCGAAAGCCGTTGCGCAGCAGGTGCGCCAGCAGCAGCCGCGGTTCGACGTCGGCCGCACGCCGCTCGCCGTTCACGGTCAGCTCCACGCGGCGAACCGGAACATCGTCACCGAAGCTCGGCGGGACCTCTTCGAACAACGTGCTCATGTCAGGCCGCCTCTTGTCCGGCTCGCTGGATCTGTGCCCCGATGCGCCGCACGAAGGTGGCGACGACGTGGCGCTTGTAGTCGGCGCTTCCCCGGTGGTCGGAGCGTGGCTGCGCCGCCTCGGCAGCGAGGCGGGCTGCTGCATCGACGGCATCTGCATCGAGTGCCGTGCCGACCAGAGCCGCAGCAGCGTCGGAGGCGTTGATGGTTGCCGGCCCGACGCCGGTGAGCCCGATGCCCGCCCGCGAGACGGTGTCTCCCGACATCTCGGCGGAGACGGCCACGCCGACGGTGGCGAAGTCGCCGACTCGCCGCTCGAGTTTGAGGTAGCCGCCGGCTCTCGTCCCGATCGCGGCCGGCACCACGGCTTCGACAGCGATCTCGTCGTCGGCCAGCGCCGTCTGGAACGGCCCGTCGATGAGATCGTCAACCGCAACGGACCGGCGCCCGTTCGGACCTTCGGCAACGATGGATCCGCCCAGCGAGACCATCACCGAGGCCCAGTCGCCCTGGGGGTCGGCGTGACACAGCGAGCCGACGAGCGTGCCCCGTGTGCGCACGAGCGGGTCGGCGACGACGGGAGCTGCAGCCGCGATGGTGGGCTGGTGGTCGGCGAGCGTCGCCGACTTCTCGAGATCAGCGTGACGGCAGAGCGCCCCGATCCGGTAGGTGCCGTCGCCGTCGGGGCGGTGATAGTCGAGGCCGGCGATGCCGTTGATGTCCACCAGCATCGCCGGGGCCGCGAACCGCAGCTTCATCATGGGAATGAGGCTCTGGCCTCCCGCCAGGACCCTTGCGTCGCCGTTCGCGGCGAGCAGGGCAACTGCCTCGGCAACGGTCGAGGGCGCTTCGTAGCGAAATCGGGATGGGTACATGTGACCGCTCCTCGTCTACGGCGCGCTCGGGCCGCCGGGGTCGGGGACCGCCCTCGGCATGCCTTCGGCGTCCGGATCGGGACGGCGTTGCTGGTGTGGCGGCCACGGCCCCTGAACTGGCTGACCGGCGACCTTGAGGTAGTCGATGATCTGCGGCCACGCCCAGATCGTCGGGCTGGCGCCCTCCTTGGGTGCACCCTCGATGACCTCGTACAGTCTCGGGTTGCCTGCGCTGTGGCCTGATGACTCGATCGGCATGGATTCCCCTTCCCCCCGGAGATCCGGCCGTGTCTCTGCGGCACAGCGAACTTACCACTGCCCATCCCAACGCTCCGAACGAACTCAGAAGTCGCGCCGGCACGTGCGCCCGCTGTGGCGGCGGCAGTGGATTCTGCGACCAGCGATCCGGCAGGTCGCAACGTCGCAGAATCTCCTGCCGCCGCCGCTGCTCGTGCATCTGTGTCTTCGAGGGCGATACTCATGGGCATGGCTGTTGGCTTCAGCGGTTCGCTTCTCGGTCTGGGGGTGGATTCGGGTTGGTATCAGGCGGTGCTGGTGGTGCATCTGGCCAGTGCTGTGGTGGGCTTCGGCGGCAGCGCCGTGGGCACCGTCATGCTGCGGCGAGCCTGGGCCGAAGGACCCGACGCGGCGGCGGCCGTGCGGCGCTCATTCGAGTTCGCGTCCAACCGTCTCATCGATGTGGCTGCCTATCTCGCCGGCATTGCCGGCGTCGTCGCCGTGCTCGTCGGGCCCTGGAACTTCCGGCAGGACTGGGTGACGCTGGCGTTCGTGCTCTACTTCGCTTGGCTGGCCATCGCGCACGGTGCCCTGCGGCCGACAGGCGCCAAGCTCGCTGCCGCGCTGGAGGCTGCAGCCGCAGACCGGCAAGACAGCTCCGAGCAAGCAGGCGCCGCTGAGCGGCTGCGGCGGCGGGCTGAGCTGTGGAGCGCGGTGAGCAACTTGGTCATCGTTGCCGCGATCGTGGTGATGGTCGTCAAGCCCAGTTGGTGACCGCGCCCCGTCGCCGCAGCGCGGCCCACGTCTTCGCCGCGTAGCGTCGGCGCGCGTGACGGAGCAGCGGCGGCACCGGGTATGCGTGATCCCCGGCGACGACGCAGCGCCCGAGGCGATGGCTGCCTCGCTGCGCGTGCTGGACGCGTTGGACCTGCCCATCGACTGGGACCACGTGCCAGCGGGTGACGATCTGGCAGTGCTCACGCCCGACGAGCGCGAGTCGCTGGTCGGCGAGCACATCGACGCTGCCGACACGGTGCTCTTCGGCTCGTCGAACGGCACCACGCCGGGAGCGGGCTTCATGCGCTGGGGCAAGCACACGTACGCCAACGTGCGCCCAGTGCGCTGGCGGCCGGGCTATGCCTCGCCGCTGGCCCGCCCTGAGGGCATCGACTACGTGATCGTCCGGGAGAATCTCGAGGACATGTACGTCGGCGTCATGGGCCCCGCGAAACGGTTGCTGGAAGCAGGGCTGACCGAAGGCCGTTCCCGCGTCCCGCCCGATGCCGCCAACGGCCGCTTCGCGGCGAAGATCATCACCCGGCCCGGCACCGAGCAAGTCACCCGCTTTGCCGCCGAGCTGGCGCTTCGTCGCGGCGGCAAGCTGACCGTCTCGGCCAAGACGAACATGCTTCCTGCGACCGACAGGTGGTTCTGCGACATCGCCCGCGAGGTGGCGCAGGAGTACACGGGGTTGGAGTACGAGCAGTTCATCATCGACGACATGGCCCACCGGCTGGTGGTGCGGCCGCACGAGCTCGATGTGCTGCTGCTGCCGAATCTGTACGGCGATATCCTGTCCGACCAGGGCGCCGGCACCATCGGGGGCATGGGTCTGGCGCCTTCGGGCTGCTACGGCGACGACTGGGCGTACTTCGAATCGGCTCACGGCACCGCGCCCGACATCGCCGGGCAGGGCATCATCAACCCGACGGCCACGCTGGAGTCAGCCGAGATGATGCTGCGCCATCTCGAACTCGAGGCACCGGCGGACCGGCTGGACCGGGCACTGGCCGCCGTCTATGAGGCGGGCGAGCACCTGACGCCGGACCAAGGCGGCACGTCGAGCACAGAGGGCTTCGCCGCAGCCGTCATCAACGCGCTGTAGCGGTCCACATCAACTGGCCGGCAGCAGGCGCACCTCGGCCGTAGGGCCGTTCCACTCGATCTTGCAACGACGAAGCACGTCGAGGCCGAGCAGCATGTCCTCCTCCAAGATGTCAGCTCGTGCGACGGTCAGGTCTTGCGACTTGCCGACGATGACTCCGTTCGTCACAAACGAAAAGGCGACTGCGTGGCATACGGCCGTCGTCACGCCGGCCGCGGTGCGCAGCAGCGTCGTGCGTGTTGGGGCAAGGTCGAGGGCTTGTGCGATTCGGCTGTTGATCAGCGACCTCTGAGTACCGGTGTCAAGCAAGGCACTGCCGCGCACCGCAGGTGGTAGCACGCGCCCCATCATTCGGCGTTCCTGCACATCTACGTCGGTGACCCGCAACTCAATTCCTACACGCGCACCGCTGCCGCTGATGCGGGCCGTCAGCGGCCAAGGATCGGCTGTGGACTCAATGAGTGGCACCCAACGAGTACGCCATCAACACTTCGTCGTACTCGACGATTTGCCTTACGCAGAATCGGCGCATTTCTGGATCGGCATAACCAGCGCGAATTGCATCCCATTCGTCATCCCGGATTTCCAGCAGCGGGACCCGCTTCGATCCCCGGTAGAACAGGAGCGCCCATTTGCCCTCGTGCTCCGCCAACAGGCCAAGTCGAAGCTTCTCGAAGCGTGCCTCGAGGCGAGTCAGGATGAGATCGGGCCGCGAGAGCGCCCGACCGGCAGCTTCATCGCGTCTTTGCTCTGCCCGCCCTTCTCGGCTCATGAGCGCAGCATCGCATACCGGCGCGCCGAGGTCACGCCATTTTCCGTGTGCTCAGCAGATCAGCAAGCGGCCCCGTTGCCTGCCCCGTCACTGCCGCGCCCATTTGCGAATCCACGTCAAGCGTCACGGTGCACCGAAACAGCGCCGTAGGGCGCGGTTACGATGCCGCGGCCATGGCGGAGATCGGGGACGATGGCTCGAGCAGCCCGAACGACGTGCTTGCGCGCCTCTATGCGCTGAACACCGCAGTCCCGACGCAACCCGGCAAAGTACGTGTGGAAGCCGAACACCAGGCAGGTTCGGGTCGAGTCCAAGACGGCACCAACAACGGACGCCTGGAGGCGGTGCGCAGGGCTGCCCAGCGATGGCAGAACGAACTCTTGGACACGAGCGGGCGGAACCCGCTGCGCAACTACCGCGACCTGAGGACCGGCACACTCGATCTCACACCCGGCGGACAAGCAGGAGTCAGCGCACGAGCGCTCAACCGACTCTTGGAGGGCCGCGCTGTGCGCCTGAGCGATCTGTTCTCGACGGTGGCGTCCGCAGATGCCGCGCCACCGTTCGAAGATGCTCGGCGGCGACTCGCCGCCATCCACAAGACAGCACTGACGAATCTCGAAGAAAAGGGCATCGACACCTGCTTCGCGGGGATCGGCCTCGCCAACTGGAGCGTCGAACAGGGCACCGAGCCCAATGCGCCTGTGATCCTCGTGCCCCTGCGCACCGTTCCGACGGGGGCCGCGTCCCGCGACTTCGAGGTCTCCGTAGCAGGCGATGCACACTTGAACCCGGTGCTTGCACACATCGTGCGCAGCGAGCACAACATCGACATCGACGACATCGAGGCGGACATTGCTGAGGAACCTCCTGCGTCGCTCGCGGCCTTGGATGGTCTGTTCGACCAACTGAGCGGTGCGTGGAGCGAGCTTCCCGGGTTCGCAATCACACCAAGGGTCGTGGGGCGCAACTTCTCCTACTCGACGTTGCCGCTCGTCAGTGACCTTGCGCAAAGCGCAGAGGTGTTCGCCCAGAACGACCTCGTCGCAGCTATTGCAGGGGTCGAATCGGCCCGCGCCGCACTCACCTCTCAGATATGCGATCCGAGTCCCAGCCAGCCCAATGTCGATCCGCCTGATTCGGAATTCCTGATCCTCGACGCCGACTCCAGCCAGCACCTGGCCATCAACCGGGTCCTCGGCGGCGAGTCAGTCGTCATTCAAGGTCCGCCCGGAACGGGCAAGTCCCAGACCATCTCCAACTTGATCGGCACCCTCGTCGCTCACGGCAAGCGTGTGCTGTTCGTCGCAGAAAAACGCGCCGCGATCGAGGCAGTCACAAAGCGCCTCGACTCGGTCGGCCTCGGAGATCTTGTGATGGATCTCCATGGAGGCGTCACCTCGCGGCGCGAGTTCGCACGTCACCTGTCGGCATCGCTCGATCAGATCGCCTCCATTCCCGCTCAGGATCACACCGAGTTGCACCGCCAGCTTCGCGATCGCCGAGACACACTGCTGGCTGACAAATCCGCCGTTCATGATCAGCGCGAGCCTTGGAAGCTCAGCGTGTTCGAAATGCGGCAGCGCTTGCTTGATGTGCCGGTCGAAGCTCGCATCGACAAGATGCTGCCCTCCGAAGCGGCAGATGGCATCGACCGCCTGAGCTTCGAGCGGTTGAGCAGCAACGTTGCCGAGTGGATCGACCTCGCTGGCCACGAATTGCCAGAAGCGCACCCTGAGTGGTCCCGGAGCACCATCCAGTCCGCTGCCGAGGCACAAGACGCCTTTGAGCTGCTGCGCGATCTCGCGACAGAGCAGTTGCCGGCTGCCCGCACAGCGATCGCGACCTGTTTCGGTGACTTCGGTGCCGCACAGGCGGACTCGGTTGCAGCGTGGCAGGCAGCGCTCGATTTGTTCTCCAGCGTCAGGGAGCTGCTGGATCGGTACCACGACGATCTCTACTCCTTGGACCATTCAGCGCTACGCAGTGCCCTGACGGCGGCGCGGAAATCGAAATGGGCGCGTGCCCGCGCTCGGCTCTTCTCCAGTGCGTACCGGCGGGCACAAGAGGCCGTGCTCGCAACGTTGCGAACACCAGCGACTCAATCGGCCGCCGAAGCGCTCAACACGCTGGAACAAGCGGAGCGCCACCTGTCCGAATGGTCTGGGCTGTCCCTGACAGGCTTGCCCCGAGTTCCGGACGACCTTGATGCCGCAATGGAGACGGTGGCCAAGGTGATCGCGGGCCATGCCTCGCTCACAGCGTCGAAGCTCCTCATCGACAGCGACGTCGATGTGAAGTCGGTTGACGCCCTCAGCAACACGCTGCAGCGCCTCTTGTCGAGTCCGGATGTCGCCCAGAAGCTGCCTCGAATTCGGGAACTCGAGTCCGGCTTCCGAGCGGCAGGGGTGATGTCGTTGCTCGAAGGCGCGGGACGCGACTACCCGGCCGATTCGGCTGCTCGTACCGTCGGGCACGCGTGGCTGTCCCGAGTGCTGGAGGGCTTGAGCTTTGCTGACCAGCGGCTCGCCGGGTTCGACAGCGAACGGGCCACCCGTGTGCGCGACGAGTACGCAGAGTTCGACCGGCAGCATCTGGAGGCAACGCCGATGCGGCTGCACCGTCGCATTGCCCGCAGCGTCATCGACGCCATGGATGCTCACCCCGAGCAGGCGACGCTGATCCGCACCGAGGCCGGCAAGAAGCGCCGCCACCTCAGCATCCGCCAATTGCTCGCCCGCGCTCCGCATGTGCTGACAGCGCTGCGGCCGTGCTGGACCATGTCACCGGTGCTCACCGCCGAGATGATCCCGCCGGACGCTGGCATCTTCGATGTCGTCGTATTCGACGAGGCCTCGCAGATCCCGCCCGCTGAGGCCATCGGCAGCCTCGCCCGTGCTCCCCAAGCGGTGATCGCGGGCGACAGCCGCCAGTTGCCCCCCACCACGTTCTTTGGCCGCGAGTCGGCGAGTGATGATGACCCTGACGCCGACGAGATGCCGGTCGCGACCGACGACATCGAATCGCTGCTCGAAGTCGCCGACATCTTCTTGCGCGACACCATGCTCACCTGGCACTACCGAAGCCGTGACGATCGGCTCATCGCGTTCTCCAACGAGCACATCTACGGCGGGTCGTTGACCGCCTTTCCCGGATCGTCCACCGAATGCCCTCTGAGCCACCAGGTTGTCCCGTTCCGGCCGCTTGCCGAGGTCAACGGAACTCGGTCGAACCCCGATGAAGCGATCCTCGTGGCACAGCGCGTGCTCGACCACGCACGCAGCTCTTCTCATGAGACGCTCGGCGTTATCGCATTCGGCCAAGCGCACGCAGATGCCATCGAGAACGCGCTGATGCGCGAATTGCGCGACCTCAACGAGCCCGCTCTCGACGAGTTCTTCTCCGAGGCGAACGACGAGCGGTTCTTCGTGAAGAACATCGAGCGAGTCCAGGGTGACGAGCGCGACGTGATCATCCTCAGCGTCGGCTATCACAAGGATGCGAACGGCCGACTGCCGTATCGCTTCGGGCCGCTGAATCAAGAAGGCGGGGAGCGACGCCTCAACGTGGCCGTGACGCGCGCCCGGTCACGCATTGATGTCGTGTCGTCGTTCGGCCACCACGACATGGAGCCCGGCCGCTCGTCGGCTCAGGGCGTAGAGCTTCTGCGGCAGTACCTCCAGTACGCAGCAACTGAGGCCCAGGTACTCGGCTCCGCCGCCCACGACGTGCCGCTCAATCCCTTCGAATTATCCGTCAAGGAGGGTCTCGAGCGTCGAGGCATCCCGGTCACGCCTCAATATGGCGTCTCGGGATATCGGATCGATTTCGCGTGTGCTCATCCGAAAAAACCCGGCCAGATGGTGCTGGCCATCGAAGCTGACGGCGCGACCTACCACTCCACGCCGACAGCACGCGACGCAGACCGGCTGCGCCAACAGGTGCTTGAAGGCAAGGGCTGGCGGGTTCATCGCATCTGGTCAACTTCATGGTTTAAGAATCAGGAAGCCGAACTTGACAAGGCCGAAGCAGCCTGGCGCGATGCTGTGCGCGATCACAACGACATCGCACCGTCACTTCGGAGCGGCGCCGGGACTGCGCCGCAGCAACCATCCGATCTGGGTTCCGGCCCTTGGCCATCAGATCAGCACAACGAAAGCGCGAACGTGGATGCGACGCGGCAGGTGCAGCGCGGGCCTCGGCCACCGGTGCCGCAGCGGGGTACACATGTGCACACGAGCATCACCGACTTCAGCCATGAACAGCTCGTAGCGCTCGCGCGCTGGATCGAGTCGGACACGCTGCTGCGCACGGAGAGCGACATGATCGCCGCCATGATGGATGAACTCGGCTTTCGGCGGAGCGGCAAGCGGATCATCGCCGCCCTTGAGGCAGCCATTCGAGCGGCCCGTAAGCCACATCCACAGACTTCGGAGAGCCAAGCGCCGCGAACGCCGAACCGGAATCGGCGAACGACGAGGAAAGAACCTTGAATAAGAACAGCACACCGAGCGAAACGCTGCCACGGGGCATTCCCGACGACCGGCCCACGGACGGCGACGACAGCGCGCCGGTGTCGTTCCGCCTGGACGAGCTGCGGCCGTGGGGCATCGCCGCATACGTTGCTGCCGGCATGGCTGCGGGCGACGCGGCGACCGTGGTCGACAACCAGCTCTGGTCGGACCGGCGGGGTGTCGACACGCACGGATTCCAGCGGGTCAGCTGGTATGTCAACTGGTTCCGCGACGGCACCACCGACCCGACTGCGCAGTGCGAGATCGTCACCCGCACACCATCGGTGCTGGTCGCCGACGGGCACCACGGTCTCGGCCAGCTCGTGATCACCCGGTTCATGGAGCAGCTCGTCGAGGCGGCCCGAGAGAGCGGGCTGGTGGTGGGCGTCATCCGCAACTCCAACGACTGGGGATGCGGGGCGAACTACCCGTACCACGCGGCCGAGGCTGGCTTCGTCTGCTACGGCACGACCACGTCGGTGCCCAACCTGGCGCCCTTCGGCAGCCGTCGCAAGCTGTTCGGCAACAACCCGATCGTGTGGACGTTCCCCCGCCGGGAACACCCGCCGATCGTGCTGGACATGGCAATCACGCCGGTGGCGCTGGGCAAGGTGTTGCGGGCTCGTTCGGAGGGCGCAGAGATCCCAGTCGAATGGGGCTTTCTGGACCGGGACGGCAACCCCACCGTCGATCCCGATGTGGCGATGCGCGGCATCGTGCCGGCGATCGGTGGCTACAAGGGCATCGGCATGATCACTGCGTCGAACATCGCCGCGGGGATCTTGGCCGGATCAGCCCACACCGGCGACGTGGCCGTCGGCCGGCGAGGGCAGTTCTTCCTGCTGATGGACCCGGGTGTGTTCCGCGACCGCGACGGGTACTACGACGACATCGAGGACATGGTCGCCCAGATCCGCGCTGCTGGCGAAGAGGACGTGCTGCCCGGCCAGACCGTGTACCTGCCGGGCGAGCTCGAACAGCTCGAGATGGACCGGCGCAGTGCCGCGGGCACGGTCAGCTATCCGGCGTCGGTGGTGCGCTCGCTGCGCCGTGTCGGCGATGAGCTGGGCGTGCCGTTCGAGTGCGGGCCCGTGTCCGGCGCCGGCGAAGGTTCGTGATGACCGATGCCGACGCAGCTCAGGTCGATGTGGGCGACACGATGCTCAAGCGCGCGGCGGAGTGGATTCCGGCGCTGAAGGAGCGCAGCGCTGAGATCGACTCGCTGCGACAGCTTCCGCAGGACCTGGCTGATGCGCTGGCCGCCGACGGCTTCTACCGGACGCTGGTGCCGCCGGCGCTCGGCGGGATGGGCCTGCCGCCGACGATCGTGGCGAACATCAGCGAGGTGCTGGCCATGGGCAACGCCTCTGCGGCGTGGTGCACGTTCATCGGATCGACCTCACAGATCATGTTCGCCGCCCTCGAGGCGACCCAGCTCGCCGAGATCCTGGAGAACCCCGATGTCATCACCGCCGGCGTGTTCGCTCATTCAGGGACGGCGACCGCCGCAGCGGGGTCCGACGGTGCCGACGGCTACCGGGTGCAGGGCCGTTGGGCGTGGGCATCGGGCTCCCACAACTCGGAATGGATCTCGGGGGGCGTGCAGATCGACAGCGCCGACGGCCCCCAGCCGGCGCTGGGCCGGGCGTTCTTCCGGCCCGACGACATCGAGTTGCACGACGACTGGTACACGAGCGGGCTGCGCGGCTCGGGTTCGAGCACGTTCGAGGCCCACGATGTCTGGCTTCCCGCCACCCGCATCGCCTATGAGCGCACCATCCTGAAGTCCCCATACGCCGCTGAACCGCTGTACCGCATGCCGCTGTTCGGCCTGCTGGCGCTGCCGATCGGCGCAATCGCGCTGGGGATGGCCCGGGCGTGCGTCGACGAAGTCATCGATGTCGCCAAGTCGAAGGTGCCGCAGGGCTCCCGGCGCACGCTGGGTCAACGGCCGTCGCTGCACTCGGCTGTGGCGGTGGCAGACACCGAAGTGCGCGCAGCGCGGAATCTGCTGTATGCCTCAATTGACGCTGCGTGGGAGCAGGCGCAGCACGGCCTGTCCGATCTGGAACTGCGGCGTGATCTGCGCACCGCCACCACCCACGCGATGCAGACGAGCCTGCGCGTCACTCAGTCCATGAACTCCGCCGTCGGCGGCACCGCCGTCTTCGAGGCCTCGCCGCTGCAACGCCACCTGCGAGACGCCCAGACCGCGTCGGCTCACTTCATGGTGGCCATGCCGGTGATGGAGCTGGCGGGCCGCACCTACTTCGACCCCGACGCCGACACCTCCGGCCTCTAGCCGGCGGCCGGCTCAGGAGCGGCACCGGGATCGCTCCGCCGTCGCGGCGGTGCTGGTACCGCTCAGTCGTCGCGGCGGCGCTGGTGGGCGGGGAGCGGGAACGTGATCGGTATCAGCGCAGTGAGGTCGATGTCGATGAGCGACGGGCCCACCGATCCGGCATCGCCGCTGGCACGGGCGACCGCCTCGCCGAACGCTGCCTCGAACTCGGCGACGCTGCTGACCCGCGCGCCGGGCACGCCCATCGCCTCGGCGACGCCGACGAAATCGATGCCGCCGATCTCAGTGCCGTGGTGTTCATCCCACAGCGCGTCCTGGATGATGCGCAGCACGCCGTAGCCGCCGTCGTTGAAGACGCAGACGATGACCGGCAGGCCGTGCTCGGCCAGGGTCGAGATCTCGCCGATCGACAGCATCAGCCCGCCGTCGCCCTGGATCACCACCGTCGGCTGCCCGCTCGCCAGCGACGCCCCGACCGCCATCGGCACGCCGGGTCCGATGGCAGCATTCGCCGCCCGGATCGACGTGCGCGGCGCCACGATCGGCAGCAGTCGGTTGCCCCACATGTAGCCGGGCACCGTGGTGTCACGCACGATGCGAGCCTCGTCGGGCAGCAAGCGGCGGATCGCATCGCAGATCGCCGCGTGGTCAGGGCCGATCTCGTCCCGCATGGCCTCCATGTCCGACGAGCGGTGCTTGCGTGCTCGCTCGACGTAGCCGTCGTCGATCGTCGGCGTGCTGTCGCCCAGCCGATCCAGCAGTCCCGCCAGGCTCAGCTTGGCGTCGCCCACGACCGCCAGCGATGCCGGGTAGTTGAGGCCGATCACACCTGGATCGGCGTCGAGGTGGATCAGCTCGTCAGGTAGCCCCAACGCCCACACCCGCGTGGCGTAGTTCTGGAAGCGAGTGCCTACTGCCAGCAGCAGGTCCGCATCGGCGAAGACGTCGGCCATCTGGGGACGGTCCGAGCGGAATCCCAGCGACAGCGGGTGCAGCTCGCTGAGGGCACTCCGGCCCTCGATGGTGGTGACCACGGGGGCGCCGAGCCGTTCGGCCAATGCGGTGAGCTCCGAAGAGGCGTCGGCAATCACCACACCGCCGCCGGCCCAGATGAGCGGCCGTTGCGCCGCCGCCAGGCGCTCGGCTGCATCGTCGAGCAACGCTGCGTCGGGCCGCAGCCGCGGCACCTCCGGCGATCCGGCGACCAGCCCGTCGCCCACGCGTGCGTACTGGAAGTCGATCGGGATCTCCACGGCGCCGGGCTGCGGTCGGCCAGTACGCACATCGTCCGCGACGCGGGCGATCTCAGCGGAGATCTCGCTGGGGTGCCGCACCGACGCCACGCTGCGACACACCGACCGCAGCATGTCGACCTGCTGGTCATTCTCGTGCAGGAAGCCCTTGCCCTTGCCGTAGAAGCGCGACTCGGTCTGACCGGTGACCATCAGCACCGCCGAACTAGTGAACGCGGCCTCGTAGAGACCCGGCACGGCATTGGCAGCGCCGGGACCGGTCGAAGTCAGCAGCACGCCCATCTCGCCAGTCGCGCGGTAATAGGCATCGGCGGCATGCGCGGCGGCCTGCTCGTGGCGGACCTTGACCACCTCGATGTCGTCGTGAACCGACAGCGCCTCATAGATCGGCAGGTTGTGGACGCTGACGATGCCGAATACATGCCGCACGCCCAACCGCGCCAGCGTCGCCGCGACGGCCTCTCCGCCGGTCATCTCACTCATGACGGTCACCACCTCGGGCCTCGCTCATCGCCCGCACGGTAGCCCTGCAGCACCGCCGACCGCCCCGAAACGACGCGCTGAGGCGAGACCGCCGCTGCTGCTGCCGGCCGTGCGGCCAGCGGACCGGTTCAGGCGTCGAGGCTGAACGGCGGGTACTGATCGGTCAGCAGATGCAGGTAGGCATTCATGCGCAGGTTCACCCCGAACCACGAGACGACCCATCCGCGCATGCCCTCGGGCCAGCGGCCGGTGAACAGCACAGCAAAGAAGCCGAGCACAACCAGGACAACGGTGATGAGACCGGTAATCGCGGTGAACACCAATGCCGGGATCACCAGAATCAGCCGGAACGCCACGGTGAGCCGGTTGCGGTCGGTGAGCTGAGGCTCGATGTCGACGGCGACCGGCGTGTCGCCGGGCTCCGGCGCCGACATGTCGAACTCGAACGGCGGGTACCGCTCGTGCAGGAAGTCGAAGTAGGCGTACAGGCGGATGCTGTAGCGGAGGTACATGGACTGGAAGTCCGCCAAGCCCTTGGGCAGCTTGCCGGTGAACACGATGGCCAGCCACCCGAACAGGTTGAGCAGCCAGGCAATGTGCTGCAGGATCTCGAAGAGGATGAAATGCGGGATCAGCAGCAGCCAGTGGACCAAGGGTCGCCAGTTGGCGATCCGCTCCGGTGATTCGACGGTGACGGAAGCCGGGTAAGCCATGCCGCCGAACCTACTTGAAGGCTCAGAACGGTCGGGGCATCGCCCAGCGGCGAGTGGGAACTGACTGGCGCTATTCGGCTGTGGAGAATGGCGGGTACTGGTCGGTGAGCATGTACATGAAGGCCAAGTAGCGCGCGTGGGCCCGGTAGAACCCGGTCACGAAGTTGCGCATGCCTGCGGGCCAGCGGCCGGTGAACAGGATGATGAAGTAGGCGATCGTCACCACCACAACGACCAGGTAGGAGTACACGGTGACGAACACGATTTGCGGCAGCCCGTAGATCGGACGGAACAGTGCCGCCAGACGATTGCGGTTCCCGGGCGCTACGTCGACAGTCACCGCCACGGCCGAACCGCCCGGATCCTCCGCCGAAGAAGAGAACTCGAACGGCGGGTACTGCTCGTGGATGATGTGCACGTACGACAGCACGCGCTGGTAGTAGCGGATGTACATCGCTTGGAAGCTCGCGATGCCCGTCGGCAGCTTGCCGGTGAGCAAGACCACGAGCATGGTCAAGATCGCGAGCAGCCAGGCCACGATGTGGAACACGGCGAGGATCACGAAATGCGGGATCAGTATGATCCAGTGAACGAGCGGTCGCCAGTTCGCTACGCGGTCCGGGGCGTCGACGGAAACGGAAACTGGGTAGTCCATACGGCAAACCTACTCCTGCCGCAGTAGGGGGCAGTGACTCTTTCGACGAGCGCGCCAGGGCGCTACGCGGCGACGAGCGGGAACTTGTGGTCGTCGGCGGGGTATTCGCCGGGAACTGACGTCGTGTCGTCGTCGGACACGATGGGATCGCAGCCCGGATGGGGGTACCACACTGCGTCGTCGCCCAGCCAGCGAGTCGACAATGCCACCCGCCGGTGGTCGCCGGCATTGCCCGGCGAGCCGTGGATGATCCACGACGAGAAGAACAGCGCATCGCCAGGCTCGACATCGAAGCCCACGATGTCGTAGGCGGCCCGGTCGGCCTCCACGTCGGGCATCTTCTCGCCTTCGAAGTCAGCCATGAAGCCCTTCTTGCCGTCGAACGACTCGGGCGCGTAGTACGCGTCCCAGCTGTGCGAGCCGCGCACGAACTCGAGCGAGCTCTCCGCCACCGTCACCGGCGTCATCGCCACCCACGCCGAGCAGATCTGCTTGCCCAGGAACGGCCAGTAGGGAATGTCCTGGTGCCATGGCGTGGGGTTGGCAGTCCGCGGCTCCTTGATGAGCAGGTGATCAAAGTAAAAGCGAGCGGTTGCCGACCCCATCAGCGCCGCCGCCATCTGTGCCATGCCGGAGTTGAAGACGAACTCGCCGATGACCGGGTCGATCTCCCACCGGTACCGGCTGGTGAACAGCCGGTTCTCCGACGCACCCGGATTCGTGTCCGACACCCAGGTGCCCGGCTCGCGCAGCTGCTGGTCGGCGACCTCGAGCACCCGATCGATCCAATCGGCCGACACGGCATGTGTCACCTTCACCACGCCGTCGGCCGCGAACACCGCCTTGTGCTCATCGGTGATGCGCTCGCCAGCGTGCGAACTGGCCTGAATCGGGTGGCCGTAGGGGCGGTTCATGGCTCCTCCTTCACTGCCTCGAGCAGACCGGCAATACGGGCAGGGCTGTGCGTGCGCTCCGGCATCACGCCGAAGGCGTGGTGAGCGGGGATGAGGTCGCCGAAGGGACTCACGACGTTGACGTTGTCGCCCCCGATGAGTCCTGGATGGGGCACCCCGCACGCGTCGGCCAGCCGGAACAGCTCCTTGCGCAGGCCGACGACGTAGTTGGCGAGCCGCACGCTCTTGAGCGTCGGGTCGAGGCCCCGGGACAGCCACTTGTTCTGGGTTGCGACGCCGGTGGGGCAATGGTCGGTGTGGCAACGCTGGGCCTGGATGCAGCCGACCGCCATCATCGGCTCGCGGGCCACGCCGATCATGTCGACGCCGATGTTGAACGCGAGCGCGGACGGAGCCGGAAAGCCGAGCTTGGCCGAGCCGATCATCACGATGTCATCGGTGAGGCCCGCTTCGCCGAAGGCCCGGTGAACCACGCCGAACGCCCGCCAGAACGGCAACGCCACGTGATCGGTGAACACCAGCGGACCCGCACCGGTGCCCCCCTCGGCGCCGTCCACCGTCACAAAGTCCGGTCCCCGGCGGGTCTCAGCCATGTGCTGTGCCAACTCGGTCCAGAACGCCTCCTGGCCGACGGCTGACTTGATGCCCACCGGAAGACCGGTCGCCGCGGCCACTTCTTCGACAAAGTCCACCAGTTCGGGAACGCTGCCGAAGGCTGAATGGCGGCTCGGGCTCACCACGTCCTTGCCGACCGGCACACCGCGTGCCTCTGCGATCTCGGGGCTCACCTTCGCACCGGGCAGCAGGCCGCCGACGCCCGGTTTTGCGCCCTGGGACAGCTTGACCTCGATGGAGCGCACCGGCGCCGCCTCGACCGTTTCCAGCAGGCGGTCCATCGAGAACGTGCCGTCAGGATTCCGGCACCCGAAGTAGCCGGTTCCCATCTGGAACACCAGGTCACCGCCGCTGCGGTGGTATTTCGAGATGCCGCCTTCGCCCGTGTTGTGCATGCAGCCGGCCAGCTTCGCGCCGCGGTTGAGCGCCTCGATCGCTGTTCCCGACAGCGACCCGAAGCTCATAGCCGACACATTGACGATCGAAGCGGGGCGAAAGGCCTTGGCCCGCCCGCTCCATGCACCCATGACCTTGCCGCATGGCAGCGGCGCGTCAGGCGGCACCGTGCGGCCCAGCGGGAACGGGCTGTGGCGGAAGGTGATGTGACCCGGCTTGTCGATCTCGTCATCGGTGCCGAAGCCGAAGTACGTGTTCTGCTCTTTCGCCGTCGAGTACACCCAGCGGCGTTCGTCCCGGTTGAAGGGCCGCTCTTCCTCGTTGTGGGCGACGATGTACTGCCGCAGCTCGGGACCGATCTTCTCCAGCAGGAAGCGGAGATGGCCGATGACCGGGTAAGTGCGCAGAATCGAGTGGCGCTTCTGGAAGCTGTCGTGAATGAACACGAGCAGCAGGAATGCCCCGATGACGATCAGCCCCCACAGCCACCACGGCACGATCCCGAACCTACCGCGAGCCGGCACCGGCGACCGCCCCGAAGGCATTCCTATGCTGGCCCGGTGGCATCGGTACCGGGCGCTGAGCTGAATCGGTCGGGCTCGCCCCTGCGCTTGCCGCCGTTGGCACCCGAGGTCGCGGCGCTCTTGCCGGCAGGCGATGACGCACCCCGCTGTGCAGCGCATGCCACAGCAATCGGCACCGATCCTGGCGGCACCGCAATCTCCGCCGAGGCGGTGGCACTGGTGGAGGCGCCGCTGCCGTGGCCGAAGCCAGTTTTCGCGAGCGGTGTGCTCGGGGGCTTCACGCCCATGATGGATCTTCACGTCGGCCCGACGCGGGTGCTTGCCACCGTGCCGCCGGACACGGCGGACCGGCACAACGCAGCGCCGCCGGACGCGGCGGACCGGCACAACCCAGCGCCGCCGGACGCGGCGGACCGGCACAACGCAGCGCCGCCGGACGAACGCAGCCAACGCGGCACGGTTGCGGTGGTGCTGCACTGGCGCGCCGGGGCCGGCTCGCGATCGGCCTACTTCGAAGCCGACGGCCCCGACGGGCTCCGGGGGCTGTTCGCTCACCTTGCCCACCAGTCGCCCGCAGACCCGGTGCCGCAGGGAGCGGGCTTCGCTTCGGTGGGGTACGCCGAGAACGAGCGAGCTGTGCTCATCTGCACCCAAGGCAGCCATGACGTGTGCTGCGGCAGCGAGGGCACGCGCCTCGCCGCCGATTTCGAGGCAGTGCTGCGCGCCTATCGGGTGGCCGACGTCGATGAGCCGTACGCCGGTGCGCCCACCGCTGGCGGGCGGGTCGCCGTACATCGCGTCAGTCACACCGGGGCCACCGATTCGCCCCCACCGCGATGACGCTGCCGGACGGCCGCATGTGGGCCGGTATCGAGGCCGGCGAACTGGCCTCCATCCTGGACCGGACCGCTGACGCAGCCGCGCTGGCACCGCGCTGCCGGGGATGGTGGGGAGCGCCGACCGGGCCGGCACAGGTCGCCGAGCGCGCCGTGTTCGCACAGGTCGGCTGGCCCCTCGAGAACTTGGCCCGCCAGGTTCGTCTGCGGCGGACTGCTGACGCCTGGGAGGTCGACGTCGTGGCGGTCGAGGCCGGTCGGGCATGGACGGTGTCGGTGCACGAGGGGCGCACGGTGCCCACGATTGCGTGCCGTGCGCTCGGCGGTCTTCCGGCGAAATCCGCGACAGAATTCAGAGTCACCGACATCTGGGAGACATCGAGATGACATCACCGCTGGAGGGCATCCGCGTCGTCGAGTTCGCCAATTTCGCCGCAGCGCCGTCGGCCGTGGCGATCATGGCCGACCTCGGCGCCGAGGTCATCAAGGTGGAGGCCATCGGCGGCGACCCGATTCGCGGGCTGATGAAGCAGGCCAAGGTGCCCGAGGGTGCACACAACCCCGACGTGGCCTTCCAGTTCATCAATCGAGGCAAGCAGTCGATCCAGCTCAACCTGGAAGATCCCGACGGCTCAGCGATCGCACGGCGCCTCGTCGCCGCCTCCGATGTCGTGGTCATGAACCTGCTGCCCGAGCGCCGGGATCGCTTCGGCCTGGGCACCGACGACCTGCTGGCGCTGAAGCCCGACCTGGTGATCGGCGTGCTGTCGGGCTACGGCGAGGTGGGAGACGAGATCGACCGGCCCGGCTACGACGTGACGGCCTTCTTCTCCCGCTCGGGCCTCTACGGCGCCTCGACTCCTCCCGGCGGCGCGCCGCCGCACGCCCGACCGGGTCAGGGAGATCACACCACGAGCCTGGCGTTCTTCGGCGCGATCATGGCCGGGCTGCGAGCCCGGGACGTGACCGGTGAGGGGCAGATCGTGGAGTCGTCGCTGCTGCGCACGGCGACCTGGACCATCGCCATCGACATGGCGACGTCACTCGTGGACGGCCGTCCCAACACCGAGCGGCCTCGTGACAGCGGCTTGTCGCCGATGCTCGAAGCCTTCGAGTGCGCCGACGGTCGCTGGATCCACTTCACGATGCCCGACACCGGCGACGCCTGGCAGCGCTTCTGCACCGCCATCGAGCGCGAAGACCTGCTGGACAACCCCGACTACCAGACCGGCCGGCAGCGATTCCGGGCCATGCGGGCGCTGCTCGCCGACATCGACGACACCCTCAAGTCCCAGCCGTCCGACTACTGGATGCCCCGGCTCGACGAACACCGCTGCATCTGGGCGCCGATCAACGACACTGCGCAGGCAGCACAGGATCCGCAGGTGCGTGCCACCGGGGCGTTCGAGACCATTCACCACCCCGAAGCAGGGGAATTCGAGACCATCGCTGCCCCGTTCCGCATGCACAACTCCCCCGACGTGGGCGTGCGCGGCCCCGCCCCACGAGCCGGCGAGCACACCGCCGCCGTGCTCGGCGAACTGCTGGGCCTGGACGAGAGCGAGATCACCGACCTGGCAGAACGCGGCGTCGTCGCCTCCGAATGATCCGCACACGGGCGATCCTCGGCCTGGCTGCCGTAGTTGCGGCTGCCGCGCTGCTGCCTGTGGTGTTGGATGCAAGTGCAGCGCGGGCCAGCACCGGAGAGGTGCGCTGGCCATCGGGCATGGATCTCTGTGCAGGAGATACTGCCGTGGTTGCCGCGTCGGATTACGCCGCGCAGAGCGACGTCTACAGTGCCGTGACCCTCGCCGGGGTCGTCGGCTCGCAGTGTCTCGTCGACGCTGGCGCGCGCGGCGCCCCGATGCCCGATGCTTCTCAGGCCTTGCTCGCTGTTGCGGCATCAGACGTCTACGTGGTGGGAGGAGAGGCGGCTGTACCCGACGCCAAACTCCACGGACGCCAAGTGCATCGAGTAGGCGGGGCCGACCGTTTCGAAACCGCTCGGATGGTAGGCGTTCTCGCAACAGAAGTCGCCGCTGGACGCTCCCCGGACTTCGTGACGGTCGACGCCGGTATCGCAGAGGAAGCCAGCGGATACGCCGCTCTCACCGCTCGATGGAACTACGCCTGCGCGATCCGCGCCAACGGTGAACTCTCTTGCACGCTGCTCGATGGTGACGCGGTTGCAGGGCGCGACCATGGGCAGGCATCGCCCCCAGCGGGCCACTATTCGGCAATTTCTGCTGGGATCGGGACTGCATGCGCGATCCGCACCGACGGCCAACTCGCCTGCTGGGGCTACAACTGGCCCGGTCAAACATCTGAACTCGAAGGCACCTATACGAGCGTCGACCTCGGTGACCATCTCTGGTGCGCTATCCGCACCGATGGCCAACTCGCCTGCTGGGAGCGCGGAATCTCTGGGCTGGAGTCGCCGCCGGAGGGGACCTACACGGCTGTAGCTGTTGCCATCGTCGACGCGTGCGCGATCCGCACCGATGGCCAACTCGCCTGCTGGGGTTCCGACTGGTCCGAACAGGCCTCGCCGCCGGCAGGAATCTTCGCAGCCATCGACGCGTACGACCATCACTGGTGCGCGATCCGCACTGACGGCGAACTCGCCTGCTGGGACATCAGCGGCCGCGAGTGGTCGCCCCTTGCGGGCACCTACATAGCTGTCAGCACTGAGCGATCTCACTCCTGCGCGATCCGCACTGATGGCCAACTTGCATGCTGGGGCGACGACTCCCACGGGCAGGCATCGCCACCCACGGGTACCTACATGGACGTTGTCGCCGCTGGTTCGTTCTCGTGCGCCATCCGTACCAACGGCGAACTCGCATGCTGGGGCCTTCGAGATGACGACGGTCTCGCGTGGCCTCCGGATTTCCTTCGCTGACAGCCCAGGTTCGTCACCGATCAGGCTTCGAGGCGACGAATGATGTCCGCCGCTATGTCCTGCGGTGCGCGGCCAGCAGTGCGGACCTGCTCGAACTGCCCGTAGCCAGCCACACGCTCGTCCAGCAGGCGGGCAACGGCGGCAGCCGGGTCGTCACCTGAGAGCAGCGGCCGCACAGGACCGTCGATGTCGGCCGTCAGGCGGCGGATGATCTCGTCAGCATTGGCGACCAGGCAGAAGACGCGGCCCGTGGCAGTCAGCGCATCTGCATTTGCCGGGTCGAGGAGCATCCGGCCACCGGTGGCTATGACCTGCCGCTGGCCGGCCGCTACCTCCGCGGCCACCGCGCGCTCAAGCGCTCGGAAAGCAACCTCACCGTGCTCAGCAAAGATGGCCTCAATCGATCCGTGCCGGGCCACGATCACGTCATCGGTGTCCACGAACATCCAGCCCAGCTCGCGCGCGATGAGTTGGCCCACAGTGGTCTTTCCCGAGCCCATGAAGCCCGTCAGCACCACGTTCCGATCAGGCTCTGGTGTCACCCCTCCACGCTAGAGACGGACAGCGCGGACAGGCGCTCGCGCACCCGGTCACGAATGGCCTCGGGCACCCAAGACTCGTTCAACGGACCGACGAGATGACTGTTCACGGCGATTGCGAACTCCGAGCGCCCATCGGGTCGCGCTGCGATCTGCAACTGCACTCGTTCCATCAGCTCGTCGTAGTCGATCACCTCGAAGTCGGCGGAGAAGTCCCCGACCTGCACTTGGCGAAGACTCTCCACCCCGACCGCTTGATGGGCCACGAAGATCACTCGAATGCTCCAATCGACCGGTTCCGCGCGCATTTCGAGATCTTCCCGCCGACCTTCGAGCACTCGACGGAAAGACGCCTCATGCCCACGGATATACCCGTCGGTCAGAGTGCCTGCATGCGCCTCGTAGGCACAGATGCTCGTCTGCTGGCGGTGCACGAACTCGCAGTCACCCAGCTTCTTGCGGGAGACGTTTGAGGCGAATACCGAATCGCGCAGGCCGCGGCCGGCCCACTCCGGACTTCGGTGCAAGAACGCCGCCGCGGCGTCGACGATGCGCTGCTCCACGCTCCCATATGTTCGCGTCGGAACTTCGGCCAACCGAGAAATGAGCGCATGAGCGTCGCCCTGGGACCCGACCCACTCGAGCAACTGCGGCACCTGTTGGTGTTGTGAGTGTCGGCGTACGATCCACTGACGCAGCCACGACGCCAACTCGCGTCTCGCCGGGTAGTGCATCTCCTCCATCCGGGCAAGCAGCTTTGCAAGCACCAGGGCAGCGCCTCGAACCTTGCGCTGCCGTCCCCATGCCCACCTTGCGTCGAGTGCCACGGCGCCTTTCGCGATGTTGAGGGCTGCATTGCCTTCCACCCCGTAGAGAGGATTCGCCTCTTGAAGTGACGCGAACGCGACACCACGTGGGCTGAATTCGTACATGACCGACAGCGGGTGGTCGTAGAACTCGCAAACCGTCAGCATGAAGTGCAGCAGGATCATGACTGCCGGCTCGAACTCAGGGTCGGCCAACTGCGCGATCAACGCAGTGTCGTCGTCGGAAAGGCCCAACGACCGAGAAGCGTCAGCGACCAACTCAATATCCACATCGGCCGTCCCGTCCGCGAATCGGGCGACCTGCTCGTCGCGATCCCGACGCAGGATCTTCTGTATGTCATCTGCGCTGAGCGACGGCTCGCTCACATCCATCGACTTGGCAATCGATCGAACTTGCTCCCAGTTGTACTCAGTGCCGTGGATTGGGGCGCTCAGCACGCGCGCGACTTGGGCGCACGACATCCGTTCGTGCGTCATCAGGTGAATCACAAGCCGAGCGTTGCTCAGCAGTTCTTGCGCCTCGTCGAAGCTCAACTCTCCAGTGTCGATGAGCTTCTGATGTGCCTCGAAGTAACCGTCCGCGAGATCCTCGCCTGACGAACCAGCGCACCTGCGCAAGATCGCCTCGACGAGCTGCTTCAAGCGCTCTGGGGGACGAGCGGCACTTCTCCACTCCTGAACGTCAGCCGCGATCGTGGCAGCCCGCTCGGCAGCGGGTACCCCTGATTCGCCAAGCCGGTCCTCTGCAACGGCGGCGCTGGTCGGTTCGAGTCCTGGGTCGAGCGGGAGGTGCAATGACCGCAGTGCGCGCTCGATGTCACGCTGTTCTGGACTGGGCATGGTCATGCTGCCGCAAGGCTACGGCTGCCTCAGCGACCAAATGTCGTGCGGGTGCGGCCAGCGCGCCCGTTCCGAGCTCCGTGATGTGAAGACCAATCCGCGCCCCGCGCACCCGTTCGGCCTACCGTGAGACATGCTGAGTTGACGCGACGGAGCTTGGAGGGCGAACGTGGAATCAACTCCACTCACATTCGTATCCCTCTACAGCGGTGCCGGCGGTCTCGACCTCGGATTCTGCGAGGCCGGGTATCGCCCAGTGTCCGCGAACGACATCGATGCGGCTGCTGCGGAAACCTACAGCGCCTCGTATAAGCGAATCGTTGATCGCCTTCCACACTTGAGAAACCATGACCACCGTTGCGTCGTCGCAGATGTCAACGATCACCTCTTGGGACTTTCAGCAGGGATCGCCGACCTGGTCATCGGTGGGCCGCCCTGCCAGGGATTCTCAGTCGCCGGGAAGATGGACCCTTCCGACCCGAGATCGCAGCATGTGTGGCGATTCTTCGATGCGGTGGAGCGCGTCGGACCCCGCGCGTTCGTCATGGAGAACGTAAAGGCGCTCGCAGTAAATCGACGATGGTCGGTGCTGCTGACGTGCCTACGCCAGCGCGCGAAGGAGTTGGGCTACGAGACCCATGTGCTGCTGCTCAACGCAGCCAATTACGGGGTTCCGCAAGCGCGAGAGCGCATGTTTCTCGTCGGCGTACCACTCGGCGCGGCTTTCGCGATTCCGCCTCCAACCACGGCTGACAGGCAGCCGACGCTCCGGTCCGCGCTGTCTGCCCTACCGCCATGGGGATCACCCGGCAACGACGTGCTTTGCACAGCCAAGGTCACGCCAGCCAGACGGCCGGTCATGCGGCGCTCGCCATTCGCAGGCATGCTCTTCAACGGCGCTGGCAGGCCGATGCGACTCGACGCGCCGGCACCCACGCTGCCAGCCTCGATGGGGGGCAACAGAACCCCAATCGTCGATCAGCACCACCTGGACGGCATCGATGACTGCTGGGTAACCCGCTACCACGCCCATCTCGCAGCCGGTGGGAAGCCATACACGTCCTTACCAGACAGGCTGCGTCGACTCACCGTCCAAGAGGCCGCCGCCATCCAAGGGTTCCCCGAAGACATGGAATGGCGGGGCACCCAGAGCGCCATCTTCCGCCAGATCGGCAACGCCGTCCCGCCCAAACTCGCCCACGCCATCGCCGCGGCGCTGCGAGATGAGGGCACGCTCGCGCACGGGTCACCCTCCCAATAGGTCAGCAGTCTCCTTGGGACGGACCATCAAACCAAATTCGGATACACAAGCTTTCCGCCAGTTCCGTTCAACGGTGCGTCACCCGCGGCAATGGACGCTGCACTGTGAGGCGAGGGTCTCCTGCGAGGCAATCCTCGCCCTTCGGCGGGATGTAAGCGCGATCAGGGTGTGATGATGAGCGGGCCGCGGGACAGGTCGCTCTGCAGAAACGGATCCACATGAGGCACATCGTCAGCCCAGTATCCATACCTAGATGGTTAGTTCCAAGGGGTGGGGTCCACCGGTTAGGGGGTGAGGGTGTCCAAGCTCGGGGTGTGTATTCACGCCTCGATCTTGGAGGTTCTTGGCATGGGCCCGGACTTGGACACCCTCGCGACTGCACTGTATGTGAGGATCGATGACCTGTTGGCAGCGAATCCCGGTTGGGCGCCGAAGCGGCCCGAGGTGGGGATCGCGCCGAGGCTGACCGACGCGGAGCTGGTCACCTTGGCGGTGGTCTCGGCGCTTTTGGGCTATGACAACGAATCGCAGTTCGTGCGCTTCGCGCATGAGCATCTGCGGCCGTGGTTCCCGTATGTGCCCAACCGCGACGGCTACAACAAGCGGCTGCGGCGCTGCGCCGACACGATCGCCCGGGTCATTGCTGCTTTGGCGCGCGAGTGCGTCTCGTGGAACGACGACGTCTGGCTGGTGGACTCCACCCCCGTGGGGTGCGGCACCAGCCGCGAGACCGCCAAGCGCTCGGGCCTCGCCGACTGGGCCGAATACGGCTGGTGCGCGTCGCATTCCCGCTATTTCTGGGGCCTGCGGCTGCACCTGATCGCGACCCCCGCAGGGCTGCCGGTCGCCTTCGCGCTCGCCGGAGCCAAAGCCGACGAACGCGACGTCTGCGCCGCCATGATCGACCAAGCCGGCCTGGGCCGACGGGGCCAGACCCTCATCGCCGACAAGGGCTACCGCTCCCAAGCCTTCGAGACCGGCCTCAGCTCGGCCGGCATCACCATGCTGCGGCCCGCCACCCGCACCGAGACCCCGCGGCCCGGTGCCAAGCTCCTGCGCCCGCTGCGCCAGATCATCGAATCGATCAACTGGACACTCAAAGGCCAACTCAGCCTCGAACGCCACCGCGGCCGCACCCGCACAGGCGTCGCCGTCCGCATCGCCACCCGCCTGCTCGCCCTCACCGCCGCCATCTGGCACAACGAGACCTACCACCCCCACCGGCCACCACGCTCACTGACCGCCTACGACCACTAACCCTTGGAACTAACCATCTAGCTGTGAGCAGTCTCTCGATCGCGGGCATGTCCGGGGTGCTCTGGTGGCATTCCAAGCCCCAGTTCTTCGCCACCGAGAGCATCGCGACACGTCGGGTCTCGTTCATTCGCTCGTATGTGAATGCGCCGAGAGGAACCGGCTCCTCCATGGCGTCCTCCGGCTGTGAGAACCGCTGCAGCGCCTCCTCCATTCTCTCCTTCGAAGGCGGCATAGGACCTGATGAGGCCAAGCGGTAGCTCAGCGCGATGTTCATCACAGCCGTGAGGATGTGCCAATCAAGCCATCCCTCGCGTCGGAGCCGCGCCACGAGAGTTGAGAACTCCCTTGAAGCCAACAGTCTCGCGAGCGTGATGCGTATGCCTCGGAGAAGTGTCCTATAGCGATAGCTCAAGAGTTCATTAGCGGTCTCTCGTGAGTAGGTAGGGCCGGGACCGTCTTGCCATCGGAGTTCTTCGTGCTCGCTGGGTGTCCCTCCGCGGGCATCCCAGGGCATTGCGACGCTCCTGCGGTCGAACTCGCCGCCTTGTCCGGCTGCGAACGTGTCGATGAATTGTTCAAGCTGAACCGCCGTCATGAGGCGGTTGCCCAGTCCTCGCTGGAATCCTCGATCCATGGCGGAGAACAGATCGTCTGCGGGCAGCAGCGAGGCCTCGCGCAAAATGACCGCGAGCGCTCCAAGCAGATCGGCATGCACTGCCTCCAAGTCAGGGTCGCTTGCTACTCCTATCGGTGCCAGCCGTACTACCCATTCACGTCCGTCGTTGCTGGGCTGGGCCTCGATGCGTTCTTGCGCATCGGATGCTTGCTCTTGCCATACATCGATACGAACCGTGATTGCCGTCGGGATCAGGCAGAGGTCTTCATGTGCCAGTGCTGCAAGCATCGCTTGGACGCCAGCCGCAAATCTCTCGGCGACCAGGACCATCTCGTCATCGTTGTCAGTCAATAGGGTCCAGGTAGTTCCAAGTGCCGCGAATCGAATGCTTCTGGTGCCGCCCGTATCTGAGAAGGGTCGACCGCTCATTTTGCCGTCTCCGAACGACTGCCACGAACCGGCTAAGTGTTCGGTCCGATCATCTACCCACTCATCCAAGAGGTCCAGCACGCCGCTTCGCTGCACTGATGACTCGAATTCAGCAACAAGTGCCGGACTCGTGTGCCTAGCGCAGAGCAGGATGCAGCCAAGGTGCAATATGGCGTCTTGGATCATCGGGTTCTCGTCGAGATCGACCCCGCCTCGGCCGAATTCATGCTGAGCCACTAGCGCCCGGTCGTAGAGAACAGCCGCACTGCACCATGCCCCGGAGAGGAACTCGCAGCTCGCAGCCATCAGCAGCCCACGAGGCACGAGGTCCACTAACTCCTCATCGGGATCAGCGGCCGCTGTAGCCGTCGCGGCGAGGGCATACGCCTTCGCAACCGTGTGAAGGTGCAGCTCACGGTACAGCTGAGCGATCGTGAGGGCGGCGAGAATGGACCCGCGAAGGGTGTCCCCAGTCCACCAATCGACCTGGGCACTGTGCAGCTCCTCTAGCGCCGAGAGGACTTGATCGTCGTCCATGAGCGCCATCGCTCGGTCACGAGCGCGCTCCGCGACAATGCTCCTCCCTCCGCGAGCAGCGGACTCATCGTCGATTCGCTTCACTAGCTCGCGCCATGAAGCTTGAGTGCTCCAAAGCGGCAATTGGAAGTGGACGATGTGCGCCAGCGTGTTCAGCGGAAACAGCGGCGCCTCGCCGATGCCGTCCATCAGCTCCGTGTAGGCCGACAGAGCCCGAACGGAATCGCGGCATTCGTACTCGCGTGTCAGCGTGGTGCCGATTGGTGCCCACGGTGGGGTGACGATCAATTCTGAGCTGGACCGTGGTTCGGGCAGATCATCCTCGCTCAAGACCGGATGCAGCCCGAGGAATCCAAGTGACGACAACAAGGCAGCCCAACGATGCGGCGGTTCGCCTGGGATGAGCCCCTCGATGCGTTGTGTCAGCGCTCCTTGCCAACGGTTGATTTCATCAAGCTGGATCGTCGTCACTCCATGCAGTGCAGCCCCAACTACGTACATCAGGAGTGTGCATGCATCACCAAGGCGAGCCGGCTCGGCCTCCGTCAGCGACTCGTCCAAGTAGGCCCGAGCCACATCGTCGACGAGGCGCATATCACCCGTCCCACGTAACGTCGCGACGACCAGTTCATAGCGCGCTCGCTGCTGGATGTCTGCAGGCAGCTCCGCATGCGCGAGCAATTCGCGCATGCGACCAAGCCAGAACGGCAGATCTGCGCGGGCGGCTTCTCGAAACATCGATTCTCGCAGTCCGGACTTCAATTCCAAGAAGACTCCGAGCGACGCGAACTCGACCTCCTGTTCCCGCCAAGTGCTCCGGCGCGCCAAGTAGTCCTCTGCGAGGTCCCCATCATCAGGCGGAGGATCAGGTCGAACCTCGGCGGGCAGGGCCAAGTACTGCTCTGCGATCCAAAACCCTTCAGGTCGCGCGAGCAGCTCGGAGATTGACACAGCGTCATGGAGTTCAAGCCGGACTCCATGTGCCTCCTGAATCGCCTCCTGTAGCGCATGTCGATGTCCCACAGGAACTGCGTTGAGGGTGAACGCTTGGACCTCGTGGACAGGATGCCCAGATGCACAGACTTGGTCGATGTCGCTTCTGACATTGGCGGCTACGTCGTTGGCTTGGGTGGTGCAGACGAAGGCGATGGTTCCTTCGCTGACCGATCCCAGGAATGCCCCGTACGGACCGAGTTCATCCCGCAGATAGCTGCGGAACGTCTCGAAGTCCCGCCCCTGGTCGCCTTGCGCCGAGACCGGTCCGGTAGCAGGCAGCACATTCGTGCAGATGAACTGCCGCGCTATGTGACGGCAGACTTCTTCGAACACATGATGGGCATTGCGAGCAGGCAGCTGCGCCAAGGCGAATCTGATCTGCTCCGCAACTTGTGCTGGATTAGCCATCTCGGTCCCCAGCAACAGTGAATTCGTCATTCATCGGCGCCAACTTGGCAGGCTGCTGGAGACCCAGCCGAACTCAGCACCACATTCCCGTGGGAATCTGGATTCACACAATCACGCTAGAGACTGAGCTTGCGGGCGATGCGGCTGTGAGCGGCGGCTTAGGCGGCGGGGCCTTGAGGCGGCAGACCGATGGGGAAGGTGTCGCGGATGGCGGCGTCGACGGCGGGGCTGATGTGCGACGGCCAGTGATTCGCCAAGGTGGCCACCACATGGTCGTGGGCCACATCGTGCGCAGCCCGGCTGCCAGCCTCGGTCCAGTCCTCAGGAGTGTCCCGGTTGGACACCAGCGGGTACAGGTACTCGGTCTCCATGAGCGCGAGCGTCTGCGGCGAGCCCAGGAAGTGGCCCGGCCCGGCGATGACCTCCGCGATGAGCTCGGCGGACAAGGTGTCGGCGTTGACCTCGATGCCGCGCACGGTGCGGTTGATGGCGCCCAGCATGTCGTTGTCGATCACCAGCGCCTCGTGCGAGCAGGCCAGCAGGCTCGCCAGCATCCCCGCCGACTCGTAGACGATGTTGGCTCCTGCATGACCGGCGAGCCCGACGTTCAGGCCCTTCTCGTAGCCAGCTTGGGCGTCGTTCACCTTGGAGTCCGTCATTCCCGCCGCGACGCCGGTGGGCAGCCCGAGCCAGTGGCCGACTTCGGCCGCTGCGGCGTTGAGAATGCCCTCCTCGCCCGATCCCCCGCTCATCGCCCCGGTGCGCAGGTCGGACACGAACGGCCACAGGCCCAGCAGGCACGGATGCCCCGGCGACAGCAGGTTCACGAAGGTCAGCCCGCCGAGACACTCCGCCACCGCCTGCGCAAGGGCGCCGGCGAGCGCCGCGGGTGCGGTGGCACCGGCCTGCAGGGCCGACAGCAGGTTGATCGGCATACCCGTGCGCACCTGTGCGACGAGGCACCTCGCCGAGTCGTAAGCGAAACGCAGCGGCGGGACGACGAACGTGTTGTTGGCTGCCATGAACGGGCGCTTGGCGAACTCGCCTTCGCCGCCGAGCACGAGGTCGAACATCTCGACCGATTCGTACACCCACTCCGGCTCGAACCACGACGATCCGCCCGGCTTGGTCGTGCTGCACATGACGGCATATGCCGTGGTCATGTCGAGGTCGCGAGTCTCGACCATGTCGCGTGCCACCACCGTGCGCACATAGAAGTGCAGGTTGTCGAGCGTGTCCACGAGACGGCCGCAGTCGTACACGTCCTGCGCAAGCGAGTCGCGGAACGTGCCGGTCTCGTGCTCGTACATCATCACGGCGGCACCGGACGTGCCGAAGTAGACGTGCTCGCCGCCCACATGCACTGACTGGTCGTCGTCGAAGCCGTGCCAGATCCACTCTTTGGCCGCGGTCTCTATGGCGCGCTCGACGACGCCGCGGGGCAGGTGGACGCGGCCGTTGTCGTCGACCCATCCGCCGACGGGCGTCGCCGCCTCGACGAACTCGTCGAGAGGATCGCCCATGCCGACGTCTTCGAGCAGCCCGAGAGCGGTGTCGTACACCTGCTGCATGTCGCCCTCGGTCAGCGGTTTGAAGCGGCCCGCAGGCAAGCCTGGACGGACCGGTCGCCGGTCGCGCTCGGGAGTTGCTTCGCGGACGGCGATGCGGCCAGCTCGGCCGCCGCCGCGGCGTCGCCTAGGCGACTCAGCAGTCTCCGGTGACGGTGCAGCGGTGTCAGACATCATCTGCGGGCACCTCCTTCGGCAATCTGTTTTCGTGGGCAGCGGTGTGCGCTGGGTCCTTGAAGTTCAGGGGTCGAGATGTGAGCGCGCAGCCGGCATTCGTCAGGCGCGCAGAGCCGTATTGCGGGGGTCGTAGGCAGCTTCGGCGAGCACGGTGGCGGTGCGCCGCTCGCCGAGCAGATCCAGCTCGAAGGTGCTGCCGGGGGCTTCGAACCGGGGATCGACGTAGACGAACGCAAGGCTGCGGCCCACCGAGTGACCCCAGGCTCCGCTCGTGCCGATGCCCATGGGCTCGTCGCTGCCGGGCGCGAACGCGGGCTCGTTGCCGCGCACGTCGTTGTCGCCGGCGTCCACCTCGCAGTACACGAGCACCATCGACAGCGGCTCGCCGCTTGCTTCGGATTCGCGACGGGCGAATGCCGCATCGCGGCCGACGAAGGGACGGCTGTAGTCCACGAAGCGGCCGAGCCGGGCCTCGATGGGCGTGATCTCGGTGGTGAGCTCGCTGCCCCATGCCTTGTACGCCTTCTCGATGCGCATCACGTTCATGGCGTAGCTGCCGAAGTGCACCAGGCCATGGGGACCGCCGGCCTCGACGACCGCGTCGTACAGCCGGTCGAGCTGGTCCATCGGGCAGTGCAGCTCCCAGCCCAGCTCGCCGACGTAGGACACGCGCAGCGCCTTCGTGGCCACCCCGGCCACGGTGATCTCCTGCGCGGTCAACCAGCCGAACGCATCGTTGCCGAGGTCAGCATCGGTGAGCGGCGCGAGCACGTCACGGGCTCGCGGCCCCGTGACGCCCAAGATGGCGGTCGCATCGGTGACATCACGCACGTCGACCTGCTCGCCGGCGCCGATGTGGTCACGCAGCCAGTCCAGGTCATGGCTCTGGCCCATGATCGCGGAGGCCAGCCAGTAACGGTCAGGCGTCAGACGGGCGATGGTCATCTCGCATTCGATGCCGCCCAGCTCGGTCAGCATGTGCGTGAGCCGGATGCCGCCGTCGCGCCCCGGCAGACGGTTGGCAGACAGCCGGTCCAGCAGTGCGGCGGCGTCGCGGCCGCTCACCTCGAACTTGGCGAATGCACTGAGGTCGGCCACGCCGACCCGCTCGCGCACGCCCCGCACCTCTGCGCCGACGACATCGTGCGCGTTGGAGCGGCGGAACGAATGCGCCTCGGGCGTGCCGTCGGGCGAGAAATACTGCGGCCGCTCCCAGCCGTAGATCTCCTGCCACTGGGCACCCAGCGCGTCGAAGCGACCCCACAGCGGGGTGGTCTTGACCGGCCGACCCGCGTCGCGCTGCTCGCCGGGCAGCCGCACTTGGTACATCTCGTGGTACTCGTCGAGGGCCTTCTCGAGCGCGAACTGCGACTTGGGGCCGGTGTGGTCGCCGAATCGGCGCGGGTCCATTGCCCGCACGTTGATCTCGGTCTGGCCGTGGACCATCCACTGGGCCAGGAATCTGCCCGCACCGGGGCCCTGGGTGATGCCGATCGACGCCCCGTTGCAGTGCCAGTAGTTGCGCACTCCCGGTGCGGGTCCCATGAGATAGCCCGAGTCGGGGGTGTGGGTGATCGGGCCCGACACGACCTGCTTGATGCCGGCGTCGGCCAGCACTCCGATGCGCTGCTGCGCGAAGTCCAGGCATTCTTCGAGCACGTCGAGATCCTCGCCGGGCAGATGGAAGTGCAGATCCCAGTCGATGCCGTCCACGCCGTACGGCCGCGAACCGGACATCTCGTACGGGCCGATGAGCAGCCCGTCGATCTCCTGGCGGTAGTAGCACGAGGCTCGCGGGTCTCGCACCACGGGCAGCTCGAAGTCGAGCGCTTCGACTGCGGGCACGGTCTCGGTCACCAGGTACTGGTGGATGACCGACACGATCGGCACGTCGAGCCCGATCATGGCGCCGAGCTGCGGGGCGTAGTGCCCCGCGGCGTTCACCACGTGCTCGCAGTGGATGGTGTCCTGTTCGTCGTGGCCGCCAGACTCGATTGTTGTGCCGTTGCGGCGGCGGCTCGCATCGGCGCCGCCGCGCACGACGGTGACGTCCCAGCTGCCGTCGGGACGCTGCGACATGCCGGTCACCAGCGTGTGGCGCATGATCCGGCAGCCGAGATCGCGGGCGCCCTTCGCCATGGCGTTGGTGCAGCTCGACGGATCGGTCCAGCCGTCGTGGGGCGTGAAGAAGCCGAGCCGCACATCGTCGAGATCGGTCAGCAGCGGGTGCCGCTCGGCGATCTCGGCGGGCCCGATCAGGTGCGACTCGACGCCGATCTGGGTGAGCATGGCGTGGACGTAGCGGTGCCAGTCGGCCTCATCGGCCGTGCGTGCCAGCCGGATGGCGCCGCAGCCGTGCCAGCCCGCAGACAACCCGGTCTCGGCCTCCAGCTGCGGGTAGAGCGCGATGGCCTCCTGGTGAACCTTGGCCATATTGAGATCGCCGATGAAGTTCGGGATCAGGCCGGCGGCGTGCCAGGTCGAGCCGGAGGTCAGCTCACCCTTCTCGACCAGGATCGTGTCGGTCCAGCCCTCATGCGCGAGGGCATACAGCAGGCCGGCCCCCATGGCGCCGCCGCCGATGATCACGCACTGCGCTTGTTCAGGCATGCTCAGCCATGCCGGGCCTGCTCAGGCATACACAGGTCCCCATTTGTCCGGGCCATATGTGGGCCGGACCCCCGGTTCCGACCCCATGGCATGCCGATGCGGTGCGCGCAAGTTACCACTCACCCCGCGCATCAGCGCGCGTTTGCGAGCATCAGATTGCACAATCTGAAAGTTGAGCTTTCAGATTGTGTGGTTGTGCGGCGGGCTACATGCGGACGCGTTGGTTGGTGGGGTCGTAGAAGCTGCGGATTGACGGCGTGGCGGCGATCCGTCGGCCGGCGATCTCAATGTCGAAGCTGCCGGCCTCGAGCCATGACTTGGTGACCGCCTGCGGCTCTGGGTCGTCCGCCGTCGGATGGGTCACGTAGCCCATCGCCAGGCAGCGATTTTCGGTGTAGCTCCACATCGCGGAGGTGACCCGGCCGACGAGCTCGCCATCACGCCGGACGGGCTCATCGTGGTAGGCGAGCGCGTCGGGGTCTTCCAGCCGGAACTGGATGAGACGCCGTGTGCGCGGCTGCGGCCGCTGTGCTTCCAGCGCTGCACGGCCGATGAAGTCCCGAGGCTTGTCCCACGCGATGGCGAAGCCCAGCCCTGCTTCAAGCGGCGTGTCCTCATCGCTGATGTCGTGTCCCCAGTGGCGGTAGCCGCATTCGAGCCGCAGCGTGTTCATGGCGTGGTAGCCGGCGTGGCCGAGCTCCAGCGATTCATCGGCCGCCGCTGCAGCGTCCCTCAGCGCCTCGTACACGGCGACGGCATCTGCATTGGGGACGTACAGCTCCCAGCCGAGCTCGCCGACATAGCTCATGCGCATCGCCAAGGCCGTCTTCGGGCCGTCCGATGTCGCGACGTCGATATGGCGGGCACTGCCGAAGCCGAAGGCGTCGTTGTCGAGAGCAGCCTCAGTCACTAAGCCGAGCAAGTCCCGCGAACGCGGCCCCATCAGCCCGAGCACTGCCCAGTCGTCGGTCACGTCCGCAATCTCGACGTCCTTGCCCCGGCAGTGGCGCCGCAGCCAGGCCCAGTCCCGGGTCTGGCAGGCAGCAGAAGTCACCACCCAGAAGTCGTCGTCGCCCAGCCGCGTGACGGTCAGGTCGGCTTCGATGCCGCCGCGCTCGTTGCACCACTGGGTGTAGACCGCCCGCCCGGCGGGCACATCGATGTCGGCGACGCTCAGCGTGTCGAGCACATCGAGCGCATCGGGGCCTCGCACGGTGAACTTGACGAACGACGACTGGTCGAACACGGCCACGCCGTTGCGAACCGCCTCGCACTCACGGCCCGAGTTGTCGAACCAGTTCTGCTTGCCGTAGCTGTAGCGGTATTCGCGCTCCTGGCCCCGCTCGGCGAACCAGTTGGCCCGTTCCCAGCCGGCCTTCTCGCCGAACACTGCCCCGGCCGCATCCATCGCATCGTGCAGCGCAGAGCGGCGCTGGCCGCGAGCGCTGGTGTACTGGAAGAACGGCCAGTGCATCGCATACAGCAGCCCGAGGCTCTCGCTGATGCGCTCGCCGAGGTACGCCTCGTCGGCTTGGAATGGCATGGCCCTGCGGATATCCACCGCGCACAGGTCCATCGGCGGGTGCCGGTCGGCGATCCAGTCGGCCAGCACCCAGCCCGCCCCGCCCGCCGACTGGATGCCCACGGAGTTGAAGCCGGCGGCGATGAAGCAGCCGTCGATCTCGGGCGCCTCGCCGAGGTAGTAGGTGCCGTCGGGCGTGAACGACTCGGGGCCGTTGAAGAACAGCTGCACGCCGCAGTCGGCCAGAATCGGCACGCGGTGGCACGAACGCTCATAGACCGGGCCGACGTGGTCCCAGTCTTCGTCCAGCGTCCCGAACTTGAAATCTCTCGGGATGCCGCCGAGTCGCCACACCTTGGCGGCCGGCTCGAAGAAGCCGACCATCAGCTTGCCGGTCTCTTCCTTGAAGTACGTGAAGTTGGTGGGGTCGCGCACGATGGGCGTGGAGGTGTCGAGCCCTTCGAGCGGCTCAGTGACGACGTAGAAGTGCTCGCATGCCTGGAGTGGCACGTTCACCCCGATCTGCGCGGCGAGGTGGCGGGTCCACATGCCAGTGGCCAGCACCACCGTCTCGGTCTCGATCAGGTGGTCCCCATCGGCGCCGGGAAACGACTCGCCGGCGGCGCTTGCGGTGCCGGGCATGGATTCAGCGCGGACGCCGCTGATGGCGCCGTTGCGCGTCTCGAACCCCGTCACTGCGACACCTTCGACGATGCGACACCCGCGGGCACGTGCGCCCTTAGCCAGCGCCATCGTGACGTCCACCGGTGACACCATCCCGTCGTCGGGCAGGTACAGCGCGCCCACCAGGTCGTCGGTGCGCATCAGCGGCCACATCTCCGACAGCTCGTCCATGTCGAGCTGTCGGGACTCGACCCCGACGGAACGGCCCATCGACGCACCGCGCAGGATCTCCTCCCAGCGCTCGGCGTCGGAGGCCACCGAGATCGAGCCCGGCGCCCGGAACCCGGTCGCCTGGCCCGTCTCGTCCTCCAGCGCCTCGAACAGGCGCACGGTGTAGGTGGCCAGCTTGGTCAAGCTGTAGGTCGACTTGAGCTGTGCCGCCAAGCCGGCCGCGTGCCAGGTGGTGCCCGAGGTGAGCTGGTTCTGCTCGAGCAGCAGCACATCGGTGATGCCGCGCCGCACCAAGTGGTAGGCGATGGCGCAGCCCACCACGCCGCCCCCCACGACGACAACCTCGGCTCTGTCCGGAAGCGAGCGATCGCGCAGGGCGCGCCCGGGTGAAGTCTGTTCTGCCATCAGTTCCGCCTCAGACGCGTTCAAGCAAGTCGGGGGTCAGATCAGCGGTCGAGCGGACGCCGTTCAGCCGCATCGTGCGGGTCATCCCCTCGACGAAGTAGTTGAGCACCCAGTCCACGCCGGTCTCGCCGGCGGCGCCGAGCGCATACAGGTAGGCCCGGCCGATCATGGCCGAATCGGCCCCCAGCGCCAGCGCCTTCACGATGTCGCTGCCCCGCCGGATGCCGCCGTCGCAGATCACCTCGCAGCGGTCGCCGACCGCCTCGCGGATCGCCGGCACGCACTCCACCGGCGCCGGCGCGCCGTCGAGCTGCCGCCCGCCGTGGTTCGACACGATCACCGCGTCGAGCTCCATGTCGGCGGCGATCTTGGCGTCATCGGGCGACAGCACGCCCTTCAGCATCACGGGCCCGTCCCAGCGGTCGCGGAACCACTCGATGTCGTCCCACGACAGCGACGGGTCGAACTGGCTGTTGATGTAGTCGGCCAGCGCCACGGCATCCCCGCCGTCGCCGCCGGCAGCCCCCTCGCAGTTCGAGAACTTGATGGGCTCGTTGCTGAGGAAGTCCAGCAGCCAGCGCGGGTGCAGCAACCCGTCGATGATCGTGTCGGGCCCCAGCTTGGGGGGAAGGCTGAAGCCGTGCCGCACGTCGCGCTCGCGCCGTCCCAGCACGGCGGTGTCCACCGTGATCATGATCGCCTCGTACCCGGCTGCCGCGGAGCGCTTCAGCAGGTCGGCCATCAGCTCGCGGTCACGCCAGACATACACCTGGAAGAACTTGCGGCCGTCGCAGACGTCGGCGACCTCCTCGACCGAGCGTGTGCCCATGGTCGAGAGCGAGTACGGGATGCCAGCGCGCTCGGCGGCGCGCGCCACCGCCAGCTCGCCTTGGGAATGGGCGATGCGGTCGAAACCGGTCGGAGCGATCACCAGCGGGATCGGCACCTCGGTGCCCAGCACCTTGCCCGAGATGTCCACGTCGCTCACGTCACGCAGCACACGCGGCCGGAATTGCCAGCGGTGGTATGCGGACACGCTGCGCTCGGCGCTGACCTCGTCCTCGGCTGCCCCGTCGATGTAGTCGAAGCAGCCGCCCGGCATGCGCCGTTTCGCCATGCGGCGCAAGTCGGAGACGTCGGCGGCCCGTATGAGATGCCGTTTGTCGGCGTCATGCTCGAACTCGCCGAACTGCATGACGCTGCGGGCCGTCTCGTAGGCCTGCGATACCCATCTGGTCAACCCCGCCATGAACGCGAACTCTACGATGTCGCAATGGCCACAAACGCCGATCTGGCAGAGCGTTACCGCGCAATCCTGCCCAGCTTCATCAGCCCGCTGTACGAGCGGCCGGTGTCCATCGACCGCGGCGAGGGGAGCTACGTCTTCGACTGCGAAGGCACCCGCTACCTGGACTTCTTCGGCGGGATCCTCACCACCATGATCGGGCATGCGAATCCGGTGGTGGTCGAGGCGGTGCAAGCCCAGGCCGCCAAGGTGATGCACACGTCAACGCTGTACCTGAACGAGGAGATGATCTCGTTCGCCGAGGAGGTGGCTGCCGTGTCGGGCATCCCCGATCCGAGGGTGCTGTTCACCACCTCAGGCAGCGAGGCCAACGACACGGCGATCCTGCTGGCCACCAACTACCGCAACAGCAACCAGGTGCTGGCGATGCGCAACAGCTACCACGGCCGCTCGCTCACCGCCCAGGCGATCACCAGCCACCGAGCCTGGTCCACCAGCAGCTACAGCGGGCTCGACGTCCAGTTCGTGCAGGGCGGCTACCGGCTGCGCAGCCCGTTCAGGCACCTCGACGACGACGCCTTCACCAATGCCTGCGTGGAAGACCTCGTCCAGCTCATCGACATGACCGATTCGGGCGGCTTCTCGGCGCTCATCGCCGAGCCCATCCAGGGCGTGGGCGGCTTTGCCACACCGCCCGACGGCTTCTTCGGGGCGATGGGCAAGGTGCTGCACTCGGAGGGGATCCTGTTCATCTCCGACGAGGTGCAGTCGGGCTGGGGCCGCACCGGCGAGCACTTCTGGGGCTACGAGGCCCACGGCATCACGCCCGATGCGATCACCTTCGCCAAGGGCGTCGGCAACGGCATCACCCTGGCTGGCATCGTCGCCCGGGGCGAACTCATGAACTGCCTGACGCGCAACTCCATCACCACCTTCGGCGGGAACCCCCTGTCCACCGCGGCGGGCAGGGCCACCCTGCGCTACCTGCTCGAGAACAACCTGCAGGCCAACGCCGCCGCCCGCGGCAAGCAGATGCGCGAACGCCTGGCGCCCGTGTGCGATGCATCGCCGCATGTGGCCGAGCTGCGCGGCAAGGGGCTGATGCAGGGCATCGAGTTCTGCCACGCCGGCAGCATCGAGCCCGACGCTGCAACCACGGCTGCGGTGCTGGAATCCGCCAAGGACCACGGCCTGCTCGTGGGCAAGGGCGGCCTCTACGGCAACGTCATCCGTATCACGCCGATGCTGAACGTGACCGAGGCCGAGTTGGACGAGGGCCTCGACATCATCGTGCAGGTGATCGAAGCCCTCGACTGAGCCGGACGGTCAGCTGAAGCTGACGGAAACCTTCAGTGCGCCGGCGTCGTGGGGTTCGTGGGCGAGCCGGAAGGCATCGCCGATGTCGCTTACGTCGAACACGTGGCTGAGCAGCGGCGACACGTCGATGTCGCCCGAGGCGATCAGGCGCAGCGCTTGGCGGAAGGACATGGCGCCTGGCTCGTCCTGCGCCCCGTAGGTGCTCGCAGCCGACAGCCGCTTGCGGAAGAACTTCTGGAAGCGCACATGGATGTTGTCGTCGGTCGACGGCAGCCCGAACCACAAGAGCTGACCGTCCATGCGAACCAGCTCGACCGAGTCGAGGAACGTGTCCGAGCGGCCTACGGCTTCGATGACATAGTCGGCACCGCGGCCGTCGGTCATGTCCTTGACTGCCTCGATGACCCCGGCGTTGCCGAGCTCGGCGGCGTTCAGGCATTCGTCTGCGCCGTAGGCCTCGGCGACGGCGAGGCGCGTCGGCGACAGGTCCGAGACGATGACCCGCTCGGCGCCTGCTCGCTTCAACAGGTAAGTGAAGAACAGCCCCGCTGAGCCCTGGCCCATCACCATGACGGTCTCGCCGGCGACGTCACGCGGATGCTGGCGCATGGCGTAGATCACCGTGCCGAGCTGCTGGCCCATCAGCAAGTGCGAGCGCGGTACGTCGCCGTCCGGCAGCGGCACGCAGTAGCCAGAGTTGATCCGCTGGAAGGCGTTGAAGCACTCGCCTACCGGCGGGTTCGGGAACGTCAGCACATGCGTGCCTTCGGGAAGGCCCGGCGCCCTGCTCTCCACCACCATGCCGATGCCTTCGTGGCCGGGGAAACCGTGCGGGCAGGGCGGTCGGTGCGCGAGGCCGGCACCCATCATGACCATGTGCAGGTCGCTGCCGCAGATCGACGCCATCTCCGAGCGGATGAGCACGTCGTAGTTCACCGCCGTCATGCCCAAGGCGGCATCCGGCCTCGACGAGGGAGCGGCGTCCGAAGAGGCCTCGTCCAGGGGCGGCACCGGGATCTCCTCGCACTCCATGCGCCCCACGTCGACCATGCGGCCCGCCTTCATCATCTCCATCCGCTCGCTCACTCCTTGCGCGCCGGCCGACAACCGAACAGTCTCACCGATCCAGCGAGTATTGGCTCATGAAGGCCCAACCGTCCGCGGTCGCGCCGATGCCGGCCGAGGCGCCGGCACTGTCGGGGCCGCTGTCCTTGTTCCAGGACCAGCCGGGCCAGATGTGGCCCGCGCGCGCCACTGCGTAGAACCGCACCTCTACCCCGCCATCGCAGTCGGTGTAACGCGTCAGCGTCGTGGCGTCGTCGACAAGTGACTCATTCACGTTGCCGCAGTTGAAGTCAGCGGCAAATTCAGCCAACTCGTCGGGAATCACCTCTGCGAACAATGCCTCGAGCTGTTTCGCCTTCTCGACGTCGGCCCCCCGCAGCAGCACCGACTCGCGGCTGTCATCAAAGGGGACTACCTCGTCATCGATTCCGTGCACTGCTCCCATGGCCACCGGGCGGGAGGGCCGGCACCCGTCGGGATGGCTGATGCCGCCGACGGAGAATGTCGCCGCGATCCGGTCCGCCATCTCGCACACGAGTTGGGCGCTGAAGTAACCCCCATTGGAGAAGCCCGTCGCGTAGACGCGGGATTCGTCGATGCAGGCCTGAGCTGCAATCCGGTCGATGAGGTCGCCGACGAACTGCACATCGTCCCGAGAGGAACCGTCAGACGCGGTCCCTTCCCAGTTGCGCGTCGCCCCCCAATCCCCTGTCTCGACCAGCAGCCCCGTCGGATGGGCTGCCACGAATCCCTCTGCGTCCGCCAAGTCTGGATATCCCGTGTAGGCCGCTTGTCCTGCTCCGTCGCCACCCAAGCCATGGAAGTTCAAGACCAATGGTGGGGACGCCGAAGCCGAGATCGGCACGTACAGGAGATACCCATATTCGTTGGCTCCCGACATCAGACGATGGCGAGTGTGCGCTCCGACAAGCTCGGCATCAGGCACGCAACCGCTGGAAGCCCCAATGCCGTCCGGCACCGCAGAGCTTGTCGACGTCTCGAGGCCTGGCGCGCCTGCGCTGGTTGCTGTGATCGGGGACCGGGACGACGTCTCGTGCGGTTGTTCGGCCGGCGCGCAGGCCGCGATGGCGAACACGAACAGCGCGACTTTGCACGCGATCCGCCGCTGCCCGCCGCTTCTTCCGTGCCGCCGCAGGCGCATCGGGGCAAGTTAGCTGGCAGGCTGTCCGGCGTGAATGTGCCGGTGGCAACTGCGGAGCGCAGCCAGCGGTTCGTTCGAGGCTGGGTCGTGCTGGCCGGCGTCTTCGGGGTGATGATGATCACCTCGGGCATGGTCTTCTACGCCCTCGGTGCCTTCCTCGATGCCTTCGTCGACGAGCAGGGCTTCAGCACCGGTCTCGCGGGTGCCGGCGTCGGTGCTTTCTTGCTGGCGTCAGGAGTGTGCGGGTACTACACGGGCAGGCTGGTCAATCGCTTCGACGCTCGCTGGGTGATCACGGCGGGTACCGCTGTCAGCACCGTTGGCATGGCACTGCTCGCACAGGTGCGCAGCGGCTGGCAGATGTTCGCCGTGATGACCATCTTCGGCATCGGCTTCGGACTGTGCGGTCTCGTGCCCACCACCACGTTGGTGACGCGCTGGTTCGAGCGCCGACGCTCGGTAGCGATGGCAATCTCGTCCACCGGTCTGTCGCTCGGCGGCATCATCCTGCTGCCGCAGCTGAGCGTTCGGATCGAAGCCGACACCTTGGTCTACTGGGCGCCCCGCTTCGCCGTCGTGTACTGCATCCTGCTGCTGATCTCCACATGGTTTTTCATCCGGGCGTGGCCCAGAGATGTAGGGCTGCAGCCCGATGGGGAGCCTCGGTCGGACGACTCGGGCGCTGCTCCGGATCGTCCACCGCCCGGAACGCCGTACCAGCAAGCCATCCGCACACGGTTCTTTGTCTTCACCGCCATCGGATTCGTGCTGGTCATGAGCAGCCAGGTCGGTGCCATCCAGCACATCTACAAGCTCACCGGTGATCGCCTCGGTCTCGATACCGCAGCGTCGACCGCGGTTGCCGTGCTGGCAGGAACCAGCGTGGTGGCCAGGATCTGCGGAGGCATCGCAGCCATCAAGGTGTCGTTGCGCTGGCTCACGATGGTGCTGATGGTGGTGCAGGCCATCGGGCTGTGCCTGCTGGCTGTTGCCGGCAGCGGACTTGCCATTTTGTTCGGCGTGCTGGTGCTGGGCAGCGCCATGGGCAACCTGCTGATGCTGCACCCGCTGATCCTGGCCGACGCCTTCGGTGTGAAGGACTACCCGCGCATCTACGGATTCGGCTCGCTGCTCATGGTGTCGGGCCTGGGAGGAGGGCCGTTCATCACCGGTGTCCTCCACGACGCGTACAGCTACCGGTCGGCATTCTTTACCTTGGCGGCGATTGCGGTGGTCGGCTTGGTCGTTTACAGCTTCGCCGGCAATCCCACGCGTGACTACCTCACGGCTCCGCCGCCCGAATCCGAATGGGCGGCGCCGGTCCGGCCTCGTTCCTCGCGGCCGACGCCCACACCGGTGCTGACCGTCACCCGTGAACTCGCCGAGGGCGCTCGCCAGCCCGTACCGGCGGGCAACGGGGTCAATGGCGCTGTCGGGGACGCATCCGAACTCGACGAGATCGAACACATCCGCCACCGCACCGCTCCTGCAGTCTGGACGATCGAACCCGCCTGAGCTGGCCGGCCTGAACTGTCGCACACTCCCTGGTAGATCCAGATCGCATCGCGACCTCGATTCTCCCGCCCCGCCAACAAAGATGTGGCCGTGAAGATTGCGGTGCTCGGAGCGACCGGCTACGTCGGCGGGCGGCTGGTCCCGCACCTGGTCGACAGCGGGCACGACGTGGTGTGCATATCCCGCCAGCCGGAGCGAGTCGAGGGTCTTCCATGGTCGGGCGACGTCTCGGTCAGGCGCGGCGACGTGCTCGATTCCGGCGGGCTGGCAACCGAACTCAGCGGCTGCGAAGCCATCTACTACCTCGTGCACGCGATGGGCACAAGCGACAACTTCGCCGACGCCGACCGTGCCGGTGCCTGCAACACCGCCCAAGCCGCGGCTGCCGCCGGAGTCAAGCGCATCATCTACCTCGGCGGTCTCGGAGGCGACGAAGCCGGGACGCTGTCACCACACCTATCCAGCCGCCACGAGGTCGGCCGCCTGCTGGCCTCGGGCGACGTCTCGGTGACCGAACTGCGAGCTGCGGTCATCATCGGCTCGGGCAGCGCCTCATTCGAGATGCTGCGCCACCTCGTCGAGGTGCTGCCGGTGATGATCTGCCCGCGCTGGGTCACCGCGACTCGCTGCCAGCCCGTGGCCATCGCCGACGTGCTGCACTGGCTCACCGCCGCGCTCGACGTTCCCGCGGGCGATCATCGGATTCTTGAGATCGGCGGGCCTGACGTGGTCTCGTACCGAGACATGATGAGCGCGTATGCCCGCTGCGCCGGATTGCGCGGGCGTGCCGTTGTGCCCGTGCCCGTGCTGACACCCCGGCTGTCGTCGCACTGGGTGAAGCTTGTGACGCCCCTGCCCTACGGGCTCGCGCGCCCGTTGGTGGACAGCCTCGTCAACGACGTGGTCGTCACGCCCGCACGGGACATCCGCGCTGAGATCGACCATGCACCGCTCTCCCTCGACGACGCCTTGGCGAATGCGCTGCGCCACATCGACGATCTCGACGTCAGCACGAGCTGGATGGACAGTGCTCCGCAGCGCACGCCGGCGTCGCCGATGCCTCAAGACCCCCAATGGGCCGGCGGGACCGTGTACGCGGACGAGCGAGTCGAGGTGGTGGACGCATCGATCCGCGACGTGTTCGCCACGGTGTCAGGCGTCGGCGGAGACCGCGGCTGGTACTCGGGCCAGAAGCTGTGGGAGCTGCGCGGCGCACTCGACAAGCTCATCGGGGGCGTCGGCATGAGACGCGGCCGGCGGCATCCCGACGAGCTGCGCGTCGGCGACGCCGTGGACTTCTTTCGCGTGGAGGCGTGCGATCCACCGCACCTGCTGCGGCTGCGGGCCGAGATGCGCCTGCCGGGCGATGCGTGGCTCGAATGGCGACTCGGCGAGGTCCCCGACGGCGTGAGACTGCGCCAGCGCGCCCGGTTCCATCCCAAAGGACTGCTGGGCCGCCTCTATTGGTGGGCGCTGATTCCGGTCCACACGATGATCTTCCGGGGATTGGTCGCACGCCTCGCGCAAGAGGCTCGCTCCCGGACCGCTAGGGGCGGTAGGCAATCGGGCGCTGGGTGAGCCGCACGGGGCGGCGGACGATGTCGTACGCGCCTTCGATCCACTCGCAGATCAGCGGCCTGGTTTCGCGTGGGTCGATCATCTCCTCGATCTGGAAGCGATTCAGCGGGCCGATCGGGCCACGTGCAGCCTCGATGCGGGCCTCCAGCTCTGCTCGCAGTGCCACCGGGTCCTCTGCCTCGGCGAGCTGTCGCTTGTAGGCAGCCTCGATGCCGCCTTCGGGCGGGATGCCGCCCACATCAGCGGCCGGCCATGCCACCCGGGCACTGTGCTGGCGCCGGGGTGTGGCGTAGTTGTTGCCGGCAACGCCGAAGCTGCGGCGCATCAGCACGGTGTAGATCGGCACCGAAGCCTGCGCGAACGCGGTCATCCAGGTGGCGCCCTTGCGGATAGCGCCGGTCATCTCATGCTCCTTGCCGACGGCGAAGCCGGGGTTGTCCACCAGGTTCAGGATCGGCACGTGGAACATGTCGCACAGGTCGATGTGGCGGGTGAGCTTGTCGCAGCCGTCGGCGGTCAGCGCGCCGCCGTTCGGGTGGCGGCTGTCCGATGCCAGCACGCCGACCGGGTGCCCGTTCATGCGGGCAAGGCCGACGACCTGATCGGTCCCCCACAGCGGACCGATCTCGAAGAACGAGTCGCGGTCGCAGATCAGCTGAATCCCGCGGCGGATGTCGAAGGTGGTGGTGCGCTTGCGAGGGATCAGCGTGAGCAGCTCTTCTTCACAACGGTCGGCCGGATCGTTGGGATCGGGAGCCAGCACCGGTGGTGCTTCGTACACCGACGACGGCAGGTATGACAGGAACTGCCGCACCAGCGACGCGGCCTCTTCCTCGGTGTCTGCCAAGTTGTCCACCGAGCCATTGGTGCAGTGGATACGCCAGTCGCCGAGGTCCTCCTTGGAGATGTCGTAACCCATGGCATGACTCACGACCGGCGGTCCGGCCACGAAGAGCTGTGCGATGTCACGCACCATGACGGCGAAGTGACCCAGCACAGCCTTCGCTGCGCCAATGCCGACCACGCTGCCGAGCAGCATGTTCACCACCGGCACCGTCGCGAGCTGCTCCGCGTACTCGGTGCTACCCAGGTGAGAGGGCAGGAACGACCCGCCGCCGCCCGACACCCGGGGGCGGCCTGAGCGGATCGCGCCCGAGCTCTCCTTGGCGGTGCTCTCCCCTTCCCGCTTCTGCTCGGGAACCATGGAGGCGACGCTGCCGCCGCCCGACGAGCCGTCGAGCAGACGGATCGACGGCACGCCCAGCTCCATCGACAGCAAGTCCAAATGGAAGCTCTTGGCCCCGATGGCGCCGTCGGCGTGACCGCCTCGGGAGGTGAAGTCGTCGGCGCAGACGATCACGCCCCGACCGTCGATCTTGCCGGTGCCGCCGACGTGGTTGGCAGGCGTGAATGCCGCGATCTCGCCCTCGTCGTCGTAGGAAGCGAAACCCGCGAGGCTGCCGACCTCGCGGAAGCTGCCGTCGTCGAGGAGCAGGCGGATGCGGTCCCGGCAGTGGAGCTTGCCGCGGTTCCGCTGGCGCACGACGCCCAGTTCTTCGCTTTCGGGACTGAGGCGATCCTCTGCGAGCTGCTGCAGCGTGCGGACATCGTCGAGCTGCGGCAGCCAGCCTTCGTCGTGGTCCGGCTCGGCCGTCGGGACACCGGTCGCCCCGGCAGCTTCGTCGGCGACGTCTGCTGCGATCAGTGCGAGCACATCGGCGGCAGCCACGGTGTCGCCAGGCTGCATCGGCCGCAACGCTGCGACGGTTCCTGAAGCCGGGGCGACGACCTCTGTCTCCATCTTCATCGCGGACAGCACCACGAGCGTCTGGCCGGCCGCGACCGCGTCGCCCTCCTCGACTCGAACCTCGACGATGCTGGCGCCCACGGGGCTGGCAACTCGCACCTCCTCCGCGCTCGGCGCCCGGTCTGGCCACTGCGTCGTGGCTCCGGCGCCGCCGGCGCCGGACGTCGATGCGGGCTCCAGCAGCGCCGAGAGCTTCGACTGCTGCGGAGCGGCGAACCCATTCGTCCCGCCCGACGCCGCAGCCGTCAGCGCCGGGTTCTCCGACAGCAGCGTCGTTCGGGCGTCCCCCGCAGACACGTCGGGATGCTCGAGGATCGCCCGCAGCTGGCCGATGTTGGTCGGCAGGTCGCCAACGTGGAAGTCCGCCAGGGCACGCGCCGTGCGGCTGACGGCGCCGTGCAGGCTGGCGGCCGAGCCGATCACCTTCGCCAGCAGCGGATCGAAGTTCGGCGGCGGGCAGTAGCCGGCGTAGCCCGCAGCGTCGACCCGGACGCCGGCACCCGATGGCTCTTGATACGTCGAGATCGTGCCCGGACCTGTCGCCACGACACGTGCTTGCACGGCATAACCGCGCGGTGCGGCCATGAGCTCACTCGCAGCTGCGAACGCAGCAGCGATCTGGCTCCGATCGACGTTGCCGGGAACGATGCCAATCGACTCCAGCGTCGCCCCAGCGGCGATGCGGAACTGGGCTTCGACCAAGTCGACGCCGATCACCTGCTCGGTGACCGTGTGCTCGACCTGGATCCGGGGATTGGTCTCGATGAAGAAGTGCTCACCGGTCTCCGGCGAGACCAGGAACTCCACGGTGGCCGCGTTCGCCAAGCCGGCTTCGGCCGCTAGCCGGACTGCATCGGCATGGAGCCGCTCTCGCAATGCGGGATCGAGTCCCGGTGCGGGCGCGATCTCGATCACCTTCTGGTTGCGCTGCTGGACCGAGCAGTCGCGCTCCCACAGGTGGGCGACGTTCCCCTGGCCGTCAGCGAGGATCTGCACCTCGATGTGCCGGGGTCGAGCAACGAGCCGCTCGACGAACACAGCACCGTTGCCGAATGCCGCAGCGGCCTCGCTGCGACAGCGGTCGAACGCCTCGGCCATGCCGGCTGCGCTCTCCACGGCGCGCATTCCCCGACCGCCGCCTCCCGCGGCAGCCTTCAGCATCACTGGGAAGCCGACTGCCTCCGCCGAGGCCAGCGCGGCCGCCGCATCGGCCGCCGCACCGGCCGAACCGGCGACGACCGGGATCTCCAACGAGGTGGCGAGCTCCCGCGCCCGCACCTTGTCGCCGAACAGCTCCAGCGCAGCGGGCGGCGGACCCACGAAGATCAGCCCGGCGTCCGCGCACGCGTGGGCGAACGCAGCGTTCTCTGCGAGGAAGCCGTAGCCCGGATGGACACTGTCGCAGCCGTGCCGGCGCGCGACGTCGATCAGTGCGTCGATGTCGAGATAGGAGGCGACAGGATCAGTTCCGGGCAGCTCTGCGGCTTCGTCGGCAGCGGTCAGGTGCAGAGAACGGCCGTCGACCGCCGTATGCACCGCCACCGAGTCGATGCCGAGCGCGTGCGCTGCCTTGGCGATCCGGATGGCGATCTCGCCGCGATTGGCGATCAGGACACGGGTGAAGCTCACGATCCTCCCTCGGTACGGCCGGGATGCGGCCTGCTACCGGGCGATTCTGGCGCGAAATGCGTCCCCGGCGCGGAGTTGGCCGACCGGTGCGAGACTGGCGAGATGGAGATTTACGACGTCATGCGCACCACCTTCGCCGCTCGGGACTTCACCGATGACGAAGTCACCGACGAGGTGCTGTACCGCATCTTCGACCATGCCCGCTTCGCTGCCAGCGGCGGCAACCGCCAGGGCCACAAGGTCATCGTGGTGCGCGACCCCGCCCGCAAGAAGCGCCTCGGCGAATTGTGCCTGCCGGCGATGCGCGTCGCCGCGGCTCAGGTCGCCGCCGGCGAGGTCTACTGGCAGAGCTACAGCCCCTCCTCGGTGAACCTCGAAGAGGCCATGGCCGACGAATCGCTGAAGTTCCCGCTGCCGATGTTCTCCCACATGGATCAGGTGCCGGTGGTGCTGGTGATCACCGTCGATCTGCGCGTGGTCGCGTCGATCGACAAGGAGCAGGATCGCATCGGTGTGGTCAGCGGCGCCTCGGTCTACCCGTTTGCCTGGAACATCCTGCTGGGTGCTCGCAACGAGGGCTTGGGCGGCGCCATGACCACGCTGCTGTCGGCGAACGAGCCCGCAGCCAAGGAGTTCCTCGGGTTGGAGGACTGGGAGGCCGTCTGCGCCCTGCTCCCGATAGGCAAGCCCACCAAGCAGCTCACCAAGCTGAACCGGAAGCCGGTAGAGGAGATTGCCGTGCGCGAGCGGGGGGACGGGGAACCCTTCACGATCTAGCTCGCACCGGACTGTCGGAGGAGGACGCCCGATGGCCATCGACTTCAGCTTGAGCCCGGAACTGGAGGAGTTCCGCAAGCGCATTGCCGCGTTCATCGATGTCGAGGTGCGACCGGTCGAAGGCCGCATCGACGACGAGCGACTCGAAGAGACCGACCGCGACGCCTACGTGACGGCGCTGCTGGGCATGCGCAAGCGAGCACGCGAGGAGCAGCTCTGGCTGCCGCATATGCCTGCTGAGTGGGGCGGCATGGGGCTGGGCCACGTCGAGATGGCCATGGTGCAGGCCGAAGCCGCCAAGACCCGGTTCGGTCCCTGGGTGCTCAACTGCCAGGCGCCCAACGAGGGCAACATGCACACGCTGCTGCACTGGGGCACTGACTCCCAGAAGCAGCGCTACCTGGCGCCGCTGTGCGAGGGCCGCGCCGAGTCGTGCTTCGCGATGACCGAGCCCGAGGTGGCCGGCTCAGATCCGACGCTCATCCAGACCAAGGGCTATCCCGACGGCGACGAATGGGTGCTGAACGGGCACAAATGGTTCATCTCGAACGCGCACCGCGCCAAGTTCGCCATCCTCATCGCCCGCACCGAGGACAACCCCGACATTCCCCAAGCCGGCAACTCGGCGTTTATCGTGGACCTGCCGGCCGACGGCTGGACCGAGGTGCGCCAGATCGAGACCATGCACGGCTCGACGGGCCACAGCGAGATCGTCATCGAAGACTTGCGGGTCGGCGCCGGCCAGATGCTGGGCGGGCGGGGCCAAGGACACCTGCTGGGCCAGTACCGGCTGGGGCCGGCACGCCTGGCGCACTGCATGCGTTGGATCGCCCAGGCTCAGACTGCCCTGGACATGATGGTGGACCGGTCGCTCAACCGCTTCGCCCACGGATCGCTGCTCGCCGAGAAGCAGGGCATCCAGTGGATGATCGCCGACAGCACCATGGAGCTGTACCAGGCGAAGCTGATGGTGCTGCATGCGGCCTACAAGGTCGACCGGGCCCAAGCCGGCACCGGCGAGGACTTCAAGGCCGAAGTGTCGATGGCGAAGCACTTCGTGGCCAACATGCTCGGCCGCGTCATCGACCGCTCCATCCAGGTGCACGGGGCGCTCGGCTACTCCACCGACACCCCGCTGGCGCACATGTACCAGCACGCCCGCTGGGCCCGTTTCGCCGACGGAGCCGACGAGGTGCACCAGATGCGCATCGCGCAGCGCACCATCGCGGCCTACACCGACACCGGCAGCACCGCAGCCGCCACCGGCAACCTGCCGGTCTGAGGGGATGCGGAAACGGCGAACCGTTCGATGAGCGGCCCCGGATTCGCTCCGTGAGCTGGGCGCAGGTCGCCCGATGAGCGTCTGGGAGTACATCGTCGCTGCACTGTTCATCGCTGCGGGCGCGGGCATCCAAGCGTGCATCGGCATCGGCATGGGGCTCATCGCAGGGCCGGTGCTGGTGACCATCGAGCCCACGGCCGTGCCGGGGTCGATGCTGATCATCGCTTCGGGCATCAACCTGCGAAATGCCGTCATCGACCGTCCCGCACTTCGTACGGGCCCGCTGGGTCGGCAGCTGATGACTGCCCCGATCGGTATGGCGGCAGGCATCACGCTGTGGTGGGCGATGGACGAGCGCGCCCTGGCAATCGCCGTGAGCCTGTTCGTGCTGCTCTCCGTGGGCGTGCAAGCCGCCGGCGTCCGGCCTCCCGAGGGAACCCTGGCCGATTACGCCGCTGGGGCCGGCACAGCCTTCTCGTCTTCGGTAGCAGCCATTCCGGGACCGGTGTATGCGATCTTCGCCAACCACTGGAGACCGTCGCAGATGCGGTCCACGATGGCGACCTACATGCTGGTGGTGGCCCCGGTGATCATCGGCGTCCAGGCACTGATCGGCGGGTTCGGTTTGCGCCAGCTGTGGATCGGGCTGGGCCTGCTGCCTGCGGTCGCTCTGGGGCTGCCGCTCGGGTGGTGGCTGCGGCCCCGCCTCGCCGGACACCGATTTCGGATGATCGTGCTGTCGGTTGCTGCCACCAGCGCCACCGTCGTGCTCATCCGCCAGCTCGTCAGCGCCTGAGGCCGCCTGCGCCGGGTCGCCGTTGCTGCCGTTCGGATCGGGCACAATGACACCATGGCTGCAGCGGAGCGCCCCAAACTCCTGCTGAGGGAGTACCCGCCTCGGCCCATGACCGATGTGGAGCGAGGCGAGGAATTGGCGAGCCTGCTGCGTCTCGCCATGCACTTGCCAAGGCACAGTTCGCCCAAGCTCGAATACCCGGTCTTCAGGAGCCGGTGTGAGCGTTCAGCCCACTGAGGTACTCGCTCCAGACATTCTGGGCCTCATCAAGCGGTTGTATGAATCGCTCGAGCGATCCGGCGTGCCGTATGCCTTTGGCGGCGCGCTGGCGTTGGCGTGGTGCATCCCCGAGCCGCGGTCGACAAGAGATGTGGACGTCAACATCTTCATTGATGCCGAGACAGCAGAGATCGCGCTCGCCGCGCTGCCACCCGACATCGTCGCCACCGAGACCGAAGAGTCCGAATTGCGGAAGCATGGCCAGACCCGCCTGATGCGGGACACGATCCCGGTTGACATCTTCCTGACGAACGATCCGTTTCACAGCGAGGTGGCAACGCGCGTTGTCCGGCGACCGTTCCTGGGTGAGCAGATGCCGTTCCTGTGCTGCTCAGATCTCGCGGTCTTCAAGGCATTCTTCGACCGACCGAAGGACTGGTTCGACCTCGGCGAGATGTTCGAAGCACGCTCGATCGACTTGGCAGAGATGACGGCGCTCGTGGGCGAACTGCTGGAGGACGACGACGACTACCGCATCACCGAGCTTCGCAAGGCGCACGACATCGGCGAGCGCACCCGGCGTCGCCGAGCAGCGAGCGGCCAGCCGGACGCCTGATCGCTGCGCAACTGGAGTGAATACGGGAACTGGCGCGTACCGCCAGGTGGTCTACCGTCGTCGTGAGTACTTCAGGACCAGGGGTCGTCGGGGCCGGCGGGCGGCTTGGGGGCCGGCGTCGTGGCCTGGGCGATGACCTGAGCGGCGGCGGCCACGCCAGAGCTGCCCACCGGCGCATCGATGGCCGCCAGCGTGGCTTCGATGGTGCCGAGCGTGCCGAGCAGCATCGGCGGGTTCAGGTGGCCCATGTGACCGATGCGGAACTCGGCGTCGGCGTAGCCCGTGATGCTGAGCCCCAGCGTGAGGCCTGCCTCGGATTCGCATGTGGCGCGCAGCTGCTGGGCGGACACCTCGCCGGTGCGGATCATCGTGACCGAATTCGACCGATGGGCAGGATTCACCACGTTCAGCTCGAGCCCACCCGGAGCCGACCACGCGTCGACGGCTGCGTGGATGGCGCTCGCCATCACACGATGGCGCTCCCACACGTTCTCGAGGCCCTCTTCGTCGATCATGTCGAGCGCTTCCGCCAGGCCCCACAGGTGCTGGACAGGCGGCGTGCCGCAGAAGATCCAGTAGTGCGCATCGGGATCGGTGCGCCTCGTCCAGTCCCAGTACGCGGTGCGCAGATCAGCGCGCTGGTGCGCGTCCCACGCCTTGGGGCCGACCCACACCATGCCCAGGCCCGGCGGCACCATCAGGCCTTTCTGGCTGCCGGACACGGTGACGTCCACACCCCACGCGTCCATCTCGAAGGGTTCGCACCCCAGCGAGGCCACGCAATCGGCCATCAGCAGCGCAGGGTGGTCCGCATCGTCCATGGCACGGCGAATCGCGGCGATGTCGTTGCGCACCGATGACGCTGTGTCGGTCTGCGCAACGAGCACGGCGGCGAACTCCCGCGCGGCGTCGGCCTGCAACCGGTCGGTGACGGCCTCTGGCGCGATCGCCGCTCGATCTGCGGCGTGCAGCACCTCGAACTTGACACCGCTCATCGCGGCCATCTCGGCCCAGTTCGTGGCGAAGTGGCCCACTTCCAGCACGAGCACCTTGTCGCCGCGAGAGAGCGTGTTGGTGATGGCCATCTCCCAGGCACCGTGGCCGTTGGAGATGGCAATGTAGGCGCGGCTCTCGGTCCGAGCGATGGCAGGCAGCCGCTCCAGCAGCGAGTAGGTGAGATCCACCACCTCGCCCTCATAGATGTTGGGGATCGGCCGACGCATCGCATTCAGCACCCGATCGGGAATGACCGACGGGCCGGGAATCATGACCAGCGGCCGGCCGTATCGCAGCGACATTGCAACTCCCTCCGGCAGCCGCACCTGCCAGCGCCCTGCCAAACGCCATCAGCCTAAGGAGGCTGAGCCCCGGGTCGGAGCGTACGCGTAGGCTGCGCTGAGGCGTTCGTGCCGGACGCGCCAGCGCACACACGGGGGTATTCGAGGTGAGCAGCGACGCACTCATCCATCCGTTCTCGGTGCTCAGCCACGACGAGAACACCTACATCAACATCGTTTCCGGCGAAGGCGTCGTGCTGCGCGACGCTGCGGGCAATGAGTACATCGACGCGCTCGCCAGCTTGTGGCTCTGCCAGATCGGTCACGGCAATCGCACCGTCATCGACGCGATCACGGCGCAGCTCGACCGGCTGCAGACCTACAACACCTTCGAGCCGTTCTCCAACGGACCCGCCGTCGAAGTGGCGGAGATGATCCGTGCGCGCTCGCAGCACCCCGATGGCCGCGTCTTCCTGGGCTGCTCGGGATCCGAGGCCGTCGACACCGTGCTGAAGTTCGCGCGGCGCATTCACCAGCTGCGCGGCGATGCGGACCGGCAGATCATCGTGCGGCGCACCGGCGGCTACCACGGCGTGAACGTGGGCGGCACCAGCGTGCAGGGTCTCGAGCCGATCCGGGACGGCTGGGGCGACCTGCTGCCGCACGTCGTCGAGATTCCCAACGACGACGTCGAGCCGGCTGCGCAGCTGTTCGCCGAGCAGGGCGAGCGCATCGCGGCGGTCATCAGCGAGCCGATCCAAGGCGCCGGCGGCGTGATCCCGCCGCCGCCGGGCTACTTCGAGGGCCTGCGCCGACTGTGTGACGAGCACGGCGCACTGCTCATCTTCGACGAGGTCATCTGCGGATTCGGCCGCACCGGAAGCTGGTTCGGCGGCCAGACCTTCGGCGTGGTCCCCGACATGTTCACCTTCGCGAAGGGCGTGACCTCGGGCTACATCCCGCTGTCCGGCGTGGTGGTGTCACGCGAGATCGCAGACACGCTCGAAGCCGACGAGAACAAGTTCATGCACGGCTACACCTACTCGGGCCACCCCACGGCGTGTGCGGCGGGCGTGGCCAACATCGGCGTCATCGAGTCCGAGGGGCTGGTGGAGCGGGCCAATCACATCGGCGACCGGATGGAAGAGGGATTCCTGGCGCTGCAAGGCGACGGCATGATCGACAGCTACCGGGGGCTCGGCGGCATCTGGGCGTGCGATCTGGGCCGGGATGCCACCGAGGCACGCGAGGCGTTCCTCAAGCGGGGCGTGATCTCGCGCCCGATCGGCAACGCGCTCGGGTTCTGCCCGCCGCTCATCATCACCGATGACGAGATCGGGCAGATGTTCGACCGGCTCGACGACGCACTGCGCGCCACGGCGCCCTAGGTCGCGTCCGACATCGCTTCCCAACAGGAGGAATGACCACCATGCAGAGTGCAGAGACGCGGGCCTTGATGGAGCGCTATTACGCGGCGCTGACCACCGCAGACCGGGACACCATGCTCGAGTGCCTCGACCCCGAGGTCACCTGGGTGCTGCCCGAAACCGCCGCGCAGGGCAACGCTGTCGACACGATGACGGGCGCAAAAGAGGTGGTGGAGGCCTTGGGAGGCCGAGTGGTCAGGCAGACCTTCGACATCTCCCAGCCGATCAGCCTGGAAGTCCGCAGGATGATCGTTGACGGCGGTACCGCGGTAGTGCAGCAGCGGCTGACCGCCACCGCCAAGGCCACCGGTCGTGAGTACGACAACCAGTACTGCTGGGTGTACGACTGCCGCGACGGCCTGATCGCCCATATGGAGGAATACACCGACACGCTCTATGCAGCTCAACGGATGGGATGGGACCTCACATGAGCACCTACGACATTGTCATCAAGGATGGGATGATCTTCGACGGCACCGGCGCGCCCAGGGTGCGCGGCGACGTCGGCATCGCCGGCGGGCGCATCGCCGCGGTGGGCCGGGTCGATGCCCGGGAGGGCGCCAAGGTCATCGACGCCTCTGGCATGCACATCGCGCCCGGTTTCGTCGACCTGCACACGCACTACGACGCACAGGTCTTCTGGGACCCGTACTGCACGCTGTCGGGCTGGCACGGCATCACCTCGGTGGCCATCGGCAACTGCGGCTTCGGCTTCGCACCGGTCGACCCCGACATGCGCGAGTACGCCATGCGGTCCATGACCCGTGTGGAGGCCATCCCGTATGAGTCGATGCGCCAGGGCATGCCGTGGGACTGGGTGACCTTCCCGGAGTATCTGGACAGCCTCGATCGCACGCCCAAGGCGCTGAACATCCTGCCGTACGTGCCGATCGGCCCGATGCTGGTGATGGTGCTGGGTCTCGATGATGCGAAGTCGGGGCGGCTGCCCACCGAAGGCGAGCACGAGATGCTGGCCAAGCTGGTGCACGAGGCCATGGACGCCGGCGGCTGCGGCTGGTCAGCCCAGCGGCTGCCTCCGACCGGTCCGGCTGCGGTGCAGCGCGACTGGGACGGCACGCCGATGCCAACCGACATGATGAACGACGAGACCGCCCGGGTGCTGGCCCGCGTGCTGGCCGAGCGCAACGAGGGCGTCGTGCAGATGACGCTCACCAGCGGCAACGTCGCCCACGACATGGGGCACCTCGAGGAGATCGCATCGATCAGCGGCCGGCCGCTGCTGCACAACGTGGTGCAGGCATTCGAGGACAAGCCCAACATCCACCAGCGCCAGATCGAGTGGCTGGAGCGCTGCCGCGAGCAGGGCGTGCCGGTGTACGGCCAAGGCGTCACCAGCGACGCCGGGTTCACCTTCACGCTCGAGGACTGGAACCTCTACGACGACTCCGAGGCCTGGATGGAGGCCTGCATGGGCGACAAGGCCGAGCGCTTGGCCAAGATGGCTGATCCTGAGCGCCGCCAGGCACTCAAGGACACGATGCCTCGCACGGCCACCGCAGGCATCGAGACCGTGACCATCCTGTCCCCGCGCAGCGAATCGACCGAGCAGTACCGGGAGATGTCCGTGGGCCAGGCGGCCGAGCTCGCCGGCAAGCACCCGGTGGATCTCATGCTCGATGTCGCCGTGACAGACGGTCTGGACACCTTGTTCTTCGTGGCGCCGCCGCAGGGCAACTCAGAGCTGCTGCGCGACGTGGTGCAGTACCCGCACATGCTGTTCGGCGTCTCCGACGGCGGGGCGCACACGAAGTTCCTCACGGCAGGGCGTTACCCCACCGAGACGCTGTCCGAGCAGGTGCGAGAGAATCAGTGGGTCACCTACGAGGAAGCCCACCGGCGGCTGGCGGCGCTTCCCGCCCAGCTCGCGGGATTCCGTGACCGCGGCCTGATCCGCCATGGCGGTCCTGCCGATGTGGTGGTGTACGACCCGGAGAACCTGGCGGTCGGGCCGAACGAGGTGGTGCACGACCTGCCCGGCGGCGAATGGCGCCGCATCCAGAAGGCCAGCGGCTACCGCAGCGTCATCGTGAACGGCGCCGAGACCATCTCCGAGGACACCCAGACCGAGACCTACAGCGGCCAGCTCCTCCGCCACGGCGGCTGACGGCCCCGGCGGGAACTCACCTTGCGCCGCGGCCCCGAGTGGCGGCGCCGCTACATTGATGTCACATCCCTCGGCCATCATGGCTCACAGAATCCGCAACCAAGAAGGGGCGAGTCAGCGTGAGTCAGCACGCTTGGCATGGAGACAGGGCAGACCGATGAGCGACCCAAACACTCAGTACGACGACGCTGACGTGATCGTGCTGAACGACGACGAGATTCGCGTCGCCGTCGAGAACGCTCTCGCTGAAGCCGACTGCACATGGGAAGAACTTCAGGCACAGGCGGCGGAGGGGTGCTTCGTTAGTGAACGCGCCCGCCGCACATGGTTCATCGTCTCCACCTTTGAGCCGTCGGCCGCTTGACCTGAGGAGACAGGCCAAGAGCTTCGCGGACGAGCTGTCCGCGACGCTCAACGGCACTGTGACTGACGGCATCCGCCTCGTCGTCGTGATGGCTGCCTCGGGACAGGCCGTGATCGGCTATCAGCTGAACAAGAGCGATTTATACGGCGCAGACATCGATCTGACGCTCTCACTGTCGCCGGCTCGACTCCGACTGCGCTTGCATCACACACTTGTGCTCGACGAGTCGAATCAGCACCTCACAACGGACAAGAGCACCTACACATTGGTGACCGCCGACGACGATGTCGCTGTACTCACCTACGACTACGTCCGAGACCCGCCCAACAAGTATCCGGAGGCGCACCTCCACATCGACGGTGATGCACCGGGCCTCCAGCGATTGCTCAGTTTGAGTGGACGTGCCAAGAAGCGCCCGGTGGCCCTCCACTTGCCAGTCGGCGGGCGCCGATACCGGCCGAGCCTCGAAGACCTGATTGAGTTCTGCATTCTCGAAGACCTCGTCACGCCACGCCCTGACTGGCAGAGCGCGCTTGAAGCATCGCGAGACCGGTTCCACACTCAGCAACTGCGCGCTGCAGTACGACGCAAGCCAGATGAAGCGGCGAGCGTCCTACGCGACATCGGGTGGACAGCTTCCACGCCAAGCGACACGTAGCTTCCGGGCATGAGCGCTGAAGGCTATTCGCTCGAAGAGCGAGGCGAGCGAACCCGCGTGAACGTAGGTGGCCGCATGCGGCGTCCCTGCGGTACTTGGGCAGCATTCCAACGTCACCGGAACCACGGCGAGGACCCTTGTCCGGCATGCATTGAGGCGACGAGCCGCTGGAAAAAGTACGAAGCAGCGCGCAAGCAGTACAAGCGTCAACGAAGGGTCGGTGTATCAATATCCGAGCTCGGTCGACTCAATCAGAGACGGCTCGCACTCGAACTCGAATATCGGTCGATGGAGACGTCAGCCGATACGCCGCAGCCGCCAGACCGTCGCTGGAAGGTCTATCGACTCACATTCGAGAACGGCCAGCAATACGTGGGGATCACGAGCCGGCTCGTTGGAATCAGAGTCGCTGAGCATGTCTCTGGCGGCGAGCGGCTGACCGGTAGCTCGAAGGCGATGAGCAAGCTCGTGGCCGCGGGCGTCGACTATGGATACGAGACACTCGCTGCAGGCTTGACGGAGAGCGAGGCTGAAGAACTCGAGTACGAAGAGATCGCCCAACTAAGCGTTCCTCTCAACATTCACAAGAGGCACGACGCATGAACGCAACGGGGCCGAGTGGCGACATCGCCCGAATGCAAGACTGACAGCGCCGAAGTGGAGCGGCACCTACTGCGAAGGGGGATCCATGGCGACGTATGCGGGTGAGCGGCTGATTCACGACACCGACAGCCATTTGATGGAACCGGTGGACTGGCTGGCGAGCTATGCAGACAGCTCGGTGGCTGCCAAGCTCCGGAACCTCAGCTTGGCCGGCGGCGGCGATGCGGCCACGTTCGAGCTGGTGGAGCAGTGCTGGGCGCGCCGCGACGATCCCGAAGAGACGGCCAAGCTGGCTGCCGACGTGGTCGGCGGGCCGAAGGGCTACTTCGCCTACGGCTCCATGGACGCCAGCGAGCGGGTCGGAGCGCTCGACCAGCTGGGCTTCGCCAGCCAACTGGTGTTCACGACATTTGCTCACACGCAGTTCCACGCGCGCGGTGACGTTGACCTGGCCTACGGGGGCGCAGCGGCCCACAACCGCGGCATCGCCGATTTCTGCTCGGTGGACCCGCGGCTGCTGGGCGTGGCCTTCGTGCCGCTGGAAGACCCGCAGCGCACCGTCGAGTGCGCGCGCGACGCCATCGAGGTGGGGTGCAAGGCCGCTTGGATCCCCCACGGTGCGCCGACCTCGCTGAGCCCGACGCATCCCGACTTCGACCCGCTGTGGGCGCTGCTGTCCGAGGCCAGCGTGCCGGTGCTGCTGCACCTGGGGCCCAACGGCGGCAACCAGCTGCCGAAGACGTACCACAACAATGGCCGCAACCCCGGCAAGGACTTCGTGGGCGGCGGCGAGAACATGCGCTCGAAGGACTTCCTGAACCTGTACCACGACGCCGAGAACCTGCTGGCCTGCATGGTGCTCGACGGCATCTTCGAGAAGTTTCCACAGCTGCGCTGCGGGCTCATCGAGCTGGGCGCGGGCTGGGTGCCGAACCTGCTGCGCTCGCTGGACAACAGCGTCAAGGCGTTCGGACGTCACGAGCCCGAGCTGGCCAAGCTCACCATGGCACCGTCGGACTACATCCGTCGGCAAGTCCGCTTCACCCCGTGGCACTTCGAGGATGTGGGCTGGCTGGTGTCGAACTGCGGGCCAGAGCTGTTCCTGTTCTCGTCAGACTGGCCGCACCCCGAAGGCGGCCGTGATCCGATCGCCGAGTTCCAGGCATCGTTCACTGCCGCAGGGCTCAACGAGGGCGCCACCGCTCCGTTCTGGGCCGGCAACGCGTCCTTCCTGCTCGGCGTCTAGCGCTGCTGGGGCCCTCTTGGGCCAACGGTAGATTTGGCGTTACAGCGCTGCGGGGGCCGCGCCCGGCGGCACGAGTCGCGGCGCAGGAGGCCGGACATGGCTGAAAACCCCCATCAGCACCCCCAGACGCGCACCGCCCTGCTCGTCGTGGACGTGCAACCCACCTTCTGCGAGGGCGGCGCGCTGCCCGTCGAGGGTGGCAACAACGTCGCCGCCAAGGTGGCCGACCTGCTGGCCGGCGAGCACGGCTACGACCTGGTGGTGACCACCCAGGACTGGCACATCGACCCGGGCGATCACTTCAGCGACGAGCCCGACTTCGTCGACACGTGGCCGCCCCACGGCGTGGCCGGCACCGCAGAGGCCGAGCTGCACCCCGCACTCGACGCTGTCGCCGATCGCATCGACGCGGGCGTGCGCAAAGGCATGCACGCTGCCGCCTATTCCGGTTTCGAAGGCGTCGACGACGACGGCCGGACCCTCAACGACGTGCTGAGTACAGCAGGCGTACGCGACGTCGACGTGGTCGGGATCGCCTTCGACCACTGCGTGCGCGCCACCGCGCTGGACGCTGCCGCGAGCGGCTACGCGACCACGGTGATCGAAGGGCTCTCCGCCTCAGTTGCGCCCGAGACCGAGGCCGCAGCACGCTCCCAGCTCGCCGACGCTGGCATCGACATCATCGCCTCTCGCTGAACCGCCCGTTCGGCCGGCCGTCTCGCCGGCCAGCGGTCTTGCCGGTCTAGAGGGATTCCTGCTCGATGGTGAACTCGCTGGCGGCCTCGGCAATGCGTTTGTGGTTGCGGACCACCTCGTCCATCACGAAGTACACGAACCTCTCGCAGAAATCGGGATCGAGTCCTTCTGCCAAGGCGAGTCGTCGCAACTCGTCCACTTGCTCACGCTGACGAGGGAGGTCGACCGGCGGCATGTCGTGCGCAGCCTTGTAGACGCCGATGTCATGAGTGATGCGGAAGCGCTCCGCGAGCAGGCGCACCAGCTCCGCGTCGACCTTGTCGATGCTGCGGCGGAAGGCGGCGAGCTCGTCGTCGGACATCGGCCCAGTTTCTAGCCCATCGCGCCGCGACAGCCACCGGCGTGTCGAACCGCCCACTTGACCACCCGACACGCAGGCGGCACCGAGCGCGCCTTGGCTACGGTTTGCTGCCGTGAGCCCATCGGGTCCGAACCATGGTCTGCGCGGCCGCACAGCCGTTGCGGGCGTCGGCGAGACCACCTACTTCAAGCGCGGCCAGTCGCCCGACCCGGAATTCGTCCTGGTGCTCAAGGCGATCCTGGCAGCGTGCGAGGACGCCGGGATCAGCCCGCGCGAGATCGACGGGTTCTGCTCGTACAGCAACGACCGCAACACGCCTGCCCGGCTGGCCAATGCCCTCGGCCTCGAAGAGCTGCGCTACTCGAACATGCAGTGGGGCGGCGGGGGCGGGGGCGCCGCGGCCGTCGTGCAGAATGCCGCCAGCGCTGTCCACGCAGGATCGGCCAACGTCGTGGTGGCCTACCGGGGTTTGGCCCAGGGTCAGTTCGGCCGCTTCGGCCAGGGCGGGCGCCGCCCGGCCGTGCGGGGCGAGTTCGCCTACACGCTGCCCTACGGCGTGATGAGCCCCGCCCAGATGTACGCCATGCGCACCACCCGGCTGATGTGGGAGCACGGCATCGACCGGTCCACCATGCGTGCGGTGGCGCTCGCCGCCTATCACCACGCCCAGAACAACCCCCGAGCGGTGATGTACGGCCGCCCGCTCGACGCCGAGACCTACGACTCGTCCCGCTGGATCACCGAGCCGTTCCGGCTGTACGACTGCTGTTTGGAGAACGACGGCGGCGCCGCCATGATCGTCACCTCGGCCGAACGAGCCGCCGATCTCAGCGACACGCCGGTGCTGGTGCTGGCGGCCCAGCAGAGCGGCGGACACCGCTCGGGAGCATGGGTGCACAACCCGACCGACTACGCAACGTCCAGCTTCAAGCTCGGGGCGCAGCACCTGTACGAGCAGGCGGGTGTGACGCCCGAAGACGTCGATGTGGTGCAGAGCTACGAGAACTTCACCGGCGCGGTGGTGATGAGCCTCATCGAGCACGGCCTGTGCACCTATGAGAACGCCAACGAGGTGCTCACATTCGAGAACCTGCGCGCCGACGGCGGGTCGATCCCGCTCAACACCAGCGGCGGCAACCTCGCCGAGTGCTACATGCATGGGCTTGGCATGCAGATCGAAGCGGTGCGCCAGGTGCGGGGCGACTCCACCAACCAGGTGCCCAACGTGAACGTGTCGCTGTCAAACGCCGGCCCGATGGTGGAGATCGCCTCGACGGCGATCTACGGCACAGCCGAGGCGCTGGGATGAGCTCGCTCACCGAGAGCACGTACCTGCCCGAGGGGCTCACCCAGCCCGCGCCGATGCGCGACGGGCTCGACGCGCCGTACTGGGAAGGCACGCGCGACCACGAGCTGCGGGTGCAGCGCTGCGCCGACTGCGGCACCCACCAGTGGGGGCCCGACTGGATGTGCCACGCCTGCCAGTCGCTCAACGTCGAATGGGTGAGGGTCGAGCCCAGGGCGCGCATCTACTCGTGGCAGCGGGTGCACCATCCAGTCCATCCAGCCCTGGCCGATCACGGCCCCTACATCGTCGTGCTGGTCGAGCTGCCGCAGGCCGACAACCTGCGCATGATCGGCAACCTGCTCGGCGACCCCATGGCCGACATCGTCATCGGCAGCGACGTCGAGGCGGTCTTCGAAGACCACGACAACGGCAACCCCCCCTACACCCTCGTCCACTGGCAAGCCTCCTCCGCCTAGTTCGGCGATGCAGGATGAATGGGCAGAGACGTGTGCTGAGCGAGTGCTGTGAAGTCACGATCGACGTGCAGTAATTCGGCGCCGCTGCGTAATGCGACAGCTGCGATCAGACAATCGATCATCTTGCGAACAGTCGCGCCGCCGCTGCGGCACGTCCGATAGAGCAATGCAGCGCGCTCGTAGTCGACGGAGGTCGTGGCGACAAGCGAGGCCCGACTGAGCAGCGCCCTCAGCCGCGCCAAGTGCACTTCGTTACGAGCCCCTGCCAGCACCTCCATTCGCACCGAATCGCACGTCAGCGCTTCGTGGTCAAGGGCGTCAGAGACGGCATCGGCGACTGCGGTGTTGTCATCTCGCAAGAAGGCGACCCACGCCGATGTGTCGATGAAGGTCGAGCGCTCTGTCGAGAGGTGGAGATGTTGAGGCGCCACTACAGCTGCTCGACGCGGTCTTCGCGCATTGCGTCGAGGTCACCGTCCCAGCCGGTTCCTCGCATCGCACGTGCTTCATCAAGCGGCATCGGCTCCTCAGCGGCGAGTTCCAACGCGAAGTTCACCGCGGCCCGCTTGCTGGCGAATCCATAGCGGGCCATCACCCTGGCACATGCGGCTTCGTCGATATCGATGTTGGTGCGTGCCATACACCAACAATACACCTTCACCTGGCACCCCCTGCAGTCCCGCGAGCGCGATGCCGCAACACTGTCAGGCTTCAGGTCTGGGGCGGGGCTTAGCATTTGGGTGGGAACTGGCGAGGGGGGAAGGCGATGGCACGTCTCGATTCCGCGCATCCTGACAACGTCGAGGGGCCGTGGTTTGTGGACACGCGCTGTATCGGTTGTGATGTGGCGCGGCATTGGGCGCCAGGGCTCATCGAGATGGACAGCGATGGGCTCTCCTACCTCGCCCGGCAACCCGCTGACGTGGATGAGACCGCAGCGCTATGGCGGGCTGCGGAGGCGTGCCCGACGCAGTCGATCGGCAACGCTGAGATCCGCCGGCCGCCCACGCCGCCATTCCCGTTCGAGCTCACGCCCGGTGTGCGGGCGCTCGGCCACAACGCCCGGTCGTCCTTCGGGGCGCACTCGTACCTCGTCACCCGCCCCGACGGGAATCTGATGGTGGACTCGCCTCGCTACCTGCGGGGGCTGGCCGAGCGGATTGACGACCTCGGCGGCATCCGGCACGTGCTGCTCAGCCATCGCGACGACGTTGCGGACGCCGACCGTTGGGCCGAGCGCTACGACGCCGAGGTGTGGATCCACGCAGCCGATGCCGACGCAGCGCCCTACGCCACCGTGATCCTCGACGGCCACGAACCAACGCCGGTCGCTTCGGGAACTGTTGCCATTCCGACGCCGGGCCACACCGAGGGTTCCGTTGTGTTTCACGTCGACGACCGGTGGCTGTTCACCGGCGACACGCTGCACTGGAACCAGCGCCGCGGCGAACTCGACGTCACGCCCGAGCAGACCTTCTACTCGTGGAATGTCCTCGCCGATTCGATGGATCGACTGTGCGAATTGCGAACGGACTGGGTGTTTCCCGGCCACGGCATGTGGCGCCACATCGGGGCTCAGCGATACGCAAGCCAGATGTCTCGTCTCGGAGCGGAGATGCGCCGGGCGGGTCGACCAGGTTGGGCGCAACTGCCCGACGCGGCCTTCAATTGGGAGTGAATGCCGCAGTTCGAGGCTGAGAGCTAGCGCCCGTCGTCGGAGCGATGGCCCGCAGCGTTGGTTGAGGTGGGGTCAGCCGTGGTTGTCGGGGCCGGCTTTGGTGATGTGGAAGCGGACCAGGCAGCGTTGGTCGTCAACCATGGCTTGGCGGTAGTCGTCCCAGTCGGGGTGCTCACCACGCAGCGTGCGGAAGTACTCGACCAGCGGATCCAGCGCCGCCTCGCCCGAGATGATCTCGGCCCGGCACTCCAGCTGCACCCAGCGGCCCAGCCATTTCTCGGGAAAGACGCACAACCATGACTGCGGGTCGCGTCGCAGGTTCTTGACCTTGTACGCCGTGTCGCGCGTGCTCATCACGACGGTGTCATCGACCACGGCCAGCGTCACCGGCGACAGCTGCGGGCTGCCGTCGGGTGCCTTGGTGGCCAGCACGGCCCTGTCGTTGTTGCGCACATAGTCGAGGCCTACCGAGATCTCCATGCGCGCAGCCTCGCACACTCGGCCCCGATCAAGCCGGGAAGCCGAACCTCCGGCCAGCCGAACCTGTGGAGCTGAGCGCATTCCGCGAGACTGCCGCCATGAAGATCTCTGCCGCGTTCCCGCCCGTGCCCGCCACACCCGACCACATCGTGCTGGCCGAGGACCTGGGCTACGAGACCGCCTGGGTGTACGACACACCCGCGCTGCAGCTCGACGTGTGGATGACCCTCGCGCTCGCCGCCGTCCGCACCGAACGCATCCGCCTCGGTCCCGGCGTGCTCATCCCGTCGCTGCGCCACCCGATGGCCACCGCATCGGCCATCGCCACGCTGGTCGGCCTCGCGGGCCCAGATCGCGTGATCGTGGGGGCCGGCACCGGATTCACCGGCCGCCGAGCCATGGGACAGAAGCCGCTGCGCTGGGCCGACTTCCCCCAGATGATCGCCGACACCCAAGCGCTGCTGCGAGGCGAGACCGTCGAAGTCGACGGCCGGGCCGCCAAGATGCTGCACTGGCCCGGTCAAGCCGTCGAGCGGCCCATCGAGGTGCCGTGGATCCTGGGTGTGAACGGCCCCCGGGGGCTCAAAGCTGCCGCCGACATGGGCTGCGGCGTCTTCACCTCACGACCCCGGCTCGACGCCGACTACGCCGGCATCGACGACGTCATCCTGCTCGGCTTCGGCACGATCATGGACGACGGCGAGACGATCGACTCGCAGCGAGTCTTGGACACCGCCGGACCGGGCGTCAGCGTCGCGTACCACGCATTTCTCGAACAGCGCGACGCCCGACTCAGCACACTCCCCAACGCAGAGCGCTTCAGCGAGATCACCGGCGACATGGACGCCGACACCCTCCACCTGCACCTGCACGAAGGCCATCTCACCCAGCTGAACACGATCGATCGGCAGGTCCTCACCCCCGAGTCGTTGCGGATTGCTCCGTTCGTGTGCCACGCCGCCGAAGTGCCAGAGCGCATGCAGCGGCTCGCCGACGCAGGCATCACGGAGGTCTCGTTCCAGCCCATGGGCGACGTCGAGCGCGAGCTGCGAGCCTTTGCCGCGGCAGCCGGCATCTGAGCCCAGAACCTGAACCCAGTGACGGCCGCCCAGCAGGATTCGCCGAGACCGTGCTCATTCAGCCACACGTTCTGATGCTCATCCCGCTAGTTCCGATTCGGATTCGCCATCTGGCACTATCAGGACGATGACGAGCGGCAGGGGCAAGAACCCCGAGGTGCGCACGGGCTCCCGAGAGGACGTTGAGATCCGTGATTTCGACTCGCTCGAGTTCGCCGCGGTTGCGCTGGAATCACCGCTCACCACCGCCGAGCTGTGCCGGGTGGTGGGCAGCCGTGTCCGCGAGCTCCGCCAAGCACTCAATATGACGATGTCTGCCTTCGCCACCGATGCGGGCATCTCGCTCGGGATGCTGTCGAAGATCGAGCACGGCCAGAGTGCGCCCAGCCTTTCGACGCTCGCGCGCCTGGCGGCAACCGCCAAAGTGCCGGTGACCGCGCTGTTCCGGGGCCTCGACGAAGAGCACGATCTGGTGATCGTGCGGGCCGGGGAGGGTCACCAGATCCATCACGACCGGGGCGGGCCGGATCGGCTCTACCAGGACCTCGGCACGCTGCGCGGCCCCAACCGGGTCATCGAGCCGATGATCACCACCATCACCGAGCGAGGCGGCGAGTTCCCGCTCTACCAGCATCCCGGCGTCGAGTTCCTCCATGTGCTCGAAGGGTCGCTCTACTACGGCTATGGGGGCAAGGCCTACCTGCTGAATACGGGCGACACCATGCAGATCCACGGCGAGGTGGCCCACGGCCCGGTCGAGCTCGTCGAGTTGCCGGTCCGGTTCATCTCCATCAAGGTGTACCCCGCCAGCGAGTCGCGCGGCGCGGCAGGAGGGTGAGCCGATGGGCTTGATGTTCGTCGCCGACTGGATCAGCGACAGCGGCTTCGCGCGCCGCAGCCTCCTGCTGTGGATCCTGCTTGCCGCAGCCGTCGGCCTCACCTTCTGGGAGTGCCGCGAGCGTGGCTACCGGCGCACGGTCTTACTGTGGTGGATGTCGTTCGTGGCGATCACCCATGTGGTGGGCTACGTCATCCTGCGCTTCGTCGTGCGCCCGCCGCGCGACGCCTGATCTCGACAAGGTTGGACGCCCGATATGTCAGACGACTCCTCGACGCCGGACTACCCCAGGGGTTTCTTCGAGCGTCTGAGGGTGGCGCCGGGCCGCCCCCTCCTGCTCATCGCCGTCGGGCTGATCCTGGTCATCCTGTTCCTGCGGGGAGACTGCTCGGGGGTCGAGATCGAGCAGTCGCAGGCCATCGTCACGGCTCGGGCAGCGCTCGACGAGCATCCCGAGGCCTTCGTGCCCGAGAGCACCGAGGCCAAGGTGCTCCGGCAGGGCTTCCCGCCGACACCCATGTGGGTCGTGGTGTTCACCGTTCCCGACCCCGAAGGAGACGCGGAGCAATTCCTGCACCATGCCGCGGTGTGGGTCCACGCCGGAACCGGAGAGTTGCGCCAGATCAACGTCGGCGAACCTGACGACGGCTGACCGGCGCGGCGTGACCGGCCGCGCCCCGCGAATGCTGAGCCGGTAGGCGACGCCGCGGTTCGAGTGCCGCGCGCGCCTGACGAGCAGCGCTCCCCCAAAAATCGCCCGCGACGTTCAATATCAACCCATCGGGCGGATGATGTTCCGGCGTTCATTGCAAACGTGTTACGGTCTCCCCCAACTTGGTCTGGTTCCTGGGCTGCTGGGGACCTAAGCGCAAGACAAACAACGGGGGGAGGCGCGATGGACACTTCCATAGTGTTCACAGAGGCGTACTACTTCTTCACCGTCGCCATCATGTGGCTATTGCACGTCGGCTTCATGACCTATGAGGCCGGCGTCAGTCGTCGCAAGAACATCATGTCGACGGCGATGAAGAACATCATGACGATTGCCGTCGTGACACCGACGTTCTATTACGTCGGTTGGTACGTGTACTTCTGCATGCAGGAGGGCCTGAAGTTCACCGGTTCGCCAGATGGCAACAGCCCGGCTGGACTTGGCGGGCTGTATTTCTGCGGCGACCAATACGGTTTGCCGTGGGACGGCTCAGCCGGACCGAACCTAGGAGACAACATCACCGGCGTCTTCTGGGCAGCGTTCGTGCTGTTCTCTTGGACGACGGGTTCGATCATGTCGGGCTCGGTGCTAGAGCGAATTCGAATTTCGGCGTACTTGTGGCTGACGGCACTCATGGGCGGCATCGTCTGGGTAGTCGCTGCTGCCTGGGGCTGGAGCTACGGCGGCTGGCTGGTGACTCACTTCGGTTACCACGACTTCGCCGCATCGGGTGTGGTGCACGGCGTCGCCGGCATCTTCGCCCTCGGAGTGCTCTTCAACCTGGGGCCGAGAATCGGGCGCTACGACGCGAATGGCGGTACACGGGCCTTCAAGCCCCACAACCTCCATCTCACGTTGATGGGCCTGATGATCATCTTCACGGCGTTCTACGCGTTCTACGCGGCGTGCCTCGCCATTACGGCAGACACCACGCCAGGCTGGGCGAACATCTACTTCAACCCAGCGACGCTGTCAGCGATCACCTACACCATCACGATGGGCTTCGCAGGCGGTTTCGCCGGCGGCTACATCTTCGCCAAGGGCGATCCGTTCTGGACCATCTCCGGTGGTCTGGCCGGTGTGGTGGCGGTGTCGGCAGGCGCCGACATCTACAGCCCGAACCTGGTGCTGATCCTGGCGTTCTTCTCGGCCGGTCTCGCCTACCACGTGGGCAACTGGATCGAGCAGAAAGCTCGCATCGACGATGCCGTCGGTGCGGTGTCAGTGCACGGCGTCATGGGCTTCTGGGGTGTCATGCTCATCGGCATCTTCGCCGGCGGCTACCCGACAGGGCCTGCCGGGGTGACAACCACCTTCTTGGGCCAGCTCGTGGGCGCAGCGGCGATCTTCGCATTGGCGTTCGTCACGGGCTACGGCGGATCGTGGATACTCAAGCAGTTCAACCTGCTGCGGGTGCCACCCGAAGTGGAGGTCGAGGGCCTCGACATGGCCGAGTTCGAGACGGACTTCTATCCGGAGTTCGGCCGGGCTGCCGAGTCCATCGTCCACGCCGACGGGTCAGAGGGCGACGCAGAGGAGACTCTGCGGGCCGAACTCGCCGCCAACCGCTAGCGCATCGTGTCCGGCTCATGGCTGCAGCTCGTCTTCGCTCTTGCCTTCATGTACCTGCTGGTGATGGCCGCCGGGTACTGGGGCAAGCGGAAGCGAGCGCAGCAGGAGCAACAGGGACACGATCGACAGGATCACTGATCTCGTTCAGGACTAAGGAGGACTGAATGAACACCTTCCCGTACGAGAGTTGGGAAGCCGCCCTCGAAGCAGCCGACGGCACCACCGGGTACTTCACCTGGGGTCCCGGTGGCAACACCGCCTCGATCGTCCTAGCCATCATCGGGATCGCCGTCTCGGTGGTCTCGGGATTCCTAGTGACGATCCGGGAGGACCGTCTGCTCAACCACGCGGCCGACCGGCTGACCGACAAGTACAGCTAGCCCAGGAGGACTGACATGGCACGCAGAAAGCAGATCCAGTTCCAAGGCCTGCATGGGCACAACAAGGCAGTCGAGATGGGCGTGGTGCTGTTCACCATCGCCTGCATCGTCTTTGCCATCATCGCAGTTCAGGTCGTCGGCTGACGCTGAACGCGAACTGACATTGTTCAACGTGGCAGGCGCTGCGCCGTCCGGGGGGGCGGCGTGGCGTCTGCCCTCGCGCGAAAGACTTAGCCTGACGCTGTGAGCGCCGCCCGCAAGTGGATTGCCCAAGCATGCGTGGCGGTGGCAGGCGCGGCGATGTTCCTGCCGTGGCACATCAACGCCGGACTGGGCGGCAACCAGACCGTGCGTGGGGTCTCCACGGGCATCGGACGGATTCTGCTGGTCATCTGCATCGTGACCGTGGTGCTGGTGCAGCTCCGCTGGCGCCCCGCGTGGATCGGCGCCGGGTTCGCAGGCGCCATCGCGGTGCGCGAGCTCTTCAGCCCGTCAGGCATCGGCCCACCCGATCGCCCCCCCGATCCAGGCATCGGCGTCTGGATTGCAGTCATCGCAGGTGCAGTCGCCGTCGTGCTGCTCGGGTGGAACATGTTCGCCGATGTTGCATCGGGTGAAGGTCGAGACCCCGGCGAGCCCCCGCGCTGGTTCTTCTCGGGACCCCTCGGCCGGCGGCGATGACACTGCTGGTGCCCGGCGAATCGGTGGTGGTTCCCGGGCTGATGATGCTCGGCCCCGGGGTCGAGCGGTACCGGGTCACCGGCGGCGGGGCAACGGTGCTGGCCCTCGATGCGGGCGACGAGCTGGAGATCGTCGATCCGGAGGGCTGCCAGCCGTGCGAGCTGGTGGCCTTCGACGCCAGCGGGCAGTCAAGCCCAGCCCTGCTCGAGGTCACCGGCGGCAGCGCCCGAGCTGCCGGCGGGTCCGATCCGGCCGCCGTCGGCATCCTCTCAGCACCGCTGCACGACGCCCGCCGGGTGCGGGCCGGCCTGGAGCGCGCCGGCATCGGCCTGTCCGACATCCAGGCAGCGACGCCGCTCCGGCTCTTCGACGGCGACACGGCGGCGAACAGCTCCGCCCGGGTGACCGCGCTCGACGATCTCGCGTGTGTGATCGCGGCACCCGGCGGCACGATGTCGGCGCACGGCGGCGCGCCGCCGACCGACCTGATCGCGTACGTCCACCGCCACGAACCGCCCAGCAACGACACAGAGCCGTTGCTGCCGACGCCCTTGGCCGACCCCAGCCAGGACTTCATCATCCTTGCCAGCACCGCCCGCGCCTACCAGGTGTCGGCGGGCGACTGGTTCCAGGTGGTGGACGCCGAAGGACGGCAGTGCTCCGATTTCCAGTGCTTCGCCGTGGCCGACCTCGAAGCCGGCCAGGAACTCTGCCTCGACGCCACCATCACCCGTTCGCTCATGGGGGCGAGCTGCCCCGCTCCTGGTCTGTATTCGAAGTTCTTCAACGCCAAGATGCAGCCCCTCGTAGAAGTGGTGCAAGACACGGTGGGCCGCCACGACACCTTCAACACGGCCTGCAACGCCCGCTACTACGAGGAGATGGGCTACCCCGGCCACGTCAACTGCACCGACAACATCAACGCCGAGCTCGACCCGTTCGGCGTCGCCCCACGGCGCGGCTGGGAGGCGATCAACTTCTTCTACAACACCCAGGTGGACGATACGAATCAGATCTACTTCGACGAGCCGTGGTCACGCCCCGGCGACTATGTGCTGCTGCGGGCGCTGGAGGACTTGGTGTGCGTCAGCACTGCGTGCCCGTGCGATGTCGACGCCGCCAACGGCTGGAACCCCACCGACATCGCGGTCAGGGTGTACCCCGCAGCCAACATGTTCAAGAAAGCGACGGCAATCAGAATGACCGCGGACTCCGAAGCCCAGCTCACCAAAGAGACCGGATTCCACCCCCGTACCTCCGCACTGACGCGGAGCTTCAGCGAGTACTGCGGCTACTGGCTGGCCGACCACTACACGGCGCATGGTGCGGTCGAGGAGTACTGGGCGTGCCGGCAGGCTGCAGCGGCCATCGACCTGTCACCGCTGCGCAAGTACGAGGTGACCGGGCCCGATGCCGAGCTGCTGATGCAGACCTGCGTCACCCGCAACGTGCGCAAGCTCGCCGACGGGCAGGTGGTGTACACCGCCATGTGCCACCCCACCGGCGGCATGATCGACGACGGCACGGTGTTCCGGATAACACGCCAGAACTTCCGCTGGATCGGCGGCCAGCTCGGCTACAGCGGCATCTGGCTGCGCGAGCAGGCCGAGCGGCTGGGCCTCGACGTGTGGGTACGCAACTCCACCGAGCAGCTCCACAACCTGCAGGTCCAAGGCCCCAACAGCCGCCAGTTGCTCTCCGAGGCCATCTGGACCCGGCCCGATCAGCCCACCGTCGAAGAGCTGGGCTGGTTCCGGTTCGCGATTGCTCGCATCGGCGACTACGACGGCATCCCGCTGGTGCTCTCACGCACCGGGTACACCGGCGAGCTCGGCTACGAGGTGTTCTGCCATCCCAAACATGCCCCAGCGGTGTGGGATGCGATCTTCGAGGCGGGCGTCCCCCATGGGCTGGTGCCCATGGGATTGTCGGCACTCGACATGCTCCGCATCGAGGCCGGGCTGGTGTTCGCCGGCCACGAATTCTGCGACCAGACCGACCCCTACGAGGCGGGGATCGGCTTCACCGTCCCGCTCAAGACCAAGGAAGACGACTTCATCGGGCGCGACGCCCTGTTCGATCGCCGCGACAACCCCCAGCGACGCCTGGTGGGCCTGGAGCTCGAAGGGGGCGAGGCGGCAGCGCTGGGCGACGGCGTGTACGTGGGGCGCAACCATGTCGGCGAGGTCACCAGCGGCACCGTCTCCCCCATCCTGCGCAAGAACATCGCCCTGTGCCGCATGACGCTGCCCTACAACGAGATCGGCACGGCCGTCGAGGTGGGCAAGCTGGACGGCCACGAGAAGCGGATCGCAGCCGAGGTGGTGCGCTACCCGTTCTACGATCCGGACAAGTCTCGGGTACGCGGCATCGCCTAGATCCGCGGTCGGCAACAGGCGTGTCCGGCGCTGTTGCACGCAGATGCAAGACTGGGCGGCGTTCTACTCTCATTGCATAGACATCTACTCACAGGGGAGATCCGGACATGACACGGGTAGCGATCATCGGTGCGGGGCCGTGCGGGTTGTCACAGCTGCACGCGTTTGCCAGCGACGCCTCGGCGGAGGCCGCGGGCGTCGAGCTCGTCTGCTTCGAGAAGCAGGAGGACTGGGGCGGCTTGTGGAACTACACCTGGCGCACGGGGCTCGATGAGCACGGCGAGCCATGCCACGGATCCATGTACCGCTACCTGTGGTCGAACGGCCCCAAGGAGTGCCTGGAGTTCGCCGACTACGGATTCGAGGAGCACTTCGGCAAGCCGGTGGCGTCGTTCCCGCCGCGGGAGGTGCTCTACGACTACATCATCGGCCGGGCCGAGCGCAGCGGCATCCGCGACAACATCCGCTTCAACCACGCGGTGCGGCGGGTGAACCGGTCCGCCTCCGGCGACGGCTTCACGGTGACATCGCACGATCACACCACGGACGCCAACGCCAGCGAGGACTTCGACTGGGTGGTGGTGTCAACGGGGCACTTCTCGACGCCCAACATGCCCCACTACCCCGGCTATGAGACGTTCGGCGGCACGCTGCTGCACGCCCACGACTTCCGCGATGCCGTGCAGTTCGAGGGCCAGACGGTGATGGTGATCGGCTCGAGCTACTCGGCCGAGGACATCGCGTCACAGCTGTGGAAGTACGGGGCCTCGGAGGTGATCTGCTCGTCACGCAGCGGGCCGATGGGCTTCGACTGGCCCGCAGGCATCAGCGAGAAGCCGATCCTGACCCATGTGGAGGGCCGCACCGTGCACTTCGAAGACGGCACCAGCGCAGAGGTCGACGCCATCGTCTCGTGCACCGGCTACCTGCATCACTTCCCGTTCATGGACGACGAGCTGCGGCTGGTGACTGCCAACCGGCTGGCGTCGTCGATGCTGTACCGGGGCGTCGTGTTCCAACCCGAGAATCGTGTCCTGTACCTGGGAATGCAGGACCAGTGGTACACGTTCAACATGTTCGACGCCCAGGCCTGGTACGCCCGTGACGTCATTCTGGGCCGCATCGATCTGCCCAGCGCGGACGAGCAGGCCCAATGGATCGACGACTTCCAGGCCGCCGAAGACGCCGTGGCCGACGACTACGGGGCCATCGACTTCCAAGGCGACTACACCCAGGACCTGCTCGACCAGACCGACTGCCCCGACCCCAACACGCAGCTCATCAACAAGATGTTCAAGGACTGGAAGGGCCACAAGAAGGAGTCGATCATCGGCTACCGCGACCACGGCCACACCTCGCCGGTGACGGGCACGATGGCGCCGGTACACCACACCTCGTGGGAGGACGCCCTCGACGACTCGCTCGAGTCGTACCTGGCCGACGGCTGAGCCGGCCAGCCCGAGGGGCCCGACCGAACACGGGTGCTCGCCATGGGGACGCAGCCCGCCGAAGCAGATGTGCCACGCGAGGCCGATGTCCCGCGCGAAGCCGATGTGATTGTGATCGGCGCCGGGGTGACTGGCGCCAGCATCGGCTACCAGCTCGCACGGCACTCGGATCTGCGCGTGGTCATCATCGATGCCCGGGCGCCGGTGGGCGGCATCTCGGGCCGCACGTTCGGGCAGATCCGCCAGCACTACTCCAACGAGCTGATGGTGCGCATCGCCCAGCGGGGCTTCCATTGCATCCAGAACTGGGATTCGGTGGTGGGCTTCGGCGACCCCGGCTACGCCCGCTTCGGGTACATGCTGCTGGTGGTCGAAGACCAGCTCGACGGGTTGCGCTACAACATCGACCTCGGCCGCAGCCTGGGTGTGGATACCCGCTTCGTGGTGGGCGACGAGATCGCCGCCATCGAGCCGCTGGTGAACGCCGAGGGCCTGTCTGGCGGTGCCTACGAACCCGAGGGCGGCTACATCGACGTCACCAAGATGGTGCTGAGCTGGCTTGCGGCGGCGACGGCGGCCGGTGCCACGGTGCTGGCGCCGGTGGCCGTCACCCAGATCACGACTTCGGGCGGTGCCGTGACCGGCGTGGCCACCGCCGCCGGCGAGATCGCGGCACCGACCGTTGTGGCCGCGACCGGCGCGTGGGCGCGCGACCTGCTCGACCCCCTGGGCGTCGAGGTGCCCGTCGAGCGGCGGCGGCTCGAGATGGCAGTGCTCGAACAGGACGCCGGGGCGCGGGCGCTGGGCACCTGCATCACCGACGGCAACTCCAACCTGGTCATCCGCCCCGACATGGGACGTCACATCGTGGCGGTGGCCTACCCGCCGCAGATGCCCCTGGTCGACGACCCGCTCGCCGATGCGTCCGACGCCGACCACGCAGCGCACGACGTGCGCCTCACAGCGGCGATTTCCGAGCGCCTGCCGGCCCTGACGGTGGCGGCCACCGTGAGCACCACCGCCGGGGCCTACGACGTCGCGCCCGACTACCACCCCATCCTTGGCTGGGCCGCAGACATCGCCCCGGTCGGCGGCCTGTACCTGGCGGTCGGCCTCTCGGGCCACGGGCTCAAGCTGTCGCCCGCCCTCGGCGAGATCGTGGCCGCACGCGTGCTGGGCGTCGATCAGGTGGGCGACGCTCCCCCCATCGACATCAGCGCCCTGCGGCCCTCACGCTTCGCCGAGGGCGACCTGATGCACCTGTCCTACGGCCCCAGCGCCCGCGCCTGAGACACGTCGGGCCTGGTGGCTAGCTGGCGTCGTCGGCGCTGCTGTCGGCCGTCGACGCGTGTCTGCCGATGACGTGTATTTCTTCTTCGTCGCCGTCGAGGATCCACATCGTGGTGCCGTTGGACCACACGCCGTTCGGATCGTCGATGCCCAACTCGCTGGTCGCGTCGATATCGAGCCCTGAGTTCCGCGACTGGTCGGCCAGCGTGTAGGCGTACAGCTTGCCCTCGACCCACTCGGCCACCCACAGGTTGGTGCCGTCAGACCACAGGTCGTTGTGCTGCGCGAGCAGGTGTTCGCCAATCAGCTCAATGTCCTTGCTGGAGTCGCGGAGCCAGCCTGACATCTGGTAGGCGTACGCACGATCGTCGAAACTGTCCACGATCCACATGGTGGTGTCGTTCGACCAGAGCCCGTCGGGCTTTATCCCCGCCGCCAGCGAGCGGTCCTTGCTGGTGTCGCGGCTGCCGTCTGCCAGCGCGTAGGCGTAGAGCTTCTCGTCCTCCGTGTCGCCCAGCCACATGGTGGTGCCGTCAGACCAGATCCCCCGCGGGGAAGTGTGGCCCGAGTGCAGGTCGAGATCCCAGTTGCGCGTCCGAGCCCCGTCAGCCAGCGAGTACGCGTAGACGTAGTCGTCATAGATGTCCAGCACCCACATGGTGGTGCCGTTGGACCAGATGCCCGAGGGATCGCGGTTGAAATTGGCCAGCGAGAAATCGGCGTACACCGGCGGTTCGCCGCCACCGTCGTCGTCTTCGTTGAGGGTGACGGTGAAGGAGACTTCGAGAGTTCCGTGCACGATGCCGCGCAGGCCTGGCCGGGAGTACACCGTCGCAGTGAGGGTGTAGTCGCCCACCGGCAGCGTTCCGCCGTTCAGATCCCAGAACCATCGGTTCTTGCGGTCGCCGTACAACGAGTAGGGGCCGGTGTTCTCGGTCCTTGCGGGGACATTCTTCGCGCCAGACAGCTCCAGGCTCATGCTGCCCACGACACCGTCCCTGACGATGTCGGCGCGGATCGCGTAGCTGCCCCCGTCGGGATCGCCCACGCTCACTGAAGCGCCATCGGTGAGGCGAGCCATCAGCTGCTGGTTCGAAGCGTTCACCAGCGAGAAGCCCGCCAACGGCCCCGACGCCGGCCGGCCCGGCTGGCCGATGGCCGGCTTGTCGATGACGCGCACCCTGAGGTTGTCGTCGTCGAGGACCCACATCGTGGTGCCGTCAGACCACACGCCGCTCAGGTCGTCGATGCCCAGTTCGTCTGCCGTGTCAACAGTGAGCCCTGGGTGCCGCGTCAGGTCGGCCAGCGTGTAGGCGTGCAGTTTGCCCTCGGTCCACTCGGTCACCCAGATGGTGGTGCCGTCCGACCAGATGTCGTTGTGCACCGCGAGCAGGTGGTCTGAGAACAGCGTCAAGTCGTTGGCAGAGTCGCGAGCCCAGTCCGACGTCGAGTAGGCGTACGCACGATCATCGAGACTGTCCACGATCCACATCGTGGTGTCGTTCGCCCAGAGCCCGTTGGGCTTCAGACCCGTCGCCAGCGAGCGATCGTTGCCGGAGTCGCGGCTGCCGTCTGCCAGCACGTAGGCGTACAGCTTCTCGTCTTCTTGGTCGCCCACCCACACGGTGGTGCCGTCAGACCAGATGCCCGAGGGAGCCGTGTGGCCCGAGTCCAAGCTGATGTCGCTGCCGGTCGCTCGAGTGCCGTCAGACAGCGAGTACGCGTAGACCCGCGAGCTGTTCCACTCCACCACCCACATGGTGCTGCCGTCCGACCACATCCCCTGGGGCTCATAGTTGAAGGCATCCAGCGAGAAGTCGGGGTAGCCCGACGGCTCGCCGGCGGTGACGGTGAAGGTGACCTCAAGGGTGCCGGTGCGGGCGCCGGTGAGCCCACGGCCGTGGTAGGCGGTGGCGGTGACGGTGTAGTCGCCTGCGGGCAGGGGCTGGCCCCGCAGTTGGGGGTCGAGGGTGTTGGTGTTGTCACCGTGCAGTGAGTAGGGGGCGATGTTCTCGGTGATGGGTCCGTACGACGCGGCGCCTGACAGTGTGAGGCTGACGCTGCCGACCGTCCGGCCGTCGGCGATGTCGGCGCGGATCGCGTAGCTGCCCCCGTCGGGGTCTTCGAGCGCCACCGAGGCATCGTCGGCGAGGGTCTCCACCAGCGATTGGTCCGACGCGTCGATCAGGCTGAACCCCGCCAGCGGCCCCGCCGGGTCGGCGGCAACGAGCTGCGGTGCGGTCGACGGGTCGCTGTCGGCGATGGTGAAGGCCGCTGTGAGGGTGCCGAGTGTGTCGCCGCGGCGGTAGCTCAGCTTGTACGCGGTGGCGGTGAGCGTGTACTCGCCTTCTGGTAGCGGCCCGCCGCCGTAGAGGTCGTCGTCTGCGCCGCTGTCGCCGTAGAGCGCATAGGGCGACCAGCTCTCGGTGCGCGTCGCGGAGACCGGCCCGCTCAGCTCGAAGTGCACGCTGCCGACGGTCTCGCCCTCGGCGATGTCGGCGCGCACGGTGAAGTCGCCCCCACCGGGATCGGCCAACTCCACCGTGTCACCATCAGCGATGACAGCACGCAGCGACTGGCTGGACGCGTCGATCAGGCTGAACCCCGCCAGCGGCCCTGCTGTGCTCTCCACCAGAGCGGGAACCGTCACCGACAGCGTGTCGCTCGCGATGAAACGGCCCCCGGCGAGCATCCTCACCCGGTACGCATAGGGCAGGCCCCGCCGCGGGCTCTCATCGGTCGCGCTGTACGAGGTGGTGCCGCGCTCCCAGTCCACATCGGCCACAGCACTGAAATGAGCCTCCCCTCCGCTGTCACGACGCTCCACCCTCACCGTGCCCACTTCCACCCACTCAGGCTGAGCCGGAATCGTCCAGCTCAAGCTCACCTGCCCGTCGGTGCCCACCGACGCCGCCAGACCACTCGGCGCAACCGGCGGCTCGGACTGCGTCGACACCGCAAGCACCTCCGAATACACATCGTCATGACCCGTCGTGGACAGCCGAACCCGGAACCGATACTCAGTACCCGCCTCGAGGCCCCCGACCTTTTTCGACCACGACGACTCCGCGCTCAGATCCCAGTCATCGATGACCGATCTCGACCACACCACCACATCGCCGTCACCGTCATCGGCGACACGCTCCAAGAGCATCTCGTCCAAGTACACCCCAGGCTGCGCCGGCACCACCCACGACACCGTCACCGACACATCAGTCGACGTCGCCGACAACCCAGACGGCGCCACCGGCTCCACACGCGGGGTCGCAATGATCTGAGCGCCAGCTGACGCCACCGGCGGCACCAACCCCACCACCAACAGCACCACAGCCAGCCCCAGCCCGAACCGGCGACCTCCCCCCGGAACACGGGCGAACCTCGGACGGGGATCGGAATCACTCATTTGAGCGCGTCTCATAATTTAGGGAGACTAATTGATATATGCAGCGAGGCTGGCGCCAAGGCGAAGTGCGAGACGCGTCGGGCTTGGTGGCTAGCTGGCGACGTAGTAGGTGCCGCTGGCGTCGTCGGACCAGCCCTTGAGGGCGACCCGGTCGGCGTGGCCTCCCCAGGCGACGACGTAGAGGCTGACGTTGCTGTCGTCCGCGTACTTGGCCAGTGTTTCTGCCGTGACCGCTTCTTCGGCGATCCCGTCGGTGATGAGCACGACGCGCTTGTTGGTCTGCGACGCGCCGGAAACAGTCGAGTAGGCCCGGTCCAGCGCATTGTCGACGTTGGAGCTGCCGCAGCACCACGCGTACCCGGCGATAAGGACATCCCGGGCGTTCGTGGGCGTCGAGCCGATCGCGTGGCGCAAATAATATGCCCGCGACAAATCGGTCTCTGTGTAGTCGCTGGATTCCGTAGCTTCGTGGCCGTAGAACTCCGCAACGCCGACTTCGGCGCCCGTGGTGGAGTTAGCCTTTCTTGCTGCCTCGACGATCCCGCTCTCGATGGACCCTGCGCTCAGGGATCTGCTGACTCCTGCCATCGAGCGGGACCCGTCCACCAGGAACAGCGTGGCGGTGTTCTCCGTGACGCCGCCCTTGAGGATGGTTGCCATCGACGTTGCCGTGACGACCGGATCGTTCTCGGTGGCCGACGTCGGCTTCTTCACCCCGAGATAGGTACCGCCCGTGTCGGTCGCGATCTTCTCGACCCTCGCGAAGTAGACCGAATCCGCGCCGAAGGAGATGGAGTCGATCTTGATCCCCGCGTTTGTGAAGGTCGCAATGTACGTCTCGCTGCTGATCCCGTCTTCCCCATCGGTCAGAAGGATGATCTTCTTATTGTCGGCCGTGTCTGCTTTGAGCATGTCGCGCGCCATCGAGAGCGCTCTGGTGGTGTGCGTCCCTCCGCGCCTGCCGCTGAAGTTGCCGATGTGGTCGTCCCACGGCGCCGACGAATGGTCCTGCAGCGCGAAGAGCGTCTTGGGGCGCTTGCCGAATGCGATGAGTGCCACTTTGGTGTTGTCCATGGTCTCGTCGCGCACGGCCTCGAGGGCGGTGCGCACTTCGGGGAAGCCGAAGTCCATCGACCCCGAGTCGTCCACGACGTACACGATGCTGGTGGTCATGGGCGCTTCTGTGGTCGTGGTGGTGGCGGCGGTGGTCGTGGTGGTGGCTTGGCGTGCCCATCCGCGGTCGAAGCGCAGCGTCGCGCCGCCGGCATCACCGCCATCGGCGTCGGTGCTTCTGCTGGACGTCCCCACCGTCGCCCGGGTCAGCTGCAACACGGCGGCTGCGAGCGCTCCGCGGGTGTCTTCGACGACGTCGAAGGTCGCTTCGAGGGTGCCGAGTGTGTCGCCGCGGCGGTAGCTCAGGCTGTACGCGGTGGCGGTGAGCGTGTACTCGCCTTCGGGCAGCGGCCCCCCGCCGTAGAGGCTGTCTGTGCCTGCGTCGCCGTAGAGCGCGTAAGGCAGCCAGCTCTCCGTGCGCGATGTCGAAACCGGGCCGGTCAGCTCGAAATACACGCTGCCCACCCGGCGGCCGTCCGCGATGTCCGCGCGCACAGTGAAATCGCCGTCGGCGGCGTTGCGCAGCAACACCCTGCCGCCATCCGCGAGGGTCTGCACCAGCGACTGATCGGATGCGTCGACCAGGCTGAACCCCGCCAGCGGCCCCGCTGCGGTCTCCACCTGCGCGGGCACCGTCACCCACAACGTGTCGCTCGCGATGAACCGGCCCCCAGCAAGCATCCTCACCCGGTACGCATAGGGCAGGCCCCGCCGCGGGCTCTCATCGGTCGCGCTGTACGAGGTGGTGCCGCGCTCCCAGCCCACATCGGCCACAGCACCGAAATGAGCCTCCCCTCCGCTGTCACGACGCTCCACCATCACCCTGCCCACCTCCACCCAGCCGGGCTGAGCCGGAATCGTCCAGCTCAAGCTCACCTGCCCGTCGTCGCCCACCGACGCCGCCAAACCCTCAGGCGCAACCGGCGGCTCGGACTGGACGCTGACCGCGACCGTCTCAGAGAACACATCACCATGACCCGTCGTGGCCAGCCGAACCCGGAACCGATACTCAACACCCGCCTCAAGACCCCCGACCGTTTTCGACCACAACGACTCCGCGCTCAGATCCCAGTCATCAATGACCAACCCCGACCACACCACCACATCGCCGTCACCGTCATCAACGACACGCTCCAAGAACATCTCGTCCAAATACACCCCAGGCTGCGCAGGCACCACCCACGACACCGTCACCGACACATCAGACGACAACGCCGACACACCAAACGGCGCCACCGGCACGACACCGGGCGTGCCGGCCGCCTGAGCCCCAGCCGACGCCACCGGCGGCACCGACCCCACCGCCAACAACACCACAGCCAACCCCAACGCCAGCCGACGACCCCTCCATCGGCCCGCACCGACGCCGAACAACGATCCACGAGACATCACTGCCAGCCTTCTCCCACAAAAACGAACAAACCACCAAACCACATCAGCGCATCGATCCGTCTTGGTTGACGCTCAAGCTGCCGGGGTATTTCGACTGTATCCAAGCACTGGCACCGTGCTCGTTCACCGCGCGGACCTCGTAGGACACCGATCCGCGTCGGAACGTGCGGTCCACGAACGTGTCGGTGTGGGCGCCGTCGACGTATATCACGTCGACGTGGCGGGTCGCCCCGGACCAGTTGATGCGCCGTATCTCGTATCCGTCGGGCGCCGGACCCTGCGGCCCCTGCCAGTACAGCCCTACATCGCCCGCCGAGGTGTGCCAGAAGGTCAGCTTGTCCATGGTGTTCGGGGCTGCCTCGGTGTCGTCGTACCACCCCTGGTCGGCGAATCGGTTGTCGCTCAGCGGCGCAACGAACGCCCCCGCACGGTGCTCCGGCCACAAGCCGGTGCCCCGTGACGAATACGGAATGACTATGTAGGCGTAGAAGTACGGGGAACGCGGCACGGTATGGGTGTACTCGGTGGCGTCGCGGTCGACGGTGGCGACATGCGTGCAGCAGTATTGATAGGTGTTGTAGATGTGGTAGCCGTCGATGGTGTCGAGGTCTGCCACGGGATTCCATGCGACCGTCACCGAGTCGGCGGCGATCTGGGAGATGTACGTCTCCCCGACGGTGATGTACTCCGGATTGGTCGCCACCGAGGGCGGAGAAGTGAGCGTGGTTCCACCGGACACGGTGAGCTGCAGCCGGTAGTAGTAGACCCGATGGGGTTGGACGGTGCGATCGTTATAGCTGGTGAACTCTTCGGAGGAACGGTGCAGGTCGATCCAGGGCGCCCCGTCGGTGCTGCGCTGCAGCAGCCATTCGGTGACGTTGTCCACATCGGGGGCGTCCCAGGTCAACTCGGCCTCGTCGAGGGTGAACACCGATTTGATCGGTGAGAACCCGCTGTCGCCGCCGCTGTCGGGCGGGGCCACCGCAGCGATCCTGGAATCGGGCACGTCATAGTCGACCGCGCTGACGTCGTCGCTGGCAGGCTCGCTGAGGCGCTTGCTGGCAAACGCCCACGTCCATTTGCATGCCTCGGAGTTCGCCCGGTAGTAGTCCTCCTCGAGGCACTGGTCGTCACCGTCGGCCAGTTCGATGCGCACGTAGTAGGTGCCCGCGCCGAGCACGGCGAGGAGGATCTGCTGCGTGGAGTTCGGTTCTTCAGCGACGGCGATCTCATTGCCGTCGCTGTCCTCGAGGATCAGGAACACATCCCGCGGATGGACGTGGGTCGAGGCGCTCAGCCGGACCGATTTGGTTTCTGTGAGATCGAACTTGAGGTACGTCGCCTGTGCCAGCGGCGTGGCCTCGCCGACGACCTTGCCGTCGACGATCTCCGGGTCGGCGACCGAGTAGTAGCCGAAGGCTCGAGTCATCCTCCAAGTGCCGCCGAACGAGTCGTATGTCTGGGCTTCGGCGCGCAGTGTGGCCCACGGATCGGGCTCGGTGTTCGATTCGGCGACCCGCTCTCCCTCTACTGCTGTTGTCTCGGCGGTGCGCGTGTGGCCGTCGTCGTCGGTGAAGTCGGCCGTGTCGGCGCTGTTGACGGCCGCGACGCGCACGGTGTAGGCGGTGTCGGGGCTCAGGCCGGTGACGGTGTGGGATATGTCGGTCCCGTGGGCGAAGCGGGCCAGATCGGTGACGATCTCTTGGCGGGTGGTGTCGTAGGACTGCTCGCCGCTCTTCCACTGGATCACGTAGCGGTCGATGTTCGGCGTCGTGGTGTACAGCGGCACGCTCCACGACACGTCGAGTTCGGCGTCGTCGGTCTCGTCGTCACCGTCGGGACCTGCGATGAGCGTCGCGAACAGCTCTTGGGGCCGGCGGTTGTTGCAGCCGCCGTCGACCCAGGGGCTGTGGTAGTCGGTGTCGCCCCACAGCACGCTGCGGGTCTCGTCCATGGAGCACAGGCCACCGAACAGGCCGCGGGCGTGGTCCGCCACGCTGCCCCCGAGGAAGTGGCAGTCCCCGCCTTTGAGGCATCGCAGCTTGCGCATGTCGGCCCACAGCAGGTCGTGGTCGACGCCGTCGAGTGTGCCGTCGCTGGAGTAGGTGTCGTAGAACCACTGCGGCACTGTGCCCTGCCCGGCGTGGTGCATCACCTGGTCCATGGTGCTGCCGCTCTTGTAGCGGTTGGGGGCGGTGACCCGGACGTTGAGCGCGTCGGCGTACGCCTCGTGCGGCTGGTTGCGGGTGCCGCCCTCGGCGAGGTAGAGCCATCCCGACAGCACCGCCAGCCTGCCCTCGACGTTGCCGAGGTGGATGTCGTTGGTCATCGAGTAGTGGTGGGCCAACTCGTGGAACACGAAGCCGGCGTTGCGGTACGACCAGAAGGTGAGCGCGATCCTCCACTGCGGGGAGTACACCCCCCAGGCGCCCCAGTCGTCCTCTTTGAGGTCGATCTCGATGGGCTCGTCGTACCAGGCCTCTTGCAGCCACGGGAACGCGGCGACGTTGGGGTCGATGAAGTGCTCCTCGATGTAGTCGCGGAAGTGCTGGGGCTGCCCGGACCCCTCGACGCCGGCGTGGACGGCGCCGTCGCTGTCGACCGGGCTGACCCGCACCATGTATTCAGTGCCATTTTGGAGGCCCTTGACCGTTTTTCTGGTGCCTGTGACCGTCGTCGACCGGTCGCTGCTGTAGTCCTCGTCGAGTTCGCGCCACTCGATGAGGAAATGGTCGACGTCGCCTGTGATGGGCCGGTCAAAGGAGACCAAGAACGCGTTGTGCAGCCTCTCAAGCCGCAGGTTGGACGGCTTGGCGCCGTCGGTGACCGCGAACGACACTTCGAGTGTGCCCAGGTTGACGCCGGCGAGGCCGGGCTTGGCGTAGGCGGTGGCGGTGAGCGTGTAGTCGCCTTCGGGCAGGGCCTGGCCCCGCAGTTGGAGGTCATCGGGGTTGTTGTTGTCGCCGTGCAGCGAGTACGGGGCGAGGTTCTCGGTGTTGGGCCCGTAGGCCGCAGCGCCGGACAGCTCGAGGCTCACGCTGCCGACGGTCTCGCCCTCGGCGACGTCCGCCACCAGGGCGAAGCTGCCCCCGTCGGGGTCAACCAGCGCCACAGAGTCCCCGTCGGCCAGCGCGGCGACGGCGGTCTGGTCTGCGGCGTCGACCAGCCGCAGCCCTGCCAGCGGCCCCGCGGTGCCGTCGCCGGGGTCGTCGATCCTTGTCAGCAGGCCGGGCGCGATCTGTTGGGGGTCGACCTGCCCGGGGCCGGGGGCGGCGGCGATGGTGAACGACACGGCCAGCGTGCCCAGGGTGTCGCCGAGGCGGTGTTTCGAACTGTAGGCCGTGGCGGTCAGCGTGTAGTCGCCCGCCGGCAGCGGCCCCCCGCCGTAAAGGTCATCCGAACCGTTGTCGCCGTGCAACGCAAACGGCGCCCAGCTCTCAGTGCGCGTCGCGGTGACCGGCCCGGTCAGCTCGAAGAACACGCTGCCCACCGACTCGCCGTCCGCGATGTCGGCGCGCACAGTGAAATCACCCGCGCCCGGATCAGACAACACCAACGTCTCGCCGTCCACCACAGCCCCCAACAAAGACTGATCCGACGCGTCGATCAGACTGAACCCCGCCAGAGGCCCCGCACCCGACTCCACCAGCGCAGGCACCGTCACCTCCACAATGCCGCTGTACAACCAGCGGCCCCCCGCCATCAGCCTCACCCGATACTCATAGGGCAAGCCCCGCCCAGCGGTCCCATCGGAGAAGCTGTAAGCAGTGGTGCCCGACACCCAGTCCACATCGCCCACACGACCGAACGAATAACTGTCACGACGCTCCACCAACATGGTGCCGATGTCGTCCACCCACTCAGGCTGAGCCGGGATCGTCCAGCTCAGGCTCACCTGCCCGTCATCGCCGACCGCAGCCGCCAAGCCACTCGGCGCAACCGGCGGCTCGGACTGCGTCGACACCGCAATCACATTCGAATACACGTCGCCGTGGCCCGTCGTGGCCAGCCGAACCCGGAACCGATACTCAGTATCCGCTTCGAGGCCCCCGACCCTTTCCGACCACGACGACTCCGCGCTCAGATCCCAATCATCAGCCACCGCCACCGATGACACCACCACATCGCCGTCGCCGTCATCGGCGACACGCTCGAGGAACATCTCGTCCTGCAACACCCCCGCAGGCTGCGCTGGCACCACCCACGACACCGTCACCGACACATCCGTCGACGACGCCGACAACCCAGACGGCGCTACCGGCTCCACACGCGGGGTCGCAATGACCTGAGCGCCAGCCGACGCCACCGGCGGCACCAACCCCACCACGACCGCCAACGCCAAACAGGCCAATACGGCCCGCCGACCCCCGGACTTCGCGACGCGGACACCGAACAACGATCCACTAGACATAGCCACCTTCTCTCACCTGCAAGAACGGACAAACCACCAAGGCACACCTGCACGCCCGACACGGCGAGCAGCTATTGCTCATATGCACTTAGTTCAGGAATTACGGAGCATAACTGATCCAACCGAAGAGGTTGACGACAAACGACTCGAGGAGTTGGCCCCGGCCCCCCGCAGGGAGGTGGGGTGGTGGGGTGTTCAGTCGGCGGCGGTGATGGTGAAGCTGATCTCGAAGGTGCCAACTTCGTCGCCTGTGAGGCGTCGCAGTGACCAGGCGGTGGCGGTGAGGGTGTAGTCGCCTGGGGGCAGCGGCTGGCCGAGCAGCTCGATGTCGCTGCCGCTGTAGGTGTCGCCGTGCAGCGAGTAGGGGGCGTAGCTCTCCACAACGGGCCCATAGGACACCGGCCCGGCCAGCTCGAAGCTGACGCTGCCCACGCTGTGGCCATCGACGATCGTGGCCTCGATCGCGAAGCTCCCGGTGCTGGGGCTGTCGAGGGCCACGGTGCCGCCGTCGGCGAGCGTGGCGATCAGCGACTGATCAGCAGCGTCCACCAAGCGGAACCCTGCCAAAGACCCGGTGTCGGGCGGCTCGGGGGCGTCGGGGTTTTCGGTGACGGTGAAGCTGATCTCGAGGGTGCCGAGCTCGTCGCCGCTGAGGCCTCGTTGTGACCAGGCGGTGGCGGTGAGCGTGTACTCGCCGGCGGGCAGCGCCTGCCCGTGCAGCTCGATGTCGCTGCCGCTTTTGGTGTCGCCGTGCAGCGAGTAGGGGGCGTGGCTCTCGGTCTTGGGCCCATAGGACACCGGCCCGGTCAGCTCGAAGCTGACGCTGCCCACGCTCTCGCCGTCGACGATGGTGGCCTCGATGGCGAAGCTCCCGGCGTCAGGGCTGTCGAGCTCGACAGTGTCGCCATCGGCCAGCAACGAGATCAGCGACTGATCAGCGGCGTCCACCAGACGGAACCCGTCCAGCGGCCCCGCAGCCGGCGTCTCGGGCGGTGCGGCGGGCACCGACACCGAGGCCTCCTCGCTCGGCCAGCTCAGCCCGCTGTCGGCGGTGACCGTCTTCACCACATAGGAATAGTCGCTGCCGTACGCCACGTCGCTATCGGTGAACGCAGTGGTCCCGCCGGTGGTCCCCAGCACCGAGAACTCCGACTCGCCCGCACCGCGACGCAGCACCTGATAGTCCGTGACGGCGATCTCGTTGCGCGGGTCGGACTCCACCTCATCCCACCGCAGCACCACCCGCGCCCCCTCAGATGACAGCAGCACCGACGCCGCCACGTTCTCCGGCCACGGCGCCAACGCACCCGACTCAGCAGCCGGCGGATTGTTCGTCTTCGTGATGTGGCGCGCGGGCATCAGGTCGAACGCCGCGCACCCGTCATATATCGAATGTTCGACCTCAATGTCGGTATGGTCGGTAAACTTCAACTTGACGCACCAGTTCGCGAACCGGTTGGCGTTCGTCATGGCAATCACCGACGCCGACGGTGTGAAGGTGCGCTTCAGCGGCCCGGCCGTCTGCGGCGGGGTAACTCGCAGGTAGCTGACGGCATTGATGCTCACTACGTCGATCTCGCCGCACGTGAAGACCGGTGTGGAGTATTGCATTCTGCAGAACTCCCACGTGTACAAGCCGATGACGGGTCTCTCGCCCTCGTTCAACAAGCTGGGCGCCATCATGAGTACCTCGCCGTTTTCGGGGGCGCCGAGCTGCAGTCGCGCGTTGTAGACGACATCGTTGGCGTGGATGAGGCTGCCGTCGTCGTTGTAGGCATCCTGCCAGCTCTTGTCCAGGTCCAGGTAGGCAGGCATGACGGGTATCCACTCGGTGGAGGCCTGGCTGAACGACTCGTCGGTGCCGAAGCGCCGGATGGTGTACTGGAACGCCGTCCCTATGACCGTTTCCGTGTCGCGCCAGCGTCCCTCAGCGTGGTCGTCGCTCGGTGGGACGCCGTTCCACTCCTTGACCAGCCGCTCCGTCTGGTACTGCCCATCCCCGCGCCACAGCTCGGTGCGGGCCACGCACTGCGGTTTGTCGACCTTGGCCCACCCCAGCACTATCCACTCGCGGAGGGGCCCGTCGAAGCTGTGCAGGCCGGGGAAGAGGTTGCCCTTGCGGCCGCCCTCGAGTCCGTCGCCGTCGCTGTAGACGGTGTTGAGCGACACCGCGCCAGGCGCGCACCCCTCGCGTCGCATCGGCGGCGGCTCGCGGTAGACGCGCACCCGCTCGTGGTCGAAGTCCTCGACAAGGTGATCTGAGGCGAAGGTGGCGCCGGTCCACACCCTGTGCCAGCCGCCGTCGCGCAGCTTCACCTGGATGCCCGGCCGGTTCGTGTCGGCGTCGTGGTAGGCGTATTCGATGACGAGAGAGGACGGGAGATCGATGCGGGGCGCGTTGATATCGATCTGGTCTCGGCCGCGCACCTTCTGGCGGTGGTGCGCCGCCACAGGGGTGATGGTGACCTGATCGACGTCGGCGCCCACGTAGATGTCCCACCGGTCGTTGAGCTCGTCGTACTCCACCCACCCCGCGCTGGAGCGCACCTCGGCCAGCGGATCCTCGAACAGCGAGTATTCGCACGCCGTATTGAAGCTCGCCTCAATATGGAGTATGCCGGGCCGCTTGGCATTCACCGCCGTCTTCACCCTATTGAGGGCGGTCTGGCTCCCATAGGACGTCCCTGAGACGTCCACGAAATCCAAATTCGTGGTTTCCTCGAAGCGGGCGGCAAAACTTGTCGCACTGGCCGCGTCCGGGGCGGTGAAGCTGTTGCACGCCAGGTCCAGTCGGCTCAGGCCAGCGAGACCGTCGAAAATGTCAGCGCTCAGGCTGTCTGGGAGCTGGTTGGAGCGCAGCCCCAGGAACCTCAGCTCCCCGCCCAGCGGGTCGAACACGTCGACCGGCAGCGAGGAGATGAGGTTCTCGGACAAATCCAAGAATTTCATGTCGAAGGGGCCGACGGGGGGGTCGCTGTCGTCGCCCTTGAAGATGTCTTCGGGCAGAGTCGTCAGGCGGTTGCCGGCCAGACTCAGGGTCTTCAGATTCCCGAGCCCGTCGAACAGGTCGACGTTCAGGCTGGCCAGCTCGTTGTCGTCCAACTCCAGCACGAACAACTCCCCGAGCCCGTCGAACAGGCTCGCAGGCAGCGAAGTCAGATTGTTGCCGCTCAGATTCACAGCACTCAAGTTCGTGCGCCCGTCGAACAGGTTCGCGGGCACCGAGGACAGCTCGTTGTCCTGCAATTGCACCGATTCCAATGCTGCGTGGGCGTCCTCGAATAGGTTCGCAGGCACCGAGGTCAGCCCATTGCCGGCCAAACTCACATACCCATCTTGGTTCCCGAGCCCACTGAGACCCTGGAAGGGGAGCGAGGCCAGCGATGTCAGCCCGTTGCCCGCAAGATCCAAGCTCTCCAGGCCCGTGTACCCGTCGAATGGGTCGTTGTCCAGCGACGTCAGCCCAGTCCCCCCCAAATTCAACGTGAAGGTGCCAGACCCCGACAACGCCGCCATGCCGTCGAACAGGTCGGCGCCGATCTGGCCGTTGCTGTCGGCCAGCGGGTTCCGGCTCAAGTACAGTCCGGCCAACTTGTCCAAGGGCTCGAACAGCGCCCGCGACAGATCCGACTCCTCCAGATTGTTCCTCGACAGATCCAGCGTCACCAGTTTCGGCAACTGCGAGAATGTGTCCCACTCACCCCAACTCGGCGTGGTCGAGAACCCAGTCCACACATCGTCCCAGGCGACGGCATCCCATCCAGGCGGCGGTTGTGTGGGCGGGTACGACCTGACGCTCTCCAAGCCATTGTCCGCCAGCGATAGCTCCGTCAATGCCGCCAGCGGCGCCATAGCCTCGCGCAAATAGCCCGCGAACTCCAAGCCGTTCAAGCGCGACAGCTCGTTGCCGCTCAAATGGATTTCCTGCAAGGTGCTCTGCACCGGGCTGAAGACGAACGGGGCGATCGACTCGATCCGGTTGTCCGTCGCGTCGAACGTCTCCAGCTCCCCGAACGGGTGGAACAATCGGCCGTCGTCCAGCGCTGCAATCTGGTTGCCGCCCACCTGCAAGTGCAAGAGACCCCGTAAGCCGATGAACATCTCCGAGTTCAGCTCCGAGATCAGATTGTCCGCCAGCACCAGCGTGTCCAGATTTTCCATCTCGAGCTCGCCCACATGATTGCCGTCCTCGTCGAACACCGCGCCGACGAACAGCCCTGGCTGCACTCCCCGCAACGCGTTGCGGCCCAGATCCAGCTTCACCAGATCCGGCAGATTTGCGAACGCGCCCGACTCGATCCAGCGGATGCTGTTGCCCGACAACACCAGATTCTCCAGCTTCGGCACCTCTGAGAAGGCCAGCGTGGGCAGCGCCTTCAACGCCGGCGAGTCCACGATTCTCAGCTCGGTCAGCGCGTCCAGACCCGCAAGGTCAGCAGGCATGATCGAGAACCGTCCATAACCCTGCACGCCCAAACTCTCGATGTCGTCGAGATCGTCCTCGTCCACCGCCGAGCAGCTGAAGTCGTTGTCATCCAGCGCGAACTTGATCGCCTTCACCACCGCCGGATCACGGCCGCAGATCGAGATCTCAGAAGCCATCACCTGCGGCACGACGCTCTTGTCAGGATCCAGCGTCGGCTGCAATAGTTTCTCGCCGGGCAGCCCCTGCTGCAGCACAGGCGGGGTGTCCACCTCGACGGTGGCGGGTTCGCTCGACAGCTCGATGCCCACCGCCCCGACCTGGTAGGCGTAGGCCGTGCCTGCTTCCACGGTCGTGTCGGTGTAGGTGGTGGTGGCGCCCGCGGTCACGCCGAGGGGCTCGAAGTCTTCGGGCGGGTCGGCGTCGCGCACCTTGCGCGTCACCAGGTAGGTGACGATCGTCTGCGCCGGGGCGGTCCAGCTGAGCGTCACCGACGAACTGGTAGCGGTGGCCTGGAGGCTGGTGGGCGCGTCCGGCGGTGCCGGTATGTCTGCCGAGACTGCGTCGGTGAGCGTGCCGACCCCGTCGTCGTCTGCGGCCCGCACCTTGTAGGAGTAGGTGCCCGAGCTCGGCGGCGAGTCCGAATAGGAGTTAGCCGTGGGTGTGGCGAGCTTGAAATACGCCGTCTCGTCGGGACCCTGGCGCAACACGTCATAGCCGGTGGCCCCCTCCACCGCGTCCCAGGCCAGGTTCACCGTGAGGCCCGACCGCGTGGCCGTCAGCCCTGTCGGCGCCGCCATCCCGTTGTCAGGCTCGGGAATGTCCACCTTCACCGTGGCCGGCTTGCTGCGGCCGCCGGTGTTGATGGCAGTGATGCTGTAGCGGTACGCCGCGCCGGCCACCGGGTTGCTGTCGGTCACCTGGGTGACATCGCCGCCCACATGCCCCACCAAAACGGCCTGCTGCGACGGGCCCGCGTTCCGCAGCTTCCTGTCCACGATGTAGCCCGTGACAATGCCCTCATCGGGCGCATCCCACGACAATGTCACCGAGTCCTCCCCGACATCGGCCTCAAAACTGGTAGGCGCCGCAGGCGGCACGGGGGGCACCGACACCGGCGCCTCATCGCTGGGCCGGCTCAGCCCCCTGTCGGCGGTGACCGTCTTCACCACGTATACATAGTCGCTGCCCCGGGCCACATCGGTATCGGTGAACCTAACGGCGCCACCAGTGGTTCCCAGCACCGAGAACTCCGACTCGCCCGGACCGCGGCGCAGCACCTGATAGTCCGCAACGGCGATCCCGTTGCTCGGATCAGACTCCACCTCATCCCACGACAGCAGCACCTGCGGCCCCTGAGGCGCCAACGACACCGACGCCGCCACGTTCTCCGGCCGCGGCACCGCCACACCCGACCTCAAAAGAGCCGGATCGTCTGTCTCCCTGGTGATGTGGCGCGACCACACCACGTCATACACCGCACACCCGTCATAAAACGGGGTTACTTTCAAGGTGGCGGAGTTGGTGTGCTCGAGCCGGTAGCACACCATCGTGGAACGGTCCGCCGCCACGCAGAGATGCCCGGCATCGAAGCCAACATATGAGCCAACATTGCTGCCGTCGACGAAGTTGATGCTCCGTGGCTTACCTTTGTCTGTGCCGTCATGGACGAAATCCGCGCAGTTCCGGATTCCTTTAATTCCCAGTCGGTTTTCTCCTTCGAAGGTGCATCTCAGGACCGGGTACTTGCCCACGCAGAATTCGTACGTGTAGAGACCGGTGACTATCTCACCCGCAGGCACCGCGCCTGCGTTAGTGATGACCTCTCCGTTTTCTAGGCCCACCTGGATCTTCATGTAGTACTTGACTTCGTTGGCGGGGCGCAGGCTGCCGTCGTCTCTGCGGGCGTCGCGAAAGCTCGCGTCCCCGTCCAAATAGAACGGCAGCACCGGTATCCATTTGGTCTTGGCCTCGCTGAACGACCCGTCAGTGCCGAAACGGCGGATCGTGTACTGATACGCATGCGCGAGGCGGGTCTCGTTGTCGCGCCAGCCGCCCTCGGCCTTGCCGCCACCGGCGCGCGGCGCCCCGTTCCACGCCTTGACCAGCTCAGGCCGGTTGGTGGCACTGTCGGCTCGCCACAGCTCGGTGCGGGCCACGCAGTGCTGCTTTTGGGCGTTGGCCCACGCAGGCACGATCCACTCCCGGCGGGGCCCGTCGAAGCTGTGCAAGCCGGGGAAGAGGTTGCCCGGGCGGCCGCCGGGGCGCCCGTCGCCGTCGCTGTAGACGGTGTTGAGCGACACCCTCCCCGGCCAGCACGGCCGGCGCAAGCGCGGCGGCTCGCGGTAGACGCGCACGTCGACGGTGTCGAATGCGTTGACGAGGTCGCCGTTGGAGAAGGTGGCGCCGAGGTCCACTTGGTGCCAGCCTCCCTCGCGCAGGTTCAGCTGGATGCCTGGCCGGCGCCGGAAATCGGTGAGCAAATAGTTCGCGACGAATTCGAGGTCGTAGTAGTAGTACTCCGCGTCGTGGGCGGCCGATTCGTCGGTGTAGAACTCGGTCAGCTCGCGCTGCGCGGTGCTTCGGCTGCCGTGGGTGGGGTGGGCCGGGACAGGGGTGATGGTGAGATGGTCGACGTCGGCGGCGACGGTCACGTCCCAGGTCTGGTTGAGCTCGTTGAACTCCACGGTGCCCGCGGACGATCGCACCTCGAGCAGGGTGTCGTCGAACAGCGAGCTGTCGCAGGTGGCGCCGCCAGGGCCCCACGCAGCGCCCAAGGGGCCTTTGTAGAGGGCCTCGACATGCCACTCATTGGTCAGCTTCGCCTCCACCGCGGCCTTCACCCTGTCGCGGACAGTCTGGCTGGTCCACGACGCCCCTGAGAGGTCCACGACGCGCAGCGAGTCCTTGGGGCCCTCGAAACGGTTCGCGAAAGCAGTTGCCTGGGTCGCGTTCATCGACGGAAAGCTGTTGCACGACAGGTCGAGGCGCCTGAGGGTGTCGAGGCCCTTGAAGATGTCCTCGGGCAGCGAGCTCAACGACATCCCGCGCAAACCCAAGAACTTCAAGTCGGTCGACGCCAGATCAGCCATAGGCTTGAACAGATTCACATCAAGCGTCCCCGCCGACAAAGAGTTCTCCGACAAATCCACATAGGCCAGACCCGCGGGCCCGCCGTCGGTAGCGTCGCCCTTGAAGATGTCCGCGTGCAACGACGTCAAAGCGTTGCCCGACAGGTCCAGATGGTCCAACAGCGTCATGCCGTCGAAGATGTGCTCGCTCAGCGACGCCAGATCATTGTCCTGGAGCTTCAACTCATCCAGGGACCCGAGCGAGTCGAAGAAGTCCTCATGCAAAGAGGTCAAAGCGTTGTCCGACAGATCGAGATTCTCCAGCCCCTCCGCGGCGTCGAAGGTGTCCTCGTGAAGCGACGTCAGATTGTTGCGGGCCAGATTCACCCCGACGAGCCCGCTGTTGTTGCGGAACAGATTGTCCGGTAGAGACGCCAGCTCGTTGTCCTGTAACTCTAAGATCCACATAGATGCCTGATCCCTGAACGTGTCCGCGTGCAAAGACGTCAAACTGTTGCGGGACAGATCCAGAGTCTGAAAGCCCGAGTACCCGGCAAAGGGTTCTGTTGGCAGCGAACTCAGCCCCACACCCGCCAAGTACAGCGAAAACGTGGGCAAGAGCCCGGAGTTGAACGGCTGGCTCATACCACCAAGCCATTGAGGGTCGAACGAACCCAGCGGATTGTCCGACAATCTCAGCGTGGCCAGACTGTCCAGATTCTCGAAAAGCGCCCGCGACAGATCCGACGCCTCCAGAGCGTTCCCCGACAAATCCAACCCCAACAAACCCGGCAACTGCGAGAACGTGTCCCACTCACCCCAGCTGGGCGTGGTCGAGAACCTAGACCACACACCTGCCCAGTCGTCGGCGTCCCAACCAGGCGGCGCCTCGGTGGGCGGGTACGACCTGACGCTCTCCAAGCCGTTGCCCTCCAGCGACAGATCCGTCAACGCCGTGAGCGGTGCCACGCCGCTCCTATTAAGACCCGCGAACTCCAAGCCGTTCAAGTGGGACAGCTCGTTGCCGTCCAAATGGATCTCCTTCAAAGTCGACTGGAACGGGCTGAAGATAAACGGAGCGATCGACTCAATCCGGTTGTCCCTCGCGTCGAAAGTCTCCAGGTCGTTGAATACGTATAACAATCTTTCGTTGTCCAGTGCTGCAATCTGGTTGCCGCGCACCTGTAAGTGCAACAGACCGCCCAAGCCGAAGAACATGTCTTGGCGCAGCTCCGAGATCAGATTGTCCTCCAAGATCAGCGTCTCCAAGCCACCCAGGTCGCTGTCGGCCGCAGTCATGTCATCCAGCTCGAAGGAGCCTCTGAATATTTCAGCCGGCAGACCGCGCAGCGCATTGCGGCCCAAATCCAAAACCACCAGATGCTCCAAACCCGCGAACGCGCCCGACTCCATCCCGCGAATCCCGTTGCCGGACAGCACCAGCGTCTCCAGCTTCGGAGCCCCCCGGAACGCCCATCCCGAGATCACCTGCAACTCAGGCGAGTCCTCGATATGCAGCTTGGTCAACGCGTCCAGACCCGCGAAATCACCGCGATCGATTGCGAAGCGGCCATAGCCCCGCACACCCAGATGCTCGATGTCGTCCAGTTCGTCCTCGTCCACCGCCGAGCAACTGAAGCTGTTGTCGTCCAGCGCCACCTCGATCGCGTCCACCACCGCTTGGTCGCGGCCGCAGATCGAGATGTCAGCCGCCCCGGCCGGCCCCGTAGCCGGCACCACCGCCAACAACGACCCCAGCACAGCCATCGCCAGTACCGACGCCATGCGCCTCCGGCCACGCCCGACGCGGCGGGCGAACCTCGGGTGAGAATCGAGATTGGATGTATGACGCTCACTCATGAAGCAATAACGATAGCTGGTGCTACCACCCGTTTGGACGCCTGACCAGCAACAACGCCGAGCTGTGCAGCCGCGTCCTCGTTCGCGCCCTCACCGACGGGTTCCGCTACGAGCGCAGGTTCAATAACCCGCAAGCGGCGCTCGGCCGCGTTTGTGCGGCACATTGTGCGTTTGTGCGGTGCATCGTGCGGCGATGCTCCCTTCGGGGCCATCGACTCCCAGGCCGTGGGGGTCGCGATTCGCGAGGCGGATCGGCAGATGCACGAACTGGTGGCCTTGCCGACATGGCACAGCCTCAATGACGGCGAGCAGCGATACCTGCGCGCGGTCGTAGCCGAGGGGGGTACGGCGACCCCCCGGCAGATCGCGCAAAGAATTCCGTTCGATCCCGCGACGCTCTCGCGCACCGAGCGGCACCTCGTCAACGCCGGCTGCGTGACCGTCGGCGAGACCGGCGCGGTCGAGATCGCCGAGGTCATCACACTCGACGACATGCGACGGATCGCGGCACACGAGGCGCGCTACGCCGACGCAGAGTCGACACGGTCACCGACAGCAGCAGGACACGGCAGCCACCGCCCGCGCTGCAATGCGGAGATGCCCCGCGCCCAGGCTCGCTGCGTGCTCGCCAAGGGACACGCCGGGAGGCACCGCTCCCGCTGAGCGCCCGCACTTCTGCGGAACGTGTGGCCTCAGTCATTGCAGGCTGCCGGAACCGCCGGGGCCGGCTACGGCGCGCTGTAGTCGGGCATGCAGCCGAAGATTGTCTCGCCCTTCTTGGAGTAGTCGCTGTCTTGGTTGAAGCTGATGCTGTATTTGTCGGCGTTCCCGTCGCCGTCGGTGTCGATCACCGTCTGCACCGCATACACGTAGCATCCCGAGCGCGTCTGTCCGAACTCGTCGAAATAGGTGTATTCGCGATACGCGTCCTCGTCGGCGTCGCGCTCGGTGAACAGCTCCTCGATCACGGTGGCATTTGCGATCAGGCTGTCGCGGGCCGGTGTGTCGTGCTCCGGGGAGTGCTGGTCCATCGGGTACCGGCTGCGCCAGATCCGATAGCCCAAGATGGCCTCGCCGGCGTCGACTTCGGGAGCGTCCCACCCCAGCTCCACCCGGAGCTTCGTCGCCCGTTGCAGAGTCTCCCAATAGGGAGACGGGATCGCGTTCGTCCAGCGGTCGGGGAACCCGCCGGCGTTGCCGTCCTCAGCAGAAGCCCACCGCCACGTCACCCGCCGAAGCCTGAGCGGATGGGGGGCGTCGGGGTCGCTGTTGTGGCTCAAGGGCCGTTCGGCCCGGTTGATGACCACCCTGTAGCAATGGGCCTCGGTGTACTGGTTGCAGCGGTTGAAGCGCGCGCGGGGGTGGCGGGCAGGATCCATCGACGGGTTGTTGAAGGGGCAGCAGTCCTCCCACACAACGATGTGCACCTCGCCGGACCCGCCGGGCTCCACCCTCTGGCACACCGACCACCCCCCCAGCTCCCCGTTCGTGGAGTTGCCGTTGGCGAACGTCACCACCCACAAATTGTCCCCCGCCGTCGCCTTCACCGACACGCAATCCCGCCCGTCCATGTAGCCGACGTTGACCTCGATCGGGTTGTCCGGGCCCAAGGCCAACGTTTGGTCCTCGCCGCCGACCGTCAACCCGCTCAGCACAGTCCCCTCCACAAGCGGGGCCACCTTGGTCACCGTCACCGTGTAGGTCTTCGTGGTGGTCCCGTCCTCGGCCGTCACCGTCACCGTGATCTCCGTCGAACCCGACCCCAGCGTCACCGTATGGCCCGCCGCCGTCGCCGCCGCCGCCGGAACCACCGACGCCCGCGAGTCGCTGGCGGTCGCCTTCACCGTCACCTCCGACACATCGCTGCCCACATCCACGGTGTACTCCAGGTGGTCGGCCGCGAAGGCCCTATCCAACGACTGGCCGTCCACCGACAGGGCGCTGAGCGTTGCATCGTCGTACTTCTCGGCGCCGTTGCTCACCTTATGCTTGCCGGCGGCGAAGCTCGCGGCGTTGTTCGCGGTGGCCGCCACGTCGCGGATCGGGCCCTCACCCGATCCCGACCCCGCATTCGCGTGGTTGTAGGCCACTGTCACCGTGTCGCCGTAGCGGGCCTTTTCTGCTTCTGCCAGCGTCAAAGTCACCAAACTCCCCCCTACGCTCACCCCGGTCACCCCCACATTCGAACGGCCCACACTCGTCGCCGAGTCGACCACCGACACCGTGAACGCCCCTGGCACCGGCACGCTGGAGGTGTCCAGCGCCTCGTCGTAGGACAGAATCAGACTCGCCCCGTCCGTCGTCACCGACGCCACCACAAGATTCGGCGCCATCGTGTCCGCGCCGCGGGTGACGGTGAGGGTGTGGGTCTTCGTGGCGGTGCCGTCCTCGGCGGTGACCTTGACCTTGATGGTGTTGGCGCCCACCTCGAGGTCGACCTGGTGGCCGTTGTCGGCCGAGGTCGTATCGTCGTCGTCCAGCGCCGAGTCGTCGTCGGCGAGCAGCTCGACCGACACCGCCCGCGAGTCGCCGGCCGCCGCGGCCACCGTCACCCGGGCCACGTCGTTGCCCACGCTGGCCGTGTAGCTGTCGGTGCCTGTCGTCCGGGCCACCGCCACCGCGTCCGCCGCCGCCGTCGACGTCCCCGCCCACAGCTCCAGCGCGCCGAGGGCCGCGTCGTCGGACTTCGCCGCGCTGTTGTCCACCCCCTGGCTCGCCGCGATGTTCGCCGCGTCGTTGCCCGCGACATCTTGGATCGGGCCCACACCCAACCCCGACCCCGAATCGCCCGGGGTGTAGACCACCGTCACCTCGTCGCCGAAGCGCACCGCCGGCGTCAGCGTCAAAACCACATCGTCGCCCGACACCACCACCCCCGTCACCGACGTCGTGCGCGCCGAGTTCGACACAGAATCGGTCACCGACACCGCGAACGCCCCCACAACCGGCTCCGAGTCCTTGTCCAGCTCCTCGTTATAGGCCAGCACCAAGCTCGCCCCGTCCGCCGCCACCTCCGCCGACTGAAGCTCCGGCGCCGTCGTGTCCTGCCCCGAGGTGGTGTTGTAGGCGTAGACCTTGGAGTGGTCGGCGCGGTCGCCTCGGGGCACGTAGACCACCCCGTCGTGGTGCCAGGCGCCGCGGATGAAGTCGCCCGAGCCGATGTGGCTGGCGTGCAGGTCGAAGTCCCAGTCGGAGTTGCGGCCCTTGTCGCTCAGCTTGTAGCCAAACAGCTTGTCGGCGTCGATATTGAGCGCCCAGACCGCGGTGCCGTCGGAGGCGATGCCGCGCAGATGATTGGATCCGAACTCGCCTGTGGCATCAATGTCCTTGTCGGAGTCGCGGGCCTCCGTCGCAAGCGTGTACGCGTAGACCATGCCGTCTGCGGAGTCGCCCACCCACATCGTCGTCCCGTCCGACCACATCCCCGCAGGGTTGGCGTTGTCGGTGTGCAAATCGACGTCCTTGCCAGAGTCGGGGTCGCCGTGGGCGCTGCCCGCGGTGGTGACCGGGGTTACGCCGCCGGCGGCGACGTTCACCCTGTAGGCGTACAGCTTGGCGTCGGAGGTATCGGCCACCCACAGCGTGCCGCTCACCGCGTCGTCGGCCGCCACCTCGACATCAGCGAAGATCCCTCCCCACAGGTTCCCGTTGTCGCCCGACAGATCAACGTCGAGGCCCTCGACGCGGCTGCCGTCGGAGCGGTCGAACGCCAGAACGTCGTCGCTGCCGTCATCAGCCACCCACAGCACTTTGTCGGTGCCCCAAACCCCCCGCGGCTTGATGCCCTCGGTGTCCCACAGGTAGTTGACGTCGTCGCCGGCGCGCCATTCGCCCGCATCGGCCGAGCCGCGGCCCAGATGCAGCGTGTACTCGGAGCTCAGCAAGGCCTCGTCGGGCACCGTCACCTTGACGGTGACGGTGGTCAACCCCTCGCTCAAGTCCACCTGGAAGCCGTCCGCGCCATCGGCGTCGGTCAGCGGGTCGCCGTTGGTGTCGAGCACCGACACCTCCGGCGAGCCGTTCAGCGTCCAAGCGATCGTGGCCTGGGTGACGTCGCTGCCGAAACCCGCGTGATACGACATATGGCGGGGCACAAAACCGTGCAGCCGGTCATCCATGTCGCCCACAGCGGTCACCGACAAATCGCTCAGCGGCTCAGCCACCACCTCCAACACATCCGACAGCGCATAGACCGCCAGATTCTGGCCATCCGCGTCGAGCTGGCTCGAGTGCCTCAAACCGCTGGAACCGTGAGGCCGCGAGATCGCGACCAACTCCGACCCGAAGGTGTGGCCGATGCTGAGTTTCGCGCCGTTGTCGTTGCAGCCCACCCAGACGTTCCTGTCGCTGGAAACCGTCGAGGCGACGTCGTGACCGCTCGTGCGCTTCGGCGACGTCGTGTCCCACGACGAACCGTCATAGAAGTCCTCGTAGTCGTCGGCGACCTTCGCGCCGGCGATGTAGTAGATCGGCACGCCCTTGTCAGCGGCCGTGAAAGTGGTGGCTGTGTGGTCGCGGGCATTCACAGCCGAGGTGCACCCCAGAACCCTGAACAAGCCCGAACTGGACCGGATCGCACGATGGCCGCTGTTGGCGATGTCGTCGCGCACCCACGTGTCGTAGTCGTCGATACTGCTCGAGTCCGCGTGGCCCTTTTCAGACGTCACCCCCAACAGCCGGAACTTGTCGCCCACACCCAGACTCGAAGGCACCAGCGCCCACTCCTCGGGCACCGAGACCGCGGACGGCGCCGCGGTGCGGACCACATTGACGGTGTAGGTCTTCGTCGTCGTCCCGTCCTCCGCGGTCACCTTCACCTTGAACGTCGTCGTCGAGCCCACCGCGCCCAGATCCACCTGGAACCCGTTGTCGGCAGCGGTGGTGTCCGAGTCGGCCAAGTCGTCGTCGTCGGCCTTGTTGCGCACCGCCACCGACGCCAGCTCGCCCGCCGACGCCTCAAAGGACACCGTCACCTTCTCCGCCGCAGCCGACACGTCATAGGACACCACCGACGGCGAGAACGCCGGGTCCAGCGCCAGCGGCGACGCCGAGGTCGACACCCCCGGCCTCACCACCAGACCCGACAGCGTCGCATCGGTGCGGTCGCGGCGGACCACATTGACGGTGTAGGTCTTCGTCGTCGTCCCGTCCTCCGCGGTCACCTTCACCTTGAACGTCGTCGTCGAGCCCACCGCGCCCAGATCCACCTGGAACCCGTTGTCGGCAGCGGTGGTGTCCGAGTCGGCCAAGTCGTCGTCGTCGGCCTTGTTGCGCACCGCCACCGACGCATCATCGCCCGCCGACGCCTCAAAGGACACCGTCACCTTCTCCGCCGCAGCCGACACGTCATAGGACACCACCGACGGCGAGAACGCCGGGTCCAGCGCCAGCGGCGACGCCGAGGTCGACACCCCCGGCCTCACCACCAGACCCGACAGCGTCGCATCGGTGCGGTCGCGGCGGACCACATTGACGGTGTAGGTCTTCGTCGTCGTCCCGTCCTCCGCGGTCACCTTCACCTTGAACGTCGTCGTCGAGCCCACCGCGCCCAGATCCACCTGGAACCCGTTGTCGGCAGCGGTGGTGTCCGAGTCGGCCAAGTCGTCGTCGTCGGCCTTGTTGCGCACCGCCACCGACGCATCATCGCCCGCCGACGCCTCAAAGGACACCGTCACCTTCTCCGCCGCAGCCGACACGTCATAGGACACCACCGACGGCGAGAACGCCGGGTCCAGCGCCAGCGGCGACGCCGAGGTCGACACCCCCGGCCTCACCACCAGACCCGACAGCGTCGCATCGGTGCGGTCGCGGCGGACCACATTGACGGTGTAGGTCTTCGTCGTCGTCCCGTCCTCCGCGGTCACCTTCACCTTGAACGTCGTCGTCGAGCCCACCGCGCCCAGATCCACCTGGAACCCGTTGTCGGCAGCGGTGGTGTCCGAGTCGGCCAAGTCGTCGTCGTCGGCCTTGTTGCGCACCGCCACCGACGCCAGCTCGCCCGCCGACGCCTCAAAGGACACCGTCACCTTCTCCGCCGCAGCCGACACGTCATAGGACACCACCGACGGCGAGAACGCCGGGTCCAGCGCCAGCGGCGACGCCGAGGTCGACACCCCCGGCCTCACCACCAGACCCGACAGCGTCGCATCGGTGCGGTCGCGGCGGACCACATTGACGGTGTAGGTCTTCGTCGTCGTCCCGTCCTCCGCGGTCACCTTCACCTTGAACGTCGTCGTCGAGCCCACCGCGCCCAGATCCACCTGGAACCCGTTGTCGGCAGCGGTGGTGTCCGAGTCGGCCAAGTCGTCGTCGTCGGCCTTGTTGCGCACCGCCACCGACGCATCATCGCCCGCCGACGCCTCAAAGGACACCGTCACCTTCTCCGCCGCAGCCGACACGTCATAGGACACCACCGACGGCGAGAACGCCGGGTCCAGCGCCAGCGGCGACGCCGAGGTCGACACCCCCGGCCTCACCACCAGACCCGACAGCGTCGCATCGGTGCGGTCGCGGCGGACCACATTGACGGTGTAGGTCTTCGTCGTCGTCCCGTCCTCCGCGGTCACCTTCACCTTGAACGTCGTCGTCGAGCCCACCGCGCCCAGATCCACCTGGAACCCGTTGTCGGCAGCGGTGGTGTCCGAGTCGGCCAAGTCGTCGTCGTCGGCCTTGTTGCGCACCGCCACCGACGCATCATCGCCCGCCGACGCCTCAAAGGACACCGTCACCTTCTCCGCCGCAGCCGACACGTCATAGGACACCACCGACGGCGAGAACGCCGGGTCCAGCGCCAGCGGCGACGCCGAGGTCGACACCCCCGGCCTCACCACCAGACCCGACAGCGTCGCATCGGTGCGGTCGCGGCGGACCACATTGACGGTGTAGGTCTTCGTCGTCGTCCCGTCCTCCGCGGTCACCTTCACCTTGAACGTCGTCGTCGAGCCCACCGCGCCCAGATCCACCTGGAACCCGTTGTCGGCAGCGGTGGTGTCCGAGTCGGCCAAGTCGTCGTCGTCGGCCTTGTTGCGCACCGCCACCGACGCATCATCGCCCGCCGACGCCTCAAAGGACACCGTCACCTTCTCCGCCGCAGCCGACACGTCATAGGACACCACCGACGGCGAGAACGCCGGGTCCAGCGCCAGCGGCGACGCCGAGGTCGACACCCCCGGCCTCACCACCAGACCCGACAGCGTCGCATCGGTGCGGTCGCGGCGGACCACATTGACGGTGTAGGTCTTCGTCGTCGTCCCGTCCTCCGCGGTCACCTTCACCTTGAACGTCGTCGTCGAGCCCACCGCGCCCAGATCCACCTGGAACCCGTTGTCGGCAGCGGTGGTGTCCGAGTCGGCCAAGTCGTCGTCGTCGGCCTTGTTGCGCACCGCCACCGACGCCAGCTCGCCCGCCGACGCCTCAAAGGACACCGTCACCTTCTCCGCCGCAGCCGACACGTCATAGGACACCACCGACGGCGAGAACGCCGGGTCCAGCGCCAGCGGCGACGCCGAGGTCGACACCCCCGGCCTCACCACCAGACCCGACAGCGTCGCATCGGTGCGGTCGCGGCGGACCACATTGACGGTGTAGGTCTTCGTCGTCGTCCCGTCCTCCGCGGTCACCTTCACCTTGAACGTCGTCGTCGAGCCCACCGCGCCCAGATCCACCTGGAACCCGTTGTCGGCAGCGGTGGTGTCCGAGTCGGCCAAGTCGTCGTCGTCGGCCTTGTTGCGCACCGCCACCGACGCATCATCGCCCGCCGACGCCTCAAAGGACACCGTCACCTTCTCCGCCGCAGCCGACACGTCATAGGACACCACCGACGGCGAGAACGCCGGGTCCAGCGCCAGCGGCGACGCCGAGGTCGACACCCCCGGCCTCACCACCAGACCCGACAGCGTCGCATCGGTGCGGTCGCGGCGGACCACATTGACGGTGTAGGTCTTCGTCGTCGTCCCGTCCTCCGCGGTCACCTTCACCTTGAACGTCGTCGTCGAGCCCACCGCGCCCAGATCCACCTGGAACCCGTTGTCGGCAGCGGTGGTGTCCGAGTCGGCCAAGTCGTCGTCGTCGGCCTTGTTGCGCACCGCCACCGACGCCAGCTCGCCCGCCGACGCCTCAAAGGACACCGTCACCTTCTCCGCCGCAGCCGACACGTCATAGGACACCACCGACGGCGAGAACGCCGGGTCCAGCGCCAGCGGCGACGCCGAGGTCGACACCCCCGGCCTCACCACCAGACCCGACAGCGTCGCATCGGTGCGGTCGCGGCGGACCACATTGACGGTGTAGGTCTTCGTCGTCGTCCCGTCCTCCGCGGTCACCTTCACCTTGAACGTCGTCGTCGAGCCCACCGCGCCCAGATCCACCTGGAACCCGTTGTCGGCAGCGGTGGTGTCCGAGTCGGCCAAGTCGTCGTCGTCGGCCTTGTTGCGCACCGCCACCGACGCATCATCGCCCGCCGACGCCTCAAAGGACACCGTCACCTTCTCCGCCGCAGCCGACACGTCATAGGACACCACCGACGGCGAGAACGCCGGGTCCAGCGCCAGCGGCGACGCCGAGGTCGACACCCCCGGCCTCACCACCAGACCCGACAGCGTCGCATCGGTGCGGTCGCGGCGGACCACATTGACGGTGTAGGTCTTCGTCGTCGTCCCGTCCTCCGCGGTCACCTTCACCTTGAACGTCGTCGTCGACCACCGCGCCCAGATCCACCTGGAACCCGTTGTCGGCAGCGGTGGTGTCCGAGTCGGCAGTCGTCGTCGTCGGTGCGCACCGCCACCGACGTCGCGGCGGACCACATTGACGGTGTAGGTCTTCGTCGTCGTCCCGTCCTCCGCGGTCACCTTCACCTTGAACGTCGTCGTCGAGCCCACCGCGCCCAGATCCACCTGGAACCCGTTGTCGGCAGCGGTGGTGTCCGAGTCGGCCAAGTCGTCGTCGTCGGCCTTGTTGCGCACCGCCACCGACGCATCATCGCCCGCCGACGCCTCAAAGGACACCGTCACCTTCTCCGCCGCAGCCGACACGTCATAGGACTCCACCGACGGCGAGAACGCCGGGTCCAGCGCCAGCGGCGACGCCACGGTCGACACCCCCGGCCTCACCACCAGACCCGACAACGTCGCGTCCGTGCTGCGGGTGATGTTGGCGACCTCGGAGGCTGCCAGTGTGAAGTCCTCGGCGTCGTTGCCGGCTCGGTCCTCGATGGGCTTGCCGGCGCTGTTGGCGGTGGCGTAGGCCACAGTGACTGCTTGGCCGGCGGTGACCGGCGAGGCCAGGGTCAGTTGCAGCACGCGGTGGGTGCCGTCGATTCCCACTTCGCCCACGCTGCGGTCGGCGCCGGCGACGGTCACGGTGAAGGCCGCGGGCGGGGGCACCGAGTTGGCGTTGAGGGGCTCGCTGAAGCGGATCAGCAGCTCGGAGTCGTGCACGCTGGCCGCATCGACGGTGGGGTCGCTGGGGTCGAGGAGGAACTCGACGCTGTCGCGGGCGGTCCGGGCGTTGCCGTCGGCGTCGGACACCTCGAGCTGGAAGCGGAACACCACTTCCTCGGTCGAGCTTGGTACCACGAACGACGCCTGCGCCGCATCGGAGTTGGTGATGGCGGCGGTCGGGGCGCCGTTGTCGATCTGGGTCCATTCGAACACCGCTGCTGTGCCCGGCGGCAGCACGCCGCCTGCGGTGCCCGACAGCGTGATCGTGCTGTCCACCGTCACGGCCCCGCCCTGGCCGGCGTCGGCGGTGTGGGCGCAGTCGGGCAACGTCACCCCGCCGGACTGCGGTCTGATGCGGCGGCTGCTGGATGAGAACTGGGCGGGCACGCAGCCCTCGAGCATGTTGCCCGACAGGTACACGTCGTCGGCTTTGGTGTTGGTGAGCGCCAGGGGAATGGGGCCGGTGAGCAGGTTGTCTTCGAGGTCCAGCGTCTCCATGGGAATCAGCTGGTTGCCATTCCCGACCCTTCCATCGGAGGAACGGCCGGCGTTGGCGAGCTCGTCGGGGATCTCGCCGCTGAGCCGGTTGCCGCTCAGCAGGATCCTCGCCACCCAGTGCAGATCTCCGAGTTTCTCGGGAATGGCGCCGGCGAGGCCCCGGTCCTCGAGGTTGATGAACACGACCTGGGCTTGTGCCCGAGCGAGTTGGAAGCCGACCTGGGCCCAGCGTCTTTGCACCGTGATGCCGGTCCAGTCGTTCACCGCGGTGCTGGGCGACCAGTTGCCCAGCACCGTGCGGCCGGGGTCGAGGATGTCTCGCGCCTCGAGCAGCGCTGTGCACTCGGACACCAGATTTCTGTTCCAGTGCGTCGGGCGGCCCGAGTCGACATTGCTCTCGGTGCAGTCCCTGATGCCGCCGGTGGCCACGCTGGCGCTGGAAAGCGCCCCGGCGTCGTTGCCGGCCACGTCCTGGATGGCGAACGCGTCGTCTCCTGCGGTCGGGTCGGCGTAGTCGACGGTGACCGTGGCGTTGCGACCCATCTTGGAGGTCAGCGCCACCAAAACCGTGTCGTCGTTCACCGCCACCCAGCGGACGTCGGTTTCGGTGCCGGCGACGGTCACCGTGAACGCCTCGGGCGGCGGCGGCGCGTCGGCGTCGAGCGCCTCGTTGTAGGTGAGCTCCACCGCCCAGCCGTCCACTGTCGCTTTCGGGAAGCCCGTCTTCAGCGTCGGCGCGGTCTGGTCCACCGTGACCTGCACCTGCGCGGTGCCGGTGCCCGAGGTGGACTGCGAGTCGGTGACCGTCACCGTGAACCGGAACGTGTCGCCCGCCGACGCGCCGGCGGGCACCGCGAACGACGGAGCGGACCCCGTGGCGTCGCTCAGCGTGACCTGGGTGGTGTCGGCGGCATCCTGGGCCCACGCATAGACCAGCGTCGCGCCGGGCAGATGGCCGCTGACCCGGGCCGCCATCGACACGGTCGCGCCGGGCAGCCCGCCGAGGTCGTCGGCTTCCACGGCGATCTGGCAGCCCGCCAAGGTGACGCTGTCGCGCTGGGCCGCGACCTTGGTGTAGGCGGACCACTGCGCGGGCACGCAGCCGCTGAGGCGGTTGTTGTTCAGCGCCACGCCGGTGTCGCCCGCGGCAGCGAGCGTGGCGTGCGCCGGCAGCGCCGCGGGGATGGCGCCGTCGAGGAAGTTGTCGTTGAGCTTCAGCGAGGCAAGCCCCGAGATGCCCCCCAGAGCGTCAGGGATGGGGCCGGTGAGGCCACGGCCCACGATCGACAGCGCGGTGAGCGCGTCGAGGTCGCCGAGCCTTGCGGGCAGCACGCCGCCCAGCGAATTGCCCGCAGCCAGGCTGATGGCGGTGACGCGCTGAGCGCCGTCGGAGTTGGCCACCGTCACGCCCGTCCACGACGCGATTGCGGTGCTGGTGGACCAGTTCAGCTCCATGTTGGGGTCCAGCAGCGGCAGCGAGTCGATCAGTGCCTCGCAGTCGCCGACCAGCGGAGGGCTCGACACGCGCTCCACGGTGAGGCACAACGGCGCCGCAGCGTGCGTCGCCGCAGCCGACCAGGCGCCCGCCCCCTCGACGGTGGAGGCCTGAAGCTGCACCTGGTACGACGCCCCTGCCTCCAGGCCGCGCAGCACCGTAGACGTGCGAGCCACCTCGGCCGCCGCCGTCCAGCCCGCGGTGCCCGCCTTGCGATACCGCACCGCGTAGCGCAGCACCGGCCCGCCCGCCGCCGCGGGATCCATCTCGTCCCAGCCCACCGCTAACGACCCCGGCACCCGGCCCGCGCTCAGCGTCGGCGCCGACGGCGCCGGCGGCGGACCGTTGTCGCGCACAGACACCGTCACCGCTATCTCGTCTGTGCCGCCGTGCCCGTCGGACACCTCCACCTTGAACTGATAGGACCGCTGCGACTCGTAGTCCACCTTGCCGCGCACCTCGAGCTGGCCCGTCGAGCCCACGATCCCGAACGGATGCGAAGCCGCCCCGTCCGCGATCGAGTACGACAACCCGTCACCCTCGGGATCCACCGCCGCCACCGCGGCGCCCACCGCGGTGCCCGCCGCGGCGTTCTCGCCCACCGAGCGCACCGCCGACACGCCGTCCATGAACACCGGCGCCCGATTCGGCGCCACCCCGCCCTTCACCTCCAGCCGCATCACCTTGCCAGCATCCCAGGAGTAGTCGAAGCCGTTGTGGTGCCGGACCAGGTTCCGGTTCGCGTCTTGCCAACGATCGCGACTGTTGCGCCGCTCCTTGGCCCGGTTCCCCAGAGACCAGCCCGACTGGCCGGTCTGGCTCTCGTCATTGGTCGTGCGCAAGCGCAGCTCGCCCTTGTCTTCGGTCTGGAAGATCACCACCACCCAATAGGTGGAGCCGGGGGCCAGCCGCTCATGATCCGCCGGCGCGGTGAAGGTCTGCCAGCCCGTCCCCAACGTCGCCGGCGGTGTCAACGCGAACAGCTTCGAACCCGGCTTGCCGCCGCTATGATCCCAGATCTCCGCCTTCACATCACCGCGCGCGTCCGAATTCGGCAGCGTCTTCACCTCGATTGCCACCGACGTCAACTTGACGCTTTCAGCGTCACTGGCAGTGCTGAACGACTGCGCCGTAGCCCCAAGCTGCCCCCCCGTCTCCGTAGGACGGTCGGCGAACACCCGCAACAACAGGTCGTATTCAGGACCATCGCAGCGACGGCCTCCCCCGTGTTGTCGGCAGCCGTTCGCCTTGGCGAGGTCCGTGCCCCTGTTGCTCACCAGCACCACCTCGGAGGGATCCACCGACAGCTCCGAGACGTCCACCGCCTGGTCCAGCGCCGACGCCGCGTCGTTGCCCGCCGCGTCCTGCACCGCCGCCACATCGTCGCCCGCCGTCGGATCGACATAGGACACCGTCACGCTGTCGTCCCCGTCGAGCGCCGTGCCCAGCGTCAGCCTTACCGTCGCACCCGACACCGCCACCGAGCTCACCGACGGTCCCGCCGCGCCGTCCACCTTGACCGCGAATGCCCCCGCCGGCGGCCGGGCCCGCGCGCTGTCGTCGAGCTCCTCGCTGAAGGTCAGCACCACCACATCGCCGTCACTGTCAGCCACCGCAGCCGACTCGAACACCGGCGGCAGCTCGTCGCCGGCACGCACCGTCACCGTCACCGTGTAGGCCCGGGTCGTCGTGCCGTCCTCGGCCGTGACCGTGACCACCACCGGGTTGTCGCCCTCCGCCACGCTCACCTGATGGCCCGGCGCGACCGCGTCCGCATCGCCAGGCGTCACCGCCACACCTGCCCGACCATCGGTCGGGCGCGCCAACACCTCCACCTGCGAAGTGCCGCCCGGCAGCGACACCGCGTAGGGCGTTGCGGCCAATGACACAGACACCCCACCGATACGCAGACTCGCCAACGACGTCTCAGTCGACGGCGCCGTTTCCGCGGCGACCGGCGCACCGTCCAGCGCTACCGCACCGTTGCTCGCCTGATCGCGGATCGGATTGCCCCCCGCCAAGGCAGGCCAGTACGACACCCGCACCGCCTCGGCGTGCAGCACTGCGACATCCAACGTCAGCGTCACCGTCGCACCCGCCACCGTCACCTGCGACACGCCCACCTCGGCGTCCCCCACCGTCACGGTGAACGCCCCCGTGGCCGGCACCGAGTCTCCGTCGAGGTCCTCGTCATAGGTCAGCCTCAACGAATCGCCGGCCACCGCCGCCGATGACAACGCCGGCCTCGTCGTGTCAGTCAACGGCGCCACGGGCGCCGCCGCGCGGGTCACCGCCACCGTGTACGTCTCGGTGGCGGCCCGCTCCTCCGCGGTCACCTTGACCTTGAACGTTGTCGTCGAGCCCACCGCGCCCAGCGTGACCTGGAACCCGGATTTGTTGACGTCCGCGTCGCCGAGCGCGACGTTGTTGACGTCCAGCGTCACGAACCTCGCCCCCGAGTGGTTCACCGCCCACGTCGCGGTCACCTCCTCCACGTCGTGGGTCACACTCACCGTGTAGATGGTCTTGTCCGCCGCGAACGTCTCGTTCAACCCGCCCGGCATCACCGACAACGCCGACAAAGTCGCATCCGTCGACAGCGAGGTGTCGCGGGTGGTGTTGTAGGCGTAGACCTTGGAGTGGGTTGCGCCGTCGCCGCGGGGCACGTAGATCACGCCGTCGTGGTGCCAGGCGCCGCGGATGATGTCGCCCGAGTCGGTGTGGTCGGTATGCAGATCGAAGTCCCAGTCGGAGTTGCGGGTGCCGTCGGCCAACTGGTAGCCGTACAGCTTGTCGTCGTCGATATTGAGCGCCCAGAGTGCGGTGCCGTCGGAGGCAACGCCTCTCAGATCACTGCGTCCGAACTCTCCTGAGACGTCGATGTCCTTGTCGGAGTCGCGGGCCTTCGTCGACAGGTTGTAGGCGTAGAGCTTCTCATCGACACGATCAGCCACCCACATCGTCGTGCCGTTGGACCACATGCCGGCGGGGTCGCCGTTGTCGAGGGCAGTATCAGAGTTATCGCTGAGGGTGATGTCCTTGTCGGCGTCAGCCTCGCCGTGGGCGCTGCCCACAGTGGTGACCGGCATGCCGTTGTTGTCCACGGCGATCCTGTAGGCGTACAGCTTGTCGTCGGTGGGGTCGGCCACCCACAGCGTGCCGCTCACCGACCCGTCGCCCGCCTCGGTGGCGTCAGCGAAGATCCCGCCCCACAACTCACCGTTGTCACCCGCCAGGGAGATGTCGAGGTTCGCGGTGCTGACTACGCCGTCGAGGCGCGAGCCGTCGGAACGGTCGAAGGCCAGCACCTTCTTGCTGTCGTCATCAGCCACCCACAGCAGACCCGCGGTGCCGCCCAGACCCCGCGGCTTGATGCCGTCGGTGTCCCACAGGTAGTTGACGTCGTCGCCGGCGCGCCATTCGCCCGGGTCGTCCGAGCTGCGGCCCAGATGCAGCGTGTACTCGCTATAAAAGACTGAGTCGGGCACCGAAACATCGACCGTCACCGTGGTGACAGTCCCGGCTTCGCCAAGATCCACCTGGAAGTCATCCGCGCCAACAGTCTCGTCGGCGTCGGTGAGGGGGTCGCCGTTGGAGTCGAGCACCGCCACCTTGACATTGGCAGCATCCGCGGTCGTGGCCCAATCGAGCGTGACCTGCTCGACATCGCTGTCGAAACCGGCGTGATACACGAAGTGATCAGCGGCGAAACCATGCAACCTGTCCACATTGTCCGCCGGAGCCACCGACAACGCGCTCAGCGAGGTATCCACCGCCGACAGGCTCGCCACCACCTGGAACACGTCGGAGAGCGCATACAACGGCAGCGTTTCGGACCTGTTTCCAAAGATGTAAGCGATCCCGCCGGCGGGCTGGTTCGGTGCACCTCTCCTGACATTTGCGGTTCCTCCGTCACCGAGAAAACCTGGTGTCTGCTTCTCGCCACTTCTCTGACAGCCGGTCCAGACTCTGTATCCAGACGTCATGGTCGCGCCGGAGGTGAACTTCGGCACTTGGCTTGCCCAGTTCTCCGTGTAGAACGCCTTGTAGTCGTCGGCGATCTTGGCGCCGTTGAGCCAGTAGACGGGCACGCCGGTGTCGTCGTCGGTGTAGGTGGTCTGGGTGTGGACGTTCGCATCCACATCGGACGTGCATCCCAGCACCTGGAACAGAGCTGAAATCCCGCTGATCGCGGAGTGGCCGCTGCGGGCGATGTCGGAGCGCACGTGCCCTTCATAAGCGGCGATGCCGGTTGCGGTGGCGTTACGGCTGGCGACCGTAACCGCGAGCAGCCGGAACTGGTCGCCGTCATTGAGGCCGCTGGGCTTGAGAGCCCAGTTGGCAGGCACCCCGGTCACGCCTTCGGGCAGCTCGGCGGCTTCGGGGCTGAAGGTGACCGTGTAGGACTTGTTGGCGGTGGTGTCCTGGGAGGTGACGGTGATGGTCAGCTCGACCGAGTTGTCGGCGGTGAGGCTCGACAGGTCGACCTGGGCGCCCGGGGTGACCGTGTCGGTATCGAGGCTGTAGCCCACCGTGGCCCCGATCTGCGCGGTGGTGGCAGTGACGGTGACCGCCGAGACGCCGGCGGCGACCTCCACGGTGTAGGCGGTCGTGGCGCTGGCGAACTCCGGCGTGAGCTCGCCCTCGCTGACGGTCAGCCCGCTCAGCTCGGCGTTGGGCGACCGGGGCATGTTGTAGGAGTAGACGGCGTCGTGGCTGCCGCTGGCCGCCCACAGTGTGTCGCCGTCCGACCAGATGTTGAGCGAGTTGTCCGCGGGCGGCGCCTGGCGGGGGGCGTTCTGGCCTACCGGCCCCTTCTGGTCGGGAGGCCCCGAGCGGGAGCCAAGGGAGCCACCGCTGCCGCCGGCGCCGCCGGCGCCGTCGATGAGGTCGTCGAAGTCGAGCGAGGCGACGCGGGTGCCGCCGACGAGCGCGTAGGCATACAGCTTGTCGTCGGCGGTGTCGGCCACCCACATCGTGACCCCGTCAGACCAGATGCCGTCGGGGTCGCCGTTGTCGGCAGCGTCGTCGGTGGCGTCGTCGGCCAGGTCGAACTCGAGATCGGTCTGACGGGCGCCGCCGTCGAGCGCGTAGGCGTACAGCTTGTCGTCGCCCGAGTCGGCCACCCACATCGTCGTCCCGTTCGACCAGATGCCCCGCGGGTCGCCGTTGTCGACAGCGGCGTCGGTGGCGTGATCGGCCAGGTCGAACTCGAGATCGGTGGTAGCGCCGGTTCCGTCCTGACGGGCGCCGTCGGACAGGGCGTAGGCGAACACCTTGTCGGCGGCGGCGTCGGCCACCCACATCGTGACCCCGTTCGACCAGGAGCCCCGCGGGTCGCTGTTGGCCACGGCCAGATTGAACCCGCCGGAGTCGGGCTGCTTGGTGCCGGTGTCGTAGGCGTGCAGCGTGCCATCGGCGTCGAGCACGTACATGCGCTCGCCCACACGGAACAGGCCCCGGGGCTCGTCGTTGGCGGCCGCCAGCACAGGAATGTCGTCGACTGCCTTCCACTCGCCCGACGAGGCCGAGCCCAAATTCAGGGTGAGCACGTAGGTGCGGGTGGCCAAGTTGTCGGAGCCGGTCACCTTCACCTTGACCGTGTTGGCGCCGGCGCTGAGCGCCACCTGGAAGCCGTTGCCGGCGTCGTTGTCCGCGTCGTCGAGCGTGCCGTCGTTGCCGTCGAGGAACGCCACCCCCGCGCTCACGTCCGTCGTCGTCGGCGACACGGTGACCAGCGACGTGCCCGCAGCGAAGCCCGCTGTGTACTCGTGGACATCGGAGTCGAACAGTGGGGAGAGCGCCGCGTCCTGCGAGTCGCTGCCGACCTCGAGCGCGCTCAAGGAGGCGTCCGCCGGTACCGTGACGTCGATCAGATAACGGGCCATGGTGCCGTCCTCGGCGGTGACCGTCACCACGATCCCGTTGGATCCCCGCACCAGGCTCACCTGATGGCCGTTCCCCGAATCACCGTCGGCGTCGGCGGGGGCGAACGAGACCTGCGACGTGGCCGCGGTGGGCTCAGCCGACACCGTCACCGTGTCAGCGCCCTCCAGCGCGGTGGCGATATAGAAAGTCGCGGTCAAGAGGGTCAGCGTCAGCGGGTTGTCGTTGCCGTCGGTCAGCTCGACGCTGTCGCTCTTGAGCGTGGCGTCGCCGTCGAGCGAGGTGTCGTGGGTGCTGTTGTAGGCGAACACCTTGGAGTGCTCGGCACCGTCACCGCGGCCTACATAGACCACGCCGCCGTCGTGCCACACACCCCCGATGTGGCCTCCCGAGCCGGTGTGGCTCTCGTGCAGACCGATGTCCCATGCCTCGTTGCGGGTTCCGTCGGCCAACTGGAACGCATAGAGCTTGCCGTCGCTGTGGTTGAGCGCCCAGATCGCGGTGCCGTCGGAGGCGATGCCGCCCAGGCTCTCGCCGCTGTCGAACACGTCGGTGAGGCTGATGTCCTTGGCTGAGTCGTGAGCCTTCGTCGCAAGGGTGTACGCGTAGATCTTTCGATCTTCAGAGTCGCCCACCCACATGGTGTCGCCGTTGGACCATATGCCCGCAGGGTCGTCGTGGCCCGCGGACTGGGCGATGTCCTTGGCCGAGTCGCGGTCGCCGTGAACCGGACCCGCCGCCCCCGCAGCGGTGACGTCGATCTTGTACGCGTACAGCTTGTCGTCGTCGGGATCGGCCACCCACATCGTGCCGCTCACCGAGTCGTCGCCCGCCACCTCGACATCAGCGAAGACGCCGGCCCCCAGTGCTTCGTTGCCGTCGCCCGTGTTCAGCTCGATGTCGAGGACGGCCACGCGGCTGCCGTCGGAGCGGTTGAACGCCAGCACCTTGTCGCTGCCGTCGTCGGCCACCCACAGCGTGCCCGCGGTGCCCCACACATCCCGCGGCTCAATGTTCTCGGTGTCCCACAGGAAGTTGATGTCGTCGCCGGCGCGCCATTTGCCGGCATCGGCCGAGCCGCGGCCCAGATGCAACGTGTACTCGGTGGCCAAGACGCTGTCTGGCACCGACACCCGCACCGTCAACACAGTGACGGTGCCCGCCGCCCCCAGAGCCACCTGATGGCCCGCCGCTCCAGAAGTGGTATCGGCGTCGTCGAGGCGGTCGCCGTTCGCGTCGAACACCGCCACCACGACATCGGCAGCATCCGCGGTCGTAGTCCAATCGAGCGTGACCTGCCCGACATCGCTGTCGAAACCGGCGTGATACACCAAATGATCAGCGGTGAAACCATGCAGCCTGTCGTCGGACTCGCCCGCCGCGGTCACCTCCAGATCGCTCAACGACGTGGACGCCGTGCCTCTGGAGGTGTTGTAGGCGAAGATCTTGGAGCCGGCGCCGTCGCCAAAACTCACGTAGATGGCACCGCCCTCGATCCATGCGCCGAGGTTCCTTCTGCCTGCGCGCTGGTCGTCGTGCAGCGCGATGTCCCAGCCGCTGTTGCGCGCCCCACCGTCGATTTCGAACGCGTACAGCGTTTCGTCGGTCGCGTCGTTGAGCACCCAGATGGCGGTGCCGTCACCGACGATGGTGCGACCCTTGCCGCTGTAGTGGTCCGAGACGTTGTTGATGTCCTTGTCCGCGTCGCGTTCGCCGTGGTTGGCGCCGCCGAGGTGGTAGGCGTACAGGTGGTGGTCGCTGGTGTCGCTCACCCACATCGTCGTACCGTTCGACCACAAGCCCTGCGGATTGGCGTTGCCCCCCGTCAACGAGATGTCCTTGGCCGAGTCGCGGTCGCCGTGGACGTCGCTCCCGGTGGTGACCGGGGTGCCGTCGGCGTTGACGGCGATCTTGTAGGCGTACAGGTGGTCGTCGTCGGGGTCGGACACCCACATCGTGCCGCTCACCGTGCCGTCGGTGCCGTCCTTGACCATGTCTGACCAGATCCCGCCCCACAGCTTCTCGTTGCCGTCGCCGGTGGTGTCCAACTCGATGTCGAGGCTCGCCTCCCGGGTGCCGTCGGAGCGGTCGAACGCCAGCACCTTGTTGCTGCCAGCGTCGGCCACCCACAGCGTGTCCGCCGTGCCCGCCAAGCCGCGGGGCTTGATGTTGTCGACGCTCCACAAGTAGTTCACGTCGTCGCCGGCGCGCCAGCCGCCCGCCTCAGCCGAGCCGCGGCCCAGGTGCAGCGTGTAGTCACTGCTCAGGCCGGCGTCGTTGTCCAACACCCTGACGGTGAAGGTGTTGCGGCCCTCCGCCAGGTTCACCTGGTGATGGTCCTCCATGTCGTCGGCGTCGTCGAGCACCTCACCGGCGGCATCGAGGACCGACACTTCGACGCCGTCTACGGCCGGCCATTCGAGCGTCGCCTGCGACACGCCAGCGCTCAAGCCCGCGTGGTAGACGCGGTGATCGGCGGTGAAGCCGTGCAGCCTGTCGTCGGACTCGCCCGCCGCGGTCACCGACAGCGCGCTCAACGACGTGGACGCTGGGGCTCTGGAGGTGTTGTAGGCGAAGATCTTGGAGCGGTCGTTGTCGCCGCGGCCCACGTAGATGACATCGCCCTCGATCCAAGCGCCGCGAGTCGTTTCGTCGCCGTCCAAACCCCTGGATTCGTGCGTGGCGTGCAGCTCGATGTCCCAGCCGCTGTTGCGCCCCCCACCGTCGATCTCGAACGCGTACAGCTCGTTGTCGTCTTCGTTGAGCACCCAGATCGCGGTGCCGTCACCGACGACGGCCCCCGGCTGCTCGCCAGAGCCGAACACGCCCGAGACGTCGATCTCCTTGTCCGAGTCGCGGGCGCCCGTGGCCAGCGTGTACGCGTACAGCTTTTCGTCGATGCCGTCGCTCACCCACATCGTCGAACCGTTCGACCACAAACCCCCCGGATCGTCGTTGACCCCCGCCAACGAGATGTCCTTGTCCGAGTCGCGGTCGCCGTGGGTGCCGCCCGGCGTGCCGTCGGCGTTGACAGCGATCTTGTACGCAAAGAGCACTGCGAACTCGGCATCGATCTGTGCGAGGACGGGATCAGCCACCCACATCGTGCCGCTCACCGTGCCATCGTCGACGTCCTCGACCATGTCGGACCAGATCCCGCCATTCAGCCCGATAGAGAAAACTCCACCAATAACGCCCAACTCGATGTCGAGGCCCGGCACCCGGCTGCCGTCGGAGCGGTCGAACGCCAAAACCTTGCTATTGGTCTCGGCGTTACCGTCGAAGTTGTTACCCGCATGGCCCACCCACAACGTGTCCGCCGTGCCCGCCATGCCTCTGGGCCAGATGCGTCCGACGCTCGACAGGAAGTTGACGTCGTCGCCGACGCGCCAGCCGCCCAACTCCGTCGAGCTGCGCCCCAGATGCAGCGTGTATTCACCGCTCAGGACGCTGTCGGTGTGCAACACCCTGACAGTGACAGTAGTGACGCCGACCTCCAAGTCAACCTGGTGGCCGCTCTCGCCACCGTCGGCGTCCTCGAGCACATCACCGTCAGCGTCCAGCACCGACACCTCAGCCACAGCCTCGTTCGCGGCCGTCCATTCGAGCGTCGCCCGCGACACGCCAGCGCCGAAACCCGCACGATAGACACGGCGACCGGCAGCGAAACCGCGCAGCCTGTCATCGGACCCGCCCGCCGCGAACGCCGACAACGCAGCCAATTCAGGGGCAGACAGGTCATCCACCACCTGAAACACGCCCGACAACGCGTACAGCGGCAGAGCCCCATTGCTGGACGCGGTATTCGCATCGAACGCGTCGCCGGCCGTCTCCGGAGTGCCTATCTGCGCCTCTGATGCCGCCCCGAGGTATCCGGTCGCGTGCGCGGTGCCGTCGGACGAACAGCCGGTCCAAGCCGAGTTCTCGCGGCTATTGTCCGCGCCCGAGGTGAACCTCGAAACCAAGCTTTGCCAGTCTTCGGTATAGAACGCCTTGTAGTGGTCGGCGATCTTGGCGCCGTTGAGCCAGTAGACGGGCACGCCGGTGTCATCGTCGGTGTAGGTGGTGCCGGTGTGGTCGCGTGCGCTCAGGCCCTCGGTGCATCCCAGCACCGTGAACAGGCCGCCGAACGAACCGACCGCGGCATGGCCGTTAGCGCCGATGTCGGCGCGCACATGGCTGTCGTAGTCGGCGATGGCGGTTGCGGTGGCGTCGCGTTCGCTGACCGTGAGCGCCAACAGCCGGAACTGGTCGCCGTCGTTCAGCCCCGACGGCGTGAGGGTCCAGCCGTCCGGCACCGCGGTCACGCCTTCGGCCAGCATGACGGGTTCACGGCTGAAGGTGACGGTGTAGGTCTCAGTGGTGGTGGTGTCCTGGGCGGTGACGGTGACGGTCACGTCGACGGTGCCGTTCCCGGTGAGGCTCGACAGGTCCACTTGGTGGCCGGCGTCGGTGTTGCTGCTGTCCGCGGGCGACGTGATCGTCGCGGTGGCCCTGAGCTGGAGCGCGCTGGCGGCCACGGTGACCTCGTCGATGCCTGACGGAACGGTCACCAGCCGCACCGCATCGTTGTCGGGATCGACAGCGGTGTCGAGCGTGCCGCCGCTGTGGGTGACCGTCACCGTGCCGAGGTCGGCGTTGTCGGACACCGGCATGTTGAACGAGTACAGCTTCTGGCCCGTGCCGGCGCCTTTCGGCCTGCCCGCACCGATGGCCGACACCCACATCGTCACACCGTCAGACCACAGCCCCGCACGCGTCCACCGCGGCACACCAGCGGTGGTCGTGGCCAGGTCCTTCGCCGCCGCGCGCGACCCGTCAGCAAGGTCGTACGCGTACAGCTTGTCGTCGCCGTTGGTCTCATCGGACTCGGTCACCCACACCGTCACACCGTCAGACCAGATGCCCTGCGCGTTGGCGTTGTCGCCATCCAGGGCGAACTCGCGGTCAGCGCGGCCGTCGTTGCCGTCCAAGCGCAATCCGCTGGACAGATCGAACGCATACACCCGATCGGTGTCGGCATCAACAGTCCACAGCGTCGACCCGTCCGACCACAGGCCCGCCGCATCACCCGCCGCCGCCGGCACGCCGAACGGCTGAAGCGTGCCGTGAGGCGCGCCCGTCGAGATGTCATAGGGATGCACCCTCGCCGCGGGATCGTCGTAATTCAGCACCCACAGCGCGTCCGCGCCGCGCCACACCCCATACACCGCCGGGCTGCACTTGTCATTGCCCGACAACCCGCAATTGCTCAACACCGTCAGCTCAGTGTCGTCAAGCTCCAGATCATCGGTGCCCGAGGTGCCGTCCTGGCGGACACCACCAGGCCACGCATAGGCGAACACCCGATCACCCCAGTCATCGGGCACCCACAGGGTCGAACCGTCCGACCACAAACCACGCGGAGCCCAATTCGTGCTGTCCAGCCACTCGACGTCATCGACCACCTTCCACACACCCACCTCCGACGACCCCAAACGCACCGTCAGCACATAGGTCTGCGTCGACGTGGTGTCCTGCGCGGTCACCACCACCTTCACCGTGCTGACCCCCGCCGGCAGCGCCGCCTGCAAACCATTCGACAGATCACCGTCAGAATCAGAGATCGCCGTGTCGCTGCCGTCGAAATACGCCACAGACGCGCCGTCGTCGGACAACACCGGCACCACCGACACCGACGCAGCCGCAGCCACATCCACCACATACGCCAAAGTCGCCGGATCGAACCCCGCCACCGCAACGCCCTGCACCGACAAACCCGACAAAGACGCATCCTCCGACGGCGCCTCGGCTACCACGAACACGGGCGACAGCCCGTAGAACGGAGCCGCGGAGCTGGGTGAGGACGTGCCAGTGTCCAACTCATTACGGTCAACAAATGGCTGGCCGTACACCACGTCGTCGGCGGCGCCCAGAGGCTTCTTGGACGATGTGTTTGCGGGATCCCCGGCGTCGTCGCAACCGGTCCAAACAACACCAGTTACATAGCTGACCCCGGCCGAATCTTTCGCGCTGTTGGAGTCCCAGCGGCCGTCGTAGAGATCCTCGTAGTCGTCGGCCAATTTTGAGCCGTTGAGCCAGTGGATGGGCACGCCCTTCTCGGAGCTCGTGTATGTCGTTCCCGTGTTGGCCCGAGCGTTCACGTCCGAGGTGCAGCCCAGCGCGGTGAAGAACTTGGCGAAGCGCTCGATGGCGTCGTGCGAGCCGGAGTCGCGGACATCGTCTTGGACGTGGGTGTTGTAGTCGGCGATGGACGACGACTGCGCATTGCGGGTGGCCCGGGTGACCAGCAGCAGGCGGAACTCTTTGCCGGCCGCGAGGCCCGAGGGTTTGAGGGCCCAGTTGAAGGCAACCTCCAAGGCCTCCACCGGCACGAACGCGTCGATCACATAGCGGGCGATGCTGTTGTCCTGGGCGGTGACGGTCACCGTGACCGTGTTGGATCCCGGCGACAGGGCCACCTGATGGCCGTTGGAGCTGTCGCTGTCGGCGTCGGCGGGCTCGATGGCGACCTCAGACGTCGAAGACTCGGTGGCCGGGGCAGAGACCTCCAGCTCTTCGACGCCGGCCGGCAACTCAGCGCGGTACACGGTGACGTCGGCGCTGAATGTCGGCGTCAACGCGGCCGTCTGCGTCGCGTCGTTGGCATCGGTGTAGGTCAACTCGAGGCTGCTGAGGGTGGTGTCGCTGTCGAGCGAGGGGTCTCTGGTGGTGTTGTAGGCGAACACCTTGGAGTTCTCGCCGTCGCCGCGGGGCACATAGACCGTCCCGTCGTCGTACCACGCACCGCGGACAATCCCTTGGCTGCTGTGGTCGCTGTGCAAACTGAAGTCCCATGCCTCGTTGCGCAACCCGTTGTCCAACTGGAACCCGTACAGCTTTTTGTCGGCGTTGTTGAACGCCCACACGGCTGTGCCGTCGCTTGCGACGCCGCGCAAATCGTCCACTCCGAAAACGTCTGAGGCGTCGATGTCCTTGTCGGCGTCGCGGGCGTTCGCCGCCAGCGTGTAGGCGTAGATCTTTTTATCCTTGCGGTCGCCCACCCACATGGTGTCGCCGTTGGACCACATGCCCGCAGGGTCGTTGTTCCCGTCGCGCAAGGTGACGTCCTTGCCCGAGTCGCGGTCGCCGTGGGCGTTGCCCACAGCGGTGACCGGGGTTATGCCGCCGGCGGCGACGTTCACCTTGTAGGCGTACAGCTTGTTGTCGTCAGGGTCGGCCACCCACATCGTGCCGCTCACAGACCCGTCTTCCGCCTCGGTGACGTCAGCGAAGACCCCGCCCCACAGCTTCTCGTTGCCGCCGCCGGTGTCCAGCTCGATGTCGAGACCGACCACGCGCTTGCCGTCGGAGCGGTTGAAGGCCAGCAGCTTGGGGACGGTCGCGTGGTCGTCAGCCACCCACAGCACAGCGTCGGTGCCCCACACATCCCGAGGCTTGATGCCGTCCACACTCGACAGGTAGTTCACGTCGTCGCCGGCGCGCCAGCCGCCCGGCTCGGCCGAACTGCGATACAGATGCAGCGTGTACTCGCTCGAGACCAGGTCCCAGCCGGTCACCGTCACTCGCACCGAGACCGTGATGACAGATCCGGCCGCCCCGAGAGCCACTTGGAAGTGGTCTTCGTTGTCGTCGGCGTCGTCGAGGGGGTCGCCGTTCGCGTCGAGCACCGTCACAACGACAGCGCCGTTGAACAAGTTCGCGGTCCAAGCCGCCGTGGCCTGGGAGACACTGCTGTCGAACCCGACGTGATACAGCCCCTGCCCGGACGCGAAACCACGCAGCCGGTCGACCGTGTCGCCCACAGCGGTCACAGACAAACCGCTCAACGGGTCGGGGACCACCTGCAGCAGATCCGACAGCGCAAAGCTCGCCAGCGAGGTGTTCGGCGACCTTGTGCCTCTGGCAAACCCGCCATTTTGGTGAGGCCGTGCCACCTGGATCGAAGTCCCCGTGTGCCCGAGGTGGCCGGTGGACCATTTGGTTCCTTGGTTGTTGCAACCCGTCCAGACAAACCGGTTGTTGCCGCTGTCGGCAACGCTGTCCCCCGACGTCCGCGTCGGCGACAGGTTGTCCCACGTGGCGTCGTAGAAGTCCTCATAATGGTCGGCGACCTTGGCGCCGTTGAGCCAGTAAATCGGCACGCCCTCGCCGCCGCCGACGGTGAACGTCGTCCCGGTGTGGTCGACGGCATCGACGGTCGCGGTACACCCAAGCACCCGGAACAAATCCGGACTGGATCTCACCGCGGTGTGGCCGCTGGTGTCCACGTCATTGCGAACCCGCGTCTGGTAGTCGGCGATGTCGGCGCTTGTGGCGTTGCCCGTGCCCACGGTGACCGCGAGCAGCCGGAACAGATCACCGCTCAGGCCGTCAGGCACCAGCGCCCAGGAGAGATTCACAGGGGTCGCGCCGTCAGTCAGCGCGCGGCGCGCCGTGACGACGTAATCCTTCACTGTCACGCCGTCCTGGGCGGTCACCCGTACCCTGATCTTGACAAAGGTGCCCGCAGCAAGGTCCACCTGGTGGCCCTCGGTGTTGCCGTCCGCGTCGGCGGGCGAGACGATCTCGACAGTGGCGGCGGACTGCCGGGGTCTCGCAGCGACCGTCACCTGCGCCATCGACGCCTCGACCGCTGCCTCGTAGCTGGTCACGTCCTGCGAGAACGCAGGGCTCAGATCCACGCTGCCGTCGGCGTGGGTGAGGGTGAGGCCGCGCAGGTCGGCGACATCGGAGACCGGCATGTTCAGGGAGTAGAGCTTCTGACCCGAGCCCTCACCGGCGTTGCCCCGTCGGCTGCCGTAGTCGGCGACCCACATGGTCTCGCCGTCGGACCACAAGGGCCCCCGGTCCCAGCGCGGCGGGCCCTCCGCGGTGCTGCTCAGATCCGACGTCGACAGGCGCGACCCGTCGGCGAGGCTGTACGCATACAGCTTGTCGTCGCCGTTGGTGCCGTCCGACTCCGACACCCACATCACCACCCCGTCGGACCAGACACCCTGAGGGTTGGCGTTGTCGGCGTGCAAGTCGAACTCGCGGTCAGCACGGCTGTCAGTGCCGTCGAGTCTCAATCCCGTCGCGAGTTCGAACGCGTGCATTGTCCCGCGGCCCTTGTCCAGCACCCACATGATCTCGCCGTCGGACCAGATGCCCTGCGGATCAGCAGTCTCCCCGCTATATGAGATACCCGCCTTGAAGGGCAGGACGATCGCGGTGGCCTCGGAGAGATAGGTCCTAGTCGCGAGGTCGTAGGGCCACACCGTCGAGTCGTTCCATTCGAGCACCCACATGGTCTCGCCGTCGGACCACAACCCGACCGGCGTGGATTGGCATTGCTCATTCCGGCCTTGGTCGTTTAAGCAAAGTACTTTTTCAACCTTGAGCTCACCAGGGTTATCGCCACGGCCAGAGACGAACTCCTTGGACTCGTCGCGTGCTCCGGTGGCCAGGGTGTAGGCGAACACCCGATGGGCTACCTCGTCCGCGACCCACAACGTCGTCCCGTCGGACCACATGTCACTCGGATTCCAGTTCTTCGGATCGAGGTACTCGATGTCGTCGGTCACCTTCCACTCGCCGACTTTCGACGAACCCAAGCGGATGGTCAGCTCATAGGTGTTTGATGCGGACGACTCGGTCACCTTCACCTTCACCGTGTTTTCGCCGACCGACAACGACACGGGGTTGGAAATCGTCATGTCGTCTTCGTCGAGATACGCCACCGTGACGTCGCCGCTCGATGTCGTCGCGATCGTGACCGACGTGACGCCCGCCGCCACATCGACCGTATAGTCGAACACGTCCGACGCGAATTCCGGGCTGAGCACCGCCGGATTCGAGTCATTATCGGTGACCGTCAGACCTGTGAGCCTCGCGTCCGTCGACGCTTCCTCCTCGCGGGTGATGTTGAGGGTGTGGATCACCGCGGTGTTGTTCTCAGCGGTCACCTTCACCTTGACGATGTTCTCGCCGACGTCCAGGTCCACCTGATGGCCGTTGTCCTCAGCGGTGGTGTCGGCGTCGGCCAGCGCCGATTCGTCGTCAGCGAGCAGCTCAACTGACACCGCCCGCTCGTCGCCGGCCGCGGCGGCCACCGTCACCCGGGCCACATCGTTGCCCACACTCGCCGTGTAGTTGTTGGTGCTCGGCGTGCGGGTCACCGCCACCGCGTCCCCAGCCGCCATCGACGTGCCCTCGAACACCTCCAACGACCCCAGCGAGGCGTCGTTCGAGGGGCGGCGCAGCTTGATCGTGTACGTCGCGGTCGAGCTGTCCTGGGCGGTGACCGTGACCGACACGTCCACGGTGCCCGACCCGGTCAGGCTCGACAGGTCCACCTGATGGCCGGCGTCACCGCTCTTGCTGTCCGCGGGGGTCGTGATCGCCGCCGTCGCTTTGAGCTGACGCGCCCCCACGCTGACGGTGACCTCATCGATGCCGACCGGGGCGACTGCCACCAACACCGTGCCGTCATCCGGGTCGGGCACCACATCGAGCGTGCCGCCGCTGTGAGTGACCGTCACCGTGCCGAGGTCGGCGTTGTCGGACACCGGCATGTTGAACGAATACAGCTTCTGGTCCGCGCACACCCCCGGCGGGTCGCAGCCGCTGGTGTCCTGACCCACCCACATGACCTCGCCGTCGGACCACAGGCCCAGCGGCCGGTCCTGGCCCGCGCTGGCCAGCGTGTCGAACTCCAAGTCGTCGCTGCCAAGGGTGCTGCCGTCCTGGCGGTCCTTGGTGTCGAGGTCGAACGCGGCAACGAAACTGTCCTCGCCGGGGTCGCTGTCAGACACCGCCACCCACATCGTCACCCCGTCAGACCAGATCCCCCGCTCAAGCTTGCCGGTCAGGCCCACCTCGAGCTCCAGACCGCTGCGGCGCGACCCGCCGTCCAGCGCGTACGCGTACACATGGCTGTCCGCGTCGTCGACCACCCACATCGTGTCCCCGTCCGACCAGATCGCCAACGGGTTGCGGTTGTCCGAAGCCAGCTCGATATCAGACCCCGACACACGCGACCGGTCCGACATGTCGTACGCGTACACCTTGTCGTCCTGCGCCTCGAGCACCCACATCGTGTCCCCGTCCGACCACACCCCGTGCGGGATCGGACCGCACTGCTCGTCGAAGCCCGACCCGCAATCGCTCGCCGCGACCGCCAAATGCGAATCGTCGAGCTCCTTGGCCATGTCACGCGCCTCGGTCGCCCACGTGTACGCGAACACCCGCCCACCGTCGTCGGCCGCCCACAGCGTCGTCCCGTCCGACCACATGTCCAGCACCGTCCCGTTGGACTCCGCCAGCCACTCCACATCATCCACCACACGCCACCCGAACGGCTCCGACGACCCCAAACGCACCGTCAGCACATAGGTCTCAGTCGACGTGCCGTCCTGCGCGGTCACCACCACCTTCACCGTGCTGACCCCCGCCGACAGCGCCGCCTGCAAACCATTCGACAGATCACCATCAGAATCAGAGATCGCCGTGTCGCTGCCGTCCAAGTACGCCACAGACGCGCCGTCGTCGGACAACACCGGCACCACCGACACCGACGCAGCCGCAGCCACATCCACCGCATACGCCAAAGTCGCCGGATCGAACCCCGCCACCGCAACGCCCTGCACCGACAAACCCGACAAAGACGCATCCTCCGACGGCGCAGCCGCCCGCGTCACTGTCAGGTTGTAGTCGCCGGTCGTGGTGCCGTCCTCGGCGGTGACCCGCAACCGCAACTTGTTGGCACCCTCGGCCAGCGACGACACGGTATGGGTCAAAATATGGGTGTCCGAGTCCTTGCCGGCCGAGTCGGCCAGCTCGGACTCGACCTCGCTGGGAGGGGCGCCCGTCACCGACAGCAAGGCAACCGTCGCGTTCTCATGGCCCGCGGTCGCCGACACCGCCGCCGCCTCCACATCGTGGCCCACATCCACCGTGTAAGTCAGAGTCGCCGGATCGAACCCGTCCACCTCAGTCCCCGCCACCAACAGCTCCGACAGCGTCGCGTCAGAGGACTGACGGCGCAGCCTGATCGTGTACGTCGCGGTCGAGCTGTCCTGGGCGGTCACCGTCACCGACACGTCCACCGTGCCCGACCCGGTCAGGCTCGACAGGTCCACCTGATGGCCGGCGTCACCGCTCTTGCTGTCCGCGGGGGTCGTGATCGCCGCCGTCGCTTTGAGCTGACGCGCCCCCACGCTGACGGTGACCTCATCGATGCCGACCGGGGCGACTGCCACCAACACCGTGCCGTCATCCGGGTCGGGCACCACATCGAGCGTGCCGCCGCTGTGAGTGACCGTCACCGTGCCGAGGTCGGCGTTGTCGGACACCGGCATGTTGAACGAATACAGCTTCTGGTCCGCGCACACCCCCGGCGGGTCGCAGCCGCTGGTGTCCTGACCCACCCACATGACCTCGCCGTCGGACCACAGGCCCAGCGGCCGGTCCTGGCCCGCGCTGGCCAGCGTGTCGAACTCCAAGTCGTCGCTGCCAAGGGTGCTGCCGTCCTGGCGGTCCTTGGTGTCGAGGTCGAACGCGGCAACGAAACTGTCCTCGCCGGGGTCGCTGTCAGACACCGCCACCCACATCGTCACCCCGTCAGACCAGATCCCCCGCTCAAGCTTGCCGGTCAGGCCCACCTCGAGCTCCAGACCGCTGCGGCGCGACCCGCCGTCCAGCGCGTACGCGTACACATGGCTGTCCGCGTCGTCGACCACCCACATCGTGTCCCCGTCCGACCAGATCGCCAACGGGTTGCGGTTGTCCGAAGCCAGCTCGATATCAGACCCCGACACACGCGACCGGTCCGACATGTCGTACGCGTACACCTTGTCGTCCTGCGCCTCGAGCACCCACATCGTGTCCCCGTCCGACCACACCCCGTGCGGGATCGGACCGCACTGCTCGTCGAAGCCCGACCCGCAATCGCTCGCCGCGACCGCCAAATGCGAATCGTCGAGCTCCTTGGCCATGTCACGCGCCTCGGTCGCCCACGTGTACGCGAACACCCGCCCACCGTCGTCGGCCGCCCACAGCGTCGTCCCGTCCGACCACATGTCCAGCACCGTCCCGTTGGACTCCGCCAGCCACTCCACATCATCCACCACACGCCACCCGAACGGCTCCGACGACCCCAAACGCACCGTCAGCACATAGGTCTCAGTCGACGTGCCGTCCTGCGCGGTCACCACCACCTTCACCGTGCTGACCCCCGCCGACAGCGCCGCCTGCAAACCATTCGACAGATCACCATCAGAATCAGAGATCGCCGTGTCGCTGCCGTCCAAGTACGCCACAGACGCGCCGTCGTCGGACAACACCGGCACCACCGACACCGACGCAGCCGCAGCCACATCCACCGCATACGCCAAAGTCGCCGGATCGAACCCCGCCACCGCAACGCCCTGCACCGACAAACCCGACAAAGACGCATCCTCCGACGGCGCAGCCGCCCGCGTCACTGTCAGGTTGTAGTCGCCGGTCGTGGTGCCGTCCTCGGCGGTGACCCGCAACCGCAACTTGTTGGCACCCTCGGCCAGCGACGACACGGTATGGGTCAAAATATGGGTGTCCGAGTCCTTGCCGGCCGAGTCGGCCAGCTCGGACTCGACCTCGCTGGGAGGGGCGCCCGTCACCGACAGCAAGGCAACCGTCGCGTTCTCATGGCCCGCGGTCGCCGACACCGCCGCCGCCTCCACATCGTGGCCCACATCCACCGTGTAAGTCAGAGTCGCCGGATCGAACCCGTCCACCTCAGTCCCCGCCACCAACAGCTCCGACAGCGTCGCGTCAGAGGACTGACGGCGCAGCCTGATCGTGTACGTCGCGGTGGTGGTGCCGTCCTGGGCGGTCACCGTCACCGACACGTCCACCGTGCCCGACCCGGTCAGGCTCGACAGGTCCACCTGATGGCCGCCGTCGGTGTCGTTGCTGTCGGCGGGCGAGGTGATCGCGGCGGTGGCCCTGAGCTGGAGCGCGCTGGCGGCCACGGTGACCTCGTCGATGCCTGACGGAACGGTCACCAGCCGCACCGCATCGTTGTCGGGATCGACAGCGGTTTCGAGCGTGCCGCCGCTGTGGGTGACGGTGACTTTGCCGAGGTCGGCGTTGTCGGACACCGGCATGTTGAACGAGTACAGCTTCTGGCCCGTGCCGGCGCCTTTCGGCCTGCCCGCACCGATGGCCGACACCCACATCGTCACACCGTCAGACCACAGCCCCGCACGCGTCCACCGCGGCACACCAGCGGTGGTCGTGGCCAGGTCCTTCGCCGCCGCGCGCGACCCGTCAGCAAGGTCGTACGCATACAGCTTGTCGTCGCCGTTGGTCTCATCGGACTCGGTCACCCACACCGTCACACCGTCAGACCAGATGCCCTGCGCGTTGGCGTTGTCGCCATCCAGGTCGAACTCGCGGTCAGCGCGGCCGTCGCTGCCGTCCAAACGCAATCCGCTGGACAGATCGAACGCATACACCCGATCGGTGTCGGCATCAACAGTCCACAGCGTCGACCCGTCCGACCACAGGCCCGCCGCATCACCCGCCGCCGCCGGCACGCCGAACGGCTGAAGCGTGCCGTGAGGCGCGCCCGTCGAGATGTCATAGGGATGCACCCTCGCCGCGGGATCGTCGTAATTCAGCACCCACAGCGCGTCCGCGCCGCGCCACACCCCATACACCGCCGGGCTGCACTTGTCATTGCCCGACAACCCGCAATTGCTCAACACCGTCAGCTCAGTGTCGTCAAGCTCCAGATCATCGGTGCCCGAGGTGCCGTCCTGGCGGACACCACCAGGCCACGCATAGGCGAACACCCGATCACCCCAGTCATCGGGCACCCACAGGGTCGAACCGTCCGACCACAAACCACGCGGAGCCCAATTCGTGCTGTCCAGCCACTCGACGTCATCGACCACCTTCCACACACCCACCTCCGACGACCCCAAACGCACCGTCAGCACATAGGTCTGCGTCGACGTGGTGTCCTGCGCGGTCACCACCACCTTCACCGTGCTGACCCCCGCCGGCAGCGCCGCCTGCAAACCATTCGACAGATCACCGTCAGAATCAGAGATCGCCGTGTCGCTGCCGTCGAAATACGCCACAGACGCGCCGTCGTCGGACAACACCGGCACCACCGACACCGACGCAGCCGCAGCCACATCCACCACATACGCCAAAGTCGCCGGATCGAACCCCGCCACCGCAACGCCCTGCACCGACAAACCCGACAAAGACGCATCCTCCGACGCCGCCTCGGCTACCACGAAGATCGGCGACAGGCCGTAGAGCGAGCTATTAGACCTCGGAAAACTCTGACAGCAGCTCAACTCGAAGCCGTTGACCCAGTATTGGCCCGAGGTGGTGCGGCTCCCCCCGCTGAGCGGATCCTGCGACTTTGTTCCGTCCGAATCGCATCCCGTCATCACCGAGTATTGGTCAGATGAGGAGGTGAGGGAGGCACCGGACAGGCGTCTCCCCGAGTTGGAGTCCCAAGCGCCGTCGTAGAAGCTCTTGTAGTCGTCGGCGACCCTGGCGCCACCGAGCCAGTAAATGGGCACGCCGGGAGCGTCGTCGGTGAAGGTTGTATCGGTGTGGTCACGGGCGTCGACAGAAGCAGTGCATCCGAGCACCTCGAACAGGCTGGCATGGTCTTGGATCGCGCTATGGCCGTTGTCCGACACGTCCTGTCGCATGAAGGTGTCGTAGGCGGCGATGTCGCCGAATCGTGAGTTGCGTTGGGCGGTCGTGACGCCGATCAGTCGGAACCGGTCGCCGCTCGCTACGTCGGCGGGCTTGAGCGCCCAATCGGCGGGCACCTCCACCACGTTCGGGCTGAGCAGATCGATCTCGTAGGCCACGATGAGGCCGCTCTCGGAGGCCACCCGCACCGTGATGGGGTTGTGCCCGGGATTCAGACGCACCTGATGGCCGAGGGTGTTGCCGTCGGCGTCGGCAGGGGTGATCACCGGTGCGCCTACGGCGTCGGTGGCGGTGGCTGCGACGGTGACGGACATCACGTCGGAATCGACCTCCGCGGCATAGGAAGTCGTCTCAGTGGCGAACAGCGGGTCGAGCGCTACCGACTGCGTCGCGTCGTTGGAGTCGGTGTAGGTCAGGACAAGGCCGGTGAGGGCGCCGTCGCTCGACAGCGACGGGTCGATGGGGGTGTTGTAGGCGAAGAACTTGGAATGGTCGGCGCCGTCGCCGCGGCCCACATAGATCACACCGTCTTCGAACCAGGCGCCCCTGATCAGGTCTTTCGAGCCGGTGTGGCTGTTTTCCAGGCTGATGTCCCAGTTCGGGTTGCGCGTGTCGTCGAGTTGGAAGGCGTAGAGCTTCCCGTCCTCGGCGTGGAGCGCCCACATCGCGGTGCCGTCGGAGGCAATGCTGCGCACCCGGTCAGTGCCGCCGAATGCGTCGGTGATGTCGATGTCTTTGGCGGAATCGTGGTCGCCGTAGTTGCCGCCGGTTTCGAGGGTATAGGCGTAGATCTTGTGGTCCCGCTGGTCGCCGACCCACATGGTGTCGCCGTCGGACCACAGACCCGCCGGGTCGTCGTGGCCGCTTGGCTGGGCGATGTCCTTGTCCGAGTCGCGGTCGCCGTGGGCTGTGTCCGCGGCGCCAGCCGCGGTGATGTCGATCTTGTAGGCGTACAGCTTGTCGTCGTCGGTGTCGGCCACCCACATCGTGCCGCTCACCGACGAATCGCCCGCCACCTCCACGTCGCCGAAGATCCCGCCCCACAGCTTCTCGTTGCCGTCGCCGGTGGTGTCCAACTCGATGTCGAGGCCCTCGACGCGGGAGCCGTCGGCGCGGTCGAAGGCCAGCAGTTCGGGGCTGGTGGCATGGTTGTTGGCCACCCACAGCGTGCTGCTGGTGCCCCATACGTCTCGGGGCTCGATGCCGTCGACGTCCCACAAGAAGTTGAGGTCGTCGCCGGCGCGCCAGCCGCCCAACTCGGCCGAGCTGACGCCCAGATGCAGCGTGTACTTGCTGACCAGGACCGTGCCGGTACCGCGCACCCGCACCACAACCGTGTTGAGGCCGGTCACCAGGTTCACCTGGAAGTGGTCTTCGTTGTCGTCGGCGTCGTCGAGCTCATCGCCGTTTGCGTCCAGCACCGACACATCGACGCCCGCGGCAATCTCGCCCGGCCAAACGATCGTGGCCTGGGTGACGCTGCTGTCGAAGCCGGCGTGATACTCGAAGTGGTCGGACACAAAGCCGTGCAGCCTGTCGTCAGCCTCCCCGGCCGCGGCCACCGCCAGCGTGCTGAGCGTCGGGGACTCCGGCAGCCCGCCCACCACCTGGAACTGGCCCGACAGCGCGGTCAGCCGGAAGCTGCTGGACTGGTTCTCGGTCCCGTTCTTGAACTTGAAGCTGCCTTCGGCTGAGACGCGAATGTCGCCCACATCGACGAGGGTGGACTGGCCCAGCGGCAAGCCGCCCTTCTGCCCGCTCTGGTTCGAACCGGTCCACACGATCGCGCAGGCCACGCCGCCGCAGTCGCTGTCCCGGCTGATCCCGTCGCCGCGCTCGTCGCGGGCGGGCACTACCCACAAAGTGCTCTCCCAGAGGTCCTCGTAGTGGTCGGCGATCTTGGCGCCGCCGAGCCAGTGGATGGGCACGCCCTCGGCGCCGCCGTCGGAGAACGTCGTTTTGGTGTGGTCCCGGGCCGACACCGAGTTCGTGCTGGCCAGCGCTTGGAAGATCTCGGGCAGATCGCGGATGGCGGCGTGGCCCCTGTCGCGCACCGCGTCGCGCACGAACGCGTCGTAGTGGCCGATATTGGTCGAGGTGGCGTCCCGCTTGGTCGACGTGACGAACATCAGCCGGAACTGGTCGCCCTCGCTCAGGCTCGCTGGCTTCAGCGCCCAGTCTGAGGGCACCGCGGTCACCCCGGAGGACAGGGCCCAGTTGATGGTCAGCGTGTAGGTCACGGTGGCCGCGGTGGTGTCTTGGGGAGTGACCACCAGCTTCACCGTGTTGACGCCATAGGCCAGGTCCACCTGATGGCCCTCGGTGTCGCCGTCGGCGTCGGCGAGGTCCTGGTCGGAGCCGTCTTTGAAGGCCACCGTCTGGCCGTCGTGGCCCTTGGTGAACCCGACCGTCACCCGATTGCCGTCGGCGGCGACGTCCACGCTGTAGGCGTGCACGTCCGAGGCGAACACCGGCGACAGGGTCTCATCGTTTACCGTGATGCCGCCAAGCGTGGCGTCGGTCGAAGTCGTAGCCGCGCGGTTCACCGTCAGGCGGTAGTCGCCGGTGGTGCCGTCCTCGGCGGTCACCCGCAGCCGGTAGAGGTTGTTGCCCTCGACCAGCGAAGTGACCGTGTGGGCCAGAATATGGGTGTCCGAGGCCTTGCCGGCCGAGTCGGCCAGCTCGTCGAACACCTCGCTGGGAGGAGTGCCGGACACCGAGGACAGCGCCACCGTCGCCGCCTCGTCGCTCGCCGTCGCCGACACCTCCGCCGAACCCACATCGTGGGCCACGTTCACCGTGTATTCCAGCTTGTCGGCCGCGAAACCCGGCACCGCCGCGCCCCCCACCGACAGCGCCGACAGCGAGGCGTCCGCGGACTGGCGGCGCAGCCTGATCGTATACGTCTTGGTGGTGCCGTCTTGGGCGGTGACCGTCACCGACACGTCCACGGTGCCGGTGACGGGGAGGCTCACCTGGTGACCGCCGTCGACGTTGTTGCTGTCCACCGGCGAGGTGATCGCCGCGGTCGCCTTGAGCTGACGCGTCCCCACCGCCACAGTGACCTCAGCAACATCGGCAGGCGCAACCGCCAACAACAACGCGTCATCATCCGGGTCAGGCACCACATCCACAGCGCCGCCGCTGTGAGTGACCGTCACCACGCCAAGCTCGACATTGTCCGACTCCGGCATCTTGTAGGAGAACAGCTTCTGGCCGCTATACCCGGCACGGCTGCTCCCCGATGCCCGTTCAGCCACCCACATCACCTCGCCGTCGGACCAGATCCCCAGCGGGAAAATCTGACCCGCCCCCGCCAGCGTGTTGAAGTCCTTCGAGGAGTCGCGGTCGCCGGTGGCCAGCGTGTACGCGTACAGCTTGTACTCGCTGTTGGTACTGTCGTTCTCGGCCACCCACAGCGTGACCCCGTCGGACCAGATGCCCGCCGGGTTGGCGTTGTCGGAGTGCAAGTCGAACTCGCGGCTCTCTCCGTCCTTGCTGTGTTGGCGGGCGCCGCCGTCGAGCGCATAGGCGAACACACGTTCAGAGGACGAGCCAGAGTTGAGCACCCACATCGTGGTGCCGTCGGACCACAGCGACCTAGGGGAGCTGTTTGAATTCGCAAGCTCCAAGTCCGAGCCCGAAGCACGGGAGAGGTCCGACAGCTTGTACGCGTACGCCTTCTCGTTCCCACTAGTTGCAGTGTCATGGACCACCCACATGGTGGTCCCGTCAGACCACAATCCCCGGGGGTCCGGGTCGCATTGATCTTCGGAGAAAAAACCGCAATCCGCCGCGTCAACCGACAGAGCGGCGCTGTTGAGCTCCATGCTGGTGTCGCGCTCACCTTCGGCCCGCGTGTACGCGAACACATGATCGGCGGTGTCGTCGAGCACCCACAGCGTGGTGCCGTCAGACCATATGTCGTTCGGAAAGCCGTTGCCGGCCGCCAGCCAGTCCATATCGTCGACCACAAGCCAGCCGAAGGTCTCCGACGACCCCAAACGCACCGTCAACGTATACGTCTCCGTCGACGTCCCGTCCTCGGCGGTCACCACCACCTTCACCGTGCTGACCCCCGCCGGCAACGCGGCCTGCAAACCATCCGCGTTGGCGTCCGCGTCGGTGATCGCGGTGTCGCTGCCGTCGAGGAACGCCACCGACGCGTTGTTGCCGCGGAACTCAGGCACCACCGAGACCGAAGAGGCCGCCGCCACATCCACCGTATACGTCAGAGTCGCCGGATCGAACCCGTCCACCGCCTCGCCCTGCACCGTCAAACCCGACAGGGCCGCATCGTCGTCCAGCGAGGTGGCGTGGGCGTTGTAGGCGAACACCTTGGACCGCGTGCCGTCGCCGCGGCCCACGTACATGATGTCGTCGGAGAGCCACACACCGCGGATGCTGCCTCCCCCCGTGAGATGGCCGGAGTGGAGGCTGATGTCCCAGTCGCTGTTGCGGTCGCGGCTGTCGATCTTGAACGCGTACAACTTCCGGTCGTCTTGGTGGAGCGCCCAGATCGCGGTGCCGTCGCCGGTGATTCCCCGCAACTTGTTTCTTGCGACCACGCTGCCGATATTGATGTCCTTGTCCGAGTCGCGGTCGCCGTGGTTGGCGCCGCCGAGGTGGTACGCGTAGAGCCTTCGATCACCCATACCGCGGCGGCCAGAATCGCCCACCCACATGGTGGTCCCGTTCGACCACAAGCCTCGCGGATCTTCATGCGTAGATCTGTTTAGGCCGATGTCCTTGCCCGAGTCGCGGTCGCCGTGGTGCGTGCCCTTCGTGCCGTCGGCGTTGATGTCGATCTTGTAGGCAAAGATATGGTTCTTGGAGTCGTCGGCCACCCATATCGTGCCGCTCACCGACGAGTTGCCCGCCACCTCCGCGTCGGTGAAGATCCCGCCGTCGAGATTTTGGTTGACTTCGCCACGGTCCGTAGCCGAGTTCACCAACACGATGTCGAGACCCTCCGCCCGTCTGCCGTCGGAGCGGTTGAACGCCAGCAGCGTCTTGGTGGTGGCGTCGCCCACCCACAGCGTGGCCCCCGTGGCCGCGGTGTCCCCAGTGACCGCGATGCCGCGGGGCTTGATGCCCGCGACGTCCCACAAGTAGTTGATGTCGTCGCCGGCGCGCCAGCCGCCCGCCTCGTCTGAGCCGCGGCCCAAGTACAGCGTGTACGTTCTCGTGTGGGTGGTGTCGGGAACGCTCGTCTTCACCTTGAACGTGTTGAGGCCGGCAATGAGGTTCACCTGGTGGCCCGCCCTGTTGTCGTCGGCGTCGTCGACGGCGGTGTCGCCGCTGTCAGTCACCGACACTGTGACGCCGGGGTCCGCTGTCCAGGCGATGGTGGCCTGCTCCACACCGTTGTCGAAGCCGACGTTATACACGTGATGGTCGGGCCTGAAGCCGTCCAGCCTCTCGTCGGACTCGCCTGCCGCGGTCACCGACAGGGGATGCAGATTCGCGGACAAGCCCAACCTGAAGACCGGCGAGAGGGCCATCACGGGGGGAATCGGGAAGGGGTCGAGGGGGGTCGTAAGACTGGTGAATGCGTGGATCGGCTCTCTGTCGGTGTGGCTGTGGGGCGGAATCGCGGTGTGACCCGGATCTCCGTAGATGATGGCGGACGGATTGCCCAAGGGGCTCAACTCATTGGGAAAGCCGTCATTGTCGCAGCCGGTCCCGACCGCGTACACCGTGGGGTCAGGGTCCCTGGTGCCATCATCTGGGTCAACAATGACGGGCCAGCGTCCCTCCACGTTGCCATTCACCTCGCGCGCCTCTTTACTGTCCCACCCGCCGTCGTAGAGGTCGGCGTAGTCGTCGGCCACCTTGCCGCCGCCGACCCAGTAGACGCGCACGCCCCGCAAACCGACCGCATCGCGGTACTCGGTGCCGGTGTTCGCGCGCGCTGAGACCGTCGCCGTGCAGCCCAGCACGCGGAACCCGGCCGAGTGCGCCCTGAGGCTGGCGTGTCCGTTGGCGGACACATTGTTCTGCGCAAAAGTGTTGTAGCCGTCGATGTTGCGCAGCGAGACGTAGGACGGGGGTGAGGTGGTGTTGCCCAGCAGGCGGAACCGGTCGCCGAACGAGAGGCCCGGCGGCCTGAGCTCCCAGTGGCCGACAACCTCCACCTCGCCGACGCTCACGAGCACTCGATAGGTCACGATGTGCCCGTTCGGCGCGGTTGCCGTGACCTCGATGGGCGTGTGGCCGAACGTCACCGCAACCTGGTGGCCGGTCTCGTTCGGGTCGGCGTCGACGGGGGCGATCTTGAGCCCGGTGCTGCCGGTGCTCAGGGCGGCGGCCACCGTCACCTCGCCGGCGCTTGCAACGGCCGCCTCGTAGTAGGTGACGCCGCCTGTGAACGTAGGGCTGAGCGTGAGTGCGCTGGAGTCGCTGCCCGTCAGCGTCAGGCTCGAAAGGGCGACGCCGGACGTCGACGTGTCGTGGGTGGTGTTGTAGGCGAAGGCCTTGGAGGACTCCTCGTCGCCGCGGCCCACGTAGATGACTCCGCCCTCGATCCAGGCGCCGCGGTTCCGGTTGCCCGAGCGCTGGCTGTCGTGCAGTTCGATGTCCCAGCCCTCGTTGCGAAGCTTGTTGGCAATCTGGAACGCGTACAGCTTGTTGTCGCTGTCGTTGAACACCCAGATCGCGGTGCCGTCGCCGACAATGGCGCGCGGCCGCTCGCTGTCGCTGATCACGCTCGAGACGTCGATCTCCTTGCTTGAGTCGCGGTCGCCGGTTGCCAGCGTGTAGGCGTACAACTTGTCGTCGCGGGAGTCGGTCACCCACATCGTCGAACCGTTCGACCACAAACCCTCCGGATCGCTGTTGCGCTCCGATGAAAGACTGCTGTCCTCCGACAACACGATGTCTTTGTCCAAGTCGCGGTCGCCGTGAACCGGGCCCGCCGCCCCCGCAGCGGTGACGTCGATCTTGTAGGCGTAGATCTTGTCGTCGTCGGGGTCGGACACCCACAACGTGCCGCTCACCGTGGAATCGTTGCCGTCCTTGACCATGTCGGACCAGATCCCGCCCCACAGCTTGCCGTTGTCGCCGCTCAAGTTGATGTCGAGGCTCGCCTCCCGGCTGCCGTCGGAGCGGTCGAACGCCCGCACCGTGTTGTCGCTCGCGTCGGCCACCCACAGCGTGTCTACGGTGCCCGCCATGCCGCGGGGCTTGATGTTGTCGACGTTCCACAAGAAGTCGATGTCGTTGCCGGCGCGCCAGCCGCCCAGCTCCGTGGAGCTGACCCCAAGGTGCAGCGTGTAGTCGTTGCCCAGGCCGGTGTCGGTGTCCAACACCCTGACGGTGACAGCGTTGAGGCCCTCTTCCAAGTCGACCTGGTGGTGGTCCTCCATGTCATCGGCGTCTTCGAGCTCACCGCCGTCTGCGTCGAGGACCAACACTGTCGCGTCGTCGTCGGCAGTCCAGTTGAGCGTCGCCTGCGACACGCCGTCGCTGAAACCCGCGTTGTAGACGAGGTGGTCGGACGTGAAGCTGTGCAGCCTGTCGTCGGACTCGCCCGCCGCGGTCACCGACAGCGCGCTCAACTCCTGGGACGCCGTGCCTCTGGAGGTGTTGTAGGCGAAGATCTTGGAGCCGGCGCCGTCGCCAAAACTCACATAGATGGCACCGCCCTCGATCCATGCGCCGAGGTTCCTTCTGCCTGCGCGCTGGTCGTCGTGCAGCGCGATGTCCCAGCCGCTGTTGCGCGCCCCACCGTCGATTTCGAACGCGTACAGCGTTTCGTCGGTCGCGTCGTTGAGCACCCAGATGGCGGTGCCGTCACCGACGATGGTGCGACCCTTGCCGCTGTAGTGGTCCGAGACGTTGTTGATGTCCTTGTCCGCGTCGCGTTCGCCGTGGTTGGCGCCGCCGAGGTGGTAGGCGTACAGGTGGTGGTCGCTGGTGTCGCTCACCCACATCGTCGTACCGTTCGACCACAAGCCCTGCGGATTGGCGTTGCCCCCCGTCAACGAGATGTCCTTGGCCGAGTCGCGGTCGCCGTGGACGTCGCTCCCGGTGGTGACCGGGGTGCCGTCGGCGTTGACGGCGATCTTGTAGGCGTACAGGTGGTCGTCGTCGGGGTCGGACACCCACATCGTGCCGCTCACCGTGCCGTCGGTGCCGTCCTTGACCATGTCTGACCAGATCCCGCCCCACAGCTTCTCGTTGCCGTCGCCGGTGGTGTCCAACTCGATGTCGAGGCTCGCCTCCCGGGTGCCGTCGGAGCGGTCGAACGCCAGCACCTTGTTGCTCTCCGCGTCGGCCACCCACAGCGTGTCCGCCGTGCCCGCCAAGCCGCGGGGCTTTTCGACGGCGCCCGACAGGTAGTTGATGTCGTCGCCGGCGCGCCGGCCGCCCAACTGTCTCGAGTTGACCGCCAGGTGCAGCGTGTAGTCCCTGCTCAGACCGGCGTCGGCGTCCAACACCCTGACAATGACGGTGTTGATGCCGGCCTCCAAGTCGACGATTTGGTGGCCGCTCTCGTCACCGTCGGCGTCCTCGAGCACGCCGCCGTCTGCGTCGAGGACCGACACTTCCGCGTCGTCGTCCTCGGCATCCCAGTTGATCGTCGCCTGCGACACGCCGCTACCGAGTCCCACCTGGTAGACGGCTCGATCGGACGCGAAGCCGTGCAGCCTGTCGTCGGACTCGCCCGCCGCGGTCACCGACAGCGCTCTCAACGACGTGGACGCTGGGGCTCTGGAGGTGTTGTAGGCGAAGATCTTGGAGCGGTCGTTGTCGCCGCGGCCCACGTAGATGACATCGCCCTCGATCCAAGCGCCGCGAGTCGTTTCGTCGCCGTCCAAACCCCTGGATTCGTGCGTGGCGTGCAGCTCGATGTCCCAGCCGCTGTTGCGCGCCCCACCGTCGATCTCGAACGCGTACAGCTCGTTGTCGTCTTCGTTGAGCACCCAGATCGCGGTGCCGTCACCGACGACGGCCCCCGGCTGCTCGCCAGAGCCGAACACGCCCGAGACGTCGATCTCCTTGTCCGAGTCGCGGGCGCCCGTGGCCAGCGTGTACGCGTACAGCTTTTCGTCGATGCCGTCGCTCACCCACATCGTCGAACCGTTCGACCACAAACCCCCCGGATCGTCGTTGACCCCCGCCAACGAGATGTCCTTGTCCGAGTCGCGGTCGCCGTGGGTGCCGCCCGGCGTGCCGTCGGCGTTGACAGCGATCTTGTACGCAAAGAGCACTGCGAACTCGGCATCGATCTGTGCGAGGACGGGATCAGCCACCCACATCGTGCCGCTCACCGTGCCATCGTCGACGTCCTCGACCATGTCGGACCAGATCCCGCCATTCAGCCCGATAGAGAAAACTCCACCAATAACGCCCAACTCGATGTCGAGGCCCGGCACCCGGCTGCCGTCGGAGCGGTCGAACGCCAAAACCTTGCTATTGGTCTCGGCGTTACCGTCGAAGTTGTTACCCGCATGGCCCACCCACAACGTGTCCGCCGTGCCCGCCATGCCTCTGGGCCAGATGCGTCCGACGCTCGACAGGAAGTTGACGTCGTCGCCGACGCGCCAGCCGCCCAACTCCGTCGAGCTGCGCCCCAGATGCAGCGTGTATTCACCGCTCAGGACGCTGTCGGTGTGCAACACCCTGACAGTGACAGTAGTGACGCCGACCTCCAAGTCAACCTGGTGGCCGCTCTCGCCACCGTCGGCGTCCTCGAGCACATCACCGTCAGCGTCCAGCACCGACACCTCAGCCACAGCCTCGTTCGCGGCCGTCCATTCGAGCGTCGCCCGCGACACGCCAGCGCCGAAACCCGCACGATAGACACGGCGACCGGCAGCGAAACCGCGCAGCCTGTCATCGGACCCGCCCGCCGCGAACGCCGACAACGCAGCCAATTCAGGGGCAGACAGGTCATCCACCACCTGAAACACGCCCGACAGGACCAGAAACCCAAACTCCATGGAGTTGTCGAGTGTGTTGTCCTTCCTTTCCCCAGCCGAGGAGCTGAACGTCGTACCGGACGACACGTATGTCCCCGTACGCACGGTTGTCGAACCCAGCGTCGCCCCCTCCTTCTGGCTGCCGTCGGAAGCTGAGCCCGTCCAAATGCGGCTAACGTAAGTGAAACCTGCCTCCGAGCCGTCCTCGAAGCGAGGGCGCCCTCTCCAAGGGTTGCCGATCTCCCAGAAGTCCTCGTAGTCGTTGATGCGGTCAGTGTGTAGTTTGCCGCGGAGATGATGGCCCTTCAGCCAGTGAATGGGCACGCCCTCGCCGCCGCCGTCGGTGAACGTCGTCCCGGTGTGGTCGCGGGCCGAGACCGCAGCGGTGCTGGCCAGCACCTTGAAGAACCGGGAATGCTGCCTGATGGATGGGTGGCCGTGGGTGGCGATCGTGTCGCGCACGAACGCGTCGTAGTCTTCGATATCGGTCGATGTAGCGTCCCTCTTGGTGCTCGTCAAAAAAATGAGCCGGAACTGGTCGCCCGTGCTCACGTCATCGGGCTTGCCGCCCCAGTCTTTAGGCACCCCGACCACGCCGGCGGGCAGGGCCCGAACGATGGTCAGGGTGTAGGTCTCCGTGTCTGCGGTGGTGTCTTGGGGAGTGACCACCAGCTTCACCGTGTTGACGCCGGCGGCCAAGTCGACCTGGAACCCGGTCGCGGCGTCCGCGTCGGTGAGGGCCGAGTCGTCGCCGTCGGTGAAAGCCACCGTCTGGCCGCTGTGGCCCTTGGTGAACCCGACCGTCACCCGAGCGTCGTCGTCGGCAACGTCCACCCGGTAGGCGTACACGCCCGAGGAGAACGTCGGCGAGAGCGTCTCACCGGTCACCGTGATGCCTGCCAGCGTGGCATCGCTCGACAGCGCCTGGGCCAGCGCCGGCGACGGCTGCAGCAGCGCGGCCACCAGCGCGGTGACCAGCAGCGATGCCCGGATCCCTTTCCACGCTGCCCTCAACTCGGTACCTCCGAGATACGCACACCAGGCGACCCACACGAGCCGCCACGGCCACGCCCGCTAGTCCGTGCGAACCTCGGGCGGTGATCGAGGTCGCTTACATGCATGATGCCCATGGAACGATGAAGGATAGCTACTGCTACCGCGGAATCTGCGGCAATGGCTCCCGATTTGTTTGGCGAGTGGCGGCGAAGCTTCGGCAGTCGCCGTGGGGTCTACGGGTCGGCTTGGGCGACGACGTCGAAGGTCGCTTCGAGGGTGCCGAGTGTGTCGCCGCGGCGGTAGCTCAGGCTGTACGCGGTGGCGGTGAGCGTGTACTCGCCTTCGGGCAGCGGCCCCCCGCCGTAGAGGCTGTCTGTGCCTGCGTCGCCGTAGAGCGCGTAAGGCAGCCAGCTCTCCGTGCGCGATGTCGAAACCGGGCCGGTCAGCTCGAAATACACGCTGCCCACCCGGCGGCCGTCCGCGATGTCCGCGCGCACAGTGAAATCGCCGTCGGCGGCGTTGCGCAGCAACACCCTGCCGCCATCCGCGAGGGCCTGCACCAGCGACTGGTCGGATGCGTCGATCAGGCTGAACCCCGCCAGCGGCCCCGCCGTGCTCTCCACCTGCGCGGGCACCGTCACCCACAACGTGTCGCTCGCGATGAACCGGCCCCCAGCAAGCATCCTCACCCGGTACGCATAGGGCAGGCCCCGCCGCGGGCTCTCATCGGTCGCGCTGTACGAGGTGGTGCCGCGCTCCCAGCCCACATCGGCCACAGCACCGAAATGAGCCTCCCCTCCGCTGTCACGACGCTCCACCATCACCCTGCCCACCTCCACCCAGCCGGGCTGAGCCGGAATCGTCCAGCTCAAGCTCACCTGCCCGTCGTCGCCCACCGACGCCGCCAAACCCTCAGGCGCAACCGGCGGCTCGGACTGGACGCTGACCGCGACCGTCTCAGAGAACACATCACCATGACCCGTCGTGGCCAGCCGAACCCGGAACCGATACTCAACACCCGCCTCAAGACCCCCGACCGTTTTCGACCACAACGACTCCGCGCTCAGATCCCAGTCATCAATGACCAACCCCGACCACACCACCACATCGCCGTCACCGTCACCGTCATCGACGACACGCTCCAAGAACATCTCGTCCAAATACACCCCAGGCTGCGCAGGCACCACCCACGACACCGTCACCGACACATCAGACGACAACGCCGACACACCAAACGGCGCCACCGGCTCGGTGATCCTCGGGGACGAGGCATCAAGTGCCGCCCTGGCGACTCCCACCGGGTGCAGGCACATCGGAAGATCCCTGCTGACGTCCGGGGCGATGCCTCCCTCAGAACTGGCGCCGCCAGGACCGTAGAAGTAAGCGGACTTGATGACGATCCCTCCGAGCATGGTCTCGCCATCGGAGGTGTACACCGTGTAGCCGCTCCAGCCGGTGTGCTTGCCGTAGGTGCGAGTGCCGACGATGAGTGCTCGGTCGTTGCCCGCGGTAGCCAGCGTGAACATCTCCGAGGCCGAAGCCGACATGCTGTTGACGGTCACGGCCATCGGGAGCGCGGCTTCGTCGGAAGCGATCCCGTCGCTATAGGCCCTGCGGTCGATGATCTGCTGGTTCGCAAACACCCATCGGGTGACCAAGTCGCCGTTCTTGAGGAAGTTCTTGGCTATGCGGACGGTCTCCCAACCGCTGCCTCCTGGGTTATTTCGCAAGTCCACCACCAAGAACTCGACCTCGGCGTCGAGGAGCCGGCGAAGACTTCGTACGAAGGACCGGCTCGACTGCTCTGCAAATCTGTCCAGCTGCAAGTAGCCGACATTGCCATCGACCACGAGATCGAACGCAAAGGGGTCCACCACCTCGGCGGCAACAAGCGTGTGGGTGTGGCGGGTACCCGAGCGCTCCACGACGACTTCTGCCGACTCGCCGTCGCTGAACGCAAGATCCAGGAGATCCACGTCGTTGCATGTGAAGCTGTTCCGGCCCTTGACCGAGACGAGCACATCGCCCACCTCGAGCCCTGCCTGATCCGCCGGAGAATCCGCCAGCACCTCATAGATCACCGGCCGGCACGTCGCCGACGGTTCTGAGCACGGCTCGTTTCCCTCAAGCAGGCCGTACGACAGACCGAGTCCGATCCTGATGCCGTCCGGGTCACCCCTCTCGAGCAACGCCGCCCAGATATCCGGCTCCATGATCCGGACGTAGCGATCGCCGACGCCCTCAAGCATGGCCACCGCGGCCGCCCACGCTGCGGCCCGAGTGTCGGCGGCCTTGTCGATCTCCGCGCACATTTCCCTGAACTCCGCAGAGGGCAGCACGCAGGGAGGCGGGTCGGTCGTGCGGGCCGCGAGCGCGGCGGCTCGCACTCCAGCCGCGGCATCAGAGGCAAGGCCTGCAACGTCGACGGGTCCGTCCACGTACACCTCGACCAGCTTGTTGAACGCTGTACAGAGCACGGCGAAGTCATCGGGAGGATTGGCGCATGTCACAACGGCTCCGCTCGCCCCCTTGCCACGCCACGCGCCGCCACCAAAAGGGTTGCGATACTGCACCGACTCGGTGTCCACCACCAAATCGAAGTCGTTGACAGCGTTGATTTCCGCACCATCGGGAGCCGACGCGAGCGGCGTCAACGCGGCCGGAGCTGCCTCCGAACTCGACGCCGCCTCAGCATCCGGGTACACCCAGACAGCAGCACCCACGATGGCGGCCAGCAGCAACGCTGACACCGCCCACTTCGGCGGCTTCGGCGCCAACGACAATCTCCGTCTGATCACACCCGGTCTCCCCGGTGGATGCGGGCGAGCCTCTTCCGAGAACAGACGTCAACTGCATGAACACATCTCATCTTGCATGAAAACTACTTCATTGGATGAGACGCACACACCAGATCGACGGATCGAGCCCGCGGGGCGGCCGCCGAGCCGAGAGCCGAGTGCCCACCAAAGCGGACCCCAACGCCCGCGCTTAGCTCCAGGGGTAGGGCGAGTTGCTGACGGGGTGCAGCTTGCCTTGGGCGTAGCGCGAGTAGCGGAACGGCTCCAGCAGTGACTGGGGCTGGCCGAGCAGCTCTTTGGCCACCAGGGCGCCGACGCCGATCATCTTGTAGCCGTGATTGGAGTCGGCGATGAAGTAGGCGTTGTCGCAGAAGGTGTCGAACACCGGGAAGTTGTCGGGCGAGAAGCTGCCGATGCCGCCTGAGGGCTCGTCGCTGATGAGGTGGTTCTTGCCCTCGAAGCGCTTGTGGCAGTGCGCCAGCGCCGCGGTCCAGGTGCGGTAGAAGTCGCCCCCTACCACGAAGTCGGGCGAGTCGGGCCCGTAGGGGTCGACGGCCACCTGCTCGGAGGGCTTGTCGACGACGTAGGGCATGTAGCCGCCCTGCACGCCGCCGAAGTTGAAGTCGGGCTTGTAGTAGATGCCCCACGGTCCTTCGTTGACCAGCCCGTCGGCGTCATGCAGCGGGGCGTCGGTGTCGACGTGCACCACCGGGGGCATGTTGCCCTCGTTGTCTGTCAGGTAGCCGGGATCGACCGTGAGTGTGCCCTCCTGCAGGCACATGTAGGTCCACGTCGGCACGTTGTGCAGCTCGCCGTCGCCGCCCAAGATGTCGGTGGTGGTGGGCAGGTCGAGCATCGCCCAGATCTTCTGGACCCACGGCCCCACGGCAACCACGACGTGCTCGCAGGCAACCGAGCCTTGGTCGGTGAACACTGCGGTGACGGCGCCCGATTCGTCTTGGTCGAATCCGGTGACGGTCACGCCGCCCACCACGTTGACGTCTTCGGCTTCGGCCTTGCCCAGCAGGCCCTTCAGCGACGCCATGTTGTTGGCGTAGCCGCCGCGGTGCTCGTGCAGCACGCTGGTGATGCCCTGGGCCTGCCAGTCGCTGAAGATGCTCTTCATGTAGGCGTCGGATGCCGCAGCGCCCTCGACGAACGTGGACGAGTAGCCGATGGCCTGCTGCTGCGCGTGGATAGACGCCACGTCGTCGCGCATCGCCTCGTGGCTGATCTGCATGTAGCCCACGGGGTGGTACGAGAACGCCTCGGGGTCGCTGTCCCACACGCCGACCGAGTGGGCCATCAGCTCGCGCATCGCGGGCTGGAAGTAGTTGTTGCGGATCACCCCGCAGGCGATGCCAGAGGCCCCCGCGCCGACGCCGGTCTTGTCGATGACGACGATGTCGTCGCTCGAACCCCGTCCCGACGACCTCAGGTCGCGGGCCAGGTTCCACGCAGTGGACAGGCCGTGGATGCCCGAGCCGATGATGACGTAACGAGCGCTGGTCGGTAGTGCCATGGCCGTTGCCTTCGTGATTCAGGTGCTCTCGTGTGACGGGTGGCAGGTGAACGGTGACGGGTGCCGGCTCAGTGGCCAGCAGGGGCCTCCCAGCCCTCCAGCACCGGCGGTCGCCAGTCGGTGCCGACGATCCTGGAATCGGACACCCACGGCCCCAATTCCACCTGCGGGAATTTGCAGTGGATGTCCTTGAGGGTGATGCCGTAGCTGTTGCCCTCGGTGAGGTGCTTCATCAGCACCTTGCGGGCGATCTCGTCTTCGCGGCCCTCGGGAATGTCGAAGTAGATCTTCAGGAACGAATTCGAGTAGCGGTCGAACACCGCCGGGACGCCGTCCTCCTCGAGCAGCGTGATGTCCTCGAGCCAGTTGATGTCGGGTCCCGGCGTGAGCGCCAGCAGGTCGATGTCCTCCACGAGCGACATGTCCTCCTGGTACGGGAACCGCTTGCCCGCCAGCACCTCGGCGTCGATGGCGACGGTCCGGGTCTCGCGTGGGCTTTCGCCCGTGCTCGCTGCGTTGCTCATCTCAGAGTCCTCCGTCGATCACGTGCTTGTCGAAGAGGTCACGGATCTCGGCCAAGGTCCGCTCCTCGGTGACGCCCGGGATGTAGTTGGTGCCGGCGATCGGCACCTTGGCCATGGCCGCTGCCTCGTGCGTCAGCGCCGCAAGGTCCTCGGGCTCGAGCGAGTGGATGTCGGTCTTGCCGCAGGCCCGGGCCAGCATCTGCACTTCCATGGTCAGGGTGATCAGGAAGTTGTAGACCCGCAGGGCGGCCTCGTCGACGTCGAGACGCTTGCGCAGCTCGACGTCCTGGGTGGCCACGCCGACGGGGCAGCGGCCGGTGTGGCAGTGGTAGCACTCGCCCGCCGACACGCCGATGGTGCCCTCGTAGTCGGTGACGCCGGGGATCTCCTTGTTGCAGTTCAGCGCCATCAGCGCCGCGGTGCCCAGCGCCACGGCGTTCGCTCCGAGGGCTAGGCACTTGGCCACGTCGCCGCCGTTGCGGATGCCGCCCGCGACCACCAGGTCGATGTCGTCGGCGAGGCCCACGTCCTCCAGCGCCCGGCGAGCCTCGGGGATGGCCGCCATCAGCGGGATGCCGGTCTCCTCGGTGGCCAGATGCGGCCCGGCACCGGTGCCGCCTTCGGCGCCGTCGAGGTAGATGACGTCGGGACCGCACTTGGCCGCCATGCGCACGTCGTCGTACACCCGGGCCGATCCCAGCTTGAGCTGGATGGGGATCTGGTAGTCGGTGGCCTCCCGCACCTCCTGGATCTTCAGCGACAGGTCGTCGGGGCCGAGCCAGTCGGGGTGGCGGGCCGGCGACCGCTGGTCGATGCCCGCGGGCAGCGACCGCATCTCGGCGACCTGCTCGGTGACCTTCTGGCCCATCAGGTGCCCGCCTAGGCCCACCTTGCAGCCCTGGCCGATGAAGAACTCGACCGCATCGGCCAGCATCAGGTGGTGGGGGTTGAAGCCGTAGCGGCTCTGGATGATCTGGTAGTACCACTTGGTGGACAGATCACGCTCGGGCGGGATCATCCCGCCCTCGCCCGAGCAGGTGGCGGTGCCGGCCATCGAGGCACCCTTGGCCAGCGCCATCTTGGCCTCCAGCGACAGCGCGCCGAAGCTCATGCCGGTGATGTACACCGGGATGTCCAGCTCCAGCGGCTTCTCGGCGAAACGTGACCCGATGACGGTCTTGGTCTCGCACTTCTCGCGGTAGCCCTCGATCACGAACCGGGTGAGGGTTCCGGGCAGGAACACCAGCTCGTCCCAGTGGGGGATCTTCTTGAAGATCGAGAAGCCTCGCATCCGGTAGCGGCCCAGCTCGGACTTCACGTGGATGTCGTTGATGACCTCGCGAGTGAAGATGCGGCTCTTGCCGAGCACATCGGTGCTCTGATTGACAGCGCTCAGTTCGGCCTGGTTGTTCTCGTCGGCCATGTCCGTCGACCTCCTTGCGCCTAGTGGATGACGAGCTTGCGCTCGGACGGCTCAAGCTGGTCGTAGTTGTGCAGCACCTTGCCGCACACGAACTTCTGGAACTCAGGCGGATCGCCCAGCCCGTGGATGCGGAACTTGCGCTCGATCAGCTCGGTGTCGGCATCGTTCCACTCACCAGGAACACAGTCGACCCCCAGCGAGGCCACCGTGCCGGCCACGTAGAGCTCGCCGTCGTACATCGAGTCGCCCAGGTTCATGCCCGCGTTGCCGCAGATGATCTGGCGGCCCCGCTGCATCATGAAGCCGGTGTTGATGCCGACGTCGCCGAGCACGATGATCGTGCCGCCCTTCTGGTCGATGCCGGTGCGGGCGCCCACGTCGCCCTTCACGATCAGGTCGCCGCCCCGGATGGCCGCACCGGTCAGCGACCCGGCGCTGCGCTCGATGGTGACCACCCCCGACATCATGTTCTCGGCCACCGACCAGCCGACGCGGCCGTTGATGGTCACCTCGGGCCCGTCGATGAGCCCGCAGGCGAACCAGCCGGGGCTGCCCTCGAAGTGAATGCGGCAGCGCTTCAGGATCCCGACGGCCAACGAATGCTTCGAGGCCGGGTTCAGGATGGTGACGTCGGTGATGCCGTCGTCGTAGATGAGCTTGCGCAGCGCCATGTTGATCTGGCGGATGGTCAGATCGGCTGCATCGAAGCGAGCCCGGCCCCCGTCGACCTCGACGTTGTCGGGCATGTCGGCATGGGGCTCCACCAGCCCCCGGGCGTCGTAGGAGACGCCGCTGCGGGAACCTACACCTGCCACACCAGCACCTCCCGCTCGTAGGGGTCACGGGTGACCACTTCACGATTCACCAGCGAACGGATGGCCACTTCCTCGGTGGCCACCGCCACCAGCGGGTCCGACTCGAACAGCACCAGCGGCTTGGCCGCCATCTCGTCCTTGGCGACGCCCAGCTGGTTGCCGGTGACGCACACATAGGTGAACACACCGTCGAGGTCGTCGAGGCTGTGCTTCATGGAGGTCTCCAGCGTGAGGCCCCGCGACATGTACTCGGCGAGGTACACGGCGATGATCTCGGAGTCGCACTCGCTCTGGAAGCGGTGGCCGTGCTGCTCGAGGCGCCGGCGCCACTGGTGGTAGTTGGTGAGCTGGCCGTTGTGCACCACCGCCACGTCGGCGAAGGGGTAGGCCCAGTAGGGGTGCGCACTGGCGAGGTCCACTTCGGACTCGGTGGCCATGCGCACGTGGCCGATGCCGTGCGTGCCCCGGAACGAGCCCAGGTTGTACTGGTCGCTCACGGTGGAGGCGTCGCCCAAGTCCTTGATAATCTCCAGCGAGCTGCCCAGCGAGAGCACCTCGCAACCGGGCACATCCTCGAGGTAATCGGCCAGCGCCTTGAGATCGCCGCCGTAGCGGATGGTGGCCCGGAAGGCGTACCCGGTCTCGCTGGTGACCGTGGCCACCTCGGCGCCGATCTTGGCCAGGCGGCTCTCCACCTCGACCCGGTTGCGCTCGAGGCGTTCGGCCATGCCGATGCCTTGGCTCTTGTTGGGTTCGGCCAGCACGAACCGGATGACGACCAGGTCGTCGGCCGGCCCGTACACCGCGTAGCCGGTGGAGTCCGGCCCCCGGTGCTTCATGGATTGGAGCATCGCGGTCAGCTCTGCTCCGATGTCGGCGGTTCCGTCGCGGTGGATCACTCCGGCTATGCCGCACATGGTGGGTCCCCCTTCGTGGGTGCGTTCGGTCTGTCGTGGTGTGTGTCAGGTGCCGGCCCCGCAGGCCGGCGGGCGGTCAGGGCAGGACGTCGAGATACTCCTCCACGTCCCAGTCGGAAACGGTGTGCAGGAAGCGCTCCCACTCGTCGGTCTTGTAGTGGAAGAACACCTTCTCCATCTCGCCGGGCAGTGAGCGCATGACGACCTCGTCGTTGCGCAGCGCCTCGAGCGCCTCGCCCAGCGTGAGCGGGATCTTCTCGACGCTCTTGCCGGCTTCCATGGCCTCGTAGATGTTGCGCTCCTCGGGCTCGCCCGGGTCGAGGTTGCGGTCGAGGCCGTCGTCCATGGCCATGAGCAGCCCGGCGAAGGACAGGTGGGGGTTGACCGAGCTGTCCGCCGAGCGGTACTCGAACCGGCCTGGCGCGCTCACCCGCAGGGCGGTGGTGCGGTTCTGGTAGCCCCAGTCCGCGAAGACGGGCGCCCAGAAGCCGGTGTCCCACAGCCGGCGGTAGGAGTTGACCGTCGGCGAGGAGAGGCACGTCAGCGCCCGCACATGCTCGAGGATGCCGCCGATGGCCTTCATGCCGACGGGGCCGGGGAGCTGCGGGTTGTCGCCTTCGGGCAGGAACTTGTTGTTGCCCTCGGCATCCCACAGCGAGATGTTGTGGTGGCAGCCGTTGGCTGAGACGCCCATGAACGGCTTGGGCATGAAGCACGGGAAGGCACCCAGCTCGCGCCCCACCTGCTTGCACACCTGGCGGTAGGTGGTGAGCCGATCAGCGGTGAGCTCCGCCCGATCAAACTGGAAGTTCAGCTCGAGCTGGCCCGGGGCATCCTCGTGGTCGCCCTGGATCATCTCGAGGCCCATGGCCTCGCAGTACTCCACGACCTTGTGGATGAGCGGCTGCAGCTCGGCGAACTGGTCGATGTGGTAGCAGTTCGGCTTGGTCATGCCCTCGACGGTCGGCTTGCCGTCGGCATCGGCCTTGAGCCACATCATCTCGGGCTCGCAGCCGGCCCGCAGGTGCAGCCCGTGCTTGGCTTCGAACTCGGCGTGGAGCCGCTTGAGGTTGCCCCGGCAGTCCGAGGTCAGGAAGGCGCCGCCGTCCACCTCTTCCTCACGGCCCCGGAACAGGGTGCACCAGACCCGCGCGGTCTTGGGATCCCACGGCAGCGGCATGAACGTCTCGGGCTCGCCGATGCCCACGAGCTCGCGGGCCTCGGGGCCATAGCCGATGTAGTTGCCGTGACGGTCGATGAACAGGTTGGCGGTGGAGCCGTAGACCAGCTGGAAGCCCTTGCGGGCGATCATCCCGAAGTGCTTGGCCGGGATGCCCTTGCCCATGATGCGGCCGGTGACCGAGACGAACTGGCAGTACAGGTACTGGATGCCGTCGGCCTCGATGCGGCGCTCGACTTCTGCAATCTGTTCCTCGCGTCCGTCGGCTTCGACGAACATCTCAAGATCGGTGGCCATTGCTCCCCCTCTTCGGCATGGCTGGCGGGTTCATGCGAACCGTAACGCCCTGAGTTTCGCGCCTCGGCACCTCTGCTCTCGGGCGTGTCCAAGCCACGCGGCAACCTAGCACAGAATCCGAAGCGATGTCTAACGTGAGTAGCGGCTCTTTCCTCACAGTAGAGCAAGCTCAGCGTGCGAACATCTTGCTCTGCGGGGGATCACTGCCGTACTCTCGTCATGCGTGCTCGTTTCGAGGACGCCCTTGCGGATGGCTGTCGCAATCGGCGTGGCCGCAATGCTCGCCGCGCTGCCTGCCGGACCGGCGGCGGCCGCCGTCCCGATCCCCGATCTGGGCACAGAGCCGAGCCAGCTCTGGCACTCCGAGTTCGACGCGTCGTGGCCGTTCGAGGGCCTCATCGATGTCGTCGATGTCGCCGACTCGTCTCCGCTGGAGCTGCCATCGACGGTCGTCCTTGAACCCGGCGAGTACCTGTCCGTAGGTCAGTCGGTCACATCTCCCAACGGCTGGTACCGGCTGACGCTCGAACCCGATGGCCGAATGGTGCTGCGCGCCACCGACGACGGCTTGGGCCGCCACGGCCTGCTGTGGTCGAGCGGGCCTTCCGTGTCGGCGGTGCCGCTGCTGGTGATGCACCCCGACGGCGGGCTTGCGCTCTACGACACCGCCGACCCCGCATTCGGGGGCGCGGCATCCAACGCAAAGAGGGCGACGCTGTGGAATTCAGACAGCCACAGTCCCTCGGGCGCGGTGCTTCGACTCGGCAACGACGGCGCACTGTCGGTGGTCACGCCCGACGGTCGGGCGCTGTGGCATGCCGGCAATTCAGCGCCGGACGTGGGCTTGAGCGGGTCGCGCCACATCATCTACGACCGGGGCCAGCAGTGGGTCTGGATGGTCGACGCTGACGGGAGCGTTGTCGACAACTACCCGGTCAGCGGCAACACCACCTCGCCAGTGCCCGGCCGCTACAAGGTCACCTCGAAGTCGGAAGAAGCGATTTCCTACAACTGGCTGTTCACCATGGAGCACATGGTGCGGTTCACGACTGACATTGAGGGGGACTCGATCGGCTTCCATTCCATCCCCCGGGGCTGGCGGGACACCCCCGTGCAGACCGAAGCCCAACTCGGCGACTCGCTGTCGCTGGGCTGTATTCGTCAGCGAGACGACAAGGCGGAGCGCTTGTACGACTGGGCGTCCATCGGCACGCCAGTGGTCGTGCTCGCCTGAGCCCTTCGCCCGTGGTGTCGGCCAGGGGGCCCAGACCGGATTCCGGCCCGGGCGCGAGAAGACCCGCCCCGTGGGGCGGGTCCTCGTCGCTTTCGAATCAGATCAACCGCGCTCAAGCATTCGCCACCTCACCAGCACAACACCGCTGATCGCAGCTATTGCCCAACCAGCAGCAACCGACACCAAAAGCGCCGGTGACATCTCTGGCATCAGCCAACCGATCACGACCAAGCCGGCAATACCGAGTAGAGCAACCAGTCTCCAAACAAGTGCATAGGACCCAAGAAACCGTTTCATGACCACCGACCCTAACCGTCGCCCTGGCTATCGTTGATAATCTTCACGGCCCCAATCACTACCACCGCAGCGAACGCGACCGGATTGACCAGCGACACCGCCGAGAGCGCCCCGAGGATCGCGAGGTCATTGGCCACCGGCGGCACGTTCTGAGTCGGCGGACGAGGCTCAGCATGGCCATGACCCGGAGGGCCCCGATGCGCCGCCACCGGCGACACGCCCAACACACACACCAGCAGCAGCGCTAGCAGCGCCACTGCACATCGTTTCAACATGGCAGTTCCCTCCTGACGGGAGACGGTTTTTCTTCGCTGGCACCGCCCGGGCTCAGCCACCGAAGGACGCACGCGGCACTGTCTGTGCCGTCGGCGGGTTGGCTCGGATAGCTGCCGGTAGATGACATTGCCGGAACCAGCAGCACCCGGTTCAGCGAGCACCTGGAAGCACGACAGCCCGTCGAGCTAGTTCAATCCGCCGAGTCAGACGGAGGAGTCTTCAGCAGACTGCACTCGGGGGGCAGCGGGCGCGCATAGGGAGATACATGCACTTGCGTACCTGTATGTGCAGATATATACTCAAGATAATGTCATTTACCAGAACTAATCTAGAATTGGTGTCGATATCGGGAATGACTTACGTGCTTACCCGCTAGATGTCACACCCCCCACCTACGTTGGGGGTCATGGCAAACGGACTGAGCGTGTTCCAGATCTTCGAGATGTTCCCCGACGAGGCGACCGCTGAGGCGTGGTTCTGCGAGCAGCGCTGGCCCGGCGGTGTGCGCTGCGTCGAGTGCCACAGCGACAACGTGCAGGCTCGCCCGACGCGCAAGCCGCAGCCGTTCCGCTGCCGGGACTGCCGCAAGGATTTCTCAGCGAAGACCGGCAGCGTGATGCACGCGTCGAAGCTGCCGATCCGGGTGTGGGTGCTGGCGATGTGGCTGCTGTCGGACCGGTGCAAAGGCACGTCGTCGCATCAGCTCGCCCGCGACTTGGGGGTGACTCAGAAGACGGCGTGGTTCCTGTCGCATCGCATCCGCGAGGCATGGGCGGAGACGTACAGCACGGACCGGTTCACCGGGCCGGTGGAGGTGGACGAGATGTTCGTGGGCGGCAAGGCCAAGGGACGGCATCGCAGCCGTCAGGCCGACCCGACGCTCAATCTGGTGACGCCGGTGGTCGGAGTGGTCGATCACGGCTCAGGCAAGGCCGCAGCGATGCCGGTGGCCGATCTGCGGGCTGCGACGCTGATCGGGTTCATCAAGGAGCGCACCGTTCCGGGCACGGTGGTGCGCACCGACGAGGGAGCGGGCTACAAGCCGCTCGCCTATGGGTCGTTCCGGCATCAGACGGTGAACCACAGCCGCGGCGAGTACGTCAGCGCGGACGGTGCGACAACGAACTCGATTGAGTCGCTGTGGGCGCTCTTCAAGCGCGGCTACATGGGGACGTACCATCACATGTCCCGCAAGCATCTGGCTCGGTATCTGACCGAGTTCACGGCTCGTCACAACATGCGACACGTCACGTCGACAGCGAGGCTCAGCGGGCTGGCGGCCGGGGCGGACGGCAAGCGGCTCGACTGGGCGACCCTCACCGCAGCGTGATTGACTGGCGTAAGGGCGTTAGACGGTGAGTCCGCTCGTCAGCAGTCGAACCCGAGTTGCGCCAGATCGGAACGGCAGGCACTTCGCAGCTCACGCCACTGCATGTCCAGCCGCCTGACCAGGTCACGTGTCTGCTGCACACTCGACCCGAGGTGATGTCGACACGACGACGCCCATTGGCTGGCATCGTCGTCGAGGCCGGTCATTGCCCACCTGACGGTGTCGTACTGCGCCTGTGCGCTTTCGGTGTCGCCGCGCAGCAGCGCTGTCTCGAGCATCGCTGTCGCCGTTTCCGCTGTGCCGACGATCATGCCGAGACGCTCGGCCTCGGCGCCGCAGTCCGCCGCCGCGGCCTCGCCGAAGGACACCGATGCCTGGCTGACCGTGTTGCGCGGTGGCTCGTCCGCGCACCCGACCGCGACAGCAAGCAACGCGACCGCGAGGAGGCGCCTCATTCGCCCCAGCCGTCGAGGTGACGGCACGCGGGCTCGCCGGCGAGCTCGTTGAGGGCTTCGCAGATGTCGTTCACGGCGAGATACATCTGCACCCAGCCGATGACCGCCGCGGCGGTCACGACCGCTGCGAGCACGAGGCCGGCGACCAGCCAGCGTCGCAGCAGAGCGAATTGTGTGTCGGTCATCGGGCGGTCCCCTTCCGGTCGGAGGCTCAGGGTCGTTGTGCTAGCAACACCGTTCGCAGCCGACGGAAGGGGACCACGGCAACGCCGTGAACCTCCTGTCTGCTCGACTGCGACCCCCAAGGGGGCCGGTGTTGCTAGCAACAGGAAACCTACCCGCGAACTGTCAAACGCGTTTGACTGCCGCGTGTCCGGTTCCGCTACGGTGCAGGTATGGCAACCACCGCTGAGAGCGACAAGCCGGAGCCTGACAAGGCACCCGAGCGGCCGTCACCCATACCCGACAGTCCCGAGCGCATCGCCCGCGCTGTGGCCGTGACACGCCCCCCGTCGAAGCGATGAGCTGACTCGGTTGGATGTCCCCAGCGTTGACGGCGGTACTCGCCACCTCAGCCATTTGGGTCGTTCTGGCTCTCGCTGGAGCACGGTGGGGGTATCTGCTAGGGCGACGGCATGAGGCAGCGGACCGTGACCGCGAGGACCACAACCAACGGATTCAGGGGCTGGAGGAAGACAGACAACGGCAGCAGGTGCAGCAGCAGTTCGCATCGGTGCTAGCCGACACCTTGAGACAGGACGAGAGATGAGTTTGAAGGGCAAAGACATCCACACACCAGCGGTTGACTCGTTCATCTTGCTGCTGGGCCGAATGCTGGCAGGCGTCGAGTTCCTGCCGACAAGTTCGCTGCGCCCACCTGCTTTGACGGATGTGCTGCGCAGTGTGATCGAAGACATGCCCACGAGATACAAGGGCATGCCTCAGGCTGATCAGATGGTCAGCGAGGTGGAACTGCTGGTAAGCGAGCTGGAACGACGGATCACCGAAGCCCGACCGGACATGGAACGACTGGCAGCTGGTGCATTTGCCGCCGCCGCCGAGCACTTGGTCGACGCGTAACAGACCCCCAACGCGTCGACGTGTGGGTAACCACGTAAGTCATTCCCTCGATATCCGGGTGACACAGGTGGACAGCACATCGGCGTTTGAGCCGCTCTCCGCGGCCGCTGCGACCCGAGGGGGCGCACAGAGCAGTCCGCTCTCGGCTGCCGGCGCGATGGCCGCCGAGCATGCCATGAGCAGTGAGACGCGCCGGGCATATGAGCGGGCACTACGCCAGATCACACAACAACTCGCAGGCCGCGCGATGGACGACCACGGTCTCAGCGCAGCAATGTCCGAATTAGTTGCCGATGGCGCCGGGCGCGCCAAGCTGCGGCAGATCGTGGCTGCCGTGCGACTGAATGCGCGCCGGACCGGACAGCCCGATCCCGTCGGGCCGTCGTGCGAAGTTGTCCTGGCAACGCACCGGCGCTCGACGCCTCCAGCCCGTCAGGCGGCCGCCGTCGATTGGGAGCAGGCGGACGCCGCTGCGGCTGCAGCGGCGTCGGCAGGTCACGCCATCGGGCTGCGCAATGCCGCGATCATCGCCGTTATGAGCGACGCCTTGCTGCGTTCCGGCGAGGTCGTCGACATACAGGTTGGCGATATCGAGCGCAGGCAGGACGGCGCCGCGACACTCACCGTGCAGCGAAGCAAGACGGACCCAGAAGGCGACGGCGCCTCGCTGTACCTCGGCCCTCCGACCATCGGTCGTGTCAATGCATGGATCGAGGCTGCTGTGTCGTCGGGCGCGGATATGTCAAACGGACCGCTGTTCCGACGAATCCGCCGAGGACAGCACGTATCGGCGGAGCCATTGTCGACCCGCAGCATTCAAGCGATCGTGCGCAGCGCCGCTGCCGCCGTGGGAATCGACGGAGCCTCCAGCCACAGCCTTCGCATCGGTAGCGCAGTGTCGCTGGCGCGGGCGGGCGCGACGTTGATCGAGGCACAGCAGGCCGGACGCTGGGCCAGCCCGCTGATGCCCGCGCACTACGCACGCAACGAAACGGCTGCCAGAGGAGCGGTCGCCCGGCTGCGCTACCAGAAGACGTGAAGAAGCGGAGTAACGAGGGTTTGGCAATGGCCGGGCCAGCGATCTGAACCGTGCGAGTCTGAGCCGTTCAGACTGGTCGGCCTAGGTAGCGCTCCTCAGGCGGTGACGGTGAGGCCGAATTCGTTGCCGGCGTCGATGAGGGCGTCGAAGAGGTACTGGCCGAAGGATCGATCGCAGAAGATCAGGTACGAGGGTGTGCCGTCGACGTCATTGCGGGCAAGGTCGCAGGTGGTCAGTGCCACCGAGGCCGAGAGCACTGCACCGTCGGGCGTCATGTGATCGCCCCAGTCGATGCCGCACACCTTCTCCAGCATGCGTGTCGCATCGGCGCCGGTGACGCGGAACATCGCCCGGCTGTGCGTCCAGTCCAGCGCCGTCATGAACTCCTGCCCGCTGAGCCCGTCGAGGCCAGCGACCGCTGCGGCCACCTCGTCCGCGGTGCCCACGATGATCCACTCGCCGGGCCGGGAGCCCAGCACCAGTGCACCGCCGGGTGCGACGCGTGACGTTCCGAAGCGGGCGCCGAGCTGGTCCGCGGTGGGTCCGTCGGCGGCTGCTCGCACCAGCCACTTGGTGGTGGCGCTCGCGTCGGCCAGGGTCAGATGGCTGCCCGCCGACGTCGGGTAGTCCCGCACGGCCGGGCTCTCGAACGCCAGGCCCTGTGACGCCGGCCCCTGAGGCGACGCAGTCTCAGCCACGGAGACGCTCCCCTTCCGGATCGAAGTGAGCGTGATGGTCGATCACGGTGGCACCGATGCGCTCGCCCGATTCGAGCAGCACGGTCAGCTTGGTGCCGCCGGCCGCCAAGTCGGGTTCCACCTGCCCGAGGCAGATCGAGCGGTTCAGCGTCGGTGAGTACCGCGATGAGGTGATCCGACCCAAGATCTCGTTGGTGTCGCCCCGCACGATCTGGGCGGCCTCTTCGGGCACCACGTCGGGATCGTCGGGCTGGATGGCCACGACCAGCGGCAGCGACCGGTCGGCTGCCCATGCGAGCTCCGGCTTGCCGGCGAAGTCGTCCTTGTCGAGCTTGATGAGCGATCCCAAGCCGGTGCTGGGACCCAGCGTGAGGCCGTCGGTGTCCTGGCCGACGATGAAGTGGCCCTTCTCGAGGCGCATGATGCGCTGGCCTTCGAGGCCGAAGGGGCCCACGCCGAGATCGCTACCGGCGTCCATGAGGACTTCCCAGACCCCGCAGCCGTGGCCGGCGGGAACGTGCAGCTCGAACGACAGCTCGCCGGTGAAGCCGATGCGCCACATGAAGCAGCCCTCCACCCCGGCCACCGTGGCCTCTCGCACCGTCATGTACGGGAATGACTCGGCGTCGAGGTCGACTCCCTCGCAAACCCTGCTCATCAGCTCCCGCGACTTGGGCCCGGCCACGTTGATGCTGGCGTACGCAGTGGTGACCGGGGTGACGTGCACCTGCCAGTCCGGGCGCTCGGTCTGCAGCCAGTTCTCCACCCATTCCCACACGCCGCCGGCACCGGAGCTGGTGGTGGACATCATGTAGTGGTCTTCGCCCAGCCGGCCGGTGACGCCGTCGTCGAGCACCACGCCGTCCTCGGCGCACATCATCCCGTAGCGCACACGGCCGATGCCCAGCTTCATCCACTTGTTGACGTACAGCAGGCTGAGCAGCTTGGGCACGTCGGGACCGCGCAGGTCGAGCTTGCCCAGCGGGGTGACGTCGATGAGCCCGACGTTCTCGCGGACGTTGCGGACCTCGGCTTGGGGGTCGCCGTAGTGGTCGGGGCGCAGCCACTGGCCGGCCTGGATGACCGAGACGTTGTTGGCCTCGTGCCAGGGATGTATCGACGACACCCGCACCGGCTCGAACATCCGGCCGGCGAGCGCGCCGAGCGTGAGCGGCGCGTATGGAGGCCGCCACACGGTGGTGCCGACCTGGCTGATCGTCTCGCCACGTGCCTCCGCGATGGCCGCCACGGTGTTGACCGTCTCGAGCTTGCCCTGGGAGGGACCCATGGTGGCGGTGGTGTAGCGCTTGGCCAGCTCCACCGAGTCGTAGCCCTCGTGCGCGGCGGCCACCAAGTCCTTGGAGCTGATGTCTTCGGACATGTCGACCATGCCGTGGGTGTCAGCGCGGTAGAGCTCGGGATGGGGATCGCGGCCCAGCGGCTCCCGCTCGTCGGGTGCCCAAGCGGGCTCGTCGCCGTCGACCGGCAGCGCCCGGGCAGTCCGGGCCTGCAGGCGATGGCGTACCGCTGTGGCACGGGATGCGGCGAGGCGACCTGTCTCAGCGCCATGCTGACGCAGTCGATCAAGATCGCCGTCGCCGGCAAGCCCGCCCGTCGCCAGCACGTTGCTGGGGGGGTCTGACGGAAAAAACCTGGCGGCGGCCGGGTCGTAGACCGGACGGTCGCCTGCCATGTTGAGCAGCGACGTGGGCGCCGTCCAGCCTGCGGCCACCACCAACAGGTCGGCTTCGACCCGCTGAGGTCCATTGGCCCCGTTGACGGTCACGGCCTCGACCGCCCGGGACGAGCCGTCTGTCGAGCTGACACTGCCGCCGGCACGACCGTCGACGACGGCGGCGATCTCGGTGCCGACCAGTTCCAGGTCAGCGACGGCCGCGTCGCCCTCGCCGTTGGCGCTGAACACCACCGCACGCTCGCCCGGCTTGACTCCCCACAGGTTGATCAGGCGACGGGCCGCTCCCGGGGTGATGACGCCGGGCCGGTCGTTGCCCTCGAACACATAGGGACGCTCGATCAGGCCGGGCGCGGCGACCAGCACTTTGGCCCGGGCCTTGATGAGCCGCTCGACCGCGATCGGGTGGTTGCGCTGGACGATGCCGAGCCAGTTGTCCTCATACCGACCCGTCACGGTCGAGTCGGTCAGCACCTCGATGTCGGAGGCCTCCAGCGCAGTACGCAGTTCGGCGAGCGCCGCCTGGTCGCCGGCGTCGCTCGAATAGCGCAGGTGACCGCCGACCGCGTGCTCATGTTCGACCAGCAGCACGCTGGCGCCTTCGCTGCTGGCCGCCAGCGCAGCTTCGATGCCGGCCGGCCCCGCCCCGGCGACCACCACGTCAGGGTAGGTGTAGCGCTTGTCGTGGTAGGCGTGCGGGGTGTCGAGGTCGACCTTGCCGCCCGGAGCGAACGTGGCCAGCACCCGCTCGTAGGTGGGCCACAGCCACTGCGGCCGCATGAAGGTCTTGTAGTAGAAGCCGGCTGTCAGGAAGCGCCCCACCAGGCTGTTTGCTGCCTTGAGGTCGCGGTTCAGCGACGGCCACGCGTTCTGCGCGCGGACGTCCATGCCCGATGCCAACCGGCGGTGGCCGGCCCGGACATTGGGGTCGTCGCCCACCTGCACCATCAGGTTGGGATCCCAGTAGTCGGCGGTGAGGATCCCGCGGGGCCGGTGGTACTTCATCGACCGGGAGAAGATGTGCTCGCCCGAGGCGGCGAGCGCTGACGCGATGGTGTCGCCTTCGAACCCGCTGAATCGCTTGCCGTTCCACCGGAAGCGCAGCTTGGTGGAGCGGTCAATGATCTCGTTGGGCTGCACGCCCTGACGGCTCATGGTCATGCCGCGCTGCCTTGCTCGCCGTCGGACAGAGAACCCGCGACTGCGCCGGGCACACACGCACTCATGCCGCACCGCCTCGCTTGTCGCCCGGCAGGGGCGGATCACGGAATTCGTTGGTGGCGGTGTTGCGTTCGATGGAGAACCAGCGGCGGCAGCCCGATGCGCAGTACCAGTTCTCGCGCAGCCAGCCGGCCGGGTTGTCGCGCAGGTACAGGTACGCCCGCCACTCCGAAGGCGAGGCCGTGTTGGGATCGGGGCGGGCGTGCGATTCGCCCCCGTAGCGGAGGTCGGTCGAATTGCGTGGGCCGCAGTTGGGGCACGGGACGAGCAGCATCAATGACCTACCACTGTCGCAATGGCGTCGGTGGGCCTCATGGCACTGCGGGTAGCAGACGAGCACAACATCAGTGGCCCACCGACGCTGCACCCTTTTCGCCCACCAGCTCGCCGTTGTCGAAGCGGCTGAGGGCGAAGGCCTCGATCAGCTTGGGCGTGCGGCCTGTGGCTGCGGCCTCGGCCATCTGTTCCCCCGACACCGGGGCGGCCTTGAAGCCGTAGGTGCCCCAGCCAACATCCACCAGGAAGCCGTCCACTGGCGTGAAGCCCATCACCGGCGAGTAGTCAGGGGTCATGTCGCACAGCCCCGACCACTGCCGCAGCACCCGCATGCGCGAGATGCCGGGCATCAGCTCGAGCACGTGCCCGGCCAGCCCCTCGGTGAACTCCAGGGAGCCGCGCACCGAGTAGTTGGCGTAGGGGTCCACCGAGGCGCCGAACACCAGCTCGCCCCGGTCGGTCTGGCTCACGTACACGTGCAGCGAGCCCGAGACCACCACCGTCGGCAGGAACATCTTCACCGGCTCGGTGACGGCGGCCTGCAGCGGGTGGGTGGTGATGGGCAGCCGCACGCCGGCCATGGTCGAGATGAGCGATGCCCAGCCGGCGGTGCAGTTGATCACGATCGGCGTAGAGGTGTCGCCCCGGTTCGTGCGCACCCCGGTGACACGGCCGCCGGCGCCCTTGCCGTCGGGCCCGTCGCCGCCTTCGCACAGAATGTCAGTGACCTCGGTGCGCTGGTGCATCTCGACGCCCATGTGGTCGGCCGCCCGGGCATAGCCCCACACCACTGCGTCGTGGCGCACCACTCCGCCGGGCGGGTGATACAGGGCGCCTTGGATCGGGTAGCGAGGATGGTCGGAGGTGTCGAGGCTGGGACACTCTCTCTTGATCTCGTCGGGGCCGATCACGCTTGAGTTGACGCCGCCCAGCTTGTTGACCTCGGCACGCCAGTGCATCGTGCGCAGCGAGGCGTCGGAGTGGGCCAGCGTGAGGTGGCCGCGCTGGCTGAACATCACGTTGATGTTCAGCTCCACCGCCATCTGCTCGTACAGGTGCACTGACCGGTCGTAGAAGGCCACCCCTTCGGGGGTGAGGTAGTTGGAGCGCACGATGGCGGTGTTGCGCCCCGAGCCGCCGCTGCCCAAGTAGGCCTTGTCCAGCACCGCAACGTCGGTGATGCCGTGGTTGCGGGCCAGGTAGTAGGCGGTGGCCAGGCCGTGCACCCCGCCGCCGATCACCACGGCGTCGTAGGAGCGCTTGAGGTCGCAGTCGCGCCACACGCGGGGCCACGAGTCGCCCCGGAGGCCCTTCCAGGCCAGCGCTGCAGCCGAGTACTTCGGCGGACGCTTCCGTCCAAGGCGGCCGTTCCCCCTCATCGCTGTGCAGCGTAGGCATCCCGTTCGGTGACGAGAAGTATCAATTTGTGATAAATTCAGATGGTCTGAATATGAATCAAGCCAGACTGTGCGGATGAACCTGCAACGCTTGCGCTATTTCGCCGCTGTGGCTGAAGAGCTGCACTTCGGCAGGGCGGCCGAGCGGCTCCACATGTCACAGCCGCCGCTCAGCCAGCAGATCCGCCTGCTCGAGCGTGAGCTCGACACGACGCTGTTCGACCGAAGCACCCGGCGGGTAACGCTCACCGAGGCCGGCAAGTTCCTCTACCCCGAGGCTGTGCGGCTGCTCGCGGCAGCCGACGGCGTGGACCGCCTCATGGAGCAGCGTCGAGAGGGCCAGACCGGAACGCTGCGAGTGGGATTCGTGGACTCGGCCGCCTACGAGGTCATGCCGCGCGTTCTGGCGGAATACCGCCGCCGCCGGCCCCACGTCGACTTCGAACTGCGCACCCTGAGTTCCGATGAGCAAGTCAAGGCGCTGCGAGCCGGGCGCATCGACCTGGGCATCGGCAGGGCCGCAGGCGACGCCGATCAGGTGGAAGCCACCCTGGTGATGCATGAGCGGCTGCTGCTGGCCACCGGCGGCACCCACCGGCTGGCTCAGCAGCCGGCTGCAGCGTTGCGCGACATGGCCGGGGAGCCCATCATCGGCTTCGACCGGGGAGTGTCCCCCAGCCTTCACGCCGTGCTGGCCGCGATGTTCAGCGCCCAAGACGTTGCCTACGACCCAATGATCGAGGCCACCGAATACACCACCATCCTCGGCTTCGTGGCAGCGGGCGAAGGCGTGGCCATCGTGCCCGCCAGCGTGCAGACGTTCCGGCCGCCAGGCCTGCACTACGTGCCCATCTCCGACACCGCCGCCTCGGTCCCCCTGCTGCTGCTCACCCGCTCCGGCGAACCCCTGCCGCTGGTCACCCAGGCCCTCGACGTCGTCGCCGAGCTCTACGCCCCGGCGTCATCGGCTCGGTCGGTGCCGATCTCTCGATCCGCCTGAGCGCGACCGAGTCATCAAGCTCGACCGATGAGATCATCCAGTCAGCGTGGTTCGCCGAGAAACGAGTTCTCCTGACGGCTCGCTGGGTGAGAGAATGCTGAGGCGGCACTTCAGCCGGCGTGACGGCAACATTCACCGTGCAGAACTATTGCCTGAATGATGAAAGGCATCGAAATTTAATGAAGACTGCCACAGCACCCTCTCCGACTACGTTGCTCACCGCCGAAGAATTGCTGCGCCTCGACGCTCAGGGCGTGCGTGGCGAGCTGGTCAGGGGAGTGTTCTGCGAGGTCATGTCTGCCGGCTACCGACACGGGATGATCGTGGCGCGGTTGGTCGCCAGGCTCGTCGACTACGCCGACGAGCGGCGCTGCGGCACCGTGGTGGCATCCGATGCCGGCATCCTTCTCGAGCGCGACCCTGACACCGTCCGAGAGCCCGACATCGCTTTCACCTCGGCAGATCGCCTGCCGCCCAGTGCCGCTCCTGACGCCTACTCCGACGTCGTTCCCGATCTGGTGGTGGAAGTGGCATCGCCCAGCGACCGCCCTGGCCAGCTTGCCGAGCGCGCCGAGATGTGGCTCGGCTTCGGCGTGCGGCTGCTGTGGGTGGTGCATCCCAGCCCAAGGACAGTCGAAGTCCGCAGCACCGATGCCAGACCAGCCGGTGTGGCGCACACCGAGACGCTCACCCTTGACGACGAACTCGACGGTGGCTCAGTGCTGCCGGGGTTCACCTACCCGCTCAGCCGACTCTTCGCCGACTGAAGCTGCTTTCACCGGCTCAGCTCGCCCTAGATGGCGAGGTCGTTGAGGTTGTAGTCGCGGATGACGCGCTCGAAGGTCTCGTCGTTGTAGCGGAAGTCGTCCTCGAGGCCGACGAACGGGGCGTAGGTGTAGCGGCGCTCGCCGGGACGGTGCTGGGCCCGGGCATCGATGGCCACGGCGATCACCGACGACCGCTTGAACACCCGCTCCTCGTCATAGACGATCGCCGCGTCGCGCTCGTGCACCCGCAGCTGGCCGGCCACGCCCAGCACCGACGACCGCCGGTGGAAGCCGAACGTGATCGAGATGCGCGGATCGGCTGACGTGTTGGCGTAGGAGCCGTGGATCATGTGACGGTTCACCACCGTCGCATCGCCCGGCTCGCACAGCAGCGGGATGGCATCGGGCAGCATCACGCTGCCGCCGTTGTCGGCCACCTTCGCCCGCAAGTCGACACGCCCCGCGGTGTGCGAGCCCGGCACCACCCACAGGGCATTCGCCGCAGTGGTCTCATACAGCTGCACCTGGAAGTTGAAGCCGTGGATGCCCATGTCCCAGTCGGGGTTGTCCCAGTGGGTCACGCCGTCCTGGTGCCACGACACCGAGCCGCCGAGCCCGGGTTCCTTCACGAAGATGGCGTCGTTGTAGGGGACGAAGTCGGGGCCGTTGATGCTCTCGGCAATCGACATCAGGTCTGGATGGCCGTACAGGCGCAGCGCCGAGGGCATCGACTGGCACATGCCGAAGATCAGGTACACCACGTCGGGCGGGGCGTCGGCATCGGGCATGGGCTGGTCCATCTGCACCTGGTGGCGGCCCGCCAGCGCACTGGTGCCGCCCCACGGGTCTGACAGCGGCGCAACGTGGATGTAGGGCTCGACTGCGCAGTCCCGCCCCAGCGCAGGGCGGCCGTGGCGGTCCACGTCGGCGCCCTTGCGCACCGGCGCCCCGTCGATGACCTCGGCCACGTCGGCCCGCAGCTCGGCGATCTCGTCGGCGTCCACCACGCCAGTGAAGATGTAGAAGCCGTGCTTCCAGAAGTCGGCCAGGATGTCGGGGTGCAGCTTGCCGTCGGGGCCGAAGCGCACCGGCCCGCGATTGCCAGTGTCGTGGGCTCGCTGCACGCCGCCTGCGAGGTAGTCGGTCATGTCGGCAAGATGCTGCGCTCTCGTCGGCGTGTCCGCCGTCCGTACCGGATCCGCAACGTCGGTCATCGCATTCCCCCAGGCAGTCCCCGTCGCAACGATGGTAATCGGGCAAGCCGCCGGCTCTCTCGTGTGCTGCTCGGCGTCGTCGGCGAAGTGCTGCCCGGCGGTGGCTGCAGACCTGGCTGCCTTGCTCTCGCCGGAGGATGGACATGCACAACAAATCTCTCCGCAGCAATCTCTCCGGCCACAGTTCGCACACTCACCAAGCCGGAGCGGTTCTCTGCGTCGTCAAGACCGAGGACATCGACCACCCGCTGGCCAATGCCTGAGGAATCGGCGCCGCTATCGATGAGAACCCGAAAGGTCGCTGCATCTCCGGTCGAAGGTGAGCTGATCGTGAGGTCAACCAAGGCTTGGTGGTGGGCGTCCAATGTGTGGACGGAGCCGTCTTGACGGGGAGTACCCATGAGGCCCGTTCCCGGCGGTGCGGCAGGCTGGGACGAGTTCGCCGCTCAGTCGATGCGAAAGGTCACGGGCGTCGGGCCAAAGAACATGGGCTCTTCGCGGACTTCCTGAACGGTGAATCGGCCTGCGCCGTGCAGCGCCATGCCTGCGTCGAAGGCTGCCCAGACATCGGGGTAGAACGCTCTGACCTCGCCGTCGCAGATCAGCGCGACATCGTCATCATGGGCCGCGTCTGGCTGGGCCTCAAGGAACGCCCCGAATGCCTTGTAGTTGATTACTGCCTCTTCACGAGTCATTTCATACCACCTCAATCCGCACTCGCACTATACGGCAGAACCCTCCACTGCTTGATCGCAACCGCTTCGCTGCAATTCCGAAGATACTTGGGCGCACGACTCACGACGGTTATGGGGCGCTGCGATGAGAACTGGTAGCGGATCCGCCGCCGGTGCCGTCCGAACGCGTCAGCGCCCAAGCATCGGAGCCAACGCTGACAGTGCCGCGGCGTATCCCAGCGGCGCCGTCACCGCGTCGCCAATCCACTTCGCGAGCTGGGCGCGAGAGGGGGTTCAGTTGCTCACCATCGGAGCGCGATGGTGCGAATCGTCGCCTTGATCGTCAACGCTCAGCCGGTGATGGCGTCGAGCGTTTCGGTGCTGGGGGCGAAGTAGAACGAGCCCGAGGCCGGGTTCGAGAAGTCGGTGATCGCGTCCCGCACCCCGTTGGCATCGTCAAGCCCGTACATCCGGCGCAGCCGACGCCGCAGCGGCGCCTGATCCTTGCAGAACGCCATGAAGTACAGCCCCACGGTGCCGTCGTGGAAGGCGTACGGCGTGGAGCGGCGGGCGATCTCGTTGATCTTGTCGCTGCCCTCGTTGCCGTGGTTGCCGTCGGCACGCAGCTCCACGTGGCTGAGGTGGCTGTAGGGCTCCTGGCTGTCGGTCTTGTCGGTCTCGGGGTACTTCTTGCGCCCGAAGTTCTTCTCCTGCTGGTCGTCCGACAGAGCATTCCAGCCGTCGAGGTCGTGCACCCAGCGCTGGGCGATGATGTGGCTGCCGCCCGCACCTGGGTCGCCGTCGGGCACGATGGCCACGGCCGGCTGGTCCTCGTCGGCGGGGTTGCCGGTGCCGTCCTTGAAGCCGGTCATGTCCAGCGAGTCGCCGTAGATGAACGTCGGCGTCTCCCGGGCGACGGCCATGTGGCCGGCAAGCGCGGTGCGGGCGTCGTACTGCGCCTTCCACACCTTGTCCTTGTCGTTGTGGTTCAGCCAGAGCAGCAGCTCTTCCTGGGTGCCCTTGGCTTCGCGCCCCGAACCGTCCTCGGACTTGACGGTCTCATAGCGCTGGAAGTCGTCGGGCACGTCATCAGTCAGCTCCGGCAGCAGCCCGGGCCCGAAGCCGAGCGTCAGGTTGATGCCCTCTGCGTCGCATGCGGCGCGCAGGTCGGCAAGCGTCGACTTGATCACACCGAGATCAGCGCCCTCGACGCGACTCAGGTGGACGTACCACTGGTTGGTGCCCATCTCGTTGAAGATGGCCTTCTGCGGCGTTGGCATCTGTGCTCCTTGAGAGGTTCGGTGATGCGAGCGAGCGCGACCCCGTCGGGCGGCCCGAGCGGCGGCACGGCGAGATTGCGAGGCTGATCGTAGGCCAACCGGCGCAGCGCGCGCACCCCGTGCTGCTGCCCGCCGAAACGGCCGCAGTCCGGCGGCGCGGGGTGTGCCAGCATGTGACGATTGCCAACGCTCACCACCAGCGGAGAGGCACCCATGAGCATTGCAGCGCCGCAGCGCACGTACGACCGTCCATATGACACGGGGCTGCCGATCCGGGACGATCTGGCGGCAGCCCACGGCGAGATCGCCGCGCGCTGGTCGCGCCCGGGAACCTGGTGGACCGGGGCCCAGCGTGCCGAGATCGTCCGCCAGGTGCGGGCAGCCCGCGACCACCGCGCCGACGGCGGCGGCTCGCTGCCGCCGTGGGTCCAGCCCAGCAGCATCGACGGCCTCGTCGACGCCGACGGTCCGCTGCCCACCGCGGCGGTCGATGCGGTCTGGCGCATCACCAACCACCCCGGGACGCTGACCGAGGACTGGTACCAGTCGATCATCGACCGCGGCGTCGACCCGCTGGCCTACGTGGAACTGGTGGGCTTGGTGTCGCAGTCCAACTGCGTCGACCGGTTCGCCGACGCACTCGAGCTGCCGCGCATCGAGCTGAACGAGCCCACCGACGGCCCGCCGGGGCGGGAAGGCGCGCCCGCGGCGGTCAAGTACCACTGGGTGCCCACCGCCGACCTCAAGATGCCGAACGTCATCAAGGCGCTCAGCGCCGTGCCGGCCGAGAACGAGGCGCTGTTCATCCTGTCCGACGCCCAGTACGTGCCGATGGAGCGCGTGCGGGGAGACGTGGTGTCTGACCGCAACTCGCTCACCCGGCCCCAGATCGAGGTGCTGGCTGCGCGCACGTCGAAGCTCAACGAGTGCTTCTACTGAACGTCTGCCCATGCGTTGCTGCTCGGTCTGAGCGGCCAGCAAAAGGACATGGACGTCGGTTACGAGGCCGTCAACGGCTCCGAGGCAGGTGACGGCGGCGTGCCCCACGGCGCGCTGCTGGCCCGTCTGGCCGAGGCGATGTGGGAGGGCGACCGCGCCGCCACGGCCGCTGCCCGAGCTGCCGTGGTCGACGCCGCCGGCGCCGACGTGATGGTCGATGCCGTGGCGGTCAGCGCCAACTTCCACATGATGACCCGCGTCGCCGACGGCACCGGCACCCCGCTGGATCCCGGCACCTACGACATGTCGGCGCCGGTGCGCGAGGCCTGCGAACTCAACGGCTTCGTGTCGCGCCGCGATCCCCAAGGCGACCGCCAGACCGCCCAGGGAGCGTCGAACTGACGACCCGGCATCAACGCCGGGGCACGCCCCAACGCTCTGCGGCGGCAATAGCGTGGCCGTGTGGAATGGCCCGATGTTCTGCGCCGGATCGAGGCCGGTGAGGACGAGCACACGGAATTCAAGCTGAACTTCCGCGACCGCTCGGCAGCCGGTCGAGCGATCTGCGCATTTGCCAATACTGGCGGCGGTGTCGTCGTGCTCGGTGTCGACGACGCCCGCAATATCGTGGGCGTTCCCGAAGACGCTGAGCAGATCCAAGAACGTCTTTCCAGCTATCTCCAGTCCGGCTGCAGTGCTCCCGTCAACGCTCGACTCGGTCGCTACCGCCACGCTGACGGCTGGGTGCATTGGATTGCGGTCACGCACCAGCGCGGATTCGAGCCGATGCGCTGCGACGGACGTGTGTGGGTTCGACGCGGACGAAGCACCGTCGAGCCGTCGCCGGCCGAACTGCAGGACCTCTTCAATGCCTTCGGCTACGTGCTGACCGAGGAACAGGTCATCGGGTCGGCAACGACCGCTGACGTCGACCCACAGGCGTTTCGCGATTACCTGCGCGCTCTGGGCATTGACACCGACACCGAACCGCAGCCGCACAATGACGACGACCTGCGCAATCGCGGCGTGGCAGCGGAACGTGACGGCGAACTGAGACCCACGCTGTACGGTCTGCTCGCCTTCGGAAAAGACCCGCAGGGCTATCCGCACACCCGTCGTTTCTTTGTCGAGTGCGTCGCCTACGACGGCAGCGATCAAGCCGCCGATGTGCTCCAGGTAGCGAGCGCGACCGGTCGGCTCGACGAGCAGGTGGACCGTGCGCTGGGCTGGTTCAAATCGCTCGGACGCTTCGAGTCCTACGACGAGATCCAGCGCCAAGACCGGTACCTCCTGCCGCTCGACGTTCTGCGCGAGGCGCTGGTGAACGCAGTCGCGCACCGGGACTATGCGATCACGGGCTCCCAGGTGCTGCTCGAGGTGTTCGACGACCGAGCCGTGGTGACGAGCCCGGGCAAGCTTCCCAACTCCATCACGACGGAGTCAGTTCAAGCCGGCGGCCGTCCCCGCTCGCGCAACGAATCGATGGCGAACTACCTGTTGACGCGTCGATACATGGAACAGCGCGGACGCGGCTGGCCACGCATGCGGATCGGCATGCGAGATTTCAACGGCACTGAACCTGAGATCGAAAACGACATCGACAGCAGGTGGGTGCAGGTCACGCTTCGTCTCGGGGACGCAGCGGAGGCTCAGTAGCTGTAGCCGCAGCCGGCTCCGCTGCGAGCGGGTGATCAGGTGCGGAACCGCTTGGTGGGCAGGTGGGGGCCGACGTAGCCCACGTGCACCTTGCCGGTGTCGCGGCCGGTGTCGTCGTGGAAGTAGAGCCTCGGCGCGAGCCCGCCGTTGGACAGCTTGAGATGCGCCTCCATGACGATGTGGCCTGCGTCGCTGACCCGGGCCGACACCGGCATCTCCCGCAGGCGTCTCAGCTCGGGTCGCCTCATCACCTCTTCGGACTCGCGCATGGCCAGCTTCTTCGAGTTCGCAAACCACTTGCGCGGATGCTTGCTCGACTTGCACCAGTCGCGGAAGTCGCCGAAGTCGGCACCTGAATGCGCGTAGGCCTCCAGTGCGAGCAGCCCGTCGAACACGCTGCGAGCCCATGACCGCGCCTCGATCGAGTTGTCGAGCTCGGCGACGTGCTGGTCGATCTCGGCAGGGATCTCGACCTTGACCAAGTTGGCCCGAGCGAGCTGCAGTGCGTGGCTCACCGACGTCACCGGCGGGTATTTGCGCCCCGCGGCATCGGTGACCATCGGGGTGCCGGCTTCGCCGACTCGCACCAGCATCTCCACCATCTGGTCTTCCTTGTCGATCAGCTTCTCCTGCAGCTCCTCGGTCCGGAGCTGCGCCAGCTCCAGTTCGTCCTGCATGTCGAGGACCTGCTGGGACATCTCGTCGCGTTGGTCTCGGGCTGCCTGTCGCTGCTCGCGTGTCTCGAACAGCGCTTCCCACAGATCGTCGCGCTCGGATTCGAGCGCCTCGATGCGCTCGTGCAGGCCATAGCCGGAGGCAAGCTCGGGCGCCCTGCGCTGGCTTCCGAGCTCGGCTTGGGACTGGCTGAACAGAGGCGGCGGCTCACGCTCGACCATGGCGAGGCTCAACAGCTGACTTGCCCAACGACCGGCTTGATGCGGACTTGAACGCACCACCTCCTTGGCGAGGGTGCGATGCCGGTGCGGCTCGTGCTGACCTGGCAGGTACAGCCGGGCCTCGCCGGGCTCCAGGTCCATCTCACCGCCGATCAGGCGCTGAAACGGCGTCAGCGTTTCCAGCGGCATGACGAAGACGCGAGCCAGGCCGGCGACTTGGGACGCTGTGCTCTGCGCTCGCCGGGTCATGTCGCCGAGTGCCGTGTTGGGATTGATGGGGTCCCACGCCAGGACCAGGTACGGGACCGGACGGTCGGGCGACAGGACCGCATTGCGGATCGCCTTGGCATGCTCGGCATCACGGACGGGCACCGGTGACGTCGTCAGCGGTTCGCGGCCGAGGTGGGGCCGCCCGCCCCGGCGGTGAGCAGTGTCGAGCAGCTCGGACACCAGCGACTCGGCCCCCGTCGATCGGAGCTGAGCCCAGCGCGACTGCCCGGAATCGGAGCCGGTCGCGGCAGCGACTGCCGGTTCGGCCGCGCCGAGGCTCACCGGCACCGAAGCGAGCGGCGGCGCCTCGACGTCCACCCACACCCACGCTTCGCCGTTGCCGCTGAGCACGCGGATTCTGACCACCGACCTGCCCAGCGCGGCGTGCTGGGCGAGTTCCAGTGTCGTCGTGGTAACGCCGCCGTTGGTGCGGGTGGCCCGCGTCAGGTCGACGCGGCTTCCGTTCTCCTGCGCAATGTGGCCGCCGTCCCCGTTGTCGCCTTCGACATCGGCCACGTCAAGGTGCGGGTGCTGCATCTGGGCCCACGCCCGAAAGCTGCGGGCCACATGCTTGTGCAGCCCGGAGCCCTCGTCTTCCCACATGACGCGGTAGATCACCTCGAGGGCAGCAAGATCATCGTCGGTCACGTCGTGATCGTCCTCAAGCACGTCTCCCCCACGTCGTCAGTGCGAGCGAGACGGCGAATGCGCGCCGCCGCTCGCGGGAGGCTGCGGACCCGGAATGCCGCAGGGGCACTCCGACTGCCATGACTAGCCCTGTTCGTAGACGGGTGTGATGAGGGCGCGGGCCAGCGTCGTGCCGAACATGTTGAAGCCACAGATTGCGGCCGAGACGTTCTCGTCGATCGGCAGCGAATCGACGCTGAGTGCGTGCACGGCGAACATGTAGCGGTGCGCGCCGTGGCCAGGGGGCGGCGCCGAGCCCAGGTAGCCATACATGCCGGCGTCATTGCGCAGCTGCTTGGCGCCCGAGGGCAGCCCGCTGCCTTCGGTGTCGCCGGCACCCGACGCAAGCTCAGCGCACGACGCCGGGATGTCGTACACCACCCAGTGCCAGAAGCCGCTGCCGGTCGGCGCGTCGGGATCGAAGCAGGTCACGACGTAGCTCTGGGTGTCGGACGGCGCGCCGGACCACGCCAGATGCGGGGACCGGTCTTCGCCGCCGGCACCGAAGATTCCGGAGACCTGCGGCATCGCCAGCATCTGCCCATCCGCCACGTCGTCGCTTCGAACCTCGAACGACGCAACTGCGGGGAGGAAGTCGTAGGGGCTGGGAGGTTGTGGCATCACCGGTGTCCTTCTGTTCGCCTGCCCTGGGGCGGCTGCACTTGGACAGTTGACACTATTCGTTGCGCTGCGCTAGACAAGCCGTGTGTTCACCGCTCGGGGTGTGAACTCCGAGCCGCACATCACACAACCCAAACTGACAGACCAAGGACCGGCCCGCTTCGGCGGGTCGGTCTTTGGGTTGTACAGCCCGGTTCGCTTCTGCGTGGGGTGACGGCTGGTCTCGCGCGCCGCGCAGGTGTGCGCGGCCGGTGTATGAAGTGATGCTGCAATCGCTTTCAGGATCCGGGCAGACTGGCGAACGCCAGCGAGAGTCTTCACCACACCAATGACAGGAGACGGCGTGATGCCACACAGCCCCACATCCGCCGGTCGCACGTCCTTTCCCTGGTGGATGGATGCTGTTGGCTACCAAGTCTATCTGCGATCCTTCGCCGACTCGAACGGCGACGGCGTCGGAGATCTCGCAGGCATCCGGTCCAAGCTCGGTTACCTCAGCGACCTTGGCGTCGACTTCATCTGGGTCACGCCCTTCTACCCGACGCCCGGGCACGACTGGGGCTATGACGTCGCCGATTACTGCGACATCGATCCGCTGTTCGGCGATCTGGCCGCTTTCGACGAGCTGGTCGCCGATGCCGCAGACCGCGGCATCCGCGTCGTGACCGACTTGGTGCCCAACCACACAAGCAGCGACCACCGCTGGTTCCAGGCAGCGATCGGGAACGCCGGCGAGGCCGAGCGGGCTCGCTACCGGGACTACTACATCTGGCGAGACCCTGCCCCCGACGGCGGACCGCCGAACAACTGGGTGGGCTACTTCGGCGGTCCCGCCTGGACCTTGGAGCCGACGTCCGGCCAGTACTACCTGCATTTGTTCTTGACATCGCAGCCAGACCTGAATTGGCGCAACCCCGCAGTGGCCGGCGAGTGGGACGAGATCTTGCGGTTCTGGCTGGACCGCGGCGTCGCCGGCTTCCGTGTCGACGTCGCCGGCGGTCTGGTCAAGGACGCCGAACTGCGCTCGAACCCGCAGCTGGGGCCCGTCCCGCCCCAAGCGTCGCGCTGGGAGCAGTGGGACTGCTTCGAGCACCTCCACGACGTGTTCCAGCCCGAGAGCCAAGACGTGTTCCGGCGCTGGCGCAAGATCTGCGACGAATACGGGGCGTTCCTGCACGGCGAGACGTACCACCTCGATCCTCGGGGCATGGACGATCTGTTGCCACCCGACGGCATGCACGGCGGCTACTGGTTCGCGCCGATGCACATTGATTGGGATGCCGGCGAGATCCGCAGAACGCTCCGCGGCCCCTCGAGCGCCCTGGCCGACCGGCTGGTGTGGGCGATGAGCAGCCACGACATGCCCCGGGCGCCGACTCGCTTTGCGCCTGTCTCCGAAGCTGAGGGCACCGGAGGAACTTCGCAGCATTGGGGCGCGGCGCGCACGCTCGCCTTCAACGTGCTGGCCGCGTTCTTGCCCGGAACCTTGGTGCTGTACCAGGGCGAAGAACTGGGGCTGGTCGACGGCGAGGTGGCGGCTGAGGACAAGCTGGACCCCGTCGGCCCCGACGGCGACGTGAGCGCCGGTCGGGACGGCTGTCGCACACCGATGCCCTGGGGCGCGGGTCTGCACAACGGTTTCTCGGCCGCCGAGCCGTGGCTGCGCTCTGCCGAGCGTCGGGTGGGCGAAACGGTCGCCGCCCAGTCAAACGACGAGCGGTCGTGGCTGGGGGCCTACCGGGCGCTGCTGGACACCCAGCACCGGGCGCGCCCAGCACTGTTGGACGGGCCCGCGGGCGGCAACGGGGCAGTGGAGTGGACCGACACCGGACGTGGCCCGGTCATCTCCTACCGCCGAGGCCGCATCGGTGTCGCAGCCAGCGTCGGCGAGACCTCCCACGAGGTGCAGATCCCGCCTGCCGCCACCGTGCTCTACGACTCGGCAGCTGCTTGCCCCCACCCCCATGACGGCGCAGCCGGCCCCAGCAGCACCAGCCGGTCGAACCAGTCGAACGGGACCTACTTGGTGGCGCCAGCGAGTGCAGTGGTGTGGCAGGAGTGACCAACTCGATGGTTCGGATCGGCGACGTCGCCCGAGCCGCGGGAGTGTCCACCGCGACGGTCAGCCGGGCACTGCGGGGGTTGCCGCACGTCGCCTCGGCCACACGGCAGCGTGTGCTCACGGCCGTCGCTGAGCTCGACTACCGGCCCAACTTGCCGGCGGCCCGGCTGGCTGCGGGGACGACCAACACGATTGCTGCTGCCGTGCCCGATTCGGCCGCCTGGTTCAACGCGACCATCGTGGGTGCCTTGGGCCGCGAGACGACCGCCGCGGGCTACGACCTGCTGCTGTCGGGCGTTGCAAACTCCGAGGAGCGTCGGCGCTTCATCGAGCTGAACGGGGTGGGATCAGGTCGCAGCGACGCGGTGGTGCTGATCGACATCGCAGTGAATGAGCGAGATGCGCGCGCCTTCGTCGCGCAAGGTGGTCGCGCCGTCAGCGTCGGCTTCCGGACATCGGCGCTCAGCTCGGTGACGGTCGACAACGTGGCTGTCGGACAGACCGCCACCGACGTCCTGCTCGATCACGGTCACCGGCGCATCGGACTGCTCAGTCTGCGCAGCGGAGATGCGCTCAACTTCTCGATTCCCAGCCAACGGGCCGAGGGCTACAGGCAGGCTCACAGCACAGCGGGGCTGACGCCGGATCCGGCGTTGACCGTCTCGACGAGCAATAGCTGGGCCGAGGCCTGCCGGGCGGCCCACGTGCTGCTCGGCACCCCAGAGCGGCCGAGTGCCATCTTTGCCATGTGCGACGAGCAGGCGTTCGGCGTCATGCTCGCGGCGCGCGATCTGGGTCTTCGCATAGGTGACGACCTGTCGCTTGTCGGCGTCGACGACCATGACCAGAGCCGGCTCGTGGGCTTGACCACCGTGCGTCAGCACGTTGCCGACCAAGGCGTGGCAGCCGCCGAGCTTGTGCTGCGGGCGCTCGGATCTGCCGCATCGCCGCCCCAGCACATCCAGCTCGACACCGAACTGGTCGTCCGTGACTCCGTGGGGTCGCCCCGAAGCTGAGCTCGATGCCTATGCGCTGCGGACCCAACCACGCGTCGTGCAGCGCATCGAAGCAGCAGGTCAGCCGATGCTGCGGAATCCAGGGTGGGCACACCCATTTGACGGTCGGCTAGGCTTCGGCAACGTCGTCTGCAAGCGCTTGCAACCCGCACGGACGCATCGTCTTGCGGTCCACAGGGAGGGACACCATGAAAGATCACAGCAACAGACGCACCCGGCTTCGCTGGGCGCGTCTCTGGGCCATCGCATTGGCCTTCGGGCTTATCGCAGCAGCATGCGCGAGCGATGACGACGGCGATGCCGACGAGCCCGCAGCGACGACTGCAGCGGCAGCTGCGGCGACGACCGCCGCGGCCCCTGCCACCACTGAGGCCAACCCGCTCGCCGGCACAAAGGTCACGGTCTTCGGCCCCGAGTCCAGCGACGAGGAGGCCGGCGCGCTGCGAGATGCGCTCGACCACTTCTCTGCCCAGACCGGCATCGAGATCAGCTACACGGGTGCCCGCGACGCCGCGGACCAGATCAATGCCCAAGCAGCCGGCGGCAACCCGCCGGACATCTTCGTGTTCCCGCAGCCGGGCAAGCTGGCCGACTTCGCACGCGACGGCCACCTCATCGCACTGCCCGACGATGTCATGGCTGCGATGAACGAGCACTGGACGCCCGCGTGGACCGCGTTCGGCGAGGTCGACGGAACCCAGTACGGCATTCCGAACAAGTCGGACCTGAAGTCGCTGGTGTGGTACAAGCCGGCGCTGTTCGAGTCGAAGGGCTACTCGGTGCCCGGCACCTGGGACGAGCTGAAGGCGCTGTCGGCCGAGATGATCGCCAACGGCGACACCCCGTTCTGCATCGGCATCGAGAGCGGCCCGGCCACCGGCTGGACCTTCACCGACTGGGTCGAAGACCTGATGCTGCGCTTCCACACGCCTGAGGACTACGACGCGTGGGTCGCCGGCGAGCTGGCCTTCTCCAGCGACGAGGTGAGCGGGGTGTTCACCGAGGTGCTCGACCTGTGGAACACGCCGGGCATGGTGTTCGCCGCGGGCGGCTCCATCGCCGCCACCCCGTTCGGCGACAACGGCCAGCCGCTGGTCGACAACGACTGCATGATGCACCGCCAGGCGTCGTTCTACGCGGCGTTCATCCCGGAGGGCACCGCATTCGCCGACGGCTCGGCAGATGCCGTGGACACCTTCTACTTCCCGTCGGTCAAGGGCGACCAGCCTGTGCTGGGCGCCGGCACCCTGGTGGGCGCCTTCCGCGACGCTCCCGAGGTGTGGGAAGTCATGAAGTACTTCGCCAGCTCTGAGTACGCCGAGGTTCGCCAGCGGGCACAGACCGAGCGCAAGGGCGGCGGCCTGTCCGGCTTCCTGTCGGCAGCGACACAGCAGGACCCGAGCGTGTACCAGCCGCTGGAGCAGTCGTTCCTCGACATCCTGCAGAACGCCGATGTCGTGCGCTTCGACGGTTCAGACCTGATGCCTGCCGAGGTGGGCGCCGGCACCTTCTGGACCGAAGGCACCGCGGTCGTCAACGGCGACAAGAGCATCGCCGAGGCAACGCAGGCCATCGACGACAGCTGGCCGCAGTAAGCGGCGGCAGTCGTTCCCCGACGGCTGGGAAACAACATGCGTGAACGGAGGCCGGCCCGCCGATGTGGGCCGGCCTCCGGCGCGTACGCACTTCAGTTGAACTCCGCGGGGCACTGCGCCGGATCACGGTTCTCCCCGCCGGCCGGTCGCCTGTAAGACTGCGGCGATGGCGGCGCTGTGGGGAGCCCTTCTGGGCATCGTGATCTCGGTGGGTGCCAGCGCCGCCGTGTTCTGGGGCACCCACCGGCTGTTCGGGCTGGTCGAGCGCCGCTGGGCCGTGGTGTCCGCGGTCGCCGGTGTGCTCGTCGGTGCAGCCGCAGGTGCGGTGGCATCAGGGCTTCGCAGATGCGTCGAAGTCGAGGGTTCCCGCAACGCCGAATGCACGCCGCTGCTGGAGGGTCCATCATTCGCGTGGATCAACCCGACCCTCGCGTGGATCGTCATCGGAGCTGCCGCGTTCGGACTTGCCGGCACAGGTGTCGGTGTCTTGCGGCCGCTGTCGGCAAGCCGTACATCCGCCGTGCAGAGCCGGCTGCGAGCGCTCACGTTCGTGGGACCGGCCATGCTGTTCGTGGCGCTGGGACTGATCGTCCCGCTGCTGCGCACGATCTACCTGTCGCTGTATGACAAGGGGGGCGAGAGCTTCCGCGGGCTCGCCAACTACGGCGAGATCTTCACCAATGCACAGAGCGTGGATCTGTCGGGCTGGGCGGGCATCTTCGGCAGCCAGCTGTTCTGGGGCAGCCTCATCCTGTTCGCCATCGCAACCCTCATCGCGCTGAGTCGGGGCCGCAGTCGCGGCGTCCGGGCCGACATCTCGGCCGGCACCGTCGGGATCGGGCTCGGCGGCGGCCTGCTGCTGAGCTTCGCCGTGTTCGCCAACTTGCGCGGCACGGTCATGAACAACCTCTGGTGGGTCGTGGCCGTCACCTTCCTGTCCACGGCGCTGGGCCTGCTCGCCGCAGTGATCGCCGATCGCACCAAGCGCGAGTCGTTCGCCAAGAGCCTCATCTTCCTGCCGATGGCCATCTCCTTCGTCGGCGCGGGGATCATCTGGCGCTTCATGTACATCGCCCGGCCGCCGCAGAAGTCTCAGACCGGGTTGCTGAACGCCATCTGGGTCTGGCTGGGCACGCTGCGCCCATCGAGCGGCGGCGCGTGGATCGCCGTCGCCGTGCTGGCGGCCGTCACTGTCGTGCTCACCGCGCTGTGCGCGTTCGGCGTGCGGCGGCAGCAGTCGGCGATCGCTGTGGGATCGGCGGTCGCAGCCATCCCGCTGCTGTGGCTGATCTACCGCTTCCTGGGCCCCGGCGTGGGCGGCTCGGTGGCCGGTCCCAACGACGAGCCCATCGCTGGGACCATCCTGTTCGTCCAGGAATCGCCCTTCAACAACGTGTGGTTGATGGTGGTGCTCATCTGGATCCAGACGGGGTTCGCCATGGTCATCCTGTCGGCGGCAATCAAGGCCGTGCCCGCCGACCTCATCGAGGCTGCCCGGGTGGACGGCGCCGACGAGCGCCAAGTGTTCTTCCAGGTGACGCTGCCCACCATCGTGCCCACCATCACGGTGGTCATGACCGCCATGATCGTGCTGGTCATGAAGGTGTTCGACATCGTGCGAGTGATGACCAACGGCAACTTCGGCACGCAGGTCATCGCCAACGAGATGTGGCAGCGCAGCTTCACCGAGTTCAACCTGGGGCTGGGTTCGGCCTTGGCGGTGGTGCTGTTCCTGGGCGTGGTTCCCGTCATGGGCCTCAACATCAGACGGATGCAGCGCGGTGAGTAGCACTACCCAGACCTCAGCGGCCGCAGAGGCGGCCGGGCCGGCCGGCAGGGGTTCTGCACAGCACGGGCGGCGCGGCCCTGACCGCGTCGGCCGGGCGGTGTACCGCTTCCTGCGTTCGATACCGGCGTGGGTGCTGTGGCTGATGGTGATCGTCTGGAGCGTGCCCACCGGCAGCCTGTTTCTCAACTCGTTCCGGCATCGCGACGATCAGCGCGCCTCGGGCTGGTGGACGTCGTTCACCGAGGGGAACTGGACGCTGGAGAACTACACCGATGTGCTGTCGTCGGGTGAGCAGACCGGTGGGCTGTGGCAGGCGCTGCTCAATTCGTTCGCCATCGCCATCCCGGCGACGATCATCCCGATCGCCATCGCCGCCCTGGCGGCGTACGCGTTCGCGTGGATCCCGTTCCGGGGACGCGAGTGGCTGTTCATCGGCACCGTCTCGCTGCTGGCCCTGCCCAACCAGGTCGCCTTGCTGCCGCTGCTGCAGATGTTCGCCGGCGGTGCGCACTGGACCCTTCCCGGCACCGAGATCGTCGTCACGCTGTTCCCCGACTTCAGCCTCGCCGGCACCGCGACGGCGGTCTGGCTGACCCATACGGCCTTCGCCTTGCCGTTCGCCATCTTCCTGCTGCACAACTACATCTCGACACTGCCCGGCGAGCTGTTCGAGGCAGCCCGCATCGACGGCGCCGACCACTTCACCATCTTCTGGCGCATCGTCGTGCCGCTGTCGGTTCCCGCCTTGGCGGCCTTCGCCATCTTCCAGTTCCTGTGGACCTGGAACGACTACCTGATCGCTCTGACCATGCTCGGCGCGGCAGGCGAGAACTACCCCGCCACCATCAAGATCGCCTCGATGGCCGGCGAGTTCGGCCTGCGGGAACACCTGCTGTCAGCGGGCGCCTTCGTGCAGGCAGGCGTGCCGATGCTGGTGTTCTTCTTCCTGCAGCGGTTCTTCGTGCGCGGGCTGCTGGCCGGTTCTGTGAAATCCTGAGTCGCCGTGGGAACAACATCGAACCTGGTGCGAACTGAGCCGCGGCGCCTCGGGCCGGGCGGCGTCGAGGTCGGACCGCTGGCGCTGGGGCTGTGGCGCTTCACCGGCACCGACGCGGGCGCCAACGCTGCGCTGATCGAGGCCGGTCTGGATCTGGGCATGAACCTGGTGGACATCGCCGACGTGTACGGCCTGGACTGGGGCGGCACCGGCTTCGGTAGCTGCGAAGAACGGCTGGGCGCCGTGCTGGAAGCCCGGCCGGACCTGCGTGACCGCATGGTGCTGGCCACCAAGGGCGGCATCGTGCCGCCGGTGCCCTATGACTCGGGCGCTGCCGCCATGCGGTCGGCGTGCGAAGCCTCGCTGGCGCGGCTGGAAACCGACCGCATCGATCTGTACCAAGTGCACCGGCCGGACATGTTCACCCACCCGGCCGAGCTGGCGGACACCCTCGACACGCTGGTGGCTGACGGGCTGGTGGGTGCCGTCGGCGTCTCCAACTACACGCCCGCCCAGACCCGGGCGCTGGCCGCGCATCTCGACGCGCCGCTGGTGAGCACCCAGCCCGAGTACTCGGCCGCCTGCCTGGACCCGCTGCGCGACGGCACATTCGATCTGTGCGCCGAGACCGGCATGGTGCCGCTGGCATGGAGCCCGCTGGCAGGCGGGCGACTCATGGCACAGAGCCCGCTGGCGGGCGGGCGACCCATGGCACAGGGGGACGGGGAACCCAGCGTGCGGCCCGAACTGCTGGCCACGCTGGACCGGCTGGCGGAGCGGGAACAGGTCGACCGCGCCGCGGTGTGCGTGGCCTTCGTGCTGGCGCATCCCACCGCACCGGTCGCCATCGTCGGCACCCAGCAGCCCGAACGGCTCGAATCGCTGCAGGCAGCGCTGCGCGTGCAGCTCGACCGCAACGACGTGTACGACATCGTCGAGGCCTCCGAAGGGCAGCCGCTGCCGTGACCGGCTGCGCGCCGGCGATCGGTCGGCCCGTGCGCTGCGGCGTGCAGGGGCCGCCGCTGTGAGCGAGCGCACGTCGCACGTCGGCCGCTCGACGCGATTCGGCGTCATCGGCACCGGGATGATGGGCGTCGAGCACCTCGCCAACGTGATCGCGCTCGACGGCGCCGAGGTCGCGGCGTTGTGCGACACCTGGGAGCCGTCGCTGAAGGCGGCCCAGCACGAGCTGTCCTGCAGCGGGCTCGACTCGGTGCCGTGCTTCGACGACCACCGGCAGCTCCTCGACGCAGGGCTGTGCGATGCCATGGTGGTGGCAACGCCGAACCACCTGCACACCGACATCGTCCTGGACGTGGCTGCGTCCGGTGTGCCCCAACTCGTCGAGAAGCCGCTGGCCACCACGCTGGACGACTGCCGCCGCATCATCGACGGCGTCGGGGCGCTCGGGCCCGACGCGCCGCTGGTGTGGGTGGGGCTGGAGTATCGCTACATGGCGCCGGTGGCTGCGCTGATCGAACAGGCGCACGCCGGCGCCGTGGGCCGCATCGCGATGGTGTCCATCCGAGAGCACCGCTTCCCCTTCCAGCCGAAGGTGCGCGACTGGAACCGGTTCAATCGCAACACCGGCGGGACGCTGGTGGAGAAGTGCTGCCACTTCTTCGACCTCATGCGGCTGATCGTGGGCGACGAGCCGGTGCGCGTCATGGCGTCGGGCGCGCAGAGTCTGAACCACCTCGACGAGCGCTACGGCGGCGAGACGCCCGACATCTTGGACAACGCCTTCGTGATCGTCGACTTCGCCTCCGGTGCGCGGGCGCTGCTGGACCTGTGCATGTTCGCCGACGCCACCCGCAACCAGGAAGAGCTGTCGGTGGTAGGCGAGAGCGGCAAGCTCGAGGCGCTCATCCCCGACGATGTGCTGCGGGTGGGCGTGCGCGGGCGCGACTGGATCGGCAACGTCACCGAGCAGCAGATCACCAGCACCGCGCCGGTGGTCGGGCATCACCACGGCTCGTCGTACGTCGAGCTGGAGCGCTTCCGCGACGCTGTGCTCACGTCGAGCCCGGCGGAGTGCACGCTGGCCGACGGGCTGTGGTCGGTGACCATCGGCCGGGCCGCGCACATCTCGATCGACGAGGGCAGGCCGGTGGACATGAGCGAGCTGCTCACCCCTGCGGAGCTGGGCCAGTGACCGCAGCGCAGCTTGCGGAGCCGCGGCCATGAGCACGGCCCCGCCGGAGATCGCCTGGTTCTCGGCGCTGTGCGATGACGACTACGAGTTCTTGGGCGTGCCCGATCCGGCTCTGGCGAGCTCATGGGAGCACTGCGCGGACATCGTCACCACCGCAGAGCGCAATGGCTTCGACAACGTGCTGCTGCCGTCGGGCTACACGCTGGGCATCGACGCCACGGCGTTCGCCGCAGGCATCGCCACGTGCACCCAGCGCATCAATCTGCTGCTGGCGGTGCGCATGGGAGAGCTGTGGCCGCCCCAGCTCGCACGCCAGCTCGCATCCATCGACCAGATGGCCGGCGGGCGGCTCACCATCAACATCATCTCCAGCGACCTGCCCGGCGCGCCCCTGCCCTCAGGCCCTCGCTACCAGCGCACCCGGGAGTACATGGGGGTGCTGCGCAGGTTGCTCGACGGCCAGCCGGTGGACGTCGACGGCGAGTTCGTCTCGGTGCAACTCGATCCGCCCCGCGTCGGCACGGTCAGCGGCCGCTGCCCGCCGTTCTATTTCGGAGGCTTCTCCGACGACGCCAAGCACACCGCTGCGGTCGCCGCCGATGTGTTCCTGACCTGGCCCGACACCGTTGCCGGCGTTGCAGCAACGGTCAGCGAGATGCGCGACCGGGCGAGTGCGGTGGGGCGTGAGCTGAAGTTCGGCCTGCGGTCTCACGTGATCGTGCGCCCCACGAACGCTGAAGCCATGGATGCCACCCGCCGGCTGGTCAGCCAGCTCGACGACGGCACGGGGGCGGCCATCCGGGGGCGGGCGCTCGACTCGGCCTCCGTCGGCGTGCAGCGCCAAGCCCAGCTACGCGACAGCGCCGACGACGACGGCTTCGCCGAGGACGGACTGTGGACCGGCATCGGCCGAGCCCGCAGCGGCGCCGGGGCAGCCATCGTGGGCGACCCCGACGAAGTCGCCGCCAAGCTCGACGCCTACCGCAAGGTGGGCATCGACGCGTTCATCCTGTCCGGCTACCCGCACGTCGCCGAATGCGACCTGTTCGGCCAACTGGTGCTCTCATCGATCCCACACCAACCCCTCTGGAGTCCCTAGTCGCTGGTCGCTCGCTGGATGACGCAGATGCCATAGCGGCGGAGGCGGCTCAGGAGCGGATGGCGGCTTCAGTCTGGGGATCGAAGAAGTGCAGGCCGTCCACGTCCACGGTGAGCTCGACGGTCGAGCCGGGGCGGGCAGTGCTGCGGGGATGCACCCGGGCGATGACCATGCGGTCCTCGATGCCCTCCAGAGCGTCGGGATCGCCCGCCTCCACCGAGGGCGCGTCGAGCGGGAAGTGCAGCAGCAGGTCCGAGCCCAGCGCTTCGGTCAGCGACACCGTCGCCGCCAGGCGCGGCCCAGCGTCGTCGCCGGTCGACACGGAGGCATCTTCGAACGCCTCGGGCCGGATGCCGACCACCACGTCCGCGCCGTCGTAGGCGCCCAGCGCCGGCCTCGCGTCGAGCACCCGGCCGGGCAGGTCCAGCACCTGCGAGCCGAGCTGCAGCTGCCAGCCGTCGCCGCTGTCAGGTGAGCCGGGGCCCGAGCTGAGCCGGGCCATGCGCAGGTTCATCGCAGGCGCGCCGATGAAGCCGGCCACGAACAGGTTGTCGGGCCGCTCGTACAGGTCGGTCGGGTCGTCCACCTGCTGCAGCAGACCGTCCTTGAGCACCGCCACACGATCGCCCATGGTCATGGCCTCGACCTGGTCGTGGGTGACGTAGATGGTGGTGGCGCCCAGCCGGTGCTGCAGCGCCGTGATCTCGGCCCGCATCTGCACCCGCAGCTTGGCGTCCAGGTTCGACAGCGGCTCGTCCATCAGGAACACCGCCGGGTCACGCACGATGGCCCGGCCCATCGCCACACGCTGGCGCTGGCCGCCCGAGAGCTGCGCCGGCTTGTTGCCGAGCAGCGGTTCCAGCTCCAGCAGGCGCGCGGCAGTGCGCACCCGCTCGGTGACCTCCGCCTTGGGGACGCCTGCAAGCTTCAGGGGGAAGCCGATGTTGCGGGCCACGTCCAGGTGGGGGTACAGCGCATAGCTCTGGAACACCATGGCGATGTTGCGGTCCTTGGGCTCCACGTCGTTCATGCGCTCGTCGCCGATCAGCAGATCTCCGTCGCTGATCTCTTCGAGGCCCGCCACCATCCGCAGCGCCGTGGACTTGCCGCAGCCCGACGGCCCGACAAGCACCAGGAACTCGCCGTCGGCGATGTCGATGTTCAGATCGGTGACGGCGACGAAGCCGTTCGGGTACTGCTTCGTCAGCCGGTCGAGGGTGACGGTTGCCATGAGACCCCCAAGTTCGGGCGAGCGAGCCCGATCGGCCGAGACTACCCCGCAAGCGGTTGCGGACGTGCCCTGTCAGGTGGGCGTGGCAGAATTCGCGGCGTGAATACTCGCGACCTTGCCGCGGAAACCGCCGAGCCGTTCCAGGCCGATCCGCACGCCGAGCGCTCCCGCCTGCTGGCCGACCTGGCCCAGGCTTACCGCCTGTTCGGAACGCTCCGCTGGGGCGAGCTGGGCGACGGCCACATCACTTGCCGCGACCCGCTGCGCACCGACCACATGTGGCTGCTGCGGTACGGGGTGCCCTTCGAGCGAGCGAGCGTCGACGATCTGGTGCTGGTGGCGCCCGACGGCACGGCCACCGATCAGGACGGCGGGCCGGCACCCATCAACCACAGCGCCTACACCATTCATCACCCCATTCACGAGGCCCGTCCCGACATCGGCGCTGCCGCCCACACCCATACCCAGTGGGGCACGCCGTTCTCGGCCGAGCGCCGCATGGTCGAGCCCATCAACCAGGAAGCGACCTGTTTCTTCGAGGACCACGCCCTCTTCGACGACGGCGAGGTGCAGGTCCGCTCGACCGACGGCGGCAAGCGCATCGCTGCGGCGCTGGGCGACTGCCGCTTGGTGATCCTGGCGAATCACGGGCTGCTGACGGTCGGCGCGAGCCCGGCCGACGCGGTGGGCTGGTTCGTGCTCGCTGAGCGCGTGGCCGAGGTGCAGATGAAGGCCCGGGACGCCATCCCGATCTCTGCCGAGGATGCGCGCGACGCGCAGCGCGACCTGACCGAGGGCGACTTCGGCTGGAACATGTTCGGATGGGCGACCCGCCGCCACCTGCCCCACGAGTTCGCCTGAACACATTGGGCCGATCACAGAGTGGCTGAGCAGTGAACGAGCCTGCCGCGAACGGCGATGGTGCGTCAGAATCCGACGATCCCGGCGACAGCCGGCTGGGGCCGGCACAGCGCGCCGCATGGCTCGACGAGCTGAGCGGCGGTCAGGGTGATGGCCGCGTCGACGTGGTGGTCATCGGCGGCGGGGTCACCGGAGCCGGCTGCGCGCTGGACCTGGCGCTGCGGGGTCACAGCGTGGCGCTGCTCGAGCAGCGCGACCTGGCATCGGGCACCTCGAGCCGTTCGTCGAAGCTGATCCACGGGGGTCTGCGCTACCTGCAGCGCCTCGAATTCGGCCTGGTGTCCGAGTCGCTCACCGAACGCCGCCTGCTGCTGGGCCGGCTGGCACCGCACCTGGTGCGCCCCGTCCAGTTCCTGTACCCCATCCGGCGGGGCTGGCGCGAACGGCTGCGCACCGGGCTGGGCATCGCGCTCTACAGCGCGATGGCCGGTCGGGGGCGCCACGCGCACGGCTCGCACCGGCATCACGGCGCTCGCGGCACCCGGCGCCTGGCTCCTGGCCTCGATGCTGGCGTCGTGCGGGGCGCCATCACCTATTGGGACGGCCAGACCGACGACGCACGGCTGGTGGTGGCCATCGCCCGCACGGCCGCCGCCCATGGCGCACGCATCCTCACCTCCACCCGCGTGCAGGAGCTGGTGGTTGCCGACGGCGCGGTCCGGGGGGTCATCGCCCACTGCGGCGAGACCGGTCGCACGTTCAAGCTGGACGCCGACGCAGTGATCAACGCCACCGGCGTGTGGACTAGCCAGATCGAGCAGCTCGCCGACCGGGGCGCGGGACCTCCCGGCGGGCCCCGCACCCGCATCCGGGCGTCGAAGGGGATTCACCTGCTGGTGCCGCGGGATCGCATCGACCTGCAGTGCGGCCTGATCGTGCCCACGCCGCCCAGCGTGCTGTTCGTGGTGCCCTGGGGCGAGCGCTGGATCATCGGAACCACCGACAGCGACTGGGATCTCGACTACGCCCATCCCGCTGCGAGCAGCGCCGACATCGACCTGCTGCTCGAGCGTCTCAACGGCGTGCTGGCCCGCCCGATCAGCCGCGACGACATCTGCGGCGTCTATGCCGGCCTGCGCCCGTTGGTGGCCGGCGACGCCCCGGATTCGGCTGAGCAGTCCGCCAAGCTGAGCCGCGAGCACACCGTCGCCCGGGTGGCGCCGGGTCTGATCTCGGTGGCGGGCGGCAAGTACACGACCTACCGCGTGATGGCGGCCGACACCGTCGAGATGGCGCTGGGCGAGGTGTGGGCGGCCCGAGGCGGCACGGCGCCGAAGCTTCCCCGGCGCCGCCGTGACGCGGCCGCCCGAAGATCGGCCACGCTGGTCACGCCGCTCGTGGGTGCCGAGGGCTATGAGCAGCGGCGACGACGTCACGACGAGCTCGGTGCCCGGGTGGGGCTGAGCCGCGCCGCTTCGGCCCATCTGCTGGACCGTCACGGCGACCGGATCGACGAGGTGATCGAGCTGATCGCCGACCAGCCCGACCTGGGCCAGCCGCTGGCCGAGGGGCTGCCGTACCTGCGTGCGGAGGTTGTCCACGCCGTCCGCCATGAAGGCGCTCTGCATCTCGACGACGTGCTGACCCGGCGGACACGGCTGTCGGTGGAGTCCTGGGACCGAGGCGTCGACGTCGCGCAGGACACGGCCGAATTGATGGGCGCCGAGCTCGGCTGGTCGCCCGAGACCGTCGAGCGCGAGGTGTGGCACTACCGAGCACGGGTGGAGGCCGAGCGCGACAGCCAGACCCGACCCGACGACCAGACCGCCGACGCCGCCCGCCTCGGCGCCCCCGACATCCGCCGCTGAGCGGGGTCGTCCACAGCCGTTATTTCCCGCTCTTGTTCGCTGCGCTCACGGGCCGCTCGGGCCACGGCTTCGCCGCTTCGCGGCTCAGCCTCTTAGATTGACGCGATGGTCGTTGATTACGAAGTCCAGGGGCGGGTGGCGATCTTCACGCTGAACCGGCCCGAAGCCCGCAATGCCATCAGCCACGAGGTGTCATCGCAGATGGAAGCCCATCTCGACACCTTCGAAGCCGATCCCGAGGTGTGGGTCGGCATCCTGGCCGGCACCGGCACGGTGTTCAGCGCCGGGGCCGACCTGAAGTCGGTGGCGGCAAAGAAGCCCATCGAGACCGACAAGGGCGGCTTCGCCGGGCTGGCCCGCTACCCCCGCACCAAGCCGCTGATCGCAGCGGTGGACGGGGCCGCACTGGCCGGCGGCCTCGAGATCGTGCTGTCCTGCGACCTGGTGGTGGCCTCGCCGAGGGCCCGCTTCGGCATTCCCGAAGTCAAGCGGTCGCTGGTGGCCGCCGCCGGCGGGCTGTTCCGCCTGCCGCAGGTGGTGGGCCGCAACGTGGCGCTGGAACTGGCCATGACCGGCGACCCGATCTCGGCCGAGCGCGCCTACCAGCTCGGGCTGGTCAACGAGATGGCCGCCGAAGGCGAGGTGGTGCCCGCCGCCATGGCGCTGGCAGATCGGATCATCGCGAACGCCCCCAAGGCCGTGCGCGAGAGCCGTGCCGTGGTGCTCGAGAGCCACGCCCGCTCCGAGGACGACGGCTGGGAGATCACCAAGGATCACTTCCGCAACATCCTGGGAACCGAGGATTTCCTGGAGGGGCCACGGGCCTTCGTCGAGAAGCGCGATCCTGTGTGGACCGGCCGCTGAGCCCGGAGGCGTTCTGAGCGCTCCGTGCATGGGGCAGACTCGCGGTCTGCCCCGGCCGGATGGCCGGTGGCTCAACTGGCAACTCAGCCCGTAGCTCAACGAGGAGCGACGCCATGACCTACACCGCGCCGACCGACAGGTTTCGCTTCGATGCGCTGCGGGTCGGAGTAGAAGGCAAGCGCGTGCTCATCACCGGTGCCGGCAAGGACGGCGGCATCGGCCAGGCGATGGCGCTCAGCGCCGGTCTCAATGGTGCTGAGAGCGTTGGCATTCACTTCCACCGCAGCTATGAGGACGGGTTCGATCTGGTGGACCGCCTGCGTGACGAGGGCGTGCACGCCTTCCCCGTGCAGGCCGATGTCACCAACCTGCGAGACCTGTGGGCCATCCGCAGCTACGTCATCGACCAGATGGGCGGCCTGCCGCCGAACCTGGTCATCTGCAACTCCGGCCTCACCGAATCCGGCTACAACCTCGGCCGCACGCTGCGCCCAGTCGAGGGCGAGTCGTCATCGCTGCGGCGGGCCCGGGTGCGCCAGCACTTCATCGACAATCTGGAGCAGTCGCGGCTGGTGCTCGACACCAAGGTCGACGGCTTCCTGGCATCGACCCACCTGTGGGCGGGCGAGGCGGTGCATGCCGGCGAGCAGGCGCAGATCGTGTACGTGTCGTCACGGCAGGCCGTCGACCCTGGACCGGCGGTGCCTGGCTACGCGCTGAGCAACTGGGCCGTGCTCCAGCTGCCCAAGGTGCTGAAGGTGAACCTGGGCCGCAGTGCCGACCTGGTGAGCTGCTTCACGCTGCTGCTGCCGTTCGTGCGCACGGGCATGACCAACGAGTACGCCGGCAACGAGCGGGTCTTCGGACGCTGGCAGCCGCGGATGCTGGAACCCTGCGAGATGGCCGAGGCGTTCATGGCGCTGCTGGCCCGCCCGACTGACGAGACCGACGGCGCAATGTTCGAGCTGATGGTGAACGCTGCCGGCGGCGGCGAAACCGACCCGGTGGGCCCCCCGCCGGTGGAGCTGGTCTGGCATCAGCTAGCGCTCAACCTGGACGAGCAGCCGGTCAACTGGAGCGCCGCCGATCCGCTGCGCTTCACCTGATCAGAAAATAACGAGAGTCAACGACGTTCGGCCTGCAAAGGTACTGAGAGCCGCACCCCGCAGGGTGCGGCTCTCAAGGGCCTAGCGCTGGTGCGCCGAGCTGGTTTGATAGCCCCGCCTCGGACGGTTCGATTCCGTCTAGGTCCACCAGTGACCCTAGGGCCACGCCTCCACACTACACAAGCCGATTCTTGGCTGGTGGCAGTGCTGGCCGAACAGGCGGCTCGACATTGCTCGTTAGGTGAACTTTACATCGTGTGAGAACTATGGCTATAGTACGCTGCCATGCTCACGCCTCCATCCCCTTCCACCCCGCTGACTCCGCTCGCGCCCCGGTCACCGCAACGCTGCCGGCGACTGGCCGGCACGGTCGCGCTCGCTGTCAGCGTGGTTCTGCTTGCCGGCGCCTGCGGGTCGGCTCGCACGCTGGAAGGCCCCGCGGCGGCGATCTACGACGGCGAGTGCGCCGATGCCGACGATCGGCAGCTCACCGTGTACTCCGGCCGCACCGAGAACCTGATCCAGCCCGTCCTGGACGCCTTCGAATGCGAGACCGGCGTCGATGTGGCGGTCCGCTGGGGCGCGTCCACCGATCTGGCGCTGCTGCTGGCCGAAGAAGGCGACCGCACCAGCGCCGACGTGTTCCTGTCGCGTTCGCCGGGCCCGGTCGGCTTCCTGGAGAACAAGGGCCTGCTCGCCACCGTCGACGCAGGCGTCGCCGATCTCGTCGACAGCCAGAACCGTTCCGACACCCGCAGCTGGGTCGGGTTCACCGGACGCAAGCGGGTGCTCGTCTACAACCTCGACAACGTCGCCGGCGACGAGCTGCCGTCGTCGGTGTTCGACCTCACCGACGAGCGCTACCGCGGCCGGGTGGCCATCCCCGCCACCAACGGCTCCTTCGTGGACTGGTTCACCGTCTTCCGGCACCAGCACGGCGACGACGCCGTCACGCAATGGCTCGACGGCATGGTGGCCAACGACGCCCGCTACTACCCCAACAACCGGTCCATCGTGGAGGCTGCCGGCCGCGGCGAGATCGACATGGGCCTCGTGAATCACTACTACCAGTACCAAGTGGCCGAGGCCATCGGCGACGGTCACCGCGCTGCGAACTGGGAATTCGGAGGCGAGGACATCGGCTCGCTGCTCATCATCACCGCCGCCACCGTGACGGCCGCCAGCGAGAACGCCGAGGCCGCCAACGAGTTCATCGCCTACCTGCTGAGCGCACCCGTGCAGCAGTACTTCAGCAGCGAGACCCTCGAGTACCCGCTGGCGGCGGGAGTCGCCCCGGCCGATGTCCTGCCGGCGCTCGCCGGCCCCGAGATCGGGAGCATCGACTTCGACTCGCTCGGCGAGGGATTCGCCCGGTCCACCGAGATCATCGAGGCCAGCGGCATCCTGAACGAGTGACACCGGTCCTGACACCGGCCCGATCAGGTGGCTGAGATGACCACAGCCACCCGGCGAGGCCGCAGCACCGCACCGCCGGCGCTGCGCCTCGCCGGCGTGGTGCTGGCGTTCCTGTTCGCGTTCCCCGGCGTCTACCTGGTGTACCGGGCGCTGCGAGACGGCACCGGCCCCGACGGGCTGCTGTGGAGCGCGCGCACGCTGGGCCCGCTGTGGCGTTCGCTGCGGCTGGCTGTCTCGGTCTCGGCGTGCGCGCTGGTGCTGGGCACCGGCCTGGCGTGGCTCACCGCCCGCACCGACCTGCCGCTGCGCCGGCTGTGGCGGGTGCTGCTGCCGCTGCCGCTCGTGTACCCGACCTTCGTGGGCGCCGCCGCGTTCATCCGCACGCTCAACCCCGGCGGTCTGGCCAACGACCTGCTCGCCTACATCGGCATCACCACGGTGCCCGAACTGCGCGGGTTCTTCGGCGCCTGGCTCGTGCTGGTGCTGATGACCTATCCCTACGTGTACCTGCCGGTCGCCGCCCGGCTGCGGCAGCTTCCCGGCAGCCTCGAGGAGAGCGCACGGCTGCTCGGCGACAGCGCGTTCGCCGTGTTCCGCCGCATCTGCCTGCCCCATGCGGGCACCGCCATCGGGGCCGGCACATTGCTGGTGTTCCTGTACACGCTGAGCGACTTCGGCGCCGTGCAGCTCATGCGCTACGACACGCTGACCCGTGCCATCGCTACGAATCACCTGGCCAACCCGCCGGTGGCGCTGGCGCTCAGCCTGATGCTGCTGGTGTTGGCAGCGGCAGTGGTGCTGGCTGAGCGTTGGTTCTCACGCCGGCTGCCCGACGGCGCTCGCCCGGGCTCGAACCGGCCGCTCGACTATCGCTTGGGCCGTTGGAAGCCCGCTGCCACCGCAGCCGTCGGGCTGACGGTGTTCGCAAGCGTCGCCGCCCCCTTCATCGCGCTGGTGGACTGGGCGCAACGGGGCGTGCTGCGCTCGATGACCGGCGAGCGCGCCCTGGCTGTCGACTACGGCAGCATCGCCGAGGCCACCGTCAACACCGTGTGGGTGAGCGTTGTGGCCGCTGCCATCTCCGTGGCGGCGGTGCTGCCCATCGCCATGCTGGTGGGGCGGCACCGGTCCCGCACCGGGTCGCTCGCGCATGCCGTGGTCATCAGCACCTTTGCGCTGCCCGGCCTGCTGATCGCGTTGTCGATTCGCTTCTGGGTGCTGCGGACCGACGTGGTGCTGGAACTGCTCGGCGACACCACCGTGCTGCTGATCTTCGCCTACATCGTGCGTTTCGGGTCGCTGGCCATGGGCATCAGCGTGGTGGCGGTGCGCAGCGTGCCCGACCGCCTGCACGACTCCGCCCGGCTGCTCGGCGCCGGGCCGGTGCGCCGCTTCTTCACCGTGGACATGCCCGTGATGGGGCCGGCGCTCGGCGCAGCCGGGGGCCTGGTGCTGCTGTCGGTGATGAAGGAGCTGCCGATCAGCCTGTTCGTGTCGCCGCTGGACTTCTCCACGCTGACCACCCGCATCTTCGGCTCATTCGAAGACGCGTTCATCGCCGAAGCCGGCCTGATGAGCGTGATCCTGGTGGTGCTGTCGTTCGCGCTGACGTGGTTCTTCGTCGTCCGCCGCCAAGAGCACGCCTGAGACGGGCTCAGCGGTGGTCGACCATCACGTGCTCTTTGGCCAGGAACATCACCGAGCGGCCGAAGTCGATGAAGTTGGCTTCGTCCTCATATGCCCGGCGTGACGCCGCCCGGTTCTCGGGGATCGCGTTGCCCATGGCGCTGCGGTCCATCCAGACCTCGGCGTGACCGGTGTAGGGCTCCACCTTCGAGCCCCGCGAGCGGTTGACGGCCGCGGTGAAGGAGTGCTCGTCGGCATGCACCTGCTGGTAGCGCAGGATGCCTGACGACTGGGCCTGGCGCCGGATGACCGGACCGTGGTGGGTGCGCCAGTACCACTGCGCCTCGTCGATGCTCAGCGACGGCAGGTGGCGGAAGCTGAAGTACAGCTTGACCAGGCTGGAGCGGTCGGTGGCCACGATGTTCTCCGGCGTGGGGTTCACCTGGGGGTACTCGTAGCAGTAGTACGCCGATGAGTTCTCGATGTCGGCGAAGTTCAGCTCGTCCTCCACCAGCACCCGGTCGAACTCGCGCCCCTCCTCGGTGCGCATGGCCGCCAGCATCGATTCCTTCGATTCCCACCAGACCTCGGCGACCCCGTCGTAGGGCTCTTCCATCTGGCCGCGCCGGCCCGGCAGGCGGCTGTGGTCGTCGTCGGTGGTGTGCACCTGCACGTAGCGCAGGAACTTGGCCGTGGCCGAGTGCGATACCACCAGCGGGCCGTGTACGTTCAGCCAGTAGTCCTGCATCTCGGCCCGGCTCATGCCCTTCTTGCGCCGCAGCAAGAACGTCAGTCGCAGCATCGTCCGCCTCCTCGGTGTCTGAGCGAGCTTCGCGCAGATCAGGTCGCTTGGCAGACGGCGCGTTCCGACCTGGCCCCGTCGACGCGGTCGCGCTGCCCGCCCCGGCAGTACCAGCCCTGATCACCGGCGGGGTCCGGTGATAATTTCGACCGAGGTGCCGGTGGGCGCCGAGGGGGTTACGTCGCCATGCCGATCACTGAGTTCTTTCCGGGCATCAAGATCGTCGACTCGGACACGCACTGGACCGAGCCGCACGACCTGTGGACCAGCCTGGCCCCCGCCAAGTACCGCGACCTGGTGCCGCAGATCCGCGAGCACGACGGCAAGCGCAAGTGGGTGGTGAACGGCGACATCCCGATCGCGGGCGACTCAGCGGTGTCGGCGATTTTGCCTGACGGCGAGAAGATGCTGGGGCTGAAGTTCCTCAAGCACGACATCGAGATGGTGCACGCCGCGTCGTACGACTGCGACGCCCGCCTTGAGCTGATGGACGCCATGGGTGTGTCGCACGGCATCGTGTACCCCAACGTCGGCGGCTTCGGGAACCAGAACTTCCTCAAGGTGGAAGACCGGGCGCTGCGCATTGCCTGCGTGGAGATCTACAACGACTGGATGGCCGACCTGCAGGCCCGCTCGGGCGGCCGCATCCTGCCGATGGCGCTGGTGCCGTGGTGGGACATCGACGCCAGCGTGCTCGAGGTGGACCGGGCGCACCGCAACGGCGCCAAGGGCATCGTGATGTGCTCCAACCCGCACGACTCGGGCATGCCCAACTTCGCCCAGCCCGACTGGCGGCCGTTCTGGGAGATCTGCGAGGCGCTGGAGATGCCGGTCAACTTCCACATCGGGGCCTCGGAGGGCGACATCGACTGGTCGGGCAAGGTGCCCTATGACACCTGGTCGGGCGATGTGAAGATCTCGCTGGGCGGGGCGGCCATCTTCCTGGGCCAGCTTCGCTGGATGGTGAACCTGCTGGTCAGCGACGTGCCCGAGCGCTACCCCAACCTGAACTTCGTGTCGGTGGAGAGCGGCATCGGCTGGATCCCGTTCCTGCTGGACGCGCTCGACTACCAGTGCGGCGAGACGGCCCCCGAGCATCTCGCGCACCTGTCGATGAAGCCCTCGGAGTACTTCCGGCGGCAGTTCTACGGCTGCTTCTGGTTCGAGTCGCAGACGCTGGCGCCGGCCATCGACCACATCGGTGCCAGCCAGATCATGTTCGAGACTGATATTCCCCACCCGACGTGCCTGTACCCGAAGAGCGTCGAGCGGGTGCGTGACGCCATCGGCAGCCTCGACCCCGCGGTGCAGAAGCGGATCCTGCAAGACAACGCCGCTCGGCTCTACAAGATCGACGTGTAGCCCTCGCCGCCGTGCGGCCTCGCCCTCAGGGCAGCCGCAGCTTGATCCCCCCAACCGCAGCGTCGTCGGGCTCGCTCAGCGCGTTGGTCGCTTCCAGTTGGCCGTCAACGGTCGCACCGTCGTGCCATGACATCGCCGCCGTCCATCGCCATGCGAAGCTCATCACCCGTGCCAGCGCAGCAACATTCTCGGCTTGTGTCGTCGAGGTACGCCGAAGGCTGCTGATGTACTCGTTGCGGTAGACAGCAGGGATGATGATGCGCGCTGCATCGACGGCCGACATCTCAGCGTTCATCATCACCCGGGCCACTCGACCGTTGCCGTCAGCGAAGGGATGGGTCTCGGCGACCAGGAACATCATGAACAGCGCTCGGCGGAATCCGGCTGGGACCGAGGCAGCCAACTCGAATCCTCTGCGCAACGTGCCTTCCACGAGTTGCGGCTTGACGAACACGAACACACCGACCCGGTTGTTCTCGAGCTTCCACTCGCCGGGCCTCAGTTCAGGACGACCGCCCATGATCATTCGGTGGCGTTCCCGCAGCAGCTCCAGGAAGCGGTCTGCAGTTGCCGCCGTAGCCCGACGGCCGACAGTGTCCGCGACACAGCGGTATGTGCCCAAGATGTCGTGACCGTCTGCTGGACGCGTCGGCGGCGGCTGCTGAGTATCGATGATGCGACGCGCCTCGGCAACCGAGAACACCGTTCCCTCGATGTAGTTCGAGAAATAGCTCTCGAAGAATGGCAACGCCTCAGCATCGGGTCCAGCCGGCAACCAGTCGGGCACATCAGCGTCCTCGTAGTCGGTCAGTCGCTGCGCCAGCCGGTTGAACATCTCCAGCCTGCGCTCGTCCCATGCTCTGCCGCCCATAAATGCGAGGAGCAGCTGTCCGCTGCTGGGCCGCACCGGCTCGTCTCCGCTCAACCGGGCAAAGAGCCGGTCGATCTGCTCAGCTCGGTCCGGGTGTCCGAGCACCTCGGCGAGCTGCATCGCTTGATCTCGCAGCCGGACCATGCGCTCAGAGCCCCACGAGATGGCCTTGCCAGTCAGCCAATCCTCGAGTTCTGCGAGCGACAGCGTGCGCGAGACCTGACCGGCACGGCCGCGGCTCACTTCGAGGTTGTCCACCAAGATCCGGGCAGCGCTCGACACCCGCAGCCCCCCGGCCCACGGCGGATCGGGAACCGGCTCGTCGAGCGGCGCGCCAGGGCGAATCCGGACTTCCATCCCGGGAAGCTGGATGGATTTCCGATCGGTCTCGGCCGCGACGAAAATGCGACCTCCGCTGACGGCGCCGTCTCGGGCTGCGGACCGATCGACGATGACTGCTCCAGGCAGCAGCCGTCCCAAGATGGGCCACCGATTGGCGATCACGATTTCGGCAGGCTCGGTGGCGAGGTCTGATGAATACAGCCGAGGTGCCAGCCGACGGATCCGACCCGCAGCGATCGCCCGTCCCAGAGTGCTTCTCGACGCCACATCGTCGAAGAAGACGGTGCGCTGCCCGGTAGGCCAGGGTGTGGAGAGTCTGCGTGTCATGGTGCGGCGCTAACGGTTCGAGAACTTCATACTGACGCATTTGTAGCTCATATAACGCATCTCGGCCGATCAAAATGGGTTCGAGAACTTAATTTTGCGACATAATGGCGACAAATGACGAGTGCGGGTCTGGGAGTCTTGCAGCGATGCGGGCGTCAGTTGCGGCGGGCGTCTTTGTAGGGGAGGTCCTTGGCGTCATCGGGTTCTTTGGGCAGGCCCAGCACCCGCTCGCCGATGATGTTGCGCTGGATCTCATCGGTGCCGCCGGCGATCGACATAGCCGGCGTGGACATCAAGATCTCCGACACGATGCCGTCGGCGTTGGACTCGGGGCCCACCAGCATCCCCATCGATCCGGCGATCATCGTGTGTGCCGTGTGGCACGCCCGGGCGGTGACCGACATGTTCAGCTTGGTGAGCGAGCCTTCGGGGCCGGGCGGCTTGCCGGCGGCACGTGCGTCGCGGGCACGCTGGGTGGTCCACGACGAGATGCGGCGCAGCGTCTCGACCCGGGCGATCTGCTGGCGGACGACAGGGTCGGCGACCCGACCGGTGCGCTGCGCTTCGGGGACCACCAGGTTCGCCCGCCCGGCCCGCTGCGGATACCACTTGTAGGTGGCGAAGTACTCGTCGCTCTCCTGCTTGGCCCGCTCGACCGTCGGGCCGCCGTCGGCCGGGTAGCGGGGGCGGCGTGTGGCCACCGCGGCCCGCTCGTGGGTCAGCGTGGTGAGGCCAATGCGCCAGCCATCGCCGGGGTTGCCGACCAGCTCGTTGCCGGGCACCCGGGCATCTTCGAAGAACACCTCGTTGAACGTGGCGTGGCCGTTCATCTGGCGCAGCGGGCGCACCTCCACGCCGGGCTGTTCCATCGGGATCAGGAAGTACGAGATGCCCTGGTGCTTGGGCACATCCCAGTTGGTGCGCGCCATCAGGATGCCGAATCGGGCCTTGTGCGCTCCCGAGTTCCACACCTTCTGACCGTTGACGATCCACTCGTCGCCGTCACGGTCGGCCCGGGTCACCAGTCCCGCCAGGTCCGAGCCGTTGGTGGGCTCAGAGAAGAGCTGGCACCACTTGTGCTCGCCCGTCAGGATCGGTCGCAGGTGGCGCTGCTTCTGATCGTCATTGGCGTGGGCCAGCAGCGTGGGCGCGACGAGGTACATGCTGACGCCGGCCGCAACGCCCACCGCCCCGACGGCATCGAACTCGCGAGCCACCACGGCATCCATGGACGGCGGCAAGCCCCGGCCGTGCCATTCGGTCGGCCACGACGGCGTGCCCCAGCCGGTGTCGGCCAGCAGGTTGCGCCACTCGATGAGCGGCCGCTCGCGGTGCCAGTGCTCCTCCAGCCACGTGCGGGCCTCGTCACGAACCTCGTCAACGCCAGCCATCCGCGCAGCGTAGAACCGCAGCCCCAGCGCCGCCCGAACGGCAGCAGGTTCATGGTCCGTCACGGCTCGGTGCCGGTGTTCCTTCCATGACCGTTTCACACAATCATTCCACTGTGAAATGATGATTAATATTCATTGTCTAACGACGAATAAATAGGTAGTATCACGCGTGTGATCTACGAAGTGCCCGACATGACAGCCACCGACGCCGCTGTCGCGGATGAAGTCGAGCATCTGCGCGAACAGCTCAGGCCGTATCTGCGCATGCGACGACGTTGGTACGGCACCCTTCGTCGCGCCCAATTCGCGCGCGCTGTTCAAGGCTCAAACTCGATCGAGGGGTACCACGCCAGCGTTGAGGATGCGGCCGCTGTCATCGACCACGATGAACCGATCGCCGAGGTATCCGAAGACACCGTCAGCGCCGTGGCCGGCTACCGCGACGCCATGACCTACGCGCTGCAGATCGCTGCCGGCGTGTCGCCGAGAGATCGCCTTCGAGACCCGTCGGCACAAGATGCAGCAGGCCCGGAACAAGGCAACTCGGCACCGCCGCTGCCAGTCGACCTGTCGACGCTCCGGTCGCTGCACTTCATGATGATCAAGCACGACCTCGCCCACAATCCGGGTCAACTGCGCCCCGGCGCGATCTGGGTTGCCGACGCCGACGGCGAGTCGGTGTATGACGCCCCGGAACGCCAGGCCATCGAAGTCTTGCTCGGTGAGTTCTTCGAGCAGTGCGCCGACCTCTTCGCCCACGACGATGTGCCGACGATGGTTGCTGCCGCAATGGCTCACCTCAACTTGGTGCTCATCCATCCGTTCAGCGACGGAAACGGCCGGATGGCGCGCTGCGTGCAGACGCTGCTCCTCGCCGCAGCCGCCGTGCGGGACGACGACCCGCTCGCGCCGGAATTCCTCAGCATCGAGGAGTACCTCGGGCGCAACACCCTGGACTACTACGCAGCGCTCAGTGCAGTCGCCGGTGGTCGATGGTCGCCGGAGCGCAATGCGCGCCCCTGGATCGAGTTCTGCCTAACGGCACACCTTCGCCAAGCGCGCACTGTGCTGCGCCGGGTGCTCGAATTCGAAGTGCTGTGGGACGCGTGCAGCCAACTTGCGCAGCAGCGCAAAGTGCCAGAACGAACTGTCGGCACGCTGTGCGACGCAGCCCGCGGATGGACAGTGCGACGGTCGCTGTACCTCGCTCGAACCGAGACGACCGATGGGGAGCCGGTCAGCAACGGCATGGCTTCACGGGATCTCCAGACAATGGTGAGGGCCGGATTGCTCACTCCGGTCGGCGACAAGCGCGGAAGGAAATACCGGCCCTCAGAAGATCTCGCAGACATCTGGCGCCAGATCCGCAGCATGCGACTCATGCGGGACGACGCCGACCCGTACCAAGACGCGCAGCCTCAGCTCTTCTAGGCGAAGCTGCGGGCCGGCATCCACCTCCGCGCGGCTCGCAGGCGGGGTTACGTTGAGCCGATGGATCTGGGACTGGCTGGCCGGCGCGCGGTGATCACCGGCGGATCGAAGGGGATCGGGTTGGGCTGCGCCGTGGCGCTGGCCCGCGAGGGCTGCGATGTCGCACTGGCCGCTCGGTCGACGGACGTGCTGGCGCAGGCCGCCAAGGAAGTACAGCAGGCGGCGCCTGGGGTGGCCGTCACGACGCACGCCGTCGACCTGTCGACGGACGAGGGCCGGCAGACGCTGCTTGCCGAGACCGGCTGTGATGGCAGCGGGGCTGGGCTTGCCGACATCTGGGTGAATAACGCTGGGGCGATTCCTGCCGGCGACATCGTGACGGTGGACGATGCGACGTGGCGAGACGCGTGGGACTTGAAGGTGTTCGGCTACATCGATCTGTGCCGGGCCGTCCTGCCATTGATGACGTCTCGGGGCAGCGGCGTCATCGTGAACGTCATCGGCGTGGCGTCGGTGCGACCGCAGCCGTCGTACATCGCCGGTGGGGTGGGCAACAGCGGCCTCGTCGCCATGACCGCTGCGCTCGGCAGCCGGAGCCTGCGGGACGGCGTGCGCGTTGTCGCCGTCAACCCTGGCCTGATCATCACCGACCGGATGGGCGACATGCTCCGCCGCCAGGCGATCGACGAGCTCGATGACGAGTCGCGCTGGGAGGAGCTGATCCCCGCCGATCCCGCACCGGGCACGGTGGAGCAGGTGGCCGACGTGGTCGCTTTTCTTGCGTCGGACCGGGCAAGCCACGTCAGCGGCACGTCGATCACCATCGACGGCGGTGCATCCGCTCGTTGAGGAAGTCGCTGCCTGGCGGGGTTTCAGCGGCTCGCTAGTGTCCCGCGGCGAGAGGATTGGGTGAGCCAGGGGAGGCAGCCATGGAGGTGCCGGATTTTCGGACAGAGTCGGTGGAGGCGCTGGCGGCGATGGTGCGGGATCGCACGCTGAGCGCTGCTGCTGTGACCGAGCATGCGCTGGGGCGCATCGAGGCGCTGAACCCGCAGCTCAATGCGTTCGTGGCGCTCGACGCCGAGGATGCACGCCGCCAAGCCGCAGCCATCGACGAACGGCTCGACGCCGGCGAGAACGTGGGGCCTCTGGCGGGCATCCCGATTGGCGTCAAGGACTTGGCGGACGCCGCCGGATTCGTCACCACACGCGGGGCGATGCACTTGCGGGATTCTCCGCCCGTCGCAGCTGACTCCACTGAAGTGGCGCGCATGCGCGCTGCGGGAGCGGTGATCTTGGGCAAGACCAACACACCCGAGTTCGGCTGCATGGGCGACACCTACAACAACGTCTTCGGCCCCACGTGGAACCCCTGGCAGTCCGGCCGCTCCCCTGGCGGATCATCGGGTGGCACCAGCTCCGCGATTGCTTCGGGCATGGTGCCGGTGGCCACCGGCTCCGACGGCGGGGGGTCCATCCGCATCCCCTCGGCCATGTGCGGGCTGTCCGGCCTCAAGCCCAGCCATGGGCGTGTGCCGAGCGGCCCGCCCCCGCCGGGCCTGCTGGACCTCTCATGCGTCGGCCCCATGGCCCGCCGCATCCGCGACGTGGCCTACTGCCTCGACGCGGTCATCGGGCCGCATCCCTCAGATCTGCGCAGCCTGCCCGCGCCGACGGAATCGTGGCATCGGGCGCTGGACGATCCGCCGCTGCCGCAGCGCGTGCTGTGGGTGCCATCGTTCGACGGCGAGCCCGTCGACTCAGAGATCATGGCGTCGTGCGTCGCCGCCCTGGAGCGGCTCGCGTCAGAAGGCGCCGACGTAGTGGAGGCCGGACCGCTGTTCGAACCCGCCAGCATCGTGACCGAGGCCTTCTTGCCGCTGTTTCTGGGCGGGCTGATCGCACCGGCCTTCCGTCCGCTGCTGGGCACTCCAGCATGGGACGACGTCACCGACTGGCTGGCCGTGGCGCTGGAAGACGCATTCGAGAGCATCACCGTGGACACCGTCGCTCGGGCCCGCCAGCAGTGCGGCGAGCTCTCGGTACAGCTCGGCGAGGCAATGTCGGGATTCGACGTGATGCTGCTGCCGACCATGGCGGGCCAGACACCTGTTGTAGGAGGGGACGGCACGATTGACGGCGTCGAGATCGAGAACTGGGTGCGCTTCACGCCGCTGGCCAACCTCACACGGCGCCCGGCGAGCACCGTGTGCTCGGGCCTGACGGAGGACGGCATGCCCATCGGGCTGAGCGTGCTGGGCCACCAGACCGACGACGTCGGCGTGCTGCAGACAACCGCCGTGCTCGAGGACCTGCTGGGCCTCGATCCCATCCCACCAGACCTCGACTCCGGTTGAGGCCGGTTCGCGTCACTCCGGAATTCGGCCGGAGCTGGTTCGAGGCGCATTTGCGGGCACACCCTCGATCCAGCCAGAGGGTTACGTTGGGCCGGTGGACGCGGACGAGGTGATCGAGCTGCTCGGGCTCGAGCCGCTCCCCGGCGAGGGCGGCCAGTGGACCCAGACCTGGCGCGACGAGCACTCGACGGCCATCTACTTCCTGCTTCGGCCCGACGACTTCTCAGCGCTGCACCGGCTGGACAGCGTGGAGCTATGGCATCACTACACAGGGGCGGCAGTGGACATGCTGCTGCTGGAGCCCGGCGGGCCGGTGCGCCGCCGCCGGCTCGGCGACGATCTGGCTGGGGGCGAACGGCCGATTGTGGCGGTGGAGCCGGGCACGTGGATGGCCGCGGAGACCACCGGGGACTGGTCGCTGGTGGGCACCACGATGGCGCCCGGCTACGACGAGGCCGGCTTCGAACTCGGCGACCGGGCCGAGCTTGCCGACGCCTACCCCGAAGCGGCCGTCGATATCGAGCGCCTCACTCGGGAGGGTCCAGCAGATGGTTGAGCAGGACGAGCTGCGGCCGCCCGATGAGTTGGTCCGGCTGGACGCTCGGGTCATCGTGGTCACCGGCGCGGGTGGCGGTATCGGCACGGGCATCGCCCGCCGGCTGATGGCCGCTGGTGCCACAGTCATCGCGCACACCCGCTCATCGCCGGTTGATCACCTTGCAGGTCCCGATGGAGCACCAGTCGCTTCAGTGCAGGCCGACCTGGCTGATCCGGACGGGCCGCAGCGCGTGATCGATGCCGCGCTCGAACACCACGGCCGCATCGATGGGCTGGTCAACAACGCTGCCGTCCAGCCGCTCGTGCACTTCGCCGAATTGAGCGACGTCGAGTGGGCCGAGATGATCGACGTCAACCTCACTGCAGTGCACCGGCTGACCCACGCTGCGGCAGCGGCGATGCGAGCCCACGGCGGCGGGTCGATCGTCCACATCGCCTCGATCGAGGCGCACCACCCCACCGACCTGCACGGCCACTACGCGACGGCCAAGGCGGGCTTGGTCATGCATGCCCGGGCCGCCGCAGGCGCCTACGGCCCCGACGGCGTCCGCGTCAACAGCATCTCGCCGGGCCTCATCGACCGGCCCGGCCTGGCCGACGACTGGCCCGACGGCGTGGCCCGCTGGCACGCAGCAGCGCCGCTGGGCCGGCTGGGCACTGCCGCGGATATCGGCGACGCATGCGTGTTCCTGTTTTCGGACCTCGCCAGATGGATCACCGGGGTGGATCTGGTGGTCGACGGCGGCGTGCTCACCCGGCCGACGTGGTGACACCCCGGCCTGCCGCTCGCCATCTCCGCTGACTGCAACTCTTGGTTGTCACACCCCCCTGGTGCACTGCGGGCAAGACAACGTGCACCTCAGGGGCACGCTTCACAGAAGCGGAGAAACCACCATGGACACCTCGACTGAGTCTCGGGCTCGCGCCGGCGATTGGATGCTTGCCATTGCCGTGGCGCTGGCCGGCTGCCTCTTGGTCCTGAGCTGGACGATGGCCAGCGGCTAGGGCTGCGGTCCCGTTCACGGGGGCGTTCTGCTAAGTAGAGGCCAGCTTCCACAAGGAGACGCGCATGCTCATCGACAATCCTCCAGGCGGGTACCGATTCCTCACCGGCATCTCACCGTTCTCGAGCGGGGTGGTGGCCGACGCTGGCCACGAGATCGTTCACGCCACGCTCGACGCCCACGTGCCGTGGCGCCAGGGGTTCGAGCAGATCGACGCCCACCTGGCCGCCGTCGGGCGAGAACGCCCCGCCCTGTGCGCCATCGAGCTGCGCTGCCCCACGCCGTACTCGATGCCCGACTTCATCGAGTTCAACAAGGGCTACGTCGAGCTCGTCCGGTCATGGGATCTCTACGTCGGCGATCACAACCCGCTGGCCCGCACCAACGTCGCCCCCGCGCACGGCCCGCCCGCCGAGCCGGTGCTGCACGCCTTCTCCTACACCGTCGAGGCCCCGGCGGGCGCGCCGACGACGTTCGTGGTGTCGGGAGCGGGTGAGATTCCCGAAGCCTCGCTCGACGACAACGAGATCATCCGCAAGGGCGAGACCGGGCCCGAGGCCATGCGCGAGAAGGCGGCGTTCGTGGCCGCCACCATGGGCTCGCGGCTGCAGGCCATGGGCGCCGGCTGGAGCCAGGTCACCACCACCGACGTGTACACGGTCTTCATGCACGAAGGTCTGCTTGAGGATGCGGTCATCGGCCAGATGGGGTCAGCGACCCGCCACGGCATGCGCTGGTACCGATCGCGCCCGCCGGTCATCGATCTCGACTTCGAGATGGACGTGCGCGGCATCCGGCACGAGATCACGGTGTAAAGAAATCCTCACGAACATCGGAGTGCAAACACCGAAGTTGCATCCAGAGGGCACCAGGCGACCAGGTGCGGCGTCTACGCTCGACACACAGTGACATCTGCACAGGATTCCGGGCCTCCCATCCATGAGGAGATTTCTCCACCTACGCGAAAATCTGAGCGGGTCACCGAGCAGCTCCTGAATGCGGCAACCGTGGTCTTCGGCGAGCGCGGCTTCGAAGCCGCCACCGTCTCGGAGGTTGCCCGCAGATGCGGCCTGACATCCGGCGCCATCTATGCGCGCTGGCCCAGCAAGAGCGAGATGTTCGAGTCGGTCGTTGAGCACGCCTCCGCGCAACGCATGCTGCTGCTGATCAAGAGCGTCAATGCGACGCCGGCTGAGAAGCTCGCCTTGCTCGGCGACAACCTGCTCAACTCCGGGCGCGACGAGACACGCAATCTCTGGATTGAGGCATGTGTGAGCGCCAGCCGCGAGGGAACAGGCGATGCTGCGATTGTCCATGCACAGGAAATCGAGGCCGAAGAACTCGTAGAGATCGTGGATGCCGGCAAGGAAGCCGGGCTGATCGACCCGTCATTGAGCACCGCCGCCATTGTCCTGCTCTGCCAGTCGCTTGGCCTCGGATCGTTCCTGGCGCTGCGTGTTCAATCCCCGGAGCGACCGCGACCGTCCGACGACGAGTGGTCAGAGTTGATCGCCCGGATCATCAGCGCGATCGGACCAGCCAACTGAACCGACCGACCGTCCGGGAGCCAGCACGCTCGCTCCCGGCACTCACGGTGCTGCTGCTCGGGGCGGTGGCGTTCGCCTGCAGCAGCTCTGATCTCGCGCCGCCGCCGACGGCGGGCGCCAGCCCGACTACCGCGGCCTCGGCGGCGCCCGATCCCCCTGCGACGACGGCGCCTGCATCGACCACGGAGGCTCCAGCAGCCCCGGCGACCACGACGTCTCCGCCTCCCGAAACCACGGCCGCAGCAGCTGACGTCGACACGGCTGCTGCCGATCTGGAGGGCCGCTGGGAGGGTGTCACCCGCATCGTGGCGCTCGGCGAACTGCCAATTGCCGTGAACTTCACTGCGTCGGAGGACGGACTTCAGGCCGCCATGGACATCCAAGGCGGGATCGGTCTCGAACTGGTCAACGTCTCGCTCGACGGTCGCCATATCCACTTCGAGCTGGAATCGCCCTTCGGCCAAGCCATCTGGGACGGCGAAGTGCGCGATGGGCTGATCGACGGTGAATTCACCCAGGCCGACGCGCAGGGGATCTTCCGGCTGGAGCGTGCCGACGTTGAGGAGCTGTCGCCGTATCGCAGCGACGAAGTGACCTTCGCCAACGGCGAGGTCACCCTGGCGGGTGAGATTGCCCTGCCGGATGGCGACGGACCGCACCCTGCAGTCGTGTTGATCAGCGGCAGCGGTGACCAGACTCGGGATTCCGACGTCGCCGGATTCAAGGTGTTCGCCGTGCTCGCTGACGCATTGGCCGAAGCCGGCATTGCCTCGCTGCGCTACGACGACCGAGGCGTCGGCGGATCGTCCGGCGACGGACTGCAAGCCACCATCGACGATCGGGCGGCAGATGTGGCAGCAGCCGTCGACCTGCTCATGTCACGAGGAGACATCGACGTCGAGCGGATCGGTTTGATCGGTCATAGCGAGGGCGGCATGGTTGCGCCCTTGGCAGCCAGCCGGTCCGGCGGCGTCGCCTTCGTCGCGCTGCTGGCAGCTCCGGCCGTGCCAGGACCTGAGCTCCTCGAAACTCAGCTCGAATTGCTGGAACTGACGGGCATGTCTCAGGATCAGATCGAGCAATACCAGGCGACCCAGCAATTGGCGTTCGAGGCGATTTCGACGGGCCAGGGCTGGGACGACGTGGAACGTGCGCTGCGCGCGCTCGCTCACAACCAGGTACAGGACCTGCCAGAACAGAGCCGCCAGGCCCTGGGCGACCTCGACGAGTACGTGGACGTCGTCGTCAGCCGAGAGATGGCGGGGTGGCAGAGCCCGTGGTTCGTGTCGACCCTCCAGCACGATTCTGCTGCGGCCATCACCGCCTTGGACATTCCCGTGCTGGCGCTGTTCGGCGAGCTGGACACCCAGGTGCGCGCCGGCCCCAATGCGAGCGCCGTCTCCGAGGCCATCGCAGCCTCGAACGTGCCGAGCTATGCGATCGGGACGGTCCTGGGGGCCAACCATCTGTTCCAGTCAGCGACCACGGGCAGCCCCGACGAGTACGACCTGCTGAGGCCCGAATTCGCGGCCGACTTCCTGGACTTCTTGCTGCCGTGGCTCGCCGAGCAGGTCGGCAGCCAGTAGCAGCCGCCGGGGCGGCGCAGTGCCACGGCGTAGCGTGGCTGCGTGGTCGCCTGGTTGCTGGCGGCCGTCGTGGCGCTCGCGCACGGGCTGCTGGCCGTCTTCGTCGTTGTGGGTGCACCGCTGGTCGTGCGCCGCCCGAAGTTGACGCCCTGGTACCTCGCCGCGCTGCTGCCCATCGCTGTCATCAACATCCCCCGGCTGCCGTGCCTGCTCACGGTGTGGGAGAAGGACCTGTGGCGCCTGGCAGGTCAGACGCCCTACCGCGGCGGCTTCATCTCGCACTACTTCGTGAAGCCGTTCTACGCCCCCGGCCTCGATGCCAGCGGCGAAACGGCCCTCGTCGTCGTCGTCACGGCTTGGTGCCTCGGCTGGCTGACCTACGCCGCCGCCACCCGCCTGCGCCGCGGCGCTCAGGCCTCCAGCGTTCGCAGGGCGACACCCAGAGCTGCCGCGATGCGCTGAAGGTCCTGTTGGTCGCTGGTGACCACGACATCGCCTCGAGCGGCTGCGCCAACCACCACGGCAGCGTCGATTACATCACTGGTGCCGGCCCGTGCGCACGCGGCACCCGCAGACCGAGCGCCGGCCTCATCGAGGATCTCGATCCGGCAGCCCGACAACAGTCTGGACATCTGCGCTTGCGGACCGCCGCGCCAGCCTTGAGCCAACACGCCCGCCGGAACGGTCAATGTCATGCCTTCCTCGAGTGCGCCTTGGTGCAACGCCCATACCTGCCGGTCACCGCGTTCCGCTGCAATCAGCGCACCCGTGTCATATGTCAGTCCGGACACGCCGGTGGCTCAAGAACTCTTGACCGAGTCGATCACCGTGTCTGCCCACATCAATGACTCAGGGCTCAGTTCGCCGTGCTCCTGCTCCCATTCGCGCACGGCGGCGAGCCCGTCTTCGATGCGGATCGCTCGCTTCGCGGCCGCATTCAGCCACGCAGACAGGCTGACCCCGTGCGATTCCGCGGCGCTAGCTGCGCGGTCGGCGACCGCTTCCTCCAGGGTGATCGACAGCTTCTTCATCGCCACGAACCTAACGGTAGCCCCGCACTTCGATCCAGCTGATTTCTGCGGGGCGGCGACCTGAGAGACTGGGCGGCGTGGCTCAGAACGTTCTCGGCAGTGAGCTGCAGCCGTGCTCGTATGACCCGCTGACCGGCTGGTTCCGCGACGGCTGCTGCAACACCGACTCCGGCGATTTCGGGGTACACACCGTGTGCGCCGTGATGACCGCAGAATTCCTGGAGTTCTCCAAGTCGGCCGGCAACGACCTGTCGACCCCGCAGCCGACCGTCGGCTTCGACGGCCTGAAGCCCGGCGACCAGTGGTGCCTGTGCGCCTCACGCTGGACCGAGGCGCTCGAGGCGGGCACGGCTCCCCCGGTGGTGCTCGAAGCGACCCATGCCCGCACCCTGGAATGGGCCAGCCTGAGCGATCTCGAGGAGCACCGGTTCACCGGCAACAGCGCCTGAGGCCTCGCCGGCATCTGGTCGTGTCGGCGAGACTCGTTGTTGCCGCATTGGCTGTTGGACTTGGCCTGGGCTGCACCGGGAGCACTGGCGGCCATCAGGCAACCGACGACCAGTTGCGGCATCTGCTCGTCGAGTGCGTCGACGTCATCGATGCGATCCCCGAACTCGTTCCCGGCTACAGGGCATACGGCGCCGACGGCGGATTCGTCGCCCTGCCCACTGGTGCGTTGCAGATCGGCCGGTCGGGACCTGAAGGCTCGGGTTATGAGGACTACCGGTTTGCAAAGTTCGGGCTGCTCGTGCGTCGCTCCCGCCAATCATCGCTGCAGATCGTCAGCGCCCCGGCCGGCGCGTTCCTCGACTACGGAAGCGACGCGTTCGGATCAGCAGATGTGCTGACGGCCGGCCCCTGCGACACGCACGGTCCCGCGTGCGAAGTCGATTCAGCTGAGTACGTCGGCGGCTGGCCGTGCGGGGCCGATCGAGGAGAGTGGCTCGTCTGGGCGGGCGGCATCTGGGTCACTGAACCCGGCTGCGTCAAGGTGCTGGTGACCTCCAAAGACGAGGAGATCCCCGCGCAGCTGGCAGTCGGCACATCCTGCAGCACACAGACCTAGTAGTCGGGGTGGGGTTCGATGGGAGCGGGCGGCATCAAGGCGCCGTTGAGCAGGGCTCGATCGCCGAGGGGACCCGACAGCTTGACCGTCACTGGGGTGGCCGGACCGCCCTCGCAAGTGGCGCCACCCCACACCGGAATGACGGCGAACGCCACCAGCACCTCGTCGTCGGTCTCAATGACCTGGGGCCCTCGCAGCTCGTCGCCGATCTCGCGCCCGTTGGAACAGTCGATGTCCTGCACCAGAAGGAAGATGCTGGTGCTGGCGGGCCTGGGCAGGGTGCTGGGATCGAGGTGGACTTTGACGTGGGCAAGCCCCGCCGGCAGTGGCACGCGCGCCTCGCATGGGCGAGCGCCGCCGCTGCCGTAACCCGACAGCACCCAACGATCGCCAGCCAATCGGAACGATGCACGTCCGGCGATCACATTGCCCTCGATGATGGCGAAGGTGACCCGGTTGTCGACGATACGCATGACCGACCAATCGCCCTCAGGCAACGGCTCGGGGCTGGGTGCTTCGATCTCCGCCCGCAGGGCCTCCACGGCGGGATGATCGACGTCATCGATCGGGAGCGGATCGACCAGCCGCGAGTAGCGCACCTCCCCGATGCCCCGGCATTCCACCAGCGGGTCGGCACCATTGGCCAGCGGGATGATGTCGAGCGGTCCACTAGGCGGCTCGGGTGGATAGAACACATCGACGCACACCATCGCTGCAGGCACCAGCTCGACGAGCCGGTCCAGCGTGGCGTCAGGCGGATCCACGAAGCCGATCTCGACCCGGTTGAGCGGTGATGGAGTGCCGAAACTGCTCAGCCCTTCAAGCTCGGCCACGTTGGCATGAATCACTGCCCGGGCGGCGTCGAGCTCGGCGGTGGAATGCTGGGCCCGCACGACGTCGAAGGGCGTGCCTTCGGGCAGCAGGGCGGCAAGCGCCTCGCGGTGAGTTTCGATGTCATCGGTGAATGCCGCCACCAGCGCCCCACCGTGTGCCCGATCGATCCAGAGACCGGCGAACGACTCATGCTGGCTGCCGTACGAGCGGATGATGTCGATCAGCCGGTCGGAGGGGTTCTGCGTTCCGCTCAAGCTGCCTTCGACAGCGCTCTCAAGCCGAGGAACGTCCTCGCACGCCAAGAGCGTGTCATTGGCCGTGGCGGCATACGGGAACCGAGCCGAGAGGTGTGACTCACCGGGCGGGCCGTCGAACGGTCCATGGGCACCTCGACTGCGGCTGTCAACTCTGATCACTCGGGGCGGGAGGTAGGTGCCATCGCGCAGCACGCGGGTGCCCAGCGGCCCGGACAGCTCGATCGCGACCGGCGTCAGCCAAAGAAATCCCCCTATCGCTACGCAGTCGTCGTTGACCGAGGCGCCGACGGCAGCGAACGCCACCAGCACCTCGTCGCTCGTTTCCACGACCTGCGGACCCCGCAGCGCTTGGTTCCGCGTACGGACGTCGATGCACCCGCTGAGGCGCACCAGCAGTTGGATCGAGCCATCGGGCGAAGCAGGGCCTGTCTCGGCGTTGCGACGAATGTCGACGTAGCCGAGACCTGGAGGAAGCGCTACTCGAACCTCGCACGAGTACGCGTCGCGGCTCCAGCCCCCGATGCGCCATCGGCCTCCGCCGAGGATGACAGTCACGTCGTTGAAACCCTCGTCGCCGAGCGCAGCGAACCGCACGACATCATCGCCAATGTCCATCACCCGGTAGTCGCCGGCTGGCAACAGCCGACCGGGCGGCGAGTCGAGCGCCGCACGCAGCCGTTCCACAGCGGGGTGGTCGACCTCGTCGAGACGGGGCGGATCCAAGAACCTCGAATACGGCATCGGCCCGAAGCGCCCGCAGGTCACCATCGGATCGTCGACGGCCAGATTGGGGATTACCGTCAGCGGGCCGCTCGGCGGCTCGGGACGGTAGGAGACCTCCGCGCAGACCTTGCTCGCAGGCACCAGCCGCGCCAACGCCTCCATTGCCCCGAGGGGCGGATCAGTGAAATGCAGCGTCACGCGGTTGCGCTTCGTGCCCAGCCCGACGCTGGTCAACCCGTAGTCCGGCCCCATGAAGCGGCCGAGGCGGTGATGCAAACCGAGCAGTTCCACTTCGGAATACTCAACCTGCACGACGTCAAACGCCGTTCTCGACGGTATCCGTGCAGCGATCGCGGCCCGATGTGCTTCGATCTCGCCGGTGAATGCGACAACGATCGCCCCGCCCATCAGCCGGTCCGTCCATTGCCCGCCGTAGGAATCCGGGTGTTCCTGGCCATACCTGCGGATCGCCGTCGTGTGGCGCCGCTCAGGGTCCTCGACCTGGTCCAGCACTCGCTCGAGATTGCCCATCACACTCGAGCCGAGGGGGGGAATGTCCTTGCACAGCTCGAAACCGGCGGTCGCGGGGCCAGGCGAACTCGCCGAGTCAGCATCAGCCTCGGGAGCCGCTTCCTCGGAACCCGGGCTGCACGCCACAGCGGCGAGAACGGCAACAGCGCCGAGAGCCCAAGCGCCAGCCCGCAGCCGCAACCGTGCCGCCATGGCGCCCGGCTTACTACGCCATGCGGGAGGCAGCTAGGCACAGCGGCCTATTGACACCGAGTTGCCGTCGATTCGACGTCGCCTCGCCGGAGCCGGTGCCGCGCTACAGGTCCCAATAAATGGTTTTACATAGAAACATCTGAAATGCTATATTGCGCCGAGACCTCATCGTCGAATGCCAACGAAGCGCAGGTGCGTACTATGGACTCCGCCGTGATCGCAGCGATTGTCAGCGTGTTGGGTGCGGGCTTTTTGGCCATGCTCTTCTTCTTCATGCGCGGCATCCGGGCTGACATCGCTCAGCTCCGCACCGAGATGCGTTCTGAGATTCAGGCGCTCCGGGCAGAGATGCAACGGGAGATCGGGGCACTGCGCGCAGAGATGCAGGCCGAGTTCGGCGCGGTCAGAGGCGAACTGCAAGAAATGCGCGCCGACATCGCCGCCCTGCAGCGGACGGTGTCACGCCACGACGGGATTCTCAGCGAACAGAGTCGCCGGCTCGGCATCGCCACAAGCTGAGCTCCTGCGGTACCTACCCTTGCGGGAGTGCCGGTGCGGAATGGCAGTACACTGTCGCTCGTCCGCTGCTGGCCGAACGCGCTGATCTCTTGGTCTTTCTCGACTTGCCGCGGTGGCTGGTGACCTGGCGGGTCATCCGGCGGACGTTGCGGCGTGTCCTGCACCGTACGGAACTGTGGAATGGGCTTCGCGAGCCGCCGCTGCGAACGATCCTGAGCGATCCCGATCACATCATCCGCTGGGCCATCCGAACTCGCCAGGAGCACGCGCCTCGTGTCCGGGCACTCACCGAGCAGCGCCCTGAGCTCCCGATCGTCTGGCTGTCATCACGTCGCGAGCTCAAGAGATGGATCGACGCTTTGGCTGCGTCGGCACTTGGCACCGTCGACAGCGACGGCTGAGTCGAGCGTCCTACGGCTAGCGAAGCAGCCCTTGGCCGTCACGGACTGCGTCGGCAATGGCGGCAGCCGTCTCCGCTTCGTCCCAGGGAGAGGTGTCGAGGTCCAGCCCGATGCCCATGCATTCCTGCTCCATGCGGTCGTACAGCCACAGGTACTGGTCGGCAACGCTCTTGTCGCTACGCCGCCGGTCGCGTTCGAGCACGACTTCACGCGGCGGAGCGAGCAGCACGTAGTGCAAGGGTGCGCCTCGCAGCGCAGCCAGGTAGTCGTCCAGCCGGCCCCGAGTAACGACGACATCATCGACGATCACCGTGAAGCCCTCGGCGAAGAGCTCGTTGGCAACTGCGGCCACCATCCGTGTCACCAGTTCAAGCTGCCGGTCGGCCTCGTCGCTCGGCGATCCACCGGGGTTCACTCGGCCTTGACGGATGCAGGTGCGCAGCGCATCGGCCTCGACGTGCGCACTGCGGGGAAACACCGCCGCTAGCGCATCGGCGACTGATGTCTTGCCGGCGCCCGGGACGCCCGTCAGCACGATGATGCGCGGCTGCTCTGCCATCACGAGCAGCGTAGGAGCGACCCCGCTGTCTTGGGCGGGACGACGGCGGCGGGCAGACTTCGGCGGTGCGGGTGCTGTGGCGGGGGCTGACGTTGGCGTGCCCGGCTTGTGGTGGTCGCGGGTTGTTTCGGCGGTGGAGGCTGTTCGACATTCGTGAGCGCTGCCCGAGCTGCGGGCTGAGGTTCGAGCGCATGGAGGGTCATTGGCTGGGGGCTGTGGCGGTGAACACGGTCGTCAGCGCAGCAGCGGTGCTGGGAACCGTCGTTGCGGCGATGCTGATCTGGGGCACTGATGTGAGCGGCGTGCTGCTGCTGGTGCTGGCCCTGCCAGTCGGCGTGGCAACACCGGTGCTCTTCGACCCGGTGTCACGCACCTTGTGGACGGCCATCGACGCGCTGATGCGGCCGCCGCAGCCGAGCGACTTCGACTGACCCGCGCACGGTCCCAGCGGCCGGGGCGCGGGTGTAGGTTCCGCTCGGTGACGCGCTCGGGACGACGCCCGAACATCTTGATCGTGATGGCGGATCAGCTGGCGCCCCACTTCACCGGCGCCTACGGCCATCCGGTGGTGCAGACCCCGGCGCTGGATGCGCTCGCCGGGCGGGGCGTGCGCTTCGATGCGGCCTACTGCAACTTCCCGCTGTGCGCGCCGTCACGGTTCTCGATGCTGTCGGGCCAGCTGCCCACCGCCATCGGGGCGTGGGACAACGGCGCCGAGTTCGCAGCCTCGGTGCCGACGCTGGTGCACTACCTGCGGCTGCTGGGCTACCGCACGACGCTGTCGGGCAAGATGCACTTCATCGGCCCCGACCAGCTCCACGGGTTCGAGCAGCGCCTGACCACCGACATCTACCCCTCGGGCTTTGCGCTGACGCCCGACTGGGAGGCGGCGTCGGGTCCGCCGAGCGACTGGTACACCATGGCCAGCCTGTCCGAAGCGGGCCCGGTGGTGACCAACTACCAGCACGACTTCGACGAGGAGACCGGGTTCGCTGCGGTGCAGCACCTGTATGACCTGGCCCGAGCGGCCGACGACGAGCGGCCGTTCTTCCTGGTGGCGTCGTTCACCCATCCCCACGATCCCTACGAGGCTCGCCAGCCGTGGTGGGACCTGTACGACCACGACGACATCGACTTGCCCGACCCGATCGCTCCCGACGCGGTCGATCCGCACACCCTGCGGCTGCGGCGCGGCATCGGTGCCGACGGCGTTGGCTTCACCGACGAGCAGTGCCGCAACGCCCGCCACGGCTACTACGCCAACACCAGCTACTTCGACTCGTGGGTCGGGCGCCTGGTCGAGGTGCTGGACGAGACCGGCCGCTGGATCCACTGCGAGGGCGACCCACCCCTGCTGTACGACCTGATCGACGACCCGCTCGAGCGCAACAACCTGGCGTCCGACCCCGCTCACGCCGAGCTGGCCGCAGCCTTCGCCGCGGAGACCGCCGAGCGCTGGGACAGCGCCGCCCTGCGCGACCAGGTCCTGGCATCCCAGCGCTCCCGGCGGGTCGTCAGCGCCGCCGTACTCGCCGCCGGCACCGGCTGGTGGGACTACAGCCCCCAGCGCAACACCGCCGGCGAATACCTCCGCGACGGCATGAACTGGCTGAACACGAGCCGCGGCAGCCGCATCCCCACCCCCCGCTGAACAGCAGCGCTAGCTGAGCTCCTATGTCAAGGGCCCGGTGTTGAGGTGGGTCCAGATTCGGTCTGAGATGCGTCGTTTGAGGTTGCGGATGGCTTCTCGTTTGGTCTTGCCGCGGCCGAGGCAGCGTTCGTAGTAGGTGCGGCCTTCGGTGCCGGGTCGGGAGATCTGGGCGAGGGCGGCGGTGTGGATGGCTTTGTTGAGCTGGCGGTTGCCGCCGCGGTTGAGGCGGTGGCGTCGGACGCGTCCGGAGCTGGCTTCGATGGGTGCGGTGCCGTTGGCCATGGCGAACGCTGCTTTGGTCCCGAATCGTGTGGGGTCGCCGGTCTCGGTGAGGATGTCGGCGGCGACGAGGTCGCCGACGCCGTCGATGTCGCGCAGGGTGGTGCCGGTGGCGTTGACGGCGTCGCGGATCTCAGCTGCGAGGCTGTCGATGGTGCGTCCCACCGAGCGCAGGGTCTTGATGCGGCTGCGGGCGATCTGGGCGCGTGCGCTGTGGTCGCCGCGCAGCATGCGGCTGGCGCGTTCAAGGGCGGCTGGGGTGCGCAGCGGTCCGGTGCGGTGGTGGTAGCCGGGCCGGAGCTGTTCGAGATCGGCGTGGAGGCGGTTGATCTGGCGGGTGCGGTCGGCGACGATCTCTCGCCGGTAGCGCACCAGACAGCGCAGTTCCTCGGTGTCGCCGTGGGGGCGCGGCGGGGGCAGGTCGGCGTCTCGTTGGCCGATGCGTGCGATCGCCAGAGCGTCGCCGGGATCGGTCTTGGTGCGGGTGCGCTGGGAGCGGCGAGCAGCTGCGGTCATCTGCGGGGGAACCTCGACGACGTCCCAGCCGGCGCCGGCCAGCATCACCGCGGCGGGCCGCCCGTAGTTGCCGGACCCCTCGATCGCGACCCGCTGCGCGCCGTGGGCTTGCGCCCAGCAGGCCAGCTCGGCGTAACCGGCGGGTGTGTTCGCGAAGCTGCGATGCCCTCCAGGGCGGCCCGCGGCGTCGACGACGCACGCGGCCAGGGTGTCCTTGTGGGAATCGATCCCGATGACTGCCATCAGCGCTTCCTCCTGGGTCCATGACGTGTGACAAGCTGAGGTCCGGCGATGCGCACACATGCGTCGGGCCATCCCCAAGGGGAGGAGTTCACGCTCCTATCAAGCGACAACGCCGAGGCAGCGAACCGGCGGGGAGACACTCAACTAGAAAGCCACCGCCACGACCGAACCGGCCACGACGGGGCACGTCGGTTGGAGCCATCCCCGCCGGCGCTGCCAGCCCGATTCAAACACGCATGTCGGAATCTGTTCGTTGCAGCCAGAGATCGAGTGTTGCTGTCGTCCACGTCGGCACACCGGTGCCCAGAAAGTCGTTGTCGTTGGTCCACACCCCGGCACCGAGCGACAGCGCGCACGCCACGACCGGCCAGTCGTCCGGATCGCGCAGCGAACGAGCACGGGCCTCGTTTTCTCGCGCTAGGTAGATCGGCTCAGCGACAATGTCGACGTTGAGCATGACGGCTTCCAGACAGGTCACCAGCAGGTCCTGTTGGCTTGCCGGCGAGCGGCCGTGTCGTTGGGAGAATTGCTCGATCCGGGCCGGGAGCACCCACTGGGTCTCCTGCCACATTCGCTCGGGCAGAAACAGGTTCAGGCGGCTGTCGCGAAGGCGCTCCCGTCCGGCCTGCCGCAAGAGTTCGCCGACGAGAACGCTGGTGTCAACGACGAGCCTCATCGGGCTCGCGCGCCCACGGCGTGGCGGCAACTGCTACGCCCTCGGACGGGTCGCGGCTCACACGAATCGACTGCAGTTGGATGCTCCAGTCGCGGCCGTCGTCCGCGCCGATGATCTCGGACACGAGTTCGTCCTCGCTCAAACCGGTTTCGTCGAGCACTTCGGTGACGAGTAGGTCCAGCCGCTCGAGCGCTTGCGCCCCGGCCCGCCTGTCCTTGGCGACGATCGGTACGAAGAATCCGACCGGCTCGCCGTGTCTCTCGATGACGAGCGTCTCGCCAGAGCCGATCAGCTTCGTCGCATGGTCACGGAACTCCCGCACCCCTACCGACCTCATCTGATCTGCCTCCCGCACCGGTGTGCCGATTTGTGACCACAAGCGTAGCCACAATGGCGCGTGCGCGGCAATCCGCCATCGTGAGGCTCGACGCGAGCGGTCGAGGCCAGATCTCGTGTGCCTTCGGTCGTGTTGCATTTCGTCATGGCACTTGACTACTCCGCGAGGTCGCCTACGCGGAACTGAATTTCCGGCCCGCAAACACGCGTGGCGACCGCGGCTTCAGGCGCTGCGCTACTCGCCGGTGCGGCGGAGGAATGCGTCGTAGGGGTCGGCGGCGTCTTCCTGGTCGATGATGGCCTTCTCGTCGGGCAGCCCGTCGAGCACGTCGTTGACGAAGGTCACCAGGGCCTCCTCGTTCTCCACCTGCCGGCCGGCGGCCCTCGACAGCGCGTTGCGGTGCTCGATGAACTCGTAGATGAGCTGGGCGTCGTCGAGCCGGTCCCGGTACCGAGCCGGGATTGCCGCGATGACCGGCTCGTAGCGCTCTGACAGCCATCGGTAGGCCTTCACGGCCTCGGGCAGCGCCCCGCCGGTGTCGTGCTCGAGCGACAGGCCGTAGGCGTCGAGTGCGTTGAGCAGCGTGCGGGCCTGGTTCTCCTGCACTTCGAGCCCGGTCAGCTTGCGCAGACGCAGGTGGGCGTGCCCTTCCTCGACCACGACGGGCCGGATCCTCAGCCGGGAGCCGTCGGAGGATCGCACGACCGACAGCTCCTCGACATCGAAACCCATGGCGTTCAGGCGCTGGATGCGCTCGTTGATGCGCCACCGTTCGTCGGCGGAGATCTCGTCTTCCCGTGTCAGTTCCGCCCAGACGCGGTGGTACCGGTCGACGAGGTCGTCGGTGATCTCGACCGGGTCGACATCGTCCTCGAGCAGCCCGCCGGCGATGGCGTCGTACAGGCCGCCTGTGATGTTCTCGACCCCGAGGGCGAGGTCGTGCCCGCGCAGCGCATCGGTCAGCGCCGGGCGGCACTCGGCGGTCTCGGCGTCGACCAAGTAGGCCATCAGGGCGCCCGCGTCGCGCCGGAACAGAATGTTCGCGAGCGAGATGTCGCCCCAGTACACGCCTTCGAGGTGCAGCCGGGTGAACAGCACCACAGCCGCGTCGAGGAGCCGGTCGCGCAGCAGCGACGGCGACGTGGTGCGGAACAGGTACTGGTAGGGCAGGGCGAAGTCCAAGAAGCGGGTGATCAGCACCGAGTCGAGCTCGGTGCCGTCGGCGGCCCGGCGCCCGCTCACCACGCCGACGGCGCGCACCGCCGGGAGCCGCTCGTCTTCGAGCTGGCGCAACACGCGGTACTCGTGCTCGGCGAGCGCTTGGGAGGTCTCCTTGAGGGCATAGACCGCGCCCTCGTACTGCACCATGCGCACGACGTGGCGGCTCAGCCCCCGCCGCACCCGGATCAGCCGCTCGGTGACGTCGTGCCATTCGGCGAGCGGCCGGTCCCACGGCAGGTCCAGGTAGTCGGGATGCCCCTGCCGGGTCAGAATCGCCAGCCCAGACTCAGCCCCGGCTTGATGCGCCGCTCTCACCAGCGCAAGTCAACCAGCGCACCGAGCGTGCGGTCCCTCCGACGAACCACTGTTGTGACCTACCTCGACTTCAGTCGAGTGCCGATCGAATCTGCTTGGTGAGGATGCACAGACGCCGCTGGCGAGTGCGCGACTCGGCGAGGTCGGGGAAGAGACGCCGGTAGAAGCGTGATGCGTCATCGGTTTCAGCATTGATCAGCAGGCCGCGGCATCCGATCTCGGAACTGACGGCGAGAGTCCTACGGAGGACGTCGCGGATGAGGCTGCTACCCAAGCCGCGCCCTTCATGATTCACGTCAACCGCCAGCCGGGCCAAGAGTGCGTACGGCTGCGGATACCTGCCGGTGCCGACTCAACGGCACGGGCCGCGGATACTGGGTTGTCACGCAGAGTCGAACACCGAGGGCGCATTCATGAATGCGCGGAGGCCGTCTACATGTGCTGGGGCGCTGTCGAGCTGCCGGTGCCATTGTTCGAGCTCGTCCGAGTCTGCGAATACGAGAGGCATGAATGCCCGACGGGCGGCGTACTCGCAGTACAGGCTCACCAACGCGGGTCCGAACTCATCTTGTGACGGCTCTCTGCGGGACATGAGCGCCGATGAGAAGAAATCGCTCATCGACGTGTCCGAGATGGCGGCATCCGACCACGCGTCCTCAGGCAACTCCCCGCGGGCGTCGCGCCACGGTGCTTCTGCGTGCGTGCAAGCGACGAGGTCATCAGCCGAGAAGTCGGCGAGCGCTCGTTGGACGATTTCGAGAGTGTCTGACTCGTGTGATTCAAGCGCCGCTGAACCGCCCGTCATCGGGGGGCCTGGCCACGGATGACGCAGCGTGCGCCATCCCCGGTGTTCACGGAAGACGGTGCGGGCCACTGGGCCATTGGACCAAGCTTCGATCCTGTCGGAGAAAAGAGGCACGCCGTGCTCGGCCAAATGGCACCCGTGCGCGTAATACAGCAGTTTCTGCAGCCGCATCGACGTCATCTCGAGCTCGCGAGCAACCATGTTCGCTGCGACGTTGAGCACGTCAGCCATTTCTGCACCTCCTTCCTCAAGAATTCAAGCTATAGGAGCACCCTGCCCTGCCGAAGGCCCATTCGGGGCGACGGCGGCAGCGGTCCGGTTCAAGCAGACCGCGCCGCTCGGCGAGGAAACATCAGAATGCCTCCTGCCGCGAGCCTTGTCGACTGAATTTCCGCGGTCGACAGTCCGACGGCGTCGCGGTCACGCGTGAGTCCGCGCGAGAAGCCATCGAGGATCTCTAGCTGTCTACAGCGGTGATCTCTCGGACGAGGCTGGTGCCGGTGCCGGGCTGGCTCTCCCATTCCCATTCCTCGTGGAGCTCCAGCGGTCCGTCGTCGGGCACGATGATGCGCGTCTCTGTCCCCACGTCACCCCCAGGGTCGTTGGCGACGCCGACAAAGACCCGCCCGTCAAGACTGGGTGCCGCGCTCACGAGCGCAAGTCAACCAGCGCACCGCGCTCGCAATGCCACCCGCGAAGGCGTTCGTGCCTCGCCGAAGCGGCCGCGGGATCGAGCGGCGCAGGTGTTCTAGCTGTGGCTGCGGTTGACGAGCTCGTCAGTTGTCTTGGGACGGAACAGGTCCTTCGGAACATCTGCTGGGCCCACGCCAGGCCTTGGCGAGTATCCGCCGACATAGGTAGTTCGTCGATCCCGGGGCGGCTTACGCTTGGAGCGGCGCTTTCTGGCCATCAGCACTCTCCCTTCCCGGCGCATCTATTGGTCGAAACTCTAGCGATTCGATGTCGGCCCATTTGAGCAGGATGCCACCGCTTGTCCACACGTAATCGCCGTCGAGCCTGGCCGGGTAGCCGGAGTCCTGGTCGAATTCGACAGCGTGCGCGAGGTAGATGTCCGGGACCGGTCCGTCAGCCCCGACGTAGGACCGGATCGGGTCGGCATCCGAGTACAGGCCACCCACCCAGCGGCCAGACCGCAGCCGGCATGTCACGAAACCGACATCTCCGGCTTCGAACAGCGAGTCCCATGCAGATGGGGCACGCGTCGGGCCGAGCAGTCTCGACATTGGCGACCCGGTCCGGCGCACCAGCAAGCCGAGCACCCACCCTCCCGATGCCGGCAGCACCAGATACAGGCCCGGAACGAGATACAGCCACGCCGGCAGTGGCTCGCGTTCGGCGAAGTCACGCCAGTAGGTGGCGATCAGCCAGTACAGCGGCCCAGCCCCCACCGCGAGGCATACCGCCGACAGGCCGGCCAATCGCAAGAGCCAGTCCTTGAGACGCCGGCCGTAGCGCTGCACATGCCGCTCGAATCCCCATGCTGCAAACGCTCCGGGGAGCAGCAGCACCAGCACCAGCAGTGCGGCCTCGTAGCCAGACGTCACCGCGCCACCTTCAACCCGCTGCGGCAGCACGCCCGATGTCGTTGTTGCCTCATGACGGCACAGTAGGAGTGATCTCTGGATTAATTCCAATGCTTTTCATGTCTCATTCGACCTAGCCCGCCGAGCACGCTGACGCAGCCCGACGCGTGTCGTGGCGAGCGCAGAGGCCTGAACGCTTTCGTGCGCCGCCGAAGCGAGGCACGTTCTGCGACTTATGGCGCTGTACACAGAGGTCAGATGAACGCTGAGCACATGACTCCTGCCGAGGAATTCGAGTTCTACGGCCGGCCGAAGAACCTCCGTCCACAGGGACCGGCGCAACGACGGAACCCGAGGCTGCCTGACTCGGTCGCCGAGCGTGACCCGATCAAGCGTGGTACTGGGCGCCGGAGTGGCAAGAAGGCAAAGAGCAGATCGAACTAGACCGAGCAGCCGGTCGGTACGGCCCGGTCTTCGAATCTGCCGATGAGTTTCTCGACGCTCTGCGGGTCCGTGCCAACCGAGCCTGTGACCCAACCGCCATCGAGGACTGAGACAACCTCAGCCCGCCGGCCCGCTCCTGCGCATCGAGGTCATTCGGCGAAAGGCGGCAAGCAGAACCACGTCTGGTGGGCCAGCGTGGATTCGAACCGGCCAGCGCGTGCCTGTGCCTCGAGTTCCTCGCGGCTGAAACCAGTCTCGGCGATCGCAGCCTCGAGCGCTTCCCGAGCCTCGTCAGAAGCCGGGCGATGCACGACGATCTCGCTGGGCTCGGCATACTTCGCTGACACTTGGTCTCTCCTTGCCGTGGGTTGGATCATCGCGTCATCAAGGTGACGCCGGAACGTGCCTCGCTCCCGTCGACATCTCGCGAACTCCGGCTCCTTCGAATCCTCGACGCGTTGGCGACACTAGGGTCGGTCCTGCCCGTTGGGCACCATTTTGGTCCGGGTTCCGTTGGAATCCGCTTTGCTACGGGCCTCTGTCGAGGTCCTGCTGGGACCCCCGCTGGGGGTCCCATTTTTTCGTTTGGCGGAATACGCCGCCAGACATAACGTCGGCGCGGTTCACCATTGACTGAGTGGAGAGCGCCGAAGCGGACCGAACCGGCAGTAGCGTGGCTGCGAACACCCCGGAACCGTCCCTGCTTCGGCAAACGGCCGGGGTTACGTCTTTCGAGAACTCGCCACGTCGAGCACCGCCAAATGGGCACCCCCAAGAAGGCGGTCGGCGCTTGGAGTGGGCTGTAGTTACGCTTCGGACATGGAGCAGCTCAAGTTGGAGCTTGACGCTGAACTGGCTCGATTCCTGAGCAAGCGCGCACACGAGCTTCGCAGCACACCCGATGTCTTGGTCTCGTCCTTGCTCACTCACTGGCTCCGGATCGCTCACGAGAAGGAACCCCTCGGCTCGGACGAGACTGTCCAAGATCGCATGGCCAAGATCGCCGAGCACTACGTGGATGAGAGCCGCGACATTCTCGAAGACGACTCTGATCTCGGCCTCGATGCGGCCGACCCGCGCCAAGGCGCCGGCGGCGGCACGATCGCGAAACAGGTCCCGGCACGAAGTTCAGACGTTCAACAACCCTCCGCTCAGATGGGCGAGGCAGCCATTAGGCAAGCTTTCGCCGAAATCGCAGAGAACTACGAAGAGATCAGCCGCGAGATCTTCGGCAAGGTGCTCTGACGAGCGGAGTCAGTGGCACCGGTATGGTGATGGCATGGTGTTGACGCGGCTCACCGTCGACGGGCGACTGACACTGCCGAGAGAACTTCGGCTCGCCGCGGGCCTGCACGACGGCGACGAGCTTGAGGCTGAAGTCGTCAACGAAGGCATTCTGCTTCGACCTTGCACTGAGCGTGATCCCGATCAAGCTTGGTACTGGACGCCTGAGTGGCAAGAAGGCGAGAAGCAGATCGAAGTTGATCGAGCGGCCGGCCGGTTCGGCCCGGTATTCGACTCAGCCGACGAGTTTCTTGACGCTCTGCGGGCTCACACCGACGGGGCCCGCGATCCCGACGCCATCAAGGACTAAGCCAGCCGCGGCCCGATTGGCACCGACGCTGTAGCGCCATGCCGACGTTCGAGTGGGAGGTCGTGTTCGGGCGTGAATTCGCCGGACTGGACCGAAGCAGCCAGGCCGCGAGGGCAATGTCGGCAGGAACTGGCAAGCGCTCTGCGACACGGAAGGCGTGGAACTGCGCATCGTCTCGGCGAACGAATAGCCCGCGTGCATGCCCGCTGCCGCCATGGCGGGCGAGGTGCACGACCACCGGCGTGAAGCCAGACGGCCTACAGCAAGCGGCGGCGTGGGCAACGAGCGGGCGGAGCCACCCGCAGCTCGGGCGGTCAGGCGTCTGCGAGCGTGGCCCGTGAGGTGCCCTCCATCCGCACACCCCCCGGGGTGCTTCAGCGCCAATGCCGTGCCCGTGGCTCGGCCTCGCCGAGGTGCGCTGTGAGACGTGCGAAGTCGTCGCGATCAATGGCGACCAGCACGCCGGCGTCGAGGATCACCGTTGACTGAAGAAGCGCTCACGCATCGCGGCCACGCCGTCCGGGTCGGGCGGTCCCGACTCGGCTGACCACTCTTCCATGAAGGCCTCCAAGGCGCGGCGGCGACGGCGCTCGTCGGCCAGCATTGCGATGCCCTGCTTGATCGCTGCTGACCGGCCGCCGAAGTCGGGCGCGATCTCGTCCAGCAGCGCCCGATCCTCGTCGTCGAGGCGCACTGCGGTCGTCTCAGCTGTCGTACTCGCGGTGCCCTCGGCCTTCATGTCCTCAACGATATTTGTCTCGTCCGAGGACGAGACTCCGGACGCCGCCGATCGGGCGGCAGTAGCGTGGCTGCGAACACCCCGGAACCGTCCCTGCCTCGGCAAACGGCCGGGGTTACGTCTTTCGAGAATCCGCCACTTCAGGCAACTGGCGTGGATCCCTGTTGTTGGACTCGGGTTGTGGGAGTCAGGCGGCCTGCGGCTAGCTCGCTCATCGCCGGCTGGCGCACGCGGGACACTGGCAGCTTCCGAAGTAGTCACTATCGTGGATGAGGCCGTGCATGCGTCCGCGGTCGGAGTCGAACTGTGGCCAGAGACGGCGCGCATAGCGTTCATTGGGCCGCCCGCCAGGTTTCGAGTAGTACCTGAACAGCGCATACGCGACGAGATCGGTCGCTTGCAGGGTTCTCGTGGCCCGGGAATCGGCGAACAGCGGAACATCAGCGAGGTTTCGCAGCTGGCCGAGCGAACTGCTCGCAGTGCGCCACTGATTCGTCCAGTTCCGCAGTCTTCCCTCGACACTGCTCTGATCGTGGACGATGAGTCCCCCGGCCACGAAGACGGGGCTGGCGCCGTGTGAGCCCGACTCGTCCACGAAGCAGAGATACAAACTGACCCCCAAACGCGTTCGTGCCCCGCCGAAGCGGGGCACGTTCTGCGAGTCAGCAGAGGAGCAAGCTCACGGCACCGAATGCTCGGGTCCTCCCCGCTGCCAACACGATACGAGCTCACAAGCGCCGTACCGTCGGAGTCCGGCACGAATCCGTTGGAATCCGCTTTGCGACTGCCGGAAGAGATCTCTGCACAACCGCTAGGAGCCCCAAGGCGGCCCGAGCACGTTTGTCAGGTTAAACTGACAAACATGAGCCTCATCGCTCGCGACCGCCTGCCGGCAAAGCCCATCGACGCGCTGCGCGAACTCGTGCGCGCCGTCGATGAGTGCGACGAACTCAAGCGCGAGACGGTGGCTGCGGCCCGCGAGGCAGGTGCCACGTGGGAGGCCATCGGCAGAGTCCTGGGCATCACGCGACAGTCAGCTTGGGCGCTCTACTCTGCCGACGCTGCTGCTCTCAGCGCTGACCTCGCCGCGAACGCCGCTCGGAACACCGACCTCTCCGAAGACGAAGCGGCCGACATCGCCGTCGAGGCAGTACGTCAGGTCCGCAGAGCTCGCCGAGCGCGCTGATCCTGCCCCAGCACGAGCGGTCAGGCGTCTTCGAGCGTGACCCGCAGGAGTCTGAGCTGCTTGGCGTCGGACGCTCGGATGGCGATGTGCACCAGGGGCCACATCGCACGCCACAGCACGCCCGTGCTCTGGCAGTCGGCGGTCAGCGTGACCCGTGAGGTGCCCTCGGCGTGGGGGTGGACCTCGTAGGCGTAGTCCGCCGTCACGCCGCCCTGAACCGAGCGCAGCACGATCGACTGCCCGGCGACGCATCGCACGATGGTGCTGGAGCGATCCTTGCCACGAGCGCGGAACGTCAGCCGGGTGCCTTCGGCGGTCTGGCTGTCGGCGGCGATCGTGTCGATCCCGGGCATCCACCGGTGAGCGTTCGCCCAGTCGGTGAGGGCTGCCCACACGTGCGGAACCGGGTGAGGAATGATCTCTTCGACCGAGAATGCCTGCGCCATGACGTGTCTCCTCGACAGCCCATTGTGCATCTGCGCACCCCGGTGTCCTCAATCGGTACGCCGCCCGGCGTCGGCGTGGGCGATGAGCGGGCGCAGCCGGCGATCACCTCCACCACCATGTCCGCGAGCTCATCGGCCCGCTCGGCGCCCAGCCGGCAGCCGCGCACCAGCGTCGCGATGCGCGCCGGCTATTCGTCGTCGTTCTGTGTTGAGTCTGCGGGTCCGGAGGTATCTGGGCCGTCGTTCACTGGGCCATAGACATCCTCGATCGGGATGTCCTCAGGCCAGTCTTGTGTGGGGGCGTAACCGCCGCGCTTCTCTATCAGCCCCACGCGTCCGGGGACTGCTCGGTTCGTCACTGCGTTGCCTCCTGTTATCCACTGTCGGTCGTGGTGAATTCGAGAGTTTCGATGTCATCCCATTTGATGAGCAGGCTTGTGCGCAGTTCGGGGCCACCGGAATCGTCCTTACCGCTGCGCGGTGCGATCGGAGCACCGTCCTCGCCAAAGGGAACGGCCCGTGAGATGAGCAGATCGCGCTTGGGGCCTTGTGCGGACGCGTAGGAACCTATGCCGTAGTAGCCGCCAACCCAGCGTCCGCTCTTGAGTTTGCAGCGCACTACGCCCTCAGACTCGCTGCGGAACAGATATGCCCAAGCGTTCGGTGCTCCCCTGCCGCTTCGTGTCCAGCCTACAAGCCACTGTTCGACCCGATTGAGCCACGCGAATCTCGTCAGCCAACGACCCCACGCTGCCAACAGGCGCACGAGTCCGCCAAGGGCGAATCCGCACGCGACGGCACCTACGACGTATGCGAATGGCACAAACGCGAGCCACTTCGGAACGGGCTTGAGCTTCGCCAGATCAGCCCAGTAGTTGGAAGCGAGCCAGTAGATCGTGCCTGAGGCGACAGCGAGATAGACAGCGGCGATCGCCGCCAAGCGAAACGGCCAGTCCCGAGCGCGTCGTGCGTAGACCTCGTTCCATCGCTCGTAGCCCCAGATGAATGCGACTCCGGGAATCAACAGCACGGCGATGGTGAGCGCCGCCGAGGCAAGTGTCACGGTGATTGCCTAGACCAGGCACACGAAAGCTGTCAACCGAGTTTGTCCTCGCTAGGCGTCGTGACGGGCGGTCGCTGAATCCCACACGGCGTGCGCGAGGCCCCACCTCGGCGTCGACACGAAGATCCCGTACCAGTCGAGCACCGCCATATGGGCACCCCCGAAAAAGCGGTCGGCGCTTGGAGTGGGCTGTAGTTACGCTTCGGACATGGAGCAGCTCAAGTTGGAGCTTGACGCTGAACTGGCTCGATTCCTGAATAAGCGCGCACACGAGCTTCGCAGCACACCCGATGTCTTGGTCTCGTCCTTGCTCACTCACTGGCCCCGGATCGCTCACGAGAAGGAACCCCTCGGCTCAGACGAGACTGTCCAAGATCGCATGGCCAAGATCGCCGACCACTACGTGGATGAGAGCCGCGACATTCTCGAAGACGACTCTGATCTCGGCCTCGATGCGGCCGACGCGTCGTCAGGGGCCGGTGGGGCCACAGTCCAGGAATCGGCCCTGCAACGAGGCTCGGGCGATGAAGAACTCGCTCGGATGAGCGAAGCGGAAATCAGACAGGCGTTCGCCGAGATCGCAGAGAACTACGAGGAGATCAGCCGCGAGGTCTTCGGCGACAAGTAGCTCACATGCGAGCCCACTGCTGCAATGAACGCTGAGCACATGACGCCCGCCGAGGAATTCGAGTTCTACAGCCGGCCCGAGAACTTGCGTCTCCGGGGCCCGGCGCGACGACGCAGCCCGAGGCTGCCTGACCAGGTCGCCGAGCGCGATCCCGATCAGGCTTGGTACTAGCAGGCTGTTGAAATTCGGTGGTTTGGGCGGGTTTGGGTGCTGGTTCGGGTTTGTGTGAGGGTTGGGGTGGTGGTGTTGGCTGGCGGTGCGGGGCGACGTTGGCCCTGTCGGGCCGGTCGGGGTGTCTGCTCAGGTGGTGTCGGTGTCGAGTGTGGCTATGCGGACGAGGTTGTAGGTGGCGGCGCCGATGAGGAACCAGGCCCGGTTGCGGGCTTGTCCTTTGTGTCGCAGCTTGTGTCCTCCGGCGATGGTCTTGATCCATCCGAAGGGCTCCTCGACGCGTTTTCGGACCCGTTGAGAGATCGTGTAGCCGTCGTGGCGGGTGGTGCGCCGGTCGATGGCGGAGCGCCGCCTGGTGGTGTTCTGGGCGACGTGGGGCGTGAACCCGGCCTTGCGGGCGTCGGCCACGAATCCCTTGGTGTCGTAGTTCTTGTCGCCGCCGACGGTGCGCCGCCGCCGCCGTCGGGGGGCTCGTCGCAGCATCGCGGCGGCGGTGTCGCGCTCGGCGTAGCCGTCTGCTTGGGTGAGCTCGGCGTCGACGATGAGGCCGTTGCGGTTCTCGACCATCAGGTGCCCCATGAAAGCGAGCATCGCCGGGGCCCCTTTCGACTTGCGATACAGGCGAGCCTCGGGATCGGTCGTGGACTGGTGGGTGTCGTTGCGGCGGCGGGCGCCCCGGAAGTCCTCCTCGGCGTTGCGGCCCTTGCCCGGCTCGCCGCCGCCGGGCGCGGCTTTGGGCTTGAAGCTCTTGTGCGACGCCCACGCCTCCAGCAAGGTGCCGTCCACGCTGAAATGATCGCTCGAGCAATACCGGCGCAGCTGAGCCCGCCGAACCACAGCAGCGAAGAACCGATCCGCTATCTCATGATCCAACAGCCGCTCGCGGTTCTTCGAGAACGTCGACGCGTCAAAAGAGCGCTCGTCGATGCGCAACCCCAAGAACCACTTGAACAACATGTCGTAGCTCAAACGCTCGCAGAACGCCCGCTCCGAGCGCACCGAGTACAACGCCATCAACACCGACGCCTTCAACAACACCTCAGGCGGCACGCTGGGCCGGCCCCGATCCGCATACATCGCCCCCAGCTCACCGTCGAGCTCTTCAAGCACCCCCTCCACCAACGCCCTGATCCGCCGTATCGGATGATCCGCGCTGATCAGATCCTCAGTCGACAACGTCGACAGCATCGCCATCTGGGCATCAACAGTTCCACGCATCCCCACAGTGTCCCGCGCCCACCCAACCAACGCGAGCACCAAACACCGACTATTTCAGCACCCTGCTAGACGCCGGGGTGGCGAGAAGGCGAACAGCAGATCGAACTTGACCGAGCGACCGGCTGGTTCGGCCCGGTCTTCGACTCTGCCGATGAGTTTCTCGACGCTCTGCGAGCTCGCGCCGACGGAACCTGCGACCCAACCGTCATCGAAGACTGAGGCGGTCAGGCATCTTCGAGCGTGGCCCGCAGGAGTCTGAGCTGCTTGGCGTCGGACGCTCGGATGGCGATGCGCAGCAGGGGCCACATCGCACGCACACAACCTCGCGCGAACCGGCTGCTAGAGCAGATCGGCGAGTGCGTGGACTCGCCCACAGCATTCCTCGAATGTCGACGTCTCTGCGTTGGGCCAAACCAAGAGCCGAAGGACGTCGTCATAAGACTGTTCAACATCGTCTTGGCCCGGTGCCCACGCGGGGCTCTTGGCAAAGCCGCCAGAGGGACGCTCTGCACTTGGCAGGCCTGCGGCGATGGAGTGCCGAACGACCTCGCGCGCCAAGATGTCTGCGTTCTGAAGCCTCAGTTGGTTCAGCACTGCGCTACTGCGCAAGAGCATGTCCACGTCGTAGTAGTGCCGTGCGGTATCGCGGCGACGCTTGGCGTCACCTTCCGTGGCCGCATGGTGAAGGATCATCAGCTTCTCGACGAGCGTCCGCACCGGCTCCAGAACGAGCAGTGACACTGGTGCGATCTCTTCGAAGTCGGCGTCGAGTCCTGCTCGTTCTGCGTATTCCGCGATGAGCGACTGCACAGGCCGGCGTACAAACGGAAGCGCACCGCCGCGGGTCCCGATCTCGATGAGCACCGAACTGCGCAGTCCCACGGGCTCGAGAGCTGTGGGGTAGTTCAGACGAACGGACCGCTTCTCGCCTCTGGTCACTGAGGCAAGGTCAACATCTCCCTCGATGCCGGTGGCCGATTCGGCCCCTGCGACGATCTTCTTGAGCGCCGAGTTGCGAGCCTTCACGGAACCGTTCGGCAGGATCGCCAAGAGGTCGACGTCCTCCGAGAAGCGTTCGATGAGCCGGTACCCCTTCGACAGGCTCGTACCGCCCTTGAAAATTACCGAGCACCGGCTCGCGCGCGAGGCGTTCGCAACACCTCGCAAGGCCTCGGTGATCCAGAAATCCTTCTCGACGTGTTGCTGAGGTATCGCGGCAACCTGTGCCACGGCGCTGGCGTAACCCTCGATCTCGTCCGGGTGGTCGAGCATTCGAAGAGTCATGCCTGCAGCTGCTCTTCCAGTTGCTGCCAGCGGGTACGAGCGCCGACATGGTGTTCTTCGCGAACTTGCTCAGCAATCGTGGGAAGCCGAATCGCTCCCTGTGCCGCGAGCTGCGCCAAAGTGGCCGAGGCACTGTCCCAGTTCGCTTCGACGAAACGAAGTCCGTCGCGCAGCAACTCGATGACAGCGACTTCGAGGAAGCGCAGCTTCCGGATCCGGCGCCCGACTGATCGCGACACGAATTGCACGCCTGGAGGCGGTGTCGGGGAGCGTCCAGCGACCGCGACGACTTCGACGGATGGAACCTGACTGGTCAGTCCCAGCGCCGCTGCGGCCGAGAACTGCGCCGGTCCGGCGCCGTCGCCGGCCACTTCCAGCCCCACATCCATCGGCCGTGGGGCCGGAATGCCGGCTCGTGTGCGTTGCGCCTTCCAGTACAGCCCTTTGCGCACCCGCAGCAGCTCGTTCCTGTCGACGAGACGCGCGAATTCACAGTCGACCGCATGCGGCGGTGCTTGCAGCTCATTGCTGAAAACAAACGAACGCTCAGGCATCTGTGCGACATGATCACGGACGAGCCTTGCGGTGCTCATGAGAGATTATTGTAGCGAAAACCTCTTCAGCCTGACATCGCCATCGAAGAGGCCGGCCGCGTAGTCTCGGTTCATCACGCCTGACAGTCCACGGGTTCCCGATGGGGCCACGCCGGCTCGCCGCACACCCAGTTTCGACGCCGCCAATGTTCCCCCGGCGCTGACCAGTTCCCATGTGACCTCGACATGGGCCGAGCTTGTCGTGCTCGGCGGCTCGGTGCTGTTCGTCGATGAGGGGCCGCGGCGAGTCCGCGCAGCGGCGGGCGAACGCGTGCCGATCATTCCCGGCGTCCGCCATCACATCGAACCGGCGCCCGGCGCCGCGTTCTACATCCAGTTCTACGAACGAGATCCGGAATCCCCTGATTGAGCCGAGGTCCAGCTGGGACCCCGCTGGGGGTCCCATATTTTCGTTTGGTGGAATACGCCACCAGACATAACGTCGCCGAGGTGTCGGGCAGCCCCGCCGAACTCGCCAAACACACTGGCTCATCAAGGATGAACGCCAGACAGCCATCGTGCCCAACTTTGTATTCGTTTGTAATACAATGACAGTTCCAGAGAGCCTGTTCGATCTAGAGCTCCTCGACGATGATGATCCGTTCGAAATCACCGACCCGCTGTCGGACTCAGGTGATCCGACACGATGCCGACCCATCGGTTGCTGCGAGGCACCCTCGCATCTCATTGCCCAGTACATGGAGGACAGATGAACGCTGAGCCCATGACTCCCGCCGAGGAATTCGAGTTCTACAGCCAGCCGGAACACCTGCGCCCTCAAGGACCTGCGCGGCGGCGCACACCGAAGTTGTCCGATCCGATCGCCGTGCGCTTTCCGCTGGGCATGCTCGAACAGATCAGAGCCGTTGCGGCAGCCGAGGATCGCTCAGTGTCATCCTGGGTACGACGCGCAGTGAGCGACGCTCTGCCAACCCCGTCTCGCTGAGTTTCGTCACACCGTACGGGCACGATCCCCTTGGCCGTGCCCGGGCGGTCAGGCGTCTTCGAGCGTGGCCCGCAGGAGTCTGAGCTGCTTGGCGTCGGACGCTCGGATGGCGATGCGCACCAGGGGCCACATCGCACGCCACAGCACGCCCGTGCTCTGGCAGTCGGCGGTCAGCGTGACCCGTGAGGTGCCCTCATCGTGGGGGTGGACCTCGTAGGCGTAGTCCGCCCTCACGCCGCCCTGGACCGAGCGCAGCACGATCGACTGCCCAGCGACGCATCGCACGATGGTGCTGGAGCGATCCTTGCCACGGGCGCGGAACGTCAGCCGGGTGCCTTCGGCGGTCTGGCCGTCGGCGGCGATCGTGTCGATCCCGGGCATCCACCGGTGAGCGTTCGGCCAGTCAGTCAGGGCGGCCCACACGTGCGGAACCGGGTGGGGAATGATCTCTTCGACCGAGAATGCCTGCGCCATGACGTGTCTCCTCGACAGCCCATTGTGCCCCCGCGCGCCCTGGTGCCCCCCATCCGCACGCTGCCCGAGCGTGCGCTTGGGCGATGAGCGGGCGCAGCCGGCAATCACCTCCACCACCAAGTCCGTGAGCTCATCGGCTCGCTCGGCGCCCAGCCGACAGCCACCCACCAGCGCCGCGATACGCGCCGGCCGGTCGGGCGGGCTCGGCCAGCCACCCAGCCACCGATCGGCATCGTCGCAGGCAGACCCCACACGGCCACCAGGCTCAATTCATCCCAGCATCAGAGCCGTCAACAACGTCCGTGGGCATTACACCTCGCCTCCGCGTTCTTGACGGGCTTGCTCTCGCCGTTCCTGCGGCGACTGGTACTCCCATATGTTTCCATAGTTGAGCGCGCCCATGAACTTCCCGATATGACCGATACCGATCTCGTGCTCTTTCGCCTCCTTGACAGCTTCCTTGTCGACTGATCCATGGGGCAAGCCAAGCACAACAAATGAGCCGCGTCCAAGCCTCTTGGGCCGTGCATACAAATCCGCGATGCCATACCGGTATGTATCGGCAAGATGCACGGTAACGCTGGATTCCTTTCGTCCCAAGCGGCGAGTAACCTTGTAGAGATACTCGTCTTTGTCGGGAATCAACTCGAAATGCGTGACTGAGTCGTGCTCGTTCATCCTTGCGACAAAGAACTCAATGTGCTCAGTTCGCAGTGCTTTGCCCATACGACGTCCTCCTAAATGATCCTCTCGTACTGGCCCGCACACTGAAGAAATGTACGCAGCTCATCTTCCTCACTTGAAAGAAATAGCGTAAGGTTGAGTGGCAGCCCTTCGTACAATGATGCGAATTGGCGTTGCGCTCCGTACAAACGTTTTCGGTACTTTCTCACGCGGCGCTCTTTCGAAGAGGAGAACACTATAGCGGCATCCACATCACGCGTCGGATATCGATGGATAATCGAGCCAAAGAGGTAACATTGTGAAACGCCGAGCGACGTGTCCCCCAAGAGCTTCTGCAAGATCCCGACAATCTTCCTGTCGTTCGCCAACGCAATCATGGAATCCTGTTCCTCAGCAGCACGGGATACGCGGTCGCGCCGAATGGCAATGACTGCCGCTACCCAGAATGTTACGACGAATAGGAGGGCATACGTCAAGAGTCCTGCAACTACTTGTATGAGAACGGACTTGGCATAGTCTTTCGCATCGATATCTGTCAGGCCGAGGCGAAATGTGACCAGGCTCGCGACAGTTGTACCGACGGCCGCAATGATCGCGGGAACTACCAGCGAGCGGCCCGAGCGAAAACCAGCGCGGAATGACAGATTCACCAAAATGGGAGTCTAAGTGGCGCTAGTTGTCAGCTGCCTCGGAATTCGCCCAAGCCCTGGTTTAGATCAGTCGGCACGCACACTTGACCACCAAACCCGCGATGCGGACAACTGCCTGCGTTCGAGGTTCCCTAAGCTGGCTCGCGTCAGGTTGTCGCGCGACGGAGACACATCGTTCGGTGAGCCGAGTCGTAGGCCGGTGCAGCAGCACTCATGAACACACCGCTCTAACAGGCTGTTGAAATTCGGTGGTTTGGGCGGGTTTGGGTGCTGGTTCGGGTTTGTGTGAGGGTTGGGGTGGTGGTGTTGGCTGGCGGTGCGGGGCGACGTTGGCCCTGTCGGGCCGGTCGGGGTGTCTGCTCAGGTGGTGTCGGTGTCGAGTGTGGCTATGCGGACGAGGTTGTAGGTGGCGGCGCCGATGAGGAACCAGGCCCGGTTGCGGGCTTGTCCTTTGTGTCGCAGCTTGTGTCCTCCGGCGATGGTCTTGATCCATCCGAAGGGCTCCTCGACGCGTTTTCGGACCCGTTGAGAGATCGTGTAGCCGTCGTGGCGGGTGGTGCGCCGGTCGATGGCGGAGCGCCGCCTGGTGGTGTTCTGGGCGACGTGGGGCGTGAACCCGGCCTTGCGGGCGTCGGCCACGAATCCCTTGGTGTCGTAGTTCTTGTCGCCGCCGACGGTGCGCCGCCGCCGCCGTCGGGGGGCTCGTCGCAGCATCGCGGCGGCGGTGTCGCGCTCGGCGTAGCCGTCTGCTTGGGTGAGCTCGGCGTCGACGATGAGGCCGTTGCGGTTCTCGACCATCAGGTGCCCCATGAAAGCGAGCATCGCCGGGGCCCCTTTCGACTTGCGATACAGGCGAGCCTCGGGATCGGTCGTGGACTGGTGGGTGTCGTTGCGGCGGCGGGCGCCCCGGAAGTCCTCCTCGGCGTTGCGGCCCTTGCCCGGCTCGCCGCCGCCGGGCGCGGCTTTGGGCTTGAAGCTCTTGTGCGACGCCCACGCCTCCAGCAAGGTGCCGTCCACGCTGAAATGATCGCTCGAGCAATACCGGCGCAGCTGAGCCCGCCGAACCACAGCAGCGAAGAACCGATCCGCTATCTCATGATCCAACAGCCGCTCGCGGTTCTTCGAGAACGTCGACGCGTCAAAAGAGCGCTCGTCGATGCGCAACCCCAAGAACCACTTGAACAACATGTCGTAGCTCAAACGCTCGCAGAACGCCCGCTCCGAGCGCACCGAGTACAACGCCATCAACACCGACGCCTTCAACAACACCTCAGGCGGCACGCTGGGCCGGCCCCGATCCGCATACATCGCCCCCAGCTCACCGTCGAGCTCTTCAAGCACCCCCTCCACCAACGCCCTGATCCGCCGTATCGGATGATCCGCGCTGATCAGATCCTCAGTCGACAACGTCGACAGCATCGCCATCTGGGCATCAACAGTTCCACGCATCCCCACAGTGTCCCGCGCCCACCCAACCAACGCGAGCACCAAACACCGACTATTTCAGCACCCTGCTAAGTGTCTGCGAGGTCCCGTGGCCTCGAATTCCCAATGAGACCCATACGCGTTCGGGTCGGACTGTCCGCGGGTTTTTTGGCGACATCGTGAGTCCAGCCGGCGTCCGCGCTGTGCTGGCCGGTACCCGCAACGCGCACCGACCAACCTCTACGGTTGCCGTCGCGAATCACACAGGCCGGAAGGACCCATGCGCATCCAACAGCTCGACCTGTGGAACTTCAAGGCGTTCGAGAGGTTCACTGTGCATCTTGGGTCCAGTGCGTTCTTGGTGGGGCCCAATAACGCAGGGAAGTCCACGCTCATCGCGGCAGCGAGGGCCGCTGCAGGAATGCTGGAGCACGCGTCGCGCAGGCAGCCGACCGGATCCCGAGCACACGGTGAACGGCGAGCACGGACGCACTCGCTCCGCGCCGATCAGTACGGCTTGGTGACCGAGAATCTCCGCCACCAGTTCCGGCGCAAAGAGGCGGTGGTGGCGATGCGTACGCAGTGTGCGGACCGTACGGAGAGCGGCCTGATCCTCACCGGGGTTTGGCCCGATGAGGATGACGACGTGCCGGAGCCGTACTTCTACTTGCGTCGGCCCGACGAGCGGCAGGTAGTGCGGCCGACGGATGTGCGAGACATTACGGGCCCAATCGGCATCATCCCCGGCCTCTATCCGCTGAACCGCACGGAGTCAGTTCTGGACGAGACGTACGTGCGATCAAACTTCCAAGGACGCAGATCCAGCCAGCACGCTCGGAACCAGCTGCTACTGATCAAGGACAGCGGCGAGTTCGAGGAATTCACGGAGTTCGTTACCGAGCGGCTCCCCGAGATCGAGGAACTCTCCGTCGACACACGTGAAGGCGAGAAGCCGGGTAGCCGGGAACTCGACGTGTTCGTCCGCGAGCGTCGCGACCGGACGCCGAAAGAGCTCTACTGGCTCGGCGACGGCATGCAGATCTTCGTACAGATCCTGACCCATCTCTGGCGTCTGCGGTCGGCAGACGTGGTGATACTCGACGAGCCTGATCTCTATCTGCATGCTGACCTCCAGCGACGTCTGGTGCGGTTGCTCGACTCGACGGAGGCGCAGACAGTCACGGCGACCCACTCGTCTGAGATGCTCGCGGAGGCGCCTTCTGAGTCGGTCGTGTGGGTCGACAAGTCCCGCCGCAGAGCCGTGCGCCGACCGCAGCCCGCGTCGCTAGAGGATCTGTCGACGCAGATCGGCTCAAGCTTCAACTTGCGCTTGGCGACTGCCCTTCGCGCCCGAACCGTGGTGTTCGTGGAAGGGGACGACATGTCCGTCATCCGGGAACTGGCGAAGACGGTCGGTGCCGATCACCTGGCCGGCGAGCGCAACTGTGCGGTCATCGAGATCAAGGGCTTCAGCAACTGGGTCCAGGTCGAACCCTTCCAGTGGTTCGCCTCGGACTTCCTCGAGGGTTCTGTTGATGTGCATGTGCTGCTCGATCGCGACTACCGGGCCGATGCCGACGTCGACGAAGTGCGCTCAAGTCTCGAAGCCGTTGGTGTCCACGCCCACGTCTGGCGCCGCAAGGAACTCGAGAGCTACCTGCTGGAGCCCGCGGCGCTGGCACGCGTGTCGAACGCACCGGTGCACTTAATCTCGGACCAGTTGGCGTCCATCACAGATGACATGACCGAGAGAGTCCTCGCCCAGTTCGGCAAGGAACGACACTTCCTGAGCCAAGCCGGCAAGAAAGACATCGCCAGCACCTTCAGCGAGACGAACACAGAACTCAGGCCACTCGCGGCAGACCCCGTTTGGCGCCTCCACAGATACCCGGCCAAAGAAATCTTGAAGGCACTGAACAGGGCTCTCCAGGAGGCCGGTCACAACACGGTGTCGTCCAAGACGCTCGCACGCCGACTGCATGAATCCGAAATGCCCGACGAGATGCGCAGCTGGCTGACCGACCTCGACGCCAGCATCAGCCACCGTGGCTAGTCGTCACTCGGACCCATGAAGGTTACGACGAAGGGTCACCGCTCCGGAAACGCACCGAAGTCATGCGTTCCTCTCTCCACGATCGGACACGCTGGCCGGACCTAGTCGGCCGGACCCTGCGCGTCCGTGACCGCGATCAATGCCGTCACGGTCGCGGAATGTGAGTGAAGGAGCTGTACGAACAGCGACGCATTGCTACCTGTTGTCGTGATGTTCACCACGTTCACCAGGCCATCCCGCTCGACAGTCTCAACAACTGTTGGCTCCGGCGCCGATGATTCGGGCTCGTCGCCCGAAACGAGGGAATGATGCGTTGTCTGGATCAAGGAGTCCAGCAATTCCAGCCGCCGCAGCAGACGGTCCTTGAGGGCGTCGTAGTTGCTGTAGTCGAAGATTGCTGGCGTTGCGCTTGCCGATTCATCCATTGGATCTACTACTCAACTCCGCGGGATACGTCAGAGTGACCTCAAATCCGACGTCGATCCCCGGCCGGTGGGTGGCTGGCGGCATGAAGACGATGCTCGTCGTGAACGCTTTGGCTGGCATCCGACGCGGCTCGTAGATGGGCTGTCCGTCACCTGTCTTGAAGGCCTCAGCGATGACCGCTTCAATGGCGTCGCACATCTGGTCGCGCACTGTGTCGTCAGGAGACGTCTGCCTCGGAGGAGGTGGGGGATTCGGTGCGTCTAGCATGGCGGGCACGCTACCGGCGATGGTCGCTGCCATCCCGTCCACCGGGCGTTGCCGGAAGCGTTCCAAGAACGGGGCCTCGGCAGCGCTACTCCAAAGTGGGCTGGCGCCCGCGGTCGGGATTCGCTACCGGAGCTCAGATCTCGACACTTGCCGTTTCGGCCGGGTCGAGCGCCGCTGTCACAGTCAAGACTCGTCGGGCATGTTGAGCATCTGCTGAGCCTTGGCGATGCGTTCATTCGCGGCAGCTTTGCTTCGCCAGATCACAACCCCTAAGTAAGGGGCGACCACTGCGGCCAAGGCGATGAACCCCTCGACCGGACGATCGGTGGCGATCAGGAATGCGCCGAACGCGAGAACAAGCAACCCAACGACCTGCGCTGCTCGCTGACCCCGATCGGCGCGCCTGTCATTGCCCTTGACAACAACCATCGTCATCTCATCTTGCCGACGGCTCTGAGCGGCGATGTCGTCCACGATCTTGTCCGCTAACGCCGGGTGATTATCAGCGAGGCCATTGAGCGCCTCGATCACTGACGGGAAGTTGAGCTGAATCTGCTGGTTGAACTGGTTGAACGACAGCTGCGGGGAGGACGCCTCGGCCTCCGCGGTCTTGTCAGGCACCAAGTCGCCGTTGGCGTCTTGTTCCTCTTCGGTCATTCGGGGATGTCCGGCAGATGGTGCGCCGCGACGTTTCTTGCCCGTGCGCCGTACCGCAGCCAGCGGTTCGCCACCGACACATACAGGTCGACACCCTTGTCGTCGAGGAAGTTGTAGGGCGGGTGCTGACCCTGTATGTCGAAGGCCTGCGCGACGCCGTCCCAGAACGTCGGCAGAGCGACTCGCTCCACCGGCCGGGTCGATGCGCGGGCAGCGCTGTCGCTCACAGCGAACCGGTCCCGTCCGTGTCGCGCACCAAGGTCACACGCGCAGTATGGCGCGCGCGACACCCGAGTGCTGACGCGCGGCATCGCAACCCGAGGACGGCCTCCAAGAGAATGGCTAGTCGCCGTCGTCGGTGCTCAACGAGGCGGTCGTGAGGCTGTGGATAGATGCGACAACGGGAGCAGCGGCCGATGTGCACCATTCGATGAGCTCGTTGATGCTCATTTCGGGCTTGCCGTTGTCGGCCGGGTCGTCGCCGCTGGGTTGGCCGTTACCTGATCGTTGATGCGCCCCCATCACGGCGAGTCCGAGTGCGGCCATGACCACTCCGAATTGGTGTCTGAGATCCGCAGCTTGGTCCTCGCTCGCCTTGGAGCGAGAGATCTCTTTGCGGAGCCACTTGTTGTCGGCGTTGTACCTGAGCTCGTAGATGCCGTTGCCGCTGTCGATTCGGCGCAGAGCCGTATCGCCGTCGAACGGCTCGGGCACCTGCAGGTCCCAGTCTTCCTCGCGCACTTCCCGTATCTCGGGTGCGTTGCCCTTGGGCGGCCGCTGCCGGGGCTGACGCGGCATGTCGGGAGGCTCGCTGGGTTCCTTCGGAGGTTGTATGACCAGATCAATCGTGCTGACGAATTCATCCGTCTCGTGGTTGTCGTCAGCGACGGTGAACTTGAAGTGGAGCACATCCTCCACTGCTGCGGTGTCCGGCAGCCGGAGTCTCATCTCGGCCACGCCCTCGCTGAGATGCCAGCCGTCCACCAGATGATCGGCGTTCTCCCATGAGCCATCGTTGGCTTCCATGTCGAGGAATCTCTCACCGGGTGCGTCGACCCGATCGAAGTAGTCATCTCTCGCGTCCGTCTCGAAGAAGAACCGGAGGTAGTCGAGCCCGAGGTGCCCTTCTCGACGTCGGTGGCCGTCTCGGGCACCCCTCAGACGGAAGAACGTCGGGAACTTGCGGAGTTCTGGTCTCTCATCCTCGTGCGCGAAAGGCCGGTGCGGGTTGGAGATTTCGGTGCCGTCGATGAGCAGCCGGCCAAGCTCCGGATTCTCCCGAATCAGCGTGTCCAGCAGCTCCTGCACGGTGCGGCGCGCCTCGTCATCGGTGGCCCCTGGGTAGCGAGACCGCTCGTTGCGCAGCGACTTCAGCGCCGGGTGCGCTTTCAAGTCACTGGCGAGTCTGTCCTTGATCTGCTTGGCAAACAAGGAATCGGCGAGACGGTCCCTGCTGGTCATCATCAGGGCGCTCTCGTGGGTGCTGCTGATATCGGAACAGTCGACGATGACCAGCAACGACTTGCGCAGAGGATTCATCTCGACGTCGGTCCGGTCGAAGAATGAGTCCGGCAGCGTGGCGTGAGTCTGCCCGTTGAGCGTGAACAGCACCCCATGCGGCCCTCGCCAAGCGCTTGCCGGCTTCTTGAACGCCCACACGGCCACCCGGATCAGTTGCTCGTCGATTCGGAATTCGAGCGACTTCGGTGTGCCGCCCCATTCCAGCCACTCAGACGGGCTCCGGAGATTGTGAAGGCGCCCCATGATGCCGGTGAGCACCTGATGCGGATGGGCGTCGACGACGCTGCGGAAGTCTCGACATTCGTAGAGCTTCACCGGCAGCATTGCGTTCGGCATGCGCAATTCGAGCTTTCTGAGCAGCGACAACTGGGTGCGGGCCGTGGCCTTCATGGCGGCACGCGTGACGTAGGTCGTGCGGATGTACTCGTACAGCTTCGTGAGCGTGCCCCAGCGGGACGGCCGTGCGTACGGCTCAGCCCGGCCACGCTCAGCGGGCGCCAGAGGGAAGATTGCCAACTCGTCGGCTTCGAAGCGAAGCACAGACCCGTTCGGCGCCAAGAACCGGAACGTCGGGGTCTTCTCGTTGTCCTGTTCAGGGAAACGCCGAACGATTGTGAACCCCCACGGGGTCTCATCGCCTGCGGAGGCGTACGCCGGATTGCGCCGCGAGACGATCAGCTGCAAGTTGTGGGCATGCACACGTCCAGCGCCGCAGAATCTCAGCGCACCGGTACCGCCCATTGTGTGCTTGCCCTGCACGAAGGGGATGGAGCGCTTGTTGCCCGTGTTCAGCGAGCAGAACGTCGCAGGGAAGTCGTCGGGCTCCTGGCCCTCTCCGTCGTCGGCAATCGAGATGCTGGCGTAGCCGCCGGTGGGGCCGGTCGCTGCGACGGTGATCCGATCCGCTTGCTCGTCGCGTTTGCCTGGCGCCCAAGCGATGACGTTGCCCGCCCGGGACACCTGACTGGTGTTCATGCCATGGTCGAACCAGGACGAAACGGCCTCCAGCCCACTCGATGGAATGCTGTCAACCGACCGAGGATCGAGGTCGCGCTGTCGACACGCGTCCAACAGTCGAGCATCGATGGAGTTCACGATCTTCTCGACCAGCGCAGCCTCCGGTGCTTCCTGCTGTCCCCCGATCACCGAGGCGTTCGCCGGGTTGGCACCGAACACGCTCCACGCGTCGATGTCATCCCAATAGCCAGCGTCCGTGAGGAGCGCCTCGACCTCAGCCTCCGAATCCGCCCGGATCAGCGCCTCACACAACGTTCGGCCGTCTCCTGACGGCTCCGAGAACGAGGTGTCGAACAGTCCAGCCTCACGAGACACCATGTCCAGCAGTCCCCTTCTTGATGACTTTCGCTCACATACGCAGGCCGCAGCGTAGGCGCAGTGACTCGCGGAGACCGGTGTCGTCCACCTGGGGCAGCCCCAGCGTTCAGCGAAAAATACTGAGATTCCGTCGTCGCGGATGTGTCAGTATCTCGCCCCATGACAAGACAGCGCATCCTCTCATTCGGTGACGAGACGTTTCGGCTGCCAGAAGCCGTCAGCCATGGGCGGTTCGGCGCCAAGAAGTCGATGGAATCCGAGATCGGAACTCTTCGAGCCGAGTTGGGTCGGGTGTTCGACTTCATCGACGCTGTGCGGGGCTATCTGCCAGAGGGCTACGAGGACGCCCTGCGCAGGCATGAGCAGCTCAAGGAATCGCACGCGGCATTGAGCGAAGAGCACCGCCAGATGTCTGCGGAGCACCGGGAGCTGAAGGATCGTGTCGTCGCGATGCGCGACACGGCGATCCTGCAGGAGGTCGGTGTGTACGACTATCAGCATCCGATGGAGAACTCCGATGTGTACAAGGACCGGCTGAAGACCATCCGCGACGAGATCAAGGCGAGCGCCCGGGACGGCAGGGCAGTCACAGCCACGACGAACAAGTGGATGGTGAACGACTCGGAGGCCAAGGGTCGCAAGATGATCAAGGACACCTCAAAGCTGCTGCTGAGGGCCTACAACAACGAAGCGGACATGCTGGTTGACAAGATGCGTCCGTTCCGGCTCGACGCTTCCATTTCTCGGCTTGAGAAGTCCCGCAACGCCATCAACCGGCTCGGTGCGCAGCCGATGGCAATTGCGATCAGCGGCCCGTATCACTCTCTGCGCGTGAAGGAATTGGAGCTGGTCGCCGATTTCTTGCAGAAGAAGGAAGAGGAAAAAGAGGCGGCCAAAGCCGAACGGGCACGCCTGCGCGAGGAGGCCAGAGCTCGCAAGGAGCTGGAGAACGAGAAGAAGCGCCTGGAGAAGGAGCGCAACCACTATCTGGGCGTGCTGCGCAAGCTGCAGCAGGACGGCGACTCAGCTTCCGAGTCCGCTGAAGTGGCTGAACTGAAGGAGAAGCTCGAGGAGCTGGACGTCTCCATGGAGTCTGTGGAACAGCGGGTCGCGAACGTCCGCGCCGGACACGTCTATGTGATCTCGAATGTCGGCTCGCTCGGCGAGCGCATGGTCAAGATCGGCATGACACGCAGACTCGACCCGATGGATCGCGTCAAGGAACTCGGCGATGCGTCAGTTCCCTTCGGGTACGACCTCCACGCCATGATCTTCTCTGAGGATGCCGTGGACCTGGAGAAGCGGCTGCACGACCGGTTCGCCGCTCAACGCGTCAATCTCGTGAACCTGCGCCGGGAGTTCTTCTATGCGACCCCGCAAGAAGTCCACGACGCGCTCAACTCAGAGGACGGTCTCGCAGTCGTCACCGAGTTCACCGACACCCCCGAAGCAGCCGAATGGCATGAATCCGAGAACACCCGGCGCATTCGAGACGGCGCTTCCAACGGACACGATGCTCAAGTGATGCAAACGGTCTGACCTCCCAAGCCGGCACCGAGCCGAATAGGGGTGGCGTCTGCACGGTGCTGACACCGCACGTCCCCAGAGCCCCGCTTATGTGAGCTACGCCCAGCGGGAGCGTCAGCTGGCGGCGTAGAGCGCGGCAAGGGGCCGGGCTGGCGTTAGCCGACGAGCGTTGCTTGAGGAGTTGAGATCTCGACTTCGACCGTCTCGAAACGGGTCGACAGCGTCGCAGCTGCGTCGCGGTAGTCAGCCAGCAACTCCGCATCCGCATCAGCGAGAGTCTGGGCGTGGAACGCGATGGCGTCGTCGACGGACATTGCCGGCACCGGCACAGGGTCGCCGCCGCGGATCAGGCCATCGATGTGGAAGGCGAGCGCCTCGCGACCTCTAAAGCCGCAGATCAAAGTCAGCGCCACTGATTGAGGGTTTGGTCGAGGGGCACGCGTGTACCGTCGCCCGCCATGAGTGAGGTACCGCGCCGCGGGCAGGTCCGGCGCGGAGCCGGAGGCACATTCGTCGTTCTCGGCATCGTATTCATAATCGCGGGGCCCCGGCCGGGGCCATTGCTAGAGCCCGTGTTCAGGCTCGTTGACGTATTGATCGGCGAAGGGTTGCTCATGGGACTGTCCATAGGCGTGCCGCTCATCATCATCGGCAACCGGCTACTACGCGGCTGACAGGTGACGCGCAGCCAGCGGTTTCCTCGGCCGTCGTTCAGCTGGCCAGGACGGTCGACTCGATGCGGGGTCGGTGCTTGGCCCACCAGTCCCGGCGGCGATCGAACCGTTGCTGGCCGCCCATCTCTTCCCACATCCTCATGAAGCTGGGATCGCCGGCCTCCGCACGGCGGCGGACGAACTCGCCGCCGACCTGCATGGACCGGTCGAGCAGGCCGAGCAGTTCGGCACGCTCGGCGATATCCAGCCCGTAGCTCTCGGCGACCAATCGCAGCCGATGTCCCCGGTCGGCATCGTGCCAGCCGAGTCGGGAAGCGCTCACGTCATCGTCGATCGGAACGCACATGCGGGCGAGGCAGGCGAGATCGAACAGCGGACGACCGGGGGCAGCGAAGTCAAAGTCGATCAGCGCCGCCGCCCGCCCGTCTCGGAAGACGACATTCTCCAGGCACACGTCGTTGTGGCACACGACCAGCCCGCCCGTCAGGCTCGAGCCCGACCGGGACCGGCGCACCCTCGAAGCCGGATCGTGCGAGCGAGGCCAGGAATCGATGGATGCTCGGTGTGTACGGAGTGGCGGGCCGCAGCACATGAGGGCCCGAGCGCACCACAGCGCCGGCGTTGGCCAGCCCACCGCTCAGCTGCTCCTCGCCCACCGCCGCAGTCTTGCAGCGGCATGCTGGATCACCATCACCGGGTACCGGCACACGATTCACGCCGAACAGCACACCCCCGCCGACCGCTGACGCGCCGCGCCCGCCGGCGCCCGCCGGGACCCGCATGAACTAGTTGATTGCGGCTTCGGCTTCTCGCAGCCTCTCGTCAACCCAGTCAAACTCGGGAGCATCCCCGAGGACCATGTCCTGCATTGCCGCATAATCCCTTTCGATCGCTTCCCGTAGCCCGGATTGCGGTACCAGTCTCAGCGAGCCAGGCGTGGCTTGTTCGAAGCGCTTCCATGCCTGCCTGAATGCGACGAGGTTGTGGCTTCGTACTGCGTCGAGAAGTTCGAGATCGGTCAAGGCCGACGCGCCGATGTCCGTTGCCGTGATCATGGCGGCGTCGTAGTAATGGCGCGAGATCCGGTTCCTGTCTTCGGGCAGACGCCCTTCGTCTCGGTAGCGGCAGTGCGTTCCGTGCAGTATCAGGAGCTTCTCCCAATAGGTCCGTCTCGGTGAGAGCACCTTGACGTTGCTGACATCGAGCGAGGAGCCATGCAGTTCATCGTCGATGAACGCGGTTACGTCGCCGGTTTCATTGGGGTCGGGGGCCGATCTCGCTCCTGCCTCGATCTTCACGCTCGGCGCCACATAGGCGGTATCGCTGCTGGGGTAGAGGGTTGGGTATTCGACTAGCAGGGTCGGCGAATCGTCGTCGTCAGGTACGACTCGGCACCCTTCGGCAACCTCGCCGACAGCTTTCGTTAGTGCGGCCCGAAAATCTCCGACGATGTAGTCGCGGCTGCTTCGAAGACGTCGCGCCGGTCTTGCTCACTGAAGGAGAGGAGTTCAGCGAATGCCTGGTTCACGCTGCGGCGGTTTGGTCGCTCACGATGCTGCGTACGAGTGGCATCGCCCAGCTGGGGACGTCGTTGATGTGCCGGCTGAGATCGTGCTTGACCTCGTCTGGGAGGCGGTGCCGGAGCGTCGCAACAACGTGGGCATCGGTGGCGGCGTCCGAGCCGAGCCAGTCAAGTGCCTGAACTACCGGGGCCGCTGGTTTGCCGGCCCACTGCATTATCCGAGGTCGGCCGTGTCGGAACCGAACCGTTCTGTCGTCGATCTTCAGTGTCCTGGAGGCGCCGTCGGTGAGGTAGCTCGTCTTTGCCGGCACTGCATTGGTGAGACCGAGGCCATTTGCAGCAGCCAGCCCATCAGGCATGATCCGCACGCCGTCCCGTCGCGCCAGCGCAGCTACGGCGGCGTCTATGTCGGCTGGCGCAGGTCGGTTCAGCCTGGGGCTGAACCGCGGCATGTCGTAGAGGCCCTGCCCGATCCGGCGCAGCGTTCCGGCCTTGGCCAAGCGCGACAGTGCTTGGTCAACCGCATCGCGGCTGCCGAGGCTCAAAAAGTCTCTGGGGGTGCACACCCATGTCCCCGGGGCGCGCTCGGCCATCTGCTGAGTGATCTCATCCGCTACGGATGTCATGGGTGGCCTCCCTTCGCGTCATTCGGCTTGTTGATTTAGTCAGAAATCTATCTAGAGTTTCTGACTAAATCAATTGGCTCTCTACCAAGCTTTCCCAAAGCAGCGTTTCCACGAGCGTCGGTCGGGCCGGTGCCAGAACGACTGAACCCCGGAAGCCGCTGGAGCAGCGACCCCTCGGGGTTGTCGGACACCACGGTAGCGGTCGGAGAGCAGAGGAGCGGGTGGGTCGCTGTCAGGGCCAGTGGGTGCCGGGTGGCGGCGATGGGTTGGCGTCGGCCCATGCGTCGAGGCGGCGTGCGAGCGCTGGGCCCAGGGCGGTTCCTGAGGGCAGGTCGCTCTTTCTGACGAACGCGACGACGCCCCGGTGTGCGCCTCGCTCCAGGCTGCGCGTCACCAAGAACGCATAGTCGGCGAAATTCTCCGTCACCATGACACGACCCTCGCCGGCTGACAGCTCATAGAGATGCTCATCGTCGGAGCCCGCCAGCGCCGAGCCGGCGACGCTGCGGGCGTCGTGGCCGAGCCGCTCGAGTTCGGCAGCGGCCGAGGGCGGGTACATCTCGTCGAGCCGCCACCTCACGCCGACAGCAAGCGCTCTCGGCGATCTGCGAGCGCCCGCAGTTCTTCGGCGGTCCTGACGTCAGCGGCTATGCGATCGTCGATCTCGTCGGGGAACGTGGCGTAGTAGTCGGCTGCGAGACCGATCAGCTCGGGCGCAAGGCCCGTTTCCTCGGCGACGAGGTGGATCTGGTCGTCGGCAGAGTCGGCGCCGGCGCCATGGCGCTTGAGGTCACGCACGATCTCCCACACGTCGGGTCCCGATGCCAGCCCGGCGCGGCGCCCCGTCGGGCCGTCCCGGAACACGATTCCGGGAAAGCGCCGCATCTTGAGCCCTTCGTCGATCAGCACGACTGCCAGCGACGACGCCGCACTCGCGATCCGCCGGCTCTCGTCATCGAGGCGCACACGCACCTGCTCTGGCAGCCGCAGCGATGTCGGTCGGCTCATCGCAACCTCCTAGGTGTTTGCGAGTGCGTTGCACTACACCGTAGTGCAACGAGTGACGCCAAGGCCATGCCGTCGTTTCGGCGGGATGGCTCCGGCGTCGGTTGCGGCGCGGGCATGCTGGGCTGGGTCAGCGGGAGACGGGAGCATCCATGACGACTTCAGCGACATCAGCACCGGCAGTCATGAGCGCTGAGGCTCAGGAACTGCTGCGCAAACCGAACTTCGCCCACCTGGCCACCATTCGTGCCGACGGCACGTCGAGCATCGCCCCGGTATGGATCGACCCCGTCGACGCCTCCACGGTGATCATCTCCACCGGAGACGGCTCCCACAAGGTGGCCAACCTGCGCCGAGATGCTCGCGTGGTCATCTCGGTCGTCGACTTCGACAACCCCTATGAAGAACTGCAGCTGCGCGGCGTGGCCGAGATCGAGTCCGACCCCGAGATGGCCGTGCTCGACGCCCTCAGCCACAAGTACACCAACCAGCCGTTCCGGGTGCGATTCGAAGGCTGCGTCACGCTGCGGATCACCATCACCGGATACCGCCACACGATTCACGCCGAACAGCACACCCCCGCCGACCGCTGACGCACCGGCCGGCCGCCACCCGCCGGCCTGGTTGTTGCTCGTCAGAAGTGTCGAACTTCCATTGAACGGGATATAATTCCCAATGAATGGAAGTTAGATCGGCTCCGAGTCTGCTGCCCATCTTGCGGTCCCGTCAGCAGGGTGAAGTACTCACCTATCTGATGTGCGACCCAGATCGCGAAACCAGCATGAGCGAACTGGCGCATCGTGTCGGGGTGCCGCTCAGCTCGGTGCATCGCGAAGTCGAGCGCGCCGAAGCGGCCGGCATCATCACCAGCCGTCGATTGGGCAACACCAGGTTCGTACGGGCCGACACTGACAGCCCGTACTACGACAGCCTGTCCGATCTGTTGGTCAAGGCGTTCGGGCCGCCGCACGTCCTCGCCGAGGTGCTGGAAGGCGTCGAGGGGATCGAGGCTGCGTATGTGTACGGCTCGTGGGCAGCGCGCCTGCACGGCGTCGCCGGCAGACGGCCTGTCAACGACATCGACGTGCTGGTGCTGGGCGAGCCCGACCGGGCCGAGCTCTACGAAGCGCTCAGCGGCGTAGAGGGACGTCTGGGCCGCCCGGTCAACGTCGTCATTCGAGACGCCGACTGGCTTCGAGACGGCTCTGGCAGCTTCCATGCGACAGTCACCGAACGCCCAGTGGTGGCAATCGAAATCAAGAAGCAGCTCGGTAGGGACCCAGTTCCACAGAGCTCGTGAGATCTTGCGCGCCAGCGAGCGCGAATGCTGACCCGCTGTCCGAACCGAGAAGACTGCGGGCCGAACGAAGCCGCTTCGACGCGTCGTGGATCAGTCGATCAGCGGCTCTGGTTCGACCGTCCGCAGACACCGATTCCAACCGCTCTTTGTCAATCAGAAAATCGATTGCAGAGCTGCGTCTCGGCACGTGCCCCTCGCGGTGATGCTCAGGCATGTCTCAGAGAATGCCAAGTGATCACACGTGATTGCTACGCGATTTCGAACTGAAGCGCGTTGAGGTTGAGCTGAGGCGATCTGGCCGACACATTCAGCATCTCGATGCCGACGACCTGTTTGGCAGCGTTGAAGTCCAACACCACACCGGGTGCGACCTCGAGCGAGTCGACGATCGCAGAGTCGTCGAGATGGAAGTACAGCGCGTCGTCCTCCTTGTCGATTCGCAGCTTCATGACTCACCTCGCATTGCGCGGTCAATTCTGACAGTCCCATTGCTCGGTGGTGCGAGGGGTTTTGGCGCTCGCTATATCTGAGACTCGCCAAGACGTCGCAGCCTGGGCATGCTGGGCTGGGTCAGCGGGAGACGGGAGCATCCATGACGGCATCAGCGGCATCAGCGGCATCAGAACCGTCAGCCATGAGCGATGAGGCTCAGGAACTGCTGCGCAAACCGAATTTCGCCCACCTGGCCACCATCCGTGCCGACGGCACGTCAAGCATCGCCCCGGTATGGATCGATCCCGTCGACGCCTCCACAGTGATCGTGTCCACCGGGGACGGCTCGCACAAGGTGGCCAACCTGCGCCGGGATGCTCGCGTGGTCATCTCGGTCGTCGACTTCGACAACCCCTACGAGGAACTGCAGCTGCGCGGCGTGGCCGAGATCGAGTCCGACCCCGAGATGGCCGTGCTCGACGCCCTCAGCCACAAGTACACCAACCAGCCGTTCCGGGTGCGATTCGAGGGCTGCGTCACGCTGCGCATCACCATCACCGGGTACCGCCACACGATTCACGCCGAACAGCACACCCCCGCCGACCGCTGACGCGCAGGGCGGCCGACGCCCGCCGGCCAGCGCATCGCTCGTCGGCAGCCGAAATTTTGTCCGTGCGTGGGCGGTGCTCGTGGCATCCTGAGGGCGAGCAAGCACAGCGGAGGTTTTCATGGGTCAGGTCACGTCCTTGCTTGACCGCGAGGTATACGTGATGAGCCAGGTGGACCGGCTGCTCGACTTGGGCACCGGCACAGCGCGGCGGTGGATCGACGGCTACGAGCGGCGCGGTCGCCGATACGAGCCGCTGGTGCGCGCCGAGACCACTGGGACTGACGTGGTCACCTGGGGAGAATTCGTCGAAACGCGGCTGATCGCCGAGTACCGAAGCCGAGGAGTCGCAGTCGTGCGGATGCGGCCGGCGATCATGGCGCTGCGCCGGGAGTTCGAGACCGACTATCCGCTCGCCACCGCTCGCCCGTTCCTCAGCGAGGACGGCCGGGACCTGGTGCTGCGCGTCCAGGACGAAACGGTGCTGAACCCGTCGCTGCGGTTCGTGGTGCGCACCAACCAGAGCGTCATGCTTTCGATGGAAGTGCAGCGCTTCCAGCAGGACGCCGAGTACGAGCAAACCGATGAGGTGCGCCGCATCCGCCTGTTCGGCGCTTCGAACGTGGTGCTGGACCCCGAGTACGGCTTCGGCGAGCCGACAGTTCGGGGTCGGCGACTGCGGGTCTCGGCCATCGCCGAGGCGATCGCTGCAGGCGAGGCACGCGACGACATCAAGGCGACGTGGGACATCAGCGACGAAGTCGTCGACGACGCCCTGCGATGCTCACGGGTTGCATGAGCGTGCGACGCGATGGCGCAAGGCGGAACGTTCAGCGGAGTCTTCATTGACGAGAACATCCTGGGTGTCGCATACGAACTCGACGCCCTCCGACCAGGCCTTGTGTATTGGGTCGGGCACCCTGCGGTTCCCGAGATTCCGGTGTCCGCCAAGGATCCTGATCTTCTCGATGCGCTCGGCGCGAGCGGCCGTGACCTGATCTTCATCACGCGGGACAAGAGAATCCGCCGCGACAAGAACGAGCGTGACCACCTGATGCGATCAGCCGTCAGGGCTGTGTTTCTCACGAGCACCAAGAACATGGACAAGTCTCAGATGGCAGCACTCATCGAGGGCCACTGGGACGACATCGTTCTTGAGGTCGGAACCCAAAGCGGGCCCTCACTCTGGTCGCTGACTCGGCGCGATGGTCTCAAGCCGATTGACTAGGCACGCGAATCTTGCGGGATCGTGCACCTCCGTCGCGCAGAACGGGAGGCCGGTCCGCCTGAAGTCGGCTCATCGCCGAGGACTCAGGTCGCCCTACGCAAGCGGTGAACTCCGCGCCTCCCGTGGACCGTCACCATAGAGCACGGCTAGCGCGGTTGTCGTCTGGCGGCGGGCGAGCGCTGGGCCGCGGGCGGGTACATCTCGTCAAGCAGCCACCTCACGCCGACAGCATGCGCTCTCGGCAATCTGCGAGCGCCCGCAATTCTTCGGCGGCCCTGTCATCAGCGGCTATGCGGTCGTCGATCTCATCGGGGAACGTGGCGTAGTAGTCGGCTGCGAGATCGATCAACTCGCGCGCGAGGCCCGTTTCGTCGGCGACGATGCTGAGGGGATCGCCATCGGCGGCGGCGTGGCGCTTGAGGTCACGCACGATCTCCCACACATCGGATCCGGAGGCCAGCCCGGCTCGGCGCTCCGCCGGGCCGTCACGGAACACGATTCCGGGAAACCGCCGCATCTTCAGCCCCTCGTCAATCAGCACGACTGACATCGGCGGTGTTGCTGACCTGCTGCGCAGTCATTTGCTAGGGGTGGTGCTCAGGGCTTGGCGGAGATGATCTGGATGAGGTTGCCGCAGGTGTCGTCGAACACGGCGATCCAGGCCTCGCCGACATCGGTCGGGGGCACGGTGAAGGCGACGCCGGCCTCGGTCAGCCGCTGGTGCTCGGCTTCGATGTCGTCGACGGCGAACTGGGCCAGCGGGATGCCGTCGGCCATCAGGGCGTCGCGGTAGGGCTTGACCGCTGGATGATGCGACGGCTCGAGCAGCAGCTCGGGCCCGTCGGGGTCGTCGGGCGAGACGACCGTGAGCCAGCGGTCCTCGCCGAGCGGAATGTCGTGGCGCGTCTGGAATCCGAGCACATCGGTGTAGAACGCCAGGGCTTCGGCCTGGTCGTGAACGAAGACGCCGGTGAGTTCGATCCTCATGGTTCAGTCCTTTCTTGGCCATCGCTGGCAGATCTCCGACAGCGGTGCCCGGTTGAAGAAGTGGTACTTGTAGCGGCCTTCACGTCTGGATGAGACGAGGCCGGCCTCCTCCAGCACACCGAGGTGCTGAGAGATCGCCTGGCGGGTCGAACTCAGCTGATGCTTGGAGGCGAGCCGTGCTCCGATCTCGAACAGTGTCTGGCCATCACGCTCGGCCAGCTCGTCGAGGATGATTCGACGTGTCCGATCCGCGAGGGCCTTGTAGATGTCGGCCACTGGCCCGCACCCTAACAGGCAAGTGTTGACTTGCCTATCAGCATGAGTCTGCTCGGGTGGCGATCTGGGGTGAATCGCCCCGGTTTTGGTGGAGGCTCTGGGGGTCCCTGTGTTTCGTGGAGGCGGGTTACTGGATTCATGCTGCCGGTTTGTGTTGGTGTCGGTTCTCGAACTCGACGGGTGTCCCCATGCCAAGGGCGCTGTGGATCACGGTCTCGTCGGCGGTGGGGTTGCGGCCCTCGATCGCCATGCCCAAGGCATTGGTGACCATCGACGCGGTGGGCCGCGAATCGACGGGTCCAGCCCACGACGCGGCGGCTGAAGGTGTCCAGCACCACAGCGCAGCAGGCCCTTGCCGTCGCGGGTGGGGTGCTCGGTGATGTCGGTCACCCACAGCCGATCCGGCTCGGCTCGGGCAAAGTCACGGCCGACCAGGTCCGCTGCGGCCGCCACGTTGGGGACCTTGCGGAACTTGGGCCGCCCCGACACGCCCCCCAGGCCCGCTCGGCGCATCAGGGTCTCGACGGTCTGGCGGCACACCGCTATGCCGCGGCCCAGCACCAGCTCGGTCTCAAGCTCGCGCACCCGCTTGCGCAACGCCACCAGCTCGGCGTGCTCAGCGGTCGTCAAACCCGGCTCGACCCCTGCGTCGATACGCGCCTGACGCCGCCACATGTAGATCGACTGGCCGCTGATCCCCAGCTCAGCCGCGACCACAGCGACCGGCCGGCCCGCCTCGACCAGATCGATCACACGCCGCCGGAACTCCGTCGGACAACCCTCGGTGCCATGAAGCCTCCTCAAAGCTCATGACAACACAATCCAACAACCACCCCGCGCGAAACCCAGGGTGGACCAAATTTGACTCATGAGCGGATAGCAGCGACTACCGAGGAGTGGTAACAGCTACCACCGCCTAGCTACGGCGTGCGTTCAACCCCGAACGCGGCAGCCAGACTCAGCTCGACGGCCGACGTCGTCGCGGTCGCCGGCAGACGAGCCGGCCGTGATTTCGCGGGCTGCTGCTTCGTGAAGTCGGGAAGCGGAGGCCTGCGCCTCAGTCGTCGCTGACGACAGCGCGTGGGGCTTGCAGCCCCGAACTCTCGAACATGTCCCCTATGAATGCTCGCCAGTCAGCGTCGGACGGCATGTACGGCTCGCCTCCGAGAACCCGCCGAAGCAGCGAGATGCCCAAGCCGAGGGCTTGGCAATAGAAGGCGAATGTCTTGGTATCGGCTTCAAGGTCGAGGAGGCCCTCCACTTGGCACCGCGTCAAGATCGCCGCGAGGTCGCTGGCCTCGCGCTCAATCGAACGGGCGAGCACAGAACCAACCGTCTCGTCATGCCCGGCCCAGGCGAAGACCTCGAGTCGAAAATCGCGAATCTCGTTGCGCTGTGGATTCAACAGGTTCGAAGCGAGCCAATGGAGCTGCTCCGCAGGGCTCAGCTCGGCTTCTTCCAGGGAACGAATCAGTCTTGGCGCGAAGACATGCTCGATAACTGTCACAAAGAAGTCGTGCTTTGTTCGCCAGCGACGGAAGAGGGCACCGGTCGTCACTCCGGCGACGCTTGAAATCTCCGCGACAGTGGCCGCCTCGAAACCCTGCTGGCCGAAAACCTTGACGCCAGCCTCAAGCAGACGCCGGGTGATGTCCGCAGAACCAGGCACAGGTGTGCTGGTCGCGTCCTGGGCTGAGGAAGAACTGGAAGTCTCCGACATCGTCCTCATAGGGTAGTTCCGAGCGGCGAAGCCGTACTGCATTGACAGCGGGCACCGCCGGCGCGCCTCATCTGATAACGATCGCGGCTATTATCGCGCGATCATGACGAGACGGCATGATTCAGATCCTGAAGATGCCGCCGAAAGCCCTGGCACGCGGTCTCAAGCGTCGGCGAGAGTTCGAAGACGCTTGCTCGACGCAGCCGTCGAGGTCTTCGGCCAGCACGGCTTCGAGGCCGCCCGGGTGTCGGATATCGCGCGGCGATGTGATCTCACGACCGGCGCTGTGTACTCGCGCTGGCCGACGAAGCGCGAGGTCTTCGCCGCTGCAGTCGAGCACGCGTCGCCGCAGCGCTTTGTGCACTCGGTGAGCGCATCAAGCATGAACACGCACGAGAAGCTGGCTGCCTTGGCCGAGAACCTGATGGTCGCCGAGTCGACGGCCTACCGCGACCTCATGCTCGAGGCAGCCGTGGTCGCTCGACGCGATGACTCGCTGAGGGATGAAGTCTCGCGAGCCCTCGATGCAGAGGCCAGTTCGTTGACGATGATCATCGAAGAGGGCAAAGCAGCCGGCGTTGTCGACGAGAGCTTGGACACGAAGTCGATCGTGCTCGTCTGCCAATCGCTCGGACTGGGGAGCCACTTGTCGCTGACGGCTGATGCGGCAGGCAGCCGGCACCCGGAAGTCGAAGGATGGACCGCGCTGCTCGAGCGCCTCGTCGAGGCCGCCGCGCCGCCAGATTCTCGGTAACTAAGTGGGACGGCCAGCCGGCTGCATGGCGGTTGTCACTCGTCGGATCAGTTCGTTCCAATCCGCCGCCGACATTTGCGGGCCGTCTTCGGGGTTCGTGGCCGCCGCGAGGTGAGTTCCGAGATCGAGCGCCTGACTGAACAACACAAATGCCCCGACTGCTATGTCCATGTCTCCGACGCTCCGTCCGTCTTCGACGATGCGCGCAATAGCGTCTGCTTCGGACCTGAAGGCGTCGGCGAGTCGGCTTCGAATCTCGGGGTTGCGTCGAGCAATTGCTCTGGCCTCCAACAAGAGATCCCGGTGAGTTGCGCGTTCAGTTGTCAAGAGACACTCACCAAGTGCAGCGATCTTGTCGCTGGTCGGCATGTCCGATTCGGCGACTGTGACCACAAACGTCTTGGGCGAGACTGATTCGACCGCGGCGCAGAAGAGATCTACCTTGGTCGGCCACCTGGAGAACACCGCGCCGGTCGTCATTCCGCAGCGTCGGGCAACGTCGGATACACGGGCCTTCTCGAATCCCTGTTCGCCAAAAACGCTGACTGCAGATGCGAGCAGATGTTCCTTCACGACTTGAGAACTGCGAGCTCGCGATCCTTGCTGAGCCTCGCCTTCAACCGGTTGTTCCTGAGCGTCCTCGGCCATACCGAATCCACCATATACATGGCAGTTCTCCAACGGAACGATCAAGTCGTGCTCGACGGGGGCCTATGGACTCTTGGCATTCATGGTAGTAGCGATGACATTAGTTGAAATCTATTTGCAAGCCTCATTAATTCAGCGTTCGGCCTCAAGCACGCCAGGTCATAAGCTACAGTAGTTCCAACAACAACTACAACTCAAATCAAATTGCGCATCTAATATCGATGCATTTGCATCCAATGCCTTGACTGCTCGTGAGCCGCAAGGTGCCTGAGCAATAAGCGCACTCATACTAATGATTCACATGCGACATCAATGGTGGCGATCTTGTGATTCGGGCGCCCGCGCCTCAGGATTTCAAGATGAACCGAGCCAAGTCGAGCGCTTTGTCGTTGGTGTCAACGAGCCGGCGAGGGTGCACGCGATCCAGGGCGCCGAGCGAATTCAGAGTGTCGAGCGGCTTGCCATCGTGCGCCACAACGATCATCTCGGCGCCCTGCTCCTCGGCCGTCTCGAGCAGATACTCGATCATCAGCGCTGCGCTGTCGTCGAAGTAGTCCGCCCGTGTGATGTCCACAATCACTACTTCGTGGTCGGCGATGTCGGCACCGATCGTGCGGACGAGGCGCTGTGACGAGGCCACCGTGAAGCTGCCCCTCAGCGCCACGAGGCAGGTTCGAGCGGCGAATCCGGCCTCGCCATTGTCGAGGATCACGTGATCGAGAACGGGGGTGGACAGTATCCGGTCCATCTCCAAGCGCTCGTACTGGCGCATGCCGGCGAGTGCCGCCGTGACGAATCCGAGCGTGACTGCGGTGACGAGATCCAGCAACACAGTCAAGACGAGCGTGATCCCCATGATGAGGAGGTGCTCACGCTGAATCCGGTGCAGCCGGCGCAAGTAGTGCCAGTCGATGAAGTCGAAGCCGACCCTCATGAGCACCGCTGCGAGCACGGCATGCGGCACCCACCGGACGTGCTCGCCAAGGCCTGCCACCATCGCCAGCAGCGCCAGCGCGCAGATCACACCCGATGCACGGGTGCGGGCGCCGACGCGGATATTCGCGACGGTGCACACGGTGGCCCCGCCGGCCAAGCCCCCGAACAGGCCTGTCGCTATGTGGCCGATGCCTTGGCCCAGAAGGTCCCGGTGCGGATTGTGAAGCTGCCGGGACATCGACTCGGCAATTCTCGCGGTCAGCAGCGTGTCGATCGAGCCGATGAGCGCGATTGTCGCCGCGGGCTGGGCAGCTCGCAGCAACGAGCCGAGCGAGAACTGGGGCGTCTGCAGATCGGGCATCCCGGTCGGCACCGCGCCGATCGTCGGCGTGTCGCCGAGCCAGAGGACGCTCACCGCAGTTCCGATGACCAACGCTGCGAACAGCGACGGAACGAAGGCCCGCAGTGGGCCCGGCCACAGCACGATCACAACTAACGCGACCGCGGCGAGTCCGAATGCCTGCCACTCCACATTCGAGACGTCCGCTGGCCAGGAACGGATCGTGGCCAGCACGCCGGCGCCCTCCACCTCGAGCCCGAACAATGGACGCGTCTGCAACACGATGACGATGACGCCGATTCCCGTCATGAAGCCCGACACGACGGAGTAGGGGGCGTAGGCGATGAACCGTCCCACCCGAGCCGAACCCAGGAGCAGCTGGATCAGGCCGGCCAGCATCGTGATGGTGAATACCTCCGCCAGATTGTCCGCGTGGTTGGCGATGATCGTGGTGGTCGCAACCACCATCGGCGCAGTCGGCCCTGAGATCATCGTCCGCGTGCCGCCCACGATCGCTGCAAGGAGTCCCAGCGCGATCGCGCCATAGAGACCCGCGAGCGGGCCGAGCCCCGATGCCACCCCGTAGGCAAGCGCCAGTGGAAGCATCACCATCGCCGAGGTGAGCCCACCGAATACCTCGAGGACGTCTTGCCGGACGCTCAACACACGATTCGAAGACTTGAGACAGACGTAGCGGCGACTATATTCGCTGATCGCTGACTCGTCGGTTGGTGGCTCGACGGTCGCGGGTACCTGAGATCGGCAAACTGTCGCAAATCGACGTGCCGGCACAGCGGCGCGACACGGGTCTTCTGCTCGTTGTTGTGGCAGCTATTACTTTTTGCTGAGTGCAGCCCTTGATGCGCGCCCGCTCGATTCGCGGTGACGTGATGGGTGGTGTGCTCGCGGGAATCGTCACCCTGCCGGTTGCGCTGTCGATGGGCTCCCTGGCAGGTCTCGGCCCGGTGGCGGGCATATATGGAGCTGTCGTCGTCGGTGCGATTGCCGCGCTGTTCGGTGGCACCCGTGGCCTGATCAGCGGTCCGAACTCCTCTGTGGCGTTCGCAATCTCGGTCATCGTCGTCGACTTCGACGATCGGCTCGGCGCTGCCGTGACGGTGGCTCTGCTTGCAGGTTTCATGCAGGTCGCGCTGGGCTCGCTGAAACTCGGCTACCTGCTGTCCTACACGCCGTACTCGGTGACCTCGGGATTGCTCTCAGGCATCGGAGTTCTGGTGGTGGCGAGCCAAGTGCTGCCGCTGGTTGGCACGCCCCCGGAGATCGGCGGGCTCGTCACAAACGCACGGTTGTGGCCTGGGGCGATCGCCGAACTCGACTTGGACGCATTCGCGATTGGCGCAGCCACGTTCGCGGTGGCGACGTTCTGGCCGAAGCGATTGAGCCATTGGTTCCCGTCGACCGCCGCCGCAATGTCAGTCGGGACGTTGTTGGGTGTGGTGTGGCTCTCGGGCGCCCCGGTACTGGGGGAGATCTCGCTCGGCCTTCCGGATCTTGCGTGGCCGAGCTTGGACGGAGAAGGCTTGCTTCGCCTTGTACCCGGCGCAGTCACCGTCGCAGTGCTCGGCTCGATCGATGCGCTGGTCGGCGCTCAAATCGCCGACTCAGTGACCGGATCAGAGCACAAGCCCAATCGCGAAGTGGTCGCGCAGGGTCTGGGGAACATAGGAGCCGGCCTGGCGGGAGGCGTGCCGGGGTCATCATCGTTCGGATTGTTCATGAACGTCGAAGCCGGTGGCAGGTCGCCGCTCGCGGGCCTGATCTGCGCCGGCACCGTGCTGCTGCTGGCCGAGGGTCTCGGGGATGTCATTCAGGTGCTGCCCGATGCAGTGCTCGCCGCCATCCTGCTCAGGATCGGACTGGACCTGATTGACTGGCGCATCCCGTTCCGGCTCGCGAGGGCCCAACGTGAGCACGCATTGGTTCTCGTCGTCACATTCGGCGTGACAGTGTTCTTCGACTTGGTCACGGCGCTGGTCATCGGCATGGCGGCAGCGGGGCTCGCCAATGCCCGTTCGATCGAGCGACTCGAGTTGGACAGCGTCGTCTCGGTGCCGCTGCTGGATCACCGGCTCTCCGACGACGACCCGGAGTCCGCAGGACCGGACAGCTTCTCGGCCCGGGTGGGCCTGGTCGAACTTCGAGGCACCTTCACGACGGCCTCTGCCAACAAGCTGACGAGCATTCTGAGAGCGGACATCAACGAACACGAAGTCGTCATCGTCGACTTCTCGCGCACTTCCTATCTCGATGACAGTGCCGCGATGGTGGTCGAGCGGTTGTTCGGCTTCGCGAGGTCGCAGGGGACGCCGTACATCGTTTCAGGCCTCAGCGGGCAGCCGCAGCGCTGCCTTGCAGCGCTCGGCATACTCCGGATCGTCCCAAAGGACCGAGTGGTGCCCGCCATGGACGAGGCCCTGCTCGCTGCGAGGAAACTGCTTCAGGACCGAGGCGACCTCGAAGAATGAATCGAGGCCGCCGCTTGACCTGCCGACCTTGCGGTTCATCTCGGTTGCCCAGGGCGGCGCTGGAGGAGAGTCTGAGCGGAGACGGCCAACAGCAGGAACAGTCCCGACACCAGATGCTGCCAAAACGCGCTCAGGCCCATCCTGTTGATCGAGACCTGGATCACGAAGAGCAACAGCGTGCCGAAGAGGCTCCCGATCATTGAGCCTCGGCCTCCAGTGAGCAACGTGACGCCGACCACGACTGCGCCGATCGCGAACAGCTCGTATGCCTCGGCCGCAAATGGTCGCCCGAGTGTCTGGCGAAATGCCAGCAGGACGCCGACCAGGGATGCGAGGCCTGTGCACACGGCATAGGCCCGCACCTTGACGCTCTCGACCTTCACGCCGAGCAGCCGGGCCGACTTCTCGTCACCGCCGATGGCAAAAGGCGATCGTCCGAAAGTTGTGCGCCGCAGGACGATGGTCCCGACCAGGAAGGTCACGAGCATGATCGCCGCCGGCGATGAGACCTCGTATTCGCCGACGGAGAACACCGTGCCGGTTCCAATGGTCCTCGCCAATCCCTCATTGGGAAGCGCGACGTTGTGCTCGTCGGATACCAGCAGCGCAAGACCTCGCACAGACAGCAGCCCGGCGAGTGTGACGATGAACGGCTCCAGATTGCCCTTGGTAATCGCGATTCCCTGGCCGATTCCGATCAGAGATCCGATGGCCACTGTGGCCAACAGCGCCAGCAGTGGGTTGATCCCGGCCTCCACGAACTTCGCAACAAGCACCCCGGCAAGCGCCGCGACCTACACCGTCGACCTCGTCGAACTGCTGCTCAAAGAGCACCCCGACCTCATCAGGGGCCTATTCGGATGCTGCTACGACGGAGCGCTCTCAGCCGACGACAAGGAACGCCTGCTCAAGATGGGCATCCAACCCATCTCCAAGCTGCGCCGAACCATCGCGACCGTCCCCCTCCTGCACAACATCGGCAGCCACGACTTCGCGCCCGCCACCGACCACAAGAACGGCAAGGCCAAGCGCACCGTCGTGCTCACGACCGACATCATCACCGTCGACGGCGCACCCACCGTGCTCATGACTGACGGCAACGGCGACGACACCCATGTCCCGCTCGTCTGCATCCACCGCCGCCGCCGCAAACAACGCTCCGGCACCTACGCAGTCATCAACGAATACGCCCTGCCCGACCACCCCATCGTCCCAGAACGACTCCAAGGCGCCACCACCACCATCCGAATGGACACCACCGCCGAAGAACTCAACAACACCAACCCGGTGCTCACACCGCACCTCGTCTCGTCGTTCCCCGCATCCGACCCGCAGCACCGCAGCCTCTACGACGTCCGCCAAGACTGCGAATCGGGCGACCGACAGCTCAAAGGACTGCTGCGCGACAAACGCAGCATCACCGCCACCCGCAACAACAACCGCTACCAAGCCATCGGCTACCAACTGCTCGTAACAGCCAACGCGCTCATCGCCTACAAAGAACGCACCGGCGACAACCTCAGCGAAGTCTTCGGAAAGCGATTCACCGAACCTCCCCAAGGCACCGACACAACAGCGCTCAAACTCGTCGCCTGAGCCGAAACCCGCCCAACGAGCACCCATAGCGGCGAAACTCCCTCAATCAGCGCCCGACGAGTCCGAGTTTTTTTGACGCAGCTATTGACGCAGCATTCGACTCTAAAATCCGCGCACGTCCCGCCCTCGTAGCTCAGGGGATAGAGCGTCGGTTTCCTAAACCGTGCGTCGCAGGTTCGAATCCTGCCGAGGGCGCCGCAGATGACTCGGCTGCCTCAGCCCAAGAGCACCGTCAGGGTCGATGTCAGGACGGCCCCGGTCTCGGCGGTGGACAGGGCACGGTGGCGGCGGAGGTAGTCGATCGAGTCGAGCTGGGTGAGCAGGTCGCCTGCAGCGAGCACGGAGTCACGGTCGGCGGGCGTGCTGGAGGCCAGCTCGGGGGCGAACTGCAGCTCGAACTGTTCTCGCAGATCATTGCGGGCCGTGGCGAGCTGCTCACTGACGCGAGGCAGCCGGTGGGCATGAGCCAGCGTTGCCCGGTACACCGGGCCGAACGTGTCGTACAAGCGCAGGCGCATCGCCACGAAGGCATCGATGCGGTAAGCCAGCGGACCCTCGCCGATCTTGTGCAGGTGTGCGACGGGGGCGGCGAGTTCCCTGTTTCGCCTGATGGTGGCCTCGAGCAGCTCGCCCGGATCGGCGAAGTAACGGTACAGCGAGCGCAACGACAGGCCCGACCGGCTCGCTGCCTGCTCCATCGTCGGGAACAGCCACTCCTCGGCGAACATCTCGAGCACCACGTCGAGCACGGCGTCGATGTTCCGCTCGCGCCGGGCGACCCGGCCGTCAACGGGCTCTGGCGCATCATCGGGCGACTCGACGTCCAGAGCGGACGGCGCGAGGTCGGTCACTGCTCGCTCACGAGTCGCAGCATCTCGCGGGCGACCATCGGCGCCGCGTTCTGGTTCTGGCCGGTCACGAGGTTGCCGTCGACCACCCAGTGGTTGGCGAACGGGTCCCGGAACCGGGTCACGCTCTCGAACAGGGCGCCGGCTTTGCGGAGCTCGGTCTCGGGATGCTGGGGCGTGGAGGTGATCCGCAGTTCGCGGACCTGCTTGTCGGTCACCGCCGTCACCCGCCGGCCCTCGACCAGCGGGCTTCCGTCGGCCGCCTTTGCCTGCAGCAACCCAAGCGGGCCGTGGCACACGCCGCCGATCACGCTGCCCCGTTCGTTGGCCTCGGTGATTGTGCGGCCGAGCTCGGGGGAGAAACCCAAGTCGAACGCGGCGCCCCAGCCGCCCGCGAGGTAGACGATGTCATACGCGGCAACGTCCACGGCTCCGACCGGCAGCGACTCGAGCACTTTGCCCTTGAGCACATCGTCGGCCAGGAAGCGGTCGCAGGCCTCGGTGCGCAGCGGGGCACGCAGCGACTGCGGATCCACCGGGATGATGCCGCCCTTGGGGCTGGCGACATCCACCGACATGCCCGCGTCAGCAAAGGCGTAGTACGGCACGGTCATCTCGCTGGCGAACACCCCGGTCGGCTTGCCGATCGCCAGCACGCCGTGATTTGTGGCGACGATCAGCGCCCGCCGGCCAGTGAGATCAACATCAAAATCAGGCGACTCAGCGTCGTCGGGATGCATGCCGAGCCGCTGCAGCACCTTGCGAAGCGCACGGGCCGGCGGGCGAACCCTGCCCGACGGCGAACCGCTCATCGTCGAGCTGCCAGTGCTTCCACCGGGCTGCCGCATCGCGTACGGCCACGGCTGGTGGCGTTCGGGCACAGCCCGGGTCCGCTCGGCGGCTAGGCGTTCGGTCATCTCGGCAAACACCTCAACCGCAGCCGGGTCGCGCCAGCGGTTGTCCGCCTCGACCGGGTCGGCATCGAGGTCGTACAGCTCCCACTGGTCCGGTAGCGGCTCGGTGCGGTACACCTCCCCCGCCGGGCCGTCGGCTGCGAGATGTCGCACACCCGGCTCGGTCCACGTCGCCGGATCGTCGAACGTGCGCACGATCTTCCACAGATGACCCCCGTCAATCCGGCACACCAAGCTCTCGAAGTTGGCACCGACATGAGCCGGCACCTGGATGCGCAGCGGCGGGGGCGTTCTCCCCACTCGCCGCGCAATTGCGCTGGCACTCGAATCGCCCTCGGGCATGTTGTCGCGGGTCATCAGGTACAGATGACGCTCGCGATCGGGCTCAGCAACGCCGTCGACCACGTCCATCAGGTCACAGCCAGGCAACGGATGCACCTCGGTATGGGTGCCCCGTAACTCATCGGCCGCCGATGCCGCATCGATCCCCGCCGCCCCGAGCAGCGTCGGCACCAGATCCACATGCGACGTCGGCGCATCGTCGACAACCCGGCCCGTCGTTGCCTTCGAGCCGACCCGGGCGATCACGAACGGCACCCGCGTCGCCTCGTCGTACAGGTTGAACCACTTCTGGTGCAGCCCGCCGTGCGCCCCCAGCAGCTCGCCATGATCCGACGTGCGCACCAGCACCGCCTCGTCGGAGCCGCCCTCGGTCACCGCCCGGCGCACCCGGTCGAGCGGGCCGTCAACCTCGGCGTGGAGCCGGTAGTACAGGCTGCGGTACTCGGCCGCCTTGTTGCGGTACACACGCTCGACGGCCGGCGCCAGCCCGTAGGTGGTCGGGTACGACGCCCGGAAGGCGATCTGCGCTGCCGGCTTGGTGGACAGGTCCTCGTCGTCGGTGGGTGACGGCGGGATCGGCGGAGGGTCAGCAGCGCTGGCCGCCAGCGGGTTCTCAGGCCCGCGGCGGCCGAGCCAGGCCGGCGCGAACACGATGTCATGGGGATTGACGAAGCTGGCCACCAGCAGGAACGGCCGCAGCGCCTCGGCGTCGCCGGCCCGGCGGCGGGCGTAGCGATCCTCCAGCCAGGCGACCACCCGGTCGGCGAACAGGGGGTCACGCATGAACCCGCTGTCTGCCGCCCGCCCTCCATGGGGCTCGGGGCCGATCCAGCCAGAGAAGCCGAACGGCCCGAGCGGGTCGGCGTCGAGGTAGGCCTGCTCGGCAGCAGGGTCGGCCACGCCCTCGTCGTCGTTGGTGTCCAGCCGGGCTCCTGTGGGGTCATGCAAATCGGCATGGCTGCAATGCCACTTGCCCTGGTAGTGCGTGTCGTAGCCGCCGGCCCGGAACCAGTGACCCAGCGTGGGCACCTCGCCCGGCCGCAGCCAGCGCATCCGGCTGTCGTCGGCCATCTTGCCGAGACCGTTGGTCTGGGTCACGCCGTGCACGTCGGGGTACTGACCGCACAACAGCGTCGGCCGGCTCGGCACGCAGGCGATCGATCCCGTGTAGTGGCGCCCAAACGACACGCCATGGTCCTCGAACCAGGCAGCGCCGCCAAGGCGCCGACGCCACGCCCGCACCTCGGCCGGCTCGTAGGGCGGCGCGGCACGCTCCTGATCGGTCATCAGGATGATCACGTCGGGCCTGGCGTTCATACCGCCACCTGCTCGCCACGCGTCGGCTCAGCCGGGACGACTCGACGCCAGCTGCGCGGCATCATCGAGCGGTCTTTCGCAGGAGATCGTCGAGTCCTTCCAGCATCTGATGCGACACCTTGGTGAGCTGGCGGGCGAGCGCCTTGGCCGCCAATCTTTGCGGCGGCCGTGATCCGGCATCAACGGCGACGGTGAGCGTCACCACCGTGCCGCTGCCCTTGTCGTCAAGATGCCATGTGCCCTGCAGCGACCGGACCACGGGCAGCCCCTCGATGAGGTAGCTGAGCCGTTCGCCGGGCACCCACTCGACGACCCGCTCCACCAGCGTCCGGCGCCCGGCTTGGATGCGACGCACCGTGCCCACGCCCTCGGCCTGGGTGCTCATGAGACATGAATGATCGACGTTGGGAGCCCAGCGCACGATCTCCCCGAAGTCCGCCAGCACCGCCCACACTTCGGCCGCTGCAGCCGGGACGACCAGCGTGGCCGTGGACTCGTTCACGCTCGCCACCCTAGCCCCAGCCGCATCTATTGTCGTACAGACTGGCAATTGTTTGGGCCCTGCGTCGCGGCCGAGCCCTGCAACTACGCGGCAAACAGGCGTCACATCCTCGGCGAGCAGCGCAGCGCTGCCGCGAGCGTCAGCCGGAGCCCCACGGCAACATGGAGCCTCAGCAATCAGGAGGACGCCATGCACGTCAGCGCGACACTGCCCCAGCACAACCTGCGAGCCGTGCCCGACGAGGTGCGGCGGATCGAGGCCGACGGCTACGACAGCGTCGTCACCATGGAGAACCGCCACGAGCCGTTCATCCCGCTCGGCATCGCCGCCGTGCACAGCGAGCGGGTGCGGTTGGCGACGAGCGTGGCCATCAGCTTCCCCCGCAGCCCGATGGTGACGGCCTCCACGGCGTGGGACCTGCAGGCGGCTTCGAACGGGCGGTTCGTGCTGGGCATCGGCAGCCAGGTCAAGGGGCACAACGAGCGCCGGTTCAGCGTGCCGTGGTCGGCGCCGGCGCCCCGCATGGCCGAGTACGTGCAGGCGATCCGGGCCATCTGGCGCACATGGACCACGGGCGAGCCGCTGAGCTACGAGGGCGAGCACTACCAGTTCTCGCTGATGACGCCGAATTTCACGCCCGAGCCGATCGATCAGCCGCCGCCGATCATGATCGCCGCAGTCGGACCCGCCATGCTGCGGATCGCCGGCCAGCACTGCGACGGCGTGCGCCTGCACGGCTTCTGCACGCCCGACTATCTGCGAGAGCATGTCATGCCGCAACTGCAGACCGGCCTCGACCGGGCCGGGCGCAGCCGCAGCGACTTCTGGATCACCGGCGGCGGGTTCATCTGCACCGGCCCCGACGACGAGACCGTCGACCGCATGGTCGAGTGGGTGCGCTACCGGATCGGCTTCTACGGCAGCACCCGGGCGTACTGGCCGGTACTCGAGCAGCATGACCTGGGCGATCTGGGCGAGAAGCTGAACCACCTGTCACGCAATGACGGCTGGGGGCAGATGGCCGGCTGCGTCGACGACGACGTGGTGCGGCTGTTCGCCGCCGTGGGTCGCCATGACCAGATCGCCGGCGAGATTGCGGGTCATTTCGACGGGCTGGTCGACGAGGTCAATGCCTCGATGGCCATCGACATCGGCGCCGACCTGCCGCCCGACGTCATCCAAGACATCCAGGCCATCGGTACCGCCGGCAGCTGGCGCGGCAGCTGAGCCCGCGACCAGTCGCGCTCTGATTCGTGTCACAGACCCCTGCAAGACTGCCTCGCAGGCCCGCAGACACCGAAGGATGGTTCTGCGGCAACGAAAGGAGCGCCTATGGCGGACACATCAGAAGCAATAGTCGAAGTCCGCGACTACACCATCGATCCGGAGTGGTTCGAGGCGTACAAGGAGTGGGCCGCCGAGCACGCGGCGCCGTGGCTGCGGGCCAACCTGGACGTCATCGACTTCTGGGTCGATGATGGTCATGAGCCCGAGGTGGCCGGGTCCGACCCGCAGGTGTCGCCGCACGGCCAGCCCAACGTGTGCTGGATCATCCGGTGGGCCAGCCGGGCCGCTCGCGAGGAGGGCTTCCGCTCGACGCTCGGCGGCCAGGAGTGGCAGGACATCTGGGCCAAACACCCCAACCCGAACGCCTACCTGCACCTCAACGTGCGGTTCATGAAGGCCGCGTGATCTAGAACTCGCGCAGCACCGACGAGCGGCTCACGGTGATCGGGCGGGTCGTTGGCGGCGTGTTGCGGCTGCGGCCGACGAAGCGAGGCACGCCGTCGGTGACCACGGCGCCCACGGCGATCATGTCGCCGTTCTTCATGGCGTCGAGAGCGGTGTCCTTGGTGCCGCCGAGCGGGGCGTCGATCACGATCAGGTCGGCGTCGCGGCCGGCGGCGACGAGGCCGTTGTTCAGGCCGAAGGTCCGGGCGACGTTGCCGGTGGCGGCGCCGATGAGATGAACGACATCCAGGTCGCTGACGGCGGCCATATGGATGATCGTGTAGAGCATCCCGAGCGGCATGATGCCGCTGCCGGTGGGGGTGTCGGTGCCGATCAGCAGGCGGTCGAAGGCATCATGACGATGCGCGGCCTCGGCGGCGAGGATGCCGGTGCGCAGGTTGCCCGCGGCGCAAACCTGCAGGCCGATCTCGGTTTGAGCGATCATGTCGTAGTAGCGGTCTTCGATGGCGACCGGTCCGCCGTTGATGTGGAACGAGATGTCCGGGTCGATGTCCAGCACGTCCTCGCCGGTCACCGGGAACGTGCCGGGGATGGAACAGCCGCCCGTGTGCAGGGTGGTCGTGAGCCCGGCTTCCTTGGCCATGGCGACCAGCTCGACGTAGTCCTTGGTGCCCTGCACGTCGCCGAAGCCGGCCTTGGTCAGCCACACGCCCTCGGCCCGCACGGCTGCGAAGTCGTCGGGCTCCAGTCCGGGTTCGAGCAGCAATGACCCGGCATGCACCCGCATGCCGCCGGGCCGGAAGTTCTCGTAGCACTTGTGAGCAGCAATCGCGAGGGCCTTCACGCCGGCCAGGTCGTGCGGCCGTCCGGGGATGTGCACCTCGCCTGCGGACAGCGCCGTCGTGGTGCCGCCATGCAGGTAGCTCTCGAGGTAGCCGACCGTGTTCTGGCGTGGCGTGAAGTCGCCGAAGGCCACATGCACATGCGAATCGATGAGGCCCGGTGCCACCGTGGCCCCGGCGGCGTCGATGACGACATCGCATGACTCAAGATCGTCCGCATCGGCTGCGACACCGATCCACGAGATCAGCCCGCCGTCGGTCACCACCGTGTCCGCATGAATCAGCGGCGCGCGCCAGTCGCCCGACAGCAGCGTGCCGATGTTGATGATCGCCGTCCGCATCAGGTCTGCCCCCTCGACTCGGGCTGCGTCGGGCCCCCACGCATCAGGTCAGCCCGTCCTCGCCGACGGCGTCGTCGATGCTGAGGCCACCGACACGGTGGTGGGGCCGGCCGCGGTTGGCGAAGCAGCAGATCACGGCGATCTCGTCAGCCAGCGGCGCGTCGTGCAGGGTGATGCTCATGGCGTCGTAGTGCGAGCGCACATACAACGCATCCTTGTACGCCAGCGGGATGTCGATGGACGCCCCGGGCTGCGCCCGCTTGGTGGCCGACGAGATCCAGGCCGCACCGCCGCCCGCGGCTTCGCGCAGCACGTTGCCGTACGGCGTGGTCAGCAACGCAACGCCGTGCTCCTGCTCGCCGTCGAGCCCCACGATGGCCGCTTTGCCGTAGCTCTCGATCGAGTACGGCTTCATCTGCTCCACTGCCAGCGCCGCGATCTCGTTGCCGAGCTCGACGCTGGCCTCGTAGTACGGCGACAGATCCTGAACATTGCGGCCCGCATAGTCGTTCTTCACCACGGCGACGACGGCCACCTTGCGCAGCACCGGATCGACGTCGACCCCCGCCTCGCTGCGGGTGTCCTCCACGAACGTCACCATCTTGCGAATCTCCACGTTGTCGCCCCTCCGTGTCGCCCTGCCCGATCGCCCTAGCCGGCCTCGCCTCGACCAGATCCGTCCCGCTCGGTGCCGTCACGCCCGCCCGCACCGCCCCAGTCGGCGTCGTTGCCTTCGAGCATCGCTTCCAGCAGCCGGTCGGCGCCGTCCCAGTCGTAGGTGCGGAAGCTGTGGCCCTGGGTCACGAACTGCGCGCCCGCATAGAACATCTCGTACTGCGTGTGGCGGCTGGCGAACTCCGAGCCGACGGCGTCCCACGCCAGCTTCAGGAACTTCATCCGCTCGTACGCGCCCTCGCCGTCGCGTGCCGAGACCAGCGTGTCGTCGAGCACGCTGGCCACCTCAGAGCTCGACAAGTCCCCAGCCGACGACGGCAGCATGATCAGCCCGCCCCCGGCCAGCTCGCGGATCTCGGTGATCAACTGCGGGTATAGCGCTTGCGTGGTGACCTGGGCCGAATACAGCAGGTGCCGGTTGGGCACGTAGTACTCGCCGACATGACCCCCGCTGGCCTCCATGCCGAACAGCAGTCCCTCGATCGTCGCCACCCGGGCGGCAAGCTCGCCCAGCTTGGTCTGCACCATGTTCAGCGTGCCGATGGTCTCAGTGAGCCGGCGGGCCACCGCCAGCAGGAACCGCAGCTTGACCACCAGCCGCACCTGGGCTTGGTAGTTCTGGTACACGTGCCCCGGCGTGTCATGGAACTGCCGCCGGCACATGTCGGTGTCGCGGTACACGAAGACCCGCTCCCACGGCACCGTCACGCCGTTGAAGTAGATGATGGCGTCGTTCTCGTCGAACCGGTGCGACAGCGGGTTGTCGAACGGGCTGACCGCATGCTGCTCGAAGCTCTTGCGTGACACGATCTTCACGCCGGGCGTGTCCAGCGGCAGCGCGAACGAGATCGCAAGCTGCTCTTCGCCGGGTTGCAACGGCTGCAGGTTCGCGACGAAGACCTCCTCGGCCATGATCGAGCCGGTCCCCAGCATCTTCGCCCCGCGCACCACCGGCCCGGTGGGCCCCTCGTCGACGATGTGCGCAGTGATCTGCTTCTGCTGATCGCCCCACGCCTTGGACCGGTCGCCCTGCGGGTTGATGATGACGTAGGTGAGGAAGATGTCGTTGGCCCGGGCCCACTCGTAGTAGTCCCAGTAGGCCTTGGCGCAGCGGGGGTTGTGCTCTTCGAACAGCTCGAGCGCCATGAGCTGGCCCGACACGGCGCAGGCCAGATGATCGGGCGAGCGGCCCATGTAGCCGGCATGCAGCTCGGCCCATGCGGTCATGGCGAGGCGCTTGGCCACCAGATCCTCGTACGAGCGAGGCATCTGCCACGCCCGGTTGGCCCGCCGGCCGTCGCCGACGTCGAACGTCATCAGTTCAGGATTCGACGCCTGGAAGTCGTACAGGCCGGCGATGGCCCGGCAGCTCTGCGCGAATGCCGGATGCTCAGCGACCCGGGTGATCAACTCGCCGTCGAGGTACACCGCCCGGTCGGTGTCAAGCGCGGCCAGATGCGCCTGCCCGTCCTTCACCGCGCCCGCCAACGTCATGCCCGGACCTTAGAGACTGCGCCGACGGGTGCGCCCGCTGCGGGGGCGGCACGGGCCCTCTGCTCCGGGAATCCGGCAGGTTCCAACCTCGCAGAGTTCCCGTGCCGCCTCCGCAGCTATGGCGTGTGTACGTCTCGGCTCATGCCGAGACAGGGGTCAGCTCATGGGCACCAGCTCGGCGGTGCCGAAGACCACACGGAAGCGGACGCACCAGACCGACACGGTGTTGTAGCGGTCCAGATCGATGCCGTCGGGAACCACATAGTTCTGCGCCCCGATGTTGCCCTTCAGGTCGCCCAGGTCGATGAAGTCGCCCACGAGGTCGTCCACCGATGCGTCCGGACCTGCGGTGTGCAGGTACACGTTCAGGTCGGGGCCGTTGTCAGTGGCGAAGTCGTCGTCAAACCGCAGGAACGTCTGCGTGCCGTCGGTGAGCACCGCCGCCGTGCCCTCCGCAGGGTGCGACCGGGGTCCGAAGCTGCCCACGTAGGCCACCCGGACGCCCGGTTCAGCCTCGGTGGTGGGCGGCACCGTGTCGGAAGCCGCTGCCGGCGCACTGGTGGCTGACGCAGTGTCCGTGGACGTGTCGCCAGCCGCATCGCCGTCGCTCGTGGCTCCGGGCTTGGCGATCTTCTCGCCTGCCTCAGCCGACTCATCAGCATGTTCGCCGACCGACATCGACTGATCGGTGACCGGCTGCTCGCTCTCGGCGGTTTCTCCCGTTGCGGCGTCCGCCGGGTCGGCGGTGTCCAGCGCCTCGCTGATCAGCGCATCGATGTCGGCTTCGACAGCGAACTCTGGACCCTCCTCGTCGACCACCTCGTCCACGAAGATCAGGTGAAACGCAAACACGAAGAACGCCAGATAGATGGCGACCCCCGCCAGAGCGGAGACGCCGAGGGCTGCCGCCCAGCGCCCGCCGGTGGATCGGGGAATCAGCCTTGACAGAAATCTCATGAAACCCTCTTGATTCTCTTCATCACCACCGTAGGAGCCGATGACACCAACTCATGGTCAGGTGCGACAGGCTGCTGCGCCGAAGGGCTTGTCAGGAACGGTGGCATGACACGAACAGCAGCGCACCCACCAGCACGAACACGCTGCCCGCCATGTACGGGATCGACACGAACCCGAACTCCCACGCGTAGCGCACCGCGCATGGGCTGGTGATGCTGCACGCGGTGGTGCCCTCCAGGTCCGGGAAGTGCTGCAGCAGGTAGTGCCACGTCGACATCGCAGCACCCGCCACGCACATCGGCAGCCCGTAGCGGTACACGGTGCGATCCCGGAACAGCAGCCCGACGATCAGCACCAGCGCCAGCGGGTACATGGCAATGCGCTGGAACCAGCACCAGCGACACGGTTCCAGATGGGCGATCTCCGACAGGTACAGCGAACCCAGCGTGGCAGCCGTCGCCAGCAGCGCAGCCATTCCCACGAGCTTCCGGCCAGCGACGTCGGGCGATCCGTACCCACTCGTGAGCCCGCTGCGTCGAGGACGCCCGCGTCGCCGAAGAGCAGCCGCCACCATCGCCACCGTCGCTGCGTTGCACACGAGCGCCCCAATGGCGAACAGCCGGAGCATCTGGTCGAGAGTCAAGTGCTCAGAGTGCCAGATATCTCGACCGCGATTCAATGCCCAGTAGTAGCGAGTATTCGAGATGCGTTCGGCGTCCGAATTCAGCCACGCGAGCGGTCCGGCCGGCCGATCGGAATCCACAGCGAGAGAAACGCCACGCTGGCGGCCACCAAGAAGAACACCGCAGCTTGCTGGTAGTAGATCAACGAGTCAGGACCGGAATCCTCGGTGAGCAGCGCGAACAACGCTGCGATGCCGATGGCCGCAGATGCGTAGCGCAGCGTGTTGAACAACCCGCTGACCTCGCCGAAGAACTTCTCGGGTACTGCCTTGAGCGCCACGCTGTTCAGCAACGGCACGCACATGCCCCAACCCATGCCGAACAGGAAGATGCTGGGCGCCATCGCGAACCAGTAGTTCGGCTCGGTTCCTAGTGCGAGCACTAGCCAACCGATTGACGCGATCTGCAGTGCCGCTCCTGTGCGACAGAGCCTGATCGCTGACCAGCGTTCTCCCAGTCGACTGAAGTAGACGGTGGAGAAGCCCGCCGCGATCGGCCCCAGCGTGAGCGCGAGTCCTACGACGGCCACGTCGTAGTTCCAGACCTTCTGCAGGAACAACGGCCACAGCAGCCACAGCGACTGTGAGGAGATGCCGACCAAGAAGTTGGCCAGTTGCGTCGTCCACACAGCGCGGCGCCGCAGCAGGTGCAGGTTGAGCAGCGGCTCGGGATGGCGCAGCGAGTTGACGATGAAGACTGTCAGCGCGAGGACGCCGATCCCGGCGAGCGTCAGCGCCACCGGGGACAGGAACCCCCATTCCTTGCCCTGCATGAGCGGCGTCACGATGGCCAGCAACGCCATGGTCCCGGCTGTCGCGCCCACGATGTCCAACCGCTGGCGAATGGGCGGCGTCGGCAGCTCGCGCAGCACTCGCAAGCCGACCACGAACAGCAGCGCCGCTATGGGCGCGCTCACGAAATACAGCACCCGCCAACCCGCCACGGCCAAGACCAGCGTGGACACCTGCGGAGCGATGGCTGCGGCGAGCGGCCCCGACGCCGACCACAGCCCCACGGCCGTGGTCCGTCTGGACTCCGGGAACAGCGGCAGAACAAGGCTGAGCGAGGCCGGCAGGATGGCTGCGCCGCTGATGGCCTGTAGCACCCGCGCCAAGTTCAGCGTCCACACGGTGGGTGCGACGGCGGAGAACACGGCGGACAGTGCGAACAGTGCCAACCCGATCTGGAAGATGCGCTTGCGGCCGATCCGGTCGGCCAAGCGGCCCGCCAGCGGCAGGAACGCAGCTGTGCCGATCATGAAACCGGCGATGCCCCAGCCCACATCGGAGGTCGTGGCGCCGACGAAACCGTCCCGAATCGAAGCCAGCGCCAAGTTGGAGGCGGTGCTGTTGAAGCCCACCAGCACGGTGCCCATCGACGCAACGGCCAGCGCCCGCCACGCAGCGCCCGGCACCGCCTCCCGCGTGACCGAACTCGCCGGAGGAACCTGACGATTTGCACCAGGCGCCGGCGCGGGCGGTTCGGTGATGCCCGACTCAGCCGCTCGTGAAATCGTCGGCGGAGCAGGCACGGTCGCCTGGACCGAGCCGTTTCGCTGACCTGCTGGCGCGCTCTGATCGCTGCGCTGGATAACCGGGGTGCCCATCGAGACGGCAGCGCCCGGCCCGGCTGCGTCGTTGGGCGGGATGAGGTCTGCGGGTTGGGCCGCTTCGACTGGCGGCACCTGCGGCACCCGCGCCGGGTCGACCTGACTGTGGTCGACCTCGTTCCGCATCTGTACCAGCGTACGGCGCAGTCCACGCCGCCAATCGCAAGAATCGAAGACTGGTTAGAGAACGGTCAAGAACCTCGCCAGCGAGCGAAGCACCCCAGCAAGCGAGGGCCCGCCGGCCGGCTGATCAACGACCGTGGAAGACCGGCTCGCGCTTGTCCACGAAGGCCTGCGCCGCTTCCTTGTGGTCGTCGGTCTGGCCGGTGTGGATGTGGTGCGCCGCCTCCATGTCGAGGCACTCGCCCATGTCGCCGTGAACCGCCCGGTTCAGGTTCTCCTTCATGTACCGGTATGCCACCGTGGGCCCGTTGGCCAGCCGCCGAGCAATGGCGCCTACCTCGTCCATCAGGCTCTCCGCGGGGAACACCCCGTTCACCAGACCCAGCGACAGCGCCTGGTCCATGTCGACCCGGTCGGACAGGAAGTACAGCTCACGAGCCTTGGCCGAGCCGATCAGCCGCGACATGAACCACGTGCCCCCGTAGTCGCCGCTGAAACCCACCCGGGCGAACGCGGTGGTCATGATCGCGTTCGGCGAGGCATACCGCAGGTCGCACGACAGTGCGAGCGACAGGCCCGCACCGGCTGCGGCCCCGGGGATCGCCGCAATGGTCGGCTTGGGCATCTCGTACAGCTTCCCGGAGGTGTCTCGCTGGCTGCGGCGCTGGTTGTGCACCCGGGCGTCGTACTGCAGCGGGCTGCCGCCGCCCTCGCCGCCGGCTGCGGCCATGCCCTTCACGTCACCGCCGGCACAGAATGCGCCGCCCGCCCCGGTCAGCACCAGTGCGCCCACGTCCGAGGCAACCTCGGCGTCGGAGATCGCAGCGACGAGCCCTTCCATCATCGGCGTGGACATGGCGTTGCGACGGTCGGGCCGGTTCAGCGTGATGGTCATCACGCCATCGGCGATCTCGACGGCGATGTCGTCGGTTCCGGTGTCGAAGACTCGGTCAGCCATCATGTTCTCCTTGTTTGACAGCCAGCCCCCGAAGTATCGCGAACCGCTGTGACAGATGCCCAGACAGCGCCGCCGCTAGCTCTCGGGGTCGTCGGGAAACTCCCCGAGCTCCAGCTCGACCGTCCGCAGCCGGCCGTCATCGCCGATCACGCCCATCTCGACCCGGTCCCCTGGCACCCTCGCCAAGATCTCGATCACCAGCTCCTCGCTGGTGCGGATGGGCACGCCCTCGAACGACACGATGATGTCACCGGCGACGATGCCCGCACGCCCCGCCGCCTGTCCAGAATCCACGGAGACCACATACGCCCCCGAAGTGACCTCGGGCGGCACATCGAGATCGTCAAGCTCGTCACCTGTGCCGCTTCCCGGCTCCACCGTCTCGGGCCTGCCGTCGCCCAGCCCTTCCAGCGGATCCTGCCCACCGGCTTCGGCCCGCTCCCGATCCGCCAGCAGCTCGCCGACGGACGCGACCCGCACTCCCAAATACGCCTTGGCCTGCACCACGCCTTCGAGCAATCCATCGATGATCGGACGGGCGTGATCAATGGAGATCGCATATCCGATGCCCTCGACGACCCCGCGGGTAGTCGGCGAGTAGACCTGAATCGCCGTATTGACGCCGATGACCTCGCCAGCGGCGTTGACCAGCGGCCCACCGGAATTGCCCGGGTTGATCGCGGCATCGGTCTGGATGAGGCGCACCAGCCGCTGATTGTCCTCCAGCGGGATCCAGCGATTGAGACCCGAGACGATGCCCGAGGTCACGGTCGGCTCGCCGATGATGTTGAGCGCATTGCCGATTGCGACGACCTCGTCGCCGACTTCCACACCGTCAGTGGAGCCGAGCCGCACCGTCGGCAGGCCGTCGCGGTCGACCTGCAGGATGGCGAGATCCCTCGTCGGGTCGCTGGCCACCACCTCCGCCGGCACCAGCTCTCCCCCGAAGAAGCGCACATCCACCCTGATCGCATCCTCCACAACGTGGGCATTCGTGACGATGCGCCCCTGCGGGGTGACGATGAAACCCGAGCCGCCGCCCTCGCCGCCATCGTCGGTCACGACCTTGACAATGACGACCGCCTCTTGAACCTCCTCGAGGACCGCCTTGACGTTGATGCCCTCGATGCGGCTGCCCAATGGCGCGCCCGGCTGGTCCGATTGGCCGGCAAGCATCTCCGCCCAAGCGTCGGCGAGAAGATCTGGGGAGAGGTCGAGTGTGCCGTCCGCGGACTCGCCCGATGCAGCACCGAACAGGTCGCTCTCGGCGAGTACCTGGCTCCAGAAATCGGAGTCCCCAGTGGAACCCTCAGGCGGCACCGCCTCAGCCAGCACCTCCGCAGGCTCGCGATCCTCAGTCGGCGCCACGGTTCCCGCATCGGCGACACCATCGCCGCCCGATGGTCCGCCGTCGTCGCCGCCGAGCACCACCACCAAGATCAGCCCGGCCACGATTGCGCCCGCCATCGCTCCGACCACTGCAGCCAGCCCGGCCAGCAGACATCCCCGCCGGGGCATAGCAGCCACGGGTTCATTCGGTCGTTCCTGCCCGGGCGGCGCAACTGGCGCTTCGGGAGCCGGGTCGCCTGCAGGCTCACCGGCCAGCGGCGGCGCGTCAGCGGTCTCGGGGGCGGGCGTCGCTGCCGGGGGTGCCAGGGCTGCAGACGGTGTCCATCCGAAACGACCGGCCGTGCGAAGCGAATCGTCGGGTGGAAGATCCGTGTCGGACATCAGCGAACGGCGAGGCGTTCGGCTGCGCTTGTCGACAGGAAATCGACGTTCTCACGGAACTGGTCGGTGTCGGTTTCCTCGGCATCGGCCATCGCTCCGCGCAGGTACCGGTTCAGCACTCCCTCCGATATAGCAGCCAGACGCCAGTACGAGAACGCGCGGTAGTAGTCGACCTGCGACAGATCGCGCCCCGAGGCATCGGCGTACCAATCCAGCATCTCGCTGCGGGAAGCGAACCCGCCCGCCTGCGTGGGCGCCGAGGTGCCCGCCGACACCTCGTCGGGCGACACCCAGTTGTTCATCAGGTAGCCCACGTCGGCCATCGGGTCGCCGAGCGTGCACAGCTCCCAGTCGAGCACCGCAATGATGTCCCCGCCCCCGGAGATCATGTTGCCGAGCCGGTAGTCGCCATGAACAATCGCCGAGCCGACCTGTTCGGGCTTGCGGGCCTCCAGCTCGTCGGCCACCTCGTCCATGATCGGCAGCTCACGCGTCTTGGACTGCTCCCATTGGCGCTTCCAGCGACGCAACTGCCGGCCCAGGTAGTCCTCGCGCCGGCCCAGGTCACCCAGCCCCACATCGTCGGGCTCGATTGCATGCAGCTCAGCCAGCACATCGGCCACCCGGCGGCTCAGCGGCACCCGCTCGCCCTCGGGCACCAGCGCCGACTCGTCCGCCGAGTGCAGCACCGCCCCCTCCTCGTAGCTCATGACGTAGAACGGCGCCTCGTTCACCCCCTCGTCGGCGCACAGTGCGATCGCCCGCGGCACCGGCACCTCGGTCTGCCCCACGCCCGAGATGATCTTGTGCTCACGCCCCATGTCGTGCGCCGTGGCCAGCACATGACCCAGCGGCGGCCGCCGCAGCACCACCGACGAGCCGTCGCCGCAGTGCACCCGGTACGTCAGGTTCGAACGCCCACCGGCGATCAGCTCAAACCGCAGCGGCTGGGCAGCCTGCGGAACATGGGCGGCAAACCACTCGCTGACCGCAGCGGCGTCGATCCCCGCCGGCACCTCGTCGTCAGCCGACATGCGGTCAGCCGTAGGTGTAGAAGCCCCGGCCGGTCTTGCGTCCCAGCAGCCCGGCGTCGCACATGCGGCTGAGCATCGGCGGCGGGGCGTAGAGCTGCTCGCGGAACTCCTCATACAGCGACTCGGCCACCGCCAGCGTCGTGTCCAGGCCGATCAGGTCGCACAGGGCCAGCGGACCCATCGGGTGGTTGCAGCCCAGCACCATGCCGGCGTCGATGTCCTCGGTGGAGGCGAAGCCCGATTCGAGCATCCGGATGGCGGACAGGATGTAGGGGATCAGCAGGGCGTTCACCACGAACCCCGCCCGGTCCTGGCTGTCCACCACCCGCTTGCCAAGCCGGTCGGACGCAAACGCCCGGCAGCGCTCCGCCGTCTCCTCAGCGGTCAGCAGCGACGAGATGACCTCCACCAGTCCCATCACCGGGACCGGGTTAAAAAAATGCATGCCGATGACTTGAGCCGGCCGGTCGGTGGCCATCGCCAGCTTCATGATCGGAATGGCGGACGTGTTGGAGGCCATCACCGCATTGGGATCGTCGAGCACCTTGGACAGCCGGCCGAACACCTCCAGCTTGGCCGGCTCAGACTCCACCACCGCCTCGATGACGAACTCCCGGTCAGCCAGCTCGTCAAGATCCAGACCGAACGACATGGCGCCGAGCGCCGCTTCGCGCCCGGAGTCGTCGAGCTTGCCGGCATTCACGGCCCGGTTCAGGCTCTTCTCGATGCGGGCCATGCCGGCGCTCAACGCGTCCTCGTTGACCTCCACGATCTTCACGTCGCACCCGTTGCGCGCTGCGACCTCGGCGATGCCGGACCCCATCAGGCCGCAGCCGACCACCCCTACCCGTTCAATGGAACCGTTGCTTGACACGCAGGGCAATCTACCGGTCTGCGTGCGCCGGGTCCCGGGCGAGCAGCTTCAAGCTGTCTGCTTGGACCGCTCGATGGCGCCGCGCACCGCGGCCACCACTTCGTCGGCGGTGGCGCCCGGCGTCAGCACTGCTGCCATGCCCGCCTCGCGCATCGCCTCGAGGTCGCCGTCGGGCACGATGCCGCCCAGGATCACCGGGATGTTCTCGGCGCCGGCCTCGCGCAGGCGCTGGGTCACCAGCGGCATCAGCGCCTCGTGGGCGCCCGACAGCATCGAGATGCCGATGGCGTCCACGTCCTCGTCCACGGCGGCCGCCACGACGCTCTCGGGCGTCTGGAACAGGCCGGTGTAGATCACCTCGAAGCCGGCATCGCGCAACATGCGGGCCACCACCTTGACCCCGCGGTCATGCCCGTCGAGGCCCAGCTTCGCTATCAGCACCCGTGACACGTGGCGAGATTAGCTACTGGTCGGTCAATCCGGGGAAGGGAATGGCCTCGGGCAGCGGCCCGCTGATGACCGGCGCCGCAGCCTCCAAGCCGGCGGCGAGCCGGAACGCCGTCTCCCAGCCAGTCGGCCGCGCTCCCAGCTGGGCGATCGCCACCTCCGCCTCCGAGCGCAGCGCTGCAGTGTCTGGCGCATCGAACGACTCATGACCGATGGCACGGGCGAGGCGCACGACGGTCTGGCTGAGCCGGCTGTCGGTGGCGTCGTTCAAGATCATCACCTGCTCGAACGCCGCCTCCATCGCCGGCAGATCGGCGTCGCGTGCATGTGCCAGGGCCCGCGCCACCAGGGCGTTGCGCACATCGACATAGGTGCCGGTGCCGCTGGCCATCGCGAAGCGGGACTGCTCGAGCGCATCCACCGTGCGCCCGGCGGTGGCATAGGCGATGGCCAGACACGAATGCAGGTAGGTGGACGGCAGGTCGGCGGTGGGCACCGCCTCGAGCGCGTCGATCGCGTCGTGCGCCTGGCCGAGCTGCGCCAGGGCAAGCCCCAGCGAGACGTCGAGGTCGCGCTGGCCGATCACCGCGGCCTCGCCAGGACTGACCCCCGCCTCGCGCTGCCGCGGGCTCTCGGACGGCTCCCAGCCGGCACGGGCCAGGTCTTCGGTGACCATCTCAGGCTGGCCCATCTGCGCCGCAGCACCCGCCCGCACCGCCCGGGCGAACCCCTCCAGCGGGCGGCCGGGCATGTCACTGGCCCGCTGCAGGCACTCGGCCAGCATCGCCCTGCTGCGCTGCAGCTCGCCGACGGCCGCGTAGGCCCGGCCCAGCAATCCTAGCGCCTGCACCTCGCCGAAGTCGCTGTGCACGTCCCGGAACACCTGCTCGGCAGCCTTGGCCCGCTCGACGGCCTCCGCAGCCCGGCCCGACCACAGGCTGAGCGACCCCAGCAGCAGGTCCATCATGGCTTCGGTGAACCGCTCGCCCCGCTCGTGGGCGATGCCATGCACCGAGCGGGCCAGCTCCTCGGCCTCGTCCCGCTCGCCCGAGTGGAAGCGCAGGAACGCCAGCAGGCCCTCGGCGGTGGCCAGCCCGACCGTGTCGCCCAGGTCGCTGAACCGCTCGATCGCAGTGGTGAGACGCTCGCCGGCCTCCACGATCAAGCCCTGCTCGAACGACAGCCAGGCAAGATTCTGCAGGCACCACGCCACCCCGCTCTCGTCGCCCAGGTGCGCAAACGTGCCGTTCGCCTCGTTGATGTACCGGTCGGCGCGGGCGTACTCCCCGGCTCGCAGCGCCGCCAGCCCCCGCAGCCGCAGCGACTCGGCCGCCTCGCGCACCTCGCCCTGGGTGCGGAACTGGTCCAGCGCATCGGCCAGCAGCTTGTCTGCAGCAGCGTGCTCGTCGTCGGCCAGCGCAACCTCGCCCAGCACCCGCAGCCCGTGCGCTGCCGCCATCCGGTCGCCGTTCAGCGTGGCGAGCGCCCGGGCCAGCTCGGCATCGGCGTGGGCGCCGTGCAGTTCGCCCAGCCGCAGGCGGGCCGCGGCCCTGCCCAGCGACATGTCGATGAGCCGCGGGTCGGCGTCGCCCAGCATCTCGATGGCACGCCGGAAGAACTGGGCCGCCGCGTAGTGGCTGTCTCGGGCGGCGGCCCACTGCCCGGCCCGGCCCAGCCATTCGATCGCCACCTCGGTCATCCCGCCTTCGAACACGTCGCCGTTGTCGGCACCGCTCTGGCCCGCAACGCCCTCGCCGGCACCCGACTTGCCTGCCACGGCGTGCCCGGCGTCGGCACCCAGCTCCACCGCCGAGGCGAAATGATCGGCGATCACGCCGACCGAGTCGCTGGCAGGGTCGTCCCGGTTCTGCGCCAGCCACAGCGCCACGTCGAGGTGCCGCTCGGCCCGGTCGGTCTTGGTGAGCATGCTGTAGGCCACGTCGCGCACCACGTCGCTGCGGAACGTCCACGCGTCCGCCTCGCTGGTGAAGATGTCCTTGTCGACCAGCCGCTGGAACGTGGCCGGGTCGCCTTCGGCGCTGGTGGTCGGGTTCGTCGCCGACGTCATCTCCAGCAGCTCGCTGATGGAACCGCCGCCTCCGAGCACCGACGCAGCGTCCACCAGTCGCCGCTCGGGCGAGCTCAGCGTGTCCAGGCGGGCAGCCACCAGCCCGCGCAGGGTGTCGGGCATCTCCGCCAGCGATCGCTCCTCATGATCGGGGCGGGCACCGGGCCCCACCACCCCCGACTCACGCAGCAGCACGCACATCTCCTCGAGGAAGAACGGGTTGCCGCCGCTGCGCTCGTAGAGCTGATCGGCCAGGTAGGCGGGAACGCTGCCGCCCAGCAGCTCGGCGGCCAGCTCCGCGGTGGCCTCGCGGCTGAGCGGGTCGAGGTTCAGCACCACCGTGCTGTGACGGCCCGGCGGCACCGTCCAGCGCTGCTCGTCCACGTTCCACCTGGCCGTGGTGATGACGACGAACGGCTGGTTCGCCAGCGCTGCCAGCAGCTGCTCGAGCACGCTCAGCAGCCGCTCCTCTGCCCAGTGCACGTCGCTGAGCAGCAGCACGACGGGCTGGCGGCGCGTCAGGGCTCCCAGGAAGCGGCGCAGGGAGCGAAAGGTGGCCTCGGCCCGCCACTCGATCTCGGCCGGGTCGCCGCTGCCCACCCGGCTCAGCACGGCGAGCACGACATCGGTGATCTCGTCGATCTCCTCGTAGTTGACCGCGCTGTTCGAACCGTTGTCGGATTTCAGCACCTCGGCCACCAGCGACGAGATCCGCCGGGTGGCCACCACCGTCGAGTCGCCCGCGCCCACGTCTGCGGCGGCCGCGATGGCATCGCCCAGGCAGCGCAGCGGGTTCGTCTCGTCGTACGGCAGCGCCATGCTCTCGAGCACCATGGCGTCGTGGCGCTCGGTGGCGCCGTGGGCCGCCTCGCGGGCCAGCCGCGTCTTGCCCATGCCGGCCTCGCCCACGATCTGGCACAGTCCCGCACGCCGGCGGGCCACCGCAGTGTCGATCGCCGTCTCCAGCAGGGCGTGCTCCAGGTCGCGCCCCACCAGCGGCGAGAGCGTGGCGCTGCGGTGGCGGCCGGGCGGCGCCAGCTCGCCGCTGGCCAGGTAGACGGGCACCGGCTCGTCGCGGCCCCGCAGGCCGATCTCGCCCCGGGGCGTGTAGTTCACGATGCCAACCGTGGCTGCCTGCGTCGTGGGCCCCACCAGCACCTCGCCCGCCTCGGCCAGCGTCTCGAGGCGGCTCGCGATGTTCACCGTGTCGCCCATGGCCGTGTAGTCGCCGCCCGCCCGCAGCGCCCCCACCAGCACCTCGCCGGTGTTGATGCCGATGCGGATCTGCAGGCGAAGACCGCGCTCGGCGTTGAAGGCCTCCAGCGAGCGCTGCATGCGGAAGGCGGCCCGCAACGCCCGCTCGGGGTCGTCCTCGTGCGCCGTGGGCGCGCCGAACAGCGCCAGGATCGCGTCGCCGATGATCTTGTCGACGGTGCCGCCGAACGCGGTGACGTCAGCCACCAGCCGCTGGAAGCACTGGTCGATGAGATGCTTGATCTCTTCGGGGTCGGCGGCCTCGCTCATCGAGGTGAACCCGACGAGATCGGCGAACAGCACCGTGACGACGCGGCGTTCCTCGGTCTGCACGAGCAGGTTGCCGCAGGTCGGGCAGAAGCGTGCGCCCTGCGGTACCTCAGTAGCGCACGCAGGACACGTCATCGCGGCATTCTAGAAACGACGCCGGAAACAGGCCCGCCCGGAGCGGTTCGCGCACGCCCCGAACGGCTGCAGGGGTCAGCTATTCGTGCGCGATCGCTTCCAGGATGTCCATCCGCCCGGCCCGGCGAGCGGGCAGCACGGCGGCCAGCAGACCCGCCACGCCCAGCACCATGCCGACCGCCACGCCCATCAGCCCGCCGAACGTGGCCACGATGGCCGCCTCCCACCGCACGGCGCGCCGCAGCTGGCGCCGGGTCATGCCCACCGCCCGCAGCAGGCCGATCTCGCGCACGCGCTGGGTGAGCACGATCTGGAACGTGTTGTTGATGATGAACGCCGACACGAACACCGCGATGAAGGCGAACACCAGCAGGATGGTGGTGAAGAAGTTGAGGACGCTCTGGAACTGCTCGGTCTGCTCCTCGGCGGCGATCTCCTAGGTGATCACCTCGTAGTCGTGACCCAGAGCCCCGATGGCTGACTGGATGTCATCGACCTCGGTGCCGGCCTCGACCAGCACGCGTATCTCCATCACCCCGTCGACGGCTGCGATTTGGCCGCGCAACGAATCGGGGATCGTCGGCCGGTCGGCCTCGCTGCCGATGTCCTGGCGAGCGCGCACGGTCAGGTCGGTCTCGCCGGCGATGTCCTCTGCCAGATCGCCGAACGTCGAGCGCAGGCTGTCGGTGAGCGCGAACGTGCCCACCACGAACGTCACGCCGATCACCACCGACAGCGTGGTGAGCGCGAAGCGGATCTTCTTGTCGAGCAGATTCCGGAAGGCGGGCTTCAGCACTGCTTCACCCGCCGAGATCTGGGCTACTCGTCGGCGATCGCGTCGAGCACGTTCATCCGGCTGGCCCTGAACGCGGGGAACAGCGCCGCGATCAGCCCGAACACCACGGAGATCACCAGGAAGAACACGATCTGGCCGATCGGCACCGAGACGCCGTCGATGATGTCGTCGGGAATCGCGGTGGCAGTGGCGACGCCGAACGCCGCGCCCAGCACCACGCCCACCACTGCGCCGTACAGCGACACGGCGGCGGCCTCCCCGAGGATCATGCGAGGCATCTGCCAGCGGGTCATGCCGACCGCACGCAGCAGCCCGATCTCACGGATGCGCTCGAAGACCGACAGCGTCAGCGTGTTCACGATGCCGACCAGCGCGATCAGCAATGCGAAACCCAGAAACACGTACACCAGCACGAGCACGGTGTTGAGGTTGGACTCGATGCTCTCCTGGAACTCCTGGCGGTCTTCCAGCACGGCCTGCGGGTAGCCGTCCAGCACCTCGTCGATGGAGGCACGGGCATCCTCGGGGTCGTCGATGGCCGATTGCACCATCACGACGTCGTCGAACGCGCTCGTCGCCGCCTGAGCATGCAGCGCGCTGTCGATGAACCAGTTGCTCCAGAATCCGCTGCCGTCGAAGATGGCAGTGACGGTCGTCGTGATGCGGTCTCCGCTCACGAAGGTCAGGTCGACCTGATCACCGAGCGACAGGCCGTCGTTGGTGGCCACGTCGGTGTGGATCATCAGTCCCGTCAGGGGATCGAAGCCGTCGAGGTTGCCCTCGGTCACGTCGATGTTGATCACCTCGTGGAGGTCGGCGATGCGCGCCGCTGTCACGGTGGTCTCGATGACGGTCGGCACCTGCAACGCATCTGCTTCGATCTGCACGAGGTCGAAATCGAACCCCACCGGGGTGCCGATGCCGGCGGCGCTGATGTCGGAGCTGAGCGTCTTGGGCAATCCCGCCTGCGTGTCAGCCGTCACGATGAAATCGGCAGTGAACGCGCTGGCCAGGCGCTCGCCGAAGGACACCTTGAGGGACTGCCCCACGATCGACACCATCGTGACCAGCGCCAGGCCGATCGTGAGCGCCACCGCCGTCGCGGACGTGCGCCGCGGGTTGCGCGCAGCGTTGGCACGGGCCAGCCGGCCCGAGATCGGCATGATCCATTCCAGCGGCCGCGCGAGCAGCGACACCACCGCTCTGGCCACCAGCGGACTCAGGACCGACACCGCCACGAAGGTGATCGCGGCACCGGCGCCGAGCGTGCTGAGCTGCGGCGTCGCGCCGTCGAAATCGCCGAACAGGCCGAGACCCGTCAGCACCAGGCCCACGGCGAGCAGCAAGCCGCCGCCGGCCAGTCGCCACCAGCCGAGGCTCGCCCGCTCGTCGCTAGCGGTGCCCTCTGAGAGTCCCGCCACCGGAGAGACGCGGGATGCCTTGATGGCCGGCACGAGCGACGCCACCACGGTGAAGCCGACACCCACCACCACCGCCCACAGCACCGTGCGCAGCGTCAGCGGCAGCGCACCTCCGGGCAGCGATGCCCCCAGCGCGTTGAACAGGCCCTTCAGCCCGAGGGCGCCCAGCATGCCCAGGCCAAGCCCGGCCACCGAGGCGACCACGCCGATGATCGCCGACTCGGTCAGCACCGACCAGCGCACCTGCCCCGGCGTGGCGCCGACGGCCCGCAGCAGCGACAGCTCCCGCACACGCTGGCCCAGCACGATGTTGAACGTGTTGGAGATGATGAACATGCTGACGAACAGCACGATGAACGCGAACACCAGCAGGATCGTCTGGAACGGGCCGATGAACGTCTCGGTGGCGTCGCTGAACTCCTCGACGGAGTCCTCCGCAGTGAGGACTTCGACGCCGTCGGGCAGCACGGCCTCGATGCGGTTGCGCACTTCGTCGATGTCCGCGCCCGCCTCGGCACGGGCGCTGATCTGGGTGAATTCGCCGGGATAGCCCAGCACCTCCTGGGCGGTCGGCGTGTCGAACAGCGAGAAGATGGCGCCGATGCCGGCGTTCTCGGGGAAGCCGAACTGCGCCGTGCCTGTCAGCGTGAACTCACGCGGGCCGGTGGGCGTGACGACTTGGTACGTGCCGCCGATCTCGAAGTCGTAGCTGTCGTCGCCATAGGTGGTGACGTCGATGGCGAATTCGTCCCCGCCGACCGGCCAGCGGCCGTCGATCAGGAAGAACTGCGACAGCGACTCGTCTTCGAGCCAGTTGGCGCCCGCCACCGGCGGGCCGAAGGTGGTGACGGCCTCACCGTTGCCGTCCACCGGGATCACACCGTCCACGAACAGCCCGCCCTTGGCGATCTCCACGCCGTCGACCGCCGCGATGTCGTCCACCAGATCGGCGGGCACCGCGGGTGACACGGCCTCGGTGATGTCGCCGAATGAGAGCTCGCCCCGGATGGTGTAGTCCGTGCCGGTGTTGATGTCTTCGGCAAGCCGATCGAAGCCCGAGCGCAGCGAGTCGGCCGTGACGAAGGCCGCCACCACGAAGGCCACGCCGATGACGATGGTGAGGGCCGTGAGCGCGAACCGGATCTTGTGAGCCAGCAGCGATTTGATGCCGAGTCGCAGCATGTGGGTTTCCAGTCTGTCTCGTGCCGGTCGATGCGGGCCGCGAGCCGGCTAGGCGCCGAGCTGGTTCATGTGCGCGCGGATGCGCTCGGGCGTCGGGTCGTCGAGTTCGTCCACAATCTTGCCGTCCACCAGGAACACCACCCGGTCCGCGTACGACGCCGCTACCGCGTCGTGGGTCACCATCACGATGGTCTGACCCATGTCGTCAGTGGCATTGCGCATGAAGCCCAGGATCTCGGCGCCGGTGTTGAGGTCGACGTTGCCAGTGGGCTCGTCGGCGAAGATCACCTGCGGCTGGCCGGCCAGCGCCCGCGCCACCGCCACACGCTGCTGTTGCCCGCCCGACAGCTCGCTGGGCCGGTGCTTGAGACGGTCGGCGAGGCCGGTGGCGCCGATCACCTCGTCGATCCAGGCGGTGTCGCCGCTGCTGCCGGCGAGGTCCATCGGCAGCATGATGTTCTCGATTGCGGTCAGTGTCGGCACCAGGTTGAACGCCTGGAACACGAACCCCACGTTGTCCCGGCGCAGCAGCGTGAGGTCGCGTTCGGACAGCGTGGACAGGTCGGTCTCGCCGATGAGCACCTGACCCTCGGTCACCCGATCCAGTCCCGCCATGCAGTGCATCAGCGTGGACTTCCCCGATCCCGACGGCCCCATGATGGCGGTGAACTGGCCGCTGGCGAACGTCACGTCGATGGCGTCGAGCGCCCGCACCGCGGTGTCTCCCGAGCCGTAGATCTTGGTTGCCGCTATGGCTTGTGCGGCTGCGTGGTTGGGCGGAGCCGCCACCGTCGCTGAATCGGACACAGTGCCTCCCAGAGGGGTTGCAGACCGGCGCGCAACTCTACGCACGCCCGACCTGTGCCCACGTTCAGGTTTTTCTCAGAAACGCTGGCAGTGCGCGCCGAGGCTCGCTGAGCTGGGGCAGAGCTCAGGGCTGGATCTCGATGAATCCTGCTGCCGCGAAGTCGTTGTCGAAGGCGAAGGCCTCGCGCAGCCTGCGAGCCCGCATCACCTCGAAGCTGGCGGCATCGACGAACGAGTAGGCCCGCTCGTCGTGGCGGCGCAGCCAGCGCCACGCCCTCGACTCCTCGTCGGCGGTGACAGTGTGCACGGCCAGCCTGCCGGCCGACTGAAAGCTCTCTACCTCGTCGAGGAACGCGACCGCGGTGCGGTGGCCGTCGCGGTAGCGCAGGAAGGTCCATGTCTCGCCAGCTACCAGATTCGTGGTGAGCAGACGCTCCCCGGCGCCGATGCGCTCACTCATGCGCAGCGCATCGCGATGGCGAGCGTCGTCTGGCAGCGCCCAAGCCACCCACCAGCTCGTGTCGACGAACTTCACAGGCCGTAGACGATCTCGTCAATCTCGCCGGGCTCGACGCTGATTCCCTTGCTGCCGAAGCCCGCTCGCTCCACCCACACCCTCTTGGTCGGCTCAGGCATGCTGTCCGGCAGGACGGCGGCCAACCCGCGCCGGATCAGCTCCGACTTGGAGATTCCCAGCCGTCTCGCCTCCGCAGCCGCCTCGGCATCAAGCTCGGCGGGCATCGTGATGGTGACGGCCTTCATGAGCCCAGCATACGTAGTCAATGCGACAGCAACTACATAGAAAGCCAGCCGGCCAGCGGTTTTTCTGGCGATCAGGGCCGGAGGGTGGGGCCGCGGTAGCCGGGGGTGAAGCCGTTTTCGATGAGCAGGTCGTGAATGGGGTGCTCGGCGGCGGGGCCGGCGTCGATGCGGGCCAGCTCGACCCTCGCGAGCCGGCCGTCGGCGAGTGCTTGGCGCAGCGAGTCGATCCAGCGCAGGTCGTCTGCTGCGTGCTCGAAGGTGTGCAGGGTGCGGCCCCCGCGGTCCAGCGCTACGAGCGGAGCACCATCGGCCAGCACCACGTGTGCGCCGGCGGTGCGGCTGGGTCGGCCATCGCTGGGCGGCCAGGCGAGCGCGGCGCCGTAGGGCTGGGCTGGGTCGGCTGCGCCGAGCACCACCACCTCGTCTGAGCCCTCGCGGTGGTCCCGCAGACGCTCGACTGCTGCGGCAGTGGCGAACTGGGCCGCGCCCAGGCCTTCGACGAAGTGGCCGCGCCGCACGCTGCCTCGCTCTTCGAGCGCCCGCAGGATGCCGTAGGCCGCGGCGAAGCCACCTGGGTGGCCCTCGGCCAGCACACCGGGGCGGGTGACGATGCCGTGGCGCTCCAGCAGCGCTTGCGCGCCGCCGTGGGCACGCTCGGTGGGCGACGGCGCCGGCTCGCGCAGCAGCGAGGTCAATGACCAGCGGCCCGCCGCAGCGGGCGGTCCGCCGGAACGCAGGCGCCCGGGGCGTCGACGGGCCGGACCCGAACGCGTGAGCACACCTGATCGGCCGCGGCGAGCGCCCTGCCGCCCAGAGCCTGCGGCTCGGCGGGCAGCGCTGCGCGGACGCTGAGTGCCGCGGCGTGGGTCCAGTGCTCGCAGCGGGGCCAGCGTGTCGTTGGTCACCAGCCCTGCCCACACCAGGTCCCACAGCACAGCCAGCACCCGCTCGGACAAGCTCGCCAAGTCTGCAGGCGGTGGCGACACCCGCCCATCCGATGCACCGCCCGCCGATTCGAGGGCGGGTCCTGAACTGTCGGCCTGCCCATGGCTGTCGGCGGTGGCGGCATGCGCTGCGCTGAGCAGGTCGCCCCAGAAGGCGGCACCGTGCTCGCTGAGGTGAGCGAGCACTGCCGCTGACACTGGGTCGTCGGGCTCATCGGCGGGCGGCGGCGCCAGCGTGGCGACTTCGTCGCGCCAGTAGAGCCGGACGCGGCCGTCGTTCGGGCCGAGCGATCCCGCGCCAATCCACACCAGCTCGCCGCTGGCCAGCAACCCGTCCAGATCGGCGCCGCTGTAGCGGGCGACGCGTGCGGGCAGCACGTCGGCCTCCAGGATCGAGGCGGCCACGGGCGCGCCCGCGAGCTGCGTGATGGCGTCCGCCAGCGCATCGGCACCCCGTCGCGGTCGGTCGATGCTGTGCCACGCCGCCACGAAGCGGGCGTACGCCTCGGGCGGCACCGGCTCCACCTCGCGCCGCAGCCGTGCCAGCGAACGTCGGCGCACGGTTCGCAGCACCGCGGTGTCGCACCATTCGGTGCTGGTGCCGTCGGGCCGGAACGCACCGCGGGTGACCCGTTTGGCTGTCTCCAGCCGGTTCAGCGCCGCCGTCACGCGCACCACCGCGATGCCCAGCCGCTCGGCGACGGCATCGGCTTCGAACGGCACATGCGTCGCCGCGAAACGAGCCACCAGCTCATCGAGCGGGTCGGCTCCCGGCGTCAGCATGTCGACGGTCAGTGCGGCGGGCAGACCCACGGGCAGCGCGCACCCCAGTGCATCCCGGTAGCGGGCGGCGTCCTCCACCGCCACGTACCGGGTCTCGCCCGCCACCCGGAGCTCGACGGCTCGACGCTCGGCCAGCAGTTCTGCCAGCCAACGCTCACCTGATGCGGCCTCGGGCTGGGGCGCGGTGGCCTCGTCACCCTCGGTCGACTCGGGCGCATCGCGTTCGTGCGACGCGGGCGCCACGGCACCAGGCTCACACCTGTACGACAGCTCCTCGGCCGTGAGGTCGCCGACGCGGGCCAGCACGTCTGCGAGTTCGTCGGGGCTGCGAGCCCGGCGCCCGTCGGCCAGGCGCTGCAGCTCCAGTTCAAGCGTGGCGAGTACCTCTGCGTCGAGCAGCTCCCGCAGTTCCTCGGCGCCCAGCAGGTCGGCCAGCAGGTCGCGGTCGAGTGCCAGCGCCGCCGCCCGGCGCTCGGCCAGCGGGGCATCGCCGCCGTACATGAACACCGAGATCCAGTCGAACAGCAGGCTCTGCGCCATCGGCGAGGCGCCGTCGGTGTCCACGGTGACCATGCGGATCTTGCGTGAGCGAATGTCTGACAGCACCTCGGCCAGTGCCGACACGTCGAACACCTCTTGCAGGCACTCCCGGGACGTCTCGAGCAGCATCGGGAAGCTCGGGTACTTGGCCGCAACCTCCAGCAGCCCGGCGGAACGCTGGCGCTGCTGCCACAGCGGCACCCGCTCGCCGGGCCGGCGGCGAGGCAGCAGCAGCGCCCGGCCCGCGATCTCCCGGAAACGCGAAGCGAACAGGGCCGTCGAGGGCAGATGACTCACGATGGACTCGCGCACCTCGTCGGGATCGAGCGCCAGATCGGTCGCATCGAGCACGGGTGCGCCGCTCGCGCCCGGCGAGTCCCACGCGGACCCGTTGGGGGCCGCGCCGTCATGGTCATCGGGCAACCAGACATCAGGCAGTCGCAGCACGATGCCGTCGTCGCTCCACAGCAGCTCGACGCCGCCCATGCCGTCCGCGAAGGCGCCGCCGCTGCCGGCGGCCTGCTGGGCGAACTTGGCCTGCAGCGCGATGCCCCACGGCGCATGCACCCGGGCGCCGAACGGGGTGAGGATGCAGATGCGCCAGTCGCCGATCTCGTCACGGAAGCGCTCCACCACGACGGTGCGGTCGTCGGGCAGCGCTCCGGTGGCGGCCCGCTGCGCGTCCAGGTAGCGCAGCACGTTGACCGCAGCAGAACGGTCCAGGCAGTTCTCGCGCTGCAGCTGTTCGAGCAGCCGAGCAGTCGGCTGGGCGGCCTTGGACGCTCGACGCGGTGGCGCTGCCTCGCCTCCGTTCTCCGATGACGGCTCGCTTGCCGGATCGACGTCGCCGCGCCGAGCCGTCACCATCGCGCGCTCCGCTTCGGCATCGAGCTGCATCAGGTGGGATTCGAGATCCGCAGGCAGCTCGTCGCCGATGGTGCGGATGAAGGCCCCCACGGCCCGGCCCAGCTCCAGTGGCCGACCGGGCCCGTCGCCGTGCCAGAAGGGCATCTTGCCCGGCTCGCCAGGCGCAGGCGTGACCACCACCCGGTCGAACGTGATCTCGGCGATACGCCACGTCGACGCTCCCAGCAGGAACGTCTCGCCCACCCGGGCCTCGTACACCATCTCCTCGTCGAGCTCGCCCACTCGCGACCCGTCGGTGGTGAACACCGCGTACAGGCCCCGGTCGGGGATGGTGCCGGCGTTGGTCACTGCCAGGCGGCCCGCTCCCTGGCGCGCCCGCAGCATCCCGGTGGTGCGATCCCACACGATCCGCGGCCGCAACTCGCGGAACTCCTCGGACGGGTACCGACCGGCCAGCAGGTCGAGCACCGAGCAGAACACCTCCTCGCTGAGCTGCTCGTACGGAGCGGCACGCCGGATCACCGCGAGCAAGTCCGCGACCGACCAGTCGTCGACCGCCACCATCGCCACGACCTGCTGGGCCAGCACATCGAGCGGCTGGCGCGGGAAGCGGATCGCCTCGATCTCGCCGGTGCCCATTCGCTGCGCCACCACCGCCGCCTCGACCAGATCACCCCGGTGCCGGGGGAAGATCTTGCCGACGCTCGGCTCGCCCACCTGGTGTCCCGCCCGCCCGATGCGCTGCATTCCGGCAGCAACTGACGGGGGCGAGGCCACCTGGATCACCAGATCGACCGCGCCCATGTCGATGCCCAACTCCAGCGACGACGTCGCCACGATGGCGCGCACACGACCGGACTTCAGGTCGTCCTCGATGCTCAGCCGCTGCTCCCGGCTGAGCGAACCGTGATGCGCCCGCACCAGCTCGGCGCCTTCGGGCGGGGAGGTGCCCTCGGCCTCGGCCGCCCGGTTCAGACCGTCCAAGTGCAGCTCGTTCAGCCGGGTGGCCAGTCGCTCGGCCAAGCGGCGGGCATTCGTGAAGATGATGGTGGAGCGGTGCGCGTAGATCAGCGCCAGCAGCCGCGGATGAATGGCCGGCCAGATGCTGTTGGAGTGCGTCTCGGGCGCCGGGGCCGGATCCGGCTGAGCCGGTGCCTCGAGGGGAGTCGTCTCTGGCGGCACCGCCTCGGGCGACGCCGTGTCCGAAGACGCAACCGCGGGCAGCGGCGCGAAGTCGTCGTCGTGATCGACCCGCACGGCGCCATTCGGCGCAGCCCCGGCACTCGCAGCCGCTAGGTCGCCCATGTCGGACACGCCGACGATGACTTCCACGTCGAGCTGCTTGGTCATGCCCGCGTCGGTGATCTCGACATGCCGCGACGCCGGCTGGCCGGGATCGCTGCCGCCCAGGAAATGCGCCACCTCTGACAGCGGGCGCTGAGTAGCCGACAGCCCGATGCGCTGCGGCGAGTGACCCTGCTCCGCTGTCAACTCGCACAGCCGCTCCAGCGACAGCGCCAGATGCGTCCCGCGTTTGGTGGCAGCCACCGAGTGGATCTCGTCGACGATCACCCAGCGCACCCATCGCAGCGTCTCACGCGCCTGTGACGTCAGCATGAGATACAGCGACTCAGGCGTCGTGATGGCGATGTCAGGCGGCCGGGTGACCAGCCGCCGCCGCTCAGCAGCGCTGGTGTCGCCCGTGCGCACCCCCACCGTCGGCATATGCACGTCGACGCCCAGCCGCTCCGCAGCCAGCGCGATTCCAGCCAGCGGCGCCCGCAAGTTCTTGTCGACATCCACCGCCAGCGCCCGCAGCGGCGACAGGTACAGCACCCGGGTGCGCTCGCCACGAGCCGGCTCCGGCTCGCTCATCACCCGGTCGATGGCCCACAAGAACGCGGCAAGCGTCTTGCCCGACCCAGTAGGAGCAGCAATCAGGCAATGCCGCCCCTCCGAGATGCTCTGCCACCCAGACACCTGGCACTCCGTGGGCGCCGCAAACGTCGACGCGAACCACTGCGCTGCAGGCGCGGTGAACGAACCCAATGCCGAGTGCATCCGGGCGTCGGCGTCACTGTCAGCAGTCGGGCCAGCCATCCGAAGCCATTACTACTGCCCCGGTGTCACACCCACCGCCGCAGGTGAGGTTCCCGGTGCTCCCTCAACGCTGCGCGGAATAGACACAGATGCCACAGCTGCGGAGGGCGGCAGGAGACTCTGCGACGTTGCGACCGGCTGGATCGCTGGTCGCAGAGGGTTCTGTCGCCCTCCGCAGCGGGCGCGCGGATTCGCAGACCCGCGCGAGCTAGCTCGGCGGATTCAGCGTGCCGTCGAACCCCTGGTTGTGGCTGCCATCGCACATCGGCTTGGTGTTCGACTCACCGCACCGGCACAGCGCCACCACCGAGTCGCCGTCCGACAGCGTGTTCCCTTCGTGGTCCGCGACCTGGCACGGTCCACGCACCAGCAGCGGTCCGTTGTCCAGCACTGTCACCGTGACATCAGCCATGCGAATCTCCCGAGCTCGCCTCTGCCGCAGCGGCGTTTGCGACAGTGCCGCCAGTGTTGCACGCCCCAGCGCTGCATGACGCAGCGGCCGAATGCAGCGGTTCAGGCAGCGGCCGCGACGACACCACCGCAACGCGCTTGGTGGCACGGGTCAGCGCCACGTACAGCGCTCGCAAACCCTGAGGCTCCTCGTCGATCATCGCGGCGGACTCCACCACCACCACCCCGTCGGTCTCCAGCCCCTTGCACAGCCGCACCGGTGCCAGGGTCACGTGCGGGTGCAGTGCTCCGGTGGCGTTGCGGCTCGCAGCGGTGGCGCGGCCGAAGTCCACGCCGGCGGCGGCCAGCAGCTCGGCGATGCCGTCCATGTGCTCGGCGGGCGACACCACCAGTATCGAACCGCCGTCCAGCTCGGCCGCCTCGAAGACCACCGTGTCCAGCACCGCCTGTGCCAGGCCGTCCGACGCAGCGACGAAGCGGGGCGGCGAGCCGTCGATGCGCACCGCAGCGGGCGGGGCCAGGCCGGGCGCCGCCGCGGCGAGCACCTCGTTGGCCAGCTCAAGGCTGGGCTGGGGGATCCGGTAGCTCAGCGTGAGCTCGGACAGCCGCGGCGCCACCGGTCCCGACGGCAGGTGAGCCAGAATCTCGTGCCAGCTCGACGGCGCATGGGCGGAGGTGGCCTGGGCGATGTCGCCGACCAGCGTCATCGAGCCGTTCAGCGACCGCCGGGCGATCATCCGCAGCGCCATCGGCGGCTGGTCCTGGCACTCGTCGACCACGATGTGGCCGTAGGTGCGCATCTCGGTGTCGCTGCGGCGCTTGCGCGAGCGCGACCGGGGACCCAGCACCGAATAGGCCTCGTCCAGCACGGGCACGTCGGCGTCGCTCCACTCGTAGTCGGCCTCGCTGTCGCCGCGGGGGCGGTAGAGCTGCTCGGTCTCGGCGTCGGCCAGCACCCCGTCGGCCGCCGAGCGCAGCAGCGCGCGCGAGCCGTAGAGGTCGCGCAGCAGCTGTGCAGGGGTCAGCAGCGGCCACATGCGCTCGAACGCCTCCATGACGTCTGGGTGGCGCGAGAAGCGTTCGCGCAGCTTGGAGGGGTCGGGCCGGCGGCGATGCGAGGCCGACATGGCCGCGTACACCGCCTGTTCCACGTGGGCGCGGCCGGCGTTGTGATGGCGGAAGCGGCGGCGGGCCTCGGCCACGATGGCGCGGGAGGTGCCCGCGTCGAGCGTGACATAGCCCAAGCCGAACTCGAGGCGCAGGTCGTCGCGCAGCGGGCGCTGCCGGTCCCGCACCGCGTTCATCACCACGTGCGACATGCGGACGTCGCCCTTGATGCGTGCCACTTCGGGCCCCTCGGCCGTCCGGATCCGCACGTCGGGAAAGATCTCGTTGAACAGGTCGGCCAGCACGAACAGGTGCACGCCGGCCTCGCCCAGGCTGGGCAGCACCCGCTCGACGTAGCGCAGGAACAGCCGGTTGGGGCCCACGACCAACACGCCCTGCCCCGCCAGCGGGAACCGGTACGTGTACAGCAGGTAGGCGGCGCGGTGCAGCGCCACGATGGTCTTGCCGGTGCCGGGCCCGCCCTGGCACACCAGGATGCCCTTGCGCGGGCTGCGGATGATCTCGTCCTGCTCGGCCTGGATGGTGGCCACCACTTGGCGCAGCTGGCCGTCGCGGCGCTGCTCGAGCGCGGCGTACAGCGCCCCGTGGGCGTTCAGCCGCGGGCCGTTGCCGCCGTTGGGGCCGCCGTCGAGCGCGTCGAGGTCGAAGATCTCGTCCTCGAGGTCGGCGAGCACGCGGCCGCGGCACACGAAGTGCCGGCGGCGCAGCAGTCCCAGCGGGTTGCCGCCGGTGGCACGGAAGAACGGCTCGGCGATCGGGGCTCGCCAGTCCACCACGACGGGCTCTTGCCGCTCGTCGGCCACCGCGAGCCGGCCGATGTAGAAGGTCTCGCTGGGACCGGTGGCGTCGGGCACCTGCGCATCGGCGCTGGTCTTCGCCGGGTTCGCCGCCATGGGGCTCGTCGGCGATTCACGGTCGATGCGGCCGAACACCAGCGACGACGACCCGAGCTCGAGCTGGCTCAGCCGTCCGGCCACGGCATCCTCGATGACGTCGCGCTCGAAGCGAGCCTGGCGGGTGCCCCCGCGACCCACCTCGACCATCTCGCGCAGCCGTGTCGCACGCTGCCGGGACGACTCCAGCAGCGCATAGGCGCGGTCGATATGGGCTTGCTCTGCCTGGATTTCCGGATGACTCACGCTTGGCCTGCCACCGTGGTGGGGAACCAATCAAGGCTACTTGCGGCGGACCCGGCGCCAATGCAGCATCTGCCCGCCGATCGCGGCAGCAGCGATCAGGATCAGGGGCCACGAACCCAGCACGAGCGCCGGTGTGGACCCCGAGCGAAGCTCGACACTGCCGGCCAGCACGACGGCCTCGCGCAGCTCGCTGCGATGGGTGACAGCGCCGTCGGGCGACACGATCGCGCTGTAGCCGGTGGTGGACGCCTGCAGCACCCAGCGTCCGGTCTCGACCGCCCGCAGCCGAGCACTGGCAAGCGACTGGGACGGCACCACCGCCGTGCTGTACGACGACGCCAGCGTCGGGTTGGCGACGATGCGGCCCCCCGCACGCACGCCGTCACGTACCAGGTCGCTGAAGTACACCTCGAAGGACGTGGCGACGGCGATGTCGCCGAGCGAGCTCGCCAGCACGCCGGGGCCCTCGCCGGCGATGGCCTCGCGAGAGATCAGCGAGAGGTCGGCGAACGGCTCCACCACGCTGCGCAGCGGCACGTACTCGCCGAAGGGCACCAGGTGGGCCTTGTCGTAGCGGTCCGCGAGGCCGCTGTGTGGGTTGATGGCGACGGTGGTGTTGCGGAACCTGTTGTCGTTGGTGCGCTCGTAGAAGTTGGCGATCAGCACCGTGTCGCGCCAGCCGGCCAGCGCCTCCAGCTCGGCCAGGTTGTCGGAGGCTTCCAGCGGCCCGTCGCTCGAGGTGCTGCTCTCGCTCCACACCATGAGATCGGCGTCGCGGGGCCAGGCGTTGGTGGCGTCCAGGTGGCGCAGCCGCACGCTGCGCTGCGGCGTGTCGATGTTGGTGCCCAGCTCTCCCCCGGCCTGCACGACGGCCGCTGTGACGGTGGCGTCCACCGTGGTGGCGGGCCATGCCAGCGCTGCGATGGGGACAGCGATCGCCACCACCGCCGGCCAGGAGACTGCGCACCATTCGCGAGCGCAGAGACGTTCGACGACGACGGCGCCGACGCCCACCAGTGCAATCACGCCCAGCGGACCTGCGAGCACCGCGGCGCCCAGCCACGGCCCGTCGACCTGCCCGAGTGCGAGGTTGGACATCGGCACGCCGCCGAAGGGCACGCGCCAGCGCACCGCCTCGCCCAGCACCAGGGCGGCGGGCACGCCCAGCGCGCGCCAGGCGCCGCCCGCGGGCAGCAGCGACAGCGGCAGCGCCATGATGAGCGTCTCGACCGGCACTGCTGCGATCCATCCCGGCACGGTCAGCTCGGTCATCCAGAACAGGCCGAGCAGGTAGGCGCCCAGCCAGAACGCCGCGGCGACCTCGAGGCGGTGGCGCCAGCGCTCGGCCCCGCGGTTGCAGTAGCGCAGCCACAGGCCCACCCCGATCGGGCCGAGCGGCCACAGCCCCCACGGCGGCAGCGAACCCATGGTGAGCGCACCCAGGGCGACGGCAAGGCCGTCACGCAGCAGCCGGCTCACGGCGAGGGGGCGGCGCTCGCTGAGGCGAGGTACGCGGTCACCTTCGCTGCTGCCTCGTTGCCCTGCCGGATGCAGGCCGGGATGCCGAGGCCGCGGTAGGCGGCACCGGTCACGAAGACGCCGGGGAGTTCCCGTGCGAGCGCCGCTTCGATGCGCTCCACGAGATGGCCGTGACCCGGCCGGTACTGCGGCAGCGAATGCGGCCAGCGCGAGACGCGCCATGCGCTGACAGCGCCCGGTTCGCGCAGGCCCCGCAGCGGGGCGAGGCTCGACAGCTCTGCCAGCACGGTGTTCAGCAACTCCGTGTCGTCGAGGCGCGTGTGGCGGTCGTCGTCGTCCCGGCCGACCGACACCCGCAGCACCATGCCCACGTCGTCGGGCCGCCGAGCACCGTCGCCGCTCGCATCGTCGATGCCTGCGGCTCCCCCGGCGCTCCCGCGGCAGCCTGCCGGTTCGCCAGCTTCTCCCGAAGCCGACCAATGCGGCCACTTGGTGGACCCGTAGCTGCAGGCCGTCGTGAGCCAGCCGGTGTCGCGGGTGACCAGGAAGCCGGCTTGCTGTGGCGCTTCGATGGCGCCGGCGCGCACGCTGAGCGTCACCACGGCAACCGAGGCGTACGTGATGAGCCCGAGCCGCGCAGCAGCGACGGTCGCAATGGGCAGCATCTGTGCCGCAGCGCGCGCCGGCGCAGCGATGATGACGGCGTCCGCATCGAGCACCTCAGACCCGGTGTCTACGGCGAAGCGGGTTCCTGGGCGCCGGATGGCTTCTACCGGGGTGCCCATCCGCAGGACGCACCCGTCCAGCCGCTGCAGCAGCGCCTGGACCAGCCGGCCCATCCCCCCGTCGAAGCTGCCGAAGATGGGCGCAGGAGCTCCTGCAGCGGGGGCCGGCTGCATCCGGCGCAGTCCCCGCATGAGCGAGCGGCTGCGTTCGAGCGCCTGTCCCAGGACCGGTGCCGAGGTCGACGCGTCCAGCCGGTCAATGTCGCCCGCGCTGATGCTGCCGAGCAGCGGTCCCACCACCTGCGACGCCACCGCCGGTCCCAGCCGCGCCCGCACGATGTCGCCCACACTGGGAGGGCCAGGCAGGACGCGCACGTTGCCATCCGCGCCCTCGGTCTGCGTGTCCGTCCCGTCGGGGCCTCTCCGGCGTGCCGTCAACCGGCGGGGCAGCACGTAGTCGGCGGCGGCGCGCAGCTTGCCTGCCGCATCCAGCAGCGGGGAACGCAACAGCGGTCCGAGACGAGTCGGCACCCCGCCGATCAGACCGTCGGGCAGCGACGTGAGCTGCGGGCCGTGCTTGCCCGGATGCGCCACCGAGGCACCGCCCACCGTCGGCGAGATGCGCTCGGCCGCGATCCCCAGCTCGTCGCAGAGCTCAGTCGCCCACGGCACACGCAGCAGGAACGCATCGGCGCCTTCGTCGACCAGCCGGCCCTCGAAGGGGGTCGTGTGGATCTTGCCGCCCAGCCGCTCGGCGCTGTCCACCAGCACCACCCGGGGAGCCTGAGCGCCGTCCGGCGGATGCAGCAGGCGGTACGCAGCCGTCAGCCCGCTGATGCCGCCGCCGACCACCACGACCCGCTGCGGTGCCATCGGTGCCACTCAGTCGTGCTGGCTTGGCGCGAGCTGGGTTGGCACCGGTCGCCGGTACGCGTGCACATGGTCAGTCAACCGTTCGAGCACGGCGGGGTTGGTCTCGGGCAGCACGCCGTGGCCCAGGTTGAAGATGTAGCCGGGCTCCTGCGTGCCTGCGGCCAGGATGCGGTCGGCGGCGGGGCGCACGGCGTCCCATCCCGCCACGCACAGGGCCGGGTCGAGGTTGCCCTGCAGCGCCACGCCTGGCCCGACCCGCTCGCGGGCTACCGCGAGCGGCACCCGCCAGTCCACGCCCACGACGTCGGCGCCCACCTGGGCCATCTGGTCGAGCAGCTCGCCGGTGCCGACGCCGAAATGCGCCCGGGGCACGCCCAGGTCGGCCAGCTCGTCGAAGACCCGCTTGCTATGGGGCGCCACAAACTCGGCGTAGTCGGCGGGAGACAGCGTGCCGGCCCACGAGTCGAACAGCTGCACGGCGCTGGCGCCGGCGAGCACCTGCGATCGCATCGAGGCCACGGCGATGGACGCCAGCCGTTCCATGAGGTCGTGCCACAGCGCCGTGTCGGCGTGCATGAGCGACTTGGTGCGCAGGTGCTGGCGCGAGGGTGCGCCTTCGACCAGGTAGCTCGCCACCGTGAACGGCGCCCCGGCGAACCCGACGAGCGGCACGTCGAGCTCGGCCACGAGCAGCCGGACGGTCTCGAGCACGTACGGGGTGTGCTCCTCGGCGTCCAGCTCCGGCAGGCGGTCCAGATCGTTGCGGCTGCGCAGCGGATGGCCGGCCACCGGGCCCACGCCGGGCACCACGTCGATGCCGAAGCCGACTGCGGCGGCCGGCACCACGATGTCGGAGAACAGCACGGCCGCATCGACCCCGTAGCGGCGCACCGGCTGCAAGGTGATCTCGGCGGCGGTGGGCGGATCGGCGATGGCGTCGAGAATGCTGCCCTGCCCCCGCAGCGCCCGGTATTCCGGCAGCGAGCGCCCGGCCTGGCGCTGGAACCACACCGGCACCTGCTCGGTCCGCCGACACCGGGCCGCCCGCAGGTACAGGCTGTCTTCCAGCCGGTGGATCGGGTGATTCGCCGGCAGCGCAGCGGCAACCCCAGGAGTGTCAGACATGCGCTGCGAACGGTACCGGGGCGGGGACGGGTCCCCGGTAGCCTCACGCGACCCGGCGCACTCGCCCACGCATCTCACTGGTCAGCTGAACAAGTGCCCGATATGCTCTGCCCAGTCCTCTTCAGGACGTATTGACTCGGGTTCCGTTGGAGCCATTTGAAATCGGGTCCCATTTGGGACCCTTTTTTTTGGGATTTGCCAGTGCAACGTGCATATGCGGGATTCCTCGACATCGGCTTCCTCAGAGCCGAGGGTGCCAAGGTTCTCGGTATTCGCCCGTCCCACGTGAGGCCAAACGCGGTCGCGGTCGCGAAGTGGTTGCGAGGCCTCAGTGAGCGGAAGCTGCGTCGCTTGGAGTTCTTGCGTGCCTACTGGTACGACGGCACGTTCGACCCGTCACACCCCAAGTACGAAGGGCAGCGGCGATTCTTCAGCTCGATCGCCCAGACGCCCGGTGTGCAGCTACGTCTCGGGTGATCGCGACCTCGCTGAAGCAGTTCGTGCCGCCCAGGACTTCGGTATGCGGGTTCTCATCGCAACACCCAACCGTCAGAGTGTTGCCCGCGAACTCTCTGAACTCGCCGACGACGTGATCGACATCGACCGCGACGACTTGGCGAAGATGCTGGAATCTCGACCTGCTACGAACCCAAGGGATCAGTAGGGAAGCTGGAGCTACCCGGCGCGTGACACGCGAAGCGCTGCTGCGGTCGCCTCCAGGCCACTCTCAGAACGCAGATGTCGGAGCCACGCCCAAAGCGGTCATTAGCCTCCGACCGATGGGCTGGTTCAAACGGCGGCGCGATCTCGACCTGCGACCGCTCGCCGAATTGCACGACGAGTTCGCGAACCGCCCCGGAGCCGAGGCGCTCCTCGCGGAGTCGGAAGAAGAACTTGCGCAGCGCGAAGGGACCGACACCGCCTACGCCAAGCCGCGCTCAGCAGACGCATAGCCCTAGCAGGGTGCTGAAATAGTCGGTGTTTGGTGCTCGCGTTGGTTGGGTGGGCGCGGGACACTGTGGGGATGCGTGGAACTGTTGATGCCCAGATGGCGATGCTGTCGACGTTGTCGACTGAGGATCTGATCAGCGCGGATCATCCGATACGGCGGATCAGGGCGTTGGTGGAGGGGGTGCTTGAAGAGCTCGACGGTGAGCTGGGGGCGATGTATGCGGATCGGGGCCGGCCCAGCGTGCCGCCTGAGGTGTTGTTGAAGGCGTCGGTGTTGATGGCGTTGTACTCGGTGCGCTCGGAGCGGGCGTTCTGCGAGCGTTTGAGCTACGACATGTTGTTCAAGTGGTTCTTGGGGTTGCGCATCGACGAGCGCTCTTTTGACGCGTCGACGTTCTCGAAGAACCGCGAGCGGCTGTTGGATCATGAGATAGCGGATCGGTTCTTCGCTGCTGTGGTTCGGCGGGCTCAGCTGCGCCGGTATTGCTCGAGCGATCATTTCAGCGTGGACGGCACCTTGCTGGAGGCGTGGGCGTCGCACAAGAGCTTCAAGCCCAAAGCCGCGCCCGGCGGCGGCGAGCCGGGCAAGGGCCGCAACGCCGAGGAGGACTTCCGGGGCGCCCGCCGCCGCAACGACACCCACCAGTCCACGACCGATCCCGAGGCTCGCCTGTATCGCAAGTCGAAAGGGGCCCCGGCGATGCTCGCTTTCATGGGGCACCTGATGGTCGAGAACCGCAACGGCCTCATCGTCGACGCCGAGCTCACCCAAGCAGACGGCTACGCCGAGCGCGACACCGCCGCCGCGATGCTGCGACGAGCCCCCCGACGGCGGCGGCGGCGCACCGTCGGCGGCGACAAGAACTACGACACCAAGGGATTCGTGGCCGACGCCCGCAAGGCCGGGTTCACGCCCCACGTCGCCCAGAACACCACCAGGCGGCGCTCCGCCATCGACCGGCGCACCACCCGCCACGACGGCTACACGATCTCTCAACGGGTCCGAAAACGCGTCGAGGAGCCCTTCGGATGGATCAAGACCATCGCCGGAGGACACAAGCTGCGACACAAAGGACAAGCCCGCAACCGGGCCTGGTTCCTCATCGGCGCCGCCACCTACAACCTCGTCCGCATAGCCACACTCGACACCGACACCACCTGAGCAGACACCCCGACCGGCCCGACAGGGCCAACGTCGCCCCGCACCGCCAGCCAACACCACCACCCCAACCCTCACACAAACCCGAACCAGCACCCAAACCCGCCCAAACCACCGAATTTCAACAGCCTGCTAGACGCGATGGCGGCAAGGACGCCGTTCAGCGCTCAACCAGCGGATCGCCTCCGCGTCCAGAGCCACGCAGCCACCCCAGTCTGCAATGCCACGATCAGGAGCACCCCGCCTGATATCGCCCTTCCGGTTGGAACCGAGATCGAGAATGAGGCAGCGTGGGCGAGCAGGACCAGCGCTGCCGTAATGGCATACCCGGCGAGTACTAGCGTCAGAATGCTCCGCAGGACAGACCGCTTTCGTGAAGACCTCAGTCTTTGTCGATCCTCTAGTGGGTTTCGATTCTCCCGTTCGAGGCCCTCAGCAGCCCGCTGCGGCCCGAATGCGTCTATCAGAGCCGAGCCCAGCAACAGCAGCGTGAACTCAACCACACTCAAGCGCCCGCGCACCAACAGCGCAGCCCAGACAGCAGCGGCCGCGCCAGCAATGGCAGCTCTACGCAGATGGAAAGCCGTGAAGTTGCCGAATCGGGCCATAGCAAAATAAGGCTGCAACGCGTCGAGGAATCTCGACGCCGCTTTTGGCTTCAGTTCAATTGCAGTATGTGCTGTTTCGGTAGATTAGCGGTACCGGAATCACATGACCGATCAGCTTGATCTTGAGGCATCGTGACGTGGCCTCCGCCGAACAAGCGAGGCCGACCACCGTGGCAGCAGCCGCCACGATTGCCGCCACGAGAGGACCAGTGACGAAAGACGCTACACCGGAACGAATGAACGCACCAAAGCTCGCGATACCTCCGCTGCATATCACCGACGTCTCACTTCGATTGAAGTAGATCGTCGAGCTAAAGTAGCCTGCATCGAAATCGGGATCTGCATACACCGGGTATGCACTTGGGTCGACACTGTCAACGTGCTGGATCAATGTTGAGCCATCGAGTTCGAAATACGTCTTGACCTCGTCGCCATTTGCATCTCGAGCCCATGGTTGCTTGAACAGGCCGACGGGAACTCCTTGGTCGGTGAGCACGGCGACTGATCCGTCCGCCAAGAGGCTCAAGGTTGCCTTGTTGGGCATGCTGAGTTCAAATGAGAGTTTGTGCTCGCTGAATTCATCCGCGAGGATCGCAACTACCGTAAAGGTGAGGTCATCCTGCTTCGCGATGAGTTCAACGCCCTCAAAAGCCTTTGAATACTGCTTCTCGCCGCTTTCCAGCTCTTTCTCTGTGTCCAAGACCTTCTTATCTACCACGACACCGATTTCATAGCCGTCATGTCCTGCTTCGACGAGAGCGCCGAAAGTAGTTTCGCCGAGCGATTCGGCGCTGGACTGGTCCTCCGGCTCTTCGCCGCCATCAGTTTCGGCAGCAGCAGGGAGTGCCAACACCGTCAAGAGCATTGCGGCGCAGATGACGGCAGTTGTCAACTTGCGAACAACAAATGAGGAATTCTTCATATGGCTGATCCTACTGGGTGAAATGAGTACCTCGCCGCACAAGTCGTTTCATGGGATGAGCAAACGTATTGTCCCTGGCTAGGGCCAGCCGCTCCAGACGAATTCCGCCGGGTTGGAGGATCGGCGAGGACAAGCCGCCCGGTAGCCTCACGCGACCCCGGCGAAGCGGCCCGGCTCGCACGCGTGTTGCTGGATGCTCGCTCGCTGGGTTCTCGCTTGCGGACGGAGGCTCCGATGGCACCCGAGAATGGGCTGGTCGAAGCTGAGCGTCCGCTGCGCATCGCGCTGCTGACCTACCGCGGCCATCCCTGGGTCGGCGGCCAGGGCATCTACGTTCGCCACCTGGCGCGTGAGCTGTCGGCGCTGGGCCACAGCGTCGAGGTGTTCAGCGGGCCGCCGTACCCGCACCTCGACCCCGGCATCAAGCTGACCGAGCTGCCCAGCTTGGACCTGTACCGCATGCCCGACCCGTTCCGGGTACCCAAGCTGGCCGAGTTCCGCTCGCCGATCGACGTGCTGGAGTGGGCCATCACCTGCACGGCCTCGTTCGCCGAACCGCTCACGTTCAGCCTGCGGGCATACCAGGCACTGCGCAGCCGGCTGGACGAGTTCGACCTGGTGCACGACAACCAGTGCCTCGGCTACGGCATCGACTGGCTGCGCCGGTCGGGCATGCCCACGCTCGGCACCATCCACCATCCGATCACGGTGGACCGGCGGCTCGAGATCGCCCATGCGCCCACCCGCGGCAAGCGGCTCGCCCTGCGGCGCTTCTATGCCTTCACCCGGATGCAAAACCGGGTGGCGCGACGCCTCGACCGCATCGTCACCGTGTCGACCAACAGCTTCGACGACATCGTGACCGACTTGGGCGTGGACCCCGCCCGGCTGAACATCGTGACGGTCGGTGTCGATCCGCAGCAGTTCCGACCGCTGCCGGACGTGACGCCGGTACCGGGTCGGCTCATGACCACCGCCAGCGCGGATGTCGCCATGAAGGGCCTGGCGTACCTGCTCGAAGCACTGGCCAAGCTGCGCACCGAGGATCCCTCGCTGCACCTTGTGGTGATCGGCCGGCCCAAGGACGATTCGGCGGCGAGCCGGCTCATCGATCGGCTCGACCTCGCCGGCAGCGTCGAGTTCGTTTCCGGCGTGCCCGACGAGCGCATCGTCGAGCTCTACAACGAGGCGCAGCTGGCCGTGGTGCCGTCCCTGTACGAGGGTTTCTCGCTGCCAGCAGTCGAAGCGATGTCGTGCGGGGTGCCGCTGGTGGCCACCACCGGGGGTGCGTTGCCCGAGGTCACCGGCGTCGACGGCGAGACCTGCCTGCAGGTGCCGCCCGGCGACTCCGAGGCGCTGGCGGCACGCATCGGCTGGGCGCTCGCCCAGCCCGATCTGCGGGCAACCGTGGGGGCGGCTGGACGGGCGCGGGTGAAGGCCAGCTACTCGTGGGCCGCCACGGCCCGCAACACCGTCGAGCAGTACCGGGCGCTGCTGGCCGGCGCCCCAGCGCGGCCGCCCCGCTGGCGTGACTTCAAGGCGCTCGCCGGGCGCTGATGCTCACCGTCGACTACGAGCGTCTCGGCGCCATGAGCGGCGACCGGGTGCTGGACCTGGGCTGCGGCGCGGGCCGTCACGCCTTCGAGAGCGCCCGCCGCGGCTGCGTCACCGTGGCATCAGACCGCGATCCCGACGAGCTGCGCACCGTCACCGACATGTTCGCAGCCATGGATGACGCCGGCGAGATCGAATCGCCCGCCGATCAGCAGCTCGGCCATGCAGTCGTGGCCGATGCCACCGCATTGCCGTACCCCGACGCCAGCTTCGACCGGATCATCGCGGCGGAGGTGCTCGAACACATCGTCGACGACGAGCGGGCCATCGCCGAGCTGGCGCGGGTGCTGCGTCCCGGCGGCACCATCGCCGTGACGGTTCCGGCGCGAGCCGCCGAACGAGTCTGCTGGGCACTGTCGGCTGACTACCACGCACCCGCGGTGCCCGGCGGCCACGTGCGCATCTACGGTGCCAGCGAGCTGCGGGCGAAGCTGGCAGCGGCAGGCCTGCACGTTTCCGACAGTCACGGCGCGCACGGCCTGCACACGCCGTACTGGTGGCTGCGCTGCCTCGTGGGACCGCACAACGACGAGCATCCGCTGGTGCGGGCCTACCACCGGCTGCTGGTGTGGGACATGACTGCCGCACCGCCGCTGACGCGCACGCTCGACCGGTTCCTGAACCTCGTGCTGCCCAAGTCGACCGTGCTGTACGCCTACAAGTCCCGTGCTCAGCAGACGGCAGCGTCACTCGCCGAGCCGGTGGAAGCCGCCCATGCAGCCTGAACGCGCTCCCTACGAGATCGCCGCCGCGCCCGACGCCGGACCGGAAGGCCGGTCACGTTTCGCCACCGCCCACGACGACGGACGTGCCGGCCCGACCTCGCTCGTGGAGCAGGCCGCCCATCTTCTGACTGTCGCGCAGGTGGAGGCCACCGCCGACGCCATCGAGGCTTGCCAGCAGCCCGACGGTCTCATCCTGTGGTTCGACGGCGGGCACGCCGATCCGTGGAATCACGTGGAAGCCGCCATGGCGCTCGCTTCAGCGGGGCGTCACCAGGCAGCCGAGCACGCATACGACTGGCTGCAGGCGAACCAGCATGACGCGGGCAGCTGGCACAACTACTACACCGCACTCGGCGTCAAGGATCCGCAGGTCGACACGAACTGCTGCACCTATGTCGCCGTGGGCGTGTGGCACCACTGGCTCGCCACCGGCGACCGTGGCTTCGTCGAGGCAATGTGGCCGACCATGTCCCGGGCACTCGACTTCGTGGTCGGCCTGCGCAAGCCCACCGGGCACGTCCCGTGGGCGGTGCACGCCAACGGCACGCCGTGGCCGTACGCACTGCTCACCGGGTCGTCGTCGATCGCGCACTCGCTCCGCTGCGGCATCGCCCTGACACACGTGCTGGGACGCGAGTGTCCGCACTGGGGGCGGTCTGCCACAGAGATCGAGCGGTTGATCCGTCACCGACCGGACTCGTTCGAGCCCAAGGACCGCTGGGCGATGGATTGGTACTACCCGGTGCTGTGCGGCGCGCTCGAAGGTGCGCAGGCACGAGCTCATCTCGCAGCGGGCGCTCCCAAGTTCCTGTTGCCCCAGGGCGTGCGCTGCGTGGCCGACCAGGCCTGGGTGACCGCAGCAGAGACCTGCGAGTGCGCGCTCGCCTACCTGCGCACCGGCGACAGAGTGACTGCTCGCCGACTCTTCGAAGCCACGTCTGCAATGCGAAACGCCGACGGCAGCTACTACACCGGCTGGGTCGTGCCGCAGAGCAAGACCTTTCCGGATGCCGAGCGCACCAGCTACACCGCAGCGGCCGTGCTGCTGGCCACTGACGCGCTCGACCACCGCAGCAGCGCCGCCGGCGCGCTCATCACGACGCCGGGTCGCTAGCCGGTCTGGCAAGCACGCGCAGGCTGCCCTCGGCGGCGTGCTCGATGAAGCCGTCGTCGAGGGCGCGCAGCCAGATCTCGTACGGGGGCCGGCCGCCGTCGGCGGGATTCGGGAACACGTCGTGGATGGCCAGCAGGCCACCGGGCATCACCTTGGGCGACCAGGCCTCGTAGTCGGCGTGGGCGGGTGCGGCTCCGTGGCCGCCGTCGATGAACACCAGCGCCGCGCCGGCGAAGTGCGCAGCCACGGCGACCGAGTCGCCGACGATGGCCACGACAGTGTCCTCAAGATCGGCGTCGATGAGCGTCTGGCGCAGCACCGGCAGCGAGTCCATGCGACCGGTGACCGGATCGACCAGCTCAGCGTCGTGGTGCTCCCAGCCGGCTTGCATCTCTTCCGAGCCCCGGTGGTGATCGATGGTGAACAGCACGCCGCCCGCCTCCGCGGCCGCCGCCCCCAGGTACACCGCCGACTTGCCGCAGTACGAGCCGATCTCCACCAGCGGTCCCCGTGGGGCAGCCTCGGCGGCTGCCCGGTACAGCGCCAGGCCCTCGTCGTGGGGCATGAAGCCCTTCACCTGCTGGGCCAGCACCGCCAGTTCGGGTTTCATCGGCGCTCAGAGGCCGGGCCCGCTGCGAGACGGGCATCGGGACCGCGGCGGGATGGCTCCTCGGGCCGGGCGAACAGCACCCGATCCAGCAGGATGAACTTGCCCGCCCACAGCACCCCGAAGCCGACCAGGTTCGCCGCTGAGACCGCCACGGCGGACTGCCACCACATTTCGGCGAGCCCGACAAGGACAGTGGAGATGCCGAGACCCGCAAGGCTGTAGGCCCAGAACGGCAGGATCTCGCCGGTGAGCGAGTGGCGATCGGTGCGAGACCACACCCAGCGCCGGTTGGCGTAGTAGGCCGGCCCGGCGGCAACGCACACCGCCACCACATTGGCCACAACCGCAGGCCACTCCAGCACCGCGTACGCCACGACCAGCACCGATTGGGTCACCAGCACCGTGCCGGCCGACACCATGCTGTAGCCGACCAGCCGCCCGAAGAACCCCCACCTCATCGCCCGCGCCTCACTACGGATATCTCAGGGCGCGGGGCGCTGTGGCAGGGTGTCGCAGGCGAAGCGCAGAGGTCACTGCTCGGCAGGAGCGCTCGGACGGTAGAACGCCGCCAGCAGCAGCAGCGTCGAGACCAGCCCGCCGGCGATGGCGACCACGAACCAGACCGGACCGCTCCAGTCGAGACCCAGCGCGTTGTCCACCGACCAGTCGCCGGGACCGGTGGCCGCCACCGCAGCCGCGGCGACGGCCAGCACGAACACGTACTCCCAGCCTTCCCGGATGATGAAGAAGCCGTTCTTGCGGTGGCCCACCCAACCGGCGGTGGTCATCACGCCGATGAAGGCCATCGCGCTCAGCGGCGTCAGCAGCCCGAGCGCCAACCCCAAGCCGGCGCCGATCTCGGTGAGGGCGGCGAGGTAGGCGTGCATCAGGCCCGGGCGCAGGCCCTCGGCAGCGAACCAGTTGCCGACGCCACGGATGCCGCCCCGGAACTTGGCGATGCCATGCAGCGCCAAGGTGACGCCCACGATCACGCGCAGGACAAACAGGCCCAAGTTGATGCTGTCGGGATCCATGGCTCCGGAGCCTCCTCAGTCGGCTTGGCGGGATTCGCGCACGGTAGTCAGAGTTCGAGCCGGTACACGTTGGTGTTCCGCAGGTTGAAGCCGAGCCGGGCGTACAGGCGGTTGGCGGCCTCCCGGTCCGGCCGGGACGTGAGATCAACGGTGCGCGCCCCGGCATCTCGGGCGATCCCGATCGCGTGCTGGTTCAATGCCTCGCCGATGCCGCGCCCGCGTGCGGCCTCGTCTACAACGACGTCTTCGATCCAAGCGCGCAGGCCGCTGGCCAGCGGGAAGAGCACCAGAATCATCGCGCCGACGACGGCGTCGGAGCCGTCCCGGGCGATCAGCACCGTGTTGGCAGGGTGACCGACAATCCGCTCCAGCGCCGCGGCGTCAGGCGGCGGCGAACTGGACAGCTGCGGGTGCAACCGCGCAAACGCACCGACCAGCTCATCGCCGACCCGCTCGCACACCTCGATCCGCACATCAGGATTCCCCGCACCGTGCTCAGCCACGCTGCGCATCGTACGACCACGGGGTCGCGCAGGGTCGGCTCAGTTCGGGCTGCCGCTAGCCTCGCCGACGTGGGCCATCTTGAGTGGTTGGAGCGACCCGAACCCGGCAAGGACACCATCCTCATCGCAGCGTTTTCGGGCTGGAACGACGCCGGCGATGCGGCCACCGAGTCTGCCAAGTACCTGCGCCGGCGCTTCCGCTGCCATCCGGTGGCCCATATCGACCCCGAGTACTTCTACGACTTCGCCTCGGTGCGGCCCAGCGTGCAGGTGACCGACGGCGAGCGGAAGATCGACTGGCCCACGCCCGATGTGCGCATCGGCGAGGTCGACGACGGCCGGCCGGTGGTCACCGTGCTGGGCGTGGAGCCTCGTCTGCGCTGGCGCACCTTCTGCGACGTCATCATCGAGATGGCCAACTCGCTGGGCGTGTCCACCGTGGTGACGCTGGGCGCGCTGCTCACCGACACGCATCACAACGCGCCGGTCAACGTGGTGGGCGCATCCAACAACACGGCCCTGAATCTGAACATGGGCTTGCGCCAGTCGACCTATGAGGGCCCCACCGGCATCATCGGCGTGCTGAACGACGCCTGCCACCGGGCCGGCTTCGACAGCGTGTCGTTCTGGGCCACCGTGCCCACCTACGTGCACAACTACCCCTCGCCGAAGGCCGCCCTAGCACTCGCTGAGCGGGTGGGGCAGTTCCTGGGCGTGTCGCTGGGCGAGTCCGAGCTGCACAGCGCGGCGGCCAACTACGGCCGCCAGATCGACGAGCTCGTCGCCGGCGACGACACCCTCGCCCAGTACGCGCAGCAGATCCTCGAGGAATCCGCCGCCGAAGCCGTCGAGGACTTCAGCGAGATGGTCGAGAACCCCGACGGCCTCATCGACGAGCTGGAGCAGTTCCTGCGTCAGCAGGAACCAGACTGATCGACACAGCACCCCCGCGAACCCACGAGATGGAAATCTCTGCCAACGAGCACGGGGGCGCTGCGTCACTTCGGACTGTAATCGGGCACCGCGGCAAGCGGCAAGAGAATTGTGCGACTAGGCGAGGGCGTGGCGCAGGGCCAGCTCCACCTCTCGCTGGTGGGCCTCGTCGATGACCGGCCCGTCGGGGCCGACCACATAGAACGAGTCGACCACCTCGTTCGCCAGCGTCTGGATCTTGGCTGAGCGTATGTCGAGGCCCATTTCGGCCAGCACCCGGGTCACCTTGTAGAGCACGCCGATGTGGTCCTCGGTGCGGACCTCCACGATGGTGGCCCCGGTGGCCGACTCGGCATCGAACGTGACGCTCGTGGCGGCCGTCGTGGCCGACAGCGCTCGGCGGCGCCGGTACACCCGCGCACGCTCGGCGATGCGCGCCTCCAGCGCCAGGTGTCCTCGCAGCGATCGGCGCACGTCGAAGGTGACCCGCTCCCAGTCCACCGGCGTGTCGGGCGGCACGATCCGGAACGACGACACCGCCATGCCCGCCGGGCTCGAATAGGCGTCGGCCTGCAGCACGTCGAGCCCTCGCAGCGCCAGTACACCCGCTGCCCTGCTGAACAGGCCCCGCTCGTCGGGAGCGACCACGGTCAGCACGTCGCCGTCCACTCGCAGCGCCGTGTCGCCCGCCGCCATCAGCTCCACCACCTCCTCGGTGAGCAGGCGTCGGTGGCCTGACGGCGCCTGATCTGCGCCGCTCATGTGCTCGGCGGTCATCTCGACCAAGGCGGTCACCAGGTTCGACGTCCACTCGCCCCACGCCATGGGGCCGGTCGCCAGGCAGTCGGCTTCGGTCATCACGGCCAGCAGTTCCAGGAACTCCGGGGTCTGGACGGCCCGGGCAACCGTGGCGACGGTGAGCGGGTCGTCGAGGTCGCGGCGGGTCGCGACATCGGTCAGCAGCAGGTGGTGCTGCACGAGCCGCACCAGGGTGTCGGCATCGTCGGAGCTCCAGCCGCAACGCCGGGCGATGGGGCCGGCCAGCCGCATGCCGGCCTGCGTGTGATCGCCCGGGTAGCCCTTGCCGATGTCGTGCAGCAGCGCTCCCATCACCAGCAGGTCGGGGCGTGCCACCCGGTGGGTGAACCGGGCTGCGGTGGCGACGGCCTCGAGCAGGTGACGGTCCACCGTGAAGCGGTGGTAGCGGGAGCGCTGGGGGCGGTTGCGGTTCGGCGCCCACTCGGGAAGCACCCGGGTCCACACGTCGAAGTAGTCGAGCGTCTCGATGACGTCGATAGCTTTGTGCCCGCAGCTCAGCAGCTCGACGAACAGCGCCCGGGCGCCGTGGGGCCACGGATCGGGGAAGTGCGCCTGGCGCTCGGCCAGCTTGTCGAGGCTGGCTCGACTGATCGGCATTGCGCTGCGGGCCGACTGCACTGCTGCATGCAGCACCAGCACGACATCGGTTGCGGGGTCGCCGTCGATCACCAGCTCGCCGTCGCGCACCGACAGCCCGGCGATATCGACCTCGAACCCAGCAGGCTCGGCGTGCTGGCGGGCGACGCTCGACCACAACTGGTCCGACAGGAACGCGATGATGCGCCCGGCCTGTGCGATCTCGGCCATGAACGCATCGGCGTCGACGGCGCCCGATCGCTCGGCCACAGCGTCCTGGTCGTCGGCGGACAGCACGTCGCTGCGCAGGCCGGTGGTGCGGTGCAGCTCCACCCGTGCCCGCAGCAGCGTCTGGTAGGCCTCGGCGAGGCGTGCGGCGTCTGCGGCGGGAAGCTGCGCCCCTGCCAGCCGCGCCCAACCGATGGCGTGCGCGTCGCGCAGCCCTCCTCGGCCGGTCTTCAGATCAGGCTCCAGCAGGAATGCCACCTCGCCGCTCTGGCTGTGCCGCCGGCTCACGGCGCGCTGCAGCTCGTCGAGCCGCCCCGATGCGTTGTCGCGCCAGTCGGCGGTGACTCCCTCGATGAGCCGAGCGGTCAGGGCTTCGTCGCCGGCGAGATGGCGGGCATCCACCAGCGCCGTCGCTGTGTCGATGTCCGAGGCGGCGAGTTCCAGCGTGTCGGACAGCGAGCGCACGGCGTGGCCCAGTTTCAGCTTCTCGTCCCAGATCGGGTACCACAGGCGGTCGGCCAGATTGCCGCCTTGCGCGCTGTCCCCGAGTGCACCGCGACCCTCCAGCAGCGAGGGGCGGCCGTCGTGCAGCAGGAGCAGGTCGATGTCGCTGCCGGGGCACAGCTCGCCGCGGCCGTAGCCGCCGACGGCCACGAGCGCCACGCCCGTGCCGGCTCCGTCTTGGTCGTCCAGCCCGCACTCGACTGCCTCTGCCGCGAAACGCTCGGCCAGCCACGCATCGGTCAGTTCCGACAGTGCGGCAGGAAGTTCAGCGGCTGCAGCCGTGCGGATCAGCGCAGCCCGCCGCTCGCCGAACACCGTCATCGCTGTCCCTCTGTGCCACTGCGCCTCGCAGGCTCGGCCGTGTCCATGCGCCTCGCAGGCTCGGCCGTGTCCATGCGCCTCGCAGGCTCGACCGAGCCTCGCCGCTGCAGCACCTCGAACGCCTTCGCTGCGCCCCACACGATGCCGATCGGACCCAGTTCCGGATCGATGTCAGCGAACGAGGCCGGGGTCAGCCCGTATGGATCGTCGGGAAAGCGAGCTGCATCGAAGTCGTCTCGCTCAGGTACCGGCACGTCGCCGTCCGCCAGCACCTGCGTCGGGAACCGCACGGCGCTGCGCAGCACGCTGAGCGGGGTGGTCTGCTGCTCGTCGACATCGGTCGCCAGCAACTCTCGCAATGGCGGGCCAATATCTGCGGCGCACTGCAGCCCGGCAGCATGTGCCGGGCCGCTGAGATCGGCCGCAGCGATGCCAACGCGCTCGCACGCCTCTGCCACGCATCGCTCCACCCAGCCGGGCAATGCCGCGATGGCTCCGTCGGCCAGCAACGCCGCCGCGTCATCGACTGAGTTGATGCGTCTTGCAGGCTCGGCCGTGTCGACGCGCCTCGCAGGCTCGGCCGAATCGGGCACCGGGACGGCAGGCGTAGGCGGGGCGCCAGTGCCCGCGGTGCTCATCGGCCGGTCCTTGCGGCGGGTTCGTCGCACGTGCCATCGGCCAGTGCACCGTTGAGGTTGCCCGAGCGGAAGCCCTCCAGGTCAAGCGTGACGTAGCGGTAGCCGACGCCGCTGATCGCCTCCACGACGGCTTCACGCCGCCGGACCGCCTCGGCCAGATCGTCGAGCGGCAGCTCGATGCGCGCCGTGTCGCCGTAGTCGCGCACCCGCAGCTGGCCGAAGCCCAGCCGGCGCAGCGCCGCCTCGGCCCGGTCGAGCCGCGCCAGCAAGGGCACGGTGACCTGCGTGCCGTAGGGCACCCGCGAGGCCAGGCAGGCAGCGGCGGGCTTGTCCCACGTGCGCAGGCCCACCTCGGCGCTGACCGAGCGCACGTCGGCCTTGGTGAAGCCCGCCTCCACCAGCGGGAAGCGAGCGCCCCGCGCGCGTGCAGCGTGCTGGCCCGGCCGGTGATCGCCCAGGTCGTCCAGGTTCACGCCGAGCACCACCGTCGCGCCCCGCGCAGCCGCCAGGGGCTCGAGTCGGTCCATGAGCGCCGACTTGCAGTGGAAACAGCGGTCTGCGTCGTTGACGCGATACGCGGCGCGCGCTATCTCGTCGGTCTCGACGGTCTGCCACGCCAGTCCCCACTCGGCTGCCAGGGCGGCGCAATCGGCCTCCTCATCGGTCGCAAGGCTCGGCGAGACGGCCGTCACGCACAGCGCATCAGCGCCGAGCACGTCGTGGGCCGCCCAGGCCACCAGCGACGAATCGACCCCGCCGCTGAACGCGACCACCGCCGGCCCGATGCCCGCAAGCGTCTCGCGCAGCGACTCGATGCCCACAGATGACGGAGTGCCCGAAGTTGCGCTCACAGAGCCGAGTTCACTCATGCAGCGCCATCGCCCCGGCTCAGAGCCGCTCAGCCGGAATGGCGTAGAAGAGGTCGGCCCCTCCGGTGACGGCAGGCACCAATCCGGCGGCGCCGGACAGGATCTGGGTGGCATAGAAGTGCGCCGTGGCGATCTTGTCGGCCAGGAACTGCGGCGACGCGGGCCCGCTGCCGCCGGCCTCGCGGGCATCGGCAACGCTGAGACCCTGGGAGGCCAGCAGGCTCGCGGCTGCCTGGGCGCTGCGGGCCAGCAGCCAGCCGCCCACCACCACGCCGGCCAGGCGCATGAACGGCGTCGAGCCGGCAGCCACGTCGTTCGGCGCGGACGCCAGCTGGGTGCCCAGCCACATTGCCGCGTTGCCGAACGCCTCTGCCCCCGCGCTCAATGGCGCGGCGATCGCCTTGAGGTCCGCTTCGTCGCTGGCCGCCAGCCCAGCAGCGGTCTCGCCGATCTGGCCGATGAGCCGTGCCATGGCCTTGCCGCCGTCCAGCGGCAGCTTGCGGAACGCCAAGTCGGCGGCCTGGATGCCGTTCGTGCCCTCGTAGATGGGTGCGATGCGGCTGTCCCGCCAGTGCTGGGCAGCGCCGGTCTCCTCGACGTAGCCCATGCCGCCGTGCACCTGCACACCGAGCGATGTCATCTCGACACCCAAGTCAGTGCCCCAGCCCTTGCTGATCGGCGTCAGGATGGCCACCAGCTCATCAGCCTGGGTGCGCTCATCGGCGTCTGCTGCCGACAGCGACCGGTCGATGGCAGCCGCGTTCAAGTACATGACGCAGCGCATCGCCTCGGCGTTGGCCCGCATCGTCATCAGCATCCGGCGCACGTCGGCATGGTCGACGATCGGCGACGACTGCCCGGGCGGCAGCTCGCTGCCGATCGCCCGTCCCTGCTTGCGCTCGACGGCGTAGTCGCGCGCCTGCTGGTATGCCCGCTCGGTCAGCGACAGACCCTGCAGGCCCACCGAGAGGCGGGCGTTGTTCATCATCGTGAACATGGCCCGCATGCCGCCATGCTCGGGGCCGACCATGTAGCCCACGGCGCCGCCGTTATCGCCGTAGGACATGACGCAGGTGGGGCTGGCGTGAATGCCGATCTTGTGCTCGGTGGACACCGCCCGCAGGTCGTTGCGCTCGCCCAGCGACCCGTCGGGATTGACCAGGAACTTCGGCACCAGGAACAGGCTGATGCCGCGGGTGCCGGGTGGGCTGTCGGGCGTGCGAGCCAGCACGAGGTGGATGATGTTGTCGGCGAGTTCGTGCTCGCCGTAGGTGATGAAGATCTTGGTGCCCGTGATGAGGTACGAGCCGTCGGGCCGGGGTTCGGCCCGGCTGGTCAGGGCGCCCACATCGGAGCCCGCATGGGGCTCGGTGAGGTTCATGGTGCCCGACCACTCGCCGCTGATCATCTTGGGCAGGTAGGTCTGCTGCAGCGTCTCGTCGGCGTGATGCAGCAGTGCGTCGATCGCGCCCTGGGTGAGCAGCGGGCACAGGCTGAACGCCATGCTGGCCGATGTCAGCATCTCCTGCACGGCCAGCCCCACGCACCACGGCATGCCACCGCCGCCGAAATCGGGATCGAAGGCCATGCCGTTCCAGCCGGCGCCGACGAACTTCTGGTAGGCCTCGCCGAAGCCGGCAGGGTGTGTGATGACGCCCTCGTCGAAGTCCAGGCCCTGCTGGTCGCCGGGCACGTTGAGCGGTGCGACCTCGGACGACATGAAGCGGCCTGCCTCGTCCAGCAGCGCGGCGGCCGTGTCCAGATCGGCATGCGCGAACTGCTCGTAGGCGGCCAGATCCTCCAGACCCGCCACATGCTCGAGCACGAACAGCATGTCGTCGACAGGAGCGGAGTACTCAGACATCACAACCTCGCAATACGCCTGTGCCGGTGGAACATCGCAGGGAATGACCGGTCTCCAAACAGACTATGGACTTGCGCCGGTAGGCACAGATGCCATAGCTGTGGAGGCGGCGGGGAACTCTGCGACGTTGCGACCTGCTGGATCGCTGGTCGCAGAGGGCCCTGCCGCCTCCACAGCGGGCGCAACCGCTGGATTACAGGCCGATGCGGTCGAGCACCGTGGGGGTGTCTGCCAGCAGGCCGGTGTAGAAGGTGCCGAACTCGCCGTAGCGGGCGCTGGCCTCGTCGAAGCGCATCGTGTACACGACGTCCTTGAGATCGTCGAGGTGCTCGCCGAACAGCGTCACGCCCCACTCGAAGTCGTCGACACCGGTGGACCCCGTCACCACCTGCAGTATCCGGCCCCGGAACTTGCGGCCCGACGTGCCGTGCTCGTACATCAGCTCACGCCGCTCGTCGTACGGCAGCGTGAACCAGTTGCCGCTTCCTTCGGCGACGGCGCCACGGCGCTTCGACATGGGATAGAAGCAGAAGGCCCGCTTGCCCTCGGGCGGCAGCTGCGGGTACAGCCGCGGGGTCTTCATCTCGGGCGGCAGGTCGGGCGCGTACTCGCTCACCTCGGTCATCGAGACGTAGCTGTCGGCAACATCCAAGCCGGCGTGCTGCAACCGGGTCTGCAAGTTGCGCAGCCGCCACAGGTCGGGCCCCAGCGCCATGAAGCCGACATCGGCCTTGTGTCCCAGCACGGCGACGGTCAGCGTTTGGTGGTCGTCGTCGACGGTGCTCTCGACGGCCGCGAGCACACCCGAGCGGTCCGCAGCGGGAGTCAGCTTGCAGAACAGGTGCAGCACACCCCACCCGACTGACGTGGTCACCTCTGGTTGCTGCGACACCAGCGCAGCCTATGAGCGGGCGCCCGCTGGAGTCTCGCCGAGACGCTCGGGAACCCCTGCCAAGCTGCCGCTGTATACGTTGAGCTCGTCGCCGCGTGCAAAGCCTGCGAGCGTGATTGCCGCAGCCCGCGCCGACTCGATGGCGAGCGAGCTGGGAGCGCTGACGGCGATGAGGGTGCCGATGCCCGCCGCCCAGGCCTTCTGCACCATCTCGAAGCTGGCACGGCCGCTCACGAACAGCGCCATCGCTGCGGCGTCGTCACGCCCGTCGAGCAAGCGGCGGCCGATGACCTTGTCGACGGCATTGTGACGCCCGATGTCCTCGCGCACGACATCGAGCCGGCCTTCCGCATCGAAGGTCGCGGCGGCATGCAGCCCGCCGGTGCGACCGAACATCTCCTGGGTCATCGGGACGGCGGCAAGAGCCGCACGAACGGCATCGATGCTGAAGTGCTGGGTGCCGGCCAGCGGTCCCAGCCGGGCGGCCATGTCGGTGATGGTGGTGCTGCCGCAGATGCCGCAGGCGGCGCTGACGTTGCCGAGGCGGGGCGTGGGCACGGGTGCCTTGCCGCCGGTCTCCACGGTGACGACGTTGTACTCGAATTCGGCTGCGGGACCCTCGCCGCAGTAGCGCACCCCCGTCACCGCTGCATCGCCGAGCAGCCCGTCGCCCGCGCAGAAGCCCACCGCCAGCTCGTAGTCGTTCCCCGGCGTGCGCATGGTGGTGGCCACCATGTGCCCGTCGAGGCGGATCTCGAGCGGTTCTTCCACCACCACCTCATCAGGCGTTCGCCGCCACTCGCCCCGCCGCAGCCGGTCCACCAGCACCCGCATCGTGCGCCCCCGCCGCATCCGGTCAGGGTACCGGCACCCCCCGCACCGCTCAGTCGAACACCGGGTCCGGGCGCGAAGCAGCCCGGGTCTCTGACCCGGGCCGCTTCGTTGGGTTGGGCTGTTCTTGGGGGTTGGGGGGAGACTCCTGCTAGAAGTCCATGTCCGGCATACCGGGAGCGCCGCCGCCCGCATCGGGCTCGTCGCAGATCACTGCCTCAGTGGTGAGGAACAGCGCAGCGATCGACGAGGCGTTCTGCAGCGCCGACAGCGTCACCTTGGCAGCGTCGATGACGCCTGCGGCAACCAGGTCCTCGTACTCGCCGGAGGCGGCGTTGAGGCCCATGGCGCCGTCGAGGTCGCGCACCCGGCTGACCACCACGCCGCCCTCGAGGCCGGCGTTCTCGGCGATCTGCTTCAGCGGTCCCGCCAGCGCACGCTCGACCAAGCGGGCACCGGTGGACTCGTCGCCGTCGAGGCCGTCCGCAACAGCGCGTACTGCCGCTTCGGCACGCACCAGCGTGACGCCGCCGCCGGCCACCACGCCGGCCTCGATGGCCGCCTTGGTGGTGCTGACCGCGTCCTCGATGCGGTGCTTCTTCTCTTTCAGCTCGACCTCGGTGGCCGCGCCGACGCGCAGCACCGCCACGCCGCCGGACAGCTTCGCCAGCCGCTCCTGCAGCTTCTCGCGGTCGTAGTCGGAGTCGGTGTTCTCGATCTCGTTCTTGATCTGCTCGATGCGGCCCCGCACCTCGGATTCGTCGCCGGAGCCCTCGATGATGGTCGTCTCGTCCTTGGTGACGACCACCCGCCGGGCCGTGCCCAGCAGGTCGAGCGTTGTGTTCTCGAGCTTGAGGCCGACGTCCTCGCTGATGACCTGGCCGCCGGTGAGGATGGCCATGTCGGCCAGCATCGCCTTGCGGCGGTCGCCGAAGCCGGGGGCCTTCACGGCCACCGAGCGGATGGTGCCGCGGATCTTGTTGACCACGAGCGTGGCGAGGGCCTCGCCCTCGACGTCCTCAGCGATGATCACGAGCGGCTTGCCCGCCTGGGTGACCTTCTCGAGCACGGGCAGCACGTCGCGGACCGCGGAGATCTTGCCCTGCATGAACAGCAGGTACGCGTCGTCGAGCACCGCTTCCTGCGAGTCGGGATCGGTGACGAAGTACGGCGAGATGTAGCCCTTGTCGAAGCGCATGCCCTCGACCAGGTCCATCTCGAGGCCGAACGTCTGCGATTCCTCGACGGTGATCACGCCGTCCTTGCCGACCTTGTCGAACGCATCGCTGATGAGCTGGCCGATGTCGCCGTCGGCGGCGGAGATGGCGGCCACCTGGGCGACATGGGTCTTGGAGTCGGTGACGCTGATCGACATGTCCTCGATGGCGCCCACAGCGGCGTCGACACCGGCCTCGATGCCCCGCTTGACGGCCATCGGGTTGGCGCCGGCGGCCACATTGCGCAAGCCGTCGCGCACCATGGTCCACGCCAGCACGGTGGCCGTGGTGGTGCCGTCGCCGGCGACGTCGTCGGTCTTCTTGGCGACTTCCTTGACCAGCTCGGCCCCGATGCGCTCGACCGGGTCCTCCAGCTCGATGTCCTTCGCGATGGACACGCCGTCGTTGGTGATGGTGGGCGCGCCCCACTTCTTGTCGAGCACGACGTTGCGACCCTTGGGGCCCAGCGTGACGCGCACGGCATCGGCGAGTTGGTTCATGCCCGACTCGAGTGCACGGCGGGCCTCGTCGTCGAACGTGATCATCTTGGCCATGTCTGGTGGCTCCTGTCTCGGATGACTCTCGGAAGGGGTGACTGGGCGTCACGATGGCGCTGTCTTCGCAGCGACCGTTAGCACTCTAGAGCTGAGAGTGCTAACCCCCAACTTCGGGGACGAGATTCGCGGCCAGGTCCGCAGCGGCATCGCTCACTGCTGCCAGCGTGTCGTCCATGGATCGCTCGGCGCCGTAGCGCTCGGTGAGCACCACGAGCCCGGTGCGTGCTCGTTCCCCGTCAGGCGGGCGCCAGGCGGCGAGATCGGCGTCCGGGTCGCGAGCGCCCACCACGACGCCGACCGGCACGCCGGCTTCGGCGGCGATCTCGAGGACACCACCCACCACCTTGCCGTCGAATGAGCTGGCATCGAGCCGTCCCTCGCCGGTGATGACCAGGTCGGCGCCTTCGATGGCCTCGGGCAGGCCGATCTCAGTCGCGACCACGTCGAATCCAGGTGCCAGCTCGGCCCGCAGGCCGGCCGCCAAGCCGCCGGCCAGACCGCCCGCTGCACCTGCACCGGGCATATCGCCGACATCGACCCCGTAACGCTCGCGGTAGAGATCAACGAGGCGCTCGAGGCGACGGGTCAGCAGCTCGATCTGCGGCGGCGACGCGCCCTTCTGCGGCCCGAAGACGCGCGCGGCATCGCAGAAGCGGGTGCGCACATCGCAGGCCACCACCACCGACACGCCGGCGAGCCGGGCCAGCGGCGACATCGCATCGAGCGCGCCGAGCCCGCCGTCAGTGGTGGCCGAGCCGCCCACGCCCACGATGACCCGCCGGGCACCGCTGGCGACCGCCTCCGCGATCAGCTCGCCGGTGCCTGCCGTGGTCGCCGCGAGCGGGTCGTTGCCCTCGGCCCCGCCGGCCAGCAGCAGCCCGCTGGCGCAGGCCATCTCCACGATCGCATCGTCGCCGGTGAGCCGCCAGCCCGCCTCAATCCGGTCCCGCAGGGGGCCCGTCACCAACGAGGTGCGATTCGGGCCGCCCAGCGCCTCGAGCGTGCCTTCGCCGCCGTCGGCCGCAGGCAGGTAGATGACCTCGGCGCGCGGGCCGGCGTGGCGACGCACGCCGGCTGCGATCGCCGCCGCGACCTCTGCCGCCGACGCGGTGCCGCGGAACTTGTCCGGGCATGCCACGACCCGCATGGGCTCTACCTACGGAGCTACGCGGGCAGCTGAACCGTCTCGTCGTCTCACCTGTTGTTCCCCGCTCTTGTTCGCTTCGCTCACGGGCCGCTCGGGCCACGGCTTCGCCTACCGGCTCAGCCTCATGTCAGGTCGGCTATTCGGCCAGGTCGGTCCCCAGCGCCACCAGCACGTGGGGCGTCTCGAAGCCCTGCACGGCGGAGGTGTCTGCCAGCATCGGGAACACGTCGTTGTCCGCATCGAGCTCCAGCACGCCCGCGATCGCTCGCGCTTCGAGCAGCGAGCCCGGCTCGTAGTAGAGGCGTGTCCGGTCGAGCGGCGTCCCGACATAGTTGGTCGGTGTCTTGGTGATGTAGCTGAGCGTCTTGAACCGGTCGGTGAGACGTCCCGCAGCACCCCGGACGGTGGTGGAGTTGGCCACCTGCACGGAGACCTCAGCGGCCGGTCGCGGCTGGAACGGCTCTGCACCCGCAGAGGTGGTGTCGGTGGCAGGCGCGGCGGTGACGCTCGGCGCGACGGTGGAGACCGGTGCAGAGCCCGATTCGCCGGCGGCGGCGCTGCTGGTGGGCGTCGGAGCCTCCGTCGCCGTGGGGAGCGTGTCCCCGGGCGCAGCAGGGGGGGCCGTGTCGGTGACGACCTCGTCATCGGGATCGTCGACCGAGCGCAGCAGCAGCACGCCCACGACGACGGCCACCAGCACCAGCAGCAACCCGCGCACAGCGGCGCCACTGTTGGATTCGCCAGCTTGGCTGTTCATCGCTGTGAGCGTAGAACCAAAGATGCGCTGCCGGGTGTACCCCTGACGACCTAACTTGCGAACGGGCCCCTGACGGTCCCGACCCGCACCGACCATGAGAGCCAACCCATGAACGTCAGCCCCATCAACGTCAGCCCCATCAACGTCAGCACAGTCGACCACCCGGTCGCCGCAGCCCTGCTCACCCGGCTGCGCGACAAGGACACTGCCGTGGAGGAGTTCCGTCAGCGTCTCGACGCACTGGCCTTCCTGCTGATGTCAGAGGCGCTCACCGATGCGACCTGGGTCTCCGAGCCGGTGGAAACCCCGCTCGGGCCTGCTGAGGGCTCGCGCCTGAAACCGATGCCGGCGATCGTGCCCGTCCTGCGCGCCGGGCTGGGAATGCTCGATGCGGCGCTCAGGCTCTTGCCTGCCGCGCCGGTGGGCTTCATCGGGATGCGCAGGATCGAGACCTCCGATGGCGTCGGCCATGAGTGCTACCTGGAATCGCTGCCGAGCGTGCTGGAGGATCGGCCGGTGCTGGTGCTCGACCCGATGCTGGCAACGGGCGGCTCGGCAGCCGAGGTGATCCGGGTGCTGGTTGCGTCGGGCGTGGGTTCGGTCACGATGGTGTGCGCCCTCGCCGCACCCGAGGGAATCGCTGCACTGCAGCGCAGCGCCGCCGACGTGCGCATCGTGACCGCAGCCGTCGACAGCCACCTGGACGAGCGGGCGTTCATCGTCCCCGGCCTGGGCGATGCCGGCGACCGTCTCTACGGCTTGGCCTGACGGAGGCTGAGCCGTAGGCGAAGCCGTGGCCCGAGCGGCCCGCGAGCCCGTATCGAATCGAGAGTGGGAGCTAGAGCGGGAAGCGCAGGGTGACAGCGGCGTCCCCGAGCTGCCCCATCGTGGGCAGGCTCGGCTGGGCGCCGGCGACCGTGACCGCCCAGGCGCCGGCTCGCACCGCCAGCCGCGCCGCCTCAGTGACCGTGGCACCCGACGCGATGCCGACCGCGAACGCCCCGGCGAACGCGTCCCCTGCACCGGTGGCATCGACCACCTCAACCTGCGGTGCGGCCACGCTGATCTCGCTGCCGGCCGCGGCTGGCCGGCCCGCTGCTCGCGACGAGTGAATGACGCAGCCCGCTGCGCCCCGCGTCTCGACGAGCACGGCATCGGGGCGCAACTCGGGATCGCTGCCGCCGGCATCGGGCTGGCGCAGCTGCTGCGCCTCGGCCCGGTTTACGATGACGATGTCCGCCAGCGGCAGCACCGCCGCAGCGACGTCGTTGTAGGGAGCAGGGTTCAGCACGACGGTGACGCCGTGGTCGCGAGCGATCTCGGCAGCGGCTCGAGCAGCCTCGGCGCTCACCTCGCCCTGCAGCAGCAGCGCATCGGCCGCGGCGATCTCGGTGCCGGCGGCCTGCACGCCGCCGGCATCGAGCAATGCGTTGGAACCTGCAGCCACCACAATCGACACGTCGTCGGGATCGACGGTGATCACCGCCAAGCCGGTCGGAATCTCGACCTCGGCGACGTGCCGGCAGTCGATCCCCTCGGCTTCCAGACCTGCCCGCAGCCACCGGCCCTGCTCGTCGTCGCCCACCCTGCCGACCATCACCACCTCAGCGCCCAGCCGGGCCGCTGCCACTGCCTGGTTGGCGCCCTTGCCGCCGCGGAACCATGCAATGCGCTCGGCGTGCATCGTCTCGTCGGGCGACGGGCGCCGCGGCACCCACACCGTCACGTCAGCGTTCAGGCTCCCGACCACGACGATGCGCGGCGCACTGGAGAAACTCAGCAGACGAGCGGCCTCGGACGCACTTGGCACCGGTGTCTGGCGGGCTGCCACTGAACGGTATTGTGCCGCGTCCCGATGGCCGTCTGTGACCCTGGCATCAGCGAATGAGCCCGCCCAGCACGATGCGCGCGGCGCTGCTGGTGGGCCACGGCAGCCCCGAGATGATCGAGGTGCGCGACGACGTGCCGGTGCCGGTGCCCGGCCCTGACGAGGTGCTCATCGAGGTGGCGGCGTGCGGCATCAACAACACCGACATCAACACGCGTGTGGGCTGGTACAGCAAGTCGGTGACGGCGGCCACCTCGGGCGAGGGCTACGCGGATGCCGATGCCGCAGATTCCACCTGGGGCGGCCGGGGCGTGGAGTTCCCGCGCATCCAGGGCGCGGACGTGGTGGGGCAGGTGGTGGCTGCGGGAGATCGCGCCGATGCGGGGCTGGTCGGCCGGCGGGTCATGGTGGAGCCGTGGCTGACCGATCCTGCTGACCCGACGGACCGCAGCAAGGCGCGCTATCTCGGCAGCGAGGCCGACGGCGGCTTCGCCGAGTACGTCGCGGTGCCGGCCGTCAACGTCTACCCCGTCGACACTGCGCTGTCGGATACCGAGCTGGCGACATTCGCCTGCGCCTCGTCGACGGCTGAGCACATGCTCCAGCGCATCGGTCTCACTGGCGGCGAGAGCGTTGCGGTGCCCGGCGCGAGCGGCGGGGTGGGCTCGGCACTGGTGCAGCTCGCCAGGCGACGAGGCGCACGGGTGGTGGCCGTCGCCGGCGCCTCCAAGGTGGCGCAGGTGCTCGAACTCGGGGCCGACGTGGTGGTGCCGCGGCAGGGCCCCGAGCACGATGTCGCCGCGGCGGTCGAGGCCAATGGCGGGCCGTTTGACGCGGTCGCTGATGTGGTCGGCGGCGATGCCGTGGCGCTGTGGCTTGATGCGCTGGCAGGCCGCGGGCGCTATGTCACCTCAGGGGCCATCGCCGGTCCCATGGTGGAGCTGGACCTGCGCACGCTGTACCTCAACGACCTGGAGCTGTACGGCGCCACGATCTACGGGCCGGGGCTGTTCGCCGATCTGGTCGGCTACATCGAGCGCGGTGAGATCCGCCCGGTGCTCGGCGGCACCTATCCCCTCGAAGCCATACGCGAGGCACAGGAGGCCTTCGTGCGCAAGGAGCACTTCGGCAATCTGGTGATCACGCTCTGAGCTCTCGCTGCCGGGCAGTGTCCCGCAGGTGAGCCCGAGGTGGGAATCGAACCCACAACCCCCGCTTTACAAGAGCGGTGCTCTGGCCGTTGAGCTACTCGGGCACCGACCCCAGCGTATGGCTGAGCACCGGCGAATCAGGCGGGACTGCCGGCTCAGGCTCGGCCTGTGCTCGCGTCGCCGGCGCGCTTGCGGGCGCGGGCGATGTCGAACAGGGCCACAGCGGCAGCGGCGGCAACGTTGAGGGACTCGATGCGCCCCAGCACCGGGATGGAGACGACCTGGTCGCTTCGACGCTCCACCAGCGTCGAGAGTCCCCTGCCTTCGGCGCCGAGCACCAGCACGAGCGGTTCGTCGCCGACGCGCAGCGACTCCAGCCCGTCAGGTGCATGACCGTCGAGCCCGATGACCCACAGGCCGGCATCGCGGAGCTTCGCGAGCGCGGCAGGCAGGCCGCCGACCAAGGCGATCGGCAGGTATTCGATGGCACCCGCGGCGGCCTTCACCGCGGCCGGGGTGAGATTCGCCGAGCGATGGCTGGTGAGCACCACCCCGGTGGCACCGGCAACCTCCGCAGTTCGCAGGATCGCGCCGAGATTGCCCGGGTCGGTGACGCCGTCGGTCGCCACAACGAGCGGCAGTGAGTTCCGCGCAGGTCGTGCCAGTTCTTCCAGCGGCACGGGCTGGACGGCAACTGCCTTGGCAATCACACCCTGCGGCGCAGCGGTGAGGGCCGCCTCGTCCAGCTTGCGGCGGGTCACCTCCCGCACGGGCACCCTCCGATCGCCGGCGAGGTCGACGATCTCGGCCAGCGTGGCAGCCGAGTGCGCATCCTCCGAGATCAGCACCTCATGCACCTTGCGCCTGCCCGCTCGCAGCAGCTCCCGCACCGCCTGACGGCCCTCGACGTGGTCCCCACCAAGACCCTTCGGACGTGACTGCGGCCGGCCAGCCTGCGCCGGATGTGCAGCACCGCGGCCGGCGCCAGGACGTTTGCCAGTGCCGGTGTGTCGCGGCTGCCCGCCAGAGCGTCCAGTGCCCGACGGCTCCGCAGCGCGGCCGCCACGCCGGGAGGCCGGCCCCCGGCGACGACCCGGCGGGCGGCTCACGACGGTGCTCCGAGCATCGACCCAGTCAAGCGCTCTGAGCAGCCGGCCCGGCCACGACGAGGGCGACGGCATGGGCCACGGCCCCGTCAGCGCCGCCAAGCCCCTCGGTCCGCTTGCCGCAGACCGTGACCGGTCCACCCGCTGCGTTGCTGAGCCGTTCCTGCATCTGATCGCGATGCGGGGCGATCATCGGCCGGTCGCAGATGACCGTGCAATCGGCATTGCCGAGCTGCCAGCCCTGCTGAGCAAGCAGCACCGAGACCTGCCGCAGCATCTCGATGCTGTCGGCATCCCGCCAGCGCTCATCGCTGTCAGGAAAGTGCGTGCCGATATCGCCGAGACCGGCAGCGCTCAACATCGCGTCGATCACCGCATGCGCAACGACATCAGCATCGCTATGCCCCGCCAGCGGCTGCTCGTCGGGAAACTGGACCCCACCCAGCACCAGCGTCCGATCACCGGCACCAGTGGCACCAGCAAACGGATGCGCGTCATACCCATGCCCCACCCGCATCGCCGGCCCGGCACCGCTGTCAGCAGCACTCACGCCAGTTGACGCTAGAGCCCGCCATCGCCAGCGCGACCACGCAACAGCGCGTCGGCGATCACCAAGTCGTCGGGCTCGGTGACCTTGTGCGCCGCCGCCTCGCCCGGCACCGCCACCACCGTGCCACCCACCGCCTCGACCAGCGCCGCATCGTCAGTGGCCTCAGGTTCGCCCGCATGCGCCCCCACCAGCACCTCCCGCCGAAACGCCTGCGGCGTCTGCACCCCAAAGAGCCCCGAACGATCCACCGTCCCAACCACCACACCGCCCCCGTCGCCCCACTCCGACACCCGCTTCAGCGTGTCGCTCACCGCCAGCACCGGCACAGCAGCATCAGCCCCACCCCGAACAGCAGCAATCACGCCCGCAAACAACCCAGCAGAAGCCCCAGGCCGAGCAGCGTCATGACACACCACCACCTCAACATCACCCGGAACCGTCGCCAACCCAGCCCGCACCGACCCCGACCGAGTCCCCCCACCCGCCACCACCACATCAACACCACCAGCACGGGCAGACAACTCGTCCACCATCTGCACCGGCACCACCAGCGTCACCCCATCACAAGCCGCCCGAGCAGCCTCGACGCCCCAAGCCACCATCGACCGCCCAGCAACCGGCACCATCACCTTGGTAGCGCCATCAGCCCCCGCACCAAACCGCGTCCCGGCCCCACCAGCCAACACCAGCGCCCAAGTCCGACCCACCCGCCAAGTCTGCCCGCGCAGATGACCCTTGGCTGCTGATCTTGACCAGGCGCTCGTTACCCAGACGCCGGCCGCGACACCCTGATCCGGCCGCCCCGGACTGTGACCACCGCTCGCTCCTCAAGGTCGCCGCCGTGTCGCTCGATGACCTCCAACATGAGCGCGATTCGCCGCTCAGCCGGGACATCCGGCAAGCGCACCAGGCCGGCGTGCGGTACATCGTGCAGATAGATCAGCTCGCCAAAGTCGGAGTCGATCGTCACCACCACTCGACCCAGGGACTCGGCCAATTCCAGCAACACTCGGTCGCCGGGGTCCGGGCCCAATGTGCGAGCCTCAAGAACGTCGTGGCCGCCCCGTCGAAGCGACTCGGCAAGACGGCGACCGGCGCAGCGGTCGATCAAGAAATTCACTATCCGGCCACGGAAACCGTGGCCAGCGTGTCTCCTGCGATCACTGCATGCGCGTAAGCGGTGCAGGCGAGAATGTCCTCCCGCTCGAGGTCGGGGTAGTCGTCGAGGATGTCCTCGGGAGTAACCCCTTGCGCAAGCAGACTCAGCACCATTTCCACCGATATGCGTAGGTCGCGGACGATTGGCTTTCCGCCAAAAATGTCAGGCCGAGCGCTGATGCGCCGCAGAAGCTCTTGATTGGCACTCATGGCAAGTTCCTCTCGGAGCGCTGCGAGATTCGGGGTCTTCAAACGGCAGCAGCGAAAGAAAATGGGCGCTCTGTTGTTGAGCTACACCCCGTTACGGGGGCCAGGACTCCAACCTGGATCTCCCACTCTTGCGAGCGGCCCGGTCTTGCTCCGGGGCGGACTCCGCGTCACTCGCCCATGGGCTTCAACGTTATCCGAGCCCGCGCGCAGTCATGAAGCGCCCCGGTGATGACACAACGAGACAAGGGCTGCGGAGGGGCCGGTGTGCCCGCGCGCAGTTATGAAGCGCCCCTGCGACCCCGCGCCAGCGCACGAAGCGCTTCATCTGTTTGAAGCACGGGTACATCGGCCCCTCCGCAGCCCGGGGACACGAAGAAAGCTCAGTTACCGGAAGGTCAACCCCCGCCGCCGACGCCGCCCACGAAGCGCAACAACGACAACAACCAAAGCAATCAGCCCAAGAGCAACCCACCAGATCACCGCAATCCGAGCCCCTCGAGAAGCCCGCTCCTCCAACCGCTGAGCCTCAGCATCAGCAGCAGCAATCTCAGCGTCCAGCAGCTCACCCGACACACGCAGCACCCGAACACCCCCCTCGTTGAGCGTCATCACACCGTCCTCGGGCAAGCTCCCAGCCCCCTGAGGCACCGTCGCCCGAACCACCAGCGTCACCACCTCGTCGAGCGGGGCCCCCGCCCGCTCGGAGATCTCGGAGATCGGCAGCCCGAACAGCTCGCCTTCCAGCGCATCGGCAGTGGCCGGATTCACCAGCCCGGCAACCGGCCGATCCAAGCCGACGGTCACCGTCAGGTCGTACAGCACCCGTGCCCCGTCACGCGATCCCACGAAGGTCGCCGACCGGAACAGACCGGCTGAGCCATCCGCCGGCCGGTCGATCTCAGCGAGCACCTCTGCCAGCTCGGCCGGGGACGAGAAGCGCTTGGCTGCCACCACGCGGTGCCGCTCGCCTGCAGCCGTCTGCTCGGCGAACTGCCGGACGTCCCAGCCCACCAAGCCGTCGGTCACGATGAGCTCGCCCAGGTCGGGCACCGATCGCATCACCTCTTCGTCGAAGGTGACCTCGACGGTGACCTTGCCAGTGCCATCGTGGGCCACGTCGATGTCGACGACGACGTCGACCCGGCAGCCTGCCGCCAGCACCACCACGGCCACACCCAGCAGCGCGGCACCGAGCGCGAGCCGGCGCGGGTGTTGGCAAGCCTCAGTCGCCGGCGAACCGCACGCAGGTACTCGCCGGAACACGCTTACTCGGCGGCTGCGGCCTCTTCGAGTTCGATCGGCCCGGGGTCGAAGCCCTCGATGGCACGGAACACGATCTCGTCGTCCTCGACATCCACCACGATGATCTCGCCGGCGTGGAACTCCTTGTAGAGGATCCGCTCGCTGAGGGAGTCCTCCACGTGGTGCTGGATGGCGCGCCGCAGCGGGCGTGCACCGAGCTGCGGGTCGTAGCCCGTGCGGGCCAACCATTCCTTGGCGGCGTCGGTCAGCTCGAGGCCGAGGCCCTGGGCTCGCAGCTGGTCGCTGGTGCGGGAGATCATCAGGTCGACGATCAGCACCACCTCTTCGACGCTCAGCTCGTGGAAGACGATGGTGTCGTCGATGCGGTTCAGGAACTCGGGCCGGAACTGCGCCTTCAGCGCGTCGTTGACCTTTTCCTTCATGCGCTCGTAGCTGGCGCTCTCGTCAGAAGTGGCGAAGCCCACCCGCGCCTTGCGCAGGTCGGCAGTGCCCAGGTTCGAGGTCATGATGAGCACGGCGTTGCGGAAGTCCACCGAGCGGCCTTGCGCGTCGGTCAGCCGGCCTTCCTCCAATATCTGCAGCAGCGTGTTGAAGACATCGGGGTGGGCCTTTTCGATCTCGTCGAACAGCACCACCGAGAACGGCTTGCGGCGCACCGCTTCGGTGAGCTGGCCGCCCTCGTCGTAGCCGACGTACCCCGGAGGGGCGCCGACGAGCCGGCTCACGGTGAACTTGTCCATGTACTCGGACATGTCGAGGCTGATCAGCGAGTCTTCGTCGCCGAACAGGAACTCGGCCAGCGTCTTGGCCAGCTCGGTCTTGCCGACGCCCGATGGGCCCAGGAAGATGAACGAGCCGCCGGGACGCTTGGGGTCCTTCAAGCCGGCGCGGGTGCGGCGGATAGCTTGGCTGACCGCCTTGATGGCGTCGTCCTGGCCGATGACCCGCTTGTGCAGCGCATCTTCCATCTTGAGGAGCTTTTGGGTCTCTTCCTCGGTCAGCTTGTAGACGGGGATGCCGGTCCAGATCGACAGCACCTCGGCGATGGCCTCTTCGTCGACCTCGTCGAACAGGTCGTGCCCTTCGGCCCGTGCCTGGGCCATGACTTCGGTGCGCTGGGTGAGCAGCTCTTTCTCCTCGTCACGCAGCGCGCCGGCCGTCTCGAAGTCCTGCGACTCGACGGCTTGCTTCTTGCGCTCGGTGACGTCGGCCAGCTTCTTCTCGATCTCCTTGAAGTCGGGCGGTGTCGACATGCGCTTGATGCGCAGGCGCGACCCGGCTTCGTCGATGAGGTCGATGGCCTTGTCGGGCAGATGCCGGTCGGCGATGTAGCGATCGGCGAGGTTGGCGGCGGCCACCAGCGCCTGGTCGGTGATGGTGACCCGGTGGTGCTGCTCGTAGCGGTCGCGCAGCCCCTTGACGATCTCGATGGTGTGGCTGAGCGTGGGCTCGTCCACGGTGATGGGCTGGAAGCGACGCTCCAGCGCTGCGTCCTTCTCGAGGTACTTGCGGTACTCCTCGAGCGTGGTGGCGCCGATGGTCTGCAGCTCGCCGCGCGCCAGCATCGGCTTGAGGATCGACGCAGCGTCGATGGCGCCCTCTGCGGCGCCGGCACCCACGAGGGTGTGCAGCTCGTCGATGAACAGGATGATGTCGCCGCGGGTGCGGATCTCTTTGAGCACCTTCTTGAGGCGCTCCTCGAAGTCGCCCCGGTAGCGGGAGCCCGCCACCAGCGCGCCGAGGTCGAGCGTGTAGAGCTGCTTGTCGCGCAGCAGCTCGGGGACGTCGTTGCTGACGATCTTCTGGGCGAGGCCCTCCACGATGGCGGTCTTGCCCACGCCGGGCTCGCCGACGAGCACCGGGTTGTTCTTGGTGCGGCGCGACAGCACCTGCATGACGCGTTCGGTCTCGCGCAGCCGGCCGATGACCGGGTCGAGCTTCTTGGCCCGGGCGTCGGCGGTCAGGTTGCGCCCGAACTGGTCGAGCACGAGCGAGCCGCTCTGGCCGCCCTGCTCGCTGCCCTGGCCGGCCGAGGCGCCGACGGTCTCGCGGCCGCTGCCCGAGCCGCTGTAGCCGGAGAGCTGCTGGATGACTTCCTGGCGGACCTTCGACAGGTCGGCGCCGAGCTTGACCAGCACTTGGGCGGCGACGCCCTCGCCCTCACGGATCAAGCCGAGCAGGACGTGCTCGGTGCCGATGTAGTTGTGGCCGAGCTGCAACGCCTCGCGCAGCGACAGCTCGAGCACCTTCTTCGCACGTGGCGTGAAGGGGATGTGGCCGCTGGGCGACGAGCTTCCCTGCCCGATGATCTCTTCGACCTGGCTACGCACGGCCTCCAGCGAGATGCCCAGGGATTCCAGCGCCTGGGCGGCGACGCCCTCGCCTTCGTGAATCAGCCCCAGCAGAATGTGCTCGGTGCCGATGTAGTTGTGATTCAGCAGGCGCGCTTCCTCTTGCGCCAACACCACCACTCGGCGAGCCCGATCGGTGAAGCGTTCGAACACTGGGCCTCCTGGTCTGAGCCTTGCACACGGTCCTGCACGCGGTGCAGAAGGTCTGCTGAGCGCAGTGTAACGATGCCCTGCCAGATCACTCTCTAGCTTTCGACCGGGCCACCGAGCCGCTGGCCCGGCGGTGAACGCCGCGCGATTCGCGCGCGGCACGAGTGCCGCAACAGCGCCGCTGTCGTTTACGGTTGCGCCGTGGCGCCCCTTTCCCCGTTGCAGGCTCGGCCGAGTGCCAACGACGACTTGGCGCGTGTCGAGTCGGCGCTGCGGGCTGCGGCGGTCACCGGCGACGAGTTCCTCACCGAGGTGACCTCGCACCTGATCCCGGCCGGCGGCAAGCGGCTGCGGCCCGGGTTCGTGATCGCGTCGGCGCTGGCGCTGGATCGCGACGGCGCTGCACCCGAGGCGGTCACCGACGAGATGGTGCGCGGCGGCGTTGCGGTGGAGCTGGTGCACCTGGGATCGCTGTACCACGACGACGTCATGGACGACGCAGAGACCCGGCGCGGCATCGAGGCCGTGAATCACCGCTGGGGCAACCTGAAAGCGATCCTGGCCGGCGACTTCCTGCTGGCCAAGGCCTCGGAGCTTGCGGCCTCGCTGGGAACCGAGGTGGCGGCGCTGCTGGCCGCCACGATCGGGCGCCTGTGCGAGGGGCAAGTGCGCGAGCTGCAGCTCATCTACGACCGCAGCCGCACCGAGGACCAGTACTTCCTGGCCATCGGTGGCAAGACCGCCGAGCTGTACGCGACGTCGTGCCGCATCGGCGGGCTGGTGGCCGGCGTCGACGGCGAGACCCTGGACCGCTTGACGCGATTCGGGCTGGCGTACGGCATGGCCTTCCAGATCGTCGACGACGTGCTCGACCTGGTGGCCACCGACGAGCAGCTCGGCAAGCCGTCGGGCAACGACCTGCGCGAGGGCGTGTACACGCTGCCCGTCATCCGGATGCTGGCTGACGGGCAAGTGGCCGGCGAGACCCTGCGGGATCTGCTGGGCGAGCCGCTCGACGACGAGCGCCGCGACCGCGCCCGGGCAATGATCGTGGACGGCCCCGAGATCGCCACCTCAGTCGAGACAGCGCAGTCCTACGTGACCCAAGCGCTCGAGGACCTGGCCCCGCTGGAGCCCACACCTGGAGTGATCGGCCTGCGAGGTGCGGCGTCGAATCTGCTGGGGACGCTGCCCCCGATCACTGCGGGCGTGCGCACAGCGAGCGCCGGCTGAGCGGAGCGGGACGCGGATGCAGCCGGTCTGGCCGATCCGGCGCCGCTACCGCCATGGTTGGTGGGATCCCGGCCGCGGGCCGTGCTGGCAGTGGGGCTCGCGCACCTTCGTGATGGGCATCATCAACGCCACCGACGACTCGTTCTCCGGCGACGGCGTAGCCGACCGCCTCGACGAAGCGCTTGCGCTGACGCACGAACTCGTCCACGGCGCGGTCGACATCATCGACATCGGCGGCGCTTCCAGCCGCCCGGGTGCAGTGCCCACGCCCATCGACGTGGAGCGCAAGCGCGCTGTCCGGGTGATCGAGGCTGTGCGCGCAGAACTGGATCGCATCGGTGCTGATCTGCCGATCTCGGTCGACACGACGTGGGCCGAGGTGGCGGCGCCTGCCCTTGATGCCGGCGCCACGGTCGTGAATGACATCACGGGCTTCCGCCTCGACCCCGACATGGCGCCGCTGGTGGCCGAGCGCGGTGCCGCTGCGGTGCTCATGCACAACCAGCGCGGGCGGCCCCACACCGATCTCGTCGCCGATGTGACCGCGGGTCTGGAAGCCAGCCTCCAGATCTGCGCCGAGGCCGGCGTGAGCACGGACCGCATCGTGGTCGATCCAGGTTTCGGCTTCGGCTTCGGCGTCTCGCAGAACCTCGAGATGATGCGCCGCCTGCCGGAGCTGTGGGCGCTGGAGCTGCCGATGCTCATCGGCACGTCGCGCAAGTCCACCATCGGGGCAGTGACCAATGCCGAGATCGATGATCGGCTGTTCGGCACCGCCGCCACCATCACTGCGGCTATCTACGCAGGCATCGACATCGTGCGGGTGCACGACGCCGCCGAGATGACTCAGGCGATCCAGATGACCGACGCCATCGTCCGCCCCTCGCCTTAGCCAGCCGGGTCGACTGGAGCCACCGTGCCGTCGGGCATCAATTGCATTCGGGTGCCGTCGGCGGCTTCGCTGTAGAAGGTCGACTGATCGGACGCCTCGAGCACCGCCAGCATGGCCGGCAGCGGCTCATCGACGCTGCGCAGGAACTCGATCACCAGATCGGGACCGAGATGGTCGAGCATCTCGAACGGGCCGTGCACCCAGTTGAATCCCCAGCGGATGGCGTTGTCGACGTTCGCGACGTCGTCGGCGATCTCGGGCACCAGATCGGCCGCGTAGGTCAGCGTGCCGCCGAAGACGTGGCGGGCGAGCTCGCCCTGGACCGAGTCGGCGAACAGCACCTCGCCGAGGCCAGTCGGCACCCCTTCGAGGTCGGGTGGCGACGCAGCGCGCCATTCGCCGGTGACGAGGTCGAAGGTCTCGGCCTTGCGCGATCCGTCGTCCAGCTTCACTCGCCGGCTGAATCCGCCGCCGGTCTTCCGCCCGAGCTGGCCCCGGTTGGCCATCGCCTGTTCCGCCTCCGGAAACGCAGTGAAGTCCAGCCCGCGGTCGCCCGGCGGCAGGTTCTGGGCCAGGTTGGCCCCCACCAGCTCCATCACATCGAGGCCGATGAGGTCGATGAGCCCGTACAGGCCCGTCGGCGGCAGGCCGATCGGTGCGCCCAGCACCGCGTCGATGGTCTCTTGGGTCATGCCGTCGGCCAGGAATGGCTTCGCCACGTGCAAGCCCCTCAGCATGAAGAAGCAGCCGATGCGGTTGCCGATGAAGTTGACGGTGTCCTTGGCGTGCACAACGCCCTTGCCGAGCCGCTCGGCGCCGAAGCGTGCGAACGCGTCGATCACTTCTGGGTCGGTGTCCTCGCCGGGCACCAGCTCGAACAGCTTCATCACCCGCACGGGGTTGAAGAAGTGGGTGATGGCCACATCACGCCGGAAGCGCTCGCTCATGCCGTCGGAGATCTGGCGCAGCGGGATGCCCGAGGTGTTCGATGAGATGACCGAGCCTTCGCTGCGCGCGGCTTCCAGCCGCTCGAACAGCTCGCGCTTGGTGGCCAGGTCCTCGATGACGGCTTCGCACACCCAGTCGTAGCCGGCGATGTCGCCGAGCCGGTCGTCGACGGTGCCGATCTCGACGAGCCCTCGCGCGTCTGCGTCGACGCCGTCCAGCGCGCGCTGAGCTGCGCCCTCGTCAGCGTCGAGCACGAGCACCCGGCAGCCCGCTGCTGCCGACGCCGCGGCGATGCCGGCACCCATCGTGCCCGCGCCGATGACTGCTACTGATTCGATGCGCCTCGCAGGCTCGGCTGATTCGATTGAGTTCATCGACCCTGCCTACCGGGTGCCGGCGACTTCGCGGCCGATGATCTCTTTCATGATCTCGGTGGTGCCGCCGTAGATGGTCTGGATGCGGGCGTCTGCGTACGCCTTCGAGATCGGGAACTCGCTCATGTAGCCGTAGCCGCCGAACAGCTGCAGGCAGCGAGTGATCAATCGCAGCTGCATCTCGGTCACCCACCACTTGGCCTCGGCGGCGTCGGTGGCGGTCAGCTCGCCGGCGTTGAGCGCCTCGATCTGGCGGTCCACGAACACCCAGGCGATGTCCAGCTCGGTCTTCATCTCGGCCAGCTCGAAGCGGGTGTTCTGGAACGAGGCGATGGTCTGGCCGAAGGCGGTGCGCTCGGAGACGTAGTCGACGGTCCAGTCGAACGCCGCCTGCGCGTGCGCCACGCCGCCCACCGCGATCGACAGGCGCTCCTGGGGCAGGTTCCGCACCAGGTGCATGAAGCCGTTGCCCTCGCCGCCCAGCAGGTTCTCCTCGGGCACGAACACATCGTCGAAGAACAGCTCGGCAGTGTCCTGGGACTTCAGGCCCAGCTTGTCGAGGTTGCGGCCTCGCTCGAAGCCCTCCATGCCCTCCTCGAGCACGATCAGCGACATGCCCCGGTGCTTCTCGGTGGGATCGGTCTTGGCCGCCACGATGACGAGGTCGGAGTTGATGCCGTTGGTGATGAACGTCTTCGCACCGTTCACGACATAGCCGTCGCCCGAGCGCTCCGCCGTCGTGGTGATCGAGGCCAGATCCGAGCCGGTTCCCGGCTCGGTCATGGCGATGGCGCTCATCAGCTCGCCGCTGGCGAGGCCCGGCATCCAGCGCTCGGCCTGGTCGTCGTTGCACAGGTTGATGAAGTACGGCAGGCAGATGTCGTTGTGCAGCGTCATGCACTGCCCTGAGCTGGCCGCGCCAGACGCGTGGACTTCCTCGTTGAGGATGGCGTTGTAACGGAAGTCGGGAACCCCGCCGCCGCCGAAACGCTCATCGACGGCCGTCGCCAGCAGGCCGACGTCTCCCGCCTTGCGGAACATGGCCTTGTCAACCTTGCCGTCCGCCTCCCACTTCTCGTGGTTGGGGACGATCTCACGCTCCACGAAGGCTTTGGCCGTCTCGCGGAACATCTCGTGCTCGTCGTCGAAGATGGTGCGCCGCATGAGGCGAGCGTATGCGGCTTCGCAGCTAGCGTCACGGGCCGTGACTGTTGGGGAAGGTCTGCACGACTGGAGCGCCGTCGAGCGGGCAGCCGCTGCGATGCGCCGGCTGAATCAGGCGCTGGCGAACCGGCGGGTCGACGACGAGGTGCTCGACGAGATCACGGCCACCGTCGAGGCCAGCGCGGCGCGGCTGGAGCAGGGCACGCTGCGAGTGAAGATCGACGACATGCTCACGCGGCCCTATCTCCGGGAGATCTACGAGGGGCGGTACTTCCCGCTGCCGCTGCAGCCCGGCGACGAGATCGAGTTCGACCCGTTCTCGATCGGCGGCGGGCAGCTGCACCCGGCATCGGTGGATGTCAGGTACTTCAAGGAATCCGAAGATGCCGTGCGGGGCGAAGCCGTCGTGGACGCGATGTTCGCGGGTCCTCCCGAGCGCACGCACGGCGGGGTGGTGGCGCTGATCATCGATGAGCTGATGGGCGCCTTGAACCGCATGCGGGGCCGCCAGGCCTACACCGGCCGGCTGACCGTCCACTATCACGCTGCGACGCCGATCGGCGAGCCGCTGACGCTGCGGGCATGGATCGATCACACGTCGGGCCGCAAGATCGTCCAGCACGCCGATGTGCATGGCCCCGACGGCCTGTGCGTCAGGGCCGAGGGGCTGTTCATCATGCGCAAGGACGCGCAGCAGGTCCCCGAGACTCAGTCCTGATCTGCCGCCGCCGAGCCGGCGGCCAGGTCGCGCAGCACCTCGACGCTGCCGATGTACTCGCAGTCCTGGTCGGCCACCGCTGCCAGCTCGCCGAGGGTGACCAACTCGGGTGCCAGCTCTGCCAGCGGGTCCAGCACGAACCGGCGCTCGCGCAGGCGAGGGTGCGGGATCACGAGCTCGGGGTCACGCATCTCCACGTCGCCGAACAGCAGCACATCGACGTCGAGCGTGCGCGGCCCCCAGCGCTCGCGGCGCACCCGCTGCGCCGCGGTCTCGAGCGCCTGGCAGCGGGCCAGCAACTCGTACGGCCCGTCAGGCACCTGCAGCTCGGCCACGAGGTTCAGGAACTCCGGCTGTTCGGGGCCGATCGGTGCGCTGCGGTACACGCCCGAGACGGCCACCAGCACGCCGGCGGCGTCCAGTGCTTCGAGCGCTGCGGCCAGTTGCGCTGCGGGATTGCCGATGTTGGCGCCCAGCCCCACGAACGCCCTCGTGTAAGACGATGCATCGGGTAATGCACAAGCCGCTCGACCAGCGCTCATTTCCCGCTCTTGTTCCCGGTTTTCATTCGATACGGGTTCACGGGCCGCTCGGGCCACGGCTTCGCCGTCCGGCTCAGCCTCTTGGCTTGGCTCACCGGCTCAGCTCGCGCTGCGGGTGATGCGCACGGCGCTGGTGCCGAGGTCGGCCGCGACGGGCGGGCGCAGCTTGGTGACCGTGACCGTGGCGGAGGTCACAGTGTCGATGCCGCACAGCTCGCCCGCGATCAGCTCGGCCAGCCGTTCGAGCAGCCTCGGCTGGGCGTGCTCGCACAGCGCCACGATGCGATCGCACACCGCGCCGTAGTCGACCGTGAGGCTCAAGTCGTCGGTGGCGCCGGCCAGGCTCAGGTCGGCGAACAGATCGACGTCGATGCTGAGCGGCTGGGGCGCGGTGCGCTCGTGTGCCAGCGCCCCGATCACACACGTCACCCGCAGATCGCGCAGTTCAATGCGATCGCTCGTGGCGATCGCATCATCAGCACGGCGGTCGCCGTGAGGCGACGTCATGGGTTCAGCGCTCATGGCGATCGCATCATCATTGCAGCGATCTGATGCTGTCATTGCGGGGCTCAGTTCGCTGCGTCTCGCTCAGCGAGAATGCCCAGCGCCACATCGACGACACGGCGCCCTTCGGGCCCGACTCGCTGGCCGAAGATCCGCTCGGTGATGGCCGTGGCCTGGGGTCCGGTGGGCACCTTGCCCGACAGCAGCAGGTACGAGGCCACGAACCCGCAGACGTCCTCGCCGACGCGCTCCTTGTGCAGAATGACGCGCTTGCGCTCGCCGGCCAGCCGCTCCAGGTCGTCGTGGACCGACTGCAGGTAGTCCCCCAAGTCGTCTGGCCCGGGCCAGGGCCGGTGCAGGTAGGGCAGACTCAGCTCGTCATAGCTGTGCAGGTTGTGCGGCGCAGAGATGAGCGACACGACCATGTCGAACTCGTTGCGCCGCAGCCAGATGATCTCCTCCTGCCGGCGGACGCGCCGGTGGCTGGCGCCGTAGCCGCCAGGACGCTCGCACACCGCGAGACGCTCGGCGACGACCCAGTTGAAGTTGCGGGGCTGAATGCCCTCCGCCCACTTCCCTCTCATGTGCGTCGTCCCTCGGAGCGTCACCGACGCTCGCAGTACTTCAGTGCGTGCTCGCTGCCGAATGTACCGGTGCCGATCCGGCCCTGCACGGCCGCCGAGCGGGAGTCTCAGGCGTTCTCGGCCGCGGAGGAGTCGTAGGCCCGGATCTCGGCCAGATTGCGGTATTTCTGCGCCAGATCCAGCCCGTAGCCGATCACCCACACCGGCGGCAGGTGGAACCCGATGTAGTCGACGAGGCCGTTCAGGCTGCCGTTGTGCTCGCGGGTCAGCAGCGAGCACACGGCCAGGCTGGCAGGACCGCGGGCCAGCAGGCTGCGGCGCAGGTAGGACAGCGTGAGACCGCTCTCGACGATGTCCTCCACCAGAATCACGTCACGGCCCGCGATGTCGATGTCGAGGTCCTTGAGAATGCGGACGACGCCGCTCGAACGGGTGCTGCTGCCGTACGACGACACGGCCATGAAGTCCATCTCGACGGGCAGCTCGATGGCGCGGCTGAGATCGGAGGCGAACATCACGGCACCCTTGAGCACCGCCACGAGCAGCGGTTCGCGGCCTGTGTAGTCGGCGGTGATCTGCGCACCCAGCTCGGCGACCCGCTCGGCGATCTCGGGGCCCGAGACCAGCACCTCGCCGACGGCGGGGTCGCCGGCGAGCATCGAGTCGAGGTCGCTGGGGGGAGTCCGCGATGCCGGTGCAGGCGTCACGTGAGCCGAACCTAGCGCGTGCGTGTTCCCGATGACAGAAAACGCTCCCGGCGTCAGCCGTCGAGGCGGAGCCGGTCGGCCGATCGGGTGACCCGCCGCCCGCCGCCGACCTCGGTAGCGCGGTGGGTGTGCCTGGCCACCTCGAGCACACGCTCGACCGCGCCGGCGTCAGGCGGGTGATCGGTGCGCAGCCATGCACGGATGGCCCGCCGAGCCAGGGCCACCGGGGCAGCCCGCAGCTCGGATGCACTGGTGGGATCGATCTCGGCGGCAAGCACGTCGAGCAGATCGGCCTCAGCGGCCGCCAACCCCGACCCGCGCGCCAGCAGCGGCACCACGTCACGTCCTGCGATGTCGCACAGCAGCGGGATCAGCTCAGCCCGGACGCGGCTTCGCCAGAAGCGAGGGTCGGCGTTGGAGGGGTCACGGATCGGCTCGTAGCCGACCAGCTCGCACACCCGCTCGGTCTCGGTTCGCCGCAGCCCCAGCAGCGGGCGCCGGTCGGCTCTCATGGCGGCGAGCGCATCCAGCGCGCCGCCGCGCAGCAACTGCAGCAACACCGTCTCCGCCTGATCGTCGGCGGTATGGCCGAGCAGCGCGTCGGGGCCGAGTGCAGCGTGGCGAGCGTCACGGGCCCGAGCCTGCAGATTGGCCCCTGGGGCGAGCTGGAGCTTGACGACACGCAGCTCCGCGCCGAGCCGGTCGCACAAGGCCCGCACCTGTGCGGCCTCGGCAGCGCCGTCGGGACGGATGCCGTGATCGACGTGCACCGCGGTGACCGCGGCGGGCGCGCTGGTGCTGCAGCGGGCAAACCGGCAGGCCAGCACCAGCAGCGCCGCCGAATCGGGACCGCCCGAGACGCCGCAGATCAGCTCGTGGCGTTCGGCGTCGCCGAAGGTGCACCGCTGCAGCAACAGGTCGAGCTCGTCGTCGACCCCCGGCGCCTCAGCTCCCTGGGCGCCGTGCGAGCCCTCAGGCAGCGGGGACACGCTCCAGCCAAGTCTGAGGGTCGCGGATCTCCGCCATGGACGGCAGGTGCTCCACGCGTTCCCAGATGCGGTTGACCGCCCGGGGGCCACGCTCGGCCTCGATCTGGGCGATGAAGTCCTCGCCGGCTTGGTACTGCGCCAGCTTGGCCTCGATGCCCAGCAGGCGCTGGATCAGCCGGGCCATGCCGCGCACATTGCTGCGCCGATGCTGCATCACCACGGCAAACCGGTCGGCATCGGGGATGTGCCCGCGGGCAGCCCGCGCCATGGTGACATCGCCGTGCCCTTCCACCAAGCTCATCATGCCGCCCACCTGAGCGATCAGCTCGCGCTGGTGCTCGGTGGCGAACACGGCGGCGAGCCCTCCCTCGCCCAGCAGGTCCTGACGGCCGGGGCCGGAGTTGCTGCGACGCAGGTTGACGAGCGTGCGCAGGCCCTCGCGCATGCGTTCGGGATCGGGCTGGGCCTCGTCCACCAGCCCGTTCACCAGTTGCAGGAAGTGCGGCCGCAGCCACGGCACACCGGTGAACTGCGAGCGGTGCGTCAGCTCGTGCAGCGCGAGCCACAGGCGGAACTGGGCCGGCACGAAGGCGTAGCGCTTCTCGGTGACCAGGATGTTCGGGCCGACGAAGTAGACGGTGTCGCCGGCGGTGCCGCTTGCGCCGTGTGATGCAGCCGTCTCGTCGTCCGACGCCCAGAGCAGGTCGTACTGGCCGAGCACCCGGCGTGCCATCCATCCCAGCACCGAGCCCAGCTCGACCGCGCCCAGCGTCCGCGTCACCCGCCCGGCGGCGGCTGATCCGTCGGGATCTTCCGGCACGCCCAGCAGCGGCTGCAGCAGGCGCCGGAACGCGGCGATGTTCGCGTCGATCCAGCCGGTCCGGTCGATGACCTCGGCGTGAGCCTCTCCGGGAGTCTCCAGCCCGGTCTCGATGGCGACCAGTTCGGCCGCGACCGGCACGAACCGGGCGAAGTCGGCGCGCAGCGGTTCAGCGAGGTAGGACCGGTACAGCGGCTCGGTGCCCGCGACACGAACTGCGATTCGGCGCGCCAGATCCCAGTCGACGTGCTCGTCGGCGGGATCGCTCATCTCGGCGTCAGCGCTTGGGGTAGCGCGGCGCAACCACCTTCTGGACGTAGCCCGCGACCAGCTTGGCGACGGTCGCCACCGTCACCACGGTGAGCGGGACCGCCAACCAGTAGTGCCAGACCTGCGCACCGAGAAGCTCCATGGCGCAGATATTAGTGGCCACGCTCGGCGGAACCCCCTCGTGAGCGGTGACCATCTGGTCCGCGACTCTCCGGCTGGGGTGGCCGCAGAATCGGCGTCACCTCAGGCGGGCGTCACCGCTGGGCCGCATTGTTCTAGGTGTGAACGGTGAAGGCCTGGCGGCGGTTGCGGCCGAATCGGTAGATCGAATAGTCGCGGTCGAACGAGACCGCGTCGTGCACGCCGAGGCGCTGCATGATCGACCAGCTCGTCCGGTCGACGATCGAGAATTCTTGGTCCGCGAAGGCGTCGTGGATCTGAGCGGCGATCTCGAGGTCGGCCACGGTTGCCGGCTCGATGCGCGCCCCGCCGGCCCGCACGGTGCCCAGCAACTGCTCAGCGACTTCTGTGCCCAAGCGGCTCGCGGCAAGAAACCATGTCTCGACGAGGACATGGTCGCTGGTGAGCAGGGACCCGGAGAACTCGGTGAGGCGCTCGACAGCTCGAGGGTGATGAACGTCGCTGGCGTCAGCTGCGGCGTACCACGCCGAGGTGTCGACAAAGACATTCACCGCCGCGCCGCGCGGGCGGCGATCGCCTCGGCGGTGGCGTGCTTGCGGTCCACGGCGATGTTGCTGCCGCCGGAGTCTCCCATGCCGAAGATGGCGGAGATGTCGCCGCTGGCTGTGCAGTCGCTGAGATCGCGGTCGATGAGGCGGCGAATGTACTCGGCCATGCTGATGCCCAATTCGGCTGCCCTGCGCTTGAGCAGCGCGTGCTGCTCGGCTTCCACGGCAATCTGTGTACGCATAGCACTACATCATAACAGCAGCCTGACGGCAACATACGGGGTCACGCGCCGAGGCGGTGTCCGTCAGACGTCTGCGCGGCAGCGCTAGCCTCCGATCCGCGCGAATCACTGGCCGCAACCGCACCTAGAGGCCGACAACCAGGGGTTGCGCACCACGTTTCGCACCAACTCCTGCCCGAGTAGCTCAGTGGCAGAGCGGCTCTCTCGTAAAGAGCAGGTCGTGGGTTCAATCCCCACCTCGGGCTCGCCGGCCGCCGCAGAACCGTCTCGAGAGTGATGCCTGAGCGGTGTCAGCGGCCGAGGCGGATGAACAGGCAGCTCAGCGCCAACCGCTGGTTGGCGTTGAAGCGCAGCGCCTCGGCGGCCTCGCCGATGGCCTCCAGCTGCCCAGAAGCTGCATCCGCCCCCAGGCGGCCGTCGCCGGCTTCCTCCCGGATCTGCGAGGCCATCACCTCCAAGCCCATCGTGAGCTCGTCGGTGCGCACCCGGCGCAGCTCGCGGCGGTGTCGCTCGTCGAGCGAGCTGCGGCCCGCATTCGTCCCGTACAGCTCTGCCTGCTCGTCGGCTGCTGCTCGCTCCGCCTCGTGGCGGGCTTCGAGCGGCGCTGCCGCTTGCTCGGCTACCTGCAGCGCTGCATCAACTGCCGTCATCGCCACAGAAGCTGTGCCGTCCAGGGTGTTCCGCAGGCGTCGCCACATCTCGATGCGCACCGCAGCGTCGTCGTCGGAGGCGAGCAGCCGGGCCCGGTCGATCGAGCCGCCAGCCGCAGCCGCAGCGAAGCCGGCCCGGCCGTGCTCGATGCCTTCGGCGATGAGCAGTGCTTGCAGATCGGCATCGCCCAGCGCTTCGAAGTCGACGCGTACGCAGCGGGAGGCCAGCGTCTCCATCGACCGGTTCACCTCCTCGGCGAGCAGCACGAACGCACACGACGGCGGCGGTTCCTCGACGGACTTGAGCAAGATCGGCGCGCTCAGCGCGGCACGGTCGACGTCGCAGAGCACGATGACCTTCTGCTCGCCGGCAACAGGCGCCGCTGCCGCCGCCCGCACTGCCTCGCGGGCCTGCTCGGCTGTCATGGCGGCGCCGACGCGGTCGAACACGAGCAGATCGGGATGCTGCTCTGCGAGGGCGAGGCGGCGCTCGCGTTCGGGAGTCGCGCTGCGGGCCGCCAGCAGTTCCCCGGCGAAACGGCACGCTGCACCGCGCAGGCCAGCGCCGGCGGGGCCGACGAACAGGTAGGCCGGCAGCGGCGAGTCGAGCGCTGCCCGCAGGCGGTCGACCGCAGCCGGCTGCCCGACGATGCCGTCCAGCAGGTTGCCGACCGGTGCCTCGTCGACGGGGGGCGCGGCCGCCGGCGCCAAGGGTGGTTTGGGCGCAGCGACGGCCGGTGCTGAAGGCGGTGGTGGCGGATCAGGATCCGCGTCGGGCGTCGGTTCAGGCGCAGGCGGTGGCGAATCGGGCACCGTCGCCGTTGCATCGCCGAAGTCGAACAACGACAGTTCTGCCGGTTCGGCGATGTCGGCTGCATGGCCGTCGCGGTCGCCGTCGCCGGCGCTGCCGTCGTCGCCAGGCGTGGTGGCCATGGCGGCGGCCTAGCCCGCCATCGCGGGGTGCTCGTCGATCGCGGCTCGCACTCGCTCGGCCACTTCTTCGACGCTGCCGGTGGCGTCCACGAGCACCCAGCGATCAGGCTCGGCGGCGCACAGCTCGCGGTAGCTGCGCCACACGCGCAGCGCGAACTCGAGTTCCTCGCCCTCGAGCCGATCCGGGCCCTCATCGGGCGGTTCATCATCAGGCTGATCGCCGCCCTGTCCCGATTCCGGTCCGCCTTCCAGCAGCGACATCTGCTCGCCGCCGACCCGATCCAGACGGTGCACGCGACGGTCTGAATCCGCCAGCGGCACATCGAGCAGCACGACCACGTCAGGCAGGATGACATCGGGCAGATCGCCGGCGGCCCTAGCGGGCCTGCGGCAGGCGTAGTCGGTCAATGCCCGCAGCTCGTCCAGCGGCAGCCCTCGCCCGTAACCCTGGTAGGCCAACGTGGAGCCGTAGGACCGGTCGGTGACCACGTCGCGGCCCGCCTCCAGCGCCGGCGCCACCACGGTTGCGATGTGCTGTGTCCGATCAGCGCAGAACAGCAGCGCCTCGGTGCGTGCCGACGGTGCCTCGCCGGGCGCGGCGTGCAGCAGCACCTCCCGCAGCGCCTCGCCGAGCGGCGTCCCTCCGGGCTCGCGGGTGAGCACAGCATCACGGTGCGATGCCAGCAACTCGGCCTGGGTGGACTTGCCGCTGCCGTCGAAGCCCTCCAGCGCGATGTAGCGGCCACGGTCAGTCATGACGCATTCTCGCCCGATCCCGTCGATTGCGGCGCCCGGCGGCCCTCACCGCGGCGAGTGCGAAGCGACAGGCCGGCCAGCACTCCGGCCATCAGAATCAGCAACGCCCCCAGCCACAACGCGCCCCGCACGCCGGGCAGCGCCAGCGCCGTGTCGCCGAATCTGATCTCGTTGTCGAACGCGACATCGAAGAGCCACTGGAAGCCGTCGGACAGGAACCCGCCGGCCGCCATGGAGATGAGCAGGCAGAACCGCACCAGCGTGTACATCGCCGCGAAGACCCGCCCTCGCAGCACCTCTTCCACGTTCTCGTGCAGCAGCGTCAGCCCGGTGACGTACACCGAGCCGGCCGCCAGCCCCAACAGCAGCACGCCGCCGAGCACCAGCAGCGTGATGGATGCCGACGCAGCAAACAGCAGCGAAGCACCCGCCAGGAAGACCGAGAACACGAACAGTCGGGCACGCCCTTCGGCTGCAAGAGCGGATTGGCGGCCGAGGTAGTTCGCGGCGCTCTGCAGCAGCGTCACCAGCGCCACCCCGCCGCCGACGCCCAGGCCCATCGCCACCAGGATGGAGCTGAAGCCGGCGCTGCCCGCACCGAGCACTTCGTCGTTGAACACCGCGCCCAGCGGCACCAGCATCCCGCCGCCGATCATGCCGGTACCCAGACCCACCAGCACGGCACGCACCTGCGGGTTCAGGGCGATGAAGTCCCAGCCTTCGCGCAGCTCGCGGAAGCCTTGCCGCCAATCGATACGGCGACCGGTGTCACGCTTGCGGTGCGCCGCGGTGATGTGCGGCGACAGCGGCAGCGTGGCGATGATCGCTGCGGCGATGAGGAACGTGGCCGAGTCGAGCACCAGCGACATCTCCACCTGGCCGATGTCGGTCCAGCCGATCAGCTCGCCCAGCTTGGCCATGAGGGCGAAAGCGCCGGCGCCCAGCGGGAACGTACCGTAGGCAGCCACCAGGCCCAGCGAGTTCGCTGCGGTGAGGTGCTCGGTGGGCACGATGTTGGGGACGATCGCCTCCTTGGCCGGACTCCACAGCGACGTCGCCAGCTCGAGCGCCAGCGATGCCAGCACCAGCAGCCACACCCGGTCGATGAACGGGATGGTGAGCAGCACGCTGGCCCGCACGATGTCGCAGATCACCAGCAGCCGCTTGCGGTTGAAGCGGTCCACGATGATGCCGCCGGCCGAGGCCAGGAAGAAGCCGGGCAGCACCCGCGCGGTGACGACCAGCGCGATGGCCGAGCCGGGCTGATCGCCGCCGATGCGCCGCGCCACCTCGATGGTGGCGAGCAGCCCGATCCAGTCGCCGAAGGAGCTGACGACTTGCGCGACCCACAGGCGCAGGAAGCCCGGTGCTGCGAACAGGCCCGGCCGCGGACCGGGACCGGTTTCCTGCGTCGCGTTCTCGGGCTCGGATGAACCCGAGTCTTCGAACGACGGGTTCGAGCTCTCCGAACTCATGGCACTCAGCAGGCTACGAGCCGGGTGGTGCTTGCTTCTTCGCCGATTTCTTGCGCGCAGCCGACTTCTTCGTCGCACGCTTGCGCGCAGGCGACTTCTTGGCGGCACGCTTGCGTGCCCCAGGCTTCTTTGTGGACGCCTTCTTCTTGGCCGGCTGCTTGCGCCGGGCCGCACGCTTCTTTGCGGGGCCCTTCGCACGACGCATCGCCAGCAGCTCGGCCGCACGCTCCACCGTCAGCGTCTCGGCGTCGTCACCCTGGCGCAGCGACGCGTTGTACTCGCCGTCGGTGACGTACGGGCCGAAGCGCCCGTCCTTGAGCACCATCGGCTTGCCGCTGTCGGGGTCCTGGCCGATCTCGCGGCCCGCGTTCGCCGGCTGCTGGCCGCGACGGCGACGGGGTTGGGCGAGCAGCGCCAGCGCCTCGGACAGCGTGAGCGTGAAGAGCTGCTCCTCGGACTCGAGGCTGCGGTTCTCTGCCTTCGCATCGCCGACCGGCGCCTTGGTGAGATACGGGCCGAAGCGCCCGTTCTGCACCGTGATCTCGGCGCCGTCGGACGGATCGACCCCGACCGTGCGGGGCAGCGAGAGCAGCGCCGTGGCGTCGTCGAGCGTGAGCGTCTCGGGCGACTGGTGGCTCAGCAGCGATGCGGTGCGGGGGCGCTCGTCGACCTCATCGGGGCGCCCCACCGACACGTAGGGGCCGAACCGGCCGGGCCGCACGATGATGTCGAGGCCGGTGTCGGGGTCGGTGCCCAGCACCCGCTCTGTGGGCTCGTTGAGCAGTTCGAGCGCTCGTTCCAGGGTCAGCTCGTCGGGCGCGAGGTCGTCGGGCAGCGGCCGGGTGGCGTCGCCGCGCCGCAGGTACGGGCCGAAGCGCCCCACGCGGGCGACCACCGGTTCGCCCTCGGCATCGACGCCGATGGGGATGCTGTTGATCTCGGCCGGGTCGATGTCGACCAGCCGGTCGTCGGAGACGAGGTAGCGCAGCCCGCCGGACGCCTCGGGCGTGGCGGCATCCCCATCACCGAAATAGAACGCCGTCAGCCACGGCTGTGCGTCGCGGTCGCCGCTGGCGATCTCGTCGAGGTCGGATTCCATGCGGGCGGTGAGCGCGTAGTCGACCAGGTGGTCGAAGTGCTGCTCCATCAAGCCCACCGTGGCGAACGCAGTGAACGCCGGCACCAGCGACGAGCCCTTCTTCCACACGTAGCCACGCGCCTGGATGGTCTCGATGATGCTGGCGTAGGTGCTGGGCCGGCCGACGCCGAGCTCTTCGAGCCGGCGCACCAGCGACGCCTCGCTGTAGCGGGCCGGCGGGCTGGTGCTGTGGGAGTTCGGCTCCAGCGCCACTGCGGTCGCCGAATCGCCCGTGTCCAGGTCGGGCAGGTTGCGCTCGGGTTCCTCGTCAGCACCGGCCGGCGGCGGTGCGTAGACGAGCCGGAAGCCGGGGCTGCGCACCACCGTGCCGCCGGCGGACAGCTCGACATCGTGCTGGCCGGCTGCCGGCGAGCCCTCAGACAGCGCCGGCGCCAGGTCGCAGGCGGCCGTGCCGGCCAGCCGGATGGTGACCGTCTCGCCCGTCGCATCGATCATCTGGCTGGCCACGGTGCGCTGCCACACCAGGTCGTACAGGCGGGAGGCATCGCCGCCGAGCTCGTTGACGCTGCCCGGCGCCGGCCAGCTCTCGCCGGCGGGCCGGATCGCCTCGTGCGCCTCCTGGGCGTTCTTGACCTTGCGTGTGTAGATGCGGGGCTTCGGCGGGAGGTTGTCCGCGCCGTAGCGGCCGGAGACGATGCGCCGCGCCGCGCCGAGCGCCTGGTCTGACAGCGTGGTGCTGTCGGTGCGCATGTAGGTAATGCGTCCGTTCTCGTACAGCCGCTGGGCCGCTGCCATCGTGCGCGAAGCCGAGAAACCGAGCCGGGCACCGGCCGCCTGCTGCAGCGTCGAGGTGATGAACGGTGCGGGGGGTCGGCGCCGGTACGGCTTGGACTCCCGCGAGGCCACGGCGAAGCGGGCGCCCTCCAGGGCGCCGGCCAGCGACGCAGCCGCGATGCCGTCGAGCACTGCGGCGCCGGCAGTGCGCAGCGTGCCCTGCTGGTCGAAATCACGACCGGTCGCGACCCGGCTGCCGTTCAGCGAGATGACCGACGCGTCGAACCGGTCGGCGGCCCGCTGGCCCGGCGCCGCGCCGGCGGCCGCATCGGGCAGGGCCTCGAGGGTGGCCGTGATGCTCCAGTACTCCGCGGCCCGGAACGCCATCCGCTCCCGCTCGCGCTCGACGATGAGCCGGTTGGCCACGCTCTGGACCCGCCCAGCGGAGAGCCGTGGCGCTACCTTGCGCCACAGCACCGGCGAGACCTCATAGCCGTAGAGGCGATCGAAGATGCGTCGTGCTTCCTGGGCATCGACGAGCCGCCGGTCGAGATCACGGGGGTTGTCGATGGCGTCGCGGATCGCGGCGGCGGTGATCTCGTGGAAGACCATGCGCCGCACCGGTATCTGCGGGTTCAGCACCTCGAGCAGGTGCCAAGCGATGGCCTCGCCCTCGCGGTCCTCATCGGTTGCGAGGTACAGCTCGTCGGCGCTGCGCAGCAGCGACTTCAGCCGCCGCACCTGGTCGCGGGCCGTCACCACGTAGAGCGGCTTGAAGCCGTCGTCGGGATTCACGCCGAGCGTCGCCCACGACTCCGACTTGTAGGCGGCCGGCACTTCGGAGGCATTGCGCGGCAGGTCGCGGATGTGGCCCACAGACGACTCCACCACGTACTCGTCGCCCAGCAGGCGCGAGATGGTGCGCGCCTTCGCGGGCGACTCGACGATGACGAGAGAAGTGGCCATTGGGATCCGGGGTGAGCAGCGCCCGCTCAGCGACACTGATCGGTTCAGCGCCGGCGCGGACAGCGCCGGACGGTAGCGCAACAGTTGCAGATATCAGCAGCGGAGCGCGGTTACGCGGATGCCTGCCTGGCGCCGAGGCGGTGCAGCCCCACCGCAACGGCGGCCGCGGCGACGGCGACCACCACCGCCACCGCCACGTCAGAAGCGGGCGGAGCCCCGAGCGCAGCGTTCCCGAAGCCCTCGGCATCGGCGTCGCCCACGGGCCACGGCCACAGCACCCGCAGCGATCCCGCCATCAGCCCCATCAGCACCGCAATCATCGCGTCGCGCCAGCGATCCAGCAGGCGCTGCAGCAGCCGTGAGAACAGCCCGAGTCCCAGCACCGCGCCCACGCCGAACAACACCACCGTGCCCACATCACGGTCCGACACCGCCTCAGTGATCGGGTCATACAACCCCAGCAGCAGCAGCACAAACGCCCCCGAGATGCCCGGCAGGATCATGGCGCAAATCGCCAGCGCCCCCGCACCGACAATCACCACAGCCCCCGGATCGCCCACACTCCCAGCCCGCACCCCCAGCAACAAGAACACCGCGACCGCCACCGCAAGAAACGTCACCACGAGCCCAGCCCGCCACTGCCTCACCTCCCGCCGGGTGGTCACGACGGTCATGGCAACCAAACCAAAGAACGCCGCCGACAACCCCACAGGCTGCTCATCGATCAACCACCGCACCACCTCAACCAGCCCCACGACGGCAACACCGATTCCTGCAACCAGCGCAACAAGAAATCCCCACTCCGCTCGCCGTGCCATCGCAAGCGCGCTGCGCAGCCGGCCCCGCAGCACCTGAACGGCAGCAGCGCTCAAGTGAGCGACTTGCCCCACCAGCCGGTCATAGATCCCCAGCAGCAACGCCACCGTGCCACCCGACACCCCCGGCACCACATCCGCAGCCCCCATAGCCAGCCCCCGCGCGACATTTGCGAGCACCCGCCCCAGCACCCAGCCGAACCTACGGCATGGGCGGAGGCACAGAGAAACGAGCTGCGGAGGCGGCAGGGGAACTCTGCGAGGTTGGAACCTGCTGGATTCCCGGAGCAGAGGGCCCCTGCCGCCTCCGTAGCGGGCGAGACGCGGAGAGTCCCCGGGTCACGACCCGGGGACTTCCGCTGACAGCAGAAAAGGTGCCGCGAGACAACTCAGCCCATGGCCGAGTGTCAGCCGCTCGAAACCACGTCGTCCAGCGCCATGCCGGGGCCCCCGTGCTCTGACACATCGAGGCCCACCATTTCCTCCTCTGCCGACACTCGCAGCCCGATGGTGGCCTTCAGCACCCCGAACAGGATCACCGAGGTCACGATCACCCACACGGCCACGATCACCACCATCAAGAACTGCACGACGAGCTGCTCGATGCCGCCGCCGTAGAACAGGCCGGCGTTCTCGCGGCCCAGGAAGGCATCGTCGTAGCGGGCGAACAGGCCGATGGCCAGCGTGCCCCACATGCCGGCCGCGCCGTGGACGGCGAAGGCGCCGACCGGATCGTCGATCTTCATCTTGCGGTCCACGAACCCGACGACGAGCACCACGATGAGCCCGGCAATGAAACCGGTGATGATGGCGCCCCAGGGCGTCATGGTGCCGCAGCCGGCGGTGATGCCGACCAGGCCGGCCAGCGCGCCGTTGCCTGCCATGGGCACGTCGGGCCGACCGGTGCGCAGCCAGTTCAGCGCCGTGGCGCCGATGGTTCCGGCGCACGCGGCCAGCACGGTGTTCAGCGCCACGAACATCACATATTCGTCGGCGGCCAGCTCGGAGCCGGGGTTGAAGCCGAACCAGCCGAACCACAAGATGAACACGCCCAGGATGGCGAGCGTCACGTTGTGGCCCGGGATGGTGCGCGAGGTGCCGTCGGCCGCGTACTTGCCGATGCGCGGCCCGAGCATCCAGGCGCCGACGAGGGCGATCCAGCCGCCCACGCTGTGCACGATGGTGGAGCCCGCAAAGTCGCTGTAGACGGCGTCGCCGATGGAGATGTTGGCGATGAGGCCGCCGCCCCAGGTCCAGTGGACCACGATCGGGTAGATGATCGCCGTGGTCACCAAGCTGAAGATGAGGTAGGTGCTGAACTTGGTGCGCTCCGCCATGGCGCCCGAGGCAATGGTGACCGCCGTGGCGGCGAACACGGCCTGGAAGAAGAAGTCGGTGGAACCCGACAGGCCCTCGGAGATGTCGAACAGGTCGATGCCCGACAAGGCGAACGAGCCCCAGCCGAACGCGCTGTTGCCGTCGCCGCCATAGGCCAGCCCGTAGCCCACCAGGAAGAACGCCAGGATGCCGATGGAAGCGTCGGCGAGGTTCTTGGCCATGATGTTGGCCACGTTCTTCGAGCGGGTCAGGCCCGACTCGAGCATGGCGAAGCCGGCCTGCATCAAGAACACGAGCACGCCGGCGATGAACACCCACAGGTTGTCCATGACGGCCTGCACCATCTCGGCAGACAGCGAATCGTCCTGCGCGCCGGCCGGCCCGGCGAACAGGAACAGGCCGCCGAGGGCGCCCGCGACGATGAGGAACAGCTTGCGTTTCATGGCCAATCTCCTAGGACTCGGCTTCTGGCTGAAAGGGGGTCTGGCTGATGGACCGAACCTAGAAATGGCGTGTTGCGCGGGAGTCACCCCGGCGTGACTGCTGGATGGACAGCGCGGGTCGGCGCTGTTGCTGGGATGTTTCGGCCGCGTTGCGCGGCCCAGCATGTTCCGGCCGCATCACAGGCCGTCGAGGCCGTGCCAGCCGCTGGTGCTCGCTCAGCTCACGGGCCGCTCGACCCCAGCCGATCAGCTCTCTGGGTAGCGCAGTTTGGGACCGGCCTCGGCCCAGTCCATGTGGTGGCGGATGTACTCGTTGGCCGGGTCCCGCGGCGGCAGGTAGTCCCAGCCCTCCGCGGCGGCGGCATGCACCACCCGCCGCGCCCGCTGGGAGGCCACCACCTGCTCGCGGATCGCAGCGGAGTCCCAGCGCTCGGCCACCTCGGCGGCGAACGCAGCCGACAGTTCGGCCAGCTCGGCGGAATCGGTGGTACCAGCCAGGTTCCGGTGCTCAGCAGGATCGGCCTTGAGGTCGTACAGCAGCGGCGGGTCGGTGTCGCAGTGGATGTACTTGTAGCGGCCCCGGCGGATCATGAACATCGGGTGCGAGGTCAGCTCGCCCATGTACTCGCCGAGGGTCTCATCGACGGGATCGTCGCTTCCGGTGGCCGCGGGCCACAGGCTGCGCCCATCGAGCGAGACGCCGACTTCGTTCACCGAGCCGCCTGCAGCCTCGACCAGCGTCGGCGCCAGGTCCATCAGCGAGCACACGTTGTCGACCGTGCCCTGCGCGATATCAGGTCCGGCCATCACCAGCGGGACACGGGCGGACCGCTCGAAGAACGACATCTTGAACCAGGCGCCCCGGTCGCCGAGCATGTCGCCGTGATCGCTGGTGGCGATCACCACCGTGTCATCGGTGCGACCGGTCTCGTCCAGAACAGCCAGCAGTTCTCCCAGCCACCAGTCGAAGTAGCTGGTGTTGGCGTAGTAGGCGCGGCGGGCGTTGCGGCATTGCTCGTCGGTCCAGCCGATGGTGTCGGCCTCGATGCCGCGGCGAATGCGCTCGGTGTGCGGGTCGAGCCGGGACGGCAGCGGGCCCGGCAGGTCGATGTCGTCGCCGTCGTAGAGGTTCCACCACTCGGGGCGCGCCACGTAGGGGTCGTGGGGGTGGATGAAGGCCGCCGCCAGAAAGAAGGGGCGCTGGTCGCCCGCGCGGGCCAGGTCGTAGAGACAGCGTCGGGTGGCGTAGCCGACCTCGTTGTCGTAGTCGATCTGGTAGGTGGCGAGCGCCTGGCCGGCATCGGTGACGCTCTCCATGTTGTGGTACCAGGCGTCGATGCGCTCGTCGGCCGCGTCCCAGTTGGGGGTCCAGGCGAAGTTCGCGGGGTAGATGTCGGTGGTGAGGCGCCGGCGGAAGCCGTGGAGCTGGTCGGGGCCGACGAAGTGCATCTTCCCCGAGAGCACCGTCCGATAGTCCGCCAGATTCAGCCAGTGCGCCACGGTGGGAGCTGCCGCGCTCCACTCTGCCGCGTTGTCCCAGGCGCCGATCCGTGACGGGAGGCGGCCGGTCATCATCGAATAGCGCGACGGCGCGCATAGCGGCGACGGGCAGTAGGCCGCGTCGAAGCGGGCACCTCGTTCTGCCAGCGCGTCCATGGCAGGCGTGCGGACGATCGGGTGGCCGTAGGCGCCGGTGAAGTGCGGCGCAAGCTGGTCGGCCATCACCAGCAGGACATTGGGCGCCCTCATTCCTCGCACAGTACGCCCGCCCGAACCCAACGCGCGCCAGCGCGCGGTACTGGGCCATTCCGGGCGTGCTAAGATTTCCAAAACCGTCTAAGTGGCCTGTTTTCGCGGGGGAAGGCCAAGCGGCCGGACCCGCAAGCGGGCCGATCGCCCTCGGGGAGGGCTGTCGGCAGACGCCGGCGATAGGCGGGCCAACTACACCGGGGGGTGCCCATGTCCGAAGAACGCAAGTCCGGCGAACGAACTCGCCGGTACCGACGGCTGAGCAGCTGGAAGCTGTTCATCGCGCTCGTCGCAGCACTGGGGCTGTTCGCTGCAGCCTGCACAGGCGGCGACGATGACGGCCTCGGGTCGCAGAGCACGATCACGCTGGCAGCGAACCCGTGGAACGGCTCGGCCCTGAACGTGGCCGTCGCTGCGCAGCTGCTCGAGAGCGAGCTCGGCTACGAGGTAGAGATCGTCGACATAGATGAGAACGCCCAGTGGGCGGCCATCAACACCGGCGAGATCAGCGCTTCGCTCGAGGTGTGGCCGTCGGGTCACGCGCAGAACGTGATCGACTTTATTGACAACGCCGACGCCAACGTGGATCACGCCGGCCTGCTCGGCCCGGTCGGCAAGATCGGCTGGTTCACGCCGACCTACATGATCGAGCGCCATCCCGAGCTGGCGACCTGGGAGGGCTTCGCCGATCCGGCGCTGGCCGGCCTGTACGCCACTGCCGAGACCGGCGACCTGGGGCAGTTCCTGGGCGGTGATCCCAGCTTCGTCCAGTACGACGAGGACATCATCAACAACCTGGGCCTGCCGATGCAGGTCGTGTACGCCGGGTCCGAGGCGGCGATCCTGGCTGCGGTCGATGCCGCGTACAGCCGGGAGGACCCGATCCTGGTGTACCTGTGGACGCCCCACTCGGCGTTCAACAGCTACGACCTCACCAACGTGCTGCTGCCCGACTACAGCGACGACTGCTACGCCACCGCAGACGCCGGCGGCGTCGACTGCGACTATCCCGCTGACGTCCTGTTCAAGATCATCGATGCGAACCTCGCCGAGAACGCCCCCGCAGCTGACGCATTCCTGAGAGCCATGAACTACGACAGCGCCGACCAGATCTCCATGCTGGCCGCCGTCGAGGGCGAAGGCATGTCGGTCGACGATGCCGCAGCCCAGTGGATCGCAGACAACGAGGCAACCTGGAGCGCCTGGCTCCAGTAGCGCTTCGGCGCTCAGATTGCAGTACGGCATTGACCCGTCGGCGTCGGCCATTGGGGGCCGGCGCCGGCGGGGTCCGTCCCGCATGTCCGCAAGCGCTGCCCAGCAGGTGATCCGGTGAGCGAACCCGTGTACGACTTCATCATCGTCGGCGGCGGATCGGCCGGCTGCGCGCTCGCCAACCGGCTGAGTGCGGACCCGGGCACCCAGGTGCTGGTGCTCGAGGCCGGTCGCCGGGACTACCGCTGGGACGTGCTCATCCACATGCCGGCCGCGCTGGCGATGCCGATCGGCAACCGCTTCTACGACTGGCAGTACGAGACCGAGCCGGAGCCGCACATGGGCGGGCGGCGGGTGTACCACGCCCGCGGCAAGGTGCTGGGCGGCTCCAGCTCCATCAACGGGATGATCTTCCAGCGGGGCAACCCGGCCGACTACGACAAGTGGGCCAGCCGGCCCGGCATGTCGGCGTGGGACTACCGGCACTGCCTGCCGTACTTCAAGCGGATGGAGAGCTGCCTGGCGGGCCCCGATGACTGGCGCGGCGGCGAGGGCCCGCTGGTGCTCGAGCGGGGCCCGGCCTCCAGCCCGCTGTTCGAGGCGTTCTTCGACGCCGTGCAGCAGGCCGGCTACGAGCTGACCGACGATGTCAACGGCTATCGCCAGGAGGGCTTCGCCGCGTTCGATCGGAACATCCACCGAGGTCGCCGCCTGTCTGCCGCGCGGGCGTACCTGCATCCCGTGCTCCACCGCCCCAACCTGACGCTGCACACCGGCGCGCTGATCAGCCGCGTGCTGTTCGAGGGCAACCGGGCAACGGGAGTCGTGTACCGCCAGAAGGGCCGGCGACGCGGCCGAGTGCACGTCGCCCGGGCGGGGCACGTGATTCTGTGTGCTGGGGCGTTCGGCTCGGCACAGCTGCTGCAGCTCTCGGGCGTCGGCTCGCCTGCGCTGCTCGCCCAGCACGGCATCGAGGTGGTCTCGCCTTTGGAAGGTGTCGGCGAGAACCTCCAGGACCACCTCGAGGTCTATATCCAGTACGCGTCGCGGCTGCCGGTCTCGATGCAGCCGCATCTGCGGCGCTGGCGCCGGCCGTGGATCGGCCTGCAATGGCTGGCTCGGCGCGGGCCCGGCGCAACCAACCACTTCGAGGCCGGCGGCTTCGTGCGCAGCAACACCGACGAGGCCTATCCCAACCTGATGTTCCACTTCCTGCCGCTGGCGGTGCGCTACGACGGCTCAGCGCCGGCCAGCAAGCACGGCTACCAGGTGCATGTCGGGCCGATGTACTCCGATGCCCGCGGCTGGGTGCGCATCACCTCGCGTGACCCCGCGGTCAAGCCGGCGATCCGGTTCAACTACCTGTCCACCGCCCAGGATCGGCGCGAGTGGGTGGAGACCGTGCGGGTCACGCGCCAGATCATGAACCAGCCGGCCTTCGCGGCCTACAACGAGGGCGAGCTGTCCCCCGGTCCCGACACCCAGTCCGACGACGAGATCATGGACTGGGTGGCACGCGACGCCGAGACGGCGCTGCATCCCGCGGGCACGGCTCGGCTCGGCACCGACCCCGCAGCAGTCACCGATCCCGCGACGATGGGCGTGCTGGGCACCGCGGGTCTCAGCGTGGTGGACGCCTCGGTGATGCCCACGGTGACGAACGGCAACATCTACGCGCCGGTCATGATGATCGCGGAGAAAGCCGCCGATCTCCTCTTGGGCAACGAGCCGCTCGCGCCGTTGGACGTGCCGGTCTACGGTCCGGCCTGCGGCGGTCCTGCGCCGGCCCCGCCCCCGGCGCCGTCGCCGTCGCCGTGATGACTGCCGTCGTGATCGGAGATCATCGCCGAGACGAGGTCGAGCACCTCGTGGCGCGCGGCTTTGGTCGGGGGCGCCAGACCGAACAGGTCGATGAGCCAGAGGCCGTCGCCGACGATGCGGGCGAGCAGGCCGATCGTCTCGGCCAGCCGATCGTCATGCACCAGGCGCTCCTGCCAGCGATCGAACGTTGCCCTGGTGTTGGCCAGCAGCTCGTCGTCGAGCGCGGCAGCCGCCAGGATCGACGCCGAGGTGTCGTCGGCGGCTTTGTACGGCTCGCGCACGTAGTCCAGGTAGGCCAGCGCGAACGTGCCGCGGGCAGCGGGATCGGCGGCGCGGAACTGGGCTTCGCGCATGTCCAGCTCGTCATCGAGCACAGCGAGCGTCTCGTCCAGCAGTCCGGCCATCAGGGCGTCTTTGGAGCCGAAGTGGTACAGGAAACCGCCCTTGCTGACGCCCGCCGCGACGGCAACGCGGTCGAGCGTGAGATTGGCGGCGCCATCGGTGCGGATGACCTCGATGGCCGCTTGCAGGATCCGCTCGCGGGTCTGCACGGCACGTTCCTGCACCGGGCCCGATCTCGGTGCTGCCCCGTTGGCAGGCGGGTCGCTGTCGCCGGATGTCGCGTCGGGGGGGCGAGATCGTGCCACAGTCAGCACAGCGTAGCGACGCACGGAACCCGTCCAAGCAGACGGTAACGCGGCGGCAAATGGGGGCAGCCATGGAGCCGATCGTCACGGTCAACGGCCTGTGGAAGATCTTCGGCCGCAAGGTCGATGCCGCTCGTGAGCTGGCTTCAGGGGGTGCCGACCGGGAGCAGGTCCAGGCCGAGACGGGCTGTCTCGTGGCGGTGCAAGACGTCACCTTCGAGGTGCAGGCGGGCGAGACGTTCGTGGTCATGGGCCTGTCGGGATCGGGCAAGTCCACGCTGGTGCGCTGCATTTCCCGTTTGATCGAACCGACCTTCGGCGAGATGGAAGTGTGCGGGACAGTGCTCGCCGACGCTGACGAGACAGAGTTGCGCGAGCTGCGCCGCAGCAAGATGGCGATGGTCTTCCAGCACTTCGGCCTCTTCCCCCACCGGCGCGTCGTCGACAACGTGGCGTACGGGCTGGAGGTTCAGGGAGTTGCACGTGACGAACGCCACGAGCGGGCCAGGGCCGTGCTCACCACGGTGGGCCTCGACGGCTGGGGCGGTCACTACCCCCAGCAGCTCAGCGGCGGCATGCAGCAGCGCGTCGGGCTGGCACGTGCCCTCGCCGTCGAGCCCGAGGTGCTGTTCTTCGACGAGCCGTTCTCGGCGCTCGACCCGCTGATCCGGCGGGACATGCAAGACGAGCTGGTGGCGCTGCAGATGGAGCTGCAGCGCACCATCGTGTTCATCACCCACGACTTCGCCGAGGCACTGCGGCTGGCCGACCGCATCGCCATCATGCGCGACGGGGCGTTCACTCAGGTCGGCACGCCGCTCGAGATTCTGACGCAGCCGGCGAACGACTACGTGCGGGCATTCACCCAGGATGCGCCGATCGCGAAGGTGCTCCCGGCGTGCTCGCTGATGCAGCCGATCGGCGATGTCGCGGTGTCCGACGGCTGGCCCCGCGCGACCGAGACCGCCACGCTGGAATCCGCGCTGCCGTTCCTGCTCTCAGAGCACCGGCCGGTCGTGGTCTGCAACGCCGACGGCGAGCCGCTGGGCCTGCTGCACCAGGACGATGTAGCAGCGGTACTGGAGCGGAACCTGCGATGACTGCACAGATGCCCTCAAGAGGAGCTCCAGTACCGCCATCAGACACAGCTCTGGAGCGGAACCTGCGATGACTGCACAGATGCCTTCAAGCGGAGCTCCAGTACCGCCATCAGACACAGCTCTCGAACAGAACCAGCGATGAGCCAGACGCTCGAGGCTGGGTCGCCTGGCGGTTCGGGCGCACCGGCAGCCCGGCGACGATCGCCGGTTGCGGTCGGGCTGGCAGCAGCGGCGGTCGCGCTCGTCATCGTCGGCTTCGCCGCATCTGTCGGCGCCTTTCCCGAGTCGTGGAACCTCGGGCTGGCCGACCCCATCGACCGTGCTCGGCGGTGGCTCATCAACAACCAGACATCCCACTGGCTCTACACCGTGCTGCTGGGCCCGCTGACCGATCTCGCCGATGCGGGCATCCGCCAGCTCGAGTCGATCCTGCGGTGGTTCCCGTGGTACGTGTACCCGGTTTTCTGCGGCCTGGGGCTGTGGCGGGTGCGCGGCCGGCTGGCGGGTGTGCTCGGAGCTGCCGGGGTGGTGCTGATCGGCATGACCGACCTGTGGCAGCAGGGCTTCGCCACCCTCGCACTGATGGGCGTGGCGGTGTTCCTGTCGCTGGTAGCGGGCATCCCGCTGGGCATCGCGGCATGGCGCAGCGATCGCTTTGCGGGGGTGCTGCGCCCGACGCTCGACGCCATGCAGACCATGCCGGGCTTTGTCTATCTCATCCCGTTCGTGCTGCTGTTCGGCATCGGGCGCGTGCCGGCACTGATCGCGACGGTCATCTTCGCCCTGCCCCCGGTGGTAAGGCTCACCGATGTCGGCTTGCGCAACGTGTCAGGCGCGATGGTGGAGGCCTCGGAGATGTTCGGCGCGACCGACCGCCAGACGCTCCGTCTGGTGAGGATCCCCGCTGCCCGACCAGCGATCCTGGCCGGCACCAACCAAACGACGATGCTCGCCATGAGCATGGTGGTGATCGCCGCATTCATCGGCTCGGGCGGGCTCGGGCAGGACGTGCTGCGAGCCATGCGCGACATCGACGTCGGCGAGGCCTCTGAAGCCGGCATCGCCATCGTCATCATGGCGATCATCCTGGACCGTTTCACACGGGGCATCGCCACGCTGGGCGAGCGGGGTCGCGGCCATGGTCCCAAGGCGCACGGCGATGCCTCGCTGCGGGCCGGCGACACAGCGGCGATCCGCTGGATCGCGGCGGCCACCGGTGCGGTGGCCCTGGCCGGCGGCCTGGTGGGCCACAACAAGTTCCCCGAATGGCTGCAGTGGCACTACGCGCCGTACATCAACGACATGACGGCGTGGGCTCGCGACAACCTCTACGACATCGGTTCATCAGGCATCGGCACCGGGCCGCTCAGCGACTTCATCACCATCTACATGGTGACGCCGCTGCGGGAGCTGCTCTCGTCGGGCATTCCCTGGCCGGCGATGATCGGGCTGGGCGTGCTGGGGGGCCTGCTGGCGCGCGGCGTCACGCTGGGACTCGGCGTCGGCGTCGCCCTGTTCCTGATCGGGTGGCTGGGGATGTGGGAGCTGTCGATGGACACCCTGGCCCAGACGCTGGTGGCCGTGGCGGTCACGCTGGCCATCGCAGTGCCCTTGGGAATCCAGGCCTCCCACAGCGACCGCTTCCAGAAGCTGATGGACCCGGTGCTGGACTTCCTGCAGACCATTCCCAGCTTCGTGCTGCTGGTGCCGGTGATCACGCTGTTCCACGTCGGCCGTATCCCGGGCATCATCGCCTCGGTCGTCTATGCGCTGCCGGCCGCAGTCCACTACACCGATCTGGGCCTCCGACGGGTGCCCGCCGAGGTCCACGAGGCCGCGACGAGCTTCGGCGCTACCCGCAGCCAGCGTCTGCGACGTGTCGAGCTGCCGCTGGCGGCTCCCGAGCTGATGGTGGCGGTCAACCAGGTGATCATGCTGGTGCTGGCCATGGTGGTGATCGCCGGGCTGGTGGGCGGCGGCGGCCTCGGGCTCGAGACCGTGAACGCCCTGCGCCGCAGCGACGCCGTCGGCCGAGGCTTCGAAGCGGGCATCGCGATCGTGCTGCTGGCCGGCATCCTCGACCGCCTCACCCGCGGCGTCGCCGACCGCCTCCGCCCACCCCCCGCCGCCATCTGAGCGCACAGCTGGCCGCAGGAGCACGGTACGACGGCGGAAGCGCTCCGACCGCCGCCTATGCTGGCCGTGTGTTCGCGTCATGGAGAGTCAAGGTCGAAGTCCTCGCAGCACTGTGCGCGTTCCTGACGGCGGTGTTGCAAGCAATCCTGAAGCTGTTCAAGGCGTTCGAAGGAGCAGCAGCCGCTCGGGCAGCGGCGTAAGGCACCGCCGGGAGCGAGTTCAAGGACCGACGGAGCGTTCAGCCGACACCGCAAAGTGGCTCGCAAGGGCGGTGATCTGAGTGTCAATGTCGCTTGGGGTGCCCGACAAGTCGACTGCGTATGCGTGCAGGCGGATGCCTGCGTTTCGCACTGTGACGGCTGACGGTAGCGGTGCCGACGTGGCGTGTTCGGCAGCTTCCGTACCAGTCGGCTCATCGTTAGCGTCGGCACAGTAGACGAGCGTCCCGTCGCTCACGTCAAGTGCGGTGGCATAGGCCAACAGTTGGTAGTAGTCGCCGTGGTAGCCCACCGTGTCGGCGACATACTCACCCGAGGATTCAGTGGCCAGCTTGTACTTGATGTCGGCAACGCCAACATCTGTGCCCTGCTGTCGCAGAAGCAAGTCAGGCCGAATAGTGATGCGGTCCTCTTCGTCGAGATGTGGTCGCCGTTGAGCAGCCACCTCGAGCCGACCCCGTAGCTCGGCTTGTAGTCGCGCGGTGACGAAGCGCTCGAAGAGTTGGTTCATGTCCACCATGAACGCTGACGCCGTCGTGCCGCCGTGCCGGTCTTGGAGCGTGAGGTTGGCCAGCAGCAGTCGTGCCAAGCGCAGAGCGGGCCGGTAGTGCTCGTTCAGGCGGGTAAAGCCGCTGGTGTCGAGATGGTCGAGCCGGTGAAGTGCCGCTGGGGGTGCCAGCTCGGCAACGCCATCCAGTGCAGCTGCGACTCGTCGCAGGCGGCGGCGATCCTCGACGGGTACGCCGGGCACCATCAGCGAGCGCTGGATGCCCGCCAGCAGACAGCGGTTCTCGTTGACGTCGGTGGTGAAGTCATCCCAGGCGCACGCCATCGGCACCAGCAGCCCACCGCGACGGAACTGTCGGGCGGAGTCGATGCGGCCCCTCAGTGCCAGCAGGTCGTCTTCTTTACGGCGGTAGTGATGGAACAGGCCGCGGGCAACGGTGGTCTCGGCCGTGCGGGCAAAGAACGACACCAGCGACGGCAGCAGATCGGCGGAGTCGGCGTACTCGATGGCTTCATCGCGCCACGCTGCAGGGGGCAACCCGACTTCGAGCAGCAGGAACAGGTTTTCGAGCTTGATCTTGGGCCGCACGATCATCGAAAGTCCTGCGACGGTGAATGACCCGACGAAGTGACGCGGCGTCACCGTGTAGGTGCCGACACCGTCGATGCCCGATCTGCTGCCGGTACTGCTGACGATCTTCTCCACGCGCAGCCAACGCTGCCTGCCTCGGCCGAGACCGCGCAGCGCTTCGGCCTGCTCGTTCGTCAGCTCGGCCTGGCAGCGCGTCCACTCGCGCAGAACGAGCCGCCGAGTGCCATCCAGATCAGCCATCGGCCGGGGCGTCGGCAGAGGGCCCTGCACCGTCAGCTGCCGGGCTTCTCCCTTGAATCGCATCGTCATCGGTGTCGGCCAAGTCATTACCGGTCGGCGCGTCAGCACCGGACGCCCTAGCCTGCCGAGCCGAAGAACCCAGTCCGTGACGCTCCATGACCCGTTCGAACCGGAAGCGTTCGATCGCTTCGTGCTGGCCGAAGAGCTGGTCCTCGATGAGCGGCTCGATGTTGTAGGTCCAGATGCGGCGCACCCCTGCTTCATCGAGACCGGGCTTCATGAAATGGCTCGGCCCGATCAGCAGGTGATCGCCGCCGAGGTCCTTTTGGAGTTCGCCGTTGACTCGGTTCAGCAGCTCAGCCACCCAGGCCTGTTCCGGCGCTTGCCGCTGCGTCCACCGCCGCAGCAGCCCTTCGGTCGGCGGCCGGTTCGGGAAGAACGGCACGAAGTGGAACCGCCGCCGCATCGCAGCGTCGATGAGCGCGATCGACCGGTCGGCGGTGTTCATGGTTCCGATGAACCACAGATTGGACGGTAGCTCGAAGCCGCCTTCCGGGCGATACTGCGTCTGGGTCCACTCGTCGCGGTACTCCAGCAGATACAGCAGCTCGCCCAGCACCCGCGGCAGGTTGGCCCGATTGATCTCGTCGATGACCATGACGTGAAGTTCGTCGGGATGCTCCGCGGCGCGCTCCGCCAGCCGCACCAGCGGACCTGGCGTCAGCGCGTAGGTCATGTTCCCAGTGCCGTCGACATGCGGACGGAACCCCTCGAAGAAGTCCTCGTACGAATAGGCCGGATGGAACTGAACCAGCGAATACGGTCCATCTTCCTCGTACCACTTGTCGTGTTGGATGCCGACGAGCGTCCACGCTAAGCGTTGAGCGAAGTAGGTCTTCCCCGTTCCCGGAGGCCCGTACAGGATCACCTGCCCTTGGTCCTCGAGGAGTTTGACGATCTCGTCCAGTGTTTCGAAGTCGCACAGCAGGTCGTCGGCCAGCCCCTCAAGCTCACCTTCGTCGACCCAGCGCACGGCCGAGCCCTGCTCTCGATACTCCCAGGTCAGCCAATACATGAAGCATGCGATGCCCCATGTATCGACGACGCCGTCATCGGTGAAGTGTGGTCCAAGCGCTGCCAGCAGCAAGTCGTTGGAGCCCATGACGACCGCGCCGCAGTCGCCGTGTTCTTCGTGCAGGGCGACGATCGCTTCGGCCTCACTCGCCTGCTCGGTGTTCAGCACGCCGAGTTCGACGAGCAGTTTGATCATGTCAAGCTTGCCGAGCGCTTGACCGTCTTTGTTGATGCGGCGAACCACGTACACCGGGACGAAGGCCTCAGGATGGCACACGGCGGGCAGCTTCGTCGCCGCCAGATACCCAAGCCCGCTCACCGAACTGACGGCATCGTCGATGCGGTCCTCAAGCTCTCCAGCACCGAAGCACAGTTCGGCGAGGCTGTCTCGAAGCCGAAACCACGATTCCACTGTGGTTTCATTGACAGCCCGGTCCAACGACGGCTGCTGGCCGCACCAGCCATAGTTCTGGTTGCTCTTGGCCCAAACGGCCTTGATGCGCTGTCGGTCCTCGAAGGCCATCTCGTTCAACGACTGCAAAGTGCGTTCGTGCTGCACGCGCGCCTGCAGGTGCTGCCGGTCGCGATCTTCTGGATAGCCAGTGTCCCGGAACTCAGCGACCAGCGTGGGCAAGTCGAGTTCCTCGTGGCCGCGCGCGTCGGCATCGCGAGTCGGCGCTCGGCGCTCCATCGCGCGCTCCGCAAGCCATCGCAGGAACGACCGCATTCCCCACGTATCCACCGAGTCGCCCTCAGAGAAATGCGGGCGCAGGATGTCCAGCAGGAGGTCGTTCGACTCGACAACCGCTCGACCTGACGGCTTGCTGCGAGGATGCTCGTGCAGCATCTGCTCAGCACGGCGCAGCCGCTCGGCATCAAGCAGCCGCTCGTCCATCAGCATCTGCAGGTTCTCGAGCTTGCCCGCCCAGCGTCCGGCGTTGTGGAGCGAATAGTTGGGGATCACTCGTTGCGGGTCAAGAACAGCCACCACGCGGGTCGCGCTTGCCCACCCCAAGCCTCGAATCTCATCGACAGCTGACTGCAGTCGGTCGGCGAGGCTGTCCGTGCCGAAGCACAACGCGCTGAGCTCGGACCGGAACGACTCCCATTCAGGCTCGCTCGCCCGATCAATGAACGAACCGAGTTGCACGATCTGGCCGACGCCGCCATAGCTGCCTTCTCCCTTCGGCCTCCAGACCTCATGGAGCCGCTGTCGCTCCGCCCACGGCATCGTCGGCAGGCTGCGAAGAATCTCCTCGAAACGCTCGCGCGCCTGCAAGTGTCCAACTTCGCGAGCAAGGTCGTAGCCGTCTGCCCGGAAATCGGCGACCAGTTGAGCCAGCCGCTCCGACGGATCCTGACTCACAGGCTCCAAGTCCGCATCTGCCGCTGCGGATCCTTCCTCAAGCCAACGCCACCAAGGCCGGACATGAGCGCGGTAGCTGTCTTGCGAGCCGGAGGTCAGGCGCTTCACCTCGGTCACCCAATGCTCCAACAGCGGCTCAGCTCGCCTGGCTGGATCCGTCGGCTGCTCGAGCGCAAAGGCGATCCACTGCCCGACAATGGTCTTGTCGTCCTCGACCGTGCCTCTGGCCTTGCCCTCGACGTGCTCCCGGTGATGCAGGTACTCGTCGAGGCGTTGCATCCAATACTGCTCGCCGCCCATGGCGGTATGTCTACAGCGACGGTGTCACACGCCTGCCGCCGCCGGGCAGAAAACCATGCCCGCGCGACTACGCCAGTGGCGTATACCATTCGATGTGCCGAGGCGCATGCAGACCGTGGTGGAAACACGTGCGTATCTGACGGCCGCCGGATCGTTCCTCTCTGAGGCCGAACTCGAGGAGATCGTCAACCGTGTTGCCGCCAACCCCACTGCGGGCGTTCCGCTCGGCGGAGGCATCAGCAAGATGCGCGTTCCGGCACCCGGTCGAGACAAGCGAGGCGGCACCTGAGTCGTGTACCTGTCCGCGGGCGACCGCCTGCCTGTTTTCTTGCTCACAGCGTTCTCGAAGAACGACAAGGCTGACCTCACGCCGACGGAGCGCCGGGCACTCATCGGTGTCGGCAAACGCATAGCCACCCGCTACGGGAGTTGAGAAGATGACCGCATTCGACGAGATCATGAATGGCCTCAGTGACGCGGAGGCGTATCTGGACGGAGAGCGCCGTGGCTTCGTGGCCCACGATGTCGTGATCCCCGAGCCAGACGTTCGGGCCATCCGGGAACGCACCGGACAGTCCCAGGCAGCATTTGCCGGGAGCATCGGCGTCGCAGTGGCAACGCTGCGCAACTGGGAACAGGGGCGACGGCGCCCGCAGGGCCCCGCGCGCGTTCTCCTAGGAGACTGCTGAGCAATCGCCGAATTCGTCAATTCTCGTTTGCAGAACTGCAGGTCAGAGAGTTGCGCTCAAGGCCGAAACCGAATAAATCAGCAGTCTCCTAGCACTGCTGGCAGATCAGCCCGAGATCATCCAGCAGCATCTCGGCCCGACACGCGCGCGGTGACCGGGATGGCTTGTTCTCGCTCACACCGCCGCCCCGTGACTCGCTGGCACTCGCTGGTTCGGACGGCGGCGGCCGCCTGCGCACTGGCCGTCCTGGCGGCAGCCTGCGTCGCCCTCGAGACGGATCTGGTTGTGCGCGACGACGGATCGGGATCTGTCGAGGCGACGATGAGCATTCACACGGCCATGCTCGGCTCTGCAGCGCTCGGCGAGGGAGCGATGTTCGAGACGACCGAGGAAATGTGTCAGCAGTTCGCTGGCGAGACAGGCGATGATGGTCCGAGCATCTTCGGCTTGGAAGAGTTGGACGACTTCGACATCTCGGTGGGCGACGGCACTTGCACCGTCAGGTTCGGGCGCACATGGGATGCGGCCGACTTTGACACGGTCATGGCGGTCTTGGCCGAGGACGGCGGGCCGAGCGTCCATCGCACCGCCGGCGGCGGCTGGCGCTTCGAACTGGATCTTTCCTGGCTCAGCGGCGACCTCTCCGAAGACGAACTCTCTGAAGATGAACTCGCTCAGGCGGCGGCACTGGGCTTCGAACTCCCCACACTGGCGATCTCTGTGACGCTGCCCGGCGAGACCGTGGAGCACAACGCCGACTCCGCGAGGCAATCCCAGTCCGCATGGGAACTCGACTTCCTCGCCACCGACGAGTTCCCCAAATCGCTCTACGCCGAGACGGCACCCAGCGGCGGGCTTGAGCCAGAAGCGATCGGCGCCATCGTCGCCGGAGCCCTGCTGGCTCTCGCGGCCCTCGTCACACTGCGCCGACACCAACAGGCCAAGACCGCCGCATCAGACACTGAACAATGCCGAAGCGGTCGGCGACCCGGCCAAGGCGACGGCTCTCGACAAAGACACGCCTGACGCAAGCGGCGGCACAGACAACGCCGAAGTGAGCAACGAAGGCAGCGAGGGCGGCACCAGCACCACTGATCGCTGACAGCCTGCCGCGAGCGGCTAGTCGTGACCACAATTGAGCTTGCTGTAGTCATAGCTTTGAAATAATGTGACTACATGGCTGGCGAAGGCACGAATGCGGATATCGGCATCCGGGAGCTGAAGGCGAAGCTGTCGGAGTGCGTGCGGCGGGCTGCCGGCGGCGAGCGCCTCATCGTCACCGACCGGGGACGGCCGGTGGCGCAGCTCACGCCGCTGGACGATTCGATGTTGGACGACCTTGCACGCATCGAACAGGGAGTCGCCGAGGGCTGGATCAGACCTGCCAAACGGCGGGGCGGACTCCAACCATTCACCCCATCGAGGCCCCTGCTGCTGTCGGAGGGCCCGACGATCATGGAAATGCTCGACGAGGACCGAGGCGATTGATGCTGTACGTCGAATCCAGTGCGCTGATGAAGTTCTATCGACCAGAGCACGAATCCGAATTCACGTTTCACACCGTGGCGACGGAACCGCTTCGAGTCACATGTGGGCTCACTGAAGTCGAGATCAGACGCAACTTCGCGCGCCATTTCGACGGCGAAGAGCTGGCGCGAGTTCAGCGTCAACTGCAAATCGATCTCACCGCGTTTGAGATGGTTGAGCTGGATGCCGAGGTATGTGCCGATGCAGCTCATATTGCTGAAGAGACGCTCTGCAGGTCGCTCGACGCCATTCACTTGGCAGCTGCCCGACGAGCGAGTCCGAGCGCGACCGTGCTGACGTTCGATCGGCGTCAGGCAACGGCAGCCCGCGCCATCGGCATGGCGGTCCTCGGCGCCTGAGGTTCGCACCCAGCGAGCTCGGTGAGGTAGCGCGCTCAGCAGCGCTTGCATCTGATTCGCTCAGAGGAAGGCCGGGACGAAGACCAGGCTGACGATGGTCATCACCTTGATGAGGATGTTCATCGCCGGGCCTGAGGTGTCCTTGAACGGGTCGCCGATGGTGTCGCCGACCACGGCGGCAGCGTGCGCATCGGTGCCCTTGCCGCCGTGCGCACCCGCTTCGATGTACTTCTTGGCGTTGTCCCAGGCGCCGCCCGAGTTGGCCATGTAGATAGCAATCAGGAAACCGGTCACCACCGCGCCGGCCAGGAAGCCGCCGAGCGCGTTCACGTCGATGAATCCGATCACCAACGGCAGCACCACCGCCAGGCCGCCCGGCAGCAGCATCTCTCGCAGGGCCGCCTGGGTGGAGATGTCGACGCAGCGGCGGCTGTCGGGCTTCACGCCCGGCTCGCCCTCACGCAGGCCGGGGATCTCGGCGAACTGCCGCCGCACCTCCACGATCATCGCCTGGGCTGCGCGGCCCACCGAGGACATGGTGAGCGCGGCAAAGATGAACGGCGTCATGGCACCCAGGAACAGGCCGATCGTGACCGCCGTGTCGTTGATGTCCAAGAACACCTGGTCGCCGGCGGTCAGGCTGAACGACTTGAACAGCGCCAGCGCCGTGACCGCAGCCGAGCCCACCGCGAAACCTTTGGCCACCGCGGCGGTGGTGTTGCCCAGCGAGTCGAGGCTGTCGGTGACGCCGCGCACCTCGGGCGGCAGCTCGGCCATCTCGGCGATGCCACCGGCGTTGTCGGCGATGGGCCCGTAGGCGTCCACGGCCACGATCACGCCGGTCACCGCCAGCATGCCGATGGCCGCCAGCGCCACGCCGTAGAGCCCGATCTCGTTGCCGGCGTCGCCGAAAGCCATCCCGCCGAACAGGTACGACAGGCCGATCATCGCCACGACGAGTACAACCGCAGGCAGCGTGGAGAGCTTGCCCTGCGCGATGCCTTCGATGGTGACGGTGGCCGGTCCGGTCTCGGACTGGCTGGCGATTCCCTTGACCGGCCGGAAGTGCTCCGAGGTGAAGTACTCAGAGGTGAAGCCGATGGCCCAGCCGCCGAGCAGCCCCACGATGATCGTGAATGCCAGGAAGATCGGTGCGCTCAGCTCGTAGCCCCCGAACGTCGGGTTACCGCTGAACAGCACCAGCGTGCCCGCGATAGAGAACACCACCGTGAGCGCCATGGCCACGTACTGACCGGTGTGCAACTGGCCCGACAGGCTGCGGCCCTCGCGGCCCCGCACGAACAGCGCACCGATGATCGAGGCGATCATGCCGAGCGCCCCGATCAGGATCGGGTACATGAGCAGGCCTTCGGCATCGCCGAAGTTGCCGGCCAGGCTGTCGCCTTCCATGAACACCGGTACCAGCAGCGACGCGAGCACGACCGGCGCCACGATCGACCCCGCGTACGACTCGAACAGGTCCGCCCCCATGCCGGCCACATCGCCCACGTTGTCGCCGACCGCGTCGGCAATGGTGGCCGGGTTGCGGGGATCATCCTCGGGGATGCCCGCCTCCACCTTGCCCACCAGGTCGCCGCCCACATCGGCTGCCTTCGTATAGATGCCGCCGCCGATACGGGCGAACAGCGCGATCGAGCTGGCACCCAGCCCGAAGGCTGCGACCACCTGAAAGGCCTGATCGACACCCAGCCACTTCACCCACAGCAGGTAGTTGAACGAGATGCCCAGCAGCGCCAGTCCGGCCACGCTGAAGCCCATGACGGCCCCGCCCTTGAACGCCAGCGGCAACGCCTTGGCGGCACCTTGGCGGGCAGCGTTGGCGGTGCGGGTGTTCGCCGCCGTGGCGATGCGCATGCCGACGAAGCCCGCCACCGACGACAGCACCGCACCCATCAGGTAGGCGAAGCTCGCAGCCGGGCGGCCGTCGATCGGCACGATCAGCAGCAGCACGAACATCGCCGCCACGAAGACCGACACCCACCGGTACTCCCGGCGCAGGAACGCCATGGCACCCTCGCGGATGGCTGCCCCGATCTCTCGCATCAGATCGGTGCCTTGGTCGGCCCGCAGCACCACCTTGGCGAAGTAGTACGCCAGCAGCAGCGCCAGCACGGAGGCGATCAGGGCTAGGTACGGAACAGCAGTCACGTGGACCTCCAAGGTCGCGTCGGGGTCAGATCACGGTCAGATCAGAGCCGGATCCGGGTCGGGTCACGTCGGGATGGCTCGGGGGAGTATGCCGGACCGCGGGCAGCGATGCTGTGGAGGTCGGGGCTCAGGACCCCTCGGGCACTTCGTGCTCTTCGGGCATGAGTTCGGTGTGGTCGCCGCGCTCGCCCGAGAACCGGAGGAATGCGAGCGCAGCAATGGCTGCACAGGCCGACGCGAACAGGATGCCGATCTTGGCGAGATCGGTGATGCCGCCGTCGTCGAACGCCAGTCCGGTGATGAAGATCGACACGGTGAACCCGATGCCTGCCGCGAACCCCATCCCGATGAACTGCGGCCAATTGAGCCCGGGGGGCAGGTCGAAGCCGAAGCGTGTCGCCACCCAGGTGAACGCAGCGATGCCGACCGGTTTGCCGATCACCAGACCGAGCACGATGCCCCAGGTCACCGGCGAGCCGGCAGCGTCGGTGAGGGTGTCGCCCGACAGCGGCACGCCGGCGTTGGCCAGGGCGAAGATGGGCACGATGAGGAACGCCGTGAACGGATGCAGCATCGTCTCGAGCCGCTCGGTCATCGGCACCGATTCCTGCACCACGAACGCCGCCTGGTGAACCTGCTCGATGTTGGGGCTCGCCGGCAGGTCATCGACGTGTTCCTGGGCAGCAACGCGGCTGACCAACGGCTTGGCCGGTGCCAGCAGCCCCAGTGCCACCCCAGCGATGGTGGCGTGCACGCCCGACTCCAGCGTGGCGTACCAGGTCACGATCCCGATCACCCAATAGACCGGCAGCGCCCACACCTTCATCAGCGTCAGCAGCCGGACCAGCACCAGCATCGCGCCGGCGAGTGTCAGCCACCGCAGGTCGAGATTGCCGGTGTAGAAGATCGCGATGACGGCGATGGCCCCGATGTCGTCCACGATCGCGAGCGTCAGCAGGAACAGCTTCAGCATCGGCGGCACCCGAGAGCCCAGCAACGCGACGATGCCGACGGCGAAGGCGATGTCGGTGGCCATCGGGATTCCCCAGCCCGAAGCGGCTTCGCCCGACGTGTTGAACGCGAAGTACAGCAGCGCGGGCACGACCATGCCGCCGATGGCGGCGATGGCCGGCAGCGTGGCGGCGCGAACGCTCGAGAGATAACCGGTCACCAGCTCGCGCTTGATCTCCAGGCCCACCACGAAGAAGAACAGGGCCATGAGGGCGTCGTTCACCAGCTCCTGCAGATCCAGCGGGTGGACGTGGAAGCCGCCGAGTGACAGCTCGATGTGGGTGTGCCAGAAGTCGAAGTAGGTGTCGCTCCAGGGCGAGTTCGCCCAGATGAGGGCGACGGCCGTCGCCAGCAGCAGCAGCATGCTGCCGGCCACTTCGCGGTGGATGAACTTGAGGATCGGGCGCGCGACGTAGCGGGCCAGCCAGCGGTCGCCGCCGGCGAAGGTTTCCCGCTGGTACAGGTAGTCCGACCTCGCCATACGGCCGCACAGGATAGGGGCCGTTACTCAGTGGGCTGGCCGCCGATTCGGGCATCCAGGGCGATGTCGCCGGACGTTCAGCGATCGGACATGCGCTGGACGGCTGCCTGCAGCTCAGGCGCTGTCTCGAACAGCGGCGCGACCTCCACATCGGCCAGGGTGGCGCTGATTTCGGGCTCGGTGACCACGAACACCAGGGCGCCTCCCGCATTGCGACACCGACGGCGAGCATCGAGCAGCACACCCACCACGACTGGCTGCAGCAGGCTGACGCCGGACAGGTCGACGATGAGTCTGGGCTGCGGCCCGGCCGCTCGCAGCGCCGATGTCACAGCGCTGTCGAGTGACGCTATGGAGGCCAGGTCGAGCTCGCCCCGGGGCGTGAGCACGACGGCCACAGTGCCGTCAGGGGTGTCGATCGTCTGGGAGGTGATGCCGGAGATCACGTCAACCCGGCTCGCCGCCAGTGCCCATCAGACACAGGCGCGTCAGACCCAGGGCCGTCAGACACAGTGCCGATCACACAAAGCGGGGCATCACCTTGTCGCTGATGAGCTCGAGCGACGAGTTGATCTGGTCCGCGGAGTGGATGCCCTGGGGAACCAGGAAGAACGCTTCGTCGATGCCCAGCACCGTCTGCGCCTCTTCGATCTGGCGGCTGATCGTGTCGGGGCTGCCCACGAGCTGCAGCGGCATGCCCTGGCCGAACTGGATGGCCCACTGGTTCCAGAACCACTCCATGTCAGCGAACTGCGCCCACGCCTCTTCGTCGGTGGGGGCGCACACCGCCACGCCGCCCCAGCCGCACTCGTGCCCGCGCGGTTTTTCGACACCGTGCTGCACGGCCTCCTCGCGATATGCCTTCCACAGCGCTTCGCAGAAGTCCATCTTGTCGCTCAGCACAATCGGCGTGCCGCCGTAGCGCGCCCAGAACACCGCAGAGCTCATCGACATGGTGAAACCGCCATACAGCGGCGGGTGCGGCGACTGCAGAGGTCTCGGGGCGATGCCGACCTCGTGGATCGTCATGTCTTCGTCCACGCCGGCGCCGAAGTCCGAATACACCGTGTGGGTGTGCGGGTTGAGGTTGTCGTTGGGGAAGCGCCAGAACTCGCCCTCATAGGAGAACGTGTCGTTTCCCAAGGCGGTCAGCACCACGTCGACGAACTCCTCGAAGAAGCGGCGGTTGTACTCGTCGTCTTCGGTGCCGCGGTTCCACTTGCCCACCGCGGCGAGGTCGGGACGGATCTTGAACTGGTCCACCCAGCGATGCTGGTAGCCGCGCACCACCCCGAAGCAGAGCCGGCCGCCGGTCATGTGGTCGAGCGTCGCCACCTGCTCGGCGACCCGGAGCGGATTGTGGGTGGTGGACACGTAACCGCACGCGATCGGCCTCAGCCGGGTGGTGTGCCGAGCAATCCAGCTGGCCATCAGGTTGAGGTCGTTGGAGATCTCGAAGCCCTCGATCTGCAGGTGATGCTCTGGGTGGCCGAAGCCGTACCAGCCGTTGTCGTCGGCGAAGCGGGCAATGTCGGCTATTTCGCCGAGCATCCGCTGGTAGTAGTCGTTGTTGAGCCCCGCGAGGCCGGCTTCGAGCTCGTGGCGGCGGCCGATTGTGCAGTACATGAACAAGCTGAACTTCACGCTGGCTCCCTCGCCTCGCATCGCAGCACGATCTGGACTTCCCCGCGGATTGTAGGTGAGTGCTCTTGGGAGCGACCCGGGAGATTTCGTGCACACCTGAATCGTTCGACCACTGCATGAACGCCCGTTCAGGACTAGGTTTCTCCGCGGCATGAACAGCACCGATGCAGCCGACGGCGCGCTGACCGAGCCGGGCCCCACAGGCGGCCCTGCCGACGTTGACGCCGACGAGAACAACGGCAACGGCGAGAACAACGGCGACGGCAATGGACGCCGGATCCGCAAGGGCGAGCGCAGCCGCATGCGGATTCTGGATGCAGCTGCCCGGCTCCTGTCGTGCCGCGGCTACGCGGCCACCACGCTCACCGACATTGCCGCTGCGGCCGAGATGCAGGCCGGCAGCCTCTACTACCACTTCGACTCCAAGGACGCGATCGTCGAAGAGGTGCTGCGGGTCGGCATTGACCACGCCCAAGGTGCGATCGACGCCGCACTCATCGCGCTGGGCCCCGAGGCGCAGGGCTCCGAACGGCTGGCTGAGGCCATCGTTGCGTATGTCAACTGCATCGTGGCCGAGAGCAGCTTCACGGTGGCCAACATCCGCTGCTACAACGAGTCGCCGCCGCACACCCGCGAGCAGCTCACGAGCGCCCTGCGGGAGTTCACCGACCTGTGGGTCGGGCTGCTCGCCGAGGGTCAGGCCGACGGTTCGCTGCGCGACGACACCAATCCCAAGGTGCTCGCCCGGCTGATGATCTCGGGCCTCAACTCGCTGGCCAGCTGGTACCGCCCCGGCGGCGAGCTGCGCCTCGACGATATGGCCCGCCAATTCGCCGGCATGGTGCTCAACGGCCTCCACCCTGCAATCGCTGAGCCCAGCACTTCCTGAGTCCCTCAGCACGACACCCGCCGGCGTTGCGGGCTGACTGCTTCGGTCCCGTGCATGACGGGTCCGGGGGTTGGCGGCACGTGAGTGGTGCGGAGTGCACACATGAGTGCTGTGGGGTGTGCACGGGTATGCGAGCAGGCGTGAATAGTCCTGGCTACTCGTAATATCGGGGTATCGGACTGTCGAGTTCTGCCGGTCGCGTTGCGTGGGTTTTGTTGGACAGGCGCGTGTGGGTGCGGCGCTGGATGGTGGCGGTGTTGGCGGTGGTGGCGACGTTCGGCGGTGTGCTGGTGCTGCCCGCCGCTGCTGCTGGTGCTGCCGAGGGGGACGGTTCGGGTGTGTCGGTGGGCCGTTTTGGGGGCGCGGATCGGTACGTGACGTCGCTGCAGGTCGCCGAGGCTGTGGCTACCGATGCCGGCGGGTCGCTGGATGCGGTGGTGTTGGTGTCGGGTCGGCGCTGGACCGACGCGGTGGTGGCCGCTCCGTTGGCGGGCTCGTTGGGCGTGCCGGTGTTGATGACACCTCCCGGGGAGCTGCGCGCCGATGCTTTGGAGTTCTTGGAGCGCGTGGGTGTGTCGAGCGCGCTGGTGGTGGGCCCCGACGGCGGCGGCGAGGGGCACGGCCCCGGACGCGGTGTGAGCGCTGGGGTGTTCGAAGCGCTCGCCGCGGCGGGCATCGCAGCCGAGCGCGTCGCGGGCGATGACCGTTATGGCACCGGCGTCGCGGCTGCTGGGCAGGTGACGGCGGGGGTGATGGGAGAGCTGGGCCCAACAGCGGTCATCGCCAGCGGCGACGTGTTCGCCGACGCCCTGGTGGCGGGCCCCTTCGCCGCCCGAGGCATCCACCCCGTGCTGCTCAGCCCACCAGAGGAATTGCATGCCAATGTGGCGGCATACCTCGGCGAGGCCGACATCAAACATGTGGTGCTGATGGGCGGCACCGCCGCCCTCTCAGAGGCCGTCGAGCAGTCCGTCGAAGACCTCGGCATCGACGTGACCCGTGTGGCGGGCAGCACCCGCTATGACACCGCGACCAAAGCAGCCGAGCTCGTCAACGGCCGCTACAACGACACCGCCGGCAAGCCCTGCTTCGCGAACGACGTGATCGGCATCGCACGAGCAAGAGTGCCGTTCGACTCGTTCAGCGCAGCACCGCTGCTGGGCCGCCTGTGCGCCCCGCTCGTGCTCGCAGACCACCACCAGATCCCCACCGACACCGTCGACTACCTCGACACCGCCCGCAAGACGCACGACACCGTGAGCCTGCACATCTTCGGCGGCGACGCCGCCATCTCACAAACAGCCATCAACGCCTACCTCACCGGCGAGGACCCCGGGGCCGGCGAAGCCGGGGACGAGGTGGCGACCGAAGACGACAGCGACGAGCCTGTCGGGCTGCCCGCCGGCGCCTGCGGCGGATCTGAGTCTGATCCGGTGTCGCGCCTGGACGACGACCCGACATCGCGGGACCCGGCGTGGTCGCCTGACTGCACCAAGATCGTCTTCAGCCGTCAGGGCTCGCTGTATGTCGCGAACACGGACGGCAGCGACGCGCAGAGAATCGTCTCGACCAACGGGGCGCAGGCGAAAGAGCCGAAGTGGTCCCCCGACGGCACCCGGATCGCCTACGCACAACAGGAGTGGACGGGCAGCCATTGGGAGAGTCACATCTGGGCGGTGAATGCTGACGGGACCGACAAGACGCAGCTCACCAGCGGCGATGTATTCGATGCTCTGCCGTCGTGGTCGCCCGACGGCGAGCGCCTTGTGTTCGAGCATGAAGCGAGCGAAGGCCGTGACGATGACGGGCGTCGGGTCGGTGCAGACCGTTACGTAGCCGTCATTGCTTCGTCGGCTTCGACGACGGGCGAGGTGGAAGCGCTCACCGAGGGCGACGCATTGGAGTGGGCGCCCGTGTGGTCCCCCGACGGCACCAGCATCGCCTTCATCGCCAACGGAATCGTGTGGGTCATCGAGCCTGACGGCACCGGCGCGCGCCAAGTAGCGGGCGGAGCGTTCAACAATGGCGGTGTTGCGTGGTCGCCCGACGGCGCCTCGGTCGCGTACAGCCGCAGCGACGGCGAGAACGGCGCGAACATCGTCACCGTCGAAGTTGACGGCGTCGGCGAGCGGCAGGTCACTGATCTCGATGGCTGGGCCGTGCAGCCCGAATGGTCGCCTGACAGCCAGCGCATCGCGTTCACGCACCACGATCAATCCGGCGCGATCGACGACAGCGGCACCCGTTACGCCTCGGTCGTAGGCGCCCGCAGCGGAACGCTCCTCGAACACGCCACCACGTGCCGACCGACCGGCCGCACGCACGGCACCACGGCGGGGTTCCCGCTGCCCGACTGGGCGCCCTCGGCGAGGGGCACCGTGCGCGTGGCGGTGCTGTTCATGGACTTCCCCGACGCCCAGGCCACGCACACCACCCACGAGGAAATCGGGCAGAGCTTGGAGTGGGCCGAGGAATACCTGGAAAAGAACAGCTACCGCAAATTCGACATCGAATTCGTGCCGCTGCACCGATGGCTTCGCGCCGAGCAGCCGTCAACCGCTTACTTCGGGCCTACGTCGATAGAGGGCTTGGACGGGTTGACGGAGGGCGCGTCAGAGCACGCGTTCGCCCTGGCCGACGAGCACGTCGATTTCTCGACACTCGACCTAGTGCTGAACGTGTTCCCCAGCAGCCATTTCGGAGGAGGCAACGCGTCGGGCGCCGTCACGGCCGACGGCGTCGCCATCACGACCACCAGGGTCAACACCTTCCCTGTGGAAGAGATCCGCGAACCCGTCGACTGGGGCGACCTCGTCGTGCACGAGCTGATGCACACTCTCGGCCTGCTCGACATGTATCCCTACGACGACGCTGCGTATGAGCGTCCCGAACCGCCTGACGGGCAAGTATGGACAGCGGTCAACTTCGGCCGCATGGGGCTCGGCGCCTACTTTCTTACAGCCGACGACGACGAACGGCTGCAGCGCCGAGGTCAATGGGCCGGCGGCGGCACCTGGACCGACCATGTCTACGTGAACCGTAGTTCGCAGGAGATGCTGGCGTGGAGCCGCTGGCAGCTCGGATGGCTGCATGAGCGCCAAGCGGCCTGCGTCACCGGCGACGACGCCATCGTCACGCTCGCACCGATAGCGCGCACCGGCGGCGCTGTCGCCATGGCCGCGGTACCGATCAACCGGCACGAGATCATCGTGATCGAAAGCCGCCGCAGAATCGGCTATGACCGCGACGCCACCTCCACATGGCCTGACGGGGGTTCCGCGAGATGGCGGGCGCTTCTCGAAGAGGGCGTGCTCGTGTACACCGTCGACACCTTCCTCGGCTCGGGTCAACTGCCTGTCAAGATCGCCGGCGACGCCGGCAACGGCCAGGTCGACGACTTCCCCGTGCTGCAAGCCGGCGAATCAGTCACCGTGCTCGGCTGGACCATCACCGTCACCGCGGACGACGGCGACACCCACACCGTGTCAATCAAGCGCCATCCCCCAACCTGAACTGCGTTCCGCAGCGGCAGCGAAGTCCGCGCGCAGTTATGAAGCGCCCCTGCGACACCCAGCTCGCGCACGAAGCGCTTCATCTGTTTGAAGCACGGGCGCCGTCGCCGTCGTACCTCCGGGGAGAGTCGTACCCCCGGCGCAAGAGCGCTACAGACGCCCGCTGGTAATGAGCTTGCGGCGGTGCTCCAAGAAGTCGACCAGCACGTAGTCGCCCAGGTTGTGCGGGCTGGTGAAGAATGCCCGCCCCCCGTTCATCTCGGTCATTTTCTCCACGAACGCCCGCAGGTAGCTGTTGGGATCGAGCATGAACACGTTGATGCGGATGTCTTCGCGGGTGGCCCGCGCCACCTCCAGCAACGTGGCTTCGATGGTCTCGCGCACCGGCGGGTACGCAAAGTAGGGGCGCCCATCACGCCCCAGGTGGGCGGTCGGCTCGCCATCGGTGATCATGATGATCTGCTTCGAGCCAGTTTGGCGAGACAGCAGGCGTCTGGCGATCATGAAGCCGTGCTGCATGTTGGTGCCGTAGGCGAAGTCCCACGAGACCTCCGGCAGCTGGGCGGCGGTCAGCTCGGAGGCTGACTCGGCGAAGCCCACGATGCCGAGGTAGTCGCGCGGGAACTGCGTCGAGATCAGCGAGTGCAGCGCCATCGTGACCTTCTTGGCGGGCAGGAAGTTGTCGCGCATCGGCATCGACAGTGACAGGTCCAGCATCAGCACTGTCGATGCCCGTGACAGCAGCTCAGAGCGCTCGATCTCGAAGTCGTCCGGGGTGAGCCGCACGGGCGTGCCGGCCCCCTGGCGGGTCACCGCGTTGCGCACGGTGCGCTCGATGTTCAGGTTGAAGGTGTCGCCGAACTCGTAGAGCTTCGTTTCGTACGCGAACTCGTTGCCCACGCCCGACTTGCGCACCTGGTGGCTGCCGACCTTGTCGTCCATCAGCCGGTTGAACAGGTCGCCGAGCGCGTTCTGCCCGATGCGCCGCAACGCCCTCGGTGTCAGCTCCAAGCGGCCCTCGGTGTGCTGCGCGAGGCCGGATTCCTCAAGCATGCGTGCCATCTCGCTGAGCCGTTCGAGCGCCTCGGCCGACTGGTCGCCGAGCAGCTCGCGCACCCGCTCGGGATCCACCTCGGCCAGCGCCGAGGGGCTGACAGCACCCTGCAGCATCTCGGCCAGCGCGTCGAGGTCGCCGAGCTGCCCCAGGATGTCGGTCGCCTGCGACATCGACAGCGGGTCGTCGCCGCCGAATTGGTAGTTGCGGTCCCAGCCCATGTCGGGGAATGCCTGCTGGAGATTCTGGGCAAGCTGCTGGGCCTGCCACTGCAGGTCCATGTCGTCCATGAGCTGCGCCGCCAGGTCGGCGAGCTGCTGGCGCTGCGCGGGCGTCATCGAGTTCATCATCGAGGCCATGGCGGCCATGCGCTTGGCCATGATCTCGAGCAGCTCGTCGAGCGTCTGGGGGTTCTCGGGGAAGAAGTCGCCGTAGCGCTCCATGAAGCCCTCGAAGTCGGGCTCGGTGCCGCGGGCACGCTGCTCGAGCATCTGGTTGAGCTCGGCCATCATGTCCTTGGTGCGGGCCAGGTCTTCGGGGCTCATGTTGCCCATGGCCCCGGTCATCTGGTCGAAGTAGCTCTGGGCCACTTCCTGGCGCAGCCGCTCGACCAGCTCGTTGAACTGCTCACGGGCCTCGGGCGACTCGAAGTCGTAGCTCTGCAGGCCGCGCATCTTCCCGGCCAGGTCGGGGGGCAGCATGTCGAGCTGCAGGTTGCGCTCGGCGGCGCTGGACTGGGCGATGTCCTGGCGCCGCTCGTCGCCGCTGTCGGCGGCGTCCTGCGCGAACTCCTCCAGCGCCTCGCGCTCGGTGTCGGTGATCTCGTCGAGCTCGCGGGCGATGTCGTCGTACACACCGCCGAGGTCGAACTGCTCCAGCATCTCGGAGCGCCGGTCGCGCAGCCGCTCGAGCATCTCGCGCAGCCCCTCGAGCCGGTTGCCCTCGGCGTCGGTGAAGCCCTGCTGCATGAGCCGGCGCAGGGCGGCATTGAGATCGCCGTGATACAGCAGATCGTCGGTCATCTCAGCGAACAGGCCCTCCGCGTCGAAATCGAAGCCGGTTTGGGTGCCGTCCCACGCCGAGTATCGGAACCGCGCTCCCTCGCGCCGGGCCCGACGCCAACGAATCACTGTGCTGGCCCCGTCGGACGCCTCTGCTGCAAGCGCCTCGGGAATCGAACGCAGACCCGCATGAACTTCACTCTGTCACGCGGTGTGTGCAGCCGCGCCTAACCACGTGAGCGGTAGGTGGCTCGGGCACCGACGTGCTCCTTGTTGAGCCGCTTCGACAGGTGCAAGCCTTCGAGCACCAGCTCGACAGCCGAGGCCAGCACTGCGGGCGCTGCACCTTCGTCCGACTGCGGCTCGGCTGCGGCCGCCACCAGCGACTCGGCCGCTACGGCCAGCGCCTGATTGCCGGCGAGCAGCTCCATGTAGGCCTCCGAGCCGAGGTCGTCGCCGGTGTGCACCACCTTGCCCTCGCCGAAGCTGGCCACCACGTCGCTCAGCTCGTCGGGCGAGAAGCGATTCTTGAACACTTCGAGCACGGCTGCCTTGAGCATCGTCTCCACGATCTTGCCGTCGCGCCCCTCTTCCATCGACTCGATCTCGATCTTGCCGGCGGTGGAGCTCATGAGCGATTCGAGGTCGCTGACCCTGGGCACCACGTGCCGCTCGCCGCGCTGCAGCGCCCGGCGGGTGGCGTTGGCCGCGAGCGTCTCGGTGTTGGTGACGGTCATGCGCACCGACACGCCCGAGCGCTGGTTGACCTGGCTGCTGGCGCGGGCCACATGGCTGAAGGTGGCCACGATCTCGGCCATGAAATCGGGCAGGGTCACCACCACGCCCTCGCCCATCTCGGTCAGATCCAGCGGGCGGGCCTCCGCCGACGCGATGTCCATCTCGGTGTCCACGTCGAGCGGGTAGTGGGTGCGGATCTGCGCGCCGAAGCGGTCCTTCAGCGGGGTGATGATGCGGCCCCGGTTCGTGTAGTCCTCGGGGTTGGCCGTGGCCACCAGCAGCACATCGAGCGGCAGGCGGATCTTGTAGCCGCGGATCTGCACGTCGCGCTCCTCGAGCACGTTCAGCAGGCCCACCTGGATGCGCTCGGCCAAGTCGGGCAGCTCGTTGATGGCGAAGATGCCGCGGTTGGTGCGCGGCACCAGCCCGTAGTGCAAGGTCAGCTCGTCGGACAGGTAGCGGCCCTCGGCCACCTTGATCGGGTCGACCTCGCCGATGAGGTCGGCGATCGACGTGTCCGGCGTGGCCAGCTTCTCGCCGTAGCGGACATCGCGGTGCGCCCACGCAATGGGGGTGTCGTCGCCGTGCTCGGCGATGAGATCGAGGGCGTGCCGGGACACCGGGTGGTAGGGGTCGTCGAAGATCTCCGAGCCCTCGATGTAGGGCATCCACTCGTCGAGCAGGTTCACCAGCGAGCGGATCATGCGGGTCTTGGCCTGGCCCCGCTCTCCCAGGAACACCACGTCGTGGCCGGCCAGCATGGCGTTCTCGAGCTGGGGCAGCACCGTGTTCTCATAGCCCAGCACTCCGTCGAACAGCGGCTCCGACGCGGCGATGGCCTTCGCGGCATTCGCACGCATCTCCTCTTTGACCGGCCGGGAGACCCAGCCGATCTTGCGCAGTTCGCCGAGCGTGGTGGGTTGGGTCATGGCGGGCAACCTAGTGGCTAGTGGCTCCTGACGGCGTTGGCGCAGGTTGGTTGCACCCGCCCGTTCACTGCGCGTAGCGTGACCGGTGGAGGCAAGGGGACTCGAACCCCTCGGGATTGGATTTAGAGGCCCTCCCGGCCACCTGGCTGCCCCCACGGAACGAAGCCCACACAGCTCCGCTCCTCGAAGACCCCCGCTCGGCTCGCTGGGCGGGGGTCTTGCGTGACACCCGCACCACACTTGTTCATCAACTTCAGTAGTTCTCAATGAATTTCACATTGACCTCTGGAAGCTCTGGCGCCCCGGTGCTTGAGGGCGACTGGCTGGTGCGGGCTGCAGGGCACGGCGAGTGGCGCACGGTGGCAGAGCGTGGGCTCGACGAGTCGGGCTGGCGGCCAACCTCGACTCCCGGCCGGTGGTGGCTGGATGCCGGCCTCGCCGACGAGAACGCCGTCCTGTACCGCCGGCACTTCGAGTTGCCACCGGAGGGTGCGACCGAGATCGGCAGCCCCGACAGCACTGCCGGCGGCGATGCTCGTTGGTGGCTCGTCGCAAGCGGATTGTGCGAACTCGGCCACCTGTGGCTCAACGGCACGTACTTGGGGGACCTACGCGGTCGGCACGCAGAGCACGCCTTCGAAATCGACCGACTGCTCCGCTCAGGCTCCGAGCACCTCGCAGCAGTCGAAGCTGCTCACGGGACCGTCCGGGCGCCCCAGGGCCCCGACGCGCAGGTGCAGATCCAACGGACCGGACCCGCTCGCGTCCAGCGTGTCCGGGCGCTCGTCATCGAGGCGAGTCCTGATCGCGCAGTGCTGCGCATCGCTGCCACCGTGGACAGCGCCGGCACGCATCGGGGCGAGGTCACCACGACGGTGCTGCCCGCAGATGATCCTGAAGCTGGTTGGTCCCAAGATGCCACTCGCCGGGTCGCATCGCTGGACGATGGCGTGGCGCTGTCCGAACCTGTGCTGGCTCGCGGGCGCAACGAGCTCGAGTGGCTGGTCGCACTCGAGCGTCCGTCGCTGTGGTGGCCCGCCGGATTCGGCGATCAAGCGATGTACTGCATCGACATCGACGTTGCCATCGACGGGCGCTCTAGCCATGCGCTCACGCTGCCGACAGGGATCCGGACCGTCGCGCTGCGAGACGGCGAGCTGTACGTCAACGGCGAGGGTTTCACAGGAGAGCACGGCGGTCGGGCGGCGGTGCAGCACGAGTTGTCCCATCGCAGCGTCTATGACGACGCCGATGCCGCCGGCATCATGCTGTGCCAGCAGATCGCGCTCGATCCGAGCATCTACGCCGGCGCCGAGCGAGGCCTGCGAGCACTTGCAACCCGGGCCGCCGCGAGCGCCGCCGACCACGTCGGCCACCATCCGAGCGTGGTCAGCTGGCGGCTCATTCCGCAGCGCACAGCACCCGGGCCGACACTGCTGGGGTCCCGATGGACACACCGCGTCCTGAGCCAGTCCATGACCGCAGCCGACCCCACCCGACCCCACACCTAGCTCACCAAGTACCGTACGACCTTGGCGTGCTCAGCCCCCGCACGAGCCGCGCCGACCGCCGCCCCCAGGAGGAACACATGGCACCGACTGCCACGCAGGCTGCCGGGTCTGCACCTGTGTTCAAGTCCAAGCGTCCGCTGCCATTCCCGCTGAACATCTACCAGTCAGCCATCGGTCGCAAGTGGGTGATGGCGTGGACCGGCATCGGGCTGTTGGGCTTCGTCATCGTCCACATGATCGGCAACCTGCACCTCTATGAGGGCCCGTCGCGGATGTACGAGTACGCCGAGACGCTGCGTGACCTCGGCGGCGGCCTGCTGCCTCGCACGCTGCTGCTGTGGATCATGCGCATCGGGCTGCTCGCCATGTTCGGGGTGCACCTGCACTCGGCGTACACGCTGAAGGAACGCAGCCGGCTGGCGTCGGATCGGGCCGGCTTCGTCGGCGGCGCCAAGAAGTACGAGTCGAAGCGCGACTACATCGCCGCCAACTACGCCTCACGCACCATGCGCTGGACCGGTCCCATCGTGGGCCTGTACGTGCTGTTCCACCTGGCCGACCTGACGTGGGGCTGGTGGCTGGGCGGCGACTACGTGCGAGGCGATCCGTACCACAACGTGGTCGAGTCGCTGTCGTCGATCCCGGTGGCGATCATCTATGTCGTCGCCAACGTGGCGCTGGCCATCCACATCTTCCACGGCACGTGGAGCATGTTCCAGACCCTCGGTGTGAACAATCCCCGATACAACAACCTGCGACGCAACCTGGCGACCGTGCTGGCAGGTGTCGTCCTGGTGGGCAACCTGTCATTCCCGGTGCTGGTGCAGGCCGGCCTGGTCGACGAGGACAACCGGGACTGCCCCGTCAACGACACCACCGGGCTGGAGTGTCTTGAAGCAGAAGCAGGGGCGCACTGAGATGGCAATGAGCGACGCCGCTTCGAATGGACACGCCAATAGCGTGCTGGATGCCCGCGTACCCGGCGGGGCGATGGCCGCCAAGTGGACCGACCACAAGTTCTCCATGAAGCTGGTCAACCCCAACAACAAGCGCCGATTCGAGATTCTCGTCGTGGGCACCGGCCTGGCTGGGGCCTCCGCAGCCGCCTCGCTGTCCGAACTCGGCTACCGGGTGAAGGTGTTCACCTTCCATGATTCGCCTCGCCGTGCGCACTCGATCGCTGCGCAGGGCGGCATCAACGCCGCCAAGAACTACACCAACGACGGCGACTCGGTTCACCGGCTGTTCTATGACACCGTCAAGGGCGGCGACTACCGCAGCCGCGAGGCCAACGTGCACCGCCTGGCCGAGGTGTCGCTGAACATCATCGACCAGTGCGCGGCGCAGGGCGTGCCGTTCGCCCGCGAGTACGGCGGCCTGCTCGACAACCGCTCATTCGGCGGGGCGCAAGTCAGCCGCACGTTCTACGCCCGCGGCCAGACCGGCCAGCAGCTGTTGCTGGGTGCCTACCAGGCATTGGCCCGCCAGGTCGCCGCGGGCGGGGTCGAGCTGTACACGCGCTCGGAGATGCTGGATCTGGTGGTGAAGGATGGGCGGGCCTGCGGCATCGTGACCCGCGACCTCATCTCCGGCGAGATCGCCGCGCACACCGGCCACGCCGTGGTGCTGGCGACCGGCGGGTACGGCAACGTCTATTTCCTGTCCACCAACGCCATGGCGTGCAACGTCACCGCTGCCTGGCGGGCGCACCGGCGCGGGGCGTTCTTCGCCAATCCCTGTTACACGCAGATCCATCCCACCTGCATTCCCGCCAGCGACGAGTTCCAGTCGAAGCTGACGCTGATGTCCGAGTCGCTGCGCAACGACGGTCGCATCTGGGTGCCCGCACAGATGGACGATGCCCGCTCGCCGGAGGCGATCCCCGAGTCCGAGCGCGACTACTACCTCGAGCGCAAGTACCCGGCCTTCGGGAACCTGGTGCCGCGTGACGTGGCCAGCCGCAACGCCAAGACCGTGGTGGACCAAGGCAAGGGTGTGGGTCCGCTGCGCAACGGCGTGTACCTCGACTTCTCCGAGGTGATCGCCCGTGACGGCCAGCCGGCGGTGGCGGCGAAGTACGGGAATCTCTTCGACATGTACGAGCGCATCACCGGTGAGAACCCCTACGCGGGGCCCATGCGCATCTACCCGGCCATCCACTACACGATGGGCGGGCTGTGGGTGGACTACCACCTCATGACCACGGTGCCGGGCTGTTACTCGATCGGCGAGGCCAACTTCTCCGATCATGGCGCCAACCGGCTGGGTGCCTCGGCGCTGATGCAAGGCCTGGCCGACGGCTACTTCGTACTCCCCTACACCATCGGCGACGACTTGGCTGCGAGGCTGGGCGAGCCGGTGGTGCCGATCGACGACCCGGTGTTCACCCAGGCCGTTGCCGGCGTCGAAGATGCCACGCAGCGGTTCCTGTCGATCGGCGGCACCCGTTCGGTGGACTGGTTCCATCGCGAGCTGGGCAAGATCGTGTGGGACTACATCGGCATGGAGCGCACCGCCGAGGGCTTGGAGAAGGCCCTGTCGGAGATACCGGCGCTGGAGGCCGAGTTCTGGGCTGACCTGCGGGTGCCCGGGGACGGCGCGACGCTCAATTCGAGCCTGGAGAAGGCGGGGCGGGTGGCCGACTTCTTCGAGCTGGCCAAGCTGATGGCCCGCGATGCCCTCGTGCGCGAGGAAAGCTGCGGGGGTCATTTCCGGGCTGAGCACCAGACACCCGACGGCGAGGCGCAGCGAGACGACGACAACTTCGCGCACGTCGCCGCGTGGGAGTGGCACGCCGCCGACACCGTCCAGACCCGTCACGTCGAGGAATTGGAATTCGACGAAGTGGCACTGACCCAGCGGAGCTACAAGTGAGCGGGACGAACGGCCAGCACAGCGGCGGCACGCTGAACCTCACGCTGCGGATCTGGCGCCAGGAGGGGCCAGACACGCCCGGACGGTTCCACACCTTCGACGCCCCCGATGTCAGCGAGGACATGTCGTTCCTCGAACTGCTCGACATCATCAACGAGCGGCTGGTCGCCGGCGGCGATGTGCCGATCGAGTTCGATCACGACTGCCGGGAGGGCATCTGCGGCACGTGCAGCCTGATGATCAACGGTCGGGCGCACGGTCACGAAGCGGCCACCACCACCTGCCAGCTGCACATGCGCAAGTTCTCCGACGGCGACGTCATCACGGTGGAGCCGTTCCGGGCGAAGGCATTCACGGTGGTGCGCGACCTGGTGGTCGACCGCAGTTCGTTCGACCGCATCATCGAAGCGGGCGGCTACATCTCGGTCAACACCGGTGCTGTTGGCGACGCCAACCTGACGCCGGTGCCGAAGGATGCCGCGGACACCTCGATGGACGCAGCCGCGTGCATCGGGTGCGGGGCCTGCGTCGCGGCGTGCCCCAACTCGGCAGCCCAGCTGTTCACCTCGGCGAAGCTGGCACATCTCAACCTGATCCCCCAGGGGCAGCCCGAACGCTGGGAGCGCACCGAAGCCATGGTGGAAACCATGGAGCAGTACTTCGGCTCGTGCACGAATCACGGCGAGTGCACCGAGGCCTGCCCCAAGGAGATCAGCTTGGACTTCATCGCGTTCATGAACCGCGACTACGTCAAGGCCAAGATCAAGAACCGCAAGCTGGCCGGCCAAGGCTGAATCGCTCCTTTGCCGGACGCAACAGACCGAGGTGGTCTCATGATCCCCGCAAAGAAAGCCGTACTGGCACTGTTCGCGGCATTGGCGATTGCCCTGGCGGCGGTGCCGGCGGCGGCCCAAGCGCCGTCGAACCTGGTCCGCAGCGGGCCGAATCTGACGCTGGTCGTGGCGAGCTGTCCGGGACCGGCCGACAACGCAGTCGCCGAGGCGCTGGCCGCGCACGCTCGCAACGCCGCGAAGGTGTGCGTCGATCCGAGCGGCCTGTCCGAAGAGACGGCTGACGTCATCGCGAAGTTCGCACCCGACCGTGTGCTGATCGTGGGCGGCGAGACGGCGGTGCCGCCCGACGTGATGGACGAGTTGACCGCTGCTGTGCGCGCCGCATACCGCTGGGCAGTGATCCAGCGTCTCGGCGGTGCCACCCGCATCGAGACGGCTGCGCTGGCGGCACGTGCGGCACTGGAGTCACCCAGCGTCACCGGCCCGGGCACCGTCACGCTGTTCATCGCGAACGGCTGGGACGGCAACCAAGTGCGCACCGCAGCGGAGACGGCCGCTGCCACCGACGACGCCGCTGTCGCCTACTTCTCGCCGCAGACAATCGCCGAGGGCCTGCCCGCCGCGACAGCTTCGCTCGTCGCCGACTACACGCCTGCTCGTGTCGTGCTTGTGGGCCTCGCCGGCGAGACCGGAGCAGCCACCGAGGCGACGGTCGCCGCAGCGCTCGATGCGAACGGCCTGATCGTCGAGATCGAGCGGATCGCCCGCACCGGCGAGCCGCTCTTGTGGACCCCCGAGGCGTCGCCGTCGGTCGGCAAGGCCCGTGAGATCTTCACATCCATCGTCGATGGCACCTACCAGCCCCCCACGATGAGCGACGAGAACGTTCCGGTGCTGGCGGCGAGCTCGGCACGGGGCCCCCTGGGCACCCCCAAGGGGCATCGGCTCTGGACCGTTCGCGCCGACGGCTCCCGACGTGAGCTGCACTCGGCAGAACACCGTGGCTGGGCGTGGAACCCAGCCAACGGCCAGCTCAGTTGGGCCGGACTCGACGGGCGGCTGCGGGTCTCCGAGCTCGCCGGCGATGAGCGCGTCGTGTCCGAAACCGGCCAGTACCCGTCCTGGTCGCCGGACGGCAGTCACGTCGTCACGTTCTCCTTCTCCGGTCCCACCGCGTTCGGTCGCAGCAACCGCACCGAAGCGCACATCACCACCGAAGACGGCCGCGGCGCCCAGCGCATCGGCGTTGTCGACTACCGCACCTTCCTCTATGCAGACCTGCCGCTCGCCGCATGGTCACCCGACGGGAAGCACTTCGCCTATGTCGAGTTGACCACCGACTCCGAGACCACCGACACGATGTCCGTCGCGCGCATATGGTCGACCAGCGCAGCGGCGCCCACGATCACGCTCGGCGAAGACATCACGTTCCTGGGCTGGTCGCCTGACGGCACGCAATTCGCGTACGCCACGCCGAATGACTGCGACGGCAACGGGCGGGATGAGAGCCAGATCCTGTGGATCGCCACGGCCGACGGCGCCGACCCCCGCCAGGTCGGTCCGATCGACCGCATCCAGTGGCGCTTCCTGCATCTGTGGTCATCTGACGGTCGGCACCTCGCTTACGAGTCGCTCGATCCAGCGGACTGCTCGATGCACCTGAAGGTGGAGACCATCGCCGGCGAGGCCACGGCGCTCGACCCGGTCGCCGACGGGAGGCTCGTGGGCTGGTCGCCCAATGGCACCCATGTGGCCTATGGCCTCACGGTGGGCACGGCGGGCAGGGGCGTCCCGCTGCGCGAGCACCTCTGGGTGGTGCGCCACGACGGGAGCGATCGGCGCGAGCTCGGCGAGGCGCTCCCCACGGTCTTCGGCCCGGTGCGCTGGTCACGTGACGGTGAGCACCTCGCGTACGCCGAGGTGGTGCGAAGTGCCGACGGCGAGGTCATCGGCAGCCGGCCTGTCGTCTCGCGAACCAACGGGATCGGTGGAGTCATCCAGCTTGCCGAGCGGGGCAACATCCTGGAGTGGTCGCCCATTGACGACCGGCTCGCCTACGTCGTGCACCTCGACACCTACGGCGACAGCGAGATCGATCGCCGGGAGTTGCGCATCCACTCCGTCGGCTCGACGGCCCCCGACATCACGCTGGTCTACGAGCTGGCTGACATCACGCTGGGGGCGCGATGGTCGCCCGACGGCGAGTACCTCGGGTACGTCTCGGGGCCAACCGAGCTGCTGCTGGACTGGTTCATCAACCGTCGGCGCGGGTCGGATGCCTGGGTGGTGGCCACGAGCGAGCCACGCTGGACACGCCTCTTGGTCACCGACATCACCTGGGGGCAATGGCAGCCTCGCTGAGCGCGACTGGGGCACGCTCGACCCGCCGCTAGCGTTGCGCCTCGATGACGAATCCACATGTGTTTCTGAGTTCTCGCGCGGTGCCGGCACGGCCAAAGGGGTTGCGCTCGCGAGCCGCTCCAGCAGCGGTGGCGATCGCTGTCCTGCTGGGCTCGGTCATGCTGGCGACGCCGGCGGCAGCGCAGGAACGACCGACCAATCTGGTTCGCAGCGGGCCCAACCTGACGCTGGTCGTGGCGAACTGTGACAGCGTGGCCGACACGACGACGGCCCTGAATCTGGCTCGACAGGCCCGCAATGCAGCCTTCGCTTGCCTGGATGCCGACGGCATCGGGGCAGATATCGCCGATCTCGTCGCGGAGTTCGCCCCCGACCGCGTGATGGTTGTCGGCGGCGCAGACGTTGTGTCACCGGCGGTGATGGGAGAACTGTCGGCGGCAGTGCGCGCGGCCTACCGGTGGGCCGTCATCCAGCGGCTGGGTGGGGCGACTCGCGTCGAGACTGCTGCTGAGGCTGTTCGGGTTGCACTGGACACACCCGAGCGGGTGGGTCCCGACACGGTCACGCTGATCGTGGCCAACGGCTGGAACGACGCCGATATCGACACCGCGAGGGAGTTCGCCGCAAGATTCCAAGACGTCGCGATCGCCTACTTCTCGCCCCTCCTGATCGCCGACGGCCTCGATGAGGCGACGGCATCGTTGATCGCCGACTACCGGCCGCATCGGGTCGTGTTTGCCGGGCTCGCGGACGAAGCGGGAATGGCCGCGGAGGCAGCGACTGCGGCAGTGCTGGAGGCCATTGAGTCCGAGGTCCATGTCGAACGCGTGGCTGTGGCCACAGGTGCGCCATCTCCCAGTGTGGACACTGCGACGCTCACCAGCTCGGCACGCGAGACCTTCGAGGTCATCAGCAGGGGCGAGCGCGTTCGGCCCAGCGAGGCCGACGAGGGCGATGGGCTGCCGTTCCTGGCACTCACCGAGGCGTCAGGAATCCGCGGCGTGGGCTCGACACTGTTCACAGTTCGGGCGGATGGCAGCGATCGCATCCTGCGGACCGTCGACCACTACGGATGGGAATGGGACTACAGCGACGGGCAACGGCTCGCCTGGGCCGATGACGAAAAGCGGGTGATGGTTGCCACCCCTGACGCCGACGGCGAGCTGATCGTCTCTCGGGCCACATGGCCGTGGTGGTCACCCGACGGCAGCCATCTCATCACGTGGAAGACAACCGACACCGATGGCGATGACCGCTCCGATGCCTACGAGATGGTGCTGCGCAACGACAAGGGCCACAAGCAACGCAGCATGGGCCAGATGGATAGACGCACATACGTGTACGCCGAGACGCGCGACCTGATCTGGTCACGTGACGGCACGTACATGGCCTATGTCACCGGGCACATCGACCCCGAGACGTCCAAAGAGATCAACGAGGCACGCATTGAGCCCACCGATGGCAGTGCCGCGCCCGTCACGCTTGCCGACGACGCCATCATCCTGCGCTGGTCGCCGACGGGAACGCACCTCCTCTACGCCACGCCCGCGGAGTGCGGCGAGGGCGAATCCTCGAACATCTGGGACATGTGGGTCGTGGCTGCCGACGGCAGCAATCAGCGCCGAATAGACCTGATCGACTACCCGGCATATTCCATCGTCATCATCAATCCGTGGTCCCGCGACGGGAAGCACGTTGCGTACGAGGCGGTCGACCCGCAGGACTGCTCGATCGAGCTGCGCGTCAGCACGGTGGACGGCGACGCCGAGCCGGTGAGCATCGCCGCCGACGCGCACTTCCTGGGGTGGTCGCCCGACAGCACATACCTCGAATACGGGGAAGAAACCGACCGCCCAGTGACCGATTTCATCTCACCTGAACGGTCGTGGATCGCCCATCGCGACGGGAGTTCGAAGCGGTTCATCGGCGAGATTTCCCCTCACTTCCGCGGCTGGATCATCTGGTCGGATGACGGCAAGCACATCGCCTACACCGAGCTGCTGCGAGATGCCGACGGCAATCCCGCAGGTCTTCGCGCGCGCACCGAACGTTCCGACGGCGTTGCGGAATCGACCACGTTGGCTGAGTCCGGCAACGCCTTGAGCTTTTCCCGCGATGGTCGTCTCGCCTATGTCGCACAGCACGATGACGACGGCGACGGTGTGCCCGATCGTGAGGCCCTGTACCTGCGAACCCCGGAGTCGCTCGATGACGACGTCGAGCTGGTGCATACGCTGCCCGCGCCGACTCGAGTTGCCATCTGGTCGCCCGATGACAGCCATCTCATCTACGGGTCGGGCTCCATCGAGTCGCTCATCGGCTGGTTCCGCGACCGCGCGCGAGGGGTTGACGTGTGGGGTGTTGCCACCGGCAATCCCCGCTGGATGCATCGACTGATCACCGACGTCACCTGGGGCGAGTGGCAGCCCCAACCCAATGACGAGGCCGACGCCGAGTAGGGCTGTTGCCGGCCCGGTCGCCCACTGGACCGCCGAGGCGCTATTGGTCGCCGACTGATGCCAAGCGGAATACGGTGCCGATGGCGCTGAGCACGTAGAGCTCGCCGTCGGCGTCCTCGCCGAAGGACACCAGCGTGCTGCGCGGCACCGACACGCCCAGATCAATGCGCTCTGCCACGCCATCGGGGCCGCGCACCAAGCCCCACAGTTCGCCGGTGCAGTAGTCGCCGAAGATATAGGTGCCCCAGAGCGCCTTGATCGCCTCGCCCCGGTACACGTAGCCACCGGTCACCGAACAACCTTCGGGGTGCGGGTACGTGTACACCGGGAACACAAGATCGGCCGGCATCTCACCGCCGGAGAACCGCTCGTTGCCCTCGAACAGCGGCCAGCCCAGATTGGCGCCCGGCGACCAGCCGTCGGCTGCCGGCAGGACATGGATCTCCTCGATGAGGCTCTGACCGACATCGGCAATCCACAGGTCGCCGGTGAGCCGATCGAACGAGAAGCGCCACGGGTTGCGAGCCCCGTACGCCCACACCTCCGGTGCGCCGCCGGATCCGAACGGGTTGCCGTCGGGAATCCCGTAGCCACGGCCGCTCGGCGGGTCGGGGTCGATGCGCACCAGGGTGCCCAGCAGGGTGTCGCGGTCCTGGCCCTGTTCGTAGATGTCGTTGGCACCGCCGCCGTCACCGAAGCCGATCCACAGGTTCCCGTCGGGGCCGAAGGTCAGATCGCCGCCGTTGTGATTGCAGGCGGGCTGGTCGAGGGCCAGCAGGATGCGGGTGCGGCCGATCTGGGGGACATCGCCCTCCATGGGCACGACGGCGATACGGCTGTTGCGCGCCGTGTCGGTATAGCTGAGATACAGCTCCTCGCCGTCAGGCGAGAACGTGATGCCCAGCAGCCCGTTCTCGCAGCCCTGGCTGACCTTTGGGCCGATGTCGGCTACGAGCAGCGGCGTGCCGCTGCCGCCGGACGGATCCAGCAGCCAGACCTGCCCGGTGAGCGTGGCGACGTAGCGCTGACCGGTACCAGGCTTGGCCGCGAGCGCGATCGGCACCGGTACCTCCGCCTCGGTCACCAAGGCGAACCTGGTCTCTGCGAGCGATTGCGTCGTCGTCGGCGCAGTCGGAGGTGCGGTCACCACAACGCTCGGCGGCGCGCTCTCCGGCGGGTTCATCGAAGCGTCGTTGGCTGAGACATGGGTGGTCGGCGATGGCGGATCGGTCGCCGGCGCTGCGGGGACGGTCTTCAGCGCCGGTGGCGCTGTCACGATGACGCTCGGTTCGCCGCTCGCACCCTGCGGTGACTGCTCGGGAGCCGGCTCGACGATGTCGCCAGCCCCGGACGAGCACGCGGCTGCCAGCAGCGCCCACCCAACCGTGGTCGCTGCGGCTCGCATCGGCTTCACAGGGCGACGGTAGCCACGCAGGCCATGCAGAATGACGCGGAGCCACAAGCCAAGGACAACGCATGAACGACACCGGCGACGCAGTGACGTGGGCAGATTTCGAGGCGGCGTGCGGAGATCTGGCCCAGCGAGTGCAGCAGCGATTTGAAGCTCATCCTCACGCGGTCATGGCCACGATCCGTGCCGACGGCTCGCCGCGGCTGTCCGGCATGGAAGCGCCGATACGCGACGGCCACTTGTGGCTCGGCATGGACAGCGCCTCGGTGAAGGCCCGCGACCTGCGGCGCGACCCCCGGTTCGGGCTGCATTCCACGCCCGATGACGAAGACCTGGCAGGTGGCGATGCACGTATCGACGGGCGGGTGGCCGAAGCCGACGACGACCTCGCGGCGCTGTTCGCTCAAGGGCATCACCACGAGATCGACGACCCGACCCGCGTCGCGGTGTTCACCGCCAAGATCAGCCGTGCAGTGCTCGTGCGCGTCGAAGCACACCACCTCGTCGTCGAGACCTGGATGCCGTCCGGCGGACTGACCGAGCGCCGGATCAGCTAGGACGCACCACCCGGCCCAGTTCGTCTCGGCCGATGCAGCCAGGCCAGCCGCGTGCCGCGAGACGACCCGAGCAGTGGATTCCTCTCGATCCGGACGTTGACCGCGTTCTCGTTGGCATTCGGCTGGACCGGCGTCCTCATGAAGCAAGCCGACCACTCCACCGCCCTGTCGGTCGGCGTCGCTATCGCGGCCGGCCTTGCAGTGTTCCTTGCCGTGGGCTTCTTGTAGCGCTCATTTGCGAAGCTCGGCGAGAGCGGCTCGGTCGACTACCAGTCCGCTGTCGTCGCGCTTCAAGCGCTGCCCGTCCGACCGGATCCTCGTGGTCTATGGACGCGTCGGTGGGGAGGGCCAGTCGGCGAGGTGCCTGCACGGCGGTGGCGCCATGGTGTGGCCCATTGTGCAGGGCTATGCGTACTTGGATCTCACGCCGATCCCCATCGAGATCAAGCTCCAGGGAGCGCTCTCCCAGCAGAACATCCGGGTCAATACGCCCGCGACGTTCACCGTCGGGATCTCCACCGAGCCCGGCGTCATGCAGAACGCCGCGGAGCGGCTGCGCCAGATTGCGGAGCAGCTTCGTGAGCGCACCGCGGACGCTCACGTCAGCGAAGCGGACGCCGCCGGGGCGGGGCTGCCGCGAGGTGCGGGCTTGCGCTTGGGCGGGCGCACGATGTCGTCGATGCCCAAAGCGGCTGCGGTGTCGTCGACGCAGGCCAACCCACCCCACCCCGATCTATCCGCGCGGCTTCTTAGTTATTGCCTCCGTCGTCGGGCGCGACGGTTTCGGGCAGGTCGTCGGCGTCGTCGTCGGAGCCGGCGGCGTGGGGTGTGACGGTGAGGGTGTAGGTGCCTGTACTGCCGTCGAAGCTCTCGACGGCCACAAGTGCGCTGCCGGTGTAGTCCGCCTGCCAGATGATGCGAGATGCCGCCCAGTCGCCGTTGTCGGTGTAGTCGTCGTTGAACGCTATCTCGACAGCGCCGTGGTCATAGAGCGTCGCAGTGGAATCCCGTAGTGTTCCCAGCGTCACATCGATCTGGTAGGTGGTGTCCCACTCGGCCCAGAACACGAAGACGTCGACGTCGTCTTCGTGGTCTATCGCGCCCAGCGTGGCCTCGTTGAGACCGATCGATGTGGCCCAGTCCAAGTCGTCGGCGTGGTCGTCAAAGCCGGCGACGTCGGGTGTGACGGTGAGGTAGTAGGTGCCGGTGCTGGCGTCGAAGCTCTCGACGGCCACGAAGTGGTTGCCGGTGTAGTCCGCGCGCCAGACGATCCGCGACGCCGTGGTGTAGCCGTAGTCGTCGTCGTTGACGTCCATCTCGTATGCGCGGTCGTCATAGAGCGTCGCGATGGAGTCGGGCAGGGTTTCCAGCGCCACGTCGATCTCGTAGGTCGTGCCGGCTTCGGCCCAGAACACGAAGAAGTCGATGTCGCCGTCGTGGTCTATCGCTCCCGGCACGGTCTCGTAGTCATCCATGTGGGTGGCCCCGTCCAGGTCGTCGGAATGGTCGTCGACGTCGGCACCGGTGTCGTCATTGCCGGTGCCCGTCTCTGTGTCTTTGCCTGCGTCGTCGGGCTCGGTGGTCTCGGGACGCTTCTTGATCGTTATCTCACCCTCGCAGTCGGTGACGTCGCACTCGCCGTTGGTGGCCTCGCAGTCGCAGTCGGCGTCGGCGTCGGAGAAGGTCCACTCCATTTCGAGATCGAGACCGCACGCGAAGAGTGCGGCCAGCAAGTCGTCATCCTCAAGGGTCTGTTCACCTGATTCAGTCTCCGATAGCCAAGCGGCCACATTGACATCGGCCAGGAGGCGTCGCAGACAGGACCTTCTGATTTCCTTGCTCGCGTCGGCGCTCGCGCCTTCCTCTTTCGTCCAAGCGTCCGCATCTGCAACCAACGCCGAGATGAAGAGCTCCTTGGCTGTCGCAGGTTCGACACACGAGGCCACCGGCTTCCAGAATCGGTCGACGCGCTCGTCATCGGACACCATGGGCTCGCCCAACACGGCTTCGAGGAGGTCGTGGTCGCCGGATTCGCGAATGCAATCCTGCTCGTCGCTCAAGAAGGTGTCGAACACCTCGCGCATCGTCGTCGACTCGTCGATGTCGAAACGGTCGTCGCCGACATCAGCCTGCGCCGCCGTGTTCTCTGCGGCGGTGTCGGTGCTTGATTCGGGCTGGGCGATCTCCGCATCCAGTCCTGAATCGTCGCTGGAAGCGGCCGGTGTCGATGAGGGATCGCTGCTGCACGCGACCGCGACGATCAGCGACAGGATCCCGAGAACTCTGGGCCAGGCGGCAACGGTGCTGCGGTGCCGGTGCAGGGCGGCGTTGGTTGACATCGGAATCTCTCCTTCATGGGTGCCTGTTGAGAACTTGCCGTTGTGGACGGGTCGGTCCCCTAGTGATGTTCCGTTCCAGCAGGTGATGGTGTTGTCGGTTCGCAGCCCGCACATGTGGCCGCTGCCGGCGGCCTCGGGGTGAGACGGTGAGGGTGTAGGTGCCTGCGCCTTAGCCTTTGCCTGTGTCGTCGGGCTCGACGGTTTCAGGCAGATCGTCGGTGTCGTCGTCGAGGAATGCGGAGAGCGTGACGGTGAGGGTGTACGTGCCGGTGTCGGTGCCGGTGTACATGCCCCTGGGGCCCTGCACGGCTACGTAGTGGTCGCCGGTGTATTCCGCCCGCCAATGGATGCGCGACGCGTCCGTGTAGTTGTACTCGCCGGTGAGCTCGTAGGGACCGTCGCCATAGAGCGACGCGGTGGAGCCGGGCAGCGTTCCGAGCGCCACTTCGATCTGGTAGCGCATGCCTTGCTCGGCCCGGAACACGAAATAGTCGGTGTCGCCTTCGACGTCTATCGCGCCGGGCACCGCCTCGCCGACGCTCACCGATGTGGCGCTGTCCGATGCGTCGGCGTGGTCGTCGAGGACGACGGTGAGGGTGTACGTGCCCCTGGAATCCCCCACGGCTACGTAATGGTCGCCGGTGTAGTCCGCCTGCCAGAGGACGCGCGACTCCCAAGTGTCATGTTCGTAACGGTCGAGATGTTGAGAGTGGGACACCAACTCGAACCCGTCAGCGTCATAGAGAATCGTTGTCGAGTTGGGCATCGATCCGAGCGCCAATTCGATCTGGTAGCGCATGCCCTGCTCGGCCCGAAACACGAAAAAGTCGATATCACCCTCGACGAAGTCCATGTAACCCTCGTAACCCTCCACGTCTAACGCGCCCGGCACCGCCTCGCCGACGCTCACCGATGTGGCGCTGTCCAACACGTCGGCGTGGTCATCGAGGAAGGTGTGGAGCGTGACGGTGAGGGTGTACGTGCCCGTGGAGCCTCGCCCCCCCACGGCTACGTAATGGTCGCCGGTGTCGTCCGCCTGCCAGAGCACGCGCGACTCCCAAGGGTCATCACCCGGTGCCCCGAGGTAATCGTCGTAATAGTCGACGTCGTGAGAGTGTGACGCCAACTCGATTCCGTCAGCGTCATAGAGAGTCGTTGTGGAGTCGTGCATCGATCCGAGCGCCACGTCGATCCGGTAGCGCATGCCTTCCTCGGCCCGGAACACGAAGAAGTCGATGTCGTCATCGCCGTCTATCTCGCCGGGCATGGTCTCGCCGAGATCCACTGATGTGGCCCGTTCCAGGACATCGGCATGGTCGTCGAGAACGGCATTGCCGGTGTCGTCCTCCGCTGGCGGCTGATCCGTGGGCTCAGACCCATCGGTCAGCGAGGCGACGGTGAGCGAGTAGGTGCCGGTGCTGCCGGCGAAGCCCTGCACAGCCAGGTAGTAATCGCCTCGGGAGCCCGCTCTCCACTCGATGCGCGATGCCGCCGAGTCGCCATAGTCATCGTTGAATTCGAGCTCGGTCCCGTCTGAGGCGTAGAGCGTCATGGTGGAGTCGGGCAGGGTTTCCAGCGCCACGTCGATCTCGTAGGTCGTGCCGGCTTCGGCCGAGAACACGAAGAAGTCGATGTCGCCGTCGTGGGCTATCGCGCCCTTCGCGGTCTCGTAGACATCCACGTATGTGGCCCTCTCGAGCACATCGGCGTGGTCATCGGCCTCGTCCGGAGCCGTTGGCCGGTCGACGGCATCGGAGTCGACGAGGATGTCCGGGGCGCAGGCGAACAAGTCGAGGGTCAGGCCGAGCAGCGGCCCCAGGCTGGCCAGCCGTGGCTCGGACTCCAGCAGGTAGTCCAGTTCAGGGTCCGATGCCAGACCGCTCCGGTAGTCGCCGGCGGCCACCTCGGCGAGGAGGCCGCGGGCACAGGACTCCTCTCCAGGTGCCAAACCGCCCATGGACGCGACAAACACGTCCGGACTGCAGGCGAACAGGCCGAAGGTCAGGTCGGACGCTCCCATAAGGCCAGCAACGTCGAATTCCTCGACAACGTCGGACTCCGGTTCCGACACCAGAGTGGCCACATCGACGTCTGAGATGAGGTCTCGCATGCAGGCCTCCGCGTCGGCGCCGACCTGGACGCTCAGTCCCTCCTCTTCAGCAGCCGCAACCAGGGTCGCCTTCGCGAGCGACAAGAAGAACTCACGGGCGTTTTCGGGGTCGAGACACAACAGGATCGCCGTGCCCGACAACTGGTTGTCGGACAGCAAAGGCGTGTCCAGCTCCGACTCCAGCACATCATCAGCGAAAGCCTCGCGGATGCAGGCCTGCTCGGTGCCGGAGAGAGCGTCGAAGACTTCGCGCATCGTCGTTGCCGCGTCGATGTCAAAGCGTCCGGCGCCTCCGTCATCCTGCACGGCGTCGACCTCGACGGCGCTCTGGGTGCTCGATGCTTCCTGGTTGGCGTCCGCGGTCGGTGCTGCCCCGACGGGGTCGGAAGCGTCTGGTGCCGGGTCACTGCTGCAAGCGGCCAACATGACACCAAGGGCCAGGAGCCCCAAACCCCGCGCCAAGCGAGCGCAGCACCGTCTTGCTGTCAAGACTGCGACGGTGTGGCGGTCATGACCGGCGCATAACTGCCTTGGCCGCGCGAGTTCCATGCCGCTATGGAGAATTGGTATTCGACGCCGTTCTCCAAGCTGGCGATCGTCGCTTGAGTCGCTTCGCCGTCGGGGATGCCCGGGAGATTCCACTCTCCGTCTCCGCTCCGCCAAGCCAAGGTGTAATGCGTGATGGAATCACCGTTGTCGTCGGGTGCGTCCCATTCGACGGTGACCTGCCCGTCACCGGGTGTGAGCCGCAGATTGCCGGGCGCAAGGGGCACGCCGGCTATAACGGTGGCGGACGAACTGTTGCCGTAGCCATTAGCGTTCCACGCGTAGACCTCCACCTTGTATTCGACACCGTTCGTCAAGCCGGTGATCGTCCAATCCCGTACATCGGAGCCGAGGTTGCTCACGCCATCCCACGTCGCCTCAGTCGACGGCACATCCACGTCATCTGTCCACCACACAAAGTATTTGACAACGGATGAGGGGTTGTCGTCGGGCTCGTCCCATTCGACAGTGATCTGCCCGTCGCCGGGCGCGAGCTGCAGATTGGCGGGCGCGCCTGGCACTTGCGAGTCGGCCATCGGCGTCGCAGTGGCGATCGGCGACCAGTCGCTCCTGCCCTGGGAACCTACGGCTCGTACACGGAACCCGAACTCGACGCCGTTCTCGACGCCCCATTCCGAGTCGAATGCCACACTCCGTTCAGTGATCAAGGGGCTCCATGTGGTCTGCCACGAATAGTCCTCCTCCGCCCATTGACCATTGCTATAGCCACGCACCTCGAAGCCGAGGACGGGTATGCCGTTGTCGTCGGGCTCGTCCCATTCGACGGTGATCTGCCCGTCGCCGGGTGTGAGCCGCGGCTGGGCGGGCGCGTTCGGCCGCGGCGCAGTCGCCGACGGCGTCGCACTGGCGAGAGGCGACCAGTCGCCCGTTCCCTCGGCGTTCTTGGCTCGAGCCCGAAACTCGTATTCGATGCCGTTGTCCAAGTCGGTGAAGAGGTAATACACCGCCCCGTCGCCCCCGTACGCGGTTGCCGCCACCAAGACTCCGTTGCGATAGAGCTCCGAGTCGTAGCCGGTGATGGGTGAGCCGTTGTCGTCGGGCTCGTCCCATTCGACGGTGATCTGCTGGTAGCCGGGTGTGAGCTGCGGCCGTGCGGGAGCGTCTGGCGGTTGCGCGTCTGCTGTCGGCGTCGCAGTGGCGATCGGCGACCTGTCGCTGACGCCCTCAGCGTTTATGGCTTGAACGTAGAACTGGTACTCGATGCCGTTGTCCAAGCCAGTGATCGTGCGCTGCGTGGACAACGTGGGCCAGCCGAGGAGCTTGAAATTTCCGACTCCCGTGCGCCTGTAGAACGCGGCATATCTGGTGATGGGTGAGCCGTTGTCGTCGGGTGCGTCCCATTCGACGGTGATCTGCCCGTCGCCGGGCGTGAGCCGCAGATTGCCGGGCGCGTCCGGCGGCTGCGCGTCTGCCGTCGGCGTTGCAGTGGCAGTCGAGACATCGCTGGCGCCCTCATCGTTGTCCGCGGCGACGAAGACTTCGTACTCGACCCCGTTTTCCAGGCCGGAGATCGTCCAACTCCGCGCAGTTGCGCTGGGGTAATACTCAACTATGTCATCGTCATCTCCACCTACCGGCAGATAAGCGACCCAGTAGTTGGTGATGGGTGAGCCGTTGTCGTCGGGTGCGTCCCATTCGACGGTGATCTGCCCGTCGCCGGGTGTGAGCCGCAGATTGCCGGGCGCGTCCGGCGGTCGCCCGGGCCAGTCAAGCTCCCACGAGGCGACACCGTCGACGGTGACGTACACGCTGTTGCCAGGCAGGGCGTAGCGGCACACTCGGTCCAGTTCGGTCGAGGTGCCAGTCGCGAGTTCTTCGCGGTCGCTGTTCAGCTTCACCGTTCGTATGCGCCATGCGCGGTCGTCATTTGAACCTGAGGTATGGCACGTCACCGCCACCGACGACGGAAGCTCTCCCTCAGTGAATTCCACATCGATGTCAAACCACGCGCAATCATCGATGTCCTGATAATTCACGCAGCCATTACTCGACGCACCTTGGTACAGATAAACTGAACTCACCGAGGCAGTGACCGCCGAAACGCTTGGCGTTCCAGTCAGTACGAGCGGTTCGCTTTGACCTGCTTCGTTGGCGGCCCGAATCTCAATAGTGTATTCCTGACCGTTTGTGAGCGAATCAAGTGCAATGCTCACGGCATTGGTCGATGCAGTTCGCACCACTACGCCCAAACGCTTGAGCGTCACGCGGTATTCGTCGATGCCGCCTCCGTCGTCGCTCGGAGGCAGCCACGAGACCACAATCCGGCCGTCTTCCGATACGACAGAATCGCTGGCCGACGTAGGCGCTGACGGCACTGACAGGTCTTCGCCTTGCCCGAAGTCGCAGGCTGGCCCGAGCGGAGGCTTCGGCCCGCGTGGCCACCCGAGCAACTCGCGCTGACCGCATGCAACCCATATTTGACTCGTATCCACGCCGTACTGGGTGCCTTTGTCACAGTACGACATGATGGAGCACTTCGAGGCATACTTCTTCTGCTGGTCATATGGATCATCGGCGAGTTCTGGAACGTAGACCTTTTCGCTGTGACCCTTTCGATACCAAATTGTGTCTTGGTGGACATGGCCCAAGCGAAAGATGCTGTGGCCGATTTCATGGGCGACAGTGTTGTAGAACGCGTTGCTGCCTCGAGAGGTGTCGCCGACTCTATCTTGGAAGAAACTGCGCAGGGGTTGAGTAGCAAATCCGTCAAAGTATGCCCAGCCACCGAGACCTCCCAACGGCAGGTCAACAAAGACGTAGATGTAGGGATTACTGCTGCCAGCAATCGCTCGCGCTTCAGCCTCGCATGCGCGAGTTGTTTCGTCACTGGCCGAGAATGCGTGCCCCCAAGTAGGCACGCCCGATTTGGCTCCGTAGCTCGTTCCGGTACTGTCATTTATTCCGTCAATGATCCCACCTCGAGAGAATGCCAATTGCACTGTCTCCGAGGACTGATGATCGAAGAACGAGGCCACCTTTTGGTTGAGCGCAACAATTTCAGCATCCAAAAAACCGAGTGTGAACTTCTTGCTCGCTGACGCGCAGATGAACGTCAGCACGTCAAAGCCGCCTCTGCTGGCTCGCGCTTCGAGGCCCTCCATCTGATACGCCGTCGGCGGCACCACATGGTCGCGGAGTGTCGCCACGCCGCCACGACGACCCGCCAGACCAACTATCCGTTCCGCCACCGCTGCTTGGGTGGCCCAGCGATCCGCACCAAAGGCACGAGTTGGTGCAGCAAGGTTGAAATATCGCCTCGCCCATGAATCGGGTATCGCTGCCGGACCGCCGACGATGATGTGCTCGTCGGCACTGCCGGCAGCACGTCTCGCTTGCGCCGTGGGAGCGTCCGATACCGACGGATCGCCCGCATCAATGAGGCATCGGCCTGTGCTGTTCGCACCCGTCGTCGCGTACGCCTCGGTGAGCATGTTCGCGGCAGCGCGGTCCTCTCGAACGCTCAGCTTCGCCAGCACAGCGGTCCCGGCACAGTCGCCATTCGCAGGAATTCCCATGGGTGTGTCTTCGCTCGGGTCATACGGCTGGACGGCCTCCCCACGCGCCAATGCGACGATCGCCGCAGCTACGTTGGCTTGGGTGGCCCAACGGTCGGCCCCAGCGACGCGCGTGAATGCCGACAGGCCCAGTCGGTCCCGCAGCCAAGTGTCAGGCAGCGCTGCGGGTCCGCCCACCACAAACACCTGGGTTGCGTCGGCGAGGTCAACGCGGCTGCGGGAGGGCACCCGGCCCGTCGCGGGGTCGCCTGCATCGATCAGACAACGCTCGCCCAGCCCGAGCGCGACAGCGGCTTCCGCAAGCATATTGGCTGCTGCGCGATCCTCTGTCTGTCTCAGTTTCACGACCACCGCCGCGCCCTCGCAATCGCCGTTCGGTGGCGGTTGAGGAACCTGCGCCGCAGCTCCTTGGGCGAACGCCAACAGAGCAACCGTCGAAGCCAGCAGTGAGACAGCAGCAGCGCCAAGGTGCCGTCGGCCCGCCCGCATCACGCGCGCACAAGCGGGGGGGGGGGGGCAACCGGCGATGGCTCAGCTTGCTGGGAACTCACACCCATACCTCACAGTGGCGTAGATAGCAGCGGCCACTACTGTAGATCATCGAGATTCTGGCGGTTCACCTTGCGACGTTCCTGCAACAGTCGCGTGCGGACCGTGACAGCGGAGCGGGCTTTGGCGGCGTCGTGTCGGCCTCGATGACGTCAACGTCGCCATCGACGCCGCAGACGACAGCTCGAACGCCGCTGGGGATGACAGCTCGGGGATCTTGATCACCCGCTACGGCGGTGGGGGCCGATACGAGACGCCGCTGCTCATCGCCGAGGCGGTGGTTGAAGAGGGCGTCGGCTCCGGAGTGCTAGCTGCGCTCGACGGTGCCGGCCTGTCGGCCGAGCGCCTCGCGGGCACTTAGGGCGCAGACGGTGTTTCTGCGGCCGGTGGGTCGTCGGCATCGCTGGCGTCACCGGCAGCGGCGAACTCGGGCATGCGGCGCTCGTGGAATTCGACGGGCGGGGTGCGGGACTGGCGGTTGCGCTTCATCCGCAGGTTGAGCGCTTCCACCAGCACGGCGAAGCCCATGGCGAAGTAGATGTAGCCCTTCGGGATGTGGAACTCGGCACCTTCGGCAACCAGGGACATGCCGATGAGCAGCAGGAACGCCAGCGCCAGCATCTTGACCGTCGGGTGCTTGCCCACGAAGCGCATCACCGGCCCTGACGACCACAGCATCACGCCGACTGCGATGACCACCGCAGCGATCATCACGCCGACATGGTCGGCCATGCCCACCGCGGTGATGACCGAGTCGAGGCTGAACACCAGGTCCAGCAGCAGGATCTGGAGAATCACCTTGGTGAACGAGGTGCCGGCGCGGGCCTCATCGCCGTGATGGTCGTCGCCCTCGAGCTTGTGATGGATCTCGAACGTGGCCTTGCCGAGCAGGAATAACCCGCCGCCCAGCAGGATCAGGTCGCGCCCCGACAGCTCATGGCCGAACACCGAGAACAGCGGCGTCGTCAGCCGCACGATCCACGAGATGCCGAGCAGCAGGAGCACCCGCATCCCCATGGCCAGCGACAGGCCTACGACCCGGGCGCGCTCGGCGTCCTTGCCGCCCAGCCTGCCAGCCAGTATCGAGATGAAGATCACGTTGTCGATGCCGAGCACGATCTCGAGCACCGTCAGCGTGACCAGCGAGATCCAAATGTCCGGAGCAGTCACCCAGTCCACGACTGCACACGCTAGGGCGAGGGCGCGACCCCGCGGCTGTCAGGGCGAGCCGGCGGTGCCTCGGGCGGTCCACCAGGCGTCCAGGCGGCGGCGCGCCTCGTCGGCGCCGAGCTCGCCTTCGGTGCGGCGCAGCTCCAGCAGGAACTTCATGGCCCTGCCGACGTCGGGGCCGGGCTCCAAGCCCAGGTGGGTCATCACCTCGTCGCCGTTCAGCTCGGGGCGCAGCTCCGCGGCAGCCTGCTCACGCGCCAGCCGGGCGATGCGCACCTCGAACCGGTCGAGCGCGTCGTGGAGTGCTTCGATCCGCTGCACATTGCGCGACGTGCAGTCGCTGCGCACCATGTCGTTCAAATCGCCCAGCAGCGGCCCGGCGTCGCGGGCATAGCGCCGCACAGCCGCATCGGTCCAGCCGGTGTCGTACCCCTTGAAGCGGCCCGACAGGTGCACGAGGCGGGCAACCTCGTCAGTGATGTCGGGGCCGTAGCCCATCATCGGCATCCGCTTGCGGGTCAGCTTGGCGCCGACGGCCTCGTGATTGCGGAAGGTCACCCCACCGGGGCCGATCTGGCGGGTCAGCGGCTTGCCGATGTCGTGGAACAGGGCCCCGAGGCGCACCCGCAGGCGGGGCGGGCTCTGGGCCACCACCGCGATCGTGTGGGCGAGCACGTCCTTGTGACGGTGGATCGGGTCCTGCTCGAGCGCCAGGGCAGGCATTTCGGGCAGGTGCTCGTCGGCCCAGCCGCTGTCGACCAGCTCCCACAAGCCCTCACGCGGGTCGTCGACCACGAGCACGCTGTTCAGCTCGTCGCAGGGCAGCACAGCGCCGGCGTCGAGCTCCAGTTCGTCGGCAGGCGGCTCGTCATGCTCACGCGCGTTCGGCGCGCGCGGCGGGGTTGTCATGCCTCCATGATGCAGCCCCGCGAGCGGCGCTCCAACCATGTTTCTGGGGGTTTCTGGCACCTGAGAACGGGATCTGCCCGCGGATTCGCCGCGCGCGAATTCGACGGGTCTATGGTCGGCAGGCGGGCGCTGTGAGGGTCGGTTTTGGCCGGAATGGACCCTGAGCGAGGCAGCCCGCCAGCACACCAACCCGCCGACACACCCGCAAGGAGCAGCGCAGCGTGGCAGCGTCGTTCGTGCACCTGCACACCCACACCGAGTACTCCCTGCTCGACGGCGCGGCGCGCATCAACGAGGTGGTTGCGGCGGCGGCAGCCGACGGCCAGCCCGCGCTGGGCATCACCGACCACGGCAACATGTACGGGGTCCTCGACTTCTACCGGGCCTGCAAGGCGCACGGCATCAAGCCGGTCATCGGCACCGAGGCCTACATGGCGCTCGAGAGCCGCCACGAGCGCCCCAACCGCAACCGTGCCAAGAACGCCAAGGTGGACGACACCGGCGACGACGGCGAGGGCGGCGGGAAGCTCTACTACCACCTGACGCTGCTGGCCCACAGCGACGCCGGCTACCGCAACCTGCTCAAGCTGGCCAGCCGGGCCTTCCTCGAGGGCTACTACTACAAGCCCCGGATGGACTGGGAGATGTTCGCCGACCACGCCGAGGGCCTGACGGCCACCACCGGCTGCCTCGGCAGCGTCGTGCAGCAGGCCCTGCTGGCCGGCGACTACGACGAGGCCCGCCGCCGCGCCGGCCGCCTGCAGGACATCTTCGGGCGCGACTCGTTCTACGTGGAACTGCAAGATCACGGCATCGGCGCCCAGCACGAGTGCAACCCCCTGCTGCACCAGATCGCGCACGACCTGGGCGCACCGCTGCTGGCCACCAACGACCTGCACTACACCCACCAGCACGATGCGCTGGCGCACGATGCGCTGCTGTGCGTGCAGACCGGGTCGCTGCGCAGCGACCACGACCGGTTCAAGTTCCACGGCGACCAGCACTATCTCAAGTCGGCCGCGGAGATGCGGTCGGTGTTCAGCGAGTTCCCCGAGGCGTGCGACAACACGCTGGCGATTGCCGACCGGGCCGAGACGAACATCTCCTTCGGTCAGGTGCTGCTGCCGCACTTCGAGGTTCCCGCCCCACACGCCGACGCCGACGCCTACCTGGGGCATCTGGCGTTCGAGGGGGCGAAACGACGCTGGGGCTCCAACGTGCCCGAGAGCACTGCGGCACGCATCGCCTACGAGCTGCGCGTCATCTCCGACATGGGCTTCAGCAGCTACTTCCTCATCACCTGGGACCTCATCCGTCATGCCCGCGAGAGCAACATCCGGGTGGGACCCGGGCGGGGCTCGGCGGCCGGCTGCGTGGTGGCCTACTGCCTGGGCATCACCGACCTCGACCCCATCAAGTACGGCCTGCTGTTCGAGCGGTTCCTGAACCCGGCCCGCATCTCGATGCCCGACATCGACATCGACTTCGACGACCGCCACCGCGACGAGATGATCCACTACGCGGCCCGCAAGTACGGCCACGACCATGTGGCGCAGATCATCACCTTCTCCACCATCAAGGCGCGAGCGGCGGTGCGTGACGCCGCCCGGGTGCTGGGCAAGCCCTATGCACTGGGCGACCGCATCTCCAAGGCCATGCCGCCGCTGATCATGGGCCGCGACACCCCGCTCGGTGCCTGCCTCGAACGCGACGACAAGCACGCCGACGGGTATGCAGCCGCCGCCGAGCTGCGCACCATGTACTCCGCCGACGACGAGGTGCGCGAGGTGGTGGACGTGGCCCGCGGCCTCGAAGGCCTCATCCGCCAGGATTCGGTGCATGCCGCCGCGGTGGTGATCAGCCCCGAGCCGCTCACCGAGTACCTGCCGATCCAGCGCAAGCCCGAGTCGGGCACCGATCCCGAGCTGGCGCCCATCGTCACCCAGTTCGACATGGGCGGCGTGGAAGACCTGGGCCTGCTGAAGATGGACTTCCTAGGGCTGCGGACGCTGTCGATCATCGACGACGCCGTGGGGCTGGTCGAGCGCACCAGCGGCGCCCGGCTCGACATCGACTCGGTGCCGCTGGACGACGCCGCCACGTTCGAGCTGCTGTGCGCCGGCGACACGATGGGCGTGTTCCAGCTGGAGTCCACACCGGTGCGCTCGCTGCTGCAGTCCATGCACCCGACCCGGTTCGAGGACATCTGCGCGCTAGTGGCGCTGTACCGACCCGGCCCGATGGCCGCCGACATGCACAACAGCTATGCGCACCGCAAGAACGGCCGCCAGCCCGCCACGCCGCCACACCCCGACCTGGCCGAGCTGCTCGATGAGACCTACGGGCTGATGATCTACCAAGAGTCCATGATGCGGGTGGCCCAGGAGATCGCCGGCTACTCCATGGCCGAAGCCGACGACCTGCGCAAGGCGTGCGGCAAGAAGAACCGCGAGCAGATTGCCGAGCACCGCACCAAGTTCGTTGAGGGCAGCGTGGCCAAGGGCTACACGGCCGACTTGGGCAAGCAGCTCTTCGACATCATCGAGCCGTTCGCCGACTACGCGTTCAACAAGAGCCACGCCTTCGCCTACGGCCTCATCGCCTACCAGACGGCCTACCTGAAGGCGAACCACCGCACCGAGTTCCTGGCGGCCGTGCTGACCGGCTCGAAGCGCAACATCGACAAGGCCGGCGTGTACCTGGCCGACTGCCGCCAGTCCGGCATCGACGTGCTGGTGCCCGACATCAACCGCTCCGAGCTGGACTTCGCCGCCCACGAGCGCACCATCCCGTTCGGGCTGTCGGCGGTGCGCAACGTGGGCGTGAAGGTGGCCGAGCCGATCCTCGCCGAGCGCGCCGCCAACGGGCCGTTTGCCGACTTCGACGACTACTGCATGCGTGTGCCGCGCGAGGTGCTCAACAAGCGGTTCACCGAGTCGCTCATCAAGGCGGGCGCCTTCGAGACCTGCGGGCACAGCCGGGGCGGGCTGCTGGCGGTGTTCGAGCAGATCGTCGAGTCGTCGTTGCGCAGGCGCGAAGAGGCTGCCGCCGGGGTGCAGTCGCTGTTCGGCGGCGGCAACGGCCAGCCCGACCGCGGCAGCGACGCTGGGGAGCCGAGCTTCGACGAGCGCATCGAGATTCCCGACATCGAGGCCTCTGAGCGCGACACGCTGGCCTGGGAGAAGGAGCTGCTGGGGCTGTACGTGTCCGACCATCCACTGCGCGGCGGCGAGGCACAACTTCGGCGGTCGGTGACCTGCTCGGTGAGCGGCCTGGGCGACCTGCCGCCCACTCCCGACGGCGGCCAGCAGTGGGTGACGCTGGGCGGCGTGGTGCAGAGCCTGCAGCGCCGCTACACGCGCGGCGGCGATCCGATGGCCCGCTTCATGCTCGAAGACCTGTCCGGCTCCATCGAGGTGACGCTGTTCCCCAAGGGGTTCGCTGCCGCCGGCGCCACGCTGGCCGAGGATGCCGTGGTGCTGGTGCGGGGCCGGCCCGACCGCCGGGGCGAGGGCGAGACGACGTTCCTGGCCAACGAGGTGGAGGCGTTGGAGCTGCGCAAGGGCCCGGTGCCGGTGTCGTTGGACGTGGAGCGGGTCGACATCGACGACCACTGGCTGGAGGCGTTCGAGCGGATGCTGTCTGAGTGCCCGGGCGATGCGCCGGTGCACATACGGATCGGCGACTCGGTGGTCCAGCTGCCGGAATCGCGCTGGGTGGACGCCACCACGCTGGCGGGTCCGTTGCGCGAGCTGCTGGGCGCGGACGCCGTGCGCACCTAGCCGGCTGCGCGGTCGCTTCGCCAGAGCCGAGCCGGCCCACTAGTCTTCCCCGTTGGCTGCGAGCGCGGCTGAACCCCCTCTTTCGGACCGCGGCATCGGCCGCTGAACAGATTCTTCAGGAGAACTCATGAGCAGCAACGCCGATACCCGCAAGGTCGACGGGAAGGCGCTCGAAGACCCGTACAAGATGATGGTGCCGTTCGCGAAGTTCAAGAGCTTCCAGTTCGCGGACAAGCTGTGGGTGCTGGCCGGCTTGCTGTTCCTGATCGTGCTCATCAACGTCGTGTTCTCCGGCGGCGGCGGGGGATAGTTGCTGCGGCATGCCGCCCCCGATAATGAGACCGGTTCGATGAATCCGGTCTGGTAAGCCGGGATCGTGAGTGCAGTCCGATGAGCGATCTCAGCGAGGCTTCCCCTGCCTCGATCAACCCAGCCGCGGTCAGCCCGGCCGCAATCAGCATCACGCTGCCCGACGGGCAGACCCGCGAGCTGCCCGACGGCGCCACCGGCGCTGACCTGGCCGCGTCGCTGGGGAGGCGGGCGGCCAAGGACGCCCTGATCGCTATTGCCGACGGCGTCGAGCTGGACCTGAACCGGCCGCTGCCCGACGGCGCATCGGTGTCGCTGGTGTTCGGTTCGTCGGACGAGGGGCTCGAGGTGCTGCGCCACTCCACCGCGCACGTGCTGGCCCAGGCGGTGCTGCGGCTGTACCCGGGAGCCACCTTCTCGATCGGGCCGCCGATCACTGACGGCTTCTATTACGACTTCGACCTGGGGGCCGACGAGGTCGGCCGGCAGCGCACCTTCTCCGATGACGACCTCGAGGCCATCGAGGCCGAGATGCGCGAGATCGTGGCTGCTCGCCAGCCGTTCATCCGCGCCGAGGTGGACCGGGCGGCGGCGGACGAGCTGTTCGCCGCGCACCCCTACAAGATCGAGATTCTCGACGGCGAGGCCGACGATCCTGCCTCGGGTCCCGAGGGCGGGGTCATCACCACCTACCGCAACACCGACGAGTTCGTGGACCTGTGCCGTGGCCCGCACGTGCCCGACACCGGGCGGCTGGGCCACTTCAAGCTGATGCGGGTGGCGGGCGCGTACTGGCGGGGCGACGAGCACCGCCAGATGCTGCAGCGCATCTACGGCACCGCGTGGAGCTCGAAGGCCGAGCTGGCCGCCCACCTGGAGCGGCTGGAAGAGGCCGCCAAGCGCGACCACCGGCGGCTGGTCACCGAGCTGGATCTGCTGAGCTTCCCCGCGGAGCTGGGCGGCGGGCTGGCCGTGTGGCACCCCAAGGGCTCGGTGGTCCGCAAGATCATGGAGGACTACAGCCGCGACCGCCACGAAGCGGGCGGCTACGAGTTCGTCTACACGCCGCACCTGGCCAACGCCCGGCTGTTCGAGACCTCAGGCCACCTGGACTTCTACGCCGAGGGCATGTACCCGCCGATGGAGATGGACAACGGCGTCTACTACCCCAAGCCGATGAACTGCCCGATGCACTGCCTGATCTTCAACCAGCGGCAGCGCTCGTACCGCGAGCTGCCGCTGCGGCTGTTCGAGCTGGGCACCGTATACCGCTACGAACGCTCGGGCACCTTGCACGGGCTGATGCGGATCCGCGGGTTCACCCAAGACGACAGCCACCTGTACGTGGCACCCGAGCAGTTGGCAGACGAGATCGAGCGCCTGCTCGACTTCGTGCTGTCGGTGCTGGGGGCGTTCGGTTTCGACGACTTCGAGTTCAAGCTGTCCACGCAAGATCCCGACAAGTACGTGGGCGACGACGAGGGCTGGCAGCGGGCGACCGCGGCGCTGCGGGCGGCCCTGGATCGGCGCGGGCACGACTACACCGAGGCTGCGGGCGAGGCGGCGTTCTACGGGCCGAAGATCGACATCGATGTGCTGGACGCCATCGGGCGGTCGTGGCAGCTGTCCACCATCCAGGTCGACTTCAACCTGCCCGAGCGGTTCAACCTGCGCTACACCGGCGCCGACGGCGAGGTGCACCGGCCGATCATGATCCACCGGGCGCTGCTGGGCTCCATCGAGCGGTTCTTCGGCGTGATGGTGGAGCACTACGCAGGTGCGTTCCCGCCCTGGCTGGCGCCGGTGCAGGCCGTGGTGATGGGCGTACGGGCCGACCACGATGCGTTCGCGTCGGAGGTGGCGGCGCAGCTTGCCGGGGCCGGCTTCCGGGCCGAGACCGTGCCGGCGGACGACCCGCTGGGGGCACGCATCCGGCGGGCGAAGCTGGACAAGGTGCCGTATGTGCTGGTGGTGGGCGACGATGACGTGGCGGCGGGCACGGTGGGCGTGAACCCACGTGGCCAGCCGGTGCGGCGTGACGTGCCACTCGAGGGATTCATAGAGCAGTTGGCTGACGAGGTCGAACGCAAGGCGATCGATGTCGGCAGCGCGGATGCAGCGAGCAGCAATGCTGACGACGCAGGCCCAAAGGCGAGCGGCGCGCAAGCCGGTGCGGCCGACGGCTGAGGCTCGGCGGACGCGGCTCGACGGCTGAGTCTGGGGATTGGACGTGCAGGCACTGGTCTTCGAGCGCAAGGAGCTGCGGTTCGCTGCTGCCATCGCGGCAGGCAAGCTGAAGCCGGGGTCCGGTGCCGGTGTCGGACCGCTCAAGCTGACCGACATCGACCCCCCGGAGCTGCCTGGTCCGGGCTGGCAATACGTGCGGCCTGCGCTGTCGGGCATCTGCGGGTCGGATCTGGCGACCGTGGACGGAAAGGTGTCCCGCTACTTCGAGCCGCTGGTGTCGTTCCCGTTCGTGCCCGGCCACGAGGTGGTGGGTCACACCGAGGACGGCACCCGGGTGGTGCTCGAGCCGGTGCTGGGCCACGAGGCGCACGGCTTTGCCGCGCCGTGGCCTGACGCCGCACCTGCCGACGGTGACGACTACGGCCACCTGATCGGCGGCGAGATCGAGGCCGGCTTGCAGACCGGGTCGTGCGCCTCCACCGGGGGCGGCTGGTCGGAGATGTTCGCTGCGCACGAATCGCAGCTGCATTCGCTGGGCTCGCTGGGGCCCGCGGATCTGTCCGACGAGGCAGCGGTGATGATCGAGCCGACCGCTGCGGGCGTGCATGCCGCGCTGCGGTCGGGCGTGACCGAGGGCGGCACGGCGGCGGTGATCGGCGCCGGCACGATGGGCCTGGTGGCGGTGGCGGCGCTGCGTCAGCTCACCGGCGTGGCGGCGATCGTGGTGGGCGCCCGCTACAGCCATCAGCGCCGCCTGGCCCGCGAGCTCGGCGCCGACCTGGCGGTGTCGCCCGACGAACTGGGCCGGGCCGTGCGCCGGGCTGCAGGCACCCGGGTGATCGGCGAGACGCTGGGCTCTGGAACCCACGTGACGATCGACGCCGTGGCCTCGTCGCAGTCGCTGACCGACGCCATCGCGCTCACCCGACCCCGAGGCCGGGTAGTAGTGCTGGGCATGCCCGCCAACGTCGAGCTGAACCTCTCCGCGCTGTGGCACCGCGAGACCGAGCTGGTGGGCGCGTACTGCTACGGCACCGAGCCCACGCTCGACGGGGGCCACACCTTCGAGGCCGCCATCGGGCTCGTGCGCGACTGCGACCTGGGCCGCCTGGTGTCCGCGCTGTACCCGCTGGAGGAGTACCGCACGGCCTTGGAGCACGCCGGCAACGCCGGCGCCCGAGGCTCCACCAAGATCGCCTTCGACCTCCGCGACGACTGATTCGGCCGCTCCCAGCAAACGACTTCAAGCGCGGGTCACGCCCGTAGTCAAGTTTCGTCATGATTTGTTGACTAGTTTTTCTAGGGTTTGTCTGTTGAATGTCTCAGCGTTCGTTGGGACTTGCTCAGGCCAGAATCGCTAGGAGAAGACTCCGACAGAGTTACTCTGCTGCGCTCAGCCTCCGATCACAGTGTGGGGAACTTGCATCTCCGCTCTGTGGCCGGGGGCTGAGTTCGTCACATCCCCCAACAGAGACAGCGGCCAAGCCGCGTCGGCTCAAGGAGCGCGTCCCCCGTGCGAAAGCCAGCCCCTCTCGGTCGATTCGTCGCGCCAGCAGTCACGCTGGCACTCGCATTCACGCTGTTGGTGCCGCCGCTGCAGGGCCTGGCTCTGAGCGTCGATACCAGCGGCGACGCCAGCGGGGAAGCGGCAACCGGCTGGATCCCGGACGGGGGCAGTGCGATCTGGGAGGCAGACCTGACGGTGAAGAGCGACGATGAACGACTGGGCTACAGCACATCGCTGGGGGGCGATCTCACCGACGGCGACTTCACGTGGGACCACACCGACTACTCGGTGACGGGCCTCACCTTCACCCCGACGCAGTCGGGCGCGGCATCCGGCACGGTGAGTCTCGACATCCACCCAGCGCTTCCCGAAGAGACAAGCTCCCTGCGGCTGCAGCTCGGCTCGCTTGACCTCAATTTCGCCGACGCAAGGATCGACGCCGCGACCTACACGTGGAACGACGTCGATATCGACTGGGCGAGCGGCGACACGGTCGCTGTCAGCCTGGTGGAGTTCCCGCACGGCTTCACGCCCCGGGCGTTCGACGGTCGCAGCAACAACACAGACAATCCGACGTGGGGATCGGCAGGCACCGCCCTACTGAAGAAGGCAGCCGACGCCTACGCCGACGGGGTGTCGACGCCGACAGCAGGGCGGCCCAACGCCCGCACCATCAGCAACCTCATATTCGCCCAAGACGAATCGGTGACACACGCCTTGCGGGGCAGCGACCTCGTGTGGCAGTGGGGCCAGTTCATCGACCACGACATCACGCTGAGCCCAGACAACCTCAACGAAGCATTCTCGATTGCCGTCCCGAGCGGCGACGCGGTGTTCGATCCGATGGGCACCGGTGAGATGACGATCGAGCTGCACCGCTCTGCCTCCGATGACGCCACGGGCACCGGCACAGACAATCCGCGCCGGCAGATCAACGTGCTCACCGCGTTCGTCGACGGCTCGCAGGTCTACGGCTCGGACCGCGCCCGTGCCAGTGCACTGCGCGCAAAAGACGGCACCGGCAAGCTCACAACATCGGGTGAGGGCAAGTTCCTGCCGTACAACACCCGAGGGCTCGACAACGAGGGCGGAGCGCATCGCACGGACCTGTTCATCGCCGGCGATCTGCGGGTCAACGAGCAGATCGGCCTCATCGCGATGCACACGCTGTTCGTGCGAGAGCACAACCGCCTCGCGGATCTCATCGCCGCCGGCAATCCCGATCTCGGCGGCAACGACATCTACGAGCTGGCCCGCAAGATCGTCGGCGCCCAGATCCAGAACATCACCTACAGCGAATTCCTGCCGCTGCTGCTGGGACCTGACGCGCTGGGTACCTATGAGGGCTACGACGCCGACATCGACGCGACCATCGCAAGCGAGTTCTCGGCGGCGGCCTACCGGGTCGGCCACACGCTGCTGTCGCCCAACCTGCACCTCCTCGACGAAGATGGCGAGTCCTCTCACATCGGGCTGAGAGACGCCTTCTTCCGCCCTGCGTTCTACGACGATCGCGACATCGCCGAAGTACTGCGCGGATTTGCCTCCCAGCCGGCCCAGAACGTCGACTCGCTGGTCATCGACGATGTCCGCAACTTCCTCATGCGTGGGCCCGACGGACCGGCGTTCGACTTGGTCGCCCTGAACATCCAGCGAGGCCGCGACCACGGCCTCAGCGATTACAACACCGTGCGCGAGGCGTACGGCTTGGACCCGGTGGCCAGCTTTGCCGACATCAGCTCAGACCCCGACGTCCAGCAAGCCCTCACCGACGCCTACGGCGATGTCGACGATCTGGACCTGTGGCCCGCTGCGCTCGCTGAAGACCACGTCGCCGGCGCATCGGTCGGCGAGACGCTGCAGGCCGTCATCGGCGAGCAGTTCCGGCGGCTGCGCGACGGCGACCGCTTCTGGTTCGAGAACGACCCGTTCTTCGTGGCCAACACCGATCTGCTCGATGAGGTGCGCGACACCACCCTCGCCGACATCATCCGCCGCAACACCTCCGTCGGGGACGAGCTGAGCGACAACGTCTTCGTCGTCACCGACGACAGCCAGACCAAAGGCGGCTCTGAGTCCGCCGACGGCGCCGCATCCGACGGCGCCTCCGGTCCGCCGACGTACGTGGCCCGGCGGCATGCGCCCGCGACCGTCAAGCACGCGCCGCCGCTGGTCTTCTACTAGCAGGGTGCTGAAATAGTCGGTGTTTGGTGCTCGCGTTGGTTGGGTGGGCGCGGGACACTGTGGGGATGCGTGGAACTGTTGATGCCCAGATGGCGATGCTGTCGACGTTGTCGACTGAGGATCTGATCAGCGCGGATCATCCGATACGGCGGATCAGGGCGTTGGTGGAGGGGGTGCTTGAAGAGCTCGACGGTGAGCTGGGGGCGATGTATGCGGATCGGGGCCGGCCCAGCGTGCCGCCTGAGGTGTTGTTGAAGGCGTCGGTGTTGATGGCGTTGTACTCGGTGCGCTCGGAGCGGGCGTTCTGCGAGCGTTTGAGCTACGACATGTTGTTCAAGTGGTTCTTGGGGTTGCGCATCGACGAGCGCTCTTTTGACGCGTCGACGTTCTCGAAGAACCGCGAGCGGCTGTTGGATCATGAGATAGCGGATCGGTTCTTCGCTGCTGTGGTTCGGCGGGCTCAGCTGCGCCGGTATTGCTCGAGCGATCATTTCAGCGTGGACGGCACCTTGCTGGAGGCGTGGGCGTCGCACAAGAGCTTCAAGCCCAAAGCCGCGCCCGGCGGCGGCGAGCCGGGCAAGGGCCGCAACGCCGAGGAGGACTTCCGGGGCGCCCGCCGCCGCAACGACACCCACCAGTCCACGACCGATCCCGAGGCTCGCCTGTATCGCAAGTCGAAAGGGGCCCCGGCGATGCTCGCTTTCATGGGGCACCTGATGGTCGAGAACCGCAACGGCCTCATCGTCGACGCCGAGCTCACCCAAGCAGACGGCTACGCCGAGCGCGACACCGCCGCCGCGATGCTGCGACGAGCCCCCCGACGGCGGCGGCGGCGCACCGTCGGCGGCGACAAGAACTACGACACCAAGGGATTCGTGGCCGACGTCCGCAAGGCCGGGTTCACGCCCCACGTCGCCCAGAACACCACCAGGCGGCGCTCCGCCATCGACCGGCGCACCACCCGCCACGACGGCTACACGATCTCTCAACGGGTCCGAAAACGCGTCGAGGAGCCCTTCGGATGGATCAAGACCATCGCCGGAGGACACAAGCTGCGACACAAAGGACAAGCCCGCAACCGGGCCTGGTTCCTCATCGGCGCCGCCACCTACAACCTCGTCCGCATAGCCACACTCGACACCGACACCACCTGAGCAGACACCCCGACCGGCCCGACAGGGCCAACGTCGCCCCGCACCGCCAGCCAACACCACCACCCCAACCCTCACACAAACCCGAACCAGCACCCAAACCCGCCCAAACCACCGAATTTCAACAGCCTGCTAGGCGCAGGGCACGCACGTATCGGTGTGGGCGCAGTGTTCACCGCGCAGACTGGGTTCGTTCACCCGTAGCTGGCAGGCTGTCCCGGTGCCAGCGCTGCGCCAGACCACAGCCAGCCGCCTGACCTCGGAGTTCGTCGGGACGGGGTTCCTGCTGCTCAGCGTGGTCGGCTCGGGGATCATGGCTGAGCGACTGAGCCCCGACGACGTCGGGTTGCAGCTGCTCGAGAACTCGATGGCCGCGGCCGGGGCACTGCTGTGCCTCATCCTGCTGTTCGGCGCCACGTCGGGGGCGCACTTCAACCCGGCGGTGACCTTGTGGGCACGCCTCACCGGCGACCTCGACAACCGCATGGCCGGGTTGTATGTGCTGGTCCAGACCGCCGGAGCGATCCTGGGCGTGATCGCCGCCAACGTGATCTTCGAGCTCGACGCCGTGTTTTGGTCGACGAAGGACCGCATCAGCGGTGCGGCGTTCGGTTCAGAGATCATCGCCACGTTCGGGCTGGTGATCGTCATCATTGGCGTCGTGCGCTCGGGCAAGGTGCAGTTCGTGGCGTTCGCCGTGGCCGCCTACATCGGCGGGGCGTACTTCTTCACCTCGTCGACCAGCTTCGCCAACCCGGCCGTGACTGTGGCCCGCATGTTCTCCGACACGTTCGCCGGCATCGCCCCGGCCAGCGCGCCGCTGTTCATCGTGGCGCAGTTCATCGGGGCGCTCTGCGCGATCGGCGTGGCACGGGTGACGCACCCGCAGCGCTGAGCCGGCGGCTACTTCTTCCCGCTCTTGTTCCCGATCCGCATGCGATTGGGCTCACGGGCCGCTCGGGCCCGGGGCTACTGCAGCGTTTCGGCGAACTCTCTGGCGAGGTAGGTGAGGGTCAGGTCGGCACCGGCCCGCTTGATGGCCGTGAGGTGCTCGACTGCCGTGGCCGTCCCGTCGATCCAGCCGTTGGCGGCCGCCGCCTTGAGCATCGCGTACTCGCCCGACACGTGGTAGGCGGCCAGCGGCAGGTCGAAGCGAGCCCGGGCCGCGGCGATCACGTCCAGGTACGCCAGCGCCGGCTTCACCATGATGATGTCGGCGCCCTCGGCGACGTCCAGCTCGATCTCGGCCATGGCCTCTCGGGCGTTGGCAGGGTCCTGCTGGTAGCCCTTGCGGTCGCCGCCGCCGGTGATCGTCACGTCGACGGCGTCGCGGAATGGCCCGTACTCGGCCGAGGCGTATTTCGCCGAGTAGGCCATGATCGGCAGGTGCTCAAAGCCATTGCGGTCGAGCGCTTGGCGGATCGCCCCGACCTGGCCGTCCATCATCCCCGAGGGTCCCACCATGTCGGCGCCGGCTTCGGCTTGTGCCAGCGCCGCCCGCTGGTACAGCTCGAGGGTGGCGTCGTTGTCGACATCGCCGTCCTCGGTCAGCACGCCGCAGTGCCCGTGGTCGGTGTACTCGTCGACGCACAGGTCGGCGATGATCGCCATCTCGGTGCCGTGGTCGTCACGCAGGTTGCGCAGCGCCACCTGCACCACGCCGTCGGGGTTCCAGGCTTCCGATCCGACAGGGTCCTTGCGGGCGGGAAGCCCGAACAAGATCACCCCGCTGATGCCCAGGCTGGCCAGCTCGCTGACTTCCTTGCGTAGCGATTCCTGGCTGTGCTGCACGATGCCGGGCAGCGACACGATGGGCTGCGGCTCGGTGACGTCCTCACGCACGAACAGCGGCGCAATGAGATCGCTGGGCGTGACGGTCGTCTCGGCAACAAGTCGGCGCAGCGCCGGGGTACGACGCAGCCGACGAAGACGGCGAGCCGGAAAGGTCACCCCGTCATGCTATTGCGCTGCTGTGCCTGAAGAAGCTCCTGATTCGGGCACGATTGCCGGCTGCGGCGCCACGGCGGGCGAGGCCGTTTCGATACCCAGCTTGGCCTTGACCAGCCCCATATCCGCCTTCACCACGCCCATATCCGCCTTCATCACGTCCATGTCCGACTTCACCAGCGCCAGCTCCGACTTCACCACGCCCATGTCCGACTTCACCAGCGCCAGCTCCGACTTCACCACGCCCATGTCCGACTTCACCAGCGCCAGCTCCGACTTCACCACGCCCATGTCCGACTTCATCAGCGCCATGTCCACCGTCAACTGCAGGAGCGCCTGGTCCATCCGATCCATGCGGCCTTCGAGTCGGTCAACGCGCTTGCCAAGCGAGCGGCAGCACATCAGGCTGGCCGTGAGGTTGAAGCTGAACAGCGTCACAACCGCAGCGAGAATGACAAATGAGTTCGCGTCCATAGGACTTCCTTTCGGAACGGTAACAGGCGGGGATTTCCGCCCAGTGACCGGCGAACTGCCAGCGATACGAGCACGCGCAGCGATGCGCTGCGGCGCACCGTAGCCACCGCAGCCGAGTCGCCGCCAATGAATTTCGCGCCCCGGCGCACACGGCCGGCGATGCGCTGGGCGCTGATCGGGACGTAGCGTCAGGACATGGCGAACAGCGCCAACGAGATCGGGTCGGAGGCGTGGTGTACGGCGATGTCCGCTGTGCTTGCCGACGTGGAGCTGCCCGAGGTGCAGGCCACCGTGGAGCAGCGCATCGGCGACGGCAACGGCGGGCCGGTGGTTGCCTACCGGCTCGTGATCGACGGCGGTCGGGCCCACCTGGAACCAGCGCCGCCCAGCGCCGAAACTGCAGACGGCGGAAGCAGCGAACTCAGCGGCAGCGGCCGGGACGGCGATGACGAAGACCTCGACATCAGCGATGGCAATGGCGTTGTAGTGATGAGCCAGTCCCGGGAGACGGCGGAGGCCGTGCGGCGGGGCGAGTTGGGCGCGCTGGCGGCCTTGCAGGCGGGGCTCATCAAAGTAAGCGGTGACGTGCGGGTGCTGATTGCAGCTTCGGAGGCCTTGGCCCTGGTGAATGCAGCGCTCGGCCAAGCGCTCGCCGCTGACACGGCCAGCGGCACCGACGGCACGACGGAGAGTGTCGACGGCGCTGAGGGACCAAGCTACGACGGGAACTGAGCGTCGGTGCCGGAAATTCCTGAGATTCGGGCGCACGCCGAGCGACTCGAGGCGCTGGCTGCTGGCGAGGTGCTGAAGCGGTTCGAGCCGCTGTCGTTCACGGCGCTCAAGACCGCCAGCCCGCAGCCGAACGACGCCGTCGGCTCGGCGCTGCGCAGCGTCGGCCAGCGGGCCAAGTACTTGCTGCTGCGGTTCGCTCCCCCGTCGCAAGGTGACGTCGACGACCACGGCGGAACAACGGCCGGCAGCACGGGCGAGTCGGCAACCAGCGATTCGAGCGCAGGCGACACGGAGTGCGGCGCCGATGGGCTGACGTTCGTGGTGCACTTGATGCAGGGCGGTCGGCTGCGGGTGCTGGAGCCCGGGGCGAAGCGGCCGCGCCGGCCCCGTGATGGGCTGGCCCGGTTTGAGTTCGAGAGCGGGCTGGGGCTGATGCTCACCGAGCCGGGCACGCAGAAACGGGCCGGCGTGTGGGTGCTGGCGGGCGATCCGGCAACCGCCGAGCCGCTGGCCGGGCTGGGGCCCGAAGCCACCGACGTCGACGCAGCAGCCATGGCCGAGCTGATGGCGGCGCATCCGGCCCGTCTGCACAACTTCCTGCGCGACCAGCGCGTGATCTCGGGGCTCGGCCGGCGGCTGGCCAACGAGATCTGCCACCGAGCGAAGCTGTCGCCGTTCGCGCCCACTGGCCGCATGGACGCCGCCGGCGTCGAAGCCGTGGTGGCCGCCATCGGCACCGTCGTCGACGAATCGCTGGCCGCCGAGCGCAAGCTCACCCAGATGAGCCGCTCAGCCGAGCGCCCCTCGGCGGTGCATGCCCGCACCGGCCAACCGTGCCCGGTCTGCGGCGACGTGGTGCGGGCCGTCGAATACCGCGACTACTCGGTCAACTACTGTGCCGGCTGCCAGACCAGCGGTCGCATCCTGGCCGACAACACCACCAGCAAATTCCTCCGCTGAGGGTCCTGCCGCCTCCGCAGCGGTCGCGGGTTACGCTCCTGCGCCATGAGTGAATCTGGACTGAAACTGGGTCTGTCGGCCGACGAGGTGCTGCAGACCACCCGGGCAGTGCGCAAGCGGCTCGACTTCGACCGGCCGGTGCCCGAATCGGTGCTGCGCGAATGCGTCGAGATCGCCGTGCAGGCGCCAACGGGTTCGAACATGCAGGGCTGGCACTTCGTGTTCGTCACCGAGCGCGACAAGATCGAGGCCATCTCGGCGCTGTACAAGCAGGGCTTCGACGCCTACCGCAACAGCCCCGTGTACGCCGGCAGGGTCGGCTCGGGCCTGGGCGCCCAGCGAGAGGCGCAGCAGGAGCGGGTGACCTCGTCGGCAGAGTTCTTGTCGGAGAACATGCATCGCAGCCCGGTGCTGTTCCTGCCCTGCATCGCCGGCCGCACCGACGACGCCCGCATGATGGTGGGCCAGGCCGGCTCGATCATCCCCGCAGCGTGGAGCTTCATGCTGGCCGCCCGCGAGCGAGGCCTCGGCACCTGCTGGACCACCCTGCACCTCGGCTACGAAAAGGAAGCCGCCGAGATCTTGGGCATCCCCTACGACACGGTGCGCCAGTACGCGCTGAGCCCGGTGGCTTACACGGTGGGCACCGACTTCAAGCTGGCCACCCGGACCGATCTCGACTCGGTGATGAGCTGGAACTCCTGGAGCCGCTGAGATGGCTGGCGAGTCGAACGCTGCGCTGTTCGACCTGTCGGGTCGGGTGGCGGTGGTCACCGGCGGCTCACGCGGACTGGGGCGGGAGATGGTGCTGGCGTTCGCCCGTGCCGGCGCCGATGTGGTGATCGCCTCGCGCAAGCTCGACAACTGCGAGGCGCTGGCGGCCGAGGTCGAGTCCGAGACCGGCCAGCGGGCGTTGGCGGTGGAGTGCCACGTGGGCTACTGGGACCAGAACGATGCTCTGTGCGAGCGCGTCTACGACGAGTTCGGGCACTGCGAGGTGCTGGTGAACAACGCCGGGCTGTCGCCGCTGTACCCGTCGCTGTACGAGGTGTCCGAGGCGCTGTTCGACAAGGTCATCGACGTGAACCTGAAGGGGCCGTTCCGGGCCTCGGCCGCGTTCGGCAAGCGCATGTACGACGCCGGCGGCGGCTCCATCATCAACGTGAGCTCGGTGGCAGCCGTGGCGCCCTCCCCGAACGAGACGGCCTACGGAGCGGCCAAGGCGGGCATCCACGCCATCACGCAGTCGTTCGCCCGCGAGTACGCGCCCCGCGTGCGGGTGAACTGCATCATGCCCGGTCCGTTCCTCACCGACATCTCCAAGGCGTGGGACATGGACGCCTTCAACGAGCGCGCCGAGAACGAGATTGCGCTGGGCCGCGGCGGCGAGGCCGACGAGGTGGTGGGCGCCGCGCTCTACTTCGCCTCGGAGGCGTCGAGCTACACCACCGGCTCAGTGCTCAAGATCGACGGCGGCACCGCCTGGCAAACCGGCTGAGCAGAGCCGCCAGGACCGCAAGCCCTGCAACCTCCTCATACGCCGCCGCATCAAATTCTTGTATCCGTACGTGGACAATCGACAAGTGTCTGCGTACGGCGACATCTTCGGCTTGTTCACGTACGCGGACAACCAACGAATGTCGCCGTTCGGTGACATTCCCAACATCTCCTCCTATGCGAGCTCAAGGAGCGTGCAATTGGCGGGCCCGTTGAGGAGACCGCGCCGGTCATCTGGGGACGAGATCATGCTGCCTACGCTCTGCTGAGCGACGTGCAAGAGATGCACTGTTGAAAGGAGTTCGTGACATGACGACATCACACTGGGGTTACGCAAGTGCCGAGAACACTCAGATCGTGCTCTCCGTGCTCAACACTCTGCGGAAACTCCACCATGTGATGGGAGAGAACTACTCCCGCGAATGGTGGTCGACGAGCAAAGCAGAACTGGATGGCCGAACACCATCGGAGGCCGTCATCGCTGGAGATCACGAGGCCGTAGCCGAGTTAGTCGACTCGTATCTCGATCCCAGTTTCGTGTAGCGGCCACGGCACCACCGCGCGCTACGCGCCGGCGGGTAGCTCCGCGGGCTTCGGTCCCCGTCTGCAACTACGTTGAGCGCGGCTGCAGGCCGTGCGCGGTGTGCGGAGAGCAACGGAGGAATGCTGTGGGGACGACGAAGCGACTGTCGACATTGAACCGGTCGATCGAGGGGCGGGTGGCGCTGATCACCGGTGCGGGCATGGGCCAGGGCCGGGCAACGGCGCACCTGTTCGCCGACGAGGGCGCGCACGTGGCGGTCACCGACCTGGGCCAGGCCGAGGTGGACGCCGTGGTGGCCGAGATCAACGACGCTGGCGGCTCGGCCGCGGGCTGGACGATGGACGTGGCCAACCGCGACCGCGTCAACCAGGTCACGAACGAGGCAGCCGAGCGTTTCGGCGGCATCGACCATCTCATCAACAACGCCGGCATCTCACGGTTCTCGCCGATCGACGACGAGGGCTACGAGGACAACTGGGCCATCTCGCTCGAGGTGCTGCTAACCGCCCACACCTACACGGTGCGGGCAGCGCTGCCGCACCTGCGCCAGTCCGACGCTGCCCGCATCGTGAACATCGCCTCCACCGAGGGCTGGGGTGCCACCAAGTTCGGTTCGCCCTACACGGCAGCCAAGCACGGCGTGATCGGGCTCACCAAATCGCTGGCAGTGGAGCTGGGCCGTGAGGGCATCACGGTCAACTGCATCTGCCCCGGCCCGATCCGCACCGCCATGACGGCGGAGATCTCCGAGGAGCACAAGACGATCTTCGCCAAGCGCCGCACCGCCCTGGGCCGCTACGCCGAGCCCGAGGAAGTGGCCCACGGCACCCTCAACTTCTGCCTGCCCGCCAGCCAATACATGACCGGCGCCGTGCTCCCCGTAGACGGCGGCCTCCTCATCAAGAACGCCTGACCGATCCGGCGTCCAGCTGGCGTGACATTGGCGTGATCGGGCGTGCTGCATCATGATGATATGATGCAGTGATGCGGACCACGATCGATCTGCCGGAGGATCTGCACGCTGTCGCCCGAGAGATGGCCCACCAGCAGCGCAAGTCGCTGAGTCAGGTGGTCTGTGAGCTGATCCGTCTCGCGCTCGGCCCCGCCGGCGAATCAACGGTTCCGGCGCCAGCCGGCGGGCTGCCCACCATCCAGATCGGCCGCGTCGTCACCGCCGAAGACGTCAGGTCGCTGGAGGACGAGTGACGGCAGCTCTAGCCGACGCCAACGTCCTCATTGCCCTGACCGTCGAAGACCATGTGCATCATCGCCAGGCGCGAGCGTGGTTCGAAAGCCACACCGATGAACTGGCTACCTGTCCGATCACCCAAGGCGCCCTGCTGAGATTCCTCATTCGGGAGGGCGTCGGCCCGCGCGACGCACTCGGCGCGTTGAGGCACATTCAGTCACTGCCCCAGCACGCCTTCTGGGCCGACGAGATCGGATTCGACGCAATGGTGCTCGCCGGTGTGATCGGACACCGCCAGGTCACCGACGCCTATCTCGCTGCACTGGCACGACACTTCGGCGGTCAGTTGGTGACCCTCGATCGCGGACTCGCCGCGCAGCATCCCGAGACAGCCCAGCTCATCGGCGTCTGATCGCTCCGGCAGGCCGCCGCACCAACCGAGTTCAGGCGTCGGGAAGCGGTGAGACGCTCCGGTGCCGCGCTTCGGGGCTACTGGGAGCGGGTGATGGACACCGTGTGGGTGTCGTCGTCATCCGCGGTGACCGTGATGGTGTAACCCTCAACAGTCACCGACTCGCCCACTTCCAGCACGGGAAAGTCGCCTACCTGGCCGTTGCCGCTGTCTCCTGCCACCCGTAGGGGCAGCCGCCCCGTCGCTAGCAGGCTGTCGACGGTGTACACCAGCACACCTTCGGTGATGAGCCGCGGGAAGCTGGTGCTGGCACCGGTGTCGTCCGCCTGGAAGGAGCGTGGCGCGTCGTAGCCCAGCTTGCGCCGGCTCTCGACCACGATCATCTCCCGGTTGTTGAGCGGAACGACAGCCATGGCAGTGCCGTCGCCTGGCTGTGCGACCGGCGACAGCGTCACCGTGATCGCTTCGGTCTCGCCGGTTGCTGGTTCGTTGAGGCAGCTGACCTGCGACTCGCTCAGCCAGCCGAGCTGCCACCGACTCCATGCCAGCATTTCCTCGATGCGCAAGTGGCGTCTGTACGCCGTCGAGGCGTAGCCGTCGGGGTATTGCCAATCGTGGGCCAGACGGGGATCGTCCTCGTCAGCAAGAAAGTACGCCCACATGTTCATGCGGCCCCACTCCGAGGCAATCCACGCCCGCCCGCTGGGCGCGTCCGGGCGCGCATGCACACCGCTGTCATAGGGGTAGAGGTCTGCCAAGCCGAGGTTGTGGGTGAGCTCGTGCGATGCGACCGATCCCCACGTGTAGGGCTCACGCTCGGCGCCGAGATGTGCGCTGTTGACGAGCGACGAGGGCCAGGTGCCGACTGACGTGCTGATGGAAGGATGGGCGAATCCCCCGCCACCGAAGTGGTTGCCGGCAAGCACGACCATGACGGTGTCGATGTCCGCGAAGTCGAAGTCCGGCGCAGCGAGCTCGACTGCGTGGATGATGGCGCCAGATGTCACCGCTTGGTTGTGCAGCTGATTGGTGCTGACGAAACTGCCGAAGGGCCGCTCGGAACGCAGCCAGACGTGATGCGGGACGAATTCGACGTCGAGTTGGCCGTAGCTGACCGACTCGAGGTAGTCCTCCACGTAGGGCAGTCCCTGCGCAGCCTCGTCCTCGGTGGTGTGGCCGGCTTCGGCGTCGGGAAAGTCCATGAACAGCACCGCCACCTTCAGCGTGCCGTCCGAAGGTGCAGCCCAGCGTGGCAACGGGAATCCAGCGGTGGTGGCGGTGATGCCCTGCGGCCGGCACTGTGACGCTCCATCGAGGACCTTCTCGCCGCTGGCGCCCGACACGTACGCCCGATGCTTGCCGTCTGCATCGATCGTGTGGAAGGCGATGAGCTGCCCGTCGGGTGACCAGCGGGGCGCGAGGGCCCGGCCTTCGAACTCGAACACGACCTCTTCGTTGAAACCGTCAATGTCAGCGATGACGAGCTGAGTGTGCGAGCGGTCTCCACGGACGAAGGCGAGCCGCTGGCCGTCGGGCGACCATGACACTCCGGAGTTGAAGTACACGCCGAATTGCACTCGCTGTGCGTCGCTGCCGTCGCTGTCGGACAGCCACAAGGCCCCGCCAGCCACGTAGGCGAGCTGCGTGCCGTCAGGCGACCACGCGGGCGAGTACTCCCAAGCACCCCCCGTATTGAGGGCCCTCGGCTTGTTGCCGTACGACGACATCACCACGATGTGACGGTCGCTGTCCAGCCGCTGGCCTTCGGCGTCGCGGCCGCCGCCGGCCATTCGCTCGAACGCGATCTTCTTGCCGTCGGGCGACCAGGTGGGCCAGCGGTCCACGACGTCGCCTTCGGTGCGCTGGTTGTTGTGGCTGCCGTCCACGTTGACAGTCCAGATGTGGGAATCCCAGTGGTCGCCGTCCTGGTACCCGCGTGCGTAGGCGATCCGGTCGCCGAGCGGCGACCACACGGCATAGGCCTGGTAGCCACCGTTGGAGGGAACGAGGCGGCGCCGGTCGGTGCCGTCATTGTTGACGAGCCAGATGGCGCCGCCTTGGGTGTAGACGAGCTGGCTGCAGTCGGGCGACCAGGCGGGATCTTCGGCATTAGCGGCTGAGATGAGTTGGCGGGGCTCGTCGTTGATGGAGCCGCCGCAGGTGCCGGGGGGAACGATGCTGGGATCAGCCTCTTGCTCTTCGGCTGCTTCCTCGTCGTCTTCGGCTTGTTCGGCCGTGGCTTCGCCGGTGACGTAGGCGTCGATGGCGGCCTGCGACACGGCCGCGTCGCCGCCGAAGACGTGCAACTCGATGCTGTCGTGGGCCTGACGCGCCGCATCGAGGTAGCCGGCCGTGTCGGGCGGGATCTGTTTGGGGTCTGCGAGCACGAGCGGGGCGCAGAGGCGCGCCAGCAGCGGTGCTGCGCTGAAGGAGTCGAACGGCACGCGGGCTCGGGCCAGGCCGATGGTGCTGGTGGCAAAGCACGGCTCGCCCGCAGCGTCGGTGTAACGGTCCGTCACCAGTTCGGCGGCCTTGACCGCGGTGTCGTAGCGAGTGCTGCCCGCCACGCGGGTCACGTCGATGCCCAGGTCCTTGACGGACTGCTCGACGACGTCGCTGAGCGCTGCAGTGCCGCCCATCAGCACCACATGGGAGATCTCGGCGTCGCCCAGGTAGCCGGCCACCCCGGCGTGCAGCTCGCCGGGCGGGGTGAGCAGCACTGAATGGCTGCCGCGGGCGGCAAACGGCCCTGGCACCAGCGCATCGGCGAATACCTCGCCGCTGGCCACGATGGCGGTGCTGCCCTTGTCGCCCATCACGCCCGGGGTGACTCGACGGGCTGCGGCGACCCCGGTGCGGTACCGGTTGTCGCCCGCAACGCGCTCGGCCGACACGCCGGCTTCGTCGAGGGCCGCGAGCACCCCGACGCCGACGCCGCGGCCAGGCCCGTGATCGCCGCCTGCTTGTTCGGGGCCGATCACCAGCGCCTTGGAAATCCCGACCCGCTGCACGAACGCACGAGCATCGGCCCGCAGCTCGCCCGGCGGGGTCATCAGCACCGGTGCCCCCAACGCTCCTGCCACCGGCGCGGCCACCACGGCATCGGTCCAGCGCTCCCCCGACACCAGCACAAGCCACTCCAATGAGCCGCCTGCCTCCTCTGCGAACGCCTCAGCGATCAGCAGTGACGTGGCGTACCGATCCGGGCCGCCGTAACGGACGCGCGAGACGTCGGCGCCGTCGCCTGAGCCGTCATCATCGGCGTCGTCCGCGACGTCGACTGCGACGTCATGTTCAGCAGCCGCCGCCGGAGTGGCCGCAAGCGCCAGCACAGCGCTGAGCGCGGCCAGCAAGGCGATACCGACACGACGCATCCCCGGCAACATAATGTCGGCTATCAGGCGGTGTTCGCGGGCCTCCTAGTCCAGATGCAGTTCTCCGCAAGCGTCGAACGTGCCGCCGCTAGCTGCTGCGGGTGATGGAGACCGTATGGGTGTCGCCGTCATCCGCGGTGACCGTGATGGTGTAGCCGAAGACGGTGGCCGATTCGCCCGGTTGCAGCACGGGATAGTCCTCGACTTGGCCGTTGCCGGCGTCGCCTGCGATCTTGACTGGCAACTGGCCGCTGCCGACGATGGTGTCGACGGTGTACACGAGCACACCCTCTTCGAGCAGCGCACGCCATCTCGCGGATCCCCCGTCGGGCCAGGTGTAGGTGGTGTCGCGGTCATAGCCGATTCTGCGGCGGCTCTCGATCACGATGACTCGGCGATGATCGATCGGCACCGCGGCCATGGCGACCGCGCCACCGGTACGCGCGATCGGTGCCAGCGTGACGGTGGCCTCGTCGTCAATGACACAGGCCGCCTGGCGCTCATGCAGCCAGCCGAGCTGCCAGCGGCTCCACGCCAGCATCTCCTGCGCAGCACGGGACCTGTGGACATAGTCGGTCCAGGTGCTGCCGTCGGCCCGGCGACCTCGGCGCTGCAGCCGTTCGTCCTCCTCGGCTGCGAGGAATTACGCGCTGAGCCCCATGCGGCCGAAGTCGATCGATATCCACTCCTGCCGGTCGGGCGCATCAGGCCGCTCGCGGACGCTGCCGTCGTAGGGGTACATGTCCAGCAGGCCGAGATTGTGAGCCAGCTCGTGGACTGCGGTGGCGCCCCAGTCGCGGAGTTCGCCCGGCTCGTCCTTCGGAAAGACGCCAACCAGGTGCGCGGGCAGCGTCTGGCCGTCAGCCTCAATCGAACCACCGGCAACACCGCCGCCGAAGTGGGTGCTGGGCAGGATCACAGCGACGCTGTGAACGCCACTGAAGTCCACGTCGTCGTCGGCGAGCTGGAGCACATCCTGATAGAACGCCTCTCCCCGCTCATGGCTTGCGGCGACTCCCGGCGTGCCGATAGCGCTCACTCCGAGGTAGTGCTGGTAGCCCTCAGGCGTTCGCAGCCACTGGTGGTGGGGCACCCATTCGAGGTCAAGCTTGCGGTAACTGGACTTCTCCAGGTACTCCTCGGCCCATTCCAAGCTCCGCGCAGCCTCCTGCTGGGTGGTGTGGGCGGCTTGCGCGTCGGGGAAGTCCACGAACAGCACCGCCACCCGCAGCGTGCCCCTTGCCGAGGGTGCCCAGTCGGGCAGCGGGAACCCTGCTGTGGTGCCGCGCTGCGTGCCAGCCGGCCTGCAGTCCGCGGCGATGGGAGGTGGTTCGCCGCTTGCGCCCACCACATAGACGCGGTACTTGTCCTCGTCGTCGATGGTGCGGAAGGCGATGCGCTGCCCGTCGGGCGACCAGCGTGGGTTGAGGGCGCGGAGGCCCTCGTCGAAGACGGTCTCTTCGGCGATGCCGTCGATATCGGCGATGACGATGGACGTCGCGGTTCCGTCGCCGCGCGTGAAGGCGATGCGCTGCCCGTCGGGCGACCAGGACAGGCCGCCGTAGACGTACACACCTGCGTGCAAGCGGCGGGGGTTGCTGCCGTCGGGCTCCGACACCACCACATAGCCATCGGCCTCATAGGCAAGCTGTGTCCCGTCGGGCGACCACGCCGGGGACTGCTCCCACCGGCCACCCTCGTTGAGCGCTCGCGGCTGGTCGCCGGACGACGTCATCACGACGATGTGACGGTCGGCGTCGATCAGCTGGCCATGCTCGTCGCGGCCGCTGCCGGTCAGGCGCTCGAACGCGATCTCGCTGCTGTCGGGCGACCAGGCGGGCCAACGGTCGACGACGTCGCCTTCGGTGCGCTGGCTGTTGAGGCCGCCGTCGATGTTGACGGTCCAGATATGCGACAACCAGTGTCCGTCGTCGTTGCGGTGGTCTCGCACGTAGGCAACCCGGGTGCCGTCGGGCGACCACGCCGGGGAGTGCAGGTGGTTGCCGTCACGGCGGACCAGCTCCCGCGCGAAGATGCCGTCGTTGCTCACCGTCCACAGCGAGCCGTCCTGGGAGTAGACGAGCTCGGAGCAGTCGGGCGACCATGCGGCATCCCTGGCATCGGTCGAGGGCACGAGCTGCACCGGCTCGTCGTCGATGGCGCCGCCGCAGGTGCCTGCGGGCAGGACGCCGGGGGCAGTGCTGGGCTCATCGCTATCTGCCTCGTCGCCGGTGGCCGTGCCGTCGTCGGGTTCCTCTCCGGCGCGGTAGGCGTCGATGGCGGCCTGCGACACGGCCGCGTCGCCGCCGAACACCCGCAGAGCCACGACGTCGTGCTGTTCGCGGGCAGCGTCGAGGAAGCCTGCGGTGTCGGCGGGAATCTTGCCGGGGTCGGCGAGCACCAGCGGGGCGCACAGCCTGCCCAGCAGCGGCGCAGCGCTGAACGAGTCGAACGGCACACGAGCCCGGGCCACGCCGATGGTGCTGGTGGCAAAGCACGGCTCGCCCGCAGCGTCGGCGTAGCGGCCCGTCACCAGTTCGGCTGCCTTGACCGCGGTGTCATAGCGAGTGCTGCCCGCCACACGGGTCACATCGATGCCCAAGTCCTTGACGGACCGCTCGACGGCTTCGCTGAGCGCTGCAGTGCCGCCCATCAGCACAACATGGGAGATCTCGGCGCCGCCCAGGTAGGCGGCCACCCCGGCGTGCAGCTCGCCGGGCGGGGTCAGCAGCACCGGATGGCTGCCGCGGGCAGCGTACGGGCCGGCCACCAGCGCATCGGCGAACACCTCGCCGCTGGCCACGATGACGGTGCGGCCCAGACCGCCCATCGCTCCAGGCGTGACCCGCTCAACAGCAGCCACGCCCGTGCCGAAACGGTCATCGCCCGCCACACGTACCGCTGAGATGCCGGCCGCCTCGAGCGCTGCGAGCACCCCGGCGCCCACGCCGCGCCCTGGGCCGTGCCCGCCGCCGCTCGCATCGGGCCCCACCACCACCGCGCTCGACACACCCACTCGCTGCAGAAACTGCAGCGCATCGGCCCGCAGCTCGTCGGGCGGGGCCATCAGCACCGGCGCACCCAGCGCGCCCGCCACCGGCGCTGCAACGACAGCATCAGTCCACCGCCGACCAGACACCAGCACCACCGATGACAGCGAGCCTCCGGCCTCGGCGGCCACCGCCTCGGCAACCTGCAGCGACGTCTCATACCTGTCGGCGCCGCCATAGCGGATCACCGACACACCCGAGCCGTCGTCCTCAGCGGCACCCGCCGCGGCAGCCGGAAGCACCAGCACACCGCTGATCGCGACCAGCGCGGCCATCAAGCCGATACCGAGCCGACGCATTCTCGCAAACATAACGAGTACTATCGCGCGGATAGCGCTCGCTATTGACGGCTGTTGCGGCGTCTGTCAGTCCGCGGAGGCGGTGCTGGCGGTCTCGGTGCCAATGGCGGGGATGCCCATGTCCTCGTAGGTGGCCATCGGGAAGTAGGGCACGCCGAGATCGTCGAAGGAGCGGCGGGCGTCGTCGCCCCGATCGGCCAGCGTGACCGCGGCCACCACCTGCGCCCCGGTTGCCCGGACGTTCTCGTAGGCCTTCAGGATCGACCCGCCGGTGGTCACCACATCGTCGATCAGCAGCACCCGGTGGCTTTCGCCGATGCGGGTGCCCTCGACCAGCCGGTTGGTGCCGCGGCCTTTGGCTTCCTTGCGCACGATGAACCAGCTCGCACCGCTCACCACCGCGATGGCAGCGCACAGTGCGTCGGCCCCCAGGGTCAGGCCGCCGACGGCGTCGAATTCGACCTCGGCACCGATCACCCGCTCGGTGATGGCCTCAGCAGCCAGCCGCAGGTCACGCCCGGCACCCAGCGCCACCTTGCCGTCGATGAAGTAACGGGAGTAGTTGCCCGAGGCAAGCTGGACTGGCTGAGGAAGCTCCGTGAGCCCCTTCGTTCGCAGTATCTCCAGCAGCCTCTCGCTACCGCCCATGTTCATCGCTGCCACACAGAATTCTTGAGATCCCGTCGTCTCCCGAGACAAGCGTAGGACTGCGGGAGGCATTCCTGAGTTGGCACGATGGCAATCTCCAGAGTCGTTGCTCCCGGAGGCCTTAGCCAGACGGTGGCAGCGGCTTGTTGATGAAGGCTTCTGGATGCCAGGAGAGCTTGTCGTCGGCGGTGCCGGCCGAGTTCACCGTCAGCGTCGCCGTGAAGCCGCCGGCGCCGTAGGCGTCGGATGTGCCGGCGCGCAGGGGGTCGAACGGCACGCCCACCTGGCGCATCGGGGGCGGCTCCTCGTCGCTGACGGCCGGCGACGGCGGTCCGTAGACCAGCGAGGCCCACGTGCCCGACGTCAGCACCGTTGCGCCACGCAGGTGCCACACCCCGGCGCTCAGCATCGCCTCGCCCTGGGCAGACCCGATGAGCGTGCCGCGCTCGGTGCGAATGTGCCACGTTGCAGTGAACGTGTCGGGCACGCCGTTGGGCGTGCTCGACGCCGGTGGTGCTGTGCCCCGGTACAGGTGCAGCACGATGCGGGTGTCCACGATGGACTCGGCGCGTGTGCCGAGCATCGCCCGGTCGGTCACGGCCCCTGTCTGGAACAGCCACCGGGTGTGGCCACCGGCGGGCGGGTCGAGCTCGCTGGGCGTGCCGATGGTGGACGGCTCATTGGCATCGATCGGACCGGTGAGCGCGAAGCGTTGGCCCGTGTCGGCGATGAGCAGCAGCGAATCGGTGGCGGCACCGCTGGGGCCGACGCCGCGTGCCACCAAGGGCGCACTCACCGCCTCAGCAGCGCCGATGCCCACACACGCCGGTGCGCCCCGGCCGGCAGAACGGGCGACGCCATCGGCGTCCGCACGGTGCCATCCCTGCTTGGGCACCTCCACGATGGCGCTGGTGCCCTGGGCTTCGGCCACCAGCCAGCGAGCATCGCTGTAGGTGCCGCGCGGCAGGCACATCTGCACTCCGATGTCGTCGTCGCTGTGGAACACCGGCGACATCGCCATCGTCGTGGCGAATGCACCGACGCCGAAGTCGACTCCCGGCGTTGCCTGCACGCCATAGGGCGAGAACGGGTCGGGCGTCTGGGTGCCCACCAACATCGGCGCAATCCGCTCTTCGGCGATCAGGCTGCCCGCCAGTGCGGCGGACACTTCGCCGAGCAGGCTGGGCGTGATCACACCCTCCCCGCCGAACGCCACGGCGAATCCCGGGGTCGGGCACACCCCGCTGGCCAACGCCTTGGCATACGCCACCGGGTCGGACTGGCTCTCGCACGCCTCTGGCGCAGCAAACGCGTCAAGCAGGAACGCGGCCACCGGGTCGGGCAGGCGATCTGCGCCAGCGGGCACCAGCAGCATGGGCACCGCAACGCGGGTGGGTCGCTGGGGCATCTCCGGATCGGGCTTCGGCACGGCCGCCGGCTGAGACACATCCACCGGCGGCAGCAACCGCGCCGGCGCACCGGTCGACGTGGCCGCCGTCGCCGCTCCGCACCACGGGCCGGCGCTGAGCGCGTCAGCCCAGCCCCGCTGCTTGCGGCCGCTGTCCGACGACGCCACCAAGCACACCATCGAGGAAGCAAAATCGTGGCCCGAACCGCTGGGCCACCAGCCGCCGAAGTGTTGGGCCATGGCCACGCTGGTGGCGTACCGGTCTGCGCCGGCAACCCTCACCGTGTTCGCCCGCGCAAGTCGAGCGGCGGACCGGATGGCCGGCTGCGAGAGCCGCTCCAAGCCGCCGAGCACCACGATGTTCTCGACATCGAGCAGGCTCAGCGCCGTCGCCGTCTCGGTCGGCAGCTCGTCGGTGCCGTTGTGCAGCAGGACCGGCACCTGCCAGTAGCCCGTCCACCACCCCGCCGCAATCGCGTCGATGCCGTCGATGCCGTCGGTCAGCACCACCGTGCGGCCGAGCAGGCGGCACTCTTCGGGGTTCTCCCGCCACTCCACCACCGAATTGGCCCAGAACCCCATCGTGGCGGTGCCATCGGCGGCCGAGGGATCAGCACAGCCCTTGGCGTCTGGGGGCACGGGAGCTGTGCCCAGCGCCGTTGCCACTGCCGCTGCCGTGCCGAAGCGGTTCGCCCCGCCGACACGGAACACCTCGGTGTAGCCGATGGAGACCAGCTCGGCCTCGACCTCGGGGGCGACGGCGGCGGTGCCGCCGACGATGATCGCTTGCCTCGCCGTCTTGCACCCGCCCGAGCGCAGATCCTGCGCCGCGAGCCGCACGGGCACGGCGAGCGCCGTGGCCCCGTCGCGGGCGGACGGCGTCAGCAGGATGGGTGCGGCGAAGGTGTCAACGCGGGCGAACCCGCCGGGCGGATCGAAGAGCGGGTCGGCTGCAGACGACCGCTGCAGGTAGGGCTCGCTGGATCGGCCGGTGGGATCGGACAGCGACGACGCCGCCAGGGCATCGGCGGGCGAGTCCCCGGCCACGACAATGATCGCCTTCGGGCACACGCCCACGCCCCACCAGCCCCGGGCCTGGCTCAGGCTGCGCACGCCACCCGAGGAGGGGTCGGGCGTCTCGAAGGGAAAGCCGCCCTGGCCGCGCAGCATCAACGCCGTCGCCAGGGAGGTCTGGTAGCGGTCCCAGCCCGAGATGCGCAGCGCGTTCGGCCAGCCTTCGATCTGGGGTGCGGCCAGGAACGAACTGGGCCATTGCGTGGGCGCGACCGGACCGGCGGGCACCGACGTGGGTTCGGCAGCGCCGGCCGACGCGCTCACCAGGACACCCCCGAAGAACAGGAGCGCCGCAATGGCAGCGCGCAGCGCAGTGCGTCGAGGCTGCGCCGGGAACACCCGACGCCGGGGAATCACGGACCGAGCGTAAGCGTGAGCGACTGCGGTGCGCCGTCATCGGCGAACACCAGCGTGCCCGTCATCGATCCCCGTTCAGCCAACGGCAAAGCGTCGCTCTGCGTCGCCGTGAACAGACCCTCGAGCGGCAGTGATCCATCCGCCATCGCACCTCGTGCCGCCAAGCGCATCTCGACTTGCTGACCGTCGCCGGCGTCGAGCACCAGTAGAGCGCTGAACCGCTGCTGTGCCTCGGGATCGGACGGATCGGCCACGGACAGCGATGCGCTGCTGGGCGCGATCACGTTCACCGACTCGGTGGCCGTCGTGACATCCTCGGTGGTCACGTCGCCGTCCACCGTGGTGGTGGTCGTGGTGACGGTCATGGTGAGCATGCCGCTCACATCGAAGCGATCAGCACCCGCAGCGGCAAACGCGAGCTCGCCGCCGTCGATGGACCCTGATGTCGTCGTTGTCACCGTCGGCGCTGCCACGGCGACGGTCTGCTCGATCTCTTCCGCCTTGTCGGGGTCGACCGTGGAGGCGACTGCCGATGCCGCGGGGGCCGACGCGGCGGCGGCTGCGGAGGCATCATCGCTCGGCGCAGTCGCTGCATCGACGCCTGCCTCGCTTGGTGCTGAAGCAGTCACCGGCTCCGCGATCGCCGGCGCCGTGTTGGATCGTGCGGCAACGCCCTCGGCGCTCGGCAGGGCAGGCACCACTACCGGTGCGTCGGGCGACGGAGTGTCGACAGCGAACGGCGTCAGCGCCTCCATCACCGAGGCCGGCAAAACCCGGTCGGCCGCCCGGTGCACCGGCGAATCGACTGTCGGGGCGATCACTGCGGTCGCCAGCCCGAAGCCGACTGCGGCCTTCGCCATCACCGGCACGCCGACGGTCGCGGCATTCGCGGTCGCAGCAGCCGCACGCGAGGCCATCGGTGCGGCCTCGGTCAGCATCGGCATCGCCGAATTCAGCGCAGCACGGCCGGCACCGGGAGAGGACTGGCTAGTCACGGCTGCAGCGGCACGCTCACCGCGGCGCAGCAGCCCGATGAGTGCCACCGGCGCGGCCGCCGCCAGCTTCAGCGCAGCGCGCACCGCGTTGCGGGCACGGGACACCCGCGCCCGGGCGTTCTCCTCGGACACCCCGGAGACCCGCGCCACCTCTTCGTAGGACAGCTCGTCCACGAAACGCAGCATCAGCGCCTCGCGGTATTGCTCAGACAGGTTGTCGATGGCGTCGAGCAGCTCGGAGTCGTCGATGTCGAGACCCAGCTCAGCTTCGGTGTTCGGCGGCGGATTCAGGGCGCGGTCGTTCGACGCCCAGCGCTCGGTCTTCTCATTCGCGCGCCGCTGGCGGTTGCCTTCGTCGCTGCAGACGTTGGAGAGGATCCGGTGCAGCCAGGGGCCCACCCGGTAGTTCCCGTTGAAGCGCGGCATGGCCCGCAGGGCCCGCACCAGCGCTTCCTGGACAGCGTCTTCGGCCGCCTCGGGGCAGCCCAAACGGCGGCGCGCGTGACCGAGCAGCTGCGGCCGGTACTCACGCACCAGCTCGGCGAACGCTTCATCGTCGCCAGCCTGGTACGCAAGGACCAGATCTCGATCTTCAAGTCGCAAAGCCATGGCAATACCGGGAGGTGCGGGACCTCCAATACAGCCGATGCTACAGCACCCCTCTCAAACCCTTGCCGTCACATTTTGGCTTCGCCAAGAGTTACGCGGGCCGGTCAGCGAGCGTCGAGTGCCTGCTGTCTGAGGGCCGCCGAGTGTGCCTGGTTGGCGTTGCCGGCAAAGTCATGGACAGCACCAGCTCGTGCAATCAGCTTCGAGCTGGCCGACGGCAGCATGGCCGCCGAGGGTGCAGACAGCCGGGCGACCAGCGTGCCATCCGATTCGGGCCATGACTGGTCGCACGCGGCAGTGCCCGCACGGGTCCACACATTGGCGTCGGGCGCGTCGACCAGGCTGATGCCTGCGGTGGCCGTGCCGGCACCGTCAAGGGAGTAGTCAGCGAACCCGTCGCCGTCGCCGTCGATCTGCAGCTTGCCGAAATCGACGGTGTGATCTGCGGGTCCGATGCCGCATCCCTGCACCGGTTCGGACCAGTGCACCGCGATGTCGACCGTGGCCGAGCCGTCAGCGCCCAGCACAGGACGGCTCAGCGAGATGCGGCTGACGTGCGGCGGGGTGGTGTCGGCGGCGACGGTGTGCGTGACTGCGGAGTTGGTGTTGCCGGCGCGGTCGCGCAGCTTGCCGGCAGGCAGCGTGATCTTGTCGCGGGGCGCCAGCCAGGGAGGCTGGGTGAACGGCAGGCTGTTCGAGTTGTAGCTGTCGTGTTCGGGGAAGCCGAACCTGACCAGAAACCCGGTGTCGCCTCGTCTCACGCTGGCGGTCTGGGTCAGGCGGCTGCGCCCGCGCGTCAAGGTGACGGTGATGGTGCCGTCCGTGAGGGCCTCATCGGAGCGCACCCAGACCGTGTCGCCCCCTGGGGCCGCGAGCACCCTGAGGCGTGGCCGCCCGGTGTCGGCGCGCACGATCAGCTCCGCGCCCTCGTTGCGGGCAGCCCGATCGGCCGAGCGAATGGTGCCGGCGTTGACTTCCAGCCGGTCCCGCACTGCGACCGGCGTCTCACAGCCGATCGGCACCGACGCGGTGTCGTATGGGCTCGCGCCTGCCAGCAGGATCACCGCCCACCTCGTTGCAGGTGCGTCGGCAACCACGACCTGTGCGAGGCGTTCGGGCAGGGGTGCCCCGCCAAAGCTGTAGTTGTCGGTGTGCCCGGCGTCAGCGGCACGGACCGGCTCGGAGAACTCGACCCGCCAGTGGCACGCGCCTTCGGTGGCCGATACCTGCGTGGCAACCGGTGCGCTGCCGCCGGCACTGCCGTCCGACGCGACCGAAACTGCTTCGGCTTCGGTGTGAGCGGACACGGCTCGTGTGCCGCCGAAGATCACCAGTCCCAGGCGGCCTGCGGAGTCGCCCTCCAGGGCGTCGGACCCCAGCAACGACGACGTAGCGCGTGGCAGCCGCAAGCGCTCGGTGAGCAGCAGCGGATCGCATCGCTCGCCGAGCAGGGGGGCACTGGCGATGGCATCGGCGGCACCGACGCCCGTCGCCAGACCCACACCGTCGCCGTTGAAGCACGGCACCGGCCCCTGGGCGTCCAGCGCTTCCAGAGCGACGCGCCGCGCCGTGCCATACCGGTCTGCGCCATCCCAGCGCTCGGTGGAATCGACATACAGGCGGACCTGGTTCTCGACTCGCGCAGAGACTGCTGCGGTGCCTCCCAGGATGATGACGTGGTCGACGTGTTGGCCGAGATACTCAGCCACGTCGGAGTCCAGCGTTGCGCCGTCGCTGAACAGCAGCGGAAAGCGACCCCGGTAGGCAACCGGTCCGGCCGCCAAGCCGTCGGCTGCTGCTGTTGTGGTGGCCAGCAGCGCCGTGCGGCCGTGACCAGCGGCAACTCCTGCAGGGCCCAGGTGGCGCGCTACCGCCAGCGCCGTCGCTGCGCAATCCGAGCCGCCCAGCCGGCGAGGTGTCAACCCGGTGATCGTCCGAATCCGCTCAGCCACTGCTGGTTCCACGGCGTCGGTGCCGCCCACGATGAACACGTCGCTGAAGCGGGTGCCTCTCAGGAATCTCGCTGGCGCGAGCGTGAGGCGGTCGGGCTCGGTCAGCAGCACCGGCGCGCGCCGAGCAGCGGCCAGTGGAGCGGCCGAGAGCGCGCACGGCGCGTGCTGGTCGGCGCCTGAGGCCACGATCACTGCATCGACGGGGCCGTCGTTCTCCGCGAGGTAGCGCTCGGCAATCTCCACCGCTGTCTCGTAGCGGGTGGGACCCGCCAGCCGCTCCACCTCAACGCTGGCGGCAGCGGCGCCAGCGGCATCGTGGCCGAACGGCAACGAGACGGCCAGCAGCGCTGCGCACACCAGCGCAGCGCCTGCAGCTCGGCGAAGTGCCCGCACCTGGCGGTGTCGTGGTCGCGTCATGTCAGTCCACCTGCACGCTGGGGTCGTACCGGATCGACAGCCATCCCTGAGCGATGTTGAGACGACCGTCGGGATGGTCAGGCGTCGCGTAACTGCGTGCTGCGCTGCCGTTGATGAACAGCAGGTCACCCCGTGCAGGCAGCCGGGAAACGCTCGCCGCGTTGAGCGTCATATGGATCACCTGGTCGGGTGCGTCGAAGTGGAGCCTGCAGCCGTCACGGTCCGTGATCAGCCGCGGCACCAAGTCGGCGACCAGCGGAATGCCCGCGCACGCGACGACATCGGTGGCGAGGGGTGCGCGAGGGTCCTCGGCGTTGAGCAATGCTGCGACGGGGTCGCTGAAGCGCACCCGGATCCCCACAGCCGTGCCGCCTCCCGCGAACTGCACGCCGGCCTGCACCGTGCCGCCGATGGTTCCGCTGCCTGCCTGCACGTTTGCTTCCTCGACGGTGAAGTTGGCGGCGAAGCTCGGGTCGTCGGCCAGCGCGTCGGCAAGCTGGGCGAATGTGGGCTCGCCAGCAATGATGCGGTACTCGATAACGCGCGTCGTGCGGTTCACCACGACGGTGAGGCACTCCTCATCCGGATCTGCGCAGTCGACCTCCTCGGCGTCGGAGTCGGAGTCGGTCTCGGGCAAGCCCACGCCGTAGATGCGCCAATCGTTGCCGCGACCACCCGACGCAATCCCGTCGCTTCGCGCTTCGATCGTGAGCGTGCCCGTCGGCGTGGCATCGGGCTGGGTAGCGTCGTTCAGCGTCACACGAGCTTGGTTGCCAGCGTCGACATCGCCGACGGTAATCCCCTCGATGCGGAAATCGACGCTGCGCTTGGGCACGACGTGGTGATGCCGACGGCTGGTGCGGCCGTACTCGTCCAGGAAAACGCCCTGCGCCACGGCGATGGTGTCACCCGCTTCCAGCGTTGTGTCCTCCTCCTCCAGGGTGAACAGGTAGCGCTGGTGCTTGGCACGCGTGCCCGCAGCGCCCAAGCTCGGGCCGGGATTGGCGGGGTCAGGAACCAGCGGCTTGCGCGTGCCGTGAGCTGCCACGACGGTAATGCGCTCCGCGATCTCGGCAGGCGTCAGCAACGCAGGCTCGTACGGGTTCTCCTCGATCACCAGCACAGCAATCTGGTTGTGCCCGACTGGAGCGATGATCTCGACCGCGGGAGCGTCGCGATCGACGGGTTCTTCGGGCTCAGGGATGACATAGGAGAATCGGGCCGTCGGCCGGAGACTGTTGTCGGCGCCGATGCGGTGCCTGCCCGCCACGGTGATGACGTCGGTGGCTTCGAGAAGCCGGTGATCGTCATCGAGCGTCACCGTCACGCGGTTGCCGCGGACGCGCACACGCCCGCACCATTCATCGGGGTCGGCAGGCGAAGCAGTGCACGGACCCGACGACGCTGCGCGCACCGGTTCGGAGTTGACGCTGAACAGGCTCACGTTGGCATCGAGCGCTCGCATGGCCTTCGCCCGGTCGATGTCGTCGTTGAAGGTGACGGTGAACTCATCGGCCGTCTCGCTGTCTGGATCGAGTCGCACGCTGATGCGCCCGCCGATCGGCACCAGCGTGACGGCCTGCTCGACAAACTGCCTCACCACCTCGGCGGGCAGCACGGCGGTGCCGCCGAACACGGTGACTTTGAGCGGGTCGTCGGCATCGCCGGTCACCCGGTCAAGCGAGCGCCGGAACGACGCCACCGTGCGCGGCAGCGTGTCCGCAGCACTCAGCAGCAGCGGCGCGCACTGCTCTCCCAGTAGCGGCCCGCTGGCGATCGCATCCGGCGAGAGCCCGCCGTAGGCCAGGCCCACTTCGGTGCCGTCGAAGCAGGGCCGCAGCGGGTCGCCTCGGCCGAGCATGACCTCCGCCAGCGCGACCGCCGTGGCGTAGCGGTCGTTCCCGGCGACGCGAGCAGTCGTGAAGTCCAGACCCGACAGCGTCGCCTGCACCGCGGTGCCCACCGCGGCAGTGCCACCCACGATGATCACATGGGAAATGTCGCTCGCCACCAGATAGTCGAACACGGCCGGGTGCAGGCCGTCCGGCGGCGTCAGCAAAATCGGGTACTCGCCCTGATAGGCCATGGGCCCCGCTGCCAGTGCATCTGCGAACGCATTGCTGGTGACCAGCAGCGCAGTGCTGCCCTTGGTGCCGAACTCCCCGGGGCGGGAATCGAACGACTCCGCCACCTCGATCGCATGCACATGGACGTCGTTGCTGCCCAAGCGCTCAACCCTCTCGACGCCGAGCGCAGTGAGCTCGCGCTCGACCGACGCCGAGATCACCTCGGTGCCGCCGAGCAAGATCACCCTGCGGATGGCTCTGCGCTCCAAGAGCCGCTCTACCGGCGACGGCACGTCGTCAGGCCGGGTGAACACCAGCGGTGCCCGCTCCAGCCGGGACAGCATCGGCGCCGGCACTGCCCAGCCGGCGTGCTCGTCGAGGCCCGATCCGAGAATGACGGTGTCCACCGGGGGCTCGTTCGGGCTCGCGTCGGCGTAGTCCATGTACGCCTCGGCGATCTGCACCGACGTCGAGTAGCGCGTCGGCCCCGACAGACGGGTGAACTCCGCATCGCTCACCGCCGCCTGCGCAGCGAGCTCGGGCACGAACCACAGCGGCAGCGCAACCGTGACGGCAAGCACGGCCCACAGCCGTCGGCGGTTCACGATCCACTCCCGTTGCAAGCAGCATGCGCGGCATCAGCCACGTCATCGCCGCTCTGGACGCTCAGCTCTGCTCGCCCATAACCGAACTGGGAGGGAATCGCGGGATCTGAGCGCAGATGGAACCGGTGCTGACGCAGGTTCGGCACATTGGCGTGATTCATCGCCGATCCGGCGGGGACCGCGACCACCGAGCCCGCCCGCGGCACCAGCTCATCGTCTCTGGCGACGTATTCCAGATACACCACCGAGCCACGACGCTGGCACTCGACCACGACACCGGCATGGTCGGCGTCGGCGCCGTCGAGGAAGTGCGACGCGAACCCCAACGACGCCCTGAAGCCTTCGGGCGGCACACCGTCGGCGCCGAGGAACGACGCGTAGCGGCTGGCCGGGGCCGTGTCGGTGCCAGCCACGCGTCGCACGTGGTCGGAGAACTTGACGCGCACGCCGACGGTGCTGATGCCGCCGCCTAGCACCGCTCCGGCGGGGTTGTCGATGTCGAGCACGTCGGTTGTCGATGACGAGGCGACCGCCCGGGCGCCGAAGTGACGGCGGAATATCGGGTCGGCATTCAGCGCTGCCGACAGGTTCGCGAGCGTGATCTTGCCATCGGCGATCGTGTAGCTGATGATCCGGTGCGCCGTGTCGACGCCGACCTCGATCACGCTGTCCGCCGGTTCGGTGCGGTCAGGGTCGACGTAGGGGTAAACGACCCAGCCGTTGCCCGCTGCCCCCGCCGCGACGCCGGTGCTGCGAGCCGTGATCCTCAGGCGTCTGCTGCCCTCACAAGCGGCATCACCGCTCGCACCGCACGTGTTGTTGCGGATCAACAGCGATGCCTGCTTCGTGTGCCTGGGATTGCCGACCGCAGCCCGCTCCACCGTGAAGTTGCCGTGATCGGCGTTGTCGGCGTGCGCGCGGACGGTGTAGCGGGTCAGCCGGCTGGGATTGCCTCGCTGGTCGTACAGCGCTCCCTTGTCAACGGTGATCACATCGCCGGGCTCGAGCGTCCCGGGGTCGTCGGCGAGCTTCGCGGTGTAACGAAAGTTCCCTCCGAGCGTGGCGGGGTCTTCGTAGCATCGCTCGCCGAGCTTGAGTGCCTGCGCCTGCAGCAGGCCCGTTCGCGGACTGGGTTCCTCGGGCTTGTGAGGACAGCTTCCCGCTGGCCCGTCGCTCCCGTCGCTGGCAACGAACGTCACTGGCTTCGTCGCACCGCTCCTGTCGACCACCGAGAGCTCGTGTATCTCGCGGCCACCGCGGACCACGTCGTTGCGCAGCCGATCTCCCCGCCTCAGCGACCGCTCGGCCACCACCACCGCGAACTCGCTCTCACCGGCGATCGCCACAATCTGTATCTGCGGCCCGACTGCGTCGGTCACGACCGGCGGTCGCGGCACCCGGTAGAACACCGACTCCAGCGCCGGTAGCGTGTCGTCGACCGCTATCTCGGTGCGCCCCTCGGCGGTGCCCGTCTCGCCCAGCACCGTGATGACATTGCCGCTCGCCAACGGCTCGACGAGTGTCACCGTCACCGTTCGGCCGGTCAGGCTGATCCTGGTGTATCGCCTGGCGTTCTCCGGTGCCGTCGCAGCGCCGGCGGCCGCGAGCGGCTGATTGTTCACCGTGTAGCGCTCGGCCTTGACGGCCTCGTCTTCCTTCACGTTCTCGTTGTAGGTCACCGTGAACACCTTCGAACCACCGACGGCCGACACCGTCGCTGTGAAGGGCCCGCCGCGCAGCGCCCGATGCCGCGCCGCCGACACCGTCGACTCGGCAACCGCTCCAGTGCCGCCGAACACCACCATCTCCAATCGTTTCGCCGACCCGCCCAGCAGATCACCGTCGGTCAGCACCCTGTCGAGGGCCGTCGGCACCGCACCTGATCGGGTCAGCAACAGCGGCGCGCACCGCTCTCCCAACAGCGGCCCGCTGGCGATCGCGTCGGGTGCCCGCTCGCCCACCGCGAGCCCGATCACCGACCCGTCGAAGCACCGATCGGGTCGAGTCCCGCCCAGCAGCCGCTGCGCCACCACCGCCGCCGTCTGGTAGCGATCGGAACCCGCCAAGCGCGACGTAGTGATGCCCTTGGCCCTCAGTGCCGACTCCACCGCCGGGCTCACCACGGCCGTGCCGCCGAATATCACCACATGCTCCACGTCGCTGCGATCCAAGTACTCCGACACCTGCTCGTCCAGCGCTGTCGCTCGCGTCAGCAGCAGCGGATGGGACCCGTAATACGACAACGGTCCAGCCACCAGCGCATCGGCGACTGCGTGGCCGTTCGCGAGCAGCGCCGTGCGGCCCCTCGAACCCCACTCGCCCGCCGAACCCGGAATCGGCCCGACTTCAGCAGCCACCGCCGCCGAAGTCGCAGAGGCATCCTGGCCCCACAGGCGCCGCACGCTGCCCGAGCGGCCGGCTAGCTCGGCCACGACGGCGGTGGACACGATGTCAGGGCCGCCGACCACCAGCGCCAACTCGATGTCGTTGGCATCGATGAAGCTGCGCACGCTGTCGTGCAGCCGATCTGGCGGCGTGAGCAGGATCGGGGCGTCGTACGCGGAGGCCAGCCCCGCTGCCGGCATCCCGTAGGCAGCATGGCGATCCTCGCCCGACACCACGATCACCGCCCGGGTCGACGCGCGATCTGGATTGTCCGCGATCTCTGCCAAGTACGCCTCAGCGATCAACACCGAGGTCTCGTACCGATCTTCGCCCCCGAATCGCTCAACCGATGTCTCGCTCACGACCGCTGAAGCGTTGGTCGCGAAGAGCAGCGATGCGCCAGCCAGTGCTGCCACGAGGGCGGCAAGCGCTGTGCGACACGGCCCTCGGGTAGCGGTTCGCATGGTCGCGTGAAGCTATTTCATTTCTTCGTGCGCGTCTAGCCCGATCTATTGTTGTCAGTACTGTTGCCGACTCGAAGCGCCCCGATGTCGGAAGGCGCTCCAACGCTGCAGCCGGCGGGAACGACGATTCAGGGGCGCTGGAGGCGGACGCCGGTCTGGCGGGCGTTGGCGTTTCCGGCGAGGTCGGTGACCGCACCCGACCGCACGACTGCAGTCGACCGTGTGGTGGGCAGGTTGTCGATGCTGGCCGATTGAATCCGTGCCACGAGCGTGCCCGGACGCACTCCGGGCGTCGTCGTGTCGCAGGTGGCCCTGCCGGCGATGATCGAGTCGCCCGAATCGCCGATGACGAACTCGACGTCGCTGGCGCCGAAGGTGAAGCCGTCGAGGTCGAAGTCGGTGGTGCCGTTGCCGTCGGCGTCGATCTCGATCAGGCGCACCCGCACCGGATCGTCGTTCGCGGTATCGCAGTCCTGTACCGCCTCGGTCCAGTGCACGGTGAGATCGGCAGTGCTGGCGCCGCCCATCAACCGCTCGCGCCCGCCGGTATCGACCGGCGAGTCGGTGCCGCTGCCGGTCACCCTGGCGACGAACAGCTGATTGAAGGTCCTGTCGGCATTCAGGGCATCGACCACGTCGTCGACGTCTGCGGTGTCCACCGCCGTCGCAAGCGCCATGACCTGGATGCGCCGGGTCACAGCAGACACCTGCACCCCGGTCGTCTGGGTGGACGACCAGCTGCTCGGGCGACTGGAGCGCACGTCGAGATCGATGGTCCAGTGATTGCCGGCCGCGCCGTCGGCTGCCGTGGCGGCTTTCGCCTCGATGCGGAAGGCCTCTTGAGAGTTGTCGTTGACATCGGTGCCATTCAGGATCGCCGACGCCTGTGAGACCGGCTCGGGCTCGGTCACCGTGATGCGGCTGTTTTGGGGCGGCGTGGTGTCACGCACCACCACGCTCGAGACGGCTGCGTTGGCATTGCCCGCAAGATCACGCACTTCATCGGCTGCGATCGACACGCTGTCGCCAATCTTGAGACTGGTGCCGAAGGCATTGGGAAGCTCGACCTCGAACCGTGTGACCCCGGCGCCTGGAGTGACCTCGACGGTCGCGTCGGAGATGCCGGGACGCTTGAACACGATCGCAACCACGGCGTCTGCGTCCCTGGCTGACTCCACCAGCGGCTCGCTGGCTTCGACCCAGACCGTGTCGCTGCCTTCGGTGGCGTTCAGGCTCAGCGTGGGAGGCGTCTCGTCATCGACCACGAAGTACTCCACGCGGCCGACGCGCCGGTTGTCCGCCGCAGCCCGGATCTCGCCGCCCACGATGCCGATGCGGTCGCGGGCTCGCAGCGGCGTCGCGCAGCCGGTCGGCACCGTCGCGCCGGTGTTGGTCGTGGCGCCCACCAGCGTCACCACCGCCTTGGTGGTGCTGGTGCCGCTTCCGGCATCGGGAGTGCCCTCCACCTCGTCCGCCTCGAAGGGCGAGTTGCCGTAGAGGTACACGGTGAGGTCTTCGGCATCGGCGGTGCGCACCGGCTCTGCGAAGGTGACGGTGAAGTGGCAGCCGCCCTCGAACGCCTCCACGGTGGCCCCCAACGCCACCAGCGCCGCCGCGTCCGTGGCCTCATCGACGGCCCGGTCCGACACCGCGGCCGTGCCGCCGAACACAGTGAAGCGCAGCTTGCCGTTCGCGTCGCCGGTCACGAAGTCGTCGGATTCCAGGAACCTCTCGGCCACCGACGGCAGGGCGTCGAGCTCGGTCAGCAGCAGGGCCGCGCACAGCTCGCCGAGCAGCGGCCCGCTCACGATGGCATCGGGTGAACGCCAGCCGAAGGCCAGGCCGATGTCGCCGCTGTCGTCGAAGCACTCCTGCGGCGTGTCGAAGCCCAGCAGCGCCTCAGCGATGTCCACAGCTGTGCCGAAGCGGTCGGAACCCCTCCAGCGCTCCACGGTGATGCCGAGGCGCTCGACGTCGTTCTCGACATCGATGCTCACGGCCGCATTGCCGCCCAGGATGACCACGTGCTCGGTGCGGCTGCCGCCCAGGAACGTCGACACGGCCGCAGGCAGCTCCGAGCTGCGGGTCAGCAGAATCGGATGCTCGCCCCGGTAGGCCAGCGGCCCGGCGGCCAGGGCGTCGGCGAAGGCTTCGCCGGTGGCCAGCAGTGCCGTGCGGCCCTTGCCGCGAATCTCGCCCGGACTGCCCGGCGACCATCCCACCCGTTCGGCCACTCTCACGGCGGTGGCGTATTCGTCGTCGCCCTCGATGCGCGTCACCGAGATGCCGCTGATGGCGCTGATGGAACGCTCGACGGCGTCAGACACCACGCTCGTGCTCCCCACGATGAACACCTGCGAGATTCGGTGGCGCGTCAGGAACGTCGTCACCGATTCGTGCAGTTCGTCCGGGGGTGTCAGCAGCAGCGGAGCATCGTGCAGCCGTGACAGCGCCGGTGTGGGCAGCGCGTAGGCGAAGTGCCGGTCCTCACCCGAGGTGACGATGACCGTGTCGATGGCGGCACGGCTCGTATCGCTCTCGACATGGTCGACGTAGGTCTCGGCGATCTCGACGGCGGTCTCGTAGCGCGTGCTGCCGCTGAGCCGCCTGCTGTCGACTTCAGCAGCAGCGCCCTGCGCCGGGTCGTGCCCCACCACCAGCACCGTGGCAGCGAGGGCGAGCGCCATCAGCGCTCGCCCGAGTGTGGTGCGACGTCGGCGACGGCGGGTTCGGGAAGCACGCGCAGCACTCTCGGCCGGGTAGCCGAGAGCCCGACGAACTGGATCAGGCAGCGGGGAGATGGTCATGTGCGACTCCTACGAACTCTAAATGCGAGCACGGCGGACACTACACATGCCACGTACGTTGCTTTAAATGATTTTTATTGCTTCTGAATCAGCACTGTATGAGTATCGCCATCGTCGTCCATGACCGAGATGGTGTACCCGTGCAGCGTCACCGATTCGCCGAACTTCAGCACCGGGAAGTCGTCGACCTCGCTGTCGCCGCTGTCGCCGGCCACCTTCACGGGCAGATCGCCCGAACCGATGAAGGTGTCGACGATGTACACCAGCACTCCTTCGCTCACCAGGCCGGGGAACGTGGTGCGGGCCCTCGTGTCCGGAGCGGTCCACTCCCTCGCAGTGTCGTAGCCGATCTTGCGACGACTCTCGATCACGATTACCTCATGAGCGCTCAACGGCACGACCGCCAGCGCCACCCCATCACCGGCGTCAGCGATCGGCGTCAGCGGCACCGTCGCACCGTCGCCGCTGTCGCAGTGCACCTGGGACGGATCCAGCCATCCGAGCTGCCACCGGCTCCAGCCCAGCATCTCCTCGAGCGCGAAGCTGGCCGACGTGCCCGATGACGTGCTCCCGTCGGGGAAGCGCCACACAATCTGCAGCCGCTCGTCGCTGGACTGCGTTCGGAACTGGGCTCGCAGGCCCATCAGCCCCATATCGACGAACGCCCACACGTCGTCGCCGGTGAGCTCGGGCAATGTGTGCCGCTCGAAGTCGTAGGGGTACATGTCGAGCAAGCCCAGATTGTGCGCTAGCTCGTGAGCAGCGACGCTGCCCCAGTGCGCGAGTTCGCGGGGCTCTTCGAAGGGGAAATTGTTGTTGATGTGACGGGGCATTGACGTGCCGTCAGCCTCGATTGACCCGCCGGCCGAGCCGCCGCCGAAATGGGTGCTGGGCAGGACTACCGCCACGCTGTCGAAGCCGCCGAAGTCGATCTCGTCGTCGACAAGGCTCACCGCGTCGGCGTAGATGTCCCCGCCGACGCTGAGGCCTCCAACGGCGCTCTCGGACAGGTAGTGCTCATAACTGTTGGGTGCGCGCAGCCATTCGGGGCGGAACACGAACTCGACATCGAGCGTGTTGTAGCTGTTCTTCTCGAGGTACTCCTCGGCCCATTCCAAGCCGAACGCGGCTTCCTCGTGGGTGGTGTGGGCGGCTTCGGCGTCGGGGAAGTCCACAGACAGCACTGCGACGCGCACTGTGCCGCGGGCCGACGGCGCCCAGTCGGGCAGCGGGAACCCTGCGGTCGTGCCCCTGAGGCCGTACGGACGGCAATGCTGGGCGACACCGGCGGGCTCGCCGCTTGCGCCAGCCACATAGCTGCGGTGCAGGCCCTCGTCGTCGATGGTGTGAAACGCAATGCGCTGCCCGTCGGGCGACCACCGCGGGGCGAGCGTGCGCAGACCCTCGTCGTAGACCACCTCTTCGTGAGGACCGTCGATATCGGCGACGACTACCGATGTCTGGTCCCCGTCGCCGCGTGTGAAGGCGATGCGCTTGCCGTCGGGCGACCATGACAGCCCCCCGGCGAAGTCAGGCCCCAGTGCACGCTTTGGGCGTTGTTGCCGTCAGTGTCCGATATCACCAAGGCCCCGCGCCGATAGAACGCGATTTGGGTACCGTCGGGCGACCACGCCGGGGTGCGCTCCCGGCTGCCTCCCTCGTTGAGCGCCTTCGGCTTGTTGCCGAACGACGTCATCACGACGATGTGACGGTCGGCGTCAAGGCGGTCGCCATTCTCATTGCGCCCGCTGCCGGTCTCGCGTTCGAACGCGATCTTGCTGCTGTCGGGCGACCAGGCGGGCCACCGGTCAACGACATCGCCCTCCGTGCGCTGGTTGTTGTGACTGCCGTCCACATTGACGGTCCAGATGTGCGCGACCCAGTTGTCGTTCTCGTCGTTTCGGCCGCGCACGTAGGCGATCCGGGTGCCGTCGGGCGACCACACCGGGGAGTACAGGTAGGACCCGTCGTGGTGCACCAGCTTCCGGGCATCGGTCCCGTCGTTGTTCACCGTCCACAGCGAGGCGTCCTGGGTGTAGACGAGGCGACTGCAGTCGGGCGACCAGGAGGGGTCCTCAGCATTGGTCGAGGGCACGAGCTGCGCCGCTTCGTCGTCGATGGCGCCGCCGCAGGTGCCGGCGGGCAGCACGCCGGGAGCAGTGCCGGACTTCTCGCCGTCCGCTTCGTCTTCATTGGCCTCGTCGTCTTCGCCTACGTCAGGGTCTTCGCCGGTGAGATACGCGTTGATGGCTGCCTGCGACACAGCGGCGTCGCCGCCGAACACCTGCAGGCCCAGGGCGTCACGGGCGTCGCGGGCCGCGTCCAGGAAGCCTGCCGTGTCGGCGGGGATCTGCTTGGGATCGGCGAGCACCAGCGGGGCGCACAGGCGGCCCAGCAGCGGCGCCGCGCTGAACGAGTCGAACGGCACCCGCGCACGTGCCACGCCGATCGTGCCGGTGTCGAAGCAGGGTTTGCCGGCAGTGTCGCTGTAGCGGCCGTCGGCGAGCTCGGCGGCCTTCACCGCGGTGTCATAGCGGGTGCTTCCCGCCACCCGGGAGACGTCGATGCCCAGGTCCTCGACAGACTGCTCGACGGCCGCCGACAGGGCCGCTGTGCCGCCCATCAGCACCACGTGTTCAATGCTGGCTTCGTCGAGATACGCCGCCACACCGGCATGCAATTCGCCGGGCGAGCTCAACAGCACCGGATGGATACCTCGCGCAGCGACTAGGCCCGCCACCAGCGCATCGGCGAACACCTCGCCGCTCGCGATGACCGCCGTGCGGCCCAGCGCTCCCATGGTGCCCGGCGTGACCCGCCGAGCCGCCGCAACCCCGGTGCCGAAGCGGTCATCGCCGGTGACGCGCTCGGCTGCGATGCCGGCCTCGCCGAGCGCTTCGAGCACCCCCGCACCCACGCCGCGTCCGGGGCCGTGCTCGCCGCCGCTCGCGTCGGGACCGACCACCACCGCGCTCGAGACGCCCACGCGCTGCAGGAACTCCAGCGCATCAGCCCGCAGCTCGTCGGGCGGGGTCATCAGCACCGGCGCCCCCAGCGCGCCGGCCAACGGCGCAGCCACCACGGCATCGGTCCACCGCCGGCCAGACACCAGCACCACCGATGAGAGCGAACCGTCCGCATCCGCGGCCACCGCTTCGGCGACCTGCAGCGACGTCTCGTACCGATCCGCGCCGCCATAGCGGGTGACCGACACATCCGAGCCGTCGTCCGCGGCAGCGGCGGCCGCGGTGGCCGGAAGCACCAGCACTCCGCCCAGTCCCACCAGCAAGGCCAGCACAGTCAGGCCGAGACGGCGCACCCACGCGAACTTACTGCTGAGGTTGACAGGCCGCAGCCGAAGCCCACCACACCCGCAGACGCTGTATTCGTCGGCGCATCGCGCCGATGCCACACTCTTCGTCGTGCCGGCCGTTGTGAGCAGTCTCCAGACGTGGCGCGCAGCGGGCCGCTGGGCGCTGCTCGGCATCGGTCTGGCGGCGGTGGGGTTGCTTATGTCAGCGTGCTCGAGCGACGTGAGCAGCGTGAGCTACATCGTGGTGCCGCACCCCGACGACGAGATGCAGGCGTGGTCGCTGATCGAGGACACGCCCGACACCTACAAGGTCTTCATCATGCTGACCAAGGGCGAGCAGACGGCGTTCTGCGTCTCTCCGGGATTCGACGAGGCAACAGGCGAGGCGCCGCCGTATCCCGTGCCTGCCGGCAGGTTCTCTTCGGAGTGCGAGACGGCCCGTCAGAATTCGTTCTTCGAATTCATGACCTCGATGGCCGAGAGCGACAGCGGCCTGCCCTCATCGTTCGAGCACGAGGGCGTCAAGGGCCCGTTCCACTCGCTCGGTTATGAGATCTGCCGGCATGACGACTTGGACGATGACGTCGACTGCGTCGTCGACCTCACGGCCGAAGTGTGGACGTCGCCGCAGGCGGCGGTGGTGTGGTTCAACCTCGGCGACGGCGACCTGACCGCGAACGAGGTGGTCTGGGCCATCACGACGGTGCAAGAGAACCAGGCCGCGCTTGGTATCGACAGTGCGCTGCCGCCCACCAGCGTGATCGGTGCGAGCTTCTGGAATGCCACCCATCCCGACTGCTTCATCTACGAGCACGATGACCACTGGGCCGTTCATGCGGCGCTGTTGCACATCGATTTCGGCGCGGGGCCGCAGATGGTCGCAACGTGCCGAACGGATCCCGAGGCTTCTCGATCAGCTGAGGTGTCGCTCCCGTCGTTCGACGCTGCCTTCGCGACATCGTCGGGCACTCGCATCGGCGCGCACACCATCTTCTACGGCTGGCTGTGGAGCGACCATCCCGGCTATTGGCCGGGCGACTACGACGGCCAGAATGAGCTCTTTCACCGGCACCAGTCCTTTTGGGTGCTGAAGTGAACGGCGAGGCGAGCGACGAGGCGGCACCTCGGCGACGGTTCGCATCTGTCGACACGTTCCGAGGGGCGGTGCTCGCGCTGATGCTGTTCACGCCGGCCACGGGTGCCAGCGGCTACGCCTGGCTGCGGCACGCCGAATGGGACGGCCTGACTGCGTCGGACTGGCTGTTCCCGACCTTCCTGGTCACCAGCGGGCTGAGCCTGTCGTTCCTGCTTCGTGGCGCGCCCACGCGTGCGACCTACCTGCGGCTGATCCGCCGGCTGGTGCTGCTGATTGCCGCCGGGCTGGTGTACAACGCGTACGGCTCGCCGTGGTTCGACCTCGGCGAGCTGCGCTTCACCGGTGTGCTGCAGATGATCGGCATCTCGGGGGCGTGTGCGGCTGCGGTGGTGCTGGCGAGCCGGGCGGTGTCGCCCAAGGGCGGGGACGCCATCTGGTGGATCGTGGGCGTGGCCACCGCCATCGCCGCGCTGTACGGCCTGGGCCTGGAACTGCTGTCGTGCGAGCCGCTGGGCCGCTGCAGCCCGTATCTCGCCGTCGACACGGGCGTGCTCGGCGACAGCCACGTGTACCGGGGCGGCCAGGCCGGCTGGGACCCCGAGGGCATCGTTGCGTCGATCGCTGCGTCGTCGCTGGTGCTCTACGGCTATGCGGCGGGTGTGCTGCTGCGACGCCACGGACGCTCCAGTCCCTCGGCAACGCTGGCCAACGTGGGTGCACTGGCGTCGCTGTGCTTCGTCGCCGGGCTGGCCGTGTCGCAGTGGATGCCGTCCAACAAGCGCCTGCTGACGCCGGCATTCGTGCTGCTGGCCGCAGGGGTGGCGCTGGCAGTGTTCTGCGTGATCTACCTGCTGGTCGACGCCACGAGCGGCCAGCGGACCGAAGAGCGCTGGGAGTGGCGCCCACAGGCCCTCTGGCGCCACTGGAGCTGGCCGTTCGTCGCCTTCGGACGCAACGCTCTCGTCGTCTTCCTGGCAGAGCGGTTCCTGCTGCAGACCGCCAAGCACGTGCACATCGGCGACCGGTCAATCCAGAAGCGCCTGCTCGAAGACATCCTGCCGTTCGGCGAGCCCGGCGTGCACCTGGCCTACACCGCCCTGCTACTGCTGGCCGTGTTCGCCGTCGTCGGCCACCTGCACCGCCACCGCCTCTACCTGGCCCTCTGACCACCGCCTCTACCGAGGACCCACGGACCACTCGACACCCGACGTGCGGACCACGACTCCAACAGCGCCGCACCCTGCCTCGACGAACCCCACCCAAGCGGCGAACCCGACACCTGACAGCGGAGGACCCGACACCCGACAGCGGCGGGCCCGACACCCGACAGCGGCGAAACGACGCACGACGGCGGCAGATCTCAGGGCGGATCGCGTCCAGCGCGGGCGCCATCTGCGCCCGTGCGGTTGCTCGGGCCCTTCCGCGCACTCGGGCCATCTGAGCGCGCTTGGGCGCTCCAGCTACCGGTGCCTGGTTCGTGGCAGAGGCGCTGGCCCGACTTATGCAGGCTGTTGTGGCAGTCGTTGCACAACGCTGCGAGATTGTCGATGTCTGTCTTGCCTTCGTCTGCGAACCACTCGTCAACGTGGTGGTACTGGCAGCGGTGCATCGGTTTGTGGCACAACACACAGCCGCGATCGCGCACCGCAATCACCAACTGCTGTGCAGCCGTGGCATGCCGCTGGCTGCGTCCGAGCCACAGCGGCCTTCCCGGGCCAGCGAACAACGCTCCAGTGATGCGGGTGTCGGGCGAGAGGCTGTCGAGAATCGAGGTGGGCACCGGCCCAGCCCCAAGGATTTCGCATCGTCCGTCGGGCGCCGTGCCGTCGATGACGCCGATGTCGGCCACGATGACGAGCTGGTTGGGCGCCCGTGATGGCGCCCACTGTCCGACAGATCGGCACTCCCCGTCGCCAGTCCCAGCGCCATCAGCAGACCGGTCGAGCCCTCCGGAACCCGGCGTAGCGCCATCCGGCACCGCATCAGACAGCAGACCGCCCTCGGTAGCGACGCTGGGCACGCCACCGCTGGCGGCACCGCCGGGCTCTACGGTGGGCCGCTGCCCGATCGCGAGCGCATCGCGATCGGTCAGCATCTCAAAGACGCTGTCGGCAAGGCGCTGACGGTTGTCACGCACCGCGCTCGGCGTTCCGTCTCGACCACCGTCGCGGCGCCAGAGCGCGTCGTTGTAGTTCTCGACAGCCTGCCTCACCAGCGCAAACGTGACCGGGTCGAAACGGGCATTGAGCACGCCCATGCCCGTCTCGTCGTCGATGAATAGTGCGGCGCTGCGATCCCGACGCTGCCGGTTGAGCTCGCTCTCGACGGCAGCAGAGTCGTGCTGAGCCAAGAACGCCCGGGCGTCGCGCCGCAGCACATCAGGCGACACCTTCGCAGCGGTTTCGAGTAGGTCGGGTGTCGCATCGACAACATTGGGACTGCTGCGGCGGGCGGTGTCAGCAAGCACCTCGACGTGCTCAATCGTCAACGCACCGTTCGCCAGGCCACGGGCCACGTTGGGCATCTGGGTGATTTCCTCGCTGACGGCCGCTTTCCGAGCGGCACTGCGCGCGCTCATGCGAGCCTCATTGCGCAGTGCTGCACGCCCCGACCCAGTCCGACCGGCTTCCATCGCCGCCGTCGCCGTCAGCAGCAACGCCTCCACCGCAGAACGCAACCGCCCGCCAGCCGCGACGACCTTTGCCAACACATCACCATCGGCACCCGCCATCGGCAGCTGCGATGCCATCGCCACCAAGCTCTGCGCCCCAGCCAGCCCCGCCAGCACCTCATCCATTGACAGCGCCGCCTCACAGGAAGGTCCCGTTGCCACGCCATCTCGCCATCTAGCCAAAGCACCGGCCGCTTGCGCCGCCACGTCGACAGTCCCAGCGCTCGGTCCCAACTCTGTGCGAACAGCTGTGCGATCCACGACACGAACGCTAAGAAACCGGTGTGACACCAATAGACAACACGAGTAGATCGGTAACCAACCAGGGCTCGTGTCAGCAGCCCAGCAGCGCGGCTGGGCTGCTATCACCGCCACTGTCGCTACCCGCCGCTCTAGCGAAACATATGGGCGGTTCCAAGGCCAGTGTCTCGCAAGGCGCTAGATGCAGCAATTGATCTGTATCGGAACATGTTGCCGGTGCGCCGCAACGCTTCACACAACTGGTCCGCATCGGTCAGACGCAACGTTGCGCGTTCCGCCATCCCGCCTAAGTCATAGAATCCACAGCAGGGTTCAAATCGTTCGTCATCAGCCTAACGGATGCTCAACGGCATACCGAGCTCAGCACAAGGCAATGGTCGACTCTTCACCAGGAAGTAACGGATGTCTAGCTTACATGGATACAGCGATTATAGGGGATACGAGATCTACCGCGAACAGCGTTATGAATATGAACAGCAAAAACCGTATTTCTATTCTTCAAACGAATTCATAGTAGAACGAATAAATGATCAACTCTATGCCGAAGGATTAGGATCCGTCAGCAGACATGCAGTAAGGCACTATGGCACACTTGAACGCAACGGATATCAACGATTCGTGTCAAGACGTCGTTACGAAGCCGCTCGGTCTACTCGTCAAGGCACTCATGCACTTGCTAACCCAAGATATCCGTGGGTACGTTCAGCAATTGTCGGGGATCTTCTTCTCCGGTATCTTGATAACGAACTCACTATCGCAAGTAACGTAGTGCAAATCAGCGAAGCTGGCTTACAAATCGAGTGCAGTGACGAGTTCGCCAGTGCCATGCGAGCTAAATTGCTCGGTCATTCGCCGAACATTGGAACCTTTCGCGACAGGGAAACCTCGCGTGAATTCATCGGCCGTCTGACTGCGATGTATCATTTGCCACCGAGGTCTCAGCACGAGCGTACGCTTGCGGCCGAATTTGAGTTTCGAATGCCCCAGTCGCTGGCGCGCATCAGTCCGCGCTTCGCTTCGCGTGTCGACTTTCCGGGTGATCTGCTACTCGAGTTCATTGCTAGAGATGCTGTACCTTCATTCGATCTCTACTCTCGGCAACTTCGATCGTTCGTCGAGTTACTCGAATCAGCACGCGGCTTGTACAATAACGTAATTGGATGGCAGCCTGACGCCTACCTACCTCCATTTGCGCTAAATGAAGTGTCATTCTCTTCCCCGTCGCGCGCGCGCGTGGAGGCCAACCTCAATTTGAGCATGAAGATCGGAGCTCTTCTAGCACTCATTGTGGGCACATTAAATCAAGCCGGATTCATCGGCTCGGACAGCACGGTACCAGTGCTAGACCCGCCAGCTCCCTTCGAAATCAACATTGGTGAGGTCAACCTTAGCGACAGCGCAATCATGAGCCTAGATCTTGACGAAGCGGTGAACGGGATTGATGCGGGTGGACGCGAAAGCGCACCTACTGACGTAGCGGAACATAGACTTCGCCAGATACTTGCGCGCGATATAGTCAAGTGTCTTGTGGACCTTAACGAGTGTGGTGTTGATCAGATTAAGTATGGAATTGCTGATTGAACGTCTATCGAGTGCGTGATCGGCGTCTTCATTGCGCTGCCTGGTGTGTTAATTGGCGCCCCGTACGGCATCGTCGCCCTCACCTGAAGAGACTCCTCGGCTACGAACCAGCCTGAGCCGATCAGTGAAGGGTTGTCGGTAGATGGGTACACGCAGTACCACGCCGTCGGGTAGCTACGTCGTGCGGGTGGTACCGATGTTGGGGTTGCCGGCCAGGTCTTCGAGCTGTTTGGCTTGCACGGTGACCTGATCGCCTGGCAGCAGGCCGGTGGTGGTGGCAGTGTCGAACTCGCCCGGCACCACCACATCAATGCGCGAACTGCGCGGAATCACATCGGCAATGACGGTCAGCGGCGTCAGCCCGCGGCGCCGGAACACCACCTCGATGGTCGATGCGCCCTCAGCCCCCACCACCGGCTCATTCGTCCTGATGATCACCACGGTCGCCCTGCGAGGCGAATCGATGTTCAGTCTTGGCGCGGCAAGGTCGGACCGCACACGCAGCTCGGCCCGCCGCACCGTGCGGCCGTCGTCAGCCGCCGAGCGGATTCGCTTGGCCGCCACCCCCACGCTGTCGCGCCCCCGCAACGGCGCCCTGCAGCCCGTGGGCACTGCATCGCTGCTCGCAGCTCCAGCGCCATCGAACGTGATGATCGCCTCGGTAGTCGACTCGAAGAAACCGGCATCCACGCTGGCCCCGGAGAAATCCAGCAGCAGCCCGTCGATGAAGTAGTTGCGGGGATCCTCGGCGTCCAGCGTCAGCACCGGCTCGTCGAAGGTCACCCTGAAGTGGCACGCCCCGTCGGTGGCGAACACCCGCGCAAACAGCGGCCGCAGCTCGGCCGCATTGGCAGCGGCCCGCAGCACCGGCTCGGTAATGGCGGCTCTGCCGCCGAACGCCGTCATCAACAGATCGCCGCCCCGGTCACCGCTGAACAGGCGATCCGCCTCCAAGATGTTCTTGACCGCTGCAGGCAGCACCCGCAGATCGACCAGCAGCAACGGCGCGCAGTGCTCGCCCAGGTACGGGCCGCTCACCATCGCATCGGGTGATCGCCAGGCGTACGCCAGGCCCACAGCAGCACCGTCAAAGCAGCTCTGCGGCGACTTCTCAGACAGCAGCGCCACGGCGATGTCGATCGCGGTCTCATAGCGGTCCTTACCCGACCAGCGCGTGATCGTCATGCCGAGGTTCTCGAGCTCGAACTCCACGTCGATGCTCACCGCGGCCAGTCCGCCCAGGATGATCACATGATCGGTGTTGCTGCCCCTGAGAAACGCCGCCACCTCTGCGGGCAGCACCTCCGAGCGTGTCAGCAGGATCGGATGCTGGCCCGCATACGCCAGCGGCCCAGCCGCGAGCGCATCGGCAAACGCCTCGCCCGTGGCCAGCAGCACAGCACGCCGGTACGGGCCGGGAACGCGCGCCGCAGGGCCGACCTTCTCGGCAACCGCCACCGCTGTCGTATAGATGTCGCTGCCGGCGATCCGCTCCACCCCCACGCCCGGCAAGCCATCAATCTCGGCCTCGACGTCGGCTGACACCACATCGACGCCGCCCAAGACGATGACGTTATGGATGCCCTGGCGCTCGATGAACCTGCGCACGCTGTTGGGCAGATCATCAGGTTCGGTCAGCAGCACCGGCGCCTGATTGGTCCGCGCCAGCGCCGGGGCCGGCAGCACGTAGCCGAAGTGCTCATCAGCACCCGACGTCACGATGGCCGTGTCCACCTCGCTGCCGAACAGGCCGCCTTCCACCTCGTCCACGAAGGCCTCTGCAATCGCCACCGCCGTCTCGTACCGCGTAGAGCCCTGCAATCGCTCGGTCTCCACCTCCGAAGCCGCCGCGTCCGCCGGGCCGCCGACCAACGACAGCGTCGCAGCAACTGCGGCACACGCAAGCACAGCCATCAGCGACGCCCGTGCCGAACTGCAGAGTGTGGGCAGGCGCATCAGAAGCCTCCCAGTAGCTCGGGAGCGTCCTATTCGGGCATCGAACGCCTACCGGCGACCTTACCGAAGCAGTGCGGCAGTCAACGGGGCCTGAACGCCGCTACGGCCTGCGCAGCGCGTTGATCGACTGATTCGCGGCCGGGTTCCCCCGCAGGTCGTAGGCGGCGCCGGCTCGCACAAACACCCGTGAACGCAGCGACGGCAGCTCGGCGATGATCTGCGACTCCAGCCGTGCCACCAGCGTGCCCGAGGCCACACCGGGCGACAGATCGCACGCAGCCGAGCCGGCCACGATGTACTCGTTCCCGTCGGGCGCCTCCACGAACTCCACCCCGTTGTCAGCCGCGCCGAACCCGTCCAGGGCAAAGTCGCCGACGCCGTTGGCGTTGGTGTCGATCTCGATGCGATCCAGGCGGAGCGAACGATCCAGCGCATCGCAGCCACGCACCGGCTCGGTCCACTCCAGCCTCAGGTCGACGGTGCTGACGCCGCCCACGAACGCGACATAGCGCAGCGTCTCGGAGATGGTGGCATCGTCCGCGAACTCGTGGTCGGTCAAGTCGGCCACGAACCGCCTGCTGAACTCGAGGTTCTGGTTCAGGTCGTCGACCAGATCGGGTACCCCGGTATCGGCAGATGTCACCACGCTGATCCGCTGCTGCACCGGTGTCACGGTGATCTCGGCCGGGTCGCTGGCGCTCAGCCCAGCGTCGAATTCGATGTTGATCTCCCAGTCGTTGCCCGCCGCCCCGTAGGCATCGCCGTCGTCCAGCGCCTCGATGCGCAGCACACGGCTGATCCGGGCGCTGTTGTGGTGCCCGCTGAGCTCCACGAACGACGCAGACCGGGCCACCGGCTCGGTCACGGTGACGCTCTGCACCCGCGGCAGCACGGTGTCGCGCCGCACGGTGACGAACTCCCGCAGGCTCCGGTTGCCGGCCAGGTCTTCGACCGCCCCCGAGGGGATCTCGATGCGGTCGCCCTGCTGCAGCTCCTCGTAGGGCACGAAGACCGTGAACCGGGTCTCGCCGGCCAGCACGAACGCAGTGATGATGTCGTCCACACGGTCGCGAGTGAAGGTGACATCGAAGCTGCTCTGCTTCACGGGCTCGCTGATGTCCACCAGCACCTCGAGGCCGCCGTCGGGTGCGGTCACCGTCAGGTTGGGACGGGTGTTGTCCGAACGCACCGACACATTGGTCTCGCGCACCGTGCGCCGGTCGGTTGCCCCCCGAATCGACTGGCCGTCCACGCCGACCCGATCGCGGCTCTCCAGCGGGCTCGCACATCCGATCGGCACCGCGGAGGTCGAGGAGCGTGCCGCGCCCGAGAGGATCACCGTGGCGCTGCTGGTGCTCGACCCGGTGCCCGCGTCGACGCGGGCAAGGCTGGTGCTGAGGGCCAGGCCCTCGAGCGTGTAGTTGTCCACCCGGCGCGCGTCGGAGGTCCGCACCGGCTCCGAGAACGACACCGTGAAGTGGCAGGCCCCTTCGACGGCACGCACCGAAGCGCTGATCTCCCGCAGCCGGGCGGCGCGCACAGCGTCGTTCTCGGCAGCGCGCGACACCGCAGCGGTGCCGCCGAAGATGGTGATGCGCAGGTCGCCGTCGGCATCACCGGTCGCATACTCGTCCGACTCCAGGTAGTCGCTGGTCGACCGGGGTAGGTCCCTCACGTCGGTCAGCAGCAGCGGGGCGCAGAGCTCTCCCAGCAGCGGGCCGCTCGTGATGGCATCGGGAGACTTGCGCCCGTACGCCAGCCCGACCTCGTCGCCCGCGAAGCACGACTGCGGCCGGCTGTCGCCGAGCAGCTCCTCGCCGACGCTCACCGCAGTGGCATACCGGTCGACGCCGAACAGGCGGTCCACCGAGATGCCGAGCGACTCGATGGCACGCTCCACGCTGCCCGAGACCGCTGCCGAGCCGCCCAGGATGATCACGTGCTCGGTGCGGCTGCTGCGCAGGAACTGCGACACGCGCTGGTCAAGCGACGACCTGGGCGTCAGCAGGATGGGGTGCTCGCCGACATAGGCCAGCGGCCCCGCCGCCAGGGCGTCGGCGAACACCTCACCGGTGGCCACCAGTGCCGTGCGGCCCTCGCGACGGTACGTGCCCGGCTCGCCGGGTGACGAGCCCACCAGTTCGGCCACCTCCACAGCGGTGCCGTAGCAGTCGCTGCCTGACACCCGCGTGACCTCGACGTTGTTGAGGTCCTCCAGCTCGTCCTTGACGTCGTTCGACACCACGTCGGTGCCGCCCAAGATGAATGCCCGGTCGATGTCGAAGTCCTCCACGAACCGCTCGACCGCGTTGGGCACATCGGAACGCTCGGTCAGCAGCAGCGGCGCTTCGTACCGGCGTGACAGCGCCGGTGCCGGCAGCGCGCACCCGAAGTGCTCGTCGGCACCCGAGGTGATCAGGATCGTGTCGATCGCGGGACGACCCCGGCCCCGGATTTCGTCGGCATAGGCCTCGGCGATCTCGACCGCGGTCGCGTACCGGTCGGCGCCCGAGTGCCGGTCCACGCTGATGACCGCAGCAGCACCCTGCGCCGGCGACCCGGTCAGCACGACCGCACCGGCAGCCACAGCCATAGCCACCAGCACTCGCATCACCCGACGCCGTCCTTGCCGTACAGGCGGGTTATCAGCGTCGGCTGCATGGACGGGGCGCGGGCCATCGGTCGCCAGCGGAACGCGAGCGCTCATACGGAGTCTCCAAGCACGGGATCAGTTGCCGTCCACCTAGCAGCGACAGTAGTGCCGCCGACGTCGCGATCAGCGACACACCCACTGCAAAATGCACCCAATCCGAGGCGAACCTCGCCGGGTTTCATGCGGGCTGTTGAGGACACGCGAGTTAGCGTCACGGAATCTCATTTCGCTTCCGCCTCATGTCGAAACGAGCAATCGCTTCCATCGTCTCTGTGGTCCTGGCGGCTGCAGTTCTGGCATTGCCGGTGACAACGGCGTCGGCGCAGACCTCCCGCAGCAATCTCGGGCCGGTGAAGATTGAGCGCTTCGGCGCTGCGGACCGCTACTCGACGTCGCTGTGGCTCGCGAATTCAGCGATGAGCCTGGAAGCCTGACAGGTTCTGGTCCGTCGGCGATCATTGCCAATGGCGAGGTGTTCGCGGACGCGCTCGTCGCCGGCCCCGTCGCCGCCAAGGCGCAGGTGCCGATACTGCTGACGCCTCGCTCTGAGCTGCACTCCGAGGTGGAGGAGTTCCTGCGCGACGCGGGAATCGCGCATGTGGTGCTGATGGGCGGCACCGACGCGCTGTCCGCAGAGGTCGAGGCTGCCGTCGGGGACCTGGGCATCACCGATATCGACCGGATAGCGGGCACGAGCCGCTTCGAGACCGCTACCCAGTTCGCCCAGTACGCCTCCACGAAGTTCTCAGAGGACTGTTTCGCCGGCGACCACGTGGGACTGGCGCGTGGCGATGTTCCGTTCGACTCGTTCAGCGCTGCACCGCTGCTCGCACAGCGCTGCGCGCCGCTGGTGCTGACCAGCTCCAAGGCGCTGCCCGACGCCACCACCCGGTATCTCGACGACGTACGAGGCACGGCGTCGCCCGACGCCGTCGGGGTCTCGGTGCTCGGCGGCAACGCCGTGGTGTCACGAGCGGCGCTTGATGGGTACCTGGGCATCGAGGGGGTGTTGGGTCGCGCAGCGGCTCAGCGCGCTGAGATCGTCGCCGATCTGACCGCCAAGATCAGAGCCGGCATCTACGGCGTCGACGCCGACAATGTCCTGCGTGGCCCTGCGGGGTTCCGCATCTACCTCGGTGACTGCCCCGACGCCTGGTCCGACTCGGCCGGTGTGACCGACACCGAGATTCGGGTCGGCTACTCGTTGGTCCAGTCGGGGAACCTCGCCGCGTACGACGACATCGCACACGGCATGGAGAACTACTTCGAGTGGGTGAACGAGAACGACCCGGTCGCGGACCGTCGGATCGTGCTCATCACCAAGGACGACGGTTTCGTCCCCCATGTGACCGTCTCCAACGTGGACGCCTTCATAGAAGCGGAGAACGTGCTGTCGATCACCACGCTCGGGTCGCCCCAGACGCTTGCGGCCTACGACCGGATCAACGACGAGTGCATCCCGCATCCGTTCGCGCAGAGCAGCCATCCCGCCTGGGGCGACCCGGAGGTCCGTCCCTGGACCACCGGGGCGCTGATGGCGTACAGCACCGAAGCGATCCTGTGGGGAACCTGGATCGAGCAGAACCTCGCTGACAAGCTGCCGGTGCGCGTCGCAGCGGTCGTCACCGACTACGACGTCGGGATTGCTTATGAGCAGGCGTTCGCCGAATGGGCCGAAGCCCACCCTGAGGTCGTCTCGAGCTTCACCCCGGTGCGCCACCGCCGGGCCACGGCGCGGCTCACCGCGCAGATGCAGACCGTGGCGAGCGCCGATCCTGACGTGTACATCTCGATGACCTTGGGTCACCCGTGCCTGCTCGCGGTCATAACCGCTGAGTCGAGCGGGCTGACGGCATCGATCAGGGCAAAGGGCGGCGCGATGTTCCAGCCGTCGAACTGCCGGGGAATCAATGCGCAGATGAGACCCGCGGGCAGTGCCGCTCACGACTGGCTGAGTTTTGACGGGGGCGCAAAGGTCACCACCGATCCGCGCTACGCAGGCGAACCGTTCATCGAGTTCCTCAAGCAGAACCTCGAAGACGCCGATCTTGACCCCAACGCCGCCCGGCACGGAACCGGCTACAGGTTCGGCTTCCCCTACGTCGAAGCCTTGCGGATTGCCGCTGATCTGCCCGGCGGGATCACCCGGACCAACTTCATCCTGGCGGTCCGCAGTCTCGACATCGACCATCCCCTGCTCCTCGACGGCATCCGCTTCACGCTCGACGGCAACGACGACCCGTACGCAATCGAAGGCTCGGCCGTCTACCGATACGACGCCCACGCCGAATCGTGGGGAGCACCGATCGAGATCATCGAGGTCCCCGGACAGACTCCGAACTGCGTCTGGATCATCCCCGGCCCGCAAGATGCTGCGCCCGGCTGCAGAACCGCTCAGCCGCCTAGTTCGGAGGCGAACTGATCACGCCCGGCTAGCTGCTGGCTGGCTCGCAAGGCAGTTCAGTGTCAAGGGTCGGTATGTCGGCAAAAGTAAAGCCCCGCCAGTGCACCTCCGCTAGGCGGTGGTGGACGGCGGGGAAGATTGGGCAAAGCCTGCCATGTCTCGCAACTGGTTGCAACTCGCCAATCGGAATCCTTGGACAAGTTGCTCATCGATAGTCGACGGGGTCTTGGACTTGTGTGTAGTCAAGCTGTGTGAGTTGATGCTCACACTTCAGGAACGACTTCTGAGGCAATCTCCGACCGCCTCCCTGCCATGACGCCGATTCGCAGGCGACCCCGCCCGCATCAGCCCGTTCAAGCGCAGGCAGCAAGTCCGAATCGCCTGAAAAAAGAACGACGACATCAAATTCTCGATTTGCAGCGCCAAAGGCAAGGTCAAGCGCCAGCAAGACATCGATGCCCTTCTCGCGGGGTTTCTCCATGCGGTAATCCAACGGCCGGGTCTGGACATCCAGCCGGACGCTCTCGCCAGCGCCGTATGACTGCCACCGTGACACCTGCCGTCGGGCCGCCGCGTAGCCGGTCGGACTCCTCGATCCACTGGGGAGACCACGATAAATCGACACTTGGACGAGCTGACGCAAGTTCGCCCCTGAGTAGTTCGGATGGCGCCGGGCAATCAGACGTGCAAGCTCGAGAGGGTTGAACTGCCCGACGATGTGTGGATCGCCTTGTCCCGTTCCGAACGCCTGACGCGCGCCCATGTACGCGTTCTGATAGTCGATGAAGACAGCCAAACGGTCGAGGCTCGTCACGAGGCCCCAGAAGCGTTGTCAGTCACGGGGCGGAGGCTAGGAGATCGGCTGCGGAATTCTCATCCAGCTCAGCATGCCCGCTCATATGGGGTGCCGGGGGCTCCGGGCTCGTTGCCGTAGGTCTTCGACGAGTGAGTGGGCAGTCCACCACTCGGTCCAGAAGGACCGGTCGGCGCTAGGTGAGCTCCTATGTCAAGGGCCCGGTGTTGTGGTGCACCCTGAGTGAAGTTGTGGTGCACCCTGAGTGAATCAGAGCGCCGTCCGCCCAACAAACCACCGTGCCCCACGCAAACCGACGTGCCCCAGTGCACACGGGCTCACCCGGCTGCCGCCGTGGCAGCGATCAGCTGGGCGGACCGCGTCCCGACGCAGGACTGGTTCCCCGCAGGGTTCGACCTGATCTCTCGGTCCGGCCGTTCGGTCGCCGGGGCTGCCCGTTTGGTCGCTGGGGCCGGCCGTCGGGTCGATTCGGCCGCCCGTCGGGTCGTTTTGGCCGTCTGCGGGTGGTCCAATGGCCGCTGAGCGGGTCTCGCTGGAGTCGCTTGCCACCTTTGTGCAGGCTGTCATGGCAGACGCGACACATCGCGGCCAGGTTCGGGATGTCGGTAGGGCCCTGGTCTGCGTCCCATTCCTCGATGTGGTGGTACCTGCACCTGTGCATCGGAGCGCCGCACAGCACGCAACCCCGATCGCGTATTGCAGTCGCCAACTGCTGGCCCGCGCTCGCGAGCCGGCGGCTGCGACCCAGCCACAGCGGCTGTCCTGAGCCCGAGAACAAGGCACCTGTGATGCGAGTGTCCGGCGAGAGTTCGTCCAGAATCGACTTTGGCACCGGTCCGACCCCGAGGATGTCGCACTGCCCGTCGGGCGCGGTGCCATCGATGACGCCGATGTCGGCCACGATCACAAGCTGGTTGGGCGCGCCAGCCGGCCTCCACCGGGCAATTTGCCGCCCGCCGTCAGTTCCTTCGTCAGTCGCGCCGTCCGCCGACACCGCTGCGCCTTGCTGAATCGCCAGCGCGTTGCGGCCGGTCAGCATCTCGAACATGCTGTCGGCAAGGCGCTGGCGGTTGTCGCGCACCGCACCCGGAGTGCCGTCACGGCCGCCGTCGAGGCGCCACAGGGCGTCGTTGTAGTTCTCGACCGCTTGGGTCACCGCAGCGAAGCTGACCGGGTCGAAGCGGGCATTGAGCACGCCCATGCCGGTCTCATCGTCCACAAACATGGCAGCACTGCGATCACGCCGCTGCCGGCGGATCTCGCTCTCAGCAGCCATCGGATCGTGCTCGGCCACGAACAGCTGAGCGTCGCGGCGCAGCACTTCGGGTGACGCCTTGGCTGCGGTATCGAGCAGGTCGTGAGCGGAGTCGACGGCGTGCGGGCTGCTGCGACGGGCGGCGTCGGCGAGCACCTCGGCGTGCTCGACGGTCAGCTCACCGCATGCCAGGCCATGGGCCACATGAGGCATCTGGGCGATCTGCTCGCCGACGGCAGCAGCCCGTGCGGCCCTGCGGGCACTCATTCGGCCATTGCTGCGCAGTGCGGCACGGCCTGACCCGGCCTGAACGGCCTCCAGGGCCGCAGTCGATGCGAGCAGCAGCGCCTCGACGGCCGAACGCAGCCGGCCGCCGACGTCGATCACCTGCGCCAGCGCCTTGGCATCGACACCGTCGAATGGGGCCTGAGACGCCAGGGCCACCAGGTCTCGCGCCTGGCCCAACCCAGACAGCACCTCAGCAAGCGTCTCGGCCTCCTCATCGGGCGCCGACGGTGAGCGAACAAGTGTGCGATCCACATCCAGCAACCTAAATCGAGGGTGTGACATCAATCGGCCTAGCCAGCCGCGTCAACATCCTCTGTCGGCATTGCAGCTAGGGCTGGGTGAAGGGGTTGATGACCTGCGCTCCGGTGGGTTCGAAGTGGCGGGTGTTGCGGGTGACGACGGTCAGACCGTGCTCGAGCGCGGTGGCGGCGATCAACAGGTCGGCGTTGGCGTGCCCCAGCCGCTGGCACAGCCGGCCCCAGCGCCGGGCAGTCCCGGTGTCGACGGCGAGCACACGGTCGCCGTACCAGGTGAGCACCTTGTCCAGCCAGTCGGCGAGTTCCCGGCTGAATGCGGGGTCGCTATCTCGCTGGCGGGCGATGCCGCGCTCGACCTCGCCGATGGTCACGACGCTCAGATGCAGGTCGGCGGTGCGCTGGCTCTCGAGCCATTCGGCGACCGGCGGATTCCGGTTGCGACGACGCAGTGCCGAGAGGACGTCGGTGTCGAGCAGGAAGCTCACAGCTCAACGTCTCTGGGCGACAGATCGAGCCGCTCGAACTCACCGCCGTCGGTCGGCATGGCGGCCAGCAAACGACCGAACGTCGGCGCAGCGGCGCTGTCCAGTCGGCACAGTCGCTCGAATTCGTCGACCGCCACCACCACAACCACGGGCCGGCCTCGCCGTGTCACACGCTGCGGTTCGCCTGCCAACGCCGCGTCGACAACGGCACTGAAACGGTTCTTGGCATCCTGCAATTGCCACGCCCGCGCTGCATCCGTCACGACGCCCTCCATCCGCTCAAGCTACTTATAGCTAGACAGTCAATCTAGCCAGCAACCAAGCTCACGGCGCGCCGCCTGAACCTCGCCGGGTTTCACGCAGGCTGTTGAGGTCCCAGTGTTTCGCGGAGGCGGTGCGGGCCGCGGCCGTGGCTAGGTCAGTCTGGGTCAGTTAGTGGGGCCCCAGATTCCGTCGGGCCTCGCTGAGCGTCGCGGCGCAAGAGAGCGTTCGTCGTCAGCCTCGGTGTTCTATGCGGTCCCGCTGTCGTTGCGCGACTTCCCGGTAGTGCAGGGTGTCTCCGCGCTCAACGAGAGTCGGGGCGACGGGTGGAAGATCAGGCAGCGGCGGCGGTTCCGCCGGTTGGGACGACTGAGCGGGGTCACCCGGCGGCGCAGGCGCCATGCTGCCGCTCTCATCGGACTTTCCACGGGCCATGAACTTCACCCTAACCAACGAACGAGGACCACAAGACGACGGCGCTGAGGGTCAGCAGAGCGAGAGCCGCGACAAAGCTGCGCTGCGCACGGCGGACCTGTGCTTCGTTTGCTGCGAAGACTTCTTGGTGTGAACGAACGAGCACCCATCGAAAGTCATGCACATCGGCTCCGAGCCGGTACGGGCCGTTGATGAGCTCTTCGATGCTTGGCCCCGCCTGCCAGTTGCGGGGCCGCAATACCCCGTAGGTCGCCCACAGACCACCAAGGAGCAACAGGCCGGCGACGACCGCTCGTATCAGCGGAAGACTCCCCTCGATTCTCGTAAGGGCCAGAGCCGTCGCTGGCAGTGAGATGCCAAGAAACAGGGCAGCGATGCGACGAACGTATTCGAGACGCTCGTCCTGTTCTTGGCGCTGCCGCAACACCTCTGTCAAGATCAGCTCAATCGACTGGCGACGATTGGCAAGCACTTCCTCGGCTGGCAGAGCTGAACTGCTTGGGTACGTAGCGGACTCGGTTGCGCTTGCAGAGGTCTTGAACCTTTCCGACAACTTTCGGAACATCTGGGTACTTCTACATGCTGGGCGGGCAATGTTCGGGGTCAATTTCGGTGCATCGTCGGGCATCGAAGGAAGGACTCGAGGGTCGGACACTGCTGTTCCTGGCTCAAGGGTGCGGAGCCGCTGAGAGCAACGAACCGTCCGGAGTGCGAGGGGCGGGTGCTGCGCATCGAACACGTGCACCGCTTCTTCTGTCGCAGCAGCACGGACCCTGAAGGCGAGCAGCGATGGTTGCACGTCGCTGAACCACCGCAAGCGGCTCGTCGGTTTGCTCACGCGGACAAGCGCAGGGCTTCGCCCACTATCGACGATCAGGGTTCACGCTTGCGCTCGGCTGCGGCGGGCGATTGCGTCAGATATCGGCCCGAGACGCGCCGGGCCCGAGAATGCGCCGTAGTCGAGCAGTATCTGAATGTCCTCGGCGTTCATGGCAGCGATGGTGCTGAAGACCCGAGCAATTGCGGAGGCACGCGACTTCGACGCCGGCTCCTCCACGTCGTAGACACGGCAAAAGTGGGCAATGTCGCCGAACGTCGGCATGAAGGACTTCTCGTCGAACCTCTTTGCAAGTTGCACGACAATGTCGGCCGTCTCACCCGGCAGATCCATCTTCTCAACGCGCTCCAATGCGGTGGCTACTCGCTTCCGCTTGCCTTGCGTGCCCGCCCCGCGCTGAGACGGCCTGCTACCGCTGGGCTTGGCGCTCTGCGCATCGCTTCCGAGTCCTTCGAGCTCGTGGAGCGATCGGCTCACCTGCTCGAGTCCATGTTCCCGCACAAGCTCCCGCAGCGAGTCGACGAGTCGGTCTCCCGTCACAGCAGGTATCCCTCCTCGGCCAGGAAGCGGCGCAAATCCGATGGTTGGAAGTACTCAGGGCGCACGGAAACAGCAACTCTCGCGCTCGGCGCAGTTTCTGGCAGTGCCAATTCGGTCGTGGCGGACATCGGGCCTCGCTGAGTGTCGCGGCGCGGAAGAGCGCTCTTGTGGTGAGGAATCGACTGCCGCGTCAGCCGGGCAGCGAAGTGGAGCGCACCGTAACCGAGCGCCGCCAGCGCGAGGACTTGTTCTCGCATGCGGCCGGAGATGCGAAGGACCTTGGGGCGGGAGCCTCAGGGGCCTTCTTGGTCGTGCCAGCCGAATGGCTGGCTCAAGCGTCGATCAGGCGATGGCGACGGCGCCGTATATGGCCCCGACGAGCACGCCGGTCAGCGCGATGAACGTGCCGATGAGCCAGCGGAACTGCCGCACGGACTGCGACCGGTACGTCGAACGGTCGGCCTCACGCTGAGCGGTCTGCTCGGCGCGATCAGACTCCCGCTGAGCGGCCAGTTCGGCGCGGTCGGCCTCACGCTGGGCGGCCAGTGTCAGCGCGAATTTCGAGAACTCCGCCGAGAGCACCGTCTCGAGGTGCTGCTTGGTGACCAGGTCCGACAGAGGCGCCGCCGGCAGACACGACATCATGTATTCCGCGATCGGCTCGTCGGCGTGCTCACGCAGCCAAGCGTAGAGCCGGGATCGATCTTCTTCAGACACTGCGAACTCCTGCGTCGAGGGGGAAGGCGTCGCTGACCGTAGATGCCGCCATCACGGCGTCAAAATGAATTTCAGTGTCTTTGGCCCCGACGGCGCCCCGGGAGTCCGAAGTCGGCTAGGAGGGCGTGGCGGGCGTGGGGCGGCGGGCGTCGAAGGGGTCCACGACGACGTGCGTGTTCGAGAGCTTCTCCCACAGGGTCTGGTTTCGGCGATCCCAGAACGGCATGAACGCCAGACCGCCCACGGTGAGGATGAACGCGAATGTGGTGATCAGGTCGCCTACGAGGCCGCGCACAAAGAACATCCGGACGAATCCGACCGGCTCAAGCGTCCCGTCGTCGATCACTCGCAGGCCCAGCAGCGACTTGGCGGGGGTTTGCCCCCGCTGCACGATGACCAGGGCCCAGATGACCCAGCCGATGACCAAGGTGACGCCGATCAACAACGACTCCAGCAGCATGGCTCCAAGCCGCAGCCAGGGACTGGCGTACTGGACGCCTCCGGGCAGCAGCCGTTCGCCGGGGATCTCCGCAGGCGGGTTGGTCGGGCTTGGTCTGGACATGGCTAGCTAGTGCCGTGTCAGGCAACGTTTGGGGTGCGTGTCCGCGTGTGGGGTGTCGGGTTGTGGTGCGATTGGGTGCATGGCTGGGCGTGTTCGTGTGAGGGAGATCGATTCGGGTGAGGGCAGTCGGCTGTTGAGGCTGGTGCGCCGTTCGTCGGGGTCGGTGGTGACGTGGAGGAGAGCGCAGATCGTGTTGTGGTCCGCGCAGGGCATGGATGTGGGCCAGATCGCTGCGTTGGCGTTCACGTCCGAGGACCGGGCTCGGGAGGTGATCCACAATTTCAACGCCGACGGGTTCGACTCGCTGTATCCGAAGTACGCGGGAGGCCGCCCGCCGCGGTTCGGCGCGGCCCAGCGCGCCGAGATCAAGCGCATCGCTGTGGGGCGGCCCGCTGATCGCGGGCTGCCGTTCTCGACGTGGTCGTTGTCCAAGCTCGCTGAGCACCTGGTCGCAAAGGGGGTGGTCGACGACATCAGCCATGAGGGCCTGCGGGTCCTGCTCCGCGAGGAGGGTGTCTCCTTTCAAGCGCTGAAGACCTTCAAGGCGTCCAACGACCCTGATTTCGAGGCGAAGAAGAACCGGATCCTGGCGCTGTATGACATCGCTGACGGCAAGACCGATCCCGAGCCCGGCGACCCGTCGGTGGTGTTGTGCATGGACGAGTTCGGGCCGCTCAATCTCCGGCCGCACCCGGGCAAGCAGTGGGCGCCCGTCGGCGGCCGCCTCAAGGACCCCCATCGGGCGCCGCGGCGGCGGCGCAGGGCGACCTACAACCGCCCCCACGGCGTGCGCCACCTGCTCGCTGCCTACGACCTGACCGCCGACAAGCTCTACGGGCACATGAAAAAACGCAAGGGCCGCACCCAGTTCCTGGAGTTCTGCCGCTACCTGCGCACCCTGTACCCGCCCGAGGTGCGCATCGGCATCGTGCTCGACAACTGGTCACCGCACCGCAGCACCAATGCCGACCCCCGCGTCGGCAACTGGGCCGAGGCCAACAACGTCGAACTCGCCTACACCCCCCACTACGCGTCGTGGCTGAACCGCATCGAAGCCCACTTCCAAGCCCTGCGCTACTTCTGCGTCGACGGCACCGACCACCCCACCCACGCCGAGCAGGCCTCGATCATCCGCCGCTACATCCGCTGGCGAAACAACAACGCCGCCGACAAAGCACTCAACGACATCGTCAACCGCGCAAACGTTTGCTGACGCGGCACTAGATCCCCGCCGGAAATCTGCACCTCTGCGCGCATCTGCACGTGACGGCAGCCAACGCAGCCCATGGGGTGTAGCTGGGGATGCGCCGCACTACGCACTACGCGTCAGCAGTCGATACGTCGCCAAACCGCGGGCTGCAGAGTCATCGTTCTCGAGGGCGTGAAGCAAGACCATTTGCCCGCCGATCAGCGTCTAGTTGTCCGGTTGGGTCTCGGCAAGCTCCAGCAATGCCAGCCATAGGGCTTCCTCGATGCCCGGCAGGACAGGAAGTTCGATGGGTTCCCGATCGATGACGGTGCGGTCGTTCACACTCGGGCCAGGAGTTCGCGGGCGGCGCGTTGGGAGCGTTCGTCCTCTGTGTCCAGCAGGTCGACAGCGACGACCGGGGCGGGAGCGACACGCTGGTCGGCCTCGAAAGGCCAGTCGTCGTCGCTGACCACTCGTAGTCGCACATTGGGCCTGTCTGACTCCGCATCAAGAGCGAAGCGATCGGCCAGTTCAGAGACTCGCGATTGCGGCACGTACGCCTCGGCTTGATCGCTCACGATGAGGTCCACACTGTGGGCATTCACCGCGCTGACCCCGCTGGCGACCACGCTCGGATGTGAGAGAACCTCGGAGTGCACGGCGCGATGCCCATAGAACCAGCGGCTCTGCGCCCGGCTCGACAACCGCTTGGCGAGCGGTTCGAGCCCGACCCGCAGCCGCTTCTTGGCCCGTGACCGGTCGACCGGTGACGCCTGGATAGCGTCGCCGTTGGCGAGCGCCAGCACGTACCAGGCTGAGGATGGACTCCAAGGTCGGCCGGCCGCAGGCCGCGAGCGTGCGAATCGTTGGACATCGGCACGGTCGAGCACCCATGATCGTCCGATCCGGTGGCCACTCAGTTGACCCGCGGCCACCATCTGGTGGACGCGCCGAGGACTGACTTCCAATTGTCGTGCAGCGTTTGCTATTCCGATCGGCTCCATATCAAAACACTACCTTTGAAAGAAATATTATGCAATCTCTCCCGAGACGCATCCACAACACGCCAGGCACCACTCGTCGGTGCGAAGTTCGTACCAACCGCGACCGCGGGATTTCTGTACGGCATGGCCGGAAGCTGATCCAGCGGAGTCGCGAGGAGTCCCGGAGGGCCAGTCCGAGACTCCGAGAGAAGCGCCTAGGTGTAGCGGGGATACCGGCCACGGTCCCGCTGGCGGTACATGGCCAGTCTGCGGGCTTCCCACGAACGGGCCGAGCCCGTTGGGCGGCGGCCAATCTCTGCCCGCATGGAACCCCGCTTGCCGCTGCGCCGATGCTCTGCTGCACGCCTTCGCGGGTTGTTCGTCACGCCCACATAGGTCACGCGGCCACGGCCGTCACGAAGGGCGTAGCCGGCTTTGCCGGCCCTTCACCGCCGCCTGGCCGTGGGATCGGACCCCTACGGCCTGATGCTGGCATTGGGGCGCACGATGGTGCGGAAGGTGATCGAAACCCGACGCTCACGCGTGAGCTTCAGGCCGTTCCAAGTGTCCGAACGCCGTTTGGCGATGCCATGGCGCCACTTCGAGCGGGCATCGCCGTACAGCAGCAGAAGACTGCCCGGCTCCAGCCGATGCGCGTACTCGCCACCGGTCGCGTCGCAGCGGAAGTCCATGTTGACCGCCGAACCCAGGCTCACAGTCGCAACTACCGGTCCGAAGCAGTCCCGGTCGATGTGGGGCGCAATGCCCTGCCCGACCTCGTACTCATTGACGATCGCCTGCTCGAAGGGTCGTCTCGCATCGAGCGAGTGCACGCCCTCTTCGACCGCAGCAGCATGAATCCTGTACGCGAGCTTCATCAGCCACTGCGGCAATGGCCCGATGCGGGCTGAGTCGTCCAGCTTGCGGTTCGAGTAGTCGTACTTGTACCCGAAGTGCTGGACGCGCCGAGCAAGATCAGCGAGCCACTCTCCCGCATAGATGTGCTCAATGAGCTCGCCTTGCTCGTCCGGCGACAGGAATTCCGGCCGGTACACAAGCCCCGGAGGCGGAACGCCAGTGTCCTCGGCCAGCAATGACAGTTGCGTGCTCATTTCCTCATGACCCAGTGCTCTGCTCGAACCTGCCAGTTGGCGCTTTGGACATCCCACAGCACTCGATTCGAGTCGGGGGTTCGCGATGGGTACCGCCTCTTGACGCGACACGCAAATTGAAGGCCGCGGTGCTGCGCGGTGCCGCGTACTCGGCGCTCATGGCGTTGATTGCCGCCTATTGCGCTGTGCTGTTGTCGCTGCCGCCACAAGACGACGCGTCCAATCATGCTGCCGACATCGCCGGCTGGATCTTCCTCGGCGCTGCCATGGCGATCCTCGCCTGGTTCACGTACCGCTACTCGGCACTGGCGCACAAGTGCCGGGATCGGGTACTGTCCGAAGCCGAGAAGACACGCCAACTCATCGCGCTGGCCAAGTACAAGCGAACGCTCGTCGACAAGTAGGCCCGCTGCCGAGCGGCCTGTGTTGCCGGAGGCGATGGCGTACACCTCGTTGTGCCCGATGACGGCGACGATGCGAAGTGACGGACGTTGGGTGTCAACCGTGCCAGCCGGGTGGCTGGCTCAGGCCTCGATCAGGCGATGGCGACGGCGCCGTAGATGGCCCCGACGAGCACGCCGGTCAGCGCGATGAACGTGCCGATGAGCCAGCGGAACTGCCGCACGGACTGCGACCGGTACGCCGCACGGTCGGCCTCACGCTGAGCGGCCTGCTCGGCGCGATCAGACTCCCGCTGAGCGGCCAGTTCGGCGCGATCAGACTCCCGCTGAGCGGCCTGCTCGGCGCGGTCGGCCTCACGCTGGGCGGCCAGTGTCAGCGCGAATTTCGAGAACTCAGCCGAGAGCACCGTCTCGAGGTGCTGCTTGGTGACCAGGTCCGACAGAGGCGCCGCTGGCAGACACGACATCATGTATTCCGCGATCGGCTCGTCGGCGTGCTCACGCAGCCAAGCGTAGAGCCGAGACCGATCTTCCTCAGACACTGCGAACTCCTGCCACAAGGGGTGCGGCGCAGCCGACCGTAGATGCCGGCATCACGGCGTCAAAATGAATTTCAGTGCCTTTGGCTCCTGCGACGGGCATGTGGCGACGCAGACGCGAAGGACCCCGGGGCGGTTGCCCCGGGGTCCTTCTTGGTCTTGCCAGCCGGGTGGCTGGCTCAGCCGTTGATCAGGCGAACTTGCCTGACCGTGGGATCAGATCCCTACGGCCTGATGCTGGCATCCGGGCGGAGACTGTTCAGAATCTCCCGGACGTTGCCGACACCTGCGGCGCCAGCGCCATCATGGTTGGTCGCGACACCGGCTGCGATGACCCGGAAGCCGGACCGTGCCGGCAGCCTCGCCATGCTTGCAGAGGTGTAGCTGATGTGCACCTGGTAGTCAGGCGTTGCCCAAGTCACGGTCGCAACGTCAGCAGGAGTAGCTGTCGTGTCGAGACGTGGGGCGATGTCACCGGCAAGATCAGCGCCGTTCACAGCCTGCAATTCGTCGTTGAAGCGGACCACGACACCAACCTGGGACAGGCCGCCCGACAGGTCCAGACCTGCAGGGCTGGGCACGCCGAGCGCGGCGCTCTTGGTCGTCAGCGTGCCGCCGTCGACGTACGACACGCTGAAGTTGGCGTTGAAGTCGTCGTTGGAGACCAGCGCTGCAGCCAGATCGCCGATCGTCGGCCCGTTCGGACGTGCTGGGTTCGCCGTCTGGGGCCGCACATCGGAGATGGTGTAGCTGATCCGCTGATTCACGGAGTCCACAGCAACCCTGATGCTGAACGCGTTCCCATTCGGGAAGGTGCGGTCATCGAAGCCGAACAGTGTCCAGCTGTTGCCGCGCGCACCCGAAGCGATGCCCGTTGCCTTGGCGGTCACAGTCATCGTCGTCGTCGTATCTGCGTTGACGATGTTCGCACTGGCTTGCGTGCTGTGCACGTAGTTGCCAATGGACACACTCTGGACCTCAAAGTTGCCAGTGCCAGTAGGCGGCGCCGTGTTGGTCTTGACCGCTGCCACCGTGTGGCGGGTCAGCGCACTTCGGCGGCCGCCCTGGTCGATGATCGCACTCCGCTGGATCGTGATCACGTCCTTGGCTTCCAAGGCAGAACTGGCTTGCACGGTGTACCGCGTGATGGAACCCATACGAGCGGCAGCAGTAGCGGCAGTCGGCTGACTCGGCGTGACTGTCGCACCCGTCCGCGCAATGCTGACGAAGTCTGCGAAGTCGGTACCGGCCAACTCCGAGTGGAGAATGTTCGGCTCGGTCACGAACACATGGAAAGTGTCCACACCGGGCACGGCGACGATCTCCACGATCGGCGCAGTCCGGTCACGGGCGATCGTGACCGCCGCCAGTGTCATCGACGCATCCTCCAGCGGACGCTGGTCCATGGCCGCGCCGATCTTGCCGCCGCCGACCACGCTGATCGTGTCACCAGCTTCGAGGTGGTGGCTCAGCGTGATGGTCACGGTGCGGTCCGCGGTGAAGATCAGGTCCTGGACCGTTCCTGTCTCGTCCGGGGTCGTCGCCAACGCTTGGAGTCGGCGGCCGTTGAGCCGGTACAGGGTCGGGTCCAGCACGGTGCCCCTGCGGTCCACAGCGCTGTTGTTGGCCGTGCCATCACCGTCCGCATCGGCGGGCAGCATGACATTGTCGCTGAAGGTCACCCGGAACTGGGTGGTGTAGTCGCCGACCGACTTGCCCGATCCAGCAGGAATCTGGGCAGCAGCGGTGTACTTCAGCGGCGTGATCGTCGCGGTCAGCATGCTGGAGGTCTTCGCAGCAGCGACGGCGTCAGCCATCACCGAGTCGCTGACCACAGCAGTGCCGCCGACCGCCACGATGCCCAAGTGCGTCTTGTTGCCAGCGCGAGTCTCAGCCGTGGAGGCCAGGTAGTCGCTGACCGCGGCAGGCAGCTCGTCGCCGACCAGCAGGATCGGCACCGAGCCCGCAGTACCCAGGCCGCGGCCCAGCACCGGAGCGGCAGTGATGCCGTCCGCGATCGCGTCGCGGTTCACCAGGGCAACCAGATCGGGGTTGGTCTGCAGCACGTCGGAGCAGTTGCCGAGCATCTCCTTGGCAACCATCACCGAGGTGCCAGCGGCAGAGCCGCCAGAGATGCGCTGCACGTTGACAACGCCGACGTTCTCGACCAGGTCTTCCACGATGCCGTCAGACACGGCGCCAGTGCCGCCGACGACCACGACGCGCTCGACCTTGTTGTCGGTCAAGAAGCTCGAAGTGGCCTCAGGCAGCATGTCGGCGCCGGTCAGCAGGATCGGCAGGCCCAGGCGGTACGCCAGCGGACCAGAGATCACTGCATCCGCACGGCCGTCGTCGCCGCCGTTGACAAGAATGGCGGCGGACTGGTCAGAACCGCACCACGTCGGGTTCGGTCCGCCCAGCTCGTCGCCGATCGCAGCAGCGGTCGCGTACCGATCAGCACCCGAAACGCGATCCACGCTCGGACGCGAGCCCAAGCCCTCGATCGCCGTGACGATCGCGTCGGGCACCGCAGCGGTGCCGCCCACGACGATCACTTCGGTCACGTTGTGCTCATCGATGTAGCGGGCCACGTTGTGCGGGAGCTGATTCGAGCGCGTCAGCATCACTGCCGCGTTCAAATTGCCCGCAAGACCCGCTGCGGTGACGGCGTCAACCTGGGACTCGCCCGAGGCAATGATCACCGTCGTCACAGCACCCTCATCGGCAGCGAATCGCTCAGCGAGCGCTACCGCGGTGTTGTAGCGGTGAGAGCCAGCGAACTGACGCGAATCGGGGACATCGTCGCCGTTCGTGTCGAACGGGCGCGCAGTCGACTGACCTCCCGAAACCCCGAGCGCTGAGCGCCGTTTACGTCCTCGGTTACGTACAGGCCGTGAAGGCTGCACTGGTCCGCAATGCAGTCGCCGTTCCTGTACTCATGACAGACACTGAAAATCACTTGAAACACCACAAACTCAGCTTTTACGGTCTGCAGTCTCCACACCTTGTCCACATGGGAGTCCGCCGTGTCTGAAGAAGATCGTTCCCGCCTCTACGATTGGTTCTGTGAGCAGATCGACAAGCCGCGCGCGGAGTACCTGATGTCGTGCCTGGCGCCCGCGCCGCTGCCCGACTTGGTGACCAAGGAGTTCTTCGCCGCCGAGCTGTCAGCGCAGCTTGCTCGCTACGCCACCAAAGAGGACCTGCGCCGTCTGGAGACCAAGATAGACCGGCTGTACCACTTGCGCGAGGCCGATCGCAAAGAGCGGACGCACCAGTTCTTCTGGCTGATCGGCACCATCATCGCCGCGCATGGCGCCCTGGCGGGATACGGCGTCTTTTTCTAGCCCTCCGGGGCTTGCGCGCAGGGGGGCCACGCCGTACCCTTCACAGAGGCCGTGTCACAGGGCGCGCCCTTGCGCGGTTCTACATGTCAGGCGGGAGATCGGTGCCAGAAGGGCGTCGGGGCCCGGCACCAATAACCCATTGATTCCAAGCACAGGAGGCTCGGAAGTTGACTATTCGAACGAAGCGGCGGGGCAGGACCCTTGCTGCGATCTTGGCAGCGATGCTTGTGGCATCGGTGCTCTCGGTCGTAGCGGGTGGCCCGGTCCAAGCCGCAAATACCTCTGGTGAGGTGCTGATCGACACGAACGGCGACGATGTCCCCGATTCGCGTCAGTTCGCTGGCTCTCACCGCTACAACACCGCAGTGAAGCTCGCTGAACGTTTCGCTGCCGATGAGGGTTCAGTTTCGACGGTGATCATTGCCTCGGGCGAGTCCCAGGTCGATGCTGTGACGGCTGCGGGTCTTGCGGGCAATTTGAACGCGCCGGTGATGCTGACGCGCTCGAACCAGCTGCCGCACAACGTGGCCCGCTATATCGATGAGCACAATGTCACTGAGGTGATCGTGGTCGGCGGCACCGCCGCGGTGCCTGATGCGATCCTGACGGCGATCGAGGGCTTGGGCTCGCGTCCGAGCGTGGATCGTGTTTCGGGTGCTGACCGGTATGCGACGGCTGCCCGGATCGGCGACGAGCTGGGGGGTCCGAACCCGACGTGGTGCGGGTCGACCCAGACGGCTGCGATTTTGGTGAACGGCGGCGATGAAGGCCGCGCGGATGCGGTTGTGGCTGGTCCTTTGGCGTTCCGCTTGGGCCTGCCGATCCTGCTGACGATGGCTGATGAGATCCCGGAGGCGACTGCGTCGTTCTTGACCGACAACAAGGTCGAGCGCGTCGTGGTCATCGGCGGCATGGGCGCCGTGTCTGACGGCATCGTGAACGAGCTGGTCGAAGAGGTCGGCGTGGTGAACGTGCAGCGCATTTCCGGCGGCTCTGCTGCTGCGACGTCGGTGATGGTTGCCAAGGAGATGCTGGGCAACTGCGCTGAGGTGCTGAACACCAACCGCGACATGGTCGCTTTGGTGAACCGCGACGCGATCGCGGACGGCATCACTGCTGCGCCGGTGCTGGGCCGCGGCCTGGGCGACGGCGGCTCGGTGCCGATCCTGCTGGTCGGCGACGAACTGCCTAGCGCAGTGAGCGACTACCTGGCTTCCACCGCTGAGGTGCGCGGCGGTCAGAAGACCCACCTGGGAATCGTGGCGATCGGCGGCACTGCTGTGGTCAGCGACTCGGTGATGGATGACGCCGAAGCTGCGGCGAAGACCTCGGCTGCGCTGACCGCGGCGATCGAAGCGAAGAAGGACGCTCAAGGCCAGTACACGAACACCTTCAGCGTCTCCTTCAGCGACGACGTGAAGCTGCCTGTGGACGCGGATGATCCCGCTGACGGCATCCAGGACGACGAGCGGCGCGGCACGGTGCTCGACCCGACGTTGTATCGGGTGAACGGTCGCCGCATCGAGGCGCTTGTCGATACTTCGACTGATCCTGTCAACGAGGAGTCGATCGGCGCTCTTGACCTGATCTTCACCGCGGACCGCACGGTAGAGGTGACCTTGAGCCACCCGCTCGAAGCCGGTGACACCATCAGCGTGGTCGGCGGCGGCAAGGTCGGCGACAACAGCGACCAGCGCAAGCTCGAAGCAGCGTCGCTCACCCTCGCTGCAGTCGCTAAAACCACAGACCGCACCGCACCGGTGGTCGAGATCATCGCTGTGGCCGGTCAGGACGACTTCGTCGTCTTGGTGACTGAGCCGAACGAGCTCCACAACGAGCTGACCGACAGCGAGTGGGCCGACTACATCAAAGTCGACGGCAAGGGCACGCGGAACGTCGTGATTAATCAGCCCACGGTTACCACCGGTCACCAGCGCCAGGGTGCGCATGTGCGGATGACCGTCGAGTTGGACACAACGAATGGCGAAGCAGCGCTTGCTGCGGGTGACGTGATCACCGTGGAGCGCCAGGCGTATCTCGACAAGAGCGGCCGCGGCAACTCGCTGCGCCGTCTCACGGTCCCGGCCATCAAGGCTGCGGGCAAGTTCGAGATCACCAGCGTGTCCATCGGCGACAATCGCCACGACGCCCAAGCGATGGCGACGATCACGTCGATCGGTACCGACACCGATGCGAAGATGGTGATCAAGGCCAAGAAGGGCGGCGCTGCTGACGGCGCGGCCGGCAACGTCTGGGTCATGTACGGCTACGACGACCGTGCCGCTGCTTCGGCGAGCACGCTGGCGTTCGACATCGACGTCGCGGTCGACATGGCGAACCAGGTGATCAGCTACACCATCTCCGATGTCGTCCCGAACAAGGACATCGGCGTGCCTGCCGACTTGGAGGACCTGGCTTCAGCGTTGGTTTCCAACAGTGATTTCGCCGCCAACTTCTCGGTCGACTACGTCCGAGACACGGACGGCAGCACCGACGACAGCAAGTCGACCCCGCTGGGCGGCACGAACCCAGGCGGCCTGCACTTCTCCGGCGGTGTCTCGTCGGTGGCTGTGCTGGTGCAGTTCAACGACGCCGTCGCGAGTCTTGCGAACGGTGGTGTGGACCTCGCGTTCGACATTGCTGGCAAGATCGACACCGACACGTCCACTGACGCGCCCGGACTTGCCAGCTTGGGCACTGGCGATCTCGGCGCCGACACTGACCTCAGTGCAACGAGCGACAATGTCGTCGTGAGATTCCAGCCCCCGGACAACCAGGTGCACATCTCCTACGCGTCGCACTCATTGCTGCGGCTGCCGACTCGGGCCGGATTCCGTGTCATCGCTAACGGTGTTGCTACCGGCTATGGCGACACGGTCAACACACCGAATGTCACGGCTGTCACCAACGTTCGGGAGATTCTGAATAGTCTCCGCCCGAACAGCAGTGTCAAGCCGGTGGCGTTCAGCACGTCGTAGGGATCTGATCCCACGGTCAGGCGTAACCGTCTGATCAACGGCTGAGCCAGCCACACGGCTGGCAAGACCAAGAAGGACCCCGGGGCTCCCGCCCCGGGGTCCTTCGCGTCTACGTGGACAGAAACTCGCCCCAGGCCTGCATCAGCGAGCGGCGCTCTTCCAAGCGATCGGTGCGCTGGTACGCGGCACGCACCGTGTTGCGGTCCTCGTGCGCGGTGGCGCGATGCACCGTCATCGAGTCATAGCCCGCCTCGATGGCCCAGTCCGAGAACGTCGACCGCAGGCCATGGGTCGTGGTGTCGATGCCGAGCTCGGCGAACATCTTGATGGGCACATTGCGGTGAAACGGCCTGCCCGCCGCGGTCGGGAACACCAACGCCGATCTGATGCCCTGGCGTCTTGCCAGCCAGCGGGCGTTGTGCAGCACCCCGAGGGCGAAGCTCGACAGCGGCACCCGGTGCTCGCGCCCAGCCTTCATGCGCTCGGCGGGAACCGTCCAGACTTCCGACTCGAAATCGATCTCCGACCAGGTGACCGCTAGGGCCTCGCTGATCCGCACCGCCGTCGCCACCACGAACTCGAACAAGTGAGCCGCCATCGGGCGACGGTAATCCTGGGCCAGCTGCAGCGCCGCCGGCACGTCAGCCCACGCGAGCGCCCGATGATGGGTGGACTGGTGGTCGTTCTTGGGCAGAACAGCCCGGACCGCGTCGCACGGATTGTCATCTCGGAGGCCGTTCGCCTTCGCCCAGTCCATCAGCACGGCCAGCCGCTGCAGCATCTTGCGGCCGAGCGCAGGCTTGGCCTGCCAGATCGGCTCGAGCACGCCGATGATGTGAGCGGACGTGACCAGCTCGACCGGCATGTCGATGAGACCGGCTGCATGGCGATCCAGCGATGAGCGCCAGTCGCGGACCGTTTCGGGCTTCATGCGGCGCAGCGGGATCACCGCTTCGAGCGCCAGCGCCAGCGTCGGGGTAGGTCCGGCGGACGATCTGCGGGCAGCGACCCTGCCCGATTTCACCGCCACGTAGTTCTGGGCGGCCAGCTTGCGGGCCTCAGAGAGCGAGACCGCCGGGTAGCCGCCAAGCCCCCGCGCCACACGTCGGCCGTCCGCTCCACGAACCTCTGCGACCCATGACTTGGTGACGCCGGAGGGAGCCACGTTGCTCGGGTTGACGACGAGACGCAGCCCCTTGCTGCCGCGACCGTCCCCGTAGCGCCCGGGCGTCGCGCACGACTTCACGAAATGGGCCGTCAAGGGCTGGTGATTCGGCATGTTCAGCGGTGACTTACGTCTTTCTTACGTACAGACGAGGTCTGCGACCAGGCACGTCTGCGGTAAGTCGCTCACTGCCTGTCTAGCGCCGCGCGCACATTGGAGACAAGAGCAAACATGCAGGTCAGAGCTATCAAATTGCTCCCAAATGCAAAGCGATTGCGCGAGCTTCCCCGCGCTTGTGTCGGGCCCGTGCTGAGCACTGAGGTGCCGTTGGGCCCCAATAGCCGTCGCCAGGCCGTCGCGCCATCAGATGCGGTTCATTTCCAAGGTTCCGAGCGGGGCAATGTAGAAGCAGCTCAACTCGTCGTGCAAGTGGCTCATGCCTGTCGCCGCTTTCTGCACGAACGAGCACATGGTGAGACTGTCAGGGAGACTCGAGTGAGTTCACAGCCATACGCGAGCTACGAAGTGCCGCCGAATACCTCGACCGCACCGAGCATCAACCGGCTGATCCGGCCCTAGGCAGCCGAATCAGCCGTTCGTCACGCTGGCAGCCCGTGGTGCGTGCAATGCGCTCGGTGGCGTCGGGCCGGAGATCACCGCGTCGGCGGCGACGGGTGCGGTGTTTCTTATGGGAACAGGCGGCCGAGGAGCGCTGTGAGCTGAGCGGCGGTGAGCTCTTCGGGCTTGAGCCTGCTGTCGGGCCGGAAGCTGCTGAGTGACAGGCGGTCGCTGGGAGTGCCTTCAAGCCCGTTGGTGAGGTCGTCGTCGGCGTCGTGATAGTTGGTGGCTCGGCCGGGCATGATGATGCGGAACGCGGACCGGTGCGGCAGCGCCTGGGGATCGGATGCCCAGTAGGTGATGAAGAGCTCGTCGGTAGGCGCTGAGAACGGCAGCGAGCTCTCCCAGCCGGTCGAGCCCAGCCGCACCAGGTCGGCCTCGATGTCGTACACGCCACCGGTCTGGGCCAGGCTCTGAATCGCGTCGTTGAACCTGACCAGCACGCCGACCGCCGAGACGCCGCCGCTCAGCTTGACGCCTGCAGTGTCGGTGGCGCCGAGCGCTGTGTCCTTGGCATCGTTCGTGTTGGTCTTCAAGCCAGTGTCGTCGCGGACGTAGTCGACCGTGAAGTTCGACCTGAACGTTGAGTTGCGGTTGAGGGCCGATGCGAGGTCGAGCAAGTTGGCAACCCGGCCGATGTCCCTCGCGGGCGAGCGCTCAGAGATCAGGTAATTGATGACCTTGTTGTTTGCATCCGCGAATACGGCGATATCGAAGGCGTTCTCGCTCGCCGCCTTCTCGGCCGCCGTCGCGCCGGGACGGTCGTCGTAGCCGAAGATGACCCAGTCGTTGCCGTTGGCGCCCCCCGCGGCGCCCGTGGACCGCGCAGTGACGCGCATCTTCGCCACCGGGCTCGGGGCGGGTGTGCTGATGGTCGCCTGTGCCTGGTTGATCGTGTTCACCTGATTGCCGACATAGACGGCGGAGATCTCGAACTCGCCGGGTTCCTTCGGCTCAGGCACTACCAGGCGGCGCAGCGCGTTGCCGATGCCCCGCTCGTCAATCACCGCCTTGCGCTCGATGATGATCGAGTCGCGTGCGGCCAGCGGAATGTTCGTGGTCACGTCCACCGCATGGGTGGCGGTGCGGCGGCCCAGCGCGCCGGCGACCAAGCTCGTGCTGGCCACGCTGACCTCGCGCAAGCCGTAGCCGTCGAGACGGATGTAGTCGTCCCGCTGGACGCCGGTCAGCTCGTTGTGGATCAGGTTCGGCTCGGTGATGTACACCCGGAACGTGCTCATGCCCGCCACGGCCAAGATGTCGACGGTGGGGGCGAAACGGTCGACCTCGGGTGTGAGCTTGGGCAGCGTGAGCGACGTTCGCTCGAGCCGGCGCAGATCGTCGGCCGCGCCCACCCTCGCGCCGCCCAGCACGGTGATGGTGTCGCCGGGCTCGAGTATGTGCGACAGCCGGATGGTGACCGTTCGATCAGTGATGTAGATCTCGTCGACGAGTTCGATCGGCTCGTTGCTGGGCACGCCGGAGGTGAAGCCGGCGATGCGGCGCCCGTTGATGCGGTACATCGTGGGGTCGAGCACGGTGTCTCGCACCGGCTCCCCGGCTGCCGGCCGCCTCACCGCGTCGCTGAACGTCACCGTGAACACGCCGCCGGTGACGCCGCCGGTGGTGTGGGTCTCGTACTTGCCCGTGATCGGGTCGATGTCCACGTTGATCTTCGCGGTGAGCCCCTCGGTGGTCCGCGCCGCCGCCACCGCCTGGTTCATGACCGACCTGCTGACCACGGCCGTGCCGCCGATGGCCAGGACGCTCATGTGCGTGTCACGGCCATAGCGCGTCTCGGGAGTGGAGGCGAGATAGTCGCTGACCTCCGACGGCAGCCTGCTGCCGGCCAGCAGGATCGGCACTGCGCCGCCCCTGCCGAGGCCCCGGCCCAGCGTGGGCGCTGCGGCGATGCCGTCGGCGGATGCGTCGCGGTTCACCAGCGCCACCATGTCGGGGTTGGTGCCCAGCTCGTTGCCGCAGTTGCGCAGCATCTCCTGTGCGAGGGCGACCGAGGTGGCTGCAGCCGTGCCGCCGGCGATGCGGCGCGCCGTGATCACCTCGAGGTCGTTGACCAGGGTGTTCCGGACACGTTCGGACACGGCGGCGTCGCTGCCCACGATGACGACGCGCTGGATGTCGTTGTCGACGATGAAGTTGCGGGTGGCTCGGGGCAGGGTGCGCAGCTCGGTCAGCAGGATCGGCATGCGCAGCCGGTACGCCAACGGGCCGATGATGATGGAGTCCGAACGCCCCACGTCGCCGCCGTTGACCAGGATGACCGCCCGCTGGCTGGAGCCGCACCACGACGGGATGGGTCCGTCGATGCGGTCGCTGATGGCCGCTGCGGTGGCGTAGCGATCGGCGCCCGACACCCGCTCGACGTCGGGACGCGTGTCGAGGTCTTTGAGGGCGTCGGCGATGGCGTTGGGGATGACGGCGGTGCCGCCGACGATGATGACCTTGGAGATGCCGTGCTGTTCGATGTAGCGGCCCACGTTGTGGGGAAGCTGGCGGGAACGGGTGAGCAGGACCGGGGCCCGCAGGTGTCCCGCCAGGCCAGCGGCGGCGATAGCGTCGACCTGTGTCTCGCCCGAGGCGATGATGACCGTGGAGATGTTGTCCTGCTCTTCGGCGAAGCGCTGGGCGAGGGCGACGGCGGTGTTGTAGCGGTGCGAGCCGGCGAACTCGCGGGTGTCGCCGATGCCGTCGTCGTCGGTGTCGATCAGCTCTTCGCCGGAGGTGTTCGCCGCGTTGGCCGGGGTGGTGGACACCGCAGCGAGCACCGCCGCTGCGAGCAGCGTGGCTGAGACCGCCGCGAGGAAGCGGCTACGCGTGCGCTTCGTCGACATATTCAAGCTCTGAGCCTCGCACATCTGACCGGCTGCATCGCTCATCCCCGCTGCATGTGCCACCTTGGGCTCCGACGGCGGCAAGGCCCAGGCGGTTGCTCAGTCGTCGGCGACAGCGGCGGTCTCGGTGCCGATGGCGGGGATGCCCATGTCGTGGTAAGTGGCCATCGGGAAGTACGGCACGCCCAGCTCGTCGAAGGACCGCTGGGCATCGTCGCCTCGGTCGGCCAGCGTGACCGCCGCCACTACCTCGGCGCCGGTGTCGCGGACGTGTTCGTAGGCCCGCAGGATGGACCCGCCGGTGGTGACCACGTCGTCGATCAGCAGCACCTGGTGACCGTCGCCGATCCGCGTGCCCTCCACCAGGCGGTTGGTGCCGCGCCCTTTGGCTTCCTTGCGCACGATGAACCAGTTCGAGCCGCTCACCACCGCAATGGCGGCTGCCAGCGCGTCGGCGCCCAGCGTCAGCCCGCCCACTGCGTCGAAACGGATGCCTGCAGCGGTCACCCGCTCGGTGATCGCCTCGGCGGCCAAGCGGAGATCATCGCCGGCTTCCAGCGCCACCTTGCCGTCGATGAAGTAGCGCGAGTAGTTGCCCGATGCGAGCTGGACCGGCTGAGGCAGCTCGGTCAGGCCCTTGCTGCGCAAGAGCTCCAGCAGTCGCTGTGACGCCGCAGTGCTCATCGGTTCCGCCGCTACTCGCCGATGTCGCCGGCGAGCAGTGCGGCTACGTCCGCTGCCGGCACCAGCAGGCTCAGCGTTGCCACGACCCTGCCGCCGGAGGTGGTAGCTATCCGCAACGAGGTGGCGACGCCGATGACCTCATGACGGTCGTTGAGCACCGGGCCGCCGCTGTTGCCCGGGGCGAGCGCCGTATCGGTCTTGATCCACGTCATGCCGTTGATCTGGGCGATGCCCGAGTAGGGGCCGGTGGTGAGCGTCAAGGTGTCGCCGCCAACCCCTGGGTAGCCGAGGGCGGTCACTTGCTCGCCGGCTCGCAGCTCTTCGGTGGACAGGGTCAGCGTTCGAAGCTGCGCCGTGCCCTCGTCGATCTCCAGCAGTGCCAGGTCTTGGTCTGGTGCTGCACGCTTGAGGGTCACGGGTATGCGACGGCTCGGCTCCTCAGTGAAGGTGCCGCCCAGCGACACCCAGATGCGCCCGCACACCTGCCCCCCTGGCGAGAGCTCGATCACGTGATAGTTGGTGACGATCTGGCGGCCGTTGCCCACGGCGAAGCCCGAGCCGTACCGCTGGGTGCGGCCCTCGGTGGTGAGGCACTCCACCAGCACCACTCCCTCGGCCACCCGGCTCCAGTCCTGCGTTCCGGGCGCTGCGCCCGACGAGCCTGCGCCGGTCGCTCTGCCGGTGGCCACCGCCACGAGCGCAGCCGATGCGATGACCGACGACGAGCCGATGCCGGTCACCGTGGCCCTGGTTGACGTGCCGATGGCCAGGTTCCGGTCGCGGCCGAAGTCGCTGAGCGCGTCGGGCACGTCGCTGCCGGGGTCGGGTGCCAGCAGCAGCGGCTGGCAGGGCTCACGCATCGCGCCGGCGACGAGGCCGCCGTAGGGAACGGTGCCGCTGGCCACGGCGACGTCGGTGACCGGGTGGCAGTCGGGCGCACTGAGTGCACGTCGGGCGATCTTCGCCGCCGTCTCGTAGCGGGTCGCGCCGGCGATGCGGTCGGTCTCGATGCCGAGTGCTTCGACTTCGGCTTCCACCTCGGCGGAGACCGCTGCGTTGCCGCCCAGAATGGTGACCTTGCCGACCGTGCGGCCGGCGTCGGTGAGGAACCGCCGTGCTTCGTCGTGCAGCTTCTTCGGCGTGGTGAGGATGAGCGGCGTGTCGCTGGTGACGCTCGGGGCGGCCGCCACCGCGTCGGCAAAGTTGGCGCCCGAGGCCAGATAGACGGTGCTGATCTCGTCGGGGGCGAACTGGCGTGCGACTCAGCGGGCGGTGGCATACCGGTCAGCGCCCGAGAAGCGGTCGACCCGGTAGCCCATGGCCGAGAGCGTGTCGGACACGTTCTCAGATACAGCAGCCGTGCCGCCCAGGATGATGACCTTCGCCTTGGGGTGCGATGCGCACGGCTCCAGGTAGGCCCGGGTGGCGGCAGGCAGGAATGCCTGCTTGGTCAGCAGCAGCGGGCGGTCGAGCGCAGCGCCGGCGAGGGCGTCGGGCCAGTTCTCGCCGGATGCCAAGGCAACGCTGTGAGAGCCGTCGGAGGTGTCACAGGTGCGGCCTGCAACCACCGCAGCGATGGTGAAGACATCGGAAGTCGGGATGCGCTGGGTGGCGATGTCAGCGGTCTGAGCAGACGCCGGTGAGGGGACGACGAGCAGCGATCCGGTCAGCGCTACGCACAGGGCGACCGATGCAAGTGCGCGCCGGTGTCGGTGTCGGGGCAGGCGTCGGCGCGTGGTGTCCTCTGCTGAATTCATGCCGCCGAACGCTAGGTCACGACGTGGGCGTTGCCGACGGTGTAGCCGACCATCGGCCCGACCCTTGGGTGTTGTTGGCCCTCACCCGCACTTGGTACTTGGTGCCGCTGGTCAGGCTTGAGATGCTTGCCGTTGTGCCAGTGATCGAGACACCGGCCGTGCTCCAATCACCCCACGTCGGATTGGACGTGCACGTCAGCACGTTCGTGTCGGAGTTGGTCGCCGTACACGCTCGGAACTCGACGTCATAGCTGCCGATCGGCGAGTGGTTCTGGCCAGGTGCCGTCCACGTCACGCTGATTGACCCGCTGCCCGCCGTCAGTCGGACATTCCCCGGTTGATTCGGTCCGCCTGCCGTCGCGGATGGTGCAGTCGTCCAAGCGCTGTCGCCATGGCTGCTGCTCGTGGTGCGCATTTCTATGTCGTACGTGTTCGCGTTCGTCAGCCCGGAGATCGAGTAACTCCTCGATGTCCTACCGAACGCGGTTCTGGTAATCCAGTCGTCGTAGTCGCTGGTGCAGTCCTTCGTGGCGTCGCTGGTATCGCAGTACCGAATCTTGAAGCCCGTGACCGTTGACCCGTTCGAACTGGGCGCCGGCCATGACACGAAGAGCGCCCGGTTACCCGATGCAACCTCAACCGTGGCTGGCGCGCTCGGCGCGCCAATCGGCATCACCGTGACCGGCAACGACCAAGGGCCTTGGCGGTTGCTGGTCGTGGCACGGACCTGTACTTGGTAGTCGGTGCCATTCGTCAGCCCGGTGGTGACTTTCAGGATGGTGGTATCGACGCCGGAAACCGGCTGCTTGACCCACTCGCCCCAGGTCGGATTGGAGGTGCAGGAGTGGACCATGTACTCGGAGGGGGTCGCAGTGCAGGGCCGCCACCACACGTCGTAGCCGTTGATCATCGAACCGTTCGATCGAGGAACGATCCAATCCACGGTCAACTGGCGGTCGCCCGCCGTCACGTCCAGTGGCGCAGGTGCCGCAGGCGCACCTACCGGCGTTTTCCCGTGATGGTCTGTCGGCACCGACCACGGGCCGACACCGTTGGCATTCCGGGCTCGCACCCGAACTTGGTGCTGCGTGCCGTTGGTGAGCCCCGTGATGACCGTGGACCGGCTGGCGCCCGAATGGTTGTGCGTCAACCAGGCACCCCAGGTCGGATTGTTGGCGCAGGTCCGCTTGGTCGTGTCGCCATCGGTCGCCGCGCACGCCCGGAATTCCACGTCGTAATCGTTGATCGCCGAATCATGATCTGCTGGTTGAACCCAAGTCACGGTGATCTGTCGATCATCGGCTGTCAACATGAGCACACTCGGAGCATCAGGCACGGCCGCCGGCGTAGCGGACTTGATCTGTGACCAGCCACTGACACGGTCGTTTCCGCCGGTTTGGCTCCTGGTCTGCACCCGCACTTGGTACTTGGTGCCATTGGTCAGGTTGCGAACGACCCGGGTGGTGCTGTCGGTGACATCGGAGTGATCCATCCAGTCACTCCATCTGGCGTTGGACGTGCAGGACTTCGGCGTCGCCTCGCACTCCCGGTGCTGCATGAGGTAACCGGTGATAGTCGAACCATGCGGCGCCGACGCCGTCCACGAAACGCTCAGCCGCTCGTGTGCGGCTTCCACGGTAAGTCCTGTCGGTGTCGACGCCGCTGCCAGCGGGATGCCCGATGCAAGTACCGACCACGGCCCCGGGCCGTTGGCGTTGCGAGCCCGCACCCGCGCTTGGTACCTGGTGCCATTGGTCAGCCCCGTGATCGTCGTGGAGATGCCGACGCCCGTGTGAGGGTGCGTCTTCCAGTCTCCCCACTCTGCGTCAGCGGGAGGGACGCAGGTGAGATCTGCCGTGTTGCCATCGGTCGCCTCGCAGGCGCGGTATTCGATGTCGTAGCCAGTGAGCGCCACGCCCTTGGGGTTGGCCTGAGGCCACACAAGAGCGACCTGCCGGTCTGCTTCCGTAACGGTCAAACCGGAGGGAGCGTCGGGCCGTACCGACGGCGTGCCTGACACCGTCGACGACCACGGGCCGTCGCCCTGGCGGTTGGTGGCCAAGAGGCGCACCCGGTAGGTGGTGCCGTTGGTCAACCCGCTGATCTCGTGCGTGAGGATCTCGGTGACCGGATCTGGGTCCGGGAGTGTCAGCGAGGTGTCTTCGACCCAATTGGTGTCCTTCGTGCAGTCGGCAGTGCTCTCGCAGCGTTCGACCTTGTAGTCGGTGATTTCAGAGCCATTGTCCGCGGGCGCTGTCCAGGTCATCACCAGCACCCCATCACCGGCGGTCAGCCGCGGCGTCGCAGGCCTGGCCGGCTTGCCGAGCGGCGTGCCGGCTGTGGCCGTCGAGAACGGGCCGACGCCACCACCGGAGATGCGGGCCCGCACCCGCACCTCGTACTCGGTGGCGTTCGCGAGGCCGGTGATAGTTGACTCGAGAGCTTCCAGGTCCGTATGGCCCTTGCCGCGCCAGCTTCCCCACCGGGGATTCAAGGTGCAGTCTCTCGGTGTTGCCGTGCATGCCCGGTAGTGGATGTCGTAGCCGGTGACCGTCGTGCCGTGGAGATCTGTGGGCGGACTCCACGAGACGACGAGCTGTTGGTGACCAGCGTTCAGGCTCGGCGGCGCGGGGGCGTCGGGCAGGGCCTTCGGCGCGGCCGACCTGATCGACGAATAGGGGCCGTCGCCAACGTCGTTGACGGCCCTGACCCGCACCTTGTAGGGCGTGCCGTTGTCCAAGTTGGCAAATTCATGCCTCGTAGCGGGAGCGTTGACGACGGCACGATTGTCCGTCCAAACAGAGGAGTCGCTGGCGCAGGTACCGCTGCAGTACTCGACGTCATAGCTGGTGATGTCGGAACCGTTGTCGGCCGGTGCCGTCCACGTCACCACCAGCTTCGTGTTGCCGGGCTCCAGGGTCGGGGTGCTCGGCTTAGCGGGCACCGAGATCGGCATGGCCGTCGCAGCGGTCGACCACGGCCCAACTCCGTTGGAATTGCTGGCTCGCACCTGCACTTGGTACGCGGTGCCGTTGACCAGCCCGGCGATGATCGAGGTCTGGCTGGTGCCCGAATGGCTGCGCGTTCTCCAGTTGCCCCAGGTCGCGTCTTCGGCGGGATCGCAGGTCAGCACCGCCGTGTCGGAGGCCGTTGCGGTGCAGGCTCGGTACTGCACGTCGTAGTCGCGGATGGGCGACCCCGAATCGTCAGGTTCATTCCACCGCACCTCGATCTGCCGGTCGTCCGGGTCCAGCGTCGGAGCATGTTCGAAGCTCGGCAGCAGCGCCGGCGTCGCCGACTTGGCCGGCGACCAGCCGCTCACACCTCTGGTGCTCGTGGCCTGTACCCGCACCTCGTACGCGGTGCCGTTGCTCAGCTTGGTGATGGTGGTGGTGGTGCCAGTGCCCGAATGGCTGTGGTCCATCCAGTTGCCGCAAGTCGAAGTGGTGGGGCAGGACCGATACTCCACCTCGTAGCCGCTCACCGTGCCGCCCCTCGGTGGAATCGACGGATCCCACGACACCTTCAGCAGCCGGTTCGCTGCTTCCACCGTGAAGCCGGCCGGCACCGAGGGCTTGTCGGTCTGCGCTACCGGCGTGGCGGATGCGGTCTGCGACCACGAGCTGTGCCCGAAGCTGTTGCGGGCCCGCACCCGCACCTCGTACGCAGTGCCGTTGATCAGGCTGCTGATGGTGGTGCTGGTGCCGATGCCCGTATGGGCGTGGGCGATCCATGCGCTCCACGTCGGTGCGGTCGTGCACGTCCGCGGCGTGGCCGTGCAGGCCCGATACTCCACGACGTAGCCGGTGACGGCGCCATCGGCGGTGACCGCGGGCGCCCTCCACGACAGCGACAGGCCCGCGTTCCTGGCAGTCGCGGTGAGCGACGTAGGTGTGCCGGGCAGCTCCGTGGCGACGGTGGTCAGCGTGCCGTCAGCCGCACGCACGGAGGTGTCGATGCGGTCTGAACCGCTGATGCGGTGGAGCGTCGCCGCCGGGGCGAGGGAATGCAGGCGGGCATGCAGGCTGTTGTCGAGCGCCGCACTTCCGCCCACCAGCACGATGGCTCGCGGTGCCAACTCCCGGATGCGGTTCTCGGTGGGCGTGGTCAGCGAGTCTGTCTCGGAGTACAGGACCGCGGCATTGCTGGTGATGGCGGCGTAGGCGGCAGCGACGCCCATGTCTGCCGGGCTCCACCCGTTGGCGATCACCAGCGTGGTGGACCTGTTGGGCGCGGCTGCCGCCGCTGTGGCCGTGCGGGACGCGCCGCTGTGGCGAGGCACTCGGCGAATCGACGGGGCGAGCTCCATGACACGATCTGCCAGCTCTGCCGCGAGCACGGCAGTTCCGCCCACGAACTCGACCGCCAGGGGCTCTTGTTCGCGGATGATGCGTTCGGTGTGCTCGGTCAGGCTGTCGGCTTCGGCGAGCAGCACCGCGGCGTCGTCCCTCGTGGCGGCCAGGGCGGCGGCCACTCCGGTGTCGGCGGCGCTGAAGCCGTTCGCCACGATGAAGGTGGTGGCGGTGGAGGGGACCGCCTTGGCGGCGGTGTCGAATCGGTCGCGGCCCTCGATTCGTCGGACGGCCGAGCTGCCGACAATGTCGGCCACATCGGTTTGCACGTTGCTGGACAGCGCAGCGGTGCCGCCGACGAGGATCACTTCAGACGGTTGGTGGTCTTCGATGTAGTTCGCCACGCGAGTCGAGAGTTCTCGCCTGCTGGCGTACAGCACCACCGCATCGGAGCGGCTGTCGCTTTCGAGGGCTGCGAGGGCCGACGCGACGGCCGAGTCGGCAGAACTCCAGCCGTTGGCGATGACGACGGTGCCGACGTTCCGGCTCTGGGCCGCCGCAGTGGGTGCCAGCACGGCTGCGACCAGGGCGAGAACGGCAAACGCCAGCGTGCCGCCGCGCAGCCTGTGGCGCAGTGAGAATCGGGCGCTCATCGACCGGCCCGAGCGTGCGCTGGAGCGGCCCAAGAATCGTCGGCGCGGCCCGCTGGACGGTACGAAATGCGTCAATTCAGACATCATGCCGGACTCTATTTCTCGCCGGTCTGCGGGCAGGGGATGGCAGGCTCCCGCTTCGCCGCGCCGAGGACCTGACGAGCAGCTCATTCGCTGCATCACACGCGATTGCCACGTAGTCATAACTATTGTCATCTAGCTTGATCGCTTCGACCACGGTCGCCCTCGATGGTGGGCGCAAGGAGAGTTGCGATGAGGACAATGAGAGCGGGAGCCTGCGCGGTGCTCGCAGCCGGGCTGCTGGCGGTGACCGCGGGACCCGCGGTGGCGACGAACGACATGACGATCACCGGCATGTGCACGAGCTTTTCGCTGCACTACGAGGTCTCCTTGGACAACGTGGGCAACGCGCCGGGCACCACCGACAATCCCGACACCGAAGCTCCGCTGACCTTTGAGGTGAATTCGGGAAACGCCAAGTTCATGGCGTACGGCGAGCAATGGGATCTGCACTCCAATGGTCAGCAGTTCGAGTCCGGCGACAAGACTGAACCCGTCGCCGGTTCGACCTCGTGCGCTTCCTCTACAACGCCGACCCCGAAGTACACGCCGGCCGAGACCAAGTCCATTGCCGTGTTGAACGCCTGGAACGCCGCTAACGACAGCAAGACGCGTTCTGCTGCTGGCTACACGGCTGTGGCGAACGCATGGAACGCCTACTGCGCTGTGGAGAAAGGCTGCACCGACACGCTGCCGACGAGCCCAGCGGCCTACTGCACAGAGCTCGGGATCACCGGCACCGGCCACGAGCTGGTCGGCGGCTACGCGTGCTGACGGCCTGAGCCAAACTCGGCGAACTGATCGTGCTGGTCGTGCGGGTCGCTCACCGGCGCGAGGCATACCGCCCCGACCGATGAAGGTCACCCACCGCCTCGGCGAAGCGCACTCCAAGGATGACATTGCGTGACAGTTCGGATCCTCGTGAATGGGCTATGAGCCCGCTGCCGTCATGACGATTGACGCCGTCACCATGACGACGAAGAAGACGCCCGAGATGATCATGAACACCCGACTCAGCCGCTCGAACCGTCGCGTGTCGCGCTCACGAAACACCGACTCCATTTCCTTGCGAACATCCTTGCGGAGCTCGCTGCGGACGTCGTACCTCATCAGCACTTCTTCGACGTCCGCGCGGAATTGCTGCTGCAGCTCGCGCTTCAGGTCGATCTTCCAGAGGCCGAGATCGGCGCGGGTCAGCGGGGTCGTGTGGTCAGAGGTCAGAGTCGACGGCATCAGATGCTCCAAGTGCTCGGGAACGTGTTCGGATGAACTCCGAGAGCAGCTCAGCGATGCGTGTTCGTCAGTGTGCTGCGGTGGCTTCCCAAGTGATGCCGAAATGCTGCCGGAGATTGACACAACATAGTCTAGTATGGACTAGTTCGCGTCGGGCGCGTGGCTGCGGCGGGGGGTGTTGTGTCGGCAGAGGTGACGGGTTCGGACCGCATCTGGACGGTGGCCGAGGCGAAGGCCCGCCTGTCGCACATTCTGCGCTGCGCGGAAGAGGACGGGCCTCAGCGCATCGGCACACGCAGGACGTTCGTGGTCGTGCCCGAGCATGTCTGGCACGAACGCGCCGAGCCACAGGTGCATGTGGGCCGCTGGCTTGTCGAGAACATGCCCCGCGGCTACGACCTCGAACTCCCCGATCGCCGCTCGAGCCGGCCCGTCCCGTTCGTCGACGACGGCGCTGATGCCGCGGGCCCCGCAGCTGGCCACCCCGGCAGCGACGTCTCGTGAACGGCATCCTGCTCGACACCAACGTCGTCTCCGAGACGGCTCGGCCCGAGCCCGACGCCAATGTTCTGGCGTTCCTGTCGCGCGAGCCGAACCTGTGGCTGTCGGTGATCGCGCTGCACGAGCTTGAGTACGGCATCGGGCTGATGGCGCCGGGCCGCCGTCGCGACGCCATCGCCAGCGCCGTCAGGTCGCTGGCGTCGAGTGTGCGCCGGATCGTGCCCGTAGGCCCAGCCGAGGCCGAGCACGCCGCAGAACTGCGGGCCCAGGCCCGGCGCGCCGGTCGCACCCTGGACTTGGGCGACGCGCTCATCGCCGCCACCGCCGGCGTTCGACGGCTCGCGCTGGCGACCCGCAACGTCGCCGACTTCGAAGGCCTCGACCTGCGCCTGGTCGACCCCTGGCAGTAGCAGGCCACACACCCGGCAGGGTTTGCACTGTCGAGGTATGACTTCGGAGCGAAGCAGTTGACTTCGTGTGACTGTCATTCGAAGTCACCGGCTGTAGATTCTTGAGGGCAGTCCCTGCCTGGGAGGCAGACATGACTCAGATCACCGCCCGAGTCCCCGACGAACTCCTGGCGGCATTGGATTCGGCTGCGGCCCAGCTCCAGCGCAGCCGTGCCGAAATCATCCGCCAAGCGCTGGAGCGCTACGTGGAGGACTTCGACGACCTCGACATCGCACTCCAGCGCCTGCGCGACCCGTCCGATCCCGTGCTCGACTGGGAGCAGGTCAAGCGTGCGCTACTCGATTCGGATTAAGCGCAGCGCAGAGCGCGAACTCGCCCGCATCGACAAACCGCAGCGTCGACGGATCATCGCCGCAATCGACCGTCTCGCCGACCACCCAGACGCCGGCAACCGCCTCAAGGGCAGCCTGCGAGGCCTGCGGCGCCTCCGAGTCGGCGACTACCGGGTGCTGTACGAGGTCCTCGACGGCGAACTGATCGTGCTGGTCGTGCGAGTCGCCCACCGGCGCGAGGCGTACCACCCCGACCGGTGACGTTGGGTTACAGCTGGGGGTAGCGGGGCGGCTGGGGGTCAGGAGCGGTGGGCTGCTATGGCGGCGAGGGCGTCGTCGAGGGTCCCGACGCCGACGACGCTGACTGAGGGCTCGGCCACGGTGATCGCCTCGTCGACCTGGGAGGCGGGCACCAGGAACAGGTCGGTGCCGGCCCGGATGACGGCGTGGGATTTCTGGGGCACGCCGCCGATGGGACCCACCGTGCCGTCGTGGTGGATGGTGCCGGTGGCGGCGATGTCGAGATTGCCGGTCAGCGGCTCGGGCGTGAGGGCGTCGATGACCGACAGCGTGAACGCCAGGCCGGCCGAGGGGCCGCCGATGTTCTCGATGTGGAGCGTCACGTCGATGGGCGGCTCGTCGAAGTTGACGTGCGTGGTGACGATGACGCCCAGCAGGGCGACGCCGTCGCGGTCGGCCAGGGTGACCGTGACGGTGCGGGTCTGGCCGTCGGGGGCCAGGGCGGTGAGCGTGGCGGTGGCGCCCGGCTCGTTGGCCTTGATGGTGTCGGACAGCTGCTGCGCCGTGGTGATGGCGATGTCGCCGATCGCTTGCACGATGTCGCCCTCGTGCAGGGCGTCGTCGGCCGGGGCGTCGGGCATGACCCGCTCGATGCGGGCGCCGATGGGGGTCATGATCTCGTAGCCCAGGTGCTCGAGCGCGACGGCCACGGCCACTTGGGTGGACTGGTCCATCTGGAGGCGGCCGGCGTCACGGTTCTCGGCGACGGTGCGCTCGCCGAGGATGTCGATGATGTCGACCACCTCGAGGGCCCCGTCGAGCCAGCCGCCGATCACCTCGAACAGCGACGGGGCGAAGCTAGTGCGGACGCTGACGAGGGAGATGGAGGCGTCGGAGGCATAGGCGGGGTGGTCGCGAACGTCGACGAATTCCTCGATGTCGGCCGTGGTGCCGGGGGCGATGACCGCCTTGTCGTAGAGCTTGATGGTGAAGCCGCTGACGATGACAAGCGTCAGGGCGATCTGCAGGACGATGACCGTGATGGCAGCGCGGGAGAACTGGCGGGGGCGCGGGTGGCCGGACAGCGTGCGCTCGGGGGAATCGTCAGGCTCGTCGAGCTCGCGGGCGACCGATGTGGCCGTGGCGGCTTCGGTGCCGGCGGCGGGTTCGGCGGGTGTGCCGGCGGCGGGGGACGGCCGGTCGGGCTGCTGGGTTTCGGTGGCAGGCGGCGGGGTGAAGCCCAGGTCGTCGAGCGAGCCTGCGAGGGCGCGCCAGCCAAGGTCTGCCTCGCCGTCGTCGGGCCGATCGACGGGATGGTCGTCGGGGTCGTCGGCGGGCCGGCCGCCGGACGCATCGGTCACAGGCGCACAGCGTGCCATGCGGCCTGTCGCGGGCACGCGCGGTGATGTCGCCCATGGGCCATATTGGGGGCATGGAGCCGGGACAGGCGGAGCCAAGTCACACGCAGCCGAGGCACATGGCGCCGGGACAGGCAGAGCCAGGACACACGCAGTCCAGGCACATGGCGCCGGGACAGGCAGAGCCAGGACACACGCAATCGAGGCACGCGGCGCCTGCAGGTGCTGAACCGGGGCGCTCGCCGTACCGGCCGACGGCGATCTGGCGCAAGCTGGTTGCGGTGCTGGGGCTGGGCGCGTTCACGGCGCTGTGCGTGATCGTGCTGGTGGCGCTGGTAGCGGTGGGCGCGGTGGTGGGCGCGGTGGTGCTCGAAGCGCTGATCGGGTGAGCGACGTCGAGGGCGTCGGTGCACCGACCGCCGCTGACAACCTGGCAGCAGGCCCGGCGTACAGCCGCCGGTTGGAAGCAGTGGTTGCCGGTCACCGGGGCGATGCGGCGACAGCAGCGCGGCTGCTGGACGACGACGATGCGGCCGTGCGGGCCACGGCGCTGGGCGCGCTGGCCCGGTGCGATGCGCTGCAAGTGGACCAGGTGAGACGAGCGCTGCGCGATGAGGCGGCCGTAGTGCGCTGCCGGGCTGCGGAGCTGGCGCCGCCCGAGGTGGAGCTGGTGGGGCTGCTGAGCGATGCTGATGCGTCGGTGGTGGAGGTGGCGGCGGCGGCACTCGGCGAGCGCGACCGCGACGCGACACCCGTTGCCGAGCTGTGCCGGGTAGCGCGCCACCACGACGAACCGCTGTGCCGGGAGAGTGCCGTCGCCGCGCTGGGCGCGATTGCTGCCGGGCTCGATGCGGATGCGCGTGCCGAGGCCGACGCCGATGCGGGTGCCGAAGGCGACTCCGGAGCCGCGCCGGCAAGCGACGCTGCGCTGAGTGCGACTCACGATGCCGGGGCGGGACCGACGAGCGACGCTGCCTTGGGTGCGACCCACGGGGCCGCGCGGGGGATGGCGCTGGAGGTGCTGCTGGACGCCATGGACGACCGGCCGCAGATCCGCCGCCGGGCGCTGCTGGGCCTGCACCAGTTCGACGACGACCGCGCTGAGACGGCCGTACGGGCCGGGCTGGAGGATCGCGACCGCCAAGTGCGCGCCGTCGCCGGCGAGCTGCTCGGCGTGCCGGTGCACTGAGGGCGCCGCCAACGACACCGCCCACCGCAGCGGCCCTCGGCTAGCGGCCGGGAATAGTGTGCGAGGCGTGCAGCGCCTCGAAGTTCTCGAGCGCCCGGCCGGCGCCGAGCACGACGGTCTCCAGCGGCGACTCCGAGCGCAGCACCGGCACCCGTGCCTCTGACGCGATGCGCTGGTCGAGGCCCTGCAGCAGCGAGCCGCCGCCGACCATCAGGGCGCCGGTGTGGATGAGATCTTGCGCCAGCTCGGGAGGCGCCTCGCCCAGACACTCCAGGACGGCCTCCACCATCATCTCGACCGTGTCGGCCAGCGCCGAGCGCACCTCGGTGGGGGTGATGACGAACGTGCGCGGCAGCCCCGTGGTGAGGTCGCGACCCTTCACCTCGGCATCGAACTTGTCGTCGATAGGCCATGCCGAGCCGATGCTGATCTTCAGCTCCTCCGCGGTGCGCTCGCCGATCGCAATGCCGTGCACACGCCGGGCGTAGTTCATCAACGCCGTGTCGAAGTCGAACGACCCCACACGCACGGCGCGCAGCGACACCAGGCCGCCCAGCGACACCATGGCGATCTCGGCCGTGCCGCCGCCGATGTCGATGACCAGCGAGCCGGTGGGCTCGTGGATGGGCAGGCCCGAGCCGATGGCCGCGGCGATCGGCTGCTCGATGAGCCGCACGTCCGACGCCCCGGCCCGCCGGGCCGCTTCGATCACCGCCCGCCGCTCGACCGGGGTGATCAGCGACGGCACGCAGACAGCGACACGGGTGCGGCCGAAACGGCCCACGCCCACGCCCTGCAGGATCAGCCGGATCATCCGCTGGGTGATGTCGAAGTCGGTGATGGCACCGTTGCGCAGCGGCCGCGCCGCAATGATGTAGCTGGGCGTGCGCCCGATCATCTGCCAGGCCTCGCGACCCACCGACAGCACGTCGCCGGAACGCTCGTTGAGCGCGATGACCGACGGCTCGTTGAACACGATGCCGCGCCCCCGCTCGTACACCAGCGTGTTCGCGGTGCCGAGGTCGATCGCCAGGTCACGAGCCAGGACGGCGCCCCTCGTTGGGGGAGATCGCCCGATCGCGCCGTCGCGAGGCCTCGGGCGGGCGGGGTATCGCCCGGCGGCTGCCCGACGGTGTCTCATCGGGCAGCGGCAGCTCTTCGAGGTCGGCGCTCATCGGCGGCAGCAGCGGCACCGAGTAGTCACGCTCGACCAGCTTGATGCTGGCTGGTGCCGGCGGCTGGCGCGACGGCGCCTCGGGCGAGGGTGCCGGCGTGGATTGCCGAGCGGGGCGTCTGCGCCAGCGCATGGCCCGCACGAGTCCGGGCGTGCCCGACGGCTCGGATTCGTGGGCGTCCGGCGGAGCGATCGACTCGAGCCTGCGCCGGAACGGCCCGGTCTCGTCGTCGGTGATCTTCTGGTTCCGGATGCGAGCACCCACGCCCAGCACGATCATGCCCAGCAGCGGCACCACCAGCGCAATGGCCAGGAACAGCAGCGGGCTCATGACCGGGGCACCTGCGCGATGGGCTGCGACTGCAGGCCCCAGTCGGTGCCGGCGTCATGATGCTCTTGCTTCCAGATGGGCACGGTGGCCTTCAGCGTGTCGATGCCGAAGCGGGCTGCTTCGAATGCCGCATCCCGGTGCGGTGCCGAAGCAGCCACCACCACCGAGCTCTCGGTGAGGCCCAGTGTGCCCACCCGGTGCAGCAGCGCCGCCTTGCGCACGCTCGGCCAGCGCCGACCCATCTCGGCGGCGATGTCGTCAAGCCGCGGCGTCACCTCGGACTCGTATGCCTCGTAGATGAGCTGGGTGACGCCCGTGCGGTGCTCGGCATGATCGCGCACGGTGCCCGAGAACAGCACGACCGCTCCCGCTGCCGGATCGAGCGCCCAGTCGTAGATGGCAGCAATCGGCAGCTCGCCGTCAGTGAGCTCCACCCAGGTATCCATCATCGCAAAGCGTAGGAGCGCCGGAGCCAGGCCGCGGCAGCCCAGCCGCCGGCCGCCACCACAGCCCCCGCGCCGACCAGGGTGGCGTACTGGCGCTGCCGTGCGTTGAGGTCGTCCCAAGGCATGCCCACGTCCGCGATCACGAACGCCTGGGCGCTGCTGTAGCGGGGTTCCCAGCCCTGCGCCCGCAGCCGATCATTGGCCACCACCCAGCTATAGCGGGTGTAGGGCAGCAGCCCTTCGGGCGCAGCGTGGCCCACCCGGCGGGCGACGTAGCGGTCGAGCCGCTTGGGCAGCGGCAGCGGCAGGCGGACCTTGGGGCGGGCCCCCAGCAGCGCTCGCAGCTCGCCCGGCGACAGCCAGCCGTCGGGTGCCACGTTGAAGACGCCCGACAGGCGGTGCTGGGTGGCCAGCACCACAGCGGAGGCCAAGTCGTCGACGTGCAGGAACTGCACCGGCGGGTCGTCGCTGCCGGTGCGGATGGGGGCGGCGGCCAGCATCGCCTCGCCGATCGGTCCGCCCACGCCGCTCGACACCACCGGCGCCGGACGCAGGATGGCCACCGCGCGCTCGGCGCCGTCGGGAGTTGCGTCGCTCCACTCCAGCACCATCCGCTCGGCGTCGGCGTGATGCACCGCCCACGACGCCTCCAGGTTGGGGCGCACCGCCACGTCCTCGGAGATCGGCGTGGGATGGTTCGGCCACGCCCCGTACACGCTGGCGCTGGACACCAGCGTCAGATGCCGCACGTCTGCCACAGCCAGCACCCGGCGGAGCCGATCCGAGGTGACTTCCCGGGTCAGCCGCAGGTGCACCAACGCGTCGGCGCCGCCCAAGTCGTAGTCGCCGAAGCGGTGGGCATCGTCGACATCGAGCACGTCGAACGACTGGGCCAGCCACTGCAGCACGCGGGCGCCGATGACGCCGCCCGCACCCGACACGGCCAGACGAGTCATGCCCCTACGATGCCACTGTGGCCGATGGCGATCCGTTCAAGGGCATCCCGTTCCTCGGCGACATCGCCTCCATTCTGGGCGGCAGCTCCGAGTCGCTCTGGGAGGGTGCCCGACAGGCGGCCCACCAGCTCGCCACCGGCGGCAAGCCCGAGCACAACGTCGACCCGGTGGAGCGGCATCGCCTCAGCGAGATCAGCCGGGTGGCAGAGCTGCACGTGGGACACGTCACCGGCCTCGATGTGGCGTCACAGATCGAGCCCGTCACCCGCTCGGGCTGGGCGGACGATGCCCTCGACGCCATCCGCCCGCTCATGGATCGGCTGTCGGAGCGGCTGAGCCAGAACAGCCAGGACAGCCCGACCAGCGCCGATCCCTTCGCCGGCCTGCTGGCCATGATGAGCCCGATGACCGTGGCGATGACCGCGGGCATGATGGCCGGCCACCTCGCCGTCAAGGCGTTCGGCAACTCCGATCTCGTCGTGCCCCGGTCACGGGTGCTGGTGGTGACCTCCAACATCAGCGACTTCGCCGGCGAATGGGGCCTGGACGTCGACGACGTGATGCTGTGGGTCGCCATTCGTGAACACACCATGAGCGCAGCGCTGTCGGTGCCGAACGTGCATGAACGGCTGACATCACTGCTGCTGGAGCACATCGAGGGCTTCCGGCGCCGGGATCCCTCGTTCGAGGATTTTGGCGACCTCGAGCTGCCCGCCTCCTTCGAGGGCACCGACGACCCGCAGCAGTTCGGGGCCCAGATGCAAGAACAGCTGCAGCGCATCTTCGGCAATCCGGAACTGCTGCTCGGCATCGCCCGGGACGAGCGCCAGGGCATCAGCCAGCTCACCACGCTGATCAGCGTGATGACCGCCTACGTGGACCATGTGGTCGCCCGGGCGGGCCCGCGCCTCATCGGCGGGTTCGACGCGCTCAGCGAGGCCGTCCGCCGCCGCCAGGTCACCGAGGGCGCCGACTACGCCGACCGCCTGCTCGGTGTGCGACTGAACACCGAGGCACGCGACCGTGGCGAGGATTTCATTTCCGGTGTGAACATGCGGGTCGGCAGCGCGGGGCTGGCCCGCCTCTTCGAGCCCAACGGCGTTCCCACACCGAGCGAGCTCGACGCGCCGGGCCTCTGGCTGGCCCGCCTGGACCTGCCGCGGAACTAGCCGGTCTGGGGCCGGTTCGTCTTGCGCCGGCGAATGCGGGTCTGCACGATGCGGGTCCGAACCCGGGTGACGATGACTTCCGACGGGGGACGCCGGCCCAGCGCCAGCGCCCACATGCCGCCCGCATACAGCACCACCGCGACCAGACCGGCGATGCCCAGCAGCATCACCCCGGCTCTCAGCGGCAGGATGCCGCTGGGGGCCGCCACCGGCAGCAGCCCGCCGATCACCCACATCAGCTGGAAGCGGGTCTCAAAGCGGGCGAACGTGCGGCCCTGGTCGGCGGGCACCTCGTCGCGCTGCACGATCGCGTCGAAGCACAGCTTCCCCAGCGCAGACATGAGGCCCATCACCATGGCCAGCACCAGCACCGAGGAGCGGTCGGGCGCCGTCACCACGTAGAACGACACGGCGGCCGCCAGCAGCAGCGTGCTGGCCAGCAGCACCTCTTCACGGATGCGCCGGCGCAGCCACGGCGCACCCAGGGCGCCGATGAGCTGGCCGACCGCGCTGGCGGTGAACATGAAGCCGAACCACCACGGCGCTGCGTCGTCGGTGCGCAGCCAGAACGCGATCAGGAACAGCGTGAAGCCGGTCATGGCCCGCACGACGCCCATCGCCGAACCCGCCAGCAGCATCCCGCCCCGCTGCGGCCCGTGTCGAGCTTGCCGGGGCTGGGCCGGCCGGCCGGGCTGGCCAGGCGGCTGGCCGGGTTGCACCGGCTGGCCGGGGTGGCTGGGCCCGGGCGGCTGGCTCGGCGCTCGGGGGCGCACGGCCGTGCGCGGCAGCCTCGCCGCGGGGAACGTCATCAGCACGAACACCACCGCCGCCAGCACGAGCACCCAGCGCGACGACGCCAAGCTCAGCAGCACACCCGGCCCCGCAGCCAGCGCACCCCCCAGCCCGCTCAGCAGCATCAGCTTCGAATTGGCTTCGACCAGGTCGCGCTCCTCGCGCACCAGCCCCGGCACCACCGCGCTCTTGGCCACGTGATACGTCTTGCCCGCCACCAGCGCACCGAAGGCCTCGGGGAACAGCAGCAGCGAATCCAGGTGGCGCACCATCAGCAGCGCCAGGACGGCCCGGGCGATGCCTGCACCGATGATCATCCCCCGGCGCCCGCCGCGGCTGCGGTCCACCATCGGCCCGATCAGCGGCCCCACTACGGCGAACGGCGCCATCGTGACCAGCAGGTACAGCGCCACCTTGGGCCGGGCAGCCGCAGGATCGAGGTTGAAGAACAGCGACCCGGCCAGCGCGATCGCAATCAGGGCATCGCCGGCGGCCGACAGCAGGTGAGTTCGAGCAAGCCAGGTGAAGGGTTGCATCGGTCGCTCAGACGGCTCGCTCGTAGCGATACCCCAGACCGCGAATCGTCGTGATGCGCTGCGGGTTCGACGGATCGTCCTCGATCTTGGCCCGCAGCCGCTTGACATGGACGTCGATCGTCTTGGTATCGCCGACGTAGTTGTAGCCCCACACGTTCTGCATGAGGCTCTCACGGGTCACCACCCGGCCGGCATGGGCCAGCAGGTAGGCCAGCAGCTCGAACTCCCTCAGCGCCAGGGTGACCAGCTGGCCGCGCACCCGCAGCTCGTGCCGGTCGATGTCGAGCACCACGTCTCCCTCGGCCAGGCTGGTCGCGGGGGCCTGCGGCTCGGCCGGCGGACGCTGCGCACGCCGCAGCACCGCCCGCATTCGAGCCACCAGCTCGCGCAGCCGGTACGGCTTGGCCACGTAGTCATCCGCGCCGACCTCCAGGCCCACCACCGCGTCGATCTCCTCGCCCCGGGCGGTCACCATGATCAGCGGCACGCGTGACTGCTTGCGAATCTCCCGGCACACGTCCAGGCCCGACATGCCGGGCAGCATCACGTCCAGCAGCACCAGGTCGGGCTCGGCCTCGCTGATCTCGGCCAGCGCGGCACGGCCGTCGGCTGCGGTGCGCACCTCGAACCCCTCGCGCTGCAGGCCCACCGTGAGGGCCTCGGTGAACGACGGCTCGTCGTCAACCACCAGTACCGATGTCATGTGCTCGCCTTGCTCGTCGCCGCCGAGTCTGCCGCCGCGGCGGGCGCAGAGGCGGGGAACCTGAGCGTGAACGTGGTGCCGACGCCCTCGCGGGTGTCCAGCATCACCTCGCCGCCGTGATTCATGACCACGTGGCGCACGATGCTCAGGCCCAGCCCGGTGCCGCCCGTGGCGCGGGCACGGGCCTTGTCCACCCGGTAGAAGCGCTCGAAGACCCGTTCGGTCTCGTCGGCGGGGATGCCGATGCCATCGTCGGCGACCACGATGTCCACGCCGGCCACGCCGGCCAGCGAATTCTCTGCGCTCGGCGCTGCGGACAGGCGCACTTCCGAGCCGGGATCGCTGTACTTGATGGCGTTGTCCACCAGGTTCCCGACCGCTCGCAGCAGCTGTCCCCGGTCGGCATGCAGCACCACCGGCTCGGACTGGTCATCGGCGGACTGGGGCACCAGCGAGACGTCGTGCTTGCGGGCGTGCTCGGAGTACTGGTGCGCCACCTCCCCCAGCAGCGGCACGATCGGCACCGACTCCTGCCGCAGCGAGCCCTCCATCTCCACCCGGCTCAGCTCGAGCAGGTCGTCGATGATGTGCCGCATGCGCTCGGCCTCTGCGCCGATGCGGTCGACCAGCCGGGCGCACACCGCGCCGTCGCTTTCCTCGGCCAGCGTCTCGGACAGCAGCGCTATGGCGCCCACCGGTGTGCGCAGCTCGTGGCTCAGGTTGGCCACGAAGTCCCTGCGCACCTCATCGGTCCGAACACCGTCAGTACGGTCCGCCATCACCGCCACCGCACCCAGCGCATGGCTGTCGCTGATGACGGGGTGGGCGCTGATCTCGATGACCTGCGGCGGCGGACCCGTCAGCTTCACCGTGCGCGTGCGAGCCTGCCCGTCCTGGGCCGACTCGAGGAGCTGCGTGACCCCCGCACCCACCAGCGCCATCGCGTCACGGGCCGACATCATCTCATCCGCCAGCGCGTTGCTGGCGCAGACGTTGCGGTCCTCGTCCACCAGCACGACGCCCACCGACAGCTCGTTCATGGCCTGCTGCCAGCGAGCCCGGTCTCGCTCTGCCAGGTTGGCCGTCATGGCGGCCGTCGTGGCAACCGATTCCAGATAGGTGATCCAGTCGTCGAGGCTGTTGTGGTCGAGACGCGCTTCGCCGGGGCGAGGGGCTTCGCCTTCGCCTTCGTCGGCAAAGCGGTGCACGACACGCCCGAGGCGCTCCGCGGCCGAACTGCGCTGCCGTATCAGCAGCAGCACGGCAACCAGCGCAACCGCCAGTGCGGCCGCCACCGCCACCAGCGCAATCACATCTCTTCCTGCTCCCGCCGGGCACGGGCCCGGTTGGCACCCAGGTGCTCGGGCAGCTCGCCGGTCACCAGGAACTCGACACGCTCGGCGACGTTGACCGCGTGATCGCCGATGCGTTCGTAGAAGCGGCCCACCACGGCGAGCTGCACGGCGTGCTGGATGCTGATCTTGCCCAGCTCGTGCGACTCGAATACCGACACGATGTAGGTGTTGTGCAGGTCGTCGAGCACGTCGTCCATGTCGTTGAGCACCGACGCCAGGCCGGCGTCCCGCTCTGCGTAGGCGTCCATGGCCTTGGCGGTCAGCTTCACCGCCTGCTCGCGCATGCGGTCGATCAGCCCCCGCACCCGTGGCTCCAGCTCGACGCCGTGCAACCGGGCGATCGCCTTGGCGATGTTGGTGACCAGGTCGCCGCTGCGCTCGATCTCCGAGATCATGCGCAGGTCGGTGAGGATGGTGCGCAGGTCCACCGCGACGGGCTGCTGCAGGGCCAGCAGCTGCACGCACTTCTCCTCGGCCTCCAGGCTCAGCAGGTCCAGCTCGTCGTCGCCGGCGATGATCTGGTCGGCGCTGCCGATGTCGCCGGCGAGCAGCGCTGCGGTCACCGCCGAGATGCCCTCGGCCACCATGCCGCCCATCTGGACGAGGTCGGCACGAACCTCGTCCATCAGCTGATGGAACTCGGTCCGTACTTCCTCGGTCATGTCAGCAGTGTGGCGTATCTGCGCCGCCTCGTGGCCGTTTTGCGGCTCAGCCCACCCGTCCGGTGATGTAGGCCTCCGTGCGGGGGTCGTCGGGGTTGGTGAAGATCAGCGTGGTGGGTGCGTACTCGACCAGCTCGCCGGTGCGATGCCCGAGCTCGTTCGGCTGCACCGAGAAGAACGCCGTCATGTCGCTGATGCGGGCAGCCTGCTGCATGTTGTGGGTGACGATGATGATCGTGTACTCGGTCTTCAGCTCGTTGATGAGCTCTTCGATGCGGCCCGTGGCGATGGGGTCGAGGGCAGAGCACGGCTCGTCCATCAGCACCACGTCGGGCTGCACCGCAATGGCCCGGGCGATGCACAGCCGCTGCTGCTGACCGCCGGACAGGCCGTACGCCGAGGTCTTCAGGCGGTCCTTGACCTCGTCCCACAGCGCCGCCCGGGTGAGCGAGCCCTCCACCACGTCGTCCAGTTCGGCGCGCTTGACGCCCGCCAGCCGGGGGCCGTATGCGATGTTGTCGTAGATCGACTTGGGGAACGGGTTCGGCTTCTGGAACACCATGCCGACCCGCCGCCGCACCTCCACCGGGTCGACCTCGTCCTGGTACAGGTCGACGCCGTGGTAGTTGATGGTGCCCTCCACGCGGGCGCCCTCGATGAGGTCGTTCATACGGTTGAAGCAGCGCAGGAACGTCGACTTGCCGCAGCCCGAGGGGCCGATCAGCGCGGTCACCTCGTGCTCGGCCACATCCAGCGTGACGTCGCGCAGCGCCCGGAAGTCGTCGTAGTACACGTCGACGCCGCTGCATTCGAAGACGGTGTGGGCGTCGTCGTGGTGGTGCCCGGCCGCGACATTGCTCATGTCGATGCGCGTCTGGGGCGACCCTGGGGTGGTTGCTGCCGACACCACTGATGCGTCTGGCTCTTGAGTCATCACGGCCTCTTCGGGTGTCATTGCCTCACCACTGTTTCTCGAAGCGGTTGCGCAGGTAGATGGCCAATCCGTTCACGGCCAGCACCAGCACCAGGATGATGACGCTGGCCGCGGCTGCGTTCACCCCCCAGTCTGCGCCGGGCAGGCGTGCAAAGTTGAAGATCAGCACGGGCAGCGCGGTATAGGGGCCGGTGAAAGTCTCGGCCATGTTGGCGTCGCCGAAGCTGAGGAAGCCCGTGGCGGCACCCACCAGGATCAGGGGCGCCGCTTCGCCGAGCGCGCGCGCCAGTGCCAGCACGGTGCCGGTGAGAATCGTGGACAGCGCAGCAGGCAAGACCTGACGTGAGAGCACCTCCCACTTGGTGGCTCCCACACCGTAGGCGGCCTCGCGCAGCGAGTCGGGCACCGCTTTGAGCGCCTCGACCGAGGTGATGACGATGATCGGCAGCACCATGGCCGCCAGCGTCATGCCGCCGGCGATGACCGACTTGCCGTTGGTGAAGTCCTCCAGCGCTTTGACGAAGACCACCAGGCCGAGCAAGCCGTACACGATGGACGGCACGCCCGCCAGGTTGCGGATGTTCAGCTCGACGATGCGGGCGAAGCGGGAGTCCTGGGCGTACTCGACGAGGTAGATGGCGGTGGCGACGCCGATGGGCACGGCGAAGCCGCCCGTCACCAGCGCCACTTGCAGGCTGCCGATGATGCCCTGCCAGACGCCGGCTTCGCCCGCGGAGCGCTGGGAGAAGCCGTGGGTGAGGAAGTGCCAGAGGCTCCCCGACAGGACGTCCCAGCCGTCGATGATCATGACGGCGAGCAGCACGGCCAGGAAGCCCGTCGCGAACACCGTGGCGCCGATGAGCAGCCACTTGAAGGCGGACCCGGCGATGTCGGCGCCCGGGCGGCGGCGCAGGGCATCGGCGGTGCCAGTGGCAATGCCTGCGGGCGACGTCAGCACCGCCATCTCAATACCTGTTCTGCAGCCGGCGAACGATCACGTCGCCCACCATGTTGAGCACCAGCGTCATGGCGAACAGCAGGGCGCCCAGGAAGTAGAGGCTCTGGAACGCCAGGGTGCTGCCAGCCACCTGGTCGGTGCCCAGGCCCAGCGCAGCCATTGCTGAGGTGAGGGTGCCACCGGACTCGAACAGCGACAGGTTGAACAGCGACGTGTCACCGCCGCCCGAGGCGATGGTGACCACCATCGTCTCGCCGATGGCCCGGCTAAACCCCACGATGATGGCCGCCATCAGGCCCGACAGGGCCGCCGGCAGCACCACACGGATCGAGGTGGTGACCTTGCGGGCCCCGAGACCGGCCGAGGCTTCCCGCAGCGCACTGGGCACGGCCCGCAGGGCATCCTCGGCGATCGAGGCAATGAGGGGGATGACCAGCAGGCCCACCGCGATGCCCGCCGCCAGCTTGTTGAAGAAGTTGATGTCGCTGAAGAAGTTGGTGAGGATCGACGGGGTGATGAAGCTGATGGCGAACACGCCGAGCACGACGCTGGGCACGCTGGCCAGCAGCTCGAGCGTGGGCTTCATCACCTTGCGCACCTTGGGGTGCGCGTACTCGGAGAGGTAGATCGCCGCTCCGAAGCCCGACGGCACGGCCACCGCCATGGCGATGACGGAGATCTGCACCGAGTTGACCAGCAGTGTGGTGAGGTCGAACAGGCCCCGGCGGGGGAACCAGCCGATGTCGGTCAGCTTGGTGAGCTCGACCTGGCTGATGAACGTCCACGCTCCCGAGGCCACCGTCCAGATGATCAGCGCGCTGACCAGCACGGTGACGGTCGCTGCGCCCATGAACAGCCAGCGGACGGTGTGCGAGCGCACCCGGCGCATGAGCGAGGTCTGCAGGTCGGCCGCGGTCAGCTGGTCTCGGGTCATGCGTGTCGTGTCATCTGTCAGCGAGGTCTCAGAACGTCGTGCCCGTCGTCAGGTTGTTCCAATTGCTCCGAGACTGTTCCAGATCGGCGGCGCTGAGGTTGACATACCCGGCGTCGACCACGTAGGTCTGGCCCTCGTCGCTCAGCATGAAGTCGACGAACGCCTTGACGGCCGGGTCCGAGGCAGCCGCGGCGTCAATGTAGGTGTAGAGGAAGCGGGCGATCGGGAACTCGGCCGAGGCGATGGTCTCGGGCGTGGGCGCCACGCAGCCGTCGCCGCCGTCCACCTCGATCAGCTTCACCTTGTCGCGGTTCTCGTCGGCGAAGGCGAAGCCCACCCAGCCCAGGCTGGTCTGGTTGCCCGAGACCCCGTCGATGATGACGTTGTCGTTGGCGGAGGCGTTGTAGTCGGGGCGCACGGCGAAGTTCTCGTCGGCATGGCCCCCCTCGACACGGTGCTCCCAGATGTCTTCGAGGGCGATCTCGATGAAGCTGTCGAAGGTGCCCGACTCCTCGCCCGGCGCAAAGATCTCGAGCGCGCCGCTGCTGAACGGACCGGTGCCGCCCAGTTCGGCGTTCAGGGCGTTCGCGTCCGTCCAGTCCTGGAAGCCGATGGCCTCATCGCCGACGAGGCTGTACAGGTCTTCGAAGCTGAGGCAGTCGATGGCGTCGTTGCCGGCAGCAGTGATCACCGAGATGCCGTCGATGCCGACGCGCAGCTCGATGAACTCGATGCCGGCAGCGTTGATGTCTGCGACCTCGGACTCCTTGATCTGGCGCGAGCTGTTCCAGATGGGCACCTCGCCGGCTGCGGCGGCCTTGTGACCGTCACCCGAGCCAGGGCCGGCAACCGAGAACGCCACACCGGGGTGTGCCTCGGCGAAGGCTTCAGCCAGCAGGTTCGTCACGGGCTCGACGGTGGACGAGCCGGTGACGCTGATGGAGCCGCTGAGCCCGTCATCAGCGGCCGCCGACGCAGCGGCGTTGTCTGCTTCTGAGGGTTCGCTGCCGCCTCCGCACGCAGCGGCGACCAGGGCGAACGCGAAGAGCGTTGCGGTGAGCGTGAGACATTTCTTTCGCATGCACGCGCACGCTACGAAGGGTCGGTGACATCACCGCGGGCTCAGGGTGAACGGCCGGAACGGATGCCGTGAACAACGAGTGAACGCGTTACTCGTCGTCTTCTTCCTCGGCAGGCATGCCGAGATCCCAGTGCAGCTCGTAGTTCTCACGCTCGGCGTCACGCACGACCCGCTCGCGGTTCCGGCGGAACTGCGGGTCGTGGGGCGGGAGCAGCTGCAGGCGTGCGTTGGTGCGGCGGCGGAACTCGTCAACCGCCGCTTCGTCGCCGTAGATGCCCTCGATCTCCCAGTGCGGCGCGACGGGGCCCAGGTAGATGATGCGGATGCCGACTTCTGGGGGGAGTTGCTCGGCTTCGGCTTCGGTGGCGATGTCGGTCACAGTGTTCCTCGATTGCGGTCGCTGAAGGCTACTGATGAGAGTTTGATGAGAGTCCCGGAATCAGGGAACCAGTTGGCCGGCTGGGGCGTTGGTTCTCACGATGTTGCAGGTCAATCCCAGCTATGAACCGAAAGTATGCGACGGCGCAGGCTCCGAGAGCCTGGCAACCGAATGGGTCGCGTTCCGCAGGTGTGCCGACGTCGACCCCAATGTGTTCTTTCCCAATGACGGCGCCGGGGTGATCGTCGCTCAGAAGGTGTGCGCCGAGTGTCCGGTGACCGATCCCTGCCGCGAGTACGCGCTGGCCAACAACATCACCCACGGCGTGTGGGGCGGCACCTCAGAGCGGCAGCGTCGCCGCATCCTGCGCGACCGCCGGCGTGCCAGCAGGGCCGCCCGCGCCGCCTGAGACTCAGGAGTCTTTGGGCTTGGAGTCGCTCGACGAGCTGTCGCCGGCCGCCTGGTCTTCCTCGCTGACGCCCTCGCGGAACTCGCGCTGAGCCTGGCCCAGCGAGCGCGCCAGCTTGGGCAGCTTGGCGCCTCCGAACAGCACGAGCACGATGATGAGCAGGATGAGCAGTTCGGGCGGTCCGAGCGCGATTGCCATCACGCTCGCGAGCGTACCAGTGCCCGATCAGACCGGTAGCCGGGCCGGCACGACCGGCGAGCTGTGGCGGCGGCAGGACCCCCGGCGGTGAACCCGAGCCGTCAGCCGGCGGCGGCGCGCCTCGTCAGGGCCCGCTGGCGGCGTACGCGGCGGCGCTCACGCTCGCTCATGCCGCCCCAGATGCCGAACTTCTCGCTGTTCTGGAGTGCGTATTCGAGGCAGTCGTCGCTGACGACGCAGCCGCGGCAGACCGCCTTGGCCTCGCGGGTGCTTGCCCCGCGCTCGGGAAAGAACAGATCGGGATCGACTCCGAGGCAGTTCGCCTCGTCCCACCAATTCCCTGCGGTCACCTCGACTGCTGTGTCAGTTGCGAATGCCATCTGCCCTCCCCGGCTCACCCCGGCGGCTGTGTCATTTGGACTGCGTCCAGTGGACGGTGTCCATTGATCCGGTGGGCCGTGCCCATCAAGTTCATTGGCTGCCGAGATTGCTGATGTGTAATTACAGGTGTGTGACTTGCCATTGAACCCCATGGGTGTGACATGCGCAAGTGGCAATTTCGGCCGACGCTGCGTGGCGATGTGGGCGCTCATCAGGCATCGCCGCTGACTCGGACAGGTGGACGTCGCCGACCAGCGCGCCGGCCAGCGGAACCTCCGTCGCAGAGCGATACCGGACGGTGATGCGCACCAGTTCTCCGGTGACGCTGCGCTCGACGTCCAGCCGGTCCGGATCGAGCGGCGCAGCCGACACCACCGCGTCGCGGACGGCGTCCATGGACGGTTCCACCGCTGCGATGCGCGCTCCCACCCGGGCCGCATGCGACACCAGCACCGCGTCGCGCGCGACCAGCGCTGTCTGGACGATGCACATGAGCAGGAACACCAGGAACGGCAGCAGCAGGGCCAGCTCGACCGTGGCCTGCCCCTGCTGGTGCGCGGCGCTCGCTCTCAGGAGATGGCCTTGGTCAGGTAGTTGAAGACGGCGTCGAGCAGGCGGCCGATCTTGCCGGTGCTGGTTGCCCAGGCGGTGACCGCCGCGACCAGCAGGGCAATGGCACCGGTGAGCAGCGCGTACTCGGCCGTGGTCTGCCCGGACTCACTGGACTGACTGGACTGATGGAGGTGATCGAGGCGATCGGCGTCGAGCCGGTGCGTGCGGCGCACCGGGCGATGAGCGCTGCGGGCGTCGACAGCGGAGACAGTCGGATGTTGGGGCATGGATACTCCTTTGGGTTCTGATGGTCGTGAGGGCGGGTCATGTCAGCCGCCGAACGCCGCGACGAGTACCGGCACGATGGCGACCAGCCCGAGCGCCGGCAGCACGCACAGCACCAGCGGGAACAGCAGCAGCACCGGCAGGCGGCGAACCTTGCCCTCGAGCCGGCGGCGGCGGTCCTCGCGCAACTCCCGGCCAAGACGCTCCAGCTCCGGCGCCAGCGGGATGCCCGTGCGCATGGAGCCCGTGACCGCGGCGGCGAAGGCGCGGGCGCGCGGGCCGCACGTGTGGCCGAACTCGTCCAAGGCTTCATCGAAGTGCTCGTAGGCGGCCGATCCCGCGAGGCGACGCCTGATGGCACTTGCCTGGTCGAGATGGTCGAGCGCGAGCTGCATCGATGCAGTGATCGACAGCCCTGAGGTCAGCGCCACGCCCATCACATCGACGACAGCGCCGAGCTCGGCGGCCACCCGGTCGGGATGCGGGACATCGCTGCGACCCGCCCACCGGGCCAGCAGGCTGGCGATACGCCGTTCGCCGCGGGCAGCGGCACCGGCGGTCCAGCCGGGGGCCGCGAGCTGCTGCACTCGGCGGCGGCCGGGATCGGGACGCGTCACGAAGCCGCCCCAGCACACAGCGGCGACCGCCAGGCCGCCGATGACTGCCGGGTTCGACAGCACCACGCTGTTGGCGACCAGCGCGCCGGCCGACGAGCCCGTCAGCGTGGCAGCGGCCAGCGCCGAGGCGGAGTCAACAGGTGCCGACACGAGTCCGGCGGGCGGCAGCACTGCAGCGAGGCCAGCGGTCATCGCAGCGCCCGTGCGACCGTGGCACGCATCCATGACACACCCGCCAGCTCGAGCAACAACGCCCCGCCAGCGCAGAACCAGCCCAGCGGCGTAGAGGTGAGCACCCGGGCGGCAGCACCGCCCTCGGCGAGCAGCGCCAGCGCGACCGCCCACGGCAGTGCGGCCACGACCCAGACCGACACGCGGGCTTGCGCCGCGTGGACACGGGCCTCAGCGGCCATGTCCGCGTGAGCCCGAACGGTGGCCGCCACATGATCGAAGAGCTGCGGCTGCGCGCCCACCCGATCTGAGGACAGCATGACTGCCGTCGAGAGCAGCGCAGCTTCCGCTGTGCGCTCGCGCGCCGACCATCGCTGCACCGCACGGCTCAACGTGACCCCGCGCTCGTGCTCGGCGGCGATCTGATCGAGCGGCGCCGACATGGGCCCGACGGCGGCGGCCCGCAGCGCCTGCAGCATGGTGTCGCCGCCTCCCAGCCCGCGCGACACCGCAGCGCAGAAATCGCCGATGCACGCCGAACGGGCAGCGACCGCCGCTGCGTCGCGACGCCGATCGCGTCGCCGGCGAAGCCAATCGCGCGCCGCCGGCGACGTGACGCCGCCCACGCAGGCCAACAGCACCGCGAGCCTCAGCACCGGGCCGTGACACGTCGGGTCGGCGTCATCACACGGCCGCCGTCAGGGGCGGCGAGGTGACAGCTCGTTCCAGCGAACCGTCGCTGCGCACCTCGTAGACGGCGGCGACCGTCCTGCGGCCGCCGGTGCCGCGGCTCATATGGACCAGACCGTCGAGCACCGATGTGATGTGTGCGCCGACGTCGCCGACCGCGCCGCCGGCCCGGGCGAGCTGCTCGAACCGCCACAGCGCATGGACAGGGTCGTCGGCATGCAGCGTCGACAGCGAGCCGCGATGGCCCGTCGTGAGCGCCTGCAGCAGCGCCGCCGCCTCGGGGCCCCGCACCTCGCCGATCACCAGCCGATCGGGCCGCATCCGCAACGCGGCTGCCACCAGCTCGCCCATGGTCACTGCGCCGACCCCGTCGACGTTGGGCGGCTGCCCTTCGAGGCGCACCGTGCCGGCACCCAGCCGGGGCAGCTCGGCGGCTTCCTCCACCACCACGAGACGTTCGCAGTGGGCGACCGTGGCCAGCAGGCTGGCCAGCAAGGACGTCTTGCCGGTGCTGGTGGGGCCGAAGACGATCAGGTTGGCCCGTTCGGTGATGAGCTGGTCGAGGCGGGCGGCGACTGCGGGACTGGCGAGCTCATCGAGGCGGCGGGTGCCGGCGGGGAACCGGCGCAGCGTGATGTAGGGGCCGTCCACCGCGACCGGCGGCACGGCGATGTGGCAGCGGGTGCGGTCGTCGAGGCGCACGTCGACCATCGGCGCGCGACGGTCCACACGGCGACCCGTCGGCCCCAGCAGGTACTCGACCAGGCGATGCACCTCGGCGGTGCTGATGCGACCTGCCGTGCTCAACCTGCCGCGCTGCTCGATGATGATCGGCCCGGGGCCGTTGATCATCACCTCGGTCACCTCGTCGTCGGCCCAGATCTCCGCCAGCGGCCCGATGCCCGCGAGGCGGGCCAGCACCTCGGACACGAGATCGGCCGCGTGATCGTGATGGAGCAGCGGCGCCGCACCCTCCACGGCGGCAGCGACGTCGCGGGCCGCAGGAGCGGGCGACGGCAGGAAGCGTTCGTGGATCTCCTCCACGAACGCTCGGTCGGGCGGCACCCGGCTGGCCGGGACGGTGCTCGACGGCACCCTGCTGGCCGGGTCGGCGTTCGATCGCAACCTGCTGGCCGGGTGGCGGGCGACGGCACGCGCGATGCGGCTCACAGGAACACGTCCAGCGCGCGCGCCGATTTGGCGCAGCGGTCCAGCAGCAGTCCCGCGTCGGCCCAGCGCGAGATCGAGCGATCGACGGCGACAACCGCATCGGCGTGGCGCCCCAGAGCGGCTTCGATGTCGGCGAGGCCGAGCGCGCGCTGCGTGTCGGTCAGCACGATCACGTCGTCCACCTGCGCCACCACCGCCCGTGCGCGGTGCAACGCCTGGTAGCAGCAGGTCATGGTGAGCAGGCGGCGGACCCGCTGGCCTGCCACCAGCTCGAGGGCTTCGGGGCCGCGCCCGGCGTCGATGATGTTGACCCGCGGCTTGCCGGCCAGCAGCGACCACAACGTGCCGAGCCGGGCATGGTCGATGTCGCCGCTGCCGCGCGGCAGCAGGCTGACGCCCGGTGCGACATCTACCGCGAGCGCGGAGGCCGCACCCAGCGACAACTCCTCTGCCGCGGTCCACTCGGCGATTCCCGGCAGATCGGGCGCGGTTCCCAGCACCACGCCGAAGTCGCCGGTGAGATCGACCAGCACCACATCACGGCCGGCTCGCTTGGCACTGTTCGCGGCCAGCAAGGCGGTGACGGTGTTGCCGACCCCGCCCTTCGCGCCCACATACGCATAGATCATCGCTGCTCCTGAATGCATGACAACAAACGAAATTCACTGTGAGCTATGAACATTGCCGATGCGGAGGCACGCGCGCAACTGATTTTCTGACGGCCCGCGTTTGGGTCCGACGGCTGGCGCGCTGTGTTCCGCCGCTGGCGCGCTGTGTTCCGCCGCTGGCGCAAGCTGCGAGCGTGGGCAAAGATGGCGAGCGGAGGTGTCTGAGCGCCTGGTGGGCTCCCCCGCCTTCAAAGCGGGCGGGACGGGCGATCCCCGTCCGGCGGGTTCGATTCCCGTCCACCTCCGCCAATCAGGCCGCGCCGTTCACTTCGCGCGCACCAACCCGTGCGTCGGGTTCGCGAGATGTGCGCCTAGCATTCGCTGTGCCGATGACCCCCGGTCATCCCGCACAGTCATTTCGCACAGTCATCCCGCACAGAGGACGAAGCTCCATGAAGAAGCTGCTGCTCGCCGTGATCGTCGGCGCTCTCATCGTCATCGTGGTTCGACGCCTGACTGACGCCTAGCCCCTAGACCGAGAGCAGGTCCCTGGCGCCGGTGTCGGTGCTGGGATGGCGCAGCTTGGACATGGCCCGCGCTTCGATCTGGCGGATGCGCTCGCGGGTGAGCTGGAAGTGCTCGCCGACCTCTTCGAGCGTGCGGGGCTCGCCGCGGTCGAGGCCGTAGCGGAGCTTGAGGATCTCGCGCTCGCGCTCGTCCAGCGGCGACAGCAGCCGGGTGATCTCGCTGGGCAGCAGCGTGGTGGCGGCCACCTCGAACGGCGACTCGGCGGCGCGGTCCTCGACGACGTCGCCCAGCTCGGCGTCGCTGTCCTCGCGCAGCGGCTCTGACAGCGACAGCGGCTCGGCAGCGAAGCGAAGCGCCTCGGTGACCTTCTGCTCGGGCATGTCGACCTCGACCGCCAGCTCGCCCAGCGTGGCCGGCCGGCCGTACTTCAGCTCGAGCCGGGAGCGGGCCTTCTGCAGGCGCGCCAGCGTGTCGCCCGCATGCACGGGCAGCCGGATGGTGCGGCCGGTGTTGGCGATGCCGCGGGTGATGGCCTGGCGGATCCACCACGTCGCATAGGTGGAGAACTTGAAGCCCTTGCGCCAGTCGAACTTCTCGACCGCGTGCATCAGGCCCAGGTTGCCCTCCTGGATGAGATCGAGCAGCGGCAGCCCCGAGGCCTGGTACTTCTTGGCGATCGACACCACCAGCCGCAGGTTCGACTGCACGAACGTGCGCTCGGCACGGGCGCCCTCGCGCTGGGTGCGCATGAGGCGGCGGCGCTGGGCTCCCGACAGGTCCTTGGCGCGGTTGGACTCGAGCGATTCCTTGGCGGCGATGCCCTTCTCGATCTGCTGGGCGAGACGGACTTCGTCGTCCTTGTTCAGCAGGGGGTACTGGCCGATGTCGGTCAGGTACAGGCGGACGAGATCTTCCTCGTCACGTTCGACCCTCTCTTTGGCCACCGCGCCACCTCGCTGGTCGTCCCCCGCTTGCTTGCCCACCGGCGGTCGCCGCCGCTTCCCCCGGTGAGGGGTGAGCGTACCTATCACTTGCCCTGTTGCCTCCGCGCGCGCCTGTCGTGTCGGATCGTCATTGCTGCATGGTCTTCGCGGTCATCTGCATGCCTGAGACGCCCACGAGCGCGCTCCGGTTCCGACGGTCGCCCACCGCCAGCCGCTGGTGCCATGCGACCGGCTTACGCGGCATAAATTATGCTGTGTCGCATATGCCGGGGTGACAGTGTGCGCACCATGATCGTCTTGACTGACAACCAGCACGCCCTCGCCAAGCGCAGGGCAGCCCAACAGGGCATCTCGCTGTCGGAGTACATCCGCCGGCTCGTCGACCAAGATCTCGAAGAGGATGCTCCAGCGTGGGACCCGTCGGTGATCTTTGGGCTGATTGACGATGGCGGCTCGAACATTCGCGAGAACAAGCACCAGATGATTGGCGAGGCAATCGACAAGTACTACGCCGACAAGGGATTGTGAGCCCGGGTGGCAACCTTCGTCGACACCAGCATCTGGTACTCAGCGGCGAACGAGAGCGACGTCGACCGGCATGCAGCTCGGTCGCTCCTGGCAGAGCATGCTGCGTCGCTCGTGACCAGCGACCAGGTTCTGGCCGAGCTGTGGAACCTTTCGAACGCGAGGATCGACTTCCGCGCGGCGAACAGGATTGTCGGCGAGATACAGACTGGCTTGCCGCGCATCGAATGCACGATCAGCGAAGATCTCCAGATTGCCGAGGCGATCAGGGTGAAGTTCGACGATCAGGCATTCTCGCTGACTGACCGCACGAGCTTTGCGCTGATGGAGCGACTCGGCATCTCGGACGCACTGTCATTCGACGAGCACTACCGGATCTACCGATACGGTCCCGAAGGCCGGCGGGCGTTCAGGGTGCTGCCGTAGCGCCCTGCCGCTACTCGAACCCTGAGCGGGTGGCTCGAGATCGGGCTCGTAACCTGAGCCGGTGGCGGTGCGTGTGGGACTGGCGCAGCTGAATGTTCGCCTCGGCGACCTTGACGGGAACGCCGAGATGATCATGGCTGCCTACGACGAAGCCGTGGGGCTGGGCGCCGAGGTGGTGGTGTTCAGCGAGCTGACCGTGACCGGGTACCCGCCGGAGGACCTGCTGCTCAAGCCGGCGTTCGTGGAGGGTGCCGCGGCGGCGCTGGAGCGGATCGCACAGCACACCGGGCCGGTGCCTGCGGTGGTGGGCTTTCCCGAGGACACCGGCCTCGATGGCCCGGTGCGGCTGTGGAACTCGGTGGCCAAGTGCTGGGACGGCGCGGTGCGCGGCGTGTACCGCAAGCACCTGCTGCCGAACTACTCGGTGTTCGACGAGCAGCGGTATTTCGTGCCCGGTACCGACCCCGGGACGCTGCTGTGGGTGGATGAGACGCCGGTGAGCGTGTCGATCTGCGAAGACCTCTGGGGCGCGCCGTCCGACGCGGACGCGGCGTCACGCACCGGTGAGCTGCCACCGGGCCTGAGTGGGGGCAGCGGCACCGGCGGGGACGGCGCCGGCGGGGACAGCGCCAGCCCGCACGACCCCAGTCCAGTGGTGGCGCAGGTCGCCATGGGGGCGCAGTTGGTGGTGGTGCTCAACGGATCCCCGTACCACCGGGGCAAGCAGCGCCACCGCGAAGCGATCGCGAGCGCGCGGGCGTCACAGCTCGGCGTGCCGGTCGTGTATGTCAACCAAGTGGGCGGGCAGGACGAGCTGGTCTTCGACGGCAGTTCGTTCGTGACCGACGCGGGCGGGAACGTGGTGGTCCGGCTGCCCGCATTCGTCTCCCAGGTCGCTGTCTGCGACGTTGCCGTGCCCGGCGGCGAGAGTGCCGCTGCGGCGGAATCGGGGGGCTCGACGCGTCACGGTCCGGCAGGCGCTCGCGCTGCCCAGAGCGTGCAGGCACCGGTGCTCGATCCGCTCGCCGAGGTCTGGCAGGCGCTTGTGTTGGCGACACGCGACTACGTCCGCAAGAACGGCTTCACCGATGTGGCGGTCGGCCTGTCGGGCGGCATCGACTCCAGCGCGGTCGCGGCCATCGCCGCCGACGCGCTCGGTCCGGCGCACGTGCACGGCGTGTCGATGCCGTCCCGCTACTCCAGCGAGGGCTCGCGCACCGACGCCGCCCAGCTTGCAGCGAACCTCGGCATCGACTTCCGCACCGTGCCCATCGAGCCGGCCCACGCTGCGCTGGCCGGGATGCTGGAGAGCGCCGTGAGCACCGGCGATGCCGACTCCACCAGCGCCGACCCGTCTGGCGCCGATCCACCGGACGACGCTGCGGCCGCGGATCTCACCGACCAGAACATCCAGAGCCGCATCCGCGGCGTGCTGCTGATGGCGCTGTCGAACCGGCACGGCTGGCTGGTGCTCACCACCGGCAACAAGACCGAGACCTCGGTCGGCTACAGCACGCTGTACGGCGACACCGCCGGGGCCTACGCGGTCATCCGGGACGTGCCCAAGCTGCTGGTGTACGAGCTGTGCGAGTGGCGCAACCGCCAGGGCGACGGCGAGCGCATCCCGCAGGCCAGCCTGACCAAGCCCCCGTCAGCGGAACTGCGTCCCGACCAGCGCGACGACCAGAGCCTGCCGCCCTATGAGCTGCTCGACCCGCTGGTCGAGGCCTATGTGGAAGGCGACCTGAGTGCCGCCGAGGTCGTGGAGGTGGCGCGCCGCCACGGCGCAGATGCCGAACTGGTGCACCGCGTAACCCGACTGGTCGACATCGCCGAGTACAAGCGGCGCCAGTCGCCGCCGGGCCCTCGCATCACCGCCAAGGGCTTCGGCAAGGATCGGCGCATGCCGATCACGAACTTCTTTCGCTGAACTCGATCGCGGCTGGCGGGGGGCGGGATGCTCAGGCCAGGGCTTCGCCGATGGTCTGGCTGAGCAGGGCCGTCACCACGTAGGGATCGGCGTTGGCGTTCGGCCGGCGATCCTCGATGTAGCCCTTGCCGTCCTGGTGGACCTGCCAGGGAATGCGCACCGAGGCGCCGCGGTCGGACACGCCGTAGCTGAAGGTGTCGTAGCGCTCGGTCTCGTGCTCGCCGGTCAGGCGCAGCTCGATACCGTGGCCGTAGCCGGCGATGTGCTCTTCGGGCTTGCCCGGCGCACCCAGCGACTGAGCGGCCTTCACGACGGCGTCGTAGTTCTCGCGCATCGCCTTGGTGGACACGTTGGTGTGCATGCCCGCACCGTTCCAGTCGCCCTGCATGGGCTTCGCGGCCAGGCTGACCTCGATCTCGTGATCCTCGCCGGCGCGGTACAGCAGGTAGCGGGCCAGCCAGATCTCATCGCCCACGGTGAGCGCGTCGACGGGGCCGATCTGGAACTCCCACTGGCCGGGCATCACCTCGGCGTTGGTGCCCGAGATGTTCAGGCCCGCCTCGATGCACCAGGTGGTGTGCTGCTCCACCACGTCACGGCCGTGGATGCGCAGCGCGCCCACGCCGCAGTAGTACGGGCCCTGGGGGCCGGGGAAGCCGTTGGGCGGGAAGCCCGAGGGCCACTTCGTGACCGGGTCGAGCATGGTGTACTCCTGCTCGAGGCCGAACCAGAAGTCCTGATCGCCGTACTTGTCGAGGATGGCCCGGGTCTTGGCCCGCATGTTGGTGGGGTGCGGCTCCATCGTCTCGGGCAGGAAGGTCTCGCACATCACCATGATGTCGTTGCCGCCCCGCAGCGGATCGGGGCAGGTGTAGACCGGCTTCAGCACGACGTCGGAGTCGCTGCCCTCGGCCTGATTGGTGCTCGAGCCGTCAAAGCCCCAGATGCCCGGCTCGTCGCCGTCGGCCAGGACTCTCGTCTTGGAACGCACCTCGGCCGTGGGCTCTGTGCCGTCAGTCCAGATGTACTCAGCCCGGTAGGTCACTGCATGCTCCTTCGCTGAATCAATCGCATGTGAGTCAACACTCCGTCCGCACGATACAAACCACCTAGGGTTTCCGGGCCATTGCCCAATTGTGAACAGCGCGTGAAGCTCGCTCCCGCCCCTAGATCGGGCGCCGATGCAGCGCCGACAATGGGGACTCAGCCATCGGGGTGCGACCTGCCCCGCTGCGGGCCCAGCGTGCCTGCGTGCCCGACCGGAAGGGGAAGGCCACTGTGACGATCCCAAGCCCGACGATCCCGAATCCAGCCAACCCAGCACGGGAACGACCCCAGGACTACGTGCTGCGCCGCGTCACCGAACGCGGCGTGCGGCTGATCCGCCTGTGGTTCACCGATGTGGCAGGGCAGCTCAAGTCGTTCGCCATCTCGCCCGCCGAGCTGGAGGCGGCGTTCACCCAGGGCATGGTGTTCGACGGGTCCTCCATCGAGGGCTTCAGCCGCATCGCCGAGGCCGACATGGTTGCCGTGCCCGACCCCGAGACGTTCGAGCTCATGCCGGCCCGCAACGGCGACGGCAGCGACGAGATCTCCGCCCGCATGTTCTGCGACATCACCGGCGCCGACGGCACCCGTTTCGACGGCGATCCCCGGGGGGTGCTGCGCCGGGTCATGGACCGTGCGCACGACGCCGGCTACACGTTTTACGTCGCGCCCGAGATGGAGTATTTCCTGTTCGAGCCCGACCGGGTCGACGGGCGGCCGGTGCCGCTCGACGCCGGCAGCTACTTCGACCTGACCACTGCCGACATCGCATCCAACATCAGGCACCGCACGCTGAGCGCGCTAGAGGCGATGGGCATACCGGTCGAGTACTCCTTCCACGAGGACGCGCCGTCCCAGCACGAGATCGACCTGCGCTACGCCGACGCGCTCACCATGGCCGACAGCGTGATGACCTTCCGGCTGCTGGTGCGCGAGATCGCCTTCGAGCACGGCGTGCACGCCACCTTCATGCCCAAGCCGCTCGCCGGCGTGCAGGGCTCGGGGATGCACACCCACATGTCGCTGTTCGCCGACGGGCGCAACGCCTTCAGCGACCCGAACTCGCCCGACGGGCTGTCCGACGTGGCGCGGGGCTTCGTGGCCGGGCTGCTCGCCCACGCCCGCGAGATCACCGCCGTGACCAACCAGCTCGTCAACAGCTACAAGCGGCTGATCGCCGGCTACGAGGCACCGGTCGCCATCTCGTGGGCCCGCAGCAACCGTGCAGCGCTCATCCGGGTGCCGCCGACGCGCAACGAGGGGGAAGAGGCGACACGCGTCGAGTACCGGGCGCCCGATCCCGCCGCCAACCCCTACCTGGCGTTCGCCGTCATCCTGGCCGCCGGGCTGAAAGGCATCACCGAGGGCTACGAGCTGCCGCCCGAAACTCCCCCGTCCATCACCGGCTACAGCGACCACGGCGGGCCGGCCTACGGGCATCACCTGCCGGCCTCGCTGGACGAGGCGCTCGACGAGATGGAAGGCAGCGCACTGGTGGCCGAGACGCTCGGGCAGCACCTGTTCCGATGGTTCCTGCGCAACAAGCGGCGAGAATGGACGGCCTACCAGTCGCAAGTGACCCAATTCGAGCTGGACAACTACTTCGCCGCCGTCTGAAGCTGCACTCATGTACGCCGTTCACCCCGCCGCTGCCAGCGCCGAACTGGCGCAATTCCTGGATCTGGGCGGGTATGCCTGGAAGCCGGTGGCCAGCGCGGCCGATGTGACCGCCGGCGCGCCGCCCGAGGGCTGGGCCGGGGCGATCATCCGGCTCGACAGCGGCGACGGCACCGAGGGCACCGAGGCTGCCTGGGCGGTGGCGCGGGCGCTGCGCGAGCAGGCCGCAGCGACGCTGGGCGTGCTGGTGCTGGTGCGCGGCAATGCGCTCGACGAGCTGACCATGCGCGACGAGCTGTTCGACGACTTCTGCCTGGACCCGTTCCACCCGCGCGAGTTGGAAGCCCGGCTGGCACACCTGGCGGCGGCATCGAACGGCGGGTCCACCGAGATCATCGAGTACGGGCCACTGCGCATCAACCTCGACACCTACGAGGCCGTGGTGGACGAGCGCCCGCTGGACCTCACCTACATGGAGTACGAGCTGCTGCGCTTTCTGGCATCGCAGCCGGGGCGGGTGTTCACGCGAGAGGCGCTGCTGAACCAGGTGTGGGGGTACGAGTACTACGGGGGCGCGCGGACGGTGGACGTTCATGTGCGGCGGTTGCGGGCGAAGCTGGGTGAGGAGAATGCGGACTTGATCCAGACGGTTCGCTCTGTCGGCTACCGGCTTGGGACCTATCGCTGGCGCTAGTGGCTAGACGTTGGTCTCGATGAGGGAGCTGCCTTCGTGGCGCGTCTCGGCGTCGTCGGTGAGGAGCTTGCCGAGGGCTGCGGCTGCTGCTGCCAGGGAGATCGTGATGATGAACGGGCTCAGCAGGAGCACGATCACGATGAGGATGGCGCCAGCCATGGGGCGCAGCGTACTGATCCCCGGCGGGCCGTGTTGCTATTCGGGGAGGTAGGCGATGGCTTCGATCTCCACCTGGGCGCCCAAGGGGAGGGCTGCCACGCCGATAGCGCTTCTCGCCGGGCGGTGCTCGCCGAAGGCCTCGGCGTAGATCGAGTTGATGAGCGAGAAATTGCCGATGTCGGTCATGAACACGAGGCACTTGACGACGTCGTCGAAGGTGCCGCCGGCCTCTGCCAGCGCTTCTGACACGTTGGCGAGCACCGTGCGGGCCTGAGCCTCGACGCCTTCGACCAGCGCGCCGTCGGCGAGGCCGATCTGGCCCGAGACGAACACGAAGTCGCCGGCTCGGTACCACTTCGAATAGTGAGCGACGGGTGCGGCCATGGAGATGCCCCTGTCTGTCAGGAAATGGTGCCGGTGTTGGAGGTGATGTGGTCCAACGTCACGAAAATGGCCAGGCGGCGCTCCTTGGCCATCACCCGGTCGTACTCGTCCCAGTCCTCGTGGGAGCCGCCCGCCGAGCGGAAGACGTCGCGCAGCAGCTCGGGAATGTCGGTGACGCCCTCGGCCGGGTCGTCGAGGCCGATGAGCTGCGCTGAGCCGTGCACGGCCACCCAGTCCCACCGGTGGCGGAAGGCCACTGCGGCGCGCGGGTCGCTGCGCAGCAGGCGGGCCTTGCGGGCGTTGGCGCGCACTACGCAGGCGACGCTGGTCTCGCCGGTCACGGGGTTGTCCATCACGCCGGCGTTGATGATGGAGACGTGCGGGTTTCCGCTGCTGTCTAGGCAGACGAAGCTGCAGAGTCCGTTTTCTGCGGCTACTAGGCGGCGGAGCTTGTCTTGTGCTGGTTCGGCCATCGAGGATCGACGTTAGCGCTCTCGCTCTTCTGCTCGTCGGGCTGGGGCGAACCCACCATCCCCTCCGGGGTGAGCGGGGGCAGCAGCACCCATGCTCGCCGGGGTGATCGGGGGCTGCAGTGCCCGTCTCCCCCGGGGTGATCGGGGGCAGCAGCACCCATGCTCAGACAGGCGCAGCGCCGCCCGCTACTCGGGGGATGGGCTGTGGCGCTGCGAACTGCGCGTGGGCACTGCTGCCCCCGCTCACCCCTCGCGCGCTGTTCGCTTTACCGGCCGGTGGGGAGGTGGGGGGGCGCTCCGCGGCTCAGCCAGGTGGCTGTTGCTACTGCTGCGAATACTGCTTCGCCTGCGGGGACAGCGGGTCGATGCGTGTGTTCGATGGTGACGTTGATGTCTGGGGTGTCGGCTGAGCGGGCTATGGCGAAGCTGCGGATGGTGAGGTCGTGGATCTCGCCGTCGGGGTCGACTGACAGGGCTTCTGAGGTGATCCAGCTCCACGCCATGTGGGTGGCGCCCATTGCGTAGCTGCGCAGGGTGGTCGGGTCGAGTGGGTCGCCGGCGTTGATGTGTACGTCGATTCCGGACGGGCCGACTGTGGCCTGAGCGATGGCGCCCTGAGGAGACGTGACCTCGACCGAGGCGCTGCCCGTCTCTAGCGATTCGCCTGCTTGCAGCCGGTTCAGGGCCGCAACCAGCATCTGTGCCTCGGCCCAGACTGCCGCGCGGAGATCCATCGACGTCGGCGGGCCTGGCAGTTCAACTTCGACGATCTCGGCGTCCGGCAGCGCGGAGCGCAGCACCTCGGCCCCGCCGGGGGTGCGGGCTATGCGGATGGTGCCTGTGCCGTCGGCTCGCAGGCCTGCTGCGAGCGGCGGGCGTTTGGGGCCGCGGCGGACGGTGTCTTCGCGGGACCACAGCACGCGGACTGGTTGTCCCAGTTCTGTGGCGAGCTGCTGGGCTTCTTTGCGGACGGGTGAATTGGTTTTGGCTCCGAAGGCGCCGCCGTTTGCCAGTGGGTCGGAGGGTTCGGCGCCGGGTTGGCACCAGGCTGCGTCGGTTTCTAGATAGCCGGGTTCGGTCCAGCAGGTGGCGAGCTGGACGTCCCAGTTGGTTCCCGGCGGGGGCTCGGGGATCTCTATGGGTGGGACGGGTTCGAGGGTGGTGCGGCGGCCTTGGAGCTTGCCGGCTTGACGGCGGGCTTGGTGCAGGGTCTCGGCTGCGTGCCAGGTGCCGTCTGGGCCGGTTACGGCGGTGAACGTGCCGGGCGGTGCTCCGTCTGCGCCGAAGTCGAAGTTGCCGAGTGCGCTGGCCGGTGCTGACTGCTGGGGGCCGCCGGTCTCGATCGACGCGCGGCGGACAGCTGTGTCGGCATCGCGCACGGAAGCGGGCGGCGCGGACTGATCGTGCTCGGGTGTGGAGCTCAGCACCTCGGCCGAGGTCGTGGTGGCGTGGGTGGCTGCTTCGCGGATGGTTTGCCAGCCGGTGCAGCGGCAGAGGTGAGCGGCGAGTGCCTTGTCGACTGTGGTGCGATCTGACAGGTCGGCGCCGCGACGTTCGTGACCGACGAGGCGGCACACGATGCCCGGTGTGCAGAAGCCGCACTGGGTTGCACCGCAGGCCAGGAACGCCGCAGACCAGCGGTGCTGCTCATCGGGGCTCAGCCCGGCGGCGGTGGTGACCTGCCGGCCGGCGACGCGGCGCACCGGCGTGACGCAGGCCACCCGGGGCGCATCGTCGACCAGCACTGTGCAGCAGCCGCACTGGCCCTGCGGGCTGCACCCGTCGAGCACCGATTCGATGCCGAGGTGGTCGCGCAGTGCGCCCAGCAGCGTGTCGCCGTCGTCGGGCACTTCGACGGCATTGCCGTCGACGACGAACGTCAGGGTGCTGCTTGTGCCCGCCGGGGACGGCCCGGCTTCGGGTTCAGTGCGGGTCAGCTGAATGAGTTGCCGCAGCCGCAGGTGCGCTGCGCATTGGGATTGTCGATCGCGAAGCCTGATCCCATCAGCCCGTCGGAGAAGTCGAGCGTGGCGCCTTCGAGCAGCTGCGCGCTCATCGGGTCGGACACCACCTTGACGTCGCCATATGCCTGCGCCATGTCGTCATTGGCCACTTCGGAATCGAAGAACATCTCGTAGCTGAAGCCCGAGCAGCCACCCGGCCGCACGGCGACACGCAGCGCCAGCTCGGTCTCGCCTCCCGCCTCGGACAACTCCTGGGCGATGAGTTCGTGCACCTTTTCTGCGGCGGTATCGGTCAACGTGATCACAACAGCGACTCCCGACTCAGCCCCACATGGGCAAACGTTCTGCGACCGATGCTAGTGCCGTCAGGCCGAATTGCACAGGTGAGCACACTGGGCTAGAGCACGTCGCCATTACGCTGCGCTCCGTGAGCGCGTCTGCCGATGCTCCCCCCGACGACGAGGCGATGATCGCCATCCTGCGCGGGGTCATGGACCCCGAGCTGGGCGACAACATCGTCGACCTGGGCATGGTGCGCAACGCCTACCGCGAGGGCACCACCGGGCACGTGACCGTGGCGCTGACCACCGCGGGGTGCCCCCTGCGGGCCACCATCAAGCGCGACTGCGAGACGCGGGTGGCCGGGCTGGCAGGCATCGAGCACGTGCGGCTGCACTGGGACGAGCTGAACGCAGCCGAGAAGGCCCGGGTGATGGAACGTGCCCGGCACACCGCCCGCGAGAATGCCACGCCGACGCAGGTGCCGGCCAGCGCCCGGGTGCTGGCCGTGGCCTCGGGCAAGGGCGGCGTGGGCAAGTCGTCGGTGACCGTGAACCTGGCGGCGGCGCTGGCCGCACGCGGCTTCACCGTGGGCGTGCTGGACGCGGACATCTGGGGATTCAGCATCCCGAGAATGCTCGGCCTGGAGGGCCGCCTCGGCGCCCGACCGCCGGCTGAGGGCGAGGAGCGCGGCAAGATCGTGCCCGACGAGCTGGCAGCCGGCGACGGCCTGCTGAAGGTCGTGTCGACCGGGCTGCTGGTGGAAACCGAGGAAACCGCCCTGATGTGGCGGGGCCTCATGCTGGCCAAGGCCGTCGAGCAGTTCCTGCACGACGTGGACTGGGGCGAGCTGGACTACCTGCTCATCGACATGCCGCCCGGCACGGGCGACGTGCAGATGGCGCTCGCCCGCCTGCTGCCCCAAGCCGAGATGCTGGTGGTGACTACGCCCGCGCTGAGTGCGCAGAAGGTGGCAGTGCGCGTGGCCGACATGGCCCGTCGCAGCCACATGCCGATCGTGGGCGTGGTGGAGAACATGGGCGCGTTCACCGCACCCGATGGGCAGCGGTGGTCGTTCTTCGGCGAGGGGGGCGGAGAGCGCCTCGCTGCCGATCTGGGCGTGCCGCTGCTGGGCTCGGTCCCGCTGGAACCTGCGGTGTCTGCCGGCGGCGACTCGGGCGAGCCGGTGACGGGCAGTCCCGACGGCGGTGCTGCAGCTGAGGTGTTCGAGGCGATCACTCAGCGGCTGGTTGATGAGATCTGCCCGCCGGTGGATATGGGGGCGTGCACCGCGCGCATGGACGGGCCGATTCCTGTCACGCTGAGCACTCGCCGGTAACTCGCCCGGGGTGTCGCCGGGGGTGCCGGTAGGGTCCGGGCGATGAGGCCGCCGTCGGTGAACGACTTGGCGCTTTCCATCGCGGACGTCGGTCTCCCGCAGCCGTTGCTGGTCATTGCCGCTCGTGCGGCCATCGCTGCGGGCGATCCCGATTCAGCGGCTGCAGAGGCGCAGCGGCTGCGGCGGAGCCTGCTGGGCCCGGCAATCAACGCCACGGGTGTGCTGCTGCACACGAATCTTGGCCGAGCTCCGCTCGGGAATCAGCACAGTCGGGCTCCGCTCGGACTGGAAGCGGCGGACGACAACCCGGTGCGGTTCAGCAATCTGGAATTCGACTTGGGCTCTGGCCGGCGTGGCTCGCGTGCCTCGCATGCTTCGTTGCTGCTGGCCACGCTGACTGGTGCCGAGGCGGCGCTGGTGGTCAACAACTGCGCTGCCGCGGTGACGCTGGTGCTGGCGGCGCTGGCGCGTGGCCGCGGCGTGGCGGTGTCGCGGGGGGAGCTGGTGGAGATCGGCGGCGGCTTTCGGGTGCCCGAGGTGATGGAGCAGTCGGGGGCGCGGCTGGTGGAGGTGGGCACCACCAATCGGACCCGGGCGTCGGACTACCGGGCCGCGGCTGAGCGGGACGATGTGGCGCTGTTGCTCAAGGTGCATCCGTCCAACTACCGCATCACCGGCTTCACCGAGGAAGCCGAAGTGGCGGACCTGGCGAAGATCGGGCCGCCGGTGGTGTCCGACCTGGGCTCGGGACTGCTGGACGAACGCTGCCCGTGGCTGGGGCAGCGGCCCGACTGGCTGGCCGGCGAGCCTGGCGCACGCCAAACGTTGGCGGCGGGTGCAGCGCTGGTCACGTTCTCGGGCGACAAGCTCATGGGCGGACCCCAGGCCGGGATCATCTGCGGGAAGGCCGACCTGGTGGCGGCCTGCGCAGCCCATCCGCTGATGCGAGCCTTCCGGCCCGGATCGCTGGTGCTCGACGCGTTGCAGTCGGTGGCACTGGCGTACCTGCGCCGTGACGCCGACGCCGTCCCGTTCTGGCGCATGGCCCGCGTGAAGGTCGACGAACTGGCCGAGCGTGCTGAGGCGCTGGGCGTGGGCAGGCCGGCGCGCACGACGGCGATCGCCGGTGCCGGCTCCTTGCCCGGACAGGAGATTCCCTCGGCTGGCATTGAACTCGACGGTGACTACGCGGCGGCGCTGCGGGCACATGACCCGCCGGTGATCGCCCGCGTCAACGAGCAGACCACCGTGATCGACCTGCGCACGGTCGATCCCGCCGACGACACCATCGTGGCTGCCGCCGTCCGCCACACGCTCGACCAGCAGTCCTGAACAGCGGTGCTGGGCCCCTAGCCCCACCCGGCCGCGCACAGTGTTCAGATCAGAAATTCATGAAAGATGACGACGTTCTGCCTGCCAGCATAACGAGAGCCACACCCCGAAAGGTGTGGCTCTCGTGGGGCTACCGCTGGTGCGGCGAGCCGGCCTGAAATCTGACCTCGGACGGTTCAATTCCGTCTAGCTCCACCAGCAACCCTAGGGTCGCGCCGACACGCTACACAAACCGATTCCGGCAGCGGGAACATCGGCCGCCCGCTCGAATCCATTCGACACGCAGCGACACCGACGGGGCAAGCTGGCGGCGTGCACATCGTCGGCACTGCGGGACACGTGGACCATGGCAAGTCGACGTTGGTGCGCGCCCTGACCGGCACCGACCCCGACCGGCTGGCCGAGGAGAAAGCGCGCGGCCTCACCATCGACCTGGGGTTCGCGTTCTGCGCGCTGCCCTCAGGCAGGCAGGTCAGCTTCGTGGACGTGCCCGGCCACATCCGGTTCGTGAAGAACATGCTGGCCGGCGTCGGGGCGGTGGACGCCTGCATGTTCGTGGTGGCAGCGCCCGAGGGCTGGAAGCCGCAGTCGGCTGAGCACCTGGCGATCCTGGAACTGCTCGGCATCTCGCACGGCGTCGTAGTGCTCAGCCAGATCGATCTTGTGGACGACGAGCTGGCCGAGCTGGCCCGGCTGGACATTGCCGAGCACATCGACGGCACGTTCCTGGAGCATGCGCCGGTGATCGCCACCGACGCCATCGGCGGCACCGGCCTGGACGAGCTGCGCACCGCGCTCGACGACCTCTGCGCAGCCACACCCACCGCCGCCGACCGCGACCGGCCCCGCCTGTGGATCGACCGGTCGTTCGCCGCAACGGGGGCCGGTCGGATCGTGACCGGCACACTCGCCGGCGGCAGCATTTCGAGCGGGGACGAGCTGCGGACCGCACCGGGCGGGCGGGCGGCCCGGGTGCGAGCCGTCCAGACCCAGAGCACCGCCGTCGAGCGGATCGGTCCGGGCCACCGTGTCGCGCTCAATCTCACCGGCGTCGATGCCGACGACCTAGGACGTGGCATCGCCCTAGTGCGGCCCGACCAGTGGCACCACACCCGCAGCATCGACGTGGAGCTCGCAGTGCTGGATGGCGTGAGGAGCGATGTGACCCGGCGGGGCGCGTACGCCCTGTACCTCGGTTCGGGCGAGTGGCCGGTGCGGCTGCGCGTGCTAGGGCCCGAACGCATCGCCCCCGGGCAGACCGGCTACGCCCGGCTGCACCTGCCGGTCGCGCTGCCGCTCGTGATGGGAGACCGCTTCGTGCTGCGCGACTTCGGGCGGGGACAGACCGTCGGCGGCGGCACGGTGCTCGATCCCGATCCCCAGCTGCGGGCCTCGGTTGCCAAGCCCGACGCCCGTCTGGAGCGCATGGTGGCCGAGCGCGGCTGGATCGAGGCGAAGCAGCTCGAGCGGTTGACCGGCGAGCGGGTACCGCCGGTGCTGGGCGGCTGGGTGGCGCCGCCGGAACTGGTCAAGGCGCTGGTTGACGATCTTCGAGACCAGATCGAACGTGCCGGGCCCCTCGGCCTCGACCTGGCCGGGCTCGACGAACGCCAGCGGCTCGCGGTCGACGCGCTCGACGGGATCGCTGTCGAAGCCGGGCGCGCCCGCCCGGCCGACGCTGCCGACGTTCTGGCCGACCACCCCGTCATCGCCGAGCTGGCCGCGGCGCCCTTCTCGCCGCCGGTCCCGAGCAGCGCCAGCCAGCGGGAACTGCTGGCGCTGGCGGCGCGCGGCGATCTGGTGCATGCGGACGGGATCTGGTTTGCGTCGTCCGCCCTCGAGGCCGCAGCCGAGCGGATCGCCGGCCTGCTCAGCGCTCAGCCCGACGGTGTCACCGTGGCGGAGATCCGCGAGGCGCTCGGCACGACACGCAAGTACGCGCTGCCGCTTGTGGGCTACCTGGACCGGACGGGGGTGACGCGGCGGCGCGGAGATCTGCGCATCGCCGGGCCCCGGCTGCCAGCGACATCTGATTGACGCAGGCTGGCACTGCCTGCGAGAACTGCGGGAGTGGCGGGGAAGCGCTAGCTGCCGTCGCCGCGCAGCAGCAGCATGTTGCGGCGCTCGATCTCGTTGCGCCCGCCCCAGATGCCGTGCGCCTCACCGACGTCGAGCGCATGATCGAGACAGTCGTCGATCACAGAGCACTGGCCGCAGATGGCCTTGGCTCGGGCTTCGCGCTCCGCCTTCTCGTCGCGCCGCTCGGTGCGGGGCGGCGGGAAGAACACCGCCGCCTGAGGACCTCGGCAGGCTGCCTTGTCCTGCCACTCATCGACCAGCAGAGCGCTCATATGTCCCCCTTGTCGGAGGGGACACTAGATCACGAAAATTGGCTTGACAAGAGGTAAACGAAACCTCATTCGGTTTCGGAAACCGTCGCATCGGCCCGTTTTCGGCGCATCTCGCGGTAGTCCACGGCCGCACCTTCCATCGGCTCCACCTCGAGCACCACCCCGCTCAGGCCGCTGACGCGCAGCGGCTCGCCCGCCTGCAGCGGCGTGAGGCGGTTGACCCGGGCCCGCCACCGGGCACCATGAACCTCGACGGTCCCGTCAGGGTCGACATCGGTCACCGCCGTCCCCTCCACCCCGATCAGCCACTCCCGCCCGACCGTGGCCGTGCCATAGCGAGTCCGCACCAGCGCCGGCAGACCCGACAGCACGAACGCGCCCACGCCCACCAGGCCCACGAGCAGCGGGATCCAGCTCATCGAGTGCTGACCGAACAGCGTCAGCGAGCCGGCGAGCAGCGCCGCACCGCCTGCCGCCGTCCAAAAGCGCGGCACACCGGTCTGGATGTCCACGGCGAACGCCACAAAGCCGGCCATGAGCAGCGCCAGCGCCCACGGCCGGATGTCGAGCGTGCCCAGGCCGAACGCAGCGAGCAGCCCGCACACCGCGGCCACGACGGCAGCGATGCCGATGCCGCCGGTGTAGAAGTCGAGCAGCAGAAGCGACAGCCCGGCGAGCAGCAGCAGGTAGGCCACCGCCGGGCTGGCCGCGGTATGGAACAGACCGTCGAGCACCGGCAGCTTCACGAACGACACGACCACGTCGTCGGCCGGCGCCCGCCGAACGACGCCGTCGTCGCCGGTCACGTCCTGGCTGATCGGCGGCAGCAGGCCCGCGTCGGACATGGCGAACAGGAACTCGCCGATCACCGGCGCCGTGCTGTGGGTGAGACGGGCACCCATCGCAGTGTCGGCGTCGTAGTAGCGGACCGATGTGCCCGAATGCAGCGCGTCGTCGTGGTGGCTGTGGACAGCGCCGGTATCAGGTCCTGGGTCGCCTGTTCCATGGGCATGAACGAGACCCCTCACCGCGGTGAACTCGCCGATGCGGCCGCCGGGCGCGATCGCGGAGAAATCAGCCGCCGTGACCAGGTGGGCGGCGCCTCCCAGCGCCTGCGCCCCGCTGGGGCCCACCCAAGCGCCCACCGGCAGGTGCGCAAGGCGAACGCTGTCGAGCAATTCGACCAGCGCAGCGTCATCGAGGGTGGTGCCTGCGCTGTTGATCTGCAGCACCACGCCGATCGCGTGGAGCCCGCTCGCGGTGACGAGCTGCCGTTTGATGTAGGAGGCCATGATCGGATCGATCAGCCCGTGCACCTCCAGCACGACGATCTGCCGCGGGCCCTGCTCACCCTCGACGTGGGGGGTGTCGGACTCGTGCGAGTCGTCGCCCGACTCATCGTGGGCAGATGCCGGCACGGCGGCCAGACCCACCACGGCCGACAGCAACAGCGTTGCGGCCACGAGCCGCACGAGCCTGCGGCAGTGCTGACGTGCGTTCACCCAGGCTCCCCCCGAAACAGTCGGCGCGAACTCTAGAGGTGCGCCCCGTCGTTGACAGAACAGCCCGCCACCGTAGATGCCGATGTTCGCCCCATTACGCTGCGGCCCGTGACCGACGTGCTGCTGGCCACCGATGCCGACTGGGTGGTCGAAGAGGTGGCTGCCGCGCTCTCGGCGCCCGACGTGACCTTCCGGGTGGTGCGATCGGGGCATGACGTTCGTCCTGCGGTGACGGCGAGCACGCCCGACCTGGTGATCCTCGACTTCCAGATCGGCAACATGGGCGGCATGGCGACCTGCTTGGACCTGCGCCTGGAATCGGGCATGGGGAGGCTGCCGCGGGTACCGGTGCTGATGCTGGCCGACCGTGAAGCCGACATCTTCCTGGCCCGGCGCTCCGACGCCGACGCGTGGCTGGTCAAGCCGCTCAACCCGCTGCAGCTGCGGCGCACCGCGCACGAGCTGCTGCAACGGGACGCTGCCAGCACGGGCTGAGCGGGCTCGTCTTCCTGTAGCGCTCCCACGTGTTTGACCGGTAGCTTCGGCCCGAGCGATCAGCCAGCAGCGGTCGCACACGGGCAGTGGCGCAGGTTGGTAGCGCGCTTCGTTCGGGACGAAGAGGTCGTGGGTTCAAATCCCGCCTGCCCGACTGGTTAATGCGAGCTCGAAGGGCTTCGCCCCTCGCTCGCGAGATAAGGGGGCGCGGGCGCTATGGACGCTACGACAGCTTTGCCGCGGGTGGGGTTTGTTGGGCTGGGGAATGTTGGGGGGAAGCTGGCTGGGTCGTTGTTGCGGAACGGGTTCGAGTTGGTGGTGCGCGATCTGGACCCGGCTGCTCTGGCGCCGTTTGTGGACGCTGGGGCTTCGTCTGCTGGGTCGGGGGCTGAGCTGGCCGAGCGCTGTGATGTGGTGATCACCTGCCTGCCGTCGCCTGCTGCGGTTGCTGCGGTGCTCGAGGCGCGCGACGGAGTGCTGGCCGGGCTTGCCGCGGCCAGTGCGGGCGGCGCTGGGCGCAAGATCTGGGCGGAGATGAGCACTACCGACCACCATGAAGTGCGGCGGCTGGGTGCGCTGGTGGAAGCGGCGGGCGGTGCCGCCATCGACTGCCCGGTCTCGGGCGGCTGCCACCGGGCCGCTACCGGCAACATTGCGATCTTCGCCGGCGGCGAACGCGGCACCTTCGAGGCGATGCTGCCGCTGCTGGCCACCATGGGGCGTCGCATTTTGCACACCGGGCCGCTGGGCTCAGCCTCGATTCTCAAGGTGGTGACCAACTACCTGGCCACCGCCAACCTGGTCTCGCTGTGCGAGGCGCTGACGACATCGCAGGCGGCGGGCATGGACCTGGCCACCACCTACGAGGCCATCCGCATCAGCTCGGGCAACTCGTTCGTCCACGAGACCGAGAGCCAGGTGATTCTGAACGGCTCGCGCGACATCAACTTCACCATGGACCTGGTGTGCAAGGACATCGGCCTGTTCGCCGACATTGCGGCCGAGCACGGCCTGCCGCTGGAGCTGTCACCGGTGCTGGTGGACGTGTTCGCCGACGGGGCCGCCCGCTACGGCGATCGGGAGTGGTCGCCGAACATCATCCGGCGGCTCGAAGATGCCAGTGGGCAGCGCGTTACGGCTACTGGTTTTCCGGCTGAGATTGTGGATGATGAGCCTGAGGTGCCCGGCTCCGAAGTCGTCGTGCGTCGCGGTCTGTAGATGCGCCCGGTCTGAGCAGGGGCAACAGCACCCATGCTCAGACATGCGCAGCGCCGCCCGTTGCACGGTGGATGGGCTGTGGCGCTGCGAACTGCGCGTGGGCACTGCTGCCCCTGCCCAGCCCTCGTTACGTCTGTGCCTCAGGCGGCGGCGAGGGTTTCGGCGCTGTGTCTCAGGTCGCCGAGAGAACCTCGGCGATTTGGATGGCGTTGAGGGCTGCGCCTTTTCTGAGGTTGTCGCCTACTACGAACAGGGCCAGGCCGTGGGGGACTGTGAGGTCGCGGCGGATGCGGCCTACGTAGGAGGGGTCGCGGCCTGCTGCTTGTAGCGGGGTGGGCACGTCGGCGAGTTCTACGCCTGGTGCCTCGGCCAGCAGCTCGGTCGCGCGTTCGGGGGAGATGGGGCGTTCGAAGCGCAGGTTCAGCGACAGCGAGTGGCCGGTGAACACTGGGACCCGCACGCAGGTGCCTGACACGGCAAGATCGGGGATGCCCAGGATCTTGCGGCTTTCGTTTCGGAGCTTCTGCTCTTCGTCGGTCTCGCCGCTGCCGTCGCCGACGAAGCTGCCGGCCTGGGCCAGCACGTTGTGGGCGATCGGGCCGGGGAACTTGTCGGGTGCCGGATGGGTAGCGGCGTCGCCGTCGTAGGTGAGCGCGGCGGTGTCGGTGCTCGTTGCGGCCAGCGCCTGGTCGAGCTCGTCGACGCCGGCGAGGCCGGCGCCCGACACGGCCTGGTAGGTGGCGGCCACCATCGAGGTCAAGCCGGCCTCGGCATGCAGCGGGGCCAGCACCGGCATCGCCGCCATCGTGGTGCAGTTGGGGTTGGCGATGATCCCCTTGGGTGCGTTGAACACCTCCTTGGCGTTCACCTCGGGCACCACCAGCGGAACGTCGGGGTCCATGCGCCACGCAGAGGAGTTGTCGATGACGGTCGGGCCCTGGGCGGCGACATGCTCGGAGATCGCCAGCGAGGTGGTCTTGCCTGCGGAGAACAGGGCGATGTCCAAGCCGCGGTAGTCGGCCTCGGCGGCGTCCTCCACCGCGATCTCGTGGCCGTTCCAGGCGAGCTTGCGGCCGGCTGAACGGGCCGATGCGAAGAGCCGCAGCTCGTCGATGGGGAAGCTTCGCTCGGCCAGGATGGCTTGCATGACGCCGCCGACCTGACCGGTGGCTCCGACGATTCCTACTCGCATGTGTCCGAGGCTACCGACGGCTGTTCGGCCGGCTTCTGTGATTTTCTGTTCCCCGGGGTGGGCAGGGGCAGCAGCACCCATGCTCAGACAGGCGCAGCGCCGCCCGCTGCACGGTGGATGGGCTGTGGCGCTGCGAACTGCGCGTGGGCACTGCTGCCCCTGCCCACCCCTCGTTCTGTCTGTTCCTCAGTCGAGGCCGAAGGCGGTGTGGAGGGCGACGGTGGCTCGGTCTACGTCTGCTTCGGCTACTACGCAGGAGATGCGGATGGGCGAGGTGGAGATCATCTCGATGTTGATGTCCTGGGATGCCAGCGTCTCGAACATGGTGGCGGCCACACCGGGGTGACTGGCCATGCCGGCACCGACCAGCGAGACCCGGGCAATGTCGGCATCGGTGTTCGTCGACGAGAACCCCACCGTGTCGACCATGCCCTCGCAGATGGCCCGCACCTCATCGGCGCTCTCGGCCGGAACGGTGAACGAGATGTCGGTGCGGTCGTGATCGCCCACGTTCTGCACGATCATGTCGACATTGACCGCAGCGTCAGCGAGCGTGCGGAACACCTTGGCGGCGATGCCCGGCTCGTCGCGGACGCCGACCAGCGTCACCTTGGCCTGCGATGTGTCCGGCACGATGCCGGTCACGATCGGCTTTTCCATCTCTCTCGCGTCCATGCCTGACTCCGTGTCAACGACCCATGTTCCCGGTTCCCACGTGAATGCCGAGCGCACGTGCAGGGGAACGCCGTACGTGCGGGCAACCTCGACCGAGCGGGCGGCCGGCTTGGGGCAGCCCATCGCGGTCATCTCGAGCAGTTCGTCGAACCCGATGCGTGCGATCTTGCGAGCGCGGGGACACACCCGGGGATCAGTCGTGAAGACCCCCGAGACATCGGTGTAGAGCTCGCACGCGTCGGCGCCGAGGCCGTGCGCCAGGGCAACGGCGGTGGTGTCGGAACCGCCGCGGCCCAGGAACGTCACGTCGTTGTCGGTGGACACGCCCTGCGCGCCGGCGACGACGGCTACGCGGCCCGCTTCGAGGGAGGCGGTCACTCGCTTCGGCGTCACCGACAGGATCTTGGCGTTGCGGTGGTTCGTGTCGGTGAGAAACCCCGCCTGGCTGCCGGTGAACGAGTCGGCCGGGACGCCCACGTCGTGCAGCGCCATGCACATCAGCGCAATCGCCTTGCGCTCGCCGGCGGTGATGAGCATGTCCAGCTCGCGACCCGACGGCTCGTCGGTGATCTGGTTGGCCAGCGCGATGAGCTCGTCGGTCTCTGAGCCCATGGCGCTGACGACCAGCACGATCTCGTCGCCGCGGCTGCGGCAGTGCTTCACGTGGTCGGCAACCTCGTGCATGCGCGCCGCGCTGGCGATCGACGTTCCGCCGAACTTCTGCACGACCAACGGCACGTCGGGCGAGGGTACCGGGGGTGAGGCGTCGGGCCCGGGGGGTGCGGGGGCAGCAGCACCCATGCTCAGACAGGCGCAGCGCCGCCCGCTGCACGGTGGATGGGCTGTGGCGCTGCGAACTGCGCGTGGGTACTGCTGCCCCCGCACCCCCCTCGTTGCGTCGTGCTTGCACTCTGCTCACGGTGGGTGTCGGTAGTGTGACCGCCGGCACGTCTCAGGGGCGCTTATGAGCAGTGAGAAGCGACAGCGGCAGCGCGAGAATCGGATGCGGGCGGTGGCCGCGGCTGAACGTGCGAAGAAGCGTTCGAGCACGACGCGCAAGGTGCTGCGGGTGGTGCTGGCCGTGGCGGCCGTGCTCTTGGCCCTGCTGCTGTGGAGCATCTTTACCGGCGACGACTCATCCGACAGCGACACAGATGGCGGGGGCGATGGTGCACTCGCTGCTGAAGCGACCGAGGTCACCGCGTTCGAGACTGACGAGCCGAGCGATGACGCGCCTCCGGCTACTGAGGCGGCGGCCGAGCCGGAGGGCGAGCCTGAGGGCGACGACAGTCCGGATGTGGGTGCGGCGCCTGATCCGACTGCTTGCCCGGCCGAAGACGGCAGCGACGGGACGCTCAACCAGCTGCCTGCGCCGCCGCCGGTCTGCATCGACAACGAGGTGCTCTACGCCGCCGCCTTCGACACCAACACGGGTCCCTTCACGATGGTGCTCGACCCGACGCTGGACCCGGTGAGCGTCAACAACTTCATCGTCTTGGCCAGATGGGGCGCCTACGACGGGACGCTGTTCCACCGGGTCATCTCCGACTTCGTGATCCAGGGCGGCGACGTGCAGCTGCAGTACGGCACCGGCGGCCCCGGCTACCAGTTCACCGGCGACTTTCCCCCCGCCGACGACTGGTACCGGATCGGGTCGGTGGCCATGGCCAACCGGGGGAATCCGGCAACCAACGGATCGCAGTTCTTCGTGATCACCGGGCCGAACGGCGCCGGACTGCCGCCGCTGTACTCGCCGCTCGGCCACGTCGTCGAAGGCATGGACGTGGTCATGGAGATCGAGGGCGTCGACACCGGACCGGGCGACGAGCCCACCATTGAGGTGGTGGTCCGCAGCGTGACGATCACCGAGGCCACGCAAGCCCAGATCGGCGCCTACACCGATGCGCGCAGTTAGCCCGCAGGTGCCGACAGGCCCAACGCAGCGAACCGATCAGGCGTAGGCTCGCTTCGATGCAGCGCCAGTCAGAAGACGGCCCGACGGAGCCGCCCTCATCGGGATGGTCATTCCCCCCCGCGTCGACAGCCGACGAGAACGGCCTCGTCGGGGCGGGTGCCGACCTCGAAGCGGGCACGCTGCTCGGTGCATACCGGGCAGGCCTGTTTCCCATGCCGCTCGGCGACACGGTCGGCTGGTGGTCGCCGGACCCGCGCGGCATCCTGCCGCTCAGCTACCTGCGGGTCAGCCGCTCGCTGCGGAAGGCCTGCCGCCGCTTCGACATCCGCATCGACACCGCCTTCGAACAGGTGCTGGAATCGTGCGCCGATCCCGCCCGACCGCACGGCTGGATCAGCGACGACATGCACAACGCCTACCTGCAGCTCCACGAGCTCGGTTGGGCCCACAGCGTGGAGACCTGGCTGGACGACGAGCTGGTGGGCGGCCTGTATGGGGTGGCCGTGGGTGCCCTCTTTGCCGGCGAGTCGATGTTCCACACCGAGAGCGACGCCTCCAAGGTGGCGCTGGTGGCACTGGTGGATGCGCTCAAGGTGACCGGCGGCGCACTGCTGGACGTGCAGTGGTGCACACCGCACCTGGCCGGGCTCGGCGCGGTCGAGATCGAGCGCGCGGCCTACCTGGAGCTGCTGGCCGAAGCCATCACCCGGCCGCTGCCTGAGATCTGGCTGCGCCCGATGGTCTTCCGCATGCTCGAAGGCTGACACCGTGGCGGGCTCGATCGGGCCGTAGCGTTCACGAACGTGACTGCTTCCGACTCGCCACAGCGCTCGCGGCCGTGGCTGATGCGCACGTACTCGGGGCATTCCACCGCCCGGGCGTCCAATGAGCTGTACCGCTCGATGCTGGCCAAGGGCCAGACGGGACTGTCGGTGGCGTTCGACCTGCCCACCCAGACCGGCTACGACCCCGATCACCCGATGGCCCGCGGCGAAGTGGGCAAGGTGGGCGTGCCGGTCACCCACCTGGGCCACATGGCCGAGCTGATGGACGGCATCCCCCCCGATGCCATGAACACCTCCATGACCATCAACGCCACCGCGCCGTGGCTGCTGAGCCTCTACATCGCCAACGCGCAGAACGCCGGGGTGGCGGCTGGGGCACTGCGGGGCACCACCCAGAACGACATCGTGAAGGAATACCTGAGCCGGGGGACGTTCATCTTCCCGCCCGAGGCCAGCCGTCGTCTCACGGTCGATGTCGTGGCCTACTGCTCGGCCCACCTGCCGCAGTGGAACCCGATCAACGTATGCAGCTACCACCTGCAGGAAGCCGGCGCGACGCCCACCCAGGAGATCGCCTACGCGCTGGCGACCGCGATCGACGTGCTGGACGCGGTGCGCGACAGCGGCAAAGTGCCCGCCGAGCGCTTCGACGCCACGGTGGGCAGCATCTCGTTCTTCGTGAACGGCGGCATCCGGTTCGTCGAAGAGGTCTGCAAGGTGCGGGCCTTCACCCAGATGTGGGACCAGATCTGCGCTGAGCGCTACGGCGTGGCCGACCCCAAGCTGCGGCGCTTCCGCTACGGCGTGCAGGTGAACTCACTGGGGCTGACCGAAGCACAGCCCGAGAACAACGTGGCCCGGATCACGCTCGAAGCCCTCGGCGTGACGCTGTCGCAGCGGGCACGCACCCGCTCACTGCAGCTGCCCGCCTGGAACGAGGCGCTGGGGCTGCCGCGGCCCTGGGACCAGCAGTGGTCGCTGCGGATCCAGCAGGTGCTGGCCCACGAGACCGACCTGCTGGAATACGGCGACATCTTCGACGGCTCGGTGGTGGTCGAGGGTCGCACCGCCGAACTGGTGGAGGCGGCGCAAGCTGAGCTGAACGACGTGCTGGAGATGGGCGGCGCGTTCGCCGCGATCACCGAGCTGAAGCGGCGACTGGTGGCGAGCCACACCGAGCGAGTGCGCCAGATCGAGAGCAGCGAGATGACCGTGGTGGGCGTGAACGAGTTCACCGAGACGGTGCCGTCGCCGCTGGAGGGCGACGAGTCGATCTTGCGGGTGGACCCCGAGACCGAAGCCGGGCAGGTCGCCGACCTCGAACGCTGGCGGGCAGCACGCGACTCGAACCGGGTGGTCGCCGCGCTGGACGACCTGCGGGTGGCTGCATCGGGCGAGGTGAACATCGTGGGACCGAGCATCGAGGCGGCCCATGCCGGAGTGACGACCGGCGAGTGGGCCGAGGCGCTGCGCGAGGTGTTCGGCGAGTTCCGCGCGCCGACCGGCCTCGGGGCTGCACCAGCCGGCGCGAGCTCACGGGGACCGGGACTAGCCGATGTCGCACAGAGGTGCGCGGCCATGGCAGGCGGGCCGCCCCGGGTGCTGGTGGCCAAGCCCGGTCTGGACGGTCACTCGAACGGGGCCGAGCAGGTGGCAGTGGCAGCACGCGACGCCGGCATGGAAGTGGTGTACGAAGGCATACGCCTGACCCCGGGACACATTGCCGCGACCGCACGCGATGAGGACGTGGATGTGGTGGGCCTGTCGATCCTGTCGGGCAGCCACCTCGAGCTGGTGCCCGAAGTGCTGGCGTGCCTCGACGCCGAAGGCGTGAGCGCCCCGGTGATCGTCGGCGGCATCATCCCGCCCGCAGATCATCAGGCGCTGCGCGATGCCGGGGTGGCCGCCGTCTACACGCCCAAGGACTTCGAGCTGTCTGCGATCATGGCGGACATCGCCGGCCTGGCCGAGAAGTCACGCGCCGGATCGGTGTGAGCGGGTTGCCAGCTTCATGACGGATCGGGTCTGGCTCGTGTACGACGGCGAGTGCCCGATGTGCAACAACTACGCCCAGTACCTGCGGCTGAAGCAGTCCGTTGGGGAATTCATGCTGGTGGATGCGCGCCAAGGCGGCCCGATCGTCGACGAGGTTCGGGGGCTGCCGCATGATCTGAATGACGGGATGGTGGTGAAGATCGGCGACCGGTTCTTTGTGGGGCACGAGGCGCTGCGTGTGCTGGCGCTGCTGGCGGACGATCGTGGGGCTTTCAACAGGTTCAATCGGGTGGCGTTCAGGTCTCGGCTGATCTCGCGGTTCACTTATCCCTTGATGCGGGCTGCTCGGTGGGTGTTGTTGAAGCTGAAGGGTGTGGAGCGGATCGGTTAGCGCGTCTGCTCCCGGGGCGGACGGGGGCAGCTGTGCCCATGCGGGTGCCGTCTGCGCTGGGGTCTTGTGCTGGCCGGGGCGGACGGGGGCAGCTGCACCCATGCTCAGACATGCGCAGCGCCGCCCGCTGCTGGGTGGATGGGCTTTGGCGCTGCGAACTGCGCGTGGGTACAGCTGCCCCCGCCCGCCCCTGGTTCCTGCGGGCCTCAGGCTTTGGGCCAGGGGTCGGCTGGGTCTAGCTCTGCTAGGCAGCTGTTGTCAGCGCCTTCGTTTCGGCCGGTCCAGCGGACTTGGCCGGGGGTGGCGCTGAGGCGGGCTATCACGTTTTGCTGGACTAGGCCGTCTACCTCTACGAAGGTCTCGCGGGCGATGGTGTGGGGGTCGGTGGCTAGCTGTTGCATGTCGAGGACGGGGGCGGCGGCGGCTTGGGCGTTGTCGAAAGCTGCTACTGCTTCGGCGAGGGTGCGTTGCGATACCCAGTTGGCCATTGCCTGGTCGAGTTCTGCTCGGTGGGACATGCGGCCTTCGAAGGTGGTGAAGCGTTCGTCGTCGCCGATGCCGATCATGTCCATGACCCTGGCAGCTACCGAGTCGGTGGAGGTGCTGACGGCCAGCCAGCCGCCGTCGGATGCCTGGTAGGTGCCGCGGGGGACGCTGTAGGGGATGCCTGCGCCGAGGCGGGGCTGCAGGTAGCCCTCGGAGTGCCAGGCGGTCATGAGCGGGCCCATGGCCTGGGACATGGACTCGAGCAGGTTGACGTCGACGACCTGGCCGACGCCGCTGTGCAGGGCCACCATGGCCGCGAACGCTCCGGCCAGGCCGGCGATCTCGTCGGTGAGCGCCACCGGCGGCAGCAGGGGTGCCCCGCCGGCTTCGCCGTTCATGGAGGCAAAACCGCTCATGGCCTCGGCGAGCGTGGCGAAGCCTGGGCGGTCGCGGTACGGGCCGTCCTGGCCGAAGCCGGTCAGCCGGACGATGACGAGCTTCGGGTTGGCATCGATGAGCTCGTCGGGCACCAGGCCGAGTGCTTCGAGCTTGCCGGGCCGGAAGTTCTCCACGAGCACGTCTGCGACAGCGAGCAGACGTCGGAGCACGGCGAGGTCGCCGTCGGCCTTGAGGTCGAGCGTGACGCAGCGCTTGTTGCGGTTGACCAGGCGCCACCACAGGGTCTCGCCCTGCGCGTCGCGCCAGCCCATGTTGCGGACGGTGTCGCCGCCCGGCCGTTCGACCTTGATGGCATCGGCGCCGAAGTCGGCCAGGTAACGGGCGCAGTGCGGCCCCGCGAACACCGACGACAGGTCCACGACCCTCAGGCCGTCGAGCGGCATGGCTGCGGCGGAATTCGGGCTCGTTGGCATGGCTACTCCACCGCCCGAAGGCCGTCGAGCGGCATGGTCGCAGCGGGACTCGGGCCTGAGGGCACGGCTAGCGGTAGCGGACGGCGGGCCAGGAGGTGGGGGCCTGCCAGGGGCGGCCGCTGAAGCGCCACTTGCTGGACGGCGCCGCGGGTGGGTCGGCCGGGGCAGGACGGGGCCACAGCAGCTCCAGCGCCGTAACGATGGCGGCGGCCTCTTCGGCGGTCGAGGTGGGTGTGATCGCCACCTGCGAAGCGTCGATCACAGGTGCAGTCACCGGTCGCTCGCTCGTGCCATCCGGCTCAGCCTCTTACAGCGGCACGTTGCCGTGCTTGCGGCGCGGCAACTCCTCGCGCTTGGCGCCGATCATGTCGAACGCAGCGATGACCTTCTGGCGGGTCTCGGCCGGGTCGATGACCGCATCCACGATGCCGCGCTCGGCCGCGATGTAGGGGTTCGCGTACTTGCGGCTGTACTCGTCGACCAGCGCTGCCTTGCGGGCCTCGGGGTCGGCGGCCTGCTGCAGCTCGCGCCGGTTCAGGATCTCCACCGCTCCCTGCGGGCCCATCACGGCCAGCTCGGCCGTGGGCCAGGCGAAGCTGACGTCGCAGCCGACCGACTTGGAGTCCATCACGACGTAGGCGCCGCCGTAGGCCTTGCGGGTGATCACCTGCACCCGGGGCACAGTGGCCTCGCAGTAGGCGTACAGCAGCTTGGCGCCGTGGCGGATGATGCCGCCGTGCTCCTGGTCGACGCCAGGCAGGAAGCCGGGCACGTCCACGAACGTGAGCAGCGGGATGTTGAACGCGTCGCAGAACCGCACGAAGCGGGCGGCCTTCTCTGACGATTCGATGTCGAGCACGCCGGCCATCACCATCGGCTGGTTGCCGACGACGCCTACCGAGCGGCCGTTGAGCCGGGCGAAGCCGCACACGATGGAGCCGGCCCACGCGGCGTGGTACTCGAAGAACTCGCCGTCGTCGACGACCTCGCCGATCACCTGCTTCATGTCGTAGGGCACGTTGGGGCTCTGCGGCATCAGGTCACGCAGCGTCGGGCACCAGCGGTCGGGCTCGTCGGCGGCCTCGACGACCGGCGCAGCGTCGAGATTGTTCGACGGCAGGAACGACAGCAGGTAGCGCACATCGTCGAGGACGGCCTTCTCGTCGGCAGCGACGAACGTGGCCACGCCCGACTTGGTGCTGTGCGAGCCGGCACCGCCGAGCTCCTCGAGGGTCACGTCCTCGCCGGTGACGGTCTTCACCACGTCAGGACCGGTGATGAACATGTGGCTGGAGTCGCGCACCATGAAGATGAAGTCGGTCATGGCCGGCGAATAGACCGCACCGCCCGCGCACGGGCCCATGATCACGCTGATCTGCGGGATGACACCCGAGGCCAACACGTTGCGCCGGAAGATGCCGCCGTAGCCGGCAAGCGAGACGACGCCCTCCTGGATGCGGGCGCCGGCGCCGTCGTTCAGGCCGATGATGGGCGCGCCGACCGACTCGGCGAGGTCCATGACCTTGTGGGTCTTCTCGGCGAACACTTCGCCGAGCGCGCCGCCGAACACGGTGAAGTCCTGGCTGGCCACGAAGACCTTGCGGCCGTCGATGTTGCCCCAGCCGGTGATGATGCCGTCGGTGTAGGGGCGCTCGTCGAGGCCGACATCGTGAGCCCGGTGGCGGGCCAGCATGTCGAGCTCGTGGAAGGTGCCCTCGTCGAACAGGTACTCGATGCGCTCGCGGGCCAGCATCTTGCCCTTGTCGTGCTGGCGCTGGACGGCGCGCTCGGGGCCGGCGTTGCGCGCCTCGTCGCGGCGGCGGGCCAGCTCGTCCAGGCGCTCGTCCATGGTCGGCTCAGACATTCGCCAGAGCCTACGAGAAAGCCCTCATCTGTTGGCTTGAAGGCGCAATCTACAATCCGTTCCGCCTCCCGCCCGAGATGCAATTCAAGCGAGGATTTGATCTTGTCAGCGACAGAGCGCCCTATCGCACACGGGAATTCAAGGAACAAGATGCTTGCTACCGGCGTATTCGCTTTCGAAGGCGACCCGGAAGTCGATCTGCGTCAGGGGTATTCGGTTCGGCCCGTCCTGCAATTCCTCCGCGATCTCGAAGGTCTCGACTTCATCCATCGCGATATCGGAACCGTGGGGGAACTGGAGTTCTACGTCAAGAAGTGGATCCTCTCCAAGCACCAGCAGTACCAAATTGGCTACTTCAGCTTTCACGGAGGTCCCGGTGAACTCGGTTTCGCGGACCGGCGTCGATCAGGCATCACCTTGGACCAACTTGCACGCTGGATCAACGGTCGGGCACAAGGGCGGATCATTCATTTCTTCGCTTGTTCCGTGATGCGTCTCGACGCGTCGGAACTTCAGAGCTTTCGCAAAGACACCGGGGCGCGTGCCGTGACGGGCTACAGCAACGACGTCGAGTGGTTGGAGCCCATGGCCTTCGATGCACTGATGCTCGGGGCAATGTGCCGCTATCGGAGATTCCACGATGTTGAGAGGTTTCTGCGCTCGCGCGCTGGCGACTTGTGGGATCGCCTCGGGTTCCGCATCATCCGCTGACCCTGTGGTCCTCCGGTTACCCCTCGTCCCAGAGGTCCACATAGAAACACACAGTACAAATAGAAACAAACTTCGCAAACAAGAACAAACATGCCCAGTGGTGTGCTAGCGGTACGCTGACGTCGTGCCGCAGCCTCAAGGGCGTCCAAGCCCTGACGAACCCCACGAGCGGCCTCCTGCGCACGAGGCCAGCCACTCCGCTGGCAGCAGCACCGCCTCTACTGCCGCGTCACGCCCGCGGTACTTTCCGGACGAGCCGGCAGCTGCGGCGCGGCCGTTCGTTCCCGGCTTCGGGAGGACGCCGCCGTTCCTCGCGGGTCGCACCTCGCTGATCGCTGATCTGTGCGCTGGTCTCGACGCAGGGCCCGACGACCCGCGTTCGGTGTCAGTACTCCTCGGTGCCCGAGGCATGGGCAAGACCGTCGTGCTCAACGAAGTCGAAGACGCCGCCGTGGCCGAACGCGGCTGGATCACGTTGTCGCTGGCCGGCACCGACGGCGATCTGCTGACCTCCGTGCACCAGGCAGTGGTGCGTGCACGCGCCGCACTGGAAGCCGAAGATGGGCGCGTCGCGCGCAGACGCCGTCTCACCGGGCTGAAGGTCGGCGCAACGACACTCGGCGCTGGTGTCGAGATGGGCGTTTCCTGGGAAGCCACTCCGACCGCCCCGTCGCCGCGCAGCTCTGAACCTGGAACAGACCTTCGCTACGACCTCACCAGTCTGGCCGAGTTCGCTGAAGCGTTCGGCAGCAAGGTGCTGTTGACCCTCGACGAGATCCACGCCGTGCCCGCCACCCATGTTCGGCAACTCGGATCGCTCTTGCAGCACATCGTGATGCGCGAGGGCCACGCGATCGCGTTCTTGGGTGCTGGGCTGACCTATGTGGTGGACACGTTGCTGTCGCACCGCTCCGCAGCGACCTTCTTGAGCCGCGCCCCGCGATCTCACATCTCGCACTTGAAGGACAATGAGGTCCGGCTCGGATTGAGCGAGCCAGTCCGGCAGTCGGGCGGTTCCTTCGACTCCTCGGCACTCACGGAAGCTGTCAGCGCGGTTGGCGGGCACCCCTATCTGCTGCAGCTTGTCGGCGCGCACTCATGGGATGCCGCTCCGGCAGTTTCGGGGTCGGGCGCAGGCAAGCGGATCGGCCTGGCCGATGTACGCGTTGGCATACGCCGCGCAGTGCGTGACTTGGACGATCACCTGTTGCGACCCACATGGAACGCACTGTCAAGCAATGACCGTCGCTTTGCGCAAGCGATGGCGGCCGACGACGGCCCGTCGCGGATTGCGGCTCTGCGCGAACGGCTGGAGATGTCCTCGCAGCAGGCGAACAACTACCGGCATCGATTGATGCTGGCCGGCATGATCCGCCCGGCCGGCCGAGGGTTCGTGGAGTTTGCCTACCCCAACACCAAGCGCTGGCTCGGCATCTAGGCTGCGGGCATGGAACTGGGGCCTGTGCATCACGTCTCGATCAACTGCGCCGACGTGGACGCTGCGGCGCCGTTCTACACCGACATCCTCGGCATGCGCCAGCTCGACCGGCCCGACTTCGCGTTCAACGGACGGTGGCTGCAGACGCCGGGCGGCGGGGAAGTGCACCTGATCGAGGTGCCCGACTGGGTGCCGCCGAAGGGCCAGCACTGGGCGTTCAGGGTGGACGACATCGACGCCACCGTGGCCGAGCTGCGCGACGCCGACGTGAAGGTCAAGGACCCGGTGCCGCTGCCGGGCACCACCGCCCGCCAGACGTTCTTCTTCGACCCGGCCGGCAACATGATCGAGCTGAACCAGCCCGCCTGAGTCACATATCGGCGCGGTAGGCCGCGAGATTCATCACCCGCTCGAACAGCGGGCCGGCGCCGATCTGATCGCAGAGGTCTTCGAACCCGCTATGCGGGCCGCGCCAGGCCAGCTCGTCGATGCCGTCTGACACCGGCGCATCGGTGCGCACCGTGGCGATGCGGCGGAACAGCAGTGCAAGGTCGCGCTCGGCATCCAAGGTGGCAGCCAAGCCGGCCGCACCGCGCACCTTCACCGCCCAATCGTTCGCTGAAACCGGGATGTTCTCGATGTAGCCGTAGTGCGACAGCATCGCCGACGTCGACTTGGCGCCCCAGCCCCGCAGGCCCGGAAACCCGTCGGCACTGTCGCCCACTAGACCCAAGTAGTCAGGTATGGACTCGGGCCGCACGCCGAACTTGGCCTCGACGCCCGCGGCATCGATTATCTCGTCGGCCCGCCGGTCCCACTGGACCACCTTGCCGCCGACGCACTGGCCCAGGTCCTTGTCGGGCGTGCAGATGAAGACCTGCCGGACACGGTCGTCGTCCGCGGCCATCGCAGCGCCCGCCGCCATGCCGTCGTCGGCCTCGAACTCGATCATCGGCCACACGGCCACGCCCAGCAGCCCCAGCGCCTCCTCGGTGGGATGGAACTGCGACAGCAGGTCGGGCTCGATGCCCGAGCCGTCCTTGTAGCCGGGCCACAGGTCGTTGCGGAACGACTCCACGACATGATCGGTCGCCACGGCCACGTGTGTGGCACCGGCTTCCAGCAGCATCACGATGTTGCCGAGCACGCCCCGCAGCGCCCCGACCTCGCTGCCGTCAGACGCCTTCCGGCTGGGCACTGCAAAGAAGTGGCGGAACAGTTCGTAGGTGCCGTCGATCAGGTGGACGTCGACTTGGTCGCCGGCGAGCTGCGCCCCCGTTGACCCCTCCATAACCGCGACCCTACGAGGCAACCAGCCGACGACGAGCCTGCTGTCCAAAACTCACTTGGCGGGCGGAGCACACAGCACTAAGCAGATGTACATCGGCGGCTGGTCCTAGAACGTCATCCAGCGCAGATTCGCATGAACGCCGCCCCTCATCACCATCCACCGTTGGCGACGTCTAGACGTCTACCTTCAGTTGCGTGCCGAGTTCCCCATCACCCGCTGCGCGCTCTACGCAAGAGCGCCGTCGACCAGGCGAGGTTCGGGACGCGATCGAGCAGGTGCTCTCAGACGCTGACGCGCCCATGCCTGTCAAGGACATCCATGCAGCAGCTGAGACTCGGCTTGGCGCAGTCGTCGCCGAGTCATCCGTCCGTAGCTATCTCCGGCTCAATGCCCGCCCAGGAGGCCAGTTCAAACGTGTCCGCCGTGGCATCTACTCCTTGGCCTGAACCCTACGCAAGTGTCGGCGATGCAACGCTGTATCACAGCGATTGCCTGGCGTGGCTCGCCGCGCAGCCGGCCGAGTCGATCCACGGCGTCGTGACCGACCCGCCGTATGGACTCGTCGAGTACACGCCAGTTCAGCAAGAGAAACTTCGTAACGGCCGCGGCGGCGTCTGGCGCCTTCCACCAGCGTTCGATGGACATCGTCGTGCACCCGTTCCGCGCTTTACGACCCTCAGCGACGATGATCTAGATCACCTTGCCTGCTTCATTGGGCGGTGGGCCTCGGCGTTGTTGCCCGTGCTCGTGCCTGGCGCGCATGTGCTCGTGGCGTCTCACCCGCTTGTGTCACACCTAGTTGCCTCGGCCATATGCGATGCGGGCTTGGAGCGCCGCGGAGAAATCGTGCGGCTCGTGATGACCATGCGCGGCGGTGATCGTCCCAAGAACGCCCACGTGGAGTTCGCGGACGTGACGGTGATGCCACGATCCGGTTGGGAGCCTTGGCTGCTCTTCCGCAAGCCCCTAGAGGGCCGGGTCCAAGACAACCTCCGCAACTGGGGCACCGGCGGCTTGCGGCGGCTCTCGGAAGAGAAGCCATTCGCCGATGTGATTCCATCAGCACCTACGCGAGCGACAGAGCGGAAGCTCGCACCTCACCCCAGCCTGAAGCCACAAGCCTTCTTGCGTCAAGTGGTACGCGCCATTCTCCCTCTCGGCGAAGGCACGGTCCTCGATCCGTTCGCCGGATCAGGGTCGACACTCGCGGCGGCTGAGGCAGTCGGATACCGCAGCGTGGGTGTTGAGTGCGACTTGACATACGTCGAACTAGCGGCGAGCGCCATCAAGCTGCTTCGCGACTACGACCCAGCGACAACCTCGTCGTCGTCGAGATAGACCCAACAGTCACGGAGTTTCTGCACGCCTTCCCGATGGAGCGTCGCCGTACGGGTGCCGAGTTCACCGCGTTCATTGCGGCGGAAGTCATCAGTTGTCACCTCGGCGAGATACACCTCTCGAAACCTCAGGGGACTGCGGGACGTGACCGGCTCGGTTGTGCGATCGACCTCATAAACGAAGACACAGAACCACTGATCTCGGGCGCCGTGAGTGTCCACCGCGCCTCCGCGCTTGGTGGTGGCCTTCACCTCTACGCCCGCCTCGCCGGCCTTGACAGCGTCTTCGGGATAGGTTCCGGCAACGACCAAGTCGGGATGGCCGTTGTGGTAGCCGTTGGTGACGAGTGTCCGTGAGTGGGATGCGAGGTATGCCGTCAGCATGTCGGACACAACGCCGGATAAGATTGCACCCCGAACCGTGTCTTCGAGACGGCCCAGACCCTTACCTGCGAGATGTTGGTTGACGTCGTAGAAGAAGTCATAGACATCTTGCATCGCCGACTCGAAATCGAGCGGGCGCAACTCGTAGGGCAGCATGATGTCGGGATTGAAGCACTCACGACGGACGTTGCGGCGCTCAACGCTCACGGCTACTCAGGCTAGGACAGCCACGGAGGCGCGTTCTAGAGTTGGCGCGGCCGATCCGTCCGGCAACCGGCCGATGAGCTTCGAGCCCGCTATCACCGCTGAGGGGACGACATGAAGGTTCCGTTCACTGTTTCCGACTTCCTCTACCGGGCCGAGAACGTCTACCCGGACCGGGTGGCGCTGGCCGACGAGCCCGAGGCGCCCGGCGGCGGGCTCGGCGAGATCACCTACGCCCAGTTCGGCGAGCTGGTGCGTGCCCAGGCGGCCAAGCTGGACCAGCTCGGCATCGGCCACGGCGAGCGGGTGGCGATGGTGTCCCAGAACGCCGGCCGGCTGATGACGTCGTTCTACGGCGTGTCCGGCTACGGCCGCATCTTCGTGCCGATCAACTTCCGGCTCAGCCACGACGAGATCAGCTACATCATCGATCACTGCGGCGCCACGATGCTGCTGGCGGACCCCTCCATGGAGGACACCTGCAAGGACATCGACGTGGAGCACTTCGTGGTGATGGGCACCGACGCCGACGACCAGATGTACGCACCCGGCGTCGAGCCGGCCCCCTGGACGCCCGACGAGGACGTCACCGCCACCATCAACTACACCTCGGGCACGACCGCCCGCCCCAAGGGCGTGCAGCAGACCCACCGGGCGCTGTGGGTGAACGCCACCACGTTCGGCTGGCACTCGGGCGTCAGCGACCGTGACGTGTACCTGCACACGCTGCCGATGTTTCACTGCAACGGCTGGGGCATGCCTTACGCGGTGACCGGCATGGGCGGCAAGCACGTGGTGCAGCGCGAGGTGCGCGGCCCCGAGATTCTGCGGCGCATCGAGCAGCATGGCGTGACGCTGATGTGCGGCGCACCCGCCGTGGTGGCCGCCGTGCTGGATGCCGCGGCCGAGTGGGAGGGACCCATCCCCGGCAGCGGACGGGTGCGGATGGTGGTGGCGGGCGCCCCGCCGCCCACGCGCACCATCGCCCGGATGGAGACTGAACTGGGCTGGGAGTTCATCCAGATCTACGGCCTCACCGAGACGGCGCCGCTGCTCACCATGAACCGCTGCCGGCCCGAGTGGGACGACTTCGAGCCCGACGAGAAGGCTCGCAAGCTGAGCCGGGCGGGCGCGCCTGCCATCGGCGTGAAGATCGACGTGGACAACCAAGGCGAGATTCTGGCCCGGGCCAACGTGGTGCTCGAGGGCTACTGGGAGCAACCCGAGGCCACGGCCGAGGCCATCGTGGACGGCTGGTTCCACACAGGCGACGGCGGCACGATGGACTCGGAGCACCACGTCACGATCTCGGACCGCAAGAAGGACGTGATCATCTCGGGCGGTGAGAACGTGTCGTCCATCGAGGTGGAGGACGTGTTGTTCAGCCATCCTGCAGTGACCGAGGTGGCGGTGATCGGCGTACCCCACGAGAAATGGGGCGAGACCATCAAGGCCCTCGTGGTCATTGACGGCGAGGCAACCGAGCGCGATCTCATCGACTTCTGCCGGGACCGGATGGCGCACTTCAAGTGCCCCACCACCGTTGAGTTCCGCGAGGAACTGGCTCGCACCGCCACCGGCAAGCTGCAGAAGTTCAAGCTGCGTGCCCCCTACTGGGAAGGCATGGAGAAGCAGATCAACTAGAGCGGCTCGACGCCGCCTTCGGCTCGGCGGCGCTCGACGAAGTCAGTGAGCTCGGCGCGGATGGCGTCGTCCATCGGCGGCTCTTCGTAGTCGTCCAGCAGCTGCTTCCAGATGCGGTTCGCCCGCTGGGTGGCATCGAGCGCGCCGTCCTCGTACCACGTCTCGAAGTTGCGCCAGTCCGACAGCATCGGCTCGTAGAAGGCGCTGTCGTAGCGCTCCAGCGTGTGCGCGGCGCCGAAGAAGTGGTTGGCTGGGCCGACCTCGGCGATGGCATCGACCGCCAGGGAGGCATCGTCGATGACGGTGGGCTGCAGCATGGCCCGGATCATCTGGATCATCTCGGCGTCGATGATCACCTTCTCGTACGAAGCGCACAGCCCGCCCTCGATCCAGCCGAGGCCGTGCAGCACGTAGTTGATGCCGCCGACGACGCAGGCCCACAGCGACATCTGGGACTCGTAGGTCGCCTGCACGTCAGGTGCATTGGAGGCGTTCGCGTTCGAGGCTCGCAGCGGCAGGCCGTAGCGACGCGCCAACTGCCCGCTGATGATGGTGGCCTTCACGTACTCCGGCGTGCCGAACGCCGGCGCGCCCGACCGCATGTCGACATTCGACGTGAAGCTGCCGTAGACGACCGGGACGCCGGGGTTCACCAGCTGGGACAGCGTGATGCCCGCAAGTGCCTCCGCGTTCTGCAAGGTGAGCGCACCGGCGATGGTGACCGGTGCCATGGCGCCTGCGAGCGTGAACGGCGTGTACACGACGGGCTGGCCGTGGCGAGCCAGCTCGATGGCACCTTCCAGCATCGGCGCGTCGTACACGAGCGGCGAGTTGGCGTTCACCACGGTGTGGATCGACGGCTCACGCAGCAGCGTCTCATGGTCGATGCCGCGAGCAATGCGGGCGATCTCGATGGCGTCGCTGACGCGGGTGCGACCCAGCGAGTAGCAGAACCCCGGCTTGGTGGACAGCGTGTACATGGCGGACACGGCATCGAGGTGGCGGGTGCGCACGTCAAGGTCGATGGGCTCGACGGAGTGGCCGGTGCAGGTATCGGCGGCGTCGAGCGCCTCCTGCAGGCGCAGCATGTTGCAGTAGTCGACATAGTTGCCGGTGACCCTGCCGCGATCGAGGTCGGACACGTTCGGCGGGCTGCCGACCATGCCGAACACCACCCAGTCGTCGCCGAAGACGACGCTGTTGGCCGGATCGCGGGCGTGCAGCGTGAACTGCGATGGTGCCAGCGCGACCTGCTCGGTGACCATCTCGGGCGGGAACCGCACCCGCACGCCGTCATCCGAGCTGGCGCCGGCGTCGCGCAGGATCTGCACCGCTTCGGGCAGCAGGAAGTTCATGCCGATGTCGGACAGCACTCTCAGCGACGACTCGTGAATGCGCTCCACCTCGTCGGCGCTGATGAGCTCGATGGGCGTGAACGTGTTACGCGCCTGCTGTCGAGGCGCCGCCGGGGCCGCGGCGGATTCCCGACGTTTACGGCCTCGACGCGTCACTGCAGCGAACCGTACGGATCTGTCTGGATGGCGTCAATATGAGCGAGATGCCGGACATGCATGAACAGAATGTCAGATGCGCAATCCGGCGAGGATGGCCGCTCGCTCGTCATCGGTCGGCGGGCGGCCCACGTAGATCTCGAAGTAGTACGTGAGCGCTTCGATGCGATCGTCCATCGGCTCATGGACCTCGAGTTCGTACCAGCCCATCTGCAGGAAGTAGATGGTGCGCGCACGGTGAAGTCTCATGACCGGATCGCTCACTTCGGCCGCGAGCATCTGCACGCACGCATCCACCCGCCGCTCATCGGTGGCTCTCAGCTTCTGCCACAACTCGGGGTTGCTGCGGCCCCAATTGCGCACCGCTACTTCGAGGCGCGGGTCGAAGCGTTCGATCCCCAGCCAGCAGCGCATCAATGCGACATACCGGTCGACGATGCTGCCCTCCAGCGTCGCTGCCCGGACGATCGAGCCTGAGTTGGTCTCCTCCCACACCTCGAGCAGGCGGCTGAGCAGGGCTTCATGGTTCTCGAAGTGCCAGTAGAAGCTGCCCCGGGTGACGCCGAGCCTCTTGGCGAGCGGCAGGACTTTGACGGCGCCGATGCCGTCGGAGACGAGCACGTCGAGTGCGGCCGACACCCAGTCGTCTGCGCTCAGGCGCGCCCGCTCAGCCATCGAGCCACCCTAGTGAGAGCGTCCGTGGATGGGCTTACCCTAGAAATGTGTCGGCAAAGAGACTCACGTCGGTGTTGGGTGCCCGCGGCGATGACACCCTGACCTTCGACGAACTGGTGCAGCAGTCCGGGCTCGACGCCGAACTCGTCCGGCTGGCGACCGACACCGGCTTGGTGCGACCGCTGCGCACACCGGCAGACGCTGCCGATGACGCTCTAGGGGCTGCCGGCGAGACCGCGGCCGGGGACGGTGTCACCGGCGGCACGCTGTACAGCACCGGTGCGCTGACCATGCTGCGTGCAGCGACCGAGCTGCTGGCCGCCGAGATGCCGCTCGATGATCTCGTCGGCCTCGCGCTGCGACACGCGTCGAACATGGAAGCCGTCGCCGCGGACGCCGTCGAGCTGTTCGCCGGCCGTTTCGCCGAGCGGCCCGCAGCGGAACGTGCCGAGCTGGCGGCTCGCCTGATCCCGCTGGTCACCGACCTGGTGGCTCAGCACTTTCGCGAATCGCTCGTCGAGCGCGCCACCGAGCGCATCCTGGCCGGCGACATCGATGACGAACCGGTCGAGCGCGCCGCTGTGACCGCGGAGGCCGCGCCGAGCGCGCCCGGCGCCTCGACGGGACTGCGCGCCAGGCACGCACTGACGCTGGAGTGCCGTGAGCTGTCCGGCGAGCTTGACCCGCTGGCGGTCTTCGGAGCCTCCGATGCGCACCAGCGGGTGTACTGGGCGTGTCCGGACGCCGACCTGGAGTTCTGTGCGCTCGGCAGCGCCTTCGAGGCCAGTGCCGTCGCCGGTGCCGATCGCTTCGCGTCCGTCGCTGAGGCACTGAGCCTGCTGGACGTCACCGTGACCGGCGACAGCGGTCACCCGATCGGGCCGCTGGCGGTGGGCGGCTTCTCGTTCCGTCCCGAGACGCCCGCGGCAGACTCGATGTGGGAGGTATTCGGCACTGGCTGCCTGACCGTGCCTGACGTGCTCGTCGTGCGTCGGGGCGGCCAGTCGTGGCTGACCTCGGTGCCCGGTGCCCCCGTCTGGCCGGTCATGGCTGCGGCACGATCGGGGGTCGGGGGGGCATGTGCCACCTGCGGCGTGGCTGACGGCAGCGGGGTCTGCGGCCTGGCTGCAGTTGCCGGTGAGTCGAACGGGAACTGCGCCCGGGATGACATGACCGTGCGAGGCGACGCCAGCGACGAACTCACGGGCGCCCCTGAGGGCATCCTGGCCGATCCCGAACTGGCGGCGGGGCACGCGAGCGATCTGAACGCGGCGGCGCTGGCCGTGCTCGGCGGGAGCTACCAAGCAGACGACGACTACACCGAGCTGGTACGGCGCGCCCTCGACAGGATCGCCGAGGGGGGGCTGGACAAGGTCGTGACGGCGCGCGAGCTGCATATCGCGTCGGGGCTCGAACCCATCGCAGTGCTCAACCGCCTGCGGTCGCGCTACCCGTCCTGCGTCACCTTCGCGTTCGGGCGCGGGGCGCAGACGTTCTTCGGCGCCACGCCCGAACAACTGGTGCACTGCGACGGGCTGCGGCTGCAGACTGACGCGCTGGCCGGCTCGGGGCGCCGTGTCGGCGACCCGGCGCGAGACCGGGAGCTTGCGGCCGAGCTGCAGCGCGATCCCAAGGAGCTGACCGAGCACGCGATGGTGGTCACCGACGTGCGCGACACGCTGCGTGCGTGCGGCGCAGCGCTCGATGCCCCCTCGCCGACCGGCGTCATGGAACTGCGGCGCATCATGCACCTGCACACGCCGATCAGCGGGCGCGTCCCCGCCGGCACCACGGTGCTGGAGCTCGCGAGCGCATTGCATCCCACGGCGGCGGTCGCCGGGCTGCCGCGGCGCGTCGCCCGCGACTGGATCTCCGAGCACGAGGGATTCGACCGTGGCTGGTACGCAGCTCCGGTGGGCTGGACGACGCTGGACGGGCGCGGCGAATTTCGCGTCGCGCTGCGCTGCGCGCTGACCGGTCCCGCCGAGACCCGGCTGTTCGCCGGTGGCGGCATCGTGGAGGGCGCAGCTCCCGATGCCGAGCTGGCCGAGACCACGATCAAGCTCGAGGCCCTCCTGTACGCGCTCACCGACGACTGAGCCGGCCATGCAGATCTCCGACGACGATGCCGCCTACCTGGCCTGCCGGTCGCTCTGCGCGGGGCTGGTCGAAGCGGGCATCACCGATGCGGTCGTGTCACCGGGCTCGCGCTCGATGCCGCTGGCGCTCACCGTCGACGCCACTGTCGGGTTGCGCACGTGGGTCCGGATCGACGAACGATCCGCCGGGTACTTCGCGCTCGGGCTGGCCAAGGGTTCGGGACGGCCGGTGATGCTGGTGTGCACGTCGGGCACAGCGGCGGCCAACTACCTGCCGGCGGTGGTCGAAGCGCACCACTCCGGCGTGCCGCTGGTGGTGGTGACCGCGGACCGGCCGCCGGAGCTGCGGGGCTGGGGAGCCGGGCAGACCATCGATCAGCACTCGCTGTACGGCAGCCACGTGCGATGGTTCTGCGAGACTCCGGTGCCCTCGGAGCTGCCGGTGGATCAGGCAGTGCGGTGGTTCGGCGTCGCGGCTGCCCGCGCGGTCGAGCAGGCGGCCGGCTCGAACCCCGGTCCCGTGCACCTCAACATGCCGTTCCGGGAACCGCTGGAGCCGCTGCCGTGCTGAGCGAGTGGGCGGAGGGGTGCGAGCGGGGAGTGGTGGCGGCCGGGCCCATGTGGGACGGGGACCGGTGGGCCGAGGCGGTGGCCGAGTTCTGCCGCCGGACCGGCTGGCCGCTGCTGGCTGAGCCCTGCTCGCAACTGCGGCGCGAGCTGGACGGGGTGGTGGTCACCGATCATCACGACCTGCTGCTGCGCACGCCATGGGCAGATGCCGAGCCGCCCGATGCGGTGCTGCGCATCGGCGGGGCGCCGACGTGCAAGCCACTGCGGCTGTGGATCGAGCGCCATCGCCCGGCGTTCGCCTTCGTCGATCCGGCCAGCACCTGGACCGATGCGAGCTTCAGCGTTTCGCTGCATCTGCCCGTCGGGCCGGATGCCGTGGCTGATGCGGCGGCAAAGCTGGTCCCGAGGGACTCCCCGTGGGCGCAGCGATGGGCCGACGCTGATGCACGCGCCGGCGCCGCAATCGACGGGGTGCTCGACACCGAGCCGCTGCTCGAAGCCGGTGTGGCTCGCCAGCTCGAGCGCAGCCTTCCGGCGGGACACGCGTTGTATGTGTCGAACTCGATGCCGGTGCGCGACGTCGATTCGTACTTGCGAGCCCGCTCAGAGCCCTTGACGGTGCATGCCCACCGGGGTGCCAGCGGCATCGACGGCGTGATCTCAGCTGCGACCGGTGTGGCTGCATCGGGTACCCCGACCACGGTGCTGGTGGGCGATCTGGCATTCCGCCACGACATCGGCGGGCTCGTCGGTGCGTTCGACACTGAGCCGGCCGCGCATGGTGGACCCGGCGGATTCGACCTCACCGTGGTGGTCGTGGACAACGGCGGCGGCACGATCTTCTCGTTCCTGCCTGCGTACGGCGTCGTTGACGCCGCGGCGTTCGACCGTCTGCTGACGACTCCCCCCGGGCGCGGCAGTGCCGAGCTGGCGAGTGGCCTCTCATCGGCCATGGGCTTCGAGCATCACCACATCGGATCGCGCGACGAGCTGCATGAGCTGCTGGCCGGGTCCGGGTCGAATCGGGGCGTGCGCGTCATCACCATCGACATCGACGCCGACGCGAACCGGGAGCAGCACCGGCGCCTAGCCGGCGCGGTCGCCGCGGCAGCCGGGGGCGCGCAGCCCCTCCCCACGTAGTGCCACCCCACGAGCCGTTGCCGCTCGCCGCCGAAGTGAGCGGCGACGGCGAGCCAGTCATCGTCATCCACGGATTCACCGGCAGTGCTGCCGCCATGGCGCCCCTGGTGTCCCGGCTCGACGGCTGCCGGCGGATTGCCGTGGATCTGATCGGTCACGGTCGCAGCCCCTCCCCAACTGACCTGGCGCCTTACGGCGTCGAGGCCATGGCGGCGTCGGTCGCCGCGCTCGGGACCGGTATCGCTGAAGGGCCCTGTCACGTCGTCGGCTACTCGATGGGCGGTCGGGTGGCGCTGACGCTGGCCTCAGCGCACCCAGAGGTCTGCAGGTCGCTCACACTCATCAGCGCGACCGCCGGGATCACCGACGAGGCCGAGCGCGCTCAGCGGCGGCAGGCCGACGAGGCACTCGCCGACCGGATCGACGAGCACGGCGTCAATCACTTCGTCGAGGAGTGGATGGCAGCACCGATGTGGGACACGTTGCGGACGAGTCTCAGCGCCGAGGCGTGGCAGGCGTCCATCGATCAGCGGCAACGCTCCGATGCCACCGGCCTGGCGAACTCGCTGCGCGCCGCCGGAACGGGTTCGATGACGCCCCTGTGGGACCGGTTGAGCGCCCTCGACGTGCCGACGCTGGTCATATGCGGCGAGCTCGACGCCAAGTTCGTCGAGATCGGCCTCCGCATGTCGGAGCTGCTGCCGGAGAGCGAACTTGCGGTGCTGCCCGGCGTCGGCCACGCCGTCCATCTCGAAGCTCCCGAAGCCTGTGCCCGAGCCATCGCCGAGCATCTGGCGGTCTCTGGGGCGCGCTAACCCTCCGGCAGCGGGAATTCGAAGGCGCCGGGCAGCAGCTCGGCAACGGTGGTGTGCTCGTTCACCGCGCAGTCGGGACCGCCTGCTTCCAGGAGCAACTGCCGGCAGCGGCCGCACGGGGCGAGCAGATCGCCGTTCGCGTCGGTGACAGTCACTGCCATCAGGCGGCCTCCCCCACTGCGATGCAGGTCGCAGACCATGGCGCATTCGGCGCACAGCGTCAGCCCGTAGGAGGCGTTCTCGACGTTGCAGCCGGTGACGATCCGTCCGTCGTCGACGAGGCCTGCTGCGCCGACATGGAAGTTCGAGTACGGCGCATACGCCACGCGCGACGCCTCGTGCGCCTGAGCGCGTAGTTCGGCCCAATCGACTGCGGTGTCGCTTGGCATGTGGGCGCGGCTCCTGGGTTGGGTGGTTGCGAGGGTATGGGCTGTGGGGCAGGCACTACTGGCTTCCGGGGCGGCCGGGGGCAACGCCGCCCGTTGCGGCGGGGATGGGCTGTCGGGCTGTCTGCTGCGTTCCGGGGCGGCCGGGGGCAGGTACACCCATGCTCAAACATGCGCAGCGCCGCCCATTGCAGGGGGGATGGGCTGTGGCGCTGCGAACTGCGCGTGGGTACACCTGCCCCCGTCCGCCCCTGGGTCTCTGGTGGCGGAGCGCAATCGCAATAGCGTTTCGCGGGTGCAGGCGAACTTGCGGGAGTTTGAGCTGGTGCTGGCTCGGCCGTTGGTGACGGCGCATGGTTCGATCGCGGTGCGACGGGGCATCGAGGTGCGCGTCGGGGACCATGCCTGCGTCGGCACGGGCGAGGCGGCGCCGTTGCCGGGGTTTGGCGTGGAGACGTACGGGGAGGCGCTGGCGGCGCTGGAGCGGTGGGCTGACGATCCCGAAGGGTCACCGCCCAGTGAGCCATGTGCCGCTGCCGCGGTCGAGTCTGCTTTGACGCAGCTTGATGCTGAGATTGAAGGGGTTTCGCTGGCGACGCTGCTTGCTGGGGAGGCGCCTGCGCAGCGGCGCATTGCGGTGCATGCGCTGGTGTCGGATCTGGATCCTGAGGCTGCGGCTCAGCAGGCTGCGCGGGCTGCTGCTGTCGGGCATCTGGCGGTGAAGCTCAAGGTGGCGGCTCACGCAGTTGAGCCCGTGAGCGGCACCGCCGGCGATGCTGGTGCATCACATGACCTGCAAGCGGCGCGGATTGCTGCTGTGCGGCGGGCGCTGCCGGCGGGGGTGGCGCTGCGGTTGGATGCCAATGGTGGTTGGGACCGGGCTACGGCAGTGAAGGTGCTGCGGCGGGTCGGCCATCTTGACATCGAGTACGTGGAAGAGCCGACGCCACAGCCGGCCGACTGGGCACAGATCAGCCGGACCGTCGGTCTGCCGGTGGCTGCCGATGAACACCTGCGCGACCCGGCTGCGCTCGACCGGCTCGTGGAGGTGGGCGCCATCGAAGTGGCGGTGCTCAAGCCCGCAGTCCTGGGCGGGCCGCATGCCACCTACGACCTCGCCCGGCGTGCGGCCATGCGCGACGTGCGCTCGGTGGTGTCCACCTTCATCTGCGGGCCTGCCGGGCTGCGGATTGCTCGGGACACTGCTGTGGCTGTCGATCCCCGCGGGGTGCACGGCATCGGCACCGCCACGCTGTTCGCCGAGCCGATGCCCGAGGACGTCACGCCCGCGGGCGGCTACCTGCCCGTTGACACCGGCGTGTCCTAGTGGTGTGTCGCGGTTTTGTTGAGGGCGGTTCGGGCTCGTTTGACTTTGGCGATGATGTGGTCGGCTGTCTTGGTCCATCGCAGCGGTTGGGGGTCTGCGTTCCGGTGGGCGGCCCAGTGGTCGATGGCGTCTGTGAGCTCGGCGACTGAGTTGAACGCTCGGGTGCGCAGGGCTTTGCGGGTGAGGATCGAGAACCAGCCCTCGACGAGGTTGGCCCAGCTGGAGCTGGTGGGGGTGAAGTGCAGGTGCCAGCGTTCGCGGCGGGGGTGGGCGAGCCATTTGCGCACCGGCTCGGCCTTGTGGGCCGACACGTTGTCCAAGATGACGTGGACGTCGAGGTGGCGCGGCGTGTGCAGGTCGATCCATCTGAAGAAGGCGAGCACGTCGTTGCCGGTGTGGCGTTTTCGGGTCTGGTGGAGCACTTCGCCGGCGGCGACGTTCAATGCGGCGAACAGGTCGACGGTGCCGTTTCTCTTGTAGTCGTGGGTGAGGGTGCGGTTGCGTCCCGGGCGCAACCGCAGCGACGGCTGGGCGCGGTCCAGGGCCTGGATCTGGGTCTTCTCGTCGAAGCTGAACACCACCGCGCGCTCAGGGGGCTTCGCATAGAGCCCGATCACGTCTTGGAGCTTGGCCTCGAAGTCGGGGTCGGCGGACACCTTGAACACGTCCGCCAGCCACGGCCGCAGCCCCCGCTCGCGCCAGACCCGCGCCACGAAGTCCTTGCCCACCCCGTGGCGGGCCGCCATCTGACGCGTCGACCAGCACATCGCCTCGTCGGGCGGCTCGACCGTCAGCGTGTCGGCCACGATCGCCTCCACCGTCGAAGCAGGCACCGACGGCTTGCGGCCACGGCCCGGCGCCACCGCGCCCAGCCCCGCCGCGCCCGAGCGCCCGAACTCGTCGCGCCAGCGGCGCACCGTGTCCTGATGGGCGCCCATCCGCCGGGCCACGCCGCGCACCGACCCGCCATCACACAAGGCCAACAGCGCCCTCGCCGGACGCACCCGACGCCACGGCTCACAGCCCGAGCGCGCTATGCGCTCCAGCTCGGCCCGGTCCTCATCGCACAGCACAAAACCATCAGCCATGCACCCACCATACGCGCCCCAACCAAATCAACGACGAACCACTAGATGCGCCAGCGTCACGTGAGCACCCAAGGACCGCTTGAGTCTGAGTCCCAGCCGTTTAGCATTCTGCACTGCTTTTAAGTGATTTAGTTATAAACACTGCAGATCGTCATGTTTCCCGCGAAGACTGCCGCCGCTGGTTGCTCTGGAACTGGTCAGTCCAGATCCGCCACCCAATTCAACTCGCACGTCGTGGCACCGCGATTGCCGCCGCTCCACGTGGTCACCTCGACCCAGTCACCGTGTTCGACACGAATGCGAGTGGACTGGTTGACTTCGACGCTTGCTTCGTTGATCCCGATCCAGCCGGCTCCGCGCTGTGAACCTTGACGCCACTCCTCATCGGCGTGGTCATAGTGCAAGCAGAGCGAATCAGCGGTGACTTGCCAGTAGCCGGGCTTGAGCCGGTCCTCCGAGCTGTCCTGATCGACGCGATGTGCGTACGCCCCCGCCCAGAACGTGTCGTTCACATCGGCCGGGCCGCGCACGGCGAGAGATGTCAGGCGCTCGCGTGTGGCGGTGCCGCAGCGGGACACAGCATCTTGAAGATGGTTGTGAACCCAGACGCAGTTCGGGGTCTGTCCGTTGACGTCCACGACGTCGCTGACCTGGTTCCAGCTCTGCGCAGTGGCGTCGAACTGGCTGAAGTCGGAACCCTCAACGAAGTACGCGTCAGCGTTTCCGTTGAACTGGGTGATGATGCCGTCGAGGATCATCGGGTGGTAGATGTCAATCGCCCGCACCGCCAGGATGAAGTTCGTCCTGTTCAGGCCGCCAGGCAGCTCGGCCGCAATACGCAGCGCCTCGCCGTAGGGATAGCCGTAGGTGTAGCCAGTGGCGTACAGCGACACCGCCGGGTCAAGGCCCGCGGCCTCCAGGTTGGAGTTCGCGAACGCGATGAACGGCTCATCGATGAACTTCGGGTCGGTGGAATCCTTCGATCCGCCGCCGATGATCCACCAGCCGTCCGCCGCTTCACCGGCGGGCTTCATGTACGCCTCGATGCCCTTGCACACCGACGGCGTGAACAGCGCGCCGCCTTTCGCCCGTATCGAGGCGGTCAGCCCATTCGACCTTGCTGCTTGGATTGCCAGAAGGCAGCTGTTGCCTGCGGTCATCGAGATATACACGTCAGGGTTGGCGTTCACGACGGCTTGCATCTCTCTCGCGAGCGATGGCGCTTCGGGATCGTGGCGCACTGCGGTGAAGCTCGACACGACCTCGGGGTGGGCGTCGGCCCACTCCTCAAATGCCTGCTCGTAGGCCAGCCCGAAGTCGTTGTCCATCACGACCGCCGCTACCCGCACTGGCAGCTTGTTGGCCAGGTTCTGCTCTATCCAGGTGCCCCACAAGATTGACTCGGTCGAGTACGACAACTGCATGATCGTGGTCCACGGATGCACCACGGGATCGCCCCACGCCGGGTGGCCGCTCATCACGAATGGGTGCGGAACGCACTCCTCGTTGATCTTGTCGTAGACGGCCAAGGCGTTCGGTGAGCCCAACGTGAGAATCGAGAACACATTCCGCACCTCGATCAGTTCGTCCACGAACTTGGTCGTCTGAGCGGCAACATAGCCATCGTCCCTGATGATTAGGGTTAACTCGCGCGGCGAACCGCCGACCATGATCGGGTCGTTCTCGTTGATCCAGTCGAAGTAGTTCTGCAAGCCGTAGGTGATGTTGCCGAAGGCGGCACGGTTGCCCGACTGAGCCGTGGTGTGGCCGATGCGGACTTGCGAGTCGGTGATGCCGGTCGTGTCCGACCAGGCGTCGGGACAGGCGTTGAGATCAATGCGGAACCCTGCCGGTCCGCGCAGCACATTGTCGTCGTCGACTCCGTAGTTTCCTGCCCTGATCTGCTTCGTCAACCCGGCCACGATCTCGGCGCGCTGAGCTGCCGCTCGGGCAAACACAGCCTCAATCGCCTCTTGATTGGTAGAGGTGCCCGCGGTGGTGTCACCAGCGGCGCGACGGCCCACCAATCGGGCTGTTTCCCAGCGGTCGTTGCCCGACAGACGGGTCATGGAGCGGCCTGCGATCTTCGCAGTCGGAACCGCCGCGATTCCGCCCACGACGAAGCCGCCCGCACTCGCGGCTGCCAAACGAGCCTGTTGTTCGGCGGGCATGGATTCGCCGCGTGGACCGGCGAGCACGATGCAATCGCTGCCGATCACCCCAGCCAGCATCGCCGCGGCATAGATGTCCGACTGCGCAGCCGCATCAGAACCCACCACGATTGGCACCTCACCCGCGCACGACCCCTGCGACTGCGGTGGCACCGCGACGCCGTCGATCTTGGGCGGGACTCCCTGCGTCGCGGAAGCATCGGGCGTGACACCCGCGGCATGCTGACCCACACGCCGCGCGGTGGCCCACCGGTCGGGCCCGAACAGGCGCGCCATCGTGCGGCCGGCGATCTTGACGTCCGGCACCGCCGCCTCGCCGCCCACGACGAATCCGCCTGCGTTCGCAGCCTGCAAGCGAGCTTGCTGATCGGCGGGCATGGATTCGCCGCGTGGACCTGCAAGCACGATGCAGTCGCTGCCGATCACTCCAGCCAGCATCGCCGCGGCATAGATGTCCGACTGGGCCGCCGCATCGGAGCCCACCACAATCGGCACCTGACCCGCACACGACCCCTGTGATAGCGGTGGCAGGGCCACTGCCGAAGACTGCGCCGAGGCGGTCCCGGCGGGGATCAACATGACCAGTGTGCCGAACAGGCACATCGCCGCCGCCGCGGCGCCGAAGCGCCTAGCAGGCTGTTGAAATTCGGTGGTTTGGGCGGGTTTGGGTGCTGGTTCGGGTTTGTGTGAGGGTTGGGGTGGTGGTGTTGGCTGGCGGTGCGGGGCGACGTTGGCCCTGTCGGGCCGGTCGGGGTGTCTGCTCAGGTGGTGTCGGTGTCGAGTGTGGCTATGCGGACGAGGTTGTAGGTGGCGGCGCCGATGAGGAACCAGGCCCGGTTGCGGGCTTGTCCTTTGTGTCGCAGCTTGTGTCCTCCGGCGATGGTCTTGATCCATCCGAAGGGCTCCTCGACGCGTTTTCGGACCCGTTGAGAGATCGTGTAGCCGTCGTGGCGGGTGGTGCGCCGGTCGATGGCGGAGCGCCGCCTGGTGGTGTTCTGGGCGACGTGGGGCGTGAACCCGGCCTTGCGGACGTCGGCCACGAATCCCTTGGTGTCGTAGTTCTTGTCGCCGCCGACGGTGCGCCGCCGCCGCCGTCGGGGGGCTCGTCGCAGCATCGCGGCGGCGGTGTCGCGCTCGGCGTAGCCGTCTGCTTGGGTGAGCTCGGCGTCGACGATGAGGCCGTTGCGGTTCTCGACCATCAGGTGCCCCATGAAAGCGAGCATCGCCGGGGCCCCTTTCGACTTGCGATACAGGCGAGCCTCGGGATCGGTCGTGGACTGGTGGGTGTCGTTGCGGCGGCGGGCGCCCCGGAAGTCCTCCTCGGCGTTGCGGCCCTTGCCCGGCTCGCCGCCGCCGGGCGCGGCTTTGGGCTTGAAGCTCTTGTGCGACGCCCACGCCTCCAGCAAGGTGCCGTCCACGCTGAAATGATCGCTCGAGCAATACCGGCGCAGCTGAGCCCGCCGAACCACAGCAGCGAAGAACCGATCCGCTATCTCATGATCCAACAGCCGCTCGCGGTTCTTCGAGAACGTCGACGCGTCAAAAGAGCGCTCGTCGATGCGCAACCCCAAGAACCACTTGAACAACATGTCGTAGCTCAAACGCTCGCAGAACGCCCGCTCCGAGCGCACCGAGTACAACGCCATCAACACCGACGCCTTCAACAACACCTCAGGCGGCACGCTGGGCCGGCCCCGATCCGCATACATCGCCCCCAGCTCACCGTCGAGCTCTTCAAGCACCCCCTCCACCAACGCCCTGATCCGCCGTATCGGATGATCCGCGCTGATCAGATCCTCAGTCGACAACGTCGACAGCATCGCCATCTGGGCATCAACAGTTCCACGCATCCCCACAGTGTCCCGCGCCCACCCAACCAACGCGAGCACCAAACACCGACTATTTCAGCACCCTGCTAGATGAATCTACGAATCTCCGGGGGGGGGGGGGTATCAGTCATGGGCGGTGAACCTACCATCGCCGCGATTACCGCGTGGAGTTGCACGTCTCTGGTCGTGACATAGCGACAGGGCACCGCATCCAGCGTGATGGTGACGTCGTTCCGTCCCTGTACGCAGAGCTGGCTGAAGCCGGTTTCGTTCTACAGGCGCCAGCGTTGGGTCTTGCCGAGGGGGGTCTGGGGCAGCTCGGCGACGAGTTCCACCGCGCGAGGGGCGCAATAGGCGGGGAGGTGCTCTTTGACCGCGTCGCGGAGTGCGTCGAGTTCGGGGGGCTGGGCGGGGTCGGTGGGGACGATGACGGCGGTGACGGCTTGGCCCCATTCGGGGTCTGGCCTGCCGACGACGACCACATCGGCGATGTCGGGCAGGTCGGCGAGGATGCGTTCGACTGCTACGGGCCAGACCTTCTCGGCACCGGTGGTGATCATGTCGTCGACTCTTCCGAAGACCGACAGTTGACCGTCGTCTGACAGGGCGCCGGCGTCGCCCGTGGGAAACCAGCCGTCGCCGGTTCGTGGATCTGAGTTGTCGCGGTAGCAGCGGAGCAGCATGGGGCAGCGGAGCTGCACCTCGTTGTCGTGGATGCGCAGCTCGACGCCGTCGAGCGACCAGCCTTCGTACACCACGCCGCTGAACGTCTCGGTCATGCCGTAGGTGGCAACGGTGTTCGCGGGGCGCTGGGCGGGCATGGCCGAACCGCCGAGCAGGATCGCCCGGAATGCCGACGGGTCGATGCGCGCGAGCGCTGTGGGCACCAGCGAGGTGAGCGTTGCGCCCTGGCGGGCCGCTGCTTCGACTGCGGCTGCATCGAAGCCGTCGTGGACTTCCACCCCGGTGTCGGTCAGCAGTGCACGGACGACGACTGCCAGTCCGCCGACGTGTGCGAGCGGCAGGCATGCCAGCCAGCGGTCGGTGCTGGGGTCGACCGCCAGCGCGGAGCTGGTCGCCATGGCGTTGGCTTCGATGGCGGTGTGTGTGAGCACGGCGCCTTTCGGATCGCCTGTGCTGCCGCTGGTGGCCATGACCAGCGCATCGCCTGGCTCGACATTCCACCCGCCCCGACGCCGGTGACGGCCCGCGCTGTCCACCACGAAGCTGGCACCCATGCGCTCGATGAGCGACTCCTGGGCCACGTCGGGCAGCCGCTGATCGACCGGCAGCACTGCGTCGCCGGCGTCCCAGGCGCGCTGCAACTCGGCGACGAATTGCTCGCCGCCCTCTAGCGCCAGCGCCACCAGTCGATGCATGGCGCGGACGCTAGCGATGGGTCCCGCCGTCGTCTGCCCTGTTTTTCTCGACGGTCGAGGTGGTCGGACGCGGCGCGGCTGTTGGGGTCGGGTTTGCGTTTGGGTGGCCGCACCACATCGTCGGTTCGGCCAACAGCCCGCATCACACCGGTGACGTTCGTCCAACAGAATATTGATTGTTAGAATATCTATACCTCAATATATTGATGTTATGAGATCCGATCAGCCGTTGAGTCGCTCGACTGTCGAAGCAGCCCGGCTGCTCGGGCGGCGTATCGCGCTCGCCCGGCGAGAGCGCAGATGGACCGTCGCGGAACTTGCAGAGCGAGTGGGCTCGAGCGAGACCACGATGCGCAAGGTCGAGCGGGGCGACCCGTCGGTGGCATTGGGTACCGCGTTCGAGGCGGCAGCGCTGGTCGGCGTTCCGCTGTTCAGCGACGACGCTACGACGCTGACCCGCGAGTCCGAACTTGTCGAAGCCCGCCTTGCCGTGTTGCCCCAGCGAGTGCGCCGGCGTCACGTCGATGACCGATTCTGAGCCGCAGCTGAACCCGCCCACGGTGTATGTCTGGGTGTGGCTTCCCGACGCCAGCGAGCCCGTCGTGGCGGGACGCCTCGATGACCGAGGGGCAGTAGCGACCTTTTCCTACGGCCGCAGCTACCTGAACAATCCCGATGCTGTCGCGCTGTACCTGCCCGACCTGCCGCTGGAACCCGGAGAAAGGCCGCCCGCGTCGGGGACGCTCCCGGGCTGCATTGCCGACAGCGCGCCCGATGCCTGGGGGCGCAGGGTGATCGAGCACCGGCACCGCTTCGCAAACCGAGACCTCAGCGAGCTCGGCTACCTGCTCAACTCCGGCTCCGATCGCGCTGGGGCACTCGACTTCCAGCAATCGCCCACCGAATACGTGCCGCGGACCGCCGAACGGTCGTCGATAGCCGAGTTGGCCGAGGCAGCCGCCCGCATTGAGGCAGGCCGTCCGCTGTCGCCGGCGCTCGAGCGGGCGCTTCTGGGAGGCACGTCGATGGGCGGTGCACGGCCCAAAGCGACGCTCGTGGACCGGTCGCACCATGTGATTGCGAAGTTCAGCTCTGCAGCCGACAGCTTCCCGGTCGTCAAAGCTGAATTCGTCGCGATGGAACTCGCACGTCGAGCCGGCATCGACGCCGCCCCGGTCACGCTGGCCTCGGCCGCGGGCCGCGACGTGCTGCTCGTGGACCGATTCGACCGCACGCCCCAAGGCGGACGCCGCTTGATGGTGTCCGCACTGACCATCCTGAACCTGCACGCTGCCGACGGGATTGCAGGCAGATACGGGACCTACGTCGACCTCGCGGATCAGATCCGAGCCCGATTCGTCTCTGCCGATGCGACGCTTCGCGAGCTGTTCTCGCGTCTCGTGTTCAACGTTCTGGTGAGCAACACCGACGATCATCCGAAGAACCACGCTGCCTTCTGGGACGGCGAGATGCTCGCACTCACGCCTGCGTACGACATCTGCCCGCAGTTGCGCACCGGCGGCGAAGCCTTCCAAGCCATGGCGTACGGCCCTGGCGGCGAGCGCATCAGCCAAGTCAGCGCCTGTGTCGAACACGCAGGCCGCTATCACCTGAGCCGAGACGAGGCTTCCGACATCGCCGAGCATCACATCGAAGCCATCCACAGCGGATGGGACGAGGTCTGCGATCTGGCGCTGCTGACCTCCGCTGAGCGAGAGCAACTGTGGCAACGCCAATTCCTCAACCCGTTCTCCACCAGCGCCTAGACCCCGCACGCACCGACGGCACCGACACCTCCCCAACGCGACGGGTTGCAGCCGAACCAGCGGCGGCCGTGCTCGGGACGCTTGCCGTTGCCCGCTCGCCGCTGTTCGGCTGCGCGCGTCTTCCGCGGGCGCGGCCGTCTGGGCCAGTCGGCATCTCTGCTCGAGCGGCGCGACGCTGCGGGGCTGTCGCCTGCGGGCGCGAGACTGTCGGCAGCATGAGCACGGCAGCTCCCACCCCGACGCTGCGCTGGACGGGCGACAGCATCGAGATCATCGACCAGACGCGGCTGCCGGCCGAGCTGGTGCTGATCGACGTGGGGGACGTGGCGACCGCCGTTGATGCCATCGGACGGCTGGCCATCCGGGGCGCGCCGGCGCTGGGTGCGTTCGGGGCGCTTGCGCTGGTAGTCGGCCTCGACGAGGCCCGGCCGGCCTCGATGAGCGACGCCCGTGCGGCGCTTGAACGACTCAGGACCAAGATCGGCGACGCCCGACCGACGGCGGTGAACTTGCGCTGGGCGGTGGACCGCACCATCGACGCGGCGCTCGACGACGTCGGTCTCATCAGCACGGGCGACGGCGCGGACGGCGACGGCATCGCGGCCTTGCGGCAGCGGCTGCTGGACGAAGCCCTGGCTGTCGGCACCGAAGACGCGCAGGCCTGTGCAGCAATCGGACGGTTCGGACGAGAACTGCTTGCCGACGCCGCCGTCTTCGCGACGCACTGCAATGCCGGGCGGTTGGCCACCGCAGGCACGGGCACCGCATTGGCCGTCGTGTACGCGAAGGCCGCAGAGGGTGAGCCGGTGCGCGTGCTGGCGGCCGAGACCCGCCCGCTGCTGCAGGGTGCTCGGCTCACCGCGTGGGAACTGGCCGACGCAGGCATTGAGGTGTCGGTGGTGGCCGATGCCGCGATGGCGTCGCTGATCGCCGACGGCGAGGTCGACGCCGTGATCGTGGGTGCGGACCGCATCGCTGCGAACGGCGACACGGCCAACAAGGTCGGCACGTTGGCCCACGCGCTCGCTGCTGCCGATGCGGGGATCGGCTTCTACGTCGCCGCGCCGACGACCACCATCGATCCCGCTGTGCCTTCAGGCAAACACATCGCGATCGAGCTGCGGGACCCCGACGAGGTGCACCACGCCGGCGGCCGTCGCCTCACGCCGCCCACCGCACAGGCCGTCAACCCCGCCTTCGATGTGACGCCAGCCCGCCTGATCACGGCGATCATCACCGACGCGGGTGTCCTGCATCCGCCCTATGGCGATTCCATTGCCGACGCATTGGCCACCGCCGACCGCGCTGTCGCAGAGTCGGTTGAATGCTGAGCACGAGCGGCAACACGTTCATGGCAGCACTGCCACCGACTCGCGGCAGGCAGGGAGATGGCCAATGCTGAATCGCTGGGACGACGCCGAGTCGGCACGCTGGGCTGAACTGGGAGACCTCGGCGAGATCACCTACGGGTCGCGGCTTGTCGGCGCCGACCCGGCGCTGGTGCTGCACGGCGGCGGCAACACGTCCATCAAGGGCGCCAGCACCGACGCCTGGGGCGAGCCGGTCCCGACACTGTGGGTGAAGGGCAGCGGCTGGGATCTCGCGACCATCGAGCCGCCCGGCTTCGCGCCGCTCCGTCTGGAACCGGTGCACCGGCTGGCCGAGCTGGCCGAGCTGAGCGACACCGAGATGGTGAACCAGCTGCGCATCCATCTGCTCGACGCCAGCGCCCCGAACCCTTCGGTGGAGGCGATCCTGCATGCGCTGCTGCCCCACCGTGCGGTGCTGCACAGCCACGCCGATGCCGTGCTGGCCCTGACGAACACTGCGAACGGCGACGCGAGAGTGCGTGAGCTGTGGGGCGACCGGGCTGTCGTGGTGCCGTATGTGATGCCCGGTTTCGACCTGGCCCGTCGCTGCGCGGACGAATGGCAGGCGCAGGCCCACGACGGCACCGAGGCGATGGTGCTGCTGAATCACGGGATCTTCACGTTCGGCGAGACCACCCGTCAGGCGTACGACTCGATGATCAATCGGATCAGCGAGGCCGAGCAATGCCTCACCGAGGCCGGCGTGACGTCATTCGGCGAGACCGGCGCCGGCGCCGCAGGTGACCGCAGCACTAGCCGCATCAGCCCCGACGAGGTCGAGACGGTGACGAAGCTGCGTGCGGCACTCTCCGCCGCTGCCGGCGCGCCGATGCTGCTGCGCGCCGTGCGCGACCCGCGTGCCGAAGCGTTCTGCGCCCGCGACGACCTGGCCTCGGTGGCACGCCGCGGGCCGACGACGCCCGACCACATCATCCGCACCAAGCAGTTCCCGATGGTGGGCCGTGATGTGGACGCCTTTGTCGAGGGCTACCGCGCCTACTTCGAGCGCAACGGCGCTCGGCACGACGCCGACGGCTCACAAGCCACTCTCACGATGCTGGACCCGGCACCGCGTGTGGTCCTGGACTCCCAGCTCGGACTGTGGACCGCCGGGCGCAGGGCAGTCGACTGCGACATCGCCGCAGACATCTACCTGCACACGATCAACGTCATCAATGCCGCGGAGGCCCTCGGCGGCTACGTCGCACTCGGCGAAGCCGACCTGTTCGATGTGGAGTACTGGGAGCTCGAACAGGCGAAGCTGGCGCGGGCCGGGGCCCCGGCTGCGCTGGCAGGTCAGGTGGCGCTGATAACGGGTGCTGCCTCCGGCATCGGACAGGCCGCAGCCGCGGCGCTGGCAGCAGCGGGAGCGGCAGTGATCGGCATCGACATCGACCCCGCCGTCGCGCACGCCGATGACAGCCACAGCGGCCGACCGCACGGCTCGGCGTGGCACGGCATCGAGGCCGACGTCACCGATGCCAGCGCCATGACCGCCGCCGTCACCGGCGCTGTCGAGCGCTTCGGCGGCATCGACATGGTCGTGGCGGCGGCCGGCATCTTCGGGCCGTCGGCTCCGCTCGGCGACCTTGCCGACGACGCGGAGCTCGGCATTGCGTGGCAGCAGACGTTCGACATCAACGTGAGCGGCGCGGCCAACACGCTCGCAGCAGCTCACCGCGTGCTGCAGAACTCGCCGGCAGGGGGCCGGGTGGTCATCGTCGGTTCGAAGAACGTGCCCGCGCCGGGCCGCGGCGCCGCTGCCTACTCGGCGTCCAAAGCGGCGCTGACCCAGCTTGCGCGCGTCGCGGCCCTCGAATGGGCGGCCGATGGCATCACCGTCAACGTCGTGCACCCCGACGGCGTGTTCGACACGGGACTGTGGTCCGACGAGCTCATCGCCCAGCGCGCCGCCGCCTACGGGCTCACGTCCGAGCAGTACCGGCAGCGCAACCTGCTCGGCCGCGAATTGGCCTCGGCCGATGTGGGCGCCCTCATCGCGCACATGTGCGGCCCCGCATTCGCACACACCACCGGCGCCCAGATCCCCCAGGACGGCGGCAGCGACCGGGTTGTCTAGCCGCCGCAAGCGTCGACCAAGTCGTCTAGCCGCCCGATGTCGCGCTTGCTGCTTCGGGGGTGGCGCCGGCCATGAGCAGGCCGATCTCCTCGCGGGTGGCGGTGCGGGGATCGACCGTGGCCACGATGCGGCCCTCGTACATGACGGCGACCCGGTCGCTGAGCGCCAGCACCTCGTCGAGCTCGGCCGACACCAGCAGCACGGCCGTGCCCTCGTCGCGCCGCTCGCGGATGCGGCGCCAGATGAATTCGATGGCGCCGATGTCGATGCCGCGGGTGGGCTGCGCAGCGATGAGCAGGTCGATCTCGTCGGAGAACTCACGGCCCACGATGAGCTTCTGCTTGTTGCCGCCCGACAGGCTGTCGGCCGGAGACTCCACGTCGGGCGTGCGCACGTCGAAGGTGGCCACGACATCGCGGGCGTGGGAGTCGATGCGGTCTCGGCGCAGCATGCCTCCCGCTGCGAACGGCCGCTTGAAGTAGCGGTTCAGCACCGAGTTGTCGGCCACCGAGTAGGAGCCGATGAGACCATGCTTGGCCCGGTCCTCGGGGATGTGCCCCACGCCGATCACCGTGACCTGCCGCGGCCGGGCGCCCGACGCATCCCGGTCGCTGATCGACACGGTGCCGGCGGTGGCGTGGCGCAGGCCCGTGATGGCTTCCACCAGCTCCCGTTGGCCGTTGCCCTCCACGCCGGCGACTCCGACGATCTCGCCGGCGCGCACGGCGAGCGTCAGTTCGTCGACGGCTCGCTGGCCGCGGTCGTCGTCGGCACAGAGTCCGGCGATGTCGAGCACCACCGGCCGCGCTGGGGCCTCAGCGCTCGCCGCCTCGGAGGCTGGCGCCTCGCCGTCGGGCGCAGTCTCGACCGGGGCCGCCGAGCCGACGCCGGTGGCGCCCGACTCGAACCGGTCGCCGTGCAGATCCACCGCGCGGCCGACCATCAACTCCGCCAGAGCCGCCTCGCTGGTTCCCGCAGGTGTGGTGGTGCCCACCACCCTGCCCTCGCGCAGCACGACGATGTCGTCGGCCGCGGCCATCACCTCGCGCAGCTTGTGGGTGATGAACACGATGCCCACGCCTTGGGCGGTCAGGCCACGCAGCACGTCGAGCAGGTGATCGGTCTCCTGCGGGGTGAGCACTGCTGTCGGCTCGTCGGCGATCAGCACGCGGGCATCGCGGTACAGCGCTTTGAGAATCTCGACCCGTTGCTGCGCGCCGACCGGCAAGTCCTCCACGGCGGCGTCAGGGTCGACATGGAGCCCGAACCGGTCTGCCAGATCCATCACCCGGCGGCGCGCCTGGGCCACGTCGATCATGCCGAGCTTGCGCGGCTCGGCGCCGAGCACGATGTTGCGCACGACGCTCATCGGCGGCACCAGCTGGAAATGCTGGTGCACCATTCCGACGCCGCGGGCGATGGCGTCGTGCGGGCTCGACAGCTCGACGTTCTCGTCGGCGATCACGACTTGGCCCGCATCGGGGCGGTGCAAGCCGAACAGGACGTTGACCAGGGTGCTCTTGCCGGCGCCGTTCTCGCCCAGCAGCGCCAGGATCCGCCCGGGCCGCAATTCGACCGACACATCATCGTTGGCCACCACCGAGCCGAAGCGCTTGATGATGCCGTGGCCGGCCAGCAGCACCTCGGGCTGCGTCTCGGCCACTGCTGCGGCGCTCGCGGGCATCATCGAACCTCGTACGGCTGGCCCAGCGCAGCCGGGTCGCGCATGCGGCCGAACAGGCCTGCTGCGGCCACCACGATGATCGTCACCACGAAGGGCAGCATCCCCACGAACTGCGCCGGGATGTCGAACGTGTCGTTCAGCTGGAACTGGCCTTGCAATGCCGTGGTGAAGCCGAAGAACAGCGCCGCCGCGTAGGCGCCCAGCGGGGTGCGGCGACCGAAGATCATCACGGCCAACGCCAGGAAGCCCCGCCCGCCCGACATCGCCCGGGTGAAGGTGCCCACCGACTCCAGCGCCAAGTACGCGCCGCCGAGGCCGGCCAGGCCGCCCGCCAGCGTCACGTTCCAGTAGCGCAGCCGGATCACATCGATGCCCACGGTGGCCGCGGCACCAGGGTGCTCGCCGATAGCGGTCGTGCGCATCCCCCACACCGAGCGCAGCAGCAGCACGTGCAGCACCACGACCAGCACGAGCGCCAAGTACGTCAGCGGCGGGCGGTTGAACAGCGCCGTGCCCACGACGGGCAGATCGGCCAGGGGGCCGAGCTCGATCGATTGATACTTCGGCTGGCCCAGCGAACGCCCGCGGTCATAGAAGAACGATGTGAGACCCAGCGCGGCGATGTTCAGCACCGTGCCGGCGATGATCTGGTCGGTTCGCAGCCCGACCGACATCGCGGCGAGCATCCAGCCCATCGCCAGACCGGTGCTGACGCCCGCGACGACGCCCAAGAAGAGCGAGCCCGACATCGACGCGACGGTGAACGCCGTGAACGCCGACATCAGGAACTGGCCTTCGATGCCGATGTTCACGATGCCCGAACGCTCGCCGATCATGCCGCACATGGCGCCCAGCACCAGCAGGGTGGCGGCGCGGACGGTGCCCCCGAGCACTGCTGTGGTCTGCGCGCCGTCCCAGGCGTAGAAGCCCCACACGCACGCCACGAGCACCACCGCCCCGGCCAGCGACCAGATGCGCTGCGGCGACCAGCCACCCATGCCGGCAGCGCCCGGCGCTGCGCGCGCGTCCGAACCAGCGCCAGCGTCGTGTGTGACCGTCACCGGCCCCACCCCGCGCCGAGCGTCAGGCGGCGATCCGGCGCATCGGGCCGGTCGCGCAGGCGCAGAATCCAGCGCACGATCAGCGGCGCTGCCACGAACAGCAGGATCAGCGCCTGGATCACATCGATGATCTCGGGCGCGACCCCCGACTCGAACTGCATCTTGGCCGCACCCGCTTCCATCAGCCCCACCAGCAGGCCGGCGGGGATGACCGCGATGGGGTTCGTGCGGGCCAGCAGCGCAATCGTGATGCCCTCGAAGCCGAGACCCACGTTCACCCCAGCCTCGAAACGGCCGTCGACGCCCAGCGACTCGATCGCCCCGCCGAGACCGGCCAGCAGCCCCGCCACCGCCATCGTCGAGGCCATGATCCAGCCCACCGAGATGCCGGCGTACCGGGCGGCGTGGCGGTTCGCCCCCACGCTGCGCACCTCGAAGCCGTAGGTGGTGCGTTCCAGGATGAACCAGCACGCGAACGCGGCGATCACCGCCAGCACGAAGCCCGCCGGCAGCCACCCCCAGGTGGGGATCTCGGCCGACGGCTGCACCAGCGGGGTCCGGGCGATGATGTTGGAACCCGATCGGTCCTGCCAGGGGTTCGCGGCCAGCCAGTCGGTGAGGTTGCCGGCCACGAAGTTGAGCATGATCGTGACGATCACCTCATGGGCCCCCGAGGTGGCTTTCAGCACCCCGGCGATGGCACCCCATGCGGCGCCCGCAGCAGCGCCCACCAGCAGCGCCAGCGGCAGATGCACCACCAGCGGCACGCCCTCGAGCCCGAACCCGACGCCAGCGGCGAAGGCCGCGCCCACCAGCAGCTGGCCCTGCCCGCCGATGTTGAACAGCCCGGCCTTGAACGCGAAGGCAACTGCCAGGCCGCCGAAGACGAGCGGCGTCGCCTTCTGCAGGGTGCGCAGCCACGCGTCGGCGTCGCCCGCCCCGCCGAGCACCAGCGCGCTGTACGCGCTGGAGACTGAGTGCCCCTGCACCGCGATGAGCACGGCACCAAGCACCAGCCCCAGCACGACCGAGGCCACAGGGACCGCCGCAGCGCGCAGCATCGTGCGCGTCGGACTGCGGCGAGCATCGCTGGCGTCGTCGGACGACGCAGGCTGCTCCGCAGCAGCGGGCGCCGATGGGCCGGCGGGCGTGCTCACCGTCGGGTGAGGTGCCCGCGGCCCACGGCGCCCAGATCAGGTCGTCCGGCGACCGATCAGCCCGGCGGCCACCCAGTGTCGATCTCGCCGGCGTTCAGGCCGGCAAGGACCTCGTCGAGCGTCGCCCTCATGTCGTCGGTGACGATGTCGTCGAAGTCATGGAAGGGTGCCAGGCCGACCTCGCCGAGGTAGTTGCCGCCAGCGAACGAACCGCCGTGGGCCTGGCCGATCAGATCGGCCACACCCGGAGTGATGAGCTTCATGGCACTCGTCACCAGGCACGGCTGCGCCTCGGGCACGGTGTTCCACTGGTCGGTATCGACGCCCACGCAGTAGGCGCCTTCCTGCGAGGCGATCTCGATGAGCGCCCCGTTGCCGGTGGCACCGCCCGCGCCGAAGATGATGTCTGCGCCCTGGTCGAGTGCCTGCCGGGCGGTGGCAGCACCCCAGTCGGGATCACCGAAGGCCACGTCAAGACCGCCGGGGTGGTACGTGGAGATCGTCTGCACGTCCGGGTTGGTGTAACGCGCGCCGTGCTCCCAGCCTTCCTTGAAGGCCACCACGGGCGGCACCAGATCGGTGCCGAGCACCGCGCCCACGATGTCGGTCTCGGTGAGCATGCCTGCGAGCGCGCCGGCGAGGAAGCCCGACTGGTCCTCGGGGAAGATCAGCCCGGCCAGGTTCGGCAGCACTTCGCCTTGGAACTGGTCGACACCGATGAAGAAGATGTCCGGGTTCTCCGTCGCCGCAGCGATGGTGGCGTCCCCGAGGCCGAATCCGACGGTGATGATGACATCGACGCCGTCCTCGATGAACAGTCCGATGTTGTTCTCGTAGTCCTTGGCTTCCTCAGTCTCGATGTAGTTGGCCTCGGCACCCAAGGCAGCGGCAGCTTCCTGCGCGCCTTCCCATGCCGACTGGTTGAAGCTCTTGTCGTCGACCTTGCCGGTATCAGTGACCAGCCCGATCTTGAACGGTTCCGCATCGTCCATGTCGTCGGCCGGCTCTTCGGCCGCAGCCGTCGTCGCCGGTGCCGCAGCGGTGGTCGCAGCGGGCTCGTCACTGCCCGTGCATGCTGTGGCGAATATCGCCAACACAGCGAACACGATCGCGAATCGCCTGGTGAATGCGGTCATCTTGCCCCTCCCGTGAGCGCAGGCGCCGTGAGCGGCCCTCGCGGCCCGCGCCCTTGTGGGGCTGACTCTATTCCTCGACGAGTTCGACCAGCGTCCCGAGATTGCCCTTGGGGTGGACGAACGCGACGGTGGTGCCGCGAGAGCCGGGCCGCGGCGCGGTGTCGATGGGCACCGCGCCCGCGTCGATCATGGCCTTGAGTGCAACAGCACAGTCGTCCACCCGGTAGCCGACGTGGTGCAGCCCCTCGCCCCTGCGCTCAAGGAACTTGGCGATCGGCGAATCGGGGCGCGTGGCCGCGGTGAGCTGGATGTAGCTGTCCGCCACCTTGATCAGCGCCTCTTCCACGCCGTCGGAGTCGACGACTTCCCGGTGGGCCACCTGCGCGCCGAATGCCTCGCTGTAGTAGGCGACTGCGGCGTCAAGGTCGTTCACGGCGATGGCGATGTGGTCGATCTCGGTCAGGATCATCAGGCTGCCCCTTCCGCGGCTTCCAGCGAAGCTGCATGTCGCGAGAACAGCGTGATGCGGTCCTCGCCGATCTGCTCCCGCTTCTCAAGATCGGTGATGCCCTGCCCCGGCTCGGAGGCCAGGCACAGCACGCCGAGCTTGCCCTCATGCAGGTTGTGGTGGACCTGCCGGGCGGCCAAGCCGGTCTCGTCGAGCGTGAACGTCTTCGACAGGATCGGCTGGATGCGCCCCTGATCGATCAGGCGATTCATCGCCCACGCCTCGGCGTAGTTGGCGAAGTGGCTCGACAGGATCTGCTTCAGGCGCATCCACAGGTGCCGGTTGTCGTACTCGATCATGTAGCCGCTGGTGGCGGCGCAGGTCACGATCTTGCCGCCGCGCTTGGTGACGAACACCGACGCGCCCATGGTGGACCGGCCGGGATGCTCGAACACGATGTCGGGATCGTCGCCGATGAGGCTGCGCACCTTCTTGCCGAAACGCCGCCACTCGCGTTCGTCCTGGGTGTGCTCGTCGCTCCAGAAGCGGTAGCCCTCGGCGTTGCGGTCGATCGTGTGCTCCACGCCGAGCTGGTTGAGCAGCTCCGCTTTGTCGGGCGAGCTGACCACGCCGATGGGCACGCCGCCGCCGTTGAGCACCAGCTGGCAGGCATAGCCGCCCAGCCCACCAGTTGCCCCCCAAACAAGCACAGCGTCGCCCTGCTTCATGCGAGCGGCGTTGTCGCCCACCAGCATCCGGTACGAAGTGGCGGCGCACAGCGCATTCACCGCCGACTCCTCCCAGGACAGGTGGGCCGGCTTGGGCATGAGCTGGTTGGCCTTGACGATGGTGAGATCGGCCAGGCCGCCGAAGTTGCTCTCGAAACCCCAGATCCGCTGGTTGGAAGCCTTCATGGAGTCTTCGTGGGCGGCGGGATCCTGGTCGTCCACGTAGTTGCAGTGGACGACGACCCGGTCGCCGGGGCGCCAGTTGCGCACCGCCGAGCCGCATTGCAGCACCACGCCCGAGGCGTCGGAGCCGAGCACGTGGTAGTCGAGCGCGTGGCGGGCACCCCAGCTGCTCTCACGGCCCAGCCGATCCAGAAAGCCGAACGTCGACAGCGGCTCGAAGATGGAGGTCCACACCGTGTTGAAGTTGATGGCGCTGGCCATCACCGCCAGGTACACCTCATCGGGCGCCAGCTCGGGAGTGGCGACCTCGCCGATGTGGGTGGCCTCGCGGGGGTCCTTGTCGGCCGAGGCTCGGCCTTCGAACATCGTCTGCTCGTCGCGCCGTACATAGGCAGCCCTGAAGCTCTCCGGGATGGGCAGGGCCTCCAGCTCGGGACCCGATGCGGCGGCGGCGATGGCATCAGCGATCTGCTTCACGGGGCCGAACGCTAACGGTGCGAGCGTGCTGCGAGTGCCGCCTCTTCTGAGATCTGGCTCGGCGCTCGGGCAGGCTCACAGGCCGTTTCGTACACTCGCCGTTCACAGATCCGTCGCTCAGCCCGCGGGCTGGCGCGTCGGTGCAGGTGAGGGGGTCACAATGCCTGGTTCGGTGATCGTCGGGGGCGCACGCACGCCGATCGGCAAGTTCAACGGCGGGCTGGCAGGCCTGACCGGCGCACAGCTCGGCGGCATTGCCATCACCGGTGCGCTGGAGCGGTCCGCTGTTGCGGCTGGCGGTGTCGACTACGTGGTGATGGGCCAGGTGCTGCAGGCCGGCCAGGGCCAGATCACTGCCCGGCAAGCGGCGACCGAGGCCGGCATCTCCATGGACGTGCCGGCCATCACCGTCAACAAGGTGTGCCTGTCGGGTCTGAACGCCCTCTACATGGCCGACCAGATGATCGCCGCGGGCGACGCGGACGTGGTCGTCGCCGGCGGCATGGAGTCGATGACCAACGCTCCCTACCTGCTGCCGGACGGCCGCAACGGCATGCGGATGGGCTCGGGCACCGTGCTCGACGCGATGATCCACGACGGCCTGTGGTGCGCCTTCGACGACGGCCACATGGGGGACGGCACCGAGCGGGATGCCGCGAGCGCCGGCATCTCGCGCAGCGCCATGGACGAGTACTCCGCCCAGTCGCACGAACGCGCGGCGGCCGCACAGAAAGACGGCCGCTTCGACGATGAGATCGTGGCCGTCAGCATCCCTCAGCGCCGCGGCGATCCGCTGACGGTGCTCGACGACGAAGGCATCCGGCCCGGCACGACGGCCGGCAGCCTGTCGGGCCTGCGGCCGGCCTTCGCGGCCGATGGCGCCGTCACGGCGGGCAATGCGTCCCAGATCTCCGACGGCGGCTGCGCGCTGATCGTCATGTCGCCCGAGGCGGCTGCCGAACGCGGCATCGAGCCGCTGGCCGAGGTCGTGTCGTACGGCATGGTGGCGGGGCCCGACACGTGCCTGCTGCACCAGCCGGCGAATGCGATCCGCCGTGCGCTGGGGCGCACCGATCTGGACGTCGAGGACCTGTCGCTGTTCGAGATCAACGAGGCCTTCGCCGCGGTGGCGGTGGCGTCGACGGAGGACCTGGGCGTGTCATCGGAGATCGTGAACCCGAACGGCGGTGCGGTGGCGCTCGGCCATCCCATCGGCATGTCAGGTGCTCGGCTGGCGCTCACCCTCGCCAACGAGCTGCGCCGCCGGGGCGGCGGCCTGGGCGCCGCGGCGCTGTGCGGGGGCGGCGGCCAAGGCGACGCCGTGGTGCTGCGGGTCGCGTAGCCGCCCAGTCCAGTCGTTCCCTGCTCACGAACGCCTCGCAACCGCAACGGCGCGAGCCGGATCAGGCGGCTTCAGGTCGGGCGAGCACTTCGGTGGCAACGCAGAGCGGCCAGAGAGCAGCGTGCACGGAATCGCCGATCGCGGCCGCGTCGGCGGCGGGAACCTCCAGGTAGATGCGGCTCGCTGCGAGCAGCTCGGTCAACCGTGCGAACGGGGCCGGATCCACCAGCATCGCTCCCACCACGGCTGCCGGCGCGGTCGCGATGGCCAGCAGCGCCCCGCACGGATCGACGAACACCGCAGCGATGCCTCGCGGCGATGCGCCGGCACTCAGGCACAGCGCTCTGGCGTGGCACGGGCCTGCCACCATCACACGCTCGTCAGGCGACGGACGGAACACCGCAACCGGCAGGTCGTGCGGCGGCGGATCGGTTGCGCGGTCAGTTGTCCGGTCGTAGGGATCGAAGGCGGCCATGGCACTCCTTGTGAGTGCAGGCCGCCGGGGAAGTGTGGGCGCACCGTAGGCAGTTGCCGCCGAGGGGTCCAGCGAATTACCGGCTGGGTTGCTAGGGCGTGAGGGTGCGGCGGTTGCGGAGGGCTCGTTCGAGGGTGAGCTCGTCGGCGTATTCGAGGTCACCGCCGACCGGCAGGCCGCTGGCGAGGCGAGTCACCTGCACACCGAGCGGCTCGAGCTGGCGGGCGAGATACATGGCGGTCGTGTCGCCCTCGATGTTCGGGTTCGTGCACACGATGAGCTCCGTCACCGACTCGCTGTCGAGCCGTGCGATCAGCTCGCGGATGCGCAGCTGCTCGGGCCCCACTCCTTCCAGCGGGTTCAGGGCCCCGCCGAGCACGTGGTAGCGGCCCCGGAAGCCCGCCTTCTCCATCGCCACCACGTCCCGCGGTTCCTCCACCACGCAGATCATCCCGTTGGCCCGGGCCGGGTCAGCACAGGTGGGGCACGGGTCGGTCTCGCTGAGGTTCCAGCACTGGCTGCAGAAGCCGACCCGGTCCTTGGCGGCGGTGATGGCGGCAGCGAGACGGTGAGCATCGGCTGCCGGCCGCTTCAGCAGCCAGAACGTGATGCGCTGGGCGCCCTTGGGGCCGATGCCGGGCAGGCGGCTGAGTTCGTCGATCAGGTCTTCGACGGCGTCGTCGTACACGTCAGCCCCTGCCGCTGGTGGTCAGCCAAGGCTGTCAGGTCACGCCCTCGTCGTCGCGGACCACGACTGATCCGGGGAAGCGGTCCACTATGCGCTGCACCTTGGCCTCCGGCGAGGAGGCGGGTGCGGCAGCCTCCGGCGAGGGGGCAGGCGCGGAAGATTCGTCGGCGAGTGCCGATGCACCGGTATTCGCTGGGGGCGAAGGCGGCACTTCATCGCCCATCTCCGGCGCCGACGTCTTCGCGTCGTCGGTGACCGCATCGCTGATCTCGATGCGAATGGTCTGATCGAGCAGCTCCGACAGAATTGCTTCGGTTTCATTGCTGCGCCGTCGGGCTTGTTCGACAGGCACTCCAACGCTGAGCCGGATCGTGAAGACGTTGCGGTCGTGGGCGACCACTTCGGCGTCGCGAAACAGACCGGCAGTCCGTGGGCGGAGCCGTTCGACGACCTGCGACTCCCAGATGCGCTGCAGGTCCTGGGCCGCCATCGCAGCGCCAGCCGTCGGCGCGGGCTCGGTTGCCGCGGGCGGCTCCGGGTCCGCGTCCGGCTGCGGTTCGGGAGGCACAGGTGCCGGCGATGCCGCGGGTTCGCCTGTGGATTGCGGCTGCGGTGCTACCTCGGGGGCCGGCACGGGCGGTGTCGGCGGCGCCGCGGAAGCCTGGGGTGCGGGCGGCGGGGGCTGTGCCGCGCTGGGCGTGTCGTCGAGTGACGGCGGCGCTTTGGTCGCGGCCATGGCCGCCCGGGCGGCAGCCGGACCGCCGGCGGGGGGCGCTGGAGCATCGGCTCCGCTGCGAGCCGGTGCAGCGGCGGACGGTGCTGCGTCGGGGGTACCCGCACCGAGCGCATCATCGGCGAGCAGCCCGACCAGGGCGGCCTCCAAGGTCAGGCGACGGTCGGCCGATTGCGGCATTTGCGCCAGCGCGCTGCCGACGGCCTCCAGTGCCCGCACGTTGGCACGGCGTCCCATCGCATCGCTCAGCTCCCGTGCCGAGGTGATGTCGGCCGGCGGCAGCTCGGCGGGCTCCACGCCCGCGCCCACCAGGAACATGTCACGCAGACGGCGTGCGGTGCGCTCGGCGAGGTCGCGGGCGTCGACGCCCGCTGCGGTCGCCGCGGCCACGGCGATGAGCGTCGCGGCCAGGTCGGCGCGTGCCAGCGCATGGACCAGTGCGTTCACATCGGTGCGATCATCGGGGATGCCCCCCGCCGCCAGCACCGTGTCGAGCGCCGAGAGCGCATCACGCACCGACCCGGCACCGCGTTCTGTCACGTAGTCGACGACGGCGTCATCGATCGGCGCATCAGCCGCCTCAGCGATCGCCCGCACGTGGGGCGCCATCTCGTCGGCGCCCACCAGCGACAGCTCGAACTGCTGGGTGCGGCTGCGGATGGTGGGCAGCACCTTGTTCGGATCAGTGGTGGCCAAGATGAACACCACATGGGCCGGCGGCTCCTCCAAGGTCTTGAGCAGCGCATTGGAGGCCGCCGCCGAGAGCATGTGCACCTCGTCGAGCAGGTACACCTTGCGACGCCCCGAGCTGACCAGGGCCGCCTTCTCGGTCATGTCCCGGATGTGATTCACCGAGTTGTTGGACGCAGCGTCAAGTTCGATGAGGTCCATCGAGGTGCCAGCGGCCACGGCGGCGCAGCTGCCGCAGGCATCGCACGGTTCGCCGTCGTCGGTGAGCGCCTCGCAGTTGAGCGCCTTGGCCAGGATGCGAGCGGTGGAGGTCTTGCCGGTGCCGCGTGGGCCGCTCAGCAGGTACGCGTGGCCGACGCGGTCTTCTCGAACGGCGTTGCGCAGGGCCCGGATCAGGTGCGGCTGACCCACCACCTCGGCGAAGCGCTGAGGCCGGAATCTGCGGTAGAGCGACTGGTGCTGCATCTCGCGGCGATCCTAAAGACTGCGGCCAGTTGCTGCGCCCGCTGGTTGGGCGGACAAGCGCCCTGCGGTTATCGTTCGCATCGTGTCGCCGTCTGACGTGGCGGCCGGGTCCTGTGCAACGGCGACCCGTGAACCGAGTCAGGGCCGGGAGGCAGCAGCTCTCAGCGGACCTCGTTGTGTGCCGCAGATCGCCTGGCCGCCTCGCCAGACGGTGACACGTCGACACGGAGAGTTGCCAGAGTGGACGAATGGGCTCGCTTGGAAAGCGTGTGAGGCTTTCATCGGCCTCCGTGGGTTCGAATCCCACACTCTCCGCATGCCAGACTGAGCAGTAATGACCCGCTCCGGGCTGCCCACCAGGGACGCCAAGGGCTACGAGCCGGATCTGCCCATCTCGGTGTCCACCATCTTGGACTGGCCGCCGCGCCCGCTGCAGACCCTGCGGCACATCTCGCTGATGATGCTCCCCCAGGGACTGCTCTGGGTGGCGATGTCGGCAGTGGTGTGGAACTTCTTCACACCGTCCATGGAACGCATGGCCAGCCTGCGGCCCCGATGGATACTGGAGATCTACCTGCGCAACGTGGTGCTGTTCACGCTGGTCGCGGGAACGCTGCACGTGGCGCTGTACGTCCGGCGGGTCCAGCAGCAGCGCTACAAGTACAACCGCCAGTGGCTCAGCACCACCAACCGGGCGTTCCTGTGGAACCACCAGACCCGGGACAACATCTTCTGGTGCCTGGTGAGCGGCTGCGCCGTCTGGTCGGCCTATGAGGCGCTCACGATGTGGTTCTACGCCAACGACTGGATCCCGTCGGTGGAATGGGGCACATGGTGGCCCTACATCTGCGCGCTCACAGTGATCGCGTCGCTGTGGTCAGTGGTGCACTTCTATTGCATCCACCGGGTGCTGCACATGCGCTGGGTCTACGACCATGTGCACTACCTGCATCACCGCAACGTGAACACCGGGCCATGGAGCGGGCTGTCGATGCACCCGGTCGAGCACATGATGTACCTGAGCATGATCGTGCTGTGGTGGGTGGTGCCCGCTCACCCGTTCATCCTGATCCTTACCCTGCTGTCCAACGCCGTGGCCACCTCGTTCTCCCACTCGGGATTCGAGCGCTTCGAGATCGGCAAGCGCGGCGGGCCGACGATGGCCGGCGCCGACTACTTCCACCACCTGCATCATCGCTACTTCGAGTGCAACTACGGCAACCGGCCCGTGCCGCTCGACAAGCTGTTCGGCACCTTCCACGACGGCACACCCGAGGCCCACGCCCGGATGCGCGAGCGGGCGAAGAGGAGACGCGGCATCTCGACCGGCTGACACTGCTGCCTGACGTGACGCACGAGCGGCCACACTGCGGGTGTGACAGACGAAGCAGCCATCGAGTTGGCGTTGGAACAGGCACGGCAGGCTGCGGCCGCCGGGGAGGTGCCGGTCGGCGCCGTGGTGATCGTCGACGGCCAGGTTCTGGCCGCCCGTCACAATGAACGCGAAGCCGCCAACGACCCCACCGCGCACGCCGAGGTGCTGGCGCTGCGCGATGCAGCGGCTGCTGTCGGCGACTGGCGGTTGAGCGGCGCGACGCTGGCGACGACGCTCGAGCCGTGCCCCATGTGCGCCGGGGCGGTGCTGGCGGCGCGCGTGCCCCGGGTGGTGTTCGGGGCCTACGACCCCAAGACAGGCGCCACGGCGACGCTCTACAACCTGCTCGTGGACCCTCGCTTCAACCACAACGCCGAGGTGGTCGGAGGCGTGCGCGAGGCGGAATGCGGCGCACTGCTCAGCGAGTTCTTCGGCAGCTACCGCTGAGCCGCCCATGGCGCAGTCGGCTGGTGCCGGCGGGTGGCGGAAGGTGTGGGATTCGAACCCACGGTGACCCGAAGGCCACAACGGTTTTCGAGACCGCCCCATTCGTCCGCTCTGGCAACCTTCCGCAGCGCACCCTATCGACGCCTGCCCGGCTGACCGCCTGACCCGCAGCCAGTGCAGCGAGCGGAAATTCAGTCGCGTCGGGGGCGAATTCGTGACAGCCTCAGGGCCGTGAGCAGCGCTGTCGAGGGCATCGGCGCCGTGGCCGGAGGCACGGCAGGCCAGCCCGACGGCACGTGGTCGGTCTCTGACTTGGCAACCGCCGTCGGCGAGACGATCCAGCGGGCGTTCCCCAGCGAGGTGTGGGTGCGCGGCGAGATCATCGGCTACTCGGTGGCGGCCAGCGGCCACATCTACTTCAACCTCATCGAGCCGGGCACCGGCAACGATCGCCGTGGCGCCCGCATGCGGGTGGCGCTGTTCAAAGGACGCCAGCGGCTAGTGAACCGCGACCTCGCCGCAGCAGGCGGTCTGACACTCGACGACGGCATCGAGGTGCGGATCCGCGCCGAGGTGGAGTACTACGCCGGCAGCGGGCAGGTGCAGCTCATCATGAGCGGCGTCGACCCGCACTTCACGCTCGGCGTGCTGGCGGCCGACCGGGAACGCACGCTGGCCGCGCTGGCCGAGTCGGGGCTGCTGCGGCGCAACGCCGCCGTGCCGCTGCCCCTGGTGCCGCTGCGCGTCGGGCTGGTCACGGCCGACGGCAGCGCAGCCCACGCCGACTTCGTCCACGAGCTGGAGGCGAGCGGCTACGCGTTCGAGGTGCTGCTGTGCGACGCACGCGTGCAGGGCGTCACGGCCGAGGCCGATCTGGTGGCGGCGCTGCGGACGCTCGGGCAGGCCGATGTCGACGTGATCGCGCTGGTGCGCGGCGGGGGCGATCGCACCGACCTGCTGGCGTTCGACCTCGCGAGCGTGGCGAAGGCCATCGCGCTGTGCCCGCTGCCCGTGTTCTGCGGCATCGGCCACGAGATCGACACGTCCGTGGCCGACCAGGTGGCACACACCGCTGCCAAGACGCCGACCGCGTGCGCCGCTGCGCTGGTCGCACATGTCGCCTTGTTCGACGAGCGCCTGGCTCAGGCCCGCCGCGCAGTGGACCGGGCTGCCCGCTCCCGGGCGGGCGCCGCAGCGGCACGCTTGGCGGCGGCACACAGCGCGCTGGGCCTGCTGGCCGAGCGCCGTCTTGCCGCGCCGCGCGTGCAGCTTGGCGAGGTCCGGCTGCGGCTGGATCATCACGCGCAGCGTCACTGCCGCACTGCTGCGGTCAAGCTCGCCAGCGCACGGCGAGCGCTGGAGCGCAGCCATTCCCATGCCCAGCGCGGCATGGCATCGCTGCGCGCTCACCGACCTCGACTGCTGCGGGCTTCGGCGCGGTGCCTCGACGCCGCGAAGGCCCGGCTGCGGTCCGCATCGGCACTGGTGTCGGCGCTGGCGCCCGAGCGCACCTTGGCTCGGGGCTTCTCCATCACGCGCACGGCCGACGGCCGCATCGTGCGCGAGATGCCCGCGGCCGGCGACACGGTCTCCACGCAGACCCAGCACGCGGTGTTCGCCAGCGTGGTGAGCGAGCCCAGTGCCACCGGCAATGAGCCAGATCGTCTGGCCGACAACTACAGCGAAGGGAAGGACGGCTGATGGCTGAAGACGCCGACACAGGCACGGACCCGGGTGAGGCCGAATTCGGCGGCTACGCGGCGTCGATGGCAGAGATCGAGTCGATCCTGACCAGTCTCGAGAGCGACGACGTCGACATCGACACGCTGGCATCGCAGGTCGAACGGGCCTCGCAGCTGATCGCGCACTGCGAAGGGCGCCTGCGCACCACCGAGCTGTCGCTGCAGACGATCCTGGCCCAGCACGACCTGCCGGCGACCGAAGAGGGCAACGGGTGAGCGACAGCCGCACGGGCATGTGTGGACCGAGGGAGTTGGTGGGCGCTCCCCCGGTCCACCTGCGCGTCGCGGGTCGGTGGAAAACCCGGAGCGCACGCTCACGCTGCCGCGGCATATGCCCATGGTGAGTAACCGCGGCAGTCTGTCGATACCAACGAGGAACCTATGAGTTCGCCATCGCCCTGTCAAGGTGATTCCGCCCAGAATCCCAGCAACTCCGGGGATTCTGGGCATGGTGCGTGGCCGTCGCCGCTGCAGGCGGCCGATGTCGCCGCAGGTGCTGTGCGGCGGACCGAGCCGCGCGTCGCCGGCGGCTGGGCCTACTGGACCGAAGAACGGCCCCTCGACAGCGGGCGAGGGGCCGTGGTGCGGGTGCGCCTCGACGAGCCCGGCGCCGGGCCCGTCGACCTTCCCCACACGGCGGAGGCAGACATCCGCACCGCCGTCCACGAATACGGCGGCGGCGCCTGGCTGCCGTACGAGGCAGCCGACGGCAGCCACTTCGTGCTGGCCAGCTGCATGAGCGACCACCGGGTGCGGCTGTTCGACGCGACCGGTGAGGTGGCGCCGCGTGCGGTGACCCCGGAGCCGGGCATCCCGCGAGGGCTGCGGTATGCCGATCCAGCACTGGTGCCCGCGCCGAACGCCGACTTGGGCGACGGCACCGTCGATTTGGTCAGCGTGTGGGTGCGCGAAGCCCACGACGACACCGGGCATGAACCCCGCAACGAACTGGTCACGGTGTGCCTGGACGGGACCGTCAGCGTGGCGGCAACCGGCGCCGACTTCTACTCCTCGCCGCGGCCCTCACCCGACGGGTCGACGCTGGCGTATCTCTGCTGGGATCACCCGAACATGCCGTGGGATCACACCCGCCTGCATCTCGTCGATCTCCGCGACGGCGAGCCGGTGCCGGGCAGCGACCGGGTGCTGTGCGACGGCCCCGCTCTGACCCAGCCGGCCTGGAGCCCCGACGGCGTCCTGCACATCGTCACCGACATCGACGGCTGGTGGTCGATCCATCGCGGTGACACCGAGACCGGTGTCACCGAACCGGTGCTCGACGCCGCCGTGGCCGGCGAAGAACCGCGCCGCGAGTTCGGCGTGCCCGCATGGGTTTTCGCCCAGGCCACCTACGGCTGGGACCGCAGCGGCGCGCTGTGGTGCACATGGATGTCGGGCGGGGTTGGCCACCTCGGGATCATCCGCGACGGACGGCTGGATGAGGTGCCGAGCGGCTTCACCGACTTCGGCCGCCTTGCGGTCACGCCCGGCGGCTCGGTCGTCACGGTGGCCGCCGGCTGGACCCGCCGCGCTGCGGTGGTGGAGATCGCGTCCGACGGCACGCATCGCCAGCTCAGCGCCAGCGAGCCGTCACCACTCGAGCCCGGCGACGTCTCGGTGCCCGAGACCTTCACGTTCGACAGCGATGACGGTCGCCGTGCTCACGCATTCTTCTTCCCGCCCGCCAACTCCGCCGTGGCCGCACCGCCCTCCGACCCTCCCCCGCTGATGGTGCTCAGCCACGGCGGGCCCACCGGCTCGGCGCGCAGCTCGCTGGATCTGGGCATCCAGTACTGGACCAGCCGCGGCATCGCCGTGGTGGACGTGAACTACGGCGGCAGCACCGGCTACGGCACTGCCTTCCGCAACCTGCTGCGAGGCCAGTGGGGCGTCGTCGACACGCAGGACTGCATTGCCGCGGCACTCCACCTGGCCGCCGACGGTGCCGTGGACGCCCAACGCCTGGTCATCAAGGGCGGCTCGGCGGGCGGCTACACCACGCTGTGCGCACTGACCGGCAGCGACGTGTTCGCAGCCGGCATCTCCCGCTACGGGGTCGCCGATCTGGAGGCCCTCGCCCGCGACACCCACAAGTTCGAGGCCCGGTATCTCGACGGGCTCATCGGTCCCTGGCCCGAGCGGGCGGATCTGTACCGGGAGCGATCGCCCATCTGGCGGACCGACCAGTTGCGGACCCCGATGATCGTGCTGCAGGGCACCGAGGACCGTGTGGTGCCCCAGAGCCAATCCGAACAGGTGGTGGCTGCCCTGGCAGATGCCGGCGTGCCACACGCCTACCTGCTGTTCGAGGGCGAAGGGCACGGCTTTCGGCGCGGGCCGAACATCGTGGCGGCCCTCGAAGCCGAGCTGTCCTTCCTCGGTCAGGTGCTGGGCTTCGAGCCCGCCGGCGACATCGCCCGCGTCGAGGTGCGCGAGGGCCGCCAGCGGCGGCCCCAATAGGTTCGCGCCGTGTACAGCTTCGCCCGCAAGCCGATCTGGCTGGCCGGGCACGCGCTCGCCGGCAGCCTGCTCGTGCTCTTCGTGATCGCCGGCTTCTGGCAGCTCAGCCGCCACAACGAAGTGCGCACCCGCAACGCCGCGATCACCGAGCGGACGGAAATGCGCCCGCTCGACGCCGACCGCTTCTTCGAGGCCGTGTCGGGCACCGAGATCGCCGACGAGCTCGAGCATCGGACGGTGACCCTGCCGGTGGAGCGCTTCGACTGGCAAGACAGCGTGCTGATCCGCAACCGCAGCTTCAACGGCCAAGCCGGGTGTCACCTCGCCGTGCCTGCCGCGGTGACCTCCGTCGACAGTGCCGGACCACGAGGCGTGCTGATCGTCGCCGGATGGCTGCACCAAGCAGAGTGCGAGCAATCGCCCGACGAACTCGGACGCGCCCTGCGGCCCGAACTCGATGCTGCTCGCCACATCGAGGGCCGTATCCGTCAGAGCCAGCGACGTGGCCTGCTGGGCCCCGCCGATCCGGCCGAGGGACGTCTAGCGTCGCTCGCCCGTACCGACGTGGCGCGCATTGACCAACAGACTGCGCTCGATCTCGTGTCCATGTACGTCGAGCTGACGAGAACCGCGAACGCAGACGGTTCAACCATCGCGCTCGGGGCCGACGCGACCAGCGACGCTTCGACACTCCGCGTGTTGCCACCGGCCGAACTCGATGCCGGGCCGCACCTGGGCTACACGTTCCAGTGGTTCAGCTTCGCCGCTGTCGCGATCGTCGGCTACACGCTCGTGCTGCGCCACCAAGCCCGCAAGGGAGACTCAGATCAGATCGTCGGCGACTGAGCGCTAGCGGCCGATGGCTTTGGCCATGCGAGCGGTGGCCTCGTCCAGCATGGCCGGCGAGGTGGCGAAGTTGAGGCGCACATGGCCTGCGCCCTCGGGCCCGAAGTCGAGCCCGGAATTCAGATACACGCGACCCCGCCCCAGGAAGACCGAGGCAGGATCGTCGCCAAGACCCAGCTCGTTGCAGTCCATCCACGCCAGGTAGGTGGCATCGGGCGGCCGGTAGCGAACCTCGGGCAGTCGCTCAGCCAGCAGCTCAGCCAGCAGCTGACGGTTGCTGTCCAAGCCGGCCACCAGCTCGTCCAACCAGTCCAGCGCCTCGGTCCAGCCGGCGATGGTGGCGACCTGCCCGAGGATCCCGATGCCGCCGATGAGCCGCTTGGGGATCTTCTTGATGATCGGGCCGTAGCGCGACGACGCAGAGTGCAGGAAGGCCATGCGGAGGCCCGCCATGTTGAACGACTTCGTGGCAGCGGTCACCGTGACGGTCCGCTCGGATGCCAGCTCGCTGATCGATGCCACCGGAACGTGCCGCCGGGGTGCGTACACCAGGTCACAGTGGATCTCGTCGGAGATCACCACCAGGTCGTGACGCTCCGCAATGTCGATCACCGCGGCGATGCCGTCGGCGTCGAGCACCATGCCGCACGGGTTGTGCGGCTGGCACAGGATCACGGCCGTCACGTCCGGCGCCGCAGCCACTGACTCGAAGTGGTCCAAGTCGAGCCGCCAGCCGTCGTCGTCGCGGATGAGCGGATTGGGCACCACCCGGCGCCCGTGCCCCTCCACGCTGGAGAAGAACGGCGGGTAGGCGGGCGTCTGGAAGATGACGCCGTCGCCGGGTTCGGTGCAGTAGGTGATGGCCAGCTCCAAGCCCTGGATCACGTCATGCACCCGCACGACGTCGAGCGGGTCGACCTGCCAGCCGAACGCCTCGCTCATGCGCTTGGCGAAGACGCGCAGCACGGGTATCGGCTGGTCATAGAAGTCGTAGCCCAGGCCGCCGGAGTCGATGCGCTCGCGCATCGCGTCGAGCACGACTGCGGGCAGCTCCACGTCCATGTCGGCAACCCAGGCCGCCAGCACGTCCGGGCCTTCGCGTCCCCACTTGATGCCCGGGCGGTTCCGAACCCGTTCGGCGTCCAGTTCGAATATCACGGCGTGACCCTACGCGCCCGACCGCCGCCGGCGTCAGAGGCCGGCGGCGAACGCTGCCGTCTGCCCGTTCTCAGTACAGACCGATCATGCGGCCAGCGAGGCCGAGGACTGCGATGACGAGGACCGGGCGGATCAGCCGCTCGCCGCCACGTACGGCCCAGCGGGCACCGAGCCAGCCGCCCACAGCGAAGCCCGCCGCCACGATCACCGCGAAGCCCCAGTGCACCTGGTCGTTCAGGATGAACACCGGCACCGCCACAACGGTCAGCACGGCGATCACCACCACCTTGACCGCGTTGGCGTTCACCAAGTCCAAGCCGGCGTGCGACAGCGCCAACACCAGCACGAGCCCCACGCCCGCTTGAAACGCGCCGCCATAGGCGCCGATCAGGAAGAACACCACGACGGTGAGCGCCTTGGGCCAGACGATCTCGTCGCCGCGAGCCTTCGGCGGCCACAGACTCAGGATCAGCAGCGGCACCATCAGAATGCCGAAGACCCGTTCGAAGGCCGTGTCGCTCAGCAGGCTGGAGACTGCGTAGGCGCCGATCACCGAGCCGATCAACGCCGGCAGCAGCACGGGCACTGAGCGGCGCAAGCCCGACACACCCTCTGACCGGTAGCCGGCAACCGACGCCAAGTTCTGCGTCACGACGCCGATGCGGTTGGTGCCATTGGCCACCAGCCCGCCCAGATCGCCCACCACGGTGAGCAGGCTGACCGTCAGCAGCGAACCGCCGCCGGCCATGGCATTCACCACGCCCGCAACTACGCCCGCGGCCGCGACGAGCGCAATCTGTGCGATGTCCATCGGCTGCCCGTCAGCCGGATGGCTGCGGCGGCGAAGGAATGTCTGCGATCTGGGTCGTCTGCTGGCGCAGCAGGTGATCGGCCAGCACCAGGCAGACCATTGCCTCGACCATCGGCACTGCGCGGGGCAGCACGCACGGATCGTGCCGGCCGCGAGCCGCCAGCACCGTCGGTTCGTTGGCGTTCGTGACGGTCTTCTGCTCTGACGCGATGGTGGCAGTGGGCTTGAAGGCCACGCGCAGCACGATGTCGGCGCCGTTGCTGATGCCGCCCTGGATGCCGCCGCTGCGGTTGGTCACGGTGACCGGCCGCCCATCGGGGCCGGGCGCGAACTCGTCGTTGTGAGTGCGACCGGTCATCAGCGTTCCGGCGAAGCCGCTGCCGATCTCCATGCCCTTTGCTGCGGGCAACGACATCACCGCGCCAGCCAATTCGGCGTCGAGCTTGTCGAAGACGGGTTCGCCCAAGCCGGGCGGCACGCCTCGTGCCACGCAGGCCACAACCCCGCCCAGCGAGTTGCCGTCGTGGCGGGCAGCGTCGATGGCCTCGGTGATGCGAGCTGCGGCATCGGGATCGGGGCAGCGCGTCGGGCCGGCCTCGACATCGTCGCGGGTCACCGCCGCAGGGTCGACATCGGCGGTGATGTCGCTGACCGAGCTGACCCAGCCCAGCACCTCCACGCCGGCAATGGACAGGATCTTCCGAGCCACCGCGCCCGCCGCGACCCGGCCGACGGTCTCACGAGCCGATGCGCGCCCGCCCCCCTGCCAATTCCGGATGCCGTACTTGGCGTCGGTGGTGTAGTCGGCGTGGCTGGGCCGGTACGTGGTGGCCATCTCGGAGTACGCGCCTGGCCGGGCGTCGGTGTTGGCCACGGTCATGCCGATGGGCGTGCCCAGCGTCAGCCCTTCGAAGACTCCCGAGTGGATCGTCACCCGGTCAGCCTCCTGGCGCTGGGTGACGATGCGGCTCTGGCCGGGGCGGCGGCGGTCGAGGTCGACCTGCACATCGGCCTCGCTCAGCTCGATGCGCGCGGGGCAGCCGTCGATGATCACCCCCAGCGCTCCGCCGTGCGATTCGCCGAACGTGGTGACCGCGAAGCGCTCCCCGAACGTGCTGCCGCCCATGTCAGAACCCTACGACGGCCCGCCCACCTCGACGCCATTCATTTGAGACTCATATGCGTGGGCAAACTCCATTGGTGCTTGCGACTAATCGGTCATGATGACCGGTTGTTGACCAAGGCTGCTTCCTCGTCAGCGCCGCCGCCGAATCCCCGAAACAGCCCCCACCGGCCCCGACCCCGACCAAACCGCCGAATATCAACAGCCCGTCAAGCCGCCCCTTCACTCACCAAGGCTCTGAGCGGTCGGGTTCTGCAGCAAGGAACACCATGAAACACAGACGAACGTCGGCCATCGCGGCAGTGCTCATCGCTGCAGCGCTGCTCACCGCGGTGCCAGCAAGCGCCCAAGGCGACGACCCGGACTTCTCTGGGCTGCTGTCGGACCCGGGAATCTCCCTGCCCTCCAACGAAGCGATCGTCACCAGACTGGACCACGGCCTCGGGGATGTCACCGTAGAGGAACTCGCCGCAGCAAGCCTGCTCACCGAGGACGACCTCGACATCGCCGACGAACGGCTCGTCGCCATCGTCACCACGCCCGCCAAGTCGGTCAGCAAGATCACTGCCGTGCCGACCAGCGCGCCGCACGCCAAAGGCGCGAACCGGTGGTTGCGCAACGGCTCGATCCCGTCGTACGGATGCTGGTGGCTCACCGTGTCCAAGGCCAAGAAGAACCTCCTTGGGTGGACGCTGTACTCCGCCGAGCAGCATCTCCGCAACGTGTGTCGTTCAGGATCGACGTTCAGCCCCGACCCGACCAGCCAGCGCCGCTACACAGCGGCTTGGGGATGGACGCACTGCGGATGGAACGCTGAATATGCGGGCTGGGTCTCTGGCAACAGCGTGTTCGGCGCCGGGGGACAAGCACGGTTCGCGTTGGGCGGCCTGTGCTGGGCCACGACAGGAATCATCGGTGTCGAGATCGAAGCCGATGCTGTGGCAGGCTGGTGGAGCAGCTGGGCCTGGTAGGAGCCGGTGGAGCAGTCTCACATCAACCCGATAGCCCCCAGCGCCGCAGAGTCCGTGTGGTCTCTCGTGAGCTGGTCGCTGGTGCTTGTGCTCATCGCAGTTTCCTCGCATCTGCTGATCCGATGGGGTGCTCCGCTTGCGGGCTTCAACCTCCCGCGTGGAGTCTCGTACGCGATGTCCGGCTGTGTCGCTGCTCTGTTCGTGCTGCTGGTCCTGCCCGTCTGACCCTTGGGCGGGCGGGACTCAGCACGCGTATGGGGGACGCAGCCGCCATAGGGTGACACGCCTTTGGGTCCCATTCATTTTGCGCCAGCGCCGGCCGTGACGCTCAGTGCTCGTTGTCCGGCGCCGTCTCGTCGGGCTCTGCGGGGCCGGACGGCGACTCGCGCTGCTCGGCCAGAAACTTCTGGAACTCGAGCGCGATGTCATCGCCGCTGGGCAGGTTCTCCTCTTCGGTGCGGTCCGCTTCGGATTCGAGCTGCTGGATATAGGCCACGATCTCGGGGTCCCGTGCGACCGCCTCATCGACCCGCTGTTCCCACGTCTGCACGCTGCTGTCGAGCTCGCGGTAACCGGTCGTCACGCCGGTGACCGTCTCGAAGTGGGCCAGCAGCGCACGCGTGCCCTTGGGATTCGGCGGGCCCGCGACATAGTGCGGCACCCCGACCCGCAACGACACCACGGGCAACGCGGCCCGATCGAGCACGTCGTGCAGCGTCCCGATGATGCCGGTGGGACCCTGGTACGTGGGCCGGTCGAGGCCCAGCCGGGCTGCCAGCTCGCCGTTTGCGGCGCTGCCCTTCACCGAGGCGGCCCGCGAGTGCGCCACGCCCGCGACCATTGCGCCGAGCGTCACCACCATCTGGCAGCCGAGCCCACGGGCGATCTCCGCCACACCCTCGCAGAACGTGCGCCAGCGCATCCGCGGCTCGATGCCCGACAGCAGCACCAGGTCGTGGGGCGGCGCGGCCGGCACGACGTGGCACTCGATCTCGGGCCAGCGAATGCGCCGTTCCCCGTCGGATGTGATCTCGATGTGCGGGCGGCTCTCCTGGAAGTCGAAGAACTCCTCGGGATCGATGTGGCAGACCCGCCGCGCCTCGCTGCGCTCACGGATCCACGCCAGCGCGCCCGTTGCGCATTCGCCGGCGTCGAACCAGCCCTCGAACGCAACCAGCAGGAGCGGATTGTGCAGCTTCGGCGAGCCGTCCCAGACAACGATCGGCTGCTCCCCTTCGGAGTCGGTCTGATCGGCGTTGTTCACGGCATCACTATGGCCGATGCGGTGCCGAAACGCATACGAATTTCACGGCCGACCAGTGCCGTAGAGGCGCGGGTGCGGCACCAAGGGCAGATCTAGCCGTTTGTTGATGTCGAGCGGATGGACTGGTCTCATCGTGCCGGGCAGCCAGAACTCATCCGGGCATTCGGGATGCGGCTCTGTCCGCAGCATCAGAGTCTCTGGTGACATATCTTCGCGCGACCAAGCATTGGGCCATGCAACCCATACTCTTTCTCCATCGCGCAATTTCGCCATTCGCGCCAGTCTTGGGTCGACCCCATATCCAGAGTCCCAGTTGGTACGAACTGGATAGTAGATCGAGATCTCGTTCCTTTGGGAATCGTACTCGACATATTCCTTGTCCAAGAATACGATAGTATAGGCACTCGTTGCTTCCGTACCACCTTCGCCAAACTCGATCCAGATGCAGCGCCTAGTGACATGCGCCGTACCAACAGCTGCCCCCTCCTGAATCCCGCCGAGTGGCCCCGACGTGCCGTAGACCACTTGTCCAGGCAATCGCAAATCACCACCGTCCAGCGCGAGATCACTAGGATTATCAGAATCCGAAAGAGTGGCGTCGTGTGACGTCAGGCGATCACAGGCAAGAGCGATGCTCGTCAAGACGGCCCCGCACATAAGAGCGAGATATCTGCGCATCGACGAGGCGTGTATGAAGCCGGACCGTCGCAATCTAGGCGCAGCCGGGTTTTGTTTCCAGCGACGGGTTCGCCGGATGTCAGGTTGGTCGGAGTGGTCTCTAATCGTCAATAAGCAACTCTACATCGAAGATATGGAATGCACTCGACACAGGTGTGAAGAGTCGAGTACCGTCAGACGACCTCCTGCCACGATGAATGCCAACTGCGTATGACCCGGTGTACCAAGGGCCTCCGCTGTCGCCATAGTCGCTCTCCACGCCTTCCACCTCCACCAGTCGATTGTAGTCATAGCCTCCAGAAGATTGCTGTGCCCACCGATCAACAACCGTGCCACAGGCGTCTGAACTATCTGAGTGGTTCGTCGCTCGTCCGTACATGCAATATGTGTCTCCCACCTGAATCGAACTACGATTCACGTAGCCATTTACTTCGTATCGTCCAGTCGGAGTCTTGTAGAACCAAGGTTGTTCGTTGCCGAGGGTGGTATACCAAGCCATGTCCCCCCACCCACCGCGATGATCTTCCTGAAGATACACCGTATAGACGTTATTGCTTCCATCCCCGACTGCCACGTACTGTGCTCGATCCTCGCAATGTCCTGCCGTCAAGACACCTTCTGAACCGTTCTTGACGACTGTGAAAGCAGTAGTGCAGAAGTTTGGCCCGCTTCCTTCTCGGATCTTGTCGCCACCGTAGACCGACTCCTCGACGACGAGGTCGCCCGACCTCGACGTAAGCGAGTAATCAGATATACTGTTTCCATCGAGCAAGTCCTTGATGTCATTGACGGTTTCTAGGCCTGATGGCTTGGGTGTGTCGTCATCCACCCTTACTTCGATTGCAATATCCCCATCCTTGACCCGGACACCGGACAGGATTTCGACCAAGCCAGCATCCCTCAGTAATACATGAGCGCGATCCTTGCGTGCAACGAGATCCGTCAAAGTCGATGTTGCGGTTGTATCGAAAGCGATCGACCCGACGTCATCCGAAGAAGCCAAGTCGAGCGCCTCGACACGGACCGCACCAGGGACTGCGCCAACAAATCTGACCACGGTGCTCGCTGCGAAACCTTCACTGTGATAGGCGCCCGCAAACGTGTCGGCGTGATCCTGTTCCCATCGAGCGATGATCGCTCTGACAGCACGCTCATGCTTGAGTCGAGTCAACGCAGTCTCGAAGCTGATCGAGTACTGGGCGGCGACCAGATTCGCCGTGTGCTCCAGCGCATCATCGGATGCCGTCGCGCCGCCGACCGACTGTGCGGCTCCTGCGGTTGTGAAGTCCAGCTATGCCCCCATGAGCATCACCACGGCGGTCAACAACACCAGCCGTCGACCGCGCCGCACCCGGTGATGATCCTCGTGATGCCGGTGCAGCCAGTCAAAGTGTGACTTGCCTGTCATCAGTTCCTCCCGCGCCCGCAATCGCGTAAAGATGGCCGCTGTGCGACTCGCTCAAGCCACGCGGTTGCACTTCACTCGTTCGACACAATAGCTGTAGCTACTGCGGCACTTGACCCATCGCGGCTACCGAAACAGGTCTGACGCTCGATCAGCGATTCGGCTCAGCCGCTCCACGACAGCAGCGAGACACGCTCCAGCGAGTCCAGCGAGATCGACTCGAGTGCCTTGTGCGATGCGAGGTAGAGCCGGTCGCCGACCACGGCACTGGCGGTCACCTGTGCCTGCCAATCGGTGTCGTACCAGCAGTAGCGCTCCCACGGGCCGGGTTCCTCGGTGCCGTCGGGGCGGACGATGATCTCGCGCGACTCGCGGCACTTGCGCAGCGGCGGGCTCGCGTGGCTGAAGCGTGCACGCTCGGTGAGCTGCGCGACTGCCGTGTCCAGTGCCACGGCGCCGAGGAACGGGGGCTCGCTGACGCTGTCGTCGAACGGGTACTGGTTCAGCGGCAGCACGGCGAGGTCGCTGGCCGGCCAGTGCAGGAAGGCGAGCGCGTTGAACTCCACCTGGCTGTGGCCGCCCGGGGCGGTCCACTGGGCGATGCGTTCGGGGCGGTCCAGGTCCGTAATGTCGAACAGCGACACCTGTGTGCCCACGGTGAAGCCCTCGTCGGTGGCCTCCTGGCCGACGCCGAGCAGCAGGTCGTCGCCGAGCGGGTGGAGGTATGCCGAGTAGCCCGTGATCTTCAGCTCGCCGCGTACCGCGGGCGCGATCGGCTCGGACAGGTCCAGCAGGTACAGCGGATCGACTTGGCGGAAGGTCACGACGGCGGCGATGTCGCCGAGATACCGCACCGCGTAGATCCGCTCCCCGATGCCGAGCCCGCCGACCCGGCCGACTTCGGACAGGCCGTCGTCGCCGGTGGCGAACACCGTCACGAAGCTCTCGGACTCTGGGCCGCTCTCGGTGCGCCACGGCTGCCACGCCGGGGCGGTCGTGGTGGCAATCCGCAGATGGCCCTCGTGCTCAGACATCGAGTACTGGTTCAGCACAGTGCCGGTCACCGACGCCGAGCCGACGTAGGTGCTCGTCGCCCGACCGGCGATGTCGAACATGTGCACCTCGGTCTCGACGGGTGCGCCGTCGCCGGGCCCTGCCGGTTCGATACGCCAGTCGTGCCAGCGCGTCGTGGTCACATACAGGTGGTCGAGCGAGGCGTACACCGTGCTGCCGTCGGACATGATCGAGCTGGTGTCCATCGCTCCGGCCAGCCCGCCGGCAGCGATGTCGATGGTGGTGACGCTGAGCGTGCCGGGGCCTGCGTAGTGCGCAGGTGCCCACACGCGGTCGCAATCTGCGAGGCGACCACCGTCAATGGCCTCGCCCGAGGCATCGCTGAGGGCATAGCGCGGCAGCCAGTCATCGACGGTCGTGCCCGCGATGAGGTCCTGATTCGCCCTGCTCGCCCGTTCCTGCGCGGCGAGATCGGCTGTCTCGGGGATGGCCCACGGAATCGCATGCGGGTGTGAGGTGGTGACCAAGCGCAGGACGCCGTCGGTCAGGCGGGCACCGATGTAGTCGCCCTCGATGTCCAGATGTCTGGTGACCGTCGGCGTCGCCAAGTCCAGGTCGATCTCGAAGACGGCGGTCGTCGGCCCCCAGCGCGATGTCGGCCCGATGTCGGCAGCAGTGCCGCCCGGTTCGGTGAACGGCACGATGACGTCCCACTGCGGGGCGAACACGAGCACACGGTCGCCGTGCAGCAGCAGATTCGAGATCCAGTGATCGTCGACCTCGACCGTGGCCGCCAGTTCCGGCACCGCGCCGGTCACATCGACCACATGCACACGGTTCTCGCTTGCGACCACGACGCGCCGACCATCGGTCTTGAGCAGATGGGGCTCGTCGATGCCCCCTTCCTGCACGTTGGACGTGCTGTAGTCGACGCCCGGCTGCGGCGAGGCGAATCCGCCGTCGGCCGCCGCGTCATCGGCAGCCGCCTCGGCTTCGAGCAGCTCGCCGCCGAGTCCGAACTCGCCGCCCAAGCCCCAAGGGCCGACTACCTGAGCCGCATGCTCCTGCACATAGCTGAGCAACGCATCGCACTCGTCGAACCGATGCAGCGCCGCAGCCTCAGCCGCGTTCGCAGGAGTCTCTGCCCCAGCCCCCTCCGCACTGTCTTGTGCACTGTCCTGTGCCGATCCGTCCCCAGTCGGACCGTCTTCAGCGGCAGCGCCATCACCGTCGTCGGCTCCAGCCGATGACGCGCCGGCGTCCCCAGGATCGGCAGCACCAGTCGCGGCCGTATCGGGTTCTGCATCGCCAGCGCTGGCGGCCGTCGTGGGTGCGGCGGTGTCGGGTGCTGGTTCGTCGGCGACGCTGTCACTCGGATCGCTGGCGCAGGCGGCGACCAGCAAGCTCACCGCAGCCAGCACCGCGAGCGCCCGCCAAGTCCTGTTGCAGTTCAGTCTCTTTGGCATCACTACTCAGAGCGCTCGCGGCCCTCGAATGGTTCCACGCCCGACGTTACGTTGAAATGACGATTCCTACATGACATCGACAGGCTCATGCGGCCGACGCGTTCTCGGCTTAACCGTTGTCGACCACCTCGTCGTCGGTGCTGTCTGGCAACGGGCGGATCGCCTCAACGACTGTCTGGGCGCGGACAAGGACTGCATCGACGAGTCCGGTGAACTGATCGAGTTCTGCGCTGGTTGGCTCCATCAGGTCGGATGGGTAGTTGGCCTTGTTCCGGAGATCGCGGAGCTGATCAAGCTGCGCCCATTCACGCCGATCCACGAGTTCGGCTTCGAGCGCGTAGTCGACAGCAGCCGCATGAGCGCCTGGGCGATTCGCGAAACGGAGCCCGTTCGCCGATGCCGCAGCAGTGACGGCCAAGCGTGCCGCTTCGTGGAGACTCGAGATCACCGGAAGACGCAAATTGTCGTTGCGGCTGAGCCAGGCTGTGCTACGGAATTGCCGGGCCACGGCAAGCAGCCGACTCGCTTCGTCGCGGCGTACCTCGGCATCGCCTGGAGCGCGGCGCAGCGAGCTGCGCAGCAGAGCAGACAGAGGCGCCGGCCTGCTGTTCATGCGCCGGTGCTTCGGCGGCCCATGACCGGAACGCACCTCTCGCGTAGCGACGGGAGCCGCTCATGGTCGGGCGCGAGGACCATCTGGTCGACCGCCATGCCGAGTTGGGCCTCGATCTCAGCGCGTTGAGAAGCCAGGCTGAAGCGAGTGTGGGTGGGGCTCACGACGACGAGATCGAGATCGTGAGGCGGGTCGCCGAGTTCCCCATGGAATCGCGCCGCCCATGACCCGTGAATGAAGATGTCGTCGATTCCCTCCACGTTCTCATAGACGGTCCGGACAATATGAGGCACACCTGCCGCGTACGCAACGATTTGACGGAGCGCTCCCGTGAAGGGTGTGGGAGCCGGGTGAACGAGCTTGGCGTTGCCGACCCGCTCGTATTCCACGATGCCAGCGTCGGCCAGCCGACTGAGTTCTCTTGCAATGGTCGGCTGAGCCACGCCCAATCGCCTGGCAAGTTCGCGACCGCTGGCCGGCGAGTTGAAGAACACCTCGGCGAGGAGTCGCGCTTGGGTGCCCGACCTGAATACCGGAAGCAGGGCTGGCGCGACGGCAGGCACGCACTTAACTATACGCGTTCCTAGTCAAATGAACAGTAATGAGTACCACATACGCGTGCAGCCGCACAGCGCAGAACGGGGGCGGTGGTGCCGTCGCAGGTTCGGCGAGGGACGGGACCGCCCGCGCTACCGGCGTAGCTCTGACCACCGGCCGGATCCCGTCCTGTTGACACGTCGTGTGTGCCGTTCACAGCGTAGCTCTGGGGAGCAAGATCGGCCGACAGAATTACAGATCAGCCGTCGTCGGTGAGGTCGTCGTAGAGACCGTTGCGGCCGAGGCGCACCAGCAGTTCCTCGGTGCTCCAGGGCAGCATCGTGGCCCCGCAGCGGGCGTCCCGGTAGTGCTGCTCGAGCCGCCCGGGCCGCAGCAGCGACCGGCCGCCGCATGTGCGCAGCGCCAGCGATGCCATCTCGGGGGCGCTCTCCATGGTGGTGACCGTCGCCACGTGCGCCCGCCGCAGCTCTTCGGGGCTGGGATCGGCACGCAGTTCGCTCAAGACCCGGTAGGTCAGCGATTGCGCCCGGTCGTAGATGAGCTGCATCTGGGCCCAGCCGGTCTGCTTGATCGGGTGGTCGCGTGACGCCTTCACCCCGGACTCGCCTCGCAGGTACGTGCGGGTGGCGTCGAGGATGGCCCGCATCAGCCCCAGATAGCTGAACGTCAGGCTCATGTAGAACTGGGGGAAGCGGGCCACCATCGCGTTGAACATGCCCGGCGGCAGCACCTCGTTGCGGGCGGGCACGAACACGTCGTCCATCACCAGCGTGCGGGAATCAGTACCGCGCATGCCGATCGGGTCCCAGTCGCCGACGATCTCGGCGCCGTCGCCGGCGGCGGGCACGCCGAGCAGGCGGATGTGGGGGTCACCCTCCACCACCGCCAGCACGTTGTGGACATGAGCAGCGCCGCTCAGCGAGGCGAAGATCTTGCGCCCGGTCACGCGATAGCCGCCCTCGGTGGGCACCGCGACCGTGCTGAAGCCCGATCGGGCACCCGGCGCCTGGCCCTCGGAGAACGGCTGGGAGTGGATGACGCGGCCGTGCACCATGCCCTCCCACATGTGCGGACGGGTCTCGGCAAGGTGCGCGGCCATGGAGCCGTCGGGATCCAGCTCGCGCCCGCGCTCGCCGGCCAGCAATGCCTCGGCGATCGGGCCCGACAGCAGCGCCGTGGCCGTGTGCATGTTGAACGTCAGCGCCGTGGTGGCGCAGTGGCGACCCATCTCCTCGGCCACCAGCGCATACCCGACAAAGTCAGCGCCCAGCCCGCCGACCTCTGTGGGCACGCACAGGCCCAGGAACCCGGCATCGGCAAGGTCGGCCCAGTTCTCGTGCGGGAAGCTCGCTTCCCGGTCGTAGGTGGGCGCGCGCTCGGCGAAAGCCGGGCCCAGCTCGGCCATCCTGGCCACCAGCTCGGCGCGCTCGGGCGTCAGCACCTGTTCATTCATCGCTCACACCATTCCTGTCGGGAGACGAAACTGCGCCGTTGTCACGCGGCGGTCCATAGCCGCCCCCTCCGGGCGTGTGGATCTCCATCACGTCACCTGCGGCGACTTCGACCCGGGCACAGCCGGCCAGCTCGGTGACTGTGCCGTCGGCTCGCAGGAGCAGGTTGCGGCCTCGCGATCCCTCTTCCCCGCCGGCAGCTCCGAACGGGGCGATCCGCCTGCAGCTCGACAGCAGGTTGGCGGTCATCGGCTCGCCGAAGCGAAGGCACCGCACGACGCCGTCGCCCCCGTTGTTCGCACCCCGGCCGCCCGAGCCTCGACGCACCTCGAATCGCTCCAGCAGCACGGGATGGCGCTGCTCGAGGATCTCGGGGTCGGTCAGGCGGGTGTTGGTCATGTGGGTGTGCACCGCATCGGCGCCGGGGCGGCGTGCCGTCGCACCCGCTCCCCCGCAGATCGTCTCGTAGTACTGGTGCTCGGCGTTGCCCCAGATGAAGTTGTTCATGGTGCCCTGCGACGCCGCCACCACCCCGAACGCGCCGAACAGCGCGTCGGTGATCTGCTGGGAGGTCTCCACGTTGCCGGCGATGACCGCGGCGGGCGGGTGAGGCGACAGCATCGAGGGATCGGGCACCACCAGCTCGAGCGGGCGCAGGCAGCCGGCGTTCAGCGGGATGGCGTCGTCAACCATGCAGCGAAACACGTACAGCACCGCAGAGCGGCACACCGCAACCGGGGCGTTGAAGTTGCCCGGATGCTGACCGCTGGTGCCGGCGAAGTCGACGACCGCACTGCGCCGGTCGGCATCCACCGAGATTCGCACGCAGATCACGCTGCCGTCGTCCAGCTCCATCCGGTAGCTGCCGTCGTCGAGCGCATCGATGACCCGGCGAACCATCTCCTCGGCGTTGTCGGCGACATGCCCCATGTAGGCATGGACGACGTCGAGGCCGTAGTACTCGACGATGCGGGCCAGCTCGACGGCACCCCGCTCGCACGCAGCCACCTGGGCACGCAGGTCGGCGATGTTCTGGTCGGGGTTTCGAGCGGGCCACGGACCGCTGGCGAGCACATCGCGAACCGTGTCTTCGAGAAAACGCCCCCCGGTCACAATCTGGAGGTTGTCGAGTACCAGCCCCTCCTCGTCGATGGTGGTCGAGTCGGCCGGCGCCGAACCCGGCACGCAGCCGCCGATGTCGGCGTGATGACCGCGGGAGGCCACATAGAAGATGCGCTCGGTGCCAGAGGCGTCGAACACTGGCCGCACCACGGTTACGTCCGGTAGGTGCGTGCCGCCGTTGTAGGGATTGTTGAGCACGAACACGTCACCGGGCGACATGTGGGGGTTCTGTTCGATGACCGTGCGGATGGATTCGCTCATCGAGCCGAGATGCACCGGCAGGTGCGGTGCGTTGGCGACGAGCTCGCCGGAGAGGTCGAACAGCGCGCAGCTGAAGTCGCGCCGCTCCTTGATGTTCACCGACACGGCGGTGTGCTCGAGCACCACCCCCATCTGCTCGGCGATGTTCATGAACAGGTTGTTGAAGATCTCGAGCTGCACCGGATCGACGCTGGTGCCGATGGCCACACGTGAGGGTCGGGCTACCACGCGATCCAGCACCAGATCGCCGCGGTCGGTGATGGTGCCCTGCCAGCCGGGCTCGATCACCGTGGTGGCGTTCGGTTCCACCACCACCGCCGGCCCTGCCACCACCGTGCCGGGCGCCATGGCGGTGCGGTCCCAGAACGGCGTGTCGTAGCGCTCGCAGGTCGGCTGCGCCTCGCCATCGGCCGATGCAGCCCCGTTCGGTGCTGCGCTCGCGGTTGAGCCCATATAGGTCGGATGCGTGGCGAGCAACGGCTCACGGTCACCGGTCGGCGTTGCGGCCGGCGGCGGATCGACGGCTTGGCCGCGGGCCTCGATATGCAGCGCATCCACCACGAGTGCCGTCGCGGAGTTCGCCGCTGTGGGTGGGCTGAAGCCGAACCTCGTCCGGTGCGCGAGCTCGAACGCAGCGGCCACCTCATCCGCTGTGCTTGCCTGCGCCGCCCCAATGGCGGCCGTGCTTGCCTGCGCCGCCCCAATGGCGGCCGTGCCCAATGGCACCTCCAGCGAGGTGTCCGAGCCCCGGTACCGGACGGCGAGGCGGCCATGCACCTCGATCCGATCGGGCGACACACCGGCGGCAGCCACGGCGTCGACGGCGCCGGGAGCCGCAGCGGCCAGTCGCCGGTGCAGCTCGTCAATGAGCGCCGCATCGAGGGGGGCTTCGACCGGCTCGGCGCGCAGGTCGGTGACGTCGGCCAGCCCGATCCCGAGTGCCGAGAGCACGCCTGCATGCGGGTGGATGAGGACGGTGGTGATGCCGAGCCGGTCGGCGACCCGGCAGGCGTGCTGGCCGCCGGCGCCGCCGAAGCACACCAGCGTGTACGCCGTGATGTCGTGACCCCGCTCGGTGCTGATCTTGCGAATGGCGTTGGCCATGTTCTCGGCGGCGATCTCGCCGTAACCGAACGCCACTTCAGCGACGGTGCGTCGCACGCCGCTGGCATCGGCGATCCGGTCGGCCAGTTCGGCGATACCGCGGGCGGCAGCTTCGGCGTCGAGCGGTTGATCGCCGTCGGCGCCGAAGACTGCCGGGAAGTACTCGGGTCGTATGACGCCCAGCACCGCATTGGCATCGGTGAGCGCGAGCGGGCCGTCGTTGCCGTAGCAGACCGGTCCGGGATCGGCGCCGGCAGATTCGGGGCCGACACGCAAACGGCTGCCGTCAAAGGTGAGCAGCGACCCCCCACCCGCAGCGACGGTGTGCATATCGATGATGGGGGTGCGGACCCGGATGCCTGCGACCTCGGTCTCGTTCGCCCGCTCGAACTCCCCGGCGAAATGTGAGACGTCAGTCGACGTGCCGCCCATGTCGAAGCCGATGAGCCGCTCGAAGCCGGCTGCCTGGGCGGTGCGGGCCATGCCGACGACGCCGCCGGCAGGTCCCGACAGCAGCGCGTCTCGCCCGGTGAAACGCCGGGCATCGGCCAGACCGCCGTTGGACTGCATGAATTGCAGCTGCGGACCGGCCGAAGAGGCTGCGCTGCCGTCACATTGCGCAGCGTCACTGTTGCTGATGCTCGATGCCCCGGCGTCGACGGTGCCGATTCTGGACGCCACGGCATCGACGTAGTTGCGCAGGATTGGCGACAGGTAGGCGTCGGCCACGGTGGTGTCGCCGCGAGGAACGATCTTGACCAGCGGGTCCACCTCGTGGCTCACCGAGACCTGCGCGAAGCCGATCTCGCGGGCCGCCGCAGCCAGCGCTGCCTCGTGGTCGATGTGCCGGTAGCCGTGCACCAGCACGATGGCGACGGCTTCCATGCCGCGCTCACGTGCCGCAGCCATACCGGCGGAGGCCGACTCCAGATCCAATGGGCACAGCACGGTGCCGTCGGCCGCAATGCGCTCGTTGACCTCGAGCACTTCGCTGTAGAGCATCTCGGGCAGCACGATGTCCAGCTTGAACAGGTGCGGGCGAGTCTGGTAGCCGATGCGCAGCACATCGCCGAAACCGGCCGTCGTGACGAACAGGGTCGGCACGCCCCGGCGCTGCAGCAGGGCGTTGGTGGCCACCGTGGTGCCCATCTTCACGGACCTGATGCGATCAGGCGGCAGCGGCTCGCCACGAGGCACGTCGAGCAGGTCGGCAATCGCCGTCGTGGCGGCGTCGTCGTAACGGCGCGGATCCTCGCTCAGCAGCTTGTGGGTGACGAGGCTGCCGTCGGGCCTGCGAGCGACGACATCGGTGAACGTGCCGCCGCGGTCCACCCAGAAGTCCCAGCGACCCGGCGCGGAATCCATGCCGTGAGCCTAGGAACCGCAGTATCGGTTAGATCAGCAGTCAGCTACGCCTTCACCTTGCTGAAGCGGGCGCCGTGCAGGATGCCGCCGTAGTAGTTGAAGACCTCGCGGGCGTTGTCGTCATCGAACGGGTAGTCCGCACCGAGCTGCGTGGCCGCCGCCAACCCCGTCACGAAGCAGGTCTCCTGGCTGTTCACCAGCGTGTGGGCGCCGCAGTACCAGCTGCGGCGCTTGCCCTGGATGAAGCGGAACAGCGGCACCAGCAGGGCCACGTGACGGACGTCGTGCACGACGTGCTGGAACCACTGGCGCTTGATGACCTTGGCGTCGTCGATGGGCGAGATCGGGTTGTAGGTGACCAGGCACGGCTTGTCTGAGCCGTGAGCCCAGGGCTGCTGGTTGTGCATGATGTAGGTGATCTCGTAGTTGTCGGGCCTGGCGCCGTACTGCTCGACGTGATTGGTGCGCTTTTGCAGGCATGCCACCTCGTCGTCGGGCAAGACCGACGAGTCGTAGTGCACCAGCGTGTGGTTGTGCAGCTCGCTCTCGTAGCGGACCGACGTCAGCAGGTAGCGCTCCAGTGCGGTGGGCTGGTCCAGCATCATCAGCGTCTGGTTGGCGTTGGCGGCGAAGATCACCTCGTCAAAGGTCTCGCGCACCCCCTCGGCGTCCTCGACGACCACCTCCGACGCACCGCGGTACACCTTGCGGACCGGCCGGCTCAGATGGATCTTGTCCTCGAAGCCCGCCGTCATGTTCTCGTAGATGCGGCGCGTGCCCTGGTCCCAGGTCTGCATGGGCGTTGCCGATTCGATGTCGAAGAACTCGAGGTAGCGGGCGAACAGCGCTGCGGGCATGTCGAACACGTTGGTCGCCATCAGGAAGTTGACGAACATCGGCTTGAGGATCTTGTATCTGAAGTCGGCGGAGAACCCGCCGAAGTTCAGCACCGTCCTCATGCTGATGTAGTTGAACGGGTTGAGCGCGTTGAGGAACTTCGACCGTGCCCGGGTGAGGCGGCCGAACGAGTGCAGGCGCTGCAGCAGGCGCTGGAAGCGCTCGATCTCGTCCTGCAGCTGGTCCCTGATGGCGGAGTCGAGGTCGTGTGCGTACCTGCCGCCCTGGTACTTCACGCTGTAGTTGAACTTGGTGTCGAACAGCTCGATGCCGAAGCGCTCGAGCAGCAGCAGGACGTGGTCATAGACCGACGGAATGAGCGCCGTGACCGAGATGTCGAACGGGATCGACGAGCCATCGTCCTGAGGCATGTCGACGGTGCAGGCATTGCCGCCGAGACGTTCGTTGGCCTCGAACAGTCGGAAATCAAACCGGTCGGGATGCTGAGCCAGCGCCCACGCGGCACCCAGCCCGGACATGCCGCCCCCGATGATTGCGATCCTGCGCTGCGTCATCGTGCTCCCGCTGCTCAGGATGCCTCAGGCCGAAGGCTCAGCCTCTTGGCGCGCTTGCAGGGATTCGAACCCCGAACCTTCTGATCCGTAGTCAGATGCTCTGTCCAATTGAGCTACAAGCGCTGGTACGACGCGCCGGCGGGCTGGCTTGCCCTCAGGCGCTCGAACAGTCTACGGCTGCGCGCTGACAGGGCTTCAAGAAGATTCGCGGCTGCGTCGTTCTGCGGTGCTTGCTTCGCGGGCGATGTCGGCCGGAGTGCGGTTGAGCGCTTCGGCGGCAGCTACGACGTCGGCCCACTCGGGCTTGCTGCGGTGCGGGCCGTGCTTGATCCGGATGGCGTGACCGTCGAGGGCGACCATCGATGTGTGCCGTTCGAGTGCCGAACGCACGACGGCGCGAGCCCGCAGCCCGAGCGTGCCAGTGAGCTGCGCCGCCAGATCGGCCAGCCGCGTGACGTCGGCCGGCTCGCACAGCACCGTCAGCGTGTGGGCAGGGCGGCCCTTCTTCATCACGATCGGGACAGCCCAGGCATCCAGCGCGCCGGCGCCGAGCAGCGCATCGATTGCATGTCCCAGCACCTCGCCGGAGACATCGTCGAGATTCGTCGCCAGCTCCACCAGCTCGGTGGTGCTGCCGGCGCCCTGCACGGCAGCCAGGGCGGCAGTCAACGAGGTGGCCTGCTCATTGGCCGCAACGGTGCCGATCAGCACGCCGGTGACGTTGGGGCGACCCGGCAGCTCACGCGACCCGGCACCGAAGCCGGCGCTCATGATGGTCATCGCGGGAGCGGGTCCGAAGCGTTCGGCCAGCCCGGCCACGATGGCGGCCCCCGTCGGTGTCGTGAGCTCGAAGCCGATGTCGACCCCGACAACCGGGCAACCCTCCAGCAGGCGGACCACGGCCGGCGGCGGGTTCGGCAGCACACCGTGGGCGGCGTGGATGGTGCCCTTGCCCACGGCAACCGGTCCGCAGCAGATCTCATCCACGCCCAGCGATTCCAGAGCAGCGCTGACGCCGACGACGTCCACGGTGGCGTCGAGGGCCCCGACCTCGTGGAAGTGCACCTCGTCAGCCGCGATGCCGTGCACTGCACCTTCGGCAAGCGCCAGCGCTTCGAACACGGCCTGCGCACGCTGGCGTACGCGCTCATGCAGCGGCGAGGAAGCGAGCAGTTCCCGGATGTCCCGCCAGCGGCGATGGTGATGTCCCTCAGGCGCATCGACGAGGGCGCGAGTCGCCGCTAACTCGTTGCGGCGCACGCGCTCGGTGCCGAGCTGCCAGCCGTCAAGGCCCAGCGTCTGCAACTGCTCTGTCACATAGCCCAGGTCTGCACCGGCATCGAGCAATGCACCCAGCGCCATGTCGCCGGCAATGCCCGAGACCGGATCGAACCAGGCCACCGTGCCGGCCGATGGTGCACGTCTCGCGGACGCCGCTGTGTCGGTGGCATCGGCTGGCGCAGCACGTTGCTCGACGGCCGGTGCGCCGGCCCCGTGGCTGTCGTGCATCACTCGCCGTCGCCGCCCGAACGAGCCGCCAGATCCAGGATGCGCATGGCGGCCATGGCTGCGCCGAAGCCGTTGTCGATGCCCACCACGGTGATGCCGGGGGCGCACGACGCGTGCATGGCCAGCAGCGCGGTGACGCCGTCGAGCGCTGCGCCGTAGCCGGCACTGGTCGGCACCGCGATGACCGGCGCAGACACCACGCCCGCGACGGCGGTGGCGAGTGCCCCCTCCATGCCGGCCACCACGATGACCACCTCGGCCGACGCCAGCGTGTCGATCTCGGCCAGGAAGCGATGGAGCCCGGCGAGGCCGATGTCAGCCACCATCCCGGCATCGACACCGAATGCCGCGAGCACCGCCGCCGCTTCAGCGGCCACCGGCCCGTCAGACGTTCCCGCAGCAGCCACCACCACTCGCTCCGGGCGGGCGGCGGCGGCGCGCCACACCACCGTCGCCAAGTCGGTCGAGGGTCGAGGCTCACCACCCGTCGAAGCGGCCGAGGGCTGAACGGAATGGTCCGCCGAATCAGGCTGCCGGTCGGCCGGGCGGTGCACCACACCGCCAGGGCACGCAGCCAGTGCTGCTGCGACCTGATCGGAACCCGCCCGGGTCAGCAACACTGGGCCCGAGCCGCCGCTCAACATCTCGGCCACGATGCGCGCGCATTGGCTGGGCGACTTGCCAGGCCCATAGACGGCTTCGGGATGGCCGGTGCGCAGCGTGCGGTGATGGTCGATGCGGGCACCGGCGATGTCCGCATACGGCAGCCGCCGCAGCCGCGCCAGCGCCTCGTCGGCACTCAGCGTCCCCTCACGCACTTCCGCCAGCAATCCGGCGAGCTGTTCAGCGTCCATCGCCTGCCGTTCTACCCGTTGCGGCCCTTGGTCAAGCCCAAGAATGAGTGCTCGTCGGTCATACGAGCTCTCGCAATGATGGAATCTCGCCCGTGTTCCTCATCGTGCATTTCTGTTCTGTTCCGGATTTGACGTATCAAAACTTTACAAATTGACTGATTTTGATACTTTGAATCCCGTGAACTGTCGGGTCGTCACGCCAAACAATCTTGCCGACTGGCTGATTGGACAAGGCCGTCACTTCATTACTTCCCAAGACGCAGCTCGCTTGCTCGGTGTTGAACCTCGTGGCGTGTGGGCAAGTCTCAACCGCGCACGCCAAGCGCGCAAGATGATTTCTGTCACGAATAGCGCTTGGGTCCCAGTGCCGCCCGAGTACCGGGAAGCAGGCGCTCCGCCGCCGCTGCATTACATCGACCCGTTCATGCGGCACCTCAATCATCCCTACTACGTGGGATTCCTCTCCGCGGCAGCGATCCACGGCGCTTCGCATCACCCATCCATGATCCTGCAAGTGGTGACACCGGCGCGATTGCGCGACCGGCAGATCGGTGGCAGCCGGATCAGCTTCATCCAGCGAGCTGCCGCCACTGAGCGCGCTACGCAGCAATCCAACACACCGACAGGGAGGGTCGCTGTGTCGACATCACCGACGACCGTTCTGGACCTAGTTGATTCCCCCGAGCATGGCGGGGGAATCTCGAACGTTGCGACGGTGATCGGCGACCTGCTCATCTCGAGACTGCTCGACCTGGAGTCTCTGTCAGCCGTCGCGTCCGAGTACCCGAAGGCGGCAGTGCAACGAGCGGGCTACCTGCTGCAATTCATGGCTGCAGAGACCGGCGTTGAGAGCTCGATGTCCGGTGTGTTCGAAGAACTGTCACAGATGGTGGGATCGGAGTGGGCGCCCCTCGTTCCTGGTATGCGGCACAACGGCGGGCGTGATGACCGTTGGCGCGTTGTGCTGAACGCCGCCGTGGAGCATGACCTGTGATACCGCAAGCCGATATTGCCCACTGGCGAACCCAGGTGCCATGGGTCAGCGCCGAGCATGTCGAGCAGGACTTGGTGCTCTCGCGACTCATCGTCGAGATCGCTCAACATCCGCTGCTGGGTCAGGAACTGGTCTTCCGAGGCGGCACTTGTCTGCACAAGCTCTGGCTGGATCGGCCTTGGCGCTACAGCGAGGACTTGGACTACGTCCGGCGCAGCGGCGGCGGGATCGGCAGTGTCCTGAATGCCATTCGAGAAATCGCCGACGCGATCGGCTTCGACAGCGTCCAGACAGACACTCGGACGCAACACCCAAAGGCCCGGCTCCGCGCTCGATTCGAAAGTGGCGGATCGTTTCACATCAAAGTTGAGATCAACACGTTCGAGCGTTCACCAGCTCGACCAATCATCACTCGGCCCAGTGTCGTCGCCAGCCCTTGGTTTCAGGGAGCAGCGGAAGTCCAGACCTTCTGTGCCCCTGAGATGATGGCCACGAAGATCCGCGCGCTCTACCAGCGCAGCAAGGGTCGCGACCTGTTCGACCTCTGGCTCGCTCTGAACCACCTCGGCATCGACCCTGCCGAGATTGCTGACTGCTTTGGCACTTACCGTCCTGATGGCTGGACGCCGGCCCTTGCGAGGCGCAATCTCGATGAGAAGCTCAAGAGGCCCAATTTCGCATCGGATCTCACCCAGTTGGTCGCCGAATGGCCGGATGGCTACTCGATCGAGAATGGTCGCTCGGCGATGGAGACCGTTATAGGGGCCATCGAAGCTCGCCCGGTGGCATAGCCGCCGGGCACGGTGCGTATCCTGCCCCGATGGCTGCTGCCGCTGCACCCCGGGGCACCTCTGCCCTCTCGCCGTCGACGCGTATCGGGTACATGGGCCCGCACGGCACCTTTACCGAGGCCGCTTTGGCGACCCAGCCGGACCTGTCGCAGTGCACGGGGGTGCCGCTCATCTCGGTGCCCGAAGTGCTCTCCGCGCTCGACGACGGAGCGGTCGACTACGGCTTCGTGCCGGTCGAGAACGCCATCGAAGGCGCGGTCAACGTCACGCAGGATGCGCTGGCGTTTGACTTCGACTTCCTCATCCAGCGCGAAGTGGTGGTGAACGTCCAGCTCGACCTGATGGCGTTGCCCGGCACCGCCACTGCCGACGACCTGACGGCTATCCACACTGTGCTGTCGTTTCCCGTTGCCATTGCCCAGTGCCGCGCCTTCCTGCACACCCAGCTTCCCGACGCCCAGATCGAGGCGGCAACCTCGACCGCCCTTGCGGCCCAACGCATCGGTGACGAGCAGCTCGCCGGCGTGGCGGCGATCGCCAGCCCGACTGCTGCTGAGATCTACGGGCTCGAGACCGTCGTGGCCGGCATCGAGGATCACCGCGAGAACCAGACCCGCTTCCTGCTGCTGGCCAAGGGGCAGGTACCGCCGGCCAGCGGCAATGACAAGACCAGCATCGTGGTGTTCCAGCAGCAGAACGAGCCGGGCAGCCTGCTGGGGATCCTCATGGAGTTCGAGGCCCGCCGCCTCGATCTGTCCCGGCTGGAGTCACGACCGACCCGGCGCGGTCTGGGCGAATACTGTTTTCTGCTCGACTTCGAGGGTCACATCTCCGACGAAGTGGTTGCCGACTGCTTGCGCGCGCTCAAGATGAAGCAGCGAGATGTCAAGTTCCTGGGCTCGTTCCCTGCCGCCAATGGCAACTCATCGGGCCGTGAACGCGTCAGCGAGGAAGCCTGGACGTCGTCCGACGACTGGCTGAAGTCGCTGCGCCGCCTCATCAGTTGACCGTCGCTGATGCGCCCCGACGCTGATCGGCCGGCTGAGTTTCCCCGTTCGGCGAACTACGACCCCGATTGGGTCCTCGACAACATGATGGGCCCCCATGCGCTCTGGCTCACCGAGTCCCTCGCCGCAAACATGGATCTCAATGAGGGAATGCGTGTCCTGGACTTGGGCTGCGGCCGGGCCCTGAGCTCGGTCTTCCTGGCCAAGGAGTTCGGCGTGCAGGTGTGGGCGACGGACCTGTGGATCGATGCCAGCGAGAACCACCGCCGGATCTGTGCCGCCGGCGTCGATGACCGGGTGTTCCCCATCGGGGCCGAAGCACACGCGCTGCCCTTTGCCGAGGGGTTCTTCGACGCCGTGGTGAGCATCGACGCCTATCACTACTTCGGCACCGACGACCTCTACCTGGAGAGTCACCTGGCCGGGCTGGTCAAGACCGGCGGCCAGCTGGGCATCGTGATTCCGGGACTGGTCGAAGAACTGACCTCAGCCGGACCGCCGGAGCACCTCCAGCGCTACTGGGAGCCCGCGTTCTTCAGCTTCCACAGCCCGGCATGGTGGAAGCGTCACTGGGAGCACAGCGGGATGGTGACCGTCGAACTGGCCGACCTGATGCCCGACGGCTGGCGGCACTGGGCGACATCAGACCTGATGTGGTCCGAACACCTCAGCAAGCCCGCCGACGAGACGGACATGCTCACCGTCGATGCAGGACGAACCCTGGGACTCGTCCGCATGGTCGCCCGCCGCAACGAACCGCCGCCGCACCGTCTCGATGAACTGGAGTGACGGATGAACCAGCCCGCCCATCCGCTCGGTGAGATCGCCCGTCACAGCAACGGCGCGACGAGCCTGCGCTTCGAGCGCGAGCTGGCGCGCCCACCCGAACGGGTATGGCGTGCGCTCACCGAGAGCGACCAGCTCCGCCACTGGATGCCGTGCGACATCGTCGGGCCTCGCGAGGCAGGAGCCGAGGTCGCCGCCCCGTTCTGGGACGACGTCGTCGCCAAGTACGGCATCGAAGAAAGGGAGCTCACCGGTCGCACTGTCACCTGGCGCCCGTCCAGCACCTTCGCATGGGAATGGGACGACGAGCTCCTCACCTACCAGCTCGAGCCAACACCCACCGGCACCCAGCTCAAGCTGAACATTGATCTCGGCAGCAAGGGCCCGGACGTGCATCTCGTGGCCGCGGGCTACCACATCTGCCTCAACCAGCTGTGCGCCCTGGTCGACACCGACCAGGCACCACCCTTCATCGACGCCGACCCCAGCGGGTACGAAGCCCTCTACGCCGAACTCGCCGACGATTGACCGACCAGCGATCTTCCTCAACATCCGACCACCAGTGGTGGCCGCTCGTCGCCTCAGGGACCTACGGTTGACCCATGGACGGCCGTGTTGCTCAGGACGTCAGTTCGGCTCCAGCGCGCACAGCGCCGCACGAGGGCGCGGTTGCCCAGGCGAGGCCAGAAGACACCTCTGTGGAATTGCCTCGTCGGCCTCCTGCCGAGTGGAAGACGATGACTCCACTCGAACGGGTGACTCTCGCTGCCGAGATGTCGATGGCGATGGCGGCTTCAGCTCGGGCGGTCATTCTGGCCGAGGAACCAGACGCCAACGAATCGCGTGTTCGCTATCTCTTGGCCCAGCGAAGGTACGGCACAGAAATTGCTAATGCCGCCTTCGGAGTCAATGGTCGATGGCCGCAACAAGCAGCCACGGCCTGCGGAAATGCCGACTGAGCCGAGGATTCGGCCCGGCGGCGGCCCTCACGTGAATCAGCACACTTGTGTTGATTGCGAGCTTCCCTAGTCGTGCGCTGGCGGCGTTTTCGCAGGTCACGCGGTCGTTGGTCCGGCTTCCTCGGGGTTCTCGCTGTTTTGATTGCGGTCGTCGCTCTGCCGGCTGTCGTCATTCAGGCCGTGCGCTACTTCCAAGCGGACGGGCCACGTGGGCAGTTGGTGCGTATCGAGCGCAACTTCTACGGCACTGATGACGCACTCCGCATTGATCATGTCGAATTGCACGCCGGCGACAAGTGCATCCTGGGAATGCACAGCAGTGGCGTCGAGTATCTGTTGGTCTTCGAGAATGACGAGCGCGTTGAGCTGCAAGACGACGCGATCGCCGTCGGTCCGACTCTGATCTGGCCGCGCCGCGACAGCGACGAATCGGCACCGTGGTCACCCGGCAAGACGGGCTACGCACGCAGTGGCGACATCATCGCGATCGATCTTGCCTTTGACCCCGATCAGATCTGGGAATGGGTGACCCGGCCTTACCCCGAATGCGAGCGCGACGACATCGCACTCGTCGTCGCGGAGTGAGACGGCACCAATGGGCGCGGCGAGGAGCGCCGGCGGCTACACCCAGGGGCAGTTGGAGTTGCGGTCGCCGAAGGTGCCGCCGGTGCGGTAACGGTCCAGGGTGAACGGCTTGAGCTCGTCGGGCTTGTCGCCGTGCACCATCATCTCGGCGGTGAGCTTGCCGACACCGATCATCTTGAACCCGTGGTTGGAGTCGGCGATCACCCAGGCGTTGTCGGCCACGTAGTCGAACACCGGCACGTTGTCGGGCGTGAACGCCCCGATGCCGCCGTTGCGGCGCTCCTTGAAGTACGGCCGCAGGTCTTCCAGGCGCTTGAACAGCATGCCCAGCGTTGCGCAGTAGTAGTCCGCGAACCACTCCTCGGCCTGGTACTCGTCGTTCAGGTGGCCGTAGGGCTCCACGGCTGCTCGCGGCCCGATCTTGACCGGGATCGTCCCGCCCTGCAGGCCCGGTGCGCCCACGCGCTCCGCGGCGTAACGGGTGTAGGTGTAGAAGTGGTCCTTGAGGAACCGGCCGTCGGGTGAGTACACCGGCGTGTTCATCAGCTCCACGTGCAGAACGGGCGAGTCCTTGTGCTGGGCGGTGCGGAAGTCGACACCGGGGGGCAGCAGCACTTCGCCCTCCAGCAGACGCCAGTAGGTCCACATGTCCATCTGCTCCTCGACATGACCGTCGGGGTACAGCACGTCGAGGTGGCTGGGGCCGCCCAGCCACTCCCAATGCGTCGGCGTCCACGCCCCGGCGCCCACCACCACCTGCTCGCAGGCAATCGAGCCCTGGGTGGTCTCCACCGCGGTGACCGAGCCGGAGTTGTCGAACTCGTACCCGGTCACGGTGGCGCCGTAGACCCGCTGCACGCCCCACTGGCGGCACTTCTGGTCGAGACCCCACACCGCCAGGTGGGTGCCGGCGTAGCCGGAGCGATGCTCGTGCAGCACGACATCGCAGTTCTCGGTCTTGAAGTCGGGCCACAGGTTGGTGAGGAAGGCGCGAGCCTCTGCACCGGTGTAGACGTCGGAGGGGTAGCCGCTGGCTGCCTGGGACGCCTGCAGCTTGAGGTAGTCGTCGGTTTGGTTCGCTTCGCCCACCGACACGTAGCCGACCTGCTGGAATCCCAGATTCACCGGGTCGGATTCCCATACCTCCACGCTGGCCCGCAGGATGGCGTGCAGGGGCCCGGTCATGTACATGTTGCGGACGCAGCCGCATGCCAGCCCGGTGGCGCCTGCGCCCGGACCCTGCTTGTCGATCAGCACCACGTCGCTGCCCGAGCCTTTGCCGGTGCGCTCGAGGTACATGGCCAGGTGGTACGCGCTCGACAGCCCGTGCACGCCTGCGCCGACCACCACGAAGCGGGCGTGGGGCGGCAACGGCACAGCGTCGAACACCGGGATGGCGGCCGGGTTGATCGCCTGGCCGTCGACCTCTGGCGGCAGAGGCCGGTTGGCGAACGGGTACCACTGGTTGTGCTGGGTGGGATTGGGAATGGTGTTGGTCATGGCTGTTGCTCTTTCTGTTCTTGCTGGTCTATCTGGTCTTTCGGTTTCGGATCACGTCGGGCTCTCGGCGGGCGGGAGCCGGTAGTCGGCCCCCAGAGTGCGCCAGATCAGGGGAACGCCGGGCCGGTAGGCGAGGTGGTAACGGCTGGGGGCGTCCAGGATGGTCACGTGAGCCGGACTGCCGTTGGTGAGCCGCCCAACGTCAGTCCGGCCCAGCGCGACTGCTCCGCCGACCGTCACTGCGGCGACGGCTTCGTCGATCGTCATGCCCATGTCGCGCACCGCCATCGCGATGCAGAACGAGATGGACGTGGTGTAGCTGGAACCGGGGTTGCAGTTCGAGGCCATCGCCACCGTGACGCCGGCGTCAATGGCCCGCCGGGCATCCGGGTAGGGCTGGCGGGTGGAGAAATCGGTGGCCGGCAGGAAGGTCGCGACGGTGTCGCTGCCGGCCAGGGCCTCGATGTCGTCATCGGAGAGGTAGGTGCAGTGGTCCACCGACGAGCAGCCCATCTCGACGCCGAGCTGCACGCCGGGCCCGTGGCCCAGCTGGTTGGCGTGCAGGCGCAGGCCCAGTCCCGCGGCGCGTCCGGCCTCGAGCACTGCCCGGGACTGCTCGACGTTGAAGGCGCCGGTCTCGCAGAACACGTCGATCCAGCGGACGCAGTCCTTGACTGCCTCCAGCATCGGCCCGCACACCATGTCGATGTAGTCGTCGGCCCGCCCCTGGTACTCGTGCGGCAGCAGGTGGGCGCCCAGGAAGGTGGCTTCGGGCGTGACGTCGGCGGCCAGCGAGGCGAGCTCGATCTCAGAGTCCAGTGAGAGGCCGTAGCCGGTCTTGATCTCCACCGTGGTGGTGCCCGCCCGGTGCACCTCGGCCAATCGCTGGTCGAGCGACGCCGCCAGCACATCGGGGCCTGCGCTGCGCGTGGCCTCGGTGGTGACCCGGATGCCGCCGCCGTCGTAGGGCTCGCCTGCCATCCGCCGGGTGAACTCCTCAGCCCGGTCGCCCGCGAACACCAGGTGGGAGTGGGAGTCGACGAAGCCCGGCAGCACGCACCGGCCGCCGACGTCGAGGCGCTCATCGGCAACAGCCCCCGACGGTCCCACCGCCACCACGCTGTCGCCGTCGATGACCAACGACGCATCGGTCACGATGCCGAGCGGGCCGTCGCCCAGCTCGGGATCGTTGGTCACCAGTTCAGCGATGTTGTCGATCACCAACGTCATGGCGCGGTGACCTCCGTGATGGCTGCGGCCAGCTCTGCAGCGACGTCGATGGTCGTATGGCGCCCGTCACGCACGACGGTGGTGCCGCCGACCACGAGGTGATGCACATCAGCGCTGGCGGCCGCGAAGATCGCAGCGGCCAGCGCTGAGTCGGCGTCGGTGCCCGCCAGCCGTACCGAATCGAGCCCGACCGTTGCGAAGTCGGCCAGCGCGCCCGCCTCGAGCCTGCCCCCCTCCGGCCAGCCGAGGGATTGATAGCCGCCAGCCGTGGCCATCGCGGCGAGGGCGTCGGCACCGAACACGCCGCGGTCGTTGCTTGCCGCGCGCTGGTCGAGCTCGACCGTGCGGGCCTCTTCGAACATGTCCACCGCGGCGTGGGAGTCGGAGCCCAGGCACAGGCGGGCACCGTGGCGGGCCAAGCTGACGCTGGGGCCGATGCCGTCGGCAAGATCCCGTTCGGTCGTGGGGCACAGGCAGCAGCTCGCACTGGCCTCGCCGATCAGTGCCTGATCGCGGTCGTCAGCATGGGTGGCGTGCACCAGGGTCGTCTGCGAGCCCAGCCCGCCGGCCTGTGCGATCACTTCGATGGGGGTCGCGCCGTGGACGCCCAGGCACTGCTCGTTCTCTGCCGGCTGCTCGGACGCGTGGAAGTGCAGTGGGGCACCGCGCTGCTGTGCCCAGTCTGCGGCCATCTTGATAGACGGCGGATCGACGGCTCGCACCGAATGCACCGCCGCGCCGACCCGGGTCACCGGACCCGTTGCCGCCGAGGCCAGGGCCTCGACTCGAGCGACCCACCGGTCCGCACCGCCATCGCTGAAGCGGGTCTGTTCGGGCCGCAGCGGTTCGTAGCCACCGTCCAGCGCAGGATCGAGCCCGCCATGCAGATACAGCGTGTCCAGCAAGGTCAGGCGGAGGCCGGCATCTCGCGCCGCGGCCACCATTGCCGCACCCATGGCGTTGGGGTCGTCATAGTTGCCTCCGCTGGAAGGGTGATGGACGTAGTGGAACTCGCCGACGACACCGATGCCAGCCAACGTCATCTCGGCGAACGCCGCCCGGGCCAGCCGGTAGTAGCTGTCGGGGTCGAGCCGGCTTGCCACGCTGTACATCAGGTCGCGCCATGTCCAGAAATTGCCCCGCCCGGCGTGGGTCCGGCCCCGCAAGGCGCGATGGAACGCGTGGCTGTGCGCGTTGGCCAGCGCCGGCAGGGTCAGGCCCGCCAGCGGCACGGCGCCCTCGGGACGCACCGGCACGCCGCCGCAGACCGCGGTGATGCGGTCGCCGTCGACTGCGATCACCACGCCCTGCGCCGCCCGGGGGCCTCCGAGCCACGCCAGCTCGCACCAGTAGTGAGCGGTCATGAGAGCACGCGTTCGTTGAACCGGGTGATGCGCTCGATGAAAGCGTCACGGTGGTGCCGCTCGAACTCCTCCCACGTGCACAGCGTGGAGGGATCGGCCCGATCGGTGATCAGGACGCCGTCGAGGTGGTCGCACTCGTGCTGCCAGGTCCCTGCCGTCAGGCCTCGCACGGTGGTGCAGTGCTCGGTGCCGTCCCGGTCGAAGTAGCGCACGCCAAGGTTGACCGAGCGCACCACATCGCCCCGCAACGGCACCGACAGGCAGCCCTCGTTGATCACCACGGTCTCGTCGCCGAGCACTTCCAGCTCGGGGTTGATGGCGACGGTCAACGGAATCGGCGGCTTGTAGGGGTAGCGGGGGTTGTCGTCCACCTCGATCACGACGATCCGGTCCGTCTCGCCGATCTGGTTGGCAGCCAGGCCGGCCCCGTTGGCATGACGCATCGTGTCGATGAGGTCGTCGACGATGGCCTGCACCCGCTCGCCGGCAATCTCGGCAGGCGGCACTGGGGCAGATTTCTCCCGCAATACCGGGTGGCCGATGGAGTGAATCTCCCGGACCGTCATACCCACCGCCTCGAGCTCATGGCGCGGCGGGCCGGTCGGCCGGTATCTGCACACCCCGTTCGGCGGCCACTTCCCATGCCCGCTCGTAGCCGGCGTCGGCATGACGCATCACGCCGGTGCCCGGGTCGTTGAGCAGCACCCGTTCCAGCTTCTGAGCTGCCAGGTTGCTCCCGTCGGCCACGCTGACCTGGCCGGCATGGATCGACCGGCCGATGCCCACACCGCCGCCGTGGTGGATGCTCACCCACGATGCGCCCGACGACGTGTTGACCATCGCATTCAGCAGGGGCCAGTCGGCAATGGCGTCGCTGCCGTCTGCCATGTCCTCGGTCTCGCGGTAGGGCGAGGCCACCGAGCCCGAGTCGAGATGGTCGCGCCCGATGACGATCGGCGCCTGGATCTCGCCTGAGGCGACCAGCTCGTTGAACCGCAACCCCAGCCGATGGCGCTCCCCGTAGCCGAGCCAGCAGATCCGGGCCGGCAGACCCTGGAACGCCACTCGCTCGCCGGCCAGGGTGATCCACCGCTTGAGGGGCTCGTCGTCGGGGAACTCTTCGAGCACGGCCCGGTCGGTGGCGGCGATGTCGGCAGGGTCGCCCGACAGCGCCACCCAGCGGAACGGTCCCTTGCCCTCGCAGAACAGGGGCCGGATGTAGGCGGGGAGGAAGCCCGGATAGTCGAATGCTCGCCCGTAGCCGCCGAGCTCGGCTTCGGCGCGCAGGCTGTTGCCGTAGTCGAACACCTCGGCGCCGGCGTCGAGGAAGCCCACCATGGCCTCCACGTGAGTGGCCATGGCCGCGCGGGACCGGCGAATGAGCTCGTCGGGCTGGTTGCGTCGCATCTCTTCGGACGCCTCGGGCGACAGGTCGTTGGGCACGTAGGTGAGCGGGTCGTGTGCGGAGGTCTGGTCGGTGACGATGTCAGCGGCAACGCTGTCGGCCAGCAGGCGCGGTAGCAGGTCGGCCGCGTTGCCGACCAGCCCCACCGACAGCGGCCGGCGCGCCTGCACGGCTTCTTCGCAGCGGCGCAGCGCATCGGCGTAGTCGTCGGCCACCACGTCGAGGTAGCGGGTCTCCACCCGTCGTGCGGCCCGCTCGGGGTCGACCTCGATGCACAGGGCGACCCCTTCGTTCATGGTGATGGCCAGCGGCTGGGCGCCGCCCATGCCGCCGAGCCCGGAGGTGACGGTGAGCGTTCCGGCCAGCGACCCGCCGAAGCGCTTGCGGGCGATGGCCCCGAAGCACTCATAGGTGCCCTGCAGGATTCCCTGCGTGCCGATGTAGATCCACGACCCAGCCGTCATCTGGCCGAACATGGTCAGGCCGAGATGCTCCAGCCGGCGGAACTCGTCCCAGGTGCCCCAGTCGGGGACGAGGTTGGAGTTGGCGATCAGCACCCGTGGCGCCCATTCGTGGGTGCGCAGCACGCCTACCGGCTTGCCCGACTGCACCAGAAGCGTCTCGTCGTCGGCGAGGTCGGTCAGCGCCCTGATCATGGCGTGAAAGGCGGGCCACGAACGCGCCGCCCGGCCGGTGCCCCCGTACACGACCAACTCGTCGGGGCGCTCGGCTACCTCGGGATCGAGATTGTTCTGCAGCATCCGGAAGGCGGCTTCCTGGGGCCAGCTCCGACAGGTCAGCGAGGTGCCGGTAGGAGCTCTCACCCCGCCGGGCGGGGCGCTTGCGGCGTGCTGTGTGCTGGGGGCCATAGACGACCTCAACTGCCGGTTGTGCGGTGTGCCACACGTTAGTGAGCTACGGCCTATGCTGTCAATATGCAGCAAGAGATTTCAGTATCTGAAATAAAAACTGACATACACGCTGCCACTCCCCTGCACAGGTCGCGCTCTGCGGAACGGGTGCTGGCGCTCTTGGATGCGGTCGTCACCGGCGGTGAGCTCAGCCTGACCGCCGCCGCCGCCCTAACAGACATGCCGGCCAGCACGGCGCTGCGGCATCTGCGGGTGCTGACCGACCGCGGCTATCTCGTCAAGGGCGTGTCCGGCTCGTACTCGGTGGGCCCGGCGTTCGTGCGCACCGCCTTGGCCTCGTTGCAGTCCGGTCCCTACGCCCGGCTCCGGTCGGCGGCCCTGCCAGAGCTCGAACGACTGGTCGGGGCCACCGAGGAATCTGCGTACTTGGCCGTGCGCGACGGTGACGCCGCGGTCTACATCGCGACGGTCGAAGGACGCCGGGCCATCCGCCACGTCGGCTGGGTGGGCCGCTCGGTGCCCATCGAAGGCACCGCCGTGGGCGAGGCATTGCGGGCCGCTCCGGCTGCACCGGAGTCCCGCCTCGCGCCCATCTTCAATACCGGCGCCATCGAGCCCGATGTCACCGCCGTGTGTGCCCCAATCAGTGGACCGGCAGGGCCAATAGCGGCCCTGTCTGTGCTTGGCCCAGCAGATCGGCTCACCGGCGCCCGCCTGCAGACGGCAGCCGATGCCGTGACCGAAGCGGCGCTCGCCACCTCGTCCGCGCTGTCGTCGGTCCCCGCTGAGGTGCCGGGAGGCGCGGACAGATGAGCTTCCCGGCGAGTCGCCTGTTGTTTCCCGCTCTAGCTCGCGGGCCGCTTGGGTCCAGGGCTCAGCCTCCGTCGTGACTGTGGAACTCGACGGCGCGGGCGTCACGGTTGCCGACGTCGTCGAGGTAGCTCGCCATCGCACTCATGTGCGGCTGAGCGCCGGCGCACTCGAGCGCATGACCGCAGCCCGCGACATCGTCGAGGCGCTGGCCGAGGGCGAGCCGGCCTACGGCATCTCCACCGGCTTCGGTGCTCTGGCCAACACCACGATTCCCGCCGACCGACGGGTCGCGCTGCAGCAGTCGTTGATCCGCTCCCACGCCGCCGGGATGGGCCCGCCGGTCGAGGCTGAGGTTGTCAGGGCCATGATGTTCCTGCGGGCGCGCACGCTGGCGTTCGGTGCCTCGGGAGCGAGGCCAGAGGTCGCAGCGACGCTGGTGCACCTGATCAACGCGGGCGTGGTGCCCGTGGTCCCCGAGCACGGCTCGCTGGGTGCCAGCGGCGATCTCGCCCCGCTTGCCCATGCCGCGCTGGTGCTGATGGGCGAAGGCGAGGCCCTGACCGGCGATGGCCGCACGATCGGCGGAGCCGAGGCCCTGGCTGCAGCCGGCATCGAGCCTGTCATGCTCGCCGAAAAGGAAGGCCTCGCTCTCACTAACGGCACCGACGGGATCCTGGGGATGCTCTGCCTCGCCGTCCACGATCTGGCCGGCCTGCTGACCGTCGCCGACATCGTGGCCGCATGCAGCGTCGAGGCATTGCTGGCCACCGATCGAGCCTTCGCCGTCGACCTGCTGGCGTTGCGACCCCATCCGGGCCAGCAGGCCAGCGGGGCCAATCTCCGAGCCGTGCTGGCCGGCTCGCCCATCGTGGCCAGCCACCGCCACGGCGACGACCGGGTGCAGGATGCCTACTCCATCCGCTGCACGCCCCAGGTGCACGGAGCGGCCCGTGACACGCTCGACTTCGCCGCAGGCGTGACCGATCTGGAGCTGGCCTCGGCCATCGACAACCCGATGGTGCTGGGCGACGGTCGCGTCGAGTCATGCGGCAACTTTCATGGGGCGCCGGTCGCCTTGGCAGCCGACTATCTCGCCATCGCCGCGGCCGAGGTGGGTGCGATTGCGGAACGCCGCATCGACCGGCTGCTCGACTCCAAGCGTTCCCACGGATTGCCGCCGTTTCTGGCTGATGATCCGGGAGTGGACAGCGGCTTGATGATCGGCCAGTACACCGCGGCGGCCCTGTGCGCCGAGAACCGGCGCCTCGCCGCCCCGGCCGCAGTGGACTCGCTGCCCACCTCCGCCATGCAGGAAGACCACGTCTCCATGGGCTGGGGCGCGGCACGCAAGCTGCGTCGCGCCGTCGCCAACCTGCGCCGCATCCTGGCCATCGAATGGGTGACTGCCGCGCGCGGCATCGAGCTGCGAGCACCCCTGCAGCCCGCAGCGGGCACTGCAGCCGCGCTCGGCCTGCTGCGCAGCGCAGTCGGGGGCCCGGGCCCCGACCGCTGGCTGTCTCCCGAGCTCGCCGCAGCCGATCAGCTGCTCACCGACGAGGCCCTCGTCCCCGCAGTCGAATCAGCCACCCGCCCCCTCGCCTGAAGCCACCCCGCGATCTTGTCGTCTTCCGGGTACCAATCGTTGCAGTTGACTGATTGCCGCGAGCGCGGCTGCCCCAGATACGGGCCGGTTACGGCTGCGCGAGATAGTCGGTGTCGTCTCGTACTGCGGCGAAGTCCCCGGCGTCGAGATAGTGGTTCCACAACGACCGTGCCGGAATGCGCAGCGCCTTCTGCGGTTCGGGTGGTGCCCACCAGGTGGCGGTCTCGACGCGCTTGCCCACGCGTACGGCTTCTTCAATTGCGGGCAACAAGTCGGTGTCAGCGGACACCACCACAGCAACGTCGTAGAGATCGTGGTGCGCTCCCAGTGCAAGATGCAGCGCCAGCAACACGTCAACGCCCTTTTCCTCGGCTCGCCATCGCTGACGCCCTTGGGGGTCGCGGCCGGCGGGCCAATAGCGCATCGGGCGGGTGTGAACGCTTACGGCGTCGAGCGCTTCCCAACTGGCCTTCTGCCGGTCGAATGCGGTGACGAGCTTGTGCGAACTGCGTACACCCGGCTGGCCCCGGTACACCCGCACGCCCTCGAGTCGTCGAGTCGGGTCGACGCCGAGGCCACGGCGGCACAGCAACTCGCCCAGCAGTTCGGGGCGGACGTGGCCGTGCCACGACGGCGCGCCGGGCGGCACGAACAACGCTCGTGTCGTGTGCCAAGTGTTCTGATAATCGAGAAACGCCACGACGCGGGTGCTCGATGCTGCGCTGGACACGGGCGCAAAAGATAACCCCGCCATGCCCGGCAAAGCCGGCCAGACGGGGAGGAATAGGAGAACGGTATCGGATGGTGCGACTCGCATGCAACATGCGCGGCGGAACGATGCATCACAACGCGGTGCGAGACGGCGGAGCTGACCCAGACTGGTTGGCACCGGACGGCAATGCCTTCGTCTCGGCGCGACGCAGTCGAATGGGTGAGCGCCGCGCGCGGCATCGAGCTGCGATCCCCGTTACAGCCCGCGGCAGGCATCGCAGCCGCATCCACCCTGCTGCGCAGCGCAGCCCCGGCCCCGACCGCTGGCTGTCCCCCGAGCTCGCCGCCGCCGATCAGCTGCTCACCGACGAAGCCCTCGTCCCCGCAGTCGAATCAGCCACCGCCCCCCTCGTCTGAACCGGTTCGCCTTCGGGCGAATCCGTCCGCAGGGTGATATGTACGGTGTGAACGTGACCGAGATCACATTCATTGACGTACTGAACCGCCTGGCCGATGAGGCCGAAGACCGCCGTCAACTCCACGCGACCCGCGCCGAGGACGACTACGTGCCGTGGGATGAGGTCAGGGCAGCGTCAAGCCTGCTCGCGAGGCCCGAGTCGCCGCAGTGAAGGCGGCCTTGGGCCTGGTGTCCTAGTCGGCGGCTAGAGCCTCGATCTCGATCATGAGTCCGGGGAAGGCGAGCTGAGTGGCCCCGATCAACGTCATCGGCGGGGTTGCGCCCAGCGGGCCGAACCGTTCGCCGAACGCGCCGAAGTGCTTCAGGGCCTCGTCCATGTCGGTGACGTAGACGGTGAGCCGCGTGATGTTGGTCAGATCCATGTCGGCAGCGTTCACGACGGCCTCGAGATTGTCGAGCGCCAGCGTCATCTGGCTTCGCATGTCCCCAGCGTGCTGCGGTTTGCCTTCGGCATCGACCGATGTCTGACCTGAACAGACCAGTTGCCTGCTCGCTCCCTCGATGATCTCGGCTTGGTTGAAGCCGAAGTTCAGTGACCACGGCCACGGGTTGACTGGCGTCCTCTTCATTTCGTCGTTTCCCTTCCTTCGAATATCCGCTGCGCGAGCCGCCGCGAGCCCGCTGGCCGCAGCGACTTGGCGGAGGGAGGGGGATTCGAACCCCCGGAGGCTTGCGCCTCAACGGTTTTCAAGACCGTCGCAATCGTCCACTCTGCCACCCCTCCGCCGGCCAACCTAGCGGCAGGTCCCACCAGCACCGGCAGCTCGACTCATCGCGGTTCGCGCCCATGTGGGGCTATCTTGAGTCGGCGCGCCGGCCACTGTCGGGCGGTTGCGCATGGAGAGGTGGCCGAGTCCGGTTGAAGGCGCTTCCCTGCTAAGGAAGTAACTGCCGCAAGGTGGTTCGTGGGTTCGAATCCCACCCTCTCCGCACCTCCTATTCGCCCGAAGTGAAACGACCTGCATGAGAAACCGGCTGCTTCGCTTCGCGACCTATGTCGCCGTGGGCGTCGTCACCGGATTCATCGTGGCGGCCGTCGCCGTGCTGACCGAGAAGGTGCTGCTCGAGCGCGTGCTGCACCTGCCGCCGTGGCAGCGGATGATCGCGCCGGCGCTCGGACTGTGGGGCGCCATCATCATGCTGCGCTGGGCGGACGCGGGGCGGCGGCTCGCGCCATCCACCTCCGAGGAGTACATCCGCGCCTTCCACGACCGCAACCACCCGATGCGGTTCCGGGACCTGCCCACTCGCCTGCTTGCGGGCATCGTGACGGTGGGCTCCGGCGGCGCAGTCGGCCTGGAGGGTCCGTCCATCTATGCCGGTGCGACGGCCGGCAACGCGATGCAGCGGGTTGTCCGCCGGCTGTTCCGGGGCCGGGAGGGCTATGCGCTGCTGGTGGCAGGCGCCGCTGCCGGTGTCAGCGCCATCTTCCAAGCGCCTGCCACCGGCGTGCTGTTCGCGCTCGAAGCCCCCTACAAGAGCGACCTCGGCCGCAGGGCGCTGCTGCCCGCCCTGCTCTCCAGCGCCTCCAGCTACGTCGTGTACGTATTAGTCACCGGCTTCGACGATCGTCCCTTCGAGATCGGCACCGAGATGGTGAGCGTGCAGTTCGGCCGCCAGGAATTGCTGGGAGCCGCAGTCGTCGGCGCCCTCTGCGGGCTCCTGGCATCGGCGTTCTGCCGCGTGCTGGCCTTGGCCAAGCGGGTCCACGCCTCTGACCGGCCGTGGTGGCTGATCGCGCTGAGCGCCGGGGGAATCCTGGTGGGCCTCGCTGCGCTGTGCGAGGTGCTGTTCGATGCGCCGCTGTCGCTGGGCCCCACCGCCGAGGGGCAGCTCACCGACTGGGCGCTGAACCCCGAGGCATCGCTGTGGCTGCTGGGCGCCCTGCTGGTGATCCGGATCGTGGCCACCTCCACGGTGCTGGCGGGCGGCGGCGTGGGCGGCGTGTTCATCCCGCTCGCCGTGTTCGGGCTGATCGTGGGCCGCCTGGTGGGCGGATGGATCGAGCTGGGGCCCGAGTCGCTGGCGTTCTTCCCGTTCATCGGTGTCGCCGCCTTCCTGGCCGCTGGCTATCGAACCCCACTCGCCGCGGTGATGTTCGTGGCCGAGTCCACCGGCGCGCCGCTGTTCGTCGTGCCCGCGCTGGTGGCGGTGGCCGTGTCGCAGGTGCTCATCGGCAATGCCTCGGTCTCGCAGTTCCAGCGCGACAGCCGCACGGGACATCTCGAGCGGCGCTTGGAGATGCCGGTCAACTCCGCCATGTCCACCGAAGTGCCCACGGTGAATGCCGATGCCCCGCTGGCTGATTTCGTGTGGGGCGTGGCGCTGCCCCGCAAGCAGCTCGAAGCCATCGTGATCGGGTCCGAACGGGAATTCCTGGGCGTGATCCGGCTGAGCGACACCCGCGACGTGGACCGCAACGACTGGATGTCGGTGACGTGCGGCGAGGTGATGACGACGGACATCACCCCGGCGCGCCCGTCGTGGACGCTGCGCGAGGTCACCGAGGCGATGGCGGATGCCCAGATCGAGCTGTTTCCCGTGGTCGACAGCGGCGGGCGCATCGCGGGCGTGGTCACCGAGAATGCCATCGTCAAGCTGGTGGACTTCCTCAATGAGACACAAGGCGACCGCTGAGCTCGCCGGGGCCGAGTTAGCCAAGACCGGGCTAGCCAAGACCATGCACAAGCGAGGCCGATGATGAGTGAACCGGAGCCGCAGCCGATCGGGCTGCTCGAAGGCCTGGCGACCACCCGAGCAATCCGCCGCTACCTGCCCGAGCCGATCCCCGACGAGGACCTCGCGTCGATCCTGTGGCATGCCAGCCGGGCGCCCAGCGGCTCCAACCGGCAGATGTTCCGCTTTGTCGTGCTGCGCGACGGGCCGGCTGCGCAGCAGGCCAAGGCGCTGCTCGGCCAGTGCTTCCGTGACGGCTGGAACGCGAAACGCTCAGGCGACGGTTACACGACGGGCTCCGGCGCTGCCGACGACTCGCCCAAGGCCCGCATGGCCCGAACCATGCAGCACTTCGTCGACCATTTCGAGGAGACGCCGGTGGTGGTGCTGGCGTGCCTGGTGCGCTACCGGAAGCCCACCTACGCCGAGGGCGCATCGGTGTACCCGGCGGTGCAGAACCTGCTGCTGGCGGCCCGGGCGCTCGGCTACGGGGGTGTCATCACCGGCTGGCACCGCGACGTCGAGGACGAACTGCGGGAGCTGCTCGGCATTCCCGACGGCGTCGCCATCCACGCAACAATCCCGCTCGGCCGGCCCGTGGGGCGCCACGGCCCAGTGCGGCGGCGGCCGCTGCGCGAACTGGTCTATGAGGATCGCTGGGACCACGTTGCGCCGTGGGCCGTCGACCCGCCCGGCACGCGCTTCGCTTCGGCAGGCCCACCTCCCGGCTCACCGACGTAGACGCGCCCGCCGTGGCGGCGGCAGGACGCTCCGACCTAGACAGTCTCGGCGGGACGGTCGGTGTGGCTCCACTGCGACCACGAGCCGATGTACACCTGCGGGCGGCCGAGACCGGCGCGCTCCATGGCCAGGGCGTCCATGCAGGCGCTGACGCCTGAGCCGCAGTACACGACGGCGTTGTTTGCATCGCCGGCCAACTCCACGCCCTCGGCCCCATAGCGGGCGCGCAGCGTCGCAGCGTCAGCGAAGCGGCCCTCGGGGCCGAGGTTGTCGGTCATCGGCACGTTGACCGCACCCGGGATGTGACCGGGGCGCGGGTCGACCGGCTCAGTCTCGCCGCGGTAGCGATCGCCGCCGCGTGCATCGATGAGCACCACGGCCGGGTCGGCGCCAGCGTCGGCCGCGCCGTCGATGTCGACGAATGCGCCCGCTGGCCACGGCCGCACCGGGCAGTCGACCGCGGCGCGTGCGCTCGGCGCTGTATCGGTGGCACCGGTCCACGATCCCAGCCCGCCGTCGAGCAGTCCGGCATCGTGGCCGAGCACTCGCAGCATCCACACCATCCGGCCTGCGGCAGTGCCGTTCAGGTCGTCGTAGGCCACCACCGGATCGTTCGGGCCGATGCCGAGGCGCCCCAGCGATGCGGCGAAGCTCTCTGCGGTCGGCAGCGGATGGCGGCCATGGGCGGGCCCGCCGTGCGCGGACAGATGCGCGTCGAGGTCCACCCAGATGGCCCCGGCGATGTGGCCCTCGAGGTAGGCGTCATAGCCGGACCGGCCGTCGAGGTACCAGCGCACGTCGCACAGCACGATGTCGTCGCGGCGGGCGATGTCGGCGGCGCTCACCACGGGTGGCAGCGCGGCCATCAGCCCTGCCCGAACATCATCAGCCACTGCTGTTCGCTGCTCGGCTTGAAGACGTAGTTCATCTGGCGCGTCTGGCCCATGGTGGCGTATGGCTCGAACGAGTACCGGTGACCCGGAAACAGCACCGTCGAGTCGGGCACCTTGGCGAGCGTGTCATGCAGCGAGCGATACATCGCCGCGGGGTCGCTGCCGGGCAGATCCATGCGACCGCAGCCGTCCAGAAAGAGCGTGTCGCCCGCGACCAGTGCCCCCTCCACCAGGAAGCACTGGCTGCCCGGCGTGTGCCCCGGTGTGTGCAGCAGCTCGATGTCGATGTCGCCCACCGACACGACATCGCCGGGGGCGTGCAGCTCCATGTCGCTCACGGAGATGCCGGTGGTCTTGAGCACCAGTTCGGCCTCGGGCGCCTGTACGTGGATCTTCGTGCCCTGACGCTCGAGCAGCTGGGCGACGCCCTCGATGCTGTAGCCCATCATGTTGCCGCCCACGTGGTCGGCGTGGAAGTGCGTGGCCAGCACCCCGGTGAGCTGCATGTCGTCCTCGGCCAAGATGTCGAGCAGGTCGTCGACCGCATAGGCCGGGTCCACCACGACCGCCTCGCGGGTCTCGCGGTCGCCGATGAGGTACGAGAAGTTGACCATCTGACGGGCAATCGGATCGCTGGCGGCGAAGTCCTGGCCCGACAGCAGCTGTCGGAAGTACAGCCGGCTCTCGTCGTGCTGGTGAGCCTGTGGGGCGTCGGCAGTTTCATCACCCATGGCAGGGCACAGTACCCATCAGCCGTGCGGAGGGGCACGCCCGCGGTACAGCCGGGTTGGCCCACCGGCCGTCTGCGCGGCAGTATGCGCCCATGAGCCAGACGCCTGCGCCCCTGTCGGATTTCTACGAGATGGACGAGTTCCTGTCTGACGAGGAGGTGATGATTCGCGACACGGTCGCCACGTTCGTGGCCAAGGAGTGGGACCCGATCGTGGGCGATCACTTCGAGGCGGGCACCTTCCCCATGGAGCTCGTCCCGACCATTGCCGACATGGGCCTGCTCGGCATGCACCTCGACGGTTACGGCTGCGCCGGGGCGTCGGCCATGGCGTACGGCGTGGCCTGCCGGGAGCTGGAAGCCGGCGACAGCGGGCTGCGCAGCTTCGTGTCGGTGCAGGGATCGCTGTGCATGTTCCCCATCTGGCGCTACGGCTCGTCCGAGCAGAAGGAGCGCTGGCTGCCGCGCATGGCGGCAGGCGAGGTCATCGGCTGTTTCGGGCTGACCGAGCCCGATCACGGCTCCGACCCGGCGTCGATGACCACCCGGGCCGTGCGCCGGGGCGACACGTGGGTCCTGAACGGCGCCAAGCGGTGGATCACCAACGCCGGACTGGCCGACCTGGCCATCGTGTGGGCCAACACCGACGACGGCTTCCGGGGCTTCCTGGTGCCCACTGACTCGCCCGGCTTCGAGGCCCGCAAGATCCAGAACAAGCTCTCGCTGCGGGCATCGGTGACCGGCGAGTTCTACATGGACGACGTCGAGGTGCCCGAGTCGATGCGCCTGCCCGATGCGCTCAGCATCGGCGCGCCGCTGAGCTGCCTGTCCGAGGCCCGCTTCGGCATCGCCTTCGGTGCCGTCGGCGTGGCCCGCTGCTGCTACGAGCAAGCGCTCAGCTACCAGCTCGAACGCCCGCAGTTCGGCAAGCCGCTGGCCGGTTTCCAGATCAGCCAGATCAAGTTCGCCGACATGCTCACCGACATCACCAACGCCAACCTGCAGGCCATGCGGCTGGGCCAGCTCAAAGAACAGCACCGGCTGCGGCCGCATCACATCTCGATGGCCAAGCGGCACAACTGCCGGGTGGCCATCGATACGGCCCGCACCGCCCGGGCGATGATGGGCGCCAACGGCGTTTCGACCGAGTACGCGCCGATGCGTCATGCGGCGAACATGGAATCGGTCATGACCTATGAGGGCACCGAGGAGATTCACGGGCTGATCCTCGGCCAGCAGATCACCAATATCCCTGCCTTCCGCTGACGGCTCACCCGGACCCATGACATAGCGGCACGTCATGGATTCTTGAACGACACGAAACTGCAATGGCGCTGCCGGAACGCAGGCGGGACCATGAACGTCATTCGCGTAGAGCTGCGCAACGCGCGGCTACCGAGGGGAGGGGACGCCATGGCTGTTCCTACAGACCGAATGATCAACCGCTCCGGGCGCAGATGGGCGCGATGGCTGGCCGTCGCCGCGGCACTGCTGCTGCTGGTTTCCGCCTGCGGCAGCGGCAGCAACGACAGCGACGACGCCACCGAAGATGCTCCAGCGGCGACAGAGGCCGCTGCGTCAGAAGAAGCCATGACCGAGGAGATGGCCGAAGAAGAGATGTCCATGTCGGCCGACGCGGCAGCGCCCGCTGTCCGGCTGACATCAGGCGGCGCCGCAGCGGAAGAAGAGATGTCGGACGACTCGGGCACCAGCACCCTGGCAGCCGGCGTGCCCGCAGTGCCAGCCGACTTGAACCGCGACATCATCTACACGGCCTGGATCGCGGTAGAGACCGCCGACGTGGCCGCCGCCGCTGCCCAAGCCAACTCGATCATCGCCGGGCTCGGGGGCTTCACGTTCTCCCAGGACACCCGCACCCAAGGCCGAGCGCACACCACGCTGACGTTCAAGATCCGGCCCGAGCAGTTCTCGACCGCGTTGGATCGACTGTCCAACGTCGGCGAGCTGGTCGAGCAGTCCGTGAACGCCGAGGATGTCACCGACATCGTCGTAGACCTGAGCAGCCGCATCTCGACTGCGGAGATCAGCGTCAACCGGCTGCGCGAGTTCCTGTCCCAAGCCACCGAAGTGAAAGGCGTGGCCGAACTCGAGCGCGAGCTGGCCGACCGTGAGACGAACCTGGAGCGACTGCGGGGGCAGCTTCGCTCGCTGCGGGATCGGGTGGACCTGTCCACCATCACGCTGTCGATCACCGAGTCCGTCGAGGCGGTGCCGCCCACCTCGCTGGTCCTGGAAGCCTGGCTGGCAGCCAGCGAAGACGACCCCTGCCTCGGCTTCGAGAGCTTGGACGCACCGCCCGACGGCGACGTCGGCTTCTGCTTCGAGCTGGAGAACGACGGCGAGACGGCGCTGACCGAGGTCCGGCTCAGCTCGCGAGCGCTGCGCTTCGCCAACGACGATCTGACCGTGCTCGACGGCGCGGACTTGCATCGGATCGAGCCCGGTGAGCGAGTGGTGGCCACGCTGGTCGAACCGATCGTCGACGGCCGCATCGCGGGCCGAGTGGCTACCCGGGGACTCGAGATAGATGTCCGCCTCAGCGCCGTGCCGGTCAGCGAGACCGGCACCGAGCTGGCCCGGCTGGCCCGCAGCCACGGCCTGTTCCTCTACGTCGACGAGGAGGACACGCCGCCCGGCTTCGGCGACGCGCTGAGTGGCGGTTGGAACGCACTGGTTGCCGTCGGCAACGGCGTGCTGCTCGTTGTCGGTGCGCTGCTGCCGTTCCTGCCGGTCGTCCTGATCGCCCTGGCAGTGGCATGGTGGTGGCTGCGCCGCCGCCGTGCCCGCCGTGCAGACGGCTGAGTCGGACAAATTCGGACAGACTTCGGCATGTCCGTTTTTGTCCGGTCAGGGTGCGCCAGACTGCTCGCATGCAGGTCGAGGCCGTTCGCACCACGGGCATCTACTGCCGTGCTGATTGCTCCGCCGAACCGCTGCCGCGCAACGTCACGCACTACTCCAACCAGGTAGCTGCAGAAGCAGCGGGCTTCCGGCCGTGCCTGCGCTGCCATCCCGAACGCCGCGCCGGCTCGCTCGCCGATCTGGATGTGCCCGCGCCGGTCGGGGCGGCCCTGCTGCGGATCAACGACGGCTTTCTGGACGATCACGACGAAGAGGCACTGGCGGCGCAGGTGGGCTACAGCGCCCGGCAGCTTCGGCGGCTGTTCGAACAGCATGTCGGGGCGACGCCCACCACCATCGCCCGCTCACGCCGTGCACACTTCGCTCGCTGCCTCATCGACGACACCGATCTGACGTTCACCGAGATCGCCCGTGCTGCAGGCTTCGGCGGCCCGCGCCAGATGCACCGAGCCGTGACATCGGTGTTCTGCTTCACACCCACCGAGCTGCGCTCACAGCGCCGTCGCGGCGGCTACGCCGAGCTCGACGGGGGGCTGGTTCTGGAGCTGCCGACGCTGGCGCCGTATGACTTCGGCACGTTCATCGCCCACCAGGAGTGCCGGGCAATTCCCGGTGTGGAAGCAGTGGCCGGTGACGAGTCCGGGTCGGCCTATGTGCGCAGTTTCAGTGCATGCGGGCACGCCGGTATTGCAGAAGTGGCGGTGCCGCCGAGCGGCGGCGAGAGTCTGCAACTGCGGCTGCACCTGCCGACCTACGACTCGATCATCGATGCGGTGGGTCGGGCCCGTGCGCTGCTGGGAACCGACGAGGACCCTGCACCTCCGGCAGAGGCGCTGAGCGACGACGCCGTCATCGGTCCGCTGGTGCGCTCGGCGCCGGGACTGCGCGTGCCGCGCGCGTGGGATCGCTTCGAGACCGCGGTGCGGATCATCGTGGGGCAGCAGATCTCGCTCGCAGCAGCCTCCACGCTCAGCGGCCGCATCGCCCAACGCTTCGGCACGCCGATCAGCCCCGTGCTGGAGTGCTGCGACGACGTCCTGGTGCCGCTGACACACCTGTTTCCCGGCGCCGCAACGCTCGCCGACGCCGGCACCGCAGGATTCGGCGGCCTGGGGTTCACCCAGCAGCGCATCGCCACCATCGTCAGCTTCGCCGAAGCCGTGGCGAGCGGCGAGTTGGACCTGACCGCCATCGACACGCTGGATGCCACCGTGTCCCGGCTGTGCGAACTGCCGGGAATCGGCCCGTGGACGGCGCACCTCATCGCGATGCGAGTGTTCGGCCATGACGACGCCTTTCCGGCGTCCGACCTGGGCTTGCGCCGCTCAGCGGAGCGCTTGGTCGGCCGCCCGGTCAGTGCCCGCGAACTCGAAACGCTTGCGGAGAGCTGGCGCCCGTACCGTTCCTGGGCCGCGCAGCACCTCTGGCACGCCAGCGGCCAATCGGGCACGAGCACTCGCTGATCTGCCTGCCCAGCGCCGGCCCACTTCCCGACCAACCCCAGCTTCCCGAGGAGCACAGAATCAACATGAGCACCGACACCCACTGGCACACGACCGTCGATAGCCCCATCGGGCCACTGGGCCTGGTGGCCACCGACGAGGGACTGCGCGCCGTGTCGTGGCGCGGTGACGAGACGTCCGTCAAGTTGCCCGACGACATGGTCGAAGACGCCGATCATCCGATCCTGCGTCAAACAGCGGATCAGCTCAGCGAGTACTTCGACGGCGACCGCACCAGCTTCGACCTGCCGCTCGACCTGCGCGGCACGCCATTCCAGGAGGCGGCCTGGCGCGCACTCGGCGACATCCCCTACGGCGCCACCCGCAGCTACGGCGAGCAGGCCGCGCTCATCGGCAGGCCCAAGGCGGTGCGCGCCGTGGGCCAAGCCAACGGCCGCAACCCCGTGCCGATCGTGCTCCCCTGCCACCGGGTCATCGGCGCCAACGGCTCGCTCACCGGGTTCGGCGGCGGTCTCGACCTCAAGACCCAGCTGCTGCGGCACGAAGGCGCCCTGTAGCCCAGCGTGCGCGAGGAGGGACTTGAACCCTCACACCCTTGCGGGCACAGGCACCTGAAGCCTGCGCGTCTGCCAATTCCGCCACTCGCGCGTGGGGCGAACAGACTAGCCCGCGAACCTGCGCTCCTACACTGGGCCGTCGTGGGTGGCGCCAGCCTGGTCGGCAGCGACGGACAGTGCCACGAACTGGGCTCTTCGACGATCATCGGGCGGCGCGACGACTGCGACATCGTGCTGAACGGGCCGAAGGTCTCACGACGGCACGCACAGATCCGGTCCGGCGCGGACGGCCTGCTGCTGGTGGATCTCGCCAGTGTGAACGGCACGCTGCTGAACGGCATCGAGATCACCAGCGAACGCTTGTCGAACGGCGATGTCGTGACCATCGGCACGCATGAACTACGGCTGGAGCTGGACTGATGTCTGAGCAGTTGGTGCGGCTGCTGGCGTTGTGCGTGCTGGTGCTGCTGTACCTGTTCTTCTTCAGGGTGATGCGAGCCGTGTGGGCCGGTGTGGCGACACCCCGCAATCACCTCGGTTGGAGATCGTTGCGCGGGCTGCGCGGCGACGGGTCCCCCAACGGCAATGCGGCCCCGCAGCCGTCTGCGCTGGTCGTCCGCTCGCCGTTGAGCGCCCAAGGAGAACGGCACCTGCTGGCCGACGCGCTGACCATCGGGCGAAGTCCCGAGTGCGACGTCATCATCGACGACAGCTACTCGTCTCAGGCTCATGCCCGCCTGTACCGCGACGGCAGCCAGCACCTGCTGGAGGATCTGGGCTCGACCAACGGGACCTATCTGAACCGTCAGAAGGTCGCCAACGCCACTGTTGTGCGCATCGGCGATTTCGTGCAGGTCGGCTCCACCGTCTTCGAGGTCAGCGCATGACCGTGTCCCGAAGCCGCGAGACTGGGCCGCTATGAGCGCGCCCGCCCGCCAGATGCGCATTCGCTGGGGCGGAGCGTCGGATCGGGGCCTGCGCCGCGCCGAGAACCAGGACGCCATGTACGCCGACATCGGCCTGTTCGTGGTCGCCGACGGCATGGGCGGCCACCTCGGCGGCAGCGTCGCATCGAGCCTCGCGGTGAAGACCGTCGCCGCAAACTCCCCCTCGACGCCAGCCGAGCTGCTGGCGGCTGTTCGCCATGCCAACCAGGTGGTGCATCACCGATCGACCGCCCATGCGGATCTTGCGGGCATGGGCACCACGTTGTGCGCCATCGCCGTGGTGCAGCAAGACGACAGTCGTGTCTGGAGCCTGGTCAACGTCGGCGATTCCCGCGTCTACCGCTACCAGGGGGGCGAACTCACCCAGCTCACGATCGATCACAATTTCGTGGCCGAGATGATCCGGGCCGGCGACCTCACCGTCGAGCAGGCCGCCGACCATCCGCGGCGCAACACGCTGACTCGAGCCATCGGCGTGGAGCCCGAGGTGACAGTCGACGACTGGATCCTCGAGCTCACCGGCAACGATCGATTCCTGCTGTGCACCGATGGCGTCACCAACGAATTGGACGAGTCCGACATCTCCGAACTGCTCGACATCGATGAGCACCCGTCGGACGTGGCACGTGCTCTCGTGCGGCAGGCGAATGACCGCGGGGGGCGCGACAACTCAACGGCACTGGTGGTCGACGTCGACATCGAGGGGATCGCGAGCGAGCCGGCACCGGCGCCCACGCAAGCTGGCGTCCCGCAGCCTGACGGCAGCATCCAGCGCACGTCGAGGCGGCGCAGCTGGCGACGCTCCCGCTCGCGCTGAGAGGATCCGTCGCTGCGAGTCCGACGACGCACCGAGACAGCGCTCGCCGCGATGGCGGGCGTGGTGGTCTGCACGACATTTGCCGTCACCGCGCTCGGTGTGGAGCAGAACTCGTTCTGGGGTGGCGCCGGCGCCGCGGACACAGCCGAATCGCTCTGGGCCACCGCCGGCTGGCTGGCAGCCGTCGTGGCCGGCGGCGCGGCTGCTCGCATCGCGATCAAGCGGTGGGCGCCAAGCAGCAACGAGTTGCTGCTCGGGATCGTCGGGCTGCTCATGGGCATCGGTTGGGTTTTTGTCGCGCGGATCGATGCCCGGCTGGCGTCCGAACAAGCAGTCGCCGTGCTGCTGGGACTTGCAGCCATCGCCGGCACCTTGCTCGCCGCGCAGCGGCTCGACTGGTTCCTGAGCCGACCTGGCGCGTGCGGATTCATCGCGGCGGCCCTTCTGGCCGCGGGCAGCTTCTCGGGCGGAGCCGATGTCTCAGCCGGCGCGTACGAGCCGCCGCGCCAGTGGCTGGACGTCGGGTCGCTGCTGAGCGTCCAGCCCTACGGTCTCGCCAAGATCGTCGTGGTCGTCGCTGCCTGCGGGCTGACAGCGACCGCACCGCGCTGGCTCGGGCCCCGCTTCATTCCGCACCGCCATGCCGCAGGGGCAAGCGCTGCGGCGGTCGGCGCGTGGGCGTTGCTCATCATCGGCGCCGACCTCGCAACGTCGGTGATCGTCTTTGCAGCGGCCTGGCTGCCGCTGTGGCTCGACGGGGACGATCTCGTCGGCAGTGACGTGCCGACCGCGCCCCGATCGACACGTGCGAGGGCACTCAACGGGATCCTCGTCACCTTCGCCTTCGGCGTCGGCGTGCTGGTCACCGTGTATGACCGGCTGTCGGCACAAGTGCACCATTGGCTGAATCCGTGGATCGATGCCGACACAGCAGGGGTCGTCGACGCGGCCTTTGCGATCAGCGCTGGCGGCATCAGCGGTGTGGGGCTCGGGCTCGGCGCGCCGCAGCACCTGCCCGAAGCGCACAGCGAGTTCATCTTCGCCGTCATTACCGAAGAGCTCGGCATTTTGGGCGGCGCGGCACTGCTCGCCGCGTTCATGCTGCTCGTCGGCATCGGCGCAGGCATCGCTCAGCGCGCGCACCGAACCCACCGACTTCTTGCAGCCGCTGCAACGTCAGTCATCGGGCTGCAGGCACTGCTGACCGTTGCCGGCGTGTTGCGGCTGCTGCCGCACACCGTCGGGGCTCTGCCGTTCGCGGCCTACGGACCATTGGCAATGGTGGGCAACTGCATCGCCGTCGGGTTGCTGCTCGCCATCTCCGATGCCAGCGATGCCCCTCACGGCGAGCCACAACCACTTTCGCTGGGTGACCCGTGAATCGCCGTGTCATCCGGTTGACCCTGGCGCTCGCGGCCGGCTTCGCAGTCCTGCTGGTGCAGCTCACCAATATCGGCTTCGTCTCGGCCGGCGAGCTGCGCCGGCACGAGCTCAACACGCGCTCAGCGGCGGCGGCCATCGGCAACGCGCGCGGCGCGATCACCAGCCTCGACGGCGAGACCCTTGCACCTTCGATCAGCCCCGGCGACAGGAACGACCGACCAGTGCTGCGCACCTACCCGCACGGCCCGCTCTATGCGCACATCGTGGGCTACCTGAGCGCTGAGGCCGGCGCCAGCGGGGTCGAGCGCAGCTACGACAGCGAGCTGTCAGGCACGACGACCGGCATCGCTGTGCGGGAGCTGACCGACCTGTTCGCCGACAGCGGTCGAGTGGGCGACATCGTGCTGACCCTGAACCACGGCGTGCAACTCACCGCACGTGCTGCGCTGGGCGACCGTGACGGCGCCGTCGTCGTCATCGACCCGGCGACCGGTGCCGTCGTCGCGATGTGGTCGCGCCCGAGCTTTGACCCTGGCGCGCTGGTTTCGCCGGCGTCCGGCGCTGATCGAGCGGTTGCCGGTCTCCCGGCGGCACGCGCCTACCAACGTCACTACACCCTGCGAGTCAGCGAGTCGCTCAGCAGAGCGGGTGTCGAACTGCTGGAGGGCGCACGCCAGGAGCCGGGTTCGACCGGCATCGATCTGCCCGGCGAACCGGACGGGGCGGACCCCGACGACCCCGGCATCGGCGAAGGCGACGTCGAACGGGTGCGATTGACGCCGCTGCAGTTGGCGCTGGCGGCCGCATCGGTCGTCAATGACGGGATCCGGATGCGCCCCCATGTCGTGCACCGTGTCGACATCCGATCGACCGAGGGCGAGGCGTCGGCGCCCGATGCGTCGGTCGAGAGCACACCGGGCGACGCCGGGCGCCTGTTCAGACAGGCCGACGCGGCCGGGTTGCTGGCGCGCATGATCGCGGAGGCGCAGCAAGCGTCGATCAGGCTTGAGCCGGCCGACGGCGTCGAGCTTCCCGCGGCGTCGGCAGTCGGCTGGCTGGGCGATCCGACCGGCGACAGCGCACGGCTGGGGGGCTGGGCGGTGCTGCTGGCCCCAGCCGATGCGCCCACGGTTGCCGTCGCGGTGCTGATCGAGCCCGATGCCAGTCTTGACATCGGGGACCCGCGAGGCGGCGGTACCTTGGCAACGATGATCGCTGCGACCGCAGCGGAAGCCGCCCTTGCGCTGCGAGCAGGTCCGCAGCCCGACCGTCCCTAGCCCCACCGCCTCGCAGTCGTCTCAACGGCCCGACGGCCCGATCACCCGCCCCGTGCTCATGGCAGACACCGACAACCCAATCTTCGGCGGTCGCTACGAGCTGTTCAGCCGCATTGCGCGAGGCGGAATGTCCGAGGTGTTCCTGGGCCGTGACCGCCTGCTCGACCGGCCTGTTGCCGTCAAGGTCCTGTTCCCCGAGTTCGCGACCGACTCGTCATTCGTCGAACGGTTCCGGCGTGAGGCCCAAGCTGCCGCGAACCTGAGCCAGCCGAACGTGGTGGGCGTCTACGACTGGGGCAACCACGAGGGCACGTACTACATCGTGATGGAGTACGTCGAGGGCCGAAGCCTGGCTGAGGTCATCCGAAGCGACGGCCCGCTGCATCCCGATCGTGCTGCCGACATCGCCATCGACATCGCCGCTGCGCTTGCATTCGCCCACGGCAACGGCGTCGTGCACCGCGACATCAAGCCGGGCAACGTCATGATCACCCAGTCCGGCCAGGTCAAGGTGGCCGATTTCGGCATCGCGCGGGCGCTCGGCGGCGGGAACGACGACCTGACCCGCACCGGTTCGGTCATGGGCACGGCCACCTACCTGTCGCCCGAGCAGGCGCAGGGGCTCGATGCCGATCCGCGCAGCGATGTGTACTCCCTGTCGGTCGTGCTCTACGAGGTGCTGACGGCTGGTCCGCCGTTCACCGGGGAGAGTCCCGTCGCCATCGCCTACAAGCACGTCCAGGAAGCGCCGGTCCCGCCGTCGCGCTACAACGCCGACGTTCCTCACGAGCTCGAGGCCATCTGCCTGCGTGGGCTCGCCAAGGATCCGGACGCGCGCTACGGCTCGGCCGCCGAGCTGCGCAACGACCTGCTGAGGTTCCGGGCGGGCCAGCCGACACATGCTGCAGCGACCGATATCACGGCGTACTTCCCCGCAGTGACGCCCGCCGCGCCCGAGGCAGCAGCGCACACACCTGCTGCTGAGCCCGCCGCGGCACCGTCGCAAGCTGCGGCACCCGCCTACCAGCAACCGCCCGCAGCTCCGCCGCCGCCATACGGCCGCCATTGGGGCGGCGCAGACCAATACGGCGCGCCGCAGTACCCGCAGGGGCCGCCGCCGGGCGCAGTGGAGCCGCCCGATCGCACGCCGATGTGGATCACGCTGCTGGTGATCTTGCTGCTGGTCATCGCCGGGCTGGTGTTCCTGCTGGTCAACGACCGCGGCGAATCGGGGGTTGTGACCGAGCCCGAGAGCACCTCCGACGTGCGGCTGCGGGTGCCCAGCGTGGTGGGTCTGCACTTCACCGAAGCAGAGCGAGAGCTGGCCGACGTCGGCTTCGAACACGTCAGCATCGAGTTCTCCGAACGCGACGACGTCGACGAGAATGTCGTGTTCCAGCAGAATCCGCGTGCCGGGCTGCTGCTCGCCGAGCCGAATGACCCCGACAATCCGATCACCCTGTTCGCGGCCGCGCCGCGCACGCTGATTTTGCTGCCCAACGTGGTCGGGCGGACCTACGAAGAGGCCGAGGCCATGCTCGTCACCGCGGGCTTCAGCGTCGAGCGCATCGACGTTCGCAACGACAACTTGGCGATCGGGCTGGTGACCGAGCAGAGCATCCCGAGCACCGAGCAGCGCCCGGCGGGCACGATCGTGACGCTGACCGTCTCGGCGGGGCGGGGTGAGGTGGAGGTGCCACGCCTTGCCGGCCAGACCATCGACGACGCCAGAGTCACGCTGGCCCGCCTAGGACTCGTCGATCGGGTTGAGCGCGAGTTCTCCACCGAGTTCAGCGTCGGAACGGTGATCCGCAGCAGCCCCGATGCCGCTGAGCCGGTGGAACGAGGCAGCGTCGTCACACTGATCGTGTCCGACGGGCCAGAGGAACTGGTGGTGCCGGCTCTCGAAGACTTCGGCACGACGCTGGCCGATCGGATCGAAGCCCAGCTCGTGGCGCTCGGCTTCACCGTGAAGCGCACCGCGCGCGAGGTGTCCAATCTCGACGTCAACACCAACGTCGTCCGGGACATCAGTCCGGAACCGGGAACGGTGCTCATCGCCGGTTCCGAAGTCGTGCTCCACATGTTCAAGCCGCCAGCGGTGCTGACGGTTCCCAGCCTGCAGGCACTGGAGACCTTCGATCCCGACGGGGTCGAAGCAGCCTTGACTGCACTGGGCTTCACGGTCGAGCGGCGCACGCAGTCGGTCGCTGACGGCGACCCCGCAGACGGGCAGGTCATCTCGCTCGATCCCCCGCCGGGTACCGACATCAGAGTCAACTACGACACCATCACCATGGTCATCGGCGCTGCCGAGTCTGACGGGGGCAGCCCGGACGATGGCGACGAACAAACCGATCCCGACAGCTAGCTTGACCCGTCATGGCCCGGCCCCGCAAAACCAGCCGCATCACGCCCAAGGGCACGCGCCCGCAGAACGCGCCCGCACAGCAGCACAACACCGGCAGCGATGTCCCCCAGAGCGCCTCGTGGTTCGGCTGGCTGATCGTGGTGCTGCTCGGCCTCGGCACTGCGGTGATCGTGGCGAACTACATGAGCTGGCTGCCGGGCAGTCCCGCGAGTACGTGGATTGCCGTGGGCTTGGCCATCGTCCTGGTCGGCATCCTGCTGGCGACGCGCTGGCGGTAGCTGCTGCGAATCACACGCATGTGACTTTCCCCAGCGTGTGGAAAACCTGTGGGAACGCTCACTCGTCAGCGTTGGCGATGAGGTCCATTTCCTCGCTGCAGCAGCGGGGCGGCTCGGGGTGCTGCACCGGCGCGCGTGTCATGCGCATCTCGGTGCCGCAGAGGCTGCACCGGTAGGTGAGCCGCACCCGTCGCAGCTCTCCCGGCGGCGGGGGCGGGGGGATGGGTCTCGAGAACGTGGCCATCATTCGCAGGCCGAGCCGGTACACGATGTAGATGAACACCAGCGAGAGCGGCACGGCCAGCCACAGGCTCACGCCATCACGCTAACGGCGCTTGTGTCATTGTTTGTCTGTGCGGCCTTCTGGGACCGAGCCGGGGGACTTTGTCGAGTACGACATGGATCTCTACGAGGCGCAGCGGCGCAGCGCCATGCGGGCTGCGCTGGAGGCCAGCCGGGCCGAGCTGTCGGCAGAGCTCGGCGTCGAGCTGCGGGTCGCCAGCGAGGGCAACGAGCTGGTGCTGGTGGACGCCGAAGGGATTCGCTACCGGGCGAGCTTGAACCCCCGTGGGCGACTGGTGCTGACGGCCGCTCGCAAGGCGAGCCTGCTCTAGCGCGAGGGTGCTGCCCGGAAGGCTCGCTCGAGCAGCGACGGCGGTGCCGGTTCGGGCTCGGGCATGGCTGCGGGTTCGGGGCGAGACCGGGGCCGGAAGAGCGATTCGGGGCTCTCGCCGGCCTCCGCGTCGGGCTCAGGCCGAGCCATGACGGGTTCTGGCTCGGGGGCCCGCTGATCATCGAGCTCCCACCCCACCGGCACCTTGATCCGGTCGGCATGGGTCCGGCACAGCGGCATGACCATGTCGCGTTGGCGGGAGGTGCCGGCGATGGTGGCGGCGTCGAGGTCGTAGAGCCACGCCCTCGTTCCCGGCACGTCGTAGCCCAGCCCAGCGGTGGCCATCTCGGTGCACATCCCTCGAACACACTGCAACATGGCCTCCGACGGTACCGGCGCGCCCCGCTCCGGGAGGGGATAGGCGCTCGGCTGACGAGGCCGCGGCCCGGTGCCGCAGGACCGATCTCGCTAGGGTTCACTGCGCCAGAAGCAGACCTGCGGCTGGCAAGCACACGAGGGGAGCAGCTGTGGTTGGCGGAGCATTGAAGTCCGCGAGCATGGACGATTTCGATCTGCGGATGTCCACCGAGGTCGAGCCGCTGTACGAAGCAGTCAAGACGTTCATCCGCGAGGAAGTCGACCCCATCACCGAGGAATTCCACCGGATGGGTGAGAACCGCGAAGACCGCTGGAGCTGGGCGCCAGGTCAGCTCGAACTGCTGGACAGTGCCAAGGCCAAGGCACGCGAGCAGGGTCTGTGGAACTTCTTCCTGCCAGACGCGGACACTGGCGAAGGGCTGAGCAATCTGGACTACGCCTACATCGCCAACGAGCTGGGCAAGAACCGGCTGGCCTCGGAATGCCTGAACTGCTCAGCACCCGACACCGGCAACATGGAAGTCATCGAGCGTGTCGGCACCCCGGAACAGAAGAAACAGTGGCTCGAACCGCTGCTCGAAGGCAAGATCCGCTCCGCCTACGCCATGACCGAGCCTGCAGTGATGAGCTCGGACGCCAAGCAGGTGCAGACCAATGCCGTGCTCGACGGCGACGAGTGGCTGATCAACGGCGAGAAGTTCTACATCTCAGGTGCCGGCGACCCGCGCTGCAAGATCATGATCACCATGGTCCGCACCAACCCCGACGCGGACACCTACAAGCAGCAGTCGCAGATCCTCGTGCCGATCGACACGCCCGGCGTCAACATTCTCGGCCCGATGCATGTCTTCGGTGCCGACGACGCCCCGCACGGACACATGCACATCACGTTCGAAGACGTGCGCGTGCCCAGGGACAACATCCTGCTCGGCGAGGGCCGTGGCTTCGAGATCTCTCAGCTGCGGCTGGGCCCGGGTCGCATCCACCACTGCATGCGCTCCATCGGCGCCGCCGAGAAGGCCATCGAGATGATGGTCGACCGCGGCCTGTCACGCGAGGGCTTCGGCAAGAAGCTCATCAACCTGGGCAAGAACATGGAGATCGTGTCGCGGTCCCGCATTGAGGTCGAGGCCATGCGGCTGATGGTGCTGCGCGCGGCCAAGGCCATGGACACCCTCGGCAATGCCGAAGCCCGCATCTGGGTGAGCGCTGTCAAGGCGATGGTGCCTGAGAAGTGCTGCGACATCATCAACGAGGCCATCCAGATGCACGGCGCCGCCGGTGTCTCGCAGTGGTTCCCGCTGGCGGACATGTGGCATGCACAGCGCACGCTGCGGCTTGCCGACGGGCCCGATGAGGTGCATCACCATGTCGTGGCCCGGTCGGAGGTCAAGAGCCGCGAGAGCGAGCGTGCCATGGGAGAGGCCGCTGATCACACGCTCGGCGGGCCGGTTGCTCCAGCCATGGCGTTCTCTGGCCCCTAGGCGTGATGGGGGTCGCCGAGGTCTCGCAGGGCCCAGTCGCGTAGCTCGACCTTGCGGATCTTGCCGGAGGGCGTGGCTGGCATGTCTTTGACGAAGATCACGTGGCGGGGGATCTTGAAGCTGGCGATGCGGCCTTGGCAGCGTTCGATGAGCGAGTCCCCGGTGATCTCTGGTGAGGCTGTTGCGGTGAGCTGGACGAAAGCGACCGGGACTTCGACGAGGCGGGGGTCGGGGTAGCCGACCACCGCGATCTGCTCCACGCCGTCTACTTCGAGCAGGTAGCCCTCGACCTCGGCGGGTGAGACGTTCTCGCCGCCCACCTTCAGCATGTCCTTGTGGCGGCCGATGAACACGGCGTGGCCGTCGGGCCGCATCCGTGCGATGTCGCCGGTGTCGAGCCAGCCGTCGTCGCCGAGCACTTCGGCGGTGGCCTCGGGGCGGCGCCAGTATTCCTCCATGACGGTGTAGCCGCGGACAAACAGCGCCCCCGGCGTGTCGGGCGGGCATTCCTCGCCGGTTGCGAGGTCACGGATCTGGTACTCGATGCCGTCCATGGGGTAGCCGGAGGCCTCGGTGCGCTGTTCGACGGAGTGCGTCGGGTGGCTGCAGCTCACGAACGCCCACGACTCGCTCATGCCCCAGCCCGAGATAGTCGGGCAGAACACCTCTTGTGCCCGCCGGGCGATGGGGGTGGACGACTCCATGCCCGCCGCGAGTGTTCCCATGCGCAGGCTGGACACATCGCGGGGATGCTCGTCTTGCGCTCGCAGCAGGTCACCCCAGTGCGAGTCGAACCCGTGCAGCACCGTGCCGCCCCGTGCCTCCACTTCTGCCAGCACCGCCGCCGGGTCGAAGACGTCGAACAGCACCTGGCAGCCGCCGGTGAGCACCGCTTGTATCGACACCTCGCCGTAGCCGAACAGGTGGAACAGCGGCAGGTAGCTCATGTGGATGTCGTTGGCGGTGTGACCCAGCAGCATCGAACGCTCGCGGCTGTTGCGCAGCGGTCGGTGCGTGTGCACGACGCCCTTGGGATGGCCGGTCGTGCCCGACGTGTACGCCAGCATCATGCGGTCGTCGACGGTCACGCTGGCGGCACGCTCGGCCAGCTCTGCGTCAGTGACGCTCTCGCCGGCCGCCAGCAGATCCTCCCAGCTCATCGCATCTGCCAAGGCGTCGTCTCGGGCGGCGCCGGTGAACACCAGCCGCTCGAGGTGCCCGGCGGCTGTGATCTCCTGATAGGCCTCGCAGAGCATCTGCCGGTAGTCGATTGGGCCGGACTGATCGATGGAGATCATGAACCGGCTCTCCGACTGCGCCACTGTGTAGGCCACGTCGTCGGTGCGGTAGCGAGTGTTGAGCGGCACGATGCAGCCGCCCACCTTGGGAATGGCGTACTGCAGCCACAGCCACTCGGGCAGGTTGGTCATCCACACCGCCACGTGATCGCCAATCTGCGCGCCCAGCGCCATCAGCCCCTTGGCAACGCGGTCCACTTCGGCAGCGAAGTCGGCATAGGTCCAGCGCCGGTCGCCGAAGACCACCGCTGGGCGGTTTCGGAACATGCGCGCTGCCCGGTCGACCGCGTCGCCCAGCAGCAGCCAGTCATATTTGGCACCCTCAGCCATCGCCGCAGCGTATGCCAGCGGTGCCGCGCTACGCCCGGCCCACCCGAAACACGAGCAGGCAGCGGGGGCTACGTTGAGCGGGTTCGTGTCCACGCCCGAAGGAGCCCCACCGTGGAATTCGACCTGATGACCGGTTCGTCGAGCTGGAACGATGCCGCCGATCTGGCCCGCAAGGTCGAGGGCGCCGGCTTCTCGGGGATGCTCTACACCGAGACCGGACAGGTGCCGTGGATGCAGCTCGCGGCGGCCGCCATGGCAGCGCCCAGCCTCACCTTCACCACGGGCATCGCCGTGGCCTTCCCGCGCAGCCCGATGGTGTCGGCCCAGATCGCGTGGGAACTCGCCGGCGAGACCAAGGGCCGCTTCCGGCTGGGACTCGGCAGCCAGGTCAAGGGTCACATCGTGCGGCGCTACTCGTCTGAGTTCGATCGACCGGCTGCGCGAATGCGCGACTACACCGAAGCGGTGAAGGCGTGCCTGCGGGCATTCCGGCGGGAGGAGAAGCTCAGCTACGAGGGCGAGTTCTTCAACCTCAGCCTGCTGCCGGCCCAGTGGACGCCGCGCAACCACGACTACGGCGACATCAAGGTCGACATCTCATCGGTCGGCCCGGTGATGAACGGGGTAGCCGGCGAGGTTGCCGACGGCGTGCATGTCCACCCGATGCACACGATGCACTACATCCGCGAGCGGCTGCTGCCCGAGGTGGCTCGGAGCGCCGAACGCGCAGGCCGCCGCGTCGACGAGATTGACCTGATCGTGCCGGTCTTCGCCGCGCCAGGCGACTCCGGTGACGAGCTGGCGCCGCTCGTTCGCCGAGCCAAGACGCAGATCGCCTTCTACGGCACCACGCCGAACTACTCATTCCAATTCACCGACCTGGGGTATGAGGGAGTCACCTCTGCTCTGCGGGACCGCATGGCCGCCGGCGACATCGCCGGCATGGCCGACTGCATCACTGACGACATGCTCGAGCACTTCGCGCTCGTGGCCCCTTGGAACGAGATGGCCGATCGGCTCAAGGACCGCTACGCCGGCACGGCGGCCCGGGTGGTCATGTATCTGGCCGAAGAACAGATCCGCAAGGACCCCGACATGGTCCACAAGTGGGGCGATGTGGCACAGGCCACGCGCTCCTGAGCGAACCCGCAGCGAGACGCTGACCGGCGCGGGCGGCGGCAGCGACGGCTCGCAGCTTGCAATCGCAGCAACCGACGAACGGAGACGACGTGACCGACAACGGCAACGCTGACCGGGTGGCCCTGGTGACCGGCGGCGGCAGAGGCATCGGCCGTGAGATCTGCCGTGGCCTGGCCCGCGCCGGCCGGAAAGTGGCGGTGGCTGACCTGCGGGTGCCCGAGGCCACCGAGACGGCAGCCATGATCAACGCCGAGGGCCGCACTGCGGTCGCCGTCGAGATGGATGTGGCTGACTCTGATGCAGTGGCCCACGGCCTGCTGGCGGCGGTGGACGAGCTCGGACCGGTCGAAATCCTTGTGAACTGCGCCGGCTGGGATGTGCTGAAACCGTTCGTCACCACTGATGAGGACTTCTGGGAACGCGTCATCGAGATCAACTACAAGGGGCCGCTGCGGGTGACCCATGGATGCCTGCCCGCCATGATCGAAGCGGGATTCGGACGGATCGTGAACATCGGCTCCGATGCCGGCCGGGTGGGCTCGTCGGGCGAGGCGGTCTACGCAGGAGCCAAAGGCGGCGTCATCGCGTTCACCAAGACCATTGCCCGTGAAGTGGCCCGCCGCGGCATCACTGCGAATGTGGTCTGCCCTGGTCCGACGGACACCCCGCTGCTGGAGGAGATCGCCGCTGCCACCGACACGAGCGACAAGATCATCGGGGCGATGGCCCGGGCGGTGCCGATGAAGCGCATCGGCCAGCCGCACGAAGTGGCTGCAGCTGTGGTGTTCCTGTGCAGCGAGGAGGCCGGCTACATCACCGGTCAGACCCTGTCCGTCAGCGGCGGCCTCACCATGGCTTGAGCCCTCTGCAGCTGTGACATCTGTGCTCTTGCCGTGGTGCTCTCAGGCGGGTGGGGTGGTGGCGATGGTGTTGCTGTCGTAGAGAGCGGTGATCTCGGCTGGTGTGTAGCCGAGCTCGGCCAGGATGTCGTCGTTGTGCTGGCCCAGTCTTGGAGGCGGGCTGAGAGCGGCCGGCGTCGTGTCGAATCGGAATGGCAGGCCGGGGAAGAGCTGGGGCTGCTCGCCCGGACGAGCGTGATCGACCATCAACCCGCGGGCGGCGCTGTGATCGTCGTTGACGATGTCGGCGATCGTCATAACTGCTGAGGCTGTTATGCCCGCTGCTTGCAGCTCGGCGGCGGCATCATGTTTGTCCCGCGACTGCGTCCAGCGCTCTATGACGACGTCGATGGCGTCATGATCCGCGTGGCGGGCCGTGCCGGTCCTCCACTGGGGCTGACACTCAGCGTCGCCGAGCAGCGCAGCCAACGACTTCCACGCTGCGTCATCCTCCACGGTCAGCGCTAGCCAGGCATCGTCGCCGCGGCACCGGTACACGCCGGCGGGTGCAGCATCGCGAGCACGCGCTCCGTTGCGACTGAGCGGCGCCGCGCCCGGCGGGCGCATCGAAGCTTCAGCGAACTGGTCTCCTGCGACATTGATCGCCGTCTCGAGCTGTGACAGGTCGACCGCGACCGGCTCTCCGGTGCCCCAGCGCTGCCACAGTGCCGCCAGTGCAGTGACGGTGCCATGCAGGCCGCCGACGACATCGGGGAATGCGATGCCCTGCTTGTACGGGCCGGAGTCTGGGTAGCCGGTCGTGGATGCCAGGCCCGAGGCAGCGTCCAGCACCGGTCCCCAGCTGATGCGCTCGGCATCGGGGCCAGTGGCGCCGAAACCGGACATATCCAGCGTCACGATGCCGGGATTCATCTCGCGGAGCTCCGCGGGCGTGATGCCCGCCGAACGGACACCGCGAGGGCTGTAGTTGTTCACCACGATGTCCGCTGTCGCAACCAATCGGCGCAGCACATCGCGCCCCTGGGATGCCTTCAGATCCAGGCAGAGGCCACGCTTGGAGCGGTTCATCTTGTTCCAGTGGCCGAGTCGATTGAACCAGTCGTCCCCGGGATCGTTGTTCAGGAAGATGCCGTTGCGGGACAGGGGGCCGGGCAGCTGTCCCCATTCCCAGCCGCCGCGTTCGGCCAGGATCATCTCGGCGGGCGGCATCGCCAGGCCCCGTGCCGTGGGGTGCTCGATCTTGATGACATCGGCACCGAGGTCGCCGAGCATCCGGCACACCAGCGGTCCTGCCCAGGCGATCGTGAATTCGACCACCCGCACGCCAGCGAGCGGCTTGACGCCAGCGGGCCAACTCCTGGCGTCCGGCGCTGTGCCGTCACGGCCTGCCCCGAGTGCCGGCGCACGCCGGAATCGCGGCGTCACACCTTCGATGTGCGCCGGCGGCCCGGGCAGCCGGGCAGTTGGCCCGCCACCAGCGCCGGATTCGCTCTGGCGGACACCGTCGGTCGAAGTGTCGGCACCGGCGAGGTGTGCCCAGAAACCGCGTGCGGCGAGCTGCGGGCTGGCCAGCATGTCGTCGAGACTCGCCACCGGCCCGGAGGGAACTTGGTGGTCCTGCAGGACACTGACCGCTTCGGCCACCGTCTTGGTGGCGGCCCAGGCGGCGATGATCTCGTCCAGCTCATCGGCGTGGTCGAACCGAACGGCGGGGACATAGAAGTCATCCCGGGCCAGCAGCTCCACCTGGTCCATGGCGACGCAGAAGCCTTCCCACTGGTGGATCGACACGGCAGCGATGCAGATCCAACCGTCGATGCACTCATACAGCGCCAGCGGATGGTGCTGCTCGCCGAAGCGGTTCCCCCAACGTTGTTTGGTGACGCCGTTGTGGGTGTACAGGCTGAAGCTCCATTGGTGAGCGTTGGCCAGCGCTTCCAGCGCGGACACTTCCACCAGATCGCCGCGGCCGGTCGTGGCGGCGTTGACGAGTGCTGCCCCGATGCCGATCGCCGCGGTCGCGCCGACGAGGTGCGTCAGCCACGGACCGCCGCCTGGCAGCGGGTGCCGGTCAGGCTCGCCATTGAGGCTCATGTGCCCGCCCAGCGCCCAATGCTCGAGCGGACCGGCCCGCCATGTCGACTTCGGTCCGGTGAAGCCGTACGGGGTGATGGCTGCTGCAACCAGCCGGGGATGCGTCGCACGGGCCGCTGCGATCTCCGCGTGCGCCGAAGTCAGATCGCCCTGCTCGTCCAGCACTACGACGTCGAAATCGCCGGCCAGCCCAGCCAGCGACGTCCCAGGACCGACCACGATGCTCGCCGTGTTGGCGCGCAGGTACTCCCACGCCGCCGAGATCGGCCCGTCATCGGTGTCGACCACACGTGCCTGCCGCAGACGCGAGCCCTCGGGCGGCTCGCCCACCACGACGTCGGCGCCGGTGTGCGCGAGCAGCCGGGCGCAGTACGCGCCTGCACGCCCATCGCTCAGATCCAGAACCCGAATGCCTCGCACGTCACCCCTGAGCAGCCGTCGGCAGCGGCGGTCCCGGATCGTACTGAGGGCGCCGCACAGCCGCCGCTGGCTGCGTCTGGTGCGGGCCGCTCCGACTCACCGTGCCATGCGATCGGGCCCGCGGACGGCTCGGGCGCCGACGCGCAGCTCCTAGTCGCCGTAGTCGGGATCGCGGCGTTCGGCGAAGGCGCGCAGACTCTCTTTGGCGTCGGCAGAGGCGAATGCCGCTCGGGTGTATTCCTGGTAGAGCCGCAGGCCGTCGGCCAACGGCATCTCGCGGCCGCGCAGGGCCATTTCCTTGGTCATGCGGATGGCGGCGGGACCGTTGGCGGTGATCTGATCGGCGATGCCGCGGGCGGTCGACTGCAGGTCTTCTGGAGCAGTCATCTCGCTGACGAGCCCGATGCGCAGCGCCTCGGCAGCGTCGATGAACGAGCCGGTCAGCAGCAGCCGCATCGCATCCGACGAGCCGATCAACCCCGGCAGCCGCAGCGCCCCGTAGCCGTGCAGGATCGCCCAACGCACCTCCGGGCAGCCGAACTGGGCGGTGTCGTCGCAGACCCGGATGTCGCAGAACAGCGCCAGTTCCAGGCCGCCCGCCAGGCAATAGCCCTGGATGGCGGCGATCGTGGGCTTGGCAGTTTCCAGCCCGATGTCGAACCGGTCCGGGCGCCACGGCATCCAGGCTTCGCGGTCGGCGAACTCGCCGAGGTCATGACCTGAGGTGAACGCCCGGCCGGTCCCGGTGACGATCGTGCACCGCACGGCCGGGTCGGCATCGGATGCCAGCAGCGCCGCCCCGATCGCCTGGTACATCCCGTCGGTCATCGCGTTGAGCTTGTCGGGCCGGTTCAGCGTGATCGTCGCCACGTGCCCGTCAACCTCGTAGGTCACCTCGTCCATGGCCTGCCCCCTAAATCGCTTGGAGGAATGCTTGCACAATGAGAAGATTCACTCACCAATGACAACGACACTGATGGCACTGGTGATGTCCAAGGGCTACGTGGTGGCCGACGGCGCCATGGGCACGCAGCTGTTCGCGGCTGGGCTGTCGGCAGGGTGGTCGCCGGAGGAATGGAATCTCAGCCACCCCGATGAGGTGCGAGCTGTCCACCGGGGATACCTCCAGGCCGGTGCAGACCTGATCGTGACCAACAGCTTCGGCGGCAACTGCTACCGGCAGAGCCTGCACGGCCTCGAAGGCCAGGTGGACGAGCTGAACCGGGCCGCCGCGCACATCGGCCGGCTCGAGGCCGACGCAGAGATGCAACGCTCAGCGCGCGAGGTGCTCGTGGCCGGCTCCATGGGGCCCACCGGCGAGCTGCTCGAGCCCCTCGGCACCATGAAGGCGGGTGCGTGCGAAGCCGCATTCGCCGAGCAGGCTGCTGGGTTGGCGGCGGGTGGCGTTGATCTGCTGTGGATCGAGACCATGAGCGCCCTCGACGAGATCGAGGCTGCGGTGCGGGGTGCACGCTCGGCGTGCGACCTGCCCGTCGCCGCCACCATGAGCTTCGACACCGCCGGCCGCACGATGATGGGCGTCACCGCCAGGGAGCTGGTCGACCGGCTGGGGGCGCTGCAGCTCGCGGCCCTCGGTGCCAACTGCGGGAACAACGTGCCCGACACCGAGGCGGCAGTCATCGCCATTGCCAACGTCGGCAGCGGCACGCTCACCGTGTCGAAGCCGAACGCCGGGGTGCCGGTGTGGCGCAAGGACGCCTTGGTCTATGACGGCACGCCCGAACTGCTGGCCGTGCATGCACACCGCGCCCACACATCGGGTGTCGACATCATCGGCAGCTGCTGTGGCAGCACGCCGGAGCACACCGCCAAGATGGTCGCTGTGCTCGCCGGCGAGGAAGCGCCGCCTTCCGTCGAAGTGGTGCTCAACCCCAAGACAGCCCTCGACGAACGCTTGGTACGCCGGCGGCCGCGCCGACGCCGCCACCACCATTGACCCCGACCGGACTCTGGCCGAGAGGTCCCATAGCCTCGGACGCGCGCAACCGAGTCAACGGCAGACCATGACATCGAGCAGGGACATCGAGGCGGCCGACACGCTGCACGCCATCGAGGCCTGCTACGACGCCGGCTGGACCGACGGTCTGCCGGTGGTGCCGCCGACCGAGCCCTTGGTGGACGCCATGGTGGCCGGGGGCGTGTGGGACGCCGACGATGTGCTGCTGCGCGAGCCCGCCCGTGGCCTCGAGGTCACCGCTCGCAAAGCCGCTGCCAACGCGGTCATGGCCGGCTGCCGGCCCGAGTACTTCCCGGTCGTCGGCGCAGTGCTCGCCGCCATCGGCACGTCTGCATTCGAGCTGCACGCCGTGTCGGCCAGCACCGGCGGCGGCGCCATCCTCATCGCCGTCAACGGTCCGATCCGTGACGAGATCGGCATCCACTACAAGGAGAATCTGTTCGGCCCGGGCTTCCGGGCCAACGCCACCATCGGTCGCGCGGTGCGGCTGGTGCTGCGGAACTGCCTCGCCGCCATCCCCGGCAAGCTCGACAAGAGCACCCAGGGCTGGGCGGGCAAGTATGCGATGTGCTTCGGGGAGGACGAGGCCTCCAGTCCGTGGGAGCCCTACCACGTGTCGCTCGGCTACTCGCCCGGCGAGAGCACGGTCACCGTCATGGCCGCCGAGTCAGGCCACAACGTGCTGAATCACGCATCGCCCGATCCCGAAGGCCTGCTCGGCACCTTCGCCGACACCATGTCGGCGCTCGGATCGCTCAGCTCCGGGCGGTCCCTCATCGTGTTCGCGCCGGAGCACGCCCGCAAGATCGCTGCAGCCGGCTGGAGCCGTGCACAGGTGCAGGAGTACCTGTTCAGCCACGCCACCCGGACCTATGCCGACGTGAAGCGCGGCGGCAAGGTAGAAGCAGCCGGCAACGTCACCGGCTTCCATCCCACGCAGTGGATGGAAACCGACCCACAGGTGCAGCCGGGCGACGAGGACATCCCGGTTCCCCGCGGGACGTGTCCCGACGACATTGCGCTCATGGTCGGCGGCGGCGATGCCGGCGGCCACTCGTCGTTCTTCCCCACCTGGAGCCGCGACCGCAGTGTCCCGCTCATCACCCAGGAGATACTCACGCCATGACGATCACGCTGGTCGATCCGACGCTGACCGTCGCCAGTGGCAGCAATATGGCTGCACCGCGCCAGGCATCGCTGGACGGTGCCGTGCTGGGGCTGGTGAGCAACGGCAAGACTCACGCCAGGCGGATTCTGGGTCGGGTCGCCCAGAACCTGATCGACTCCCACGGCGCCCGCAACTCGGTGCTGCTGGTGAAATCGACGGCGAACCTGCCTGCGGCACCTGAAGAAGTGGAGGCGCTGGCAGCCGACGTCACGGCGATCATCGCCGCGATCGGCGACTGAGGCAGCTGCTCGTCGAGCAGTGTGCTCGACGCCGTGCACTTCGAAGCGCTGGGTGTGCCTGCGGCAGCGATCCTGACCGAGCCGTTCGCTGCCACGGGCGAGGCAATTGCCGAACTGCAGGGCTGTGCCGACTACCCGATCGCCACCGTGCCGCACCCGATCGGCAGCCTGACCCAGGCTGAGGCGATGGCGCTTGCCGATGCCGTGACCCCCACCGTGCTGGGCCTGCTCACCACCGCCCGAGCCCAGCCCGCGGATGTCCAACCCGCCGACACTCAACCGGCGCCTGACGGCCGGCCTGCTGCTGTCGACACTCCGTCGCCCGGCAACTGCGAACCGGCCGGCACCCACACACCGGCAACGCCGGCAACCGGTTCCGGCATCGCCGACGTCGTCGAAGCACTTGCCGCCGTCCTACGCGCAGATCGAGCCGACCTCACTGCCTCCGTTGCGGCACAACACGTCACACTTCAGCTCCACATACCCGATGACGCCTGCGCGGAATGCGTCCTTCCCGCCCCGATGCTGCTGGAAATGTTCCAGCGCCGCTTCGATATCGAACTTGGCTCCGGCTGGACCGTCACCCTGGATGATCCCAGGGAACGGGCGCACAGCGATCCTGGGGAGGATTGACCGAGTCCGAACCCGCCATTTCGGTGTGCGATCTAGGGTGGCGGCATGAAGGGTCAGCTGCTTGCGGGTACCACCAGAGGCGTCTTCGTCATCGACGGCGGGGGTTCCACACAGACGCTCGACGTTCGCCACGTCCGTGACCTCGTCAACCTTGGCGGCCGCCTGTTCGCGGGGTCGGCCGGGGGGCTGTTCACCAGCGAAGACGGGGGCCATACCTGGGCCGGGCCACAGCTCGAGGGCCGCGACGTGTGGCAGATACGAGCTGCGGGCGACGGCCGTCTGTACGCCAGCACCGAGCCCGCCGCGCTGTTCCGCAGCGACGACCACGGGGCGACGTGGTCCGAGATCGAGGCGTTTGCTGCCCTGCCTGAGGCGGCACGCTGGTGCGTGCCGATCGAGCCGCCCGAGCCGGGGCGCGCCCGTGCGCTGGTCATCGACGAGCACGATCCAGATCGCATCTGGGTCGGGGTCGAGGTGGGCGGCGTGGCCCGCAGCGCAGACGGCGGCCAGAGCTGGAAGGTCGACCTTCCCGGCGACAACCCTGACATCCACATGATGTTCGCCCACCCCGCCGAGCCGGGCGTGCTGTTCGTCAGCACCGGCTACGGCCGCTTCGACGGCGTCGCCGAAGAACTCGAGGGCAATGCAGGAGTGTTCCGATCCGACGACTACGGCGAGACCTGGGACTACGTCTGGAAGGGCATCACGCCGCGGTACTCGCGGCCGCTGTGCATCGACCGTCGAGACCCCTACAGCGTCACCGTCGCCAGCGCCCCCACCGCGTTCTCCCACTACAAGGACGAACAGGGCGCCCTCGCGGCCTTGTACCGCACCGACGACCAGGGGCAGTCGTGGCGGTCGCTCTGCGACGTGGCCCATTCGCCGTCGCCGGTCAACTTCCACGGTCTGATCCCCGATCCCGACAACGTGGGAGGCGTGCTCGTGGGCACCGACACCGGCGAGGTGTGGCAGGTCTCCAGCGATGCCGAATGGACCGAGCTCGGATCCGGTCTCCCGCTCGTCTGGTCGCTGGCGGTGGTCTGACGCAGCCCCGATAGGCGACCGGTTCGCGGACATCGGGAACGCCGGAGGCGAAACGCATGGACGACCGCTACGGCCTCGAACTCAGTACCTCGTCTGCCAGCGCGCGTGACTCCTATGTCGAGGGCATCGATCGGATGCTGTCCGCCGAGGCCGGCGTCGACGACTGCCTGTCGGCGGCGATCGCAGCAGATCCAGGCTTCGCGCTCCCCCATGCCGCCCTGGCCCGCCAGCACCAGCTCTACGTGCGACCCGCCGAAGCTCGGGCTTCTGCGGAGGCAGCCGTCCGGCTGAGCCACGGGGCGACCGTCAGGGAGCAGCAGCACGTCGAGATCGTCCGCCAGTTGGTCAGAGGCCAAGTCCCCCAAGGTCTCGAACTCATCCGCCGCCACATCATCGACTACCCACGGGATGCGTTCGCCCTCGCACCCGCTTGCGGTGTGTTCGGCGCCATCGGATTCAGCGGTCGCATCGGCAGGGAAGCCGAGCTGCTCGCGCTCCTCGAGCCGCTTGCCACTCACTACGGCGACGACTGGTGGTTCGCCACGGTGCATGCCTTCGCCCTCATCGAAACCGGGCAGTGGGACCGGGGCCGGAAGCTCGCCGAGCGTGCGCTCGAACAGCGGCCGGCGACTCCCCACGGCGCCCACACGCTGGTGCACGCGCTCTTCGAAGCCGGCGACGACGACGAAGCGGTCGAGTTCCTCGACGGATGGCTCCCCCGCTCCGACCGGGCGAGCGTGCTGCACTGCCACATCTGGTGGCACTACGCGCTCGTGCTGATGGCGGTCAGCCGTCATGACGATGCATGGCAGGCCTTTCGCTACAACTGCCTGCCCGGCGAGACCGCCAGCCCGCCGATCACGGTGTTCTCGGATTCCTCATCGTTCATGTGGCGCTCAGACCTGGCAGGCCAGCCTCGCGACCGTGAGATCTGGCAGCGGGTGCGTGAGTTCTACGAAGAGCGATTCCCGCAGCCGATGGTGTTCGTGGACGCCCACGTCGGCCTGGTGTACGCCGTGCTCGGCGAGACCGAACAGCTGCAGGCCACCATCTCGCAACTGCACGACCTCGGCGAAGCAGGCCGCCTGCCCGCCGGGAACACCGGCGTAGCGCTGGCCCGGGCCTATGGCGCATTCGTCGACGAGCAGTGGGGGACGGTCATCGACATCCTCGAGCCGTTGATTCCCCAGGTGGTCCGCATCGGCGGCAGCCGGGCACAGCGAGACCTGATGACCAACACGCTGCTGGCTGCCTACGTCAAGGCAGACCGGCTCGACGACGCCAGACAGTTTCTGGCAGGCGTCATGGACCGGCAGCCCTCACGGCCCGTCGCCGGTCTCATCGCCGCCTGAGGCCAGCGCCGACACTTGGCAGGCCCGGCCGCGAACTCTCAGCCGGCCGGCGTTCAGAAGCCGTGCCAGCCGTCCGCGGCCGCAGACTGACGTATCCACGTCTCCATCTGCGCGTCGTCGAACTCGTCCTCGCCGATGTCCACCCAGCGCGAATCAGGGTCCTTGCCCGATCCGGGCGGCTCCGGCTGCAGCAATGCGCCATTCAAGAACGTCACCTTGACGTAGCGCGTGAACGCGTGACAGCTCGCAAACCACCCGCGCCCCTCAACGCCGTAGAAGGGCGAGTTCCATCGAACCGCCTTGCGCACGTCTGGCACCACACGCTCGATCAGGTCATCGAGCTGGCGGGCGATGACGCCCTTCCATTCCGGCATCGCCTCGATATAGGCCTGCACCGGGCCGTCGCCGTCACCCTTGGGGATCTGCGGGTTGCCCCCCGCCAGCAGCCTCGGCGCCTGCGAGTCGGCCATGGTGGAGCTGACGGGACTCGAACCCGTGACCCCCTGCTTGCAAAGCAGGTGCTCTTGCCATCTGAGCTACAGCCCCAACGAATCGAAGAGCTGTGAGGGTACCGGCCGTCCCCGCGAGCGAATCGGGACGGGCCGGATGGCGGTTCAGGCGGGGTCGTAGCCCTCGGCGACCAGCAGCCTGGACTTCAGCGCGCGGCCACGAAGCTCAGCGAGAGCAGCGAACTCGGCCGAGGCGGCAAATGCGCTGGCTTGGGTACGGCTGTCGAATTCCATGATGACGAGCCGGTCCGGTGCCCAGTCCCCCTCGATGGCCTCCGGGTTGCCGCCACGCACGATGAACCGGCCGCCATAGGCAGCCACCGCCTCAGGAACCTTCGCTGCGAACTCCGAGAAGGCCTCGGGATCGAGTATCTCGTTGTCGATGACGACGTAGCCCTTCATGCCTGCCGCCCCTTTCCGGTGAGTGTGCAGATTTATGCACGCACGCTATTCGACGCCCCGCCGGCCACCGGACGGGCCGGCGCGCCAGCATCAGGACGCCGAGCCCTCGACCTCCACGGTGACGACGTCGATGCCGTGGTACCTGCGGTGGCGGACAGCGGCGGCGTGCAGCCGCAGCAGGCGGAACGAGAGGTCGCCGACGTCAGGCGTGGAGGCTTGCTCGTTGAGATACGAGATACGGTCTTCGATGTTCTCCTCGGAGAACAGCGCCAGAAACTCCAGCTCGACCGACCCGGTGCCGGGGCGGGCGTTCAGCACCACTCGCGGCGGCGCGTCACCCGGATTGTCCTCGAGCAGCTGCATCATCGCCGTGAGCGTCTCTTCCCCGGCAGCACGCAGGCGCTCGACTGACGCGCTGTTCCATCCCATGCCGTCACCCAGCGTGCGCAAGAAGCGGTCGAGTTCGCCGAAGGCCGGCTGGTCCAGCACCGTCTCGAATCGCTGACGCCGAGCGCTCGTCATCTCGAACACACTGGTGAGCAGCACAGCGACGACCACGCCCACGAGCACGCCGTTGCCCAAGAGCGCCGCGATCGGGCCGCCGAGGAGCTCCAGGAAACTCGGCTGGCTCTGCAAGCCGACCGCTACCGAGAGCGACAGACCCACGATGAAGCCACGGTGGCGGCTCAGGCCATCGCGCGTCACCGCTCGCACCCCTTCGATGAACAGCAACCCCAAGATCGCCATCAGCAACGCCCCGCTGACGGGCCGGGGAATGGTGATCAGCGCAGCGACTGCCTTGGGCAGCAGCGCCAGCGCGATCAGCATCGCCCCCATCACCAGCCCGACCCGCCGAGCCGCCACTCGGGTGAAGCTGAGCAGCGAGATCGTGGCCGGGAGGTAGGAGATAGCGGGCAAGGTGCCGACGATTCCCGAGAGGAACACGGCCAGGCCACCCACGCCGACCGTGCGCTGCACGCCGCGGAAGTCGACAGCGCGAGCCGTGCGGTGGGAGATCTCCTGCGCTGACACGCCTTCACTGGTGGCTCGGGCCGCCACCACGGCGCTGATCACCAGGAACACCGGCAGCAGCGACCAGTAGTCCGCATCGGCGATGGAGGCGAAGCCGGGCCAGCTGCCCACATCGGGGAGGTCGAGCCACGGGGCGTCGAGTGCCGGCTGGCCGTCGTAGGTGCCCAAGGCGACAGATCCGGCGCAGCCGACCACGATGGCGATGGGCATCGCCCACAGACGCCACAGCCCGGTGGCCCGCAGCATCGCCAGCGCGGCCACCACCAGCGTGATCACGCCCACGGCAGTGCCGGCCAGCTCAGATGCGCCGTCGGGCACGTCGCTGATCCGCCGCATGGCGATCGGCATGGCCGACAGGGAGATCATCATGAACGCCACACCGGCTACGACCGGTGTGATCAATCGCCGCAGCCGTGCGAGCCCCGCGGCCATGGCCAGCTGCAGCAATGACGAGGTCACCGCCAAGCTCGCGGCCAGCGCCGGGCCGCCCGCCTCGACGGCGAGGATGCACGGGACCATGAAGGGGATGCCCGAACCCCACAGCAGGAGGTGTCCCGGACCCAAGCGTGACGCATGGAGTGCGGTGAGCACGCCAGCCACGATCAGCGCACCGACCACCGCCCATTCGGCGTAACTGCCGCCAGAGTCGAAGGCGCCGGGGTCGAAAGCGGCAGCGTAGATCACAATGAACGTGACCACGTTGGTGACGATCAGCACCGCTCCCTGCAGCGCGACGTTCAGTGTCAGCAGCGCCGGCGGACGCTCATCTGGCTCGAAGCGAATGTCGTCGTTCACGGGCATCGACCGATCTGCGGACCACCGTACTGACAGGGCAGGCTTGCATCTGAGTGTCCAACACAGCGAGCCTGCCGTCCGCCGGGGAGCCAGCGGAGAATGCGACCCGATGGTCGGTCGCGGCAGCGGCATTCGCCGCCAACTTCGTGACCTTCGGCATCCTCTTCTCGTTCGGCGTGTTCCTGACACCGATTGCGGACGACCTCGGCACCACCACCGGGCCCGTGGCCGCCCTGTTCTCCACCGCCGTGTGCACCTACTACGCCGGCGGCGCCATCGGGGGCCGCATTGGCGATCGCTTCGGTGCCCGACTGCTCGTCGCCATCGCCGCGCTCGCCATGTCCGCTGGCCTGCTGCTGACCGCCGCTGCTGACGCCCTGTGGCAGACGTACGCCGCCTTCGGGGTGCTCGTCGGGATGGCCACCGGCTTCTGCTACCCGTCCATGATCGGTCTCATCGGCCGCAGCTTCAGCGAGCGCCGGCGCCCAGCGGCCATGGGGTTCCTGCTGGCCGGTGTGGGTGCGGGCACTCTGGTGATGCCGCTGGCAAGCCATCTCCTGATCTCAGAACTGGGCTGGCGCGGGGCCTACGTCGTGCTCGCAGCGGTGGCCTTCGTCGCCATCGGCTGGTCAGCCACCCGGGGCGACCGCGTGCGAATGCCGCCTGCCCGCCTCATCCGTGTCGCCGTGCTGGTGCGCTCGCGCCGGTTCGGAGTGTTCTTCGCCGCCGTCGTGGCCATCGGACCGGGCTTCTATGCCCCCGTCGCGTTTTACAACGACTACGCCATCGAGGCCGGTGTTGCGCCAGCGCTGGCGGCGGCACTCATCGGTATCTCGGGGGCAACCAGCGTGGTCGCCCGCCTGGTCTGCGGTGCGCTGGGCCCCCGCTTCGACCCGATGTGGCTGTGCCGTGCCGCATTCGCCAGCATGACCGTTGCGCTGGCGATCTGGTGGATCTCAGGCGGTAAGCCGGCAGTGCTCATCGTGAGCGCTGTCGCCCACGGCGTCGGTTGGGCGGTGTGGGTCACCGCTACGCCGCAAGTGCTGGCGAACTGGTACGGGGTGGAGAACCTCGGCGGCGTGGTCGGCATCTACTACACGGGTCTCGGCGTCGGTGCGCTCGCCGGCCCGGCGGTCTGCGGTTTCATCATCGATGCCGCCGGCTTCGAGCCCGCGATTGCGCTGGTCACCGTGACGAGCCTCATCGCACTTGGGTTGCTGGCGCTGCCGATGCGCGCCACGGCCTCCGCTGCTGGTTCTGCCTCTTAGGCTCCACCCGGTGAGCAGCATCTGGCAGGTCGCCCGGGGACTCAGGGCGTCATACCGTGACTCGGATCTTCGCGCCCGGGTGGCGAAGCTGAACGGCCGGCTCGATGAGACATCGGCCCCGGGCGACAGCGACCGCCTGGACCATGCCGAGACGGCAACGGAGTACTACGACATCTGCAGCCATCTCATGGTGTACGGCTGGGGCGAATCCCTCCACTTCGCGCCGCTGTCTCCCAACGAGAGCCTGGACGACTCCAAGCTCCGCCATCAGCGATTGATGATCGACAAGCTCGACCTGCAGCCCGGGATGTCAGTCATCGACGTCGGCTGCGGGATCGGCGGACCGATGCGCACGGTCGTCAGAGAAGCGGGGGTCACCGTCACCGGCATCAACAGCAGCGAAGTCCAACTGGCCAGGGCGAGGCAACTGACCGCCGCAGCGGGCCTCAGCGACATGATCGACTACGTGGAGACCAGCTTCATGGACATGGGTGCCATCGACGACAGCACCTACGACCGGGCCTACGCCATCGAATCCACCTGCCATGCACCGGACAAGGTGGGCGCATTCCGAGAGATCTCGCGGGTGCTGAAGCCGGGTGCCCTGCTGTGGGGCCAGGAGATGTGCCTGACCGACACGTTCGACGCTGATGACGCGAGCCATCAGGACATCGAGCAGGAACTCATGCGCGGGATCGCACTGAAGAGGATCGCAACGTTCGCAGAAGTGAACCGCGCACTCGAGACGGCGGGATTCGAAGTCATCGAAGGCATGGACCGCGGCGCCGCCGAGAACGGGTCGATCACTCCGTGGTACCAGCCCATGGAGGCACGCAGCGGCACACGCCGCAACACCCTGCGGGGAACACCCGTGGGTCGACAGCTTGCAATCGGGGCAGCGCGCCTCGCAGAAACACTCAGGGTGCTGCCGACAGGCACCGCCGAGATCGCCAAGCTGCTGGATCGCACCGCGGACGCTTATGTCGCCGGCGGCAAGACGGGCATCTTCACACCGCTGTACTGCTTCGTGGCCCGCAAACCGCTCTGAAGCCCTCGCGGCCGAGCCCGCAGCGTCAGCAGGGTGTGTCTGCTAGGAAACGCCGCATGAACATGCCTGCCATCTCATTGGCGGCGGTACGCGGCCGCCGTGAACGCACCCTGGAAATCGCCGCCGAGATCGAGCAACGAGGATTCAGCGGCATCTACTGCCCGTCCATGGGCGACCCGGTGGCACTGTGCCAGGCCATTGCCCATGTCACCGACGAGATCCATTTCGGCACCTCGGTGCAGCCGATCTACTTCCGCAACCCCGTCGACATGGCCTCGACCGCTGCGTTCATCCACGAGATCTCGGGCGGACGCTTCTGGCTGGGCATCGGCGTTACCCACGGCCCGGTACACGAACGGCTCGGCATCACGCCCGGCAAGCCGCTCGCCGACATCCGCGAGTACATCGCAGCCATGGAGGCGGCGTCAGCGCAGCACGGCGAGCTGCCGCCGATCGTGCTGGCCACGCTGCGCCAGCGCATGGCCGAGCTGTCGGCCGAGATCAGTTCCGGGGCCGTGTGGGCGAACGCGAGCTGCAACGACTTCCAGAATTCCGTCGCCCACCTCGGCGACACCGCGAGCCGCGACGACTTCTTCGTGGGGAACATGATCCCCACCGTCATCGACGACGACCGTGCCGCCGGAGCAGCCCGCAACCGCAAGACGCTCGCCGGCTACGTGTCGCTGCCGAACTACCGCAACTACTGGAAGCAAGCGGGCTGGATCGACGAGATGACCGCAGCAGAGGTGGCGATTGCTGCCGGCGACACCGAGGCGCTGAACCGGGCGATGACCGACGAGTGGCTGTCGAACGCCACGCTGTACGGCTCGGCCTCTCAGGTTCGCGACGGCGTCGAAGCATGGTTCGACGCGGGCTGCAAGACGCCGATCCTGGTGCCGTCGAGCACGAGCGGCGGCCAGCTCAAAGCGCTCGAAGAGCTCTTCGACACCTTCGCCTGACCTCAGGCGCCTGAATCCTCCGGCAGCCGCACGGGAACCCAGTCACGCCACCGAGCGCACCGTTACGCTCCGGGGCATGCATATCGAGCTGTTCGGATTCGACACCACACCGGAGCGCTTCGAGGCCAGCATTCGCGAGGCCTCTGAGCAGGGCTTCCGCCGCTACTGGACGCCGCAGATCTTCGGTCATGACGCGCTCACCACCATCGCCGTGGCCGGCCGCAACGTGCCTGGCATCCGCCTCGGCACCGCCGTGGTGCCCACCTACCCGCGGCATCCGATGATGCTGGCCCAGCAGGCGCTCACGACCCAGGCCGTGATCGGCGGGCGGCTGGATCTCGGCATCGGGCCGTCCCACAAGCCGGTGGTCGAGGGCATGTGGGGCTACTCGTTCGACCGGCCCATTGCACACATGCGCGACTACTTGACGATCCTGACCAAGCTGATGACCGATCGCCGCGTCTCCCACGGCGGCGATGCCGTCGTGGGGCGAGGTGAGATCACTCCCCCCGCGGCAGACGCACCGCCGGTGTTCGTGGCTGCGCTCGGCAGCCAGATGCTGCGCCTGACCGCCCGGATGGCCGACGGCACGTTCACCTGGATGACCGGGCCGGCGACATTGCGGGATCACACCGCGCCCACCATCAACGAAGCGGCGGCCGAAGCCGGCCGGCCGGCTCCGCAGGTCGTGGCCGGCTTCCCCGTGTGCGTGACCGATGACCCCGCCACGGCCCGGGAACGTGCAGCCAAGGATCTGGTGGTGTACGGCACCCTGCCCAGCTACCGGGCAATGCTCGACCGGGAAGGCCTGAGCGGGCCCGAGGACATCGCCGTCATCGGCAGTGCCGCTGAGGTGAGCGACCGCATCAGCGCGCTGGCCGACTGCGGCGTGACCTCATTCGCCGGGTCGGCGTTCGGCACCCTCGACGAGCAGGCCGCCACCCGCGAGACCTTGATCGGCCTGCTCAGCTGAAGGGCCGCGGCGCAGTCCCACCAGCACGGCTGCCAACGCTGCCAACCCCACCACGATGCTGGTCCACACGTTGAGCCGCAGGCCCCACAGCTCGTTCGCCGTGTCGATGCGCAGCAGCTCGATCCAGACGCGTCCAGCGGTGTAGCCCAGCACGTACATCGCGAACAGATACCCGGTGCGCAGGCGCGGCAGCACCCGGGGGATCACCCACACGAGCGTTGCCGCCAACGCCAGATTCCACAGCGCCTCATAGGCAAACGTCGGATGGAACGTCTCTTCGAGGCCGTAGCCGGCAACGCGGTGGGCCTGGTCGATCTCGAGGGCCCACGGCAGATCGGTCGGCCGCCCGTACAGCTCCTGGTTGAACCAGTTCCCCAGCCGGCCGATGGCTTGGGCCACCGCCAGCGCGGGCGCCAGCGCGTCGAGCATGGTGCCCACGCTGTGGCCGCCCCGTCGCAGCCTCCACACGGCGACCAGAACGCCAGCCGAGATGCCGCCCCAGATGCCCAGGCCGCCCTGCCAGATCTTCACCGCATCGCCCAGGTTGTCCTGATAGCGATCGAAGTCGGTGAGCACGTGATACAGCCGGGCGCCGATCAGCCCGGCGGCAACCGCCCAGATCGCGACCGTCCCGACGAGATCGTGAGCGCTGGCCTGATACGCCTCGTCGCGACCTGCGATGGCGCGGCGCCACCGGCGGCTGGTGATCCACACCGCTACCAGCACCGATACCGCGATGGCGAGGCCATAGGCTCGCACGTCCAGCGGTCCGAGCGAGAAGTAGCTCCGTGACGGGCTGGGAATGGACGCCAAGAGCCAGCTCACGTCACGGCTGCGGCCACTGGCTCGACCGGCAAGAGCAGAAGATCACACGCCATGGACGCGACAGAGTACGCACAGTTGCGAGCGGCGGAGGGCGCGCGGCTGACCGCCATCGCCGCCGAGGCCGAGACTTCCGGCAGCGCCTTGGGACGGCAGGTTCCCGCCTGCCCCGGCTGGGACCTCAAGGGGCTCATCGAGCACTGCGCGACGGTGTGGACGTTCGTGACCAGCAGCATCAACGCAGGCAAGCGCTCTGATCCCGCCGCGGTCACCCGTCCTGACGGTCCGGTCTCGCGCTGGCACGACGAAGCGTTCAGCACGCTGACGGGCGTGCTGCAATCCCGCCGGCCGGACGAGGACGCTTGGACCTGGGACCCACAGCAGCAGTCGATGAGCTTCTGGTGGCGTCGCATGGCCCACGAGGCCACCATGCACCGGTGGGACGCTGAGGCCGCGCTGGGCGTGACGCCGGCGCCCATCGATCCCGAGCTGGCAGTCGACGGCGTCGACGAGCTGTTCGACGTCTACGTGCGGCTCCGGAACCCGACCGGGTTCGCGGGCAACGGCGAGACCGTCCACCTGCATGCCACCGACGCGCACGGCGAATGGGTCGTGACTCGCCGTCCCGGCGGCATGGAGGTTGAACGCGCACACGCGAAGTCCGACGTGGCCGCGCGGGGACCCGCACAAGACCTGCTGCTGTTCGTGTGGGGCCGCATCGGCCCCGACCGGCTCGAGACCTTCGGCGACACCGCCCTGCTGGACGAATGGCAGCGAGAGGTGCGGTTCTGACCTGCCGTCCCCGCCGCTCTGGCACCTGCGTCTTTTGATTTGCGCGCTACAGGCGCGCTCCCTCGTACGCAGCGGCGCGGACGCCGCGCTCGGCCAGCTCCGAGAGCCACGGCAACGGGTCGTCGAGCATGCCCAGTCCCCACGCTCCGGTGGGCAGCTCGTCGGCCAGTGCCCAGCTTGCCGCTGTTGCGGCCACCGCGGCTGCAGCCGCGCTGGGATGATCGATCACACCAAGCACGTCAGTGCAGTGACGGCCGTCCCGCCGGCCGCGCAGCTCCACCCGGATTCCGCCGGGTCCGCCTTCAGGATGCGGCGGTCGCAACATCGGCAGCATCGCGGTCAGGCGATCGCGCCGCGTGCCTGCCACCCGGGCAGTCACCCGTTCGACATCGCTGAACGCCGGCACCAGCAGGAGCGCATCAGCAAGTGCCGCGCGGTAGCAGTCATGAGCGCCGAGCGGATCGGGGAACCACACGAGCTCCCGGCCTGATCCGCCACGCCGGCGACGCCATTGCCCGTCGCGCCAATCCACCGAGGTTCCGGTACGGGCACGGTGCAGTTGACGCTGGCATGCCGGCCCTCCGGTGCCGACCCGCGCGATGTGCACCTCGGTGACCACGTCGAACCGGGCAGCGCCGTGGCGGGCCAGCAAGCAGCTGTACCCCGGCGAGAAGCCGGCCCCCACCACGATGGACCGTCGGGCGTTGGTGGCTCGCTTGTTCATCTCGAGCAGCTGCTCGACGTCGGTCACCGCACCCGACAGCGACACCACGTGCGCTCGGCGTTCGAGCGCCTTTTCGGCCAGTGCGGCGTGACCGCCGCTCGGCAGGCTCAGCACCACCACATCGGCCTCCGGCAGCGCGCCGGGCTCGAGCACCTCCACGTCCACATCGAGCAGCTGCGCAGCCAGGCCGCGCAATCGGGCGGTGTGGCGCGATCCCAGCACGAGACGGTCGACATCGGGCCGGGAGGCCAGCTGCCGGGCGATTCGCTGCCCTACAGCTCCCGCGCCGATGACCGCGACGGTGCTCATGGGGTACTTGGGCTCATGGGGAATCTGGGCTCATGGGGAATCTGGGCTCATGGGGATTGCCGGCTCATCGGAGACCCCGACGTGCCGGAGGATCGCGCCGTCACCGAAGATCGGGGCCTGCCAACTCTCGCCAGCTGCCTTCGCGGCGAGGGACATCCTCGGATGAGCGCAGTCGCAGGACAATGGTGATCAGACCGCCCACCACGCTCGCGAGCAGCGCACGGCGCAGCAGGCTCATCATGTGGGGCTAGCTGGAATCGAACCAACGACCTCACCCTTATCAGGGGTGCGCTCTAACCGACTGAGCTATAGCCCCGCGGAGCCGCACACACTACCGCCAAGGTGCCGACAGTTGCGCCCGCTGCGGAGGCGGCACGCCGCCTCCGCAGCTCTGGCATCTGTGCCCTTAACGGGCGGGGGGGCGGCGTTCGTCTTCGAGCACGGTGACTCGCACGCCGCCGGTGAGATCGCTGATCAGGTTGAACATGATCGCCATCACCACGTTGAAGGCGACACCGACCGTGGCCACGATGAGCCCGATGATCCGGGCGCGCCGGAAGATCACCATGCCGTCGATCGTCCAGCTGTCATAGGAGCCGACTTCGGTGATGAACGACTCCACCTTGTCGACGAGGCCCGAGCGTTGTGCCGCGTTCCACAGCAGCACTCCCGCCGCCAGCACTGCGACATACAGGCAGGCGTAGAGCAGCACCGACACCTTGAACACCGACCAGGGATCGATGTGGCGCAGGATCCGGTGCGTTCGCCGTACCCGGGCACGCCGTTGGCTCAGCCATGCCCAGCGCACCGCCGGAACCTGTTCGGGGGTCGGTGGGGGCGGCGCAGCCCGGCCACTGGTCGCATCTGGCGGCGACGGCTGATGAGGCGCAGCCGGGATCTGGGGCGGACGGGGCGCACCGGTCGCCGGAGTCTCAGCAGCCGGAGTGCGTCGACGACGACGGCGTGCGCGACTCGCCGGGGTGATGCCCAGCGCTTCGGCAAACAGTTCGTCGGTGGGAGTCGGCCCGCCCGGCCCAGGCGACGGCGGCCCCCCACCCGATGTCGCATCGGACACGCTTCGCAGTGTAGGAGTCAGCCAGCAGAGCTCCCGGTCGCTGGATCGAGCAGCGGCATCTGAACTTCGGCAGCGGCTGAAGCATGCTGGCCGTCAAGCTCCACGACAACTTCGACGTATGCCGCTCCGTCGTCGATGCGCGCCTCGAACCCTTCCAGCGCGCCGCCGGCATCGCGGACCACGTCCCGAGCGGCGGCATCGTCGAGCAGCGCGCCCTGCGGCATCGCCGCAAGGTCAGCAGTTGCCAGGGTCGCCAGTGCCGCCGCATCCGCAGCCGCTTGGGCCCGTGAACTCGCCACTGCCGCCTGGCCCCAACGAGCAACCAAACCGACGCTGAGCAGCAGTGCGAGGGCCAGCAACGCCACCGGCAGCGCCGCCTGCCCTGCTTCGACGCGAACCTGATACCGTGCATGCGTGGAGCCGGAGGGATTCGAACCCTCGGCGTAGGGTGGCAAGTCCGGACGCCCTGGCACCCGCCAGCGGCCCCACAGCAACTCGACAGAGCCTCGGCCTCTTCGGAAGCCGGGGCTCTGTCTCGTCGTGGCCATCGGCAGAAGCTAGGCCGACGAGCTCACCTCGCCCGAAGGGTTTTCGCCGGGCTGAGCCGCTGGCTACGAAGTCTCGTCGGCAGCTGCGCTGTCGGTGTTGCCCGGGTCGTCCGTGGTGTTGTCCGGGATGTCCGCCAGCTCTACCAGCGCGATGGCCACGACTGCCTCGTCATCGTCGAGCGCCATCGCCCGCACGCCCGATGCAGCACGTCCCTGGCGGGAGATGTCCGACACCGGTGTGCGGATCAGCACGCCGCTGGAGGACACCAGCAGCACCTCGTCGTCGTCATCCATCAGCCGAGCGCCCACCACACTTGAGTCGGCCTCGGGCAGCCTGACGGCGATCACACCGAGCCCGCCACGCCCCTTGCGCGTGAATTCCGCTGCAGCGGTGCGCTTGGCCGACCCGGCACTGGTCACCACCAGCAGGTCGCGGCTGTCCTCGGGATCAAGCACATCAGCACCGGCCACCATGTCGCCGTCGCGCAGTCGCATGGCGCGCACCCCGGCGGCGACCCGCCCCATTGACCGCACAGCAGTCTCGGCAAAACGCACCGCCTGTCCTGCGTGCGACACCACAAGCACGTCGTCAGCGCCGGAGGTCTCCAGCACGCGCACCAGCTCGTCGCCGTCCCGCAGGCTCAGCGCGATCAGCCCGTTCGAGCGGATGTTCTCGTACGCGCTCAAGGGCGTCTTCTTGGCGAGCCCGTTGCGGGTCACGAACATCAGGTAGCGATCCGAGGGGAACTCCCGCGCCTCCACCACCGCCTCGACACGCTCGTCGGGGTCGAGCTGCAGCAGGTTCACGAGCGCCGTGCCGCGTGCGGTGCGGTTGGTGAGCGGCACCTGGTACGCCTTCAGCCGGTGCACCCGGCCACGGTTGGTGAAGCACAGCAGCCAGGCATGGGCCGTCGTGAGCAAGACCCGCACCACCACGTCGTCGTCTTTCAGCCGAGCGCCCTGCACGCCACGGCCACCCCGTCCCTGGGTGCGGAACATGTCGGGCGATGTTGCCTTGACATATCCCTCGCGCGTCAGCGTCACCACCAGCGGCTCGTCCTCGATGAGATCTTCGGCGTCCATCTCGCCGGGATCGGTGACGATCTCGGTGCGCCTCGGCGTGTGATGCTCGTCGCGCAACGCACTCAGCTCGTCGATGATGACCTGCCGCAGCCGAACATCCGAGCCCAAGATGGCTTCCAGCTCGGCGATCACCTGCGTCAGCCCGGCCAGCTCGTCGCTCAGTCGTGTGCGGCCCAGCCGGGTCAGGCGGCTCAGCTGCATGTCGAGGATGTGATTGGCCTGCTCGGCGCTGAACGACAGCGGTTCGGCGCACAGCCCCTCGAGCGCCGCCGCCCGATCGTCGCTGGAACGGATCAGGGCGATGATCTCATCGATCAGATCCAGCGCACGCAACAGACCTTCCACGATGTGCGCCCGCGCCCGGGCCTCGTCGAGGCGATGCTGGCTGCGCCGGGTGACCACCTCGATCTGATGGTCGACATAGGCGCCGAGGGCATCGCGCAGGTTGAGCGTGCGCGGTACCCCGTCGACCAGCGCCACCATGTTCACGGCGAAGCTGGACTGCAGCGGCGTGTGCTTCCACAGGTTGTTGAGCACGACGTTCGCCGGCGCCGACGGTCGTAGCTCGATGACGAAGCGCGTCTTGCCCTTCGCGGACTCGTTGCGCAGCTCGGTGATGCCCTCGATGACCTTGCGGTTCACCGCATCGGCGATCTTGCGTTCGATGTTCTCGATCGAGGTCTGGTACGGGATCTCCGTGACCACGATGCTGGATCGCTTGCCGTTCTGGACGATCTCGGCCCGGGCCCGCAGCTTCACCGACCCGCGGCCGGTGGCCATGGCTTCACGGGCACCGGCGCGGCCCAGCATGCGCCCGCCCGTCGGGAAGTCCGGACCGTGCACGAACTCCATGAGATCGTCGACGGTGGCCTCGGGATGCTGAATGAGATGGATGGTGGCGTCGACGACCTCGCCCAGGTTGTGGGTGGGGATGTTGGTGGCCATGCCCACCGCGATGCCTTGGCTGCCGTTGACCAGCAGATTCGGGAACCGCGACGGCATCACCAGCGGCTCGGTGCGGGAGCCGTCGAAGTTCGAGGCGAAATCCACCGTCTCCTCGTCGATGCCCTCGGCCATCGTCATGGCCAAGTCGGTCAGGCGGCACTCGGTGTAGCGGTAAGCGGCTGGCGGATCCGACGGCGAGCCGAAATTGCCGTGAGGGTCGATGAGCGTGTTGGCCAAGCTGAACGACTGACCCATCCGCACCAGCGCGTCGTAGATCGACCCGTCGCCGTGGGGGTGGTAATTGGCGATGACATCGCCCACCACGGTGGCGCACTTCTTGTGCGGACGGTCCGGTCGCAGCCCGGTGTCAAACATCGACCACAGGATCCGACGATGCACCGGCTTCAAGCCGTCACGCGCATCGGGCAGTGCCCGCGAGGTGATGACCGACATGGCGTAGTCCAGGAAGGACTGCTCCATCTCGGTCTGGATCTCGACGTCCACAATGCCGATGGCGCCGCCTGCAAGCGAGTCGTCGCTGCCGATTGCGCCTCCCGCAAGCGAATCGGCGTCGCCGATGGCGGCCTCTGCGTCTGTGGTTCCGTCGTCGCTCATGCGCCTGGGGCCTGATGATCCGCTGGACTCAGACGTCAAGGAAGCGGACGTCGGTGGCGTTGTTCTGGATGAATCCCCGGCGGGCGTCCACGTCGTCGCCCATGAGGATGCTGAAGATGAGGTCTGCCGTGGCGGCCTCTTCGAGCGTGACGCGCAGCAGGGTCCGTGTGGCCGGATCCATGGTGGTGTCCCACAGCTCCTGCGCATCCATCTCGCCGAGACCCTTGAGGCGCTGGAATTCGTTGCGGTGGTTGGGCCGCGCTTCGAGGAACGCTGCCTTGGCCCGGTCGTCCTTGAGATAGACGGTCTCGGTGCCGACCTTGGTGGAGTACAGCGGCGGCTGGGCGATGTAGACGCAGCCGTGCGAGAGCAGCTCGCGCATGCGATGGAAGAAGAACGTCAGCAGCAGCGTGCGAATGTGGCTGCCGTCGACGTCGGCATCGCACAGCAAGATCACCTTGCGGTAGCGGATCTTCTCAACGTCGAAGCCGTTCTCGCCAGTCGCACCGTCGACGCCGGCACCGATGGCCGAGATGAGCGCGCTGATCTCGTTGTTGTCGAAGATGCGCTCAGGCCGGCTGCGCTGAACATTGAGGATCTTGCCCCGGATGGGCAGGATGGCCATGGTGGCGGGGTCGCGAGCCTCCTTGGCCGATCCCCCGGCCGAATCGCCCTCCACGATGTACAGCTCGGCTTCGTCGGGGTCGCCCGAGGAGCAGTCGGTGAGCTTGCCGGGCAAACCGGCGCCGCCCAGTGCTGACTTGCGAACGGTGTTGCGGGCCTTCTGCGCGGCGATTCGCGCCCGGCGGGCGTCGACGGACTTGCCCACCAGCAGCTTTGCCTCGGCGGGATGCTCTTCGAGCCATTCGCTGAGCCCGCTGTACGCGGCCTTCTGCACCAGGCTGCGCATGGCGGTGTTGCCCAGCTTGGCTTTGGTCTGGCCTTCGAACTGCGGTGCTTCCATGCGGACGCTGACCACCGCGGTGAGACCCTCGCGGATGTCGTCGCCCTGCAGGTTGCCGTCGTCGGGCCGCAGCATCTTGCGGTCCTTCGCATACGCGTTCACCGCCGAGGTCAGCGCCGAGCGGAACCCCTCGGCGTGCATGCCCCCTTCGATGGTGTTGATGCCGTTGGCGAAGCTGTGAATGCCGTCGGTGTTGAAGCCGGTATTCCACTGGAAGGCGATCTCCACCTCATCGCCGTCTTCGGCGGCCGTCAGATACCCCACTTCGTCGAACAGCGCTTGGGATGTCTCGTTGAGATGGCGGACGAAGTCGCGGATGCCGCCCGGATAGCAGTACTCGTGGCGAACTGGCTCGGCGGGCCGCGCATCGATGAAGACAATCCGCAACCCGGCATTGAGGAACGCCATCATCTGCAGCCGCTCGGTGAGCGTCTGGGCCCGGAACTCGGTGTGGTCGAACACCGTGGCATCGGGTCGGAACGTGATGGTGGTGCCAGTGGTCGGCGCAGGCGACGGGCCGGTGTCGGTGAGCTCGCCGACCGGTTCGCCGCCGTCACGGAACTGCAGGCGCCAGCGGCGGCCGTCGCGGTCGATGACGGCTTCCAGCTCAGAGGACAGGGCGTTCACGACCGAGACGCCGACGCCATGCAGTCCCCCGGACACCTTGTAGCCAGCGCCGCCGAACTTGCCGCCGGCATGCAAGACGGTCAGCACCACCTCGGCTGCGGACTTGTCGGGGTACTGCGGATGCGGCTCGACCGGAATGCCGCGACCGTTGTCGGTGACCGTGCACGAGCCGTCGGGTTGCAGCGTGACCTCAATGGACGTGCAATGGCCCGCCATGGCCTCATCGACGGCGTTGTCCACCACCTCATAGACCAGGTGGTGCAGGCCGCCCGAGCCGGTCGAGCCGATGAACATGCCGGGCCGTTCACGGACTGGCTCAAGGCCTTCGAGCACCGTGATGGCATCTGCGTTGTAGTCCCCGGCAACGACACCGTCAGTGCCGGCCGCGCCGACCCCAGGGCCTGCAGATACGGGTGCCAAGGTGACGTCGGTCACGGTTCCATCAGTCTACTGGACAGCGACTGATTTTCGGCGCAGCACTGACCACCGAGCGGGCAGCAAATGTGCAGGTCAGAGGCACTTTTTGTGTCAAGCGTCAGGATGGACGCGCAGACGCAATTCTGAGATCGCCGCGGCACCGGAATCAGCGTTCAGTGCAGCCAGAATCCGGCGGGAGTGGTAGCGCAATTCCGTGGCCCAAGCAGGGTCGTCAACCACGACAGTCAGCCGGCCGGCTTCGAGCCGCTCGGGCTGCGCGTGGGCCGCGATGGTCTCGCCGACGGCCTCGGCCCAGCGGTCGTTGAGGTCGATCGCGCGACCCCTCGAACCGAAGCCGGCAGTCACTGCCTTGAGTGAATCGCTGATCGGCCGTGGCTCGCGGCCACCCCTCGTGCGACGGCGTCTCGTCATCAGATGCACATGCTCGCGCGCTACGCAGCCACGACTTCGCCGTCGCGGATCTGGACTTGGCTGTGAGCTTCGATCCCGGGCGGCACGTGACCGGTAGCCGAGGTCACCACCGTCTGCGCAGCAGGCAGACAGCCGACGAGCCGCTCGGCTCGACCCTCGTCGAGTTCTGAGAACACATCGTCCAGCAGGATGACGGGGTCAATGCCGCTGACCTGCGCTGTGTAGCGATGCTGCGCCAGCCTCAGCGCCAGAGCGATGCTGCGCTGCTCCCCCTGTGATGCGTGTGACCGGGCCGGCAGACCGTCCAGGCAGACCGTCATGTCGTCGCGGTGTGGGCCCACGGTGGTGGTGCCGCGTCGCAGATCCTCCGCGCGTGCTTGTGCCAACGCGGCCGGCAGGGTGTTCTCTCGCCATTGCGCCGCATAGGACAGGCTCAAGTCGGCGGCAGATCCGGCGAGTTGGCGATAGGAGTCTTGAGCTGGGGACGTCAACGCCGAGCACACGGCATCGCGCTGCTGTGCAATGGCCTCGCCCACTGTCGCGAGCTGAGCATCCCAGACGTCGAGGGTGATGAGTGCCTCATCGTCGGGGCGATGCCCGATCTGTTTCAAGAGGTTGTTGCGCTGTCGCAACACTCGGTCAAAGTCGAGCCGCATCGCCCGGTACTCGCGATCGATGCCGGTCAGCACGTTGTCGAGCAGCTCCCTGCGCACTGACGGTCCGCCAGCGGCGATGGATAAATCAGCAGGGCAGAAGACCACCGCGCTCACCACGTCAGCGAGATCGCGCAATGACTTCATCCGCTGCCCGTTCACCTGGACACGAGACCGGCCGGCCGGTGTGATCTCCATTTCCACGAGGTATGTCCGGCGGTTGCGCTGGACCTCGGCCCGTATGAAGGCGCGGTCACAGCCGGCACGCACGAGCGTCTCCGCGCTCGCCCCGCGGAAGGAGCCCGAACCATCCAGCAACGCCAAGGCCTCGAGCAGATTGGTCTTGCCGTGCCCGTTGTGGCCGACGATGAGCGTCCGCTCCGCGTCAAGCCTCAGCTTCGTTGCCCGGTGATTCCGGAAGTTCTCGACGCTCAGCCAAGCGACGATCACGACACCCGAACGGGCATCAGCAAGTACAGGAATTCGCCTTGACCTGGCGTCCGCAGCACAGCGGGCTTGAGGGCATCGAGACGCACCAGCTCGACGGTGTCGCCGCCGGCCGCTTCAAGACCCTCGATGAGGTAGTCGGGGTTGAACGCGACCGTGGTCGGTTCGCCCTCATAGGTGGCGTCGATTTCCTCGCTCGCGCTGCCGACGTCCTGGCTGATGACCGTCAGTTCGATGCTGTCCGGGCGCAACTCCATGCGCAGCGGCGCGTTCGTGTCGCGCGCCAGCAGGCGAAGCCGTCGTGCGCCGTCCAGCAAGGCAGCCCGGTCCACCTCCAAGCGATTGTCGTGCGCGTCGGGGATCAGGGGTTCGTAGCTCGGAAAGTCCCCGGCGATCAGGCGACAGGTCACTTGCGCTGATTGCGCATCGTCACTCACTTCGAACGAGACTTCGCGCTCGCCCAGCCGCATGGTGACGTTCTTGCTCGCGTCGAGAATGCGCCCGAGCTCCTCGAGCGCCCGAGACGGCACGAGCACTTGCTGCCCTGGGCCCAGCACCTGTGCTTCTGGCAGATCGCGCAGCGCGAGACGGTACGAGTCCGTCGCCACCAACCGAAGACCGTCGCCGCGGGCTGCCATGAGCACACCGGTCAGGATCGGGCGAGCGTCGTCGGAACTTGCGGCGCGAACGACTTGGCGAAAGGCCTCTGCCAGGTCGCCTGCCGGCACCGTGACATCGTCTCCTGTTGGCTGCGGCAGCGTCGGAAAGTCTGCTGTGGGCAGCGTCCGGACGGAGAATTGAGCCCGTGCGCTGGTGATCTGGACTTCGTCGTCGTCCACCTGGACATCAACCTCGCCTGGCGGCAAGGCACGGGCAATGTCAGTCAGCAGTCGGGCCGGCACCACGGTCTCGCCTTCGGCTTCTACTGCCGTGCCCAGCTGCGTACGCACGGTGAGGTCGAGATCGGTACCGGTGACGGTCAGCCCCGTTCCGTCGGCTCGCAGGTGCAATCCTGTCAGCACGAACAAGCCGCCCCCGCGTGCATTGACACCCCGGCTGGCCAAGGTCAGCTGGTCGACAAGTGCATCTCGTTCAATGCGCAGTTTCACGGGCGGTTCTCCTTGGCCGTACAGGGGCGACGAGACAGACCATCCTCAATGAGAAGGTTGAGATTCAGTCGGTAGTGGTTGTAGGGGCTGTGAATTGTGGACGAGCAGCCGTTATCGCAGATCAGCGCAGCGCGGTCTGTCAACAGTCTTGCCTGCCCGTCCACAGCTACACCCTCCATTTTCTCGATTGCCAATGCGAGAGTGGAAAAGCAAGACTTTTCCCGAGGTTTGTCGAGAACTTTTCCACTCATTGTCCACAGCGTGTGGAGACACCCTAGATCCAGTCTCTGACCGCGCAGCGGACAGCAACCAGTGAGTCAGTCTCAGGCTGCCCGGACGCGCGCTATCAACTGTGCGACCTGGTCGTACACCTTGCGCTCCGCTGGCAGCAAGCTGTTGATCTTCTTGACAGCGTGCATGACGGTCGTGTGATCTCGCCCGCCGAAGACGCTGGCAATGGCGGGGTAGCTCAGGTCGGTGAGCTCTCGCATCACGTACATGCTGATCTGGCGTGCCTTGACCAAACCCTGCTGGCGCCGCTGGCTCGTGAGTTCAGTCACGTCATAGCCGAACAAGTCGGCGGTCATGTTCAGAATCCGCTCGGTGGTGATGGGTTTCTCCTGCGGTTCGCGAACATCGCTCAGGATCTGCTGGGCCATCTCCAGCGTGACGGGGCTCCGGGTGAGGCTGGCATAGGCGGTGACACGCACCAATGCGCCCTCCAGCTCCCGGATGTTGTTCGTGATGAGGTGCGCGATGTGCTCGAGAACCTCGTCGGGCACGTGGCCGTGCTCGGTCTTCTTGCGCAGGATGGCCACCCGGGTTTCGAGATCGGGCGGCTGGATGTCGGTGATCAGGCCCCATTCGAAGCGGCTGCGCAGCCGGTCCGACAGCGTGGAAATGCTGCGGGGCGGGCGATCGGATGAGATCACTATCTGCCGGCCGGCGACATGCAGCGAGTTGAACGTGTGGAACAGCTCTTCCTGCAGGCCTTCCTTGCCCTCCATGAACTGGATGTCATCGAGCAACAGCACGTCGAGCTCGCGGTAGCGCCGCTTGAATGCCGGCGTCGTGTTGGTGCGGATGGCCTCGATGAACTCCGACAGGAAGGTCTCTGTGGAGACGTACCGGACACGGTGCTCCGGCAAGGTGGCCCCCAGGAAGTTCACGATGGCCTGCAGCAGATGGGTCTTGCCAAGACCGGTGCCGCCGTGAATGAACAGGGGGTTGTAGGCAATGCCCGGCGTCTCTGCGACCGCAAGCGCTGCGGCCTGGGCAAACCGATTGCTGCTGCCGGTGACAAAGCTCTCGAAGGTGTAGCGCGGATTGGTGATGTCGACGCCCGGCACTCTGCGTGACGTGCCGCCGGCATCGGTCGCCGGCGCAGGGGTAGCAGCGCTCATCGTCTCAGGGTCGGCGTCGGGAGGCTTCTGGGCGACACCGGTCGCCGGGTGCCAGCCCTCGTCATTGGCAGGGGCAGCAGCCTCGTCATCGACCACTGCATCCATGTCGTGCGGGTCTGCGTCGGTGCCGTTGGCGCTGTCCAAGTCGCCGAGTTCGGGACGGGTCTCGATCTCGTAGGTCTGCGGGCGAACGGGCAGCTGCTCGAACGCGGCGTGAAGCATGGGGACGTAGCGCCGCTGGATGCGATCCCGGATCATGTTGCTCGGCGCGATCAGCACGGCCAACTCGGCGTCGATGTGCAGTGCCTGCAGGTGACGGAAATAGCCCAGCCAGAGCGCGTCGGACACGGTGGCCCGGAGAATGTCCCGGCACTGAGCCCACAGCTCGTCGGTGTTCGCGCGGGTGGCCTCGGGCGCTGCTGGTGTCGCGTCGGGACTCACACGAGCGGTACGAGACGTGTCCGAGGTCACGTGTGCGGCCGGGAGCGATTCCGGCGACTGCGAGATGCGGTGATGATCCTCAGGGTCATGTGCAGCAGCACCTGCCTGCGGAGTACTCACCACGACAACCTCGTTCATCTCCGTCCGTCGTGCACCCGGGGAACCTGTTGTTCACCTGCGAGGCACGAAGCGGCGTCCGGTGGTCGGAACCTATGGCCGCGCTGGCACTGCTGCAAGCGCGTCTTTGGGTGCGTTCGCCATGTTCGAGTTGACAGGGGCTCAGCAGTTCAGCGACAGGTCGCTAACGCCCGCATAACAAGGGGATGACATCGAAACCTGCTGCCGCTGGGAGGAGGGCTGAGGGCGGCATGCGGGATGCGATATGCGGCTTCGGGCGCGTGCACAGGCCACCCTCGCGCGCGCTCGGAACGTCAACGGTGCGCGAGAAGGTGTGCCTGTCCGCGCATCGAAAGGGACCGGCACCCGTAGGCTGTCCCTGCTCTCGGGCCACCGCCCGGGCACGCTCCGGCCGCCGCACCGCCTCTCGCGGACCTGCCCGAGGCCTGAAGCTCCAGGAGACTGCAGCGTGAAGCGCACGTATCAACCGCATAACCGCAGACGAGCCCGCAAGCATGGCTTTCGCCATCGCATGTCCACCCGTGCGGGCCGAGCAATTGTGAACGCTCGCCGACGCAAGGGCCGGCAACGGCTGAGCGCCTGATTGATTCGTGCCGCAGCAGGGCCGACTTCACAGCACTGCGCCGCGGTCGTCGATTCGACAGCGAGCTGCTGTGGTTGAGGTTCGCGGCCGATGGCGGCCTGCCCGGGCCGCGGTTGGCGTTCGCGCTCAGCCGGCGTCGGGGAACCGCAGTGATGCGCAATCGAGCTCGCAGGCGCCTGAGGGCGCTGTTTCGCGAGCTCGCGAGCGACCTGATGCCTGGGCGCTATCTCGTCGGGGTGCGAACGGCAGCGGCGGCAGTGACGTACCGGCGGGCTCGATCCGAGTTGATGCGGCTGCTGTCGGCTGCAGGAGCCCTGAGCCCGAGTGCGAAGAGCACGCAAGCGTGAAGCCCGGCCCCGTCGCGCGAGCGCTGATTGCTGCGGTGCGGCTGTACCGCGCGTTCCCTCGGTCGAGGCTGCCATCGTGCCGTTTCGATCCGACGTGCTCGCAGTACGCCCTGGACGCCGTGCGCACGTGGGGTGCGCCGCGTGGCGGCTGGCTGGCGCTCCACCGCATCTGTCGCTGCCATCCCTGGGGCGGCTGGGGCTACGACCCGGTTCCGGAGACGGGTGATCTCCTCCGTCGAGATCGTCGTGCGCTCGCAGCGACAGGACGCTTGGAGCACTGATGTTCGATTGGGCCGACCCGATTTTTGACGGCATCGCCGCGGTGATGGCGTGGTTCTACTCGTTGCTGCCTGACTACACGTTCGCCATCGCCATGCTGACCTTGGCGATCATGCTGCTGTTCACCCCGCTCACCCTGCGGGGCGCCCGCTCGATGACGAAGATGCAGGCGCTGCAGCCGGAAATGGCTGCGTTGCGCAAGCGGCACTCTGGCGACCGCCAGAAGCTCAACGAAGAAATGATGAAGCTGTACCAGTCCCATGGGGTGAGCCCCTTAGGCGGCTGCTTGCCGAACTTGGTGCAGATCCCGATCTTCATCGTGCTGTATCGCGTCATCTGGAACCTGCGTATTCCCGATGACAACCTCACACTCCCCGAAGGCGAGCGTTTCCCCCGCAATCTGAGCCCTGATTCGCAGATGTACGAGGACATCGTCGCCGCGGGCGGCGAGATGCGGTCGTTGGGCATGGACCTCTCGGAGACGGCGAAGGATGTGGTCCAAGCAGATTTCGTCGAAGGGCTGCCGTACCTGGGGCTCATCGCGGTGACCTTCCTGCTGGCTTGGCTGCAGCAACGCCAGATGGCGGCGCGACGCGGCAATTCGGCGATGCCGAACCGCCAGATGGAAATCATGATGAAGTACCTGCCGTTCATGCTGCCGGTCTTCAGCTTCTTTGTGCCCGCGGCGCTGGTGCCCTACTTCATCGTGTCGAGCATCTACCGGATGCTGCAGCAGGCGTTCATTCACGCCCGGATGAAGCCGCCCACGCCGCTCGTCGACGCCGATTCCGATGACGATGTCATTGAAGCCGAGACAGTCCCCGAGCCCGAGCCGCCGCGCCAGGTTCCCCATCAGCGCTCACGCAAGGCACTTGACGCTGAGGCGGAACGCCGCGCGGAGCGCGAGCGTCGCCGTGCAGAGCGACGCGAGAGCTCACAGAACTCATCGGGCGAGCCGGCACCGGAACCTGCACCGTCGGAACCTTCCGGATCTCCTGCGATCCGCCGGACTCGCTCATCAACCGAACGAGTCGTCGATGCGCGCAAGCGAGCTCGTCGCGGCGCAGGCTCCTCGGATCGGGATCAGGGACGGGACCAGACTCGCGAGCGCGGCCGCCGGCGCGGGCGGCCAGAACCAGAACCGGAATCGAAGCCCATCCAGAGTCGGCGGACCTCAGGAGACGGCAGGACCCGCAATCGCCGCAAGCGATGAGCGCGTTGACAGCCGCTGCGGGCAGGTAGGCACTGCGTCATGGAGTGGATCGTGATGACGGGCGCCACGGTTGCCGAAGCTCGCGATCGAGGTCTCGATGCGCTCTCGGTTGCCGCTGAGGATGCGGACGTCGAGGTGCTGGCTGAACCCGCGCACTCGCACTGGGGGCTCCGCCGCCACCCAGCTCGCGTGCGCGTGCGCGTCCACCCGACAGGCCCGCCCCCGCGTGTGGGCGATCAGCGGCGTGATCGCCGCCGGTCTCGCCGACGCTCCGGAGGCGGCAATCGCAACGCGAACCGACGGCAGCAATCCGGACAGGGTCAGCGCGGCGGCGGACGGTCGTCCCGCCGCCGGTCACGCTCAGGGCGTCGCTGACCCCGAATCCCTCAGATCGTCAACGGGTGTCGCTGCTTCGTGACCTTGAACTTCAATCGCTTGTTTGGTGACATTGACGGAAACGGGCTGATCTTCAGCTTGTAGTTCGACGGCGAAATCTCGAACGTGAAGTAGTGCGCGAGCATCAACAGGCTGAGCAGCATCTGGAGCTCGACCATGTGAGATCCGAGGCAGCTATGCGTGCCGAGACCGAACGGTGCGTATCCCGGCGTCCGGTGCTCACCGCGCGAGGGCAGGTAGCGATCGATGTCGAACGTGAACGGATCCGGAAAGACGTCGCTCATGTAGTGCGGTGCCGTCGTGGCGATGAACAGCTTGGATCCGACTGGCAACTCGAAGTCTTCGACGACGCAGGTGTTCATCACGGTACGGATCGACATCGGCACCGTGGGCCAGAGCCTCAGGCACTCCATGATGAAGCGCCGAGTGACATCGATCGCGGACGAACTCAAGTCTTCCGGCGACGGGTCTCCGTTGCCAAACAAAGCATCCGCTTCCGCCTGAATCTGTTCGTAGAGATGCGGTTGAGACACCATCGCATGCAGGATGAAACTGAGCTCGTCTCCTGCGTACATGCCCGCCAGCACCGGCGCCGAAAAGGTAAAGCTGAGATTTGACTCGGGCACGAAAATGGGGTCGCTGCTGTGGAGGCTGAGTACGTCATCGGCAAGATCGCGTGGACAGCCAGTTCGCTGAGCTGCGGTGTGCGATTCCAGGACACGATCATAGAGAACGTCGACGACACGCTTCTTTCGTTTCATTGCCGGCGTATTGAGCATGAAATTCGGCAGAACGTTGACAACCTGGGTCATGAGCACCCGGGACTTGTACGCGATGAGATCGTCAATGACATCATCTGCTTCGATGCTGGCGAGGAACGGCGTGACCTGAGCCCCGGAGAAGCCGCGACACATGGATACAGCGCCGAAGGTGTCGCCGACAGCCCAATTGCTCATGTGTTTCCGGGCGTTCTGATACACGGTCTCGAGTTGCTGCTCGAACCGTGCGCGTCCATAGCCGGCACGCAATGCTTTGCGCATGCGGAAGTGATCGGCACCGTCGAGCGCGGGCAGCAGTCCAGAAGCGTGATATGCAGTTTCGAGACCGCGAAGATAATCACTCGACCTGAGGTGCATACGACCATGACGGTGCACCCAACGGTTCACGCGAGGGCCGGAAACGAAAGTAATTGTCTGCTTGGAGAACAGAGGGTTGAGCCTGAAGACCGGACCGAACTCTTCGGTCAACTGCGCATAAACAGCCGGGATATTCCCTCGCAGGAAATGGCGATTGAACAGCAATTTGTTCAGCGGCAGCTTGGGCACCGACTTCGTCAGAGCTGAGCTTCTGAGCAGTGATGCCACCAAATTGTGTGCGACGGCATCGGCGATGGCCCGGCCGATCAGGTCCATCTGGCAGATGAGCTGGACACGCTCTTCCGCTTCGTCGTCAAGCTCGAAGATGAAGCGCAGAACATCGCAGGTTTGGGCGAGCCCGATGATGATGACATCCCGCGGGCTCGGTATCTCACCCAGCAGAATCGATCTGCCAATGCGTGTCTTGATGAACTGGGCGGCCGTGTCGTCGTCTTCGCCAGCGAAGAAATCGCTGTGACGGGCGGCTGCTGTCAAGCTCCAGAATTCGCCGTCGTGATGTTCGAGGATCCCGAGTCTGACGAGCTGCTCCAATGCCAAGTCGATCATCATCTCGGCGCGAGGCGCGAGACGCTCCACCCAGTACTGGGCACTGCGCTGATCGGGCTCGTTCGCGATCTGGCTGAGTGCGAGGTCCAGGATCGGTTTACCGGTCGGCGTCTTGTCGAGCAGGATCAGCGACTCCATGTCGGTGTCGATGCGCGCAAGCAAGGAGAGCTCTGCGAGGGCTGCACCGGCCATGGCGCAGTTCAAGTGCCAACCGGGAACCTGGTGGAAGTACCCACTCTCCTCGCTGAGCAGCACCAGGAGGAGTTCCTCGGTCAGGTCGAGCGGCTGTGCAGCGGTGACCTTCGTCGATGCTGTCGATGCATTAGTCAAGAGGCTCTCCTGATCACGCGGCGCACAATAGGCAGCCCAGCGTTCGGCAAGATCGTCTCAAGTGTACGGATACTTGGGGGCGGGGTGGGCAGCACGAGCACTTCTCGGAGGTGCTGATCAACCGGTCTAGTCTGCCGTCATCGCTTCTGGACGGAGAGCGCAACTCAATGACCATCAGAGCCCGACCGGATACGAACGTAAGTTCGCTTCCACCATTTCCAGAGGGTTGGTACTTCATCACGACGCGACAGGCTGTCCAGAAGACGACGTTGATGCAGCGGACCTGGATGGGTGAAGAGATCGTCGTCTGGTCTGATCCGGCGGGTCAGATATGCGTCGCCAAGTCGGTGTGCCCCCATCTGGGCTCTGAGCTGGGACCCGACGCCGGGGCGACGGTGGTCGGCGGGAGACTCGTCTGTCCCTTTCACGGGTTCGAGTTCGGGGTCGACGGGCAGTGCGTGGCCACGCCATCTGGAGCGCCCGCCCGTTCCGCGCGACTCGACCTCTTCGAGGTGCGCGAGGTCGAAGGCCTGATCTTCGGTTGGTGGGGCCTCGGTGGGCGTCCCTCCCAGTGGCAGCTGCCCGATGTTCCTGAAACCGGCGACGACTGGACCGACTTGCAGATCCGGACTGTCCGCTTCGCCGGCCATCCGCAGGAGACCAGCGAGAATTCGGTGGACATTGCACACCTGAGCTACATCCACGGCTATCACAACGTCTCTAGCAAAGCGCCGGTGATCATCGACGGGCCGCATCTCGAGAGTCGATTCGGTTTCTCGACTACCCGGAAGATTGCCAAGGTCGCCAAGCTGACTATGGACGTGTCAGCCACCGCACACGTGACTGGGCTCGGCTACTCGTTCGTTGAGTTTCAGGAGCACTCCATCGGCATCGATGCCCGGCTGTGGGTGTTGGCGACACCTGTCGACGGCACGCTGATCGACATGTCCATTGTCTCGAGAATGCGCACGCTGCACGAACCCAGGCGCTTCATCACGGGCCTCGGTTTCTTGCCGACACGGATGCGAGCGCCCATCGTGAACAAGTTCATTGCGGATCTGCAGATCCACGACGTTCAGCAGGACGTCGTCATCTGGAGTCGCAAGCACTACGTGCCACGTCCCCGCCTGGTGCGCACGGACGGCGAGATCATGAAGTACCGGGCGTATTGCGCCCAGTTCTACGCCGACGAGCACCAGTGCGAGTCGCCGCGATCCTGAACGCGTCGTCCAGCCGAGATGAGCAGTGCGACTCTCAAGGGTTCCGTAGCTGTCGCCCGTAGGCTGAGCGCCGCTCACGTCGTGCGAGCAATCCGATAGCGGCACACGTGGACTGCTTCCGCCCGATGTGCGGCGGGCCCACAGCGCAGGTATGCCCGATCAGAGGTGATGAAGATGACAGACGAGACATCAACAGCGGAACAGCAAACCATGGTGCAGGAGTTCCTGGATGGCCTGGTCGGCGCATTCGGCATCGATGCCAAGGCGGTGTCCGTTGCAGCAGACGACGACAGCTTCGAGGTGAATCTCGAGGGCGAGAACGAGGCACTCGGGCTACTCATCGGGCCTCGTGGCCGCCATGTGGTTGCACTCCAGGAGGTTGCCAAGACCATGCTTCAGCGCCGGCTGCCCGGAGTACGCCGCGCGCGGGTGCGGGTGGATGTGGGCGGCTATCGGCAGCGTCGCCGGGAGGCGCTCGAGGCCTACGTTCGCGAGCTCGCTGGAGCTGTGCTGGAGCGCGGAACCGAACGAGGGCTTGAGCCGATGAACGCGGCAGATCGAAAGGTCGTGCACGACACCGTCAACGAGATCGAAGGCGTCGACACCATCTCCGTCGGCGATGAACCACGCCGGCGTGTCGTGCTGGTGCCTACCAGCCCCGCTGACGCACCCGATCCGAGCGACAGCGAATAGTCCACGCACCGATCAAAAGAGCGGGCGCTTCCGGATCTGCTTCCACGTTCGGGGGTAAGCCGCGTCCGGTGTCGCATGGCGTTCCAGCACGGCAAACGCTGGAGGTGGACCGGTTCTGCGCACGAAACGCATGCCGAGCCGGGCAAGCGGCTCTGCTGGCCACCGTGTCTCGTCACTTCCGGGAGGTTCGCTGACGACGAGCCGGCCGCCGAGGCGGAGCAGACCGGCGCTGCACTCTGCAACTGCGGCCGGGGGACCGAATGCCCGACTGACGACCCCGTTGTAGGTGAAGCGGTGTTCGGCAAGGCGCGCGAGCTCGGCGGCATCACCGAGTGCAACAGCGACGTGACCAGCGAGTTTGAGATCTCGGACTGCGGTGTCGAGGAAGCTGACGCGCCGCTGAGACCGATCCAGCAGCACGAACTCGACGCCGGGTCGCTCGAGTGCCATCACCAGTCCTGGTACTCCCCCACCGCTCCCGAGATCGCACCAACGCTGGCCGGGCATCGGTTGGGCCGCGGCATCATGAGCCCGCGCATGGTTGACATGCGTCAGCAGGTTGCCTGGACCCAGAAAACCCTGACGCTGGCTGCGACCAAGCACGGTGAGCAGGCCGTCTTCCGCTGTCGCCATGATGCGAGCCACCGTATCTCACCTGTTTCACGTGAAACATTGCCAAATGCGGCCCTCGCGCTCACAGCCAACGGCGTACGCTGATCCGCGGTTGGCTGATCTCCAGGCGCCAGTGAATGGAGGCCGCGTGGGTCGGATCATTGCGGTGACGAACCAGAAAGGCGGTGTCGGCAAGACCACGACGGCCGTCAATCTGTGTGCCGCACTTGCTGACCTCGGCCAGAAGACGCTCCTCGTGGACATGGATCCGCAGGGCAACGCTGCAACGGGGGCGGGCATCGACCCCCGAGCGTTCGACACCTCGATGTACCAGGTGCTGCTGGGCTCCGCCGAGATCACCGATTGCATCCGGTCGACCGGGATCGAGCATTTTGCCGTTGCACCAGCACGTCTGGAGATGTCTGGTGCGGAAATCGAACTCGTCACCGCCTTCAGTCGCGAGTTGAGACTCCGGCACGCCCTCGCTCCGATTGCTGACGACTACGACTACATCTTCATCGACTGCCCACCATCGCTCGGATTGCTGACCGTCAACGCATTGAGTGCGGCTGTGGAGATCTTGGTGCCGGTCCAATGCGAGTACTACGCACTCGAAGGCCTCGGCCAACTGTTGCACAACGTCGAGATGGTGCGCGAAGGGCTGAATCCCGCACTCGTCATCAGTTCCATCGTCATGGTCATGTACGACGCTCGAACCCGGCTTGCGGCGGAAGTGGTCGCTGATGTGCGCCGGCACTTCGGTGACCGTGTGTGCCGGGTGGTCATCCCGCGGACGGTGCGCTTGTCCGAAGCCCCGAGCGTGGGTCAACCGGTGACGGTGTATGCGCCAAACAGCCGGGGCGCCGTCGCCTACCAGGAACTTGCCCGAGAGATCCATGAGCCCGTCCCCAATCGAGCACGGGAACCGGAGCGGGAGACACTATGAAGGCTCAGCGAGGACTCGGACGGGGACTCGGCGCACTGATCCCCACTGGTCAGTCGGCGTACCGCGAGGTGCCCCTGTCGGCCGTCGAGGTCAACCCATTGCAGCCGCGGCGACACTTCGACACGGCGGCTCTGGAGGCCCTTGCCGATTCGATCCGTCAGATCGGGGTGCTGCAGCCGATCGTCGTACGCGAGACGGGCATCGTTGGACAGTTCGAGATCATCGCCGGCGAACGCCGCTGGCGCGCAGCGCGCACCGCCGGCTTGGACACCATTCCGGTGGTCATACGGGCTGCCGACGACGAGTCCAGCCTCACACAGGCGCTCATCGAGAATGTTCATCGAGCGGATCTCAATCCCCTGGACGAGGCAGCCGCATATCGCCAGCTCATCGATGACTTCGGCGTCACCCACGATGAGCTGGGACGTCGCATGGGCCGCAGCCGAGCGGCGGTCACCAACTCGCTTCGACTCCTGTCGTTGCCGGCGACGGTGCATCGCTACCTGGTGGACGGCGAGCTCTCGGCAGGGCACGCGCGTGCACTGCTGGGCTGCGACGACCCCGTCGAACTCGAACTGCTTGCCGAGCGCGCGGTTGATGAAGGCTGGTCGGTGCGCACTGTCGAGGAAGCAGTCAGAGCCCTCGGCGCGCCGTCTGCACGCGAGTCGAAGCCGGATCAACCAAGCGACGGGCCCGCTGTGCCAGCCCCGGCCGCTGAGGAGCGCCCGGCAGCAGTATTGGAGGTCGAGTCCGCCCTTGCCGCTGCTCTCACGACAGCCGTCGAGGTGCAACTCGGCCGCCAAGGGGGTCAGATTGTCATCAGATTCGCCGATATGGAAGATCTTGGCCGGCTCTACGAGGCGCTGACGGACAACCTTTAGGCAACCCTTGAAGGTTGAGCAGTTTCTGCCGGCAGCCTCACGCCTGCGATGGCAGGGACGTTGGCGCCGAGATTCACAGCCTCAATCTGAACTTGTTGTCCACTAACTGTGGACAACTTGGGGAGAAGGCGGCACCGCTCGCCGTTGGGTTTAGACAGCAGGTTGATCGGTCAGCAGGTCACGGGTCGACTGGGCAACAACGTCGGCTACTTCCCGGTTCCGTTCGAGCAGAGCGTCAATGCGCTCGAATCTGCACAGCACGGCGGGCATGGCACTCTCACGCAGCATCGGGAGCCCCATGCCGTTCGTCGTCATGGGACCGAACATCGGCTCCAATCCGTCCGCGATGTCGGCGGCGAGCTTCTGGCCGGCGCGGCTGACGAAGTGACGACCCTGGAAATAGCTGACCGAAGGCGCCGCGGGCTTGACCTCGAAGCCGATATAGACGGCTGCACCGAATCGGTTGACCTGCGCGGCCTGGGTTGACCAATCGGGATGGTGGACGGTCAGCACTTCGGCTCCGTTGCGCCTGATCTCGCGCCGCACCGATGCCGTCACGGGTTCGAGACCGCCGGCTTCGCCCACAGCGATGCGCCTTCCGGCCAGCTGGCCGCCGGCGGATTCCAGACGCTGGCGTTCAGTGATGTGGGCGACGACCGATGCGTCGCCCAGGGGCCGCACCAAGCGCTGCAGCGTCTGCAGGGTCTGACCACCGCAAACGCCGTCACCACCGAGACTCATATTGGTCTGAAAGTCGGCAAGCGCCGCAGCGGTCAGCGGACCCCAGATCCCGTCGATGCGCCCGACTGAGAAACCCAGCGTGCTGAGCATCCGTTGTACCTCGGCGACGTCATCGCCCCGCAGGTGTGGAGTCCGCAGGTACAGGAATCGGTCTCCGAGCCGCTGTCCCGCCTCGATCAGCAATCCCCATGTCTCGGGGCCGCAGATGCCGTCGACATCGATCGAGCGCTGAGCCTGGAATGCCTTGACCGACTCGGCCGTTGTCGAGTCGAAGATGCCGGTGATCGGGCCGCGCCAGTGACCGGTCGCGTTCAGCCGGTGCTGGAGGTCTCGAACGTGCGGACCTGCTGCGCCGATGCCGAACGGTCGGATCAGAGGAATTCGCCGATCTCCGCCAGCAAGGCGCTCTTCGGCTTGGCGCCGACGAGACGCTTGGCCGGTTCGCCGTCGCGGAACATGATGAGCGTCGGAATGCTCATCACCTGGTAGCGCATGGCCAGGTCGGGACTCTCGTCGACGTTGACCTTGGCGATGCGGATGCTGTCGTGCTCGGAGGCAATCTCCTCGAGAATGGGGGCGATCATCTTGCACGGTCCGCACCACTCGGCCCAGAAATCCACCAGCACAGGGCTGTCAGCACTCCCGACGGTCTCGTCGAACGTGCTGTCGTCCAAGGTGGAAATGCCTTCGGCCATCGCTGGCTCCTCATCTCGTGGTTGCTGCGAGGCTACCGCTGCGGTCTCGTGCGACGGCGATTGATGCGAGTGTCTCAGTGACCTTGGGCTTCGAGCCAGCGTTCGGCGTCGATGGCGGCTTGGCAGCCCGAACCGGCGGCTGTCACTGCTTGGCGGTAGAAATCGTCCTGCACGTCGCCGCAGGCAAAGACGCCCTCGATGTTCGTGCGTGCGCTGCCAGCCTCGGTCACGAGGTAGCCGTTGGGCTTGCGATCCAGCCAATCCGCGAAGAGCTCGGTGTTCGGGCGATGGCCGATCGCGATGAACAGACCCGAGATGTCGAGCGGCGAACGCTGCATGGTCTGGGTGTCCTCGAGCGTGACGCCCTCGAGGCGCTCGTCGCCCAGAATCTCCACGACCTGCCGGTTCCACAGGAATTCGATCCGCTCGTTGGCGAAGGCACGGTCTTGCATGATCTTTGAGGCGCGCAACTCCTCACGCCGATGCACGACGTACACCTTGGACGCGAAACGGGTCAGGAAGGTGGCCTCTTCGAGCGCGCTGTCGCCGCCTCCCACCACCGCAATCTCCTGACCCCGGAAGAAGAAGCCGTCACAGGTGGCACAGGTGGAGACACCGTGACCGATGAGGCGCTCTTCGTTGGGCAGCTCGAGCAGCAGGCTCTGTGCCCCGGTGGACACGATCACCGTACGGCTGCGGTAGCACGTCTCGCCGACCCAGACTGAGAACGGTCGTTCGCCGAAGTCGACTCTGGTGGCCTTCGCCGTGAGGAACTCTGCGCCGAATCGCTCTGCCTGGGCCCGGAAGCTGGCCATCAAGTCAGGACCCAGAACGCCGTCGGGGAATCCGGGATAGTTCTCGACATCGGTGGTCAGCATGAGCTGCCCGCCCGGCTGGTCGCTGGTGGAGGACGGTTCGCCCTCGATGACCAGCGGCTGCAGGCTTGCCCGGGCGGTGTAGATGGCTGCGGTCAGACCGGCCGGACCGCTCCCGACGATGATGACGTCGCGTGGTTCAGCGCCGCATGGAGCGGCGTCATTGGGCTCGGCGCCGCATGGAGCGGCGTCATTGAGCTCGGCACCGCTGCTCATGCTTGCCTCGTCGCACGCGGTCTCCGCTTGGACCACGCCCATGCTCCGGTGCCGCCGAAGATGCCGCTGGCAATCAGATGCGCAGACCACACGTCGCCCGGCACGGCAATGTCGAGCGCCCTGATGGCCGCGATGGCCACCAGCACCACGACACCGATGGCTGCGGTGGCGATGACCAGGCCGTACACCAGGGCTCGCGCAGCCGTGATCAGCGGTCCGCTGGTACGGGCGCGCACGGCCTCGACCGCATCGGCGAAGCGTGCGACGGCTGCATCAATGTTGTCGTCAGCCGCCTCGTCAGAGTCCTTCGTGCGCTTCGAGATCACCGGCGGAAGCCTAGAGGCTGAGCCAAAGGCGAAGCCGTGGCCCGAGCGGCCCGTGAGCGAAGCGAACAAGAGCGGGAAGAGAGAATTGTTGCAGTTCCGCTTGCGTCTCTAGGGCGTGACGGCGTCGGTGCCGGGCGGTGCTTCGACCCCGCTGATCGTGGTGGCGACTTCGATCCGGGAAACGGTCACTCGGTGCCCGCCGTTGGGCAACTCGTCGCCGAGATCGGTGATCCATACGAGCAAGGCGGCGGCTTCGGCAGCGGGTACATCCAACGCTGCCGAGCCGGTGATGCCCTGCGCTGTCGCCACCGGGCTTCCCCAATCGATCAGCGTGCGATTGCGCTCGCTCGATGCATACAGCTCGAAGGACCACCCGACGGTGGGAGAGTCGATCACCAGGCGCTCTACCGAGTGCGGCTCGTCGCCATACAGCACGACGATCAGCCCGACGCCGTCCTTGAGCCCGCCGAAGTCGCGGGTGCGGTAGCGCGCCGTGCTCCATCCCGTTGTCGGGTCGCCGTCGTTGATGAAGATCAGGCGTTCTGGATGCTCGATCCGGTCGTCGCCGGCCGGGTCGAAGTCGGTGATGGACTCCAGCAGGAGCGGTACGCGGCGAACTCGGGTGGTCGTAGGTGCCGGCGGGGCTGTCGGCGTGGTCTGCGGAGCGGCGGTCACCGGCGACGCAGTCGCGGTTGCCGACGGCACCACCGTGACGGCCGGCTGCGTACCGGCGACCCCCGCAGCAGTCACCGGGGACGGCGATGTGTCCGTGACCGGTTCGGACGGCTGCCCGATGACCACGGCGACGCCGACCAGCGTCGCGGCCGCGGCCACCAGCACGCCGACGGGTGCCAGCCAGTGGCGCTCTGCTTGCCACACCGATCGGCGATCAGCGGCGGTGCCGTTGACCGCTGGCAGGTCATCCATGACCGAACGCAGCGCGAGCAGCATCGACGGGACATCGGGCCATGAATCTGAGGCACTGATGGCCCTCGTCAGCACCGGTGCCACGACATCGGGCACGATCGGATCGAGCTCCCAGGTGCCGTCGGGCCGACGCTGGGGTGCCGCGCCGACCATGAGCCGGTGCGCGAGCACGGCGATCGAGGCCAGATCGGCGCGCCGCGTCGCGGGAATGGTGACGGCGTCGTCGGTCGGCGGCCCGTTGAGAATGACCCATCCCACCTCGGCGCGCCACCCGATGTAGTCGGCGTCGACGCCGCCGTGAGCGAAACCTGCGCTGTGCAGAACCGCCAGTGCTTCGGTCACCGCGATGACGATGCGAAGTGCCTCGGTTGCGGCGAGGCGCCTGGTGTCTCCATTGGACGACGCGAGATCGTCAGCAAGCATCCTCGTGGGCAATTGCTCGGTGACGATCGCAAAGTGGTCTGCCTCGTCATACGTGTCGAGGATGTGCAGCAGACCGTGGTGTTCCACCCGTGCGAGCGCCTTGGCCTGCAGCCGCAAGCGCTGGCCGATCTCGCTGTCCGCCGTTGCCCGGCGGATGGTGACCGGGCGATTGAGCGTGCGATCCAGGCCGGACCACGTCTCGACTGCGCCTGGCTGCCGCAGCTCGCGCCGCTCGTATCGTTCGTTCGAGCCGGTGTCGGTCACTCCATCGTGACGAAGACCACGCCGATGGTGCCGACACCCGCGTGCGCTCCGACCACGGGACCGATCATCATCACCCTGGACTCGCTGTCGGTGAGCGGAGCGATCCGTGCCACGAAATCGTCCACATCGTCACAGTCCGCATGCATCACAGCGATCTCAGAGATGTTCGGACCCTCTGCGGACACCAGGTCGACCAGGTGCGCGAGCGCGCGGGAGCGCGTGCGCTGCTTGCCTGCCGGCTCGACGCGGCCGTCGGTGACCGTGATTAGCGGCTTGATCGACAGGACGGAGCCGAGCAGCGACTGCGCAGCTCCGATGCGGCCGCCCTTGCGAAGATTCTCCAGCGTGTCCAGCGCGGCGTGGACGCGAACTCGCTGTGCGGCCGCCGCCACCGAATCGGCGATGCGAGCTCCATCGGCACCCGCCGCAGCGAGTTCCGCGGCTCCGATGACCAGCAGCCCGAGGCCGGCGCTGACGGTTCGGCTGTCCACCACATGGCAGGTGAGCCCGTCGGGAGGCTGCGATGCCGCCTGTTGCGCCGCTTCGATCGTGGCAGAGAGATCGCCGCTGAGCGTGATCACCACGACTTCGCTCGCGCCGGCATCTGCTGCGCGCTGGTATGCCTCGGCGAAGGCCCCGGGGGAGGGCGCTGCGGTGGACGGAAGCTCGTCGCTCGTCCGGCAGCGCTTCCAGAAATCGGCGGTGCTCAGCTCGACGCGATCGGTAAACGACTGCATGCCGAACCGGATCTCCAGCGGGACGACCATGATGCCGAGCTGTGCGGTGTCGTCTTCGCTGAGATCGCAGGAACTGTCGGTGATGATGTGCACTGGGGCTTGTGCGGTCATTGCGCCAGGCCTCCTTCGTTGTCGTCGGTTGGGGGCTGATCATCGGGGGCGAGTGCGTCGGGTTGCGCAGCGCCGTGTGAGGGCTGCCTGCGGCGCAGCGCGACGTGCGACAGTTGCGAAGTTAGTGCTCGGGCTGCGGGCAGCCGGAGCGCCAGCCCGCAGCCGAGGTGCAGTGTCGCCATGATCAGCCCGGCAAGTGCTGCTCGCAGCACGGACGGCACCGGCGCCAGCACCAGGGTGACCGGCAGGCCGACGACGAACGCCATCAGGGCCGGCACCAGGTGACGGCCGAGCGCGCCGCCGAACAGCCGCTGATTGGGCCAATCGGCCTGTCGCGGCATGCTGGCTCTCACGGGGCGACGCTGCAGGACCGCTCGACGCAGCAAGCCCAGTTCCACCCATGCACCCAGGGCGGCACCGAGCGCCAGCCCCACGGCACCGAGACGAGCCGGCAGTGCGGGGTCTGAGCGGATCGAGGAGTCCAGCAGCGACCAAGTGGATTCCAGCGAGAACAGATCGATATCGCCGAATCCGGTGAGCGCGCCTTCCACGACCAGCACCCGGTCCAGCGGCAGCATCAGCACGGCACCCACCACCAATGAGACAGCCAGCCGGATTGCTGCGATGGTGGCAGCCGTGCGTGTGTCGCGAGCGGCGAACAGGACGTTCTGGCACAGTCTCGATGCCACGAGCGGGATCAATCCGATCGAATAGGCGCCCAGCACCAGGGCGATCAGCGTGATGTCGTCGTCTGCGATGGCACTGCGCAGCCCCGCGAGATTGAAGACCGAATCGGTGAGCGGGCCGCCGGCAGCGAAGTAGATCGCCACCACGCCCGACACGGCGAAGACCGTCGCGCACAGGCGCCCAGAGGTGCGCTCAGCGATCGTGGCCGGATCCTGGGTCCGACTCAGCTCGGTCAGCTCAGCGGCGGCGATGCTGGTGCCGATCAGGCTCAACGGCAGCAGGTACAGCGTCTGCGCGGCAGCCATGGCCGCTGCGGCCCCCACGCTGAGCAGGGAGGCCAGCGCGAGATCCAGGAAGGCGGAGATCTGTAGCACCCCACGACCGGCCACCGCTGGCCCGAATCGCTTGATGACGCCTGCGGCGTGTGGCTCTCGCCACCGGAGGTTCAGGGCGATCTGCGGGTCGGCCCGCCAGACGCCCCGCAGCTGCACCGCTACCTGTGCCACCGCACCTGCGGTCACACCCCAGGCCAATGCCGTGGCACGGTCAGCCCCTGCGACCCCCCAGGCGAGCACGCCGACCAGGACGGCGATCTGGGCGGCGTTCCATACCACAGGCGCCACATAGGAGAGGAAGAAGCGCCGGTGGCTATTGAGCACTCCCAGGCACCATGCGCTCAGTACGGTCACCGCCGTGCCGCACACCGTGATGCGCACCAGGGTGACCGTGAGCTCGAAGCGCTCACCCACGAAACCCCAGGCAATGAGTCGCACCAAGGGCCGCGCCGCAAAGATGCTGACGAGCGCCGCCGTCGCGGTGACCGCGACCAGGAACGTGGCGATGGCGCCGGCGAGTCGACCCGCTGCGGTTTCGTCGCGTTCAGTCAGCGAGCTGTACGCGGGAACGAAGGCCCCCGACAGCGCTCCTTCGCCGAGCAGGTTCTGCAGGAAGTTCGGAATGCGCATCGCGGCGGCGAAGGCGTCGCCGATGGTGCCGATCCCCAGGACGTTGGTGACGAGTGCCGTGCGTGCGAGCCCTGACAGGCGTGAGGCGCCGATGCCGGCTGCTGCCGCCGCGGCGCCCTGCTGTCGGCGCATCTCAGCCGTCGAGCCGCAATTCCACCTGGTGGCGGGCCTCGTCCTCGGTGACGTCCATGCTGATGGACAGCTCCGAGACGAGAATCTGCCGAGACTTCTCCAGCATGGACTTCTCGCCGGCCGACAGACCCTTCGCGTTCTCGCGCAGCGCGAGATTCCGGACTACTTCGGCGACTTGATAGATGTCGCCGGACTTCAGCTTCTCCTGGTGGTTCTTGAAGCGACGGCTCCAGTTCGCCGGTTCGCGAACGTCCTTCTTGGCGAGCAGCTCGAAGAGATCCTCGACGTCGTCGGTGTCGATCGGCGGCCGCATGCCGACTTCGTCGACCATGTCGGAAGGGACCTTCACGGTCAAATCGCCGTGCGCGGTCTTGAGCACCAAGTACTCGCGCGATTCGCCGAACTCGTTTCGCTGCTCCCGGGCCATGATCTCGGCTGCGCCGTGGTGCGGGTAGATCACGCGGTCGCCAAGCTCAAACTTCATCGTCACCTGTCTTCCGAGCACGAGTCGGTTCCCGCCCGTGCCGAACAGCCAAGAGGATGCCAGAAACTCCCAGTGCTCCCACCGGGGGCTCAGCGTCCTAGCTCGCGCCGAGCGGGTATTTCCGGATCAGGTGATTCCAGCCGCACTCGGGACACACCTCGATCTCGTAGGCCATGAAGTTGCCGTTGCGCCGGGCGACACGCTGGAGTTCTGCGTCCGAGAGCACGCACTTGCCGCCGCTGCCCATTCGAGGTCCGAAGACGTAGCCGACGATGCGCAGGTCACCGTCGGGACACAGCGGGCAGCGCCGGCCGAGCGGCGGAGCGGCGTTGCGAGCGGCTCGCAGCAGGTCGGGGTGGGCATCGCATGCCTCGGCGCTTGACACCACACCTGCTTCGACATCTGCAAGCAGGCGGCGACGCTTGAGCCGGTAGTCCACCGATCCGGGAACGGCCGGAGCGGGCTCGGGTGCGATGTACGGCTGGAGCGCCACGCGGCTCACGCTAGTGCGCGGGCTCAAATGCCCCCGGCCGCCCGGTGCTGCGGACCCGTGTCGCTGTTGGCTGCGGCCCACTCTACGAGCAGGTCGCGCGCCCGCTCGGCACTCAGCGGGCCGTATTCGATCTGCTGGGTGCGCAGCCATGACACGGCCTCGCCGACCACCGGACCCGAACGTCCGAGGATCTCGATGACGTGATGGCCGTCCACCGGAAGCCGCCGGAGGCCGGCGCCTTCGTCTGCTCGAACATCGGCCAGCCACGACGCGAGCGGCTCGCGGACCGCTCGGCCCCAGGCAGCAAGGGCGGCGTGGGCGGCATCCAGCGCAGGTTCATGATCGGCGATCAGTCCCCGGGCGGTCTTTCGCCATGTGTCGGGGCCGATGTCGCCCGATGTCGGGGAGTCAGCTGCAGCCGCCTCGAGTGCCCGCACGGTCCGGAATATCGCGGCGACGCTGCTGCTGGTAGCGCTGCGGCAGCGCAGCGCGGACAGGCAGCGTGCTGCGGCGGTCTCGTCGCAGACAGGTCCCAGCAGGATGGCCCAGCGCAGGGCCACCAGCTCGTCGAGACCCCTTACGGCGTCCAGCGCTGCATCCAGCCCGGCAGCCGGCACCGGGGTCTCGCTGTTCTGCCATGGCGGCAGGAGGTCTCCCAGCAGGCCCGTGTCATGCAGGAAGTCGATACCGGCGGAGGGCTGCGGCAGCTCGAGCAGCTTGGTGAGCTCGGCTTCGATGCGCTCGCGCGACACGATGGCCAGCCGGGGGCGTGAACTGCGTACCGCCGCGACCAGCTCGGGCGTCGCAACGAGCGAGAGCTGCGCGCTGAATCGGGCCGCTCGCAACATGCGCAGCGGGTCGTCGGCGAACAGGCCCGCCGGGGCCGATGGCGTGCGCAGCACGCCGTTCGTCAGGTCTGTCAAGCCGTCGAATGGGTCGAGCAGTGCCCAGCCGGGCAGCTCGACGGCCATGGCATTCACGGTGAAGTCGCGCCGGCTCAGATCGGTCGCGACATCGTCGGAGTAGCGCACGTGCGGTTTGCGAGAACCGCTGTCGTAGGACTCGGCTCGATGGGTGGTGATCTCCACCGTGGTGTCGCCTCGGCGTGCCCCGATGGTGCCGAAGCGCTTCCCCTGATCCCACACGGTGTCCGCCCAGCCGGTCACCAGCCGTGCGATCTGGTCCGGCCTGGCGTCCGTGGTGATGTCGATGTCGCCGGTGAGACCTTGGCCGAGCAGCGCATCGCGAACGAGCCCGCCGACGAGAAAGAACCGGCGTCCCGCATCGGCGAATGCCTCGGCGAGCGATCCGATTCGCTCACCGAGCTCTCGCCGGTCATCGTCGCTCAGCACCGGCGTGCCCGGCCGTGGCCCGCGGGCCGGGGTCGATCCCTCTGGGCGTGGTGCCACTGGATCGAGCGTACAAATCGGCCGCCGGTTCGCTGTACCCGAACTGAAGTAGCTTGGGCCTGATGCCCGCTCGCCAGCGCTGGGCTCGATGGCTCCTGTGGCTCGCTCTGGCGTTGGCGGTTGCGGTCGGTGCCGGCAGCCGGCTGTACGACAGCCTCCCCCCGCCGCCGCAGCACGCTTCGGTGGCGCCGAGCGTGCTCTATGACCGGTACGGGACCCCGATTGCCGAGATCGGCCCGAGCGTCCCGCACGCGTCGCTGGGCCTCGAGGACATGGCGCCGGCGCTCGTCGACGCCCTGGTTGCCGTACTGGATCCGAGTTTCCTGGAGCGTGACGGCGTCGACGCGGCAACGTACTCAGCGGCGCTGCGGCACCTGTGGGGGGAACCGGACTTGGCGCGCGACGGGATCATGCGCAGGTATCTCGGCACGGTTCACGACATCGACGACGGCATGCTCAGCGAGGCCCGCATGCTGCTGGCCGAGCTGCGGCTGGGGCGTCAGCTCAGCCGCCCGGAGATTCTCGAGCGCTTCGCCAACATCGTGTACCTGGGTCGCGGTGCCTATGGAGTGCACGCTGCTGCCGCCGCCTGGTACGGCGTGCCGGCGTCCGATCTCACCGTGACCCAAGCGGCCTATCTCGCGTCGCTCCTCGACGCCCCCGGGGGCGTCGACACCGCAACGGGCCCTGCCCACGACCGCTACCGCACGGCCCGGGAAGGCCGAGACCGGGTGCTCGTGACCATGTATGAGCACGGCATGCTCACCTCCGACGAGCTGGCAGCGGGGCGAGCCCAACCGGTTCCCGCTGGTGTTCGCCCTGCGGTCGCCCTCGGCGGCGGCGCCCTCGACGCCGCGGCGGGCGGGTTCGTGCGGATGCTCCTCGGTGAGGACGGCCTCACGTCCGCCGTGGGGCAGGCGTACGTTGAGCTGGTCGAGCGCTACGGCATTCATCGAGTGGTCACCGGCGGGCTGCACGTCACGACCAGCCTGGACGTGCCGGCCCAGCGCGCCGCAGTACAGGCCGTCCGCGCCCAGCTCGGCAGCACTGCCGACCCCGCCACGGGTGCCGAAGTCGCGGTCCTGGACCGCAGCGGAGACGTGCGCGTGCTGGTCAGTGCCACCGGCGCACCGGCATCGGACGGCGTGCATGTCGAGTCCGGCGTGCAACAGCGGCCTCTCGGCGATCTGCTCGGTCCGGCGGCAAGCACCCTGATGCCGCGGATCGCAGGCGACAGCGACGAGAACGGCGACCCCGGCGGCATCGTCCCGCATGCCGCAGATGCGGCGCAGGTCGCCGCCGTGTTCAGCGTTGTCGCTACCGGCGGGGAGCAACGCACTTCGCGGATCGTGCTCGAGACGGCCGACACGCCTCCGAGCCGATCGTTGCCCGACCATGACGCGGACCGGTGGCCGATGCATCGCACCCCGGTCCCCGAGGCGGCCTCCATCGCTGAACTGCACGCCCGCATGCGCACGCTCACGCTGCCGTCGGGCGTGCTGGCGCTCACTCGCGCCGGCGTCTCGACCGGAACCGGCGACGCATGGTTCGCCGGATGGACGAGCCACTACACCGCCGCGGTGCGCGTGACCTCGATGCAGGCGGCCACCGACACCGCCACCGACACGGCGTCGGTGGCGAGTGAACTGTTCACGGCGGTGCTCGATCCCTTGCAGTACCCGTCCTAGCGGGGTCGGCTCGCGGCGGCGCGACAAAAAATCATGGTGCGATCGACGATCACTGGGCCTAGCGTTGCGGGCGCACCACGGGTACTTGCGTACCCGTTCGGCCACAGGCGCCAATGGCATGTGCCGGCGACGCCTGCCGCTAGCCCGCTCATTGGGGCCGGGTTCGCACGGCCGGTGCAACAACACATCCCTGCCCCGCAAGGGGCCCCGCCCCGGCGGGTCCACAGGAGGTCGCCCCCAATTGCGCGTGTACGAGCTGATGGTCATCTGCGACGGTGACCTGGAGAACGCTGAAGCCCGCAAGGCCATGGACGAGGTCCAGGGCCGTATCTCGGAGATCGGCGAGGTCGCCTCGTTCGATTTCTGGGGTTTGCGCGATTTTGCGTACGAGATCAACCACAAGACACGCGGGTACTACTCGGTGATCGAATTGCGGGCCGAGCCCGGAGCGATGGACCCCGTTGAGCAGTACCTGCGGATCGCGGACGACGTTGTCCGCCACAAGCTCATCCGACTCCCCGACGATGAAGCGCAACGGCGCGGATTGCTCGGCGAGGGGTCGACCAACAGCCACTAAGCGGAGGCGTCATGGCTGACAACACCATCACCGTGGTGGGCAATCTCACCCGCGATCCCGAACTTCGATTCACCCAGACCGGCCGCGCTCGGGCAGTGCTCGGCGTTGCTGTGAACCGGCGGTGGATGAACCGCCAGACCAACGACTGGGAGGAGCAAGTCAGCTTCTTCAACGTCGTGTGCTGGGCCGAACTGGCCGAGAACGTCAGCGAATCGCTGGCCAAGGGCAACCGCGTCGTCGTGACCGGCCGGCTCGAGCAGCGCAGCTGGGAAACGCCGGACGGCGATCAGCGCAGCGTTGTGGAGATCGTCGCCGACGAGATCGCACCGTCGCTGCGCTGGGCGACTGCCGAGATCACCCGAATCCCGAGAGGGCCAGCCGCCGACGCGGGTGGATCCCGCGAGCGCCGCGGCGGGGGCGGCTGGGAGACCGGCGACAGCGCACCACAACAGTCACCTGAGGAGGAACCCTTCTAATGCCACCACGCAAGCGAACCGGTCGAGCACGCGCAAAGGATCTGCGAAGCCGTCCCCGTCGGCGCAAGGTCAGCCCGCTCACCACGGCTGGGGTGTCCTACGTCGACTACAAGGACGTCGAGCTGCTCAGGTCGTTCGTGTCCGAGCGAGCCAAGATCCGCGCCCAGCGCGTTTCGGGCAACAATCGCCATCAGCAGCGCGAGGTGGCTCGCGCAATCAAGACTGCCCGCGAGATGGCCTTGATCGAATATGCGCGTCGGCCGATGACGCAGCGACGCGGCGACAAGCGACGCGGTCAGCGCCCGGGCGACGACCGTCGCCCGTCTGGCGATCGAGCAGGCGGGCCGCCGGCCGACGAGCGGGAGCACCACGACGGCGGCGTCGAGGAGCATCTCGACGAGGTCGTCGCCGAAGCGCCTGTGGCGGTTGCAGGAGAGCAGGCATGAAGGTCGTGCTGCGCAGCGACGTCGACGGTGTCGGCACCGCCGGATCCGTGATCGACGTCGCGGACGGGTTCGCCCGCAATCACCTGATTCCGCGCGGGCTGGCCCTGCGAGCAACAGAGGGCACCGTCAGCCAGGCGGCGGCGATGTCCCGGGCGCGCGCTGCCCGTGATCTGCGCGAGCGCGAGACCGCTGAGCGCGTGGCCACCGAACTGGTCGCGGCCGGCGTCACGATTGCCGCGCGGGCGGGTTCTGGTTCGCACCTGTACGGATCGGTCACGACCGCGGAGATTGCTGCGGCAGTGACGGCCCGGACCGGCGCCGAGGTCGATCGGCGCAAGCTGACGATCGAGGCGCCGATCCGGACCATCGGCACGCACGAGGTTTCGGCGCAGCTGCATCCCGAGGTGGCGTTCACCTTCAACGTCGAGGTTGTCGCGCTGAGCTAGCTCGAGCTCGGAGATGTCACACCCCCCTGATGCCCTGTGTGCATGGGCGGAGCACGGCTTCGGGGCCTGTGGATAATTCAGCGGTTCCGCACAGGAATTCAGCAGGAAGTCCACCGGTTCTTGGACTTACGATCAACAAGGCCTGACGCGGAGGCTGTGCGGCGATGAGTCTCGCCGAGCTGCCGACCGATGTCGCGCGCCGAGCCGGCGGTCGGGTGCCACCGCAGAACATCGACGCTGAGGAATCGGTGCTCGGGGCGATGCTGCTCTCGAACGATGCCATCGGCGCCGCGGTCGAGCGTCTCGCCGCCGATCACTTCTATGTGCCGGCGAATGGCCTCGTGTTCGAGGCGATCGAATCGCTCTATGTCTCCTCCGAACCCGTCGACTGCCTGACCGTCGCCGATCAGCTCGAGCGCTCCGGGAATCTCGCTGCGGCCGGCGGTCCCGAGCGCCTGCTGGCCCTCGAAGCAGCTACGCCCACGCTGACCCATGTCGACCGCTATGCGCGCATCGTGGAGGACACCGCGCTGCTGCGCCGCTTGATCGCCGTCTCATCGGAGATCTCCGAGTTGGCGCACAGCCGCCCCGATGACACGGCTGCGGCCATCGACCAGGCGGAGTCCTTGGTGTTCAGCGTGGCCGAGCGCCGCATCGTCGACTCCACCCAGTCCCTGCACGACCTGCTCGACGAGAGCTTGGACCGGCTGGAAGAGCTGTACGAACGAGGCGATGCGTTCTTCGGTCTGGCGACCGGCTTCTCCTCGCTCGACCGCATCCTGGCGGGCATCCAGCCGTCGTCGCTGGTCGTCGTGGGCGCCCGGCCCGCGATGGGCAAGACGTCGCTGGCGCTGACGATGGCCTCCAGCGTGGCCCTCGAGCTGCAGCAGCCGGTGCTGCTCTTCTCGCTGGAGATGAATCATGCCGAGCTGACGGGCCGGCTGCTGGCATCCGATGCGCGGGTCGATGCCACCCGGGTGCGGACGGGTCAGCTGCGCGCGGACGAGTGGAACAACATCACGCGCAGCGTGGGACGTCTGGGCGATGCGCCGATGTGGATCGACGACAACCCGAATGTGACCGTCACCGAGATCCGCGCCAAGGCCCGGCGGCTGCGCAGCCGGCTGGGCAGCCTGGGGCTCATCGTGGTCGACTACCTGCAGCTCATGAGCGGCCGTGCGAACGCCGAGAATCGCCAGGTGGAGATCGCAGAGATCTCGCGCGGACTGAAGATCCTGGCCCGCGAGCTGGAGACGCCGATCGTGGCGCTCTCGCAGTTGAGCCGGAATCTGGAGTCGCGCGGCGACAAGCGGCCCATGCTGTCGGATCTGCGCGAATCGGGTTCCATCGAGCAGGACGCGGACATCGTGATGTTCATCTACCGCGACGAGATCTACAACGAGGACACCGCCGATCGGGGCATGGCCGAGATCATCGTCGCCAAGCACCGCAACGGCCCCACCGGCACCGCACGCTTGGCGTTCATGCCGCAGTACACGCTGTTTGCCGATATGGCGCACGAGAACTGAGCGACATGTTGATCGGCACTGATCGCTTCATGACGCTGGCTGGGGCCAACGACGGCTCGATGTTCCTCGGCGACGATCTCATCCCGTACCTGGTGCTGGCGATGGGCGGCGCGCTGTTCGTGGGCAATATGGCGGCCATGGTGCGTCCGCGGCGTGACGGTGACAGCGGGAAAGCAGTACGGGCGTCGGCGCGGCGGGCGGTGCCGCTCGCGCTTGCGGGACTTGTCGCAGCCATGTGGGCGCTCGCGACGCTCTTGGTGGGCTGAGGTGAGCGGGTGAGGGGAAGTGCGATCGAATTGGCCGACTGGTTCGGGGAGTGAAGCAGCTGCGGTCAGCTACTGCAACCTGTTGCGGCGCGCTTTGTGCGGCTTGATGAGATCTCTCAATACTAAAGATTGTATTGAGTATTCGACACGTAAAACTATAGTCTCACTGTAGGATTGCCGAATGCCCGGTGTTCGCCAAGCTCTCCGCCAGACGCTGTATCGCCTGGCCGCTGGGCAGGCCGGGTATTTCACGGCGGCTCAGGCACTGGATGTCGGCTACTCCTACCAGGCGCAAAAGCACCACGTTGACCACGGCAACTGGACTCGGATTGATCGGGGTATCTTTCGGATTCCCGAGTGGCCGGCCGGGGTGAACGACGAACTTGTTCGGTGGGTGCTGTGGTCGAAGCATCGCGCCGTTGTATCGCATGACTCCGCAGCCGCGGCCTACGGATTCGGTGTCGCTAACCCGGTCAAGGTGCATCTCAGCGTCCCGCCAGGGTTCCGCATGGAAGACCCGGCCGTGGTCCTCCACTTTCGACAGCTCCCAGCTGCCGACATCGCAGTGCTCGACGGTGCAGCCATCACCACCGCACTGCGGACCGTCCTCGATGCGATCGAGGCACACTTCGACGAGGAGCTTGTCGAAGGTGTCATCGTCGATGCACTTGCAAGCGGGGCGATCACTACGGGACAACTCGAACGCCGATTTCACGAGCTTGATAGAGCGACACAACAGCGACAACAGCGGCTCTTGGCGAGAGTTCAGTCATGAAGTACGCGGACCCCGAGGCATTCCGCGCAGCCTTGGAGACTCGACTGCGGCAGTCGTCGATGGACGCCCAGGACCTCTCTCGGCGACGGCGGATCGTAGCTTTCGACCGACTCTTGGCCCGGTTGGCGGTGGCCGATCACCGCGCCTGGATCCTCAAGGGCGGTGCTGCGCTCGAATTTCGGATGCCCGAACAGGCGCGCTCGACCCGAGATGTTGATCTCGCTTTGGCGAGCGATCTTGAGCCGGCTGATCGCTTGCTACAGGACCTCGTGGGAGACCCCTTTGGCGACTATTTCTCGTTCCGCGCTACGCGCCGCCGGGAACTGTCCGACAGCCCCGACCGCGGTGTTGTGGTGCGTCTGTCCCTCGACGCGTCGATTGGCAACCGAGTGTTCGAGCGCTTTGTAGTCGATGTTGTCGCTGGTGAAGAGATGAGGAGACCTTCGCTCGTCGCGGCCAACATCTACCGCAGTCGGGACTGCCTTCGATGGCAGATTCTTGGGCCGTGCCCTATGCAGAGATGGCGTCTGATCTTGGCTTGACGACTGTGGCGGCGAGCGATGCGCACGACCTCCTCGAGAGTTTCTGGCGCCGCGCCCAAGGCACCGGCCCATCTATTCGTCCGGAGTCCTGATGTTGCGGTCAATGCGCTGGCGCGCTGCGTTGTAGGCGCGTTCGTACCCTGGATCCGCCCTGCGGTTGAGCAGATACCGCTCTGCACCGGTGCGCGCAGTTGCCATGAGACCCACCTCTCGCGTGCCGCATATGCCGCGTAGGACCTGTTGAGCGGGTGAGGGGAATCGAACCCCCGTTATCAGCTTGGGAAGCTGAAGTTCTGCCATTGAACTACACCCGCAGGCGAAGGCCAGAGCCTATTCAGTGCAGCCGTGGCGGGGGGCGTCCGAACCGGGGCTTGGCCACTAGGGTCGCCCGGCGACGGATGCGGCACGCGCGGGCGGGCACGCTGGCAGCCAACCACGGAGGGGGAGCGAGGTGATCCTGTCCGACCGGAGCATCCGTGACGCGCTCGAGAAGGGCCGCATTGTCATCGAGCCTTTGGGTGATGCAGCCGTGCAGCCCTCATCGGTGGATCTGCGGCTGGATGCCACCTTCCGGGTCTTCCGCAACCACACGCGCCAGGTCATCGACGTCGTCGAGGATCAGACCGACCTGACCGAGGAGGTGGAGGTTGCCGCAGGCGACGCCTTCATCCTGCATCCTGGCGAGTTCGCCCTGGGCTCGACGCTCGAGCGGGTCGCCGTGCCCGACGATCTTGTCGGACGCATTGAGGGCAAGTCGTCGTTGGGCCGTCTCGGCCTGCTCATCCACACGACGGCTGGGTTCGTGGATCCCGGTTGGGACGGATTCCTGACCCTTGAGCTCTCCAACGTGGCCAACCTGCCGATCACGCTGTATCCGAGCATGAAGATCTGCCAGATCAGCTTCATGGAGATGACCACGCCGGCTGAGCACCCCTACGGCGCCGAACTGCTGGGATCGAAGTACCGGGGCCAGCGCGGCCCCACACCGAGCCGCTACCACGAGAACTTCCGCTCCCGCCGCATGCTGTAGTCAGCGGCTGGGGCGCTGCCGAGGCGATGGCGGGGATCAGTCGTCGGTGGCTTCGAGGGCGTCGATGAGGTGGATGGAGATGTCGGCGACCTTGACCTCGTCGTCTTCGACACCGTGGCCCTTCACGCCGTCGTCGATCATGATGTAGCAGAACGGGCACGCCGTGGCGATGCGGTCGGCGCCGGTGTCGAGCAGCTCGCGTGAGCGCTCGTCGTTGACTTTGGTGCCGAGCGTCTCCTCCATCCACATGCGCGCACCGCCGGCCCCGCAGCACATGCCCTTGGTGCCGTTGCGGGGGGCCTCCACAATCTCCACGCCGCCCAGGCTGCCGATGACATTGCGCGGCGCCAGGTACACGTCGTTGTGGCGACCCAGATAGCACGAGTCGTGGTACACGACCCGCTCATCCAGCCGCGCCTGCGACAGGTCGAGACGCCCGTCGGCCACGAGCTGTTCGAGGAACTGCGCGTGGTGGATGACCTCCCAGTTCCCGCCGTACTGCGGGTACTCGTTGCGCAGCGTGTTGAAGCAGTGCGGGCACTGGGTGATGATCTTGCGCACACCCATGCCGTTGAGCGCGGCGATGTTCTCCGCGGCGAGCATCTGGAACAGGTACTCGTTGCCCGAGCGACGCGCGCTGTCGCCGGTGCAGTTCTCGCCCGGGCCCAGGATGGCGAAGTCGACACCGGCACGCTGCAGCAGCTTGGACGTGGCCACCGAGACCCGGCGGTTCTTGTCGTCGAACGACCCGGCGCAGCCCACCCAGTACAGGTACTCGTGGTCGAACGGATCATCGGTGTCGACCACCTCGACGTCGAGCCCGTCGGCCCAGTCGGCTCGCTCGCCGTTGTTGAGATTCCACGGGTTGGCGTTGTTCTCCATGCCGCGGAAGGCGCCGCCCAGCTCCGCGGGGAACTCGCTCTCCATCAGCGTCAGGTAGCGGCGCATGTCGAGGATCTTGTCGAGGATCTCGATGTTCACCGGGCAGTTCTCATCGCAGGCCTTACAGGTCGTGCACGCCCAGAGTTCCTCATGGGTGATCCGCTCGAACACCGAATCGGCCGCCACCGTGATCTCGGCGTCGGTGCCGATCGGCGGCGTCACCGCGCCGTGCTCGCCGGTTGCCGCCATGATCTCGCCGGTCTTCAGCACGATCTCGCGGGGGTCGAGCGGCTTGCCGGTGGCATGCGCCGGGCACACCGCCGTGCAGCGGCCGCACATGGTGCAGGCATCGGTGTCGAGCAGCTGCTTCCACGTGAACTCGCTCACCACCGAGACGCCGATGGTCTCGATGTCCTCGGCCTCCATCAGATCCGGCACCATCCGCATGGCGCCCTTGGGCCGCTCGCGGTCGCGCAGGTACATGTTGAGCGGCGAGGTGAACATGTGCCGCAGCATGGTGATCGGCAGCATCACCAGGAAGGCAAAGAAGCAGCCCACGTGGGCGATCCACAGGGCTTGATGCCAGCCGCGGATGTTGGCGAGACCGTCGAACGCGGCCGACAGCGGGTAGCCGATGAACGACCACTGCTCGTATGCCGGCCGGCCGTCGATCACGATGCGCATGGCCTCGGCCACGAATCCCGTCACGCCGAGCGCGGCCAGCACGACGAGGATGACCATGTGCTCCGGCCGCGATTTGATGCGGATGCGATACGGGCGAGCGGCATACCGGCGCACGATTGCCCACATCGCTCCGACCAGGAAGATCACGCCCGCCAGATCGCCGACGAAGCTGAAGCCCTGGTAGGTGGGACCGACGAGGAACTTTGCCGCCGTGGGCAGCTGGTGGTTGATCTCCAGCGTGGTGGTGACGGCCAGCAGCACCAGGAAGCCGTAATAGAGCAATGCGTGCATCACGCCTGCGGCCGGGTCCCGCAGCAGCGTCTGCATGAGCACGCCGCCGCGGTAGTCGTCCAGCCGCCGGCGGGCGTTGGAGGTCGTGGTGGAGCGTCGATCGGGCGCGCCCCGCTGCCAGTTGCGCGTGCGCTGGGCGAAGTTCCAGGCCCCGTAGACGATCAGCACGCAGGTCAGCGCGTAGAACGCGAACTTGACCCCGCCCGGGATGTTGCCGAACACCTCGCGATGCGCTGCGTCGGTGTCCTCGTGGAATCCGAACGCGGCCGCCGCAATTCCCGAGGCAGCGGTAACCGCCGCGAACGCGACGCCGATGCCCAGTACGAGCTGGTGCGGTCGCAGAGGCGGTTTGCTCACGCTGGCGAAGTTAGCTGACGACTCCGCGAGTGCCGGGAGCCGGTGAGCGGCTCAGCCGTAGAGCTTGCGGTTCGCCTTGCGCAGGCGACCGGCCAATTCCGACAGCAGCTTGTGCGCCACCGACGGCGTGCTGTCGATGATGCCCTTCAGCTCCCGCCGCGACAGCATGATCGCCTCCATGTCGGTGGCGGCCACGACCGACGCGGTGCGCGGGCCGTCGTCGAAGAGCGCCATCTCGCCGATGGACTCGCCCGGGCCGATCTCGGCGACCTTGCGCCCGTTGCGCCGCACCACGGCCGTGCCGTGCACGATCACGAACGCGTAACCGGCCATCGCACCGCCGCTGCCCTCCTCGACGATGTTGTCACCGGCCGTGAAGTCGACCTGCTCGGCCTTGCGTGCGATGTGCTGGAGTTCCTTCTTGCTGCAGTCGGAGAACAGGTCAACTTCACGAAGACTCTCCGCACGATTCGCTACAGACATATCCCGCTCCTTGCCGCAGTGCGCTGTTGCGCCGGGACCCGCCGGCCCACAAGCGCCGGACCGTAGCATGCGCCCGGCCCCCAAGACGCGCCAGAGACTAGCGCCCGCCGCCCATCTACCGGACGGGTCGCGTGCAATTGGCCCCGCGGCGTGCGACGCTACAGAGGCTGAGGAGGGCGCAATGGTTGAGGCCTCGGTTGCAATGGTGACAGCGGTCATCAAGCCGCACCGGCTCGAGATGGTGCTGGAGGCGCTGCGGGACCTTGACATCACTGGGCTCACCGCGTCGGAGGTACGAGGATTCGGTCGTCAGGGCGGCCACACCGAGACCTACCGGGGCACCGAGTATCACGTCGACTTCATTCCGAAGGTGCGCATCGAGGTGCTGGTCGCCACCGAGCTGGCTGAGCGCGTGGTGGACGCCATTGTCGAGTCCACCCGTACCGAGCGCATCGGTGACGGCAAAGTGTGGGTCACCTCGGTCAACAGCGTGGTGCGTATCCGCACTGGCGAGCGCGGCATCGACGCCCTGTAGCGAGGCTGGGCTCAGCGGAGGTAACGGTCCTCCACGGGTTGCGCGGCTGCGACCTCGAGGTTGGCGTCGAGCTCGTACACCAGGGGCACGCCGGTGGGGATGTTGAGCTCGGCAATCTCGCTGTCGCTGATGCCGTCGAGATGCTTCACGAGCGCTCGCAGGCTGTTGCCGTGGGCCGCCACCAACACCGTGCGCCCGGCCCGAAGGTCGGGCGCTATGCCGTCGCGCCAGTAGGGCAGCAGCCTCGTCACGACGTCGGCCAGACACTCGGTGCGCGGCACGCTGCCTGCTGCGAGATCGGCGTAGCGCGGATCGCCCGCGACGTCGAATTCGTGATCAGGGGGCATCGGCGGGGGAGGCACGTCGTAGCTGCGACGCCAGAGATGGACTTGGTCGGCGCCGTGCCGCTCAGCCATCTCGGCCTTGTTGAGGCCGGTGAGCGCTCCGTAGTGCCGTTCGTTCAGCCGCCAGTGCCGCCGTACCGGCAGCCAGCCTCGGCCCATCGCGTCAAGCGTCGTGTTGGCGGTCTGGATGGCACGCCGCAGGAGCGATGTGTGCACGATGTCGGGCTCGATGCCCGCTGCCGCCAGCGTCGCGCCTGCGGCCCGAGCTTCCGCTCGGCCGTCGCCGGTCAGGCCGACGTCCCACCAGCCGGTGAAGCGGTTCTCGAGATTCCAGGTGCTCTGGCCGTGGCGCAGGAGCACGAGTGTGTGCGTCTCGCCGGCCGGTGACATGGGCGTGCACGGTAGCCCGCGCACGCCGTCTGCGGCGGCGCGGCCGGTAGCATCACTTAGAGAAGTTGCTAGTGAGACACTCAACTTATATGATTGTCTGCACTACCCATCCACAGTCCTGGCCAGTCTCGGTCGGGATGCCTCACCATGAAAGGCGCAACGATGCCCAAGGCTGTCGGAATTGACCTCGGAACCACGAACTCGGTGGTGGCTGCGATGGAGGGCGGCGAGCCCGCTGTCATTGCCAATGCCGAAGGCGACCGCACGACCCCGTCGGTGGTGGCCTTCGCCCGCAACGGCGAGGTGTTGACCGGCGAGGTCGCCAAGCGGCAGGCGGTCACCAATCCCGACCGGACCATTGCCTCGGTCAAGCGGCACATGGGCACTACCTGGGGCAAGTCCATCGACGACAAGAACTACACGCCGCAGGAGATCTCGGCCCGGGTGCTGCAGAAGCTGAAGCTCGACGCCGAGCAGTACCTCGGCGACACGGTGACAGAGGCGGTCATCACCGTGCCGGCGTACTTCGACGACGCACAGCGGACCGCAACGACCGAAGCCGGCAAGATCGCCGGCCTCGAAGTGCTGCGCATCATCAATGAGCCGACAGCCGCTGCGCTGGCGTACGGCCTCGACAAGGAAGACGAGGACCAGACGATCCTGGTGTTCGACCTCGGCGGCGGCACCTTCGACGTGTCCGTGCTCGAGATCGGCGACGGCGTCTTCGAGGTGAAGTCCACCGCGGGCGACACCCATCTCGGCGGCGACGACTGGGACGCCGCTGTGGTCGCCTGGCTGGTGGCGTCGTTCAAGGGCGACCATGGGGTCGACCTGAGCACCGATGCGATGGCCTGCCAGCGGTTGCGAGAGGCGGCCGAGCAGGCCAAGAAGGACCTGTCGTCCAAGCAGAGCAGCCAGGTCAACCTGCCGTTCATCACGGCCACCGACAGCGGGCCCCTCCACCTCGATTACGAGCTGAGCCGGTCCAAGTTCGAAGAACTGACCTTCGACCTGCTGAAGCGGTGCCGGGCCCCGTTCGAGCAGGCCATCAACGACGCGGGCCTCGCCAAGGCCGACATCGACCACGTGATCCTGGTGGGCGGCTCCACGCGCATGCCTGCCGTGCAGAAGCTGGTGACCGAGCTCACGGGCAAGGAGCCCCACAAGGGTGTGAATCCCGACGAGGTGGTCTCGGTGGGTGCCGCCATCCAGGCCGGTGTGCTCAAGGGCGACGTCACCGACGTGCTGCTGCTGGACGTCACGCCGCTGAGCCTGGGCATTGAGACCAAGGGCGGCGTGATGACGCGCCTGATTGAGCGCAACACCACGATCCCCACGCGCCGCTCGGAGATGTTCACCACCGCCGAAGACGGTCAGCCGTCCGTGGAGATCCACGTGCTGCAAGGCGAGCGGGAAATGGCCTCCGGCAACAAGACCCTGGGCAAGTTCCAGCTGGTCGGCCTGCCGCCGGCACCGCGGGGCGTCCCGCAGATCGAGGTGGCGTTCGACATCGACGCGAACGGCATCGTCCACGTGTCCGCGAAGGACAGCGCCACGGGCAAGGAGCAGTCGATCACGATCACCGGGCAATCGGCGATGTCGCCTGAGGAGATCGAGCGCATGGTGTCCGATGCCGAGGCGCACGCCGCGGAGGACGCTCGCCGGCGGGAAGAGGCCGAGATCCGCAACAACGCGGACACGCTCGTGTACCAGACCCGCAAGCTGCTCGATGAGCAAGGCGACGGTGTCTCTGCCGACGACAAGGAGCCCGTGGAGTCTGCTCTGGCGGCAGCCAGCGAAGCGCTCGAGAGCGATGACCTCGACGCGATCCGCGCCGCGACCGAGACGCTCACTGCCGCCAGCAGCGCGTTCAGCCAGAAGCTGTACGAGTCTGCGGCCGCGAACAGCGCCGCCGGGGCTGATGGCACCGGTGCCGACGACGATGTCGTCGACGCGGAGATCGTGGACGAGGAGAAGTGAGCGACATCGAGACCGAGCTCGATGCGGCGGCGGCCGAAGCAGTCGCCGAGAGCCGGCCGGCACCGGGCGACCCTGCTCTGGACGACCCTGCCCCGGAAGAGCTGGCGGAACGAGCTGACCTGCAGTCGCAGCTTGACGAGGTGACCGCCGAGCGAGACGACTATCTCGACCAGCTCCAGCGCCAGCGGGCAGAGTTCCAGAACTTCCGGAAGCGGGTCGAAGCCGAGCGACGTCAGCAGGTCTCAGCCGGAGTGAGCCGCCTGGTGGAGTCGCTGCTGCCGGTGCTCGATGGATGCGACGCGGCCACTGCCCAAGGGCACAGTGAAGTTGCCGCCGTGGGCCAGTCCCTCATGGTGGCCCTGGGCAAGGCAGGACTCGAACGCATCGACGCCGTCGGGGAACCGTTCGACCCCACCCAGCATGAGGCAGTGACGATCGAGGAGGCACCTGCCGTCGAGACCGGTGAGCCCGCTGGCGACGGTGCCCCCGACACCGACGACGCAGCGGGGGAAGACGATGGCGCCACCGCCACTGCCCGCCAGCTCGTGACCGCGGAGTTGCGCAGCGGCTTCCGTTTCGACGGCCGGGTGCTGCGTGCTGCCATGGTCAAGGTGCGCACGGGGTAGGGGACCACGATGGACCCACGACGCGAGTGGTTCGAGACCGACTACTACGCGGCCTTGGGCGTCTCGCCCGACGCGTCGGACAAGGAGATCACCAAGGCGTACAGGAAGCTCGCACGCAAGCACCATCCGGACTCCAGCGCGGGCAACGAGGAGCGCTTCAAGCAGATCTCTGCGGCATATGACGTCGTCGGCGATGCCTCCAAGCGAGCGGCCTACGACGAGGCACGGCGCTTGGGCCCTGCCGGCTTCGGCCCCCAGATGGGCGGCTTCGCGTCGGGTCCGGGCGGCTTCAGCATCCGGATCGAGGATCTCGGCGATCTGGGCGGCATCTTCGGCAACCTGTTCGGCGACGGCCGCGGGCGAGCCGGCCCCATGCCGATGCGCGGCCACGACCTGGAGACCCGCATCGGCATCTCGTTTCGCGATGCGGTCTCCGGAGTCGTCACCGAGGTTGCCGTGCCCGACTCGCCGTCCGGCGCCATGCGCAAGGTCAAGGTGCGCATCCCCGCCGGCGTCGACGACGGCGGCCGGATCAGGCTGGCGGGCAAGGGTTCGCCGGGAGCGGGCGGGGGGCCGAACGGCGATCTGTTCGTGCTGGTCGACGTGGCGCCCGATGCAGACTTCGGCCGGGACGGCCGGAATCTGACCATCAGCGTGCCGATCACGTTTCCCGAGGCCGTTTTCGGCGCCGATGTGCGGGTGCTGGATTTCAGCGGCGACTCGGTGACCCTGCGCATCCCGCCGGGAACGACGTCGGGCAAGACCTTCCGGGTGCGCGGCCGCGGCATCGCCACCCGCCGTGGAACCGGCGACTTGCTGGTGAGCGTCGAGATCGTGGTGCCGACGAAGCTGTCCTCGGCGGAGCAGACGGCCATCGAGGCGCTGCGCGACGTTGCTGACTTCACCGAGGGCACGAGCCGGCGACAGCGCGATGCCGAGCCGGAACCGGCGACACTCGCCGACACCGCAGAAGCTCAGCGATAGCGGCCAAGGGATACAGCCATGAGCGAACAACCCAGACGAACGCCATCTGCGTCCGAGCGCAACCGCGCGCTCTATGTCATCTCGGTGGCAGCCGAGCTCGCCGGCGTGCATGCCCAGACATTGCGGATCTACGAGCGCAAGGGCTTGCTGGCGCCCGCCCGCACCTCTGGCGGCAGTCGGCGCTACAGCGACCGCGACATTGCCATGCTGAACCGGATCAGTCAGCTCACCAGCGAGGGCCTCAACCTGGCCGGCGTCAAGCGCGTGCTGGAGCTGGAGGAGCGCGTGGCGGCCTTGGAGCGCAAGCTGGCCGATGTGCAAGCCGAAGCAGCCACGCTGGTGGCCGAGACGCACCGCCAGTACCGGCGTGACCTGGTGCCGTGGCCGCAGACCGACCTCATCCCGCGGCCCGGAACAGGTCCGGATCGGCCGACTTGAGTGTAGTACTATCAAGTTTTCTGATATACTTAGGGTCATGAATAATGACGCCGATGCTTGCAACTCCCCACTGCCCTCCAGCACGCTGACGCACAAGTGCCAAGAGGCACTGGCTTCGGCGACCGGAACGGCGCAGAGCCAGGGTCACGCGGAGGTCACCCGGGCACACCTGCTGGCGGCGCTCGTCTCCCAGCCCGAGGGCTTGGTGCTGCCGCTGCTCACACGTGCCGGCATCGAACCGGCCATCGTGCGCCGGGGTGCGATCGAGGCGCTCGAGCGCCTGCCGCGCAGCTTCAGCACGCAATCACCGCCACCACCAGCGCTCGCCAGGGAGCTGGCCGAGACGCTGCAGGCCGCCGACGCCGAGCGCGCCCGGATGGGCGACGACTATCTGTCCACCGAGCACCTGTTGCTGGCGCTCGCAGACGACCTCGACGCCGACCGTGATGTGCTGGCGTCGTTCGTCGCCGAGTTGCGCGGCAGCACGCGAGTGACATCGCCGACGCCAGAGAACTCCTACGACGCACTGGAGCGATTCGGCCGGGATCTCACCGAAGAGGCACGCGCTGACCGGCTCGATCCCGTGATCGGCCGCGATGACGAGATCCGCCGGATCGTCCAGGTGCTGTCGAGGCGCACCAAGAACAACCCTGTGCTGATCGGCGAGCCCGGCGTCGGCAAGACGGCGATCGTCGAAGGCTTGGCCCGCCGCATCGCCGAGGGCGATGTTCCCGAGGGACTGCGCGACAAGCGAGTCGTCGCCTTGGATCTGGCCGCCATGGTGGCGGGGGCCAAGTACCGGGGCGAGTTCGAGGAACGACTTGAAGCCGTGCTGGGCGAGATCGCCGAATCAGACGGCGAGATCATCACGTTCCTGGACGAAGTGCATACGCTGGTCGGCGCCGGTGCGGGCGGTGACAGCTTGCTCGACGCAGCGAACATGCTCAAGCCGATGCTGGCTCGGGGCCAGCTGCGACTCGTGGGTGCCACGACGCTCGACGAGTACCGCCAGCACATCGAAGACGACGCCGCGCTGGAACGGCGATTCGCCCCGGTCTATGTGGGCGAACCATCGGTCACCGATGCGGTGGCCATCCTGCGGGGCCTGAAGGAACGCTACGAAGTCCACCACGGTGTGCGCATCACCGACGCAGCGCTGGTCGCTGCGGTCACCCTCTCCGACCGGTACCTGCGGGAGCGTTTCCTGCCCGACAAGGCCATCGACCTCATGGACGAGGCGGCCAGCCGCTTGCGGATAGAGATCGACTCGGTGCCGCTCGAGATCGACATCTGCGAGCGCCGTATCCGCCAACTCGAGATCGAGGAGCTGGCGCTGAGCGGCGACGAGTCCTCGAATGGGCACGCCCAGAGACTCCACGACATCACAGCGGAGCTGGCATCGCAGCGCGAGCAGGCAGCGGCCCTCAAGGCGCATTGGCGAGCAGAACGGGAGGCCATCGGTGAGATCCGGGCGCTGAAGTCCGAGGCGGAATCGCTGGCGGCACAAGTAGAACGCGAGACCGATCTCGAACGAGCAGCGGAGATCCGGTTCGGCCGGCTGCCGGACGTGCACCGGCGTCTCGATCAGGCAGCCGCCGAGCTGGCTCGCCTGCAAGACGGCAAGCGGATCCTTCGGGAAGAGGTGGACGCAGGCGACATCGCCGAGGTGGTGTCGCGCTGGACCGGCATCGCCACGAGCCGCCTGCTCGAAGGAGAAGTGCACAAGCTGGTGCATCTGGAGGAAGCGCTGGCCGAACGGGTCGTCGGCCAGCATCATGCGGTGGCGGCCGTGGCGAACGCGATCCGTCGCAGCCGGGCTGGCCTGAGCGAGCCGGATCGGCCCATCGGCAGCTTCCTGTTCCTGGGTCCGACCGGTGTCGGCAAGACCGAGCTGGCGCGTGCACTGGCCGAAGCGCTCTTCGACGATGAGCGCGCCATGGTTCGCATCGACATGTCCGAGTATCTCGAACGGCACTCGGTGAGCCGTCTCATCGGCGCGCCTCCCGGCTACATCGGCCACGACGACGGCGGACAGCTCACCGAGGCGGTGAGGCGACGGCCCTATTCGGTCGTCCTGCTCGACGAGATCGAGAAGGCGCACACCGACGTGTTCAACGTGCTGCTGCAGGTGCTCGACGACGGCCGGCTGACGGACGGTCAGGGGCGCACCGTGGACTTCTCCAACGTCGTGCTCATCATGACGTCCAACCTGGCCGCCGATCCCGCCGAGTTCTTCGCTCCGGAGTTCATCAACCGCGTCGACGAGATCCTGCAGTTCGACGCTCTCAGCCGCAGCGACGTGGCTGCCATTGCCGAACGGCAGCTGGAGATCTTGCGCAGCCGCCTTGCGGATCGCGAGATCACGCTGGCCGTGACCGCTGCGGCCGCCGAGCTGCTCGCCAATCGCGGGTATGACCCCGCGTACGGCGCTCGACCGCTGCGACGGCTGATCCAGCGCGAGCTGACCGACCCGTTGGCCTCCGGCCTGCTCGACGGCACGTTCGCCGACGGCGACTCGGTGACGGTGGACAACGTCGAGGGCTCGTTCAGGCTGAGCACGCTGCCGATCCGCGACGGCACCGCGTCGCAGGACGGCGACGATGCCCCGCCGCTCGCGCAGGCCTCCTGAGCGGTCCGCCAACCGGCTGAATCAGCCGGAAATCCGGCGGTCCGCCAGGGGTCTCTCCCTAGACTGATTTGGTGACGACCAAGGCATCCTGCCGGCTGGCGATCCGCTGAATCATGCCCGGCTCGATCGTCGTAGGAATGCAATGGGGCGATGAGGGCAAGGGCCGCATCGTCGACGTCGTCGCAAAGGAATGCCAGCACGTCGTCCGCTATCAGGGCGGCCACAACGCGGGGCACAGAATCGTCGTCGACGGCGAGGCATTCGCCCTGCAGCTCATTCCCAGCGGGGTGCTGTACGAACACGTGACGCCGATCATCGGCAATGGTGTCGTGATCAACCCGTGGGTGCTGATCGACGAGATCGACATGCTGCAGAGCCGGGGTGTCGACTGCGGCCGGCTGATGCTCAGCCCGGCGGCGCATCTCGTGCTGCCGTACCACCAGATTGCCGACGAGCTCGCCGAGGCGCAGCGCGGCGATGCGAAGCTCGGCACCACCAAGCGCGGCATCGGGCCGGCGTACGCCGACAAGGCGGCACGGGTCGGATTGCGCGTCGAGGACCTGCTCGAGCCGATGACGCTGCGCTCCCGGTTGCTGAGCGTGCTGGCCGACCGCAACGCCTACCTGCAACGGGTGTACGAACATCCCGGCGTCGACCCCGACGAGCTGGCTGACCAGCTCATCACCGAAGTTGCGCCGCGGTTGGCGCCGCTGGTGGCCGACACCGTGGGGTGGCTCCACGAAGCGCTGCATGCGGGCGAGCGTGTCCTGTTCGAGGGTGCCCAGGCCACCTTCCTCGACCTCGACCACGGCACGTACCCCTTCGTCACCTCCTCCAACCCGGTGGCAGGCTTCGCTCTGGTCGGCTCGGGCATCGGCCCAGGCGCCGTCGATCAGGTCATCGGCATAGCGAAGGCGTACACGACACGGGTCGGCTCGGGACCGTTCGTGACTGAGCTGCATGACGAAGTCGGCGACGAGTTGGTGCGGCGCGGTGCCGAGTTCGGCACCAACACCGGCCGGCGCCGCCGCTGCGGCTGGTTCGACGCGGTGATGGGTCGCCAAGCTGCCCGTCTCAATGCCTGCACCGAGGTCGCGCTCACCAAGCTGGACGTGCTCGACGAGCTCGACACCATCAAGGTGTGCGTGGCCTACGAGGTGGACGGCCGCCGCTACGACTACCTGCCGCACCTGCGCTCGCTGTGCGACCGGGCGCAGCCGGTCTACGCAACGCTGCCCGGCTGGAAGACCCCGCTCGACAAGGTCACCGAACGCTGGCAGCTGCCTCGCCAGGCGGTGGACTACATCGCCTTTCTCGAACGCCAGCTCGGCCTGCCGATCCGGTATGTCTGCGTCGGCCCCGGCCGTGAGCAGTACATCAGGTTCGCGGCGTGAGCCGCGACATCGGATACAGCGCGGCGTGAGCCGCGAAGCTGGATACAGCGCAGCGTGAGCTGAGTCGGGAGATCGCCGGTGAGGGTATGCGTGGTGGGACAGGGCGGCCGGGAGCACGCCTTCGCGACGGCGCTGAGCCGAACCGCCGATGTCGTGGTCACGCCAGGCAATCCGGGCATCGACGGCAGCACCTCCGCTTCTGCGGCCGACATCGACGCTGACCTGTACGTCATCGGACCGGAGGGGCCGCTGGCTGACGGCCTGGCTGACCGGTTGCGCGCAGACGGGCGGCTCGTCTTCGGACCAGGCGCCGACGGTGCCGCGCTGGAGAGCTCGAAGGCGTGGATGAAAGAGGTCGTCAGTGCCGCCGGTGTGCCCACGGCGGCCTACGCCACCTTTGACGGTGACCCCGCCGGGCGCCGGGCTGCACACGTCTACCTGGAGACGCTGCCTCCGCCGTATGTCATCAAGACCAGCGGGCTCGCCGCCGGCAAGGGTGTGTTGGTCACCGACGAGCTGGCTGCCGCGCATGCCGATGTCGACGCCAAGCTGGACGGCACTGCGTTCGGGGATGCCGGTCGCCGCATCGTGATCGAAGAGGGAATGCAAGGTCCCGAGGTGTCGCTGTTCGCGTTCTGTGACGGCCGCCGGGCGGTGCTGCTGCCCACGGCGGTGCGCGATCACAAGCGCATCGGCGACGGCGACACGGGACCGAACACCGGCGGCATGGGCTGCGTTTCGCCGCTGGCGGACGTCGACCGGGCTGCTTGCGCCGAACTGGCCGCGCTGGCGTTCGAGCCGACGCTGGCAGAGTTGACCCGACGAGGTGTCGACTACCGCGGCGTGCTGTACGCGGGCTTCATGCTGACGCCCGACGGTCCCCGCCTGCTGGAATTCAATGTTCGCTTCGGCGATCCCGAGGCCCAGGTCACGCTGCCGCGCGTCCAGAACGATCTCGCGCGCCTGCTGGCGGACACTGCAGCGGGCGAGCTGGCAGACGAGATCGTCGTCTCCGACGATGCGATGGTCTGCGTCGTGTGCGCTGCCGAGGGCTACCCGGCAGCGCCGCGCACCGGCGACGTCATCGCGGGCCTCGAGCGTGCACGCGAGATTCCTGGCGTGACCGTGTTCTGCGCAGGCGTGGGCACCGGCGACGTGCAGACGGTTCCGTCCGAGGCGCTGGTGACCGGGGGCGGGCGGGTGCTCAATGTGTGCGGCCGCGGGCCCGACGTCTCGGCGGCGCGCGACCGCGCATACGAAGCCGTCCGCTGCATCAGCTGGCCGGGCATGACCTACCGCACCGACATCGCCGCGGCCGAGGCCGCGGCAGCCGCCGCCCTCAGCCCATGAGCACGACGATGTGTGCCCGCCGGTCGTTCGGAAATCGCCCCGTCACCCACTCCGGGCGGCGAGACTCAGACCGCAGGCCAACGTGTGTCGGGAGAACAATGTGATGAAGGTCGCCATCCTGATGGGATCGCCGAACGACGAGCCGAAGATGGCACCTGCCGCCCAGATGCTCGACAGGTTCGGCATCTCCCATGTCACCGAGGTGATGAGCGCCCACCGCACGCCTGCCGCGGTGGCAGCGTTCGCAACCGGGGCGCGTGACGCCGGCTTCGCTGCGGTCATCTGCGGTGCCGGCATGGCGGCACACCTGGCCGGCGTGGTGGCTGCGCATACGACCTTGCCGGTGATCGGCGTGCCGCTCAGCGGCGGCCTCGCCGACGGCCTTGACGCGTTGCTGTCCACGGTGCAGATGCCCAAGGGCATCCCGGTCGCAACAGTGGCGGTGAACGGCTCGGCAAATGCGGCCGTGCTGGTCGTCGAGATGCTGGCGGTGACCGATCCGGGGCTCGCCGCCCGCCTGGACGAGTTCCGCGCCGCCGGTGCCCGGTGAGGCTGGGTCACGGTGAGACCGGCATGAGCCCCGACGTCGTCCCCAACGTCCTGGCGACGCGCTACGCGTCGGCAGAGATGGCCGAACTGTGGTCGCCCCGCCACAAGGTCGTCCTCGAACGACGTCTGTGGATTGCGGTGCTCGAAGCGCAGCGAGAAGCGGGCGTCGATGTGCCCGACGGCGCGCTGGATGCGTACCGCGATGCCGTCACCCACGTCGACCTCGACTCGATCACCGAGCGGGAACGGATCACGCGCCATGACGTGAAGGCGCGCATCGAGGAGTTCTGCGCGCTGGCTGGCTACCAGCAGATCCATCGTGCGATGACCTCGCGCGATGTCACCGAGAACGTCGAGCAGTGCCAGGTCAAAGCGGCGCTGAGCCTAGTTGCCGATCGCATGGCGGCGTTCATCGTGCGCATCGCGGCGCTGGCGAGCGCCCACCGGGATCTTGTGATGACGGCGCGCACCCACAATGTGCCCGCGCAGGCCACCACGCTGGGCAAGCGCTGGGCCACGATCGGCACCGAGGCTGCCGAGGCGCTGGCATGCATCACCGAGCTCGCCGCGCGCTACCCGCTGCGCGGCATCCGCGGGCCGGTGGGCACGCAGCAGGACATGCTCGAGCTGGTGGGCGGCGACCGGGCGGCCCTGGACCGCTTGGAGCGCCGCATCGCCGACGAGCTGGGCTTCGAGCGCGTGCTCGGCTCCGCCGGGCAGGTCTATCCCCGCTCGCTCGACCTCGACGTCGTCGCCGCGCTGGTGTTCGCGGCGGCGCCGCTCGGCAACTTGGCGCTTACCGTGCGGCTCGGCGCTGGCCACGAGCTGGTCACCGAGGGCTTCGCCGCGGGCCAAGTCGGCTCGTCGGCCATGCCGCACAAGATGAACACCCGCTCGTGCGAGCGAATCACCGGCCTGCTGACCATCCTGCGAGGACACCTGACGATGGCCTCACAGCTCGCCGGCAGTCAATGGGACGAAGGTGATGTGAGCTGCTCGGTGGTGCGCCGCATCGTGCTGCCCGACGCGTTCTTCGCGCTCGACGGAGCGTTGGAGACTGCCTTCAGCGTCATGGACGGCTTCGCCGCCTTCCCGGCCCGGATCGAAGCCGAGCTGGCCGCGTACCTGCCGTTTCTTGCCACCACTCGCCTGCTGGCCGCTGCCGTGGCAGCGGGCGCTGGCCGCGAGGAAGCGCACGAGCGCATCGGTGCCCATGCAACCGCCGCAGTCTTGGCGCTTCGCGAGGGCTCGGTCGACCGCAACGATCTCGCGGCCCGCATCGCTGCAGACCCCGAACTGCAGCTCAATGCGGATGACGTCGCGGCGGCGCTTGCGGATCCGGCGTCGTTCAGCGGCCGTGCCGGCGATCAGGTCGACGAGTTCGTGGCCGTCGCGGGCAAGGTGGCGCAGCGGTACGGCGCCGCAGTCGACTACGAGCCCGGCCCGGTGCTGTGAGCCGGGCGGTGAGCGGCGCAGCGCCGATCGACGATGTCCCGCCAGCAATGACCAGCCAGCAATGACGAAAGGGCCAATGTGAGCGAGCTTGAGCTAGTCCACCGCGGGAAAGTGCGCGAGATGTACCGCGTCGACGACCGCCATCTGCTGATGGTCGCAAGCGACCGCATCTCGGCCTTCGACGTGGTGTTCGACGAACCCGTGCCGGACAAGGGCCGCGTGCTGACGGCCATGACGGCATGGTGGTCAACCTGGCTCGGCGACATCGCGCCGACCCATGTGGTCTCGGTCGACCCCAGCGAGTTCCCGGCGGCGGCACGACGACCCGAGTGGGCCGGGCGAGCGCTCCTCGTCCGCCGCGCGGAGATGCTGCCCATCGAGTGCATCGTGCGCGGGTACATCACCGGCTCGGCATGGAAGGAGTACCGCCAGCACGGCACCATGCACGATGAGCCGCTGCCGGCCGGCCTGCTCGAATCGCAGCAGCTCCCCGAACCCGTCTTCACGCCGTCCACCAAAGCGACCGACGGCCACGACGTGAACATCTCATCCGCCGCAGCCGCTGAGCTGGTCGGCGCCGAGGCGGCTGCGGCCGCTCGCCAGGTGTGCGTCGATGCCTACAGCACGGCGGCGGCCCATGCCGCCGAGCGGGGGATCATCATCGCGGACACCAAGTTCGAGCTCGGTTACGTAGATGGCACGCTGGTCGTCGCTGACGAGTGGCTCACGCCCGATTCGTCCCGTTTCTGGCCCAAGGATCACTGGCAGCCCGGCACGTCGCCGCCGTCGCTCGACAAGCAGCCAGTGCGTGACACCACCGAAGCCACCGGCTGGAACAAGGAACCGCCGCCGCCACCGCTGCCGGCCGAGGTGGTCGCGGCTACCCGCGCCCGCTACATCGAGGCCTACGAGACGCTGACCGGCGAGTCGTTCGACGACTGGCTGACGCATTCAGGCGTGCAGGCCGGAGCTGCTGGGTTATGAATCGCTGGGACGTACTGGTGGAAGTCTCGCCACGCGCCGAGATTGCAGATCCGGCCGGAACCACGATCGAACGGGCGCTCGCCGCACTGGGGTTTGCCAGCGTGAGCGGGGTCAGGGTCGGCAAGGCCATCCGCATGGAGGTCGCTGCAGCGGATGCATCCGAAGCCCGCTCGATGACCGAGCAGATGTGCGACCGCCTGCTGGCGAACCCGGTGATCGAGGATGCCCGCATCGAGCTGCGCGCTGCAGTGCCAGACCGCAGCCCGTGAGTGTCTCCACGAGTGCCCAGGCGAACGTCCCCATGAGTGCAACCGTCGGTGTCGTTCAGTTCCCCGGCACGAACTGCGATTTCGACACGCTCGATGCGTTGGACGAATTGGGGACCCCAACGGCGCTCTTGCGCAGCGACGAGACCTCGCTCGCAGGTGTGGATGCCGTCGTCATTCCGGGCGGATTCGCGCACGGTGACTACCTGCGCACCGGCGCAATCGCCCGCTTCTCGCCGATCATGGACGCTGTGGCATCGTTCGCGGCTGCTGGCGGTCCGGTGGTCGGGATATGCAACGGATTTCAGGTATTGACCGAAGCAGGCCTGCTGCCCGGAGCACTGCGACCCAATGCGGGGCTGTCGTTTCTGTGCCAACCGCAGCACGTCGTCATGGCGTCCGTTGATCATGTGCTGGGGCACGGGCTGTTGCCATCAGACGTGCTGAGCATTCCCATCAATCACTTTGAAGGGAACTACGTGTGCGACCAGTCGACATTGCAATGTTTGCGCCAAAACGGCCAAGTAGTGATGCGCTACGTCGACAATCCGAATGGATCGATCGACGACATCGCCGGCATTTGCAACGAAACAGGCAATGTCGTGGGGCTCATGCCCCACCCCGAACGGGCAACGTCGGAGCTATTGGGCTCTACCGATGGCCGGAAGCTGCTTGAAGCGTTGATACATGCAGCACGCCGGACGGCGTGAAGTGTCAGGCGCCCCGTGTAATGCCCGCACGGGCCAGCATGTCGGCCGCGACGCCGAACTCACGCCAGGTGGCGTACTGAATGCCCTTGCGCCGGCCGTAGTTGGCGGCGTGGGCGACAAAGCCCTCTTCCACCGAGGCCATATCGGGCTCGACTTGCAGCGCCTCGATGGCCGCTTCGATGTCCCGACGCTCTTGCATCAGCAGCAAGCGCTTAATCGGCTTTGCCTCGGCAATCTGGGCGTCGATTGCATCCTTCTTGGCATTCAGGGATTCCGGGCTCTGCCGACGACCCGGCCGGGGCCGGTGCGTTTCGAGAGCTTCAAGATAATCCCGCACTGCTGTTGCCTCGATGCGACCCGCGGCAATAGCGGCTTTGTGTTCGTCCGACATGGTTCGTTCGCTCATGACGTCTGTATAGCACGACGCTTTCCGTTCTCCAATGAATCCAATGAACCTGTTTCCGACGAATCTGGATGGTTGTGACTGCCACCTCTCGCGATGCCGCCGCACCCGACTTGCCGGACATTCATGCGGCTCTTGGCCTGACAGACGCCGAATACGACCACATTTGCGAGCTGTTGCAGCGTCCGCCCAATCATCTTGAACTCGCGATGTACGCGGTGATGTGGTCCGAGCATTGTTCGTACAAGTCGTCACGCCGTCACCTCGCTCGTTTGCCCACCGAGGCCCCGTGTGTGCTCGTCGGTCCCGGCGAGAATGCCGGGGTTGTCGACGTCGGCGATGGCATAGCGGTCGCCGTGCGTATCGAAAGTCACAACCATCCCTCGGCCATTGAGCCATATCAAGGTGCGGCAACCGGGGTCGGGGGCATCCTGCGAGACATCTTCACGATGGGTGCACGACCCATTGCGCTCGCGGATCCGCTGCGCGTGGGACCGCTGGACGAAGCGCGAAGCAACTGGATTGCGGAGGGAATCGTCAGCGGCATATCGGGCTACGGCAACAGTGTGGGCGTGCCCACCGTTGCGGGCGAATTCGTGTCGTGCGAGACCTACCGCGACAACCCGCTGGTGAACGTGGCCGCGCTCGGGATCATGCCGACGGAGCGTCTGGTGCTCGGCCGAGCGACCGATGTGGGCAGCGCCGCCGTGCTGATGGGCGCGAGCACCGGCCGCGACGGCATCGGCGGCGTCAGCGTGCTCGCGTCAGCGGGATTCGACGAGGCCGATGACGATTCGACGAAGCGCCCGAGCGTGCAGGTCGGCGATCCCTTCGAGGAAAAACGTCTCATCGAAGCATGCCTGGAGCTGCTGGAAGCAGGGCTGGTTGACGGGATTCAGGATCTCGGCGGCGCCGGCTTGACATGTGCTGCGAGCGAGACGGCCTCGCGCGGCGGCACCGGCATGGATGTCGATGTCAGCGCCGTGCCGCTGCGACAGCGCGGCATGGAGCCCTTCGAGATCATGACGTCGGAGTCCCAGGAGCGAATGCTGGCGATCGTCTCGCCAGCAAATGTCGGCCGGGTGCTCGAGATCTGCGAGCGGTGGGAGGTCACCGCCACGGTCGTCGGACGCGTGACCGGCGACGGCATGCTGCGCGTACGTGACGGGGCCGACGGAGCGGTCCTCGCCGAGGTGCCTGCGAGCACGCTGCACGACGACGCGCCGTCCTATGACCGCCCCCGCCGCCCGCCGGCCGATCTGGCGGTTCGCCACCGTGTCGACCCGGCGGTGGACACCGTCGCGAACGGCGCCGCACCGGGCAGCTCAGCAGGTAGCCCCAGCGACGGTGCCGTTGACCTGCTGGCGATGCTCGCCGACGCGAGCTGGGTGTACCGGCAGTATGACCACCAGCTGTTCCTGAACACGGTCGTCGGCCCCGGCGGCGATGCGACGCTGCTGCGACTGCGCGACCCTCGCAACGGAGCGTCCACCGGTCGGGGCCTGGCGGTATCGGTGGACGGCAACCACCGCTGGTGCCACGCCGATCCCCGTCGAGGCACGGCGATGGTGGTGGCCGAGGCGGCGCTGAACCTCGCCTGCGTCGGCGCCGATCCGCTGGCGATGGTCAACTGTCTCAACTTCGGGAACCCGACGCATCCCGAGGTCATGTGGCAGCTCTCCGAGGCCATCGACGGCATGGCCGAAGCCTGTGATGCGCTGGGTGTGCCGGTGGTGGGGGGCAACGTCAGCCTCTACAACGAGACCAACGGCACCGACATCTGCCCGACACCAGTGGTGTGCATGATCGGCCTGCATCCCGATCTGGTGCGGCGTCCGGTCGCTGACGGGCTGCCGCCCGGGACCGAACTCATGCTGCTGGCGCCGTCCGATCCCGCCAGCGACGGCGGAGCGAGTGCCGCCGCATCGAGCCCGCATCGAGTCACGCTGGGAGGCAGCCGGTGGGCATGGGAACGCCGCCGCTGTCGCGACGGGGCGTTGCCCCCGCTCGACCTCGCCGGCAGCGTCGCAACCGCCCGGTTCGTGGCCGCTGCAGTGCGCGAGGGCGTCGTCCGGTTCGCGCACGACGTCTCCGACGGCGGCATCGCCGTGGCGATCGCGGAGATGTGCTGTCACAGCGGCGCGGGCACCCATGCGCGCATCCCGTCGCTCGGCGAACCCGCACCGGCGCAGCGGGCACTGTTTGCCGAGCCGCCGGGCCGCGTCCTGGTGGCGGTCGACACCGGCGATGTCGAGCGGCTCGCGCACGCGGCCGAAGCGGCAGGGCTCATGGGCCACCGGCTCGGAACGTTCGGCGGATCGAGGCTGCAGCTCGGCCGTGTCACCGAACCCGACCTCGACATCGACCTGGCGTTCGACGACGTGCTGGCCCGGTGGAGCCGTGCCCTGCCCGAGTCGTTCGCACAGCCGGTCGACGGGGCGGCGGCATGAGCGGATCCCCGAACACGCGGGCCGATCCCGAGCTCGAGCGCGCGCCCGAGACTGGCGTAGAGTTCCGCAAGCCACGCGAGGCCTGCGGCGTTGTCGGCGTGTACATGCCGGGCGGCCCAGTGGCCCACCTGAGCTATCTCGGGCTGTACGCGCTGCAGCACCGGGGCCAGGAATCGGCTGGCATCGCCGTGTCCGACCGCACCCACATCACCGTCGTGAAGGACATGGGCTTGGTTGCCAGCGCCTTCGACGACCGCGTGCTTGCAGGGCTGGAAGGCGATCTAGCGATCGGCCACACCCGCTACTCCACCACCGGGTCGAGTTCGTGGCGTGCAGCGCAGCCGTTCTACAGGGGGCTCGACGGCACGGAATTCGCGCTCGGTCACAACGGGAACCTCACCAACACCGCCGAGCTTGCGGCGTCATCGGGGATGCTCGACGGTGTGGTCACCAGCGACAGCGACCTGGTGGCCGAGCTGATCGCCCAGCGCATCAGTTCCACACCGCAGGTCACCCGCACCCGCCCACGCGAGGCCGTCACGGAGGCGCTGGCAGAAGTACTGCCCAGCCTGCGCGGGGGCTTCACGTTCGTGGTGGCCGACCGCGACCGCTTGATCGGGGTTCGCGATCCCCATGGCATCTGGCCGCTGTGCCTCGGCCGCCTGGATGTGGACGAACAGGCGGGTGACGTGAGCCAGAGCAGTCAGCCCGGCGTCGATCAACCCGGTGTCAGCCAGCCCGGCGGCGGCTGGGTGCTGGCGTCGGAGAACCCGGCGCTGGAGGTCGTGGGTGCGACGTTCGAACGCGAGATCCAGCCGGGCGAGATGATCGTCATCGACGCAGCCGGCTGTCGCTCGCTGTGGCCCTTTGCGAGCAAGTCGGCTACCGCCGAGGAGGCGTCCCGGCACCTGTGCATCTTCGAGTTCGTGTATTTCTCGCGCCCCGACACCACCTTGGCCGGCCAGAACGTGCACGCGGCCCGCCAGCGCATGGGCGCGCACCTGGCGGCCAACGAACCGGTCGATGCCGATCTGGTGATGCCCGTTCCCGAGTCGGGCATTCCCGCAGCGCAGGGCTACGCACGCGTCAGCGGCATCGCCTACGGCGATGGGCTGGTCAAGAACCGCTACATCGGCCGCACGTTCATCGCTCCGAACCAGCACGTCCGATCCCTGGGCGTGCGCACGAAGCTGAACCCGATCAGTCCCAACATCGACGGCCGCAGGCTCGTGGTGGTCGACGATTCGATCGTGCGGGGCACCACCACCCGGTCCATTGTGGAGATGCTGCGCGGCGCCGACGCTGCTGAAGTGCACCTGCGCATCTCCTCGCCCCCGTACCGCTGGCCGTGCTTCTACGGCATGGACACCGGCACCTCCGACGAGCTGCTGGCCGCGAATCGTGATCTGGCAGAGATCGAGGCGTACCTGGGCGTTGACTCGCTGGCGTACCTCAGCCTCGATCAGCTCATCGAGGCCACCGGCGTGCCTGGCGGCGGGTTCTGTCATGCCTGCCTGACCGGCGAGTATCCGGTGGAGATCGGCGCGACGGCACGGGCCGAAGTCTTCGGAAGCCTCGGCGACGAGCCGAACCGCTCGCTGATCGCGACGGGCAGCGTGCAGCCGGCTGCCGTCGCAGAGCCCGCCGCGCGATGACCCCCCTGAGCGCCGACGCCTCTGAGGGCGCTGAGACCGCTGACGGTGCTCGCGGCACCGCCGGGCGAGCGCCGCTGTCGTACGAGCAGGCCGGTGTGAGCATCGCAGCAGGAGACGAAGCGGTCCGCCGGCTGGCACCGCTCGCCCGCAGCACGTTCCGGCCGGAGGTGCTGAGCGATATCGGAGCGTTCGGGGCGGTCACCGCCCTTCCGGCGGGATACGACGAACCGGTGCTGGTCAGTGCCAACGACGGCGCCGGCACCAAGCCCCTCATTGCCGCGGCACTCGGCCGCTGGGACACGATCGGCGTCGACGTGGTGGCGATGTGCGTCGACGACATCGTCACGCTGCGCGCGGAGCCGCTGCTGTTCCACGATCAGATCACCGCCGGTCGTCTCGATCCTGCCGTCGCGGAGGCCATCGTGATTGGCCTCGCCGCCGGCTGCCGCAGCGCCGGCTGCGCGCTGGTCGGCGGTGAGCTGGCCGAGCATCCCGACGCACTCGCTGCGGGCGACGTGGACATCGCCGGCTTCGCGGTCGGCGTGGCAGAACGGCGACAGGTGCCGCAGCCGCTCGGTCCCGACGTGCTCACGCTGGTGGGCCTCGCGTCCGGCGGCTTGCGCTGCAACGGCTACAGCCTCGCCCGGCGAGTTCTGCTCGGCAGCACGGCGTCTGCTTCGGCGCTCGAGAGGTCCGCCTGGCCGGGTGCCGATCACTCGCTGGGCGAAGAGTTGCTGCGACCATCGGTCATCTACGCCCCTGCGGTGCTGGAGATGTTCGCTGCCTGCGATGCGCGTGCCGCTGCACATATCACCGGCGGGGGACTGGCGGCCAACGTGGCCCGCATGCTGGGACCGTCCGCGGACGCCGTGCTGCAGCGCGGCACCTGGCCGGAGCCCGAGATCTTCGACCAGATCGCCCGCACAGGTCCGGTGACGTCCGGCGAGATGGAGCGCGTCTTCAATCTGGGCATCGGCATGGTGGCTGCTGTCCCTCCGTCGCACGCGACCGCCGCGATCGAGGTGGCGCACGAAGCCGGTCACAAGGCTTGGGTGATCGGGGAGATCCGGCCGGGCACCGGCCGCGCTCACCTGGTCAGGCCTGACGGCTGACCGGAGCAAAATCAGGCGCCTCGGCCCAATACCCTGCCTGCCCATTATCCGGCCAGCGCCCCCGGCGCGCCAGGAGCACCGATGACTGCCACCGCGGGGTCGCGACCCACCGCTGCCTATTCCGCCACGCTCGAAGTCGAGCTGGCCCACCAGCCCGGCACGCTCGGCCGGCTGTGCACCGCAATCGGCGACGTAGGCGGCAACATCCAGAGCCTCGACGGCTTCACCATCACCCAGGGCACCTTGCGCCAGCACATCGTGGTGGACGCGTCCAGCGAGCAGCACATCGTCCAGATCTGCGACGCAGTCAACGGGCTCGAAGGCATCACCGTCATCGCTGCGCTTGATCGCACCTTCGAATTGCACGCCGGCGGCAAGCTCGAGACGGTCACTCGCATCCCCCTGCGCAATGCAGATGACCTCTCGATGGCCTATACGCCCGGCGTGGCTCGTGTGTGCCGTGCGATTGCCGACGAGCCCGATCGCGTTCACGACCTGACCATCAAGGGCAACACGGTCGCCATCGTCAGCGACGGCACGGCCGTGCTGGGTCTCGGCGACATTGGCCCGGCCGCGGCGATGCCGGTCATGGAGGGCAAGGCGCTGCTGTTCAAGGAGTTCGCCGGGGTGGATGCGTTCCCGATCTGCCTCGACGTCAACGAGCCTGACGAGATCGTGGAGACGGTGATTCGGCTGGCGCCCACCTTCGGCGGCATCAATCTGGAGGACATTGCGGCGCCCGGCGCGTTCGAGGTCGAGGAGGCGCTGCGCGCCGCACTCGACATTCCCGTGTTCCACGACGATCAGCACGGCACCGCCGTGGTTGCGCTGGCGGCGCTCGAGAACTCGGCGCGCATCGTGGGCAAGGAGCTGGCGAACCTGCGCTGCGTCATCCTGGGGGCGGGTGCCGCGGGGGTTGCGACGGCCAAGATCCTGCTGGGCGCCGGCATCGGCGACGTGATCGCCTGCGACCGCAAGGGCACGATCCATCCGGGTCGCAGCGAGCTGAACCACGCCAAGGAATGGCTGGCGGTCAACACCAACGCCGAGCGCATCGCCGGCTCGGTGTCCGATGCCATGGTGGGCGCCGACGTGTTCCTGGGTCTCAGCGGTCCGGGGCTCATCACCCGGGACGATGTGGGTTCGATGGCGGATCGACCGATCGTGTTCGCGATGGCCAATCCCGATCCCGAGATCCTGCCCGACGACATCGGCGACATCGCCGCGGTGGTGGCGACCGGCCGCAGCGACTACCCCAACCAGATCAACAACGTGCTGGCGTTCCCCGGAATCTTCCGCGGCGCCTTCGATGCGGGCGCCACCGACATCACCGAGAACATGAAGATCGCAGCGGCCGAGGCCATCGCTGCAGGCGTCTCCAGCGACGATCTGAGTCCCGACCTGGTCATCCCCACAGCCTTCGACCGCTCAGTAGTCCCCGCAGTAGCCAAAGCAGTAGCTACAGCCGCCCACCAAGACCAAGTGACGCGTCGCTAAACGCCCCACAGGGCTCGCCACCACGGCACCCCTGAAGTTGCGAGCGGGGGCGAAGCCCTTCGAGGCCGCTTGTGTCCAGTGGTCGGGACCGGCGTCGATCCGGTGACCTCACGCTTTTCAGGCGCGCGCTCTGCCAACTGAGCTACCCGACCGCGGTCCCGACGGGATTTGAACCCGCGACCTCTGGCTTGACAGGCCAGCGTGAACTCCAGACTTCACCACGGGACCAGTTGATTTGCTGTGTGCTTGCACCGATGTCGAGACCGGGATCTCTGCCGATGCAAGAGCAGCAACGATAGCCACCTCGGTCAGCAATCAGCGCCGCTGACCGCAGCGCGCAGGCGGTCGGCAAGATCACCGCGAGGCAGCACGGAAACTCCCTCGCCGCCGCACCACGCGGACAGCGCATGCAGCTCCGCTGCCAACGCCTCCAGCGTGGCGGTGGAGGCTGCTGTGCCGCTGGGCCACGACCCCGGTTCCGCCCACGACGCCGGCACTTCGAGCATCTTGCGTTCCCGGTCGAAACGCACATCGAGGCGCGCCACCAGCGCATCGTCGTGCAGGAACGGCAGCACGAAGTAGCCGTACTGCCGCTTGGCCTTGGGCGTGTAGATCTCGATGCGGTAGTGGAAGCCGAAGAGCCGCTCGGCGCGCGGCCGGTGCCACACCAGCGGGTCGAAGGGGCTCAGCAGCGCTGACCTTGAGCGTCGACGGGCCGCGCGCTGGCCGGCGGGGACATACCCCGGCCGGTCCCAGCCCTCCACTGCCACCTCGCTGAGTTGCCCGTCTGCGACGAGATCGGCGATGCGTGCAGGTGCGATGCGCTTCGGCAGACGGTGGTAGTCGATCAGATCGTCAGCGGTGGCGACCCCAAGGCACCGAGCGGCGTCTGCCAGCAGCGCCCGGTGCGCGTCGGGTTCGTCCACCACCGCCTCCACCACATCGGGGGGCAGCACCCGTTCGATCACGTCGTAGCGGCGCACGAAGCCGGCCCGTTCGGCCACGCCGACGCGGCCCGCCCAGAACAGCCACGCCAGCGCCAGTTTCCCGTTGGTGCGTGTTCCCCAGGGCCCGCGCACGCCTGGCCCCCAGTCCATCGCGACATCCAGCTCAGAGGTGGATGCGGGACCGTTGGCGGTCATCCAGTCGAGCGCCGCGGCGATCTTGGGCTGGTTGGCCTGCCCGAATCGCGCGTAGCCGCTCCACATGTCGCCGGCGGCTCCCCGTCGCATCCGCCAGCCGAACAGCGGCCAGTCGGCCACACGCACGAACGATGCTTCATGGCCCCAGTACTCGGTCAGCTCCCGGTCAGCCGCCCGGCGGGCGTACGCCGCCCGCTCCAGCAGCCCCAGCACAGCGTCGTGCGTGCCGCCCATCCGGGCTCGCAGCACCAGCAGGTGCGAGCGCGCCAGCACGTTGACGGCATCGATCTGCAGCAGGCCCATGCAGCCCATGGCCCGTCGCAGATGCCGAACGTCCAGTCGTGCGGTCGGCAGCGGCGCGGCAAGCCCCTGGGCGCTGATGGCGAGCCGTCTTGCCGCCCGCAGGCTCAGGCGAGCCGGCCGCGCCGTGGTCATGCCGCGCCCAGCTAGCGAAGCACCGGACCGCGGCGCCGGTCAGCGTTCTTCGCGGAAGATGACGTGCCGGCGCAGCACCGGGTCGTACTTGCGAAGCTCGATCCGGTCGCGGGTGTTCGTCTTGTTCTTGCGAGTCGAGTACGTGTAGCCGGTGCCCTCGGTGGACTTGAGCTTGATGACGGGACGCTTGTCGCTCTTGGGCATCAGACCTTCTCCCCACGACGGCGCAGATCAGCCACTACCGACTCGATGCCGCGCTTGTTGATGGTCTTGATGCCCTTGGCGCTGACGGTCAGCGTGACCCAGCGACTCTCGTTGGGCACCCAGAACCGTTTCCGCTGGATGTTCGGCTTGAACCAGCGCTTCGTCCGCCGATGCGAGTGCGACACGTTGAAGCCCGAGTGCGGCCGGCGGCCGGTGACTTGGCAGATGTTGCTCATGCGAAGCAGCTCCCTGCGGGTGGGCTTAACAGCGGCGCACAAGGCTACCGACCGGTCCGGTGCCAGCGCACTCAGCCGGCCGCCAGCCGGGGGATGATCTCGTTGCCGACGCCTTCGAGCACCTCGTAGCGAGGGTCGAAGTTGGGCAAAATCATGATCTGGTCGAGCCCTCGCTCGCCCAAGTCCGCCAGCCGTTCGGTGACCTGATCGGCAGTGCCCACGATGCAGGTGGCGTCGATGAGCTCATCGGTGAGAAACCGCGCCTCGGTGGGCAGCACCCAGCAGTTGTGGCCGGCGTGGATCCGCTGGTGGATGCGCTCGGGGTCGGTGTCGTCGAGCATCGCGCAGTACTCGTCCCAAACCTCCTCCAGGCGAGCTCCGGGCGACCGGCCGAACTGCCGGTACTGGTCGTAGGAATAGTGCAGCGACGCCATGGCGAAGGCACCCGCCTCGTGGTGCACCCGCTCGCGCTGGCTCGCCAGCGTCTCGCCGTCGTCGAGGATCACGATGGTCGTCAGCGAGCACATCAGGTAATCGCTGCGGTCGATCGTGCGGCCGTCAGCCGCCGCACCTTCCTCGATGTACTCCCACACGCGCGCCGTGGCGGAGCCGTCAGGCGGCACCGAGAGCACCGCGCCGTCGCCGTAGCGGCCGGCCAAGCCCAGCGAACGCGGCCCAAAGCCCGACACGTACAGCGGGATCGGGTCGTCGAAGTTCACGAAACCCTTGTCCGGCATGATGTGGCGGATCGGCTGAGCGCTGCCGCCGAAGTGGTGCATGGCTTCCTCGCCGCGCAGCAGCGGGCGCAGCGCCGCCAGGTACTGGTCGAACTCGGCGATGCGCTGGGGCTTGTGCCCCATGATCCGCATCGCCGTGTTGCCGGTGCCGATGCCGAGAAACGTCCGCCCGGGCGCGAGCGCATTGATCGTGGCAATCGAAGCGGCGGTCACCGGTGCCGGCCGCGTGCCCGAGACCGACACGCCGGTGCCGAGCTGGATGGTGCTGGTTCGCTCGGCGGCGAGCGCCAGGGTGGCGTAGCAGTCCGACCACAGCATGTGACTGTCGGCGAACCAGGCGTGCGTGTAGCCCAGTTCCTCGGCCCGCTCGACGTAGTCGAGATCGCCGATGTGCGATGCGATGCAAATCCCCAAGTCCATGACGGTTCCCCGTTGTCGGTCCGGCCGGCCCTTGACATGTGCGTTCCGGCCGGCGCGGACACGCTAGACACGAACCGTGGCATCGGGTGAGGCGAAGTCGTCGAAGAAGGGCCGCAAGAAGGCGACCCAGGCTGCGGCCACGCAGGTCACCACGAAGACTCGCCGGCGACACGCCGAGCGGGGCCGCTACTCCAATGCGCCCGTCGACCGGGCAGCCGGCGGAGTCGTCTGCCACGACGGCGCCGTGCTGGTGGTGCACCGGCCGCGGTACGACGACTGGTCGTTGCCGAAGGGCCACCTCAACCGGGGCGAGTCCTGGGAGGAGGCGGCCCTCCGCGAGGTCCGCGAGGAAACGGGCGTGCGATGCGCGATCACGTCTGCGCCCTACCCGGTCAGCTACCTGATCGCCAGCGGGGTGCCCAAGCTGGTGCTCTTCTATGCGATGGCCCCGACCAAGGTGCCCAAGCGGCTCACCGGCGACCCGAGCGAGGTCGACGAGGTGGCTTGGTGGGACATCGCCGACGCCGTGCGGGCATTGAGCTATCCCTCAGAGCGCGACGCCTGCTCGGCGCTCACCATCCCCCACCTGCGCCGCCGCAGCTCCGCCGCTAGCTAGGACAGGTCGGAATAGCGACACTACAAATAGAAGCCGCATGACCAGAAAATAGAATTTCATAATTCAAGAAATAGAAGTCCCCTGCTAGACTCGATGGCGATGCTGAGCAGGAGGATTGCAGACGACCAGCGCGACTCGCTGCTGCATCGCCGCCTGGTTGCCTATCCGGCGGTTGCGCTGGTCGGGCCGCGCCAGTGCGGCAAGACCACGCTCGCCCAGTCGCTCGCCGCCCGCTACTACGACATGGAGCTGGAATCTGACCGCCTGCGGCTGGATCTCGAGTGGGCCGAAATAGCTGCAGGCGAAGAGCTGGTCGTCATCGACGAGGCCCAAGCCGCGCCGGAGATCTTTCCGCGCTTGCGCAGCACCATCGACGCCGACCGCCGCCGTCACGGGCGGTATCTGCTGCTGGGCTCCATCTCGCCGTCGCTCATGAAGAACGTCTCGGAGTCGCTTGCGGGCCGCCTCAGTGTGGTGGAGCTGACTCCGCTGTCGTGGCTGGAGCTGACCGGCGAATGCCGCGAGCGGCTCTGGCCTTTCGGTGGCTTCCCGGACGGCGGGGTGCTTGACAGCCCAGGTTTTCCCGACTGGCAGCACGACTACCTGAGCCTGCTTGCACAGCGGGACCTGCCGTCGTGGGGCCTGCCCGCAACCGCTCGCACCACCCAGCGGCTCTTCGATCTGCTCGCAGCTTCTCACGCGCAGCAGTGGAATGCGAGCGAGATCGGTCGCAGCCTCGGGCTCTCCTATCACACTGTGAACGCATACGTGGACTACTTGGAAGGAGCATTCCTGCTCAGGCGCCTTCCCGCCTATCACGCCAACGCCCGCAAGCGGCTCACGAAACGGCCGAAGATCTACTGGCGAGACAGCGGCCTGCTGCACGCCCTGTGGGGCGCCGACACCGCATCGGATCTGTTGTCCCATCCGATGGTGGGCGCGAGCTGGGAGGGGTATGTCATCGACCAAGTGCTCACTGCCTTGCAGCAGGTTGGGAGAAGGTTCAGTGCCTCGCATCTCCGCACAGTCGACGGCCGCGAGATCGACCTGCTCGTCAATGTCGAACGTGAACTGTGGGCCGTGGAGATCAAGCTCACCACCAATCCCAGCCGCGCCGATATGGCCCGCCTCAACGAAGCCGCAGACCTGATCGGCGCCCAACGGCGTTTCCTCGTCACCAGAAGCGTCGAGACAGCCGACAGCGGCACGCAAACTGTCTGCGATCTCGCCCATATGGTCGCCTATGCGGGCAAGGCGTCAGTCTCTCCCCAGAGCACCGACTGACCGGTTCGGGCTCTCATCGGTTTCTCATCGAGCGCAGCGCACAATGAACCCATGAGCGCCCGCGTAGCGGTCGTCGACGACGACCAGCGCATCCGAGCGGCCTTGCGGCGCGCGTTGCAGCTCGAGGGCTATGACGTGCTCGAGGGCAGCGACGGTCTCGAGGGCGAGGCGCTCGCCGGCCGGGCAGACGTGATGGTGCTGGATGCCACCATGCCGAACCTGGGCGGGTTCGAGCTGTGCCGCCGCCTGCGCGCCGCCGGGAGCCGTCTGCCGATCCTGCTGCTGACGGCCCGGGGCGCCACCGCGGATCGGGTGGAAGGCCTCGATGCCGGCGCGGACGACTACCTGCCGAAGCCGTTCGCGCTCGACGAGCTGCTGGCTCGATTGCGAGCGCTGCTGCGCCGGAATTCCGATGGCTCCTCGCCGGCAGGGGGTGAGCAGCTCGCGTGCGCGGGCATCGTGCTCGACACGGCCAGCTACGAGGTCACCTGCGCCGGCGAACCCGTTTCGCTGACCCATACCGAGCATCGGCTGCTGGAGCTGTTCCTGCGCAACCCCGGTCGCGTCCTGGGCCGCGACGAGATCTACGACACGGTGTGGGGCTACGACGCATCGCTGGCCTCGAACTCATTGGAGGTCTACGTCGGCTACCTGCGACGCAAGCTCGCGGCGGCGGCAGCGGGCGCCGGCGGCAACAGCCCCATTCGGACCGTTCGGGGCGTGGGCTACGTGCTGCGGAATCCATGAGCTTTCGCACCCGGCTCGGGCTGCTGGTGGCCGCCTCGGTTGCCGTTGCGGTGCTGGCGGTCTCGGGGGTGGCGTTGTGGATTGCCCGAGCAGAGGCCCGGTCTGCGCTCGACCGCAAGCTGGACGACCGCGTCGCCGTGCTGGTGGCCAGCGGCGGACGCCTGCCCGAGCGCCGGGGCGTGCAGTTCTTCGGGCGATTCATCCCCCGCGACGTGCTCGTCCAGATCGTGGCCCCGAACGGCACTGTCGTGTACGCGTCCGACGAGGTGCTGCCCGTTGCGCCCGCCGACCATGCAGTCGCGAATGGCCGGGCGCACCGCCATCGGAGCGATGCGATCGCGGACGGCGTGCGCCTGCGGGTACTGACCGTGCAGGTGGCGCCCCTCGGGGCGCTGATGGTCGCGAGCCCGCTCGATGAGGTGGATGCGAACGTGGCCGGCTTGCGCAACACGCTGGCCGTCGTTGCCGTCGTCGGCGTCGCCGGGGCTGGACTACTGGGCTTCCTCGTTGCCGGCCGCGCCATCCGACCTGTCCGGCGGCTCACCGCTGCAGCGCGCAACGTGACGCAGACCCAAGACCTCGATCAGCCCATCGACATCGAGCGAGATGACGAACTGGGAGAGTTGGCCAGCAGCTTCAACGCGATGCTCGAAGCGCTCGCCGTATCCCGGGCCCAGCAGCATCGCCTGGTCACCGACGCGGGCCACGAGCTGCGGACACCGCTCACCAGCATCCGCACCAACATCGAGCTGCTGGCCCGGGCCGAACAGCTGGCTGCCCAGCCGCCGACGGAACAGCCAGATCAGCAACAGCCAGACGGGCGGTCAGCGCTCGACGCCGACGAACGCCGCCAGATGCTCGACGATGTGCAGTTCGAGCTGGACCAGCTCACCGAACTGGTGAGCGAGCTCGTCGAGCTGGCGACCGACCAGCGATCCCAGGGCGAGCCCGAACGCGTCGACCTGGCCGAGCTGGCAGCGTCGGTTGTGGATCGGCACCGCCGCCGCACCGAGACGAGTTTCGAGACGGCGTTCGAGCCGTGCGAGGCGGTCGTGAACGCGGCGCTGGTCGAGCGAGCAATCGGCAACCTCGTCGACAACGCAGTGAAATGGTCCCCGCCCGGCGAGGCCATCGAGGTCAGCGTTGCGGGGGTCGAGGGGGAGGCTCGCGTCCGGGTGCGCGACCGCGGGCCCGGCATCCCCGCAGCCCTACGTGAGACGGTCTTCGAACGCTTCTACCGGGCGCCCGAAGCACGCTCTCAACCCGGTTCCGGCCTCGGGCTGTCCATCGTCGACTACGTAGCGCGCAGCCACGACGGCTCCGTATCCGTCATCGAAACCGACGGCCCCGGCACCGTCGTCGAACTCCGCCTCCCGCTGGCGCCCAAGGCCGATCCGCCCTCGGCCGACACCGACTGACATCGCTGCCGCTAACTGGCGCGTCGCGACCGGCACACGGTCGCCTGTCAGAAGAAAGCACGCACAAAAGCGCTGGTCAGAGGCGCATTTTGCTGTCTAAGTAACGTTCGTATTGTAGACAGCCCTGCTGAGCCTGTCAAGCCGGCTTCTGGGCTCAACGTCTCTTCGCTGGTGACTGCGTCCGTCGCGGCTGCAAACCCGCGTACCTGCTGAGTCTCCGAGGCTCGGCGCTGCCTCGACGCGCCGCAGCCGCGCACCTGCCGCCGAGTCCGTTCCGGGTCGTCCGTCCTGTCGATGAAACGAACAGTTCCTCGACAGAAAGGACTGTCTCAATTATGTTGACCTTGTACTTTGCGCCGCTCAAGCGGTGTTTCATCGGCCGTGTACTGGCAGTGTTGTCCGCGACTGCCATGTTGACGGCCGTGCTAGCGGTCGCCCCGGTTTCTACGCCACTGAGTCCCGAGCCGGTTGCCGCGCATGCGCAACAAGTCTGCAGCAGCGGTGTGTGGGAATGGACTTATCCGTCGGGCCGCAATGGTCCACCGGTTATGACATGGAATCCCAATCGACGCGAGTGTGTAGATATTCCGCACCAACACATTCAGCCGCCCGTGAATCCGAGTTGGCTCACTTGGGGAGCATGCGGCGCTGTTGGATTTGTGAACCCACCACTAGGATTGGCATGCGGTGCGGGTTCCATCGCAGGGAGCAGCTAGGCAGATGAGCAAGTTCACACTGCACGTCACGCTTAGGCTCGTGTTCAGTGCCGTTTCGGTCGGTCTGGGAGTCACGCTCGGATTAGCGACGACTCGGCTCACTTCGATGCCCCAGATAGCGGCGCTCATTGTCGCCTTGGCCGTCGGGCTGGGTTTGCTCACATTGGGCAGACGCGCCTTGCAGAGATGGGTTCCGAGCGCGCTTGAGCTTTGGCGCACGTGGAAGACATCCAGTATCGACGCGTAGAACTGGCTGCTGCAACCACAGTGAGACTTGAGACACTCGTAGTCCCATTGGGCTTCTCAGCGCTATTGCTTGGTGTCGGATGCGCATCATCTGGATTCACATCTGAAGCGTGCCAAACAGCAGCTCTGACGCAAGCAAGCGCCGAGCAGCGCTGGGGTGCAGCCGTCGAGGCCCACCAAATCGCACATGAGAGCGATATCGATAACCATGAGGGCATTGCTGATCGGATGATCTCGGCCAGAGTGGAGATGATTCTTGCGGAGGCCGAGACCCGTCGTCAGTGCAGCTGACTTGGCGGCCAATCAGGGTGGCTGTTTGGTTACGTGCCGTTCCGCCGTGCTGACTTCGTCTGCAGTGTCATGGTTGGCTGTCGGCGGTTAGTCGGATTGGCTGTCTTGGTTCGGATTGCTCTTGAGCAGGGCGGCGACGCTGGAGTGATGCCAGGTGGTCTTGCCGGTGGCGGTGAGGATGCCCGCGGCCTCAAGGGCCGCGGCGATCTCACGCAGGCTGTAGCCCTCGGCACGGAGTTTCGTCGCGAGGATTCGGGCGTCCTCTGGCTGGCGGCTGGGCCTTCCCAGTCGTGTGCCGTTGCGCCGGGCCGTTTGCAGGGCTGTTTTGGTGCGGTCCTGGGCCATGCCGGCTTCATGGGCAGCGATGACGGCGAGGGTGCCGACCAGTAGACGTCCGCCGCGAGTCCGAACGCCGTCGGGAGCGTCGAGTGTGATCAGTTCCCAGCCCAAGCGCTCAGCGCGGTCGAACAGCCGGAGTGTCTCGAGGGTGTTGCGGGCCAGCCGGTCGACCCGTGTCGCCACGAGCATGTCGGCCTCGCCCAGCTCGAGTTGACCGAGCGCCGCACCCAGGCCGGGCCGCACGTCGACCGGCACGGCTCCTGAGACGGCTTCACCAGAGATACATGCGACGATCTGCCATGGCCGAGATGCCGCAGCTTCGGCGATGGCCCGGTGCTGTGCCTCGATGCTCAGCCCGGAAGCTGCCTGTGCACCCGTCGACACGCGGGCGTAGGAGATGACCCGCGTCGGCATCTGGTTATACGTACGTTCATTCACCCGCCAGAATGTAGCGCCTCGCACGAGCGATGCGAGAATGAATGTTTGTACATGTGCCGTCGCTGAACGGCAGCGCTCGACAGCACCCCCAACGGGATTCGAACCCGTGCCGCCGGCGTGAAAGGCCGGTGTCCTAGGCCGCTAGACGATGGGGGCAGGGCATCTCAGGCTACGCCCAACCTGGCGTGTTGTAACTAGGGAACCGGCAGCACCCGGCTCAGCGGTGGGTGGCGTCGATGAGCTCTGCGAGCAGCCCGCCGAGGTAGTGGTAGCGCAGCCGTGGCCGCTGGGCCGGATCGTGCGGGTCGAGCTCGGCGGGATCGTCCTCTTCGGAGATGTCGAGCTGGGTTCCGAGCACGAGGCGCAGCTCGTTCAGGCCCTGCATCCAGGCGGTGATCTGTTCGTCATCGAGATGGTCCGCAGCGAGTGTGCTGTCGAGCTGATCGAGATGTTCCAAGCGTTCGGCCAGCAGCTCGTCGCGCATCAGCCGCTGGTACTCGGCATCGCGGTCGGGATCGCTCAGATACGCAGGCGGGAACAGGCGACGCAACGACGGGTCCAGACCGTCGCCGCCATCGCGTGCCGGCGTGTGGTCGAGCAGGTTGGATCGCAGCTCACCCACCATCTCGGTCAGCAGCCGCCGTTCCCAGTCGTCGAGGTGCACGCTCACCAGCGAGCCGCGCGCCCCGAACCGTGTCCCGCTCACGGCTCAGTTGTCCTTCTGCATGGTGGCCCAGAGGCCGTACTCGTGCAGCCGGAAGACGTCGAGCTCGGCCTTCTCGCGTGAGCCCCACGCGACCGCAGCGCGGCCCTTGTTGTGCACATCCAGCATCAGCTCGGTGGCTTTGGCCTCGCTGTAGCCGAACAGCTTCTGAAACACGTACACGACATAGCTCATCAAGTTGATCGGGTCATTCCAGACCAACACCACCCAGGGCACGTCGGTGCTGTGCTCGTCCTCACTGGTCGGATCGCGCACGACCTCGGGATCGGCAACGGCTGGCGCTTGCGCCAGCCGCGGTGACATAGCAGGCGCTTGCGTCAGCCGGGGCGACACAGTCGGAGCGGTGGGGCTCACGGCTTCATTCTGCGAAGCCGCGGCCCGCGATGCCAACCGATTCGCCGACCTCGGACCCCGCTGAGTCCTGACGGCGGGCCTCGGTCGCGAGCACCAGGCGAGTCATCGCGATGGTGAGCAGCGTCGCGCCCACGACGTGCAGCGCCACGAGCAGCACCGGCAGTTCGTTGAAGTACTGCACGTACCCGATCGCTGCCTGAGCGGCCATGACGCCGATCACCACCCGGATACGCCGGCGCAGCACAACCGCTCCCGCGCCGGCGGTCCCATGGTGTGGCGCCGCGGTCACGCGCCGGATCGCAGCGCCGAGCAGCAGCGTGACCGCAGCCAGCACCACCACCGTGATGCCGTGAATGCGCGCCACTGAGGGAAGGGCGAACTGCAAGCGCTCGACGTGCTCGTCGCCGCCGTGAGGGCCTGTGCCGGTCACCACGGTTCCGGTGAACAGGGCCACAGCCGTCAGCGTCGCGGCGAGCCATGCGAGCGCCGGGATGTGGGTGGGCAATCCGGCTGCAGGACTGCCGCCAGGCGGCGGCTCCCACGACGCTCGATGCTGCAGGACCACCGCAGCGGCCACCAGCACCTGGGACGCCAGGAAGTGCGACATCACGATGGGCGGGGACAGGTGGGTCAGCACGGTCACGGCGCCGAGACCGATCTGGAAGACGACACCAGCCACCAAGCCCAGCGACCACCACACCAAGTCGGCTCGGCGCGGCATCCTCCACCACGACGCCGCGACCGCCGCAATGACGGCTGCTGACACCAGTCCGGTCACGATGCGGTTGCCGAACTCCACCCAGCCGTGAACGTCCGCCGCCGGCACGAACTCTCCGGGCTCGCAGTTCGGCCAGTCGCTGCATCCCAAGCCGCTGCCGGTGAGCCGAACGAGCGAGCCGGTGATGATGATCGCCACGAGCGACCACAGAGCCCAGCGTGCGATCAGGGCGAACCGCTGGGGCGTGACATGCAGCCCGCGTCCGCGCAGTCGCGTCAGGTACGGCAATCTCACGCCGAAACGCTAGGGGCGACTCGTAGCCTCACGGCAATGCTGGCGGCGCTGCGCCCAACACTGCGTGGATCAACACTGCGGGGATACGTCGCGCTCACCAAGCCGCGCATCATCGAGCTGCTGCTGGTGACGACGGTGCCGCCGATGTTCGTGGCCGAGCGCGGCGTGCCCTCTGTGGCGCTGATGCTGTTCACCGTCATCGGCGGCACGCTGTCTGCGGCGGGTGCCAACACCTTCAACATGTACATCGACCGCGACATCGACGCGACGATGGAGCGCACGGCACACCGCCCGCTGGTCGTCGGCACGGTGAGCCCGCGCGCGGCGTTGATCTACGGCGTGGTGCTCGAGGCCGCGGCCTTCGCGATTCTGTGGTGGGGCGCCAACCTGCTCGCCGCTCTGCTCGCGCTGGCCGCGTGCTTGTTCTACGTGTTCGTATACACGCTGTGGCTGAAGCGGTCCTCCGCTCAGAACATCGTCATCGGCGGAGCAGCCGGCGCTGCGCCGGTGCTCGTGGGCTGGGCGGCCGTCACCGGCACGCTGTCGCTCGAGGCCTGGATTGCGTTCGGCATCGTCTTCTTCTGGACGCCCCCGCATTTCTGGGCGCTGGCCATCCGCTACGCCGACGATTACGACACCGCCGATGTGCCGATGCTGCCGTCGGTGGCCAGCGAGCGCTCAGTGCTGGTGCAGATGACGCTGCACACCCTTGCGGTGATCGCGCTGTCGCTGTGGTTTGCCGTGGCCGCCGACGCCGGTGGCCTGTACTGGGCAGTCGCAGTGGCCGGCGGCACCGCGTTCGGATGGCAGCTCGTGACGCTGTGGCGCGCGCTGACACCACAGACCGCGATGCGCGTCTTCCACACCTCCATCGCGTACCTGGGGCTGCTGTTCGCGGCGATGGCCGTCGACGTGCTAGTCCGGCTCAGCTGGTGACCAAGTCAGAGGCTGAGCCGATAGGCGAAGCCGTGGCCCGAGCGGCCCGTGAGCGCAGCGAACAAGAGCGGGAAGCAACAGTGGGAACAATCTGGTTGAGGGGGCCGCGGGTCGCTAGAGTGCGCCGTTGGTGTCGCCGCAGGGCGGCGCTGCCAGCCGAGTCCGGGAACCACTTCGCCGCATGACCGACGCCACACCCGACGCCACGCATTCGGGAGGATCCGCCGGGGCCGTCCCGGCGGAAGACCCGACGGCGTTCGGCTGGCTCAACACTGCTGACCACAAGCGCATCGGCCGGCTGTTCATCGCCTGCTCGCTGCTGTTCGCTCTCGCCGGTGCGGTCGCCGATCTGCTCGTGCGTTTCGACCTGGCCTCATCGAGCGGGCACACGGTGTTGAACGCCGACTCGTTCGTACAGGTCTTCACATTCACCCGGGACGCCCTGGTGTTCGGCATGCTCATCCCGCTGTTCCTGGGCATCGCCATCTATGTAGTGCCGCTGCAGGTGGGCGCGCCGAATGTGGCGTTCGGGCGGGCTGCTGCGCTGTCGTTCTGGGGCTGGCTGGTGTCGGCCGGCGTGCTCGTCGGGGCGTACATCGCCAACGGCGGTCCCGGCGGCGGTTTCTCGGACGGCGTAGATCTGCACCTGCTGGCCCTCGCAGGGCTCGTGATCTCGCTGCTCACCGGAGCCATCTGTGTCGCCGTCACCACGCTCACCATGCGTGCGCCCGGCATGTACATGGACCGCACGCCACCGTTCGCCTGGTCGGCGCTCGTCACGGCCTCGATGCTGGTGGTCAGCCTCGGCGTGGTGCTGGGCCAGATCGTCGTGCTCTACATCGAGCACCGCTATGGCCCCCGGTTCCTGGGCGGCAACTACGGCATCTGGTCGCGCATCGATTGGATGTACCGCACGCCGCAGCTGTTCATCTATGTGGTGCCGGTGCTCGGGGTGGTCGCCGAGATCATGCTGGCCGCCGCCCGCCGCTGGGTCTTCGAGCCGCTGGCGCTCTACTTCACCATGGGCCTGGTGGGCCTGTTCGGCTTCGGCGCCTGGGCCAACTTCGGCATCACGGGTGAGGGCGCCGACATCGTCGACGGTCTCGAGGGCATCGTGCTGGTCGGCCTGTATGCGGGTGCCCTCGCAGGAGTCTCGGGATTGCTGGCGCTGCTGGGCTTCACCGTGTGGCAGAGCCGCAGTTGGCCGCGCCCGACAACGGCGGTGCTGGCTGCGTTCGGCGCAGGAACGCTGATTGCGGTTGCCGCGCTGGTCGGCCTGATCGGCGCCGGCGCGGACTGGCTGCAGATAGCGGGACGTGGCGTCGACGGCAATGCCCCGCTGTGGCTCACCACCTGGGTCACGGGTCAGCAGAGCCTGCTGATCTACGGCGCAGGACTGCTGGGCGGGCTGGCCGCGCTGCACTGGTGGGCACCCAAGATCTGGGGTCGGCGCCTGTTCGAGCTTGCCGGGCTGGGCAGCTTGCTGGCGATCGGCGGCGGAGCTCTGCTGGCCTGGCTGGGTCCGACCCTGTCAGGTGCGTTCACCGAGCAACCGCAGTTCGTGTACGGCGAGCCGCTGCTGACGACCCGCTACGTCGGTCAGGTCGATGACACCGGCGCATCCGTCGCCGAGGGTCTCTCGGTGCTCGGCGCTGTCGGCGTCGTCATCGTGCTGGCTGGCGTGGCGCTCGTAGTGCTGAACCTGGTGGTCTGCGTGGTCATGAGCAAGGGTGCCGAGGCCCCCGCCGACCCGTGGGGCGGTCTGACGCCGGAATGGCTGCTGCCCTCGCCGCCGCCGCTCGGTCCAGCCGAAGCCCTGGCAGAGCTCACGTCAGGAACGCCGTTGCTCGACGCTGAGCTCAATGGGAACGGTCTCAATGGCAACGGGGCCGCAGTCGAACGCGACGCGCACGAGGTGCCGGCCTGATGACCGACACGACGACCGCTGTCGAGGCCCAGCAACCGGGCCGGTACACCGTCCCCGGCCCGCCGCCCCGACCCCGCAGCCAACTCGTCGGCACGGGGTTTGCCATCGCGGCCGGCGCCATGGCGGTCGCCGGGGCACTGGGCCACTACATGGCGCGCCGGCACGCATCGGGCATCGACCCCGGCCACGACTGGCTCGCCGGCCATTCGGTTCCGAATCCACAGCTCGTCTATGCGCTGATCACCCTGCTGGTCTCGGTGGTCACGGCGCACTGGGCCGTGTGGGCCAGCGGCCGCGGCGAGCGCGGCCACACCTGGGTGGGCATGGCGCTCACCTTGGTGATGGGACTTGCCTTCTTCAACATGGTGATGTTCAGCCTGAACCGCATGGAGATCGAGATCGGCTCGGGCGAATGGGCCACGTTGGCATACGCCGTCACCGGGCTCTCGCTGGCCATCCTGATCGTGGGCATGTTCTACCTGGGCTTGATGACGCTTCGTTCGCTGGGCGGCGGTGTGGGCCGCGATCGTTCGACGCCGCTGGGTGCAGCGGTGTTCTTCTGGGACTTCGCCGTGCTTGCGTGGGCCGCCACCTGGTACGTCGTGTACGTGGTGAAGTAGGGGATCGATGGTCGGCATCGCCAGCAGGTACTTCGCCGGACGCATCGCGCTGGCTGCCGCGGCCGCGGTGGTGGTCGGCGTGCTCACCGGCATGGACGGCACGGGTCACGTGGTCATGTACGCCACGATCGTGCTGGGCGTTGCCGCCGGGGCGTTCGCCTTGCTGTTCGCCTTGGCGCTCACCGTGGGCGACGGAGACTCGCGCGACCGGGAGCACTCGCATGAGCACCGGCCAGCCCCGGCGTACTGGCCGATCATGGCGGCGGTCGGCATGGGCGTGCTCATGGTGGGGCTGGTGACTGACTCCCTGCTCACCATCGCGGGAGTGGCGCTGTTGCTGATCTCCGCGATCGAGTGGACGATGAGCGCCTGGGCCGAGCACCTGTCCACTGATGCAGCGTCGAATGCGACCGAGCGTGCACGCCTGCTGCGGCCCTTCGAGATCTCGCTCTACGGCGCGCTGGGCATCGCCATTCCGGTGGTGCTGGCCTCTCGCATCTTCCTGACCGTCAGCAAGACGGCGGCGAGCTTTGCGGCCATCGCCATCGCCGCGGTGATCCTGGCGTTCGCCTTCGTGGTGTACGCGAAGCCGCAGCTGCGACGTGCTGTCACGGCGTCGATGCTGGTGCTGGGCGGTGTTGCGCTCATCGTTGCCGGCATCACCTCGGCCGTCATCGGCGAGCGAGAGTTCCACCACCACGGCGACCACGCCGAGGCCGATGGCCACGCCGAGGCCGACGATCACGGCACCGGCGAATCGAGCGGGATGAGCGAATCGGACGGAGGGCACGAGTGATGGGCACTCGCTTCGCTCGACACTGGCGCCTGGGCGCGCTGGCGCTGCTGGCCGCGATGGCAGCGGGCTGCGCCACCGGTCGTCTCGATGCCACCAAGCCCGTCGGCCAGGATGCCCAGGACATCGACTTCCTCATGCGCCTGTCGGGCTGGATGGCGGTCGGCGTCGGCATCTTCGTGGCGGCTGCAGTCGCCACCATCATCGTGAAGTTCCGGGCCAAGCCCACCGACGACCCCGACGACCTACCGCCACAGATCCACGGCAACCGCAAGGCCGAGCTGACGTGGACGCTCATCCCGACCGCGATGCTGGTGTTCCTCACCATCTACACGCTCCCCACGGTGTTCGCGCTGGCTTCTGAGGGCGACGGCCGCACGGTCAAGGTCGAGGGTCAGCAGTGGTGGTGGCAGTTCAGCTACGACCTCGACGAGGACGGCCACTACGACATCGTCACGGCAAATGACCTGGTGATCCAGACCGGCGAAGAGGTCAACCTGGAGATCCACTCCAACGACGTCATTCACTCGTTCTGGATTCCCCAGCTCAACGGCAAGAAGGACGCCGTGCCGGGCCGGATCCACGAGTGGCGGATCAGCTCAGACGAACCGGGCATCTTCTACGGCGAGTGCGTGGAGTTCTGCGGGCTGAGCCACGCCAACATGCAGATGCGCACCATCGTGCTGACACCGTCCGATTTTGAGCGTTGGAAGCAAGAACAGCTTGCCGGGCAGGCCGCAGCCCAGACGGCGCCGGCCGAGGGATCAGCCGAAGCGGCCGGCGCTGCGCTGTTCGAGACCCACTGCATCAGCTGTCACGTCGTCGACGGCGCGTATGAGAGCGCGGCCGGGGGCAATGCGAACCTGCTCGCGGGCATCGCGCCGAATCTCACCAACCTGATGAGCCGCACGGCATTTGCCGGAGCGCTCTACGAGACGTACCTGCCCGACGGAAGCCTGAACATCGCCGAGCTGCGCGAGTGGGTGCGCAATGCGCCCGAGATGAAGCCGGCTCGTGCCGACAACCAGCAGGGCATGCTGGACTTCTCCGAGGTCTTGACCGACCAGGACCTCGACAACTTGATGGCGTACCTGAAGACCCTCGGCAGCCCGCCGGTGCTGCCCGAGACGAACGCCGGCTCAGGCTGAGGAGAACGACCTGATGGCAATCATCACCGATCGTCCCGACAGCACCGGACCGGGCACCGAACTGGAGGTGGCCCAGCCGGACTCGCACGAAGACGACTCGCCGCGTACCGGCGTCTTCGCCCGGCCCACGCACGCAACCGGCTGGCGCGAATGGCTGTTCACGGTCGACCACAAGAAGATCGGGATCATGTACGGCGTCCTCGCCATGTTCTGGTTCCTGGTGGGCGGCATCGAGATCGGGCTGGTCCGCCTGCAGCTGTGGGCGCCCGACGGCGAGGTGATCAGCGCTGACTTCTACAACCAGCTCTTCACCATGCACGGCGTCACCATGGTCTTCCTGGTGATCATGCCCCTGGCGAACGCGTTCGCGAACTATCTCGTGCCGCTGCAGATCGGCGCCAGGGACGTGGCGTTCCCGCGCATGAACGCGCTTGGCCTGTGGGTCTTCGCCTTCGGCGGCATCTTCCTCAACCTCAGCTGGTTCCTGGGCGGCGGCGCCGACGGCGGCTGGTTCGCCTATGCGCCCAACACCGGCATGACCTACAGCCCCGGCCACGGCATGGACTTCTACGCCTTGGGCCTGCAGATCGCCGGCATCGCCTCGCTGCTGGGCGCCATCAACCTGCTCGTCACCATCATCAACATGCGCTGCCCGGGCATGAGCCTGCTGCGCATGCCGGTGTTCACCTGGATGATCCTGGTGGTGCAGTTCCTGCTGGTGTTCGCACTGCCGGTCATCACGGTGGCGTTGATCCTGCTGACGTTCGACCGCACCTTCGACGCCAACTTCTTCGACGTGGCAGCGGGTGCCGACCCGCTGCTGTGGCAGCACCTCTTCTGGATCTTCGGCCATCCGGAGGTGTACATCCTGATCCTGCCCGCATTCGGCGTGGTGTCTGAGACGCTGCCGGTGTTCAGCCGCAAGCCGCTGTTCGGCTACCCGATCGTGGTCCTGTCGGGCGCCGCCATCGGCTTCATGGGATGGGGCGTGTGGGCGCACCACATGTTCACCTCAGGCATGGGGCCGGTCTCGGTGGCGGCATTCTCGGCGACCACCATGTTCATTGCGGTGCCGACCGGCGTGAAGATCCTGAACTGGATCGCCACCATGTGGGCCGGCAAGGTGCGTTTCACCGTGCCGATGATGTTCTCGGTGTCGCTGGTGGCCATGTTCACGATCGGCGGCCTGTCGGGCGTCATGCACGCGATTGCGCCCGCCGACACCCAGCAGACCGACACCTACTTCATCGTGGCGCACTTCCACTACGTGCTCGTGGGCGGTGCCCTCATGGGCATGTTCGCCGGCATGTACTACTGGTGGCCCAAGGCGTTCGGCTACCACCTGAACGAGCGGCTCGGTCGCTGGCACTTCTGGCTGATGCTGTTGGGCTTCAACGTCACCTTCGGGCCCATGCACATCGTGGGCCTGCAGGGCATGGCCCGGCGCCACAGCGTGTACGGGGAATTCGACGGGTTCGAGTTCTGGAACAAGATCGCCACCATCGGCTACTTCGTCATGCTCATCGCCATGGTGATTCTGGCCGTCAACATCTTCCGCACCTGGGGCCGCTACCGCCGGGGCCTCGAGCCCCAGGCCGAGGCCGACCCGTGGGACGGCCGCACGCTGGAGTGGGCGATTCCCTCGCCGGTTCCCGAGCACAACTTCGACTACGTGCCGGTGGTGACCGACGTCGACGACTTCTGGCACAAGAAGTACCAGCCCGACGAGACGGGCAAGCTGCGGCGCGTCGCCAACGGCAACGACATCGCCCAGATCGGCGACCAGCACCCGCACCTGCCGTCGCCGTCGTACTGGCCGATTGTGCTGGCGATGGGCTTGCCGCTCATCGGGTTCGGCCTCATCTACAACCTCTGGATTGCCGGCATCGGGCTGCTGCTGCTGGTCGGCGCCATGTTCGGCTGGACGCTCGAGCCGGCCACCGATCCCGACGCTGGTCACGGTCACGGCCATGACGACCATGACTCGCACGGCGACGGTCATGACGGTGGCCCCGACGGCCACGATGGGAATGGCGTGCTGGCCGGCGCGCCGAACGGGGAGGCCGCCAGTGACTGATACCCCGACCGCCGTCGAACCGACCGAAGGCGACGAACAGCAAATCGCCTACCCGCGCACGGAGTGGGACGACTACGAGATCGTCCCGCCCACGACCAGCCTGTCCAACGAGAAGATGACGATGTGGACCTTCTTGGGTTCAGATTGTCTGCTCTTCGGCGCGCTGATCTCGACATACCTGCTGCTGCGCAACCGCCAACCGCTGTCGGGCGAGGAGTCGCTGAGGGCGGCCGACCTGTTCGACATCCCGTTCACGTCGGTGAGTTCGTTCGTGCTGCTGATGAGCTCGCTCACCATGGTGCTCGCCGTGTCGGCCATCGCCAGGGGCGAGATGGAGCGCTGCAAGCTGTGGCTGTTGACCACCGCAGCGCAGGGTGCAGTGTTCATCGCCGGCCAGGTGTACGAGTTCACGAGCTTCTACCGGGAGGGCCTCGGCTTCACGGTCAGTATCTCGTCGTCGGCCTTCTACACGCTGACCGGCTTCCACGGCGTCCACGTGTCGCTGGGCATCATCATGCTGGTCACGCTGTGGGCGATGGTGAATCGGGGGATCATCGGTCCTGAGCGGGCCGAGACCGTCGAGATCGTCGGCCTGTACTGGCACTTCGTCGACATTGTCTGGATCGTGATCTTCGCGGTCGTCTACCTGATCCCCTAGGAAATGCAGCGATGAGCACCGCTACTGAAGCCGCACCCGAAGAGATCCACGAGTCCGACGCGGCGCACGACGACCATGACCACGGCTTGAGCGACTGGGGCTACATCAAGGTCGCACTGCTGCTCGCGGCACTGACCGCGGCCGAGGTGCTGATCTACTTCGCGCCACCGGGTCCGCTGGAAGTGCCGCTGCTGCTGATCCTCATGGTGGTCAAGTTCGAGATCGTCGTCGCCTACTTCATGCACCTGCGCTTCGACAACAAACTCTTCACGTGGCTGTTCGTCGGCGGGCTGGTGCTCGCCATCGCCGTGTATGCGGCGTTTGCCACCTCGATGGTGTTCTGGACCGACCCAGCAGGCTGCGACGTCAGTCCCAACCCAAGCTGCTGAACCTCAGAGGCCGACCCGCTGGGCGCGGCTGAGGCCGGCCATCATTCGCGGCTGAGATGTTCGACCGCTGCGGCGGTGTAGTCGCCGTGGGGGCCGTCATGGCTCAACACGTAGGCGTTGGTGCGGTTGGCATCGCCCGCAACGGCAATGACGAACTTCGCGGGCTCCGAGACGATCGGCACCAAGCGGTCGGGGTCGTCCGAGGACGCAAACTGCGACGGCAGGTCGCCGGCGGCGACCACGTCAGTGAGCCGGGGGCGGCCTGGCGTCAGGTTGGTCCACTCGCCGATGAGCTTCTCGAAGCGCCACGCCGGGATGCGGGCGTGCTCGAAGAGCGCCTCGGCCAGGTTCACCTTGGTCCAGCCGGCTGCTGCGCAGGTGCGCGCCAGGATCGGCGACAGCACCAGCAGCGGCCGGTAGTGCATGCGCCCAAGGCCGTATAGGTGACCGAGGTCCCAGCCGGTGATCCGCGCCAATCCGTCGGCGAGGTACGGCACGATCTCGCCGGGCGTCGAGCCGAACACGCTGCCGACGATCGCACCGCTGTTGAAGCGGGCCATAGTCAGCACGTCGTCGTCGGGGCCGAAACCGAACTCGGTGCTGATCGGGTCCCAGCCGATGTCGGCGAGCGCTGCGGTGTCCTCGCACAGCACCACGCGGAACGAGTTCCCGAAGGTGGACTTGTCGTGCTCGGCCGCGGTGAAGCCGAACACGTTGCGCTGGTAGAGCCGCAGCCAGCGGCCGACGCTGGTGTTGGCGCGTACGCCGTCGCGCAGCGCCCCCACGCCGGAGTTGAAGCCCAGCGCCGCTGCATTCGGGCCGTTGAGAATCATCAGCGCGTCTGCACCGGTGGTATTGCCCGAGTGCTCTGCGCCGTAGTGCGGGTCGGCCAGGATGCGCGCCGCGGCGAGCAGCACGGGCAGGTGTGCCGGCTCGCAGCCCGCCATGACGGCGTTGGTGGCTACCGACCACACAGTCATGTTCCTGCCGGTGGTGCGGGCAAGGCCCAGCGACTGCTGGGGGTCGAGGCCTGTGCCGGCCAGGAACCTCTCCACCCGATCCCGCGTCGGCGGCACGATCGGAAGCCCGTCTGACCAGCCTCGCTCGGCGAAGGCGTCGTTGATCTCGTCGACGGAGCCGCTGATCGCGGTGCTGTACGGCCCCTCCGCAGCCGGATCGCCCGTGTCCCGATCGCCGAGCGAAGCCGTTCCGTTCCTGCCGTTGTGTGTCGGGGATGCTCCGGTGAGCCCGTCAACGATGGCGTCCACGGTGTGATTGACGAAGTTGGCCGTCATCTCGGCGACGGACTGGGCGTCCACGTGGCCCACGGTGACCGCCACCGGCAGGTGCTCATAGCCGTGTCCTCGAGCGGTTGCCTCAGCCTGGCCGTCGAAGCTCTCGCACACGAGCGACACCGACGGCACACCCGCGGCCTCCGCCGCCACTGCTGCCCGCGCCACGGCGGGCGTGCAGCTGCCTCAGCAGCCCATGCCCGACACCACGGCGTCGACAGCTCGTGATCGCAGCGAGTCGGGCAGGCGGTCGATCACAGCAGCCTCGTCGCCGCCGTGGGTGTTGCCGAACGTCTCGTAGCCGACGAACGTCACGTCGGGGTAGCGGGCGACCAGCTCGCGTTCGAGGATCGGGAACAGCTCGTCGCCACGGAACAGGTAGTCCCACAGGAAGCCGATCCGCTTGCCGGCCAGCGTGTCGAGCCTGGGCGCCAGCTCCCGGCGCTGGATGCCTGACGGCGCTCCGGGCCAGACGACGTCGTACGACGGTTCAGTCATTGGGGCATCCCCTCGCGTCGCACGCGCCCGGGGCTCAGCCTCTGGGATCGGGCACGTCGACGTGGACGGTCACGATATCCACCTCGTGATACTGCTGATGATGCACCGATGCGGCGTGATGCTGCAGCACTCGAAGCGACAGGTCCCGCTCGACCGGCCGCTCCACGCTGTGCGAGTCCAGCACGGCGAGCCGGTCCTCGATGTTCTCCCCGCTCGCCGCGGCCACGAACTCGAGTTCGGCACCGCCGTCCTGCTTGCTCGCCGTCAGCCGCAGGGTGCGATCCTCACCCGCGGGCCGTTCGGCGCCGGTCAGCGTCAGCAGCGACTCTTCGGCCACGGCGTCGAGGCGGTCCGCCATGGCCCGACTCCATCCGTTGCGGTCGGCGAATCGGCCCAAGAACACCCGAATCTGCGGCAACGACGAGGTCGCCAGCTCGCAGCGCAACCGCTGGGGACGAGCCCGGGTGACCTCGTCGAACAGTGTCAGGACTATCGCCGTCAGCCCCCCAGCCGTCATGCCGTTCTCGAGGAAGCCGTCCGCAAAGCCGGTCAGGTATTCGGGAAAGATCTGGTTGTTCTGGAAGCCCACGCCGATCCAGAACGAGAATCCTGCGATCAGTCCTTGGCGGTAATCCGTGGCGTCGGCCACCACGATCTTCATGCCCACGACGAACAGCAGCGCCAGCAGCACGGTCACGTATGCCGCGACCACGGCATCGGGGATCGCCAGCACCAGCGCCAGCAGCTTGGGCACGAAGGCCATCACGATGAAGGAGACGCCGATGGCCACGCCCACCCGGCGTGCCGCCACGCCGGTCAGCTCGGTGATGGAGATGCTGGTGGAGTAGGTGGTGTTCGGCACCGTGCCAGCCAGGCCAGACAGCAGGTTGCCGGTGCCGTCGGCCGCGACGGCGCCTTGGACTGCCCGGTAGTCGACGGCCCGCGGCTGACGCCACGAGACCCGCTGGATCGCCACCGAGTCGCCGATGGTCTCGACGGCACCGATCAGCGTGACGAACACGAACGCGGGGAGCAGGCTCCAGAACTCCGCGCCGAACGAGAAGTCGAAGCCGGGCCAACCGCTGTCGGGAATGCCGATCCAACCCGCTTCGGCGACCCGATCGAAGTCGTACAGCCCGAAGAAGGCCGCGACGATCGATCCGGCCACGATGCCGATGACCGGCGCCCACAGGCGCAGGCTCCCGCGGGCCTTCAGCGCTATCACCACGATGACGCCCATCGCGACGAGCGCGCTGACCGGCGCACTCGCTGCAGCCGCGCCTTCGGGCGAAGCGGTCACCATGTCGAAAATGAGCGGCATCACGGTGACAGCGATCAGCATCACCACGGTGCCCGCCACCGTCGGGGTGATCAACCGCCGGAACAGTGAGAGCTTGGCAGCCAGCAGGAACTGGAACAGCGACGAGGTCACGACCAGGGTGGCCAGCAGTGCCGGCCCGCCGTCGACCAGCGCTGTGACGCACACCGCGATGAACGCGCCGGAGGTGCCCATCAGCAGCACGTACCCGGCGCCGATGCGTCCGAAGCGGACCGCTTGGATGATGGTGCTGATACCGCTGATCGCTGCGGCGGCGAACACTGCCCACGTCAGGTACTCGTCGGTGCCGTCGGCGGCGCGGACAACGATGGCAGGTGTCAGCACGATGCCGGCGATGGCAAGGATGGCGAACTGCAGGCCCAACCCCGCCGTGAGCGGCAACGGGGGCGTGTCAGAGGCTTCGAAGCGGAGGTGCCGGTCTACCGCCGGCGCATGATCTGGCATCTGGCGATGCTCGCGGGCGCTGGGCACGTGCGCAAGCACCAAGAACCCGGCGCAAGCACCGGTATCCCGGCGCGGGCCCTGACGCCGGTAGCTTCACCCGGCGTGATCGATCTCCGCAGGCTTCGAGACGACGCTGCCTACAGGGACGGGGCCGCTCGCAAGGGCACGTCGCCGGAGTTCATCGACGAGGTGCTCGCGGCCGACGAAGCGTGGCGATCAATCACCCACCAGGCCGAGCAGGCGCGGGCAGCGCAGAACGCTGCGTCGCGAGAGATCGGACGCAGTGCCCCCGAAGACCGTCCGGCCAAGATCGCCGAGGCGGCTCGCCATAAGGAAGCGGTGGAACGACTCGAGGCCGACGAGCGTGCTGCCACCGAGCGCCGCACCGACCTGGCGCTGCAGGTGCCGAACCCGGCTGCAGCAGATGTGCCCGCCGGCGGCGAGGAGCACTTCGAGACGGTGCATGAGGTGGGGGAGCGGGGCGACCCGCCTGTCCACGACCATGCCGAGATCGGAGCGCTCACCGGTCTGGTCGACTCCGAGAGCGGGGCGCGCAACAGCGGTACCCGGTTCGCCTACATCAAGGGCGCCGCGGTGCGGCTGGAGTTCGCATTGGTGCAGTGGACCATGGACGTGCTCGAGCGCAACGGCTTCCTGCCCGTCGTGCCGCCGGTGTTGGTGCGCGAGGAGTTGATGGTCGAGGCTGGATTCTTCCCCGCCGACCGTCACCAGGTGTACGAGATCGACGGCGACGACCTGTTCTTGATCGGCACGTCGGAGGTGGCGCTGGCGGGCCTGCACCGGGGAGAGCGCCTGGAGCGGGCCGAGTTGCCGCTGCGCTACGCGGGCTTCTCGTCGTGCTTCAGGCGCGAAGCCGGCACCCACGGCAAGGACACCCGCGGCATCTTCCGCGTCCACCAGTTCGACAAGGTCGAGATGTTCTCCTTCTGCGACTCCGATGCGAGTTGGGACGAGCTGGAGGCCTTGCGGGCCATCCAGGAAGAGATCGTCGCCTCGCTGGACCTGCCGTACCGGGTCATCAACGTGGCGGCCGGCGACCTGGGAGCGGCGGCGGCCAAGAAGTACGACCTCGAGGTGTGGCTGCCGTCTGAGCGCGCCTACCGCGAGGTCACCTCGTGCTCGAACTACACCGACTACTCAGCCCGGCGCCTCGGCACACGCTGGATCGATGACGACGGCAGCGGGCTCGTGCACACGCTGAACGGCACCGCCTGCGCCATCGGCCGCACGCTCGTGTTCATCATGGAGAACCACCAGCGCCCCGACGGTTCCATCGCAGTGCCCGAAGTGCTGCACCCCTGGCTCAACTTCACCGAGATCCCCGCGCCCGCCTGAGGAATCCCGCGGCTAGGTGCGTCCCAAGTGAGTGCGCCCGCTGCGGAGGCGGCAGGACCCTCTGCTCCGGGAATCCAGCAGGTTCCAACCTCGCAGAGTTCCCTGCCGCCTCCGCAGCTATGGCATCTGTGCTTGCGAGCTATGCGAGGGCGAGGCCGGCGGTTGCGGCTGCGGTAGCTCCCGTGATGGTGAGGGAGATGTAGCCGAGCGCTAGCAGCGGACTGGCTCGCATGAGACGTGCGCTCTCGGGGAAGACTCCCGAGACGGTCGTGAGGGCGCCGAGGCCCGCGGTGCCCAGGATGGTTGCCATCGCACCCGATGTGTTTGCGAGCAAACCGAGCGCGAAGGCGCCGCAGATGTTGATGAGCAGCGTCCCGCCCGGACCGAGCGCGGTGCTGATTCTCCAGCGCAGCACCGTGCCCGCCGCGGCTGCCACGCCAAAGCCCACGGCCACTGCCAGCGTCGTCATGGCCGCCTCGCGTTCACGAGCACAGCGAAGCGGCCCATGACAAATGCTGCGGTGCAGGCCGCAATCGTCAGAACGAGCCATGCGCCTGCCGTTGCGACGCGGCCGCCGTCAACGTGTCTCGCGAGCTGCAGCGCGAGCGCCGACATGCTGGTCAGCGTCCCGCAGAAACCGATGGTCAATCCGGGTGAGGGGCCGACATCAGGTCGGCTAGGGCTCCCGACGCCGGCTCGAACCGGCCTGCGGTACCGGGTCCGCTCGTGGCGAGCGGTAGCCCAGCCGATGATGCCGCAGCCGACGACGTTGGCAATCAGCAGCGCCCACGCGCCATCGAGGCGCGTCGCCAGCGCCCATCTGCCCGCGGCTCCGATGATGCCGGCGGCAACGACGGCTGCAACTATGCGCAACTGCATTGGCACGTTGCCGGCGGGCTGCCAGTCAGCCTGCTGCCACCATCTCGGCGGGTGATCGCAGTCCGTTCGACGCGTCTGCGTCGGGCTGCCACGCCCGAGCCGCGGCCGCCAGACCTTCGATGAGCGCCTCGTGGTGGGGCACGCGCCCGGGGCCGCGGAATCCCGTCCACATCGGGCTCTTGCCGCGGATGCGCGGTGGCAGCTCGATCTGCACACCGCCGCCGCGGGGCAGGTTGCACGGGTTGCGCGGGTGCTGGCCGGCCAAGGTCTTGGGAATCGCATCGAGGTCGTGAAGGATCTCGTAGTGCGGCAACCGCCCGATCAGGTGCACCGCGACATGCGCCGCGAGCGTCCGGTTGCGCCCGCCCAGCAGCACGGCTCGCAGCAACCGGGGGCTGCCGAAGCCGTGGACCGCCACCACCACGTCGACGTGGTCGAGAAATTCGCGCAGCACGGGCGAGTCAGCGGGGTCGAAGCAGTGGCTGGGCAGGTGCCACTGATCGTCGGGCCCCTGCAGGCACGCGTACACCGAGGCGCCGCTGCGCTCGGCGGCCGCCGAGGCGATGTCGTCGGTGACCTCCTCGAGCCAGCCGCCGTGAAACGCCATGAAGCCGAAGCGCGAGCGGAGCTGCAGCACCTCGCTGACGCCGGGCCGGCCAAGCAGCTCGGCAAACGGCCGCTCCGCGTCAAGCAGCGTGCGGTCCTTCAGGTGCAGTGCCACAGCGGCTTAGTTCAGCACCCCGGCGGCACTGTCTGCTTGGTCTGACACTGGGTCGGTCCCAGGATGTGGCTCTGACGGTTCGTCACCATCGTCCGCCGGGGCCGCTTCGCTGCGGCGACCCGTTGCCAGCATCGCCATGAGTCCGATGGCGAGCACGATGCTCATGATGAGTCCGAGTCGCACGCCGCCGACCGAGGCCACCCAGTTGCTCAGGCTGCTGCTCCAGCGTTCGACGGTCACCACCAGGCCGTCGCCGCCGCGGTCGGTCAGGTCGATGAACCAGTACCAGATGGTGAACGCGCCCGCCGCGATCAGCAGGATCGCCGCGATGGTGTCGGTGTGCCGCATCAGCACCCGCAGCTTGCTCAGCAGCCAGCCGCGAGCCAGCGCCAAGCTGACCGCCAGCGACGTCAGCACCATGCCCATGCCCAGCGCGTACAGCACGAACGACACGATGCCGCCGACGAAGCTGTCGTCGCCCGCCGAAGCAGTGACCACCACGAGGAACGTCGCCAGCCCGCACGACACCGACGCAATGGCATAGCTGACGCCGAACAGGAACAGCGAGCGCACATCGCGGCCCCCCGCTCCGCGCTCGAACTTCGGCAGGTATGCCGTCAAGCGGAACCCGGCGAGAATCGCGACGCCGAGAGCGATGAGTGCAGCACCGATGACGATGGCCGCCCACGGCACGTAGTCGCGCAGGGCGCTCAGACCCGCCGACAGTGCAATGCCGACAATGCCGAACACCACGACGATGCCAGTAGTGACAACGGCGCCGGTGGCGAGTGCACGCCCCACGCCGGCGCGCGAGCTGCCCTCGGCCGCACGGCGGTCGATTCCCAGGAAGAACGACAGGTAGGCGGGCAGCATGGCGAAGCCGCACGGGTTGATCGTCGCCACGATGCCCGCAGTGAAGGCGAAGGTGAGTCGAGCGCCGTTCATAGCCCGCTGTGCTGTCGCTTCGTCCTCATATGCCGCTGTGTCCTTTCTTCGGGCTTACAGCCCGCTGTGCCGATTGCTTCGGGCTTACAGCCCGCTGTGCCGATTGCTTCGGGCTTACAGCCCGAAGTGCTCCTCTGCTCGGGTGGTGATGTCGTCGAGGGTGAGCAGGCCGCTGTGTGTTTCGAGGATCTCACCCTGCGGTGACACGAACACCGTCGTGGGCATGCCCAGCCCACCGAAGTCGATGAACAGCTCGCCCTCGTCGAGCCCGGTGGGGTAGGTCACGCCGCGGTCAGCCACAGTAGCGATCGCATCTTCCAGCCGATCGTTCGCCGCCAGTCCCAGCACCGCCACCTGCGCGCCATGGGTGTTCCAGAAGCGTTCGAAGTCGGGCATCTCGGTGACGCAGGGCACACACCACGAAGCGAAGAAGTTCACGATGAGCGGGCAGCCCTCATAGCCGGCGAATGCTGCTGGCAGTTCTTCGAGCGTCACGAAATCCAGCGCGTGCACGCCGGTGAGGCCCGGATTCACATCGTGCTCGACGGGGTCGATGTCGTTGCATGCCGGGGGCGGTTCTGGCGCTGTGGCCGTTGCGGAAGCCGATCCGGCTGCATCGGTTGCGGTCCCGTCCCCATTGGCTGGCTCGACGGTGCTCGCTTGGCTGGCATCAGCTGCAGCATCGCCGCCCTCGACCTCGGCTTCCATCGCCACCAGCGAGGTCATGGCGGGTCGGCCGCCACCCGCCAGCAGGAACACCGTCGCACCGAGTGCGTAGAGGCCGAGCAGGGCGAACAGGCCGCCGCGCCATCCCCTGAGCTGTGCCCGCCAGCGTGCGCCGCCCGGTGTCTCCATGCAGACGTGAGGCTACTTGCGCTCTTCGGAGCGGCTGATTCAGGCTGCGACCGGCATCGCGGCGGTCACCAGGCGCTGCGATGACGGTGTCGCCCTATGTCGAAGCGCCGCTTGACGGCCCGCCCCGGGGCTGCCAGCCGCCCATTTCGGGCAGCCTCAGTCCGCCGGGGCAGGCCGTCTCGTGGACGCGCCTGAGCAGGGGAAGACTCAGGCGCGGGCCAAGTCGGGAGGCAGCGGCACCTCCTCGATCATGAGTTGCGTGTGACCGCTTCTGGGCGGTCGCCCGCGTGGGCGTTTGTCCGTGCAGACCCGCCCATTCTCGAAGAGCTCGCCGCCCCACACGCCCCATGGCTCGTGGCGTGCTTTTGCGGCGTCGAAGCACTCGCTCACCACCGGGCAGGCCGAGCAGATGGCCTTGGCGCGAGCGATCTCCCAGAAGTTCTCCGAGAAGAACAGCGGGGTCAGGGTGCCCACGAGGTCGCGGCAGCGGCCCCGTGCGCGCCAACCCTCATTCGTGAGGGCTGCGGTGTTGTCGGTGTTGTCGATGACGAGTTCCAGCATGAGTTTTCTCCTGTGTCTGGTGAGTGTCTGGTGGAGCAGTCGTGGTTCAGGGGCAGCGGTGTCGGTGCGGGCAGCGGAAACGCAAAACGGCCGCCGGGTTGTCCCAGCGGCCGTTCGGAGAGTTCTGGTGTCTCAGTGGACTACATCAGATACTCCGATGGCCGCAGGCGGTGGCGCTTCGTGATTGCCGTCGGGTTGGCACCGTGACCGCGCACCGCATGCTGGAACATGACCGGCATCGGGCCCGCCGCCGTGAACACCTCGGCGGCCGTGCCGCACGCCCGCACGCGCGTGGCGGTTTGCCAGCGGCAGCTCGCGCCAGGTGCAGGCACCCGTACGCGATACCCGCAGGCACGCGCTGTGGTGTCGGCGCCGTGGTCGAACATTGGTGGTCCCATCAAGCGAATGGTCGGGGCAACTGTCGAGCTGCGGATACCCGACGATAGGCCGCAGCGGTGCCAACAGCACCACGTCTCGACAGGTCGTGTCAAGTTATTTTCTGCGCGCCCGCTGCGGAGACGGCAGAGATCGTCAGTCGAACTCGTACTCGAGGACGTCATCGGGACGCCGCGAAACGCTGACCTCGCCGATGTAACGCAGGTGCTCCAGGTGGGCGAACGTCTCGGACTCGGCCATCGGGCCCCAGGAGCGTTCCTTGAACAGCTGCTTCATGTAGTCCTGTACGGGCGCGCGTCCGAGCCGGTCTGAGGAGGTGCGCAGCAGGTCCAGACGCTCGTTGTGGTGGCGTTTGATGTCGTCGACGCGCCCACTCAGATCAGTGAAGGGCTGGCCGTGGGCCGGCAGACCCATCGTGACGCCGTCGAAGCTGGCGACCCGGTCGAGACTCGAGAAGAAGTCCTTCAGCGGGTCGCGCGCGGTGGTAATGCCCGAGATGTGCGGGGTGATCGTCGGCAGCACGTGGTCACCGCAGATCATCAGACCGCCTTCGGGATCGAAGAGGCACAGGTGGTCGATGGTGTGGCCGGGGGTGTGCACCGCCACGAATTCCCGCCGCGCCAGCTTGATGCGATCGGCGTCCGTGACATGATGCGTGGGGTGAGGAGTGGCGAACCAGCGGCCGCCCCACCCGTTGCGCATTGCCCAGTAGCCGAGCTTGGCCCGGATGGGCATCTTGTAGCGCTGACCGCCCCACGGCGTCGGGCCGCCCGGTCCGGTATCGCGCCCGCTGTACACCGGGTCGGCAACGAGCTCGTTGTTCTCGCCGTCGGACGACACCGGCTCGAGGGCTTCCTCGTCCTCGTCGGCAGTGTCCCACCACAGCCGGAATCGACGGTGGGTGATCACGTCGGCGCCGTACTCCTGATGGAAGCGCCCCGCAGCGCCGAAGTGGTCGGGATGGCTGTGGGTGACGATGATGGAGTGGACTCGCTCAGGCGGCACCTCGGCCTCGGCCAGCCCTGCCATCAGTGCCTTCCAATTGGCCGGGCCCGGCAGGCCGGGATCGACGAGGGCGGCACCGCGGTCGTCATCGAGGATGTAGCAGTTGACGTGCCCGAGACCCGGCATCGACATCGGCAGCTGCAGTCGGCGCACGTCGGGAGCAAGCTCGGTGATTTTGCCGTCGGGCGGCATCTGCTCCTCGCGAGTCGGGCGTGACACGAGGTGCAGACTAGCGAGCCGCCCCAACTTCTAAAGAGCGTTCGATTCTGTGGCGGACTCAGCGGCCGTATCCGTGACTGGGCCCGTCGCACCCGGTCGGAGCCACTGGTCACGATAGAAGCGCAGCTCATCGATGCTCTCGAGCACGTCGTCGAGGGCCCGGTGCTTGGTGGTGCCGGCCCGGGATCGGCTCAGATCGGCCCAGGCTGTCGCGACGTCCGGCCGCCATCGCTTGGCGAGCTCCTTGATCGACGACACGTCGACCACCCGGTAGTGCAGGTGCTCTTCCAGTGCCGGCATGTACTGGTCCAGGAAACGGCGGTCGGTCCCGATCGAATTGCCGCACAGCGGCGCGGTGCGAGGCTCGGGAACGTGCTCGGTCACGAACGCGAGCGTGCGCTCTTGCGCGTCGGCCACGGTGATGCTCGACGCAGTGATCTCGTCGAGCAGCCCGGTGGTGGAGTGCATGGTGTGAACTTCCGGGTCCATCGCGTCCAAGTCCGCCTGCGATGCCCCGACGACCAATGAGGGACCGGTGGCGATCACGTCGAGCGAGTCGTCGGTGATCACCGTCGCGATCTCCACGATTCGATGGCGCCGGTGATCCAGTCCGGTCATCTCCAAGTCCAGCCAGACCATCACGGCGGCCATGGTAGGCACGACCTGGGCTGGCGGCCGCAATAGCGTTCAATCGATGAAGGGCGTGTTCCAGCGACGACGGTCGCGCCGCGGTCCGCGATGGCGGCGCACATCAAGGTGGCGCCTGGTCTCGGGCGGGCTGGAACCCGTCGAGCGGCTCGTGGCCGGCCTCATCTTGCTCACCGCCATCTTGGTGGCCGGCACTGGCGGCTATGTGGTGCTCGGCCTCGATGTGCTCGATGCGCTGTACCAGACCGTCATCACCGTCTCGACGGTCGGCTACGGCGACCCAGAGGACATCGGCGGCCGCTACCAGCTCTTCACGATCGCCCTCATCCTGCTCGGCACCGGCACGACGCTCTACACGATCGGTGTCGTGATTGAGATGCTGTTCGAGGGACGGCTCGACGACCACATCAGGAGGCGGCGCATGCAGCGCTCCATCGACAGTCTTTCCGGTCACGCGGTCATCTGCGGCTACGGCCAGGTCGGTCAAGCCATCGCCGAGGCCATGGTCGACGCGGGCACCGAGGTGGTGCTCATTGACAGCGAATCCGAGGTCGACCCCGGTGACCTGCACATGTTGTCCGGCGATGCCACTCACGACAGCACCCTGCAAGACGCCGGCGTCGAGCGCGCGAGCTCGCTGGTGGTGGCTCTGGATTCCGACGCCGACAATCTCTATGTCGCCTTGAGCGCCCGCGCGCTGTGCCCAGACCTGTACATCGTGGCGAGAGCCAACTCGCCGGAGGCATTGCCGAAGCTGCGCCAAGCAGGCGCCGACCGCGTCATCAACCCGCACCAGATCGGCGGAGCGCACATGGCTGCCGCTGCCTTGCGTCAGGACCCTGCCGACGACGGCGCAGGCCAATCGGACCCGGGGGCCAGCCGCTGACCGCGACGATGTGACTCAGTCGGCCACGAGGTGCAGGGCGCGGCGAGTCTGCTCGATGCGCTCGTAGCCCTCGGTGTCGGCGAGGTAGCGGCGCTTTGCCAAGCGTGCACGCGCACGGCGCCTGCGGGCCTTCGCCGCTTCGGCGTTGGCGGCGACCTTCCGGGCCAGTCCCGCGGCAATGAGGCCGCCGACGTGGAGCCCTGTGGCTTGGGCCCGACCAGGCGTCTTGGCTGTCTGATCGGCCTCGAACTCGAATTGCGAGGCATCGAACAGGGTCAGCGGCGGCAGCGTCGGCGGCTTCGTAGGCATGCCCTCATGGCTACCGATGCGGTGTGACATCGAAGAGTCCACTTGGTTCGGGGTGGCGGGCGACGCCTGGCTTCAGCGGCCGGAGTGCCCGAATCCTCCGAGACCCCGTTCGGTCTCATCGAGTGCATCGACCTCTTCCCACTCCGCCTGCTCGACGCGCTGGATGACCAGCTGGGCGATGCGGTCGCCTCGCTGGATCTCGTAGGGCTCGCTGGGATCGGTGTTGAGCAGCAACACCCGCAGCTCGTCCCGGTAACCGCTGTCGATCAAGCCGGGCGAGTTCACGCAGGTGACCCCGTGCCGCCACGCCAAGCCGCTGCGGGGCTGCACAAAGCCTGCATAGCCAAGCGGGATGGCCACGGCGATGCCAGTGGGCACCATGGCCCGCCCGCCGCCAGCAGCGAGCGTGACCGACTCGGCGGCCAGCAGGTCGCATCCCGCATCGCCGGGCTTGGCATAGGCCGGCAGCGGGAGGTCGGGATCCAGGCGTCGTATGGCAACCACCACCACGGCGAGCACTGTAGGTGAGGCCTCGGCCGGCGCTGCGCCGGTGCGGTAGGCCGCCCGGGACTCGAACCCGGCACCTTGGGATTAAAAGTCCCCTGCTCTACCTGATGAGCTAGCGGCCCGATGTCCGCAGGCACCGATCCGGCGCTCCGGCACTCGCATCGAGGCTACTGGCGGGGTTCTCGCTCTAGCCTGACGCCAGTGCCGCCAGCATCCGGGCCCGAAGGGTCGCCACCGCCCGCAGTGAGTGCCGCGTCTCCCTCCTCGGCGCTGCAGGCGGAGCTGCTCAGCGACGGCGAACTCGATGCCATCGAGGATGAACTGACACGAGCGGAACGCACCTTGAGTCTGCTGGCGGACGACGACATCGACGCGGCAGATGCGGTGGCTTGGCTCGCTGAGTCCTGATCGTCGCCGTCGAGGCGGCCGGCCCAGCTACTCGATCATGAGATCGATGTCAGAGGACACCAGTTCGACCCTGTTGCGGGGCTCGAGCTGATCCCAGTTCCAGGTGGCGTCCGCCGCGGCGCCGTCGAGCCAGAACCAGCGGCCTGCAAGATTCGGCACCCGCTCGTCGTCGAGGCCGACCTGCGCGTCGATCGTTTTGAGCACGCCGGCGTGGCCCACCAGCAGCACGCGACCGCACACGGACAGATGCCGCCGCAGCGCCGGCAGCAACCGTCGGGCGATGCTGTCCTCGGACTCGAAGCCGGGTGGCCATCTCCTGGCTGCGACATCGCCCGGCCAGCCCTCGTCGATCTCAGCCCGGGTGAGGCCTTCCCATGGCCCCGCGCTGCGCTCACGCAGTGCCTCATCGGTCACCACCTCGCTGACGCCGAGCTGCTTGGCGATGATCTCGGCGGTCCGCCGCGCCCGTTGCAGATCGCTCGACACGATGAGGTCGAACGCCGGCAGGTCGAACGCGTGCCGCCCGGTGTGCAGGTCGCGCCCGCGCATCGCGGGTGTCCGCCAGCTGTCGTCGGCGGCAGCGAGCGTCGTTGCCAAGGCATCGGCGGCGATCTCAGCCTGACGCTCGCCGAGACCAGTCAGCGCAGGATCGGCCTGCCCCTGCCAGCGGCCGCGCAGGTTCCACTCGGATTGGCCATGCCGCACCGCAAGCAACTCCGAATGCTGTGTCACGGCGCACGACCCTAGAGGCTGCGCCGACGGCCGTGGCTGTGGCCCAAGCGGCCCGTCCTCGTTGCCTCTGGGACGTGATCGGTAGCATCGCAGCGATGCCGACGGTGACGATCCGCCTGTTCGCAGGGGCGCGCGAAGCGGCCGGCGTCGGCAGCACCCAGACCGAAGCGTCGTCGGTCGCCGAAGCACTGGACTGGGCGAAGGCGAGTTTCGGCGAAGGATTCAGCGCCGTCCTGGCTGCCAGCAGGGTTTGGCTGAACGGCGAGCCGGCGCTCGGTGAGTCGCAGCTCAGTACCGGCGACGAGATCGCCGTGCTGCCGCCCGTATCGGGCGGCTGAGCGGCAGCGGCACGGTGACAGCGTCGCCGGGCCTCCCGCCGGCGCGGCCGCGAACGTCCGCGGTCGCGCAATGGCTCGGGCCTGCTGTCGCCTTGGGCGACGCCAGCATCGGCGCGGGACTGCTCTGGTTCGCCGCGCTGCTCGGTGCCCTGTGGGCCGGGGCAGTGACGTTCGGGCTGACCGTGACGGCGATCGCCATGCTCGCTGCGTGGCAGGCAGCGGGCGCTCGGGGCCCTGCGGCCGCGACACGCCAATCGCCGAGCGGCGAAGCGACGCTCACAGCGCCGACGCTTCCCCCGAGTCATCGGCTGCCGGCAGCAGCGCTGGCCGGCGCAGTCGGATTCGCAGGCGTTCTCGACACCCGGCTGGCGGGAGCCGTGGTCGCCGCAGCAGCCCTCGCCAGCTTCATGGTGGTGGCCGTGCTGCGACCCCGGCGCGCCGGCGGCGTCACACCGCCTGCGGGACATGCGCCGCCGCTGCCGCTGCTGGCCGGCGCAGGGCTGCTGATTCGCAGCTGGATGCAGGTCGGTGTTGCGGCGGCGTGCTCAGCCGCGGTTGCCCGCTATTCGCTCGGAGCGGCACTGGTGCTCGTGAGCGCGGCTGCGGCCTACGACGCCGCCGCTCACCTCAGTGCGTCAGGCCGGCCGCCGGGGCTGCGCGGTCCGCTGGCCGGGGTGACCGCAGCTGCAATTGCCGTCTTTGCCCTGACCGGACTCAGCGTGCCTCCGTTCGCGCCGACCGATGTCATCGGGTTCGGTGTGCTCGCCGTGCTGACCCTGCCGCTCGGCCCCGCCCTCGCCCGGCCGAACACTGCCGCAGAACTCGCTGACGGTCCCCGGCGAGCGTGGCGGCGACTGACCCGAGAGTGGGCAGTACGCAGGCTCGATTCGCTGAGCGTCACGGCTCTGGCGTGGATGTGGGCCCTGGGACTCCTCGCCATCTGAGCGGCTCGCCCACACAGCGCTGCAGCCGGCTCAGTTCGTGACGCCGCAGCGATCTGCGTAGCGTTATCGGCCGTGGCGCCCGATGCTCCCGACACCCAGACGCATGGCGGACCTGGCCGCCTCTTGCGCGTCGCAGTGCTGTGCATGCACACCTCGCCGCTGCACCAGCCCGGAAGCGGCGACGGCGGCGGCCTGAACGTGTACGTGCGCGAGCTCACGGCCGCGTTGGCGCACCTGGGCGTCGACTGCGACATCTACACACGCCGCACCGATCCGTCGCAGCCTGACCGGCACGAGGTGGAGATGGGAGTCAGCGTCACCCACGTCGATGCCGGCGCGCCGTCGCTCGACAAGGATGATCTGCCGGCCGTCGTCTCGGCATTCGCCGACAGGGTCGGCGAGCATCTCGCACGCCGCCCGGTCGACGCACTTCACGCTCACTACTGGTTGAGCGGCATGGCCGGACATCAGCTCAAGCACCGGCTGGACATCCCTCTGGCAGTCACGTTTCACACGCTGGGGCGCGTCAAGACCAGCACGGGCGACGCCGAGCCGCGCCACCGCGGCGACGCCGAGCAGCGAGTCATCGACTGTGCCGATGCGGTGTTCACCTCCGGTGATGCCGAGGCAGGCCAGCTCAGGTCGCTGTACGAGGTTCCCCCCGAGCGCCTCCACGTGCTGACACCCGGCGTCGACCGGGCCATGTTTGCGCCCGGGCAGCGCCATGCGGCCCGTGCGGCGATCGATCTTCCGCCAGGACCGGTGCTGCTGTTCGTCGGTCGCCTGCAGCCGCTCAAGGGCGCCGAATTGGCGGTGGAGACGCTTGCGGCGACGAGGGCCGCCGGCACGGCGGGCGCCGACGCCCAGCTGCTCATCGTGGGAGGACCCAGCGGTCCGCACGGCGGGGCCACGCTGAACCGGCTGAGGGCGATGGCTGACGGCCTGGCGGTCGCCGACCATGTGCGGTTCGTCGATCCGCTCCCGCACCACCTGCTGTCGACGTACTACCGCGCCGCTGATGTGTGCCTGGTGCCGAGCCGTTCGGAATCGTTCGGACTGGTCGCGCTCGAGGCGGCAGCCTGCGGGACGCCGGTCGTTGCGTCCGATGTCGGTGGGCTGCGCGACAACGTCGTCGAGGGGAGCACCGGCTATCTCGTCGCCGGCCGCAGCAGTGATGAGTTCGCCCGCCGCGTCATCGACATCCTCGCCGACCCGCTTCTGGCGTTGCGGCTCGGCGATGCCGGTTCTCGCCGCGCCGAGCGCTACAGCTGGCGCGCGAGCGCGGCTGCGGCGCTGGACGTGATCGACGCGGCGGCCCGCCGCGAACTCGTCGCCTGCCTGTGACCTGCATCACCTTTCTTGCCCGCTCTTGTTCCCAATCTCGATTGGATTCGGGCTCACGGGCCGCTCGGGCCACGGCTTCGCCTGACGGCTCAGCCTCCGCGCTATGACGCGCCGGCCGGCGACCGACGCCGAGCTCGATCAGCTCGAGTACCGCATGGACGACTGGCTGGCGGCCTGGGCTCGCTCACAGGCGCAAGGCGATGCCGATGAGCGCCCGATGCTGCTCGACGTCACCCGTGACGACGAGGTGCCACGCCGCTGGTACGTGCGCCTGGCAGGGGAGTCGCGCGACGTCATCGCCATCTGGCTGACGCTGCGTCAGCGCACGCTGACCTATGAGTCCTACGTCCTGCCCACGCCGCAGCACCGGCCGGAGCAGGTGGCCGACTTCGTGCTTCGCCGCAACTATTCGCTGGTCGGTGCCCAGTACGGCGTCGGCCCCGAAGATGCCCTCTACTTGACGGGCGAGCTGCCCACCCACTGCGTGGACGAAGACGAGCTCGACCGGATCGTCGGGTCGCTGTGGGCGTACGTCGAGCGTGACTTCACCACGCTGATCCGGCTGGGCTTCCAGAACTAGGTCGCGAAAACCACTTGGTGTCTTTCAGTGGTTTCTGAGTAATCTTGTTCCCGCCGGGGCACTCGCCAGCAGGCCGCAGGGAAGCGTCCCACTCACAGCGAGTGCCCCGGCACTGCTTCGTCCGGTGCTCGCAGCACTGCACGCTCCCGGCAGCGGTCCGGATGCAGTCCGGTACCGTGACCGCATGGCTGACAGGGTCGAACTGCTGATCGTCGGCGGCGGCAAGATGGGCGAAGCGCTGCTGGGCGGATTGCTCGCGGCAGGCCGCCGCGCCGAGAGCGTCTGCGTCGCTGAGCCGATTGCCGCACGCCGCGATGAGTTGGCCGATCGCTACGGCATTGCTGTGTCCGAGCAGATCGTGCCGTGCTCGGGCGCGATCCTGGCGACCAAGCCGGATGTCATCCCGGCAGTCGCGCGCCAGGTTGCCGACCTCGGCCCCGATCGGGTGCTGTCGATCGCCGCAGGCGTGACGCTCGACACGCTCACTCAAGCCACCGCGCACGACACACCCATCGCCGTAGTCCGCGCCATGCCGAACACGCCTGCGCTGGTATCGGAAGGCGCTGCGGCCATCTGCGGGAACGAGGCTGCGGGTGAGGCGGAGCTCACGTGGGCCGAGGAGATCCTGGGTGCCGTGGGCCGAGTGGTGCGCGTGCCTGAGCATCTGATGGATGCCGTGACCGGCCTGTCGGGATCCGGGCCGGCGTACGTCTTCCTCGTAGCCGAGGCAATGATCGAGGCAGGAGTGCTCATGGGCCTGGGCCGACCGGTGGCGACCGAACTGGCCAACCAGACCTTGCTGGGCGCGGCGACGCTGCTGGCCGAGGGCCGTCCGCCTGCTGAACTGCGAGCCGACGTGACGTCGCCGGGCGGCACGACGGCGGCGGGGCTGCGCGAGCTGGAACGCCACGGCGTGCGCGCCGCGTTCGCTGCGGCCGTGGAAGCCGCCACCCGCCGCTCCGTCGAGCTCGGCACAGCGTGAAACGGAGGCTGAGCCCCGGGCCCGAGCGGCCCGTGAGCGGAGCGAACAAGAGCGGAGAAGGCGGCGCGAAGCCGGGGCCCGAGCGGCCCGTGAGCGGAGCGAACAAGAGCGGGAGATGAGGGTGTCGCCACGAGACGGCTTCCAGTCATGACGGGCTTCGACACGGTCACGTGCGTGAGCGATCTGGGCACAGCGGACGAGTCGGTGGGCGTCATGCATTCGATCGTGCGCCAAGCCGCCCCCCACGCCGCGATCATCGACTTGTGCCACGAGATCGATCCGGGCGATGCCCGCACGGCGGCGTTGATGCTGGTGCGCAGCGTGGCGCACCTCGCACCGGGCGTCGTGCTTGCATCGGTGGGCCGGCGTCTGGACCGGCCCGCCATCGCGGTCTCGGTCGGCAGCGGGCAATCGATGCTGGTCGGCCCTGACAACGGGGTGCTGGCAGCAGCCACCGCTGCGGTCGGCGGAGCGGACCTGGCCGTTCGCATCGAGGGTGCAGGCTGCGGCGGTCCCGAATCGGTTCTTTACCCGGCGCGCGATGTGCTGGCACCCGCAGCCGGCCGGCTCGCGGCAGGCGAGCCCATCGAGGCGCTGGGCCCGCCGATCGACCCGTCGTTGCTGCTGCCCTCGCTAGTTGCGGTGCCCCGCGTCGAAGACGACGGCTCGGTGACCGCGGAGGTGCTGTCGGTCACGCGATGGGGCACGGTGCAGCTCAATGTCGACCGCGACACGCTCGTGCCGCTTGGCGATCTGCTGGTGGCGGAATGGACGCCTGGAGTGAGTGCGTCGCAGCCCGCCGAAGCGATCTCGCAGTCGGTCCGGCTCGCGCCCGCGGGCTCAGCCGGCACCGGCAGCCTTGCCCTGTGCGACGATCCTTTCGGCCTGCTCGAGCTGACGGTGGCCAGCGGGAGCGCGGCGCACCTCGGCTTCGCCCCGGGCACCGAAGTCCGGCTGCGCCCCTCCGCATGAGACCGGGACACGGGACCGGGACATGAGACCGCGAACGGCGCTCCTGCTGGCGGCGCTGGCCGCGCTCATCCTGCTGACGGCCACGATTCAGCTGCTGGTGGCCCTCGACTGAGCGGCTCTTGGCGGTCTTCAGCCGGATTCGTCACGCGATCTTGCGTTGAACGCGTGGAAACGGGGTGCTGCATCGGCGAGACTGTGCGGGCCGCATTTCCGAACCCTGGGTAGTCCTCGTGTCCATCGTTGTCATGGGCGTGAGCCATCGCAGCGCACCGCTCGAGCTGTTGGAGCGCTGCACGGTTGCCGCCGCCGACGTGCCGAAACGACTGAGCGATCTCGCATCGTGCTCCAACGTCAGCGAGGCCGTCGTCGTGTCCACCTGCAACCGCACCGAGGCCTACGTCGTGGCCGAGAAGTTCCATGCGGCGTTCGGCGAGATGCGCGATTTCTTCTGCACGCTGTCGGGCGCGGCACCCGCCGAGCTGTCCGACCACCTCTACGTCCACTACGACGACGACGCAGCGCGTCACCTGTTCCGTGTGGCGAGCGGCCTGGAATCAGCGGTGCTCGGCGAGCACGAGATCTTGGGCCAGGTCCGCACCGCATGGGACGTGGCACGAGCCGAGGGCACGACGGGCGCGGTGCTGAATCAGCTCTTCCGGCACGGCATCGGCGCCGGCAAGCGAGCGCGCACCGAGACCGCCATCGCGCAGGGCACGGCGTCGATCAGCCACGCGGCGGTCAGCATGGCCAAGAACCATCTCGGCACGCTGGAAGCTTCTCGCGTGCTCGTCGTGGGCGCCGGCGAGATGGCCGAGGGCATGATCGTTGCGCTCGCATCGGCCGGTCCCGCTGCGGTGCAGGTCGCCAACCGCACGCCCTCCCACGCCGAAGCCCTGGCCGCCCGGGTCGGGGGCCGCCACCTGCCGCTCGGGAGCCTCGAGGACGCCTTGGTCGAGGTCGATCTGCTGCTGACATCCACCGGCGCCTCGGCGGTGATCGTCGACCACGCCAGTGTGGGAGCGGTCATTGAGCGACGCGCCGGGCGCCCGCTGCTGATCGTCGACATTGCCGTGCCTCGCGACGTCGACCCCGCCGTGGCCCGCCTCCCGGGCGTCACCCTCCTCGACATGGACGACCTGTCCCGTTTCGCAGAGGTCGGCCAAGCGGGCCGGCAAGCGGAAGTGGCGGCGGTCGAGTCGATCCTGGTTGACGAGACCGAACGATTCTCCGCCGACCGCACCGCCCGCGAGATGGCGCCGCTCATCGAATCGCTGCGCGGCAAGGCCGAAGCGGTCCGCCAATCCGAGATCGAACGCGCTCTGGCGGCTCACCCCGATCTGGACGACGGCGCACGCGAGGCGCTTGAGCGGGCAACCGCAGCACTGGTCAACAAGCTGCTGCATCAGCCCACCATCGCCTTGAGGTCCGCGGCAGGCAAGGCCAAGGGCGATCGGCTCGCGGACTCCGTGCGCGACTTGTTCGATCTGTAACTCTGGGCTGCGTGAGGATCGCGACACGATCGAGCCCGCTGGCGACCTGGCAGGCGCGCGCTGTCGCCGAGGCGCTGGAGGCGGCCGGATCGCCTGGGGGTGACATCGAGCTGGTGGGGGTGCGCACGAGCGGTGATCTCGACCTGTCCACGCCGATATCGGAGATGTCCGGCAGGGGCGTGTTTGTGACCGAGGTGCAGGCAGCGGTGCTGGACGGGCGTGCGGACATCGCCGTGCACAGCGCCAAGGACATGCGCTCCGAGCCGACCGGCGGCCTGACGCTGGCGGGCTGCCTGGCGAGAGGCGACGCCAGCGACGCGCTGGTCGGCCTGACGCTTGACGAGATTCCCCACGGCGGTGTCGTGGCGACCGGATCGCAGCGTCGCCAGTGCCAGCTTGCGGCGCTGCGACCCGATCTGAGCTTCACGGGTCTGCGCGGCAATATCGCTCGCCGCATCGCTGCAGCCGCCGAACCGGGCATCGCCGCAGTGGTCGTGGCGTCGGTGGCGCTCGAACGGCTCGGCGAGTCCCACCGGATCGCACAGCGATTCAGCCCCGACGAGATCGTTCCGCAGGCCGGGCAGGGTGCGATCGCCGTCGAGCACCGCAGCGGCGACGCAGACACAGCTGCTGCGGTCGGCGCGATCATCGACGAGGTGACGACACGTTGCGTAAGTGCAGAGCGCGCGTTCTTGCGAACGCTGGGCGGCGGCTGCGACCTACCCACGGGCGCCCATGCCACGGTCGACGCCGACGGTCGCCTCACCATGTCCGCAGTGCTTGCTTCGCCCGACGGCGGCCTCGCGCGCGCATCAGGCCAAGACCTCGATGGTGAGCGTCTCGGCGTCGCGCTTGCCACCGAGTTGCTCGATCGGACCGGCACAAACGCCGCCATCGGGGCCGCTCAGGTCGGCGATGCCTGAGGGTCCCCCCGGCGCACTCGCCGGTCGCACCGTCGTCATCACGCGCGCATCGCACCAGGCCAGCTCGCTGGCGGCGGCGCTGCGCGAATGCGGGGCGACGGTGGTGGTGGCACCCGCTCTTGCGGTGGTGCCCCCGCTCGACGGCGGCCAGCCGCTCGACGATGCCCTGCTGCGCCTGGAGCAGTACAGCTGGGTCGCGTTCACCTCTTCGAATGCCGTGGCAGCCACATTCGCCCGCGCAGACCGGCGTGGCGTTCGCCGTCGCTTCGCACGCATCCGCACCGCGGCGGTCGGACCGTCCACCGCAGCGCGCGTCGAAGCTGAAATCGGTCGACCGGTCAACCTCGTGCCAGAGCAGTCTGATGCTGCCGGACTCGCCGCGGCATTTCCCGACCCCCGCGCGGACGACTGGTGCTTCGTGCCGCAGTCAGCACAAGCCAGACCGGAACTGGTCGATGGGCTGCGCACCCGCGGCTGGAACGTTGATGCCGTGAGCGCCTACCGCATCGTCACGCCCACGTTGTCCGATCATCTCATCGCCGACGTGTCCGGCGCGGACGCCGTGGTCTTCGCCTCGCCGTCGGCCGTGCGCGGCCATCTGTCGCAGATCGGCTCGCAAGGAGTGACCGGCAAGGTTGTGTGCATCGGTCGCACGACAGCAGCTGCGTGTGCCGAAGCCGGCCTGCCCGTAGCGGCAGTCGCCGCGCGTCCTACCGATGACGATCTCGTAGGGACCGTTGTTGCAGCGGTACATGGCTGATGCAACCCCGCGGTGACGGCGGTCATGCTTGGCTTGGGACCCGCTTGGGCTCTCGGCCTGGCCCGTAACTCGACAGCGACTACTCGCAGGGGCGTGGCCTACGCTGCGAGGCCGTGACCGAGCCGCGTTCGACGAACGCCGACCTGTTCGAGGCCGCTCGACGCGTGATTCCCGGCGGCGTCAACTCACCGGTACGTGCCTTCGGGTCCGTCGGCGGAACGCCGTACTTCGTGGCCTCCGCCAGCGGGCCGTACGTGACCGATGCCGAGGGCCGCCGCTACATCGACTTCGTGCAGTCCTACGGGGCGATCATCGCGGGCCATGCCCATCCGACGATCACCGAGGCGATAGCTGCCGCCGCAGCCGACGGCACGTCCTATGGCGCTCCCACCGAGCGAGAGGTGGCGCTGGCCGAGCGCATCGCGGGCGCCGCGCCGGGGGTCGAACAAGTGCGCCTCGTCAGCAGCGGCACCGAGGCCACAATGACTGCCGTCCGGCTGGCGCGAGGCTTCACCGGGCGGCCCCGGATCGTCAAGTTCGCCGGCTGCTACCACGGCCATGCTGATGCGCTGCTGGCCGCGGGTGGCAGCGGCGTGGCCACGCTCGGCCTGTCCGGCTCAGCCGGGGTTCCCCCCAGCGCAGTGGCCGACACGATCGTGGCGCCGTACAACGTCGTGCCCGAGCTCGACGACCAGGTGGCCGCGGTGGTGGTCGAACCCGTGGCAGCGAACATGGGGCTCATCGCGCCGGCGCCCGGCTTCCTCGAGGGCCTGAGAGAGGCGTGCGACGAGGCGGGCGCGTTGCTGATCTTCGACGAGGTCATCACCGGGTTCCGTCTCGGCCCAGGCGGTGCGGCCGACCGGTTTGCTGTCACGCCCGACATCTCCTGCTTCGGCAAGGTCATCGGCGGCGGCCTGCCGATCGGCGCCCTCGGCGCCCGCTCCGAGATCATGGAGACGCTGGCACCGACCGGCGCGGTGTACCAGGCCGGAACGCTGTCGGGCAACCCGCTCGCGACCGCCGCGGGCCTCGCCGCGCTCGACCTGCTCACCCCCGCGGCCTACACAGAGCTGGAAACCATGGCCGGCCGGTTGGCCGAGGGCTTGCGTGACGTGCTCGGCGATGCCGGCTTCGATGCGATCGTCTGCCAAGTCGGCACGCTGGTCGGTCTGTATTGCGGTGCAGAGACCAGTGCAGGCTGGGTACCTACGGACTACGACGATGCCCGCACAACCGATGAGCAGGCCTACGCCCGACTGCATGCTGAGCTTCTTCAGCGCGGTGTGGCACTCGCCCCCGGTGCCTACGAAGCCATCTTCGTCGGCCTTGCCCATACCCCCGACGTCATCGACGAAGCCCTCACCACCATCGCCGCCGCCGCATCGAGGGCCTAGCGCGCGCGGCAGCTCAGGTGCGGTCTCGCCAGAGGCGTGCCATGCCGGAGGCTGCCCGGTAGATGCCGCGAGGGCCGAGCGGACCGGCTCTGCCTTGCAGCAGATCTGTCGAAACGCGCATGGCCAGGTGTCCCATGCGGGGGGAGCGAATCGCGAGCTGTGTCAGCTTGCGCATCAACCCGGGACGGCCCAGCGCGCGGGTCGTCAGCCGGCCCAGGTGGTGGTACCGCTGCCAACGCGCCGCAAGCTCAGCCTCGTAGCGCCGCAGCTCGAGCCCGTCGTCGGCATCGAGCGCCTGCCCGATGACCTCCGCTGCCAGCCGGCCGGTTGCCAGCGCCGGTCCGACGCCGTCGCCGTTCCAGGGATTGATGCTGCCTGCTGCGTCGCCGACAACGACCCAGTTCGGCCCCGAGCGGGGCCGCACTGAGCCTCCCATCGGCAACCGGCCGCCTGCTGGTTCGGTGCGCGGTCCGGACGGATCGATCTCCCAGCGTTCCGGGATCTGCTGAGTCCACTGTTCAAAGAGGTGCTCCAGAGAAATGGCTTCGTTGCCGTAGTGATGGCTGAGCAGGCCCACGCCGACGTTCGCGGTGCCGTCCCCGACGGGAAACACCCAGCCATAGCCCGGCAGCTGGCTCCCCGCGTGGTCGGCCAATGCAAACACCGACTCGATCCACGGCTCGTCGTGGCGTGGCGTGGGGTAATAGGCGCGCATCGCCAGCCCTTGGGCGTAGGTCCGGGTGCGCACGGTCCCGAGCGCCCGGCCGAAATGTGAGCGGGGGCCGTCGGCGATCACGACGTAGCGGGCGCGCGCCGTCACCTGCCCGGGATCGGGGCTCAGCCTCCGGGCGACGCACCCGCGCAGGTGACCGTCGGTGATCAGCGGCGCCGTGACCTCCGTGCCGGCCAGCACGCGCGCTCCGGCAGATTGCGCCCGGGCGAAGGTCAGCGCATCGAGGCGCGAGCGGCGCACCACGACGCCGTAGCCGGGCCAGTGCTCACCACGGGGCCAGGGCACTTCGAGGCTCTGTCCATGAGCGGTGATGCGCAGCCCGTGGTGCCGGTGCCAGCGCGCCGCGCTCGGATCACAGCCCATGTCGAGGAGTTCGCCCACGGCTACCGGTGTGAGGGCGTCGCCGCACACGCGTTCGCGCGGATGGGTCGAGCGCTCAATGAGCAGCACGTCGCGTCCCGCCAGCGCCAGCCAGTACGCGGCGGCGCTACCCGCCGGCCCGCCGCCGACGACGAGCACGTCGCAAGCGAGCGTCTCGGTCAAGGTGTCGCGGTCACATTCGGAGCTCGGGGCAGGAGGGATTCAGCATGGGCGCCTCGACGCCGCCCCGATGGCGCTAGTGGCCGCCGCCACCGCCCCCGCCGGACAGCGCGCCGCCGCCGAGATGGGTCCACTCGGCGTCGCGTTCAGCGGCCACTTCATCGCTGATGACCTCGCCGCCGATCACCTCGCGCACGTATCGCGCGACCGAGTACAGCTGGTGATCATTGAGCACGTCACCGAATGCGGGCATGTTGGACCCGGTCTCGCCGGTGATGTGGGCGCCGCCGGGCCGGTTCGGATCGCCGTAGACCTGGCCGATGCCGATGCCTTCAGAGCCCACCGAGATCCACTCGACGAACGAGTCGTCCAGGTCAGGGAAGGTCAGCAGCACCTCGCCGTTCCACAACGGGCGTCCCACGCCGCTGCCGTCGCTGCCAGAGCCATCACCGACGTGGCAGCTCGCGCAGCGCACCGCGTAGGTCGCCGCGCCCTCGTTGATGGCGGTGATGGGCTCGGGGGGCGGCTCGGTCAGCTTCACATAGACAAACGCCCACAACGGCAGGCAGAACAGCACCGGCAGCACCCAGATCGGAATCCGATGCCGCGTCTGGGCTGCGACCACCCATGCCGGGTCGGGCGGCGCTTCGGGTTCGGTCTCGAGCTGGGCCGCCTCGCGCGCCGCGGCGATCATCTCTGCCTGCGAGGGCCCTGCGTCGGGAGCTGCTCCGGCTGCGGGTGTCGCCGCGCTCGCGGCACCGCCGCCGCCGCTGCCGTCGTCTTCGAGCACCCCCAGCGCGATGCGACGCTGTCGCGAGCGCTCCAGCAGGTACTCGGGAACTTCGGTCACGGGATCCTCCGCGGGGTTGCCCCCAAGGGGTTCTGGCACGGCCGGCACGGCCAAGTTCGCTGGGCACGATACGCGCCCGAGCGCACCGAGGCGCAAGTCTGCCATGCAGTCACCCCGACGGCGCAGACTGAGGCTGAGCCGTCAGGCGAAGCCGTGGCCTGAGCGGCCCGTGAGCGAAGCGAACAAGAGCGGGGTGTCAGCGCGTGTCCCGGATTGTGGCGAGCGCTGGCGGTCGTGCTAGAACATCACGCGCCATGGCCGGGGCGCCGGTAATCTTTGCCCCGGCTTTGCTGCGACTGACGCACTCGATGCATCATCGATTGGGCCAGTTCGCAACAGTCCTGACACGCCGACGGGAGAACAGCGGGAGGAACACCGAGTGGTTGCACTCGTCACATCGATCCTCGTCACCGCGCTGATGGTCTACCTGCTGGTGTGGTACGGCAAGCGCCGCCCGACCGACCGCCCCACCACCTGGGGCGAAGCCATGCTGGGGGCGGCCTACGTCTTCATGCTGATGCTGCTGGTGTTCGGCATCGTGCCCGACCGCTGGATCCGCCTCACCGACAACGAGTGGGGCTGGTCGGTGGAGCGCTTCCTGGTCACCGAGGGCCAGTTCATGACCTCGCCGATCACCTTCCCGCCGACGCGTATCGACCTCAAGAAAGTCAGCGACATCGTGGTGGTCATCGAGCACCTCATCGCGTTCATCGGGTTGCCGGTGCTGGCGATGTGGTGGCAGCGGCGCGACAAGGCCGAACCCGCCGCCGAGCCGATCTCGGACTACGGCCGTCCACTGGTGAAGGGCAACTGAGAGCGCGACAAATGGCTGCGAACGACGCGAACCCGCCGATGCCCAAGTTCCGGGACGACTATCTGCTGCAGCAGGTAGACGCCTCATACCTCGACGCGGCTGTCAAGCCGAAGCAGTTCATCAACATCGACCAGTCCGAGTGCATCCAGTGTGAGGGCTGCGTGGACATCTGCCCGTGGAAGTGCATCTGGTACGTGTCCACCGAGGCGGTCGACGAGGCCGTCGGCGTAGACCTGCCGGGCCTCGATCCCACGGACAACGCCATCTTCATCATCGACGACGACGTGTGCACCCGCTGCGCGCTGTGCGTCGACCGCTGCCCGACCGGTGTGATCACGCTCGGGCGGGTCAGCAACAACCCGCCGCCGGAGGGCGATGTCCACGGCCGGACCCACACCCACGGCTACGCCTACGGAATGCGTCTCTAAACATGGCGAACACCCTCGAGTCCCCCGATTCCAAGCCGAAGCTGCCGCAGCGTCTCCAGAACGCGCAGCAGCAGGCGGCCGATTGGATGCAGGACAGCCAGTTCTGGACATCGATCTTCCGACCCGGGTCGATCTTCCGCAAGGGCTACACCGACAGCCCCCGGAACCGGTCCTACGTGATCATGAACAGCGTGCTGTACCACCTGCACCCGGTGAAGGTGAAGCGGCACGCCGTGAAGGTGAGCTACACGCTGTGCCTGGGCGGTCTCAGCTTCTTCCTGTTCATCCTGCTGACGATCACCGGCATCTTCCTGATGTTCTTCTACCGGCCGACCGACACCGCGGCGTGGCTGGACATCGAGAGCCTCCACACCCAGGTGGCATTCGGCCTGCTCGTGCGCAACATGCACCGATGGGCCGCGCACCTGATGGTGATCACGGTGTTCCTGCACATGGCCCGCGTCTTCTATCACGGCGCCTACAAGGCGCCGAGAGAGTTCAACTGGGTCATCGGGGTCATGCTGTTGCAGCTGACCTTGCTGCTCGCGTTCACCGGCTACCTGCTCCCGTGGGACCAGCTCGCGCTGTGGGCGGTCACGGTGGGCACGAACATGATGGGCTTCACGCCGGTCTTCGGCGAGCAAGTGCGGTTCGTACTGCTCGGCGGCCAGCAGATAGGCGCGGAGACGCTATTGCGCTGGTACGTGCTGCACGTCTTGATGCTTCCCTTTGTGATCGTCATCTTCATGGCGATCCACTTCTGGAGAGTGAGAAAGGACGGAGGCATTTCGGGGCCGCTGTAGGAAGCCTGAGCGTCCCGAGCCATCAGCATGACTGAGATCCCCGAACACCTCCTGCGCCGCAGCGCCGAAGCCAGGGCCCGCGCGACCGGCGCGCCCGCGGCGGGCGAAGGCGAGGCGCCGGCTGCTGCGCAGCCCGGCGACGATGACGGTGTGACGATCCCGCGTTCACTGCTGGAGGCCAGCCAGCAGCCCGGCGGCGCACCAGGGGCTGCCCCTGCGGCTGCAGGCGGGGGAGTGGCCACCGCGCTGCCGCCGCTCATGGGCGGCCCGGCGGGCAACACGCACCGCCTGCTGACCGTCGTCAAGTCAGGCTCGATCCAGGACGTCAAGGCCAGCCCCGGCGACAAGGTCCACGTCTGGCCGCACTTGCTGGCCGCCGAATTCACCTCGGCGCTGTTCATCACGGCCTTCACGCTGGTCTTCTCGCTGTTCATCAACGCACCGCTGCTCGAGCTCGCCAACCACAACGAGACGCCCAACCCGTCGAAGGCGCCGTGGTACTTCCTGGGCCTGCAGGAACTGCTCACGATGTTCGACCCGATGATCGCCGGCGTGACCATCCCCGGCGTCGCGCTCATACTGCTGGCCTTCGCTCCCTACGTCGACAAGAACCCCTCGATGCGGCCCGAGGACCGCAAGTTCGCCATCTCGATCCAGACCATCCACCTCATGTTCTGGGCAGTGCTGGTGATCATCGGCTCGTTCTTCCGGGGGCAGGGCTTCAACTTCACTTACCCGTGGGACACCGGTCTGCACGGCATCTTCCATCTGTAGGAGCACGTCGGCATGTCCACCGGAACGATTCTCGCGATTGCCATCCCGGTCATCGTCGTGCTGGGTGCTGTGGTCGCGTTCGTCTCCTTGCGACGCCGGGACGCCACTGGCCTCGGGCACCTGTCACGCGAAACCCGCCGTCGGGACGAGGTGGCAGCCAGCGCCGGCGGTGATGACGCTGCTGAGGGCGATGGCGCCGGTGCGTTCGGCGTGAGCGCCCAGGCACAAGAGCTGGAACGCTCGGTGGCCGCCGAGCGCCGCCCGTCGCCCGTGGCTGTCGCGGAGCCTGAGCTGCCGCAGGACTGGGCGCCGCCGCCTTCCGACGAGGTGGGCGTTACCCGCCGGCAGTTCCTGAACCGGTCGTCGGTGATGCTGATGGCAACCGGTCTGGGCACCTTCAATGCCGCCATGCTCGCGTTCCTCTGGCCGCGCCCGACCGGCGGATTCGGCTCGAAGATCAAGATCGGCACGGTCGCATCGGTTGACGAGGCGATCACCTCATCTACTCCAGCCGAGAACTTCTCCTACTTCTCCGAGGCGCAGAGCTACATCCAGCCTTACCCGACCGATTCAGCGACGCTGTCGAACGCCGAGACGGTGTACGGCGGTGCGATTCTCGACGGCATGCGGCAGGGCTACGTAGCGCTGTGGCAGGTCTGCCCGCACCTGGGCTGCAAGGTGCCGGTGTGCGGCAGCTCACAGTGGTTCGAGTGCCCGTGCCACGGCTCGAAGTACAACCGCGTCGGCGAGAAGAAGTCCGGCCCGGCGCCTCGCGGCATGGATCGCTTCCCGGTGACCATCGAGGGCGGCAACGTCTTCGTCGACACCGGCACGGTGTCGCAGGGACCCGCCATCGGCACCGACTCCACGGGCCAGGGCCTCGAGGGGCCGCACTGTGCCTGAGTTGAGCCACATGCTGGCTGCCAGCACCGAGCGTTCGATCGCGATCGTGCTCCTGGCGATTGTCGTGGTGGGCTGGGCGATCTACGTCTTCGTCAACATTCGCCAGGCGAAATCCGAGGCCGGCAGCGAGATTGAGCTGGCGCCCAATCGCGGCAATCTGCCCGACGACGAGGAACTCGAAGGCCGTCGGCTGGAGAAGGTCCAGGCGTTCGGCGTGCTGATGCTGCTGATCATGGCGCTCGTCCTGCCCGTCTACTGGATGCTCGAGGGCGGACGCCGTTCGGGCGCAGAGACGTCGTTCTCCGAGGCCGCCGTGAGCCGCGGTGAGGCCGTCGCCGCTGCGGCGGAATGCACCGACTGCCATGGCGCCGATCTCGGCGGTGCGCGCTTCGCACCGGTCGTGCTCGACATCGGCCACCAGTTCTCCGACAAGGAGTCCTTCATCATCAACACGACGTGGGAGGCGCCGTCCCTCGACGACGTGTTCACGCGTTTCGACACCGATGCCGAGACGTTGGACGAGGTCAGCGAGGTGCGGCAGATCCTGGTGTATGGCCGAGGCGTGATGCCGGCGTGGGGCCTCGAGGGCGGCGGTCCGTACAACGACCAGCAGATCGACGACCTCGTGGCGTGGCTGTGGGCCAACCGGATCGGCGCAGACCAAGACGCAGCAGATGCCGCGGACGACGAGGTCCTCCGCGAGATCGTCGCGTCCGCAGTAGGAGACGACGAAGTCGCCCAGCTCTTGGTGGACGAAGCAGCAGATGCCTTGGACGACGATCCGCTGAACCAGGAGGCCCACGCTCGGGCCACGGCCCGGTTCGAGGCTGCCAGAGCGTCGGACGTCTACGCGGGAGCGTCGGACGGGAAGATCTTGTTCGATCTGCATTGCGCCCGGTGCCACACGCCGCGCTGGCCGGGCCGCGGCACCGCGCAGCTGCCCAATAACGGCGGAACGGTGGAGGTGCTTCCCGGACCCGACGGCGCTGGCCGCTACGGACCGGCGCTCAACAGCGTGAGCCTTGAGCGGCTGTTCCCCGACATCGAAGATCACGTCAAGTTCGTCGCGGATGGTGCTGCGGACAATGTGGCATACGGCCAGTTCGCACGCCTCGGCAACTATGGCATGCCCGGCTTCAAGCGGGTGCTGACCGAAGACGACATCCGGAAGATCGTCGAGTACGAACGAAGCCTTGATCCGCAGCACCAGGCTGGGTTGGGCTTTGAGGAACTGCACGAGCCGGGAGACGACGAATGAGCGCCGCGCACCTTCTCGGCATCGTCAGCTGGGATCCGGTTCTGACCGGATACCTGGCCGTCATCATCGGCATCGCCGTGCTGTGCGGCTCGGTGTACTTGCTCCTGGCCACCAACCTCGGCGTCCGTCTCGGATTCTTGGTTGCGTGGACCGGGCTGTGGGGCTGGATGCTGCTGATGTCCATTGTGTGGTGGGTGTTCGGCATCGGATGGATCGGCAGCCAGCCCGGCTGGAACGTGCTGCAGGTGACCTCGAATCCCGCGACCGTGCTGGTCGACGAAGTGCAGCAGCTCGAGGGCGTCCCGGTCAATCAATCGCCCCCCGGCTGGATCGAGATCGCCGTCGAGGACGCATCGGACAGCGACGCCGAAGAGGTCGTCGATCCCGAGATCGTCCAGGCCCAGGCGTTTGCTGCAGACGCCCGCTCGGCGGCCGATGGGCATGTCGTCTGCGACGATGCCGACCCGCGCCGGTTGCTGGCAGTGAATTCGTGCTTGTTCTCGGCTGCGGATCAATACAAGACGTACCGGGTGCTGATCCGGGGCGGCGAGAGATTCCGGCCTCTCAGCATCCCCGACAACGTCATCACGCAGTACTTCCTGCCCAGCAGGGGTAAGCCGCACTACGCCGTCGTGCAGATCCAGCCGTACCAGCCGAGTGTCGAGATCGATCCGAATCTGTTCGGCGATGACGGAAAGATCGTGGTGCCTCAGCCCCAGATCGACGAGAACGAGCCGGTGTACTCGGTGGTGCTGGTGCGCGACCACGGCAGCGTCCGGCTCCGCCCGGCATTGCTCACCATCTTCTCCGCCCTGCTGTTCGGCCTGGGCTGTTACCACTTGCATCGACGGGATCAGGCGATCTGGGCGGTGCGCGAAGCCGCGGGCCAGTGACGGCCTCTCCGTTCTTGGGCCAGACTGGGACCGGCACCTGATCACTGACACGCAGAGGGGGTCCGGGGCATGAACAGCGGCTTGGCGGAATACCTGCCGGTGCTGGTTCTCGGTGTGCTCGCTGTGCTGTTCGTGCTGGTGAGCATTATTGCCTCGCGGCTGCTGGCGCCCCAGCGCAGCACGAACGCGAAGCTGGCGTCGTATGAGTGCGGGATCGTCGACCAGGCCGCCATTCCCGAGCGGTTTCCGGTGCGCTTCTACCTGGTCGCGATGCTGTTCATCATGTTCGACATCGAGATCGTCTTCCTGTACCCGTGGGCCGTCGCGAACGGCCAACTCGGCTTCTTCGGGTTCATGGCCATGTTGATCTTTGTCGTCATCTTCTTCCTGTCGTTCGTCTACGAGTTGGCGATGGGTGGGCTGGAGTGGGGCCCGCGCAAGCGCCGCGTCCTGCCGCTGCCCCCGGCGAGCCGCAGCGGCGTCCGGGGCGTGCGCACCGTCGGGCTGACCGGGCGTGAGCTTGTGCCCGGCGCCGCATTGAGCGGCGTAGAGCAGCACAGCGCCGCATTGAGCGGCGTAGACGTGCCCAGCACCGCAGGTCAACCCGTGAGCGGGACGGTGACAGGCTGATGGCGGGCATCGACGACCTCAAGTCGCGTCTCGGCATCGACGACGGTCTGGCCGGGCTCGGCCACAACGTCTTCACCGCGCCGGTGGAGGAGCTGGTGAAGTGGGCGCGTCGACGCAGCCTGATGCCGGCCACATTCGGGCTCGCCTGCTGCGCCATCGAAATGATGGCGACGGGCACGGCGCATTACGACCTGGCTCGCTTCGGCATGGAGACGTTCCGAGCCTCGCCTCGTCAGGCCGACCTGATGATCGTGGCGGGTCGTGTCAGTCAGAAGATGGCACCGGTCTTGCGACAGATCTACGACCAGATGATGGAGCCAAAGTGGGTCCTGTCGATGGGGGTGTGTGCGTCCAGCGGAGGGATGTTCAACAACTACGCGATCGTGCAGGGCGTCGATCAGGTGGTCCCGGTCGATATGTATGCACCCGGCTGCCCGCCGGGACCCGAGACGCTGCTGCATGCGATCCTTGCGCTGCACGAGAAGATCCGCACCGGTGAGCTGACCCAGCGCCGTGCTGAGCGCGGCGGCGGCGCTGCTGTGGCGTTGCAGAGTGACGATCTGCCGAACGCAGTGACGGCACATGGAGTGCCGCAGTCAAGCCCGGCGGCACGCTGATGGCCGACGAGGGCGTAGCAGCCGAGGACGCCGCGCCAGCGACAGCGATTGCTGAGCTGCCGACCATGTTCGGCGTGCCGTGCACTGACGAGCGTGGCCAGCAGGTGCTGCATCCGAGTCGTGACGAGTACCTCGATGTGCTCGGCATGGCCGCCGCTGACGGCTTCGAGCTGTGCGTTGACGTGTGCGCCGTGGACGGGCTCACGAATCGCAGTCGTGCGGTGCCGCCCGGCATCGAGCCGGAACGTTTCGAAGTGGTGGTGAACCTGCTGGATCTGCGCGGCCGGCGCCGGCTGCGCATTCGCACCCAAGTCCCGGCCGATGACCCGCAGGTGCCCTCCGCTGTCGGCCTGTACCCGGGTGCTGAGGCGCCCGAGCGGGAGGCGGCCGACTTGTTCGGCATCAGCTTCAGCGACCATCCTGATCCCAGCCGCATCCTGATGCCGCCGGACTGGGAAGGCCATCCGCTGCGCAAGGACTACGCCATCGGCGCCATCCCGGTGCAGTTCAAGGCGGTGGAAGGCCGATGAGCGCCGCGACGGCTGCCACCATCCGCCGACCGACCGACGCCGTGCTGCGCATCTCTGAGGAGGCTGCGCTGGATGCAGCGATCGTCGAAGATGACGTGGAGGCGGTCACCGCAGATCCTGACGACGGGCCGATGCTCATCAACATGGGCCCGCAGCACCCGTCCACCCACGGCGTGCTGCGCATCGCGATGGAACTGCAGGGCGAGACTGTGCTGCGTTCCAAGCCGATCATCGGCTACTTGCACACGGGAATGGAGAAGACCGCCGAGGACCTCACGTTCCTGCAGGGGCCGACGAATGTCACCCGCATGGACTACGCCTCGCCGCTGTTCACCGAGCTGGTGTTCTGTCTCGCGGTCGAGGATCTGCTGGGCACCGAGATCCCGCCCCGTGCCACGTGGATCCGCATGCTGATGTGCGAGCTGAACCGGATGAGCTCTCACCTGCTGTTTCTGGCGACGAACGGCATGGATCTCGGCGCCGTCGGGATGATGCTGTATGGCTGGCGCGAGCGCGAGGAGATCCTGCGGTTCTTCGAGAGCGTCACCGGTTTGCGGATGAACCACAGCTACATCCGTCCCGGCGGTGTGGCAGCCGACTTGCCCGACGGCTGGCAGGACGACGTGGAGCACATCCTGACGGTGCTGCCCGACCGGCTCGAGCAGTTCGACACCTTGATGACCGGCCAGCCGATCTGGCGAGACCGCACCCAGGGCGTCGGCGTCATCACCGCCGACGAGGCCATCGCCATGTCGGCCACGGGACCGCTGCTGCGCAGCACCGGCGAGGCGTGGGACCTGCGCCGCACCATGCCGTACCTGGCCTACGACGAGGTGGATTTCGACGTCGTGGTCGGCGCCTACGGCGACACGTTCGATCGGTACTCCATCCGGCTGAACGAGATCCGGGAGTCGATGCGCATCGTCGCCCAGTGCCTCGACAAGATGCCCAAGGGCCCCTACCGAACCGAGGACCGCAAGGTCACGCCGCCGCCGCGGGCGCGCATCGACGAGTCGATGGAAGCCCTGATCCACCACTTCAAGATCTTCACCGAAGGGTTCCGCGTGCCGGCCGGCGAGACGTATGTGGCGGTCGAGTCGCCGCGCGGGGAGCTGGGCTGTTACCTGGTCTCCGACGGCGGGCCCAAGCCGCAGCGGGTGCACATCCGGGCGCCCTCGTTCGTGAACCTGCAGAGCCTGCCCCACCTGATGTACGGCGGCCTGCTGGCCGACGCCATCGCCATCATCTCCTCCGTCGACCCGATCATGGGGGAGGTCGACCGATGAACTTCTTTAGTGAAGAGAACCGGTTGTTGGCGCGCGAGATCATCGGCCGCTACCCGAAGCGTCGGTCGGCCATGATCCCCCTCCTGCACGTCGCCCAGGCACAGGCCGGCTGGGTGTCTCCCGAGGCGATGGTGGAGATCGCCGAACTCGTCGACACGACGCCCGCCGAGGTGCTGGGGACCTGCTCGTTCTACGAGATGTTCAAGCGCGAGCCCGTCGGCAAGTACCTGGTGAACATCTGCGCCACGATGTCGTGTGCGCTCGCCGGCGCAGCCGAGCTCATGGAGCACGCCGAGGAGCGGCTGGGCGTGCGCGCCGGCGGCACCACCCCCGACGGCATGTTCACGCTGGCCTCCGCCGAATGCCAGGCCGCCTGCACCGAGGCCCCGTGCCTGCAGGTGAACTACCGCTACCGCTACCGGGTCGACGCTGAGGGCTTTGACCAGCTCGTCGACGACCTCGCTGCCGGCGCCCTGGAACACGAGATCCCCCCGCACGGCGTCACCGCACGCGTGCGGCAGCGCATTCCCGCCGACCGGGCCGTCGGCGCCGTACCGCCCGAAGCGGTCAACGACGCACCGGTGTGGCTCTCGGCTACCGCAACAAACGGGGAAGCGGCACGATGAGGATCGACGGCCACCACGTTGGTGGTCACTCCGCGTCCGACGGCGGCAGGCTCGGCTGATGGCGTCGTACACGATTCCCCACGCTCCCGGGTTCGTCGCCAACGATGCGCCGCGCATCGTCACCGAACGATTCGATCATCCTGACAGCTACACCCTCGAGCGGTACCTGGCCACCGGCGGCTACGAGGGCTTGCGTGCCGCGCTGGAGCGCTCGCCGGCCGACGTCCACAGCGAAGTACGCGATGCCACCCTGCTCGGGCGCGGCGGCGCCGGCTTTCCCGCCGGAGTGAAGTGGGGCTTCTGCCCGCCGGGCGTCTGGCCCCGCTACCTCGTCGTGAACGGCGATGAGTCCGAGCCCGGCACCTACAAGGACCGCCTGCTGATGGAGCTGGACCCGCACCAGCTCATCGAGGGGTGCCTCATCGCCTGCTACGCGGTGGGGCTGTCGCAGTGCTTCCTGTACATCCGCGGCGAGATGGCCGTTGCGCAGGAGCGCGTGGCGCAGGCGCTGAACGAGGCCTACGAAGCCGGCTGGGTGGGCCGCAACATCTGCGGCACCGATTTCTCGGTGGACATCATCTTGCACTGGGGCGCCGGCGCGTACGTCGTCGGAGAGGAAACGGCACTCATCGAGAGCCTGGAAGGCAACCGCGGCATGCCGCGGCTCAAGCCCCCCTACTTCCCGGCTGCGATCGGGCTGTACGGCCAGCCCACCATCGTGAACAACGTGGAGACGCTTGCGAACCTGCCGTGGATCATGCGCAACGGCGCTGCAGCGTTCACGGCCATCGGCACACCCACGTCGCCGGGCACGCGCATGATCGCGGTCAGCGGTCACGTTCAGCGGCCCGGCGTGTACGAGATCACCAACGGCACCACCACGTTCCGTGACCTCATCTATGGCGAGGACTACTGCGGCGGCCTGCGGCCAGGCCGGGAGCTGAAGGCGTTCGTGCCCGGCGGCGGCTCAGCCCCATGGTTCACGCCCGCACAGCTCGACCTTCCCTTCGAGGCCTCCGAGGTGGGCCCGCAGGGCTCGATGCTGGGCTCAGGCGCGGTGATGGTGATGGACGACACCACCGACATTCCGGCCGCGGCACTGACGTTGACCAAGTTCTACGCGCACGAATCGTGCGGCAAGTGCGTGCCGTGCCGGGAGGGGGCCACCTGGCTGGAGCGGGTGCTGCGGCGCGTGTGCGACGGCACGGGCACACCACGCGATCTTGAGGTCCTGCTCGAGGTCGGCGCCTCGATCAGCCCGGGTGATTTCCCGCACGCAGCCGTGCCCGAACGGGGCCTCGAGGCGAAGCCGTTCCCGTACCAGATGACCACCATCTGCTTCGTGGGGCCGTCGGCGTTCGCGCCGCTGCACTCGGCCATGACACTGTTCCCCGAGGAGTTCGAGGCCCGGGTGGCGCCGAACGCGCAGCTCGAGAACGGGCTGTCTGGCAGCCCGGCACCCGGTTCAGTGTCGGAGGTGTCCATCCGTGTCTGACACAGCGCCTGCGCAGGAGGTACCCAGCACTGTCGAGGTGACGATCAACGGCGTCGCCGTTGATGCGCGTCCGGGCGAACTCGTCATCGCGGCTGCGGAGCGCGCCGGGGTGCACATCCCGCGGTTCTGTTACCACGAGCGGATGAGCTCGGTCGGCATGTGCCGCATGTGCCTGGTCGAGATCGACACCGGGCGAGGGCCACAGTTGCAGGCGTCCTGCATGGTCCCGGTCTCGCCGCAGATGGTGGTGGACACCACCAGCGAGCGCACGCAGCGAGCGCAGGAAGGCGTGCTCGAGCTGCTGCTCATCAACCATCCGCTGGACTGCCCGGTCTGCGACAAGGGCGGCGAGTGCCCGCTGCAGGACCAGACCATGGCCTACGGCCCGGGCGAGTCGAGGTTCGTGGAGGAAAAGCGGCACTTCCAAAAGCCCATCCCCATCTCGGATCTGGTCCACCTCGACCGGGAGCGCTGCATCCTGTGCGACCGCTGCACCCGGTTCGCCGATGAGGTTGCGGGTGATCCACTCATCGATTTCACCGAGCGCGGCAACGAGACCCAGGTGCTCACGTTCCCCGGCGAGCCCTTCTCGTCGTACTTCTCGGGCAACACGGTCCAGATCTGCCCCGTCGGTGCGCTCACCGCAGCGCCCTACCGCTTCAAGGCGCGGCCGTGGGACCTCACCGAGACCGAGTCCACCTGCACGACGTGTGCAGTGGGCTGCCGGATCGCGGTGCAGTCGACTCGCAACGAACTGGTGCGCTATCTCGGCGTCGACATCGATCCGGTCAACCATGGCTGGCTGTGCGACAAGGGTCGCTTTGCCTTCGGCTCGGTGGCGAGCCCCGACCGGGTGACGACGCCGCTGGCCGCCCGCACGCCGTCGGGCACCGCATCGGACCTCTCCGACGACGAACCGCGGCGCCGTTTCCAGCCGACCGATTGGGCGAGTGCCCTCAGTGCGGTGACCGCTGCGGTGAGAGCCGCCCGGCCAGGCGCGATTGCCGTGCTCGGCGGTGCCCGCGGCACCAACGAGGATGCCTATGCGTGGTCGAAGCTGGCCCGCACGGTGCTGCGGACTGACCATGTGGATGCGCAGCTCGGCGACGGGCTGCCCGCTGAGCTGGTGGTGGGCCTGCCGGCGGCAACCATCGATGAGGCGTGCAACGCCGACACGACGTTGCTGGTGTGCGGCGACCTGCGCGAGGAGCTGCCCGTGCTGCATCTGCGTCTGCGCGGCGCGGCGCGAGCCGGCACCACTCGCTTGGTCGAGATCGCGCCGACCACCACGGGCCTGACCCGCAACGCTGCGCGCAGCGAGCAGTGCCGCGGCGGAGAGGCCGCGTCGGTGCTGCGAAACCTGCTCGACGGCGACGACCCGCTGGCCGACGAGTTGGCGTCCGGCTCCGTGGTGGTGGTGCTGGGCCGTTCGTCGGTGTCGGAGTCGGCTGAGGCGGCGGCCGAGGCGGCCGCGGTCATCAGTGCTCGCGTCCCCCACGCCCGCTTCCTCGTCGCCGCACGGCGGGGCAACGTCCGCGGCGCGCTCGACATGGGCCTGGCGCCGGGGCTGCTGCCCGGTCGGGCACTGAACGCCAGCCCGCCACGCGAGCTTGCAGCGTCGTGGGGCGAGCTGCCCAGCGAACGCGGCCACGACGCAGCGGGAATCCTCGCTGCAGCCGCTGCCGGAGAGATCGACGTGCTGTTCCTGCTGGGCGCGGATCCCCTGACCGATTTCCCCGACAGCATGCTGGCCCGCCTCGGCGTGTCGGGCGCGGGCACCGTCGTGGCGGTGGATTCGTTCGTGAACCAATCGACGGCGGAGGCCGACATCGTCCTGCCGGCCGCGGTGTTCGGGGAGAAGTCGGGCACCACCACCAACCTGGAGGGACGCGTCTCCGCCGTCGGCGAGCTGGTGACTGCGCCGGGCTCAGCCCGCCCCGACTGGATGATCGCGGCCGAGCTGGCCGTGCTCTGCGGCGGCGACCTCGGGTTCGGGTCGGTCGATGAGATCACTGCCGAGATTGCCGCCGTGTGCGCCAGCCACGCCGCCGCACTCGGACCTGCGCTGGCCGCTGACGGCGTGCTGGCATCGGGAGCGGCCTTCGAGCCCGACTTCCCGGCTGAACACGTCGCGCCGGCGCGGGATGCGTACGGCCTCCGCTTGATCGCCAGCCGCAAGCTCTACGACGGCGGGGTGACGGTCGGTCAGACACCGGCGCTGGCGTCGCTGGCGGCGGACACGCTCCTGCGCGTGCACCCGGTGGACCTCGAGCGAGTCGGTGTCGAGTCAGGCACCGAGGTCGAGGTTCACTCCGAGCGTGGCGCGCTGCGGCTGCCGATCGTGGCCGATGCCGACGTCGCCCGCGGGAATGTCGTGGTGCTGTTCCCGTCGGCTCAGATCGATGTGGGCGCGTTGATCGACGCGACAGCGCCGGTCACGGACGTGCGCATCGAGACCCGCGGTGATGGGGCGCTGCGATGACCGGCGATCCGCTGTTTGCCGATGGCCCCGAAGGGCGGCGTGCTGCGACGGCGTGTGATGGGGCGCTGCGATGACCGGCGACCCGCTCTTTGCCGATGGAGTCGACTGGGGCGACATCGGCATCATGGGCATCAAGGTGCTGGTGGCGTTCGCCGCCCTGCTGGTCGCCACCATGTTCATGATCTGGTTCGAGCGCAAGCTGATCTCGGACATGCAGCATCGCATCGGCCCCAACGTGGCCGGGCCGTGGGGCCTGCTGCAGGCCTTCGCCGACGGGGTGAAGTTCTTCTTCAAGGAAGACCTCCGCCCGGCCAATGCCGACCCATTCGTCTTCCGGCTGGCGCCGTACATCTCGGCGGTCACCGCGTTTGTCGCCTTCGCCATCGTGCCGATCGGCGGCGTGTTCACCAACCCTGCGTCTGCGCCGGCCGGCACTCGCAGCGGCACGGTCACGCTGTTCGGCAAGGAGACCATCCTGCAGGTGGCCGATCCGCCGGTCGGCATCCTGCTGCTGCTCGCGATGTCGTCGGTCGCCGTCTACGGCGTGATGCTGGCGGGCTGGTCGTCGGGGTCGAAGTACCCGCTCATCGGGTCGGTACGGGCCTCGGCACAGGCCATCTCGTACGAAGCCGCGCTGGGCATGGCCGTCGTTGCAGCGGTCATCGTGACCGGCTCCCTGTCCACCCAGCACATCGTGGCGGACCAGGCGGGCGGCATCGGCAACTGGCTGATCGTGACGACTGGCATCGTGCCGTTCATTGTCTTCCTCATCGCCGCCACCGCCGAGCTGAACCGGCCGCCGTTCGATCTCGTCGAAGCCGAGCAGGAGCTGGTGGGCGGCTTCCACACCGAGTACTCCTCGATTCGCTTCGCGCTGTTCTTCCTGGCCGAGTTCATGAACGTCATCACGATGTCGGCGATCATGGTGACGCTGTTCTTCGGCGGACCGGCAGGGCCCATCTTCTTCGGCCTGACCTGGCTGTGGCCCACCGTGTGGTTCCTGGTGAAGGTGCTCGCCTTCCTGTTCGTGTTCGTGTGGTTCCGGGCCACGCTGCCTCGCCTGCGGTATGACCAGCTGATGTCGCTGGGATGGAAGATCCTCATCCCGCTGATGCTGTTCTGGCTGATGTTCCTGGGCCTGCGGGAGCTGGTGTTCACCCAAGAGAGTTGGAACCTGGTGCAACGGCTGGTGGTCACGCTGGCGGTCAGCGCTGCAGCGTTCGCGCTGGGATGGGCGCTGCTGGCGGCAGCACTGCGCGCCGCCAAGCGCCGGGTCGGCGATATCGACGATCCTCTCGATGCCGGTGTCGCCACACCACCAGAGGACAGAGCACCAATCGACAGCGCGCCGCCCCGTGGCGCGCCCACCAGCACGGCAGGGGGCGGCTGATGGGCTACCTCGACGGCTTCAAGGTCACGTTCGGCAAGCTCTTCGGCGAGCGAGTCACCACCGAGTACCCGCACGAGAAGCGACCCAAGCCGCCGCGCTTCCACGGCCGCCATGTGCTCAACCGCTACCCCGACGGCATGGAGAAGTGCATCGGGTGCGAGCTGTGCGCGGGTGTGTGCCCCGCCCGATGCATCTACGTCCGCGGGGCCGACAACTCGCCCGACGACCCGGTGTCGCCGGGCGAGCGCTTCGGTTACGTCTACGAGATCAACTACCTGCGCTGCATCCACTGCGACCTGTGCGTGGAAGCCTGCCCGACCGAGGCCATCACCGAGACGAAGGTCTTCGAGTTCAGCTTCCCGAGCCGCCGCGACGCCATCTACACCAAGGACGAGTTGCTCACCGACGACGACGGCCGGCCCCGGCGCCAGCCGTGGGAGCTGTGGCACGACGGCGACGACGAGCACACCTCCGGCTGGATGCGGGCCACCTCGCCGTCCGGCCAGCCCGACTACGAGGGCCGCGTCGGCTGGAGCGGCGAGTTGGGCTACGGCGTGCGAGCGCCCGAGCAGGGCCAGCACGCCGATTATGACGGCACCGAGCCCGACGCCGTCGAGTCCGTCGACGAGCCCGAACTTGACGAGCCTGGGCACACGCCCGCGACGGGAGATCATCGCTGATGGTCGAGGTGGTGGTGTTCGCGATCGCTGGCGCCGCGTGCCTGGTCGGCGCGGTCGGCGTGGTGCTGTCGCGCAACCCCGTGCATGCAGCGCTCATGCTGGTGATGACGCTGTTCGGCATTGCGGTGCTGTTCGTCGCGCTGCAGGCGCACTTCATCGCCGCTGTGCAGGTCATCGTGTACGCCGGCGCCATCGTGGTGCTGTTCCTGTTCGTCATCATGCTGCTGGGTGTGGACCGGGCCGCCGAGCTCTCGCTGGGCGCCTTGCCGGCCCAGCGGTGGACTGCGGCCGTGTTCGGCCTCGGCGGCGCCGCGGTGCTGGTGTGGCTGGTCGCGGCGGTGGACCGGATCTTCAAGGGCGCCCGTTCCTACGAGCTGGAGCAACTCGGCATCGTCGGCGCTGATGCTGACGCCGCTGCCACGGGTTATGTCACCGATGTCAGCGCGATCGCCCGGTCGCTGTTCTCCGACTACGTATACGCGTTCGAACTGACGTCGCTGTTGCTCATCGTGGCGGTCATCGGCACGGTGATCCTGGCCCGCCGAAGTGGCTACAGCGAGCACGGCGGCGTCGATGGACGTCGCGCCGATCAGCACGAGGCACGCCGGTGAGCGGCCTCGAGGTGACCACCGGCTGGTACCTGACGCTGGGGGCGATGCTGTTCCTCATCGGCGGCACGGGCTTGCTGGTGCGGCGCAACCCGCTGATCATGCTCATGTGCGTCGAGCTGATGCTCAACGGCGTCAATCTCAGCTTCATTGCCTTCGCCGACCGCTTCGGCGACGTGCATGGGCACACGGTGGTGCTCTTCGTCTTGGTCGTGGCGGCGGCTGAGGTGGTGGTCGGTCTCGGTCTGGTGGTCGCGGTGCTGCGCGCCTCGCCTCGTGCGACAGCGGACGATCTGTCGGCCCTGAAGGGCTGAACCCATGGTCGAGTTGGTATGGCTCATCCCCGCGCTGCCCCTCGCCGGGTTCGCCGTGCTGTTGCTGGCGGGGCCTCGCCTGGGCGAGCCACGGGCCGGCTGGCTGGCCACTGCTGCCAGCGCCGGGTCGTTCCTGTTCACGCTCATCACGTTCGGCGGGCTGCTGGGGCTCGACAGCACACCCGGTGGCGCAGGCGGGCGCGGCGGGCGCTGGTTCACCTCGACCCTGTTCGAGTGGATGCCGATCGGGGGCCTTGAGGTCGACGCTGCGCTGCTGGTGGACCCGCTGTCGATGACGATGGCGCTGTTCGTGACCGGTGTGGGCACGCTCATCCACCTGTACTCGGTCGGCTACATGCATGGCGACCCGAAGTACTCCAAGTTCTTCCTGTACCTCAACCTGTTCCTGTTCTCGATGCTCATGCTGGTGCTGGGCGAGAACCTGGTGGTCACCTTCCTGGGATGGGAAGGGGTCGGCACCTGCTCGTACCTGCTCATCTCGTTCTGGCACGAGCGGTCCACCGCGGCCACGGCGGGCAAGAAGGCGTTCGTCACCAACCGGATCGGCGACTTCGGCTTCATGGTTGCCACGTTCCTGCTGTGGACGACGCTCGGCACGGTGTCCTACGCCGATCTGGAGGGATTGGGGCTGGGATCGAGAGCGTCTGAGCTGGCCGGCGGAACGGCCACGGCTGTTTCGCTGCTGCTGCTGCTCGCTGCGGCGGGCAAGTCGGCACAGCTCCCGCTGTATGTCTGGCTGCCCGACGCCATGGAGGGCCCCACGCCGGTCTCGGCCATGGTGCATGCCGCCACGATGGTGACCGCTGGCGTGTACCTGCTGGTGCGGCTCAACCCGGTGCTGGACGCATCAGACTGGGCGCTGCCCGTCATCGCCATCGTCGGCGCGGCTACGGCGCTGTTCGCGGCGCTCGCTGCGGTCGCTCAGCACGACATCAAGCGAGTGCTGGCGTACTCCACGGTCAGCCAGCTCGGCTACATGTTCCTGGCGATCGGCTCGGGTGCGTACGTAGCGGCGATCTTCCACGTGGTCACCCACGCGTTCTTCAAGGGCCTGCTGTTCCTGGGTTCCGGCTCGGTCATCCACGGCCTCGGCGACGAGCAGGACATGCGACGCATGGGCGCGCTGCGCGCGGTCATGCCCGTCACCGCGGTCACCTTCATCGTGGGCTGGCTCGCCATTGCCGGCGTGCCGCCGCTGTCGGGCTTCTGGTCGAAAGACGAGATCCTGCTGGCTGCTTGGGAGCAGCCCGACATCGGGCCGCTGCTGTGGGTGGTGGGACTGGTCACCGCCCTGCTGACCGCCTATTACATGAGCCGCCAGACCATCCTGGTGTTCTTCGGGGGACAGCGCTGGGACGACGACGTGCACCCGCACGAATCGCCGGCCACCATGACCCTGCCACTGGTGCTGCTGGCCGGTGCAGCCGCCATCGGCGGCATCATGAACCTGCCGCTGGTGGGCGACTGGCTGGTGCTCGAGCACTTCTTGGATCCGGTGCTGGCCCACCCGCATCACTTCACGTCCGGAACCGGCACCAAGCTGGCGCTGGCGCTGGTGGCCGTGGTGGCAGCACTCGGCGGCATCGCATTCGCGATTCGAGCGTGGCTGCAGGCGCGCATCCCCACTGATCGGCTCGAACCTGCGCTGCTCGAGAACGTCTTCTACTTCGACTCGACCATCTCGAATTTTGTGGGCGGCCCGGGCACCAAGGCGTTCGAAGCCGCAGCCACGGCGGACCGGCGCTTCGTCGACGGTGCCGTCAACGGCGTTGCGCGGCTGGTGCGCATGCTCGGCGAAGCTGTGCGACCGTTGCAGTCGGGCTACCTGCGGCACTACGCGTCAGGCGTGGCCGTCGGAGCGGTCATCCTCGTCATCTGGCTCGCGCTGCGAGGCGTCTCCTAGCCATGGGCGCTCTGCTTGCTGCGTCGGGCTCAGGAACCGACTTCCCGCTGCTCAACGCGCTGATCCTCGTTCCGGTAGCGGGTGCGCTGATCGTCGCCCTGCTGCCGCGCAGCCGTCCCGACCTGGCCCGCCCGCTCGGCACGCTGTTCGCCGCCATCGGCGGTGCGCTGGCGCTGGCGCTGGCATGGCAATTCGACACCTCCGCAGCGGCGCAGGCCGACACCGTCGGGGCGGGCTTTCAATTCGTCAGCCAGCAGTCGTGGATACCGGCGCTGGGCATCTCGTGGCACGTCGGCGTCGACGGCATCTCGCTGTGGCTGGTGGTGCTGACCAGCGTGGTGGTGCCGATCGTGCTGGCCGGCGTCGACCCGCACCACGATCCCAAGCCCTACACGGCGTGGATGCTGTTGCTGCAGGCCGGTTCGGTGGGCGCGTTCGTCGCGCTCGACCTGTTCCTGTTCTTCGTGATGTTCGAAGTGGTGCTCGTGCCCATGTACTTCCTCATCGCGGGCTGGGGCTACGAGGGACGCCGCTACGCCGCCACCAAGTTCTTCATCTACACGATGGCGGGCTCGGCGCTGCTGCTGGTGGCGATCGTGGCAACCGCCGTGCTCGGCTCACCCGACAGCGGCATCACCTTCGACCTTCGAACCCTCGCGGAAGGGCTGGACGGAAGCGGCTCGCTGCTGGGTACGAATGCCGCTCGCCTCTGCTTCGTCGCGTTCGCCATAGCGTTCCTGGTGAAGGTGCCAGTGGTGCCGCTGCACACCTGGCTGCCCGATGCCCACACCGAAGCACCCACAGCGGGCTCGGTGGTGCTGGCCGCAGTTCTGCTGAAACTCGGCACCTACGGCCTGCTGCGCTTCGGCCTGTACCTGTTCCCCGAGGCGTCGCACTGGGCCGCGCCCGTGCTGGTGACCGTCGGTGTGGTGGGAGTCATCTGGGGTGCGATCACCGCCGCCATGCAACGCGACCTGAAGCGGCTGGTGGCCTATTCCTCGGTCGCCCACATGGGCTTCATCGTGCTCGGCATCTTCGCGTTCAGCGTCGAGGCGATCGGCGGCGGCGTGATCCAGATGGTCAATCACGGCATCAGCACCGGGGCTTTGTTCCTGCTGGTGGGGATGCTGTACGAACGCCGGCACACCCGCCAGATCGACGAGCTCGCCGGCATCCAGTCAGCGGCGCCCGTCTATGCCGGGGTATTCACGCTCATCATGCTGTCGTCGATCGGCGTGCCGGGCCTCAACGGGTTCGTCGGTGAATTCTTGATCCTGATCGGGTCGTTCGATACGCGGCCGGTATGGACCATCATCGCTGCCACCGGCGTGATCCTGGCGGCGCTGTACTTGCTGTGGGCCTACCAGCGGGTGTTCCACGGCCCGCCGGCCGCGGCCGATCGCAAGACGGCTGACTTGCGCCGGGGCGAGCTGTTGACGCTGGCACCGTTCGTCATCGCCGTGGTGGCCCTGGGCGTATACCCCAAGCCTCTGCTCAACGCCACCGAACCCGCCGCCGAGTGCCTGGTGATGCACGTCACCGTGCACAGCGCTGACAAACTGAGCGACCCCGGCGATCCCGTCCTGGTCTTTGACGGCTGTGACGTCCGTGAGAGCGCCGCCTCGGCCGGTGACAGCGCCGGCGAGCACGACGAGGACGGCCACTGATGGCTCAGGTCCAAGACGTGTTCGTCTCCCCGGCGGTCGACTGGTGGGTCCTGGTTCCGCAGATCATCCTGGTCGGCGCCGCGCTGGGGCTGCTGCTGGTGGCCTCGCTGGCGCCGCGTGCGCTGCCCGACTGGGTGTCCACCGTCACTGCCATCGCCACAGGTGCTGCCGCAGCCATCGTGGCCGCCGTCCAGTGGGGCATGTGGGGATCGACGCCGCGGCCCACGCTGGCAGGCGCGTTCGTCAGCGATGGCTTCAGCCTGCTGCTCACGGTGCTGGTGGGCGCCGGTGTGGTCATGACGGCGCTCGTCGCGCATTCCGCGCTCGACCGTTATGACATGACGCCGCCGGAGTTCGCGGCGCTGCTGCTGGCCTCGGCAGCAGGTGCCGTGGTCATGGCGGGCGCGAACGACCTCATCGTGCTGTTCCTGGGCCTCGAATCGCTGTCGATCGCCCTGTACGTGCTGATTGCACTGGCGGGCCGGCGTGCCAGCGCCCGCGAGTCGGCCATGAAGTACTTCGTGCTGGGAGCGTTCAGCTCGGCGTTCTTCCTCTACGGCATTGCGCTCGTCTATGGCTCCACAGGCGGTACGAACCTCAGCGGGATCGGCGGCTTCCTATATGGATCCATCAGGGAGACCGACTACCTGCTGCTCGCCGGTACCGCGTTGCTGCTGGTCGGCCTCGGGTTCAAGGTGGCCGCTGTCCCGTTCCACTTCTGGGCGCCTGACGTCTATGAGGGCGCGCCCAGCCCGGTCACGGGCTACCTGGCGTCGATCGCCAAGGCTGCCGGTTTCGCGGCGCTGGCGCGTGTGCTCTATGTGGCGCTCGCGGAGCAGGGCACAGCGTGGGCGCCGATCCTCGTCGGGCTGGCGTTCGCCACGCTCGCCGTAGGTGCAGTGCTGGCCATCTGCCAATCAGACGTCAAGCGCATGCTGGCCTACAGCTCGATCAGCCACGCAGGCTTCGTGCTGGTCGGCCTCTCCGCAGTCCCGGCGGTCGGCGGGCTGGCGCAGTGGGGCGGCGGCGACGCTGTCTCGTCGGCCGTCTTCTACCTCGTCGCCTACTCGTTCATGGCCTTGGGCAGTTTCGCGGTGCTGTCGGTGCTCGGTGCCGAGCTCCAGTCGCCAGAGCCCGATGCGAGCGCTCACGCCCTCAGCCGCTACAGCGGGCTCGCACGTCGCCGTCCCGTCCTGGCGCTCGCGTTCGCCGCGCTCCTGCTGGCACAGGCCGGCGTGCCCTTCACCGCCGGCTTCTGGGCCAAGTTCGAAGTCATACGCGCTGCCATCGGTACCCGCGGCTACGTCCTGGCAGCGTTCGCCATGGTCACGGCGGTCGTGAGCGCCTTCGCCTACCTGCGGGTCGTGCTGGCCATGTACGCCCCTGAAGGGCAGACCGGCGCCGACGGCAGCGCGCCTGCCGCGCGAGCGAGCCGGCCACGCTGGGGCGGCCTGCCTCTGACGTCGGTCTTCGCCATCAGCCTCGCTGTCGCCGTGACCGTCGTTGTCGGCGTATTCCCCCAGCGGCTCCTCGAATGGAGCGCCGACGCCGTCCTGTCGATCATCCTCTAGCAGGCTGTTGAAATTCGGTGGTTTGGGCGGGTTTGGGTGCTGGTTCGGGTTTGTGTGAGGGTTGGGGTGGTGGTGTTGGCTGGCGGTGCGGGGCGACGTTGGCCCTGTCGGGCCGGTCGGGGTGTCTGCTCAGGTGGTGTCGGTGTCGAGTGTGGCTATGCGGACGAGGTTGTAGGTGGCGGCGCCGATGAGGAACCAGGCCCGGTTGCGGGCTTGTCCTTTGTGTCGCAGCTTGTGTCCTCCGGCGATGGTCTTGATCCATCCGAAGGGCTCCTCGACGCGTTTTCGGACCCGTTGAGAGATCGTGTAGCCGTCGTGGCGGGTGGTGCGCCGGTCGATGGCGGAGCGCCGCCTGGTGGTGTTCTGGGCGACGTGGGGCGTGAACCCGGCCTTGCGGGCGTCGGCCACGAATCCCTTGGTGTCGTAGTTCTTGTCGCCGCCGACGGTGCGCCGCCGCCGCCGTCGGGGGGCTCGTCGCAGCATCGCGGCGGCGGTGTCGCGCTCGGCGTAGCCGTCTGCTTGGGTGAGCTCGGCGTCGACGATGAGGCCGTTGCGGTTCTCGACCATCAGGTGCCCCATGAAAGCGAGCATCGCCGGGGCCCCTTTCGACTTGCGATACAGGCGAGCCTCGGGATCGGTCGTGGACTGGTGGGTGTCGTTGCGGCGGCGGGCGCCCCGGAAGTCCTCCTCGGCGTTGCGGCCCTTGCCCGGCTCGCCGCCGCCGGGCGCGGCTTTGGGCTTGAAGCTCTTGTGCGACGCCCACGCCTCCAGCAAGGTGCCGTCCACGCTGAAATGATCGCTCGAGCAATACCGGCGCAGCTGAGCCCGCCGAACCACAGCAGCGAAGAACCGATCCGCTATCTCATGATCCAACAGCCGCTCGCGGTTCTTCGAGAACGTCGACGCGTCAAAAGAGCGCTCGTCGATGCGCAACCCCAAGAACCACTTGAACAACATGTCGTAGCTCAAACGCTCGCAGAACGCCCGCTCCGAGCGCACCGAGTACAACGCCATCAACACCGACGCCTTCAACAACACCTCAGGCGGCACGCTGGGCCGGCCCCGATCCGCATACATCGCCCCCAGCTCACCGTCGAGCTCTTCAAGCACCCCCTCCACCAACGCCCTGATCCGCCGTATCGGATGATCCGCGCTGATCAGATCCTCAGTCGACAACGTCGACAGCATCGCCATCTGGGCATCAACAGTTCCACGCATCCCCACAGTGTCCCGCGCCCACCCAACCAACGCGAGCACCAAACACCGACTATTTCAGCACCCTGCTAGAGCGCAGCGCTGCTCACTTTGCAAAGTCTTGAACGAAAGCTCAAACCCACAGCAAGTTTCAAAACTTTGAACGCAGCCTGAAGATGGTGTATATTGCTGTTATGCGGCGTATACAGCTCTATATGGAGCCCGACATCGACGACGCGTTGACGGCGGCTGCCGCGAAACAGGGCGTGTCCCGCTCGGCGCTGATGCGAGATGCCGTACGCGCGTGGCTGAGCGCCGAACAGCCGGCAGGGGCCGATCCCATTGACGCGCTTATCGGATGGCTCGATGTCGAACCTGACGACGACATCGACGCGACCATCTACGGATACGGTGAATGAGGTTCGCTGACACCTCGTACTGGATCGCACTGCAGGTCAACCGCGACCGCAACCACCTCGCTGCCGCAGCGTTGTGGCGTCGTGATCAACACCCGGTGCGAACCTCGTCCGCTGTGCTCGGCGAGACGTGGACGTGGCTTCGATCCCGCGCTGGACACGTCGCCGCGGTGAGAGCTGTCAACGAGATCCGTCGATCGGGCCGTGTTTCGGTCGCGCTGGTCGATGAATCGGTCGATCGGCAGGTGTGGACTTGGCTGCATCGCCACGATGAGCGCGTGTATTCCTACGTGGACGCCACCAGCTTCGAGATCATGCGCCGCGAACGGATCACCGAGGCGCTGGCATTCGACGGCGACTTCAGCGCGGCCGGCTTCATCGAAGTGCGCCCATAGCTCATGACCGATGCCGGCCTCGAGCTGCGCGATATATCGTCCCGTCATCGTGACAACTGCCAAACGCTCGGCCGCCTTGTTGGCCCTGCTCGCGCTGGCACTAGCGCTGACCGCCACTGCGGCGAGCCCAGCCGGGGCGCATCCGGTCGAGCGCTGCTTCTTCGGTTGGCAAGAAGAAGATGGCGTCCCCGTGAACGGCAGTCCCGAGGACCAGCGACACATCTGTTACGACGAGTACCACACTCATCTGTGGCGCAACATCGTCATCGGCACCGCCACACTCGCCGCGCTCTACCCGCTGACGTACGCGCTGATCATGACCCCGGAGGCTCTGTGGCAGGAGAAGGCAACCCGCCGCGGGCGATGGCGTCTCATCGCTCGCCCCCGCCGGCTGCGCCAGGCACTGCCGCGTCGCCACTGGCTGGCCCACTTCTGCGCATTCGTGCCTGCGTATCTCGCTGGCTATGTCGCAGCGCCTCCTCTGCTGGAGTGGGCTTTTCCACCAGTCAGCACGACCACGGTGACGCTCTATGTCTTCGTCTGTGGCCTCGCCACCGTCGCCGGCTGGCGCATATTGGCGCGAAAGCGCCGTCAGGGCGAATCCGCAGAGCCACAAGATCCGTCCATCCCGGACGACTTGCCCACGTCGATGCCATGACGGTCGCCATAGAACGGCCCGGCGAGATTCGCTGGCTTGTGCTTGACGCGATGGGCGTCATCTACCGTGCTGGTGACGATGTCACCGAGTTGCTGATTCCGTACCTGAGGGGCAACGGGTGTCAACTTGCTGACGCAGAGATCGAAGCCCTCTATCTCGACGCCAGCCTCGGTCACATGACGAGTTCGCAGTTCTGGAAGCGTTGCGGCGTTGGCGGCAGTGACGCCGACTACATCGCAGGTCACTCGCTCTCGCCGGGCCTCAAAGATCTGCTCAAGGACGTGACGGCTTGCGGCATACGCATCGCATGCCTTTCGAATGACGTGAGTGAGTGGGCCGCCCTTCAACGCGAGCACTTCGGCTTGGCAGAGTTCATCGACCCTTGGCTCATCTCCGGCGATATCGGTGTCCGCAAGCCCGACGCCGATGCCTTCCGCGCACTGCTCCGCACAATCGAAGCTGAGCCCGGCGAGTGCCTCTTCGTCGATGATCGCCAACGGAACATCGATTCGGCGCGTGCTGCTGGAATTCGCCCTGTGCTGTTCGGCAGCGGAAGCTTCACATCGCTCAACCAGTTGCGGAGCCAACTCGCGCGATAGGCGCGACGGGATGAGAATGCCGTGCTCGGGGCCAGCATCGGAGCGGCTGAACGAGCGACGGCCGACGTCCGACAGCGGCTTGATTCGGCCAGAACTCAGACTTCCGACGACGAACTCGACAAACGAATCGCCTCGACCGGCGCAACCGCTCGGACGGCCCAAACAGCCCGCAACATCGCTCAGAGCAGCCTTGAAGCAGCCGACATTGCGTCGCTGCGCAGCCGGCTCTCCAATGCCGAGGCAGTTGTCGAGCGAGCCGAGGAGCAACTGGCGGACAACCGCGTCCAACGCCGTGATCTGCTCGTCAGCCTGGAGCTGCGCGGTGAGCACGGCCTCGAAACCCAGCTCTGGCTTGCGTGCACAAAACGGGACCGTCTCGCTGCCGAGCACCGCAGCCTCAAGGCGAGCGCATCGGCAGCCAAGCTGCTCCACGATGTGTTCGAGCGTCACCGCATCGAGGCTCAGCAGCGCTACCGAGCGCCTTTCAAACAGCACATCGAGCAGTTCGGGAACATCGTCTACGGCAACTCGTTCAGCGTCGATGTGGGCGACGATCTCGGAATCGAACGACGCACGCTCAACGGCGTCACACTCGACGTCAGCCAACTCAGCACCGGTGCCCGCGAACAGCTCGGGATCATCGCCCGCCTGGCGTGCGCAGCCATCGTCAGCGCCGACGGCGGCGCGCCGGTGATCCTCGACGACGCGCTCGGCTGGAGCGACCCGGCCCGTCTGAAGGACATGGGTGCCGTCATCAATGCGGCCGGCGACGACTGTCAGGTCATCATCCTCACTTGCACTCCCCGCCGCTACGCACATGTCGGCAACGCCACCGTGGTGCACCTGCCGACCTCGTAGCGGTTTCGGAGCATTCGTGTGACACCGGGTGGCTACGTTCTGCGCCGTGAGCGAAGACTCGATTGTGGACGCGCTGCCTGAGCGCTGGCGGCTGGAACGCGCTGGGATCATCAACGTCTACCAGTACGGCAATGAGGTGCTCGACTTCGCTGGCGGTCGGCTGCTTCTGCGCGGGGTGAACGGCTCGGGCAAATCCACGGCCATGAACATGCTGCTGCCGTTCCTGCTCACAGCAAGCCAGCGCAATATCGACGCTGCACAGGACCAGCGCGGCCTGCTGAGGTCGTGGATGCTCGAAGGTCGCGACGACCCCCAGCCGGTCGGCTACCTGTGGATCGAGTTCCAGCGCGGCAGCGAGTTCTTCGCCTGCGGCTGTGGCATCAGGGCCAATCGGCAGGCCGACAACGTGACGACGTGGTGGTTTGCGACCTCCAAGCGTCCCGGCATCGACGTCGATCTCGTCGCCGACGGTGTCGCGCTGTCTGCGGATGCGCTGCGTGATCGTCTTGACGGCGACCCGGTCTTCCGCGAGCGCGACCGGCGAGAGTATCGGCGGCTCATCGAACAGCGCTTGTTCGGCGGCGCCGGGCTCGATCAGCACCTCCGGCTGATCGACAAGGTGCGCAGCCCGAGAGTCGGCGACCGAATCGACCGTGAGCTGCCCGACGATCTGATGGATGCACTGCCACATCTTTCCGACCGGGCGCTCTCCGATGCGGCGGCACCGCTGGACGACCTCGACGAACATCGTCGCAACGTGGCGGCGTTGGAGCGCACCGTCTCGACCCTCGACAGCTTGCTTGAGCGCTATCGCGCCTACTGCGCCGCCGACCTGCGGGCTCGGGCTGCCGACGCACGGCGACTGCTGACCGAGCATCAGCGCTGTCGCCGGGCCGCGGCGAAGCTGCGCGCGCAAGCGGGCGCAGCGGATGAACAGGTAAAGCTCGTCGCTGATCAGATAGCGGATGCGGAGGGTCGCGATCGACGCCTACGAAGTGAGGTTTCTGCTGTCGAGGAATCGCGTGCCTACCAGGACGGCCGTCAGCTTGACGCGCTGCGAGACTTGGTAGAGCAACTCGTCCAGCACGCCAGCGACGCGCAGCGCCGGGTCGGGCGGGCGGATGAGCAGATCACTGGCGTGACGGCAGAGCTTGACGCTGCACAACGGCGCAGCGACGACGATCTGAGCCATCTGAACGAGTCACTGTCGCATGCCTCGCAGATAGCGGACAGGTGCAAGCTCGCCGAGCGTCCCCCGCCCGCGCTGGGCGTGGGTCGAGCGGCCCTCGACGGTGTCGATGCGGCGGCGCCTGAACCGCTCGATATCACCGATGCGCGGCGACGAATGGAGAGCGTCAATGCCGCGGCACGGCAGCGGCGCGGCGACATCGAAACCGTCAGCGCCGCGCTGGACTGGCTCGACGAGGCTGAAACCCGGCTCGACGGGGCCCGCACAGCGCTCGAATCAGTCGTCGAAGCCGAGGAGCGGGCAGCGGCGCGCTGTGCCTCGCTGGAAGCGTCGCGGGCAGACGCTGAGCGTGAGTGGGCGACCAGCATTGAGCAGTGGAGTGACGAATCGGCCCAGTTGTGCGAAGCGGCAGATTCGCCGGTTGCTGTCGCGTGCGATGCAGCGTCGGCGGCATCTGCGCCACAGACCCGCATGGATCTGCAGGCTCGCCTGATCGAGCCGGTCGAAGCGGCGATCACGAATCAGCAGAAGCGAACTGCAGCAGCAGCGCATCTTCTCGCCGAGGCCCGAGAAATGGCCGACGCGCAGCAGGCGATACTCGACGATCTCATGGCCCGCGCCGAGCCGCAGCCGCCCCGCTTGGGGTGGCAATCACCGGCTGCCTACTGCTTGGCCGACGTCGTTGACTTCGCATCTGATGTCCAGCCAGAAGACCGAGCGGGACTCGAAGCCTCTTTGGAAGCGTCGGGTCTGTTGTCGGCACGACCGTCCGGCTCCGACACACTGGAGTTGGCGACCGGCGAACTGATCGCAGTCGCTGCCGAGCCCGTCGAGCGACCGCTGAGCAGGATGCTCGCTGTCAAGGTTCCCAGCCGGCTTCGCGATGAGGTTGATGAGGGCTTGATCGCTCGGCTGCTGATGTCAGTGAGCTGCGAGCGGACGACCGACAGCGACGTCCAGGCCGGCAGCACCGGAAGCCGGGGCGCTGTTGCGGGCTGGGCCGTCGCTGCGGTCAACACCGACGGTTCGTTCCGCTTGGGCACGCTCGCTGGTCGCCACCACAAAGAGCGGGCCGAGCACATCGGCGCGGCTGCACGACATGAAGCGCTGCATCGTGCCCGGGAGGCAGCACGCGACGAACTGGAGCGGCTGAAGGCCGAAGTCGCTCGCCTCGATGAACTGCATGCAGATCAGCGGCGCCTGCTGGTCGCGCTGCAGGGGCACCGCAGCGACTTTCCGCCGTCGGTGACGCTCGATCGGGTCGAGAGCGCCATCGAGACAGCCGCCGCCGAGTTGGCATACGCCGAGACGCGCCGGCAGACAGCGGCAGATCGGGCGGCGGAAGCCGAGCGGTCAGTCATCGGCGCAGAGGACGACTTGCATCGCGACGCCGCCACGCACGCGCTGCCGCGAGATCGCTCGTCGTTGCGCGAGATCGCAAGCCGGCTGGCTGAACTTGACATCCTCGGCGCGGAGTGCAGGTCGCATCTGACAACTCTGCAGCGTTCGGTGAACGAATGGTCTCGGCTGGCCGATCAGATCCGCCGTGCGCTCACCACGCGTGAGGAAGAGGCCCGGCAGCTGGACGATGCGACCAACGAGCGCGACGAGCAACGGGCTCGCCTTGATGTGCTGACAGAGACGGTTGGCGCGGAATACGAACGGGTGCGTGCCGATCGGGATCGGCTCAAGGCGGAGCTCGAGGAAATCGACGGAAGCCTGCCGCGGATGCGAGAGCAGAAGGACCGCGTCGTCCGCGAGCAAGCGCGTCTGCGTGCAGATGCCGATGCCGCTGACCGCTCGGCGGGTTCCGCGGAAGCGCAGTGCGATGCGTTCCGCACCGAGTTCGAGTCTGTGCTCGGCACAAGCGGCTACATGGACGCACTGGCGGGAGGGGACGACATCGAGGTGCCGACTTCCGGTGCCGCCGGACACATTGGGCTTGCTGCGCTGGCAGATGGGGCGGAACACCTCGTCGGTGCGGGCGGCGAGGCGGGGTCATCGTCTGAGACGGTCAGCGCCGATGGCGTGCGCCAGTCCCTGCGGAGGCAGCGAGATGCCCTTGGAGGCGGCTGGGACGCGTACGACTTTCAGCCCGACTCGAATCGCCCGCTGCGAATCGAAGTAAGCGGGCCGCTCGCTGCGAGTTCCACGTTGGCCGAGGCTCGCCACGGTGCGGCGGCGCAGCTTCGTCAGATCGCCGGACTGCTCGACCGTAAGCAAACCGACGCATTGCGCGAGCTGCTCCAAGGCCTCATCGCCACCGAAATCGCACAGAAAATGCATGGCGCAAAGCGGCTGATCGACCTGATGAACCAACGTCTGAGTTCGGTCTCCACCGCGCATCGGGTCGGCGTGCGACTCCGCTGGCGTCGCTCGCCCGAACTCGATCAGGCCACCGCGCGCATGGTGGAACTTCTCGCCAAGCAGCCCGACCTGCGGACGACGGACGAGAATGACGCGGTGCGGGCTGCGCTGTCAGAGCGCCTCGAAGAAGCTCGCACTGATGAGCCCGATGCTTCCTATCGGCAGCTCATCGCTCGGACACTTGATTACAAGCAATGGCACGATCTCGACGTGATGGTGACCCGGCCCGAAAAATCCGAGACACGGCTGAGCAAGCGGACGCCGCTCTCAGAAGGCGAGAAGAAACTGGTCACCTACCTGCCGCTGTTTGTCGCCGTCGCGGCCTCGTGCGATGCCATGGCCGAATCGCAAGCAGGATCGCACGACGATGAGCCGACTATCGCCCGCTTTGTGCTGCTCGACGATGCGTTCGCGAAAGTCTCGGTCGACAACCATGCAGCGCTGTTCGGCCTGCTCGTGGCATTGGACTTGGACTTCATCGCGACGAGCGAGCGGCTGTGGGGCGATCACGCAACCCTGCCGGAACTGTCCATCGTCGAGATCGTGCGTGACCCCGCGCTGCGCACGATCCTGCTCGATCGCTACAGCTGGCGGGGGCACGCGCTCGAACAGGTTGTCGCGGCGTGAGCGGCACTGCTGCGAATCCGGCCGAGCCACCGACGAGAGACGACGCTCCTGAGGGCCCGGGCGGGGATGCCTCTGACCACCACGACCCTGACGACCGGGCGCGCCTGCTGTTCCGGTATCTCGACGGTGAAGCGTGGGTCGAATACCGGGCAATCCTCGCCGTGTTCGCCGATACCTATTACTCCGACTTCGGCCCAGCCGAAGTGCATGCCTCTCTTCGCGACACGCACCTTGCCGAACGCCTGTCGCTCGACACAGTGCAGGACCGGCTCGAGAGCTTGAGGGGTTGGGGAAACCTTGAGGCCTCCACTGACGTCGGACGGCCGTCGAGCATCGATGACTACTACCGCCGGCGGCACCGCTACCTCATTACACCGGCCGGCCAGCAGGTCTTCGACCTCGTGGAACGCGTGCTCGCCAGTGCCGACCAGGTGGCTGACCCCCAAGCCGGCCGGCTCAGCGACTTGCACCGCGGGCTGCAGCTGTTGGCCGATCACGCATCGACTGACTTCGGCGATCTTGCTGCAGACGACGCGACTGCTGCTGTGCGTGCGGTATTCGAGAACCACGAGCGGTTCGTCGACGAGATCACCGGGTTCTTCAGACAACTCGCCCAGTGGCAGAGTCGCTACGACCTGAGTCCCGAGGAAGTGCAGTTGCTCGCCGGGGTGATCGTCGGCTACGTCGACGAGCGGCTCAACGAGATCGAGCGGATGCGCGCGCCGATCGAGCGATGCTTGGAGACCATCGCGCCTCGGCTGGACGCACTGCTGGGGTCGATTGATACCGGTCTCGCTGGCCGCGTGAGCGAAGCCGGGCTCGCCGACGACTTCGACGTACGGCGCGTGCGCGGCTCAGATGCCGAGCACTGGCAGCATCTTTGCGGTTGGTTCATGGATGCGCCGGGACGACCAGCACGGCTGACTCAGCTCATTGAGCAGGCATTGGCCGCGGTGAGGACGCTGACCGCAAACCTGAGCCGTCTGTCGCGTCTCGGGGCGCTCACCACGTCGCGGCGGGCCGACTTCTTGCGGCTTGCCGCGTTCGTCGATGCTGCGCCTCACCTGTCGAGTGCCCATGACATCTTTGCCGCAGCGCTCGGGCTCGGTTCGTGCCGTCACGCGGGGTTGCTCGCCGCCGATGCTGACGACCCGGTGCCGACCACCACCGCTTGGAGCGATGCACCACGCGCCGTCGTACCGATCTCGCTGCGCGAGCGCGGTGATCGCGTCCAACGCGGCTGGCCCACGCCGATGCGGGACCGTCGCGAGGCTCAGCAGGTCATGCGAGAGCGTCTCGAACGCCAACGCGTGGAGCAAGCCTCGGTCGCGGCCGAACTGCTGTCGAGCGTGGATGCCGCAGGCAATGTCGACGGTGCCGAGCTGTCCGCGAGCGCATTCGCCCTCTTGCGCGACCTCATCGGAACTGCCGGTCACCAAGCCCCCGACGTCACCGGAGTCAGGGTGGCGCATGCTTGGGGCCTCCGGTGTGAGATGCGCCGCACGCCCCACCGCAGTGCCGTGGTGCACAGCCCGCAGGGCTGCATGACCATGCACGGCATCACTGTCGGCATAGCCGATGCCGCTGATGTCATCGGCATCGCCAGCGCGGTTGCGGTATCTCGGCTGATGCCGCGTCCCGCCGCCCGACAGGTCTCGGCGGCATGAGCCAGGGCACCGCCTCAGATCGGCTCGCTGCCGAGATGCAAGACGCTGCCCGCTGTGTCGTCATGCACCCCTTGGTCGCGGCGGAGCAGCAACCCGCCGAGTTTGCGCTGATCCGGCGGCATCAACAGCGTCTCGGCCAGTGGTTCACGCAGCGTTTCGGTTACCGCCTGCAGGTGACGGCCGACACAGCCCGGCTCTACAAGACAACGACGGTCCTGCGCCGCCGCCCGCTGCGCACGGCTGGCAAGATACCGCGGCCGTTCCGCCTGGCGGAATACCGGGCACTGGCGCTGATCCTGGCGGCGGTTGTGTCCGGCCCGAGTGTGATCAGCCTGCGCGATCTCGTCGCGGCGGTGCGGGCTGCCGCGGTGGAGGCGGATGTCGAGTTCGGTCAAGAGTCGCCGGGTCGCCGAGCACTGGTGACGGCGCTGCGCTGGATGATCGCGCACGGGCTCGCAGTCGAGATTGCCGAGCGGGTCGAGGCCCTCCGGGAAGACGAGGACGCCGATGCCTTGCTCGAGATGCGACCTGACCGCATCGCGATGCTGCCGATGCCCACGCTCGTCCGCTCGCAGTCCGTCGACCAGCTCATTGACCGATCCGAGAGCCGCCGGTCGGCGCGAGCTTGGATGCGGGCCACGCTGCTCGAAGAACCCGTGCTGTATCGCAGCGACCTCGATGACGCTGAGTGGTCCGAGTTGCGCCGCCGCCTCGGGGAGGAGACCGATTTCTTCGACGAGATGTTCGGGCTGCACATCGAGGCGCGCGCCGAGGGCGTGATGGCAGTAGATCCCGGCGGGCAGCTCACCGATGTGAGTTTTCCGCTGACGGGAACCGTCGGCCACGCTGCTCTGCTGTTAGCTGATGCGCTGGCACAGCATGAGACCCCGGCCGTCAGCCACGAGGCGGTGACACAGATGGTCGCCGAATTTGCCGCCGACCATCGCCATTACTGGTCTCAGCTCAGCCGCGACCCAGAGCGGCTCGCCGCCGAGGCGTTGGAGCTGCTGGCCGATTATCGCTTGGTGGAATTCGACGATCACCAGGTCGTCGTGCTGCCGGCCGCTGCGCGCTACCGCGTCGAAGCGAGCCACGAGCAGGCATTGATGCTGTGAACGCGCACCCATCCCTCGCTGCGGGCGCGCCGGGTGCCTCCGATGCGGTGCCCGAATCGCTGACCGATCCGGGGTTGGCAGTGCTGTGGCAGGAAATCCGTCGTCGACTCGATCGTGACGGCGATGCGATGGCGCGCACTATGGCTATGCCCGCCGTCGAGCCGCGCTGCACCCTCGCACTGGCAACCCTGCTGGAGCGCCCGCCCGCCGCACGCGTCGACCTGAACGCCCTGGAGGAGGGTCTGCGCCGCCGAGGAATCGGGCGGGACCTCGACACTGCGCTGTCCCGGCTCGGACATCCTCCTAATTCGGCGACCGTGGCAGCGCGCCAAGCGCGTGCGCGCACAAGACGGGCGCACAGCGCGCTGGTCGCTGCCACCGCTGGCTGGCCCGAGCCGTGGGCCCCCGAGTGGGCTGAGGAACTGCGCTCGTCCGGCCTCGTCGGAGGTCTCGACGAGCGTGAGGTCGCTTCTTTGATTTCCGATGTCCAGCGGCTGCTCCGTCATGCGGCGGACACGCCGGCGGGTGGCTCGACCCGCGCCCAGCTGGCGGCTCAGCTCTTCGGCTCGGCCCATGCGCTTGACGACGGCACCAAGCTCGCCTCCGCCGCCAAGCGCGCGCTGCGCCACGCGCTGGGGCCGCCGGGACAGGCGCTCGAGGGGCGACATCTGTGGGAGGCATCAGGCATCTCGGTCGATGCGGTCTCCGCGCCTGTGCTCACTTGGGGCCTGCGCCCGATCGGCTCGTCGCCGCTGGCCTCCATGCTGAACTGCGCCGCGGCGAGTGCGATGCCCCTGCATCTCAGCCTGAGGCTGGTGCGCAGTCACCCCATCGAAGTGCTCGACGGCACCGCCGTCTTGGTAGTTGAGAATCCAAGCGTCATCGAGGCCGCGATCGTCGCCCGAGCGCCGTTCGGACTGCTGTGTGCGAATGGCAACCCTTCGACGACCGTCACCGAACTTGTCGCCCAGCTAGTCGCTACGGGAGCGTCGTTGAGCTATCACGGGGATTTTGACGCTGACGGCATCGCCATCTGCCGCCGCATGGCCGAGCGTGGCTGCGTTCCGTGGATGATGGGAGCGACGGATTATCTCCGCGCTGTCAAGCACGCGGCGCGCGTCGGCATCGAAATGCCACAAGACCCGAACGACTGCGGCCCCACGCCATGGGATCCCGATCTCGAAGCTGCATATGCCTCGCGCCGGTCCATCGTCCACGAAGAGCTTGTGGTGGATGAACTCCTCACAGCGTTCGGCGCGCACGCTGCAGCCTTCCGCGCTGCGGCCAGCGATCTTCCGTAGAGTGAGAGGCGAGTTCTCGGCAGGAAGCAAGGCCCAGCAGTCGCACGTCACCCCGAACAGACGGGATGCTTCTATGCCTGAAGGAAAGCTCCACGAGCACGACTTCAACGCCGCACTCGCCGAGGCGATGAAGCGGATGCATGCCGACAACCGCATCAGTTTCCGTCATGAACGCGTTGGCGTGCTCAAGAGCGCTGCCGGAGGCAGTTCACGTCGGGTGGATGTGTTGGTGAGCGCCGCCGGCCTGCTGCCCGTCGCCGTCGAGGTGGAGTATGACCGCGTCGGCAGTCGGCCTGACCGGGATGCCGCCGCGCGGCTCGGACTTGAACTTAAGAGCGACGGCCGAGTGATTGAGGCGGCGATCTCAGTTCTGGCACCTGCACTTGCTGAGCAGTGGGCGGACCACGAGGATGCCGTGAGCAGGCTCGTGGGCGGCGCGACATTGCACTACGCCGTCCTCTCACGGTCAGCCGACTCTCCTGAGCCGGACCGCTGGCCTCGAACAGGCTGGCTCACGGGCACCGCTCAATCGCTTGCTGAGCTAGCGGTGATGGTCTCCGTTCCGCCGGGACAGGTCGAGATTGTGGCTTCGGACGCTGCAGACAAGATGCGCGGCATTTCGGAGGATCTCGACTCGGGCCTCAGCGAGGACGCCAAGCTTCGGCTGGCTATCGCCATGGGCCGACCGTCAGGCTCGGACAGCCTCAATGTCGTGGGCGTGGTTTGGCTGAACGCATTCCTCTTCCAGGACCGGATCGCGCAATCGCACGCAGAGGTCCCGAAACGAGCTGACGCGATTCTCGACCACAACCCTCTCCCACACCTCGTGCGACAAGCTTGGGAGGCCATCCGCGGCATCGACTACCGGTCGGTGTTCGACCCGGCAACCGAAGCGTTGCAGATCGTGGAGCGGAACGTGGGCACAGCCGTGACGGCTGACCTGCTGGGTCGGGCTGCGCTCATGGCGAACCGTGTCGAGGCAAGCGTGCTCGGTCTATTCGACATCGGAGGCGAGCTGTTCCAACGCCTCATTTCGGACAGATCCGAGGCAGCCAGCTACTACACGCGCCCGGAGGTCGCCGAATTCCTTGCTCACATCACGGTCAATGAGAGTGTGCAGCTGCCGCGATCTGCTCGCTCGCTGGCCCTCGGCGAGTCGGATCACTTGGGCGAGGTCTTTCGCATCGCAGATTTCGCCTGCGGCACCGGGACGTTGCTTCGAGCGGCTTACCGGAGAGTCAGGGCTCTTGCGCGAGCCGCGGGGGCGCAGCCGGACGGTTTGGCGGCGCTGCACACGCATCTGATGGAGGAGGGATTCTGCGGTGTCGATATCTCCCCGATTGCCGCCCACCTGACAGCTTCCGGCCTGTCCAACATTGAACCTGGCGCTGACTACAGGCACACCAACATCGGCGTCGCACCAGCATGCGGGCCGAGAGGTGCGACCGGCTCAGTTGAGTACTTGGCCACTGAAGGGCTTGCCGATCTGTTCGGCTACGAGGCCTCCGCCGCAGGGTCTGCTCCCCGTGCTGGCGCTGAGGCTGATGCTCAGGGCTTGTACGCCCCCAATGAACGATTCGACATTGTGATGATGAACCCGCCTTACTCGCGCACGCGAGGCGGTCAGGCGCTGTTCGACATCGCCGGCGCTACTGACGCTGAACGCACGAGAGCCCAGAAGCGGGCAGCGAAACTGGTGCGCGACACGCCTGCCAATCTCAAGGCAGGGCTCGGTTCGGTGTTCTGCGAGCTGGTGCGCCTCAAGCTCAGCCCCGGCGGACGGTTCGGCATCGTGTTGCCCAGCACTGCTGCCGCCTCGCCGGCGTGGGCCGGCATTCGAGCCATGTTCGAGACGCACTTCGACGACCTGCTGCTCGTGGCATTTCCGGGTGCTACCCGCGGCGGCGACAAGACGCTCTCGGCCGATACCGCCATGGGCGAGATGATCGTCGCCGGAACCAAGCGCTCCGAGCCTCGCACCGACGTGTCTGCAGCCGAGATGATGACCGTGGCGCTCGATGAGCCGTTCGGCACGATCGCTGTAGCGGCTGAGACTGGGCGATCCGTCGATACCGCGCTGCGCGGTCGGGAGGAGCAGCGCGAAGGCAACGTCACGGTGGGGTCTGCCGTGGTCGGGCGCTGGACGGTGCTGCCGGCAGCCGACGGGGGACCGTGGGCGGCTGTCGGAGCGGCGAGCTTCGGTGCTGTGGCAGTAGCGGAACAGCTCACGCGGCGAGGCGAGTTCATGCCCCTTGACGCGCACGAGCCGATCTGCGAGGTCGCCATGACGACCGTCGGTGAGCTGTTCGAGCTGGGTCCCACGCATCATCGCATCGGCCATATCGCTGGCAACGAGCCAATCGGTGCGTTTGAGCTGTGGCCGATCGCCGACGCTCAAGTGCGAGCGGACGTGTCGCTGTGGGCATCTGATGCGGAAGCTCAGACCATGTTGACTGTCGATCCGACTCACTACGGGCTTGCCGTCGGTCCACGGCTCAGCGATGCGCGAGAACGGGCCATGGCAAAGCTCGAACGCGATTTGTCTCGCACGAATGGCGGCAAGCCCACCGATGACGACATCGCCGCGGCTGTTGCCGAATCCGAGGCCACCGAACGAACTCGCTCCCAGGACGCTCTCGCCGAGATGCGACGTTGCCAGGCAACGCTCTTCTATCAGCGGGGCATCTTCTGGCCTTCTCAGGTTGCGCTCGCCGCAGTCACCGAGCGGCCCATCATGGGCGGACGGGCGTGGTGTGCGCTCTTGCACGATGACCCAGTCATCCGATTTGGTTTCGCGATCTGGGCGAATTCGACACTCGGAATGGTCGTCCACTGGTCGCGAGCGCAACGCCAGCAGCACGGCCGCAGCAGCGCGCAGCTTGAGGGAATCCGGCAAATGCCCTGTCCAGACTTCAACGAGCCCGTGATGCATGGCATAGCCGGTCAACTGCTGGAAGCCGAGTCGGAACTCCTGCGTACGACGCTCATGCCCGCCCGCGATGCGTACCACGATCCTGCCCGTGCGGCACTTGACGATGCTGCTGCTCGCCTGCTCGGAATCCCAGACTCAGCGTCCCTACGGGATCTCGCTCGCAACTGGTGCTATGAGCCATCGGTCCACGACGGCACCCCGCCGATCTTCGATTAGCCGTTATTTCACGTCCCTTGCGACCATGGTTGGCGTTTCCTCGGGCAGATTCTTGGTGAATTCCGCGGCCGTGAATCGCCGGGCTCAGAGTCGGCGCAGGGTGGCGCGAAGTCGCTAGCGTTGCGGTCCGTGTCCGACCTCTTGCGGAGCTATCTGACCGTCGCGATCTTCGGCACAGCGGCAGTCCTGATGGCCTTCACGATGTTCGGCGTCGCACGGGTTCTGCGTCCGCAACGACCGACGCCCCAGAAGCTGATCGCGTACGAGAGCGGCGTCGATCCGGTGGGCAGCGATTGGACCCAGAGCCAGATCCGCTACTACGTCTTCGCGGTGCTCTTCGTGTTGTTCGACGTGGAGGCCGTGTTCATCTTTCCGTGGGCGACACGGCTCGACGTCTATGCCCTGTTCGGCCTGGTCGAGATGGCGATCTTCATCTTCATCCTGGTGCTCGGCCTGTTCTACGCATGGCGCAAGGGCGTCCTGCGCTGGGTGTGAGGGGCTGAGGGAATCTCGCGATGGCACTGGTCGACAAGGTCAAACTGCCCAAGCCGCTCACCTGGCTGCTGAACTTCGGCCGGGCCCGCTCGCTGTGGGTGTACCAGTGGGGCCTGGCCTGCTGCGCCATCGAGATGGGTGCCGCGTTCGGCTCGCCCCGGTACGACGTGATGCGGCTGGGGGTCATCCCGTTCCCGGCCAGCCCGCGCCAGGCCGACCTGGTGGTGATCTCCGGCACCGTCACCGACAAGATGGCGCCGGTCATCCGGCGCCTGTACGAGCAGATGCCCGAGCCCAAGTACGTCATCTCGATGGGTTCGTGCGCCAACTGCGGCGGGCCGTACTGGGACAGCTACTCGGTCACCAAGGGCGTGGATCAGGTCATCCCGGTCGATGTGTACGTGCCGGGCTGCCCGCCGCGGCCTGAAGCACTGCTGGAAGGCATCGTGCTGCTGCAGGAGCGCATCCAGCGCGAAGACATGCAGGAGCGCTGGCGAGGCGAGCCGATAGTGGTGCCGCCCTCGGCACCATCATCGACACGTGCGCCGGCAGGATCGGCACAGGCGTAGCCATGGCGGACGAGACCGGCGACGACCAGGCCGACGACGCGGCAGAGCCCGGTGACGAGGCGCGAGAGGCACTCGCCGCCGAGCTCTCCGAACTGCTGGGCGACGCCATGGTGGAATCCCATGTGGAAACAGACCAGAACCTCTGGCTCCGCGTCGATGTCGCGCAGTGGCATGCCGTGATGGCGGCGCTGCGCGACGCCGGTTTCTCCTACTTCGGTTTCCTCTCGGCCATCGACTGGACCGATGCACCCGAAGGCCGCTACGAGGACACCGAGTTTGACAGCGCAGGTGTCGGCGAGGACGACGACGAGGCTTCCAGCGCCACGGCCGAGGAGACGGTGCGGCGAGGCGGCGGCGACACCCGATTCCAATTGCTGGCGCAGCTGCACTCGCCGGCCCGGCACGCCGCCGTGCTCATCAAGGCCGACGTGGGCGAGTTCACCAGCAGCGATGGGCGCAGTGTCCCCGAGTCCGTGCCGTCGATCATCGATGTCTTCGCCGGCGCCGACTGGCATGAGCGCGAAGCCCACGAGATGTTCGGCCTCGTCTTCGACGGCCACCCGAACCTGGCGCCCATCTACCTGCCCACCGAATTTGAAGGCCACCCCCTGCGCAAGGACTTCCCCCTGCTGGCCCGCGCCGTCAAGCCGTGGCCTGGCGTGGTCGACATCGAAGAGATCCCGCCCGAACTCGAAGCCCAGCTCGAGGCCGAGGTGATGGCCGAGTTCGAGGCGTCTGGAGCGGGCGCATGAGTCCCGCCACTGCAGCGACGGACCTGCGCTCACAGCAGGCGTACGTGGCAGCTCAGGCCGCGGACGCCCGCGTCAATGTCGAGCTGGACACCGGCGACATGACGCTGAACATCGGCCCGCAGCACCCCGCCACCCACGGCACGCTGCGCATCGCCTGCCAGCTCGACGGCGAGCAGGTCATCTCGGCCGAGCCGCTGATGGGCTACATGCACCGCGGCTACGAGAAGCTGTGCGAGGTCCGCACGTACCCGCAGTGCACCACGCTGATCAACCGCATCGACTGGCTGGGCAGCTTCGCCAACGAGGTGCCGTTCATCCTGGCGGCCGAGCAGCTGATGGGAGTGGAGGCCCCGCCCCGTGCGCAGTGGATCCGCACCATCCTGTTCGAGCTCAGCCGCATCGCGAACGTGTCGCTGTTCCTCGGCGACATGGGCGTGCAGGTGGGCGCGCTCACCCCGGTGTTCTTCGCCTTCCGCGACCGCGAGCGGGTGCTCAACCAGATCGAAGAGGTCACCGGCGGACGCTTCCACCCCAACTTCGACCGCATCGGCGGCCTGAAGGACGACATCCCCCGCGGCTGGATCGCCGAGACGCATGCCGTCATGGCCAAGATGCGCGGCTTCTGCGACGAGATGGAAGACCTGCTCATGGGCAACGAGATCTTCCAGACTCGCTGCCGCAGCGTCGGCGTGATCCCGGGAGACGTGGCGCTGAGCTACGGCCTGTCGGGCGCCAACCTCCGCGCCAGCGGGGTCGACTGGGACCTGCGCCGTGACGCCAACCCGGGCCTCGCCTGGGACCAGGTGGACTGGCGGGTCTGGACCCACCCCGACGGCGACTCGTTCGCCCGCTACTGGGTGCGCCTGCAGGAAACCCGCGAGGCCACCAAGATCGTCGACCAGCTGCTCGACGGCATCCCCTCGGGCCCGATCATGGCCAAGGTGCCGCGCATCATCAAGGTGCCCGCCGGCGAGGCGTACGTCTCCACCGAGAACCCGCTGGGCGAGATGGGCTACTACGTGGTGTCCAAGGGCGGCTTGGGCCCGTTCCGGGTGAAGATCCGCACGCCCAGCTTCAGCAACATCTCGATCGTGCCGTGGGTGATGCGGGGTACCTACGTGCCCGACATCATCACCATTCTCGGCTCGCTGTATTTCATCCTCGGGGACATCGACCGGTGACCGACGTGCTGGGGCTGGCGTACTGGGCGGAGACCAGCATCAAGCTGGGCGTCGCGCTCATCGTCATCCCGACCGCGGCGCTGCTGCTGGGCTACCTGTTCCTGCTGAAGATGATGGCGTTCATGCAGAGCCGGCTGGGCCCCCAGGACGTGGGCCCCTACGGCACGCTGCAGCTCATCGCCGACGCGGTGAAGTTCCTTCAGAAGGAGGACATCCACCCCGCTGCCGCCGACCGACGGGTGTTCCGTGCAGCCCCGGTGGTGGTGCTGGCGTCGTCGTTCCTGCTGTTCGTGGTGCTGCCCACCGGTCCCGACGCGGTGGTGGAGAACCTGGACACCGGCATCTTCTATGCGATGGCGGTCTCGTCGCTCTCGGTGCTGGGGGTGCTGATGGCCGGCTGGGCGTCGGCCAACAAGTACGCCTTGCTCGGCGGCCTGCGAGCAGCGGGGCAGCTCATCGCATACGAGCTGCCGCTGATCCTCGCTGTCATGGGCGTGGTCATCCAGGCCGACTCGCTCAACCTGCAAGAGATCGTGCGAGCCCAGGCCGAGGGCGAGATCTTCGGGTTCGGCCTCATCGGCAACCCGTTCATCCTGACGCAGTTCGTCGGCTTCGGGATCTTCATGATCGCCGCCCAAGCCGAGCTGACCCAGACGCCGTTCGACATGCCCGTAGCCGAGACCGAGCTCGTCGGCGGCTTCCACGTGGAGTACACGGGCTTCCGCTTCCTGCTGTTCTTCATGGCCGAGGTGGCCACGGCGTTCGCCTTCTCGGCGCTCGCCACGGTGATGTTCCTGGGCGGCTGGTGGATCCCCGGCTTCGACTTCAACGCACCGGCGCTCAACGTGCTCGGACCGGTCGTGATGCTGGTGAAGATCCTGCTGGTGGCCTTCGTCATCTTCTGGATCCGCTTCACCTACCCCCGCCTACGCGAGGACCAGCTCCAGAAGTTCGCCTGGAAGGTCCTCATCCCGTTGTCGCTCGCGAACATCGTGGTGACCGGAATCTTCAAGGTGGTGCTCTAGATGCCGCAGCTCCCCGGATTGCTGAAGGGCCTTGGCGTGACGGCGCGCACCGCCATGCGCACGCTGTTTCCCAAGCGGGGCATGCGCACGCTCATCCCTGCCCCGCAGCAGGGATCGGTGACCGTGCAATACCCGCACGAGAAGGAAGCGCCGCCCGACCGCGCCCGGGGCGTCATTGCGCTGCACGAGGAGAACTGCACGGCCTGCATGCTGTGCTCGCGTTCGTGCCCCGACTGGTGCATCTACATCGAGGGTCACAAGGTGAAGGCCCCGCCCCGGCGGGCCGGCGGCGCGGTCCGCACGGTGAACGTGGTCGACCGGTTCGACATCGACTACGCGCTGTGCATGTACTGCGGCATCTGCGTGGAGGTGTGCCCGTTCGACGCGCTGTTCTGGACGCCCGAGTACGAGTATTCCGAGCCGCACATCGCCGACTTGCTGCACGACCGGATCCGCCTCAGCGAGTGGATGGAGACCGTGCCCGAGTTCAGTGACTACGAGCCCGGCTCGGAGCAGAAGGTGCGCAAGGTTCCCGAGTTCGGCCTGGACGACTTTGCGCCGGCGCGCAAGCTCGAAGCCGATGCTGATGGCACTCGCGAGCTCGCGTCTGGGTCAGGGAGCTAGGACGCCCGATGGTTGCGCAGAACATCGCCTTCGGCATCATCGCGGGAATCACCGTGCTGGCTGCCATCGGCATGGTCTCGACGCGCAACATCGTGCACGCAGCGCTGTTCCTGGTGATGGTGCTGGGCGGCCTTGCGGCCAACTACGTGCTGCTGACGGCCGAGTTCATTGCCACCACGCAGGTGCTCGTGTACATCGGTGCCGTGATGGTGCTGTTCCTGTTCGGCATCATGCTGACGCGGGCGCCGATCGGGCGAATACCCCAGATGACCGGGGCCACCTGGCCGGTGGCTGCGTTGTCGGCGCTGGCCTTGGGCGGCATCACCGTGTACGCCCTGATCGATCGCTTCGGCACCGATTCGCTGGCCACCGACAACACGGTGTTCCGCACGGCCGATGTGTCCGACTCGGTCTTCTCGCAATACATCATCCCGTTCGAAGCCGTCTCGGTGCTGCTGCTCGCCGCACTGATCGGCGCCGTCGTGCTGGCGCGCAGGGACTGAGGCGGGGGCCGTGATGGACGCAACAGTGATCTGGGCCACGACGGTGGGTGCGACTGCGCTGGACGCCAGGAAGGTCGGCTGATGCTGCTGAACCAGTTCCTGCTGCTCGGTGCGGTGCTGTTCGCCGTCGGCGTCTATGGCGTGCTGGCGCGCCGCAACGGCGTCATGGTGCTGATGTCGATCGAGCTGATGCTCAACGCCGTCAACCTCAACCTGGTGGCGTTCGGGCTGCAGCACGACGTGGTGTCGGGGCAGGTGTTTGCCCTGTTCATCATTGCGGTGGCAGCGGCCGAGGTCGGCGTGGGCCTCGCCATCGTGTTGCTGCTGTACCGCAACCGCCGATCTATCGCGGTCGACGAGTTCGACCTGATGAAGGGCTGAGCGCTGGCGCATGTGGATTCTTGAGAACGCCTTTCTCATCCCGCTGATCCCGGCGATCTCCTTCGTCGTCATCCTGCTGTTCGGTCGCAGCGTCATCGGCGTCCGGCGGGTCCAGAAGGTGGGCATCACCGCAGTCGGCATCGTGTGGATCCTCTCGATGATCGCCGCGGTGTCGTGGATCACCCGGGTGGAGGACAGCACCTCGTCCAAGTCCACCGACGCCGAGCACGCCCAGATCGCGGTCAACGAGGGACTGAGCGCATCGGCAGCCGCCGGCGTCGACGGTGACCTGCATCTCGCGGCCGAAGACGACGGTTATGGCGAGGGGCATGGCTACGCCACCACCGAGCCCGTGATCTCTGAGGTGGACGGCTGGTGGTCGAGCGGCGGCGTCGACTTCGCAGTGGGCACGCTGGTGGACGGCCAGACCGTGCTGCTGCTGGTGGTCGTCACGTCCATCTCGTTGCTGGTGCACATCTATTCCAGCGAGTACGTCAAGGGGGACCGGCGGTTCATCCACTACTACGCCTTCCTGAGCCTGTTCACCGCCTCGATGCTCTTCTTCGTCATGGCCCAGAACCTGGTCCAGATGATCGTGGGCTGGGAGCTGGTGGGCGTGTGCAGCTTCGTGCTCATCGGGCACTGGTGGGAGGAACGCCCCAACACCGACGCGGCCGTGAAGGCCTTCCTGACCAATCGCGTCGGCGACATCGGCCTGCTGGTCGGCGTGATCATCCTGTTCGGCACCTTCGGCACGTTCGACATCGACGCGATCAACCGCGCCGTCGGCGAGATGGGCAGCGAGGTCCACTTCGCCCTGCTGATGGCGTCCATCGCGCTGATGGCGGCGGTGTGCTCCAAGTCGGGCCAGTTCCCGCTGCACACCTGGCTGCCCGACGCCATGGCCGGGCCCACGCCGGTGTCCGCGCTGATCCACGCGGCCACGATGGTTGTGGCGGGCGTGTTCATGATCGGCCGGCTGTATCCGGTCTTCTACGAGGGCTTCTCCATCGGCACCTCGTCGATCAACCTGATGGCCTTCATCGGCGGCTTCACTGCGCTGGCGGGCGCCGGGCTGGCGTTCGCCCAGTGGGACATCAAGAAGGTGCTGGCCTACAGCACCGTCAGCCAGCTCGGCTACATGGTGATGGCGCTGGGTGTGGGTGCGTGGACTGCCGCCATGTTCCACCTGTTCACCCATGCGTTCTTCAAGGCCTGCCTGTTCCTGGGAGCCGGCTCGGTCAGCCATGCGGCGCACCACACCTTCGACATGCGCGAGATGGGCGGTCTGCGCAAGTACATGCCGCACACCTACAAGACATTCGTGATCTCGACGCTGGCGCTGGCGGGCGTGTTCCCCTTCGCGGGCTTCTGGTCGAAGGACGAGATCCTGCTGGGGGCGTATGCGGGCCAACACCAGCCTGATTCGTTCCTGTTCTTGGGCAGGTACCCGCTCATGCTGCTCTTCGGCTGCGTAGTGGCGCTGCTGACCGCCGCGTACATGACCCGGGTCATCTGGTACACGTTCTGGGGCGAGTACCGGGGTCACGGACATCCGCACGAGTCGCCCAAGGTGATGACGGTGCCGTTGTGGATTCTGGCGGTCATGGCGGTGGTGGCGGGAGCGTTCAACCTGCCGACGCCGGTGCTCGAGCTCTTCGGTCTCGAAAGCCTCGCGCATCTCGTGCAGACCTACGCCGAGCCCACGCACTACCTGAATGCGATCGGGCTGTCGCATCCCGATCCGTCGCTGTGGCTGGCGCTGGCGGGCCTCGCGCTGGCGCTGGCCGGCATCGCCATCACGTTCATGTACTTCTGGCGCAACACCGGGCCGCACGGGCTGACCGAGCGCAACCGCTATGCCAAGGCGGGATACACGTTCCTCGAGCAGAAGTACTACCTCGACCACCTCTACACCGACATCGTGGTGGGCTCGATCAAGGCGCCGATTGCCCGGGCCGCCAACTGGGTCAACAACAACGTGATCGACAAGGTCGTCAACACTGCCGGCGAGGGGGCACGTGACAGCGGCCGCTGGGTGTACCGCTGGATCGACCAGGGCACCATCGACAACACCGTCAATGCGCTCGGCAGCGGTGCCGACGCCGGCGGTCAGGGTCTGCGGGTGATGCAGACCGGCAAGGTCCAGAACTACGGGTCGCTGCTGTTCGGCACAGCGGCCGTGGTCGCCATCGTGTTCGTGATCGTCCTGTGACCAGTCTCGGCCACCGCCCCGCCGCCGCCCAGCGTTCCGCCGCCGGCCACCGCCCCGGCGTGGCGACCCCCATAACCCCCCGCCGCAACCCCACCACCCAGTGTCTTAACCGAGAGGGAGCTTCCTAGTGGATGCAACAGGATTCGAACCTTGGGCGCTGACGCTCGCGGTGTTCCTGCCGGTCGTCGGCGCACTCGTGATGATGCTGGTGCCACGCGCCCGCGAACTCGAGCTGAAGATGATCGCACTCGGCGCCTCGCTGGCGACGCTGGCGGTCGGCGTGTACCTGCTGTTCGCCTTCGACTACGGCAACGCGGGAAATCTGCAGTTTGGGGTGCAAAAGGGCTGGATTGACGCGATCAATGCCGACTACATCCTGGGTCTCGACGGCCTGTCGTTGCCGCTGCTGATCCTGTCGATGGTGATCATCCCGCTGTGCGTGATCTACTCGTGGGAGCACATCCCCGAGCCGGGCAACGCCAAGGCCTTCCTGATCTTGATGCTGATCCTGGCAGCGGGCATGAACGGCACCTTCGTGGCGCAGGACCTCATCCTGTTCTTCGTCTTCTTCGAGGTCGTGCTGCTGCCGATGTACTTCATGATCGGCGTGTGGGGCGGCGAGAACCGTCGCTATGCCTCGCTGAAGTTCTTCCTGTTCACGCTGTTCGGCTCCGCGCTGATGATCGTGAGCTTCGTGGCGCTGTACTTCGTGGACCCAGCGGGAATCGCGGCCACAGGCACAGCGGACGGCACATTCAACATGCAGACGCTGGCCGACGCCGCCGGCGGGAACTTGGGCCGGGGAACTCAGGCCATCATCTTCGCCGGCCTGTTCATGGGGTTCGGCATCAAGGTGCCGATGTTCCCGTTCCACACCTGGCTGCCCGACGCGCACACCGAGGCACCCACCGTGGGCTCGGTGATTTTGGCGGCGATCCTGCTGAAGCTCGGCACCTACGGCTTCGTGCGGATAGCGCTGCCGTTCCTGCCCGAGGGTGCGGCGGCGTGGGCGCCGTGGATCGGCCTGCTGGCGGTGATCGGCATCATCTACGGCGCCTTGGGCTGCCTGGCGCAGTCCGACATGAAACGTCTCATCGCCTTCAGCTCGGTGGCGCACATGGGCTTCGTGATGCTGGGCATCGCCACGCTGACGCCGATCGGCATCAATGCTGCGGTGTTCGGCATGGTGGCCCACGGGATCATCACCGGGATGCTCTTCTTCCTGGCCGGTTCGGTGAAGGAGCGCTACCACACGCTGGAGATCAGCCGGCTGGGCGGTTTGCTGAAGTCGGCGCCGCGCATGGGCTGGATCTTGGCCATCTCGGCGATGGCGTCGCTGGGCCTGCCCGGCTTGGCGGGCTTCTGGGGCGAGTTCCCGGCGATCCTGTCGGCCTACAACCCCGGCGCGGGCCTGCCAGAGGAGACCTTCCGCACCTACATGGTGATCGCCGCCGTGGGCACGGTGTTTGCCGCCGGCTATCTGCTGTGGCTGTTCCAGCGCAGTGCGTTCGGCGAGCCCAAGCCCGAGTGGGAGGGTCACACCATCGCCGATGTGAACCGCTACGAGTGGGCGGCGTGGACGCCGCTCATCATCGCGATGGTGCTCTTCGGCTGGGTTCCCGGGCTGATCTTCGGCGTGGTCGATGACGTGTCGATCAACATCGCCGAGAGCATCAGCGAGGCAGCGGTCGGGAGCCGATGATGAACCTCGGGGCACTTCTCGCGTTTGTGCGGCCGGATCTCGACTGGCACGCGCTCGCGCCCGAATTGACCCTGCTGGCGGTCGGCACGCTGGTGACCGTCGCCGACATTGCGTTCGACGACAAAGCCAAGCGGATGATGCCGACGCTGACCGGCGTCGGCCTGCTGGCCACGCTGGTTCCGATTCTGACCCTGGCAGCCGACGGCGCCGAGCGACCCATGTTCGGCGGGGCCTACGTCGTCGACGACTTCTCGCTGGTGCTCAAGGCGCTGTTCATCCTGGCCGGGTACCTGGTCGTGCTCATGTCGGTCGACTACGTGCGCGAGGGCGACTACTACGAGAACGAGTACTACACGCTGCTGCTGACGTCGCTGCTGGGCATGATCATGATGGCCAGCTCGCGCGACCTGGTGAGCGTGTTCGTGGCGCTGGAGCTGCTGTCGATTCCCGCGTACATGCTGGCGGCGTGGCGCAAGGGCGGACCCCGTTCCAACGAGGCCGGCCTGAAGTACTACCTGATGGGGGTGTTCGCCTCGGCGGTGATGCTGTACGGCATGTCGCTGGTGTTCGGCGTGGCCGGCGACACCGACTTCGGGACCATTGCCGCTGCGCTGACGGGGGAGGGCGCCAGTCCGATCGTCATCGTGGCGATCTTGTTCGTGCTGATCGGCTTTGCCTTCAAGGTGTCGGCGGTGCCGTTCCACACCTGGGCGCCCGACACCTACGAGGGCGCCCCCACGCCGGTGACCGCGTTCCTGTCGGTGGCGTCGAAGGCGGCGGGCTTTGTGGCGCTGCTCGGGCTGGTGTTCGTGGCCTTCGAAGGGGCTGCCGACGTGGTGCAGCCGTTCTTCTGGGTGCTGGCCGCGGTGACGATGACGGTGGGCAACCTCATCGCACTGCGCCAGACCAACATCGTGCGGATGCTGGCCTACTCGGGCGTGGCCCAAGGCGGCTTCATGCTGGTGCCGTTCGCCGTGGCGTTCGAGGGCGACGCGTGGCGGGTGCCGGGCACCGATATCACGACGAACGTGCTGCCCGGCGCGTACGAGGCGATCATCGTCTACGCCATCATCTACGCCTTCATGAACCTGGGCGCGTTCAGCGTGGTGCTAGCGGTGTCACGGCGGACCCGCTCTGGCGAGATCTCGAGCTACGGCGGGCTGTTCAGCTACGCGCCCGGCATGGCGGTGCTGATGACGCTGTTCCTGGCGGCATTGGCGGGCATTCCGCCGGCGGGCGGCTGGTTCGCCAAGTTCGTGATCTTCCGGGCTCTGGCCGATGCCAGCACACCGGCCGGCTGGGTGCTCGCCGTCATCGTCGCCGTCAATGCAGTGGTCGCGTTCGGCTACTACGCCCGGGTGCTGGTGCAGATGTGGTTCCAGCCAGTGCCCGAGCAGGTCTCGCTGGGCGTGGATGCCCGAGGCGACGACGAGGTCGAAGCGGGTCCCGAACCGGCAGACGCCGATCATGACGACCATGGCGCCGGCTTCCTGGCCACCGAGACCCGTCAGGCCACGATGGTGAGCTTCACGCCCGGCCCCATCCCGATGACGGGCGCGCTGGCCGCCGCGCTGGCGATCACGGCAATCGCCACGCTGGCGCTGGGGATCTTCCCCGGCCTCGTCAGCCACTTCGGCGACGTCGCCACGTTCCACTTCGGCGGCTGAGCACCGGCGGGGCACACGGCCTCGATCAACTGCCAGCAGACTCGTAGATCACCATTGAATTCAATTGTGAGCCATTGCGAGCCATGGCAGGCCATTGAAATCCAACTGATTTCGATATAACTGTCGCGCTATCACCGGGCTGTCCAAACTCCGTGCCGCGACAGCGCGCCATACTGGAAGCAGTGTCCGTGTCAGAAACCGCACTTGTCAGCACCATCGTCATCGTGCAGTTCAGCTTCCTGGCAGGACTCGTGCTGTACCTCGCCCAGCGCATCGAGCGTCGCATCGACCGTCTGGAAACCCGTATCGACCTGCTGGAAGTCCGTATCGATGCCAGGTTCGAGAAAATCGAAGCGCGGCTGCGTGCGCTCGAAGTCGGCCAGGCGAAGCTGGTAGGGCGGTTGTTCGGTGATGATCGAAACGAATTCGAGCTGTCTGCCGGCGAGGCTGACGCCCCGCTGTCAGGTGCGGCGGCTCCTGCCACATAGTCGTCAATCGAGCCGCTTGTGCTCAGTGCCGCTGGGCGACCGGCGTCGGGCGTGGCGGGTCCTCGTGCGCTGATCATGCGGTTCGATGCCTTCATGGACGAGGCGCTGTATGGACCGTCAGGCTTCTACGTGCGCGGCGGTCGCCCTGCGGCCCGGGACGGCGACTTCGCTACGTCGCCCGAACTGGGTTCCCTGTTCGCCCGGTGCGTCGCCGGCTACTTGGACCGCGTGTGGCACGAACTGGGACGGCCTGACCCGTTCGTAGTCGTCGAGGGCGGCGCCGGGCGCGGCACGCTGTGCTGCCAGATCCTGCAGCACGCAGGCGAGTGCCGCTCGTCGCTGCACTACGTGATGGTGGAACGCGTCGCCCACCAGCGCGATGAGGCGGTGGGCGCCGTGGCCGACGAGCCCCGCGCCGGCTCGGCTCCGACTGTGCTTGCGGTGGAGAATCTCCCGGAGGGCCAGGTGGTCGGCGTGGTGCTTGCCAACGAGCTGCTCGACAATCTGCCGTTCCGCCTGCTCGAACGCTCGGCGACCGGCTGGTGTGAGGTGCACGTCACAGGCGACGGTCCGGCGACCGATTCGTCGCGAGCCAGCGCCGGCGGATCCAGCGGCTCGTCCGAAGCCGACGAACCCCAAGGCACATCCGCCGCATCCGGACCAGTGGTGGAGGTGCTGCTGGATGCTCCGGCTGACGCGGCGGCGATGGCGGATGCGCTGGTGCCCGATGCCGTGCCGGGTGCGCGAATTCCGCTGCAGTTGAAGGCGGCGGTGTGGGTCCGTCGGGCGCTGCGTCTGCTTGAACGCGGCCGGTTGCTGGTCTTCGACTACGGCGTGCCGACCACCGCTGAGCTGGCGGCACGCCCGGCGACGGAGTGGTTGCGTACCTACCGCGCCCACCGACGCGGGCACGATCCCTTGGCCAACCCGGGTGCGGCCGACATCACCTGCGAAGTGGCATTCGATCAGCTCCCACGCGGCGCCACGCTGAGCCCCCAAGCCGACTGGCTGGCCGCCGCAGGCATCGATGACCTCACGGCGACGGCACGGAACCTGTGGCAGCGAAGCCGGGCCAAGCCAACCGCCGGGGCGCTGGCTGCCCGGACTCTGCTCGACGAAGCAGCGGCGCTGACGGATCCGGACGGCATGGGTGCCTTCTGGGCCGTTGAGTGGCGCGCCGGCTGAGGCCCTGCATCGCTGATTCACAGCCACCGTCGGACGCTCTCAGGCTGCGGGGTCTTCCCATAGCGGTTCGGCGATGGGCGGGTTTGACGAGGGATCCTGTGTGGTCGGTGTCTGCTGCGGCGGACGGCGCTGGGGAGTCTGCTGTTCGGGTTTGCGTTGGGGCGAACGCCGCTGGGATCTGGGCTCGGTCGCTTCGTGTTGGGGTTTGCGTTGGGGGGCGGGTTGGGCCGGGTGTGCTGGGTCGGGGGGGTGCGAGCCGGTAGCGGCCGCCGCCGATGGTCACTTGCCAGTTGTGGTCGTGGATGAGGTCGTGGCAGTGCCAGCACACGAGCACGAGGTTGTCGAGGCGGGTCTTGCCGCCGCGTTGGCAGGGTGTGACGTGGTGGGCTTCGCATTCGCCCGGCGGTTCGCCGCAGCCGATGCACGCTCCGTCGCGGGCGATCAGCGCCCGTCGTTGCGCGGCGGTGGGTGCTCGGCTGGCGGCGGTCTCATACAGCGGTGTGAGCGTGTCGCCGAAGATCTCGATCCACACGTCGGAGTTGCAGGCCAGCCGGCCCACGGTGCTGGGCGGTATGGGACCGACACAGCAGATCTCGGCGAAGCTTCCGTGCCGGCCCATCAGAGCCGTGAGGTCGGCGCGCACAATGATCTCGGCCGCTTTGGAGCCGCCGGGTGGCACCGGCGCGGCATCTGATGTGTGCTGGGGGCTCTGGTTGCCGTAGGTGTCGCCGCTGCGCTCCGGCGCGCCGAGTGCTGCAGGATCGCGTGCGGCTTGGAGTGCGGATGTGGGGGCGGCGAGGAGTGTGTCGAGAGCGTCGGCCATGCGCTGATCGCGGGTACGGACGGCCTGTTTAGGCATGGTGCCTGCATCGTCGCCGCCCCCGTGCTCTTCTGCGCGGTTGGGAGCGGCGTGCGGGGGCTGTGCCCGGGACTGTCGGCGGCGGTCTGCTTGGCGAAGCTGTTCGGCTTGGCGACGCAGGCGTTGCTGGATGCGGGTGCCCGTCTCGGCATCGAACGACCCGCGCATCTGCACCGAGCCGTCCTCGCCGTTCCAGAACCGCACATGGCGGTTGCGTCGGTTGCGGCGGTGCTGCGCGGCGAGATCGTCGGCGCTTTGATGCAGGATCGTCCAGCGCTGCGCCGCTTGGGCGAACTCGTCGTCGGGAAGAGTCTTGGCGAGCCCGATCAGCTCGGCATCGGCCTGCACTGCATCAGGGCTCGTCTTGCGTGAAGCCAGCGCGAGCCTGGCGGCGTTCGCGAAGCTGATCTCTCCTTCAGCGAGACCTGAACGGGCCACTGGCAGCTCAGCGAGCTCAGCCTCGGTGCGAACGTTGCGGGCAGCTTCGGAGCGGGACCGCCCGCCGACCTGGTTCAGCAGGCCTGCGCCGCCGTCGCCGTGGCGCTCGCGCTGCGCGACCGCCGACGCGGCCTTGGTCTCGAGCAGCTCGACACGCGAGCGCAGCGACTTCGCCAGCCCGAGCGTGCGACGCAGTTCCCCTGTCGGGGCCGCCTCGACGCCGTCGAGGGCTGCGGTGAGGCAATCGAGCGCCTGCTGCACCTGCGAGAACATACGTTCAACCTAGATGAGGGCTGTGACACGAATGCGCTCACTCAGCAGTGGACCGTCACGGCCACCTAACGTCACGGATTATCTGAATGGCGTCGCCGTCCCCTCCGCAGCGCAGGCAGATGTCGGCGCGGGCTCAGGGCGCTCGCCTGTGTCGCGCGATGGGCTGGGTCATGGCGGCTGCCGCAGTCAGCGTCGCGCGACGAGCCACGCGACGGCAGCGACCGCGGCCAGCAGCAAGTCGGCCTGGGAAGCGAGGCGTACCGTTGTCTCGATGTCGCTGGCGGCTGGCCGCGGTCCGACAGCGAGCCGCGGCCGATCCTCGTGCCGCCTGCCGTAGCGCAGTGGCCCGCCCAGCTCCCGGCCGATCGCGGCAGCCACAGCAGCCTCAGCGACGCCGGCGTTAGGGGAGGGGTGCGCAGCGGCATCGCGCCGGATCGCGGCCCAGATGCCGCGCGCCTGCCGCGGATACAGAACTGCCACCAAGGCGGCAAAGAGCCGCGCCGGCACATAGTTGGCGACATCGTCGAGCCGAGCTGCCGCCCAGCCAAAGCTGAGGTATCGCTCATCGCGGCGTCCCACCATGGCATCCATGGTGTTGATCGCCCGGTAGGCAGTGGCACCTGGAGCCCCGGCAACGATCGCCCAGAACACCGGCGCAACAACGGCGTCCACACTGTTCTCGGCGACCGATTCGATGACGGCCGCTGCCACGCCCGACTCGTCGAGCTCGCTGGGGTCACGGCCCACGAGCCGGGGAAGCTCGGCGCGAGCCGCATCGATGTCGCCGGCCTCGAGCAGATCGGCAATGCCCATCGCCACCGACCGCAGCTCCCGTCCGGCTGCGGACAGTGCGACCGCCGAGGCAGTCGAGCGCATCAGCATCCCGGCGGCCGCTCCGATGGTCACACCGATCGCTGCGTAGGCCAGGCCGTGCCATCGCCGATCTGCCCAGAGCAGCCGCTCGACGCGCGTCATCAGCGTTCCGAAGGCCGCGACGGGATGCACAGGTGCTGGCGGCTCTCCCGCCACCCGGTCCAGCAGCAGCCCCAACGACGCAGCACCGCTGCGTCGTGCCATCGTGCTCATGGCTGCCCTGCGTTCACGCGCTGCGCACCGCCACACCGCCGCGCACCGCCGCGTGCGCGGCCAGGGCAAGCCGCTGGCCCCACTCCGACCGCGGGCCACCGAACCGCTCTCGACGCGCAGCCAGCGGCCACGCCACGACCACTGCGTCTGTCGCGGTGCCGGTGCCAGCGATCCCGCACTCAGCCAGCGCCTGGGTCTTGGCTTCGGTGATCGTCATCACGGCGTTCACTGCCGCGCCCGGCTCGAGTCCGACAGGCAGCTGCGCAACGATGTTGATCGTTCCCATCTCGCCGGAGTCGACCGAGCCATCGCCATCGGCGGCCCATGTTGGCTTCGAAACCCCCACGGTGGCATGCACCACCACACCATCGCCTTCAGCCTTCGAAGAGCGCTCCACGTCCACCGCGGTGAACAGGGCAGTTCCGTCGCCGCGCAGGTCGAGTTCAGCCGCGACTTCTGCAGCGTGTGCATCCAGATCGATCCGGGTGTAGCCGCTGCCGACACCGATGTTCACGATCCAATTGATCAGCGCGATGCCGCCACCCACCGCTGCCGACGAGATCGCCTCAGTGGGCTCGTCGAAGCGCCAGACCAAGGCGCTGTGCGGAGCCGCCACCAACGTCGGTTCCACAGCAGCACTCATCGGCCGGACGCTACTGACGTCCGCAGCAAGAGCTGGAGCGTTCCGACCGTGAGCGGCCGAGCGGGTGGCAACTACTCTGCGAATCTGGCTGAGCAGGATCGGGCCTCGCACGCGACGCCGGCCCGATTTGCACACCCACACCAGCAGCGCGACGAGACAGGGGTACCGATGGCTGACTCGACTACCGAAGCGACGATCGAGGACTACTACGTCGAGGACCGCGTCTTCGAGCCCGCCGCTGACTTCGCATCGGCAGCTCTCGCTGCAGACCGGTCGCTCTACGACGAGGCGGCGGCGGACCGGCTGGCGTTCTGGGCCCGCCAGGCCCGCGAGCACGTCACGTGGTTCACCGACTTTCACACCGTGCTCGAGTGGGATCTGCCCTTCGCCAAGTGGTTCTTGGGCGGCACCCTCAACGTCTCCTACAACTGCCTCGACCGCCACGTCGAAGCCGGCCGTGGCGACAAGGTGGCCTACTGGTGGGAGGGCGAACCAGGCGACACCCGCACCATCACCTACGCCGATCTGCTCGACGAGGTGTGCAAGTTCGCCAACGTGCTCAAGGACCTCGGCGTCGAGCGGGGCGACCGGGTGTGCATCTACATGCCGATGATCCCCGAGCTGCCCGTCGCCATGCTGGCCTGCGCCCGCATCGGCGCCGCTCATTCGGTGGTCTTCGGGGGCTTCTCGGCCGACTCGCTGTCGGACCGCATCGACGACGCGTCGGCCAAGCTGCTCATCACCGCTGACGGCGGCTACCGGCGCGGCGAGCCGTTCGGCCTGAAGGACACGGCCGACGCGTCGGTTGAGGCCACCACCACCATCGAAAATGTGGTCGTCGTGCGCCGCACTGGCCAGGACGTGTCGTGGAACGACAGCGTCGACCACTGGTACCACGACCTGATGGACGGGGCATCCGCCGACTGCCCGCCTGAGCACATGGACTCGGAGGACCTGCTGTACCTGCTGTACACCTCGGGCACCACGGCCAAGCCCAAGGGCATCATGCACACCACCGGCGGGTACCTCACCCAGGTGGCGTTCACGCACCGCTACGTCTTCGACCTGAACCCCGAGACCGACGTGTACTGGTGCGCGGCCGACATCGGCTGGGTGACCGGCCACAGCTACATCGTGTATGGGCCGCTCGCCAACGGCGCCTCGTCGGTCATGTACGAAGGCACGCCCGACACGCCGCGCCCCGAATTCCGCGACGGCGACCGGGCGGCCTGGCCCAAGGACCGGCTGTGGGACATCCTCGAGCGCTACGGCGTCACGCAGCTCTACACCGCACCCACGGCCATCCGCACGTTCATGAAGTGGGGAGCGGCCGAGGTCGAAGGGCACGACCTGTCCAGCCTGCGGGTGCTGGGCACCGTCGGCGAGCCCATCAACCCTGAAGCCTGGATGTGGTACCACACCCACATCGGCGGCGGCACGTGCCCCATCGTGGACACCTGGTGGCAGACCGAGACCGGCGGCCACATGATCACCCCGCTGCCCGGCGTCACCACCACCAAGCCCGGCTCGGCCACCCATGCGCTGCCGGGCATCTCGGTGGAACTGGTGGACGACGCCGGCAACCCGGTCACCCGCGGCGGCGGCTACCTGACCATCACCGAGCCATGGCCGTCGATGCTGCGAGGCATCTGGGGCGATCCGGAGCGCTACCGCGAGACCTACTGGAGCACCTATGAGGGTCGCTACTTCGCGGGTGACGGCGCCAAGCTGGACGATGACGGCTACCTGTGGCTGCTCGGGCGGGTCGACGATGTCATGAACGTGTCGGGCCACCGCATCTCCACCACCGAGGTGGAATCGGCGCTGGTCGACCACCCCGCAGTCGCGGAAGCTGCCGTAGTGGGCGCCACCGACGACACCACCGGCCAGGCCATCGTGGGCTACGTCATCCTGCGCGGCGGCCACGACGCCACCGACAAGCTCCGGGAGGAAGTGCGCCAGCACGTGTCCACCAAGCTGGGCGCGATCGCCCGGCCCAAGGCCGTGGTGCTGGTTCCGGATCTGCCCAAGACTCGCTCGGGCAAGATCATGCGCCGCCTGCTGCGTGATGTTGCCGAAGGCCGCCAGCTCGGCGACACCACCACGCTTGCCGACGCTGGCGTGGTGGAGGAGATCCGCACCCGGGCCGCGGAAGCCCCGAGCGAAGACTGAGCCGCTACGTCTCGCTTGCCCCGCTTCGGGATCGCCGACATGCGTCGCGGCCGTGATATGCCAAGTCGATGCCGAGCACCCGCGGCCGGCGGCGCCAAGTGAGGCTGTCATGACCGCGCGGGACGACGACTGGCCGTCGTACTGGTGGTGGCGGGACGGACCGGTGCCGCCGGGCGACTGCGTCATCGTCGACATCGACGGGGTGCTCGCCGACGCCGCCCACCGCCAGCATCACCTCGACGGTCCCTGGCGCGACTGGGACTCGTTCTTCGCCGACGTCGGCGACGACGACGTGCTCGACGAGGTGTTCGAGCTGCTGGTGCTGCTCAACCCCGAGCTGGTCGTCGTGGCGCTCACCTCCCGACCGACCTGGGTGTCGGGTGCGACCCTCGACTGGCTCGTCAAGCACAAGGTCCGCTGGGACCTGCTCATCATGCGCCCGATGGGCGACTTCCGCCCTTCGCCCATGTTCAAGGGCGAGCAGACCGAAGCGCTGCAGGAACAGGGCTACCTCCCGCGCCTGGCCATCGACGACGACATGCGCAACGTCCGCATGTACCGCGACCTCGGCCTGCCGACGCTGTACATCGACAGCGGCTACCACCCCCACTGACGCTGCCGTGGCGGCCCGAGACCTGACAGCATGAACCGGTGACTCGTACAGCGTTGGTGATCGGGGGCACCGGGCCGACCGGGCCGGGTGTGGTGAACGGTCTGGTCGAGCGGGGCTACGACGTGTCGATCTTGCACACCGGGCGACACGAGGTGGACACCCTCCCGCCCGAGGTCCCGCACATCCACACCAACCCGTTCCGCATCGACGAAGTGGAGGAGGCCCTCGGGAACGCCACGTTCGATGTCGTCTACGCCATGTATGGGCGGCTGCGCGACCTGGCGCCGTACTTCGTGGGGCGCTGCGGTCAGTTCATCGCCGTCGGCGGCATCCCCGTCTACAAGGGATATGCCCGGCCGGCTGAGAACTGGCCACGCGGCTTGCTCACCCCGCTGCGAGAGACTGCCGAGCGTGCCACCAACGACGCCAACGACAAGGTGGCCAAGATCGTCGCCACCGAGGACATCCTCTTCGAGCACCACCCCGACGCCACCATCTTCCGCTACCCGCTCATCTACGGCCCCGAGCAGATCAACCCGCGCGAGTGGCTCATCGTGCGCCGCATCATCGACGGCCGGCGGCGGATCATCGTGGCCGACGGCGGGCTCACGCTGCGCGCAGCGGCATACGGCCCCAACGCCGGTCACGCCCTCACGCTCGTCGTGGACCATCCCGAAGCTGCCGCCGGCAAGGCCTACAACATCAGCGACGAGCACACCCTGACCGTCCGCCAGACCATCCAGGTGATTGCCGCAGCCCTCGACGTCGAGCTCGACATCGTCAACCTGCCCGGCGAACTCGCCACGCCTGCCCGCCCGTTCCTCGGCGAAGAGGAATCGCTGCACCGCGCCATGTCGCCCGACCTGATGATCGCCGAGCTGGGCTACCGGGACACCCTCGGCGTGGTCGAAGCCGTAGGCCTCACGGCCCAATGGCTGGTCGAGAACCCGGTCCGGCGCGGCAGCACCAAGGAACGGCGCATGCAGGACCCGTTCGACTATGACGCCGAGGACGCCATCATCGACGCCTACCGCTCCTCCATCGGCACGGCCGCAGAGCTGGCCGCCGCCTTCGACCCCGACTTCCGCGGCCGCTACAGCCCGGGCTCAGACGACTGGCGCCTCGTCGACGCCAAGAACTGACACAGCCGCTTGGTGGCGTGCGCCACGCGACCACGGGCGGATCGAGCGTCATTAGCCTGAGGATCGTCTCCATCGGGTTCGGAAATGAGGTGCCATCCGAGTGCGCAACACGTTCAAGACGACGTTCCTGCTGGCGCTGCTGGCCGGCCTGATCCTGTGGATTGGCAGCTTCTGGGGCCAGAGCGGTCTGACGTTCGCCGTCATTATCGCCCTGGTCATGGTGGGCGGCAGCTACTGGTTCAGCGACAAGCTGGCCATCCGCTCTGCGCGGGCTCAAGAAGTCCAGCCGCACCAGCTTCCCGACTACTGGCGCATCATGGGTGAGCTCACCACGCTGTCGGGCATGCCAATGCCCCGGCTGTACGTCTCGCCCGACCCGCAGCCCAACGCCTTCGCCACCGGCCGCAACCCCAAGAACGCGGCCGTGTGCGTCACCGAAGGGCTGATCCGCCACCTGAGCTGGTACGAGATCCGCGGCGTGCTGGCCCACGAGATGGCCCACATCCGCAATCGCGACATCCTCATCGGCTCCGTGGCGGCGGCTGTTGCAACGGCCATCACCTTCGCTGCCCACATGGCGCAGTGGGCGCTGATCTTCGGCGGCGGGGGGCGTGACAACGACCGCAACCCGCTCGGCGACCTGCTGCTCATCTTCCTGGCGCCGATCGCCGCAATGCTGCTGCAGATGGCCATCAGCCGCAGCCGCGAGTACCAAGCCGACCGCACCGCTGCCCGCATGATCAGCGACGGCGAACCGCTGGCTCGGGCGCTCGAGAAGCTGGACGTGGCCTCCAAGACCGTCCCGAGCCTGGCCGACCCCAATCAGGCCCAGATGTACATCGCCAACCCGTTGGCCGGCCGCCGGATGGGCTTCAAGGGCCTGTTCACCACCCACCCGCCGATGGAAGAGCGCATCCGCCGCCTGCGTGACGGCTCCTGGCAGGAAGCGATCTGACCGGCCGTCGTCTGAGGGCGACGCTCGGACCGGCAGCCTGGACACGGCAGCAGTGACATGACCTACGAAGTCGCCGGCGGGCTCGTCGTGGTGTTCTCGGCCATCGGCGCGCTGGGGGCGGCGGCCGTCTGGGCGTTCCAATCACAACGATTCGGCAAGTACCGCACTGCGACGCCCGTGCCCATCCGGGTGACCAACCCGCAGAGATACCGCAACATCGCGCTCAACGGGACCCTGTCGTTGGCCTGCTACGCCGTCGCGATCAGCGTGGCGCCGCGCTGGCTGTACGCCGCTGAGACAACGGGCATTGCCGTGTTCGCGGCGCAGGTGGTGGGGGCGCTGGTGATCTACGACGTCCTGTACTACGTGATGCACCGGGCGATGCACCGGCCGAAGCTGATGCATCTCGTCCACGGCGTGCACCACCGAGTGCGGTACCCGACGGCGCGGGACAGCCTGTATCTGCACCCCGTCGAGCTGGTGGCCGGCATCACACTGCTGCTCCTCAGCGTGGCAGTCGTCGGCCCGGTCAGCACGTGGGCGTTCCTGGTCATCGTGGCGGTGCACGGGCTGATCAACACGATCGTGCATACCAACCTGGTGTTCCCGCATCCGCTGTTCGCGCTGTGGAACCACTGGGTGATGCGCCATCACCGCCATCACGCAGGCCACCTCGACAAGAACTACGCGACGATCTTCCCGTTCTGGGATCGGCTGCTCGGAACGCACGCCTGAGGGCACGCGCACGTGACGAGTCCCGACGCCGTGGCACGCGCAGCGGAGGCCGAGCCGCGGCGACGGATTCTGGTGACCGGCGGCTGCGGGTTCATCGGCCACGCCGTCGTGGACGAGCTGGCCGGCGACGGTCACGAGGTCATCGCGGCCGACATCGCGGAACCCGCGCAGCCACGCAGCGATGTCACCTACGCCCGGCTCGACATCGCCCAGTCCGAGCCGCTGGCCGAGATCGCCGAAGGTGTGGACAGCATCGTTCACTGCGCCTCGGTGGTCAGCACCCGGCGCAATGACGGCGACACCGTCTGGCATCACAACCACGGCGGCACACTGAACGTCCTGGCGGCGTGCGAGCGTCACGACATTGCGCGGTTGGTGCACATCAGCTCGGCCAGCGTGGTCTTCTCAGGACATGACATCGAGGGCGGCGACGAGCGCCTGCCCTATGCCGAGGTGGCCCAAGCCCCCTATGCGGCCAGCAAGATCGCGGCCGAGCAAGCGGTGCTGGCATTCGCCGGCTCCGACTCGCCGACGCACGCCTGCGCCCTGCGCCCCAGCCTCGTGTTCGGCCCCGGCGATGCCCGTCTGATTCCGAGCATCCTGCGGCAAGCCGAATCTGGGCGTCTGAAGCGTGAGATCGGATCGCGCGACAAGTTGCAGGACTTCACCTACGTCGCCAACGTGGCAGACGCAGTGGCCGCCGCCGAGCGGCGCATGGGGCCTGGTTCGCCGCTCAACGGTCAGGCCTACTTCGTCACCAACGGCGAGCCGATGGCTTTCTATGCGTTCGTGGAGTCGCTGCTGACGGCGCTCGGATACGCACCTCCGACCCGCAGGGTGCCGTTCTGGATCGCTTACGCCGGAGCGGCCGTGCTCGAGGCCGTCGGCGCCGCGACCGGACGCAACCACGGCGAGGACCGAGTGTCGCGGTTCGCCGTCAAGTACCTGGTGGCCGGCAAGCACTACCGCATCGACAAGGCCCGCCGCGATCTCGGGTGGGAACCGCGTGTGACGCTGGCGGACGGCATCGAGCGAACGGTGGCCCACCTGGCGCAGCAGCCAGACGCCTGAGCCGCGCTCACAGCGTGAGGCCGGGTCAGTCGCGGAAGTTCTCGTATTGCAGCGGTACGTCGAAGTCGCCGGCCTTGAGCTCGGCGATGACGGCCTGCAGGTCGTCGCGCTTCTTGGAGATCACCCGCAGCTGATCGCCCTGGGTCTGCGACTGGACGCCCTTGATGCCGAGTCCCTTGATGAACTTGTTGAGGTCGCGTGCCCGGTCCGACGAGATGCCTGCCTGCAGCGCCGCTGTCTGGCGCACGGTTCCGCCTGAGGCTTCCTCGACGTTGCCGTAGTGGACGGCTTTCAGGCTGACCTGGCGGCGCACCAGCTTCTCTTCGAGCACCTGGCGCATCGCTGTCAGTCGGTCTTCGGTGCTCGAGCGCATGTTGATGGCGTCCTCGCCGAGCTCTACGGCGCTGCCCGTGTTGCGGAAGTCGTAGCGGTTGGCGATCTCGCGGGACGCCTGATCCACCGCGTTGCGGATCTCCTGCATGTCCACTTTGGAGACAACATCGAATGAAGCCATGGCCGCAAGCTAGCGACTGAACAAATCCGTAGGTCCAGCGATGACCGATCTATCAGACTCCCTGTGGTGAACTCATCAAGAGTGGCACTCGATCTTGTTGACAACGCTGCCGAGCAGCTTGGCTACCTCGATGCCCCCGGATTCGTCTCGGGCCGTCGGGGCGACCGGGGCGCCCGCGATTACGTATGGCAGGACCTGCGCGAGAAGTGCGAGGTCGATGCGGCGTACTTCCGGGGCGCCGTGCCGCTTGTCGCCTTCGCAAGTGTGGAGACCAACAACGACGTCATCGAAACCCAGCGACGCCTGTGGAACTTCGGCAGGGTGCCGCTGCTCATCGCGGCGAGTTCCGCAGAAGTTGGGGCAGTGAACTGTGTTGCGTCACCGCTCGCGACAGCTGACACGGGCAACGCTGAGTTGGATGGGCGTGCGCTCCGCGACATCGTGCTCAAGAGCGTTCGCCGGGACCGGGCAGTTCGTTCGGTACTGGACGAGTTCACCAGATACGGGCTGGAATCCGGGAAGACGGCAGCCGCGTACGGACCGAGACTCGACCGTCGCCAGCGTGTCGACGCGCGCCTCCTGGGCAACCTCCGCTCCCTTAGGCGTCGCCTGCTCAGGCGCGGACTGTCTGCCGGGGGGATCGAGAGGCTTCTCGGCTGCTCCATCTTCATCCGATACCTCGAAGACAGGGAGATCCTCACTTCGGATCACCTCGCGCTGCTGGGCTCGGCAGATTCCTACTCGGCTGCCCTGCGGGCCGGCAGGTCTGCCGTACTCCAGTTGTTCGAGGCCTTGGCAGAGCAGTTCAACGGCGATGTATTCGCGCTTGCCGCGGGCGATGTTCCTCATTCACCAGAGGCGCTAGCCGACCTCGAGGCGTTCTTCAGCGGCGCCGATGTCGCGAGCGGCCAACGAGCGCTCTGGCCCTACGAATTCGGCATCATCCCACCCGAACTGATCAGCTCGATCTACGAGCAGCTGCTGGAATCGAGTCAGCGGAAGGACGCCGCCTACTACACGCCGCGCAGCATCGTCGACTTGGTGCTCGACGAATTGATTCCCTGGGACGCGACCGACACGCCCACGGTGCTCGACCCGGCTTGCGGCTCGGGCATCTTCCTGACCGAGGCCTTTCGCCGTCTTGCCTACCGGGCCGCGTCAAGCGGCCAACAGCCCTCATTCGACTCCTTGTCGCGCTTGCTGACGTCCACGATGTTCGGCGTGGACAAGAACCCTGCTGCTGTCGGCGTCGCCGCGTTCGGCTTGTATCTCGCACTGCTCGAGCGGTTGGATGCGCCGACTGTCTGGGGGACTGCGCGGCTGCCGCGGCTTGTGTCCGAAAACCTCGTGGTGTCTGACTTCTTCGAGGACCACTCGATAGCCGACCGCCGATTCGATCTCATCGTCGGCAACCCGCCGTGGAAGAGCGCTCTCACCCCGGGTGCGAGGAGATTCCTCGAGCGAAGGGAGTTACGGGTTCCCGACAAGCAGCTCGCGCAGGTGTTCCTGTGGCGTGCGGCCGAGATGCTCGACGATGGCGGCGAGTTTGGACTGGTCCTGCCGGCGAAGAGCCTGTTGCACAACAGGGCCCCGGCCGCCGTGACCGCACGCCAGCGCGTGTTCGCCGAACTGGAGATCGACACCGTCGTTGATCTCTCACCCGTTCGACGCAATCTGTTCGGGTCGGCGCTCAGCCCGGCCTGCGTCCTGCTGGGACGCTCGGGCCGCAGTGACCGAACGCGTCCGCTCGTCCACCTGTCACCTCGCCGGACGCCCCTGTCGACGGCGATCGACGGCTTCGTCGTCTCTCAGCAGAACATTCGCGATATACCGCTCGGACTCGCGGAGTCGTCAACGACGCTGTGGAAATCGCACCTGTGGGGAGGCCCCCGTGATCTCGAGTTCGTCAGACACCTGCAGGAGAGGATTCCATCGCTCGGCGATCTCGTGAGATCGAAGGGCTGGGTGTCTGGGGAGGGCTACCAGGTGGGTGGTGGGGATCAGAACGACGCATCCGCCATCCTCGGCTGGCACCGTTTGGTGCCTGACGCCGTCGGTGCCCTCACGGTCGACACGGAGCGAGGAGACGTCGTCGAAGAAGCGGTGATGCACCGACCCAGAGACAAGCGGCTCTATGAGGCTCCGCACATCGTCATGCGAAAGGGCTTCGGTGAATTCCCTATGGGGGCGTATGTCGATGTTGACGCAGCATTCAAGGACGACCTGTTCGGCATATCGGGACCACCGGCAGACGCCGACGACCTCAGGGTTGTCGCCGGGTTGCTGAACTCGTCGTTGGCCCGGTACTGGTTCTTCATGACCTCGAGTTCGTGGGGTGTCGAGCGCGAGCAGATCCACCCCAACGAGTACCTCGCGTTTCCGATGCAGGTCATCGAGGGCGATCTTCGGCGTCGCATCCTGGAGACCACGTCGACCGCAGCTCGGGGCGGCACGGGTTGGCACACATCGTTGGACGAAGCGGTGTTCGCGGCATACGACATTCGACCGGCCGAGATCGGCCTCATCCGAGATGGCTTGGATCTGCATCTCGACGAGCATCGGCGCGGACAGGGCTCGCAGGCGTATCAGGCGCCGACTGTCCGGCAACTGGCTCAGTACACCACAATCCTCGGCTCAGTCCTCAGCGCAGGCCATGCCATCGAGTGGTCGATCGAGATGGCCGAACGCAGGTCGGGGTTCATCGTCGTGGCTTGCCACGCTGACGCGAAAGACAAAGACGATCGGCTGATCCTCGAGCAGTTCCTGCAAGCCGACAGCCGAGCCTCGGTCGAGTGGGAATCGCCGGCGGTGATCATCGAACCGTCAGTGATGGTGCTCGACGGGATGTCGGTGAGGCTGATCAAACCCGACCAGAAGCGCTATTGGTCGTCGAGTGCCGCTCGTGAGGATGCACGAGAAGTCACGAGCGCGATCCTTCGCGGTACCGCAGAGGTGCGCTGAGTGGGTTGGTTCGAGGCGGCGCGCGATCGCCGCAGGGGCAGGGTCGCAGTTCGGCTCCAGCACGAGGTCGCGCAGAACCTGAACATCCGCGTCGAGGAGCTGCTCGTGGCCGCGGTGTACAAGTGGCGACGTGACGGATGGCACCGGTTCGGCAAGCACACAGGCAATTGGACAGAAGACGATTGCACGGTGCAGATGTATCGGTGGAGCAAAGACTGCACCCGCCGCGAGTCGCGGTTTGCACTGTTGACGGTGCACTTGGAGTGGCGCAATCTGACGCCTGCGATCCTCCACGGGCATCAGAGCGCGGCCACTGCAACTCGCCCAGACCTGCGGATCGAGGTGCGTGAGGAAGGCCGCTCCATCGAGTGCAAGCGAATCGCACTCGGCAGCCCGTGGCCTCGCAGGTATGTCCACGACGGCGTCGTGAGGTTCGTCACCGGCAACTACGCGCACGCCGAGAGCTCAGGCTTCATGATCGGCTATGCAGCGGAAGACCCTCTTCCCGATCTCGTCGACAGCATCAACGGCTACATCACGAAGCATTCCGACATGGGACCCCAGCAAGTCGTCCGCGAAAGACGCCACTTCTCGCCGCCGATCCTTCTCGGAGACTCGCAGCACACACGAAGCGGCAGCCAGTCGGTTTCGAGTCACATCGACATCGCTCACCTGCTCGTGGCGCTCGACACCTGACGTGCGGCAGCTTCGACACGGCTCTGGCTGATGCAAGCGTTGCGGTTGCTAGCGAGCGGAATCAGGCCCCGTGCCCTGGAACCTGCGCCGTATTCGGTCGTGCTGTCGGTGCCAGGTGCGCCGGTAGCCTGCCCACCTCTGGGGTCGGTGCCCGAGCGGACAAAGGGAGCGGGCTGTAAACCCGTCGGCTTCGCCTACGGAGGTTCGAATCCTCCCCGGCCCACCAGCGCGCAGCGTTGAGGCGACCATCAACTTGTGGCAGAGCCGATGCCGGGCAGTCGTTGCTGCGCGAACGTCTCATAGGGATCGTCCTCGGCCCTCGGTGGCCGACTCGAGCGCACATCCCGCCACAGTCCTCGCAGCTCCTGCGAACCGTGGTAGGTGCGGCCTCGACCGGCGCCGACAGCGTCGATAATCCCGGCGTCGGTGAGCGCCTTGAGATCTCGGCTGGCGGTGAGCTCGGAGATCGGGTCGCCGTCGGTTGTCCCGACGAGCCGGATATAGATCGAGCGCCGGATTCTTCGGCCGCGAGCCGCATCGGCGAGGACCCCGACCGCCCGCGATGGCACCGAATGACGATCCACGAGTTGCGATATTCCGTCGTAAAGCTGCTCGGTCTCGTGGACACGCCGTCGCAGTGTCCATGCTTGGCGGTAGTGGGCCCGCAGCATGAAGCGAACCCATGGCCGGGCCGAGTTCTGTGGTTGCCAACTGCCTCGCCCTACCTCGCTGAGCACTGCGTAGTAGTCGTTGGTGTTGCGGCCCAGGTATTCCTCCACCGAGGAGAACACGGCCGAGACGATGCCTTCCGCCGACAGCACCAAGGTTTGCAGTGCCCTGGCCATCCGCCCGTTTCCGTCTCGGAACGGGTGGATCATCGTCAAGTTGAGATGCGCCATCGCTGCGCGGAACATGACAGGAACTGAGCTGTCGTGCCGTAGCGATTCGATGAGCGCGCCCATCAGGTCGTCGACGAGGTCTGTGCCAGGAGCCTCGTAGATGCGTTCCCCAGATTCGTCCTCGACCCAGACGTCGCCGGTGCGGTAGTGGCCAGGTCGAACCCGTAGCTCGTGCTTGGTCATCATGAAGTGGAGCGACTTCAGCAGCGATTCGTCCACGATGACGTCATCTTCCGCGAGCGAGAGCACGTACGTCATTGCATCGCGGTAGCCCGTCAGCGCCAGGCGGGTCTCTTCAGCGGTGTTGAGCGGTTCTTCGTCCTCGATGGCGTCGAGTACATCGTCGAGCGAAGCGCGATAACCCTCAATCCAGTTGGAGCCTCGCACCGCCCGTGCGAAGCTCATGCGCCGCAGGTGGCCGAACCACCGGCGCGGCCGATGCACGACATAGTGCGACAGCTCGCGCCGGAACTGCTCGATGTGCTCGATGACCGCCAAATCAGCGTCGTCTGGCTCCGGCGTAGCGAAGATGGCAGCTCGCATCAAGATAAAGATATCAAGTTATGATAAGAAATAGATATCAACATGTCCTGCCGAGCGAGACAACGCGGCGGCGTACGTTCAATAGCATCGGCCTCGAATCAGCCGACTGGAGCAAGACGCATGAACGCAAGCCGAATGGGTGCAGGCATCGCGGTCGGAGTCGGAGCAGGCGTAGGTTTCGGCGCGCTCATCGGCAACATCGGCGCCGGGATAGGAGTCGGGGTTGCCGTCGGCATCGCACTCGCTGCAGGTCTCGGGCGACGTCGCCGCGATGGCTAGCGCCTAGCACTCCCTGAACCGCGACGCCCCTGCGTCGCCGACTTCCCTCAGCGGCCGGCGCTGAAGCCGCCGTCGATGGGATACAGGCTGCCGGTGATGTAGCTGGCGTCGTCGGAGGCCAGGAACGCGACGAGCGCGGCGACCTCGTGGGGCTCGCCGTAGCGCTGCGCGGGAATTCGTTCGGCCATTCCCTTACGGATGTCGTCGGCATTCTCGCCGCCGATGAAGGTCTCCAGCGAGCGCATCATGCGCGTCTCGATCGGCGACGGGCACACGGCGTTGACGCGCACGCCGGACGTAGCCAGCTCCAGAGCGGCAGACTTGGTGAGCCCGGCCACGGCGTGCTTGCTGGCTGAGTACGGAGAGATCCCTCGGGAGCCGAAGAGGCTGGCCACCGACGCCGTGTTCACGATGGCGCCGCCCCCGCCGGCGATCATCGCCGGGGCGGCGTACTTGATGCCCAGCCAGACCCCGCGCACGTTGACCGCGATCACCCGGTCGAAGTCGTCCTCGGGATAGTCGACCATCGGGAAATAGGTGCCTTCGATGCCGGCGTTGTTGAACAGCACATCGACACGACCGAAGTTGTCCATGGCCGCCTGCACATAACCAGCAACTTCGTCCGACTTCGTGACGTCGGCGCCGACGGCCAGCGCCGCGCCGCCTGCCGATTCGGTTGCCGCGACTGCCGCGCCCAGATCGGTCGTGGCCAAGTCCACCGCCACTACCGACGCCCCCTCAGAAGCAAACCGTTCGCACGCGGCCAACCCGATTCCGCCGGCCGCCCCGGTCACGATCGCCACCCGTCCTGTGAACCTGCTCATCGCTTCCCCCTGAGACACGTCGATGGTGGGCAGAACCCCGCCGACCGTACTTCGGGGATTTGACGAGCGTCTTACTCGTCGGTGTGGCGGCAGAGGATCATGCGGGTGGGGGAGTAGACCATCACGAGGCTGCCGTGCTGGTTGAAGACCTCGTTGCGGGTGGTCACGATGCCGCGGTCGCCACGCGACGTCAGGCGGGCAGCGGTCACCTCGGCCACCACCTGCAGCGTGTCGCCGACGAAGGTCGGGCCCTTCACCTCGACGGTGGCGCCGAGGTAGGCCACGCCGGTGCCGGCGATCGCGCCGCCGCTGATGACCAGACCCTCGGCCAGTGACATCACCAGGCTGCCGGGCACGAGCCGCCCTTCGTAGCCGGCGCGCTCGGCAGCCGTGGCATCCAAGAACAGCCCTTCGGCAAAGCCGAACTGGGTGGCGTACACCACCAGATCGGTCTCGGTGATGGTCCGCCGGCTGGTGCTCCAGCGCTTGCCTACCGGCTGCTCGTCGAACGTCCAGCCCCGGTGCGGCCGGGGCGGCAACCCCGGAATCGCACCCGAACCGCTGCTGCTGTCTTCGTCGTACATGTCGCCTCCCTGATCGCAGTCTGGCGACGCAGCATGCGCATCGTGTTGACTTGACACCGTTGAGGCGGCATCGGCGACAGGGGACGACGATGAGCGACACGGTTCTGGACCGACCAGCACACGACATCGTCGACGACGACACCATCGAGCGGTTCCGCACCGACGGCGTGGTGGCGCTGCGCAACGTCGTTGACGCCGAGTGGGTGGAACGCCTGCGCGAGGGCGTCGCCCACGAGATGGCCAATCCCAGCCCCACCGCTCACAACTACGACTCCACCGGCTTCTTCGGCTCGCTGGATCTGTGGCGCTTCCACCCGCTGTTCACCGAATTCGTCACCCAGTCCCGGCTCGGCGAGCTGGCAGCCGCCATGTTCGGCTCGCCTGTCGTGCGCATGTACTACGACCAGCTGTTCGTCAAGGAACCCGGTTCCAGCCAGCCGGTGCCGTGGCACAACGACCAGCCCTACTGGCCTATCTCAGGCCGCCAGGTCATGTCGTTCTGGATCGCGCTCGACACGGTTGATGCCACCAACGGCCGGGTCGAGTACGTCCGGGGCTCGCACGCCTGGGACCGCTGGTTCCAGCCACGCACCTTCGCGCCCACCAAAGCCCACGACTACGAGCGCAATCCCGACTACGAGCTCATGCCCGACATCGAGGCCGACCGGGACAGCTACGACATCGTCTCGTTCGATCTCGAACCTGGTGACGCTGTGGCGTTCTGGGCAATGATCCTGCACGGCTCGCAGGGCAATGCAAACCGGGGCCGGGCGCGTCGGGGCTATGCCGCCCGCTACATCGGCACCGACGTGCGCTACGACCCTCGCATCGGCACCGCGCAGGCGCTGCACGTGGACGGGCTGGCACCGGGCGCCACGATGGAACTCGACCGCTATCCGGTGGTCTGGCCTCGCTCCGCCTGAGCGTGCAGCGCTGCCGAAACCGCGCAATAGACAGCGTCGTGCCCGCAGGGCCAGAATGACGGCATGGATGAAGCGACCAGCAGCGAACTGACGCCCTCTGACGTTGCACTCGTGAAGGGTCACGCCGGCGACGGGTACGAGATGATGGAGCCGATCATCGGCAGGGTGGCGGTGACAGCTCCGCCCGCCGACGTGTGGGCGGCCATCAGCCCGGCCGGCAACCTCACCAACATCCATCCGTTCTGCGAGCGCAACGAGGTGAACGTCTGGGACGGCGCGCGCAGCCGCGATCACGTCTACTACTACAGCGGCGTCCACTACCAGCGCGAATTCTGCGACTGGTTCGACGGCGCCGGCTACGACCTGGTACTCGGCCCGCCCGACGCCCGCACGGCCTTGGTGCGATGGCGCATCGCCGAGGAGGACCACGGCAGCGACTTCAGCATCAAGGTGGTCGCGCTGCTGCGTGACGATGTGCCTGCCGCGGAGCGCGAGCACTACGCCGAGCACATGATCCGTCGGCCGCTGCCCTCCTACCTCGACTCGGTCGTGCGGGGCACGGGATACTTCGCCGAGACCGGCACGCCCGTCACCAAGAACCAGTTCGGGACGCACCCCATCTACTCACCCGCCGACTAGACAGACGTCGATCCCGCCGCCGAACCCGCTGGCTAGCACCCCGACTGAGCGCGTCCGGCTGCGGCCGCCGGTCAGCTCATTCCGGCTCTGGCAGCTTCAGCAGGATCCGGGCAGCCGCCCGAGCCCTGTCCAGCGTCGGCACGATTCGGTTTCGCGGCACCTTGTCGAGCGCGTTCAGCGCGCGCAGGCTGGTTGCCGGCGCGCCGCTGAGACCCATCACGATGACCTCGGTGTTGCTCTCCACCGCAGTGTCGATGAGGTACTCGACCAGCATCGCCGCGCTGTCGTCGATGTACACCGTGTCGGTGAAGTCGATGATGACCACCTCGTGCTCGGCGATGTCCGCGCCCAGGATGTCGATGAGGCTCTTCGATGACGCCACGGTGAACGTGCCCCGCAGCGACACCAGCCCGACCCGTGCGGAGAACCCGCCGGCTGCGACCTCGTCGGCGTCGCCGGCCTCGGCGTCTTCCCCCAAGAAGACCCGGTCGAGCAGCGGCACCGACACCACACTGTCGAGCTGCAGCCGTTCGAACTGGCGGGCGGCAGACATGGCCGCCACGATCAGCCCGATCGCCACCGCGGTGATGAGATCGAGCACCACCGTCAGCACCATCGTGATGCCCATGATCATCAGGTGCTCGCGCTGCACCTGGTGCATCCGCTTCAGGAACCGCCAGTCCACGATGTCCCAGCCGACCTTCAGCAAGATGCCGGCCAACGCCGCGAGGGGCACCGATTCCACGTAGCTCCCCGCGCCCAGCACCAATGCCAGCAGCACCAGGGCCCGCAGCGCGCCCGACACCCGGGTGCTGCCGCCCGCCCGGATGTTCACCACCGTGCCGACGGTGGCGCCGGCGCCCGGCAGCCCGCCCACCAGGCCTGCGGCAATGTTGCCCAGCCCCTGGCCGATCAGCTCCTGGTTCGGGCTGTGGCGCGTCCGGGTCATCGAGTCGGCGATCAGCGAGGTGAGCAGACTGTCGACCGCTCCCAGCAGGGCGAGCGTGATGGCCGGCTGCACCGCGCCGGCCAACACTCCCAGCGACAGGAGGGGCCGTTCGAATTCGGGCAGCCCGCTCGGCACCTCGCCGATGACCGGGGCATCGCCCAACAGCAGCACCCCCATCAGCGTCCCGATGGCGAGGGCGGCGAGCGTCGCCGGGAACCAGCGATGCAGACGAGCGGGCCAGAAGATGCACACGCCCAAGCTGACGGCGGCGATGGCCACGGCGCTGGCGTTCAGGTTGACGATGGCGTCGGGCCAGGCTCGCATCACGTCGAGCGGGCCGCCGCCGGAGCTCTCGACGCCCAGTGCCGGAAGCGTCTGCAGGATGATGATGATGATGCCGACACCCGACATGAAGCCCGAGATCACCGAGTAGGGCGTGTAGGAGACGAAGCGGCCGAATCGCAGGATGCCCAGCAGCGCCTGGATGACCCCTGCCATGACCACGACGGTGAGCGCTTCTTGGAGCGTCGACGCATGCTCGGTGATGACCACGGCCATGGCCACGGCCATGGGTCCCGTGGGTCCGGAGATCTGCGAGCGCGTCCCGCCGAACACTGCGGCGAAGAACCCCAGGGCAATAGCGCCGTACAGCCCGGCCATGGCGCCGAGACCCGATGCCACGCCGAAGGCGAGCGCGACCGGCAGGCCGACGACCGCCGTAGTGACGCCCCCGAAGATGTCACCACGCAGCGTTTGAAGGTCGTACCGCCGAACTTGCATCAGCCGCCCCTCGAGAGACACTAAGCGAAACAGCGGCCTGACCACTAGGTTCGGCCGGCATGGGTGAGTTTTGCTATGCGGAGCGCGACGGGCATCTGTTCGTCGTGACGATCAACCGGCCGGAACGGATGAATGCGCTGCACCCGCCCGGCAATGCCGAGATGTCGGACCTGTTCGACGAGTTCCAGAACGATCCGGAGCTGTGGGTAGCGATTGTCACCGGGGAAGGCGACCGCGCGTTCTCGGCCGGCAACGACCTGCGGTACCAAGCCGAGGGCGGCGACCGTTCAGCGATGCCATCGTCAGGCTTCGGTGGCCTGACCTCGCGCTGGGATCTCGACAAACCCGTCATCGCAGCCGTGAACGGCGTGGCGATGGGCGGCGGCTTCGAGATCGCACTGGCGTGCGACATCATCGTGGCTTCGGAGAACGCGCTGCTCGCGCTTCCCGAGCCCAAGGTGGGCCTCGCAGCGCTGGCAGGCGGCGTACACCGACTGCCGCGCCACATCGGTCTGAAGCGCGCCATGAGCATGATGCTGACCGGTCGTCACGTGCCCGCAGCCGAAGCCAAAGAGATGGGCATCGTCGCCGAGGTGGTCCCGCAGGGCGAGGCGCTCGCATGCGCCCGCCGCTGGGCCGAGATGGTGCTGGAGTGCTCGCCAATGTCCATCCGGGCCACCAAGCAGGCAGCCATGCAAGGTCTCAACGAGGCCGGTGTTCAGGCTGCTCATGAAGGTCGCTACGAGGCGGTGCGCGCCATGAACAACAGCGCCGACTTCATCGAAGGCCCGCGGGCGTTCTCCGAAAAGCGTCCGCCCCAGTGGCAGGGCCGCTAGCCCGCCCGCACCATCTATAGTTCTGAGTGCAAGTGCGCCGCCCCCTGGCGCTTCCCTGCAAGAGCGGTGTCTGGGGTGGCGCACCGGCGCGTCACGGTAGTGATGCGCTCGTGAGTCAAGCCACTGAATTACCTCAGTCGGCGCCGGGCACCCAGCTGGTGCCCGCCAGCGGCACCTTGGCCATTGCCGCAGCCTCGACCGTGAGTGCGGCCAGGTCTTCGGGTTCCAGATTCAGCACGTGCGATTTGCCATTGGCGCGGGCCAGGATCTGGGTCTCGATGGTGAGCACCTGCAGGTAGTTGGCCAAACGGCGTCCCGCCAGCACCGGGTCGAGCCGGGCCGACAGCTCGGGGTCCTGCGTAGTGATGCCGGCGGGATCGGTGCCGGCTTGGAAATCCTCCCAGAAGCCGGCCGAAGTGCCGAGCTCGCGGTAGTCGGCCTCGTATGCCGGGTCGTTGTCGCCGATGGCGATGAGCGCAGCAGTGCCGATGGAAGCTGCGTCGGCCCCCAACGCCAGTGCCTTGGCGACATCGGCACCCGAGCGGAAGCCGCCGGCGGCAATCAGCTTCACCTCGCGGCGGTGCACGCCCAGTTCACGCAGAGCCCGCACCGCCTCGGGAATGGCGGCGATCGTCGGGATGCCGACATGCTCGATGAACACGTCCTGGGTGGCGGCTGTGCCGCCCTGCATGCCGTCCACCACCACTGCGTCGGCGCCGGCCTTCACCGCCAGCGCGGTGTCGTAGTACGGGCGGGCGGCACCCACCTTCACGTAGATCGGCACCCGCCAGTCGGTGATCTCGCGCAGCTCGCCGATCTTGATCTCCAGGTCGTCGGGGCCGGTCCAGTCCGGGTGGCGGCACGCCGAGCGCTGGTCGATGCCGGTGGGCAGCGTGCGCATCTCAGCCACCCGCTCGGTGATCTTCTGGCCCAGCAGCATGCCGCCGCCGCCTGGCTTGGCCCCCTGGCCGACCACCACCTCGATGGCGTCGGCCATCCGCAGATGGTCGGGGTTCATGCCGTAGCGCGACGGCAGGTACTGGTACACAAGCACCGACGAGTGCTCGCGTTCCTCCATCGTCATGCCGCCGTCGCCGGTGGTGGTCGACGTGCCGGCGGCCGAAGCACCCAGACCGAGCGCCTCCTTGGCCTGCGCCGACAGCGAGCCGAAGCTCATCCCGGCGATGGTGACCGGTATCTCCAAGCGCACGGGGCGCTCCGCCCGCTCCTCGCCGATCACGACATCGGTGCCGCAGGCTTCCCGGTACCCCTCCAGCGGGTAGCGCGACATGGAGGCGCCCAAGAACACCAGGTCGTCGAGCGTGGGCAGGCGGCGCTTCGCGCCCCAGCCGCGGATGCGGTAGATGCCGGTGTTGGCGGCCCGGCGGATCTCGGCGATCGCGTTGCGGTCGAAGGTGTACGACTCTCGCAGGTGCCAGTTGGCAGGATCCTGTGCGGCGACCGGGTCGAGGTCATCGCCCGGCGTCGCGCTCACTGGCCGTCACCGCCGCCGGACCGTGCCGCAGCCTCCACGGCATCCACGTCGTCAATCGTGAAGTTGTAGAGGCGGCGAGCCGAGCCGTACCGGCGGAAGTCGCCGGGGTCGACCCCGGCTGCCGCCTCGCCGGCGGCGGCCAGCAGCCGTGCCACCGTCTCGGAGTGCTCGGGCCGCATCTCTTTCTCGACGCAGTCCGCACCCAGCGATTCCACCTCGCCCCGCACGAAGATCTGCGCCTCATAGATCGAGTCGCCGAGATCGGCCGCGGCGTCGCCACAGACCACCAGGTTCCCGGCCTGGGCCATGAACGCGCTCATATGGCCGACGTTGCCGCCGACCACGATGTCGACGCCCTTCATGGAGATGCCGCAGCGGGCACCCGCATTGCCGCCCACCACTAGCAGGCCCCCGCAGCCGGTGGCACCCGCCGACATGGTGGCGTTGCCGGTGATGCGTACCTCGCCGGACATGATGTTCTCGGCGAGCCCCGTGCTGGCGTTCCCCTCGATCAGCAACCGTCCCCGCTGGTGCATGCCGGCGCCGTAGTAGCCCACCGAGCCCCGCACCACCACCTCGATGTCGGCGGTGATGCCGCAGGCCACTGCGTGGGCGCCGCGAGGATTCATCACCTCGAACGATTCGCCGTCGGCGGCTTCGTGCAGTGCCTGATTCAGCTTGCGCCGGGCCGCTTCGGCGAGGTCGAACGTCCGCACGGCACCGCTCACGCCGCCAGGCTCCAGGTGTAGATCCGGGCCGGCTCGGGTTCCCACACCTCGGCGTCCAGCGCGCCGGGCAGGCGGGCGATGGCCCGGTACTCAGACGACATGGCCACCCAGTCGTCGGTCTCGGCCACCACTGCGGGCTTGCAGGCGATGGGGTCGCGCAGAATGGCGAATCCGTCGGCGACGCCGATGGCGAAGGTGTAGAAGCCGTCGAGGTCGCCCAGCGCCCCTTCCAGAGCCTCGGAGATGGAGTCGCCTGAACGCATGCGCCACGCGAGGTAACCGGCGGCCACTTCAGAGTCGTTCTCGGTCTGGAACGACTCGCCGTGACCCTCCAGGAAGCGTCGCAGCCGGTTGTGGTTCGACAGCGAGCCGTTGTGCACCAAGCAGGTGTCCGAACCAGTGGAGAACGGGTGCGAGCCGTTGGTGGTGACCGCCGACTCGGTGGCCATGCGGGTGTGCGCTAGGGCATGGGTGCCGGTGCGCGATCTCAGGTCGTACCGCTCGGCGACGAGGTCCGGGTAGCCCACGGCCTTGAACATCTCGATCCGGTTGCCCTGGGCCAGCACCGTGGTGCCCGCCACGTTGTCGATGATCCACTGGCGTGCAGCGCGGCCGTCGCCGTCGGTGGAGAACACCGCATGGTCATGCACCCCCTCGACGGTCACCTCCGCGCCCAAGGCCCCTTCGAGAGCTGCGGCCACCGGCCCCCAGTCCACCTCGAGCCCCTCCGCCAGCACGGTGATGCGGGTGCGGCCCGGAACCCCGGCGTCGTATACCGCGAAGCCCGCACTGTCGGGGCCGCGGTCGCCCATCTCGGCGAGCATGACCTCGGTCAGCCGTCCCAGTTCGTGCCGGTGCGTTTCGGTCTTGCAGAACAAGCCCACAATCCCGCACATGACGTTTCCCCCAAGCCCCAGCCCGAGATTCTCCGCGCCCGTCCGTCGAGCCTCCCGCACCGTAGCGCCCAGTCCGGCTGAAGGCCGCCGTGGACCGGCCTCTGTTCAAGGTCACTTGCGGGGTGCGTCTGCTTCGTTGAGTACTGTCGGCGCGGGGCCGCAGGGGAACTGACGGCCGCAATGTCACAAGCGCCGGGGGGAGCAGGGCATGAGCGACGGCACTGACGCAACCGAGGAGATCCGCAGCCGGGCCGAGGCCGACGGCGTGGAGTTCATCTACGCCATGTTCACCGAGATGCACGGGAAACCGTGCGCCAAGCTGGTGCCGGTCAGCGCCCTGGACGGGCTCATGAGCGACGGAGCGGGCTTCGCCGGTTTCGCCGCCGGCCCGATGGGCCAGGACCCCTCCAGCCCCGACATCCTGGCCCTGCCCGATCCGGCGTCGTACACCCAGCTGCCGTGGCAGCCGAACGTGGCCGCGATGCAGTGCGACCCGACGGTGGAAGGCGAGCTGTGGCCGTACGCGCCCCGGGTGATCCTGCGCCGAGCACTGGAAGCCGCAGCAGAGCGCAACCTGGTGCTCAAGTGCGGCGTGGAGGCCGAGTACTCGTTGGTGGTGCGCAACGAGGACGGCTCGCTGGCGGTTGCGGACGACCGCGACAACCTGACTCTGCCGTGCTACGACGCCCGGGGGCTCACCCGGATGCTGCCCCACCTGGAGGCGGTGTCGAAGAACCTCGATGCGATGGGCTGGGGCAACTACGCCAACGACCACGAAGACGCCAACGGGCAGTACGAGCAGAACTGGCTGTACTCCGACGCCCTGACCACCGCCGACCGGCTGATCTTGTTCCGGCTGATGGTGCACACCCTTGCCCAGCGCGACGGCCGCTACGCCACCTTCATGCCCAAGCCCTTCGCCGACAAGACCGGCAACGGCCTGCACACCCACCTGAGCCTGTGGACCGCCGACACCGACGATCCGCTGTTCATCGGCGGCACCGCTGGCGGGCCCGACACCAAGGGGCTGGGCCTGAGCGACATGGCGTACAAGTTCGTGGGCGGGCTGCTGCGCCACGCCCGCTCGCTGGTCGCGGTGGTGTGCCCCATCGTCAACTCCTACAAGCGCATGGGCGTGGGCGCACCCACCTCGGGTGCCACCTGGGCGCCGGCCTATGCGGCCTACGGCGGCAACAACCGCACCCAGATGATCCGCATCCCCGAGCCTGACCGCATCGAGATCCGCCTGGGCGACGGCGCCGCCAATCCGTACCTGATGTTCGCGGCCTACCTGGCCTGCGGGCTGGACGGCATCGACAACGACATCGATCCGGGCGATCCCAATGTCGACAACCTGCATGCGATGTCGGCCGAGGAGGTGGCTGCGAAGGGAATCGCGGTGCTGCCGCCCACGCTGCTGCACGCTGCCGAGGAACTGGCGGGGTGCGAGGTGCTCGGGGCCGGCTTGGGCGACACCGCTGAGGGCCCGTACCGGGACTACTTCGTGAAGACCAAGAAGGACGAGTTCCTGGCGCACCACAGCGTGGTCACCTCCGGAGAGGTCGATCAGTACCTCACGCTGTTCTGAAAGGATGGGCCCATGAGCGCATCCGGTACCGCCGAAGAGCAAGTGTCAGATCTGGCGGCGGCGCGAGCGGCCGCAGTCGCCGACGCCATGGACGACATCGCCAAGATCGATGCGCACGGCCGCGAGCACGGCGGCATCGACCGGGCCGGCATCGCCCGCATCAAGGAACGGCTGCTGGAACTGGCCGCCCACGAGCACCTGTTCCCCGCCGAGGACTTCCCGCCGCCTGACGGGGAGCGCGGCTCGTTCAACTACCGGCTCGCCCAGAACGACGATGGCACGCTCGCGCTGTATGTCCAGAGCGTCGGCGTCGGCACCTCGGCGCCGCCCCATGAGCACCTCACCTGGGCGGTCATCGTGGGCATGCGCGGCCAGGAGCTGAACCGCTTCTACGACTGCTGCGCAGGCGAGGGCGAGCCGCACGTCGAGCGAGAGACCCTGGTCGAGCGCGGCACCGGCGTCGCGATGCTCGGCCACGACATCCACTCGATCCACATCGAGGGCGCGTCGACCAACTTCCACTGCTACGGCCTAGCGATGGAAAACATGACCGGCCGCCGCTACTGGAATGCGGAGGCGGGCGAGTGGAAGGTGTTCGCCGATTCGTCGAGCATCGTCGAGGCCCGTCCGGGCTATCCGTCGACCGCCGCCGCCTGAGCGTCATTGCCGTGCGTCGGCGGCTCCGGCTACGGCGGCCGATGGCTGAGTCGCCAGTGAGGCGGCGTGGCCCGGTCTCGAGGGAGGTGTGATGGCTGAGGTACGCACCATCTCGGCGGGCGAGCTGATGGAGTTGCACCGAGGCCTGCTGCGCGGCGACGGCACCGAGCTTGCGCTGGTGGATGCCCGCGAGCCCACCGAGTTCACCCAACGCCACCTGCTGTATGCGGCCAACCTGCCGCTGAGCCACGTCGGTTTGGAGGTGGCAGCGCGCATCCCGCGCAGGAGTACGCCGGTGGTGGTCTGCGACGACAGTGGGGGAGAGGCTGCGGCAGTGGCGCTGGAGCTGACCGTGCTCGGTTACACCGACACGGCGGTGCTCGACGGTGGCATCGACGCGTGGGCTGCTGCGGGCGGCGAGCTGTACTCGGGCATCAACGTGCCGTCCAAGCTGTTCGGCGAGCTGGTGGAGGAACATTTCGGCACACCGCACGTGACCGCCGCTGAGCTGGACGGCTGGCTGGCGACCGATCGCGATGTCGTAGTGCTGGACTCGCGGACCCGCCGGGAGTTCAACCGCATGAGCATCCCGACCGGCCGATCGTGCCCCGGCGGCGAACTGGTGCGCCGGGTGCATGATCTCATTGACGGCGGGACGACGGTGGTCGTCAACTGCGCCGGCCGGACTCGCAGCATCATGGGCGCGCAGTCGCTGCGCTCGGCTGGTCTGCCCAATGCCGTGTACGCGCTGAAGGACGGCACGATGGGCTGGGAGCTGGCCGGGCTCGAACTGGAACACGGCCGCGACGAGCTGGCTCCCGAGCCCACCGAGGGTGGTCGAGCCGAAGCCGAGGCGGCTGCCCAGGCGGTGGCAGAGCGCTGCGGCGTGCGCACCATTGATCGGGCGCAGCTCGACGACTGGCTGGCCGACACGGCCCGCACCACCTACTTCATGGACGTGCGCACACCCGAGGAGTTCGCCGCTGGGCACCTGGCCGGTGCAGTCGGCGCTCCCGGCGGCCAGCTCGTACAGGCCACCGACGAATACCTGGTGACCCGCGGGGCCCGGGTGGTGCTGGCCGACGGCGACGGCATCGGCGCCACCATGACCGCGTCGTGGCTCATCCAGATGGGCTGGGACGCATGCGTGCTCGAGCCGGGCTGGCTCGACGATGCGCATCTGGTCGTGGATGCGGGCGACGAGACTGCCGCCGCAATCCGTTCACGCCAGCCGCCGCTGCCCTACGACCCCGAAGACGCCGACGTGGCCCGCGCCGCCATGAAGGCCTACCTCGTCTGGGAGGTCGCCCTGCCCGACCAGTACGCCCGCGACGACCTCGCCGAATTCCGTTTCTGCTAGCAATCCCGCCGCGTCTACGCTGGCGTCATCGCGCGATGCGAGCGGGACGGATCCCGGGTGCACGGCTCAGTGCGATAACCCGGGTCCGTCCCGCCGTTGCGCAAGATAGCTGTGAAGTCTTTTTGATGGATTTCGATTTATTTCGATCCTCATCAGCGCAGGGCAACTACAAGTCGGCGAAACGCTCGATGGTCTCGGCCCAGGCGCTGGCGTCGTCGGGCGTGGAGATGACCGTCTGCAGGCCGGCCATCGGCGACACCGGCACGGCAATCCGGCTGACGCCGCGGCGGGCCAGTTCCGGAATCTCGTCGAGATCGGCGGGCAACTGCACGGTGATCTCCAGCGCATCGGGATCGCGGCCGTGCTCGGCGGCTGTCTGGCGGGCGAGATCGATCAGGTCCCACGGCGCTCCCCGGGCGGGGAAATAGCCGTCGCCGAGCCGTCCCGCCCGCCGGGCCGCCACCTTGGAGTCGCCGCCCACGATGATCGGCACCGAGCCGTTCACCGGCTGCGGCCGGCAGTACGCCGCATCGAAGTTCACGAATTCGCCGTGGAAGGTGGGCCGATCGGCCGACCACAGTTCCCGCATGGCCGCCACGTACTCGTCGGTGCGGCGGCCCCGGTCGTCGAAGTGATCACCGACACCGATCGCGTCGAATTCCTCGCGCATCCAGCCCACGCCGATGCCCAGCAGCACCCGCCCGCCGGACATGTGGTCAAGCGTGGCGATCTGCTTGGCGCACACCACCGGGCTGTGCTGGGGCACGATCAGGATGCCGGTGCCGAAGTTGATGGTGGAGGTCACGCCCGCCATGTACGCCATCCACATCAGCGGGTCGGGCAGCAGCAGGTCCTCGACGCCGCCGGCCATCTTGCCGTCGGGGCTGTAGGGGTATGCGGACTGGTAGCCCGACGGGATCACCGTGTGCTCCACGGTCCACGCCGACTCAAAGCCCGCGGCCTCACCCGCCTGCACCAGCTCGGTAGCGAGTGCCGTGTCGGTGGCGAACTTGCCGGTGTTGCAGTACCTGAGTCCGAACTTCATATCCCTGTCCCTTCGGTGAGCGCGTGAGTCGGGGACAGTCCCCCGATGATCGGCCCGCAGTCTCGCACGCCGCCCCACAGGCGGGCCGCCGCCGCTGTCGCCGTTTTCACGGCCGTCGGGCCGGGCCGGGTCAGGCCGCCGACGCCGTTGCCCTCCCGGTCGGGGCCCGGCAACGGCTGGAACCACGGCTCGACCCAATACCGTGCCCTCACCTGTCCTCACGCCGCCGGCCCAGGATTCCCCATGCCGTTCTTGCCACACGTCTCGGACATCTTCGACCCGTCGCGCTGGAGCGACGTCGACGGGTTCGACTTCACCGACATCACCTACCACCGCAGCAACGAACACGGCACGGTTCGCATTGCGTTCGACCGGCCCGATGTGCGCAACGCCTTCCGCCCTCACACCGTCGACGAGCTGTACCGGGCGCTGGACCATGCCCGGCAGACGGCCGATGTGGGCTGCATCCTGCTGACCGGCAACGGCCCCGCGCCCGCCGACGGCGGTTGGGCGTTCTGCTCGGGCGGCGACCAGCGCATCCGCGGCAAGGACGGCTACCGCTACGCCGACGGCGAGACTGCCGACGACATCGACCCGGCCCGCACCGGGCGCCTGCACATCCTGGAGTGCCAGCGGCTCATCCGCATGATGCCCAAGGTGGTGATCTGCGTGGCCAGCGGCTGGGCAGCCGGCGGCGGCCACAGCCTGCACGTGGTGTGCGACCTCACGATCGCCTCCGAAGAGCACGCCCGCTTCCGCCAGACCGACACCAACGTGGCCAGCTTCGACGGCGGCTTCGGCTCGGCCTACCTGGCTCGCCAGATCGGCCAGAAGAAGGCCCGCGAGATCTTCTTCCTCGGCCGCACCTACACCGCATGGGAGCGCTTCGACATGGGCGACGTGAACGCGGTGGTGCCCCACATCAAGCTGGAGTCGGTGGCGCTGGAGTGGGCGGCCGAGATCGTGTCCCGCTCGCCCACGGCCCAGCGCATGGCCAAGTTCGCGTTCAACCTCGTCGACGACGGCCTGGTGGGCCAGCAGGTGTTCGCCGGCGAGGCCACCCGCCTGGCCTACGGCACCGACGAAGCCGCCGAAGGCCGCGACGCGTTCCTCGAGAAGCGCGATCCCGAATACGAGCAATTCCCCTGGCACTTCTGAGGTCGGCCGCCAGGCCGGGTCGGGCGCGCTTCTAGGTAGGCCGCAGGCGCTGCATGAGCGTCACGTCGAGCCAGCGTCCGAACTTACGGCCCACCTCTCGCTCGACGCCGACGAGCTCGAAGCCATGCTTGGCGTGCAGCGCCACCGAGGCAGCGCCGGCGTCGGCGATCCGAGCGAACACTGCGTGGAAGCCGTGGTCGTCGGCAAGTGCCACCAGATCGCCGAGCAGCAGGCTGCCCACGCCGCGACCGTGATGGTCGCGATGCACGTAGATGGAGTCCTCGACGCTGGTCGAGTACGCAGGCCGGGTGCGGTACGGCGACAGGCACGCCCAGCCCAGCACTTCGGGGCCGGTTCCGTCGGCGGCGCTGCTGACAGATGCGTCGTCGGTGCCTGCGACGGCCACGATGCACGGGTAGGCACCCGAGTGGTCCCGCATCCAGGCGGCCTGCTCTGCCGGCGTGCGCGGAACCATGTCGAACGTCGCGGTGCCGTCAGTGACCTCGCGGTTGTAGATCGCCGCAATCGCATCGGCATCGGCCATCGTGGCCAGCCGGGTTCGCATGGCAGCGAAGCTACCGGGGGGTCGCAGATACACTCCGGACCCCACACTGTTCGGCGCACATCGCTGGCGATGGCGCACGAGCGTCGCCCCGTTAGCTCAGTAGGCAGAGCACAGCCATGGTAAGGCTGGTGTCGCCGGTTCGATTCCGGCACGGGGCTCGCCGCTACCCTGCGGCCCGCAAGGCGGGATAGCTCAGTTGGTCAGAGCGCACGGCTCATAATCGTGAGGTCCTGGGTTCGAGTCCCAGTCCCGCTACCGCAGGCGCAGGATCGTGAGGTCCTGATGCGCCGCAGCTTCGCTGCGGGCCTGGGGCACAGTGAGTCCCAGTCCCGCTACCAGACTCTGCTGGACGCGAGCCAGATCGCTGCCGGTAGCCTGTTGCGGCGGACATTCGCCAAGAAGGCCCGCACTGAGTGTCAACCGTGCATCGCGCGCGATGCACCGACGCTGAGGGCAGTAGCTCAATTTGGTAGAGCACCGGTCTCCAAAACCGGCGGTTGCGGGTTCGAGTCCCTCCTGCCCTGCGCCCCCGCCGGTCTGGACCGTCAGCCCGGCGGACTGACCATGCCCAAGCCCCCGAAGACAAGTCCCTAACGAACCCCCGGGCCGGAGATATCCCCGATGGCCATGAACCGGCGGACACGCCGTCACCTGCAGCGCCAAGGCGAGATGACCGCTGAAGGCACGCCCGCGGGCAGGCGCGAGCGGCGACAAGCGGCATCGGCATCGCCGACCACCGAGCGCGCTGGACCGGCGCAGTTCGTCGGCGAAGTCCGCTCCGAGCTGAAGAAGGTGATCTGGCCGACCCGCGCCGAGATCGTCAACTACTCCATCGTGGTGTTCATCACCATCGTGATCCTGACGGCGATGATCGCCGGCTTCGACTGGATACTGGGCGAAGGCGTCCTGCGCCTGTTTGACGTGAACTGACGAGCATCTGAACTGACGAACATGAGTGACCTGACCGACTCCTCCGCAGAGCCCGAGACCGACCCGATGGCGACCGCCCGCCGGTTGCTGAGCTCCCAGACGGCAACCACCTTGGTGGGACCGGGCGCCGAGCCTGCCGACGCAGCGGGCATCGCAGATGCCGGCGCCGCGGACGCGATCGATGCGATCGCCGAGGAGGGCGGCTTCGTCGACGTGCTCACCGAGGATGAGCTGCTCGCTGCTGACGAGCCGGAAGCGAAGCGGGTGTCGCCGTACGACCGGCCGGGCCGCTGGTTTGTCGTGCACACGCAGTCGGGCTACGAGAAGAAGGTGAAGCAGAACCTCGAGGCCCGCATCGGCACGTTCGACATGGAGGAGCAGATTCTCGAAGTCGCGATCCCGATGGAGGACGTGATCGAGTTCAAGGGCGGCCGCAAGGTCGTCGCCAAGAAGAAGGTCTTTCCCGGCTACTTGCTGATCCGCTGCCGTCCCAGCGATGAGGCCCATCACATGATCCGCAGCACGCCGGGAGTCACCGGGTACGCGGGTCCCGGCGGCAAGCCGTCACCCCTGCGCCGCCGGGAGGTGGAGGCGTTCCTGGCCGAGCCCGACGACGGGCCCGAGATGCCGCGCCGCACCAAGCCGTCGATGATCTTCGAGATCGACGAGGGCGTGCGCATCAAGGAAGGCCCGTTCTCTGACTTCCAGGGTCAGGTCATCGAGATCAATGAGGAGCAGCTGAAGGTGAAGGTGCTGGTGAACATCTTCGGCCGTGAGACTCCCGTTGAGCTCGACTTCGTCCAAGTCGCAAAGATCTGAGCCTCAAGGAGCATCTGATGGCAGACAGCCCGGCACGACCCGGTGCAGGCCGCAAGCGGGTGAGCGCGGTGGTGAAGATCCAGATCCCGGCCGGACAGGCCTCGCCGGCGCCGCCGGTGGGCACGGCGCTCGGACCGCACGGCGTGGCCATCATGGACTTCTGCAAGGAGTACAACGCCAAGACCGAGAGCCAGCGCGGCACGATCGTGCCCGCAGAGATCACGATCTTCGAGGACCGGTCGTTCACGTTCATCACCAAGACACCGCCGACCTCGGTGCTGCTGCGCCAAGCAGCAGGTCTGGACAAGGCGGCCGAGAACCCCGGCCGCGAGACCGTGGCGCACATCACCGAGGCCCAGGTGGCCCAGATCGCCACGACGAAGATGCCCGATCTCAACGCACGCGATCTCGAGAGCGCCAAACTGCAGGTGATCGGCACCGCGCGGTCGATGGGCATCGAAGTCGCCGGCTGAGCTGGCCCGCACAGCAGGAGAAGACGAGATGTCAGGGAAGAAGTACGCCGAGGCCACCCGACGGTACGACCGGCAGATGATGCACGAGCCCGCCGAGGCCATCGACATGGTGCGGACGTTCGCTCCAGCGAAGTTCGACGAGACCATTGATCTGTCGGTGCGGCTCGGCGTGGATCCGCGCAAGGCCGACCAGATGGTGCGGGGCACCGTCGCCCTGCCCTCGGGCACCGGCGGCGACGTGCGCGTTGCGGTGTTCGCGCAGGGCGACGCCGCGGCAGCCGCCTCCGAGGCGGGCGCTGATGTTGTCGGGGGCGCCGATCTGGCCGAGCGCGTGGAGGCTGGTTTCACCGACTTCGACGTGGCGATTGCGACGCCGGACATGATGGGTGTCGTCGGCCGGCTGGGCAAGGTGCTCGGACCGCGTGGCCTCATGCCGAACCCCAAGTCCGGCACCGTGACGCCCGATGTGGGCAAGGCCGTGGGCGAGTTCAAGGGCGGCAAGATCGAGTACCGCACCGACCGGTACGGCAACGTGCACTTGGCGATCGGCAAGGTGAGCTTCACCGCAGAAGATCTGAACGCCAATCTCGAAGCCGTCATGGATGAGCTGGCACGGGCGAAGCCGGCCAGCGCCAAGGGTCGCTACGTCCGCAAGATGGTGGTGTCCTCCACCATGGGCCCGGGCATTCACATCGACCCCACCACCTTCAACTGAGCGCGACGGTTGGACGCCTGTGCGACGGCCGGTAGCGTTCGGCCCTCGACAACTTGCTCGCCGTAGAACTCCGGTGGCTTCGGCCTGAAACCGGCCCCGTCTGAACCTTGTTCAGGGGCTCGCCCGCCTCGGGTGAGCCACACGGGTTGGGCCTGATGAGGCGGACGGTCTTCCTGTACGCGTCTGCGTCGGGATGCGGTTCTGTCTGGTCTGCGGACCGGTGCCCGTTCTGGGACCGGGAGCGACCCAACCGCCCCATCACATCGCATTCCACAGCACAGGAGGTCTCGACAGTGGCGACAGCAACGACGGCTGACGGGCGCGCGCCACGGGCCGACAAGGTCGCCGTGGTGGACGAGGTCCGCCAGCGGTTCACCGACGCCGAGGCGGTGCTGTTCACCGAGTACCGCGGCTTGGACGTGGCAGAGATGGCGGACCTGCGGGGCCGCCTGATCGATGCCGACTGCCGTTACAAGATCTACAAGAACACGCTGGTTCGCCGCGCGCTGTCCGACGATGCGCCGGCCGGCACGCTCGACCTGCTGCTGGGACCGACCGCGCTGGCTTTCTGCGGCAAGGATCCGTCGGCAGCCGCCAAGGCGCTGCGCACGTTCGCTGCGGAGCACGACGCACTGATCATCAAAGGGGGCGTGCTGGCGGGCACGCTGCTCAGCGACGCCCAAGTCCGCGAACTCGCCGAACTGCCGTCGCGCGACGAGCTCATGGCGCAGATGCTCGGAGCGTTCGCTGCACCGCTCAACGCGCTGGCTTCGATGATGGACAACCTGATCGGTGAGGTATCCGGTCTCGTTCAAGCCCTCATCGACAAGAGCTCAACAGCCGATTCAACAGCCGATTCAACAAACACGGAGAACAACCAATGAGCACATCCACCGACGAGATCCTCGACGCCATCGGCAACATGACGGTGCTCGAGCTGGTCGAGCTGAAGAAGGCGTTCGAAGAGCGCTTCGAGGTCACTGCCGCAGCCGCCGCCCCGATGATGGTGGCTGCCGCTGCTGCGGGCGGCGACGGCGACGGCGAGGCCGCCGAGGAGGCCGCCGACGAGGTCACCGTCACGCTGACCGCGATCGGCGACAAGAAGGTGCAGGTCATCAAGGAGGTGCGCTCGCTGACCAGCCTGGGCCTCAAGGAGGCCAAGGACTTGGTGGAGGCCGCCCCGAAGCCTGTGCTGGAAGGCGTGCCGAAGGCCGACGCCGACAAGGCCAAGGAAGCCCTCGAGGCGGTCGGCGCCACCGTCGAACTGTCCTGACCAGCTCCGCTGCAGCGGAGGCTCGACGCTGGTTGTGGCGCACGGCATCGCTGGATAGCGTTGCCAAGGCCGTGGCACAGGTGGCCTCCCTATTCGCGCACCCACCAGTCCCCAGCATCGAAGCCCACAGGTGGGCTCCCTGTTTGCTGCGGACGCCTGCGACTGCGCGCGCTTCCGTCCCCTCGTCGCCTGCCGCGGGCAGTCGCCGGTGACCCATCCCGAACAACTGAACCACTAGGAGAGTCCGTTGTCGTCTCGTGTCGGCCGCGAACGCTATTCGTTCGGCAACCTCGACGAAGTCCTGGAACTCCCGGACCTCGTGTCCATCCAGAAAGACTCCTTCCAACGATTCCTTGATGTCGGCCTTGCGGAGACGTTTTCCGACATCAGCCCCATCAGCGATTTCGGTGGGCATCTGCAGCTGGTCTTCTCGTTCGATCCTCATGACGAGGACCTGCGCCCGCCTCCCAAGTTCTCTGTGGAGGAGTGCAAGGAACGCGACATGACCTACTCGGCGCCGATCTTCGTGCGCGCCGAGTTCAAGAACGCCCACACCGGCGAGGTCAAGGCCCAGACCGTGTTCATGGGCGACTTCCCGATGATGACCCCCAAGGGCACGTTCATCATCAACGGCACCGAGCGGGTGGTGGTGAGCCAGCTTGTTCGCTCGCCCGGCGTCATCTTCCAGCCCGGCGAGCGCTACCGGCTGCGGAACATGTCCAAGCACCAGCTGGTGACGGCCACCATTCACCCCTACCGCGGCGAGTGGATCGAGTTCGACGTCGAGCACAAGCCGGGCAAGGACCCCACTGCCGGCAGCCGGGTGGCCCGCAAGCGTCGGCTCAGCATCTTCTCGCTGCTGCGGGCGCTGGGCTACGGCGAAGACCGCCATCCCGGCCTGCTCGAGCGGTTCGTCGAGCACTTCGACTTCCTGGAGCCCCAGTGGGACAAGGACCGCGATGTTGCGCCGAACCAGCAGGACTCGCTGCTCGAGCTCTACAAGCGGGTCCGCCCTGGCGAGGTGGCAACGCCGGATGCCGCGTCCAACTACTTCCAGAATGCGTTCTTCGACGAGCGCCGGTACTCGCTGTCCAAGGTCGGCCGCTACAAGCTGAACCGCAAGCTCGGACCCGAACTCGACCGCGTGTCCGAGCTGTTCGGCCTGGACTTCATCGACGCCGATCACCCCGACGCGCTCGAGCGTCCCGAGTTGATCCGTCCCGATCCCGATTCCACGGTGCTCACCCGCAGCGAGGTCCTGGCCACGGCGAGCTACCTGCTGCATCTGGCGAACGCCGAACCCGGCTACCGGCTCGACGACCAGGACCACTTCGCCAACCGCCGCATCCGTTCGGTGGGCGAGCTGATCCAGAACCAGGTGCGCATCGGCCTCAGCCGCATGGAGCGGGTGGTGCGCGAGCGCATGACCACGCAGGATGTCGAGGCCATCACGCCGCAGACGCTGATCAACATCCGGCCGGTCGTGGCAGCCACCAAGGAATTCTTCGGCACCAGCCAGCTCAGCCAGTTCATGGACCAGGTGAACCCGCTGTCAGGCCTCACGCACCGCCGCCGCCTCTCCGCGCTCGGCCCGGGCGGCCTGTCACGGGAACGGGCCGGCTTCGAGGTGCGCGACGTCCACTTCAGCCACTACGGCCGCATGTGTCCCATCGAGACGCCGGAGGGCCCGAACATCGGCCTGATCGGTGCGCTCGCCACGTTCGCCCGCGTCAACGAGTTCGGCTTCATCGAATCGCCCTACCGGGTCATCAAAGACGGCAAGGCCACCAGCGAGGTGCGCTACCTGACCGCGGACGAGGAAGAAGAGTTCGTGGTGGCGCAGGCCAATGCGCCGCTCAACCCCGATGGATCGTTCCGCAATCCCCGCGTGCTCGTGCGCAAGAGCCCTCAGGGCGCCAGCTTGGAAGACCTCCGCCTGCAGATGGAGCGCGACACCTACTTCGCCGCCACCACCGAGATCAGCTACGTGCCGGCATCCGAGGTCCAGCTCATGGACGTCTCGCCGAAGCAGATCGTGTCGGTGGCAACCGCGCTCATCCCGTTCCTTGAGCACGACGATGCCAACCGGGCACTCATGGGCGCCAACATGCAGCGCCAGGCGGTGCCGCTGCTGCGGGCCGAGGCGCCGTACATCGGCACCGGCATCGAGGGCCTCGCCATGGCCGACGCCGCCGAGATGGTGTTGTCGCAGACCGATGGAACAGCCACCGAGGTCACCGGCGATCACATCGTCCTGGAATCCGGTGACGGCAACGAGCGTGTCTACCCGCTGCTCAAGTTCCGGCGTTCCAACCAGGACACCTGCATCAACCAGAAGGCCCTCGTCCGCCCGGGCGACCGGGTGTCGGTCGGGCAGGTGATCGCCGACGGACCGTCCACCGACCACGGCGAGCTGGCACTGGGCAAGAACCTCCTGGTGGCCTACATGGCCTGGGAGGGCTACAACTTCGAGGACGCCATCATCCTGTCGGAGCGTCTGGTGAAGGACGACGTGCTCACGTCGATCCACATTCACGAGTACGAGATCGACGCCCGCGACACCAAGCTGGGGCCCGAAGAGATCACCCGCGACATCCCCAACTTGGCCGACGACATCCTCGCCGACCTTGACGAGCAGGGCATCGTCCGCATCGGCGCCGAAGTCGAGCCGGGTGCGGTGCTGGTCGGCAAGGTCACCCCCAAGGGCGAGACCGAGCTCACGCCCGAGGAGCGGCTGCTGCGCGCCATCTTCGGCGAGAAGGCCCGCGAGGTGCGTGACACCTCGCTCAAGGTGCCTCACGGCGAGAACGGCGTCGTCACCGACATCCGCGTGTTCAGCCGCGACGATGACGACGAGCTGCCGCCCGGCGTGAACCAGCTGGTGCGGGTGTACGTGGCCCAGAAGCGCAAGATCAGCGTGGGCGACAAGCTCGCCGGGCGCCACGGCAACAAGGGCGTGATCTCGAAGATCCTGCCGGTCGAAGACATGCCGTACCTGGCCGACGGCACGCCCGTCGACATCATCTTGAGCCCGCTGGGCGTGCCGAGCCGCATGAACGTCGGCCAGGTGCTCGAAGCGCATCTGGGCTACGCAGCGCGCTGGGGCTGGAAGGCCACCGGCGACCGCAGCAGTGCCGAGATGATCGGCAAGGAGCCGGTCAGCAACACTGCCCGCAAGACCCGCCCCACCACCGAGCCGTCGGTGTTCATCGCGACGCCGGTGTTCGACGGCGCGCGCTGGGACGAGGTCGAGGCCGCGGGTCGGCATCCCACCATCCAGCAGACGCTTGAGAACCTGCGACCCGAGTGGATCAAGGAAAGCGGGACCGGCGAGCGCCTCATGACCCGCTCGGGCAAGACGGTGCTGTTCAACGGGCGCACCGGCGAGGCCTACGACGAGCCGATCATGGTCGGCTACAGCTACATCCTGAAGCTGGCGCACCTGGTCGACGACAAGATCCACGCTCGCTCGACGGGTCCCTACTCGATGATCACCCAGCAGCCGCTGGGCGGCAAGGCGCAATTCGGCGGGCAGCGCTTCGGCGAGATGGAGGTGTGGGCGCTGGAGGCCTACGGCGCCGCCTACTGCCTGCAGGAGCTGCTCACCATCAAGTCCGACGACGTGCTGGGCCGCGTGCGGGTGTACGAGGCCATCGTCAAGGGCGAGAACATTCCCGAGCCCGGCATCCCCGAGAGCTTCAAGGTGCTCATCAAGGAGATGCAGGCGCTCTGCCTGAACGTCGAAGTCATGTCCACCGCCGGGCAGCAGATCGACATCCAGGGCTTGGACGAGGACGTCTTCCGCGCTGAGGAATCGCTGGGCATCGACATCAGCAGGCCCGAGCGCGGTACCGATGAAGAGGATGAGCTGCGCCGCCAGCAGCGCATCTGATCAGCACTGACCCGGGCCCCTGCGAGGGCAATTCAGCACAGACCGCAAGAACTCCCACGACACACAGAGCCGGACAGCACACATGATCGACGTCAACGACTTCTCGGACATCCGGATCGGCCTGGCCACCGCCGATGCCATCCGCACCTGGTCCAACGGCGAAGTCCGCAAGCCGGAGACCATCAACTACCGCACGCTCAAGCCCGAGAAGGACGGCTTGTTCTGCGAGAAGATCTTCGGTCCCACCAAAGACTGGGAGTGCGGCTGCGGCAAGTACAAGCGCGTCCGCTTCAAGGGCATCATCTGCGAGCGTTGCGGTGTCGAGGTCACGCGCTCCAAGGTGCGGCGCGAGCGCATGGGCCACATCGAGCTGGCCGCTCCCGTGGTGCACATCTGGTACTTGCGCGGCACCCGCTCATGGCTGGCCTACTTCCTGACCGGGCTGGATCCCCGCCAGGAGCTGAAGGCCAAGGCGCTGGAGCGGGTCATCTACTTCGCAGCGAATCTCGTCACCAAGGTCGAGAGCGAGAAGCTGCACGCCGACCTGCCGCGGCTCGAAGCCGAGAAGGCCGAAGAGCTCGCCGTCATCGACGAGGAGCTCGCCGAGCGCCGGGCGGAGCGGCTCGCAGAGCTCGAGAGCGAGCTCGCCTCGTTGGAGGCGGACGACGCCAAGGAGCGCGAGCTGCGCTCGGCACAGCGCGAAGCCGAACGCGACCTCGAAGCCATCGACGAAGAGGTGAGCGAAGAGAAGGACCTGGTGGAGCGGGCCTTTGCAGCGCTGCGCGACCTGCACGAGCGGATGATCGTCGACGACGAGGATCTTTGGCGCGAGCTGGAGGATCGCTACGGCCAGTACTTCGAAGGCGGCATGGGCGCCGAGGCCATCGCGCAGCTCATGGCCAACATGGACTTCGACGTCGAGGAAGCCGAGCTGCGAGCCGCCATCGAGGCCTCCGACGGGCGCCGGCCGTTGTCCGCCCAGCGCAAGCAGAAGGCGATCAAGCGTCTCAAGATCTTGAGCGCGTTCAACCGGCGGGACGAGCACGGGCGCCGCATCAACGATCCGCGGGCGATGATTCTGGACGCCGTGCCGTGCATCCCGCCGGATCTGCGGCCGATGGTGCAGCTCGACGGCGGCCGCTTCGCGACATCCGATCTGAACGACCTGTACCGGCGTGTCATCAATCGAAACAACCGACTGAAGCGCCTGCTGGATCTTCGGGCACCCGAGATCATCGTCAACAACGAGAAGCGCATGCTGCAGGAAGCAGTCGATGCGCTGTTCGACAACGGCCGAAGGGGCCGTCCTGTGACAGGCCCCGGCAACCGCGCGCTGAAGTCGCTGTCGGACATGCTGAAGGGCAAGCAGGGCCGCTTCCGCCAAAACCTGCTGGGCAAGCGGGTGGACTACTCAGGCCGCTCGGTCATCGTCGCGGGACCCACGCTGCGCCTGCACCAGTGCGGGCTTCCCAAGCTGATGGCGCTGGAGCTGTTCAAGCCGTTCGTCATGAAGCGGCTGGTCGACTCGGAGATCGCGCAGAACATCAAGTCCGCGAAGCGGATGGTGGAGCGCCGGCGGGCCGACGTCTGGGACGTGCTCGAAGACGTCATCAAGGAGCACCCGGTGCTGCTGAACCGGGCGCCCACGCTGCACCGGCTGGGCATCCAGGCCTTCGAGCCGCTGCTGGTGGAGGGCAAGGCGGTCCAGATTCACCCGCTCGTGTGCGCCGCCTTCAACGCCGACTTCGACGGCGACCAGATGGCCGTGCACCTGCCGCTGTCCTCGGAGGCGCAGGCAGAAGCGCGGGTGCTGATGCTGTCGGCCAACAACATCCTGAGCCCCGCCGACGGCCGGCCGATGACCGTGCCCAGCCAGGACCTGCTCATCGGCAGCTACTACCTGACCGAGCTGCGCGGTCGCGACGGCACTGCCGACGACGCGGACGTCGACAAGCCCGTCTTCCGCCACCTGCACCAGATCGAGCAGGCCCTCGATCTCGGCCAGCTCGGGCTGCACCAGCCCATCGAGTGGCGCATCCCCCAGCTCAGCGATGGCAACGGCGGCTACGCAGCCACCACTCCGGGTCGGGCACTGTTCAACGCTGCGCTGCCGGACGACTTCGAGTATGTGAACCGGCCGGTGCGCAAGGGCGACATGGGTCGCATCGTGCGCGCGCTGTCCGACAACTACTCCACCAGCGACATCGCCGTCAGCCTCGACCACATCAAGGACCTCTGCTACGCCTACGCCAGCCGGTCGGGTCTGACGATCTCGGTCGACGATGTGCGCACCCCGCCCGACAAGGCGGAGATTCTCGAACGTCACGAGGGCGAGGCGGAACGTGTCGAGACCCAGTTCCGGCGCGGCATCATCACCGATGGCGAGCGGCGCCAGAAGGAAGTCGAGATCTGGACCGACGCCACCGATGAGGTGCGCCGCTCGCTTGAGGCCGAGCTGGCCCGCACGACGTTCAACCCGATCGACATGATGGTCGGATCGGGCGCACGCGGGAACATGATGCAGGTGCGCCAGATCGCCGCGATCCGCGGGCTGGTCGCCAACCCCCGCGGCGACATCATCCCGCGACCCATCAAGTCGTCCTACCGCGAGGGCCTCGCCACGCTGGAGTACTTCATCTCCACGCCCGGCGCGCGCAAGGGCCTCGTCGACACGGCGTTGCGGACGGCCGACTCGGGCTACCTGACACGCCGCCTCGTCGATGTGGCCCAGGAGCTCATCATCAACAGCGAGAACCCCTTCGACCGCCCCGGTCCGGTGAACGGGCTGTGGATCGAGGACGTCTTCGCGGACCGGCCGGACAAGCGCACGCACCTCGACACCAGGCTGTTCAGCCGCTGCCTCGCGGCCGAGGTGACGCTCAGCGACGGCACCGTGCTGGAGGCCGGAAGGCTGGTCGGCGAGGACGAGCTGATCGCGTTGCGCGACGACCCCGAGGTCACGCGGGTCCGCGTGCTGTCGCCGCTCACCGACGACTCCGAGTTCGGCGTGTCGGCCATGGCCTACGGCGGATCGCTGGCGACGGGCAAGCTCATCGAGGTGGGCGAGGCCGTCGGCGTCATTGCGGCCCAGTCCATCGGCGAGCCCGGCACGCAGCTGACCATGCGGACCTTCCACACTGGCGGAGTCATCGGCGGCGAGAACATCGCCGGCGGCCTGCCTCGCGTCGTCGAGCTGTTCGAGGCCCGTACCCCGCGGGGCAAGGCGGTCCTGGCCCGCCGCTCAGGGGTGGTGCGCATCGGCGAGGACGACGGTCGGGGTCGCCAGATCGACGTCATCGGCGACGACGGCTCCGAGGACACCTACACGGTGCCGTCGATCTCGCGGCTCGCCGTGACCGATGGGCAGGACGTCCGCGCCGGCGACCCGCTCGTGGATGGCCCGCGCGACCCCAAAGAGCTCATCGAGATCCGCGGCGTGCGCGAGACGCAGCAGTACCTCGTCTCCGAGGTGCAGAAGGTGTACCGCGAGCAGGGCGTGTCGATTCACGACAAGCACATCGAGTTGATCATCCGCCAGATGACCAGGCGGGTGCTGGTCGGCGAGCAGGGCGATTCGCCGTTCCTGCCCGGCGAGCAGGTCGATCAGCGGATCTACCGCGAAGCCAACCGCGAGCTGGTAACCGAGAGCCGTCGCCCCGCCGAGGGTCGCCCGATCATCATGGGCATCACGAAGGCGTCGCTCGCGACCGAGTCGTGGCTGTCGGCAGCCTCCTTCCAGGAGACGACCCGCGTGCTGACCGAGGCGGCCATCGAGTCGCGCCGCGACGCCTTGAAGGGCCTCAAGGAGAACATCATCATCGGCAAGCTGATCCCGGCCGGTACCGGTCAGGACGTGTATCGCAACATCGACACGATTGCCCCCGAATATGTGCCGATGGAGTTCTGGTCGTCCGAGGACTCCCAGGATCCGGCCGCTTGGCTGGCCTCGATCGGTGATGAGGCGGGCTTCGGCGAGGCAGAGTTCTCCGAGAACGTCGCGTCGATCACCGACGCCAGTTGAGCGATCGCGGCCGCGAACGGTTGTCGTACTAGCACGCGCTGCCTAGCCTTCAACACCGGTTTCGGCGCGCTGCCGGGTGGGGCATTGCGCAGATTTGCCGGACTCCTGTCCTTCGACCTGTCCCCGCTGACAGTCCCGAACTCACCCCGCTTCCCAACTCGCCGAGGTTCTGGTGCCCACGATCCAGCAGCTGGTCCGCAAGGGCCGAAAGTCCAAGCCAACGAAGGTGCGTACGCCTGCGTTGAAGGGCTCGCCCCAGCGGCGCGGTGTCTGCACCCGCGTGTACACGCACACGCCGAAGAAGCCCAACTCCGCCCTGCGCAAGGTGGCTCGTGTGCGCCTCACCAGCGGTGTCGAGGTGACCGCCTACATCCCGGGCGAGGGTCACAACCTGCAAGAGCACAGCATCGTGCTGGTGCGCGGCGGCCGGGTCAAGGATCTGCCCGGCGTCCGCTACAAGATCATCCGCGGCGCGCTGGACGCTTCAGGTGTGAACGCCCGGCAGCAGGCACGCTCGCGCTACGGCGCCAAGCGGGAGTCCTGACGTGCCCCGCCGAGGCGCAGCGCCCCGTCGCGACATTGCCCCCGATCCGGTCTACGACTCGACGCTGGTCACCCAGTTCATCAACAAGGTGCTGCGGCGCGGCAAGCGGTCGCTGGCCGAAGGCATCGTGTACCAGGCGATGGATCTCGTCGGTGAGCGAACGGGCGGCGAGCCGCTCGAGATTCTGAAGCGAGCGGTCGACAACACCCGGCCGCAAGTCGAGGTGAAGAGCCGCCGGGTCGGCGGTGCCACCTACCAAGTGCCTGTCGAGGTGCGTCCCCGCCGCGCGACCGCGCTGGCGATCCGCTGGATCGTTGGCTTCGCCCGCGAACGGCGCGAGCGCACTATGTCGGAACGACTCGCGAACGAGCTGATGGATGCCTCCAACGGCACCGGCTCGGCCGCCAAGCGGCGTGAGGACACGCATCGCATGGCAGAGGCCAACAAGGCCTTCGCTCACTACCGCTGGTAACAGATCGCTGGCGATCTGATCGGGAAATCTGGTCAATTGGGGCAACGCTGAAATGGCTCGAACGCAACCTCTCGACCGCGTCCGCAACATCGGGATCATGGCCCACATCGATGCGGGCAAGACCACGGTGACGGAGCGGATCCTCTACTACACCGGTGTCAACTACAAGATCGGCGAGGTCCACGACGGCGCAGCCACGATGGACTGGATGGAGCAGGAGCAGGAGCGCGGCATCACCATCACCTCCGCCGCCACCACCTGCCACTGGAACGATCACGTCATCAACATCATCGACACGCCGGGCCACGTCGACTTCACCGTCGAGGTGGAGCGCTCGCTGCGGGTGCTCGACGGCGCGGTTGCGGTATTCGACGGCGTGGCGGGCGTGGAACCGCAGACCGAGACCGTGTGGCGCCAAGCTGACCGGTACGAAGTGCCGCGGATGTGCTTCATCAACAAGCTGGACCGCACGGGCGCCTCGTTCTTCGGCTCGCTGGCCAGCATCGAAGACCGGCTGACCCCCAACACGGCCGTCCTGCAGCTGCCGATCGGCCTCGAGGCCGATTTCGAGGGTGTGGTCGATCTTGTCGAGATGAACGCCGTGGTCTGGAAGGGCGACGACCTCGGCGCCACCTACGACACTGTCGACATCCCCGCCGATCTCGCCGACCAGGCGGCTGAGTACCGCAGCAAGCTGCTCGAACGGCTCGCGGATGTCGACGACGACATCATGCTGGCCTACCTCGAAGGCGACGATGTCGATGCGGACACGATCCGGCGGGCAGTCCGGCAGGGCACGCTCGACGGCCAGATCGTGCCGGTGCTCACCGGCAGCGCGTTCAAGAACAAGGGCGTGCAGCCGCTGCTGGACGCCGTCACGATGTACCTGCCCGCTCCGGTGGACATCCCGGCAATCGCGGGTTGTTCCCTGAACGGCAACGACGAGCTTGAGCGCAAGCCCGACGACGGCGAGCCGTTCTCGGCGCTGGCGTTCAAGATCATGACCGACCCTCACGTCGGCAAGCTGACCTACTTCCGGGTGTACAGCGGCAGCTTCGAGCGGGGCGGCCAGGTGCTCAACACCACCACGGGCAACCGCGAGCGCATCGGGCGCATCCTGCAGATGCACGCCAACAACCGTGAAGACCGCGACGACATCGCCACCGGCGACATCGTCGCCGGCATCGGACTGAAGAACACCCGCACCGGCGACACGCTGTGCGACTCTTCCAAGCCGATTGTGCTCGAACAGCTCGACTTCCCCGACCCGGTCGTGCACGTCGCCGTCGAGCCGAAGTCCAAGGGCGACCAGGACAAGCTGGGCAAGGCACTCACCGCCCTTAGCGAGGAAGATCCGACCTTCCAGGTCAAGACCGACCACGAGACCGGCCAGACAGTGATCTCGGGCATGGGCGAGCTGCATCTCGAGGTGCTAGTCGACCGGATGCTGCGGGAGTTCAAGGTGGACGCCTCCATCGGCAAGCCCCAGGTGGCCTACCGCGAGACGATCACGTCGCCGGTCGACAAATTCGAGTACCGCCACATCAAGCAGACCGGCGGCTCGGGCCAGTACGCCGTGGTGGTCATCAACCTGCGCCCGTCCGAGCCCGGCGAGGGGTACGTCTTCGAGGACAGCATCCGTGGCGGCGTGATCCCGCGTGAGTACATCAGCTCGGTCGACGCGGGTTTGCAGTCGTCGCTGGAGAACGGCCCGCTGGCGGGCTTCCCGCTCGTGGACGTGGCCGTCGATCTGATCGACGGCAATCACCACGATGTGGACTCGTCGGAGATGGCCTTCAAGATCGCCGGCACGATGGCTATGCGCGATGCGGCCCGGCTGGCACGGCCGGTGCTGCTGGAGCCGGTCATGTCGGTGGAGGTCGTGACACCCGAGGACTACATGGGCGACGTCATCGGCGACCTCAACTCACGGCGCGGCCGGGTCGGGCAGATGGAGCTGCGCGGTGTCAACCAGGTGATCGACGCCAAGGTGCCGCTGTCGGAGATGTTCGGCTACGCCAACGACCTGCGTTCCCGCACCCAAGGCCGCGCCACCTACAGCATGCAGTTCGACAAGTACGAGCAGGTGCCGCGCACCATCGCCGAGGAGATCATCAAGCGCATCCGCGGCGAATGAGCAGCCCGCCGCTGGCAAGCCGCAATCGGCGCCGTCTCACGTCCTGCGGCCCCTTCCATTGGAAGTGGGCCGTGGCATCCCTAGCCTCACACCGTTCAAACGGTGAAGAAACCAAGAAGCAAAGACAACCCCTGCACCTCACTCACTCCCGGTAGGCGAGCAGAACCCCGAAAGGCGGGTACGACATGGCAAAAGAGCGTTTCGAGCGGACCAAGCCGCACGTCAACGTGGGCACGATGGGCCACATCGACCACGGCAAGACCACGCTGACCGCGGCGATCACGCGTGTGCTGTCCGAACAGGTCGGCGGTCAGGCGACGGCTTTCGACGAGATCGACAAGGCGCCCGAGGAGCGTGAGCGCGGCATCACGATCTCCATCGCGCACGTCGAGTACGAGACGGTGAACCGTCACTACGCGCACGTCGACATGCCCGGTCACGCCGACTACATCAAGAACATGATCACCGGCGCCGCCCAGGTGGACGGCGCCATCCTGGTGGTGTCCGCGGCTGACGGCCCGATGCCCCAGACGCGGGAGCACGTGCTGCTCGCCCGCCAGGTCGGCGTGCCCTACATCGTGGTCGCGCTCAACAAGGTCGACATGGTTGACGACGAGGAGCTGCTCGAGCTCGTCGAGCTTGAGGTGCGCGAGCTGCTCAGCGAGTACGAATTCCCGGGTGACGACGTACCGGTCGTGCAGGTCTCGGCGCTGAACGCGCTGGAGGGCGACGCGGCCGCTGCCGAGCAGATCATCGAGCTGATGAACGCGGTCGATGAGTACGTGCCCGAGCCCGTGCGCGACACCGACCGCCCGTTCCTGATGCCGATCGAGGACGTGTTCTCGATCACCGGCCGGGGCACTGTGGTGACCGGCAAGATCGAGCAGGGTGTCATCAACACCGGCGACGAGGTCGAGATTGTCGGCATCCGTGACACCCAGACCACCACGGTGACCGGCGTGGAGATGTTCCGCAAGATCCTCGACGAGGGCCAGGCGGGCGACAACGTGGGTCTGCTGTTGCGAGGCACCGGCAAAGAGGACGTGGAGCGAGGTCAGGTCTGCACCCGCAAGGGCGCGATCACCCCGCACACCAAGTTCGAGGCGCAGGTGTACGTGCTGACCAAGGAGGAAGGCGGCCGCCACAAGCCGTTCTTCTCGAACTACCGGCCGCAGTTCTACTTCCGCACCACCGACATCACCGGCGTGGTCGACCTTCCCGCAGGCACCGAGATGTGCATGCCGGGCGACAACACCGAGATGACCGTCGAGCTGATCAACCCGATCGCGATGGACGAGGGCTTGCTCTTCGCCATCCGCGAGGGCGGCCGCACCGTCGGGTCCGGCCGGGTCACGAAGATCCTCCAGTAGCGGTCACGCCCGCAGCAGTCAGGCACTCAGATGGCAGCACCTCGCATCCGGATGCGGCTCAAGGCCTACGACCACGAGATCGTGGACCAGTCGGCGCAGAAGATCACCGAGACGGTGCTGCGCACCAACGCCAAGGTGCGCGGGCCGGTGCCGCTGCCGACCGAGAAGCATCGCTACACGGTCGTGCGGTCCCCTCACAAGGACAAGGACTCGCGCGAGCACTTCGAGATGCGCATTCACAAGCGCCTCATCGACGTGATCGATCCCACCGACAAGACGGTTGACTCGCTGCAGCGTCTCGATCTGCCTGCCGGCGTCGAGATCGAGCTCAAAGTCCAGCCCTAGCGCTTTCGCCCCGCTTCGGCGGCGGGCACGGCCGCTCCGCTGGCGAGAGTTCCGAGAAAGGCGTAACCCCGGACGTTTGCCGAAGCAGGGACGTTTCCGGGGCCTTCGCTTGAAACTGTAGCGCCGTAGGCCCCACAGCGCAAATGAAGAGCACCACCCACGACATCATCGTCGCTCGACTGACGCAGGACCGGCTTGAGTCCTACCTCATAGCGACAGACGGCGATAGCGGTGCCGCAATCGGACTCTATGACTGGAACACCAGTGTCGCCAGTGCGCTGCACGCGGATCTCGGCCGTCTCGAAGTCATCTTTCGCAACGCCATAGATCAAGCCCTCGTACGACATGGCGAAGCCAAAGGGTGGCAGACCGCGTGGTATCGACGTCGGCAGCTGTTCGCCGGAAGGGAAGGATCCCGAGCTTGGAACGACATTGACGGTGCTTTGTATCGGGCAGGCCGCAAGAGTTCCAGCCAGCTCGTGCATGGCAAGGTCATCGCTGAGTTGTCTTTCGGGTTCTGGCGCTATCTCTGCCGTCCGACCTTTGGGACCTCAATCTGGGTGCCAGCGGCTGCAGCCGCGTTTCCGGGGCACCCTGATGCCCCAGATCCTCATCGGATCCGTGCCGATGTGGAGGACCGCGTACAGCGCCTGCACTTCCTGCGCAATCGCATCGCGCATCACGAGCCGATTCACCGACGTGACTTGAAGCGCGACCGAGCACAACTGCTGGAGTTGGTGCAGTGGATCTGTCCGCATTGCCACGCATGGGTCACGACGAACAGCATCTCGGAGGACATGCTTGCTGCCCGTCCGCGACATGGATGAGTCTCGGAGCCCTACTCCAGACGACGCTGGGAAATGCTTTGAGGCTGAGTAGGCGAGTTCCCACTGCGGTTAACCCCAGTGGTCGGATTGGTAGTCCAGCATGTCGTCGCCGTGTAGCTGCTTCGTGGCGTTGCCCACACGCACCCAGAACTCCGTCGGGTCGTGTCCTCCGTCACGCGGCTTGGCGAACACCGGCTTGCCGCTCGGAGCAACCGAGACGACGCAGATGTCGGCACCGGCAGCTTGCTCGAAGCCGATCTTGACGACTGCCGCCGTCGGGGTCGAAAGGTCGTTGTCAAGCCGCTGCCGCAGGAACAACTCGTAGCCGTCTCGTGATGCCTTGTCGCCCAAGGTTGTCATGTCGTTGTGCAGGCCCAGGACGTTGCCCCCGTCGTCGACACCGATAAGCAGGCTGCCACCCTCCGCATTGAGGAAGCCACACACGGTCTTCGTGATCACATGCTCGAGCCGCTTGTCGGCCTGTCCGGTGTGGAGATTCCATCGAGCGCTCGACTTGAACTCGACGGTTTGGGATTCGCCGAGGGCGAGCAGATCTGTGAGTGTGGTTGGCTGGTCGATCGAGGTGTCTGACTCCCAGAGACGATTGAAGCCGTCGTGCACGACTTGTGCGATGAGCTCACGTCGACGTTCGAGGAAGGCCGCGTAGTCGAGTTGCTCCCAGCCGACCGGCAATGCGTGCCAATACCGCTGCCGCTGTACGCGTTCCGCGTCCATTCCGCCAGTCATTGATGGCCAATACTCCAGCGGGCCCTCAGCGCTGATTGTGGCGTTCTCAGGCCAGTCGAGGAAGGCCATGTTGGCGATGGCGTTCACTTGCCGCGTGGTCGTGATACCCCGTGCATTCAGGTAGGCCCTCGGGAAGAGATGGTGCCGTTCGATTGAGCGCGGTGCTGTCGTGTTCGGATCGAGCAGATCTCGAATTCGCAACTCGCTAAACAACAGCTCCGCGTCAAGCAGATTCAGCGCAGCCCAGTAGGCAAACAGGGCTGGTGACCGGGCCGCGGAGGTGTCGAGCCGGTTCGGCAAGGAGATGTCCCAATAGTCGCCAGTGAAGTTTGCTCGCACCAAACGATCCAGCTCAGCGCAGAATGCTTCGGCGTCTCCCGCGCGTAGCGCTGCGACGCGGCCGAGGTCTGCTTCGATCTGGCTCTCCGGCGATGATGTGTAGCGGCCGGTCGTCTGGGCCATGAAGAACCAGCGCGAGATCACGCCGCGTAGCGTCTTGAAATCGAGGCCGAAGTCGCGCTTGCCGATGAGCCAGAGCACGTAGGTGTAGATGAGTGCGTTCTCAGACGTCACCATACGCCGACTTCTGAAGCCTGCATGGGTGAGGCACTTCAGGAACTCGTGCCAGTTCGTCAAGTCGAGGACATCGTCTTGTGCCCGCCGAAGCTCGTTGAACTGTGCTGAGCGGCGCTCGGCTGAGACGAGACCAGTCTCGAGATCCTTGCCGCGCAAAATGCTGTAGACGTGCTGCAGCCGGCCCCGGCGGAATGCCAGGCCGACACCCGCTCGCAGTAGCTGATCGGGCATTGGGTCGATGAATGCGTTCTTCGAGCATGGGCCCTTCACTGCGGGGTCCACCGCATCCCTGCAGAACTGCTCGAGCTGTCGCCGACCCTTCTCCCAATGCACTGACATGAGCGTCAAGATGAAGTCGGCCTGGTTCAGCTTGACGCCCTCGGAATTCGTACGCACAAAGATGTCGGCGACCTGCTCCTCGTCTGCGTCGGAGTTGAGTTCGATCACCTGGAAGCGAAAGTTCCGGAGGTCATATACGCGGTCGATCCGATCCTCGAGAGCGTCTTCCTCTTGCTCGCTCAGAGTGACTCCGCGCCCCTCGGAGAGCCGTGCGAGGAACTTCCGAACGGTCGGCCTGTAGCCGTCATCCCAAAGGGCCGTGATGTCGGGGATGAACTCAGGATCACGCTCAATGGCAGCGTCAGTCACTTCGAACGACTCGTCATCTGGCCGGAAGGCGATCCGGATGCGGCGCTCTTCGAACGTCTTTGTCAAGACCGACTGGCCAGTTAGTACCGCATACAGCGATGTGAGACGCTGCTGCCCGTCAACGATGAGCAGTTTGGCGACGCGCTCGTTCTCGCCGCCGCCCACCTGTCGAGTCCCGACATCCGCACCCGTCTCCCAGAACAGCAGCGTGCCAACCGGATATCCGGCGCTTCGCGTTTGCGCGTGGAGTAGCCCGTTGAGGGTCTCGGTGGCGTAGGGAGGGATCCCCCAGAATCGGAGGTGCTTTGTAGCCCCGATTCGGGAGGATCCCTGTGGTTGTTGACTGTACGCGTGCGGTGATGCTGATCGTCGGGCTGGGGCCTGATGTGGCGGTCACCGAGGTTCGGGGCCGCCGCGGCGGGCCGCTGCGGATCGATGTCGAGCTGGTCGGCCGTCCGTGCTGTGGGGGCTGCGGGGGAGGTGTGTGGGCGCACGGGTCGAGCCGGGTGGAGCTGGCGGACCTGCCGGCGTTCGGGCGGCCGGCCCGGCTGGTGTGGCGCAAGCGCCGCTGGCGCTGTGCTGAGGGGTCGTGCTCGGTGCGCACCTTCACGGACCAGGATCCCGCCGTCGCGCCGCCCAGGGCGCGCATGACCAGCCGGGCGGCGCGGTGGGCGACACGGCGAGCGGGCAGAGCGCGGGCGATCAGCGAGATCGCCGCCGAGCTGGGCTGCGGCTGGCACACCGCGATGGCAGCGGTGCACCGGTGGGGCCGGGCGCTGCTCGACGCCGACTCCGCTCGCACCGACGGCGTCACAGCTTTGGGCCTCGACGAGATCTTGATGTTCCGCCGCGGCCCCTATCGCCGAAAGCACTGGGGCACCACCATCGTCGACGCCCGAAGAGGCATCCTGTTGGACATCGTCCCCGGTCGCAGCGCTGCCGGGGCGACCAGATGGATCGCGGGGCGCACGCCGCTGTGGCGAAAACGCATCCGCTGGGCGGTCATGGACCTGTCGGGCCCTTACCGCAAAGCGTTCACCGACACCGTCGCGCACGCCGCCCAGATCGCGGATCCGTTCCATGTGGTCAAGCTCGCCAACAGCACCATCGACGACGTGCGCCGCCGAGTGCAGAACGACACCACCGGCGGGCGGGGCACCAAACACGACGCGCTCTACCGCACGAGGCGGCTGCTGCTGCGAGCCGCCGAGCGCGTCAGCGAGCAAGGCCGCACCAAGCTGCGCGGCCTGCTCGCCGCCGGCGACCCACGCGGCGAGGTACGCGACGCCTGGCACGCCAAGGAGACCCTGCGCAGCGTCTACCGCATACCCGACCGCGGCCTCGCGCTCGAAGCGCTCGACGAGCTCTCACGCGACCTGCGAGACGAGACATTCTCCCCGGAGCTGAACAAGCTCGGCCGCACCCTTCGCAACTGGCGCACCCAGATCACCAACTGGCACCAGTCCCGCGTCACCAACGGACCCACCGAAGCGGCCAACAACCTCGCCAAGCTCATCAAGCGCGTGTCGTTCGGGATCACCAACTTCGACCACTACCGCACACGCGTGCAGCTCTACGCCGGAAAGCCCGACTGGACCCTGCTCGACGACCTCACTCCACGCTAAAACGCGAAGAGCCGGATATCCGCGGTACAGCGAGTCGAACAGGTCCCGAGCCTTGGCCGCCGACCAGACGAAGGGTCGCTGAATGTCTGGCAGCGCAATTGTCCCGTTGTCGATGCTCTCCACAAGCAGCATCAGCGAGTAGCCCGTGTCCTTGTACAGCGTCGGCGTCATATTCCACTCCATTCACATGCACTGCGGCCGGGTCAGCGTCCTCTGTGCATATCGAGACTCCTGCGGCCCGCCGCAAGTTAGTCAGGCTGGCCAGCACCGGCGCAGAGGAGGCCCACCGGCCGGCGGTGGCGTCGCGCGTTGAATCGGCGATCACCGCATCCGGTGGATTCCTCGCGGTAGCGTGAATCGATGGCTCCGAGGGACATCAGCGAAGAACTCAACAGCGACGATTTGCTCCGCGGCGTTCCGAGAGCCGAGAGCATCACGGTGAATCAGGGCTTCATTCCCGAGTCGTGGTTCTTCTGGCGCCGTTGGACTGGCCGCCCAGAGCGTCCTTCACAGAGCTGACCGCACCAATGGGCGATGTTGATTCCGTCGTTGCGGCCTTGAGCGACGCCTACCCGTGGATGAACCATCTGCCTCAGCGCGAGCGCGAGTTGTTCGCGGCGGAACTTGGCTCAGCACGCGCGAAGGCTGCCTCGGGCGGGGTGTATGAACCAATCGCCCTGCTCGTGGACGCCTGGAAGGCCACGGCAGACGTCTACGCCGATCCCGACCTGCTGCGTCGCCTCTCTGGACCGATCGAGATAACGCATGGCGGACGCGTGCCGCGCCCTCCCGGCTGACCTGCCCGCCTGCGAGCGGGTTGTTTGGGGCAGATGGGATCGGTCTCTAGGCGAGGTTCGTGAAGTCGTAGTAGCCGCGGGTGACGTAATGGCTGATGATTGCTCCGCGGTGGTCGCGGGTCTCGTCGTCGTGGGCGTCCGTCGTAGCGATCAAGAGGGAGCGGACCGGGTCTTCCCAGGTGGCATGGTCCCATTCATTGGCGGCACTCTCGAGCATCCGAACGACAAGCCTCGTGGCCGTCGCTGGCTTGGACGTTGCGATTTCTGCGAGGCGTTCAATGATGTCGTGTCCGAGCCAATCGGGACTCCCGGCGATGAGGGTGGTCTCGAGTGTCGTGAGCAACCAGTCGTCGTCGAGCTTCGCGGACACAAACGTGGGCGCGAAAGCGCTGGCCTCGAGTGGATGCTGTTCGGGGTTGTCGCCGATGGCATCGCATCGCCAGTCCCACAAGTCGCGAATGCGCTCTACGACCTCGGGCGAGACTTCGCCTTCGGTGTTTTGGAGTGCCCGTCCGACGAACTCCATGCTGTGAGCGGCAAGTTCATCGTCCGCCACCTCGAACCAGCGCTTGAGCAGCGCCTGAGGCAACTGGCCTCGCCAATGGAAGGTGACGAGGTGCTCGCCGAGCTTCTGGTCGGCTTCATCAGAGTTCGATAAGTCCCGGCCGCCGCCGGAGGGAACTCGTTCAATCGCTGCCGCGTACTCGGTTCGCAGCAGGCCGAACATCGGGTCATAGGGCTGGCACCAGCAGATGTATGTCTTCCACGCGGCATCCCGGAGACTGACGTGCTTCTGCGACGCGGGGAAGATGTCGTGGAGATGCGCGTTGACCCATCTTTCGTCGATGAGACCCAGCCAGGGCAGGTACTCCCCGTAGACGGCGCGGACCGCCACCGAGGGGTCGGTCGCCGGGTTGAGGTGCTTCGCGAGAAGGTCGCGGACCTCAGGCATGTCGTCGAACCCGAGTTCGCTGCCGGGGCCATCGTCGGCGAGTTCGCGTCGGCACCAGAGCGCATAGGACATCACCGAGCGCATCGACTTGCCCCGGTTTGTGTTCATCGAAAGCGTGAGAGGACCCATCGTGGTCGTCCTCGATGCCACATGGGCCTCATATGCCGACGACGGCGTGTCCGCCAGCGGGTGTGGTCCAGCGATCTGCACGCTGGCGAGGTTCGCGGCCTCGTACGCCGGTGAAGGATTCGGGTCGTTCATAAGCGTGTCGAGGATTTGCCAGACCGTCTCGCGGAAGCGGAAGGGAATCCGATTGTCTCTGTCGCCAATGCCCGTCTGGATAAGTGACGCAACTTCGCCTCGCACCCATCGCCATCCCGGGTCGCGGTCCCAATCGCGATCGTCGTCGTTCTCTTCGAAGGGGTGACCCATGACTGACGACATCAGACGCAGCACAGGCCACCAGTCGAACTGCACGCCGTTCTTGATTGCTGATTGGAAGCCGTCCAGGCAGTGGCGAACGTAGGTGGGTTCCAGCGTCGCAAAGCTGTCGGCGATCGCCGCGAACTCGGGTGCGCGTTCTTCGACTACTTCCTTGACGACGCGTCCGAGGTCCTCCATTGAAGCGCTGAAGTAGCTGCGCTCAGCGTCGGGGCGCCAAACCTTGAGGTAGTCGACGACTCGGGCTGGTGGCCAGGTGACCATCTCGTTTCTGGGCACCGGGCTCTCGGGGCCCGAGTCGGTCGTTGTCCATATGAGAAAGTCAGGGTGCTCAGCGTCGCCGTAGCGCACGACGTGACTCCGGTACAGCGCCGCTGCTCGGTCGGTCAGGTGATCGGCCACGTAGCTCAGCCAGTCGCGCTGCCAGCGAGCGATATAGCCGGATTCGTCGTCCTCGGCCGGGGCCGCGCCATCGGACGCAGTCCGCAACTGGCGGAATCTCTCAAGCTCGGGTCCGTCATAGACCCAGTCGATAAAGCATCGACGCGCTTCGTCGGCGGCGTCACCGAAGCGGAGCCGCAGTAGGGCCGCATACTCGTGCCGCAGCCGGTAGTCGTCAAACAAGTCTCTGTCGGCGATGCGTTCGGTGACCAGTGCCTCGCAGCCGTCGGTATGTGCCAGCACGTGCAACGCGATGCGGCGGTGCAGAGATGTCGCCTTCTCGAGCTGAACCACCACCGCTTCCAGCGCTTCCGCCGAAGTGCTCGCAAAGCGAACGGCTGCGTCCCTCACCGCTGAGACCAGGCGGCTGGTAATACCACGGTCGAAGTTCTGGGCGTGGTCTTCGATCGCTGGCCGCCAGATATTGGAATGACTTGCCTCCTCGGCAGATTCGCCTTCAAGTGCGCGAAGTCGTAGCGCTTCGTTGAGCAACGCCGAGAATGCCTGCACGGCATCGAGACCTGCTGCATCCACGAGGTCGGGTAGGAACTCTTCAATTGCCTGACCGTATGCCCAGTCGGATAGTTGACCGACAGGCTCTGGTCGCATCAACGAAGCTGCTTCTTCGAATTCACCGGGCAATTCCCCAGCCACCTGCGGTTCGAGCCGCAAGAGGGTCTTCGCAACCCGCACGCTCATTTCGGCTTGACCGATACGCGCAAGGCGCGAGATCGTCGCGGCAGCGTCAACTACGAGCCCGCCTCCGAACCTGGGGACCATACGCACGTCGAGCCACTCCAAAACCTTCGGAACGAGACGAACGACGTGTCCGTCGGGCAGCGCTCCCACAATCCTCAGCGCGGTCTGTGTGGACACCGGATTGTCCGACGGCGGCAGTGCCTGAAGAATTGCGAACACAGCGTCGGGAGCGACCGGGGCCATACGCACGAGGTAGCGCCCTTCCGGCCAAGGCAGGAATCGAATGGTGCCCTGCTCTCGGTCATGCAGTCGGCCCGGCGGCGCATCGAAGAAGCCGAGCTCGCCCAAGGGCTCAACCCACTCAGGATTCTCTAGCCGGTCGAAGAAATACGTGCGGTTCTCCTGGCGGGCGGCCTGCGCTTGTAGCAGGGCCAGTTGGGCGTCGTCGGGCGGAGTCCAAGCACTCACCGGTTGTTCGCCTCCCGTAGCAACTCGTCAAGGTCTGCGATGTTCTCCTGAGCACGCTTCGAGATCACCATCAGAAATCGCTCGAACGCCAAGTAATTGTCCGTCCACTCACGATCGGCCGTCGGTGGTAACTCCTTGTCCCAGCCGTGTGCGAACTTCACAGCCACTCTGTAGGTCGCCTTCCAGAGTCCAAGTAGGAACTGAGGATGTGGGCCTGGCCCAGCCAATGCCTCGAACCGCTGAGTCGCGAGCGTCGCTTTACGCCGTTTCGTGGTGACGTGCCGTTTGAGCAACGTGGCCACCTTGTCAATCAACTCGGAGGAGACTTCTTGTCGCGTCGGGCCGGAGAGAGGCTGAATGCGCTCGTCCAGCGATGGGCCAGAACCATCAGCAGGAAAACCGTCGGCGATCCAGCGCTCGCGCACATTCTCCACTAGCGGCGCGTAATCCAACCTTGGAAGCTTGAGCGTTCCGTCGATTGCGTTTGGAAGGTGTAGGACGATCTCGCGGATCGCATGCGCGATGAAGTGAACCCTGCCGGGGAATCTCTCGTCCATCGCCATCCGCAGCGCCGCCGAGTACAGCGGGGCGAGGTGCGGTGCTTTCCGATCCAGCCAGTCGTGAAGCCTCGCACGATCAGGGTTCCACCACTCCTCAGTCATTTCTGGGGCCATCGCAGGCCCACGGTCGGCTCTGGGTCCGTCGTCGGGTGGCCCGCAATCGAACACGCTCACATGATGCCCGCGCCGGTCTGTCGCGCCGCGGTGGTTTTCTCCGGCCCAGAGGCCCGGTTTGTCATGAAGTCGTCGGCATGCGCTGACTTGTGCGTTCGCTATCTCATGCGGAGCGGTGAGTCGTTGCAGTCGTGGACTCGACACCCGCGTTCATGAGCGGCTGTGCGCTTCTTCCGCCATCCGGCTCAAGATCGTACGATGGCCGCTGGTGCACGGGGTGGCGGTCGTGAGTTCGGGGACGATGTGAGCGAGTACATGCCGCCCGAGCAGCTGGCTCGTCGGGACATCGACGAGCAGTTGGAGGCCTGCGGCTGGGTGCTGCAGGACTACAAGACGGCAGCGGTGGACGCGGCTCAAGGCGTTGTCGTTCGTGAGGTGCCGACGACCGCTGGTCCTGCCGACTACGTGCTGTATGTGGACCGTCACGCTATAGGCATCATCGAGGCCAAGAAGGCGGGCATGACACTCACGGGTGTCGAACCGCAGACTCGCAAGTACCAGGCCGCGTACCCAGAGGCGTGGCCTGTCATCGAGGTCAACGGGGCATTGCCGTTCGGCTACGAGTCGACCGGTGCTGAGACCCGTTTCACGAGCGGGCTGGACCCTGTGCCGGCGAGTCGTCGGGTGTTCACCTTCCACCGTCCCGAGACGTTGGCGCATTGGTTGGCGAACCATGCCGATGGAAATGAGCGGGGCCTCGGCCTGCGTGCTGGTGTGGCCTTCCTGCCTGCGCTCGGCGCTGATGCCGGGTACCTATGGCCGGCTCAGATAGAGGCCATCGGGAATCTTGAGCAGTCGTTTAAGGACAACCGTCCTCGGGCACTGATCCAGATGGCTACCGGCTCGGGCAAGACAATCACGGCCGCCAATGTCTGCTATCGCTTGCTGGGGCACGCAGGTGCCCAGCGGATCCTCTTCCTCGTCGACCGGGCGAACCTCGGCCGCCAAGCGCTCCGAGAGTTTCAAGGGTTCGTTACCCCCGACGATGGCCGCAAGTTCACTGAGCTCTACAACGTCCGCCATCTCACCTCGTCACGGCTGCACATGGCCAGCGAGGCAGCGACCAAGGTCCACATCTGCACGATCCAGAGATTGCATTCGATCCTGCGAGGCGACGATGAACTTGACGAAGAGTTCTACGAGAAGAGCGGCTTCGAGACCGCACCGTCTGAGCCCGTCGAGGTCTCCTACAACCCGGACGTTCCGATCGAGTCCTATGACCTGATCATCATCGATGAGTGCCATCGCTCGATCTACGGCGTGTGGCGGCAGCTGCTCGAGTACTTCGACGCGTTCCTCGTGGGTCTGACGGCCACTCCGGGCAAGCAGACGTTCGGGTTCTTCGACCAGAACCTGGTCATGGAGTACGGGCACGCCCAGGCGGTGGCCGACCGGGTGAACGTCGATTTCGACGTGTTCCGCATTCGCACCGAGATCACGGAATCCGGCAGCATCGTCCCTGCTGGCTTTGTCACCGAGTTTCGCGATCGCGAGACTCGCGAGCAGCGCTTGGAGAAGATCGACCAAGACCTGCCTTACGATCCGGCCCAGCTCGACAGGCGGGTGGTGGCGCCCGACCAGATCCGCACGATCATGCGTACGTTGCGCAATTCGCTGCCGGAGATCTTCCCTGACCGTGAGCGCCGCGATGACGGCTCGCTGCGGCACGTCCCCAAGACGCTGATCTTCGCTAAGGATGACAGCCACGCCGAAGACATTCTCAAGATCGTCCGTCAGGAGTTCAACTTCGGCAACCAAGAGGCGGTGAAGATTACCTACCGCTCCAGAGACGCCGGCAACAAGCCCGAGGACCTGCTCCAGCAGTTCCGTACCAGCTACACGACGCGTATCGCCGTGACGGTTGACATGATCGCGACCGGCACCGACGTGAAGCCGATCGAGTGCGTGGTGTTCATGCGTATGGTGCGCAGCCGCAACTTCTTCGAGCAGATGAAGGGACGGGGCGTGCGAGTGATCGACAGCGACCAGCTGCGCGCAGTCACGCCCGATGCCAGCGCTAAAGATCGCTTCGTGATCGTGGACGCAGTCGGCGTGACCGACGCCGATCTGCACGACACGGTTCCGATGGAACGCCAGCGGGCGGTGAGTTTCGACAAGCTGCTCACCGACATCGGCATGGGCTCGACCAATCCCGACGTGGTGTCGTCGGTGGCGTCCCGGCTCTCCCGATTGAACCGTCAGATGACCGCAGCGGACCGCGCCGAGGTGGAGAACGTGGCAGGAGTCGGGCTGACCGATCTGGTGCGCGGCATAGTGGACGCCCTCGATGTCGACCGCCAATATGAGGCAGCAGCAACCGAAGCCGGCGGTGATCCCACACCCGATCAGGTGAAGGCGGCCAGCGAGGCGATGATCCGCGAGGCGGTGCAGCCGCTGGCAGGCAACTCCGCACTGCGAGAGAAACTGGTCGATGTCAGGCGCAGCTACGAGCAGGCGATCGACACCGCATCGAAAGACCGGGTGATCTCCGGGCAGTTCTCCCGGGAGGCCGCCGACCGCGCCCAAGCCCAGGTCGAGTCGTGGCGGCAGTTCATCGATGACAACAAGGACGAGATCACCGCGCTGCAGGTCTTGTACAGCCAGCCGTACAGCGGGGGACTGAGCTACGACGACATCAAGGAACTGGCGAACGCAATCAAGCGACCGCCGCATCGCTGGACGCCGGACGGGTTGTGGCAGGCATACGAGACGCTCGACAAGTCCAAAGTGCGCGGCTCGGGCCACCGAGTCAGCACCGACTTGGTGAGCATCGTCCGCTACACGCTCGGCGAAGCCGACATATTGGTGTCTTACCCAGATCTCGTCAGCGAGCGCTTCGAAGCGTGGCTGCTGCAACAGTCCAACGCCGGCCGCTCGTTCTCCCAAGAACAGGCTGCCTACTTGGAGCTGATCAAGGACCGTATCGCCACCAACCTCGGCATCGCCCCCGCCGAACTGACGGCACCGCCCTTCAGCACCCAAGGCGGCCTCGGCAAGGCCCGACAGCTGTTCGGCGACGAGCTCGACGCCCTACTCGACGAACTCACCGCCGCTCTCGCCGCATGACGACAGACCTACCTCCCGGCTGGGTTTGGGCCAAATTCGGAGACATCGCTGACACACAGCTCGGCAAAATGCTGTCAGCGAAGTCGAGGCAGGGCCTCGCTCCGATGCCATACCTGCGCAACCAAAACGTCCAGTGGCACCACATCGACTTATCTGACGTGGCGTCGATGGACTTCACCGATAACGAACGCACCAAGTACCAACTTCAGCCCGGCGACTTACTGATTTGCGAGGGCGGCGAAGTCGGACGGTGCGCCAGGTGGACAATGCCATCCATCGAAATGTGCTACCAGAAGGCGCTGCACCGGGTTCGGCCGAGACCGGGAATCGAAACCGGCTGGATCGAGCACTTCATGCGTTGGGCCTCCGAGACTGGTCGATTTGGAGGCCGTGTCCAGGGAAGCACCATCGCGCATCTTCCACAGAGCGACCTGAGAGCTCTGGATGTCCCCATCCCACCATTCGCAGAGCAGCGTCGAATCGTCGACGCCATCGAAGAGCACTCTTCCCGCCTCGGCGCAGTCGAGTCTGCGCTTGTCGAGGCCCACCGACGACTGGATGTGCTGCGGAGCATCACGATGGATCGGGCGCTCTACGACGCTAAGGCCGTGCGCACGGTCAAGGTTGGCGACCTGGCCGAAGTAGCGGGTGGCATTCAGAAGCAACCTAAACGGCGCCCCCGCGAGAATCGGTACCCGTTCTTGCGAGTCGCCAATGTCGGCCGAGGTCAACTGGACCTCGCGGAGGTACACGAGGTTGAGCTCTTCGAGGGCGAAATCGATCGCTTCCGGCTCAAGCAGGGCGACCTGCTTGTGGTGGAAGGTAACGGCAGCGTGAATCAGATCGGCCGAGCGGCACTGTGGGGTGGGGAGATCGATGACTGTGTCCACCAGAATCACCTCATCCGGGTGCGGCCGGGAGATGAGTTGCTCCCGGAGTACTTGGCGCTGTGCTGGAACGCGCCCCGTACCGCTCAACAGATCCGCGCGGTCGCCAGTTCAACCAGCGGGCTGTACACGCTCAGCACGAGCAAGGTGAAGTCGGTCGGTATCCCAGTTGTTCCCTTGTCGGATCAACGGCGTCTCGTCGAGCGACTTGGCGTGCAGCTGAACGGCATTGAGCAAGCTCGCGCAGCAGCAAGCAGCGCTCAGTCCCGCGCTCTCGCCCTGCGTCGAGCGATCCTCGCATTGGCTTTCGCCGGTCGGCTAGCTCGCCAGCATCCGTCCGACGAGCCAGTTTCAGCGTTGCTGGACTGCGTCGCGGCGCGCTGACCGCTCGGTTCGGGGGTCGAGAGCTAAAGCTCACTGCTCCACATTTCCAGCGAACCTAGGTCTCGTTCGAATCGTGGGTTCCTGCAAATGATGGCTTCCGCAGTGTTCTCGTCGATGCCGAGGGCGCGCAACAGATGGAACCGTTGGATCCACTGCAGTGACCAAGCTCCGCCGAGGCAACGAAGCCCGAAGTCAGCGCTGGGTCTCGACTTGCCGTGTGCCGCTTGAATCCGAAGCTCGTTGAGTTCGCTTAGCGCTGGCCACGATTCACGGATGCGGACGCCCACTCGTCCTGCGCGATCAGCGGCACTGTCGATCTTGTCCTGGACGGCGACTCTGCTCTCGTCGACTCTGGGATTCTCGTATTCGAACTGCGCCTCGACAGAACGGACGCCGTTGAGCAGTGCACCATCGGAACCTCGGCTCAAGAGGCGATCTTGGGAATCCAGATGCAGGGCCATTGCGGTGAACAGATTTCCGTTGGAAACCTTGTTGACGAAACTCGTCACGATCTCCATTGGGTTGACGCCGTGCGCGGCAAGCGAGCTCCATGTGGTCAAGAATTCGTCTGGCGGGGTGTCTGCCCGGTTGCGACCGACTTCGCGCGGCAGTCGCCGCAAGGTGAGTTCAACGTGCAGCGGCGATCGGGCAGTGTTGCGGAGATGGCACACGACGCCGCTGATGGCGGATGGTGTCAGCGTCATGAATCGGACGAAGCTCTCGACGCATCCTGCCCATTGCTGGGCTATCGCTCGGAGCGTGAGCGGCCCTTCAAGCTTCCAAGAAACGATGTTGTCGATCGTGAGGTAGCTGTCCTGACTCTCCCAGGCATGCTGCTGGGACCGATTCGGACGCCGAATCAACGAAATGTCGATGTTGTCGATTCTCGCTGTGCCCAGCGTTTCCTCCTGGAGGTCAACGGTGGCTGTGTTGTTGGCGTTGACGGAAACCGTGTCGTCATCTCTGCCGTAGAGAGCCCATGGCTGAAGAGCGTCTGTTCGCAGCAGCGTCAGCGCACTCTCATCATTGGGGGTCACCCATGCGGTGCCTTTGGCAAGCCAGCCGACCTTCCAGTCCTGGTGGCCACCCGCGATGCTCGGGGATCGCATCGTGCTGTTGATCTTGATGCAGTCCAGGAGGCTGTAGCAGGACCGGCCACGATCGGCTCCCCAGACGTGCGTCGGGCCCGTCGACTCATCAGAACCTGAGTTGCCTGCCGACAAGTGGACGTGCTCATCCAGAAAGCCGATCGTCTCTAGCGTGAACTCGCCGTGGGCGACTTCCTGAAGAAGACCCGGTACGCGGTCTGAGCGTTCCGGCGGGACGTAGCGGTCAACATCGTCCGCCGGGTTCGCGACCCACCATTCTCCGAGCACGAAGTCCCCTCCCTACCGCTAGATGCGTGCAGCGAGACTACGGGCATCCTTCATCACGAGGCTCTAGAGACAGACTGTTAGGGCGCGTCCGAATCGGGAAGCCTCAAGACTGGGGCTCGTCAATAAGTGCACTGGAATCGGTGATTGTCTCTCTAGCTCGTGTCGCCCGTCGCCGTTTCGACCTGGGGCGCCAATTCAACCGCCAAGGGCGATCGCCGTATCGCCTGCGCAGGAACGTTTGTTGACGTTGCGCCCAACGGTCTCCGCGTCGCTTCAGCCAGTACACGAACTCGTCGCGCCGACCTCCGGGTGCTTGGCAGTCCTCGCAGAACTGCGGATACTCGCACGGCGGCAAGCGAGGGCACCTGTAGAGCTGTTCGAGCTTGCGGACCACCCGCTTGTCTCGTCTCCGATGTCGATCGAAGTGCTTCCACGCGTCCAGCACGTTGAAGCGAGGGCTCCACCTTCGGACATCGCTCGGCACGGTGCCGACTAGGCGCCTAGAACGCCAACGACGCCAGCCATCGGATCCCCGCCATTGGAGATAGGGCACGAGGATTGCTACGCAGAGCGAGAGAAGCGCCGCCGCAGCTGAGCCGAGCGCAGCAACAACTAATTCTGCAGGGACCGGTGAGATATCTGCTGTGGATTGCGGCACGCGACCGATTCAAGCAGGGCATGTTCGCCCCGGGCGGAACCGGATATCTCCGAGGGTCAGTCGTGTCAGTACGCAATGCGTCGGTGCTTGGAACGAGTCGCTCTTGGCGCGGCGGCGCGTGGCAGTCGAACAGATCATTGGTCGCTGAGTCCACGCCATCGAGGGCCCAGCTCATTGGGCACGCTCACACCGGTCGAGTTCGAGCCGCGATACCGACACCGGTCGGCAGCATGAATCCAACATCACGCCTCCGCCAAGCAGTGGGACCCCGAATCTGCCGTCGTTTCCAAGCAGTCAGCCGGAAACGTGGTCGGGCTTCGCTACCGGGAGCCGGTCGATTGCGCGCGACGCGACCTTCGCCGCGGCGGCGGCCTGCCGGCGATCCCGGCGCAGCCTCTTCAAGTCATAGCCGAGACTCGGGTCGGCAGTGCCATTACGGATAAGGGTGTCGAGCACAGCGACGCTCTGCTTCTGGGTGTGGTAGGCACGAAATGCGTCTCGGAGGTCTTGACCGGCACGCAGGATCCCGAGCTTCTGTAAGGGCTCGGCGTCGCCGGATCCGCGCAAGGCCGCCCATGCCTCGCGAACTGCCTGTTGGTGCGGGTCGTCGGGGTCGTAGCGGTGAGCCACGATGGGCTCGTCGTGAGCGCTGTGTCGTGCTCGTTTAGGCATAGATGCTTCGGTGTATCAGACAGACGCGGACTTGCCATCAGCGGCGAGGACGTTCTCGCTGGCTCGGTCGCGGCTGTCGTCGATGTCGTCGAGATCCGGTCCAACAGTCAGAGGCCTGTACCTCTAGGGCTTGTCCTTCATCGGCCGGGACGGTGGCGGCAGCGGTTGACCTTCGGCCTTCAGTATCTCGATTGCCTCCGCGACGACCGACCTGATGCCCGTCTCAGCCGCCTTGCGGTCCGGTTCCAGCCAGCTCATGAGCGGGAACGCGGTGCACAGGCCGGCCCATTCCTGGTCCTCTTCGGACCACTCGGTCCTGAACTGGTACCTGTCCTCAAGCCCTAGTGCGGTCTACGCGATGTTCTAGCCCACGTTCTGGCCTGCAAGCACCACAGCGGTGCAGGTTGAGTGGCGTAGCGTGTGCCGGTGCGTGCGCAGGATCCGAAGGCGTTGGTGCAGAAGCTCTGGGACTTCTGCGATGTGCTGCGCGACGACGGATTGTCCTACGGCGACTATCTGGAGCAGCTCACGTACTTGCTGTTTCTGAAGATGGCTGATGAGCAGTTCGTCATGCTCGGCGGCGAGCGCATCGTGCCGGTCGAGCACGACTGGCAGTCGTTGCTGAGCCGTTCGGGTGCTGAGCTCGAAGAGCACTACAGCGAGTGCTTGTCGGCGCTGGGCACCAGCGAGGACATGCTCGGCGTGGTCTTCGGTAAGGCCCGCAACCGCATCCAGACGCCCGCCAAGCTGGAGCAGCTCATCAAGGAGTTCATCGACCAGCACGAGTGGATGAGCTACGACGCCGATCTCAAGGGCGATGCGTACGAGGGCCTGATCGAGAAGACCGCCCAGGAGGGCGCCAGGGGAGCGGGCCAGTACTTCACGCCGCGGGCGCTCATCAACGCCATCATCGATGTGATGGCGCCCGAGCCCGGCCACCGCATCTGCGACCCTGCCTGCGGTACCGGTGGGTTCTTCCTGGGCGCGTACCGGTCGATCGTGGAGCGGTTCCCGCACTTGGAGCCCGACCAGGTCGAGCATCTGCGCTCGGGTGCGTTCACGGGTTGGGAGATCGCTGATCTGCCTGCCCGTCTGTGCGCGATGAACATGTTGTTGCACGGCATCGAGAGTCCCGAGTCTGACTCGCCGATCGTCGTGGACGACGCCCTGCGGGACTCTCCCGGCAGGCCGTTCGACATGGTGCTGACCAACCCGCCGTTCGGCCGGTCGTCATCTGACAGCTATGAGCGGGAGGATTTCTGGGCGACGACCCGCAACAAGCAGCTCAACTTCGTCCAGCACGTCGTGAGTCTGCTGAAGATCGGTGGCGATGCGGCAGTGGTGGTGCCCGACAACGTGCTGTTTGAGGCGGGTGCTGGTGAGACGATCCGTCGCCGGCTGCTGCACGACTGCGAGGTCCACACGCTGCTGCGGTTGCCGACGGGGATCTTCTACGCCCAGGGCGTGAAGGCCAACGTGCTGTTCTTCCGCCGCCGCGAGGGCGCCGAGGATCCGTGGACTCGAGAGCTGTGGGTGTACGACCTGCGCTCCAACAAGCACTTCACGCTCAAGCAGAACCCGCTGACGAGTGCCGATCTCGACGATTTCGTCGCCTGCTACCGGGCCGGCGCCCGCCACCAGCGCACCGAGTCCGAACGGTTCAAGCGCTACGCCTACGACGAGCTGATCGCCCGCGACAAGGTCAGCCTCGACCTGTTCTGGCTACGAGACGAGAGCCTCGAAGACGCCGACAACCTGCCGCCCCCCAACGTGCTCGCAGCCGAGATCGCAGAAGACCTCGAAGCCGCCCTCGCCGAGATCCAAGCACTCGCCGACAGCCTGGCCACGTCAGCCAAGCCTGAGTGAGTGACCCGTGCGTTCGGGCCATTTCGAAGCCTTGAGCGCTTAAGGGCGTTCCGGAGCGCGTTGAGCACGCCAGAGCCTCCAGCGCCTAGAGCGTGTCGGGCGCGTCGGGGTTGACCGCTTCGAGCGCGCACCAGGCGATGTCCCGGCGCTGGCATGCTCAATCAGCGCCTCGAGCCGCAGAATCAGTCCACCGAGCAGTACCGCGAGCTTCCCGTAGGTGTTTGCCCATTCGCTGGACCGCGGATCGTTGTCGTCGAAGCGCGGAAGCGCCTTCAGCAGCTTCATCGATTCGAGCACATCTTCGAGCGCCACCAGCAGCGGTTCGAGCGCGATCACTGGCGCCGGTAGCTCATGGTCGAGCGCATCGGCGCTGGCTTGTTCCGCGAGCGCATCCAATCGCACCCCGCAGCTGCCGAGTCTCATTGCGAGCCGCGCGTGGCCTTGCGCCCATTCGCTGGAGCGCGGATCGTTGTCGTCGTAGCGCGGAAGCGCTTCGAGCAGCTTCGTCGCTTCGATCACGTCTGCCAGAGTCGCAAGCAGCGGTCTGAGCACGCCGTTGGTCGCTGGCGGCTCTGGTGCGGGCCGCAGGATTGGTTCGGTGGCCTTGTACTCCTGTAGCTGACGCAATCTTTCGCGCTGCGCCTTCGCGACGGCTTCGTCGCCGACGACTGCGGGCAGCGGTTGGTTCCACCGTGCGTGCGAGGCCTTGTATGCCGCATCGGCTGTGCGACGGCGGCGGAATCGACGCAGCACGTCAGCGGCTCACGGGCGAAGAGCTTCGGAGGACTCTGTAACGCATCCGTGGCCCAGTTGCCCCGGCAACGGCCTCATCCGCCCGCGAGAGGGCGGACGAGGTGCACCTCTGAGGTGTCGGTGAGGGCTTCGAGCCATGGGTCGGGGATGATCTCGCCGTCGATGGCCACCGCTGTCGACGATGTCTCGACGAGGTGCGCGTTCAGGGACGGGTAGAGCTCGGCGAGCTGGCGCACGAGTTCGCGCACGTTCGCTGCATCGATGGTGACCTCGGCAGTACCGCCGGTGTGCTGGCGCTGGTCGGTCGAGAAGTGAACGACCGCCATCGAGTCGCCTCGAGAATCAGCTCAGCGAGTTCGGGCTGCGATCAGCTCTCGGCAGCCGTCAGTGCCTCGAGCACTCGCGGCGGCGAGAGCGGCAGGTCGCCGATGCGCACGCCCGTGGCATCGGCCACGGCATTGGCCAGCACCGGCAGCGGCGGCACGATGCCCACCTCGCCGACGCCGCGCACCCCGTAGGGATGCGACGGGTTCGGCACCTCCACGATGCAGGTTTCGATCATCGGCAGGTCGGAGGCCACCGGGATGCGGTAGTCGAGGAATCCCGGATTCTCCAGGTTGCCGTCGTCGGAGTAGATGTACTCCTCGTTGAGGGCCCAGCCGATGCCCTGCACCACGCCGCCTTGCATCTGGCCTTCGACGTAGCTGGGGTGGATCGCTGTGCCAGCGTCCTGTGCCGTGGTGTAGCGCTCGACGGTGACTCGCCCGGTGTCGGTGTCGACGGACACATCGGCGACCTGCACCGAGAAGGCCGGCCCGGCCCCCCGGGCATTCAGCGACGCGGTGGCACCCAGCGGGCCGCCGGTGCGCTTCGCGTTGCCGGTGATGGCAGCCAGCGTCAGCGGCTCCTGCTCGCCGGGCCCATGCACCGCCGAGCCGTCGACCCATTCGACCTCTTCGACGTCGCAGTCCCACGTCTTCGCCGCACGCTTGCGCAGCTGCTCCTTGAGATCACGGCAGGCCTCCACGACGGCCATGCCAGTGGCAAACGTGGCGCGGCTGCCCTCGGTGACGTCGGTGAAGCCGACCACCTCGGTGTCGCCCACCACCGGCTGGATCAGGTGCACATCGAGGCCCAGCTCCTCGGCGGCCATCAGCGCCATCGACGCTCGACTGCCGCCGATGTCGGGGCTGCCGGTGATCACCGTGGCCGTGCCGTTCTCGTTCAGGTTGACCGTGGCGCTGGACGCCTCGCCGATGTTGAACCAGAAGCCGCTGGCCACACCGCGGCCTTGACCGGCAGGCAGCTCCGACTGGTAGTGATCGCTGTCACGGATCGCTTCGAGGCATTCGCGCAGGCCGATCATCGGCCACTTGGGTCCGTACGGTGTCGGGTCGCCCTGCGAGGGGCAGTTCTGGATGCGGAGGTCGAGCGGGTCCATGCCGACACGCTCCGCGATCTCGTCGACCACCGAATCCATGGCGAATGCCGCCGCGGGGGCCGAGGGCGCCCGGTAGGCCACGTTGACCGGCCGGTTGAGCACCACGTCGAAGCCCTCGACGTAGAGGTGATCGAGGGTGTAGGCCGACACGACGCACATGCAGCCGAGCATCGCGGCGATGCCCTGGAAGGCCCCGTTCTCGTAGGCCAGCCAGGCCTTCGCCGTGGTGATCGTGCCGTCGTTGCGGGCGCCGACCTTCATCTTGATGATCGCCCCCGGGGCGGGACCGGTGGCGCGGAACACGTCCTCACGGCTCATCACGATCTTGACCGGGCGGCCGGCTTTCGTGGACAGCAGTGCCGCCACCGGCTCGATGTAGATCGTCGTCTTGCCGCCGAAGCCGCCGCCGATCTCGGCCGGGATCACCTTGATGCGCGACGTGTCCCAGCCGAGCACCGTGGCCGTCGATGACCGCACCATGAAATGGCCTTGCGAGGAGGCCCAGATGACCGCCTTGCCTTCCTGGTCGCAGTCGACGACGCAGGCGTGCGGCTCGATGTAGCCCTGGTGCACTGCCTGGGTCGAGAACTCCCGCTCGATCACCATGTCGGCTTCGCCGAATCCCTGCTCGACGTCGCCGCGCTCGTACACGGTGCGGGCCGCAATGTTCGACGGCTCGGTGGGCCGAGGCTCGACACCGCGCGTGAACAGGTTGTCGTGCAGTACCGGTGCGTCGTCGGCCATCGCATCGGAGATGTTCAGCACATGGGGGAGCGGCTCGTAGGTGACCTCGATGGCCTCCGCTGCCGCCTTGGCCTCGCGGCGGGTGGACGCCGCCACCGCCGCCACGGCGTGGCCGCTGTACAGCACCTTGTCGCGGGCGATGACCGTGCACATCAGGTTGCGGGTGGCGCCCTTGGGTGGCGCCTCGGGGAAATCGGCGCCGGTGACCACGGCCTTCACGCCGGGCATGGCTGCTGCCTTGCTGGTGTCGATGGAAATGATCTTGGCGTGGGGATGCGGCGAGCGCAGGATGTGCCCGTACAGCATTCCCGGCAGCATCAGATCGGCCGCGTAGCGGGCCTTGCCGGCGACCTTGTCGAGTCCGTCGTGGCGGACCGGGCGGGTGCCGACCCAGCGGTACCCGCTGGTGCCGTTGCCGTTGGTCCCAGAGCTTGGGGGAGCTTCAGTGGTGCTCATGTTCAGGTGTCCTTGTGCGATGTGGGCAGGTCGGGGTCAGCCAATGTCGATCAGGCTGGGGTACGGATCTGGACGGCGGCTTCGAGCACCGAGCGCACGATCTTGTCGTAGCCGGTGCAGCGGCACAGATTGCCGGCGAGGGCGTAGCGCACTTCGGTCTCGGTGGGATCGGGATTCTCGTCGAGGAGCGCCTTGGCGGCGATGAGGAACCCGGGTGTGCAGATGCCGCATTGCAGTGCAGCTCCTTCGAGGAAGCACTGCTGCAGCGGGTGCAGCTCATCTGCGCTGGCGAGACCCTCACAGGTGGTGATGGCGGCGCCATCAGCCTCGGGGGCGAAGATCAGGCACGAGCACTGCAGGCGGCCGTTCATGATGATCGAGCAGGCGCCGCAGTCGCCGGTGCCGCAGCCTTCCTTGGCCCCGATCAGCCCCAGCTCGTCACGCAAGGCATTGAGCAGCGACTCGCCGTCTTCGGTCAGGAAGTCGACGGCGTCGCCGTTGACCTCGCAGGTCACATGGGTGCGGCTCATTGGGACGCTCCGTTCTGTCCGTTGCGGGTTCGAATGCGGTCGGCGGCAATGCCGGCGGCCCGACGGGTGAGCACGCCGGCGACCTGGCGCCGGTAGCTGATCGTGCCGCGCTTGTCGTCGATGGGATTGCAGGCATCGCTGGCGGCTGCCGCAGCGGCGGCCAGCGCGTCGTCGTCGAGTCGGCTGCCGGCCAGCGCTGCCTCGGCTGCAGGCACCCGCACGACGGTGGGGGCGACCGCGCCGAGCGCGACCGACGCCGCGCTCACGGTGCCATCGCCGTCCAGCGTCAGCCGGACGCCGGCGCCTACCACCGCGATGTCCATCTCCGTCCGGGGGATGAGCCGCAGGTAGGCATCCGAAGTGCGGGCCGCCGGGCGGGCAAGCTCGAAGCACACGACGATCTCGTCATGGGCCAGCGACGTCTGGCCGGGCCCGGTCACCACGTCGGCGACCGGCACCCGCCGCTCGCCGTCAGCGCCAGCGATCACCGCGACCGCATCGTTCACCACGAGCGCTGGCACGGAATCCGCGGCGGGCGAGGCGTTGCACAGGTTCCCGCCGAGACTGGAGCGGTTCTGGATCTGGTCTGATCCGATGAGTCCCGCCGCCTCGGTGAGTCCCGGGAAGTCCGCAGCAAAGTCGGCGTTTGACGTCAGCGCTGAGCTGGGCGCGGCGGCACCCACGTGCCAGGTGTCGCCGTCGAGGCTGACCGACATGAGCCGGTCGATCTTCTTGAGGTCGACCAGCATCGACGGTTCAGGCCGACCGCCGCGCATCTGCGGCACGACGTCGGTTGCGCCTGCGAACACGATGGCGCCGGCATCGCCGGCCAGCAGCGCCCGAGCTTCGTCAATGGTGGTCGGCGCGGCGTATTTCATTCCGATAGCTCCCGATCCGTTGGATGTTGCGGCGCTTGCGCCGCCTGCGGGCGACGGCGCGCACGGCAGCGGACGTTAGTTGCGCTGAGCGGTGCTCGTCGCGTTAGCCGTCGTCGCCGGCGGCGGGAGTGATGCCCGCCGTTGCAAACGAGCAAAGAACTGCCGCTGACGAGCGGCAATCATGTGCAGCCGCGGCGAGGTCCGCGGACGAGCGAAGGGGCGATGCATGGCTGGAGAAACGCAGACGGCGCGGGTATCGGATTGCGTGGTGCTGGCAACAGTGCCCGACGGGCAGCTCGGCGCTGAGCATTTCGCGCTGCAGACCGAGGAGGTACCCGATCCCGGGCCGGGCGAGGTGGTCGTGCGGGTTCAGGCGATCACTATCGGCGCGGGACAGCGGGCCGGTCTGCAGGGAAGTGCCAGCTACGCGGGCGCCCCGGCAGCGGGCGTGGTCATGCGCGGCACAGGCGCGGGCATCGTGGAGGCGTCGAATGCGGACGGCATCGGCGTCGGCGACGCGGTGGTGGGCTGGACCGGCTGGCGGCGCCACGCGGTGATGGCCGCCGGCGAGCTGCGTGTCGCGGATGGCGCGCTCGACCCCGCCCTGCACCTCGGCGTTCTCGGCACGAACGGGCTCACCGCCTACTTCGGCTTGCTTGATGTCGGGCGGCCCGAGGCCGGCGAGACCGTGGTGGTGTCCGCAGCGGCAGGATCGGTGGGCCACATCGTCGGGCAGATCGCCAAGTCCCTCGGTTGCAGGGTGGTCGGCGTGGCCGGTTCGGACGCGAAATGTGCGCTCCTCGTCGACGAACTGGGCTTCGACGCCGCGATCAACCGCCACTCGCCCGATTTCCGGGCCGAGTTCCGGGCGGCCACGCCCGACCGCATCAACGTGTACTTCGACAACACCGGTGGCGAGATCCTCGGCTCGGCACTCTTCCGCATGGCCACGTTCGGTCGCATCGTGTGCTGCGGAGCGGTTTCGGCCTACGACACCGCCACTCCCGATCGGGGCCCGCGCGGCATTCCGGGTCTGCTGGTGAACAACCAGGTGCGCATGCAGGGCTTCCTCGTGTTCTCCTACGCCGACCGCTACGACGAGGCGCGAGCGCAGATGAGCGAGTGGATCGACGCCGGCTCGCTGGTGCCCCGCCACGTCACCTACGAGGGCCTCGAATCGGCCGGCGCAGCGTTCGTGGACCTGCTGGGAGGCCGCACCGTCGGCACCACCATCGTCCGCCTCGGCGACTGAAGTCGTGCGCTGAAGGACGAAGCTGCCTGGATCGGTCAGGTCCAACCTCGCTCGTCCAGTTCGGCCATGAGCCGCCGCTTGGGTTTGTGTTCGGTGCGCACGCGTTGCAGCAGCAAGGTGAAGCGGTCCGGCTCGCCTGCGGTGTCGGCGAGACGGCGGATGCGCTCCATGAGTTCGACCGCACCCCGGTAGCGGTCGGGTCGTTTGAGCCCGATGATCGCCAGCGCCTGCGGCTCGTACACAGAGATCGCGTCAAGCGGGTGGGTCTGCTCGCGAAAGCGTGCGAGCGTGAGCTTCATGGGCGTCGTGCATCCGAATTCGGCGGCCGTGTTCCACGCCTCGTCGATCAGCCCTTCGTACAGCAGGACCTCCACGAGTGCTGTTGCGGCTTGCGGTACCCGATGCGGTGCCAGCGTCGATGATCCGGCCGGTGCGGCAGGGGGGACTCCCGCACTGGGGCCATGCGACCGCACGAGGCTGCCGCGCAGTTCGACCCTGCATCGCTTGAGCCAGTCTTGGCTCGGATCGCTCTCCAGCAGCCGCCGGTACCGAGCGAGCGAAGGGTCTGCGACGAACGCCTCCCAGAACAGCTTGGTGGCGCCGTTCGTCTCGCCTCGTTCGGTCAGCAGTTGTGCGAGGAACTCGCGCAGGTCATCTGCTTCCCGTGGTCGGCTGCGGCTGTCGTTGATACCTCGCTGCGACCATGCGATCGCTTCCTCGACCCGGCCGGCGGTGTTCAACGCGGCCGCAATCTCGAAGATGTCGCGGGTCATCATCGAGCCGCGACTGTGCACGTCGATGAGAGCGTCGGGGTCGCCCGTGCCGATCGCCCAGCCGGTCATTGCTTGGCGCACAGCGAAATTGGCGCCGTCCCATTCGGTCGTGGGCTTGACCCGCTTCCAGCGAGGTTCGAGCAGGCGCCGGTACTCGGCGAGTCCTGCCTCGCCGAGAACTTCGGCATAGGTCTCGGCCGCTCGATGGAATCCGTCGAGCTCAGATGTCAGCTCCAGCTTCACCAGCCGGCCCGCCAATTCGACCGGATCGGCGGTTCCCTCACGGCACGCGCGCAGATGGAGTTCGGAGAGCCGCTCGATCACGCCGCCGAGATGACCGTCCGAGTCGTCCACATAGTTGATGGATTCGTCGGCCCACTTGAAGGCATGCTCGGCAAGGCCGGCGACTGCATCTGGATGGCCCAAGTCGCAGAGACCTTCGAGGTTCTCGATCATGACGTGAATGCCGTCTGCCCAGCCCTCAGCCTCGCGATAGCTCACGAAGTCGCCGTACGGCGCGAATGCCCGCTCGATGCGGCGCATCCACACGCTCAGCTTGATGCCGCCGTCGCTGTGCACGTTGCTTCGGGCCGCAGTTGGCCGTGCAGCCTGCTTCGGAGATGCCGCCGCATCTGCGAGCGCTCGGGACGGCAACTCGGACGCCCCGGACCCGGGACGCAGGGTCAGCGCGACGGCCACGCAGTGCTTGCAGAACGAGCCGTCCTCGGCCGCCGGGCAACTGCATTCCCACCGTGGCCGGCCGTCGACCGTCCACAGCTCGACCACATACGGCATGGTGCCGCGCACTAATGCCCGCACTCGCCTGTCGATTGCCGCCGGCGCTTCGACCCGATGGTCGTTCAGATAGCCGACGCCACGCTCATAAGGACCCGGACCGGCCAGCCGGCGGATCGTCGCAGCACTGAAGACGTCGGTCACTGGCTTCACCGGCGACTCCGTCTCATGCACTCCGCGCGCGACCCGTGCCCCAGCGACGAGCCATCTCGTCGAGCACAGCGGCTTGCAGATATGCCAGCGCGGCCTCTGCCTGATCGATGGCGCTGATGCGATCAAGCAGCGCCTCGGTGCTGAGGCCAGCGACCTCCGCCATGTCGACATGAACGCCGCGTGCGTCGCACTCCTCGGGCAGTGCCGCGGGCGTTGCAGTGTTCCTATCAATGATTGTCTCCATGACCGCAACCGTAGAAGGAGGGTGTGACGAGGCCGAGTAGTGCAAGAAGGGCATGCTGAATGCATGGCGCAGTTTGTGACCCGTGTCGACGAAGCGCTCGCCGCTCAGGTCGATGAGCTGGTCGCGACGGGTGGGGCCGAGTCACGTTCTGACGCAGTTCGCCGCGGCCTCGCGGCGCTGGTCGACATGCATCGGCGGCGGCGGGTTGGCGAGGCCATCGTGGAGGGCTATCGGCGCCAGCCGCAGGCCGCAGACGGGATCGGTCTCCCAGACGCTGCCACAGCAGCGATGATCGCCGAGGAGCCCTGGTGACGCCTGCGCAGGGCGAAATCTGGTGGGCCGAGGTGCAAGACAAGAGGCGGCCGGTGCTCGTGGCGACCCGCAGCGAGGCAGTTCCAGTGCTGACCAGCGAGCCGCCTAGCCGATGATCGCCGCAAGGCGGGCGACGACCTCGTCGATGACGGGGCCGGGCGCTTTCTCGAGGAATCTCCCATTGCGCGCTTGCAGGTCGAGCACGCGGGGTTGGTCGCAGCGCACGACGCCGTGAGTCCGCATTCCGGCATCGTCGAGTGAGACAGCAAATCCTCGGCGGCGCGCGAACTGCCCGCCCGTGGTGATCGGTACCACAATCGGCGTGCCGGTCAGGTCGTTGAACTCAGCGGGCGACACCACCATGACGGGCCGAGTGCCTCGCTGCTCATGTCCAGCCGTTGGATCGATATCTACCAGCCAGATCTCTCCGCGCTGGGTCACAGCTCTTCGCGGCCAGCCGGCGCTCCGTCAATCCAGTCCCGGTCGTCGTCGAGTGCCACCGGGTCGCACTGGGCGATCAGCTCAGTGAGTGTGTATCTCGGGCGACGACGGGGCGCGACGATGAGACGCTCACCGTCGACGTCGAGGTCAACGGTCGAACCTGCCTGCACGCCGATCACATCGAGGAGTGCCGGCGGCACTGCCAGCATGACCGAGCCGCCGACCTGTCGCATCGTCGTCGAATGCACTTTCACCTCCGAAAGTTATATCTGAGTATAACTTCGCTGGCGCGGCGGAGGCGGCGGTCGAAGGGGGCGAACTCGGGGTCTGCGTCTACGTTCGGCGATACGCATCACGCCGGTGGGCGATGCGCAGCAGAACCACGGTTCTTCTTGGCTCGTCGATCTCATAGAGGATGCGGTAGTCGCTTTGGCGGGCTGACCAGACTCCCGTGAATTCCCACCTGAGTGGCTTGCCGACTCGCCGGGGGTCCACGAGCACTGCTTGCTCGATGTGGTCGAGGCAGGCGTGGGCGACTGCCGCCGGAAGCCGCGACGCTATGTCACGCTGTGCAGGCGGCGTGATGCTGAGCTGCCAGGGTTCGTCAGGCACCGGTGCGCAGTGCGCGGGCAGCTTCGAGCCCGTCCAGGGCTCGTCCGGCGGCATAGTCGGCTCGGGCCCGTTCGATGTCGGCCACGAGTTCGGCGTCGGCCATGATCTCGAGCGTCTCGACGAGACCGTCGTAGTCGTCTGGCCGGATCAGCAACGCAACCGGCTTGCCGTTCTCGACGATGGTCACCGCCGCCTCGGCTCGCTGCAAGCCGTCCACGAGATCGGCCAGATTGCCCGATTCAACATCGACGGTATGAAGCTGCACGGGGCAATTCTACGTCGCTGCCGACAGACCGCCGCGGCCGCAGCTGGCGCATCTGACCGCCTTGTTCGTCCAGGGCGAAGAGTCGCCATTGGGTTTCGAGGTGTGGCGGCTGGTCTGCGAAGCCGTCGAGACCGGTTGGGCAGACGAGAGACTTGCCGATGCGCTATCGAGTGCGTTGGCGCAGGATGTCTGACACTGAGCGTCTCGCCTCTTCGGCCGACATCGTGCGCTCAGAGGCGCTGAGCGGTCCGGCAGGCGGGCTCGGACGCCGCGACATGCCCAGCATTCGAGATCGCCGCCACGGACACGCAGCGAGATGGCCGGCTGCCTCTACTGCCCTCGTGAGATCCCCGCCTTGTTGAGCACATCAGCGGGAACCCCGAACTCGCGCCATGTCGCGTAGGCGATGCCCTTGCGTGCGCCGTAGCTGGCGGCGTGCTCGACGAATCCCGCCTCGACGGCGGTCATGTCGGACTCAGCCTGTAGTGCTTCGAGCTGTGCGTCGATGTCCCGCACGGCTTGTAGCGTCTCCAGCCGCTTCAACGGCTTGAGTGAGCCAGACGCAAGCTCGGCGCCCAGCTCAGTACGGCGCTCTTGCAGCTTCTCGGGGCTCATTCGCCGGCCGGGTTTCGGACGGCTCGAGTCGAGCGCCTCGAGATAGTCACGCACCGCCGCAGCCTCGATGCGACCTGCCGCAATCGCCGCCTTGTGCTCATCAGTCATGGTTCGTTCAGCCATGAGGCGTTTCTAGCAGCCGCTCGTCTCGGCCAACGGGACAGAGGTTCTGGGTGTTGCTGACCGAGCCGTCCCTACCGAGCGCTTATGCGCCACCATTCTCGGGCTGGGTTCTCGGCCAGACCCTGTTCCTTCAACGTCGACAGCGAACACCGGGTGCACGACCGCAGCGAAAGACGGTTGCTGACTGGGTAACGCCGTTCGTCCATTTCGTCGGGGTATCGCTGAGCCACCGCTTCATAGATCGTGCCGAGGTGCAGCGCGTCGTCGTGTGCGCCGAATATGCGCACGATCAGCGCCATCAATTCGTTGTCGGTCGGAAGCTTGGGCTGCTGCGCGATGCCCGGAGACTAACTGCGGCGAAGCGTCCACCCAGCCGAGCGCTCACTGGCTCGATCTCCTCGCAGGCCAGTGGCTTCGAGCACAGGGGACTGCAGACTTCGACGGTCAGGCAGCGTCGGAGTCAGGTGGCCGAGCGACAACAGGTTGTGGCCGAAGGCCACCCAACGAGCCCACGACAGCCCATAGCGCCAGTCCGGTGACGGCGGTCACGACCCAGCCATCCCAACGCCCGGCAACAAAGCCACAGGCTGCGGCGACGATGAACCCCGCTGCCACGAACAGATTACGGGCTCTTCGCGTTTTAGCGTGGAGTGAGGGTGTCGAGCAGGGTCCAGTCGTCCTCGGACGCCCGCCAACCGTCCGATGTGGTCTTGTTGGAGGAGTGACGCGATGCGGTAGCCCGCAGCGGCGAATCCTCGTGCGATCGACTCGGCGTCCGCGTCGGAACCTACGGCGACGGCCAGGTCCACATCGCCGGTTATGCGCGGTGCTGCGAGCACCGAGACGGCCATGCCTCCGACGAGGGCGAAGCTCGCATCCAGCCCGTCGAGCGTGTCGACGGCGCGCCGCAGCGCGTCGTCGAGGCGGCTCATTGCCAGTGCGAGGGAACCGGAATCTCGCGCAAGAAGCCGTCGGCGTCGAGGTGACGGTCGCCGCCGCTTGACCACTCGCTGATGGCGGCGTCGATCTGCACTCGGGTGACGGCCGGGTTGTCGCGTCGCAGACGGGCTTCGATCATGCGTTCCGCCGTCTCGAACAGGTCAAAGACGGTCAGGCGCCGATCCGCCTCGTCTCCCATGTCTTCACGCTAACTGACTGCGTCTCAGCAGAGACCCAGGCGCCGGCCGGGGAGCCCGCTTCGCCCGGAGGTGTAACGGGTTGGGGCGGCAGGGGACCCTGGGTAGGCTGCGCAATTCGCGGCGCAGGACGTTCTGTGCCGAACTGACGTCCGGCAAGGCCGGATGCCTCCCCGCAACGGGTTGGGTATTCGGAACCGGTCGGCACAACCAGAACACCGCTCCGCCGGCACCGCCGTGCGGAGCGTTCGCATGAGGAAAGCCCTTACCGGAGAGACGCGCACATGGCGAACAAGGCGCTTGTCGCCACCAAGGTCGGCATGACACAGCTCTGGGACGACGACAATCGGGTCGTCCCGGTCACCGTGCTGCGCGTCGACGATTGCCGCGTCACGCACGTCCGCACCAACGAGCAGGACGGCTACACCGCGGTCCAGGTCACCTACGGCCACCGCGAGGCCCGCAAGCTCAGCAAGCCCGCCATCGGCCACTACGAGCGAGCCGGGATCGACCCCGGCGTGCGGCTCGTAGAGCTGCGGCTCGACGATGTGAGCGAAGTACCGGTCGGCACCGAGTTGGGTGCCGACCTTTTCAGTCCTGGAGAGCTCGTCGATGTGACGGCCACCTCCAAGGGCAAGGGTTTCGCCGGCACCATGAAGCGGCACAACTTCTCGGGCCAGCGTGCCAGCCATGGCGCGCACCGGGTCCACCGGGCTCCAGGCGCCATCGGCGCCTGTGCCACGCCGTCCCGGGTGTTCAAGGGCACTCGCATGGCCGGGCGCATGGGCGGCGAGAAGGTCACCACGCTCAACCTGGCAGTTGTCGAGGCAGACGCTGCGCGCGGCTTGCTGCTGGTACGCGGTTCAGTCCCCGGACCCAAGGGCGGCACCGTGATTGTGCGCAATGCGGTCAAGGCGCCGCACGGCGCGTCAATGGGCACAGCGCCGGCGGAAGTCTGAGGGGGGTTCCGATGACGCTCACGCTCCACGTTCGCACCCCCGACGGCGGTACTGCGGGCACCGTGGAGCTCGACGAGGCCATCTTCGGCATCGAGCCGAACATGGCTGCACTGCATCAGACGGTCACCGCTCAGCTTGCCGCCCGCCGTAGCGGCTCTCACAGCACCCTCACCCGTGCTGAGGTTCGCGGCGGCGGTGCCAAGCCGTGGCGCCAGAAGGGCACCGGCCGGGCCCGACAGGGTTCCATCCGCTCGCCTCAGTGGGCCGGCGGCGGTGTGGCTCACGGTCCCAAGCCCCGCGACTACCGCCAGAAGGTGAACCGCAAGACCGTGCGGCTGGCACTTCGCTCCGCGCTCAGCGATCGGGCTCGCAGCGAGCGCATCATGATCATTGACGAGTGGCGATTTGCGCAGCCGCGCACCAAAGACGCCATTGCCGTGCTTGAGAACCTGTCCCTTTCCGGACAGGTTCTGCTGGTTCTGGGCAGCAGCCCGGCACACCAGATCGCCGATCGCAGCTTCCGCAACCTTCCGTCGGTGCGCTCGGTCAGCGCGGCTGAGCTGAACGCCTACGACATCTTGCGCTCGGACTGGCTGGTCTTCACGCGCGACACGTTGCCGACCAGTACTGGGCCCACCAGTACCGGGCCCACCAGCACGGGGCCGGCCGCAGACGGCACCGCGAGCGAGGGGGACGAACAGTGAAAGACCCCCGCGACGTGCTGATTGCCCCCGTGATCTCGGAGAAGTCGTACGACTTCCTCGAGGAGGGCATCTACGTGTTCCGCGTCCACCCTTCGGCCAGCAAGCCCGAGATCCGCCACGCGGTCGAGGAGATCTTCGATGTCAAGGTCGCCAAGGTCAACACGCTGAACCGCAAGGGCAAGAAGCGGCGCAACCGTCGCAACAACACTGTCGGCAAGCGGCCCGACACCAAGCGGGCCATCGTCACCCTCGTCGAGGGCGACTCGATCCAGATCTTCAACTCCTAGCGGGGCGTCATGGGCATTCGAGTACGCAAGCCGACCAGTCCCGGCCGCAGGTTCCAGACGGTTTCCGATTTTGCCGACCTCACTGCAACCAAGCCCGAGCGCTCGCTCATCGCCAAGCAGCACTCCACCGGCGGACGCAACAACTACGGCCGCAAGACGTCCCGCCACCGTGGCGGCGGTCACAAGCAGCGCTACCGGGTGATCGACTTCCGGCGCAACAAGGACGGCGTGCCCGCCACGGTTGCGACCATCGAGTACGACCCCAACCGCAATGCGCGCATCGCGCTGCTGCACTATCACGACGGCGAGAAGCGCTACATCCTGGCTCCGGCGGGGCTGGAGGTCGGCGACAAGCTGGCCAACGGTGCCCAGGCGGAGGTGCGTGTCGGCAACGCCATGCCGTTGCGGTATGTGCCCGTCGGCACCACCGTGCACAACGTCGAGCTCAAGCCTGGCGCTGGCGGTCGCATGGCTCGCTCGGCGGGTTCCAGCGTGCAGCTCGTGGCCAAGGAGGGCGCCTACGCCACCCTGCGCCTGCCGTCCACCGAGATGCGCCGGGTGCCGATCGACTGCCGCGCCACCATCGGCTCGGTGGGCAACGCCGAGGCCGACCTCATCAAGATCGGCAAGGCCGGCCGGAATCGCTATAAGGGCGTCCGGCCCCAGACCCGAGGCGTGGCCATGAACCCGGTCGACCATCCCTTGGGCGGCGGCGAGGGCAAGTCGTCGGGAGGCCGCCACCCGGTGTCGCCGTGGGGCAAGCCCGAAGGCCGCACACGTTCCAAGAACCGCAAGTCCAACGACCTCATCGTCCGCCGCCGCCGGACGCGCGGGTCCCGGAGGTAGAGCGATGCCGCGCAGTCTCAAGAAGGGCCCGTTCGTGGACGACCACCTGCTTTCCAAGGTGGACGAATTGAACGAGAGCGGCGAGCGCAAGGTCATCAAGACGTGGAGCCGGCGCTCCACGATCATCCCCGAGATGATCGGTCACACCATCGCGGTTCACGACGGCCGCAAGCACCTGCCGGTGTACGTGACCGAGTCGATGGTGGGCCACAAGCTCGGCGAGTTCGCCCCGACGCGCACATTCAAGTTCCACGCCGGCCAGGAGAGAGGCGCACGGCGATGAGCGGGTTGATCGACCTCGATGTCATCGCAGGCGCGAAGGCGACGCACAAGTATGCGCGCCTGTCCGCGTCGAAGGCGCGGGTGGTGCTCAACCTCATCCGCGACGAAGACCTGGCGCTTGCCCGCGACCGCCTGCGCTTCTGCGAGCGCGGTGCCGCCGAGGTGGTGTCCAAGGTGCTCGAGAGCGCGGTGGCCAATGCCACCAACAACGAGCAGCTCGACGCCGATGAGCTGTACGTCGCCGAGTGCTGGGCCGACGAGGGCCCCGTGCTCAAGCGCTGGCGCCCGAGGGCACGGGGCCGCGCCACCCGCATCTTCAAACAGACCAGTCACATCACGGTGATCGTGGCTCAGCTCAGCCCCGAAGAGCTCGAGATGCGCGAGGCTCGCCTGGCGGCGTCTGGTTCTCAGACCGCCGCGGCCGCCCGCGCAGCCCGCGTGGCGGCCAGCCGTGCGGCCACGGACACTGACGACACTGACGACACCGACGAACCAGACGAAGCAGCCGAATCGGTGGAGGAAGCAGCAGACATCGCGGCCGCTGTGTCTGACGAAATCGAGACAACCGACGAGAACGACGAAGCCAGCAGGGCCGAAGCTGCCGACCCCGAAGCTGCCGACCCAGAGGAACGGAACTGATCATGGGTCAGAAGGTCAACCCCTACGGTTTCCGCCTGGGAATCACCACCGACTGGAAGTCGCGCTGGTACGCCGACAAGGAGTATCAGGACTACCTCATCGAGGACTGGAAGATCCGCGACTTCCTGCGGACCGAGCTGCCGCATGCGGCCATCAGCCGCATCGAGGTGGAGCGCACCCGGGATCGCCTGCGGGTCGATGTGCATACCGCCCGGCCGGGCATCGTCATCGGCCGCCGGGGGAGCGAGGCCGACCGCCTGCGCACCAGGCTCGGCAAGATCTCGGGCAACCCCAAAGTCCAGCTGAACATCCAGGAGATCAAGCAGCCCGAGCTCGAAGCAGCGCTCATCGCTCAGGGCGTGGCAGATCAGCTCGCCGGCCGCGTCGCCTTCCGGCGGGCCATGAAGCGCGCCGTCCAGAACGCCCAGAAGGCCGGCGCGCTCGGCATCCGGGTGCAGTGCTCAGGTCGGCTCGGCGGTTCGGAGATGGCCCGCACCGAGTGGTACCGCGAAGGCCGCGTGCCGTTGCACACGCTGCGCGCCGACATCGACTACGGCTTCCGCGAAGCCCGTACCACCGCGGGCCGCATCGGCGTGAAGGTGTGGCTCTACAAGGGCGACATCCTGCCCTACAAGGTTTCCTCCGACGAGCGCATCCACCGCGAGGCGGCCATGGCCACCGGCCAGACGTCCGGTGACGGGGCGCCCCCCGGGGGCGTGGTGACCTCGGCCGGTCGCAAGGGCGATCTTGAGGATCTGCCCGAGGAGCCCGTCCCCCTGCTGCGCGAGGCCGATCCCGAATTCGAGCGCCTGCTTGAGGAGGAAGAGCAGATCGAGCGGGCGACGCGTGACCAGTCCCAGACGCCCAATTTCCGGCCAGGGGACGACTGATGTTGATGCCCCGCAAGGTCAAGCACCGCAAAGCGCATCGCGGTCGCATGAAGGGCCGCACTAAAGGCGGCACCGCTGTGCATTTCGGCGACTACGGCATCCAAGCGCTGGAGCCCGGCTGGATCACGGCCCGCCAGATCGAGGCGGCCCGTATCGCCATGACCCGCCACGTCAAGCGCGGCGGCAAGGTCTGGATCAACATCTTCCCCGACAAGCCGGTGACGGCAAAGCCTGCAGAGACCCGCATGGGTTCGGGCAAGGGAAACCCCGAGAAGTGGGTGGCGGTGGTCAAGCCCGGCCGGGTGATGTTCGAGCTGGGCGGCGTGAACGCCGAGCTCGCCCGCGGCGCCATGGAACGCGCCATTCAAAAGCTGCCCATCCGGGCACGGGTGATCTCCCGCGAGGAGGCCATCTGATGGCAAAGGCCGCAACGCTTCGGACCCTCTCGGACGATCAGCTGTTTGACGAGCTGGACAGCGCGAAGAAGGAGCTGTTCAACCTGCGCTTCGCCTTCGCCACCGGGCAGCTCGACAACTCTGCGCAGGTGGCCTCCACCAAGCGTGACATTGCCCGCATTCACACGGTGCTGCGCGAGCGCGAGATCGCTGCAGCTGACCTGCAAGCGGGGGCTTCGCCAGACCAAGTCGCTGTGTCGGCTGGCGCCTCGCAGGGCTCGGCCGCTGTGTCTGCTGGCGCCTCGCAGGGCTCGGCCGCTGTGTCTGCTGGCGCCTCGCAGGGCTCGGCCGCTGTGTCTGAGCCAGCCGCGGACAGCGCAGCTTCGACAGGAGATGAGTCATGAGCACCGACGCCGCTCACACCAGCGAGGCCGTCGATCGCAACCGGCGCAAGGTGCGCGAGGGAATCGTCACCTCCACCAAGATGGACCGCACGGCGGTGGTCTCGGTGATCGAGCGGGTGCGTCACCCCCGTTACTTCAAGACCGTGCAGCGCACCAAGAAGCTGTACGTCCACGATCCCGCTGGAGACACGCGTCCGGGCGACCGGGTGCGCGTCATGGAAACCCGACCGATCTCCAAGACCAAGCGCTGGCGCCTGGTGGAGATCGTCGAACGGGCCCGATGAGCTGAAGGCAGCGACGTCATGATCCAGCAGGAATCCAGGCTCAAGGTGGCCGACAACTCGGGGGCACGCGAGGTGCTGTGCATCCGCGTGCTGGGCGGTACGGGCCGGCGCTACGCCTCCATCGGCGATGTGTTCATCGCCACCGTGAAGGACGCCATCCCGGGGGCAGCCGTCCGCAAGGGCGAGGTGGTGCGCTGCGTCGTGGTGCGCACGCGCAAAGAGCGCCGGCGCCCCGACGGCAGCTACATCCGCTTCGATGAGAACGCGGCAGTGCTCGTCGACGACAATCGCCAGCCCCGTGGCACCCGCATCTTCGGTCCCGTCGGACGCGAGCTGCGCGACAAGCGCTTCATGCGCATCGTGTCGCTCGCCCCTGAAGTGTTGTGATGGAGGTGACGTGATGGCTCGCCAGAAGAACCAGCTGCCGCGACTGCGCGTCCGCAAGGGCGACACGGTGCGCGTGATCTCCGGCCCGGACAAGGGCAGGGAAGGCGAGGTCGTGTCGGTGGACCTGGCGCGCCGGCGCCTGACGGTGGAAGGCGTGAACGTGGGGCATAAGCACCAGCGACCCTCCCAGCAGAACCAGGAAGGCCAGATCATCGACTACCTGCTGCCCGTCGACGTGTCGAACGTGGCGGTGGTGTGTCCCCGGACGGGTCAGCCGGGCCGCGTCGGCTTCCGCTTCGAAGGCGGTCGCAAGGTGCGCTACCACCGGGTTTCGGGGGAGGAGCTGCCATGAGCGTCACCGAGGCTCAGCCGGAGACCCAGTCCGCCGCTCCCGCCGTCGCAGGCGCCGCTGTGCGGCCTGAACCCCGCATGAAGGCGCTGTACCGCGACACCATCCGGGCCCAGCTCCAGGACGAGCTCAGGCTCGCGAACGTCATGCAGGTGCCCAAGCTGACGAAGATCAGCGTGAACATGGGCGTGGGTGCCGCGCTGACGAATCGGGGCCTGCTCGAAGGCGCCGTCGACGACCTCAGCCGCATCTGCGGTCAGCGGCCGGCGATCACCCGGGCGAAGCGCTCCATCGCCGGGTTCAAGCTGCGCGAGGGCAACGCGATCGGTGCTCGGGTCACCATGCGCCGGGACCGGATGTGGGAGTTCTACGACCGTCTCGTCTCGCTGGCCATCCCCCGCATCCGCGACTTCCGGGGCCTGTCGCCGCGCAGCTTCGATGGCCACGGCAACTACACGTTCGGCATCACCGAGCAGCTCGTCTTTCCGGAGATCGATTACGACAGCGTCAACCAGATACGCGGCATGGACGTCACCCTGGTGACGTCAGCCGTCGACGACGAAGGCGGGCGAGCCCTGCTGGCTGCGCTCGGCTTTCCATTCCGCCAGATCCCAACCGCATAGCGCCCGACGACTTCATCGGGCCGAACCGCCACACAACGACAACAAGGACAGCACTGATGGCCAAGAAGGCACTCGTCAACAAGCAGCAGCGCACTCCCAAGTTCAAGGTGCGCGCCTACACGCGCTGCCGCGTGTGCGGCCGACCGCGGTCGGTATACCGCAAGTTCGGGCTGTGCCGAGTGTGTCTGCGAGAGATGGTCCATGCGGGCGAGGTGCCCGGCGTGACGAAGGCCAGCTGGTGAGGGAGGTGCGCGCATGTCGATGACCGACCCCATAGCGGACATGCTCACTCGCATCCGCAACGCCAACACGGTGTTCAAGGACGAGGTGGCCATGCCGTCGTCCAGGCAGAAGGAGCGCCTCGCGGCGATCCTCAAGCGCGAGGGCTACGTGAGCGACTACCAGGTGAGCGATACCGTCGGCAGTCCTGCCCAGACGCTCACCATCAACCTGAAGTACACGGGCGACCGAGATCGCACGATCTCGGGGCTGCAGCGCATCTCCAAGCCCGGGCTGCGGGTGTACACCAAGTCCGACAAGGTCCCCCGCGTGCTCGGCGGCCTCGGCATTGCCGTGCTGTCGACCAGCCGGGGCCTGATGACCGATCGCGAGGCTCGCCGCAACCGCATGGGCGGCGAGATCCTCTGTTACGTCTGGTAGGAGGCGACGATGTCACGCGTGGGCAAGACGCCCATCTCGATTCCCGACGGGGTGACGGTGACGGTCGAACCGGCTCCGGACGTCGCGGGCGCTGCGGGCGGCCATGTCGTGAGCGTCCGCGGTCCCGGAGGCGAGCTCAGCCAGCCGTTGGCCGCGGGCATCGGGGCGCGCCTCGACGACAGCGAAGACGGCAAGGCGGTCGTGGTGGAACGTTCCGACGACAGCCGCACGCAGCGGTCGCTGCACGGGCTGAGCCGGGCACTTGTTGCCAACATGGTGCAGGGCGTGTCGCAGGGCTTCTCCAAGGAACTGCAGATTGTCGGCGTGGGATACCGCGCAGCAGCTCGCGGGCCGTCGGCGCTTGAGCTGTCGTTGGGATTCAGCCACACCGTGCCGGTGACGGCACCCGACGGCATCAGCTTCGAGGTGCCGAACCAGACTTCGATCATCGTGAAGGGCATCGACAAGCAGCTCGTCGGGCAGGTTGCAGCCAACATCCGTGCGCTGCGCAAGCCCGAGCCCTACAAGGGCAAGGGCATCCGCTACGTCGACGAGCGCGTGCTGCGCAAAGCCGGAAAGGCGGCGAAGTGAGTGCCCCGACCAGGACGACCCGGCGCGACCGGCGCCGGCGCCGTGTCCGCAAGAAGATCACCGGCACCGCTGCGCGCCCGCGACTCGCGGTGTACCGGTCGAACCGGCACATCAGCGCCCAGCTCATCGACGACGATGCAGGTCACACGTTGGCTGCTGCGTCATCGCGCGAGGCCGCGGTGACCGGCGGCGGCAACATCGCGGCCGCTGGCGAGATCGGTCGGCTCATCGCCGAGCGAGCCCGGGCCGCAGGCACCACCACGGTCACCTTCGACCGGGGCGGGAATCGCTACCACGGCCGCGTCGCGGCCCTTGCAGACGCTGCCCGCGAGGGCGGCCTGGAGTTCTGAGGGAGGACTCGTGACAGATGCACCGACCTCGCAGGTCCGCCCCACCCAGGAGCGAAGCGGCAGTGATCGCGGCGGCGGCAATGAACGCGGCGGCGGCGAACGCGGCAACGAGCGCGAGCGCGGTCGCCGCCCGCGCGATCGCCAGTTCGACAATCCTCGCAACAGCGGCGACGACGGTCTGCGCGAGTCGCGGGTCATCGACATCAACCGCGTGGCCAAAGTGGTGAAGGGCGGCCGCCGCTTCTCGTTCTCGGCGCTCGTCGTCATCGGCGACGGTGCCGGCCGCGTCGGCCTGGGTTACGGCAAGGCCAAGGAAGTGCCGCTGGCGATCCAGAAGGGCACCGAGGAGGCCCGCAAGAGCCTGTTCGAGGTGCCCCTGGCCGGCTCCACCATCGTCCATCCCGTGCTGGGAGTGATGGGCGCCGGCAAGGTGCTGCTGCAGCCGGCGGCGCCAGGCACCGGCGTCATTGCCGGCGGCGCGGCCAGGGCCATCCTCGAGGAGGCAGGAATCAGCGATGTGCTGGCCAAGTCCCTCGGCTCGTCCAATCACATCAACGTGGCCCGCGCCACCATCGCGGGCCTGGCGGCGCTGAAGCGTCCTGACGAGGTGGCCAAGCTGCGCGGGCTGTCGCCCGAGGAGTGCATCCCCGCGGGCCTGCTCGAGGCGTATCGCGAGACCGAGCGCACGCGCAAGCTGAGCGAGACCTCTGCGGGAGCGCCGTCATGAACGCGCCCAGCATGAGCCAGATCGTGGTGACCCAGGTGCGGTCGGCCATCGGGGCCAAGCCCAAGGCACGCGGTGCCCTGCGGGCGCTGGGGCTGGGCAAGATCGGCCGCAGCCATACCCTTCCGGACCGACCTGAGATCCGCGGCATGCTGCGCAAGGTCAGCCATCTGATCACCGTTGAGCATGTTGCGGGCGAATCGGTCACGAATGAGGAGGTCGGCAATGCTGAGACTGCATGACCTGGCCCCGCCCCCAGGGTCGAAGCGCAAGCGCAAGCGGGTGGCGCGCGGCACCAGCGGCAAGGGCGGCAAGACTGCCGGCCGCGGCACCAAGGGCACTCGGGCTCGCGGCACTGTTCCCGTCTGGTACGAGGGCGGGCAACTGCCGCTGCAAGTCCGGCTTCCCAAGCGCAAGGGCTTCAAGAACCCGTTCCGCGTCGAGTACCAGCCGGTCAATCTCGACACCCTCGAAGCCTGCGGTCTCGACGAGATCACTCCGGCTGAACTCCTGGCCCGCGGCTTGGTGTCCAAGGGCGCCATGGTCAAGGTTCTGGGGCGCGGCGAGATCAGCCGGCCGATCACGGTGAAGGCCCACGCGGCGTCCGGCTCGGCCCGGGCAGCCATCGAGGGCGCCGGCGGCAGCGTTGAGATCCTGCCGCCCACGTTCGGCGGCCCGCGGCCGCCTGCCCAGGGCAACCAGCACACCAATCGCTAGGGGCTCATCGTGCTCGGCCACATGCGCAACATCTTCCGGATCCAGGATCTGCGCCGGAAGATCATGTTCACGCTGTTCATCATCGCGGCGTACCGGCTGGGCTCCCAGGTGCCGGTGCCGGGCATCGACTTCGACGCCATCGTCTCGCTGCGCGAGCAGGCCAGCTCAACGGGCGGTGTGCTCGCGCTGCTGAACCTGTTCTCGGGTGGCGCGCTCACCAACTTCGCCATCTTTGCGTTGGGGATCATGCCGTACATCACGGCATCGATCATCATCCAGATCCTCACCGTTGCGATCCCGCGCTTCGAGCAGCTGCAGCAGCAGGGGGCGGTGGGGCAGCGGAAGCTGACGCAGTACACCCGCTACCTGACGCTGGGCATCGCCTTCGTGCAGGCCACCGGCATCACGTTCATCTTCGGCCGGGGCCAGGGCACCGCACTGGGCAACACCGCCGGAGTCATCGTCATTCCCGACTTCACGTTCAACCGGGTGGCGCTGGTGATCCTGTCGCTGACGGCGGGCACGGCACTGCTGATGTGGATGGGCGAGCTGATCAGCCAGCGCGGCGTCGGCAACGGCATGTCGCTGCTGATCTTCGCCTCGGTCGTGTCCACCATCCCCTTCGACGGCGCCCGCTTGCTGGCGGTGCAGGGCACGGTGTACCTGGCGGCGGCGATCATCGTGGCCACGGGAATGATGGTGGCGATCATCTTCATCGAGCAGGGCCAGCGCCGCATCCCGGTGCAGTTCTCCCGCCGGCAGGTGGGCCGCAGGCTGTATGGGGGGCAGAACACCTACATCCCGCTGAAGGTCAACCAGTCGGGCGTGATCCCGGTCATCTTCGCCAGCTCGATCCTGTTCCTGCCGGTGTTGCTGTCGAATGTGGCCAACTGGGGCTGGCTGCAGACCGCCGTCGACGAGTACCTGACCCAGCCCGACAACATTGCTTACATCCTGTTCTTCGGCGGGCTGATCGTGGGCTTCGCCTACTTCTATACGGCCATCACGTTCGACCCGGTGCGCCAGGCCGACAACATCCGCAAGCAGGGCGGCTTCATTCCCGGCATCCGCCCGGGTCCTCAGACCGAGCGGTACCTGGGCAGGGTGCTGAACCGCATCACGCTGCCCGGCGCGCTGTTCATTGCCATGGTGGCGCTGCTGCCCAGCGTGCTGCTGTCGCTGACGAGCGATCTGGATGCGCTGGGATCCGGCGGGGCCGGCGCAGCGATCGGCTTCGGCGGCGTCTCCATCCTGATCGCCTCCGGCGTGGCGCTGGAGACCATGAAGCAGGTCGACAGCCAGCTGCTGATGCGCAACTACGAAGGGTTCCTGGCCTGATGAGCACACGACGGCTGGTCATCTTGGGCAAGCAGGGAGCCGGCAAGGGCACCCAGTGCGAGCTGCTGGTGGAGCGCTACGGCATTGCCCACATCTCGACGGGAGACATGCTGCGGGCCGCTGTCGCGGCCGGCACCGAACTGGGCCGGCAGGCCAAAGCGGTCATGGACGCGGGCGACCTGGTCAGCGACGAGCTGATCCTGGGCATTGTGGCGGAGCGGCTCACCGAGCCCGACACCGTTGCCGGCTTCCTGCTGGACGGCTTCCCCCGCACTGAGGCCCAGGCGGACGGTCTGTTCGCGCTGCTCGCGCCGCACACCGTGGACCGGGCGATCGACCTTGACGTACCCGACGGTGTGGTGACCCAGCGAATGCTGGACCGGGGCCGCGCCGACGACACGCCCGAGGCGATTGCCCGACGGCTGGAGCTGTACGAGGCCGAGACGGCGCCGCTGCGCAAGCTGTTCGCCGATCAGGGAGTGCTGGTGTCGGTGGACGGCCTCGGCACCCCTGCCGAGGTCCATGGGCGCATCGTGGCCGCCATCGAGGCGGCACAGTGAGCACAGTGGCCGCCATCGAAGCGGCACAGTGAGCACAGTGGCCGCCATCGAAGCGGCACAGTGACCCCTATACTTGCTCGCTCGCCTACAGCGCAGGTCACCCGATGAAAGTCCGTCCGAGCGTCAAGAAGATCTGCGACAAGTGCCGCGTCATCCGCCGTCATGGGCGGATTCGGGTGATCTGCTCGAACCCGCGACACAAGCAGCGGCAAGGCTGAGACAGGAGTTCCGTATCGATGGCCCGAATCGCTGGCGTCGACATACCGCGTGAGAAGCGTGTGGAGATCGCGCTCACCTACATCTACGGCATCGGCCGTTCGGCCAGCCAGCAGATCTGCGAAGACCTGAACATCGCAGAGCGCACGCGCGTGCGTGACCTGACTGATGCCGAGGTGGCCCGTATCCGCAACCACATCGATGCCAATCTGGCCGTCGAGGGCGACCTGCGGCGCGACGTGGCCCAGGATGTCAAGCGCAAGATCGAGATCGGCTGCTACCAGGGTGTCCGCCACCGTCGCGGCCTGCCGGTGAGAGGCCAGCGCACGCACACGAACGCACGCACCCGCAAGGGCCCCCGCAAGACCGTCGCCGGCAAGAAGAAGGTACGCAAGTGAGCGTGAGAGACCGAATCCGCCGGCAACGAGAGACCGGACGCAGCAGGAGCGTACGCAAGTGAGCGTGAGAGGCCGAATCCGCCGGCAACGAGAGACCGGACGCATGAGAGGCGGGCGCAAGTGAACCAGCAGCAGCCGGCTCGGCGCGGGCGCCGCAGGGAGCGCAAGAACGTCGGCGACGGCGTGGCGCACATCAAGAGCTCGTTCAACAACACGATCATCACCTTCACCGATCTGCAGGGCAACGTGGTGTCGTGGGCATCGGCCGGGAACGCCGGTTTCAAGGGTTCCCGCAAGTCGACGCCGTTCGCGGCACAGCAGGCCGCTGAGCAAGCCTCCGAGCGCGCCATGGAGCATGGAGTGCGCCGGGTGCATGTGCACGTGAAGGGCCCCGGCTCGGGCCGCGAGACGGCGATCCGCTCCATCCAGAATTCCGGCATCGAGATCAAGGGCATCCGCGACATGACGCCGGTGCCCCATAACGGCTGCCGTCCCCCGAAGCGCCGGAGAGTCTGAGATGTCTCGCTATACGGGTCCAAAGGCGCGCGTCTCGCGGCGCCTCAACACCAACATCTGGGGCACCGAGGGCGAGACCAAGGCGCTCGACCGGCGTCCGTACCCGCCTGGCGAGCACGGCCGCGGCCGGCGCCGCAGCCAGAACTCCGAGTTCTTGATGCAGCTGCAGGAGAAGCAGAAGTGCCGCTTCACCTACGGCATGACCGAGCGGCAGTTCCGCAACGCATACGAAGAGGCCGCCCGCCAGCGGGGGGTGACCGGTGAGAACCTGCTGCGGCTGCTTGAGCTGCGGCTGGACAACATCGTGTACCGGGCCGGCTGGGCGGCAACTCGCCCGCAGGCCCGCCAGTTCGTGAGCCACGGCCACATCGACGTCAACGGACGCAGGGTCAACATCCCCAGCTTCCGGGCCCGCAAGGACGACGTGGTCGAATTGCGGACGAAGGCCCGCGAGATCGTCACCGTCCGCTGGAACCTCGACGTGCTGGACCGAACCCCGCCCGCGTGGCTGGAGGCGAGCGACGGAGGCCAGCGTGTCACCGTGCGCGAGCTGCCGATCCGATCCCAGATCGAGATCCCGGTGCGCGAGCAGCTCATCGTCGAGCTCTACAGCAAATAGTCCTGTCAACATCTGCCGCCCACGAAGGGGTGAACGTGTCCATCTCCGACACCTTGGTCATGCACCGACCGACCATCGACATCCTCGGCGAACCCGAGGGCAATCGCCAGCGCTTCGCCATCGGCCCGCTGGAGCCCGGGTTCGGGCACACGCTGGGCAACTCGCTGCGGCGCACGCTGCTGTCCTCCATTCCCGGCGCGGCAATCACCCAAGTGCGTTTCGACGATGCGCTGCACGAGTTCACGACCATCGAGGGCGTGGTCGAGGACGTCACCGACATCATCCTGAATCTCAAGGACGTGGTGCTGCGCTGTGACAGCGACGACGCTGTGGCAGTGCGTCTCGACGAGCGCGGCGTGGGTCCGGTGCTGGCGGGACACGTGGACTGGGGCATCGATGTCGAGTGCCTCACACCCGATCTGCACATCGCGACGCTCGGCGAGGGCGCCCGCCTGGCTATGGACCTCACCGTCGAACGCGGCTGGGGCTACGCGGCACCCGAGAGCGAACGTGCCGGCAGCACTATCGGCGTGATCCTCATGGACGCGCTGTTCAGCCCGGTGCGGCGTGTGGCGGTGGAGGTCGAGCCGGTGCGCGTCGAGCAGTCCACTGATTTCGACCGGCTCGTGCTCGACATCGAGACCGACGGTGCGATGACGCCGCGTGAAGCGCTGGCCTCGGCAGGCGACACCCTGTGCCGGCTGATGCTGATGATCGCGGAGCTGTCGCCGGAGCCCTTGGGCCTCGACATCGCCGAGGTGGCGGTCGGCGGCGGGCGCGCCAGCGATCTGGAACGGCCCATCGAAGACCTGGGACTGTCCGAGCGCGCTCGCAACTGCCTCAAGCGTGCACAGTTCAACACGATCGGCGAATTGCTCGACCAGTCGGTGGACGAGCTCATGACCGTTCCGAACTTCGGCCAGAAGTCGCTGGATGAGGTCATCGAGAAGCTCGACGAACGCGGGCTGGCCCTGCGTGGCATGAGCCCATCGTCTGAAACCGAGTCTGAGTCTGATGCCGAGGCTGATGCCGAGGTCGAGCAGGCCACCCCAGCGGCGGTCAGCTGACCATGCCCACGCCCACGAAGGGCCGACGCCTCGGCGGCAGCGCCAGTCACCAGCGCTCCATGCTGGCCAACCTGGCGGCGTCGTTGTTCGCTGCCGAGGCCATCGAGACCACCGAGGCGAAGGCGAAGGCGCTGCGACCGTACGCCGAGAAGCTGATCACGAAGGCCCGCAAGGGCGGATTGGCACGGCATCGCCAGATCATCGCCAGCCTCAATGGCGACCAGGAGATGGCCCAGAAGCTCATCGACGAGATCGGTCCGCGCTACGAGGGCCGCCCGGGCGGCTACACCCGCATCTTGAAGCTCGGCCCGCGCCGGGGCGACAACGCCCCCATGGCGCTCATCGAGTTGGTCTAGCGCCGCACGGTCCTCGAACACATGAGCACCGACCCGTTGAGCGCTGAAGTGCTCGACGCCTTGCGCGAGCTGGACACCCCGACGGTCTGCAATGCGCTGGAGATCGTCGCTCCGCACCGCCGCGCCTACGGCTACACCACCGCCCCGCTGGTCTGCCCCGACCCCGACACCGTCATGGTCGGCTACGCGCGTACGGCCACCATCCGGGCCAATGCGCCATCGGGCCGATCGGGTGAGGCCGACCTGGCGATGCGCGTCGGCTACTACCGGCACATGGCCGAGGGCCCGCATCCCACGATCACCGTGATCGAAGACATCGATGCCTCACCGGGCTACGGCGCCTGGTGGGGCGAGGTGAACAGCAGCATCCATGCCGGGCTGGGCTCGCTCGGCGTCGTCACCAACGGCTCCATCCGCGACCTGGGGGAGTGGGCGCCGGGTTTCGGCGCTCTGGCCGGTTCCATCGGCCCGTCCCACGCGTGGGTGCACGTCGTGGAGTACGCGGTGCCGGTCACGGTCCACGGCATGTCGGTGCGCCCGGGCGACCTGATTCACGCCGACCGCCACGGCGCGGTGGTGGTGCCTGCCGACGTGGCTGCTGACGTTCCCGCTGCCGCCGCCAAGATCGCGGCTGCCGAGCGCGTCCTCATCGATGCGGCCCGCAGCGACGGCTTCTCGATCGATCGCCTGACTGCCCTGCTCGACCCCAAGGGCGACCACTAGCCGCTCATCGGCCTGTGCGGCTGCGAGGCAGCCGACGGATGCTGAGTGCGGAGTCGCCCGTCGCGTTATCGCACGAGCGCGGCATTGCGGCGCAGCGCGCTGCGCGTTTCCGCGTAGCGGTCGGCGAGTCGCTGCCCCACGCGGCCGATCCGCTCGATCAGCGCCATCAGCCGCTCGCGAGCGGCCTCGGCGATGCCCGAGAGCTCTGTCAGCCCCGGCAGATTCCAGTCGCGCAGCACGACGGGCTGCAGGATCTGGTCGTGATGGATGGCCAGGTCGTAGATGCCGGCCTCGGCGATGATGCGGGAGTGGGCGTCGAAGTCGGTGATGCCCACACCCGGCATGGCGAAGTCCTGCACTTGGTTCGCGATGGCCACGACCGCACTGGAGGGGTCGATCTCGACGGCGGCGCTCATGACGTCCCGGTAGAACAGGAAATGCAGGTTCTCATCGAAGGCGACCCGCCGCATGATGGCTTTGCCGGCGGGGTCGTCGATGTGGCGCCCGGTGTTGAAGTGAGCGATGCGGGTGGCCAACTCCTGCAGCGTCACGTAGGCGAGGCCTTCCAGCAGGCTCGGGGGCTGGGGCACTTGCCCGCACTGCACCTGCGCCATGCGGGCCCGCTCGAGTGCCACGGGGTCGAGCGCGCGGGTGACCGACAGGTAGTCGTAGATGACCCGGCCGTGCCGTCCCTCTTCGGCAGTCCAGCGGCGCACCCACTCGCCCCACGCGCCCTCACGGCCGAACAGCCGCTCGCTGTCACGGAAGTAGTACGGCAGGTTCTCCTCGGTGAGCACATTCACGAACAGGGCGCTGCGAGCCTCCGGCGTGAGGTTGGCCTCCTCGGGTGACCATTCGTAGTCGGGCGCAAAGTCCTCGCCCCGGCTCCACGGCACCAGCGCGTGAGGGTGCCATTCCTTGGTCTGGCTGAGATGGCGCGCCAGCAGTCGCTCGACCGCCGGTTCAAGTTCGGCGAGCGTCCGGGCATCGGCCTCTACTGGCATCGGGCACCGCCAATCACCATGCGCGGCTCAGCCTAACGACCCGTATGCACTCCCAGTGCCCGTTCCAGATTCTGCAGGTACACCGCGAACGCCCCGCGCCCTGCAGCCGTGGCCTCGATCCACGTGCGTGGCTTGGCGCCGTGGAACTCCTTGGTGATGGTCACGTAGCCAGCGTCCTCCAGCTTCCGCAGGTGCGTGGTGAGATTGCCGGGGGTCAGGCCGAGGTGATGCTGCACGAACCCGTAGGCCAGCCGATCGCGGGCCTCCAGCGACACGAGCAACGACATGATCCGCAGCCGGGTCGGCTGATGAATCGTCTCGTCGAGGTCGATCTGGCCGCCGTTCGGCACGCCGTCAGCGCTCACCATGCGCCGGTCCCGCGCACCCACACGACTATCGCGGCGAGCAGCGCGAGCATCGCAATGCCCGAAACGGCCGGCGCGATGTCGTCGAAGACGTAGTGGGGGACGTAGAACGCCACAGCCATGCCCACGCCGAAGACGGCGATCACGATGCGGTTCAGGATGCCGAAGAGCACGTATCCCAAGGCGAAGACACCGAGCAGGACGAAGGGAATCTTCTCGCCGCCGGTTTCGTTCCACAGTCCTGCTGCACCCGGCAGCAATCCCGCGGCCGCCATGACCGTCACCCAGTACGCGAACACCCGGAGCCCTGCGCTCTGCATGGCGAGGCCCGGCGAAACCGCATTGCCGGCGCGGTAGCCGATGACCATGCTGCCGATCACACCGGGAAACGTGATGATTGCCCACAGCGGGCCCGGATACCACGGGTAGCGGTCGGCAAAGTCCGTGGCGAACGTCGCCACGGCGTACTGGGCCAAGTAAGCGATCGAGATGATCCCGCCCCACATCAGCAGAATCGCCGTACTGCCTGCGGTGTAGAAGGCGCTGCGCGCGCCGTGCACGGTGGCCTGAACGGTCTCCCAGCCTTCGTCGGGGCTCAGCACCGCAGTGTCTTCACGGTCATGCGCCATGGGAATCTCCTTCGTTGTGTCACAAAGTAGTTTGTAATACAAACTACCAGCAATGATCAACGAACGCAAGGGGGGACTTCTGTCCGCATGAGATCGATCGCAGCCGGCGGGGTCAGGCGTGAGCGCGCAGGGCTGCGGCGTAGTTGGCCGAGGCGAATTCCCAGTTGATCAGGTGTTCGACGAACGCATCGACATACGCAGCCCGTGCGTTCTGGTAGTCGAGGTAGTAGGCGTGCTCCCACACGTCGATGACGAGCAGCGGCGCCAGTTCGCCGGTCAGGGGCGTCTGGGCATCATCGGTTTGGACGATGCGCAGCGAGCCAGCGCCAGCTGCGGCTGCATCGAACACCAGCCAGCCCCAGCCTGATGCGAAGTTCCCGACCGCTCCGGCGGAGAATTCGGCTCGGAAGGTGTCGACGCTGCCGAAGCTCGCGGTCAGCGCTGCTGCGAGATCGCCGTCGGGCTCGCCGCCGCCAGGCGACATCGATTGCCAGTAGAAGTTGTGATTCCACGTCTGAGCCGCAGCGTTGAACAGCCCGCCCGCTGGCAGCGAGCGCACGAGGTCTTCGAGCGAACGGCCCTCGTCCGGTGTGCCTGCAATCCTGTCGTTCACCGTCCGCACGTAGCCGGCGTGGTGCTTGCCGTAGTGGAAGCCAATGGTGCGCTCGCTGATGTGCGGCGAGAGCGCATCGGGTGCGTACGGAAGGTCTGGCAGCTGGATCGTCATCTGAGCACCACGCGGTCGAAGGCCCGGGCGAGTATGCCAGCGGAGACTTAGGATGCAGCATTCCCCGTCCTGCTGCCATTGGGTCGACCTCCAGCCGAGCCACTAGAGAGATGAGATCGAAACGGCATTGCCAAGAGACTGTGCGGGATCCATCAAGCCCGCGACGGTCTCTTGCGTCCGAGCAGACAGGTGGGAAACCAGCTTGGCTGGTGAACGCTGCATCAGTAGGCAGCGCTGCAGGCGGTCTCGTACTCATCCCAGGCGTGCAGTCGCCGCAGAGCGTGACGAATACGACGACGACGGGTCGGCATGCTCACTTCTGTCGTCAAGCTCGCCGCGACATCGGGATCAGCGTCGGTCGCCACACAGAGTTCAGAGATGAGAGCGGCGACGGCTTCCGCTACAGCGATGTGCTGCATGTTCGCAGGGTCGAATTCGGGGACTGCCCGGGCCGGAAGGGTGTGGAGATGGCGGTCGCCGAACGCACCGGCTGGGATGTAGCCGTCGATGCGTTCGAGAAGAGCGGGGCTATTGAGCATGCCGGCGAAATAGAGCGCTTCATCCTCGGAGCCGCAGCCAGCCCAGTACAGGGTTTGGTCAATGATGACGGGCGGCGATTGGTCGGCGTGGAAGTGCGCCGCGGCCGGGATGCCGCCCCCCGCTCCATACACGACAATCCAAGACCCGCTGATGTGCGACTGATGGCTGAGCTTGTGGCGCATGTCGAGCCCGCTGTCCCACCAGTCAATGATCGAGTCGAAATCGCTCGCATGCAGCACGTCGCTGAAGTGAGCTTCGGCCTGGGAGCTGATGCTGATGTCAAGGTGGGTCGCCGGATCCCACTTGAGGCCGCGGTACAGGACCGGCAGAACCGCCTGGCTCGGCGGGGCTAGCACAAAGGGCGCGAGATGCTTGGACAAGTACACCGAGTGGACGAACCGGGCTGGGATCGCCCTTGGGGTGATTTCGAATTCGGTGTGTTTCTTCGCAGCACTCACCAAGAACCAGTCGGGCGAACCGCGCCGAATCGCCGAGATCGTCGTCCGCCGGCCTGAGGTCATCTCCGTGTCGAAGAACACCAGGCGTCTGGGCATGATGTCGGCGCCCTGCAGTGCGAAGCCGGGCCGGTATGGGTCCACGACGCCTTCTGCATGTTCGCTGTGGGACCACACCAGACGATCCCCAGACTGCACATAGTGGGGCGCAACCTCTGGGGTGCCTGGGACGGTGTGGCCCGGGATCCTCCTCAGCTCTGAGGGGACAGCCTTAGCAGGGTGCTGAAATAGTCGGTGTTTGGTGCTCGCGTTGGTTGGGTGGGCGCGGGACACTGTGGGGATGCGTGGAACTGTTGATGCCCAGATGGCGATGCTGTCGACGTTGTCGACTGAGGATCTGATCAGCGCGGATCATCCGATACGGCGGATCAGGGCGTTGGTGGAGGGGGTGCTTGAAGAGCTCGACGGTGAGCTGGGGGCGATGTATGCGGATCGGGGCCGGCCCAGCGTGCCGCCTGAGGTGTTGTTGAAGGCGTCGGTGTTGATGGCGTTGTACTCGGTGCGCTCGGAGCGGGCGTTCTGCGAGCGTTTGAGCTACGACATGTTGTTCAAGTGGTTCTTGGGGTTGCGCATCGACGAGCGCTCTTTTGACGCGTCGACGTTCTCGAAGAACCGCGAGCGGCTGTTGGATCATGAGATAGCGGATCGGTTCTTCGCTGCTGTGGTTCGGCGGGCTCAGCTGCGCCGGTATTGCTCGAGCGATCATTTCAGCGTGGACGGCACCTTGCTGGAGGCGTGGGCGTCGCACAAGAGCTTCAAGCCCAAAGCCGCGCCCGGCGGCGGCGAGCCGGGCAAGGGCCGCAACGCCGAGGAGGACTTCCGGGGCGCCCGCCGCCGCAACGACACCCACCAGTCCACGACCGATCCCGAGGCTCGCCTGTATCGCAAGTCGAAAGGGGCCCCGGCGATGCTCGCTTTCATGGGGCACCTGATGGTCGAGAACCGCAACGGCCTCATCGTCGACGCCGAGCTCACCCAAGCAGACGGCTACGCCGAGCGCGACACCGCCGCCGCGATGCTGCGACGAGCCCCCCGACGGCGGCGGCGGCGCACCGTCGGCGGCGACAAGAACTACGACACCAAGGGATTCGTGGCCGACGCCCGCAAGGCCGGGTTCACGCCCCACGTCGCCCAGAACACCACCAGGCGGCGCTCCGCCATCGACCGGCGCACCACCCGCCACGACGGCTACACGATCTCTCAACGGGTCCGAAAACGCGTCGAGGAGCCCTTCGGATGGATCAAGACCATCGCCGGAGGACACAAGCTGCGACACAAAGGACAAGCCCGCAACCGGGCCTGGTTCCTCATCGGCGCCGCCACCTACAACCTCGTCCGCATAGCCACACTCGACACCGACACCACCTGAGCAGACACCCCGACCGGCCCGACAGGGCCAACGTCGCCCCGCACCGCCAGCCAACACCACCACCCCAACCCTCACACAAACCCGAACCAGCACCCAAACCCGCCCAAACCACCGAATTTCAACAGCCTGTTAGAGGCCGCGCGGATAGGCGACCATCCACCAGTCGTCGTGTCGGTCCCGCTGTGATGCGGGGTGCTGTACGAACCGACGACATGGTGGAGGTGCGTGTTCATCATGCGCGCTTTGAGCAAGGCAGTGGTGGATGTCATCTGGGCAGCGGTCGAGCCGCTGTTGGCCCGTGGGCCCGATGCGCATCCGTTGGGTTGTCATCGGCGGCGGATATCGGATCGGCTGTGCCTGCGGGGGATCATCATCAGGCTGGTGACGGGCTGCTCGTGGGAGTCCGTTGAGCACTTGCTCGACGGTGAGGTGTCCGACACGACGCTGCGGTCCCGCCGCGACGAGTGGGTCGCAGCAGGCGTGTTCGACAAGATCGCGGCCGAGGCGGTCGCGGCATGGGACCGCGTCATGGGCCTGCGGCTTGGCGATGTGTGCATCGACGGCTCGGTCCACAAGGCGCCCTGCGGCGGCGAAGGAACCGGCAAGAGCCCCGTTGACCGGCGCAAACTGGGCTGGAAGTGGTCGTTGGCCACCGACGCGGCGGGCACCCCGGTGGGGTGGGCCGCAGCAGGCGCGAACCGCAACGACATCATGCTGTTCGAGCCCACCATGGCCGAGATCGAACGACACGGCCTGCACCACGACATCGACACGCTGCATCTCGACCGCGGCTACATCGGCGGCCGCGTCGACCGGGCCGCCCACCAGGCAGGCATCACCGACATCGTGCGGCCCTCCAAACGGCCGCCCAGCAGCGCAGCCGTCAAGCCAGTCGCCGCCCCGCTGGGACTGCGCTGGACCGTGGAGCGCACCAACTCGTGGCTGTCGAACTACGGCCAGCTGCGCCGCAACACCGACCGGCGACCCGAGCACCGCACAGCCCAGCTCGCCCTCGCCGTCACGCTGATCATCACCATCAAACTCATCGACCAACGCGACCGCTGGCAACCCCACTGACCCACCTATCCGCTGACGCTCTTAGAGCCGACGATGACCACAGCGCGGTTCTTGAAGGTGCCCTTTCGGACACTCCACAGCTCGTCCAGTCTGAGCTGGAAATCTGCTTGGGCTTCGAACCCCGATACTCGCAGGCGGAACCGGTTGTGCTGGGTGCCGTTTCGGATCGTGTCGGGCAGGACGCATGCGATGTGGCCGCCGTCGGCGAGGTAGTGCTCTATCGAGTGCACCAAGAACACGGTCGCCATCTCAAGATGGGGCGCTGCCGCCCCCCAGGGTTTCAATCCGTAGCGATCCGCGAGCCTCTCGAGGGCTGGCCCGAAAGGATTGCTGTCGATCTTGCTCATGGCGAGCCAAGGCGGATTGCTGATGATGCCGTTGAACTGCCCGGCGACGAGCTGTGGCCAATAGGCGTTGCGGATGGCGAACGTCCACACGCCGTCACGGCCGCCGCGTTCGAGTTCTGCGAGGCGAACGATCAGATCACGCAGGAACGCGCACGCCGCATCAGCGTCCTGATGGTCGAGCTGCGAGCCCCCTGCGGCGTCGACGGCGTCATCGATGAGTTGCTGGATCTGACGATCTTGGGGAGTCCGAGGCGCAAGCTCGGCCAATTGGCGGGACAGTCCCTCACATCCGCTCAGCAGCGCGTCGAAGAACACTCGGCGCTCAGGTCGAATGAGGAACTTCGGCAGTTCCGTATCCTTGTCAAAGAGCCGGAGCTGGTACGGGGCGTCGTCACTCTCGCCGGGAGCGCGCTGGCCGAAGACCGGCGAAACCTCAAACAGCGAGTCGGCTTGGAACACCGGCAGCGTCACGACATGCGCGCCGTCGAAGGGCTCCAAGGCGGAGCGGTTGGTTTGAACCCAGTTGGCCTTGGCCAACACGACGGCCAGCGGGTCGATGTCGAACCCGGTGCACGCCTCGACCAGTCGGTCAAGATGCTCCTGAGTTCCCGGCTGGATGCCTGCTGCGCGAAGCCTCTCGCGCGTCTTCTCTGCCACCGCTACGAGCATCGTCCCGCTGCCGCAGCACATATCGACGAAGCGGGGCTGCTCGCCGGCTCCGAGCCGGTCGAGCAAGGCGTCCGCCATGGCATCGGCAAGTGCCTTGGGCGTCATTTCTTGGCCGAGCAAGATGCGCTGGGTTCTCGTCGCCATCGCTGCCAGAAGTCCACCGAACAGGTCGTCGGCAGGCTCCACCGAGAAGTCGTAGGCGGCGAGATCAGCTTGGAGCCGTTGAGCGAGCGGCCGGATTCGGTGAATGTGAGACGGCCTCGTCAGCCAGCCGAAATAGTCGTCCTCAACAAAGCGACGGGGGCCCTTTGCCTCGAAGAAGTCGCCGTTGAGCATCTTGTCGATCTCAGCGTCGTCGCTGTGCAACGCCCGCTGCTCGATGACGTTGGCGCACATCAGCCTCGCCAGCGTCACCAGGTAGAACTCCTGCACGTAGGTATCCACGTCGAACGCCGGACCGCCGGGCGAGAGATGTGCCACGAATCTTGACCACACATGCTCGATGAGAGCCTCGGAGCTTGGATCACTCTCGAATGCCTCTTGGACTGCCTCTCGAAACTGGGCGAGGTGCCTGCGGCCGAAGCCGCTGTCCAGATCGAGGTAGTCGGCCACCGAAGATGCCGTCAGCGGACGGGCGCCGCCGCGCCCGAGATGGTCTTGCCAGAAGGTCAGCAGCTTGCCCGCGGTATCGGCGTCCGCCTCGTCGCACGTCAGGGTGGGCCCGAGCTGGGCCAACTCGACGTCGGCGACGCGGTAGCTGCCTGCTTCCTGTTCGGAGACGCCCGCCAGTTCATATGCGCGCCATTCCACGCCGTCGGAGAGGACACCGCGGATCTTGCCTGGCGCTGCCCCGGTGTTCAGCAGACCGGTGCAGTACTGGCGAACCTGGTGCTCGCCTGACCTGAACCGGGCGACGTCTCTCAGGTCCGATTCGTACTCGATCGCAGTCAGACCGACGACGCTGTCCGCGTAGCCGCGCTCCTGCTCGTCGTCAGCGACCAAGAGGTGGTCTTCCGCGCCTCGGATGTGGCGTTCCACCCACCACGGCCGGGCCTCGGACGAGAAGGTCCTCGCCAAACCGTCGATCAGCGTCTGACGGATGACGGTCTCGTTGGCACCGCTGTCTCGGGCTCGGTTGGCGTCGCTGATGAGATCGATCAACGCACCTTCGTCGTGCGGCAAGGAGGCAGGCATGCTCAGCGTGCTCGTTGCAGGCATCGAAGTGCGCCCGTCGCGCGTGCTGTCACGCCGATGAGTTCGGCGACGACCTCATCGAGGGCGTCAATTGCTGATGCTGAGGCGCCGTCACGGGCCAGATGCCGGCCGCACTCGACCAGTTTCGATGCGGCCTCGGCGCTCGGCCGCGGCAGCGGCATCCGGCGCAGATGTGTCGCTTCGACTTTCAGGGCGCCGCCGCCCATCAGCGTTCCAGTCGTTTCCAGCACGGCTGCCACGAGCGAGCTTGACAGGAGCGCTGCCAGAGCGAAAGGCGGCAGAGCCTGCGGCTGCGAGGGGTTGCGCCAGAGCGTCGAGAAGTTCGCGTCGACGACGAAGCGCTTCTTGTCGCCGTCGGTCTCGTCGCTCCCGTTGATGTACGTGCGCGGATTCCGTGCGTTCACCCGCGGCAGGAACAGTTCAGGCTGGTGACGGTTGGTGATCGGAGGCAGGTGGTACCAGCACCGGCCGGGGCGGACGTTTGTCCTCACCGCTGACAGTTCCGGCAGCCTCCTTGTGTGTCCGTGCGTGTCAACGGACTCATTCTCTCCGGCGATGATCAGCCGGGCCAGGTCGCCTTGCGCGGGATGCACAGCGCCGACGCGCTCATGCTGGATATCGCGTGCCAATGCCCAGCCCTTCAGCACCAGCACTGCGGCTTGGGGTCGCTTGATGAGGTTCGTGGTCTTGGGCAGCTCCGCCTGCCTGCGCACGGCCGGCTGCACGACTTGGTCGGGCAGATCGAGTTCGATGTCGGGCAGCAATGCCGAGCGCCACCTGCCTTCCCCGAGTCGTTCGACGTAGAAGAACTTGTTGGCACCGGTCCGGAGGCCTTGCCCAACACTCCAGCCGAGTCCGGCCAGGTCGGTGAGAGACGAGTGCTGAGCATCTCCGATGATGGCGCTGACCGCTTCGGGAAAGTGTCGTTGATGCTCGGATTGGCCGGTCCCGGAGGACGTGAACCACTGCGGCTGCGTGCTTCGCAGTAGTTCTACGAGGTCGCTCTCGTCGGACCATCGAGTCGAGAGCGGCGACACTGCCGGGTGTGGCCCGTCTCGCACCCATCTCGCGAAGCATCGTTCGGGCCCGTCGACTGCGAAAGCAGTCCCCACGACGCTCTGGGGCGTACCCGCCGAGCTTGGAACTCGAACGACAAGGTGCTTCCCAGGCACCTGCGCTGACTGTTTATCCTCGACGCGGCGCGCCACAACGAGCGTTGTCCGTACAAGCGATTCCTCGAACCAGCAGGCGTCGTCGTCGACTACCACGCATTCGATCTCGAAGAGCCGACGCAAGACGTACAAGACCGGGGCTGCATAGTCGCGCGACAGCCACGTATCGGGCACCACCATCCCTAGATGGTTAGTTCCAAGGGTTAGTGGTCGTAGGCGGTCAGTGAGCGTGGTGGCCGGTGGGGGTGGTAGGTCTCGTTGTGCCAGATGGCGGCGGTGAGGGCGAGCAGGCGGGTGGCGATGCGGACGGCGACGCCTGTGCGGGTGCGGCCGCGGTGGCGTTCGAGGCTGAGTTGGCCTTTGAGTGTCCAGTTGATCGATTCGATGATCTGGCGCAGCGGGCGCAGGAGCTTGGCACCGGGCCGCGGGGTCTCGGTGCGGGTGGCGGGCCGCAGCATGGTGATGCCGGCCGAGCTGAGGCCGGTCTCGAAGGCTTGGGAGCGGTAGCCCTTGTCGGCGATGAGGGTCTGGCCCCGTCGGCCCAGGCCGGCTTGGTCGATCATGGCGGCGCAGACGTCGCGTTCGTCGGCTTTGGCTCCGGCGAGCGCGAAGGCGACCGGCAGCCCTGCGGGGGTCGCGATCAGGTGCAGCCGCAGGCCCCAGAAATAGCGGGAATGCGACGCGCACCAGCCGTATTCGGCCCAGTCGGCGAGGCCCGAGCGCTTGGCGGTCTCGCGGCTGGTGCCGCACCCCACGGGGGTGGAGTCCACCAGCCAGACGTCGTCGTTCCACGAGACGCACTCGCGCGCCAAAGCAGCAATGACCCGGGCGATCGTGTCGGCGCAGCGCCGCAGCCGCTTGTTGTAGCCGTCGCGGTTGGGCACATACGGGAACCACGGCCGCAGATGCTCATGCGCGAAGCGCACGAACTGCGATTCGTTGTCATAGCCCAAAAGCGCCGAGACCACCGCCAAGGTGACCAGCTCCGCGTCGGTCAGCCTCGGCGCGATCCCCACCTCGGGCCGCTTCGGCGCCCAACCGGGATTCGCTGCCAACAGGTCATCGATCCTCACATACAGTGCAGTCGCGAGGGTGTCCAAGTCCGGGCCCATGCCAAGAACCTCCAAGATCGAGGCGTGAATACACACCCCGAGCTTGGACACCCTCACCCCCTAACCGGTGGACCCCACCCCTTGGAACTAACCATCTAGGCGGCCTCCCTGCTTCACCTTGGACGCGCACAGCAGCCAGGACGGCACCGCCAAATCTGACAGGCCGCTGTAGCTGCCAGCGATGCGCAACACAAGCTCGCGCTCGCGCTCGGTGAGAGCCATGCTCCGTTCCAGCAGGGCCAATAGACCAGCACGCACTTGCCTGGCCGAGGGAACTGCGGTCTCGAGGGTGTCCATGCGGCTCTGCAGTTGGTAGCGGACATAAGGAGGATTGGTGATGACCAGATCCCATGCGTCTGGCAGGCATTCCCACGATCTTCCATCGAACGCGGAACCCGAAACGATCCGGACATCCGCCGCAAGCCCTTCGGTTCGCTGGGCGCAAAGACCCGCTGTGGCATGGTCGAGCTCGATTCCGCCGATCAGCTCCGACTTCGAGCCGAGTTGCGCACAAGCGACGAGCATGTCCCCTGAACCCGCCATCGGGTCCAAGATCGAGGTCGCCGCCGGCGCGTCGCACAACGCCGCCAGTGCTCGGGCCAGCCGCACGCCCGTGAAGTACTGCCCGAGTCGCTTCCGTTGAACTGACTCCACTGTCACGTCGGCGCTCTTGACGGGCTTCATGTCACTGGCACGGACAGCGTGCGCGATGCCGTGGACTTGTGCTGCTCGACAAGTCCGTAGAACTCGTGCGTCCCCATGGGTACTTGTAGTCCGGCTTGGATCGACGCGGCTGCGAACCGGGACCACATTCGCTGCGCGCTGAGCTCGCTAGCCGTGCCCGCCGCAGCGCGAACCAATCCTCGGATCGCTTCAGCGGTATCGGGTTGAGTGCGGGGATGGCTGGCGGGTGATTCGCAGCTTCGCAGGCGGCGGCCGTGCGACAACAGGAAGAGCGCATCGTCCCGCGTCCCGCCTTCAGACACGACTTGCTTGAAAGAGACCTGACGCTTGTCGAGAATGCTCGTCTGATCGACGGACAGCCGGCTGGATGCGAACGCTTCGCCGAGCGCTTCCCACACGGCAGGTTTCGAGGCGTGGAAAACCACCGTCGCGCAACCGTCCTGTTTGAGAACCCGCGAGACCTCAGAGAAGACCCGGGCGAGCAGACGGCCGTACTCCAGCACGGTCTTGTCTTGTGCGGGGCTGACGATCACCTCCGACGAACGGTCTGATAGGCGGCCGAGCCAGGCTTCGTTGAGCTGGTTGATCTCTGCGTAAGGGATGTAGGCGCCGAACGGCGGGTCGGTGAAGACATAGTCCACGGAGTCGTCCGCCAGATGCAGCTGCGTCGACGACCCACAGGTGATCTCGACCGTGCTTCGGCTGGCAAACGTCAGCGAGAACGCCGCGTGCAGGGTGCCGATCTTGCGATCGAGACCCTCAATGATGTTCTTCTCGACAGGCAGTCCGCTCACATACAGGACACCGCTCTGGGCACCGGTAACGACGAGGTCCTTTTGAGCCCTCTTGGCTACAACGCGGGACAACAGAGTCGAATGCGAAGCGTTGTACGACAGCACCCAGACTTGCAACGCCTTGCGGACAGCAGCGTCGCGGTGCTCAGTCACCAGCGCCCAGAGACGAGCGAGAACCGCCAGATTTCGTCGGGTATAGAAGTGGTGGAAACGAGAAATGCCCTGGTGATAGCCGGAGCGGTAGAGGTCTCCCCATCCCACTTCGTTCGTCGGCACCCAGTCGGCGGGCCGCAGGGGCACCAGACCGAGAATCTTCAGGTCTTCCGGTGTCGGCCCTCGCGACCATGTCGTCGATGCCGAGCGCCCGTAGACCCGAACGGGAACTCGAAGCCGCTGCTCGATGCGCTCGCCAGTGACAGGATCGAGCACGGTCTCGACGACGCGCTCACACTCGTCGACACGCAGATGCATCTCGCAATAGGCGCAAACGAACGCTGACTCCACCGAGGCAGGTGCTAGCCGCACCGCTGCCTCATAGAAGCTGATTTCGCTGCCGCAGCACGGGGTCTGGAGTACCTCTGACCAGACCACATAGCGGATCTGGCCTGGAGTGCCGTCCGGTGCCGCGGCCGCATACAGGTGTCCGACATCGGTACGTGCGCGAGCCAGCACATCGCGTGCCGCCGCCTGAAATGCATCTGGGTCGCACGGGCTCGCCATCACTTCACCGACGAGAGCCCCGATCGGGCTTAGCTCATATACGTGAGCCGTTCTTGGACCCCATTCGACATCGAGATCTGCGTCTCGAGCCAGCTGCTGCATCCGGTCCGTCGGGCGATCACACAACGAGGCCGCAACGCCCGTAGTCCCGCTGCCGCCGAACACGTCCAGCACTGACTGCCCAGGAGTGGTGTGCGCCGCGATGAACACGCCGATGACTTCTGGGTCGATCTTGGTGGGGTACGAGAACGCGTTGAACAAGGGGCCGGTTCGTCGCGCAACCAACGGGCGTTCATACAGTCGAGTCATGGCGAAACGCAGCCGGCGCAGGTCCTCGTGGCGGCCCGAGTCGGCCCGTGCTGAGCCGCACTAGCGCGCAGCCTAGGTTCCGTCGAAACCCGGAGAGCGGTATTCCGCACGCCAAGCAACGCAGCCGGCACGTTCCGGTGCATCAGCACCCATGAGACACAGTCAGGGCCGTGGCGCTCATGGATAGGGCGGGTTTTCCGAGCCTCCGTGCTCGTGCCATCGCCAGTCATCGTTGCTGTCTCCTACGGCTCGCGTGAATCGGCAGACCATCGAAGTTGACATGGGGGGTGTGACAGCGAGGACGGCGCTACGGAACGGCGGGGCTGGCGATTCAGCTGCGAGTTCGCCGGCCGACCGGGCAGCGATATGGTGCGGCCCATGCGGCTGGTGGGCATCTATGACGCTGACGCTGGGCTCACAGGCGAGCTCCGATACGCCTTCCGCAAGCTGACGGGCCGCGGCAAGTGTGCGCTGTGCGACCTCACCCACGGTCGGAACCCGCTGGGTTCGCGCCAGTGGAAGCAGGCTTGTGCCTCCTCGCCGGTCGAGTTGGAGCTGGTGCATCGCAACGAGGCCACCGCTGCTCAACTCGCTGCTGCGACCGAACTCCCTGCCATCGTCGCCCACGACGGCGAGCGTTGGTCTGAGCCGCTCAGTATGACAGACATCGAGGCATGTGCCGGGTCGCCCGAACAGCTCTTGGAGCGGCTCCGAGCACTCTGAGACGGCCTGGGAATTCGTTGCTCTGCTGCTGTGGCTGACGGGTGATCTGCGAGTACGGTCCTGTGCCGCATGACGCCGGCCGAAAGGCGAGTCCTTCGATGAATCCAGCCCCTTGGCGCCGACTTCTCGCACTGCTCTTTGCAGCCGCTCTTGCAGCGGCAGCCTGCGCCCCCGATGACCCCGACGCGATCGTCGAGCCCGACGCGGCCGACGACGAGATGGCTGAGGTTCACGAGGAAGAGCAGCCGGTCGATACCGTCGATGAGCCTGACGAGGCCGACGAGGCGGAGGCGGCGGCAGAGCCCGAGCCTGCCGATGAGCCAGAACCCGCGGAAGAACCCGGGGACGAACCCGAGGCTGAACCCATCGGCGACCCGGTCGACCTCGGCGAGTTCAACGACTACGAGCCCGGCGACCCGGATGCGACCCCGCTGCCGGTCGATTCGGAGGTGCTGATCGACCAGCTCCCGAACGGCCTCACCTACTACCTGCGCTCGAACGACTCACCGGGCAAGTCGATCATGATGCACCTGGTCGTCAATGCGGGGGCCGTGCTCGACCCCGACGGCGCGGAAGGTGCCGCCCACTTCCTGGAACACATGATGTTCAACGGCACCGAGCAGTTCTCCAAGAACGAGCTGCTCCAGGTGCTGCGCGACTTTGGCACCGACTTCGGCCCCGACCTGAACGCGTACACCAGCCCCGATGAGACCGTCTACATCCTCGATTTCAAGCTGGATCACCCTGGATCCATCGGCCTCGGCTTCACGGTGCTGTCCCAATGGGCCTCAGCGGCCACGCTGCTGCCCGACGATGTCGATGCCGAGCGGGGGATCGTCCTGGACGAGTACCGCCTGCGCGACGAGTCGGCGTCGGGTCGCATCTCGAATTTCCTCGACGCCATCTACTACTCGGGAACCGTCTATGAAGGCATGCTCATCGGCGGCAGCGAGGAATCCAATCTGTCCATGACCACCGAGGTCCTGCGCGACTTCTACGACACCTGGTACCGCCCCGACAACATGGCCGTCGTGGTGGTGGGCGACCTGCCCGTCTCGGAGATGGAGACGCTGGTGGAGCACTACTTCGCCGAGTTGGTGCCGCGCACGCCAGCGGCACCGCCGCAGCCCGACCGCTCTGCGTTCATCGCAGACTTCGTGGACGAGCCGGTGACCGATGTGGTCACCCATCCCGACCACGGCCCGATCTACATCTCGCTGGACTGGCAGCTGCCCGCGTGGCCTGAAGGGACGGTCGGCGGCGAGCGGCTTCGATTCATGGAGCGCTTGATCGCCCGCATGCTCGACATCCGGCTGGATGCCGCATTCCAGGCCGGACAGCTGTCACAAGCCACTGAGCCGCACTTCAGCGCGTTTCCCGCAGCACGCGGCCTGCGCCTGTACGGCACGAACTACCAAGGCCCCGATCTGAACCAGGCAACCACCGACTACATCTCGGTGGTGCACGGCGCGGCGCACTTCGGCTTCACCCAGGCCGAGCTCGACCAAGCCGTGAGCGCGTTCCGCACCTCGCTCGAGTTCCAGCTCGAGAGCGACGAGACCCGCCAGGACCGTGAGTACTCGTTCTCCTATGCGGCGCACTTCCTGAGCGGCGCCGATATCTCCTCGACCCCGGAACGGGTGGCTCGGCTGAGCGCGCTGCTCGATACATACTCGGTCGAAGAGCTCACCGCGCATCTGCGTTGGCTCTTGGACATCGCGCCCCCGCTGGTGGTGTCGATCGGACCCGACCCGGCGGACGTGCCGACCGCGGAGGAACTGCGTGCCGCAGTGGACGCGGCTGTTCCGCTGGCACCGCCGGAAGCTCAAGAAGCCATCGACGCGCTCATGGCACGACCCGATCCGGCCGGCCCCGCCGCCGAACGGTCACTCGGCCTGTTTGACGACGCCTATGAATGGGAATTCCCCAACGGCGCCACGGTGGTGTTCGTGCCATCGGACATCGCGGCGGGCGAGGTGAATGTGGTGGCGGAGGGCTTGGGCGGCTGGTCGTCGCTGTCGGTGGGCGACTCGGCACTGGTGCGCCACGCAGTCGGTGCGGTCACTGCCAGCGGTGTGGGTGACGCGACCGCCACGCAGCTCGACGAGTACTTGGCGACCACGACGGCCCGGGTAAGCCCGTTCATCGGGCAGTACTCCGAAGGATTCTCGGGCGCCTCCGGGGCGGACGATCTCGAAGCGCTCTTCGCGCTGCTGCACCTGTACGTCACCGAACCGCGCATCACCGAGGTGGCGGTCAACGAGCAGATCCAAGCGATGCAGACCCGTCTGGCGAACGCCGAGACCTTCCCGCAGTGGATCTCGGAGCTGGCGCTGCTGGACGCGCTGTACCAGGGCAGCCCCTGGTACCAGTTCATTGCCACACAAGGTCAGATCGACGCCACCACCCCCGATTCACTGCTCGGCCTGTACCAGGCACGGCTGAGCGATGTGGACGATCTCTTGGTGGCCGTGGTCGGCGACATCGACCGGACCACCGTGGCCGACCTTGCGGCGCGCTACATCGGCACGCTGCCCGCAGGCGCCGACGACACGTTCACCGACCACAACCCCGGCTTCCCGTCGGGCGTCCAGCGCATCACGATTCCGGTCGATGCCGACTCGGGCGCCGCAGGTCTCGACATCGTGTTCGGTGCGGAGACGACGCTCACCACCGAGGCCCTCGTCCTCGGCGACGTGGCCGCAGCGGTCATCGACGACTTGCTGATCGGCCGGGTGCGTGAGCAGCTCGGCGACACCTACTCGGTCGGGGCGTCGGTCTCACCCGACGACGCCACAGGCCACTGGACGGCACGCATCAGCGCAACGGGGCCGTCGGACGGGCTCGAGGCGAGCCACGCCGCCATCGTCGAAACCGTGGCGGAACTGATCGCCAACGGTCCGGCAGACCGCGACCTGCAGCAGGCAATCGCGGTGGTGCGAGACAACTACGTGCTCGAGTCGAACTCGTTGATCATCAACCCGCTGCTGCGGCGTCATCACGCCGATGACAGCAACGTCGGCACGCCCGCCCAGCGGCGAGCAGTGCTCGAGCAGATCACGGCTGCGGACGTGCAACAGCACATCGCGCTGTGGTTCAACCTCGACAACCGCATCGAGGTACTCCGCTCCGAGCAGTAATCGCACGGCCTGTGGGCCGGCTGCCAGTCGGGACCTGGCCGCGTGACGGCCGGGGGCGCGGCCGGCTCGTCAGCAAGTCGCCACGTCGTCGGGGTAGCGGACCGATACGAGGGTCAGCCCATGCGGCGGCGCGATTGCCGCGGCCGCATCGCGGCTGCGCGCCGCCAGCACGGCCGGCACGTCGTCGTCGGTCCGGTCGCCGCGCCCCACCGCCACGCACTGGCCCACGATGGCCCGCACCATCTGGTGACAGAACGCGTTCGCTTCGATCTCGAAGAGCAGTTCGGCGCCGTCACCAGACCAGCGGGCCGCCGACACGGTTCGCACGAGCGAAGCATCGGGACGGTCCTTCGGCCTGCGGCAGAACGAGGTGAAGTCGTGCTCGCCCACGAAGTGAGCCGCGGCGGCATTCATCCAGCCGATGTCGAGCGGCGCTGCAACATGCCATTCGAGGTCGGCACACCGAGGGTCGGGATGGGTGGCGTTGCGAACCCAGTACTCGTATGAGCGGGCGGTCGCCGAGTGGCGGGCATCGAAGCTGTCATCGGCAAGGGACGCTTCCGTCACCACAATCTCGGGCTGCAGCATGCGGTTCAACGAGGACGCCAGTCGGTCACCCCGGATCCGACGCAACCCGTCGGGGCCGACGCGGAACGACACGACCTGCCCGCTGGCGTGAACGCCTGCATCGGTGCGGCCGGCCACGGTCAGCGCGGGTGCTTCTCCCAGGATGCGCTCGAGTGCGGCGCCCAGCTCGCCGGCAACCGTGCGAACGCCGTCGTTGGCCGCGAAGCCGCGAAAGCCTGTGCCGCGGTAGGCGAGATCCAGGCGCACCGTCCGCAGTCCGGCGTCGGTTGCGTCCTCATGTTCGTTCACCGCTGGCACGGTAACTTCGCTGTGAGCGGCGCAGGCACGGCCGGTTCATCGGCAGCGCTGCACCGCTGAATCACAGGGGGAGACGGCACATGCTCGATACCAGGATTGCGGGCGGCACGATCATCGACGGCACCGGTGCCCCGCGGACCCAAGGGGACATCGGCATCTCTGACGGGCGCATCGTGGCCGTCGGCAACGAAGCCACTGCGGCGGCGGGGCCTGCCGAGCGCACGATCGATGCGTCCGGCATGGTGGTCGCACCCGGCTTCGTCGACATCCACACGCACTTCGACGCACAGGTCTTCTGGGACACCACCTTGTCGCCGTCGCCGCTGCACGGCGTGACCACGGTGATCGGCGGCAACTGCGGCTTCACCATCGCCCCGCTCGAGCCCGACCACGGCGACTACCTGATGCGGATGCTGGCCCGGGTCGAGGGCATGCCGCTCGAATCGCTGCAAGAGGGCGTCCCGTGGGATTGGCGCACCTTCGGCGAGTACCTCGACTCGATCGACGGCACGCTGATGCCCAACGCCGGATTCCTGGTGGGGCACTGCGCGCTGCGCCGGATCGTGATGGGGGAGCGCTCGGTGGGCCACGAGGCCACGCCCGACGAGCTCGAGGCCATGAAGCAGTTGCTGGCCGACAGCATCGCCTCGGGCGGGCTGGGCTTCAGCTCGTCGTGGGCCAAGACGCACAACGACGCCGCCGGCGAGGCGGTGCCCTCGCGGCACGCCTCCACCGCCGAGCTGATCGAGCTGTGCTCGGTGCTGAGGTCGAGCCCGGCGGTGGCGCTCGAGTTCATCCCGACCATCGAGCGCTTCGACACCGACGTGTACCAGCTGCTTGCCGACATGTCGGTGGCGGCGGACCGGCCGCTCAACTGGAACGTGATCTTCGCCAACGGGCGGCATCGAGATGTCATCGCCCAGAAGCTCGAGGCCAGCAACTTCGCCGCTCGCCAGGGCGGGCGCGTGGTGGCGCTGACCGCCCCGATGCCGGCGGTCAGCCGCCTGTGCTTCGAGAGCGGATTCCTGCTCGACACGCTCCACGGCTGGGCCGAGCCCATGGCACTGCCGCCTGAAGAGAAGATGAAGCTGCTGGCCGACCCGCAGCGCCGCGCCGAGCTGAACGATCTGGCACAGCAGCCGAGCGCGTTCCGGGGCGTGGCCCGCTGGGAGCGTCTCACCGTCGGCGAGGTCACCAAGCCCGAGCTCACGCACTTCGAAGGCCGCACGATCGGCGAGATTGCCGACGAGCAGGGCATCACACCGTGGGATGCGCTGTGCGACTTGGTGGCGGCCGACGATCTCAAGACCGGCCTGTACCCGCGTGCCGCCGGGGACGACGACGACAGCTGGGCGCTGCGCCAAGAACTCTGGAATGACGACCGCTGCGTGATCGGCGCATCGGACGCAGGCGCGCACCTCGATTTCCTGGCCACGTTCAACTACTCGACGTACCTGCTGGCCGCAGCCCGTGATCGACAGATGCTCGAGCTGGAAGATGCCATACACAAGCTGACCGACGTGCCCGCCCGCCTGTACGGCCTTGCGGACCGGGGCCGCTTGGCCGAGGGCTGCCATGCCGACGTCGTGGTGTTCGACCCCGACGGGGTGGCGCCGCGCCCGATCGAGGTGCGCGAGGACCTGCCCGGAGGTGCATGGCGGCTGTACGGCGAGGCCGACGGCATCGACACGGTGCTGATCAACGGAGAGGTCGCCGTCAGCGGCGGAGAGTTCACCGACGCCCGACCGGGAACCCTGCTGCGGGCCGGGCGCGACACGGTTCCGGTGACGGCAACTGGCTGAGCACCGGTAGCCTCTTGGGGCCAATCTCAGTTCGAGACCAGCCTCGCAATCGATTTCCGTCGGAGTTCCAGCGTGCGCACCTACGCCCCCAAAGCATCTGAGATCGAACGCGCGTGGTTCGTTGTCGATGCCGAGGGCATGGTGCTCGGTCGCATGGCAACCGAGGTGGCCAAGATCCTGCGCGGCAAGCACAAGCCGACTTTCGCCCCCTATCTCGACGGCGGCGACCATGTCGTCGTGGTGAACGCCGACAAGGTGGTGCTGACTGGCGACAAGGCCACGAAGAAGCTGGTGCACCGTCACTCGGGCTACCCCGGCGGCCTGCGCAGTGAGAAATACGGCGACCTGCTGGCCCGCCGCCCGGCCGATGCGGTGCGGCGCACCATCCGCGGCATGCTGCCGCACAACCGCTTGGGCCGGGCCCAGCTGCGCAAGCTGAAGGTGTACGCCGGGCCCGACCATCCCCATGCCGCCCAGCAGCCTCAGCCGCTGCCGCTGCCCCAGGCCTTGGCGCGCTGAGGCACCAACCGCTTCGCCGCCTTCGATACGCCGTACCCGACGAGAAAGACCCCGATTTCGTGCCCGTTCCGCTGACGCAGACCACTGGCCGCCGCAAGCGTGCCGTCGCCCGGGTGAGGCTGCTGCCCGGCAGCGGCAACATCTCGGTGAACGGTCGCCCATTCGAGGAGTACTTCACCTCGTCAGTGCACCGCATGGAGATCACCGAGCCGCTGCGACTCACCGAAGCTGCCGCCAGCTACGACGTCAGCGCCACCGTGGACGGCGGCGGTGTGGCGGGCCAGGCCGGAGCGCTGCGCTTGGGCATTGCCCGGTCGCTGCTGGTGATGGATCCCGACGTGCGCCCGACGTTGAAGTCGGCCGGCATGCTGCATCGCGACGACCGCAAGAAGGAATCCAAGAAGTACGGCCTCAAGAAGGCCCGCAAGGCGCCCCAATACTCCAAGCGGTAGCGGCTCGTCCGGTCCCGGTGGCCGGTCCCCCACAATCCAGCGCTCAGACGCAGACTGGGCAACGAAGCGTGATGGAACTCAGTTTCGGCACCGACGGCATCCGAGGGCGGGCCTTCAACGAGTTCGACGAAGTTGTCGCGCACGCACTGGGGCGTGCGGCGAATCGGGCACTGATCGCAGGCAACGATGTTGCGCGCTGGGCGGTCGGCCGCGACCCACGGGCATCGGGTTCCGCGCTGGCACGAGCGCTCATTGCCGGTCTGCGAGCGACCGGGGCGGAGGTCATCGATCTCGGCATCGTGCCCACGCCGGTCGTGGCATTCGCGGCCCATCATCTCGACACGGCCGGCGCCATGGTCTCGGCGTCCCACAATCCGTGGCACGACAATGGCGTCAAGCTCTTCGCTGCCGGCGGCACCAAGCTGGGCGACGCGGCGCAGGCCGCTGTCGCGCAGCGCCTCGACGATCTGCGGCTGACGCACGGCGACCGACCGTCGGCGGCTGAGATTTCCCGCCGATTGGGCGCTGTTCCGGCGATCAGCTCGGACACGGCCTCCGTGGATGCCTCAGACGACGATGCGGACAACCTTGCCGCAGGAATGGTCGCAGCGACGGGCGAGACAGCTCGGATGCTGGATGCCTATGAGCAGTCGTTGCGCGCCGGCATCGACGGGCGGTCGCTCGACGGGCTGCATCTCGTCGTGGACGGCGCGAACGGGGCGAGCGCTTCGCTTGCGCCTGCGGTGCTGCGCGGGCTGGGTGCCCAGGTCACTGCACTGTTCTGCGAGCCTGACGGCCGCAATATCAATCACGGCTGCGGTTCGGTGCACCCTGCTCGGCTGCAAGAGGCGGTGATCAACGAGGGTGCCGATCTGGGACTTGCGTTCGACGGCGACGGCGACCGCTTGATCGGGGTCGACAGCGATGGCCGCCTCATCAATGGTGACCGCCAGATGGCGCTGTTCGCGTTGGATCTCGCCGAGCGAGGTCTGCTGGCCGACAACACGCTGGTCGTCACCGTGATGTCCAACCTGGGGCTGCGCCGGGCCATGGCTGCGGCGCGCATCGACCTGGTGGAGACCGCAGTCGGGGACCGGTCAGTGCTCGAAGCGTTGGACGCCGGTGGGTACAGCTTGGGCGGCGAGCAGTCAGGCCACCTCGTGTTCCGGCACGAGGCCACCACCGGCGACGGCCTGCGCAGCGCGGTTCACCTGGCTGACCTGGTCGCCCGGCGGGCCGGGGGCGCGACGGCGCCTACGAGCGCCGCTGGGTTTGATGGCTCGGCGCTGACGAGCGCCGCTGGGTTTGATGGCTCGGCGCTTACCAGCGCCGAGCTTGCCTCCCGGGCGATGCAGGAAGCCCCGCAGGTGCTCCGCAGCGTGCCCGCAGACTCGGGAACGCTCGCCGATGAGGCTCAACGTGCAGTTGACGACGTCGCGGCAAGCGCCGGTCCCGACGTTCGGGTACTGGTGCGCGCCAGCGGCACCGAGCCAGTCATCCGCATCATGGTCGAGGCCCCGACCGAGCGCGAGGCAGTCGACCTCGCAGACCGTCTCGTCGATGTGGTCGCTGGCACGAGCGGGCGGTTCGACGCGGGCCGGTGACGGGCTCAGCCGGCGACGCCGTCGAGTGTTCGGCTGGCCGGTTCTCGGGTGCTCGGTACCCTCGCTGTTGTGTGCGGGATTGTGGCCGTCATCGGCCGCCGAGATGACCGGGTCGCGCTGGAGGCCTCCGCGGTCGTTCCGCGACTGCACGAGGCCTCGGACCTGCTGGCTGGGGCACGAGCCGGGAGCAATCTGGACACCCCAGCTGACGGTCGCGACGTGGTCGAGCGGCTCGAAGCCGCCGCGGCGGCGCTGCGGGACGCCGACGAGGCGCTGCGATCGCTGCCCGGTGTGCGCTTGCTGGTTTCCGACGCCACATGCGTGCTCGACATCGAAACGGCCTCGGCGACCATCGATGCGCTGATCGCTGACATCGACCGTGCTGTCGATGCAGGTGACGTGTTCACCAGTGACGAGGGCGAGCGCATCGAGCGCATCAACGCCTGCTTGAGCGAGGCGAAGGATCACGCCTTCGCGTTGCGTCGAGACCGCCTGCGGATGGCCCGGGAAGTGGTCGGGCTCTGGGGCGGCACGCCGCCGCCGGCAGCCGTGGGCGGGCTCTGGTCGATCCAGGTCGCGCTGTCCGCACTCGATCGGCTCGAAGTCCGCGGGCGCGACTCGGCTGGGCTGCAGGTGTTCGTCCAGGGCGCACGCCTCGACACCGACGGCGACACTGCTCGCAGTGCGCACGGCGGACGGCTCACCGACCCGCTGTTCGGCGCCGGCGCGGCGCGCGACACGAGCAGCGGGCTGGCATTCGTGTACAAGACCGCGTCGGAAATCGGGGAACTGGGCGATAACACGGCTGCTCTGAGATCGCAGATTTGCAAGGACAGCTTGCTGCGCTGGGCACTGTGTGCCGATGGCGCCGAGACGGTGGTGCTCGGCCACACTCGCTGGGCCAGCATCGGCATCGTCTCGGTGCCCAACACGCACCCTCTCGACGCGTGGAGTGCGTCCGATGGCGCCGATGTCCCGCACATCGCTGATTCAAACGGCGGCGATGTTCCGCACATCGCCGCTGTGCTGAACGGCGACGTGGACAACTACGCCGACCTGATCGCGCAGCGGCGTCTGGCAATAGCGCCCGAGATCACCACCGACGCCAAGGTCATCCCGACGATGCTGCGACAGACGCTCGCTGCAGGCTCGAATGGCGAGCGTTCGGCTGCCCCGTCAGAGCAGCTCCGGCAAGCCTTCGCTGAGTCTGAACGGCTCCGGCAAGCCTTCGCTGATGCCGCCAGCAGCTTCGAAGGCTCGGTGGCGATTGCGGCCCACACCTCCGAGGTGCCCGACGTGGTGGCGCTGGCGCTGCGAGGGAGCGGGCAGGCGTTGTATGTGGGCGTGACCGGCCCGTCCTATGTCGTCGCCAGCGAGCCGTACGGCCTGGTCGAGGAATGCCGCACCTACATCCGCTTGGACGGGGAGAATCCGTCTGATCCAGCGAATCCCGTGGGCAGCCGCGGCCAGATCATGCTGGTCGGCACACCGCCGCCCTCAGCCGTCGGCGGGCCGCCGCTGGCTGAGTTCGCTGCTCTGCGACGCTTCTCCTACGACGGCACCGAGTTGCCGGTCGAAGCGGGTGATGTCGTCACCGCCGAGGTCACCACCCGCGACATCGACCGGGGCGACCACCCGCACTTCTTGCTCAAGGAGATCGGCGAGGCCCCCCGGTCGCTCCGGGCCACATTGCGTGGCCGCATCGACACAGCCGCAGCCGGCTCGTTGTTGCATGCCCGGCTGGGGCCCGACGCTCTGCCTGCCGACGTTCGGGCCCGGCTGCGGGACGGTTCCATCCGGCGCATCGTGGCCATCGGCCAAGGCACGGCGGCTGCTGCAGCGTCGTCGCTCCCGCACTTCTTCGAGACCTTGCTGGCACCGTCGCGCACGCTGCGCAGCGTTGAGGTGACCGCGCCCCTGGCAACTGAGTTCAGCGGTTTCGGCTTGCACGCCGACCTGTCCGACACGCTGGTGGTGGCCGTCAGCCAGTCCGGTACCACCACCGACACCAACCGCACGGTCGATCTCGCACGCGCCCGGGGCGCCGCCGTCGTCGCCATCGTCAACCGGCGCGGCAGCGATCTGACCGATCGGGCAGATGGCGTGATCTACACCTCCGACGGCCGCGACGTGGAGATGTCGGTGGCGTCCACCAAGGCGTTCTACGCACAGGTGGCGGCGTGCGCGCTGCTCGCCGCCGCCACCGTCGCCGACATCCGTCCCGACGACGACGCGACGACACCTGCGATCAGCGATCTGCTCGATGCGCTCGGCAAGCTGCCCGCCGCACTCGAAACGGTGTTGGCGTCCCACGACGAGATTGCCCGGATCGCCCGGCGCCATGTGGGCGCCCACCGCCACTGGGCCGTGGTGGGCAACGGCGCAAACCGGATCGCGTCGCGGGAGATCAGAATCAAGCTGTCCGAGGTCTGCTACCACGCCGTCGCCGAGGACGGGACCGAGGACAAGAAGCACATTGACCTCTCGTGCGAGCCGCTCATCTGGGTGTGCGCAACGGGCCTCACCGGCTCAGTCGCCGACGATGCCGCCAAGGAGGTGGCGATCTACCGGGCGCACCGGGCAACGCCGATCGTGGTGGCTTCCGCCGGCACCGGACGCTTCGACGCTGCCGCCGAGCTGCTGGAGGTTCCCGCCGTGCACCCGGCGGTGGACTTCGTGCTGGCAACGGCTGCCGGTCACCTGTACGGCTACGAGGCAGCGCTGACGATCGACGCACTGGCCGATCCGCTGCGCGAGATGCGTGCCGTCACTGAGTCTCTTCTCGCGGCCAGGGGCCGCGACGAGTCACTGCTCGCAGCCGGGGGCCGCGACGAGTCACTGCTCACAGCCGAGGGCCGCGAGATAGACGTGCTGGCCGTGCTGGCCGAGCGCCTGCGCGGCCCAGCCAATCGCTTCCGCGACGGTGTGCGTGCGGGCAGCTACGACGGGCACCTGCGGGCGGGCACCGCGGCTCGCCTGGGAGCGGTGCTGCGGTACGCAGTCGGCATGACGCCGCTGGAGATGTACCAGGCGGACATCGGCAAGGTGGGCCTGCCCTCGGTGGTCATCGACGACTTCACCGACGCCCTGAATATCGCCATCGATGAGCTCACCCGGCCGGTCGACACCATCAAGCACCAGGCCAAGACCGTCACCGTGGGCATCTCGCGTGCCGATGAGACACTGCTCGACTCGATGCTGGTGGCAGCAGCGCTCGATGCCGGTGCCCCGAGGGATCGACTGTCGTACGCGGCCTTGCGCACCCTCGCTGCGCTCGATCCGGCTGCTGCCGAGGTCACGGGCTGGTCGCGCTACCGCATCGAGGGCCGCGTGGCATCGGCCAGCAGCCCGGAGGTCACCATCTGGCTGACCGATCGCGGCGGCACGGCCCTCGGCATCGAGTCGCGCACGGTGACCAATCCGCAGCTGCGCGGCAGCAAGCACCGTGCCGCCTACGAACGGGAGGTCACGGTGGCCCGCGGCAGCGACGGCCGCACGGTGCTCCACATTCCCGAGACCAAGGACGGACTGACCACCGGGCTGACGCTGCTGCACTGCCGCTTCGTCGAGCGGCTGCGTGCGCCGGCGATGCGGGCGGTGCTGATGGGTTACCGCGGTCGCTACGGGGCGCTCGCCGACGCCGTCACCGAGACGCTGCCATGGTTCCGCGACGATCTGCTCGGCACGCTCGACGTCTTCGACCTGCTGACCCGCCCGGTCCATGTGCTGGCCGAGCACTGGCTGGGCGCGGCGGATGACTGAGTTGCCGGGCGCCGGGCCCGAGCTCCCGGCGCGGGCCGTGGGCGCGTGAGCACCTCGATCGGACTCGACATGGTGGACGTCCAGCGATTCGCCGCAGTGCTCGAGCGGCGCAGCGGCATGCGCGCCCGCCTGTTCACCCCCGACGAGCTCGCCTACGCCATGGGCACGGTCAATCCCGACACCCGCCTCGCCGCCAGGTTCGCGGCGAAGGAGGCGGTGATGAAGGTGCTGGGCATCGGCTTGGGTGCGTGCAAGTTCCGCGATATCGAAGTGGCACGCCACCCCGGCGGTCGACCCGAACTGGTGCTCCGGGGCCTGGCGGCCGAGCGGGCGGCAGCAGCAGGCCTCTCGGAATGGCAGGTGACGCTCACCCACACTGACTCGGTAGCGGCCGCCATGGTGCTGGCGCAATAGGCCCGGAGCGACACGGTGATCCCGATCGTGACGCCGGCCGAGATGGCGGCAATCGACGCGGCCGCTCCTGAGGGCACCGACGTGCTGGTCGCGCGTGCCGGCGCGGCCGTTGCCATTGCCGCCCGGCGGATGATGGGTGGCACGTACGGGCGGCGGGTGCTGGTGGCCGCCGGCAAGGGCAACAACGGCGCGGACGGGCGCGTCGCAGCAGCGGCGCTGGAGCGATGGGGCGTTCGCTGCCGCGTCGTGGCTCCACCCGAGGCGCTCGAGCTGGTCGCCGCGACCGGGGCACAGAAGCATAGCCCCGAGGCCCGAGCGGCCCGCGAACGAGGCGAGCTCGAGCGCAGGCACGGCGCGCGGCCATGGGACCTCGTCATCGACGCGGTGTACGGGACCGGGCTGCGCGGGTCGTGGGGCGCGGATCGAGCACCATCGGCGCCCGTGCTGGCGGTCGACATTCCCTCGGGCATCGATGCGCTGACCGGTGAGGACCACGGCTGCTGGCCGGCAGCAGCCACCGTGACCTTCGGTGCGCTGAAGCCGGGCCTGCTGCTGCAGCCTGGCGCGGCCGCCTCCGGCGAAGTGGAGCTCGCCCCGATCGGCCTGGGCGCCGGCGGGGCGAAGGCGTGGCTCGTGACCGATGCCGATGCTGACGCTGTGTTGCCGGCCGCAGGGCCGGCGGCGCACAAGTGGCGCCGGGCGGTGCGGGTCATCGCTGGCTCGCCGCAGATGCGCGGCGCCGGACATCTCGTGTGCGCGGCCGCCCAGCAAGCGGGCGCCGGCATGGTGGTCATCAGTTCGCCGGGTGTGCGCGCCGGTGACATTGCTCGCCCCACCGAGGCGGTGGCGCGCGACCTGCCGCCCGGGGACTGGGCCGGGCCCGCGCTCGAGGGCATCGAACGCTTCGATGCGGCCGTCATCGGACCGGGAATCGGCACCGACCCCGCCGCCTTGGCCCAGGCAGCCCGCTTCATCTCTGGATGTGGGGTGCCGCTGGTGGTCGACGCCGACGGCCTCACCGCACTCGCGGACCATCCCGAGTGCCTGCGGGAGCGCACGGCGCCGACCGTCCTCACGCCCCACGACGGCGAGTTCGCCAAGCTCAGGGGCGGCCCGCCTGCGGCCGATCGTTTCGATGCTGTGCGCCGCGCAGCGGATCAGTTCGATGCCGTGGTCCTGCTGAAGGGACCGACGACGCTCGTGGCCGCCCGAACTGCCTCCGACGCTGGCACGCCGACGGCCACTGTGCTGGCGGCCGCTTCGGGGACTGCTCGCTTGGCGACCGCTGGATCGGGCGATGTGCTCTCAGGTGTGATTGCTGCGGCCCTGTCCGCCGGTGCGAGCGATGCTGATGCAGTGCTGCCGCAGACTGCCGCCGCTGCGCATTGGCACGGTCGCACCGCCACCTTCGGTGGTGGCGGCCCGGCGGCAGCCTTGACGCCGCTGACGGCGATGCATCAAGTCGAGCTGTTGGGGGCAGTGCGCGCTGGTCTCGCTGCGGCGGGTGCCGAAACGAGCGGCACATGACCGACGCATCGCAGATGCGACTGTCCGAACCCGACACATCGGCGATGCTGCTGCCCGAACTCGACGCATCGCAGATGCGTCCCACCTGGTGCGACATCGATCTCGACGCGCTCGACCGCAACATGGCAGCGATCCGCCGCCATGTGGGCGACGCCGAGGTGGTGCCCGTGGTCAAAGCCAACGCCTACGGCCACGGCATCGCACACGTCGGGCTGGCGCTGCAGGCATCCGGGGCGTCGTGCGTGGCCGTCGCCTATGTCGAGGAGGCCCTGGCACTGCGCGCCGCCGGGGTCACCATCGACATCCACGTGCTCGGGGGCGCCGTCGAGCGCCAGATCCCACTGTTCCTCGCCCACCACCTCATCCTCACTGCGCCATCGATCGACAAGCTGCGCCAGATCGACGAAGCGGCGCAGGCCGCCGGCACCACCGCTCGGGCGCATCTCAAGATCGACACCGGCATGGAGCGCATCGGCGTCCACCACTACAACGCCGACAAGCTGTTCGCTGAGTCGCTCCGCTGCCGCTCGGTTCGCGTCGAGGGCGTCTTCAGCCACTTCGCCAACGCCGACGCACCCGATCTGTCGGACGCCCGAACCCAGCTCGACCGTTTCAACGAGGCGGTGAGCTTCTACGAACGCCATTCGCTGCCCACCCCGGTCCGGCACATGGCAGCGTCAGCGGCCATCGCCCGCCTGCCCGAGGCGCACCTTGATCGGGTGCGTCCCGGAATCTTGCTGTACGGCGTCGCGCCCAAGCCCGAGATCGCCGCCGCCCTGCCGACCGAGCCGGTGCTGAGCTGGCACAGCGAGGTCGTGTACTTCAAGGTGGTGCCGCAGGGCGCGTCGGTCGGCTACGGCAGCACCTGGACCGCGGACCGTCAGACTCGGGTGATCACCCTGCCCGTGGGCTACGCCGACGGCTACGCCCGCTCGCTGGGCACCGGGCCTGCGCACGATCCGGCCCGCGGGCCGGCCAACGTGCTCATCGACGGTGCGCCGTACCCGGTCGTGGGTCATGTCTGCATGGATCAGACGATGGTGAACATCGGCAATGCCAGCGCCTACAACGGCGACCGGGTCACGCTCATCGGCAGCCAGGGCGATGAGCGCATCACGGTCACCGACGTGGCCGACTGGTCGGGCCGCAGCCCGTACGAAGTGCTCACCGGCATCTCGCTGCGTGTCCCCCGTGTCCACCGCTCCGGTGGCGAATCCGGCGCAGGCCACTAAACAGGCTCCGTTATGCGGTTCCGGACTACCAGCGCCGAAGGGACTCGAGCTGTCGCAGCGGCACTCGCCCCACTGCTGCGGCCGGGTGACGTGCTGCTGCTTTCGGGCGACCTCGGGGCCGGCAAGACGGTGTTCACGCAGGGCCTGGCGGCAGCGCTCGGGGTCGCCGAGCCGGTGACCAGCCCCACGTTCACCTTGGCGCAGAGCTACCAGGGCCGCATGCGGCTGCACCACCTCGACGTCTACCGGCTGGACAACCTCGGCGAGGTGCTGGACCTGGATCTGCCTGAACTGCTTGATGACGACGCCGTGGTGTGCGTCGAGTGGGGCGAGGTGGTCATCGGGGAGCTGCCGCGTGACTTCCTGCGCCTGCGCATCCGGCTCGCCGACCCAGGCGAGGCACCCGACATCCGCATCTTCGAGGCCGATCTGGTCGGCCCGAGCTGGCACGGCCGCGCCGACGCACTCGCCGGCGCTTGGCACTTCGCCGACAGCGGCGGGGCAGCGCCGTGCTAGTACTCGACGGCGCGGAGGCAGCGCCGTGCTAGTACTCGGCATCGAGACAGCGACGCCCCAGGTCGGCGTGGCCATCGGCGGCCACGAGGGCATCATCGCCTCGTTCCACACCACCCGCGACCGGCGCCATGCCGAGACGCTCGTCCCGGCGATCCGTTTCCTCTGCGAGCAGGCGCAGATGAAGCTGTCGCAGATCGGCCTGGTGGCCGTCGATGTCGGCCCGGGCCTGTTCACCGGCTTGCGGGTGGGCCTTGCCACGGCGAAGTCCATCGCGCATGCCTGCCGGGTGCCGATGATCGGCGTCTCCAGCCTCGACCTCACGGCGTTCCCGGCACGCTTCAGCGATCGGCTCATCGTCTCCACCGTTGACGCTCGCCGGGGCGAGATCTTCTACGCCACGTACCGGCGGGCGCCCGGGGGCATCCAGCTCATGAGCCCGCCGGCCGTCGATCAGCCCGCCGACGTCGCCGCGCAGCTGATGGCCACGGGTGCTGAGACGCTGATCGTGGGCGACGGCGCCGACCGGTATGCGGAGGTGCTGGGCGACGTGCGCGGGGCCGAGATCGGCCGGGAGGGGCTGCGCCATCCCAATGCCGGCGCCCTGGTGGAGTTGGCACATGCGAGGGCACTGCGCGAGGAGTTCGTCAGCCCGTCCGAGATCACGCCGATGTACCTGCGCGCCCCCGACGCCCGCATCAACTGGCAGCAGCGGGAGCGGTCGTGAGCACGCCGGCTGCGCCCCATGCGGCAGTCACTGATGGCCGGCGGCGTGCCCCGGCTGCATCCGGCCCGGCGCCGGTCATCGTCCCGATGCGCCGCAAGCATCTGCGCGAGATCCGACGCATCGACAAGCTCGTGTACCCGCGGCCCTGGTCGGTGGCCCTGTACCTGGACGAATTGCAGCGGGGAGGCGAGCGGGTGTACCGGGTGGCCTGCGCGCCGGGCCCAGGCGGCCGGCCGGCCGGCGTCATCGGCTATGGCGGCTTCATGATCGTGGCCGGCGAAGGGCACATCACCTCCGTAGCGGTGCATCCGGACTGCCAGGGTCAGCGCGTGGGTGCACGGCTGATGCTGGAGCTGCACCGCGAGGCCCGATGCATCGATGGGCTGGAAGCGCTGACGCTGGAGGTGCGTGCGGGCAACGCTGCGGCGCAGCGGCTCTACCGCTGGTTCGGCTATGCGCCCGTCGGCAGCCGCAAGAACTACTACCGGGGCGGCGCCGGCGGAAAGCGAGAGGATGCGCTGGTGATGTGGTGCCACGACATCGACGATCCGTCGCACGGCGAGCGGCTGGACGGCATCGCAGCCAGCATGGGGGCGGCATGACCACGATCCTCGGCATCGAGACCTCCTGCGACGAGACGGCCGCAGCCGTCGTGAACGACGGCCGCGAGGTGCGCTCCAGCATCGTCAGCAGCCAGGTGGACCTGCATGCCCGTTACGGCGGCGTGGTTCCCGAGATCGCCGGCCGCGCCCACGAAGCCCTCATCACACCCGTCGTGGCCGAGGCGCTGGTGGAGGCAGGCGCCGCCGACAGCGACATCGACGTGGTGGCGGCCACATGCGGCCCGGGCCTCATCGGCAGCCTGCTGGTCGGCGTGGCCGCGGCCAAGGCGCTGGCGCTGGTGTGGGATGTCCCCTATATCGGCATCAACCACCACGAGGCTCACCTGTATGCGGCGCTGCTCGACGAGCACGACGCCGAGGTGCAGTTCCCGCTGGTCACCCTGCTGGTCTCTGGCGGGCACACCATGCTCATCTCGTTTGAGGGCCATGGCCGCTACCGGCTGCTGGGCGCCACCCGCGACGACGCTGCCGGGGAGGCCTTCGACAAGGTGGCCCGCTACCTGGGGCTCGGCTACCCAGGCGGACCCGTCATCGACCGGCTGGCATCCCAGGGCGACCCCACTGCCGTCCCGCTCACGAGGGCCATGCTGGACGACGGCTACGACTTCTCGTTCTCGGGCATCAAGACGGCCGTCATCAACTGGGTTCGAGCCCATCCCGAGGTTCAGACCGCTGACGTCGCCGCCTCGTTCCAGGCCTGCGTCACCGACGTGCTCACCCACAAAGCCCGCAAAGCGGCCCACGAGGTCGGCGCGGCGGGAATCTGCCTGGCCGGCGGTGTGGCGGCCAACAGCGCCCTGCGTGAGCGGACGCTCGACATCTGCACCGAAGACGGCTTCAACGCCTACCTGCCCAGCCGCGCCATGTGCACCGACAACGCCGCCATGATCGCAGCGACGGCCTGGTACCGGCTGGCCGGCGACGGTCCTTCCGACCTCGATGGCGGCGCCGATCCCAACCTGCGCATCAACTTCCTCGACTGACCCCATCAGTCAAACCGCAGACACGCACCGGTCCGATCACTCATGCGAATTCAGTGCTGCGGGGCGGCACCGTCCATCTGACCTGGATCACCATCTCGGTGTCGTCCTCATGGTCCGACGCTGCGCGCTGCTGTTCTTGCTCGTCCCGCGGATGCTGTACTGAGTTCACGGCGTTCCCAAGAAGGAGCTAGACGAGACGGCTGAGTGGGCATTGCGAGCACGTCGGTTGGACGAGTAGCTATCCGATCAGCAGCACCGACCAGAGGATTTCACCCATGAGACATGGCCCTACGGCGGCTGTGCTGTTGCTGACGGCAGCATGCAGCAGTGGCCTTACCCAAGCCGACATCGACGAAGCAGTAGCCGAGGCATTGGCCGGACAAGTCACCACCACGACCACTACCGAGCGAGCCGCACCCCCAGCGACCGACGATGCGGCATCTGCAACGGCGGAGACGGAACGCGAGCGCTACCGAAACGTGCCAGTGCGAGCCGAATGCGCTGCTGTTTTGGTGATCAACGCCATCACCGAGCACGACAACATGGATGCTGTGAACCAAGAATGCACAGAGAAAGAACGCACTGCGGTCGGCACGATGATTGACGATTTCGGGCTCTTCGCGTTTGGAGGGGCAGTAGCGGTGTGAGGGTGCTGCTGGAGTTGGGAGGGATCCCCCAGAATCGGAGTTGTCGTTGATTCCGAGTTCTGGAGGATCCCTGTGGAAGTTGACCCTACGCGTGCGTTGGGGCTGGTGGTGGGCTTGGGTGCCGATGTCGAGGTTGTTGGGGTGGACGATCGGCGTTCGGGGCCGCTTGTGGTGCATGTTCGGCTTGCTGGTGCCAGGCCTGTGTGCGGGCTGTGCGGCGGCACTGTGTGGTCGAAGGGGTGCCGTGGGATGCGGCTGGCGGATCTGCCGGCGTTCGGGCGGCCGGTGCGGCTGGTGTGGCACAAGCGCCGCTGGCGGTGCCCTGATCGGGGCTGCGCCGCGGGTTCGTTCACTGAGCAAGCGCCCCAGATAGCGCCGGCGCGGGCGCGGTTGACGTCGCGGGCGGCTCGGTGGGCGACACACCGGGCGGGACGAGGAAGCACTGTCAAAGACATCGCTGCGGAGGTGGGCTGCAATTGGCACACCGCGATGAGAGAGATCAAGCGCTGGGGCACGGCTCTGGTCGACGCCGACACCGGGCGCATTGAGGGGGTGACGGCGTTGGGACTCGACGAGATCTTGATGTTCCGCCGCGGCGAGTACCGCTCCAAGCGCTGGGGCACCACCGTGGTGGACGCCCGCCGGGGCGTGCTGCTCGACATCGTGGCCGGTCGCAGTGCTGCGGGGCCGACCAGATGGCTGCGGGCCCGCCAGCCGGCATGGCGACGCGCTGTGCGGTGGGCGGTGATGGACCTGTCGGGCCCCTACCGCAAGACGTTCGACGACGCGCTGCCCCAAGCGACCCAGGTCGCTGACCCGTTCCACGTCGTGCGCCTGGCCAACAGCGCCCTCGACGAGGTGCGCCGCCGCGTCCAGAACGACACCCTCGGCGGGCGGGGCACCAGACATGACCCTCTCTACCGGACCCGCAAACTGCTCGCCATGGCACACGACCGCCTCAGCGACGCCGGCGAGGCCAAGCTCCGCGGCCTGCTCGCCGCCGGCGACCCCCGCGGCGAGGTACGCGACGCGTGGCACGCCAAAGAGACTCTCCGAGACATCTACAAGATCCCCGATCACCGACTCGCCCGCCGGACCCTCGACGAGCTGGCCCGCGACCTGCGCGACCCCGCGTTCTCGCCAGAGCTGAACCGTCTCGGCCGCACCTTGCGCCGCTGGGCCTCCCCGATCACCAACTGGCACCGCAGCAACGTCACCAACGGACCCACAGAAGCCGTCAACAACCTCGCCAAGCTGATCAAACGCAACGCGTTCGGGATCACCAACTTCGAGCACTACCGCATCCGAGCACTGCTCTACGCCGGCAAACCCGACTGGACACTGCTCAACACCCTCACTCCCCCCTAAAACGCGAAGAGCCCGATTTCGTCAACAACAGATGGGTAGTGGTCCATGAGTGACACGGGGCCCGATTGGCCGCTGCGACACGCGCCCCACATGTGGGCAGAGCGGACCAAAGGCCGTCTCGCTGACTCGGTACCTCGGACCGACTAACGGGCCTCTGTCATCGGCTCGATGGACTCCAGTAGGTGGTGCATGCCGGAGGACGGGTTGTCATGTGGAAGCTCACGGCCTGCGGTCGTGTGAAGAATCTGGAGCCGCTTGGCCCGCAGGATTGCCTGACCCCGCAACCCCATGTAGGCGGCACCGTCCACGCTCTTGCCTTGGGAGCCGTCGAGCTGATGGCGTAGGTCCCTGCAGGCATCGTTGTCGATCCAGTTGTCGCGGTCGGCGAAGTGGAGGATCAGCCACAACTCGAAGCAGGGATTGGAGATTGCAACATTGATCCCGTTGTCGCGGGCCATTTGCACCGCTTCGTGCAATCTGTCGTGCGGCTTGGGCGCTTCGACATCGAAGACGCACCAGTATTCGGAGGCACCCGTTGACTGGCCGCGTTCGCCGCGCTTGACGGCTCTCGCTTCCTCTACGAGCCGGCGGGGGCCGCATCCCATTCCACGAATGTCCAGCGTCGCGACGTTGCGGACCTCTTGCAGAGATGCGAACGCCTTCAGGTACAGCGGCTCCGTCAGCTCTCCTTCGCAGAAGATGACGAAGCGGGATCGTTCGTCGATCCGCGGGGTACGGCGGCGTAGCGGGCGCTCGTTTCGCCGCCGCTGTGCCATGCTCAGCCCTGTCCTGCGATGCCCAAGGCTTCGAGGACTCGGTACTGGTCCACCACCGGGACTCCGCCGAAGCGACCTTGCAGGTAGCCGCGCTCGAGATTGGTCGAGCGTCGGGCGCTGGTGCTACGGAAGTCTGACAACGCGGTCAGTTCCGTGCTGCCGTCGCTTCGCTTGTCCGTGAGCCAGACCTCGTCGCGGTTGAGGCAGCCGAGGAGGCTCGTGTCGTGAGTGGTGAACATGAGCTGAGCGCTGTGGCGGTTGGTCGCAGGATCCTGGAATAGCTCTACGAGCTTGCCCGAAATCACAGGATGAAGGCTGGAGTCGAGTTCGTCGACCACGATCACGCCGCCCTTGTCCAGTGCTCCGATCAAATCCGGGATCAGGCCGAGCCAAGTGAGCGTCCCGTCAGACTCGTCGCCAAGTTCAAGTGGTTGGGGTTCGCCCGCCACATCGTGCAACAGTCTCAGCCTGCGGCCGCCGCGGCCCAGCGGCTCATCGACGACCTCTACGTCCAGAATCCCGAGATCCGCGAACATCAGCATCGCGCGGGCCAGGTCGCGGTGTTCTCTGCGGTCCTTGCGAGGCGGTCCCTCGCCAGGGTGACCGCGCGAGGACGCGTCGTCGAACACCTCCAGTAGGTAGTCGTCCCAACCGTGCGACCACCATCGGCCGCCGGGGCGGTAGAGCCGGGCCTCCTTGCCCATGAATGCGCGGGGCCAGTAGCCGACGAAGTCGATGTCGCGCAGCCAGCGGGCCACGGCGTTCATTTCCTCGGTGAGTCGGCTGGCTGCGGACAGGATCAGCGTTGTCGGAGTGATCAGCTCGCGGCCGCCGCCAGTGAAGCGTGTACCCCGCCGAAACGCCACATCATCACCATCGCGTTCGAACAGAGTTCGGCGGCGCTGCTGCGGGTAGCTGTAGAGCGCCTCGAAGGTCACCCGCGAGTGGTCTAGCTCCAACTCGTAGCGGTACCGCACCCCGCCCACGACCATCTCGACCCCGAAGGCCGACGGCTCCGGCGGCCCTGACGCGAAGCTGAATGGGTCGCGCGGGATCTCGTCCTCCCAGGCACGCAATGACACCGCCACGGCGTGCGAAAGCCACGCGAGCGCATCAATCAGGTTGGTCTTGCCCGATCCATTCGCGCCGTAGATTCCGGTGACTGCCAGTACGCGTTCGCTGAGACCCTCAAGCTGACGGGCCGCCGCACGATCTTTGTCCATAGCGATCATCGACAGTTCGACCGGCTCGCGGATCGAGCGGTGGTTTCCGACCTCGAATCGAAGCAGCATCGGAGCCTCCTTGCAGAGTTGGCAGCAACTTTAGGCTTGTATCTGCTCAATTCCTGCGAGAATTATACAATATCTGTCTGCCACACGCGTCCACGATCGGCAGGATCGCTCAGAACTCGGCGGGCGACGGTGTACGAGGCCTGTCAATCCCGGTTGAGGTCGAACGCAGTCAAGACCCGGTCGATGGTGTTCTGATCCGTCAGTTTGCAGGCCGTGTTCCGGTTATGGAACAGATCTGTACCTGGTTCCCAGAAAGCGAATTCAACGTTGCGGGGCGGCACCGTCCATTGCACCGGGATCACCATTTCGATGACGTCTTCGTCGTTCGAGGCCGCCGCCTTCACGAAGTGCGGATCAATGTCGGGCAGCCTGATGAGCGGTACTTCTTCACCCTCGACGCTCACGGTCGCGTCGCGGATGTGCTGCATCTCACCCGTGACAACTCCGATGCCCACATATCCGTGGCCAGCGACGTACGCGAACACGCGGTCACCCGGCTCAAGATGCTGAAGCGGTGTCCAGTAGCGCCTGCCACTGCCGCCATTCAGGAAGTGATACCGGCGCGCAAGCGACCAGCGCTTGTAGTCCCCGCGCCTGCCGAGCACCACGTAGTAGTCCCGGCCGTCTAGCAGGGTGCTGAAATAGTCGGTGTTTGGTGCTCGCGTTGGTTGGGTGGGCGCGGGACACTGTGGGGATGCGTGGAACTGTTGATGCCCAGATGGCGATGCTGTCGACGTTGTCGACTGAGGATCTGATCAGCGCGGATCATCCGATACGGCGGATCAGGGCGTTGGTGGAGGGGGTGCTTGAAGAGCTCGACGGTGAGCTGGGGGCGATGTATGCGGATCGGGGCCGGCCCAGCGTGCCGCCTGAGGTGTTGTTGAAGGCGTCGGTGTTGATGGCGTTGTACTCGGTGCGCTCGGAGCGGGCGTTCTGCGAGCGTTTGAGCTACGACATGTTGTTCAAGTGGTTCTTGGGGTTGCGCATCGACGAGCGCTCTTTTGACGCGTCGACGTTCTCGAAGAACCGCGAGCGGCTGTTGGATCATGAGATAGCGGATCGGTTCTTCGCTGCTGTGGTTCGGCGGGCTCAGCTGCGCCGGTATTGCTCGAGCGATCATTTCAGCGTGGACGGCACCTTGCTGGAGGCGTGGGCGTCGCACAAGAGCTTCAAGCCCAAAGCCGCGCCCGGCGGCGGCGAGCCGGGCAAGGGCCGCAACGCCGAGGAGGACTTCCGGGGCGCCCGCCGCCGCAACGACACCCACCAGTCCACGACCGATCCCGAGGCTCGCCTGTATCGCAAGTCGAAAGGGGCCCCGGCGATGCTCGCTTTCATGGGGCACCTGATGGTCGAGAACCGCAACGGCCTCATCGTCGACGCCGAGCTCACCCAAGCAGACGGCTACGCCGAGCGCGACACCGCCGCCGCGATGCTGCGACGAGCCCCCCGACGGCGGCGGCGGCGCACCGTCGGCGGCGACAAGAACTACGACACCAAGGGATTCGTGGCCGACGCCCGCAAGGCCGGGTTCACGCCCCACGTCGCCCAGAACACCACCAGGCGGCGCTCCGCCATCGACCGGCGCACCACCCGCCACGACGGCTACACGATCTCTCAACGGGTCCGAAAACGCGTCGAGGAGCCCTTCGGATGGATCAAGACCATCGCCGGAGGACACAAGCTGCGACACAAAGGACAAGCCCGCAACCGGGCCTGGTTCCTCATCGGCGCCGCCACCTACAACCTCGTCCGCATAGCCACACTCGACACCGACACCACCTGAGCAGACACCCCGACCGGCCCGACAGGGCCAACGTCGCCCCGCACCGCCAGCCAACACCACCACCCCAACCCTCACACAAACCCGAACCAGCACCCAAACCCGCCCAAACCACCGAATTTCAACAGCCTGCTAGTGCTTCCGCCGACATCGTTGCCTCCGCGCCCGCTGTATCAGCCGGCCGAGCCTATGAGACGTCGCCTTGACCGGCCGTCGCTGAGACGCACGTAGTGCGGGTCAAGTCTGGCTCCTCGAAGACCGAACCATTTCTGCGCCACGAAGTGTCGAACTACAGACTCGGCTTTCGATCGCCGGGACCCCGAGGGTGAGAATGACAGGATATGAGCCGTTTGTCGCGAACTCGGAACTACGTCCGGTGTTTGGACATAAGCGTCATTTTGGCGTGCTGCAAGGTTGTCGCCGCCCACCGACGCTCGTATCGTTAGCACTCGCCCGGTGAGAGTGCTAAGTGCCGCCGGGCAGTTCCATGACACGCCCCAGACAGGGCACAGCGCCACAGGAGGCACACCCGACCATGAACCTGAAGCCACTTGAGGACCGCATCGTCGTGCGTCCGAGCGACGCCGAGGAGACCACCGCCAGCGGCCTGGTCATCCCCGACACCGCCAAGGAAAAGCCCCAGCAGGGCGAGGTACTTGCGGTCGGCCCCGGCAAGCGCTCCGACCAGTCGGGCGAGCTCATCCAGATGGACGTCGGCGTCGGCGACACCGTCGTCTACAGCAAGTACGGCGGCACCGAGATCACCGTGGCCGGCGAAGACCTGCTCATCCTGAGCGCCCGCGACGTCCTGGCCATCGTGGCCTGACGCCGACTGCGCTGACAACACTGCGTTCACTAAGAAAGAGAACCAACACATGCCCAAGATCCTGAAGTTCAGCGAAGAGGCCCGGCGCGGCCTCGAAGCTGGCGTCAACAAGCTGGCCGATGCGGTCAAGGTGACCCTCGGTCCCAAGGGCCGCAACGTCGTGCTCGAGAAGTCATTCGGGGCACCGACGATCACCAACGACGGCGTGAGCATCGCCCGCGAGATCGAGCTGGACGACCCGTTCGAGAACATGGGTGCTCAGCTCGTCAAGGAAGTGGCCACCAAGACCAACGACGTCGCCGGCGACGGCACCACGACGGCCACCGTGCTCGCCCAGGCCATGGTCCGCGAGGGCCTGCGCAACGTGGCCGCCGGTGCCAACCCGATGGAGCTCAAGCGCGGCATCGAGACCGCTGTTGCGGCAGCGGTCGACTCGATGGTCGACATGTCCACCGACGTCTCTGACGACAAGGACAAGATCGCCAGCGTTGCCGGCATCTCCTCGGCCGATGTCATGATCGGCGAGACGCTCGCCGAGGCGTTCGACAAGGTCGGCAAGGACGGCGTCATCTCGGTGGAGGAATCCAACACTTTCGGCGTGGACCTCGAGTTCACCGAGGGCATGCAGTTCGACAAGGGCTTCCTGTCGCCGTACTTCGTCACCGACCCCGACCGCCAGGAAGCGGTCTTCGACGACCCGTATCTGCTGTTCGTGAACGGCAAGATCGGCTCGGTGACCGAGCTGGTTCCGGTGCTCGAGAAGGTCATGCAGGGCGGCAAGGGCCTCGTGATCATCGCCGAGGACGTCGAGGGCGAGGCGCTGGCCACGCTGGTGGTCAACAAGATCCGCGGCACGTTCTCGTCTGCGGCGGTCAAGGCCCCCGGGTTCGGCGAGCGCCGCAAGGCGATGCTGGCCGACATGGCGATCCTGACCGGCGGTCAGGTCATCTCCGAGGAGGTCGGCCTGAAGCTGGAGAACACCACGGTCGACCTGCTGGGCACCGCCCGCAAGGTGATCATCACCAAGGACGAGACCACCATCGTCGAGGGCGGCGGCGATTCCGGCGACGTCGAGGGACGTGTCGTGCAGATCAAGCGCGAGATCGACGAGACCGACTCCGACTGGGATCGTGAGAAGCTGCAGGAGCGGCTGGCGAAGCTGGCCGGCGGCGTGGCGGTGATCCAGGTCGGCGCGGCCACCGAGGTCGAGCTGAAGGAAAAGAAGCACCGCATCGAGGACGCCGTGTCGGCCACCCGTGCTGCGATCGAAGAGGGCATCGTGCCCGGCGGCGGCACTGCGCTGCTGCGGGCTCGCGCCGCAGTGGCAGCGCTGGACCTCGACGGTGACGAGGCCACCGGGGCTCGCATGGTGCACCGCGCACTGGAAGGCCCCAGCCGCCAGATCGCGCAGAACGCCGGCTACGAGGGTGCGGTCATCGTCCAGCAGATCGAGGAGGCTGACGGCCACACGGGCTTCAATGCCGACACCGGCAAGTTCGAGGACCTGGTTGCGGCCGGCGTCATCGACCCGGCGAAGGTGACCCGGGCAGCACTGCAGAACGCGGCGTCGATCGCGGCACTGCTGCTCACCACCGAGACGCTGGTGACCGACAAGCCCGAGGAGCCGGACCCTGCCGCTGCTGCCGCGGCTGCTGCTGCCATGGGCGGCGGCATGGGCGGCATGCCGGGGATGATGTAGCTCCCGCTTCACACCCCTTCAACGAACAGGCACAGGGCCGGCGTTCGCGCCGGCCCTGTGTCGTTCTCGGTTCACATAGCTGCTCCTTGCTCAGCCCCGGTTCGGCGCCCGGTCCCGGTTCGTCTGGGCTTCTTGCTACATGAAACTTCCTATCTGTACTATGTGGTTGTATCAGATGGGCGAATGTGGTTATATGATGTGCTGTGAATTCGCAAGAGTGTCGATCATCGCCCAGATGCCGACGCGCTACCGGTCTTACGACCGATCCGCCTCCTCGCGGAGTGACCATCAGTGAGTGAATTGCAGGAGCGCCTCAACGAACTGTTGCCGTTGCTGCGAGCTGCGCGGACTGATCTGCAAGGGGTTGAGGTCAAGGATGCCAGCGGAGGTCTCCCCCAGAAGATCCTCAGGAGTGTGTCATCGTTCGCCAATGGTGACGGCGGTCTCATCATCTTGGGCTTGGACGACGAAGGCTTCAGCCCCACCGGCGTCGACACCCGCAAGCTCGCGGCCGACTTGGTCTCTGGTTGCACGGATAATCTCCAGCCACCGATTCGCCCGGTTGTCGAGGTATGCACAGTCGAGGAGGTGCCCGTCGTCGTTGCCGAGGTGGAGGAGCTGAGGCGGGATCGCAAGCCCTGCATGGTCGTCGTTTCCGAGGAGACTCCAGTCGGATACATCCGGTCGCACGACAGCGACCGGCAGCTCACGCCCTATGAGCATCATGCACTCCAGGCAGCGAAAGGGCAGCCGGACGACGACGAACACCCCGTGGTGGGCACCAGCATCGACGATTTGGACGCCGATCTCGTAGGTGCCCTATTGGATGAGCTCAGGTCGACGCGCGTCCAAGTGTTCCGCGATGTCGATGACACCGAATGCCTCAAGCTTCTCGGCGTGTTGGTGAAGGCTCCGGGGAGTGATGTCGACGACGACACGGCGAATTCACCCCGTCCGGACGCTGTGTCGTTGGCTGGGTTGCTCGCAATGGGCCGATATCCGCAGCGTCACTTTCCTCGACTCGGTCTCGACTTTGTCGTCTATCCAACCGAGTCCGGTCATCCGCATCCTGACGGCACGCGTTACTTAGACAGTCAGCTGATCGAGGGACCGATCCCAGTCATGCTGAGCGAAGCCGACGCGCTGCTGCGCCGAAACATGCGGCGCCGGGGTGTCGTCGCCGGTCTGTGGCGTGACGACTACTGGGACTATCCCACCGATGCAGTGCGCGAGGTTGTCATCAACGCGCTGATGCACCGCGACTATCACCCGTCAGCGCGCGGCCAGCCAGTGCAGGTGGCGCTGTACCCAGACCGGCTGGAGATCATCAGCCCCGGCGGGCTGTTCGGGGCATTCGAACCCGAGCGTCTCATGGTCGAGCCTGTCAGCGCCGCTCGAAATGCTCGACTGGCAAAGCTGCTGCGAGATGTGACTATTCCCGGCGAAGGCGCGAAAGTGTGCGAGAACGTCGGCACGGGATTGCTGTCTGTCGCACAATCGCTTCGGGCGGCGGGGATGGACCCGCCCGAGTTGAACTACACGCTGTCCAGTTTCCGTGTCGTGTTTCGCAACCACACAGTGCTGGACGCCGATGCGACAGATTGGCTGACGGCGGTCGAAGAACTCCGATTCGGAAACCGCCCACTGGACGACAGGCAGCGCCTCGCCTTGGCACACATCCGGCACTACGGCAGCATCGACAATCGTGGCTACTGCGCGCTCGTCGGCTGTCACGCACGGGTTGCTACACAAGAATTGACTGAGCTCAGGAACCGAGGCCTGATTCAGCGCGTCGGTGGGCGCCGGTGGGCGACATGGCAACTGGTGCCCAGCACGGCGTTGCTCGGAGCGTCGGAACGGCAGGCCACTGCCGAAGAGGACGCAGGCGACACCGATTCGACGAAGCTGCCGAAGATGGGCCAGCGGGAGCGCCAGGTGATCCGGTCGTTGTCGGATGGTGACAGATCAAGTCGGGAGCTCTCCGAGGAAATGGGAATCACCGTGGCCGCCGTGCTCAAGTGGCTGCGCCGACTCGAGGCACGAGGCATCGTCCGGGCGACCGAGCCTGGCAGGCGCAGCCGACATCAACGCTGGGAGTTGGCGAACCGAGGGTGAATGTCGGCGTGAGGCGTGACGCTCGACCCCGAATGGGATGACCTGCCGAATCCCGCAATGCCGCCGGGGACCAGCGGTACGCTCGTTGTTTTCCCCAACGTGGCGCGGCTGCGGCGCCGGACTTATGCCCCCACACTCGCCGGCGGCCGGCCCGGTCGCCCACCCAACGGTCTTGGTGGTGGACTTCGGCGCGCAGTATGCACAGCTGATCGCCCGGCGGGTGCGCGAAGCGCAGGTCTATTCCGAGATCGTCCCCCACACCTCCACTGCGGCCGAGCTGGCCGAGCGCTCCCCGGCGGCCATCATCTTCAGCGGCGGACCGGCCTCGGTGCATGTCGAGGGTGCGCCCGGCATCGACCACGGCGCCTACGAGATGGGCGTGCCGATCCTGGGCATTTGCTACGGGTCCCAACTGCTGGCCCGTGACCTCGGCGGGAAGGTGGATCGCAGTGGACGCGGCGAGTACGGCCGCGCCACGTTGACCCACGCCGGGGTGCCTTCTGAATTGCTCGGCGATCCAGGTGACGGCACAGCGGCTTTCGAGCCGGTGTGGATGTCGCACTTCGACGCCGTGGTCGAGCCGCCCGAGGGCTTCACGGTCACGGCGTCCACGGCCGCCAGCCCCGCTGCGGTCATCGAAGACCCGCGGCGGCGTTTCTATGGGGTGCAGTACCACCCCGAGGTCGTGCACACTCCCAGCGGCCAAGCCCAGCTCGAACGGTTTCTCCACGGCATCTGCGCCATCAACTCCGAGTGGACGATGGCCAACGTCATCACCGAGAGCATCGAGGCCATCCGGGCCCAGGTCGGCTCGGCGCGGGCTATCTGCGGGCTGTCGGGCGGGGTGGACAGCGCCGTGGCCGCAGCGCTGACACAGCGCGCGATCGGCAGCCAGCTCACTTGCGTCTTTGTCGACACCGGGCTGATGCGTGCCGGTGAGGGCGACCAGGTCACCGACACGTTCCGGCGCACGCAGGGCATCGAGCTGATCCACGAGCGGGCGGCCGACGAGTTCTTCGAGGCGCTGGCCGGTGTGACCGATCCTGAGGACAAGCGCAAGATCATCGGCGAGAAGTTCGTGCGCATCTTCGAGCGGGCCGCGGGCGGCATCACCGACGCCCGCTTCCTGGTGCAGGGGACGCTGTATCCCGACGTGATCGAGTCGGGCTCGCCCGCCGCGGCGAAGATCAAGAGCCACCACAACGTGGGCGGGCTGCCCGACGACATGACCTTCGAGCTGGTGGAGCCGCTGCGGAACCTGTTCAAGGACGAGGTGCGGGCGGTTGGGGATGAGCTGGGTCTGCCGGCCGAGATCGTGCAGCGTCAGCCGTTCCCCGGGCCGGGCCTGGGCGTTCGGATCGTGGGCGAGGTCACGCCGGAGGCGGTCGAGACGGTGCGAGCGGCCGATGTCATCGTGCGCGACGAGATCACCAAGGCCGGCCTCGACGGCGAGGTCTGGCAGGGGTTCGCCGTGCTGGCCGACATCCGCAGCGTCGGCGTGATGGGCGATGAGCGCACCTACGCCCGCCCCATCATCGTGCGCGCGGTCACGAGCGAGGACGCCATGACCGCCGATTGGGCCCGCCTGCCCCACGATCTGCTCGAGCAGATCTCCTCGCGCATCGTCAACGAGGTGCAAGGCGTGAACCGGGTCGTCTACGACATCACCTCCAAGCCCCCCGGCACCATCGAGTGGGAATAGCTCCGTGGCGAGAGAGGCCAGCTGGACCGACTATTGGGTCCCCGTCAGCTGTCTGGAAACCGGAGCCGTTGCCTCACGGGCCGGCCAGCAGACCAACTGCGGTCGGGTGCACTGCGGGTCGCTGCGTGGTTGACCGTCTAGTTCGATTCACATCCCCGGAGCCGCTAATGCCCTCGTGGCATGCGGCCGGAGACTTGCCTCTTAAGTCGTGAGAGCCGTCAGCGGCAGCACGGCGACACCGTCGGGGCGGTCGTAGGCGTAACCGCTGGCGGTGATGACGACCTTGCGGGCGGGCGGACCGGGGGTCGCGGGGTCGACTTTGGCGCACACGCGGTGCAGCGTCTTCGCGGCGCGATCGACCGTGTCCATCGATCCCAGCTTGACCTCGACTGCGATCCATCGGCCGTCTCCCCAGTCGACGATGGCGTCGATCTCGTTGCCATGGGAGTCGCGGTAGTGGCTGATTGTGGCTTCGTGCGCCTGTGCGTACACGCGCAGGTCGCGGACGACGAGCGATTCGAACAGGAAACCCAGTGTCTTCAAATCGCTCAGCAGTCGTTCGGGCCCGGCACGGAGCGCGGCGGCGGCCAGCGACGGATCCACAAAATGCCGCTTGGGCGCCCCTTGCAGCCGCGCGCGGGAGCGCAGGCCCGCCGACCAAGCTGGCACGTCCTCGACGACGAACATGGAGTCGAGGGTCTGGAGGTAGCTCGCGGCAGTCCGCTGATCTTGCGCGCCATCGCTATCTGCAACGCCGGCAGTGTCAGCTGCGAGCCGGGCGACAGAAGCAGTGGTTGCCGTGTTCCGAGCGACGGAGACGAGCAGGCGGCTGACTTTGTAGGGGTCCCTGCGTCTGCCCCTGCCACTTCGAGGCTCAGACACTTCCGCGCGGGCAATCTCATTGAGGTAGGCGCGCAGACGGCGCTGAGCCGGCCCCGCCCCCAAACTGAGATGTTCAGGCCATCCACCCCGGCATAGCTCCTCGGCAAGTTCCGGAATCGTGACAGCGGGACGGTCAGCAGCGCATTGTTCGCCGTCCACAAGGCCGGCCAGTGATATCTGCTCAGTTGACATGCCCGATTCAGATAGGGACATCGGGCGCAGTCGAACCCGCATGATCCGCCCCGCCCCGGAATGACGAATTCCGTCGTCGCCAGGTCGGGCAGTCCCCGTCAGCACAAACCTTCCGTTACGGCGTTCTTCGTCAGCCAGGTGCCGGATGGTGTTCCAGATCTCGGGGACGATCTGCCATTCGTCGACTAGTCGGGGTTCGGCGCCGTCGAGGAACATGCGGGGCAACAGCCGGGCCTGTTCACGCGCCTGCTCGTCCTGCTCGAATGAGGCTTCGCTTCGTGCATGGCGTCTGCCAGTCCATGTCTTGCCGCACGCCTTGGGTCCCTCGATGACCACGATCGGGGCGCTGTCCAGCGCTTCCGCGATCTCGCTATCGGCGATGCGCTCGACATAGCCATGCGGGGTAAGGGTGTTCGCCACTGTTTTAGTGTAACATTTTCTATTGTTTTATTGTTATAATTTTATCAAGTATGATGTCATGGTCTTACTGGCAAACACTTTGGCGGCGATCCTGCACGACCGCCACAGAGACACTCGCACGCGATGGTCGCCGGGGCCAACACATTTTGTGCCGATGACCGATGCGCACTGTGTGGACCATCTGAGGATCTGAGCTGAAATGGAGGAGGCTCCTGGCGCAACCGCAACTACCTTGGCCCCACAGCCGCGGCCGTGCCGCGGGAAGCGTGCGACAAGGGCGGATCATGACCTCAGCAGGGGCCGGGAATGCGGCTGCATCGGTGGACTTGCCGGCTGGTTTCGCTTGCCATGCCGGCAACGTCGGCATGAAGGACGACACCGACGACGTGATGGTGCTGGCGGCAGACCGGGTGTCGGCTGCGGCCGGCGTGTTCACCAAGAGCCGGTTCGCAGCCTCCAGTGTGCGGCTGAGCCGGGCCAACGTGGCCGATGGGCGGGCGCAGGCCCTGGTGGTCGTGTCCAAGAACGCCAACGTGGCAACCGGTGAGCAGGGTGTGCGCGACACGGCGAACCTTGCGCAGCGCGTCGCCGAACTGGTGGGTTGCGAGCCCGGCCAGGTCTTGGTCGGGTCCACCGGCGTGATCGGCGTGCCGTACCCCGAAGGTGCAGTCGACAGGTATTTCGACCGGCTGATCTCCAGCCCCGGACCAGCGCTCGACAGCACCGACGCCGTGGCCGCTGCAACAGCGATCATGACCACCGACACCCATCCCAAGACGGCGAGTGTGTCAGTCCCGGCTGGCGATGGCACCGCCAAGGTCGTGGGCATCGCGAAGGGCTCGGGGATGATCGAGCCCGACATGGCCACGATGATCTCGGTGATCACCACCGATGCCGAGATCGCCCCCGACCGGCTTGATGCCATGCTGCGCCGGGTCTGCGACGTGACCTTCAACGCGCTCAGCGTGGACACCGACACCTCCACCAGCGACCTGGTGGTGATGCTGGCGAACGGTGCTGCGGGTCCCGTCGACGAAGTAGAGCTAGAAGAGGCGCTCGCTGCGGTCGCCCTGGACCTGACACGCCAGCTCGCCTTCGACGGGGAGGGCGCCGAGACCCTCATCGTGGTGATCGTGAACGAGGCCCGCGACGACGCGCAGGCCAAGCGGGTGGCCAAAGCCATCGTGAACTCGCCGCTTGTCAAGACTGCAGTGCACGGCCGCGACCCCAACTGGGGCCGGGTCGCCATGGCGATCGGCAAGTGCAGCGACGAGACCGACATCGACCCGGATCGCGTCAGGATCCGCTTCGGCGACCAAGAGGTGTATCCCACGCCTGCCACGGCCGAAGCCCTTGCCGAGCTCGAGGCCTACCTGGCCTCCGACGAGGTGCTGATCTCGGCGGACCTGGGCGTTCGCCCCGACGGCGCAGGCGGCTCGTTCACCGTGTACGGCTGCGACCTCACCGACCAGTACGTCCGCATCAACGCCGACTACACGACGTGAATGACGTTCTGAACGACGATCCAATCCTCGCACCGCTGAATGCGGGACAGCGCGCTGCAGTCACGCACGGCGACGGCCCGGCGCTTGTGGTGGCCGGCGCAGGCTCGGGCAAGACCCGGGTGCTCAGCCACCGCATCGCGTACCTGCTCGCCCGCCACGGTGTCAGCCCGTTCGGGCTGCTGGCCATCACCTTCACCAACAAGGCGGCGGGGGAGATGCGCGAGCGCATCGGCAGCCTCGTCGGTCCGGTCGCGCAGCGGATGTGGATCTCCACCTTCCACAGTGCGTGTGCGCGCATCCTGCGCAGTCACGCGGACGTCCTCGGCTACGCGGGCACGTTCAGCATCTACGACCAAGCGGATGCGCGGCGGCTCACCCGTGATGTCGTTCGCAAGCTGAAGCTTGACCCCAAGCGCTTCAGTGATCGCGGCGTGCACGCAACGATCTCGACAATGAAGAATCGCCTTGTCACGCCATCTCAGGCAGCCGAACTGGCCGAGACACCGAATGGCTCCGGTCCTTCTGCGCGCCAAATTGCGCGCATCTATTCCGAGTACCAGAAACGGCTACAACAGGCCGGTGCCATGGACTTTGACGATCTGATCATGCTCGGTGTGGGTCTGCTGGAGAAACACCCCGATGTGGCCGAGCAGTACCAGCAGCGATTCGAACACATCCTCGTCGACGAGTATCAGGACACCAATGCAGCACAGGTGCGGCTGATCGGTCAGCTGTGCGGGCCTGTGCGCAACGTCTTCGTGGTGGGCGACTCCGATCAGTCTGTCTATGCATTCCGGGGCGCGGACATCACCAACATCTTGAACTTCAGTACCACGTTTGGCGACAGCGCTACGTACGTGCTGGATCAGAACTATCGGTCCAGCCAGGCGATCCTCGACGCAGCCAACTCGGTGATCCGCAACAACTTCGGGCGGCCGCCGAAGAATCTCTGGACTGACCAGTCCGGCGGCGCCAAGCCGATCCGCTACCGCGGCACCAATGAGGAAGACGAGGCGCACTACGTTTGCTCTGAACTCCGCCGCCTGCACAGCGACGACCAGATCGACTGGTCCGATGCTGCGGTCTTCTACCGATCCAATGCACAATCGCGTGCAATTGAAGTAGTGCTCGCCGCCAGCGATGTGCCATACCAAATCATCGGCACTCGGTTCTATGACCGCAAGGAGATCAAGGACGCACTGGCGTTCTTGCGGGTGGCCGTCAATCCATCTGACGAAGTGTCTCTCAGGAGGGTCGTCAATGTGCCTGCTCGTGGAGTCGGCGAGCGCACAATCGCGAAGCTCGAAAACCTTGCCGAGCTAGAGGGTGAACCGTTCGCCGCTGTGCTCGACCGAGTTGACGAAGCGGGCGTCCGCGGAGCCGCTCGCGCTGGCCTGCTTCAGTTCCGCGACGTTATCGAACGTGCCTCGGCCCAAGTCCTCAACGGCCCGGCGGCGGTTCTCAAGGCAGCACTCGATGCTTCCGGTTACTTCCGACAGCTTGAGGACGAGATCAATGCGCAACCAGAAGCGAGCATTGAGCCGCTTGGTCGCATTGAGAACCTTGAAGAGCTAATCGGAGACGCCGAGAAATCCGAGTCATGCGACGAGTTCCTTGAGCGAGTGTCGCTTGTGAGCGATGTGGACGCAATGCGCGACAGCTCGCAAGTGACGCTCATGACACTCCATTCCGCCAAGGGGCTCGAGTTTGACGTGGTGTTCCTGACTGGCATGGAGGACGGCGTTTTTCCCCACTATCGATCCATCACCGAGCCCGACGAGCTGGAGGAAGAGCGTCGGCTGGCCTATGTGGGTATCACCCGGGCCCGCAAGCAGCTGTACCTGACCCATTCGTGGAGCCGAGCGCTGCATGGTCAAACTCAGTACAACCCGCCCAGTCGTTTCCTCTTGGAGATACCCGAGGACTTGCTCGACGACCGATCACCCGAGGGCGGCCGCTACGGCTCGTCGTGGCGGCCGGTGACGAGCGACTGGGGAGCCAACCGCGGCGGAGGCCGAGAGAGCGGCGGCAGCGGAAGTGGCGAAGCCAGCGAGTACAGCCAGCTCGACGAGTCGGAACTGGCCGGCCGGAGCCAGCAGCGCAGCGATCCTGCCCGCCACGACGGCAGCGCGGCGAAGGGCCGCGAGTCTCGCCGGGAGGAGGCCCGCCGCCGGGTCGCCGCACGGCTGGGAGAGCCGAAGCCGGCGCCCTCGGCTGACCTCGGCTACGGCGTCGGCGACGATGTGCTGCACGACCGATTCGGTGCGGGTGTCGTCCAAGAGGTGCGGCCCGACGGCGACGACTGGGAGGTCACCGTCCACTTCGCCGATGTCGGCACCAAGACCCTCGTCGCGAGCTTCGCCGACCTCCGCCGCCTCCGTTCCTAGCGGGCCGGAGCCCTGCCGCCTCCGCAGCGGGCAACAGGGCCACCCTCCTATGCTCCCCGCCGTGGATCTCTTCGAGTATCAGGGCAAGCAGTTCTTCAAGAGCTACGGCATGCCGGTATCCGACGGCGAAGTCGCCTTCAGCGTCGACGCAGCCGTGACCGCCGCGCAACGCTTGGGCACGCCGGTGATGGTGAAAGCACAGGTGCACACCGGCGGTCGCGGCAAGGCCGGCGGCGTCAAGTTCGCCGCCACCGTCGACGATGTGCGCACGCACGCCGGCAACATTCTCGGGCTCGACATCAACGGCCACATCGTGCGCCGGCTGTGGATCGAGAAGGCGTCGGACATCTCCGAGGAGTACTACGCCAGCTTCACGCTGGACCGCTCGGCCAAGAAGCACCTGGGGATGCTGTCGGCCGAGGGCGGCGTCGAGATTGAGACCGTGGCGGCTGAGAATCCCGATGCCATCAGCAAGGTGCTGGTGGACCCCGCCGAGGGTCTCAGCGAGGAGGCAGCCCGAGCCTGGGTGGAGGGCGCCAATCTCAACCCGGCCGCCACCGATCAGGCCGTCGAGATCCTGCGCCAGCTGTATGTGGCCTACACCGAGGGCGACGCTGACCTCGTCGAGATCAACCCGCTGATCCTCACGCCCGAGGGCCGGGTGCATGTGCTGGACGCCAAGGTCACGCTGGATGCCAACGCCGTGTTCCGACACGAGGACTACGCGCAGTACGACGAGACCCAGCCCCGTGACGAGCGTGAGGAGGCCGCCCACGCCAAGGGCCTGCAGTACGTGGGCCTGGCGGGCAGCGTCGGCGTCATCGCCAACGGCGCCGGGCTGGCGATGAGCACCGTCGACGTGGTGAACCAGGTGGGCGGCAAGCCGGCCAACTTCTTGGACATCGGCGGCGGCGCCAATGCCCAGGTGATGGCCAATGCGCTGGAGGTCATCAACAACGACCCCGACGTGCGGGCCATCTTCATCAACATCTTCGGCGGCATCACCCGCGGCGAGGAGGTGGCCAACGGCATCATCGGGGCGCTCGACGCCGTCGACATCGAAGCGCCGATCGTGCTGCGTCTCGACGGCACCAACGCCGCGGAGGGCCGCGAGATCCTCGCCCCTCACCTCAACGAGAAGCTGGTGATGGAACCGACCATGCTCGACGCTGCCCGTCGAGCCGTCGCGATGGCCGCGGCCTGATCACGGGAGCCTGAGATGAGCATTTTTGTCAACAAAAACACCAAGGTCGTCTACCAGGGCCTCACCGGTTCGCAGGGCCGCTACTACGGCATGCTGAACCGCGACTACGGCACCAACGTGGTGGCGGGTACCAATCCCCGCAAGGCCGGCACCGACGTCGAGGGCGTGCCGGTGTTCGCCGACTGCACCGAAGCGGTGGCGGCGACCGGTGCCAATGCGTCGTGCATCTTCATCCCCGCGCCGGGCGTGTTCTCCGCCGTCATGGACGCCGCCGAGGCAGGCATCGAGTTCGTGGCCTGCATCACTGAGGGCGTGCCGGCGCACGATGAGGCCCGCTTCTTCAACATGCTCAAGCGCGACTACCCCCATGTGCGGTTGCTGGGGCCGAACTGCCCGGGCATCATCACGCCGGGGGAGTGCAACATCGGCATCACCGCCGGGCACATCGCCAAGCCGGGCGGTCCCGTCGGCATCGTCAGCCGGTCGGGCACGCTGACCTACCAGGCGCTGTACGAGCTGCAGCAGAAGGACATCGGCGTCACGACGTGCGTGGGCATCGGCGGCGACCCCGTGCCGGGCACGTCGTTCATCGACTGCCTCGAGGCGTTCGAAGCTGACCCCGACACCAAGGCCGTGATGATGATCGGCGAGATCGGCGGCTCGGCCGAGGAAGAGGCCGCCGAGTTCATCAAGCACCACATGTCCAAACCAGTGTCGAGCTACATCGCCGGCGTGACGGCACCGCCGGGCAAGAAGATGGGCCACGCCGGTGCGATCGTCTCGGGCGGCAAGGGCACGGCAGCGGCCAAGATGGATGCGCTGCGCGATGCCGGTGTGCGCGTGGGCCTGAACCCCACCGAGGCGGGCGAGCTGATGGCCGAGATCGTCGCCGCGCTGTAGAGCGGCGACATCTCGTCCTCTCGGGCCCAGCGGCCCGTCGCTGACTACGCGTGATTCAGCTCTGCGTAGATCTCCAGCAGGGCTGCGGCGTGGGCCTGAGGGCTGAATGCTGACAGCGAGTCGGCACCCTGGTCTGCAGTGTCTGGTTCTGACTGCAGGGCGGCAGCGAGGGCCTCAGCGAGCGCTTCTGCGTCCTCGGGCGGTACGAGGTGTCCATTGGTCCCGCCGGCGATAAACGCGGGTGCGGCGCCGACCGCGGTCGCAACGACAGGTCGACCCGATGCGATCGCCTCGGCGACGACCATCCCGAAGCCCTCCCGTCTGCTGGGAACGCATACCAACCGGGCGCGGCGGTACCAGTCGCCGATCTCAGACGGCGCGACGACTCCGGGGAACGTCGCACTCACGCCACGCCGCAGTGCCAGTGCTTCGAGCAGCGCACGATCGGGTCCGTCGCCCACGATGACCACTTCGGGTCGCTCCTCAGCGGGCACGAGCGCCACTGCCTCGATGAGCACGTCGAAGCCCTTCTCCGCCATGAGTCGGCCGACGGCGAGCACCGGGCCGCCGCCAGGCGTCGGCGTCCGAGCTCCGAGCCGGTAAGTGCCGACCGGCATCGACACCACCCGCAGCTCGGGACCGGTTCGGTGCCCAGCGGGTTTGACGTTGGGCGGCGAGTGCAGGCCCTGCGAGCGCCGCAGCGGCCGGGCCGCCCAGTTGCGCAGGCCCCCGGGCGCGCCATCAGGACGCTGCACCAGCGCGGCAGCCCAGTTGTGCAGATCCTCGGAGACCGCGACCACAGCACCCGCCCTGCGGAGCACGCGGCGTGCCAGCCATCGGTGGACGGCATTGGTGGTGACCGCCGCATCAGAACCGTGAACCTGCACGACACTGCACGCTCGCCGTCCGGCTGCAGCGGCAGCAGCAACGGCAACCAGCCCGCAGGGGAACCACCAGTGACCGTGTATGACTGCGGCGCCATTGTTCGAGCGTCGGCGCGCCTGGCGAACGGCGGCGAGCGTGAGCCGGGCGATCATCGGGATCACCCACAGCGCCGACAGCCCGGAGAACACCCGGTAGCTCTCGCCCAGCGCCACCCGCGCCTCCACCTTGGCGGGAGCGAATCGCACCCGGCGCACCTCGATGCCCCCCACCTCCGCACGGCGCGGCGCGTCCGGATGCGCGGGGCACACCACCGTCACGTCGGCGCCGGCGGCAGCCAGCGCCCGTGCATGATCGGCCAGGAACGGCTTGTGATGGTCGTCCAGCGACGTCGGAAACCCTGGCGCAACCAGCACCACGCGCACATGTACAGTCTCGCAGCGGTACTCACCCAAAGGACCTCGCATCTGCACGGCAATTGGATGCGCGTGGCTCAATCGGGCTAGTTGGACTCAGCGACGAGCCACTGCCCTTCGAACAACACAGCCTTGGGATCGGGGCGTCCCGAAGCGCCGACCTCGCCGTCACGCGACAGAAAGCGGTGTGCAATTGCTACAACGCCGTTGCTGTCCAGATAGGACACCGTCTGGCTCAAGGTGCCGGGTGCCTGCCCAGCGGCGGTGGAGGCTCGCGTCGCCGGCCCAGCGAGTTCAAGCAGTTCACCCTTCTGAACCCTCGGCAGGAAGTATGCGTTGAACAGCGATCGCACCTCGCGCGCTGACGTTCTGATCGATTCGTGCATGGCGTCGAGATGTCAACTGGGGGCACGTGGCAGTGCTGAGGCCCCGGACGGCGGATGCGGTGTCTCGGGCCGAAGCTAGATCATAATACAGGGAAATACATTAATATTTCACTAAAGAGCCGTGCGGGTTGCGAGTGCTAGAGTTCTTTCGGTGACGGGGAATGGACGCAGCGAGCGGCGCAGTCGAGCTATGCCAACGGGCGGCGCACGCGAAGTCGTGGAGTCCTGGTTGCCGACCGGTCCCGCCGACGTGTGGGCCCTGCTTGCCGACCTGACGATGCTGACCGTAAAGGGTGACTGGTCGCCGCTAGCGCTCGAAGCGACACGTCTGGTGTACGAGGCAACCTCCTCTGGCTGGGCAGATCACCGGCTGGTCGAAGCGCTGCACGATGCTCTCGCGGCCGATGCCCGCGGCGAACTCAAGGAATTGCCGCCCGAGTACGACGCGATTCGGGCCAAAGTGCAGCAATCCGCGAACGCGCAGGCGCTGAGCGGCCAAGCTGCCGTGGATGTGCGCGGCTGAGTCATCCGAAGCAGATGCTCGGCCTCTTGGGCGCGCCGCAGTGACGGGAACCGGCAGCAGCGTCGAGAAATGGAGGCGGAGCGGTACCGCCCGATGGCGTGGCACTGCGGTGCGGTGGTTGCTGGGGTTGGCCACCGCAGCGATGATCGTCTGGCTGGCCGTCCGCTACTGGGACGACCTGCGCCAGATCGACGTTCACGTCGATGCCGTCGGGTTGGTGGCCGCCGTGGTCGTGTCGATGACCGCCACGTGGTGCCTGGCGCTCGGATGGCGGGAGCTCATCGGCGGCTACGGCACGCCGCTGGCGCAACGCTCGGCGCTGCGCATCTGGATGCTGTCCCAGGCGACGCGCTACCTGCCGACCGGGCTGGTGCCAGTCGTCGCCCGGGCCGGCCTGGCTGCCCCGCACGGAGTGAACCGGGCCGCCGCCGGGGCGTCCGTGGTTGTCGAGACCGCCACGCTGGTCGGATGGTCGGCAGTCTTCGCCGTGCTGTGGGCGCCTGCCGACTGGCTCGGCACAACCGGTGGCTGGCTCACCCGCATCGTGATCGGCGTCGGTGCTGTCGCCGGCCTGGTGACGCTGCCGTGGACATTGGCGGGTGCCGGAGGGTGGTGGCGCCGCATCGACGGGTTGATGCGGCGGGTGGTGGTGCTGCGATGGCTCTCGGGGCGGATTCGCACTGACGCACTCAACGCTGAGCGAGCAGCCGTGTGGCGAGCGGTGTTCATCTACGGACTGGCAGTGGCACAGCGTCTGCTGGCAGCGGCGCTGCTGGCAACGGCACTGCTTGCCGCCGGCACCGATGACATCTGGCTGGTTGCCGGAGCGTCCGCCGCCGGCATCGTCGTGGGCATGGTCGGCATCACGCCAGCGGGGCTCGGCGTTCGCGAGGTCGTAGTCGCAGCGCTGCTGGCGGAGCGCTTCGGGGTCGGCGATGCAGCCGCATTCGCCATCGCCGTGCGCATGCTGGAGTTCGCCCACGAACTGGTGCTGCTGCCCATCGCAGCAGCGGCTGATCGAGCCGGTGGTCGCAGCGCTGCCGGGCAGACAGCGCGAGGATCTTCTGATGGTTGACCTTGATGACTTCGGGCTGTTCGATCCTGCAGTGCAGCAGTGCCCGCACGCCTACTACGCCAAGATGCAACAGGAGGCCCCCGTCTTCGAGGTCGCCACGCCCGGTGCCTCGCTGTACTTGATCACCCGCTATGACGACGTGGTCGAGGTCGTGCGCGACCCCGCCACGTTCTCCTCCGAGTTCGACACCAGCAGCTACATGAGCTCCGAGCTGGCGCAGCGCATGGCGGAGCTGTACCGGGCCGAAGGGGGCTACCCGCCGGTGCGGACCATGCTCACTGCTGACCCTCCGGCGCACACCCGCTTCCGGCGCCTCATCAGCAAGGCGTTCACGCCCAAGGTCATCGCAGATCTCGAGCCGACGATCCGCGAGATCACCTCCGGGCTGATCGACGCGATGCTGGCTGCATCTGCTGACGGCTCACCGCTCGACTTCGTGGAGGCGTTCGCCGTGCCGCTGCCGGTCACGGTGATAGCGAAGGCGCTGAACGTTCCCGATGACCGGCTCGCCGACTTCAAGCGCTGGAGCGACGCCTCCATTGCCGGCATCGGCACGAACATCAGCATCGACGAGCGTCTCGAGGCCGAACGCGAGGTGATCGAGTACCAGAAGTACTTCGCGCACCAATTCGAGATTCGCAAGACGTCGCCGCAGGACGACCTGCTGACGAACCTGCTCAACGCCCGCATCAACCGGGACGAGGATGGCATCGACGACGCCGAGGTGTCCGAGGCACCGCTGACCATGGCCGAGATGCTCAGCATCATCCAGCAGCTGCTGGTTGCCGGCAACGAGACCACGACCAAGATGCTCACCGAGATGATGCGCCTGCTAGGCGAGCACCCCGCCGAGTGGGAGGCGCTGCGCGCCGATCCCGAGCGAGCCCGTTCCATCGTCGAGGAGACCTTGCGCCTGTCGACCCCGACCCAGGGCATGTTCAGGGTGGTGCGTCACGACACCGCCGTTGCCGGGGTCGACATTCCGGCTGGTTCGCGGGTGGTGGTGATGTACTCCGCCGCGAACCGCGACCCAGACATGTTCGACGAACCGCAGTCGTTCTGCCCCGAGCGCGACGGGGCCACCAGTCACCTGGCGTTCGGCCGGGGCATCCATTTCTGCGTCGGTGCGGCCTTGTCACGCCTCGAAGGCAAGGTGGTGCTCGAAGAATTGGCCCGCCGCCTGTCGTCGTTCGAGCTGGACGCCGCCAACACCTTCGAGTACCACCCCAGCTTCATGCTGCGAGGCCTCAAGCGCCTCGATGTGCGCCTGACCCCGGCCTGAGGATTCCTGCCTTCATCGGGCCTCGCCGTAGGATCGCGTTACGCCCTGAGGCATCTGGCGGTGTCTGACGGGTGATGGTTTGAATCCGACGCAAGGTGGCCGGACCCATGGACAGCGAACGTCGCGTGCGAAGGCTCGCGCCGACTGAACCGAACTCCGGCGAACCGCCGACTCGACTCGAGTCCGTGTCGATCCGCGGATTTCGGTCGCTGGCGGATGTGGAGTTCTCTGAACTTGGCGAAGTCACCGTGCTTATCGGTGCCAATGGGTCCGGTAAGTCCAACGTCATCCGGTTCTTCGAGATGCTGAGCTGGATGCTCCGCTCGCAGAAGCTCGAAGAGTTCGTAGCTCGCCAAGGCGGCGCTGACGACCAGTTGTTCATGGGCAACAAGGTGACGCCGCGCATGGAGGCCGACATTCGTCTCGCCGTACCGGGCGGGGTCAACCAGTACTCGTTCACGCTGTCCCACGGGGCCCCGGACCGGTTCGTGTTCACCGAGGAACAGCTGCGCTTCAGCCGGCACGAAATCGAGGGTGAAGCACCGTTGCGTTCGCTTGGTAGCGGCCATACCGAGGCCCGTATCCACTCGGCTGCGCGAGGCCAGTTCGCCGACGTCAACGAGACGACGGCACGGGTCGTCCGCCGACTGCTCCAGGACTGCGGCACGTTCCAATTCCACGACACGTCCGCCGGTTCAAGCATGAAGCAGCGCTGGGACATGTCAGACAACCGAGGTTTGCGCTCAGACGGCGGGAACCTCGCCGCAGTTCTCGTCCGTCTGCAAGACGACTACGTGGATCGCTTCGAGTGGGTTCAGGAGAATATCCGCCGGGTGCTGCCAAGCTTCGACCGCTTCGTTCTCGAAGAGGACCACGGGCGCGTCTTCTTGAGGTGGCGTAGCGCGGTCTCGGATAAGACGTTCGGCGCCCATCTGACGTCGGATGGCTCGCTGCGATTCTTTGCTTTGGTCACGCTGCTGAACCTGCCTCCCGAGATGCTCCCGAGTGTCGCATTGATCGACGAGCCCGAGCTCGGGCTGCATCCGGCCGCAGTCACGCTCGTTGGCTCGATGATCGACTCTGTTGCCAGTCACTGCCAAGTCATCGTGGCCACGCAGTCGCCGCAACTAGTGAATTGCTTCGGCCTCGACGAGATCGTCGTGATGGAGCTACAGGAGTCAAGAACGGTTGCGTGCCGGAGAAGTCGCGACGAGTACGAGCGGTGGCTCGATCAGGACTACACGACGGGAGACCTCTGGCAGATGAACCTGCTTGGTGGCCGTCCGTGAAGCACCTCGCCATCGTCGTAGAGGGCGACACTGAAGAAGAATTCGTCAAGCAGGTGCTGGCACCGCATCTCGTGGCGCACGGCGTCGCAGTGGCAGCAATGAAACCCAGAGGTCAGGGTGGCAACATCAGTGTCGACAGGCTTGCACCCGTCTTGGCCGGACTCTCGTGGAACTTCGACGCGGTCACATCGTTGGTCGATTTCTATGGCTTCAAGCGCAAGCGGGATGGCGAGTCCGCATCAGATCTGGAGGTGCGGATCAACGCGAGGGTCAAGAGGCATAATCCACGAGGCGCGGACGCGGTGCGCCAGTTCGCGTACGTCCAGCAGTACGAGTTCGAAGCACTGCTGTTCTCAGATCCGACGGCGTTCAACGTCATTCCGGGTCTGCCGTCCGGCGCACTGCATGCGCTCGAACAGATTGCTCGCCAGTTTGCGCCCGAAGACATCAACGACGACCGCAACACCGCGCCGAGCAAGCGCATCGAGCGCATCGTTCCGGGTTACAGCAAGCGCCTGCACGGCCCTATCGTCGCCAAGGAGATCAAGCTCGACGTGATCCGAGCGGCCTGCCCCCGCTTCGATGCGTGGACGAGCCGGCTCGAATCCCTGTGAGGCTCGCGCTCCGCGGCTGGAACGACTGAACCCCGGGAGTTGCTGGACGCGACCCTTCGTGCTTGTCGAGGATCACTGTCGGTTGAAGAAGCGCTCGGTCATCGCGGCCACGCCATCGGGGTCGGCCGGCCCCGACTCGGCTGACCATTGCTCTGTCAAGTCATCCAGGGCACGGCGACACCGGTGCTCGTCTGCCAGCCACCCATCGGCATCATCGCAAACTGAATCACCCCGTGTTTTGTAGAGGCTGGGGTTGTTGAGTCACGGCCGGGGTGGCTGTGCTGTGTTGACGGTAGTAGGCGGTTTCGTGGTCGGCGGGGGTGGTGTAGGCGTGTCGGTGTTCGAGGAGCTGGCTGTGGCTGCGTCGGTGGTTGTGCCAGTCGACCCATTCGAGGGTGGCGAACTCGACGTCGCTGAGTCCCCGCCAGGGTCCGCGGGGGTAGATGAGCTCCCATTTGAACAGGCCGTTGAGGCTCTCGGTCATCGAGTTGTCGTAGCTGTCGCCTTTGGTGCCGACCGACGCGACGATGTCGTTGTCGTCGAGCCGCTGGCTGTAGCGGATCGACAGGTATTGGGATCCCATGTCGCTGTGGTGGGTGACCCCGGCGACGGCGTGCCCGACGCGGCGGCGGCCCGCGATGGCCATCTCGAGGGCGTCGAGGGCCAGGTCGGTGCGCAAAGAGCGTGACGCCTGCCAGCCGATCACCCGCCGGGAATAGGCGTCGATCACGAACGACACGTACACGAAGCCGCTGCGGGTTCTGACATAGGTGAGATCGGCCAGCCACAGCCGGTCAGGCGCCGGCACCGCGAAGTCCCGCTTCACCAGGTCATCGGGCCGGCCGGCGTCGGAGTCACGAACGGTGGTGCGCACCGTGGTTCCTCGCCGCACGCCTTGAAGGCCCAGCTCGCGCATCAGCCGCTCCACGGTGCAGCGGGCGACCCGCACGCCCTCGACGCGGTTGAGGTGGTCCCACACCTTCGCCGCCCCATAGGCGTCGTAGTTCGCCTGGTGCACCCTGGCGATCTCGGTCTTGAGCTCGGCGTCGCGCACCGCCCGCGCCGACGGCGGCCGGCTCTTGGCGGCGTAATAGGTGGACGGGGCGATCCCGACGCCGTGCTCAGCGAGCACAGCGCAGATCGGCTCGACCCCGAACCGGTCCCGGTGAGCGTCGACAAACGCCACTATCTCTGGGACTGGCGGTCGAGCCCCTTACCCGAAGAAAGCCGACGCCGCCTTCAATATCTCGTTCGCGCGGCGCAGCTCACGATTCTCGCCTTCGAGCTCTTTGATCCGGGCACGCTCAACCGTGGTCACCCCCGCACGGGCACCGCCGTCGACCTCAGCACGCCGCACCCACTTGCGCACCGTCTCAGGCGTCGGACCCAGCTTGGCGGCGACCCAGCAGATCGCCTCCCACTGAGACCCACACAGACGCTCGTTGCCCAGCACCATCCTCACCGCCCGCTCACGCAGCTCGACGGGATATCTCCCATTTCCTGACATCGCTCCATCCTCTCAAGGAACAGAGCCTCCACCAAAACCGGGGCGATTCACCCCTGCTCTTCGTGCCCGAACCGTGGTGTTCGTCGAGGGCGATGACATGTCCATCATCCGGGAGCTCGCGAAGACGGCCCACGCCGATCATCTGGCTGGCGAGCGCAACTGCGCGGTCATCGAGATCGGGGGTTTCACCAACTGGGTCCAGGTCGAGCCCTTCCAGTGGTTTGTCTCGGACTTCCTTCAGGGTTCCGTTGATGTGCATGTGCTGCTCGATCGCGACTATCGGGCCGATGCGGATGTCGGCGAAGTGCGCTCGCGTCTCGAAGCAATCGGGGTCCACGCTCACGTCTGGCAGCGCAAGGAACTCGAGAGCTACCTGCTGGAGCCCGCGGCGCTGACACGCGTGTCGAACGCACCGGCGCAATTCATCTCGGACCAGTTGGCATCGATAACGGACGACATGACTGAGAGGGTCCTTGCCCAGTTCGGCAAGGAACGGCACTTCCTGAGCCAGGCCGCCAAGAAGGACATCGCCGGCACCTTCAGCGAGACGAACACCGAACTCAGGCCACTCGCAGCAGACCCCGTCTGGCGCCTCCACAGATACCCGGCCAAAGAAATCCTGAAGGCACTGAACAGGGCTCTCCAAGGCGCCGGGCACAACACGGTGTCGCCAAAGTCGCTCGCGCGCCGACTGCATGAATCCGAGATACCCCACGAGATGCGCAACTGGCTGACCGAGGTGGACAGCAGCATCAGTCGCTAGGGCTAGGCGCGTTCCTGCGGATAGCTCGCAGCCGACCGGAGATGCCTGTCGAGTGCCTTGCCGACTGCCCGGAATCCCTCCTATATCCCTGCGTGCAACTGGTCCGACTGTTGCAGGCTGGGGTTGGCGGGGAATCCGTTTCGCTGGTGGATTGCGGATGCGCGAGAATGGCGGGGCAGCATCTCGACCGCCGTCGTCAATACGTTCACCGTGTAGAGCCGAGGCCCGGAATGACGAAAGGCATTCAAATTAAATGAGGACTGCCGTTCAAGCCTCCCCAACTACGTTGCTCACCGCTGAGGACCTGCTGCGCCTCGACGCTCAGGGCGTGCGTGGCGAGTTGGTCAGGGGAGTCTTCTGCGAGATGCCGCCGGCCGGAGATGCGCACAGCAAGATCGCTTTCCGGCTTGGGCTGCAGGTCGGCAAGTTCGCCGAGGAGTACCGGCTTGGCACAGCGTTCGCAGCCGACTACGGCATCCAGCTCGAACGCGACCCCGACACGGTGCGTGCGGCGGACTTTGCATTCACGTCGTACCAGCGGCGTCCGCCCGGCAGTACCACCGAGAAGTACGGCCAGTGGGTGCCAGAGCTGGTGGCGGAGGTGGTGTCACCGTCGGATCGCCGTCCGGACGTCGATGCCAAGGCCCAGATGTGGATCAGCTACGGGGTCCTGCTGGTATGGGTGGTCTTCCCGAAATCCCGCACGGTGGAGGTGTATCGCGCCGGTGCCGAAGCCGTCGAGACGCTGACCGAGGCCGACAGCCTCGACGGAACACCAGTGCTACCGGACTTCTCCTATCCGCTCAGCCGGCTGTTCGCCGCCTGAGGTCTCAGGCCGCAGCGTCGCCGAGACTTCGGCCGAATCCGCAGAAACGGGATTCGCGCCAAGGCACGATTGGCGTCAGCCCATGCCGTTGGCGAGCACTGCGCGGCCGTTGGTGGTTGCCCCCAGCCGGATGCCCACGACGGCTTGGTAGTCGTCCGACTCGTACGCCGCCCGGGCGGCCTCCATGGTGGGATACTCGATGACGACGGTCTGCGCTCCGGCGTCGCCTTCCTTGATGTCCGACGCTGGGTCGAGCACCAAGAGCTTGCCGCCGCCCGCCATGATGGGAGCGGCGCCGCGCTGGTACTCCTTGTACTTGTCGGGGTCGACGACGTCATAGTTCGCAATGAGATACGCAGGCATCCGACCGGTCTAGCAGGCCGAGCCGTCGGGCGGAGGTTCGTCATGGCTGAGGAAGCACCAGAGGTCCATCCCGAGGAGAACTACGAGGACGTCACGGTGTACGACCTCGACGCCGCGGTCGAAGAGCAGTTGCTCGCCGCGCACAACGAGTGCACCTTCATCTGGGCGAATCGTGAGGGTTGGCCGGTCGGCGTGATCATGTCGTACATCTGGCGAGACGGGCGCTTCTGGCTGACAGCGTCGAGCCAGCGGGCGCGCATCAGCGCCGTGCGGCGTGATCCGCGGGTCTGCATCGTGGTCACCAGCACCGGCTCGCCGCTGCCGCGCAACAAGGCGATCACGTGGAAAGGCACCTGCACGGTGCACGACGACGCCGACACCAAGGCGTGGTTCTATCCGGAGCTCGCTGCGGCCTTGTGGCCCGGCAACGAAGCGGGCCAGGCTGCGTTCGTCTCGTTCTTGGACTCGCCCCGCCGGGTGATTCTCGAGGTGGAGCCGACACAGCGCATTGGCTACGACGGCTCGAAGATGGCCAAGGCCACGGCGAACTGGTTGGCCTCTCGCACCTTGCGCTGACTGTGTTGACGCTTCCAGCTACCGCTGGAAGGACACCTCAGCACCAATGAACAGGTCGGCGAAGTCGTCGTCGGTCTCGGCGGCGACGAGGCGATCCACCCAGCCGTGGAATCGCTGGCCGCCGGCCTCGTTGCGGCCGAAGAAGAACTCCGTTTTGGCACCGGTCTTGACCGCCCGCTGGATCCGGTTGCCGTTGTAGTAGTCCTCGTCGCGCACGACGTGCAGCAGGAACGCTTTCTGGGCTTCGATCAATCCTGCGAGCTGCTCGGTGGGCTCGAATGCGGCGAGGAAGTGCTGGACAGCTCGGGAAGTGTCGGGACCCTCGCCGGGGAGAAGCGTCGAGATCATGTACATCCGCCCGCCGCCGGGGACACCGTCAGCGCTCACCTGGAACCCGGCGACCGAGGTGTGCGGGAAGATCGTCCACACGCCGTCGATCAGCAGATCGGCGGGCCAGTCGCTCTCGTCGACTTGGTCGAGCGACAGGAACCGACGGTCGGGAGAGGTCACCCGCTGGTGCGGGCCCCACGCGTCGTAGATGGCCTTGTTGGAGTAGCCGGGCCCGAACGTTTCCCGGTGCAGGATCGGCAGGTGATAGAAGTCGAGATAGCCGTCGTAGGCCACCTTCCAATTGGGGCCGTCGACGCTCTGGCTGCCCACGTAGGCGCAGCTCGCGAAGTCATGATGCTCGAGCATCTCGCCGTAGCCGCAGAGGTAGGCGTCGATGTCGAACGGCATCTCCGGCGTCACGGGGCCGAAGATGATGCCTGCTCGCTCTGCGACCGGCAGCGGGGTGAGGCCGTTGCAGTCCGGATCGAGATCGCCGAACTCGTCGCGGTCGAGGATGCCCACCAGCCGACCCTCGTTGTCATAGCTCCAGGCGTGGTACGGGCAGGTAAACCTTCGGGCCGTACCGGTTCCCTCCTCGACGACGATGGAGCCGCGGTGGCTGCACATGTTGACGAACGAGCGCATCTGGCCGTCATCGCCGCGTGACAGCAAGACCGGCACTCCGGCGACCTCCAGCGCCTTGTAGCTGCGGGGCTCGGTCAGCTCGCAGGTGAAGCCCAGCACTAGGGGAGTGCGCTTGAAGACCCGATCCATCTCGAGCCGCCAGCGGTCCGGGTCGTAGTAGTTCGCGGCAGGCACGCGCCCGATCTCGCCCGCCAGCGGCACGGTGCCCGCACGGGCGTGCTGCAGGGTCCTGCGAGTGAGCTCGACCAGCGTCTCGTGGCTCATCTGCGCACCCCTACCGATCCTGAGCCGGCCGAACCGGGTCAGTGGAGCCAACCCTGCCACGTCTCCCGGTCACCGGCGACATGACATGCGCGAGTATGGCCGCAGCCGGGAGGACTGTCAGATGATCGACTACCAGCGTCTGTTCCACACCGGCATCCGGGTGCCGGACATCGATGCCGCGATGGCCGAGATGGGCCAGACGCTGGGCGTGAGCTGGGCGTCGGTGCAGCACAATCCGGCGCAGCAGGTGTGGACACCACAGCACGGCCTGCAGGCGGTCGAGCTGACGTTCACCTATTCGTGCGAAGGGCCCCAGCATCTTGAGCTGCTGGCCGGCGAGCCGGGCACGATCTGGGACGGATCGGCCGATCCGGGGGTTCATCACGTGGGCGTGTGGGTTGACGACGTGGCGGCAGAGACTGAGCGCTGCGTACAGGCCGGCTGGCAGGTCGCCGCGGCAGCCGCGTCGCCCGATGACGGCTACGGCGCGTTCGCCTACGTCGTGCCCCCGAGCGGTCCGATCGTCGAGCTGGTCTGGTCGGCGATCGAGCCCGCGTTCGAGTCGTGGTGGTCGGGCGGGCGGCTCGGCAGCGAGCGGGGTTGAAGGCTTACTCGGGATTGCTGTTGCGGGGCGTTCCCACGTGCACGGCGGCTTCTGAAGCAACAGCCACCGCACCGGTCGAGCGATCGAGCCGCGATCCCAGCGCCTCGAAGTAGTGCTGGTAGAAGTGCCGGATCTTGGTCTCCTGGTAGGAGGCGAAGACCACTTCCTGCTGCTCCTGAGCTCGCAGGCCCTGCTGCACCAGCGGCAGGTTCAGCGAGTCCTGCTGGAAGATCTTGGACAGCGGTCCCAGCTCGGGCGCCAGCGTCCATTCGTCATCGAAACCGAGGTGACGCACCTGCGCAGGCGCCGGCCGAGCTGCCGGATCGGGTGGTGCCAGCGGGAACAGCATCACCTCGAAGATGCACTCCTGGGGGTGGTCGCCGTTCGGCCGGAACCGGTACATGATCGGGTTGAAGCAACCCCACGGCGACCAGTTGGGGAACACCGAGAAGAAGATCGAGTCGATCATCTCGGCGTCGCTGACGGCCTCGACGTCAAGAGCGTCGCCCATCTGCCGCTGCACCTGGGCCCGCTTGCGGTCCGCCAGCCACCCGCGCACATTGGTCACCTCCGGCGGGGGATGGGGCGTCATCAGCGGCATCTCTTCCAGGCCCGGCGGCAGCGGCCCGCCGATCCACTTGCACAGGTGCGGGTCGGCCTGTGTCTGTGGGCCGTGGACGTGGTTGCCGTGCTCGTCGAACGTGCTGACGTTGCCGTCCAGGTCGGTGACCGCGACCTGCCCGTTGTCGTCGCGCTCATAGATGTGCCCGCTCAGGGGATGCCGCCAACGGCCGTATTCCTTGCCGTCGTCAATGCGCTCCCAGCCGGGTTGCCCGTCGAGATGAGGGCTGGCGACGCCGGTGGCGGTCATCGCCCTGCTGTAGTTGCCGAAGACGTCGTAGCGGCTGTTGGCGTCGCCGAGGGATTCCATCAGCGTCGGATGCGTGGCCACGACGTGGTAGCTCTCCATGAACGCCTCTTGGCACGTCTTCCAGTTCATCGGCATCAGCTTGGAGACGTGCGCCGCCTTGTACCGGCGCTCAAACGGCACGAATTCGAAGTGATCGGCGAGGTCGCCGAGGTAGTCGGCTAGCGGCGGCGCGCTCCGATCCGGGTTGATGAACACGAAGCCGTGCCAGTTGCCGACTTGGGCTTCAGGCAGCCCGTAGTCGGCCATGTCCACATCGGGGAAGTCCCACTGGCAGGGGATCTCCCGCATCGAGCCGTTCAGCTCCCAGCACCAGCCGTGGAACGGGCAGCGCAGGCTGGATGCGCCCCGCCCGTGATGCTCGCGCAGCTTGCGGCCCCGGTGCAGGCAGGCATTGCGGTACGCCTTGATCTGGTCGGGTGCGGTGCGAATGACCAGGAACGACAGGTGGGCGATGTCGTAGACGTGGTAGTCGCCGACGCCGGGTATCTCTTCCTCCAGGCAGGCCAGTTGCCAGACGCGGCCCCACAGCCGCTCGACTTCCAGATCGTGGACGTCCTGCGCGTAGTACACCCGGGCCGGCACGCGCGTGTTGCCCGGTTCGTACTCGCCGATTCGCCGCAGAACATCCGACACCGGGTGCGTGTCGTTGTCGAACAGCTCGTCGTAGCTGATCCCAGCCGAGCGGTCGGTGCCCGTCAGCGTCTCGGTCATGGCTGCAAGTTAGGTGCCGTTCTGAGAGCCTGTCGAGTGACGCGTGGCGCTGCTGTGGCGGCACGGTGAGCGATCCGGCGTCGGGTTCGGCAGGCTGTAGCGGTGCCGCACCGGGACATGATCGTGATCGGGGCCGGTCCCGCCGGTGCGGCTGCGGCCATGCGCGCTGCGGGAGCCGGCATCGCGGTGACGGCGTTCGAGAAAGGCGCACCGGGGCGCGACAAGGTCTGCGGCGACGGCCTGACGCCCCGCGCGGTCGCGGCGCTCGACGAGCTGGGCGTCTCGCTCGACGAAGCGCATCGCATCGCGGGGCTGCGCATGATCGCCGGTCAGCGGGTGCGCGAGCTGGACTGGCCCGCGAACGGGCAGTTCGGGCCCTACGGGGCGGTGTGGCCCCGCCGCCGGCTGGACAGCGCGCTGTGCGAGGGGGCCGCGGCGGCCGGCGCTGAGCTGTGCTTCGGCACCGAGGCGCTGCCGATCCTCGAGGACGGGCGAGCGGTCGGCGTCACCGCCGGCGGCGAGCGCTGGACTGCTGATCTGGTGGTGCTGGCGGCGGGCGCGCAAGGCCAGGCCGCCCGCATGCTGGGTGCGCTGCGCGATCCCGACGAGCCGTTCGGCCTCGCCATCCGCACTTACGCCGAGACGCCCCGCCACGCCGAGGAATACCTCGAAGCCTGCTTGACCCTGCGCGACCCCGACGGCACCGCAGTGCCGGGCTACGGCTGGCTGTTCCCCGCCGGCGACGGCACCGTCAACATCGGCGTCGGCGCCCTCAACACCATGAAGGGCTTCGCGAACCTGAACCTGAACCGGCTCTGCGACAGCTACCGCGACCTGGTGGCCGACAGCTGGCAGCTCGGCCCGTACCTGGAGCGTCCGCGGGCGTGGCGACTGCCGATGAGCGCGGTGCGGCGGCACGGTCCCGGCTGGGTGGCCATCGGCGATGCGGCCGGGCTGATCAACCCGATGAACGGCGAGGGCATCGACTACGGCCTGGAGACCGGCATCCTCGCCGCCGACCTCTTCGCGGCCGACCCCACTGCCGTGCCCGAGACCTACGACCGCCTGGTGGCTGAGCGGTTCGACGCATTCCTGCGCACCGGCCGGCGATTCTCTTTCCTGATCGGGCACCCACGCATACTGCGGACAGGTCTGCGGCTGGCGGTGGGCACCGATGCCATTGCGCGGCTCACGCTGCAGGTGATGGGCAATCTCATCGACAACGAGACTCCCGGCACGGCCGGGCGGGTGCTGAACGTGGCCGACGCTGCATTGGCGGCGGCGTCGCCCGCGCTGCGTCGCGTGCACCGGCGCCGCACCGCCCGCCCCCGCGGCACTGCGTTCCAGAACAACGGCTGAGGCATGAAGACCGGGGGCTGTTGTGTCTCGCTGCTGGTCGTCGACGCGATCAATCGGTGTGCCCAGTCAGACGCAAGAGCTCGCCTTGCCACCGCACTTCCTTGGGATCAGGTTTACCAGACCCTGCTACTTCACCGTCGGGCGTCATGAAGCGATGCGCGACGGCAACTCGCTGTCCAGCTTCGTAGTAGCCGACGAGTTCACTGACCGTGCCCGGCGGCTGCCCTGATGCGGCTGCCGCCGCAGCGCTCATCAGCACAAGTTCATCGAGTTCGCCGCGTTGGACCCGAGGAAGGACGAATTCGTTGAAGAGCGCCCGCAGCTCGCTGGCTGAAGTCAATCGCAGGCCTTCCATCGCGAGCAGACTGCCCGAGCACGCCTGCCAACGCGAAACGAATTCGATCAGGACCGGTGAAGGCTGCTGTGTACAGTCGTGGCCATGGCGCATACGGCGGCGATCGGGGCTTCGCACTCTTCTCAAACCACCGTTGATCTCCTTGAACGCTGGCTCGCCTCGGGTCAGTCAACGGCCTACGAGTTGCAGAACAGCCTGTTGGCGGAGCTTGACTCGGCGGAGTACCCATCGAAGCTGGCGCTGGAGGCGCTGCGGGTCGTTGCTGAGGCCACTTCTGCTGGGTGGGCCCAGGCCGACGTGTATGCCGCGGTGAAAGAAGTGCTGTTGAGTGGTGGATCGACTGCGTCGACGCCACATCGCTGAGCATCGGCACGGCACCGCCCGCCCCCGCGGCTCGATGCCTTCTGGAGAGGCCTGAGGCCGACCCCTCGGCGGGGGACTACTACGGTGGCTCGCCGTGACTGCTGTGCTGCTCGACGGCCAGGCGCTGGCCGAACAGATCAAGGAAGACCTGCGCATCCGGATCGCCCAGGAGGAGTTGAAGCCGGGGCTGGGCACGATCCTCGTCGGCGACGATCCGGCGTCGCACAGCTACGTGGGGGCGAAGATCCGAGACTGCGGCGAAGTGGGCATCGCCTCGATTCACGAGGAGCTGCCCGCTGACATCACCCAGGCCGAACTGGACGCCGTGATCGAGCGCTTCAACAGCGATCCGGCGGTGCACGCCTACATCGTGCAGCTCCCGCTGCCGCGCCAGCTCAACGAGGAAGCGGCGCTGCTGGCCATCGATCCCGACAAGGACGCCGACGGTCTGCACCCGGTCAACCTGGGCCGGCTGGTGATGGGTGTGGACGGCCCGCTGCCGTGCACGCCCCGTGGCATCCAAGTGATGCTCGAGCACTACGGCGTGCCGGTGGAGGGTCGGCACGTGGTGGTGGTGGGCCGGGGGCTCACCATCGGCCGCCCGATGGCACTGCTGATGGCGCTGAAGCGGCCGGTGGCCAACGCGGCTGTGACCGTCGTGCACACCGGTGTGGCGGATCTCGGTGCCTACACCCGCCAAGCCGACATCGTCATCGCGGCGGCTGGCGTGCCCGGTCTCATCACGCCCGACATGGTGAAGCCGGGCGCCGCGGTGGTGGGCGGTGGCATCACCCGCGAGGGCCGCAAGATCCTGTCCGACGTGGACGAGTCAGTCGGCGACGTGGCCGGGTGGGTGACCCCCCGCCTCGGCGGCGTCGGCCCCATGACCCGCGCCATGCTGCTGGCCAACACCGTCGACGCCGCCGCAGCCGCGGGTTGAGCTGCAACGCCATCGGGGCCTCGTCCCGATGAGACGGGCCTGTCGGCTCGTCCCAGCTCTGGATCATCGGTTCTCTCCTGTGTCGATGGCCGTGTGCACAGCCGGCGGTTCGACGCCGTGGAGACGCCAGTTGAGGTAGTGCCCGAAGTCGGCAACCACCCGTTCGATGGGTACGAGCGGACCGGGGGTGAAGTCGCCGATGGCGCCCCGTTGCCCTCGCTCGCAGATTGCCTTGTCCTCGGGCAGGAAGTCGGGAAGTCCGTAGGCGCTAGCCGCGACCCGGCGGCTGAGCCAACTCGCGATCCGGCTGCGGGGGCGAGTGCCCGACGCAGCGCCCCAGGCAGCGCCGGTTCTGATCGCGCAACGTTCGACGTCGATGGGATGGACGGCCTGCCAGGCGAAAGCGCCCGATGTGAAGACGCCTACGAATCCAGGCGGCAGGCTGATGAGGAGGTAGTCGTCGCTGCCCTTCACCGTGCCCCCGGTTGCGGTGGCACGGGCGCTTCCGCTGATGTAGTACGCCTCCTTGGTCGGCGAGACCGGCTCGAGCGTCTCGGGATGCACGCGGAACAGGTGGTAGCTCTCCATCGCATTGAGAATCGCCAGCTTCCAGTTGCAGGCCCATTCCTGCGTTTCCTGCAGTTCTGACCGGTGTGCCATGGCGTCGAGCCCACGCTCGGTGACGTAGGGCTCCACAGCGGCGAAGCGCGTGGCGAGTGGCTCAGCATCGGGGCTCTGGCTGACGAAGATCAGGCCATGCCACGTCTCGACCCGGTAGGTCGGCAGGCAGTGTGCTGACTTGTTGACCGCGTCTCGCGGCGCGTGCGGCACCGACAGCAGCCGTCCGCCGTCGTCGTAGGTCCATGCGTGGTACGGGCACTGGATCCGCTTGGCGTTCGTCGGCCGGTCCACCAGCAGCGTCCCCCGATGCGCGCACAAGTTGGACACTGCGGCGAGATCGCCGTTCTGCTGCCGGATGAGCAGGACCGGTTGCGTGCCGATGACGACCGGCAGCTGGTCGCCGGGATGGGGCAGGGCGTCGGTCGTCGTGACGAAGACCCAGTCGCTGTGCCAGATGGCTCTCAGCTCCGCGGCAAAGATTGCCGGTTCTCGAAAGGCGACATTGGGCAGTGCCGAATCGGGGTCGATCACCATGTGGCCCGGGCTCATCTGGGCATCATAGCCTGAATGCCGTACAAGATCAACGGCCGTTCATATAATACGGCATAACGTCAAGGAGAAGCGTTGAACGACCGGGCACCGGAACAGCACAGCGGGTTGCCCACTCGCGCATTGGTGCTGTCGGCGGTCGGCACAGACGGCGAACTCCGTGCCGAACCGATCTTCGTCATGTCGGTGCTGCTGGGTCACAGCGACAAGGCGGTGCGTGATTGCCTTGCTCGGCTTGCCAACGAGGGGCTCCTCGTCAGGGATGCCGGGCGGGGCCGCAAGGCCATCTATCGAGTGACCTCAGCGGGTCGTGTGACAATTGAGAGCGACATCGGCTGGGCCGCCTATGCGCATCGCGTCGATGCAGGTCTTGAGCCGTGGGATGGATGGTGGCATCTCACGGCCTTCGAAGTGCCCGAGCGACGCCGGGCTGCACGCGATGCGCTGCGTCGCCTGCTCATCGAGCTCGGCGCCGCGCCCATCCAATCGGGGTTGTACGTGCACCCGTACGACCTCTTCGACCTGGTGTTTCAACTCGCTGGGCGTCTGGAGGTGCCCGATTCGGTGAGCAGCTTCGTCACCCCGTCGATTCGCACCGGACTGGTCGCGGCCATCGGCGATGAGTCTGCGCACGACGAACCTGCGACGGCGTTCGCGGGACGCATCTGGCCTCTCGACGAGCTCGGCGAACGCTACGAAATCCTGGAGCGCAGGCTCATCTCGATCGAATCGGATACTGGTCGTCTCGACGGCCACCAGCTCGCCGCCCGCATGTTCGTCGCCGCTGCCGAGACCGAGGCGGTGCATCGCGACGATCCGCTGCTTCCCGCCGAAGTCCTGCCCGACGACTGGGCCGGAAGTCGGGCACGCCGGGCGTTCATGGCTGCCCACGCCGCCGTGAGCACTCACAGCGAGCTCTATGCCAACTCGCACCTGATGTCGTCGTTCGTTGCGGAGATCGTTCGGTCGCTCGACGAGACGCGTGATCAGTTCTGGCAGCGCTGGTTCCCGAAGTTCCTCGATGCCTACCGGGCCAGGCTTCCCCCGGCCGCCATGGGCCGGATACATCGAGACTGACCTCTCGCGCGGGGTGTGCGGCTGCGTTGCCGCTGCGCTAGAAACGCCCGCAGCCCCGCAGGTGGCGCGCTTGCCCACGCCAACGATATGGACAGATGGAGAGAACAGTGAACGACCCAGTACGAGTTGCTGTCACGGGTGCCGCCGGTCAGATCGGCTACAGCCTGCTGTTCCGGATCGCCTCAGGGGCCATGCTCGGCCCCGATCAGCCGGTCGAGCTGCGGATGCTGGAGATCCCCCCGGCAATGGGCGCGCTCGACGGCGTGATGATGGAGCTTGACGACTGCGCGTTCCCGCTGCTGGCCTCGCGCACCGGCACTTCGGACCCCAACGAGGCGTTCGAGGGTGCCGACTACGCACTGCTGGTGGGCTCGATGCCCCGCAAGGCCGGCATGGAGCGCAGCGATCTGCTGGAGGCCAACGGCGGCATCTTCACCACCCAGGGCAAGGCGCTCAGCGACTCGGCCAACCCATCGGTGCGGGTGCTGGTGGTGGGCAACCCCGCCAACACCAACTGCCTGATCGCCATGCGCAATGCGCCCGGAATTGCTGACGGGCAGTTCACCGCCATGACCCGTCTCGATCACAACCGGGCCGTTGCCCAGCTCGCTGCCAAGGCCGGCGTGTCGGTGAACGACGTGACCCGCATGACCATCTGGGGCAACCACTCCGCCACCCAGTACCCCGACATCTTCCATGCCGAGGTGGGCGGCCACAACGCGGCGGCGCTGGTGGACGACCAGGCATGGCTGGAGGACGACTTCATTCCCACCGTGCAGCAGCGTGGCGCGGCCATCATCAACGCGCGAGGCGCCTCGTCGGCGGCGTCGGCGGCGTCGGCCGCGGTGGATCACATGCGCAACTGGGCCTCGGACACTCCCGGCGGCGACTGGGTGTCGATGGGCATCCCGTCCACCGGCGACTACGGCGCCCCCGAGGGCATCATCACCTCGTACCCCGTCACCGTCGCCAGCGGCCAGTATCACGTGGTGACCGGCCTCGAGCTCGACGAGTTCAGCCGCGCTCGCATCGAGGCCTCCTGGGCCGAGCTCGTCGACGAGCGCGACACCGTCGGAAGCATGGGCCTCCTCGGCTGAACCCGGACCTACTCCGCGTCTGCTTCGAGCGGCGTTCTTGCGTCGCATCAAGCAGGCCGTCGCCAACGAGCTCTTCGTGGGAGTCTTCGGTCTATCTGCACCGGTGAGGGAGAGAGGTGGCCAATGAGCGATGCGTACGACATCGTCGTTGTCGGTGGGGGGATCGCCGGGATCTCTGCTGCGTACGCACTGGGGCAAGGTGGTGCGCGAGTCTCGGTTATTGAACGCGAGGCCACGCTGACCGCCCACAGCACGGGCCGGTCAGCAGCGCAGTTCTTGGCTTCCTATGGCGAGCCGGCCAATCGGCGCTTGAGTGCCGCGTCGAGGGCCTTTCTCGACTCAGATGCCGACAGCCTGGCCGATAGCGCTGTGCTGATCCCGCGCAATGTGCTGTGGGTGGCGCCGGGCGGGTTCGAAGATCATCTCCAGGAGCGGATCGAAGCCAACCAAGTCACCGCAACAGCATGCGAACTGCTCGACGTGGAACGCGCGGTCGTAATCTGCGCTGCGCTCAACCCGGAGTGGCTAGCCGGGGGAGTGATCGAGTACGGCGGCTTCGATATCGATGTCGCAGGTCTTCACCAGGCCTACGTGCGCGGAGCACGCGCTGCGGGCGTGACAATCCTGCGGGAACAGGGCGTGCGAGAACTCCGGTGGCAGGGCGGCGGCTGGCGCGTGGAGACTGCAGAGGGAGCGTTCAGCTGCGATGTCGTGGTGAATGCCGCAGGTGCCTGGGCTGACGAGGTTGCCGGCATGGCTGGTGCGCATCCCGTCGGGATGCGTCCGTTGCGCCGCACGATCTTCACGTTCTCGGCCAGTTTCGACGCTGATGACTGGCCGCTGGTCGTCGCAGCGGACGAGAGCTTCTATTTCAAACCCGAGGGACCCGGCCAGCTCTTGGGTTCACCGGCTGATGAGCACCTCGACAGCCCCGGTGACGCGCGGCCTCGCGAGATCGATGTGGCCCGAGGTATCGAGGCGGTCAACCGGGCGACCCGGTTGGAGATCCGCTCGGTTCGTTCGACGTGGGCGGGCCTTCGGACATTCTCACCGGATCGTGTGCCCGTGGTCGGCTTCGACCCGGTGATTCCGGGGTTCTTCTGGTGCGCCGGCCAAGGCGGCACCGGCATCCAAACAGCACCGGCGATCTCGACGCTCGCGGCGGCACTGATCTCGGACGGGAAGGTCGCGGCCGAACTTGCTGCGCTGACGGCAGAACTGAGTCCGCAGCGTTTCGCTGAGGCAGCGGTTCAGCCCGCGGGGCCGTAGGTGTAGCGGCCTATGGCGTCGAGTGTGCGTTGGCGCAGGGAGTTGCAGCTGCCGAGACGGATGATGAGGGGCTCGTTGGCGATCATGGCGAAGGTGAGCACGTCACCGTTGGGGGCGGTGCTGACGCCGGCGATGGATGAGCTGTCGTTGAGCTGGCCGCCCTTGGCGAAGATCGTGTTGGTCGAGGCGCCGCCCGAAGCAGGCCGTGGCCCGCAGGTCAGCAGTGTCGGGGTTCGTCCCGCGATCGACATCGACTCCACGAAGCGGGAATCCGCTCCAGCCGACAGCAGCAGCTGCACGGCGGCCTCGCAGCTCATGCGGTTGTGAACTGACAGCCCCGAGCCGTCCACCAGCACGATCTCGTCGGCCGCGGCGCCCAGCAGGTCGCTGAGTGCGGCGCTCGCTGCCGCCGCCGAGCCCGCTCGCGACGAGTCGCCGCGATGCCGACCGATCTGCTTGAACAGCATCTCTGCCGACGTGTTCTCCGAGTAGCGCAGGATCCGCACCAGCATCTCGGCAACCGATGGCGAGGAGATGCTGCCCAGATCGGTCGAGTCGCTCGCCGAGGGGGCACTGCCCGAGCGCGGTCGGTGACGGATCACCATGCCGCGTGCCTCGAGCAGGTCGTCGAAGTCCGACGCTGCTGCCTGGGTCGCATCGGCGCTGCGGGTATGGCTTCGGCGGTCGATGGCGTAGGGCGAGTAGCCGTCGTTGATGATCAGCCCCGACAGCACGCCCACGAAGTTCCCCGACAGGTACGACTGCTTCCAGATCGGCAGCGTGTCCGGCGTCGCGCCCGGCGGGTAGTGCGAGGTGTAGCCCTGCTCGCCGTCGGCGAACCACGATCCGTCCCCGACGATCGCCCCGTCGATGGTGTGGATGCCGTGAGCGTCGAGCGCCGCCATGACGCTGTCCGCGAGCTGGGTGACGTCGGTGTAGGGGCGCGCGTCGGCAATGCGGTTGATGTAGCCGGGCGTGGCCAGCACCGGGTCGCCGCCGCCGATCAGGTAGAGATCGCCTTGCAGCACGCCGTCGCTGACCGCGTCAAGCGCGTCGGCATCGGCAACCATCCGGGTGGTGAAGGTCGCGTCAGCGCCCAATTCGCTCAGCGCCGCAGTGACCGTCGCAAGCTTGGCCAGCGACGCCGGCAGCAGCGGCGTGTTCGGCGCGTGCTCGAAGATCGGCTCGCCGTTGCGATACAGCGACATGCACATGTCGTCCGTTGCCTCGCTCGACCGCAGCGCGGCTGAGAATTCGGTTGCCAGCCGCTGCTGCCAGGCGGGGGAGTCGTCGTCGGGTTCGTCGCCGCCCGAGAGGTCGGGGTCTTCGCCTGCCGCGAGCGCTGCTGCGACGGCACCCACCGCAGTAGCCGTTTCCCAGCGATCCGGGCCGTACACGCGGGTCATGTCGCGGCCCGACAGCTTGGCGTCCGGCACGGCCGCAGGCCCGCCGACCACATAGCCGCCTGCTGCCGCGGTGGCGAGCCTGTCGAGCTGGGCCTGCGGGAACGGCTCGTCGCGGCCGCCGGCCAGCACGATGCAGCTCTTGGTGCCCAGCACTCCGGCGAGCGTGACCGCCGAGTAGATGTCCGATTGTGCGTCGGCGTCGGATGCGACGATCACCGGCACCGCGCCGGCGCAGTCGCCCAGCACCTCGGGAGGCGGCAGCGTTGCCGACCCGGTCGACGTCGTCTGTGCGCCGGCAGGGCTGGGCAGCTGCACGCTGAGTCCTGCCAGCAGCACGATCACCGCAGCAGCCGCGGCGGCGCGTCGCTTCATAGGGGCGGTGTCTGAGGTTTCCGGCACTGAATCAGAGGCGACTGAGTCTCATGGTTCCGGCACTCATCAGTGCCGACTGCGTTCAATAGTTTCGCCACTAGTGGCGACTGTGTCTATTGGTTCCGGCACTCATCAGTGCCGAAACTGCCGCTCGCCGGTGAACAGCATGGCGAGGCCGAGTTCGTTGGCCCGGGCGATCACGTCGTCGTCTCGCAGGGCGCCGCCGGGCTGCACCACCACCGCCACGCCGGCGTCGGCAGCAGCCTCGACGCCGTCGGGGAACGGGTAGAACGCGTCGCTGGCACATGCCCCGCCCGCCGCCCGCCCGTCTGCCTTCGCAGCGGCGAGTTGGCCCGACTCCACCCGATTCTGCTGGCCGGCGCCGATGCCCCACGCCGTGCGATCACGCGCCAGCACGATCGCATTCGACATCACATGCCCGCAGATCCGCCAGGCGAAGCGAGCGTCGGCCCGCTCGCTTGCGGTCGGCTTGCGCTGGGTCACCACCTGCCAGTCCTCGGGTGCCGACGCGAACGAATGCGGCGACTGCACCAGCCAGCCGCCGTTGATCTGCCTCAGCGAGACGCCGGCCTCATCGGGCCGCGGTGCCTCCAGCACCCGGGTGTTGCGCCGCTTCGCTTCGAGGCGCTCCACCACGCCGTCCTCATAGCCGGGCGCGATGATCAAGTCGGCCTGCGCCGCCGCCTCGATGCGCTCGACCGTGTCGAGATCGACGATCTTGTTGAACGCCACGATCCCACCGAATGCCGAGCGCGCATCGCAGTCGTAGGCCCGCTGGTACACGTCGGCCAGGTCGTCGCCAGCCGCCGCGCCGCACGGGTTGGCGTGCTTCACGATCACCACGGCCGACGAGCCCTCGGCATCGCCCAGGTCGTGCACGATCCGCCACGCCGCATCGGCGTCGAAGAAGTTCAGGTAGCTGAGCGCCAGCCCGCTGTGCTGGTAGGCGTGGTCCCACCACGTCGAACCGCCGACCGGCCGGTAGCGGGCACCGAGATGGTGCGGGTTCTCGCCGTAGCGGCACTCGTCCACCCGCTCCAGCGCCAAGTGCACCGTCGGCGGCAGCGCAGCGGGCTCGGGCGATGCCCCGCCCCCCGACGATGCCTCGATGTCGCCGTCGCTGTCACCGGCCGGCTCGTCCAGCCAGCTCACGATGGCCGCGTCGTAGGCGGCCGTGTGGGCGAAGGCCGCCCGCGCCAGCCGCCGCCGCGTCGCCGCGCTCAGCGCGCCCGACTCCGCCAGCTCGGCCAGCACCGGCTCGTAGTCGGCCGGGTCCACCACCACGCCCACGCCGCCGTCATCGTCGCCATGATTCTTCGCCGCCGCCCGCACCATCGCGGGACCGCCGATGTCGATCAGCTCGGGACCCGGGTCGGACCGGAATGGGTACAGGTTGCACACCACCAGGTCGATGGCCGCAATGCCGTGCTCGTCCAGCGACGCCAGGTGCGCCGGTTTCGACCGGTCGGCCAGGATGCCGCCGTGGATGCGGGGGTGCAGCGTCTTCACCCGGCCGTCCAGCATCTCGGGGCTGCCGGTGACGTCCTCCACCGCCAGCACCGGCACGCCGGCATCGGCCAGCGCCGCAGCCGTCCCGCCGCTCGACACGATGTCCCACCCGAGACCCGACAGCCGGGTCGCGAAGCCGACCACGCCGGTCTTGTCCCACACCGAGATCAACGCCCTCATCGGGTCTGTCCTTCCTGTCGGCCGTCCAGTCGGCGCTCCCGGCCGACGTCGCCCGCCGCCTCGCCGGCGCATCGCTCCAGGAACGTCGCAATCGTGGCGGGGTAGAGCTCCCGTTCCACCGCTTTGATGCGCTCGTGCAGCGTCGCCTCGTCGTCGCCCGCCAGCACCGGCACCGCTCGCTGTGCCAGCACCGGGCCGGCGTCCACCTCGGGAATCGCCACGTGCACCGTGCAGCCTGACTCGTCGGCCCCCGCGTCCAGCGCGTCGCGCACGGCATGCCAGCCCGGGAATGCCGGCAGCAGCGACGGGTGCGTGTTCAGCACCCGCCCCCGGTAGCGCCCGCTGTCCCATTCGAAGAACGACCCGTCCAGCACCGTGCCGAAGCCGGCCATCGCCACCACGTCGACGCCCTGGCTGCCCAGCACCGCGGCCAGCTCGCAGCTGTAGCCCTTGCGGTCGAAGCGCCGCTGGGCTCGGTGACTGCCGCCGGCCGTCCACTCCGCACGCTCCACCAGCACCGTCTCGATCCCGGCATCGGCCGCTATCCCCAGCCCGCGGCAGGGTCGGTCGGCACCCACCACATCCACCGGCAGCCCAATCCCGAGCATCGCTTCGAGGATCGATCCGGTGCCAGAAACCAGTACCGCCAGGCGCACGGCGCCGAACCTACGCGCCCCATCCGCCCGCGGCGCGGTCCGCCGGCTGCGATGCCCGCACTCCCCAGTAGCCTCGCTGCCGTATGCGTCCGCCCGAGGACATGCCGCCTCCGTCGTCAGAGCCGCCAGGGGGACCCCAAGGACCCCAAGGCCCCCAGCGGCCGCAAGGTCCCGGTGGCCCCAGCCGGATGCCACGCCGCCCACGCGGCCTCACCCGGTTCCGCCTGATCATCGGCATCATCGTCGCGGCCGGCCTCATCCTGCTGTTCTCCATCCGGGGCCTCGCCGGCTTCTGGACCGACTACCTGTGGTTCGACAGCCTCGGCTACGCCTCGGTGTGGTGGAAGGTGCTGTGGGCCAAGATCGGCCTCGGCCTGCTGTTCACGGCGATCTTCTTCGTCCTGCTGTGGGTGAACCTGTTCATCGCCGAACGCCTCGCCGCTCGCGCCACGCCGGCGGGCCCGGCCGAGGACATCGCCGCCCGCTGGCATCAGATCTCCCGCCGTCGCCGCAGCCTCATCCGCATCGGCGTCTCGCTGGTCCTCGCCTTCATGGTCGGCACCGGCGTGTCGGGCCAGTGGGAGGCGTGGCTGTTCTTCATCAACGCCACCGACTTCGGCCTCACCGACCCGCAGTTCGGCCGCGACGTCGGCTTCTACATCTTCCGCCTGCCGTTCTTCAATTTCCTGGTCGGCTGGGCGTTCGCCGCGGTGCTGGTGACGTTCATCTTCACCACCATCTGGCACTACCTGAACGGTGCGATCCGGATGCAGGCCCCCACCGGCAGCCGGGTGCAGCCGCAGGTGAAGGCGCATCTGTCGCTGCTGCTGGGCCTGCTGGCGCTCATCAAGGCGGTCGGCTACTACTTCGACCAGTTCGAGCTGACGCTGTCCACCCGGGGCTTCGTGGACGGCGCCACCTACACCGACGTGAACGCCCAGCTGCCGGTGCTGCGGCTGCTGATGGTGATCAGCCTGTTCAGCTTCCTGCTGCTGGTGGTGAACATCTGGCGGCGCGGCTTCACCTACCCCGTGATCGCCGTGGCGCTGTGGGTGGTGATCGCCGGCCTGGCGGGTGCGGCCTACCCGGCCATCGTCCAGCGCTTCCAGGTGGAGCCCTCGGAGTCCACCCGCGAGGCGCCCTACATCGAGCGCAACATCGAGATGACCCGCATCGCGCTCGGGCTCGACAACGTCACCCAGAGCGAGTTCAACTACGAACCGGAGCTGACCGCCACCGACATCGAGAACAACTTCGACACGGTGCGCAACGTGCGGCTGCTCGACCCCGCCGTCATGCAGGACACGTTCCAGCAGACCCAGGGCATCAAGAGCTTCTACGACTTCCGCGACATCGACGTGGACCGCTACGAGATCGACGGCCAGATCACCCAGATCGTGCTGTCGGCCCGTGAGCTGCGCCCCACCGAGCTGCCCACCGACACGTGGGAGACCGAACACGTCGCCTACACCCACGGCTACGGCGTGGCGGCAGCGCCGGCCAACGGGGTCGACGCCAACGGCCGCCCGGCCTATGCGCTGGGCGACATCCCGGGGGTGACCGCGCCGGGCGCGGAGGTGCTCGAGCTCGACGAGCCGGGCCTGTACGTGGGCGAGGGCCTCGACGGCTACGCCATCGTGGGCGCCCAGCGGGCCGAGGTCGACTACCAGGACGACGACGACCGCACCGAGACGACGCGCTACGACGGCGCCGACGGGGTGGGCATCGGCGGTTTCTTCCGGCGGCTGGCGTACGCGGTGCGCTTCGCCGAGCCGAACCTGCTGGTGTCGGGCGAGATCCAGGGCGAGAGTCGGATCCTCTACAACCGCGACATCACCCAGCGGGTGCAGCTGCTGGCGCCGTTCCTGTCGTACGACAACGACCCCTATCCCGTCGTGCTCGACGGGAAGGTGAAGTGGGTGCTCGACGCCTACACCTCCACCACGCAGTTCCCGTACGCGCAGCGCACCAACTCGCGGGCGGCGACGCTGGGAAGCGACCTGCGAGCTCCGTTCAACTACGTGCGCAACTCGGTGAAGGCCGTGGTGGATGCGCACGACGGCACGGTCACGTTCTACGTGGTGGATCGCAGCGATCCGATTGTGCAGTCGTACATGAAGCAGTTCCCGGCGCTGTTCGCCGAGGACGATCCGCCCGCTGAGCTGCAGGAGCACTTCCGCTATCCCGAGGACCTGTTCCGGGTGCAGACCGATGCGTGGGGCCGCTACCGCCTGAGCGACCCGTCGGAGTTCTACGACGCTGCCGGTGCGTGGGCGGTGGCGCAGGACCCGGGCGACTCGATCGGCCAGACCACGGTCGAGACCGTGCGCGATGAGACGACCGGGCAGGTGATCGCCACGGTCGAGGCACGTATCTCGCCGCAGTACCTGCTGTTCCGATTGCCCGGCGACGACGATGCGTCGTTTGTGATCTTCCGGCCGTTCGTGCCGTTCTCCGAGGATGACTCGCGCAAGAACCTCGAAGGCTTCATGGTGGTCCACAACGACCCGGATCGCTATGGCGACATCGAGGTGTTCGAGATCCGGTCGGATCAGCCGATCGACGGTCCTGCGCTGTTCAACTCGAACATCCAGACTGAGGAGGAGATCTCCGAGCGGCTGACGCTGCTGAACCAGAACGGCTCGGTGGTGCGGCCCGGCAACCTGCTGCTGATCCCGGTGGAGAACTCGCTGCTGTACGTGCGGCCGCTGTTCATTGCGGCCACCGGGCCGACCGCGGTGCCCGAGCTGCAGCTGGTGATCGCCGGCATCGGCTCGAACGTGGTGATCTCCGAAACGTTCGAAGGAGCGCTCGAGAAGGCCATCGGTGCCAGCATCGACATCGGCAACGGGACGGTGCGCCGACCCGATCAAGCATCCGATGCGCCCGCCGCCGAAGACGAAGCGCCGGCTGCCGCCGAGCCCGACGATGCCGCCGATGACGAACCGGCGACCACGCCCGAGACCGGCTCGGTGAGCGATCTGCTCGAACGTGCCGCGAGGGCGTTCGAGCGTGCCGATGCCGCCCTGCGCGAGGGTGACTTGGCCGCCTACCAGGAGGCCGTCGACGAGGCCGAGGGCCTTATCGCCCGAGCCGCCCGCATCCTCGAACAAGCCGCCACCGGCTAAGGCCGTGGATAGTGACGCGGCTCGGCCCAACAACGGTACGTACGGGCCGACGTCATCTGCTCGAGCACGGTCACAGCTCCGCGAGCTAATTCTCGACGGCGCCACCGGTCCAGTCGTCGGGCAAGCTGATGAGCGCTACTTCGCGTCGCTCCGGGACCGCATTCGATCAAAGAATGCGGTCCAGCAACCGCCAGCCGGCGAGGGTCCAGACTCCGAGACGTCCTAAGCCTCAGCAGACTTCGATCCTCAGCTGAGCGAATTCCCGCGCGCAGCCTTGCCGGTTTTGAGGGGCCGCTGGTAGTGTGATCGGTCTCGCCGCGGGGTGGAGCAGTCTGGAAGCTCGTCGGGCTCATAACCCGAAGGTCGCAGGTTCAAATCCTGCCCCCGCCACCAACCAGCAAGCCCCGGGAGTCCCGCTCCGGGGCTTGTTTCGTGTCGCTCAGTGTCCGCGTCGAGCGCCTCCGGAACGTACTGTCAGATCGCACTGCATCGCCGATGTGCAACTGAAGCGAACTCAGCATCTACCGTCCAACTGAGCGGTATGGACAGGACGGCGAGGGACCGACGGGCAAGACCACTCGACGACTTGCGGGTGCAGCACCCGACGCCGGTTCAGGTTCCCCGATGGCTTGTGTGGGCGCTCATTGCGGCTGGGGTCGCGTACACGGCGCTGTTCGTGGTCGCATTGACGGGAACCGCCATCCCGGATCCATGCGATGACGTCCACGAGTCGCCCTACACCGTGCTCAACGTCGGCGTCGTGGCCGGGAGCATCGCTGGGTCCCTGGTCGCCGGTCATCTGTTGCTGGCGCGGTGGTGGCTGCTGATGCCGTACGCCGCAGGAGCGCTGCAGGCGCTCATCTGGTACTGGTTGCTCGTGATTCCGAAGGGAACGTGCTGACGGCACAAGCTGACACTGGCCCCTAGCCCGCAGCTGCCGATGGAATGGGCCGGAAACGACTTGGGCGGGGGCTGGGCAGCTCGGTACGTTGCGAGGCGTGGTTGTGCGGCAGCTGCAGGTGTGGGGCGATGAGTTGGAGTGCGCGATAGGTATATTCATTGGTATGCCTGAATCGACTACCATCAAGGTCTCGGTGCAGACGCGGGATGCGTTGCGTCAGCTTGCCGATCGGGAAGGGCTCACTTTCGATGCGCAGATCGAGAAGCTGATCCGGCGGGAGCGGCGCCGCATCATCGGGGCTCAGCTCGCGAGCGCCCCGCTCGATCCCGACGACGAAGCTGTGCTCGATGCGTCCGTGAGCGATGTCGCCGATGCGAGCGGGTGACGTCGTCCGCTGCGATTTCGGGACGCCGGCACGAGGCGAGCCGGGGTTCGTGCGACCCGCGATCGTCGTCACGTCTGATGATGTGCTCGAGTTCCGGCAGCATGCGATCGTGGTCGTTCCCTGTACGACCACGAGACGCGGCTGGCTGAGCGAGGTCGACGTCGCAGGCTTCGGTGTCGCCCAGGCGCACCTGCCCACGACACTCAGCGTCGACCGCGTCGTCGAGGTGACGGAGTCGAACATCGGCCGCGTCGCGCTGCGACAGATCCGCGAACTCATCGCCGACCTGATCGGACTCTGAGCGAGCCGTCCGCCGTTCCAAACGACTTGGGCTGCGGCTATGCGGCTCTGTACGTTGCAAGGCGTGGTTGTGCGGCAGTTGGAAGCGTCGGAGGTGGACGTCTACCGATCCATTCGGCTGCGGGCGCTGGAGTGCGACGCCGCGGCGTTCGAATCGACGTACGAACGCGAGGCGTCGTTTGATGACGCAACTTGGCGCAGCCGGCTTGCATCGTTCGCCGGCCGACCCGGTGCGGTCTTCGTGGTCGAAATTGCTGGCCGTGCCGAGGCGATGATGGGCATCGGCCAGGGCCCAATCGAGACGCAGGCGGTCGTCTGGGGCATGTGGGTGGCCCCTACCTTCCGTCGCCGGGGGTATGGAGAGCAACTGCTCGCAGCCGGTTTCGCCTGGACCCGAGACCTCGGGCTCGAGTCCATCTCGCTCGACGTGTTTCCCGCCAACACCGCCGCGGTAGCGCTCTACCAAGCTGCTGGCTTTCGTGCGCCAGCCGCAGACGATGCACCGACAGACTCCGGTGAAGCTCTGACCCTGCTGCTGTCAGTCGATTCGCTCCGATCGAAATTCGACTGAATTCGGCGCCGGCCCGATCGTTGCAAGTGCCGATGACTGCCCCGGTGCAGATGCGGATGACGCACACGGCTTCTCGCAGCGCCAGTTGGTGCGGGTCCCAGCCGAAACCTTCAAGGGCTGTCTTTGGGCGGTCGTGCTGAGGTTCAGTTTCGGGCGAAGCTGAGCAGTGGGGAGATGTCGCCGCGGTCTGCGGTGCGCAGAGCGGTCAGGTACGTGTGGCGGAGCGCATCGGTTTCCAGGCCGAGGTGAGCGCCCCAGCTGAAGGGAGCCTGCCTGAGTGTTTGAACGAGGTAGTCGGCGCTGATGCGGCTGTGCCTGCCGTTGCCGTCGGGGAAGGGATGGATGGTGACGAGCCGATGGTGGAAGCGCACGGCGAGTTCGTCGGCTTCGAAGTATTCGCGCCTGACCCATTCCTTGGCGTCATCTGTGAGTGTTCGCAGGTCTGTGGCGATGTGAGCCGGGTCGACGCCGATGTTGGTGGCGCGCTGCCGGTACTTGCCAGCCCAGTTCCATACTTCGCCGAACATCGCCTTGTGCAGGCCACGCAGGTACATGTCGTCAAGGAGCCTGTCGACGGTGGGAGCGCGGCGTCTGAGTGCTTTGGCAATGTTGCGCTGTTCAGCGTCGTTGAGATCGTGGCGGGTCGCGATATGGCTGGGCAGCAGACCTTGGCGGTCCTCTTCGGACAGCGGGGTGTGCCCGTCGTCCTGTGGGAAGCGCCAGTCGCTCATCGGCCTTGAGTGTCGCTCCACAGCCCGCGCTTCTCGGCGAGTTCGGCGGCGAGTTCTTCGATCTGCTGGGCGAGGTCTGCGTCGGTGGGCTGCTGATCTTCCAGCCGGGAGTGCTGAGTGATGCGGCGCAGTTGCTCGGTTGCTCGTCGCCGCGCCTGGTCCTTGACCATGGCGTCGAGGCTGGTGCGAGGCACGAGCGCATAGACGAGCTTGCAATCCAGTGCGGCAGCGGCACGCATCAGTGTGTCGAGCTTGATGGTCATGTTCTGCTCGCCGCGTTCGATCGCTGGCACGCGCTGCTGGCTGATTCCCATGCGGCGCGCGAGGTCGGCGCTTGACATGCCGAGGGCATCGCGCAACGCCCGGATCCAGCCCATGTTCGGCCGCGCCAGATCAGCCACGCTTGTGAGGCGCTCGTCGAGACGGCTTCGGGCGACAGCTCGTTGGCTCTTCATCATCGACCTCACAAGATCGGGCTTGATCCCAGTTATCTACAACTTATTTATAGTAGAAAATGGAACTATAGACAACTTATATCTTGTCAATAAGTTCACTCTCGACAATCTATAGGCTGTCGGCAGATCTGGGGACAGCCGTCGGGATGGGGACTTCTTGTCCGGGCAGCTCGATACGGCGGGGCTTAGCTGGCCGTGGACGTCAGCAGATCTGCGACGTGGTTGGCGGTGCTCTCGCCGGTGGACAGAGCGCCATTGACCGACGGGATGCCCATGTAGTCGCCGGCCAGGAACAAGCTGTCGATGGTGCCCGCAAGCTGGCCGGGCACCTCGGCCAGGGCGGCGAGCATCCCGGGTTCGCCCATGCACAGCGCCTCCTCCCAGCGGTACACGCGGAAGAACAGTCCCTCGTCGTCGGCGGGAAGCGCAGATCCTGGCGGCGCGTTCAAGCGAGCGGCGCCCAGCAGCTCTCGCTTGATCTGCTCATCGTCGAGCGGTAACAGCTCCTTGGCGCGGTCGCGCCCGATGAGCAGGTCCAGGATGCTGTGGCCGGGCGGCGCGCACGCGGGCAGGAACTTGGACCGGTCCATCAGCAGCGGCGCGTCGTCGTCCTCCGCGTAGATCGCGCCATGCCAGCCCGCAGGCAGCGGCGAGCGGTCGAGGCCGATCACCACCCGGCAGCCGGTCGAGTAGCTGACGGTTCCCAGCGCACGGCGGACTGCCTCCGGCAGCTCCGGCACGAGGTCTGCGACTTTCGTGCCGGGCACCGCGCAGATGACCGCGTCGGCCTCGATGGTCTCGCCGTCAGCCACCACACCGGTCGCTTTCCCGCCGTCAACGACGATCCTGCTGACTGGAGCCGAAACCCGGATGGCATCGGCGCACTCGGCGGCCAGCGCGGTGTTGAACGAGCCGATGCCCCGCTCGGGCATGAACACCTCGCCGTCGCTCAGCATCGTCTCGCCGATGTAGGCCCGCATCAGCGCCTGGCCAGCCGGCGCCGGATCGCCCAAGATCATCTTGAGCGGCCCGCTGAGCGTCACCTGCAGCTTGTGGGGCACCCCCAGCCGCGCCAGGTAGTGGCCGAAGCTCTCGTCGTCGTCGATCTCGGCGAGCGGGCTGTCGCCGGCGAAGCTCATGTACTCCGACTGGCGATGGATCTCGCGCATCACCTTGGCGCCGGCCCGGAAGCCCGACGGCGACAGGAAGCCCATCGCTGCCGCCGCAGGCAGCTGCCGGATGAAGCTCCCCAGCGACTGGTCCGGCGTGGTGGTCACCCAGCGCCCGCCGCGCAGGTGGCCGAACTTCATCTGCGAGCGCACCAGCGGCAGGCCCAGCTCCTCGCATATCCGGAATGCGGTGTCGTAGGTAGCGGTGAAGACGAAGGCGCCCATGTCCACCGAGAACCCATCGACCTGCTCGCCCTTGCCGCGCCCGCCCGCTCGGTCGGACGCCTCGAGCAGCAGGTGAGTGATGCCGCGCTTGCGCAGCGTGTAGGCGGCGCTGAGCCCGGCGAAGCCCCCGCCGACGATGACAACCCGCTCTGTGCTCATGCGACCGGCTCCCTTCTCGCTGGCGCAGGCGCCCGCTGCAATGGAACGTTATGAGGCTGAGCCGGCCAGGCTCAACTGCCGCCGTGTGAAATCGACCCTGAGGTCGCCGTGCACGTACGCCTGGGGTCCGGCCCGTTTGCGCAGCGCAGCTTGGACCATCGCGATGAGCTCGACAGATGGATCACACATTGTTCACAACATGAGTTTCTGCGCGATGTGGTCGATGTTTGCGCGCCCAATTCCGCGATTTTTGGCTCCAGGAATACGAGATTTGGTAACCATGACGGTTTTAGTGTGGTTCTAGGTTATGCTACTCTGAGGAAAGTCACTGTCGATAGTTTTTTGGACTACCAAAGTGGGGGAGAAACAAATTGAGCGTTCGGTTCTGCCCAAAGAACCGACGTCAACACAGCTTCAGCCCGGGTCCGACGGACAAGTGGGGCAACACTCAGAACTGGAGGATGCGATGTCAATGCTTCGCAAACTGATATTGCCGTTGATGGCCTTCGCCCTAGTGGCATCGGCCTGCACGAGCGATGACGACGATGCGGCGCCTGCAACCGAGGCACCGGCCGCTACCGAGGCGCCCGCCGCCACCGAGGCACCGGAGCCCGAAGAGGAGATGGCGATGGAGGACTCGTCAGATCCCATCCGGATCCCGTTGCACAACTGGTCGAGCCAGCTCGTCGGCGCCGAGGTGGTCGGCGGCATCTTGGAGGAGGCCGGCTTCAGCGTGGAGTACGTGCCCTCTGACAGCCAGGTCGTGTACCAGTCCATGTGCGACGGCGACATCGAGCTGGTGCATGAGGTCTGGGAAGGCGCCTTCGGCGTGGCCTTCCAAGAGCAGGTCGACGCCGGCTGCGTGCTGGACTGGGCCACCCACAACGCGGTGACCCGTGAGGAATGGTGGTACCCGATCTACGTGGAGGAGCAGTGCCCCGGCCTTCCCGACTGGCAGGCGCTGAATGACTGCGCTCACCTGTTCGCGACCGCGGAGACCGGCGACAAGGGACGCTTCCTGGGCGGCCCGGTGGACTGGCTCAAGGGTGACGAGGAGCGTGTCGAGGGCCTCGGCATGGACTTCGAGGTGATCAACGCCGGGTCGGCGGCCACGCTGTGGGCCGAGCTGGATGCCGCGTCGGCGGACAACACGCCGATCGTGCTGTTCAACTGGACGCCCAACTTCGTGGAAGCCGTGTACGAGGGCAAGTTCATCGAGTTCCCGACCTTCGAGGACGCCTGCCGCACCGACCCCGAATGGGGCATCAACAAAGAGCTGACGCACGACTGCGGCAACCCGGCCGACGGCTACCTCAAGACCGGCGTGGGCATCCACTTCCCCGAGAAGTGGCCCACGGCTGCAGCCATCGTGCAGCGCATGGACTTCACCAACCCGATGCTGGCCGCCATGGCCGCAGCGGTGGATGTGGACGGCAAGGAAGCATCAGAGGCAGCCCAGGAATGGCTGGCTGCCAACGAGGATCTCTGGCGGAGCTGGATCGACGGCTGAGCGGTCCAGCGGACCGAGAGCGGACCTCCTCCCGAGGCGCGGTTGACGGGGAAGGGCTCGCCGATCCCGGATCTGGCGATCCCGAGATCGGCGCTCTTCCCCGTCGGCTGCGTGAGTCATCCATCAGAGCGCGGGTGGTGCTGATGTGAACGGTGATGCCGTGATCTCGTGCCGCGACGTGTGGAAGCTCTACGGCCCCGATCCCGAGCGATTCCTCGAACGTCACGACGGAGCGCCGTCGGTCGACGCGGTCAAGGATGCGGGCTACATCCCGGCGGTGGTGGCGGCGAGTCTCGACGTGATGCCCGGCGAGATCCTGGTGCTGATGGGTCTCAGCGGCTCAGGCAAGTCGACCCTGGTGCGGTGCCTGTCCCGGCTGGTCGAGCCGACTGCGGGAGCGATTCACTTCGGGGGCGTCGACCTGCTGGCGGCATCGAGCCGTGAGCTGATCGACATGCGCCGGCACCGCATGGGCATGGTGTTCCAGCACTTCGCGCTGTTCCCGCATCGCACGGTGGCCGAGAACATCACCTTCCCCCTCGAGGTGCAAGGTGTCGACAGCGCCACACGCCGGGCCCGGGCCGAGGAGATCCTGGCCCTGGTGGGGCTCGAGGGCCGCGGCGGCTACTACCCGCGCGAGCTCTCAGGCGGTCAGCAGCAGCGAGTGGGCATCGGCAGGTCGCTGGCGGTGGAACCCGACGTGTGGTTCCTGGACGAGCCCTTCTCTGCGCTGGACCCGCTGATCCGGCGCGAGATGCAGGACGAGTTCCTGCGCCTGCAGTCGGTGCTGCACAAGACGATCGTGTTCATCACCCACGACTTCAGCGAGGCGATCCGCCTGGCCGATCGCATCGCCATTCTCTACGAGGGCCAGATCGTGCAGCTCGGCCGCGCAGAAGATCTGGTGACACAACCGGCGACCGACTACGTGCGCAACTTCGCCCGCGACGTCCAGCGGGACCGGATCCTCACCGCCAGCAGCGTGATGGAGGCAGCGGCCGATGCTGCGCCCGACGCGGCGGCCGTGCCGGCTGATGCGGTGCTGCGGGACATCGCGGCGCGCGTGCTGGGGGCCACGGAGAACCTCCGGGTCGTCGACGGCAACGACACGACGGTCGGCAGCCTGTCCCGTGACGCGGTGATCGATGCCATCTGGGGTGCCGACGCGTCCGGGGTGGGCGACTGAGGCTGATGACCGCCGCGCCCGGGTCCGCCACGGAGCCTGCTGCAGGGTCCGCCACGGAGTCCGCTGCGCCACGGAGCCTGCTGGAGCGAGCCCGCCGCCTGCGGGGCTGGCGCATGGCGCTGCTGCTGGTGTCGCCCTACCTGGCCATCCAGGTGTTCCACCAGGCGGCACCGGGCTGGTTCCCCGACTTCCTGTCGAAGCTGGGCGAGTTCCGGTTCCTGCCCGACTGGGCCAACGAAGCGCTGCTGTACCTCAAGGACGAGCAGCTCTTGGGGCTGTTCAACGTCAAGGACGTCACCCGCACGGTCTCAGGCTGGCTGGAATACCCGCTGGACCTCAGCGAGCAGCTGCTCATTGCCGGCGAGGGCCCCTTCGGCGCGGGTGCGGTGCCGTGGGTGGTGCTGGTGGGCCTGTTCGCGGTGGCAGGGGCGAAGTTCGGCGGCTGGCGGCTGGCGGTGATCGCCGGCGGCTGCTCGCTCTACCTGGTGTTCTTCGACATCTGGGACGACTCCATGATCACGCTGTCGATCGTGGTGGTGGTGGCTCCGCTGGCTGCCCTGTTCGGCTGGGCGGCCGGCCTGGCGGCGGCGAAGTCCAAGTGGTTCGAAGGCCTGCTGGTCCCCGTCCTCAATGTGATGCAGTCGATGCCGCATTTCTCCTACCTGCTGCCGATCTCGGTGTTCATCGGCATCGGCGACGAGGCCGGTGCCATCGCCACGATCCTGTTCGCCATTCCCCCGATGGCCCGGCTCACGCTGCTGGGCCTGCAGACCGTGCCCACCGAAGTGCTCGAAGCCGGGCTCACGTCCGGCTGCACACGGTGGCAGATGCTGTGGAAGGTCGAGATGCCTGCCGCGCGCCCGCAGCTGCTCGTGGGCGTGAACCAGGTGCTCATGCAGTGCTTCGGCATGACCGTGCTGGCCTCGTTCGTGGGCACTCGCGGCCTGGGTCTGCCGCTGCTGAACTTCCTGCAGAGCCTGCGGATCGGCAAGGCCCTCGAGTACGGCGTGGCCATCGTGCTGATGGCCATCATGCTGGACCGGCTGAGCCAGGCAGCGGGCTCTCGCCGACCCGAGCACGTCGAGGAGTCGAAGTCGTGGATGGCCCGCCATCCCTACTGGATCGCGACCGCTGGAGTGGTCGCCGCCGGGACGGCGCTGGCGCAGCTCACCAGTCACGCCCAGTTGCTGCCGAAGAGCTGGACGGTCAGCACCGCTCCGGTGTGGGAATGGCTGGTCGACTGGGTGCAGCTCAACCTGAAGACGCCGCTGGGCTATTTCCGCGACTTCATGATCACCGAGATCCTGTTCCCGATGCGCGACGGCTTCGGATCACTGCCGTGGATCGGCCTGCTGGTGCTGGTGGCGGCCGTCGGGTGGCGATTCGGCGGCTGGAAGCTGGCCGCGATCGTGTCGCTGTTCGTGGCGTACCTAGCGTTCTCGGGCTTCTGGATCGAGTCGATGGAGACGCTCTACCTGGTGGTGGCCGCGTTGATCGTGAGCGTGGCGATCGGCGTGCCGATCGGGGTGTTCGCCTCAACCTCGCCGCGCCGCTACGCCTCGGTGCAGGTGATCTTGGACACGTTCCAGGTGCTGCCGTCGTTCATCTACCTGATCCCGGTGGTCATGCTGTTCCGGGTCGGCCCGGTGGCAGCGCTCACCGCCATCGTCATCTACGCCACGGTGCCCGCCGTGCGCTACACCATGCTCGGCCTGCGCAACGTGCCCCCCGACATGGTCGAAGCCGCGGAGATGTCGGGCTGCACCCGCTGGCAGCTCCTGCGCAAGGTCAAGTTCCCGATGGCGTTCCCCGAGATCATGCTGGGCATGAACCAAGTGCTGCTCTTCGGCCTGCTGCTCGTCATCATCTCTGCGTTCATCGGCGGGATCGACGGCCTCGGCGATGAGATCCTGCTGGCCCGCACCGAGCAGGCCCTCGTCGGCGAAGGAATCATCGCCGGCTTCAACGTGGCCGTCATCGGGTTGACCGCCGATCAGCTCATCACCAACTACGCCCGGGAACGCAAGGCTCAGCTCGGCATCAACTAGCCGCCGGAGTGGCGGAGCGGGCTGGCTTCTTGCGGGTCAGCTGCGCTCGATGACTCCGCAGGCGACACGGTCGCCGGCGCCGGCTTCGGATTGGTAGGTGTCCGGCTTGGCGTGGACGATGAAGGCCGAGCCGTCGGTGTCGAACACTGACGTGTCGCCGTCTGCGGCGAGAGTGATGAGGGCGGTGAAGTAGTCGGCCCGGGCGGTGCCGTCGCCGGCCGCGTAGATGTTCGGCAGATCGCCGGCGTGCAGCCCGTCGGCGTACATGAAGCCGTGACCGCGCTCGCCGGGTGCGAAGTGGCCGCCCGCGGCGCTGAAGTCGGGCGTGCAGGTACCCACGGTGTGGATGTGGAAACCGTGGCCGCCGGGGCTCAGCCCGCTGATGTCGGCGGAGACCAGCACGCCGTGCGGCCCCTGCTCGAGGGTGACGGTGCCCATCGGCGAGCCGTCGGGCCCGGCCATCGTGGCCGTTGCCCGCTGGCCGACGCCGGCGATGTCGTCGCCGTCGTCGTCACTGCCACAAGCGGCGAGGCCCAACAGCACCAGCAGTACCGCCACTGACACGGTGATCGTCTTCCAGAAGCGCATGCCCGATCCTGTCTGCCGATTCAGCCCAAACCCCGACCACGCTAGGCCGCGGCAGGGCATTGCGGCTGCTCGCCACGGCCGGCCGCGACAATGGGGATCGTCATGGCAGCTTCCGCGAGATTCGAGCAGTTCACGCTGGCGGGGATCGCAGCGCTGCATCTCGGTGTCGGCTTGACGCACAGCTACGGCCATGCGGCCGCCGACGTGGCCATCCCGGCCGCTCAGCTCGCATACATCGCGATCGTGGTGACGCTGATGCCGCTCGCCGCGGTGTGGGTGGCGTTCCGTCGCAGCGTCCGGCTGGGCGCTGCGCTCTTCGCAGCCTCGATGTATGCGTCGTTCGTGTTCGGCTACCTGCTGCACTTCGTGCTCGACACGCCAGACCTGCACTCCAACGTCGTCGGCGACGGCGCAGGCGTGTTCTTCCACACAGCGCTGAGCCTGGCGCTCATCGAGTTCGTCGGCTTCGCGGTCGGGCTGGTCGCCGCAGTCCGCCGAACCCGCTGACCGCTGTGAGCGCAGCGTCGTCGACCGCTCGGAACAGGTGCCCTACTCCGGCAGCCGGCGTCCGCCGGTGACTCGGAACGTCAGCCCGTCGCTGTCGCTGGTGTCGGTGCTGTCGAGCACCAGGTGGGCGGCGACGTCGGGGCGGTGCTCGGTCCGGTAGCGGTCCTCGACGGGCATCCAGATGTCTTCCCAGCGGGGGCGTGCTGCTTCGCTGTCACGGGCAAGTCCCCGCGCAAGCCGGGTGGGGCGGTCAGCTTCGACCCAGATCAGGAAGTGATACCGGCCGCGGATTGACGGATGGGTGGTGTAGACGCCCTCGACGATGAGCGTGGTTTCGTGCGGCGCAGCGATCCACTCGTCGAGCCGGTCTGCGTCCCAGTCGTAGCGGCGGTACCGGATGGGCGCGCCGCGCTCGTGCGGCTCGAGCACCTCTCGCTTCAGCCGGGAGAGGTCGAACAGACCGCCGATGCGTTGCTCAGATCTGGCTGAGTCAGTCGTCGGTCGCCCGAATTCGTCGCCATGGACGAGCGCGGCCGCGGTCGGCCAGCAACGGGCTAGCTCAGCGGCCAACCTGCTCTTGCCGGATCCGCCAGGACCGTCGATGCCGATCCGCAGTCGCGCCCCCATCGGCGCCGCCAGCCGCACAATGTCGGCCACGCCAATCACACTGCTCGGAGGAATTCGCATTGCCTCGCCGAGCACCGGAGCTATGCTGGCGTCATAAACCACCCGGCCCTTAAGGGGCCGGGTTTTCTTTTGCCTACCAGTCATCTGGCTTCGCGTAGGCGCCGACTAGGTCTGGCAACTGACAGCTCGTGAAGTCGGCTGCATCGAGCTGGTACCACCAGTGGTCGCCAACGCCATCGCTCTGGTTGCCCCGGAGATCGCCTGCGAGCCTGGCGGAGCTTGGGTTGACAACTCCGACCGGAATACGAAGACGACTCTCGCAAATGGGAAACCGCAGATCGCTGTCGTTCGAGATGACGATTGCGGCGTCAACAGATTGTGTCAGTACGTCAAGCAGAAGCTGGGACGCCAAGTTCACGTCGGAGCCCTTCTCCTCGTTGCGTAGCTGGGACACCATGAAGACGGCGTCAGGCACCGCGTTGCCCTGCGAGTCCTGCACCATGACCGGCCAGTGTGAAGTGACGACCTCCGGACGACCGCTGCTTCCGATGGTGGCAAGAGGTGCGTGCATCAGGCGTGGCTGGAACCGGCCCTCCATCAACTCATCGAAGGATCGGTGCTGTCGCAGTGCTGCCACGTACCGATCCTGCTCCCGTCGACGGTTCCTGTTCGTATGGCCGTCGATGAATGCCGTGCAATAGACGATCCGATGCAACGTCGCACCTTGAGCGGTCCACGATCGCCGGCGGTCGATGAGGCGTTGAGCCAGCTGGCGGATGTCTAGCCAACGCCATCCTGGCTGACCGCGGCCACAGATCGAACGTCCGCCGTAGAACAGGTTCAGTCCGTCGATGTAGGCGCCGACTCTCATCTGCCACCTCCGCTCGCAAGGGTTGAACGCGAGACGGTGGCACAGAATGGGTCGCGAGTCCCACTGGTTTTCTTGGCCGATAGTGATGGCGCGCGCAGGCTGTAGCGCCTACCGCGCCACTTGCCTGGGTTGCGGGCTAGTCGGGGATCCAGTCTTCGGTCTTCAGGCCGAGCCCGTCGGCGATGCGGTTGGCGTAGGCGTAGTAGCCGACGACTTCGGTGATGTCGAGGATGTCGCGGTCGCTGAAGCCGGCGTCGCGCAGGGCGTCGATGTCGGCGTCGGTGGTGGCGGCGGGGGTCTCGGTCAGCTTGACGGCGTAGGCCAGCATGGCGGTGCGCTTGGCCGACAGCCCGGCGGTGGTCCAGTCGTGCTCGACGGCGGCGACGAGCTCGTCGTTTCCGATGAGGCGGCGCAGACCGCGCCGGTGGTGGACCACTCAGTAGTGGCAGTCGTTGGTGAGGCTGACGACCAGGGCGATGAGCTCGCGTTCGACCTTGCGCAGCGTGGCGGTGCCGGCCATGGCCGATTCGTAGAGGCCTTGGTGTGCGGCCATGCTGCGGGGGTTGAGCGAGTGGATGGCCAAGATGTGGTCGACCCGGCCGTAGGCGGGGTCCACGACCCGGGGGTACAGCTCGCCGAGGGGGCCGTCCCAGTCGTCGTCAGCAATGACCGTGATGCGCGCCATGAGCCAGCGTGACACACCGGCAGGGCGATGAACGAACTGGGCCACGCCTCGCCCAGAAACAACTTCTTCGCCGCTTCGGTTCGTGGGTACATTGAGGCGCAGTCCAGCGTCGGTGAGGCCCGTTCGCGGCCGAAGACTCGGAGCCAGATCAGAACGATGACCGCTTACGCGCCCCTCTCGGCGCGCTTGAACGCCGCATTCGACGGCTACTACGAGGCTCATCGCGCCTCGGCCCTGTCGGGCGTGCCGCAGTCGACGGTGTACCTCTGGGCCCGCAACGGGCTGGTGACGCCGTCGGTGTCGCCGACCAGGGTGAAGCTCTGGTCTTACGCCGACTTGATGGCGCTGCGCATCGTCTATTGGCTGCGGCATCCGAAGTTCGAGACCGAGGGAAGCGTTCCTGCGAGCCCGATGCCGCGTGTGCGAGAGGCCCTCACCGAGTTGGAGCAGCTCGGATTGGACATCTGGGACGACAGCGGCGGCCGGCTGACGCCGCCGTTGCGGGTCGATGGCTCCGGCAAGATCTGGGTGGACGTCGACGGAATCCCTCATCGTGCGGGGCAAGCAGCGATGCCGGAGTCGCTGGATCTGCTAGGTCCGTTCGATGTCGCCGACCGTCGGGGACCCGACCTCATCCGTCCCCGCCCGAACCTTCGCATCGTTCCTGGGCGGGTCTCTGGCGAGCCGCATCTCGCGGGGTCTCGCATCACGACCCTGTCCGCGGCCGCTCTCTACGAGAGCCTCGGCGACTACGCGGCGGTCGCCGAGCTGTACCCGGGCTTCACTGCGAATGCCTTCAGGGACGCGGTCGAGTTCGAGAGCTCATTGGCTGCGTGATTGCAGTTTGTGAGTGTCAGGGTCGCAGAGAGCTTGGGCTGCCAGAGCAGTTGGCATTGAATCCGTGAACTGTTCGGATTGCCGGCTACACCGCAGCAATTCTCTGCTATGCATAACTGAAGTAATTTTCAGTGGTTTTCAAGCAAATGGCTCTACGCTGGCAACGTGCGAATACGACGGCGGCCAACGGCTCCAGGTGTGAGCAGATGCCGCTCGTCCCGGGGTCGTCGCACTTGTCTTCCGCACTGGTGCCTGAACGACAAAGGGAGGAGCGGCCCGAAGGCGGCTCCTCCCGGTCTAGCCCTTGGCCGACGCATGCTGCGCATCGGCCTGCAACCAGCATAGGCCCTGCATGTCAGAAACGCGCGCACTGGTCGAATCCGACATGGCCCTTGTGTGCGGTCGGCTTGAGGAGTTCTTTGCACGCCGTTCGCCGTGGCACCGACGGCTGTGGAACGTGGGGACCGTGCTCGCCTTACGCGAGGTCGCGGAATATGCCGAAGGCTGTCTCGATGGACGAGTCCCAAGCATCGACGGTCTCAAGTACGTCGTCGAGACCGCCCGGCGCGAGGCTGAATGCGATCCAGGGGTGGCGCATCTGGCGGCACAGCTCGACCTGACCCTCAGCGAATTCGACAAGAACTCGGTCAAGAACCTGTCGAGTTCGACGCTCGATGACCTCAGGCACCTCATTCGCAGGGCGGAAGATGAGTACTGCGAACGCTGGTGCCAAGCGCCCGCCGAGCAGCCGGTCGAGTTCGTTGCACGCGCTCTCGCGTCGCACTTGCTCGACGCAGGCCTGAGCAGCGACCACCTCTACCGGTGGCTTCAGCGCCATCGCGACGACTTCGGGTCGCTGGCGGTGCTCACTGACGCGATCGCGGCAATGGACTCCGAAATGCGCCCTCGGGACATTGAGGTATTCGTGCCGTGCGCGGCGCAGTACGTCCAAGCCGCCCAGCCTTCAGGGGATTTGGAATGGAAGAATGCACCCGAGGCTTCTGCTTGGCTGAGCGAGCACGCCCCGCGGGCGCCACGTCGCCGCCAGAACGGGGGCTTCGTCGTGCGTGTCGTCGGGAGGGATCCGTGGGCGGCGATTGAGGCTGCTCAGTCCATTCTCACGCTTGCCGACGCTCGCGCGAGGATCGCACGCATTCGCAATCGAGGCATCGAGTTGTCGGGGTGGGCATGGGTCAAGGGCAGCGATCGCTGTTATGAACTCCGGCCGCCTCAGTACCAGGTGGAGGTCGGGAGCCTCGATCGGCAGGGCTCGGTCTATCGATTCGACGGCGCTCTCGCCACGGAACTCGACGATGCGCTTCAACTCGCGTCATACATGGCTTCCTCAAGTCCGGGGGCCGCGGTCACGGGCGGATGGGCAGCCATCGAAGGCTTGCTCATCCGAGCTGGCGAGCAGGGATACCACCAAGCAGCCGACCGTCTTGCGGCGCTCATCACCTGCTCTTTTCCTCGAGCCGAGATGACACCCCTCGCCTATGCGCACGTTGACAACGGTGATGACCAGCTGGCCGTTGAATTGCAGCAAGCGCCGAGCAACCATGCGCGGGTCTGTTTGGTGGAGGAGCACCTCCTCGCGGGCAACACGCTGGCCCTCAGTGATGCCAGCGATCTCGCGGCGCAGGAACGTCTGCGCGCCGTTCTCCAGGAGCCAGCCGAGTGTCTACGCCGGATTCAGCGATACGTCTCAGAATCTCTGAGACGCCTCTACAACCAGCGGAATGTGATCGCGCACTCGGGTTCGTTCCGCTCAGCGGCGCTGACGGCCACTGCCCGAACGTCCTTCGCTCTCGTCGGTGCCGGCTTGGACCGAATTGTCCATGCCCAGTTGGCCAACGCACCGGCCGTCCCGCCCCTCGATCTGGTAGCGCGGGCCGAAACCGAGTTGCGGCTCGTCGGTTCGCCAGGAGGGCGTCGGCTCGCCTCGTTACTCGAATAGCTCGTTCGCCGAGCGGATTCAGTAGATGTACGCGAAGCCGAGCTTGTCGCAGAGGTAGCCGTGGTTCTCGCGTAGGTGCCGGGCGGGGGCGCCGATCTGGCGGTATCGGCTCAGCGCCTCCAGCAGCAGGATCTCGAACGCGGCCCAGTTGAGGTCGCTGTGGACATCGCGGCGGTAGCCGATGACGGCACGGGCCCCGGTGTTCTCCTGGAACGCCTTCAGCCGTGACTCGCCGACTCGCATGACCGAGCACGAGCCGAAGTGGATGATGCGGCCTTGCGCCCGGCCGGCGATGCGGGCTTCGAGGTCTTCGAGCGAGACGTAGCGCTTGGCGCCGAGCCAGAGGCTGCCGGGCCCGCCATGGAAGCCGAAGTACCCGACCTGGTAGCCGGCGTAGCGCTTCTGGAGCCACTTGTCGAGGTAGTGCTCCAGTTCGGGCACGGTGGCGACGTTGCGGCGGATGCACTTGAGCTCGCCGATGTCTTGGAGGGTGCGGAGCATCGGTTCGATGCTCCACGGGTCGAGCTTGCGCATCAGCCGGTGACGTTCACAACCGCCACAGCGGGCACACAGGATCCACTTGGCGAGTGCCGGTGGCGCGCAAGACTCGCCCCATGGCGAACGAGCGCAACTATCAGGGGCTACCCCTGCACGAAGCTGTGAGACGCATTGCGCGCCACCATGTTCATCGTGACGTGCGGCACATCAACGACGAGGAACTGCACATCTTGTTGGGCGCCGCCGACTGGCTGGCACGGAACGGTTGTGAGGAACGAATCGGGGACCGCAGTTGTTCGGAACCAACGAGACCCTCGGCTAGCTGATGAGTATGCGGCGGCTGAGGTGAGCTACAGCGACTGTGATCGTTCTTCCGATGCGCTCGCACCAGTGGTTTCAGCATCGGTCCGACGTTCGAGGCGCGGTGCTGAGGGTGTCACGGCGCGCAGGTTCTGGAGGACTTCGCCGTAGAAGGTCTCTACGGCATCAAGAATCGCCTCAATGAAACCGGGCTTACGAACCGAGCGACGGCCCTGTCCCATCTCAGATCGGCGTAGCACGCGGAACCGGACAGGATCATTGCGGGATTCCCCAAGTCCGGCCCGGGAGTCCTCGAGCAGCTGGCCCAACGTCGCCGCCGTGGGCGCCCTGGCTCCATGCGCGTACGTCTCGACAATCAGCGATTCTTCGGTGCCGCGCAACTGCCGCGTCAACCAGCTGACGCGAGCGCGACCACCCCGGTCCCGTGGAGCATCGAACGTCGCACTGGTCGTCACGAGACGAGCCTTGAGGTCGGCGGTGACGGTCATGTCCGCGATCGTGTCCGGCACACGGAGAACTCCAGTCAGCGTGCCATCGTCACACATCGAGTCGACGAAGATTCGGTTGCGCAATTGGGCGTCATTTCGGTGTGCCCGCGGTATCACCTCCTGGACGTCGTGACCGATTTCGCTGCCGAGCTTCAACGCTGCGAACCTGAGCAGTTGGTCCCACCGTTGGCAGATTTCAACCACAGCGTTGTCTCGCCGGTTGAGCGTTCCTTCGCGGGCACCGTCCCGCACTGCTGTCCAGTTGGGACCCATGTCGGAGAATTCCAGGGCTCCTGACTTGGGGTGCTCGAGGTATCGAATGAGCTCGTGGAGTATCCACGCTTGCTCCGGGTCCTCGACACCGCGATGTGCGTGTTCCTTCACGGCTTCGGAGAGGATCATTGCCCACGACAAGTGGTGAACCTTGACCTTGGAATTGGACCGCAGTCGCAATTGTCCTGTCGGGTGAACACCGGGTGATGGTGCGATCTCGTTCGAGATGGTGATGACGCAGTCGTAGCCGTGCTGACGGGCCAAGTCCACGTAGGTGCTGATCTGCTCGGCGTCAAGCTTGGAGTCGCCTGTCTTGGCTTCGACGAGGGCCTCGAACTTGCTCCGGCGCCCGAACTCAACTCGCACGAATCCGTCTGGTCGTACAGCACGGCCGTCGCTCGTCGTATGCGTGACTTCTGTGTAGACCTCGATGGAGGCTCGCGCATCGCGGGTCGCCCCAAGGGGTGTGAGGAGCGCCCTTGAGAACGGCCGCACAATCGATAGCACCGCCAGCAAAGCAGAGACGGCCCGAGTCTCGGCCTCTTGGGGTCCTGCGCTGCCGGCAATCGGAATCAGGCGTGCGGTCTCTGCTTCGAACTCCACCATCCCTCCCAGTCAGGCGTGAACGACGCGCACCGTAGTGCACCCTGAATCGGGAGTTCGCAGAGCGTGTGTGGCACCCGAACGGGTGCTGGGCGCTGCGGTGCCGGAACATCGACAGATGTCAGATATTCTGACATCTGTGTCATATCAGACGACATCGACACGGCTGACATGGGCATGAGCGCTGAGGTGCCTGATGCAGACGCCGACGAGGAGCTGGCGCTTGCGCGACGTTTGAGGTTTGCGCGCGAGTACATCGGCCTGCTGCAGGAGGATGTCGCGACTGCGCTCGACATTCCCCGCGCCAGTGTGTCGGCCATCGAGTCGGGGAAGCGTCGAGTGTCATCACTTGAGCTCAGGCGGTTGGGCCGTCTGTACCGGCGACCCGTGGCATGGCTGCTTGAGGAGGAGGGCGCCGAGTTCGAAGTGGATGCGCCCCTCGCTCGGGTGACCGAGGCGCTGTCGGATCACGACAAGCAACAGGTGCTGCGCTTCGCCGAGTTCCTTGCCGGGGCGGGACGGCCCGGGTCCAATCGAGCCGAGTGGACGAGCTGATCCACGCCCCGGCCCGAAGGCGGCTCAGGAGTGCATCTCGAAGCGGCCGTCGCACATGGTGAAGCACAGCCGTGACAGCACGTCCATGCCGAGCACGATGTCGCAGTCGCTGATACGGCGACCCAGCCCAATTGCGATGACGGCGTGGGGTGTGCCGTATGAGTAGCCGTCGCCCCATGCGCTGGCTCCACTGGGCGTATTGACAGGCAGGGCGATGTCGAGGTCGAAGGTATCCGTCTGCACCTGGCCGATGGGCGTGTTGACGGACTCGATGCCGCTCGCCGTGACCCCGAGCCGATTGATCACATCGCGGGTTGCCGCTGAGGTCGTTGCGCCCGTGTCGACGAGCGCTCGGTACCGGGCTGGAGCTTGTCGGCTCGTCGGAGCGCTGACTTCCACATAGAACCGCACATAGCGGCCGTGCTCGATGTCGGTCTCGAATGTTGTCACCCGCGTCAAGCCAGAGCGGCGGCCATGGTGCCCAGCTCGATCGGCTCAGAGCGGATCTCCTGGGTGGTGAAGTTGCCGATTCCGCAGCGTGCGTTGCCGGCAGTTCGGGCCTCGCGAACGCTCGCATAGGTTCCGACGAGCTGGCCGTCGTGCAGCACCGCGAACTTGCCGAGATGGCTTGCTTCGAGTTCCGCGCGCATGGCTTCGAAGGCTGCGTAGTTCTTCAGCACGTCGGCTCGTTCCATGGTGGCCTCCGAAGCTGCGGCGATGAATTGCACGATAGCGACGCCGGGGCCTCCGCTTCGAGATAGTTCGGTTGGGGATCCAGGGTTCGGCTCGGAGGCCGAGCCCAACCGCGGCGACCATGGTTGATTCCTAGAGACCTTGGTGTGCGGCCATGCTGCGGGAGCCAGCCGAGTGTCTGCGTCGGATTCAGTAGATGTACGCGAAGCCGAGCTTGTCGCAGAGGTAGCCGTAGTTCTCGCGTAGGTGCCGGGCGGGGGCGCCGATCTGGCGGTATCGGCTCAGCGCCTCCAGCAGCAGGATCTCGAACGCGGCCCAGTTGAGGTCGCTGTGGACATCGCGGCGGTAGCCGATGACGGCACGGGCCCCGGTGTTCTCCTGGAACGCCGTCAGCCGTGACTCGCCGACCCGCATGACCGAGCACGAGCCGAAGTGGATGATGCGGCCTTGCGCCCGGCCGTCGATGCGGGCTTCGAGGTCTTCGAGCGAGACGTAGCGCTTGCCGCCGAGCCAGAGGCTGCCGGGCCCGCCATGAAAGCCGAAGTAGCCGACCTGGTAGCCGGCGTAGCGCTCCTGGAGCCACTTGTCGAGGTAGTGCTCCAGTTCGGGCACGGTGGCGACGTTGCGGCGGATGCACTTGAGCTCGCCGATGACTTGGAGGGTGCGGAGCATCGGTTCGATGCTCCACGGGTCACGCAGGTCAGATTCCCAGTCCCCTTCGAAGGCGAACACGCCCGCAGCGATCGGTTCGGTAGAGGGATCGCGTCCGACTGCGGCGGTGGTCGTGCTTGATTTCTTGGCCATGGTGCTCTCCGGTTTTCTGCCTTGCGAGGCGGCGGCGAGGCTACGGAAGCTCCGAGAAGGCAACAGATCGAGCGCTGACTGGCCTGTGCTGGCCTGTTGGTTCAGGTCGGGTAGCGGTGACTTGGGGCAGAATTCGGGCTCGCGAAGTGGGCCGGCGATTGGGTCTCGGGAGTCGTTCTTTGGCGATAGCGACTGACTACGTTCCCGAGTCTTCGCTGGGGTGGCTGGACTTTGACAGTGCGGCGAGCCAGCGGGTCGGCGAACTGCTGCGAGCGCTTGACGAGCCGGGCACGCTCGACGTTCTGGGTCTAGGCACGGTGCGCGATGCGTTCTCGGGGATGCTCAATCCCGGTACCTCGACGATTCAGACCAGGCTCCGCTACTTCATGTTCGTGCCATGGATCTGCGCTGGGCTTGAGGCCCAACGGGTGGCGCCAGCCGACTTCGCGCGCAGGTTGCGTGACGACGAGGCACGGCTGATCGATTGTCTCCGTCACCTTGGGCACAACCAAGGCGTCATCGGCTTCACCGCCGGCCGGAATTTGAAGCGCATGCCGAGCGACGCCTACTGGGGCGGCCTGTGGACGTGGGGCCTGCGGCGCATGGACCTCAGCATCTCCGAGTACGGCCAGCGCGCCGCTGCTATCGGGAGGCATCAGCCGGATCGTGACGACGACGACAACGCCACGACGCGGGCCGTCTCGATGTGGGCGCAACTCCCGCCACCTCCAGACGATTTCCTGCAGGCGGACATCGCCTTCGAACTGACTCTCGAAGAGGCACAGGTGCTGGTGGATCACATCCGGCGCCGCCACGCGGGCACGCTGCTGGCGGTGCTGTGCGCGACGCCGCAAGCGGCAGAAGACGTCGACTACCCGTGGGAGTTGCCTGCTGACAACATGCCGGGTCAGCTCGTCGAGATCCTCCGCCATGCTCAGAACTTCTCCGAGCTGACCGCCGGTCCGCAGCATCTCTACAACGTGCTGGTGGCACGACAGGCCCGAGAAGAGCTGGCCTGGGACACGGACGAGCTCGAGACGAACGAGCTCGCACGCCTCGAAGATTGGAGTGACCGGATCGCTGCACGGATCGACGACGTCCGTGCGTGGGCCGCCGACCTGCCCGCATTCTGGGCCCTGTTGCACGACTACGGCGTCAACCTCGGTGTCCAGGAATTCGTGAACGCCATGGTCGGGCGAATTGCCGACGACCCCGAGGGATTCGCCGAAGATTCAGCGGTCCACCGCAGAATCCGCGACCGCGAGCTCCGCCTGAAGTCGAAACGGGCCCGACTGGCGCACCGCTCTGCGCTGGAGAACTGGAACGGACTCGGTGTCGGCGGGCAGTTCGACTATCGCTGGGGCATCACGCAGAGCTACATGCGTGACATCGCTGCGGCGCTGGCGGCACACACCTGATGCGCCAACCCATCGACCCGCCAACACCCGCTGTCGCGCCGCCGACGCCACGCGCCTGATGCTCCAGCCCACGAACCGCCTGACGCTCATCGGCGCGATGCGTCCTCCAGCGGGGTTCCGCATCGAGTCGGCGATGGCCGTCACCTACACGCTCGATCTTCGGGCACTGCTGGCTGCGCCGGCGGCGTTTGCGCTCACCGGGCCGGACGGCATGCTCGCCGACGACGAGCAATTGGAGCCCGTCGAGCTGCTGCACGCCCTCCGCTCCCATGCCAGCAAGATCACCGTGTTCAACCAGGCCGGCTACACCGCTGTGCCGCCGTCCCGGCGGGTCTTCGCATTCCTCGAAGGAGCAGTGATTCCGGTCGATGCACCACGCGGCGGGATCGTGCATCCCAAAGTGTGGGTGTTGCGCTACGAGGCCTGCGAGGACGTGCCCAACGGCCAAGTCCGCCAGCAGCGCCTGCGCGTGCTGGTGGCCAGCCGCAATCTCACGTTCGACCCGAGCTGGGATGCCGTGCTCCGGCTCGATGAGACCCCGGGTGCAAGCGGCGCCCGGCTTGAGCCTGTCGGGGAGCTGTTCGAAGGCCTGCTCGAAGCAGCGGTCCACGACGTCGCCGAGGTCCACCGGCGACGCGTCCAATCTCTCACCGCAGCGCTGCAGACAGCCACGTTCGCTCTGCCGGACGGCGTGGAGGACCTGCGGGTCCACGTGTTCGGTCTCGACGGCCGGCATTCGTCGCCGACAGGTTCGCCTTTCCCAGCCGACGCCGACCGATCACTGGTCATCTCCCCGTTCGTGAGCGATGGGTTCTTCTCCTCCGTGCATCCGCACCCCATCACCGAACTCGTGAGCTTGGAGGCATGGCTCGATTCCCTGAAGCCAACCGCTCTCGCCAACGTGGGCACGACGTACACGTTCGACGACGGCAGCCCGATCGAGTTCGCCGCCCCAGAAGATCAGACGTCGCCACAGGATCCGGGCCAGCCGCTCGCAGGACTGCACGCCAAGGTCTTCGCATTCGAGACCGGCGACCGGGCGCGCCTATTCGTGGGTTCAGCGAATGCGACCCGGTCGGCCTTCCATACCAGCATCGAGATCCTCGTGGAGCTGATGGGACCCGCCGCGACGCTTGGCATCGACAAGCTGTGCGGCGGCACCGAAGATGAGCCCGGCCTGCGTGACTGGTTCATCTCGTACACCCGCCCCAAGAACGGGCCTGTCCCGCTGCCCGACACCTCGGTACTGGATAGTGCGCGCGTCGCCATCGGTCGGCTGCAGATCGAGGGGCTCGTGGAGGAGAGCGGAACCGAGTGGGCGGTCACGTACCGCACGAGCGCACCGTTGCCGAGCGTGGATAACACAGTTATCCACTGCTGGCCGCTCTCGTCGGCGGGGAATCGGCGCCAAGTGACTGCGGGCAGCCCTCTGGACGAGCGGTTCGAGACGAGCCTCGAAGCCATGAGCGGCTTTCTTGCCTTTGAACTCGCTCAAGACGACGGCGCGACGACCGAGTTCGTGGTGCCCGTCCCGCTGCGCGGCGTGCCTGAGCATCGGGAACGGTTCCTGCTGCGCTCCCTGATCGGCAACGCGGAACGCTTCTTCCGCTATCTGCTGGCGCTGCTCGATGAGGACCCGAGCCAGCTAGAGCTGCTGGACGCGGTCGAGCGGGCCAGCGCCGAGCCCTGGGACGACAGTTCCGGCATCGCCGCGCTTCCGGTGCTGGAGAAGCTGCTGCGGACCATGCGCAAAGACCCCGCGAAGCTGGCGGGGCTCCACCCGCTCGTGTCGGATCTCGCTGCCGACGACGCGCTGCCGGCGGGCTTCGCCGAACTCTGGAAGGCCATCTTCGACGTGGCGATGGCAGGGCCCGCCCCGAGTGCCACCGCGGCGGCACCAGAAGCAGCACCAGCCCGATGACGCAGGGGCACGTCGACGTCGAAGCCGTCCTCGGCGACCTGAAGGACTTCCAACAGCGGACCGCTCGCTGGACCTTCCAGCGGATGTTCGACGAGCACGACCCGGCCTACCGGTTCCTGGTCGCCGACGAAGTCGGCCTCGGCAAGACCCACATTGCCAAGGGCGTGATCGCACAGGTCATCGACCATCTCGGCAAGATCGGCGACACCCGCCACGACATCGTCTACGTCTGCTCGAACGCGGCCATCGCCCGCCAGAACCTTCGCAAGCTCGTCCCCAAAGGCATCGAACCGCTCGAAGATGTCGGTCGGCTCGCCATGCTGCCGCTCACTGCCTTGAACGAGGGCCACGGCACGCAGCCGGGCATCAATCTCATCGCCATCACACCTGGGACGTCGCTGAAGTTCGGTCGCAGCACCGGCCAGTTCAAAGAGCGCTGCCTGGCGTACACCTTCCTGCGGGCGCTGTGGGGCGCCGACGTCATGACCGGACCGGCTCGGAGGATCTTCTGGGAGGGCGTCACCGCCGGCGACCCCGATGGACGCTTGCGCTCATGGGAGCGTTGGTACCGGCCGAAGATCACCAGTTCACGCAAGGCATTCGCCGAAGAACTGGCGGAAGCCGAGAAGTCACGCCGCCGCCACGGCCAACCGACGCTCCGCGGGCTCTTCGACCGGCTCGTCGACGGCTTGAAGTGGAAGCGAACGTTTCCCGGCGACCTGTGGGATGACCGCAGCGTGCTGATCGGCGAGGTCCGGCGCATCCTGGCGATCGTCGGCATCGCGGCACTCGAGCCCGACCTCGTCGTGCTGGATGAGTTCCAGCGGTTCAAGGACTTGCTGCGTCCCGACCCGGACAACTTCGCCGCCGAGCTGGCGCACCGCTTGTTCGACTACAAGGACAGCGTCACCGGTCGCCTCACACGAACGCTGCTGCTGTCGGCCACCCCGTACCGCATGTACACGACGGCCGACGAGATCGACAGCGACCACTACGCGGACTTCCTCGACACGTGCACGTTCCTGTTCCAGGACGAAGCGCGAGTCGACCGGCTGAGGCAGCGCTTCGCCAGTCTCCGCTCCGCGCTCACCTCTGCGGAGTCGCTGCCGAATGCCGAGGCGATCTGTGCCGACATCAGCACAGACCTCTGCCGGGTGATGTCACGGATGGAACGCCTCGCAGCCACGCCGAGCCGTGACGGGATGCTCGCCGAGCACGAGGCTCAGGTGACGGTCGCCCCCGACGACCTCCGGGCCTACCTGCGAATCGGCGACCTTGCGGAAACGGTCGAGCATCACGAGCCCACCGAGTACTGGAAATCGGGCCCGTATCTCGTCAACTTCATGGAGCGGTACAAGCTGAAGGAAGCTGTCAGGCAGGCTGCAGCCGACGGCCGGCTCGCCGACGAAGGGCGGCTCGACCCTGGTCCCGGCCTGCTGAGCTGGGAAGACGTCGAGGCGTACCAGCGCATCGACCCTCAGAACGGTCGCCTTCGCTGGCTGCTCGAGGACTTGGAGCGGCATCGGGCGTTCGAGCTGCTGTGGGTGCCGCCGTCGCTCCGCTACTACGACACCGGTTCGGTGTACGAATCGCCGGAGGCGGCTGGCTTCACGAAACGGCTGATCTTCTCGGGCTGGGCGGTAGTGCCGAAGGTCGTCTCGTCATTGGTCAGCTTGGAGGCCGAGCGGCACGCCTTCGCCGGCCGCAACCACAACTACACCGCCGAGTACCACCAGCGGGGAGGCTCGCGCCTCGACTTCCGCACCAGTGAACGTGCGGCGCGCATCGCCCGGGCAGGGGAGGCAAGAGGCACCCGGCGGGCCGCCACCATGACGGCGTTCCTGCTTGTGTGGCCCAGCCCGAGCCTCGCTGAACTGGGTGATCCGCGCCGGTTGGCCCGAGGCGGCGGACGCGATGTCTCGGCGGTGCTGGCCGAGGTGGAAGCGCAGGTCGCAGATGCCATCGTGCCGCTCATCCGGTCGGCGCCTGCAGATGGCGTCGTCGATCGGCGCTGGTACTGGGCTGCGCCCCTGTTCCTCGACCGCGAGCGGCACCGTTCGGCCACAGACCTGTTGTTGGCTTCCAACGGCGCCCAGTATTGGGAGGGCGACAACGTCGGCCAGGTGTTCGTCGCGCATCTCGCCGAGGCTCGCGAGATGGTCAGCTACGGGCACACCGCTCTCGGTCGCCCGCCCGACGATCTCGCAGAGGTGCTCGCCGAGGTTGCGATCGGCGGACCGGCGCAGTGCGCCTTGCGGGCGGTCAGCTCTGCAGTCGGCCTCCCCATTTCGCACGAATGGACGGTCTCGAACGCCGCGTGGATTGCCGAGGCGTTCCGGCGCTTCTTCAACGCACCCGAGATCACTGGCGTCGTCGTGCGTGGGAGGCCTGATGACTCCGATGGCGAGGTCGGCGTCGAGCGGTACTGGCGCGATGTGGTGCGACATGCGATCGACGGCAACCTCCAGGCCGTGCTCGACGAGCACTGCCACGTGCTGCGCGACTGGCTCGGCCATCTGAACCTGACCGACGACGAGCAACGCACTGCCGCAGCCGACGACATCGGTTACAAGGTCGAGGAGGCGCTGAGCCTTCGCACTACGTCGTTCCGTGTCGACATTCCCAAACAGGCGGCAAACGGCCAAGAGTTCGCATTAGCAGGCTGTTGAAATTCGGTGGTTTGGGCGGGTTTGGGTGCTGGTTCGGGTTTGTGTGAGGGTTGGGGTGGTGGTGTTGGCTGGCGGTGCGGGGCGACGTTGGCCCTGTCGGGCCGGTCGGGGTGTCTGCTCAGGTGGTGTCGGTGTCGAGTGTGGCTATGCGGACGAGGTTGTAGGTGGCGGCGCCGATGAGGAACCAGGCCCGGTTGCGGGCTTGTCCTTTGTGTCGCAGCTTGTGTCCTCCGGCGATGGTCTTGATCCATCCGAAGGGCTCCTCGACGCGTTTTCGGACCCGTTGAGAGATCGTGTAGCCGTCGTGGCGGGTGGTGCGCCGGTCGATGGCGGAGCGCCGCCTGGTGGTGTTCTGGGCGACGTGGGGCGTGAACCCGGCCTTGCGGGCGTCGGCCACGAATCCCTTGGTGTCGTAGTTCTTGTCGCCGCCGACGGTGCGCCGCCGCCGCCGTCGGGGGGCTCGTCGCAGCATCGCGGCGGCGGTGTCGCGCTCGGCGTAGCCGTCTGCTTGGGTGAGCTCGGCGTCGACGATGAGGCCGTTGCGGTTCTCGACCATCAGGTGCCCCATGAAAGCGAGCATCGCCGGGGCCCCTTTCGACTTGCGATACAGGCGAGCCTCGGGATCGGTCGTGGACTGGTGGGTGTCGTTGCGGCGGCGGGCGCCCCGGAAGTCCTCCTCGGCGTTGCGGCCCTTGCCCGGCTCGCCGCCGCCGGGCGCGGCTTTGGGCTTGAAGCTCTTGTGCGACGCCCACGCCTCCAGCAAGGTGCCGTCCACGCTGAAATGATCGCTCGAGCAATACCGGCGCAGCTGAGCCCGCCGAACCACAGCAGCGAAGAACCGATCCGCTATCTCATGATCCAACAGCCGCTCGCGGTTCTTCGAGAACGTCGACGCGTCAAAAGAGCGCTCGTCGATGCGCAACCCCAAGAACCACTTGAACAACATGTCGTAGCTCAAACGCTCGCAGAACGCCCGCTCCGAGCGCACCGAGTACAACGCCATCAACACCGACGCCTTCAACAACACCTCAGGCGGCACGCTGGGCCGGCCCCGATCCGCATACATCGCCCCCAGCTCACCGTCGAGCTCTTCAAGCACCCCCTCCACCAACGCCCTGATCCGCCGTATCGGATGATCCGCGCTGATCAGATCCTCAGTCGACAACGTCGACAGCATCGCCATCTGGGCATCAACAGTTCCACGCATCCCCACAGTGTCCCGCGCCCACCCAACCAACGCGAGCACCAAACACCGACTATTTCAGCACCCTGTTAGAGGAACACCGGCTGCGCACGAGGTTCGCCGTCGCGTTCGGCAACCAGACACTCGACGAAGGCGGCGAGGCCCGGATCGAGGCGGTGTCACGTGCGTTCAATTCCCCGTTCTGGCCGTTCGTGCTCACCTCCACCTCAGTCGGGCAAGAGGGTCTCGACTTCCACCTGTGGTGTCACGCAGTCGTCCACTGGAACCTGCCCACCAACCCCGTCGACCTGGAGCAACGCGAGGGACGCGTGCATCGCTACAAGGGCCACGCCGTGCGCCGGAACCTCGCCGCGACGCTCGGGCCGACCTTGCTAGCGAACGGCGTGGCGCCCCACAGCGACCTCTGGACCGAGCTCTTCGAAGTAGCGGCCGAAGCGAGCCCGAACAGCGACGGGGCGATCGTGCCCTACTGGGTCTTCAACGAGAGCCCAGCCGACGAAGGTCCGGCGAAGATCCAACGCCACGTGCCCGTGCTGCCGTTCAGTCGTGACGCGGCAGCCGTGTCGCAGCTACGCAGAGCACTCGCCGCCTACCGTCTCGCATTCGGCCAACCGCGCCAAGAAGAGCTGGTCGAGTTCCTCAGCGCCGACCGCACCGACGAGGAACTGTTACAGCTGACAGCCCGCCTGAAGATCGACCTCTCACCGCCGGAGCTCAGTCCCCGCTGACCCGGAATTCCAAGCTGCCTCGGTGCCGGTCCGGGCACTGACGGGATCTTCGGGGCAAGGGCGCATGGAAGACCCTCGTGCTCCGCGATGCGTCAGATGATCAGCGAGACGAAATCGGATTCGAAGAGCTTCTGGTTGGGTTCATGCGCGAGGCGTTGCATGCAGTAGAGCTGCCAGAACATCTGCCAGTGCTCGCTGTGAGGGTCCATGTAGTCGACCTTGAGGCCAATTCGAGGGTCTATGGCATCCCGCCACGAAATCACTTGCGAGTGCGTGTGCCATTGCTTGGTGTTGAGCAATTCGCTCACTGCGCCAGTGGAATTGCCCGTGCCGTCAGCGAACATGCCTTGGGCGAGGAATTTCTCCGCCATCTTGCGCGCGCGTTCGTTGATTCCCATGTAGCTCTGGCGGACGGCGGGGTCGAATTTCTGGAGCATGAGCTTCGCCACTGGGTCGTCGGGTGCCGCGGCGAGCCGGTTTGCGTATTCGTCATACGCCACTAAGTGATGCTGGACGGAAACTGGGACCGTCTGCCCGTCACCTTCCACTCGGATTATCTGCGGGTCGATTGGGCCGAGTTCAGAGCTGTCGCTCATGGCCACGCAATCAGCCCCCAACACCATGAGGGTTCCAGCGCTCTTGGCGAAGTCGGGCACGATGATGCGAAACGATGCCGATTCGACTCGTTCGCGGATCATGTTGACGATCTTCTCGGTCGTATCGATGTCTCCACCGATGGTGTGCAGGAGAAGGTCGATGTTGGTGTTCTTGTCGATGTTGCGCAGCAGGTCGTGGAACGGCAACACGTCGTCGCGGGTGATCGGCGATTGGGAGCCGCCGATGTAGCAGATCAGGCGATTGCCGGTTGCCCGCTGGGTTTGCCGGATGAGAGCTTGTCGCTCGTACCGCGGCGAATTCGAAGCGGCGAACAGCGGCGTTTTGACATACGCCTCGGAGTCGGCTGGGTCGTGAGCATCGTCTGAGTCGGTCATATCCGTCGCTTCCTTGCTTCGTAGGACGATCTCGGCGCTGCCCAGCGGACTCTTCCTCTGTGCATCACGAAATGGCAGCGCCTCGCGTCTGAGGTCGCGTCGACGCTGGGCCGTATTGAGAGCGGGCGTGATTCGGTGATCTGCCAGCACGGGTAGCGGCGTGTGTCGAGGTTGAGCATGAGGCGGTGGCCGTTCTTGCATGGGCAGTCGAAGACCACCCATTGAGGCTGGTTGGACGCGCCGACGAGGACGACGCCTCGCTTCGGCAGCGACTCGGGGATTTCGTCACCGGCTGCGACAGTGGTGACTAGCCGCCAACGGCGCCGCGGAACAGTTGCGGTGACGCACCACCTCAGCAGGCGCTTCAGGACTGCCACAGCTGCTCCAGAAACGGCTCGGTCATGCCGCGACCGATCTTGCCTGCGCTGGGTTCGCAATAGTGCCCGGGGCTTGGTTGCTCACGATTGAAGGAGAGTTCTCGCTCGTGCAGTCGGAGAAGCAGTTCGTTGGGAGCCGGCGCGGGTCCGTATTGGACGAGTCGTTCGAGCAATTCGCTGACGGCGCTGGCTGCGACTTGAGTGGTGTAGGTGACTACTGCGGGCTCGACCTGGGGCAGCCCGGGCGCGTATCCCTCCTCGGCGAGCCGTTCGTGCTCTTGGCGGGACATGGATTCGACAGCGGCGCGTCGCAGGTCGATGCGGCCTCTGCAGATCAGACAGGGTGCGCCTGGACCGAGAACAGTGATGCGCCCGTAGATGCCGTCGATCATTCCCTCGTCGTTGCTGCTCAGCAGCACCCCACAGTCGATGACAGGCGTCATGAAGTAAGTGGCGATGCGTGACAGCACCAGTCGCCCGGCGTTGTCGTCAGTGCAACCGAAGATCACATCGACATCGGTCAAGTGACGCGCTACCGCCTCACGAGTGATCGGGTGCCGATGAACTTCGACATGTGCATCTGGAGCGATGCGGGCAATATGCGACGCTGCGACGTCGACCTTGGCCCGGCCGATGTCACCCGGTGTCGATCCGTAGACGCGTGTCACATTGCTGCTCGTCAGCGTTTTGGGGTCGAACAGATGCAGGTGGCGCACGCCGAGACGCACGAGCTGCTCGATGACAGCCGATCCCGTGCCGCCGCAGCCGACGACCGCAACCCGCAGATGCCCGAGGGCCGATTGAATTGCTCCACCGAACGCTCTGATGCTGCGATCGAACATCTCGCCTGCGCTAGCCGTCGGCTGTGACCAGTTCTGCGCAAGGGCGAGGCGCGAACCGGTCATCCACAGCCGGTCAATCTGCTCGCGTAGGTCCTCAGTCTCAAGATGACCCGTGAAGCTGAAGCCGACGCCGGCGCGGCTGACGATGAGCGCTCCGTACCAAGGACTCCCCGATCGGAGTCGAAAGAGATCGCCCAGCTGGGCGTCAACGATGTGATCACGGCCGCTCGGCATCGGAGAGGAGCCGACGCCAGGGTGCGTGTGAACCCAAATGGGGATGGACTCGCTCTGCTCAGCGGCCGCCAACGCGGGAACATAACCCTCCGAGGTGACGATCAACTCGGTGCCGCTGCGCACTCGGTATGCATCCTCCGGAACCCACAGCAGCGAGTGGCTCAACAAACGCACATCGCCACACGGCGTCGGCGTGTGGCGAGCGAGCAATACGCCGCCGGTCTCGACATCGTCGGACAATGCGAAAGTCAGCTCATCGGCGATCGATTCGGGAAGAACTAGCGTGATCGTCATTGAGCTGGCGCTGGCACCCAGCGTTCGAGATCCCGTCGAATGAGGGCGAGGTAGCTCTCCAAGCCATCGACGCCTGACCGCCACTGGCCGGGATTCAGATGCCGCGACCAGCGCTGCCATTCACGGCCCAGGTAGTGCTCAATCGACTGAGTGTTCGGCAGCGACGTGCCAGCCTCCGTCAGCACCGCCGGGGAGAACCACCACATATCCGGCGCGGTGTCCGGGAAGCCAGCTGGAAGTCTCAGCAGCAAATCGCTGGAGGCACGGTTGAAGCCGGGAGGGAGCGGCCATTCCCGCAGGACAACGCAGGTCATCCCGCCCTCGGCGAGTACGTCGTATTCCGTGCCAAGACTCGACAGGAACGAGACTTCGGAGTTCGGAAGCGTCACTACGTCACCTACGCCAAAAGGCTGTCGGGCCGGCAACGGCCCGGATTGATCGTGTTCGGTGCAGTGAAGAACCGCAGGCCGTCGTGCATGTGGACGGTGTCGTCGTCCTTGATCTTGAGATCCTCGTGACCGGGCACGACTTGGTACAGGTCACGATCCTCTGAGATCGGAGGGTCCGGTACGCGACGCAGCTCGGCTCCGCTGAGCTTCTCCTGCGTCACGGTGTAGTCCGTGCGGTCGATGCGAATACGAAATCCCTTGGGATCGGGAATGCCCTCGGGCTTGTCACCTGCGTTGAGTGTGTCTTGCACAGTTCATCTCCTTCTCGGTGGTGGCTTGGTATCAAAATAGCAGCGTGTCAGCATGACTCGCGGCATTCGCGCCACATGCCAGAATGCGGACATGCGTCCCCACAAGGCCATGACGATCCGCCTCTCGACTGAACAGGCAGACGACCTAGCCACCGTCGCTGCCGTTGACGGCCAGCCGGTGTCGCAAGTAATCCGTGCCGCGATTGACAACCACATCCAAGAACGGAAGCGCGATGCCGAATTCCGAGACGGGCTACGCCAGCGAATCGAGCGCTCCCAGCGGATGCTCTCCAACGGCTAACAGAGGCCGCTTGGCCGCAACTCGGACTGGCACGCGCGGGCGTCGCCTCAATCCGATCGCCTAGGTGCCATCGTTGTGGCCTAAGGGCCTGAGTGGAGTCCACTTCGGCGATTCTGTCGAGGGGCTGTGACAGGACTTGCTGTCGGGCACTTGCGACCGGCTTGAGGCATGAACGACCTCGTTGTGGTGGACCAGCTGCGGATTCGTGACGGCGACGAGATCGTCGTGCTCAACGAGTTACCCCGAACTGCACTGGCGTCGGCAGCTGGCTGCTCATGCCGTGACCCGCGAGTCGGGATCGAGTCTGTCACCCAGGCATCGATCGGCACGGTTGCCGCGCACAAGCTGCCCCGAACCATGGGCAGGTCGGCACCTCGATTGGGGGTGGCACGACATTCTGAAGACATTCGCAAAGAATCCAGAAGATATTGTTTATATCACAAGTGTTGTGATGTTGTGTCACGGTCCGCAGCGTGGTATGCTTGGACGCATGGAAACCACACAACACCGAACCATTCATCTGATTGACATCGAGAACCTCGTCGGTTCGCCGGATCCCACGACTGCCCAGGTTCGAGAAGTCCGAGACCACTACGAGGGGAGGTACGTCCGCTACGGCGACTTGATTGTCGTCGCGTGTAGCCATCACGCGTTCGGCTCGGTCGCGTGGGAGTGGCCTCGGGCACGTCTCGTTCCACGTTCCGGCAAGGACGGCGCAGACCTCGCCTTGCTAGGCGTGATCGCGGGTGAGCGCGTAGCGGAGCGATTCCGGCATGTCGTGGTCGCCTCGGGAGACGCGATATTCACCGACGCCGTTGCCCGGCTCGGGATGCAGGGCGTCAGCGTCACGGTCATCGCGCGCCATGAGAGCCTCTCGCGCACTCTGCGGTTCGCCTCCCGGCAACACGTCCTGTTGCCGCGCCTCCAGGCGTCTCATGTCGAGACACTGGAGTCGGCATGAGCGCATCAGAGAGTCGGGTCACCGTTGGCATCCAGCAGATTGCCGAGATCGCGGGTGTCGGACGATCGGCGGTTGGGAATTGGCGTAAGCGCCATTCGGACTTTCCAGTCCCTGACTCGGGCGGCACGTTTGACCTAGGTGAAGTCGAGCGTTGGCTAGTCGAGAACGGAAAGATCGACCGGCCTGCGCCAGCCGGCGTCCGAATCTGGTCTCTGGTCGACGGGTTACGAGGTCCACTTGCCCCTGACCAGGTCAGCCAACTCCTCGCGGCAGCCCTCGTGTATCTCGAGGTCTGTGCACGGGCGCAGCTAGGTGGCGATGAGCCGTTGACTCCGACGAGCGTCCGACCCCCAGATTCTTGGGGTGCGCTATGTCGGCAGTCTCTCCAGGCGCTTGCCGAAGAGCTGCGCAGAGCGGCAGCCAGAATCGAGGACGAGAACCCAAGTCTCAGGGACCTGATCGTTCCTGGATTTCAGTATGCAGCTGCGGCGAACATCGAGCTGGTCGCCTCGCTGATCTACGACCTCGACAACGCGGCGAGCACATCGGCCAAACGCCTGGAGCTCCTGGAAGAAGGACTCGACCGTGCGCACCGCGTCAACCGCTTTCGTGGTGAGCACTCCACGCCGCGTGATGTCGTGCAGCTGATGCTCCAACTGGCGGGCGACCGAGACGGAGTTGTATGCGATCTCGCATGCGGCGAAGGAGGGCTGTTGACATCAGCGGCGTTCCGCCTCGATAGCGGTGTCTCGCAAGATGCCCGTCTCATGGGTTTCGAGATCAGCGACGTCGCCCTGAGGATGGCCCGCTCGAGGTTCCTGCTTTCGGGCCTCGCAGCAGACCTGCGGCTTGAGGACGCGTTCCGGATCCCGCGAAGCGATCTCCCTAAGGCTGATCTGGTTCTCGTCGACCCACCGTTGGGTCAGAAGAACTGGGCCGATGCAGACGTCTACTTGGACGACCGCTGGACCTATGGCGCGCCGTCGCCCAGAAGCGCGGATCTGGCATGGGTCCAGCTGGCGACTCAGTGTCTTGCTGAGAACGGGCGGGCTTTGGTACTCACGAGTGCCCCAGCAGTCTCCAGAAGCGGGACCGACGAGCGGGTACGACGAGCAATGATTCAAGCGGGAGTAGTCGAAGCGGTCATTGGGCTGCCGGGCCGGTTGCGCGCCGACACGTCTGTTCGGCTGGCGCTTTGGGTGCTCCGTCCCCCCTTGCCCACCGCCACGTCCGTCCTCCTCGTCGATGCCTCGAAGCTGGGAACCACTGGCCGATCGCAGCATTCCTTCGATCCAAGCGACATTGACCGTTTGGTAGCCGTTGTGCACGAACACGAGCGCGGTCAGCAGATGGATTCTGAGATCGCTTGGGCTGTCGACATCACACAGGTGATCGAAAACGGTGCAATCTTGGATCCGAAGCGGTACCGCCCGGAAGTCGAGGTGAACGTGGACGAGCTTCGCGAACGCGCGGAGCTAGTTCGGACGCTTCTGCCGACCTCCGCCACCGAAGCGGCGGACGCAGTCAATCGATTTCGCAATTGGACGCCGCGCAAGGGTGGCTTGAAGTGGGAGGAGCCGAACCGTGACCTCGAAGGCGTGGCGACGGTCCTGCGCGGTTCTGCTCCGCCAGGCCGCAAGGATTCCGAGGGTGGTGTGCCTCTGTTCGGAATGGCCGAAATCGTCGCGAATCTCCTTCATCAGCGGAGATTTGTTGACCGAAGTGAGCTAGGGAGTCACGCCGTGCGCCTGCAAGCTGGAGACACGGTGGTTGCGCTAGCGGGCGACGGGGTGCGGTCAAGGCTCGTGACCTCTGATCATGAGGGAGCCGTTCTCGGACGAGAGTGCGCAGTCGTGAGACCCACCAGTCCCGAGCTCACCTCCGAGTGGACCTACATCTGGACGCAGTCCAGCCTGTTCAGGGACCAAGTCTCTCGACACACTTCCGGGACGACGTTGCCGAGACTGAACTTCAGAGTTCTGCAATCCTTCAAGATTCCAGTCCCACCGTTAGAGGATCAGCACAGAGCCGCAGAGATGCTGCAGGAATTGGACGACTCCATTGCCGCCGTTGATGCGGTGAGCTCTCAGCTCGAGGAGCTGAGAGAGCTCCGGCTGGACCTGTTCGTTGCGGACGTAAGGAGCCGTTCATGATCGCGATACGAGCTTGCGCGTGTCGGTCGCAGTTCCGCGAACGCGTAGCTGCCGCTGGGTCGGCCGAAGGGAGTGACCATGGTCACGGGTGAGCTGAAGCGGCAGATCGATGCGGTGTGGAACGACTTCTGGTCGGGGGGCATCTCGAACCCGCTGGAGGTGATGGAGCAGCTCACCTACCTGCTGTTCATCAAGGCTCTGGATGAGCAGCAGACGCTGGCGGAGAACAAGGCGAACCGCACCAAGCAGCCGATCGAGGACGACATCTTTCCTGAGGGGCAGGAGTTTTGGCCGGACGGGCGCGCCGAGGGTCGGCGATACGGAGAGCTGCGCTGGTCGAGGTTCAAGAACCGCCCGGCCGCCGAGATGTTCGATGTCGTCGAGAACTACGTGTTCCCGTTCCTGCAAGTGCGGGCAGGCGAGAGCAGCCACGCCAAGCACATGCGGGATGCCCGCTTCACGATCCCGACAGCGTCGCTGTTGGAGAAGGCGGTGGACAAGCTTGACGCGGTCGAGATGCAGGATCGCGACACCAAGGGCGACGTCTACGAGTACATGCTCTCGAAGATCGCGACGGCAGGTCAGAACGGCCAGTTCCGCACGCCGCGGCACATCATCGAGCTGATGGTCGAGATGACGGCACCCCAGCCCGGCGACGTGATCTGCGACCCTGCGAGCGGGACGTGCGGCTTCCTGGTGGGCGCCGGGGAGTACATCCGGCGTGAGCATCCGAGCGCGCTCACCAGCCCCGACCAGTCGAAGCACTTCCACAACGGGATGTTCTCGGGCTACGACTTCGACAACACGATGCTCCGCATCGGGTCGATGAACATGCAGCTCCACGGTGTCCAGAACCCGAACATCAGCTACCGGGATTCGCTGGCTGAGGACTACGCCGGCGATGCCGAGGCCTACAGCCTGATCCTCGCCAATCCGCCGTTCGCCGGATCGCTCGACTACGAGGGCACAGCTAAGGGCCTGTTGCAGGTCGTTAGAACGAAGAAGACCGAGCTGTTGTTCGTCTCGCTGTTTCTGCGACTTCTCAAGCCAGGGGGCAGGGCCGCAGTCATCGTTCCGGACGGGGTGCTGTTCGGCTCGACCAAGGCGCACAAGGAACTTCGCCGCATCCTCGTCGACGATCAGAAGCTAGATGGCATCGTCTCGCTACCCGCGGGTGTGTTCAAGCCCTACTCGGGGGTTTCCACGGCGATCCTGCTGTTCACGAAGACGAACTCGGGTGGCACCGACCTCGTCTGGTTCTATGACCTTCAAGCTGACGGTCTCAGCCTCGACGACAAGCGCGATCCGCTACTCAGCGAGGACAAGCTCGGTGCGCTGGCAGGCGTCTTGACCGGCGAGGAGCATGAGAAGAACAACCTCCCCGATGCGCTCGCTCGTTGGCGGGAGAGAGACGGCGCGGAGATGGAGCGAACGCCAACCGAGCAGTCGTTCTGCGTGCCGAGGGCCGACATTGTTGCCAACGGCTACGACCTCAGCATCAATCGGTACAAGAAGATCGTCTACGACGAGGTCGAGACTCCATCGCCCGCTGTTGTTCTCGGGGAGATCGAGCAGCTTGAGGCAGAGATCCGGGCGGGCATCCGGAGGCTTAAGGCGGTGATTTCGTGAGATTCGAATCTGTGGCGCTCGGAGAAGTCTGCGACATCACGATGGGACAGGCTCCCAAGGGCGATACCTACAACGACGACGGAGTTGGCTGGCCGCTCATCGCTGGGGCCGGTGACTTCGGCGAACTCCATCCGGCCATACACAAGTTCACGACCGCCACTGATGTGCGTCTGTGCGAGCCTGGCGACCTTGTTCTGGGAATTCGTGCGTCGATCGGCGACAAGGTACTCGCCAATGCCGTGTACTGCCTCGGTCGGGGAGTTGCCGGGCTCAGGCCTCGATCGGTTCTTCATGATCGCTACTTGTGGCATTGGATCAGCTATGCCTCGCACGAACTGGCGCAGAGAGGACGAGGAGCGACCTTCAAGCAAGTCAACAAGTCAGATGTCACCGGTTGGAGAATTCCGCTGCCGCCGATCAAGGAGCAGCGTCGGATTGCTGCGGTGCTCGATACGGCCGATGCGCTCCGGGCGAAGCATTGTCAGTTGCTCGCCAAGCTCGACGCGTTGACACGGGCCATCTTCCTAGAGATGTTCGGGGACCCATCGTCCTCTGGCAATGGCGCTGCTCGGATCCCTATCGGCTCCGTGGCCGATGTGATCACGGGCAACACACCGTCGCGATCCGAGCCTGCATATTTTGGCGAGCACATCGAATGGTTGAAGACAGACAACATCCGCGAATCGGGTGAGATCGAGCGCGCTGCAGAGTCCCTGTCCAAATCAGGTCGAGCTAAGGGTCGGGAAGCCTCTGCCGGCGCGTCGCTGGTCGTCTGCATCGCCGGCAGTCCTCGAAGTATCGGTCGCGTCGGTTACCTAGATCGAACGGCAGCCTTCAATCAGCAGATCAATGCTGTCGTGCCTGGCCCAGACCTTCGCGCAGAATTCTTGTTTCACCAGCTCAGAGCGGCTCAGCGCTTGGTTCAACGCGTGTCAACGAACTCCATGAAGGGCATGGTTAGCAAATCAGCTCTCGTTGCAATGGAGATCCTGGTACCTCCGCTGAGGGACCAAGGTGAGTTCGTCGAAATGATTGAACGAGTCCGTCAAGTTCGAGAACTCGCGTCGAGCTCGCTTACCATCACAGACACGCTGCTTGGGTCACTACAACAGCGGGCGTTTCGGGGGGAGCTGTGAGCGAATCGCAGTTCTCGTTCCTCGAAGCCGAATTCCAGCCCGAGTTCGATTCAGCGTCGCGGGCCGAGGGGTACACGCTGTCGGATCCTGGTGCGGCGGTCATCTATGCGGGCAAGTGCTTGGAATCGGCCGTCAAGTGGATGTACCAGCACGACCGGTCGCTGGCAGAGCCGTACGACACCACGCTCGGTGCGCGGCTGAACGACGCTGCATTCAAGGCGCTGGAAGGCGGCCGTATCTTCGGCGTGGCACGGAAGATCCAGCGGGCGGGGAACCGTGCGGTGCACGAGTCGAAGGCGCCGTCGAAGCTGGAAGCGGTCGAGATCGTCTCGGCGCTGTTCCAGTTCTGTCTCTGGTTCGCGTTCAACTACGGCCGCACATCGAAGCCCGAGCTGTCGCTGCGGTTCAACCCGCACCGACTTCTTGATACAGGCGAAGCCGACCGGGCATCGCTGCGCGAGCGCCAAGAGCTTGAGGAGCGGTTGGAGCGCGAGACCACGGAACTTGCCGCTGCCCAGTTGCGGCTGGCGCAGTCGACTCGCACCACCGACGAGCTGAGCGCTGAGCTGGCAAAGCTGCGGGCAGAGGTCGCTGCGGCGAAGAAGAAGGCGGCCGAGACTGTCCCGCCGGAGGCCTTCGACTGGTCTGAGGCCGAGACACGCAAGTTCAAGATCGACGCCCTGCTGGCCGAAGCCGGCTGGACCGATCTCGTCGAAGGCCGTGACACCGAGTACGAGGTGCGCGGGATGCCCTCCGTATCGGGCATCGGCTACGTGGACTACGTGCTGTGGGGTGCGGATGGGAAGCCGCTCGCCGTGGTGGAGGCCAAGAAGGCGCTGACGGATCCGAAGGTTGGTGAGCAGCAGGCCAAGCTCTACGCCGACTGCTTGGAGGCCGAGACCGGCCAGCGGCCCCTCATCTACTGCAGCAACGGCTACGAGCACTGGCTTTGGGACGACACCCAGTATCCGTCCCGGCGGGTACAAGGATTCTGCACCCACGACGAGCTGGCCTGGCTCATCCAGCGGCGCACGGCCCGCACGTCGCTGGCGTCATTGGACGCCGGCGAGCAGATCGTCGACCGCCACTACCAGCGGCGGGCGATCAGCGCCATCGCCGAGCACTTTGAGCACGGCAACCAACGCAAGGCACTGCTGGTGATGGCCACCGGTGCGGGCAAGACCCGCACGGTGATCGCCCTGGTGGACCTGCTGATGCGAGCCGGGTGGGTGAAGCGGGTGCTGTTCCTGGCAGATCGCACGGCGCTCGTGAATCAGGCGGTGAATGCCTTCAAGACTCACCTGCCCGACTCGGCGCCGGTGAATCTGGTGACCGAGGGCAACGTGGACGGCCGGGTGTACGTGTCGACATACCAGACGATGGTCGGCAAGATCGACGAATACCGGGCCGACCGGACCCGCCGGTTCGGGGTGGGGCACTTCGACTTGGTGGTGATCGACGAAGCGCACCGGTCGGTGTACCGGAAGTACCGGGGCATCTTCGAGTACTTCGACTCGCTGCTGGTGGGCCTGACCGCGACCCCCAAGGACGAAGTCGACAAGAACACCTACGAGCTGTTCGAGCTGGAGACGGGGGTGCCTACCGACGCCTACTCGCTGGACGACGCCATCAAGGACGGGTTCTTGGTGCCGCCTCAAGGTGTGTCGGTCGAGTTCAAGTTCGTGCGCGAAGGCATCAAGTACGACGAGCTGAGCGACGACGAGAAGGACGAGTGGGACGAGCTGGACTGGGGTGAGGATGACGAGGGCAGTCCGCTCGCCCCAAAGGCGGTCGACCCCGCCGAGCTCAACAAGTGGCTCTTTAACAAGGACACCGTCGACCGGGTGCTCGAGTACCTGATGACCGAGGGCGTCAAGGTGGCTGGCGGCGACCGGCTGGGCAAGACGATCATCTTCGCCAAGAACCAGAAGCACGCCGAGTTCATCAAGGAGCGCTTCGACGCCAACTACCCATCGCTCGACGCCGGCAACTTCGCACGAGTCATCACGCATCAGGTGAAGTACGGCCAGAGCCTGATCGACGACTTCTCCAACAAGACGAAGGCGCCGCACATCGCGATCAGCGTGGACATGCTGGACACCGGCATCGACGTGCCCGAAGTCGTCAACCTGGTGTTCTTCAAGATGGTGCGGTCGAAGACCAAGTTCTGGCAGATGCTGGGCCGGGGGACACGGCTGTGCCCGGACCTGTTCGGGCCCGGCGAGCACAAGACGCACTTCAACGTGTTCGACTTCTGCGGGAACCTGGAGTACTTCAGCCAGCCGCTGGTGCCGGGGGAGAAGTCGAGCGGCAAGTCGCTCAGCGAGATCCTGTTCTCGGCGCGGCTGGAGCTGCTGCAGACGCTCGATGCGGTGGCGGCGCTTGGCGACGAGCGGGCTGAGATCGCAACCACGCTGCACAAGACCGTGGAGTCGATGAACCCCGACAACTTCCTGGTGCGGCCGCATCTGGAGCTGGTGGAGCGGTTCAGCTCGCTGGCTGCGTGGGAGACGGTCTCGTTGACGGACTTGGCTGAGCTCAACGAGCGGGTGGCCAAGCTGCCCGACCGGCTCGATGCCGACAGCGAGGACGCCAAGCGCTTCGACGTGGTGATGCTGAGTGCGCAGTTGGGTCTGCTGCAACGGGAGCCGTTCGAGCGGCAGCGGCGCCGGATCATCCGCGTTGCGTCTGCGTTGGCAGACCTGGGTACGGCGATTCCTGTCGTGGCTGAGCAGTCGGAGCTGATTGCGGACATCCAGACCGACGAGTGGTGGGCCGACGTCACCTACCCGATGCTCGAAGACGCCCGCAAGCGGCTGCGGAACCTCGTCCAGCTCATCGTGTACACCAACAAGAACGTGCTCTACAGCGACTTCGCCGACGAGTTCGGCGGGGCGAGTGTGGTCCCGCTGCCCGGCACGGGCGACCCAGACGGCAACGGAGATGCCGAGGGCGACGACGCAACCAACGGTGGGAGCGATGGCGAGTTCGCCCAGTTCCGCAAGAAGGCGCAGCACTTCCTGAAGGAGAACCTCGCCGAGGGTGTGGTGGCCAAGGTCCGAAGCGGTGAGCCCTTGACGTCGGCTGACATGGACGACCTACAGCGAGTGCTGGTGGCCGCCGACATCGGCGACGACGCCACCTTCGCCGAGGCGTCACAGCGGGCCGGCAGCTTCGGCCTGTTCATCCGCTCCCTGGTCGGGCTCGACCGAGCCGCCGCCAAGCGCGCCTTCGCCAAGTTCCTCGACGACAAGCGCTACAGCGTCAACCAGATCCGCTTCGTAGAGATGGTGATCGACTACCTCACCGAGCACGGCACCGTCGAAGAGCGCCGCGTCTACGAGTCACCCTTCATCAGCGTCGCCCCCGAAGGCCCCGACGCCATCTTCGTCTCCGACGACGTCAACGAGTTCTTCGAGATCGTCAACCACCTCCACGACACCGCCGCCGTCTGAGGCCGAGTTCAGGCAGATTCAAGCAGACCTCTGAGCGTCTGCGTCCGCCTTGCACCCCAATCGTTCCGATCAAATCGGGTCTTGACATGCGGGCGCCGCTGTGTTCCATCGCGCGACTTACACAAGTGTGATTTGGGCCATTTCCCCTAAACATCGGTGGAGGTCGACATGCGCCTAGCAAGCTCACCCGGAAGCTGGAGTGACGGCGGGTTTCCTCGCGGCACCGGAAGCCGACGCGTATGGCTGGCGTCGGCCGGCGTCGTGCTAGCGGCAGTACTGGTAACAGCAGTCGTCACGTGTGGTGCCGATGAACCGAGTTCCGTGGAACCTCCGACAGCTGACTTCGCCGAGATGTTCGGAGAGGCAAATGCTGACTCCACTCGGATAAGTCCAAGCAGTTCGGCATCGACGGAGACCGGCGCCGAGGACATCGGGATCAGCTATTCGGACATCGTCGGAGGCATCTGGAGCGGCCTCTCAATGCTGGTCAACCTGATCGTGACGCTGATTTGGACCTTGACCTGGGGAATCGTGAGGGCCATATCGCCGCCGCTGACGTTCGTAGCCTTTGGATGGACCGTCATAGCGATCATGCGACGCTCGTGGCACTACGAACGATTGAACGCACTTCCGCGCGCCGTGGGTTTCGGTGTGGCAGCCAGCATCGTTCCTTTGTGCATCTGGGTCTTTGCGTGACTTGCGTCAATCAGACCTGCGTGTTCCGAAGCGGCTGAGCCGGATCGCAGGCGAACTCGATCTAGCGGGCATCGATTGGGTGATCGCCGGAGACTCGCCGATACAGTGTCCGTACCCCACCGGGGCGCGTAACCCCGGTCCAACGGCCCCGGCTTCGGTCGGGGCTGTTTCGCGCTTCGCACCCTGTCGATTGGCGGTCTGCTCCAAAAGCATGGCTCAGTCGCGCAAGCGCACCACTACGGTGCGCGGCGTGGATGCTTGGCTCTACGAACCGGACGAACAACCGAAACTGAAGCACCACTGGCAATTCGACCGTGCGGGGTTCATTGAGGCTGGCTCGCAACAGGTCGGGAAATGCCCTGCCGGGATGAGTTTGGACGATGCCCAAGAACTCTTGGACAACGCGATTCCGTATTTCCCGCCTCGCTGGTCTCGGCCATACCCGCAGCGGCTGTACGCCGTCAGCGACGGGGTTGTGTATCGGGCCACTCCGACGAATCCTGGCGTCTCGTACCATGGATTTCCCGAACATCCGGACCGCTTTCCGGACAAGGGAAACGCAAGGCAGGTCAAACAGCTGTTGCTGGGCGAGGCCGAACGGCAGGGATGCGGGCAGGAGGTGCGCCAATGGATGAACTGGTAGCACGCTCTGCCGACGGCGAGATCGAGTTCGCTCTGAGTTGGTCTTCCCGCCGCAGGCCCTCAACCGGTGCCGAGGCGACTCTCGGGAGCTTGCGCGTCAGTCTCCGAGGCCGGCCTGTATGGCACGGTCCCGATGACACGACGGGAGTCGAGTGGACATGGATCGAGCTTCTCGAGTTTCTCAGTGAGTATTGGCTGTTCTTGTCAGTCGAGGACGGCTGTCCGCTTGGCGTCGCGCCGGCCACGGCGCCGAGGATGCTCGCTGCGGCGGAGGAGGCTGCCGATCGCCTGCCGCCTGCAGAGGCCGAGTTCGAGCGCGAGCAGATCGAGGCATACCGCTCGACGCATGACCTGGCAGAGGCCCTGCAGGGGGCGGTTTCGCCTCCGTTGTGGGTAGTTCGGGACGGAAACTTGGGCTGGATGGCTTCGAGCGCAATGACCGCCAAGACAGCGTTCAGCGAAGTGCTCCGAGTGCTGACCGATGTCGGCGACTTCATTGCGCGAAAGCTGGAAGGACTGCAGGAGCAGCGTTCGATCCAAGCAGTGAAGATGTGGCAGCAGCGTGATCGATATGGGCGGCTACGCGCCATCGAAGCGGTGACCGGCTATCCCCCCGAGTTGGTGGCGGAAGTCGAGTCTGTTTTCCCGTCGCCGGACGAACGCGACATTGACACGTTTGTCTCCAGCGAATTGCTCGCCGCTGCACGTTTGGTGGGCCCTCAACCGCTCACGACCTTGCAGCCGATCGTTAACGCTGTGCGGCGGGTCAAGAAGTGCAAGACACCTGAGCTAGACCGTCTGGCGGTTCATGCAACTGAGGTAGCCGGATCGGTCGCCGACGAACCGCCCTATGTCCAAGGACACGAGCTGGCTGGCTGGCTGCGGGCTCAGCGGGGCATCACCAGCGCAAGCGGCCGCGTGGATCCCGATGAACTCCTGCAGTCGTGGGCCGTGCCCGTGGTCGAAGTCGGCCTTGGACTGCTGAACGTTGATGCAATCGGGTGCTGGGGCCCGAGTCACGGTCCGGCTGTGCTCCTCAACACTGATCGGCGCCACGCCTCGAGCTTTGGTCGTAAGCGAGCGACACTGGCGCATGAGATCTGCCATCTCCTCATCGACCGTTCGACGTCGCTGCCCTTGGTTGAGGTGCTCGGCGGTCGTACTGCACGACATGTCGAGCAGCGCGCCCGTGCCTTCGCGGCTGAACTGCTGCTGCCCCGCGAGCTCGCCGGTCGACTGTTTCTGGGCTTTGACGGCGATGACGATCGAGCGGCGCGGTCAATTCGGACTCGCTACGGGGTCAGCTCAGCAGTGCTCGGCTGGCAAGTGCTCAACTCGGATGTTCCGCTCACCCGTGCATCACGCCATTTCGTCGACCGGCTCGTCGGGGAATAGCTGCTACACCCCGTCCCTACGGTTGGGGCGTGGCTGGCAAGTCGGCGATCGAGTGGACCGAGGCGACGTGGAACCCGACCACGGGCTGCGATCGGGTGTCGCCGGGCTGCGACCGCTGCTATGCGCAGACCCTGGCCAAGCGGCTCAAAGCGATGGGGTCGCCCAAGTACCAGAACGACGGCGACCCGGCGACGAGCGGGCCGGGCTTCAAGCTCACCTTGCATCGGTCATCGCTCGATGTGCCTCGACGCTGGAGCGCACCCCGCCTCGTGTTCGTGGACTCGATGAGCGATCTCTTCCATGACGATGTGCCGCCAGAGTTCATCGCGCAGGTCTTCGAGGTGATCCGCCAGACGCCCCAGCACACCTACCAGGTGCTCACCAAGCGAGCGCAGCGGCTGAGCCGGATCGCAGGCGAGCTGGACTGGCCGTCGAATCTGTGGATGGGCGTGAGCGTGGAGACTCGCCGGTACGCCTTCCGCATCGATCACCTGCGCAAGGTGCCCGCAGCGGTGAGGTTCGTGAGCGCCGAGCCGTTGCTCGGCCCGCTCGGCGAGCTCGATCTTGCGGGCATCGACTGGGTGATTGCCGGCGGCGAGTCCGGTGCCGGCGCCCGGCCCATGGAGCTGGAGTGGGTCACCGAGCTGCGCGACAGGTGCACGGCGGCCGGCGTGGCGTTCTTCTTCAAGCAGTGGGGCGGCAGGACGCCCAAGGCCGGCGGGCGCGAGCTCGAGGGCGAGGTGTGGGACGAACTGCCGACAGCGGCGCAGATCGTGAGATCTGGACCCGCAAATACAATGAACTCATGACTGGCCGCGTTGAGACCGACACGTGCGAAGAGACGCGCCGTCCACTCGGGCGGATGCCAGTCGCGATCCCGGCAGACGTCGGCGATCGGTCGCTGCCCAAGGCAAAGGGCACGGTGAGGCTCCCTGACCACGTCGCGTGGAGCCCACCATATGTCTATGACTTGGAAGATCGTCAACAGCGCTGCCGGGCCTACGCCAGAGTCATGACTGAGGGCCTGGAAGCCGACGTGCGGTACTTCGTCGATGTCGACGCTCTCGTCGACATGTGGGACGAGATCTACTTGGCACCGCATGTGCGGGAGCGTTGGCGTGACTGGCTCGCCGAGCACCGACAGTTGACCTAGCTGCGCAGTGCTGTCCGATCTTCAACAGGAGATTCTGCGCATCCTGGCCGACCTCGCCGAGAGTGACGACTTCGCTCTCGCCGGTGGCGCAGCCATCATCGTCAGCGGAATCGCAGACCGACCGACCAACGATCTCGACTTCTTCACGGTGCATCCGAAGACCGTCGCGGCGCTGCTTGACGCCGCTCAGGCCGCCCTTGAGCACGCAGGCTTCGAAGTGACACGCCTCGCAGAAGGATCGACGTTCGCACGGCTGCGCGTAGGCGGTCCCGACGAGGTGACGTATGTCGACCTCGCATCGGATGCCCGTATGTTGCCGGCCCGTTCAACCGATACGGGCTTCATGCTGGCCGAGGCCGAACTGGCAGCAGACAAGGTGCTCGCACTGTCGGGTCGAGGCGAATCCAGGGACTTCATCGATTTCCGAGGCTTGTTGACCCGCTTCGACATCGACCACCTCTGCCAGCTCGCGGGCGAGAAGGACCCCGGCTTCGCCCCCGAGCAGCTAGTGGCTGCTCTGGAGTACTTCGACCGGATTCCGCCCGCCGAATTCGCCGAATACACAGACGACTACGACGGATTGCGCGACTGCGTACATGCAGCGCGCCAATCCCTCGAATAGCTGGCTCTGACAGCCGATTTGCTTGAGCGCTCGCATGACAGGAAACACCCGCCCGGGGGCTTGAACCGAAGTCGCCGCCCGGCGGGCGGGGAGCAGATACTCGCACCGTAATGGGCCGACCGATCCGGCATCTTGTCGCACATTCTGATGGCTGCGTGGAGCATCGGCCGAAACCAGGTTGGTCGATTCCCGGACCGTCGCTTATGGTGATTGCGTACTTCAAAATCGGCGCATAGGCCCTTGGCTGAACGCCACGTCCTACGGCCGCCTGCGGGCGGCCGTAGCTGTGTGTGGTGCCAGGCAGCGGTATCATCAGGGCACCCCACCGGGGCGCGTAACCCCGGTCCGACGGCCCCGACTTCGGTCGGGGCTGTTTAGCGTCTAGGCCTCGAATGCCTGGGGGTCGTGGCTGAAGTGGGCTCGGGCCGGGTTCAGAGAGCGCAGCCGGGCGACAGATTCCAAGCCGACGGTGTGCCAGCTGGGGTCGTGCATGTCGCCGACGGTTGTAGCGGCCGCCGTGAACTCTGCGCCCGAGAAGCAGGCCTGGCCGACGACGATCTCGAGACCCCGATCCGTCTGCACGGCGACCGAGAGGTGCCCGGGGGAGTGGCCAGGGGTGTGCAGCACTTGGACTCCATCCGCAATCAGCTCGCCGTCACCGGCCAGCCGGCGGCGGCTCGGCTCGATGTGGGCCCACTCGGGCACCGTGTAGAGCTCGGTGGTCGAGACCTTCAGCTCAGCTTCGGTGACCCAGACCGGGGCGTGGCCGAGGAGATGGTTCTGGCCGCAGTGGTCGAAGTGCAGATGCGTGTTGACCACCGCTGAAACGTCACGTTCGTCGTACCCGGCGGCGGCGAGCACGCTCGTGATCAAGGCCACGTCGGGCGCATACAGCTCGTCGATGAGTGGGTGGCCGGCCCTCGGGCCGGTGTCGATCACGATGAGCCCGTCGGGGTGATCGATGACGTAGCAACAGATCTCGCAAACTTGTTCCGCGGCTCGTGGATGGCTTTCCGGCAGGCTCATGCGGCCGAGAGGGAGCTGGTGGACAGCGGTCATTGCGTTGCAAGTCTCGACGAATCGCGACGCCGTCACATCAACCATCACACCGAGCGCCCGCCCAAGCCCTCGCATCGCCAGAATCGCTTTGCTGCCATTATCGCAATAATGCAATAATGGCGTGGGGCGCCAATCGTGAAGGAGCTCGGCGGTGGTGAGACGAACTCGTTGGGAGGATGTCAAGGCGAGTCGCGGTGAGCCTTCTCCTATGGCGCGTGCCGCCGTCGAGCAGGACCTCGCCTTGGGTCAGCTCATTCACGATCTCCGGGTGCAGGCGGGCCTGAGTCAGCGGGAGCTCGCCGATCGCATGGGCACAACGCAGTCGGTGATCTCGCGCCTCGAGGAAGGCGGCGGAGCACGCAACCGGATCGACACACTCGCCCGTGTGGCCTCCGGACTAGACCGCCATCTCGTGCTGTCGTTTCCCGCGGAGCCTCCCAGCCAGCTCCACGACGCAGTACAGGTTGCCTGAGCCTTCCTGGGAGTCGCTCACATCAGCCGGCGACGAGTTGCTGGACCCGTTGGTGCGACACGCCTAGGAGCCGGGCTGCGTCACGGCGTGAGACGCCGGCTTCGGTGAGCCGCAACGCTGCGGCGCGTTGGCGAGCCAAGTAGATCTCGTGCGCTTCCTGGGCCTGGTCGCGCAGGCGTGAGAGTTCGGCAACATCAATGTCGGCTACGTCGATGCGCTCGTCCAGTTCCACCGTGGCTTCGGGAACATCGGCGGTGACAGCGATGGCCTCACGAGCATTCGTCGCCGCTTCGTCGAGGTTCCGGCCGAACGTATGGACTTCGGCCATGCCGTCAATGTCGACGAGCCAGGCGTCGTCGCCGGGGTCTCGCCGGTAGGTAACTGCGTAAGTGGTCATCGCCTCAGCCCGTTGCCGGTAGCGTGTCAATCGCGCTAGACACGCTAGTTAGTGCCCGAGCTCGCTGAGCACTCGTCCGGGCCTTGGATCGGGCCTTGGTGCCTCTGAGGAACCCAGCGAACAGGAGGACTCTGCTGATGCCGAGCACCAGAGAGTTCAGCGAATTGCGGGACGAGGTACGGCGCGATCCCGAACGCGCCCGACGGATCGACGAGGCCAAACTGCGAGCGCTCGCAGAGCTGCGTTCTTGCGACTCGTTAGTCCCACCTCAGCGCGGGGCGTGACGTTGGGAGTCGATTACTCGCCGAGGAAGCTCTCTTTGGGCTTGTCGGACCGGAACTGCCACAGGGTGACGGCGACGAACATTGCTGCGAAGCCGAGCAGCATTGCGATGGCACGACCGAATCCGGGCTCGCCGGCGAGCACGCTGCGGTAGGCGTCGATTGCCCAGTACACGGGGCTGGCGGGGGCGATGGCCTGTACCCAGCCCGGCAGCGTGGTGATCTGCGCGATGGCGCCGCCGGCACCGGCGACGGCCATGGTGCCGAGCATCGAGGCGGCGTTCAGCTGTGACGTGGTGCGGCACAGCGACGTCAGTGCGATCGCCAGGGTGACGTAGACCGCCGCGCAGGCCAGCGCCGTGATGACGAGCTGGGCCGCACCGCCGGGCACCTCGAGGCCGAAAGTGGCGATGCCGACGGCCACCAGCAGCAGCTGCTGGCCGGCGGTCACGGTGAGCATGGGGATGGCCTTGCCAGCCACGATCTCGATCGTGCGGACCGGGGCGATGCGCAGCCGGTCCCAGGTGCCCCATCCGTGCTCGCGGAAGAACGAGAACCCCATTGACCCGGTGCCCAGCAGTGCGAACAGCGAGGCCAGGGCGGGCACCGAATGCGCCGGCCCGCCGATGAGCGCGTCGGACACAAAGAACAGCAGCACGCCCGGCATGCCGATCAGGACGAACAGGAGGAAGGGGTCGCGGCGCAGCAGGCGCAGCTCGTTGCGGGTGACGAGGAGGGTTCTAGACACCGGCGGTGCCGCTCCCGCCTTCAGTTCCGCCGATCACCCGCTCGTACAGGCGGCGGACCGAAGGCCGCTCCACAACCACTTCGGCGATCTGGTCTTGATCGACGGAGTTGATCGCCGCCAGCAGGTCACGGTCGTCGAACGACACGGTCTCGCCGTTGCCGAGCGTGATGACCGTGGCCGGTTCGGCGACGGTTGCGAGCAGGTCGGCCAGCGGCCCGGCCGCAACCCGCCGACCGTGATCGATGATCACGAGCGAGTCGCACGCCTCATCGGCTTCCTCGAGGTAGTGGGTGCTGAAGATGACCGCCGTGCCCTGGTCCGCCAGCCGGCGGATGCCGTCGATCACCCGCCGGCGGGCCGCGACGTCGAGGCCGGCCGTCGGCTCGTCCACCAGCAGCAGTCTGGGTTCGTGGATCACGGCGGTCGCCAGGTGGACCAGCTTCTGCTGACCCACGCTGAGGTCCTTCACCCTGCGGTCGGCCAGCGGGCCGAGATCGAACAGGTCGACGATCTTCTCAGTTGCTGCGGCCAGCGACCTTCCCCGCAGGCCGTAGAGGCCGCCGAAGTAGGACAGGTTGTCGGAAACTCGCAGCGACAGGTAGAGCGCCGTCAGCTGGGCGGCGTACCCGACCCTGGCGCTGACCGGCCGCGAGTTCGGGGTGAGCCCGTCGACGGCGATCTGCCCGCCGTCGGGCTGCAGCAGACCGACGATGCAGTCCATCGTGGTGGTCTTGCCGGCGCCGTTGGGACCCAGCAGGCCGACCGTCTCGCCGGGTGCCACCGAGAACGACAGGTCATCGACGGCGACGATCGAGTCGTACCGCTTGGTCAGCGACTCGACATCCAGCAGCGTCACAGCCGACAGTCTGGCCGCCCGACCCCGTTTGCCAACTGTTGGAGGCAGGACGCAGAGTCGGGGCTCGCGTCTCCGCCAACAGTGTGCTTCGCCGAAGACCGACCACTGGGCTGAACGGCTAGAGCTTGGCGGCGATGCGTTCGAGCGTGTTCCAGTTGCGGGCCGTGGCGGTGACGCCGAGGCGCCGTTCCAAATGAGAGTACGACAGTCGCAGCGCCTTGATGCCGTCGGGCGCCCAGACGTATGCCTCCGCGCCCTCGACGTGGAGGACTTCTGGGCTGTGGTCGGCCTCGACGAGCTCACGGACGGCGTCGGGACTCGGTTCCGCTGACAGGAAGTTGACCAGGTAGCGGGAGCCGTCGTCTGCGATGTGGCCGAGGGGGTTGCGTTCGAGGATGGCTTCGATCTCGGCTGCGGTGCGGGCGGCGCAGGGCACGTGGACGTCGAATTCATCGGCCAGCAGCTGCCCGACGGCGGCGGCCACGGTGGCGGCAGTCCCGGCCGCGGCGCCGAGTTGATGAGACCGCTCGGCGGCGGTGTCGGCGGTGACGATGATGTTGCCGCTCTGGAGGATCGTGACGGGATCGGCGTAGCCGGCCTCGGCCAGCTTGGGGCGCAACTCGGCCATCGGCACCCGGTTGTGCCCGCCCACGTTGATGCCGCGGGGAAGGACGACGCAGCGGGTGGCCATGGTTGGCGGCTCAGCCATAGGAGCACGGTAGGGCCGAGGCGGGTGCTTGTCACACCCCGTTTCTACGTTGGCCGCCATGACCCCCGCTGCGCCGAGCCGAACAGACGGCAGCCCGCGAATTCGGCCCGGCGGGTTGCCCGGCGGCCTGCCGAGTTCGCGCCGACCGTCGGTCGGGGGACTGCAGGTATCGGTCGGCGGCCGGCGGGTCTTGCCCGGTTCGTCGGTCGGCGGAATCTGCCTGGTGGAGATGCGGGCGCGGCTGGCGCAGCAGTGCGCTGACGATGACGGCGGCAATGGCGGCGACGCTGGCGGACTCCGAGGTGCTGTAGACGCCGCGGTGGGGCCGCTGGCCGACGCAGGTCCACTGGTCGACAAGACGGCCGCCCGGAATGCTGACGACGGCGATGTGGTGTGGTGCGCACAGGCGGTGCAGCGAGCCATCAATGTGCTCGAGGGGGCACGCAGCGCGCTGGCGGCCGAATCAGATCGGCGTCGACTGCATGCGCGCCGTGGGGAGGCTTCAGGGGCCGAGACGCTGATGAATGCCACGGGTGTGGGAGGCGCGTTGGCCCGCCGTATCGAACGCGAGGCCGAGGTGTTGGGCGCCCAGCCGCAGGTGGCCGAGTCCTTGGGGCGCGGCGTGATCAACGCAGAGCAAGCCGCTCTGGTTGCTGCGGCCGAGGTCCCCGACGAGGTGCGACGGGACCTGTGCAAGCAGGCTCCGAACCAGACAGCAGACGAGACACGGAAGACCGTGCGCGCTGCAGAAGCGGCGTGGCGGCGCGAGAGCGATGCACAGCGGCGGGCTCGCCAACGCGCAGCGAGGTCGGCCTCGATGTGGATCGACCCCGACAACGGCATGTGGCACCTGCGGGCCAAGTTCGACGCGCTGACAGGCGACGAAATCAACCGCCTCTTGGTGAGCGCCATCGAGCGGAACTGGCGCAGCGACAAGGATCTGCCCGAATCGAAGCGGCGCAGCGTCCAGCAGCGCGCCGCCGACGCGCTCGCATGGCTGCTCACTGCCGCCGGCGACCAAGGTGCAGCCCACAAGGGCGACGACGTGTGGGTCGCGCCGAATCCAACGCAGATGATCGTGCTCACCACGCTGGAAAATCTGCGTAGCGGTTCATCGCACGAAGTGTGTGAGGCGGAGTGTGCAGGCGCCGCGTCGAAGCCGGCGCATGATCTGCTGGCAGTGCCCGGTGCTGCGGGGATCACCGAGAACGGCACCGTGCTCGGTGCCACCGATCTGCGCAGGATCGCCTGCGATACCCAGGTCATACCGGTGGTGATGGGCGGCCCGAGCGAGGTGCTCGACGTCGGGCGGGCCAAGCGCTCTATCCCCCCGGCGATCCGTCGGGCGCTGATCGCACGTGACCAGGGCTGCGTGTGGCCCGGCTGCAACCGGGCCCCGGTGCACTGTGACGGGCACCACGTCCAGCACTGGCTCGACGATGGGCCCACCAGCCTCGCCAACCTGGCGCTGCTCTGCCACAGCCACCACCACCGGTTGCACGAGTACAACCTGGTGCTGCACCCACCGACTGGCCCGGCGCCGCCCGGGGTGGATTGGACGGTCGCACCGGCCCCGCCCCGCAAGGCGTGCACGCCGGTCCGAGATCACACCCGGCAGAACTGTTGAGCATCAGATTGAGGGCCCGCACAGCGGCCTCGTAGGGGCAAGACTGCGATCGGCGAAGGGACGAGCGATGAACGGACAGGCCAGTGACGGACAGGCCAGTGACGGGCAGGTCAGTGACCCAGCGGGGCTGCGGGAGATCTACCGTCAGCCATCCAAGCTGGTGGCGAACAAGACCGCACCCACCATCGATGCCGAATCGGCTCGATTCTTGGCGATGTCGCCGTTGTGCGTGCTGGCCACCCACGGGCCGGACGGCACCGATGCGTCGCCTCGGGGCGGGCCACCCGGCTTTGCCCGGGTACTCGATGGCGGCACACGCCTGGCGTTCGGCGACCTCAGTGGCAACAACCGGCTCGATTCCTACACGAACCTGGTCGAGAACCCCCAAGTCGGCTTGATCTTCTTCGTGCCCGGCACCGACCACACGGTCCGGGTCAACGGCGCCGCCTCGCTGACCACCGATCCCGACATCTGCGTCGCCACCGCAGTCGGCGAGCGGGTGCCCAAAGCGGCTGTGGTTGTCGATGTCGACGAGTGCTTCGTGCACTGTGCGAAAGCGCTCTTGCGGGCAGGCATCTGGGACACCTCGACCTGGCCGGACGCCGACGTGCCCACGCTGGGCGACATCATCACCTGCCAGCACGAACTGGGTGTCGAGGCCGATGTCATCGACCGCAACGTCGACGCCAACTACACCGAGACCATGTGGGAGAGCGGGGGCTCCTAGCAATCGTCAGGCCGAGCAGAACCTTGGTGCTGGGCTGGGTGGGTCCGGGCGCCGTGGGGTTTCAGGGCCGAGCAGTCGCTAAACGGTGCGGAGCGTCTCGGTGTTGCCGTCCACGCTGAGGACCTGGCCCGAGACGTAGCGGGCGGCATCCGAGAGCAGCCAGGCGCAGGCTTCACCGATGTCGGTGCCGCTGACCAGCGTGTGCATGGACACCTGGGCGGCATAGCGGGCCTTGATGGATTCGGGTGAGGCCCCGGTTGCGGCGGCCTCCCGCTCGATGACGCCGTCCATGCGAGGGCCTTCCACCGTGCCGGGGCACACGGCGTTGACCCGGATGCCGCGCTCGCCGAGTTCCATCGCCCAGGTCTTGGTGAGACCCACAACCGCCCACTTCGAGGCTGCATACGGGCTGCGCAGCGGGTAGCCGAAGATGCCGGCTGTCGAGACGATGTTGACGATCGAGCCGCCCGCGCCCAGCAGCGGCACGGCGGCGGCGGTGCAGCGGAACGTGCTGCCCACGTTGACCCGCACGCAGTGGTCGAACGCTGCCGGGTCGAGGTTTTCCACCCAGCCGGTCGGGCCGGCGATGCCGACGTTGTTGACCAGCCCATCGATGCCGCCCATCGCGCTGGCGGCCGCCTCGAACAGCCGAGCCACGTCTGCCTCGTCGGCGACGTCGTAGTAGCCGTCGACGTAGGTGTCCCGGTCGATGTCGACGCCGAACACCTGGGCTCCATACCCACGAGCGGCGTCGGCAATCGCAGCGCCGATGCCGGCGCCCGCTCCAGTTACGACGATGCGCTTGCCTTCCAGCATGTTCGGCGGCATGGGCAGCACGCTACGAGCCGACGAGCGCCTGCCTCGGCCTGCCCGACCAGTGCCGGCCCGCCTGCGCTTGGCGTGGCCTGCCCGACTGGTGCCGTTGCGCCTGCACGCACCCTGACTGTCGCGCTCGGTCATCGCGACGGGGGCGAGACCAACCACGTCCGGTGGAGTCATAGGGTGGCCGCGTGCGGCTCGACGAGTACGTCCTGGCGAGGTGCATCGCTGCGTGCCGTACTGGCATCTGGAGCATCGCAGCGCTGCTGACCGTCACGCTGTTGGCCACGGCTTGTGCCACGACGGAGTCGTCAGCGCCGGTGCCCGACGCCGAGCCTGTAGCAAGCGCATCGAACACATCAGGCGACCTGGCAGCCGCGTCGGGCGAGGATGCTGGCCAGCAAGCCACGTCCGCGACGACTGCTGGCGCTGTGGGGACGGCTGCGGACACTTCGGCGAGCGCCGCCGACGAGGGCGGCAGCAGTGTCGTTCTGGACCCACGCGAGACCGGGACGCTGCGCAACTTCCTCGGCTACACCTTCCCTCCCGAGCCCGATGTGCCAACAGGCCCGCTGACACGGGCCGCGCAGAACGACCTCAACATGGTCTGGTCCGGCCTGCAGCGCGGCGGAATCAGCGGCGACGCCATCGCCCGGCTCGGTCAGACGGGCGACCCTCGACTCGGGTGGATCGTCTCGGACCTGCTCAGGTTCATCCCCCCGGGCGAACTCACCGACGGGGCCATCTCGGCCTTCCAGTCGCTGACCGGCGTCAGGCTCGCCGACGACCCGGTGGCGCTGCGCAGCCCATGGCAGTCGGTCACCGACCACCTGCTCGCCTGGGATCTGCCCGTCTTCGACGGTTACCCCGAGTACAAGGAGCGGCTGTTCACGCTGGTCGAACCCGGCTGGCAGCCGTTCTTCGACGACGCCGACTCCCATATCGACTGGCGCATCGTGAGCTGGGGCGGCGTGCTCATCGACGACCGCGAGCTCGGCGACCCCCGCCTGTGCCCCCGCGGCTGCATCCCCGCCCTCGACAATCCCGGCGTTACCGATGCCGAGGGAGGCTCGTGGTACCCCGACGACGGCGTCGTGTTCGCTGTGGTGCTCGGCGGCGAGGCCCGTGCCTACCCCCGCCACATCATGGAAATCCACGAGATGATCAACGACACGCTCGGCGGGCGCCGCATCGGCATGCCCTACTGCACGCTGTGCGGCTCGGCCCAGGCATACCTGACCGAGGAAGTGCCCGACGGCGTGGCCACCCCCGTGCTGCGCACATCGGGCCTGCTGTCACGGTCGAACAAGGTCATGTACGACCTCGTCACCAAATCGGTGTTCGACACCTTCACCGGCAGGGCCATCTCGGGACCGCTGCGAGAGCGCGGCGTCGTGCTGCCCCAGACCACCGTGGTCACCACTACCTGGGGCGAGTGGAAGGCCGCCCATCCCGACACAACCATCGTGGCCCCCGACGGCGGGATCGGCCGCCAGTATCCGTTGGACCCGCTGGGCGGCCGCGACGACGACGGGCCGATCTTCCCGGTCGGCGACGTCGACGAGCGACTCGGCGTCCAGGACCAGGTCTTCGGCGTGGTGCTCGACGACGGCACCCCGGTTGCGTTCCCCGTCGATGCTGCAGTGGCCGAGCTCGAAGCCGGCAGGGCCGTGGAGCTCGCCGGCGTCACGCTGCAGCTCGACGGCGGCGGCGTGCGTGCCATCGACGCCGATGGCGATCCCGTCGAAGGCCACCAGTCGTTCTGGTTCGCCTGGAGCCAGTTCATGGCCGACACGCTCCTGTGGGAGCCCTAGCCCGCGGAAGATCGCGTCATGGAGCAGTCGCGAGCGGCTCCCCGGCTCGTGGTGGCCGTCAGCGCATGAGCAGGCTGTCGAGCGCGGCCATGGCGGTGGCGCCCGTCGCGTGGGGATCTCGCCAAGCGACATGGCCGTCCGGCCGCACCAGCACCGCGCCCGTCCGGCCGATGCCGTGGGCATCCGCCAGCCGCCCGCCTGAATCGTCGAAGTCGACGCCGAGCCGCAGCACACGAAGCATCGGGTGGGCCCCACCGTCGGCTCCGTCTGCGATCCCGTCAGCTCCGGCCCCACCACCGATATCGGCAACACCGGCATCGGGCAGACCGGCATCGGCAAGACCGACATCGCCAAGATCGGCGTCGGCGCCGCAGAGCAACACGAATTGCTGGTCGTACAGATCGAGCGTCGATGTTGCCCCGTCGAAGTCGATCGGCACATGGGGAGCGCGGTGCCCCGGCCGCGCCGTCGGGGCGTAGTCGGTCACCGGGTCATCCACCTGCGGCGGCGCTGTGCCGTCGCCGATCAGGCAGCCCTGTTCGTAGTGCAACCCGAGATCCATCCCGAGCCAGTTCCCATACCGCTCCGAGGATTCGAGGGCGGCACGCTTCTCGTCGATAGTCGCCGTGCCCGATTCGACCAGCCGCCGGATCCGCCCCACGCTGCGCGAGTTCTCACGGGACCGGTCAGCGTTGTACTGCGCGACGGGCGCCCGCTCGGCCTCGTACGTGTCCAGCAACCCCTCGCCGGCATGACCGCCGGCCACCGCAGCGAACTTCCACGCCAGGTTGTGGGCGTCCTGAATCGCCGTGTTCATGCCGAAGCCGCCCGTCGGCGGCAGCTGATGCGCCGCATCGCCGATCAGGAACACCCGACCGTCCCGGAACCGCTCGGCCACCGTCGAGGACATCACCCACGGGATGACATCGGTCACCCGCAGGTCGAAGCCGTCGGACAGAGCCTCATCGCCGATCGAACGCCGGATCCACTGTTCGGCCACGTCGGTCGTGAAGTCCTCCGGGCTGTGCGTCGCCGGGTCGTAGTTGATCTGGCACAGCCATCGATCATTGGTGTCGATCTTCTGGAAGACGTTGCGGGCCGGCTTCGTTGTCCAGTACAGGGCGGACGGGCGATGATCGGTCCACGGACCCAGGTCGGCGTAGAACTGGCAGTTGATCATCGTGCCGAAGCTGGCGATGCCGTCCATCTCGATACCGAGGCTGCGACGCACGCTCGACGCCGCCCCGTCGGCGCCCACCAGCCAACGTGCCGTCAGTTGCCGCGTGCCCGAAGGACCGCACACCTCAGCCGTCACCTGGTCACCGTCTTGGATCACCGCCCCGAGCTCCGTGTCCCAGCAGATCTGCACCTCGCTCATGCCCGCCAGCCGGCGCAGCAGCACTTCTTCGATCCGGTCCTGGGACGTCAGCAGCCACGGTGACGGCGACAGCTCCACACCGTCCACGACCGGCTGCACCCCCGTGGTCACCCGGCCGATCTCAGTGCCGGCCAGCGTCTCGCAGTACACGAACTGCTCAGTCCACGGCAGCGGCAGGCTCACCGCCTCGATCTCGTCGAGCACGCCCCACTGGCGCATCAGCTCGGCTGTCCGCACATTGACCGACCGTGCCCGGGGATGGGGATTCACACCTCCGCGCCGCTCCACCACCATCGCGTCCAGCCCGAGACGCCCGAGCAGGATGGCCATCGACAACCCGGCCGGCCCCGCACCCACGATGAGCACCGTGGCGTTAGTCATGGGCGCCCGGCAATGTGGTCCTCGAAGGCTCGGCCCTCGACGGTTCGCGCATGGTGCACCGTATCGACCACTCAGCCCCAGCCGAGTGCTACGAAGCGGGTTCCTCAGAGCCTCCGCGCGGCACGCCGGACAGCGTGGCCAACGCCTCCCGCAGCTCGGCATCGAGTTCGGGGTTCGTCACGGCGCCGGCCTCGGTGTCGAAGTTCTCGCCGAACCGGGGGATCGACAGGCTCGCCAGCACCTCGTTGCCGAAGTACCCGGCGAGGTGACCGGCGGTTCGCAGCACGAAGCCGCCCCCGCCGCCCCCCGGCGACGTCGACAGCATCACGATCGGCTTGTCGTGGTACACGCGCATGTCGATCCGTGACGCCCAGTCGAACACGTTCTTGAACGCAACCGTGTACGAGCCGTTGTGCTCGGCGAACGAGATCAGCAGCGCATCGGCCGCCCCGATGGTGTTGTAGAAGTCGTGCGCCGCCTGCGGGATGCCCCCGGCCTCCTGCCGGTCGATGCTGTAGATCGGCATCTCGAAGTCGTTCAGGTCGAGCGTGCTGATCTCCAGCCCATCAGGATCCACGCCGTCGATCTCGCCGCCCTGCAGCAGCCGGATCGCGTAGTCGACGAGCTGCCGGTTGATCGACTGGCGGCTGTTGGAGGCGGCGAACGCCAAGAGCTTCATGATGTCTCCGCGTGAGCAGTGTGGCTGATGATCGCGTCGATGATGACCGGCCACAGCGGCTCGGGCAGGTCGTGGCCCATGTCGCCGAGCAGCAGCAAGTGCGCACCGGGCACCAGTTCGGCAGTGCGCTCGCCGCCGCTCGGCAGGATCAGCGTGTCGTCCCGCCCGTGGATCACCAGCGTCGGCACCCCCAGCCGCCCGAGCGCCTCGGCCCGCGACGCCGAGCCTCGCACAGCCGCCATCTGCCGGGGCAGCCCCTCGGGATAGAACATGCGGTCGAACGCAGCGGCCAGGAATCCGGCCATCGCATCGGGGTCGTAGTGGCGCCGGCTCGACCAGATCTTCGACGACGCCACGCCGTTGGCGATGAACTCGTCCCGGTCAACCGGCGGCGGGGCGGTCAGCGCTTCCAGCGCCTCGGGCGCCGCCTCGAAGTAGCCCCGCTCGCCGGTCGTCGACATGATCGAGGTCATCGACAGCACCCGATCGGGGTGATCGATCGCCATCTGCTGCACGATCATCCCGCCCATCGACACCCCGCCGATGTGCGCCGCCTCAATGCCCAGATGATCCAGCAACCCCATGCCGTCGTCACCGAAGTCGGACAGCGTGTACGGCACGGGCGGCACCGGTTCGCCCGCCAGCGCAGCCTTGGTGACCGCCACCACGTCCACCTCGACGCCGTCCAGGTGCGTCGACAGGCCGACATCGCGGTTGTCGAAGCTGATGACGAACCGCCCCCGCTCGGCGAGCCGCTCCCGGAAGCCGGCCCGCCACCCCAGGATCTGCGAGGAGTACCCGTTCACCAGCAGCAGCGCCGGATCGGCCGGGTCGCCGTGGGTCTCGTAGTACAGCTCGATCGCTGTCGACCCGGACTGCCGGTCCGAATTACGATCAGTCGGGTCGAACGTATTGACGGTCGCGTGGGGCATGGCGGGGCCGCTCCTGCTGGCGGCGCGGCGGGCGCTGCACCCTCAGCGCCGAAGAGTCTGCCGCAGCCGGTCGAAGGGCGCGCCGCTGGGTGCCGTAACGTTCAGGCCATGCGGCGCATGCACATCGGACTGCAGGTCGACGATCTCGACTCCTCGATCGAGTTCTACACCCGGCTGTTCGGCTGCGAGCCCACGCTGCGTCGCCCCGACTACGCCAAGTGGATGCTCGACGACCCCAGGGTCAACTTCTCGCTCGACACCCACGGCTGCGGGCAGCCGGGCTCGGCCCACTACGGCATCCAGGTCGAGTCGCCCGAAGAGCTGGCGGCCATGCGCGACCACATCGACGCCGCCGAGCTGCCCCGATCCGACCAGAACGACCTGGTGTGCGGCTACCAGCTGCAGCACAAGTCGTGGGTCACCGACCCCAACGGCCTGTGGTGGGAGGCGTTCTTCACCGAAGGCGTGGTGAACGAGGGCTACGGCACCGCGGAAATGCCCGACCCGTGAGCTACAAGTACGCCGCCCGTGACCGGCGGCGGCGCGGGTTGAGCGGGTTCGGCACGAACATCGGCACCGCCGCCTGGTAGCGGCTGTAGGCGGGGTACCTCTCGCCCGAGATCCGCTCGGTGAGCCTCGTCGACACCGCGAACAGCAGCACCAGGATCACCCAGCCCAACCCGGTCCAGTGCCACAGCCGGCCCGACGCCGAGATCGCAAACAGGTAGAAGACGATCCACATGGCCTGCTCGCAGGTGCAGTTGGGATGGCGGCAGTAGCGGAACAGCCCCTCGGTGAGAAACGGCCGCTCCACCTCGGCGCCCGCCGCCACCAGCCGTGCCTTGTTCTGCTGGAACCGCCACATCTGCCCGTCGGCGACGGTCTCCAGCACCAGCAGCGCCAGGAACGCCACGGTCGCGGCGTAGTCCAGCCACCCCAGCGGCACCTCGGCGTGCAGCCACGCTTGGTGAATCGGCGACGTGAACAGCCAGATCAACGCGAGCTGCCCGGCCGACACCAGCATCACGCTGAACACCTCGAACGCCACCGCGTGGTACTGCTGCCTGATGTAGGTCCAGCGATAGTCCTGGTTGCCGGGCCGGTACCCGTCCCTGCGGGTCAGGTTGAACGACAGCCGCACTCCCCACAGGCACGCCAGCGCTGCCATCACGGTGATCCGGGCGGAGCCGAACCCCACGTCGGCGGCCACGATCAGGCAGTACGCCGCTGGCAGCACCGACCAGAGCCGGTCCACCCACGAGTAGTCCCGGGTGGCCGTCGCGGCCATCCAGCAGAGCACGACGAGGGCGGTGCACAGGTCGAGCGCGGTCCCGTACGGCGTGCCTACGAGGGGATGGTCAATGGCCGCATAGGCGAACCGGCCGGGCACGAAGGCCAATACGCCAACGGCGGCGACAATGAGCAGCCGCACACGGCCGGGCCTCACGACCGGCACCCGCTCGCCACTCGCCCGCAGGACTGGCCTCGAGGAACTGGATGCTCCCACACGAGCCTCGCCAGCCCGCCGGTGACGGGCGTGATCAGTTGCAGAGGCCCTGCGCGCTGACGCCTCGATCGATGTAGCACATCACGGTGCCCTCGACGTTGCGCAGCGTGAAGGTTCCGTCGCTGTTGCGGGTGGCGAACACGCGCAGCCGGAAGCCCCGGATGGAGTCGTCAGGCTGACCGACCACATCCATGGTGACCTCGCTGAGCTCGCCCACCGTCGGCTCGCCCGAAACTCTCACTCGCGACTCGGGCTCCTCCGAGGCCACGGCCCCCGCAACGGCCCGTCCCAGCGCCGTCAGGTTGGCCGCGCTGGGCGTCTGGCCGAGGCGCGCCACGATCTCGGTGGTGGTGTCGACGGTCGCGCCCAGCGGCGTCACGAAGTCGCCGCTGACCCAGCCGAGCACTCCGGCTGCGTGCACCTCGTACCAGAGCACGTCGGACACCTCTTGCATCGTGCCCGTGGGCACGATGCCGGTGGACGTCGAGTCGAGCTTGGCCACGATCTGGCCGCCCGGCTCCTCGCGCACGTTGAGCGTGCTGTCGTAGCCGATGCCCACCACGGCCAGCACCAAGGGCGGCTCGGCGGCTTCGACGGCCTCGGCTGCCGTGGTGGCGGTCACGACTTGCTGCCCGGCCGTCGTCGTGGGCGTCGGCGGCAACGTCTGGACCGTGCCGATGGTCGTGGTGGGAATCGGGGTCGGTGCGGTGGCCACTGGTGCGGAGGTGACCTCGGTAACTGCCGGCTCGGCCTCGACGTCGTCGTCGCCGTCCGAGTCGCCGACGGCGACCACCAGCGCCGCAATCGCCACGGCGAGCGCCAGCAGCGCGACGCCGAGCGGAAGTCGATCCTTCAAGGCGACCAGGCCCTCAGAAGGCGGTCCCTCCATGCCGGGGGGCTCGGGGAAATCGGTCGGCCCGGTCATCGGGTGTCAGCCATCGGTGTCAGTCATTCCTGTCAGTCGGGTAGCTCCCGGCGTCGAAGGTGGGCCCCGAACGGCGGTGCCCACCAGGTCTGCCCGGCTCGCCGGGCCAGCCGGCGACCGTGATGCGCTTGGAGTAGCGACGCATCAGTACCGAGCGTACGGCGATGCGGCTCGGCGGGAAGAGCAAGAGCAGGCCGACGGCATCGGTGAGGAAGCCCGGCGTCAGCATCAGCGCGCCGGCAACCAGGATCAGCACCCCGTCGACGAGCTCGTTGCCCGGAATCTCGCCCTGTGCCAAGCGGGTGCGGATCTGGTTCAGCACTCCGAGCCCCGAGCGGCGCACCATCCAGGCGCCCACCACCGACACCGCCAGCAGCAGCAGGATCGTCTGGCCGACACCCAGCCCGCCGGCCACCTGCACGATCACATAGAGCTCCAGCAGCGGCACCGACACGAGCAACAGGATCAGCACCGCCAGCACGCCGCCCACCATACGACGATCCTCCGCTGCGGAAGCGTCGGCCCGGCAGCAGCGCAGCGACAGGTAGCTCAGAGATTCAGTCCGATGGCGGCGACCGGTGTGGTCATCTGCATCTGCGGGGGAGATCCCATCAGCGGGCCGAACGCCGCCATCGCCTCCTGCATGGCCGGTGTCTGGCCGTGGTGCTGCATCGACTCGGCGTCGCTCATCAAGGCGAAGAACCAGAACGTGTTCCCCTCGCCCCGGTGGTAGGAGTAGATCTCCACGCCCGGCTCGTCGCGTGCGGCTTCGACCATCGCCGACAGCACCGCTTCCATCTCGTCGGCCTTGCCGTCCTGGCAGTCGAAGCTGCCGATCACCGTTGCCTTGCCCATGACGGTTGCTCCTCGCCGGTCTGTGGTGTCCGCCGCTGAGTCTGCCTGAGTGCGGCTCGTGTCAGGCGCGCCAAGCGGCGGGGTCGGCATCGTCGGGCAGCACGGCGAACAGCATGGAGGCTCCCGCTGGTCGGAAGCGTGACTTGTGCCCTTGCCCGGTGAGATCGTCGGCGAGCAGCACCTCGCCCGGGCCGATACGCCGCACGCTCCCGTCTCCGGCCTCCACCTCGACCTCAGCGTCCAGCGGGATCACGAGCTGCCGCCGCGGAGCGTTGTGGAAGTCCATGTCCAGGTCCGGCTGTCCGGTGCGGAAGATGACGCCGTCGATCGGCAGCAGCGGTGTCTCGCTGCCGCGTTCGCCCTGCGTCGAGGCGATCTCCAGGTCCTCGAACGTGGTCTGGCCGTCGCCGCCGGTGCGCATCCAGGTGATCTTCATCATGCGGCTCCGGCCCACAGCGGCGGGGTCGGCATCGGCCCCCGGGCGGCCTCGTAGGCCGCAGCCAGCGACAGCGACAGCGTCTCGTCGCCGCCCCGGCACATGAACTGGATCGACGTCGGCAGGCCTCCCGCCGGCCCCGCTGGTGACACCCCAGTCGGCACGGTCGTCGAGCACAGCGCCAAGAAGTTCGCCGCCCGGGTGAACAGTGCCGGGGTGTTGGTCTCGTCGGCCTCGGCGACGGGCAGCGGCAGCATCGGCGTGGTGGGCGTCACCATCGCGTCGAAGCCTTCGAACGCTTCGGCGAACTCGGCAAGATCGATACGCCGCTGCACCATCGCCGCGATGTACTCGCTCGCCGAGATCCGCGCCCCGGGCAGCACCCTGGCCCGCACCCGCTCGTCCACCTTCGAAGCCGGGTCTTCCATCATCGAGCCGTAGTAGTAGTACGACTCCGCCGTCACGATCACGAAGCGGGTGTTCTTCATCTCCTCGAACGAGGTCGGCGGGTCGAAGGGCAGCACCTCGGCCCCCAGCCCGGCCAGCACCTCGAGCGCAGCGTCGTACGCCGCGAGCTGCGCAGCCTCCACACCCGCACGCTCGGCATCGCTCAGGCACCCGATGCGCTGCCCGGACAGGCCGCCCTCGAGCGCCGCCCGCACTGCCCCGTAGCGACCGGTGCCCGCCAGCCAGTCACGTTCGACGTCACCCGCTTCCGTGCCCAGCATGGCGTCGAACATGAGCGCCGCGTCCAGCACGGTGCGAACCAGCGGCCCCGGCGTGTCCAAGGTGTGCGACAGCGGCACGATGCCGTCGATCGGCAGCAGGCCCTCGGTGGTCTTCAGCCCCACGATCCCGCACAGCGCAGCCGGCAGCCGCACCGACCCGCCCGTGTCGGTGCCCACCGCGCACGGCACCATGCCCGACGCTACCGCCGCGCCCGAACCCGACGACGAACCGCCCGGCGTGCGCAGCACGTCGGCATCCCACGGGTTCCAGGGCGTGCCCATGTGCTGATTGGTGCCCCAACCGCCCATCGCGAACTCGACGGTCTTGGTCTTGCCCACCAGCACCCCGCCCGCATCCAGCAGCCGCTGCGCGACCACCGCCGTGGCCGGCGACACCCGGTCCGCCCACTCGGCCGACCCCGCCGTGGTCACCCGTCCCTCAACATCCACGATGTCCTTCAGGGCGAACGGCACCCCGAAGAACGGTCCCAACGGCGCACCCGAATCCCGAGCCGTCGCCACGGCCACCTCCGCGACCCTTGCCGCCGCCAGCGCCTCGTCGTCGTACACCGCCTGCCAGGCGCCGACCCGCCCGTCCAGCGCCTCCACCGCCGCCAAGCACTCCTCAGTCGCTTCCACCGGCGACCGCGACCCGTCCCGGTAGCCCGCCGCCAGCTCAGCAATCGTCGCCGTCACGCCGCCCCCAAATCACGAATCTCGCCCGCTGCGCTCCGCAACAAGCACCGGGCAGTCTCGCGTTGTTCAGGCCCGGAAGCTGCCGCGGCGGCCCCCGGGATTCTCTCGGGGTCCGTAGTAGCCGAAGGTCCAGCCCGGCATCTGCTTCCACTCGATGCGCCTCACTTCGTCCGCGTAGCGCTCGGTCGCAGCGATCAGCGCATCCTCGGCTGCGTAGTCGAACGGGTCCTGCAGCCGGGCCGCCACACCGGGATCACTGCGCAGGTTCTCCACCTGCCATCGCACGGTGCGCCGCAGTCCCTCCTCGGGGTCCACCTTGTCGCGGTAGCCAAGCTGGCGGCGGATCTTCTCGGTGCTGAGGATGCTGTGCGCTGACGAGTGGTTGAGCAGGAACTGCCCGCCGGTCGCAGCCAGCTCACCCGGCACCGAGACCAGCTCGAACGGGTTGCCCAGCTCGTCGCCGATAATCTGCGCGATCTGCGCGTAGGTGAACTGCCGGTCGTCGCCCACGTTGTAGACCTCGCCCGCCGAGCGGTCGAGATGGTCCACCGCGAGCAGCACCGCGGAGGTGGCGTTCTCCACAAACGCTGACGTGGCCACCGTCAAGCCGCCGTCGGGCACGATGATCTGGCGCCGGCCGTCGAGCGCACGCTTGACCAGCGTCCATTCCCGCGGCAGCACCTGATTGGGGCCGTAGATGTACGGGTAGCGAAAGTGCGTGGCATCGGGGTGCAGCGAGAAGGTCAGCTGCTCCGACTCGGTCATCTTGAGCGGCTTGGGCCCCGACCGTTCGTCGCCCACCAGGCGATCGTCCTCGTTCGTCGGCACCGGCATCCCCTCGGGAAACTCGACGGCATGCTCGGCGTACCCGCTGTACACCGGCACGCCGCCGATCGAGAACAGGCGGGGGGTACGGCCGGCGAGCACCTTGACGATCGACCGGAGCCGCCCGTACATCGCGAACACCACGTCGAACGTGCGCCCCTCGATCGACGACCGGAACGCTTCCTCGTCGAACGGATCGGTGTGGATGTGCTCGAGATGATCGGGAATGGTGTCGACCTCGTGGCGCCCGGTGTGCAGGATCGTCACGGTGTGCCCGCGGTCCACCAGCCCGTTCACGATGTGCGGCCCAGTCGGCCCGGTCCCACCGATGACCAGGATGTTCATGCCGCCAGCTTGGCCCACCACCGACGCCGACGCTCGCAATGTTGCGCCGGGCGGGGGGATAGGGCACTGCGTTAGGTTCGGCTGCGGCATGTCGCGACTGCACCGCCGGTCGCAACCACGGGGAGATCTGACATGACCGAAGACACCGATCAGCATGAACTCGACAAGATGCGCGGGCTGACTTTCCTCTGGGTGCTGGTGCTGGCAGGCGGCATGACGCTCTTGTTCGCACTGACGCAGTGGGGCTTGCTCGACGATGTACCCCTGAGCGAAGTCGGAGCCGTCGCCGTGGGCACGGGCAACGGCATCGGGATCGTCGCCATCGGAGGATGGAACGCCATCGGCGTCGTGGCCATCGGCGGGGCGAACTCCATCGGCATCATCTCCATCGGTGGTCTCAACAGCTTCGGTGTGATCTCATTCGGTGGCCTGACTTCTGGCGGCGGCGTCACCTTCGGCGGCCTCAGCTCCTTCGGCATTGCCCGAGGTGTGCGGTTCCTTGCGTGGTCGCCTCTGCGGATGCGCGGCGGCCGGCCTTGCTGAGCCACAGCGGCCAAGGAGAAGCGAGGTGACGGGCTCGACTGGAACGGGGCCGCTGGCGGGCATCCGTGTTGTGGAGATTGCGACGTTCATCGCCGCGCCTGGCGGCTCGCACCTGCTGGCGTCGCAGGGTGCCGAGGTCATCAAGGTGGAAGATCTGGTGGTCGGCGATCCGCTGCGCATGTTCGGGTCGAGCCGGGGCGGCATGTCGGGCTGGTTCGCCAACATTAACGCCGGCAAGCGCTCGCTCGCCATGGACATCGCTTCGGAGTCCGGCAGGGAACTCATGGCTGACTTGCTGGCCACTGCTGACGTGTTCGTGCAGGCGTACCGGCCCGGTGTGGCCGAGCGGCTGGGCATCGGCGAGGCCGATGTGCGCCAGCGCAACCCGAAGATCGTCTACGTGTCGATCAGCGGCTTCGGCCGCGACGGGCCGTATTCGAAGCGGCCGGCGTACGACGCGGTCATCCAGGGCTGGTCGGGCATCGCGGCGGTGCAGGGCGGCGACGGCGAGCCGCAGTTCGTGAAGAGCTTCATCCCCGACAAGGTCACCTCGCTCACCTGGACCCAGGCCGTGTGCGCGGCGCTGTTCGCCCGTGAGCGCACCGGCCGGGGCGAGCACGTCGAGCTGTCGCTGCTGGACTCGGCAGTCAGCTTCATGTGGCCCGACGCGATGATGGACCACACGGTGCTGTCCGACGACGCCGACCACCGGCCGAACCTGCTGGCCGACTACCGGCTGCTGGCCTGCCGGGACGGCTACGTGGCCATGATGCCGCTCACCGACGCCCACTGGAAGGGCGTGGCCGACGCCTTCGAGCGACCCGACCTGCTCACCGACCCCCGCTTCGCCGAACCGGGGCCGCGGGCGGCCCATTTCGGCGACATGATCGACACGCTCGGCGAGGTGGTGGCCGACGTCGCCCGCGACGACGTGGTCGAACGCCTCATCGCCGCCGACGTGCCGGTAGCGCCCGCCCTGCGCCCCGACGAGATCGCCGCCGACCCGCAGGTGCAGCACTCCGGCGTGGTGCGGGAAGTCGACCACCCCATCGTGGGCCCGATCCGCCAGCACCGCCCCGCTGCGCTGTTCGCCGGCGGCATGCCCGAGCTGCGCCACGCCGTCGAGCGGGGCGCCGACACCGATCAGATTCTGAGCGAGCTGGGCAGGTCGCGCGCCGCCATCGCCGAGCTGCGTGCCGCCGGAATCGTGAAGTGACAGCGACCAAGCCAGCGGAGCGGGCTCGCAAGGCCATCCAAGGATCGTCCCGAGAAGCCGGCTGGAGCGTGAACTAGGAATAGTGGGATGAGCGCGACCGATGTGCCGGGTTCCGCTGGCTCGAACAATCCCCACGGCGTCAATGGCCCGAACGACACCGGCCGCGACTTGCGCATCGACCAGCGCACCGGTTCAGTGCTGGCCGAGCATGCTGCCTGGAACGAGGAACACCGCCACCTCTCTGAGCACTCGCTCGCAGCCCTGCGCGACTCGGGCGCATTGCGGCTGCTGGTGCCTGCACGCGTCGGAGGCGACGAGCTGACCTTCGCCGACATGGTCGCCAACGTGCGCGAGGCCGCCCTGTACGACGGCGCAGCGGCCTGGGTGCTGATGGTGCTGGTCGGGCACAGCTGGATGCTCGGCTCGATGAGCGAGGACCTCCAGGACGAGGTGTACGGGGCCGACCTCGACACGATCGTGCCGGGCTCGCTGGCGCCTGTCGGCTCGGCCACCGAGACCGACGGCGGCTGGCTCGTCGACGGACGCTGGCCGTTCACCAGCGGCGCGGTCTGGGGCGACTGGTTCCTGCTGGGCTCACAGGTGCTCGAGCCCGGCGAGCGACCCCGCCTGATCCACGTGGTGATGCCATGCGCCGACATCGAGGTTGACGACAACTGGTACGCGATCGGCCTGCGCGGCACCGGCTCGTGCGATGTCGTCGCCGAGCAGGCCTTCGTGCCCACCCATCGCATGCTCGACTCGGGCGAGCTGCTCGGCGCCCGCTCGCCGTGGTCGGCCCGCCACCGCACCTCGCTGTACCACACGCCGGTGCTGCCCGGGCTGGCGGTGCATGTCGCAGCGACGGCGCTCGGCCTCGCCCGGGCCGGGCTGGACGATGCCGCCGACCGCTTCGGCGTCCAGGATGATCGCTACATGGGCACCTCCAAGTCGCGCCGACCGGGGCTGCACATGCGCCTGGCCGAGGCCAACTCCGAGGTGCGCTCAGCCGAGCTGCTCATCGACGACACCATCGGGCTGCTGCGCCAGGCCGCAGAAGGCAACGACTCCAAGGCGCTGCGTGCCCACGCCAAGTACCAGGGCAGCTACGCCATCGAGCTGTGCCGCCGAGCGCTCGACCGGGTCACCACCGCAGCCGGCGGGCGGGCAGTCTTCGACGGCAGCCGGCTGCAGCAGGCCTTCCGGGACGTGACGATGGCCTCCCAGCACCAAGTCGCCGACCTCGACACGGTCGGCGAGGCCTACGGCCGCACCCGCCTCGGCATGGACCCCGGCCCCCACCCCCTGTAGCCCGGCCGACTAGCGCTCTGACGGCGGGCGGGCGGTCTTCGAAGCACCTGTGCAGGCCGAAATAGGTGACCCGGTGCGGACATGAACTGCTGAGATACTGGCGAAAGGCCGGTTCATGTCAGCGGTGCTCATCGGGCAGTGCCGCCGCTCCGGCAAGGAGATGATGAACGTGAAGGCTCGCAAGGCGAGGCTGGCGGCAGCTATTGCGGCCGCGGCGTTGGTGGTGGCTGCATGCGGCGGCGATGGCGGCGGCGATGCCGGCAACGGTGACGGGGCAGATGCCGCGACGCAGGCGACATCTGCACCGGCCACCACCGCACCACCCGCCACTACCGCGGCGCCCACGACGGCAGCACCGCCGGCGACAACCGCCGTCGGCGACTTGTCGACCGATGCGATGGGCCTGCTGATCGCCGCAATCGAGAACAGCGCTGCGCAATCGGTGCGCGGCGACATGCGCCTCGACATGGCCGAGATGGCGAGCGTGGCGGTGCAGTTCGAGACAGACGGCATCCAGAATCAGGCGATAACGATGCAGTTCGGGGAGATGATGGGTCCCGGTGGCGAGGGTCCAGGCATCGAGATCCGGTTCGTCGACGGCGCCCAGTACCTGCAGTTCGTGGTGCCCGAGGGGATGCAAGGCCTGCTCGGCGACGCCATGCCTGAGGGTTGGTTCACGCTCGACCCAGAGGCGATCGCCGAGATGGGCATCGTGTGCCCCTCACCCATGCCCGGCGGGACGCCGGCGAGCGGCGGGTGCCAGTTGCCGAACGACTACACCTTTCTGATCGAGCACGTGACCGGCGCCGAGATCGTCGGTCAGGACGATCTCGACGGGCTGGCCGTTGCCCATGCTCGGTTCACGGTCGATGCAGCGGCACTGGCCACCGAAGCGTCCGCCATGCTCGACGGTGGCGATGGCGGCGTCGGTGCAATTCCCTTCGGCGGCGACTTCGGGCCCGAGGAACTCATCTTCGAGGCCTGGATCGACGGTGATGGCCTCATCCGACGTCTGAGCCTCGACCTAGGCGCCGTCATGGAAGAGCTCATGGGCGACTCCGATGAGTCTGAGTCGGACAGCTTCGGGGACGCGTTCGCCGCCATGTTCGACATCACCAACGTGCTCAACTACTACGACTACGGCGCCGACATCACCATCGAGGCGCCGCCGGCGGACGAGATCGTCGGCGATTTTGGCGACATGATGGGGGCGGGAATGGGAGCCGGCTGACAGGAGAGCAGCGATGTCGTTGGAATGGGAGACCGTGCGGGTGGACGGCGACGGGCCAGTGCGCCACTTGGTGCTGAACCGCCCGGAGGTTCACAACGCCGTCAACTCCCAGCTCATTGCAGACGTCCACGCTGCCTGCCTGGCACTTGACGCTGACCCCAGCGTGCGGGTGGCGATCGTGCGCGGCGAGGGCAAGAGCCTCTCCTCGGGCGCCGACCTCAAGCAGCAGCGCGGCACCAGCCTCGACGCCATGCTGGGCTCCAAGGCGGGCGCCCGTATGTACGACACGCTGATGCATCTCAACGCCGTCACCATCTGCCTCTGCCACGGCTACATGATCGGCGGGGGCGGGGTGCTGCCCGCTGCGTGCGACTTCCGCATCGGCAGCCCGTCCATCAGCCTCACCCTCAACGAGGTCAGCATCGGCTTCAACCTGACCTGGCATTCGGTGCCGGCGCTGGTCAACCTGGTCGGCCCGCACCGCGCCAAGGAGATGCTCATCCTGGGCCGCACCTACGGCATGGAGGAACTGGACAGGTGGGGCTTCTTCACCGACACGGTGTCCAGCGACGACGATCTGGTGCCCGCCGCCGAGCGCCTGGCAGAAGCCGTCGTGAACCAGCCGCCGGTGCCGGTCACCTCGTCGAAGGCATCCATCAACGCGCAAGCCATGCCGCTCGGGCGGGCGATCAACCACCTCGACCACGTCGCCGTGGGCTACATGGGCAAGAGCGAGAGCTCGCGCACCGCCGTGCGCAGCTACTTCGACCGGGACGACCCGGACGCCCGCGCCTGGTCCGACGACTGAGCAGGACGATGGCTGGTTCCGACGGCACTGGGTCCCCTGGCGCTGGGGCCGACGGTGTCGAGCGCGAGGGTCTCGGCTCTGGCGACGAGCCGGCCGACGCTGTTGGATCAAGCCGTCGCGACCGGGGCTGGCCCAACCAGCGAACCCTGCTGCTGTACCTGGTAGGCGGGCTGCTGATTGCCACGATCCCCGTGGTGGTGGCGCGCTTCGTCGACCAGCCCCCCGGCGAGACCTACACCATCGACATCCCGCCGGGCACGGCGGAGCGGCTGGCTGCCGGCGAGGAAGTCGAGGTCATTCCCGACGAACTGGACTTGACGCTGCGCGATGTGCTGCTCATCGTGAACCGTGACTCGGTGGCGCACACCATCGGCCCGTTCGAGATCGGGCCGGGCGAGCAGTCCGAGCACTCGTTCAACGAGGTGGCCGCCATCAGCGCCTACTGCTCGCTGCACCCCTCCGGCAGCATCAGCATCTCCATCGGCGAGTGAACCAACGCGCCTGACCCCTACCCCTACCTGCAGGCCGGCAAGGCCTCGTCGGCAAACTGAACGACGGCATCCTCCGGTCGGCCCATGCGCAGCGCCGCCGTGTTGACCAGCAGCCGCTGCACGCCGTGGTCGCGGTAGATCTGCAGCCCTTCGAGACCCTCGCGGTGGTAGTTCCAGTACGCGGTCAGCGCCAGCTCGGCGGGGTCACGCCCCTGGCGGTCGCACTCGGCGTGCATCTCGCCGACCAGGCGCTTGAAGTCGTCGAGGTCCTTGTGGATCACGTACCAACCGTCGCCCCGGGCCACCAAGCGTCGGATGGCCGGCGGCGTTGTGCCGCCGATGAGCAGCGGCATACGGGGCCGCTGTGCCGGTGTCGGCAGCATCGAGAACCCCGTCCAGTCCACGAACTCGCCCCGGAAGTCCACGTCCTCCCCGGACCATGCCGCGGTCATGGCGTCGATGTACTCGTCGGCCCGGGCGCCGCGGCGGCCGAACGGCACGCCCAGCGCGTCGAATTCCTCCTCCAGCCAGCCCACGCCCACGCCCAGCTCCAGCCGCCCGCCCGACAGATGGTCCAGCGATGACGCCTGTTTGGCGAAGTACAGAGCGTTGGCCTGGGTGACGATGTTGACGCCGGTACCGAGCCGCAGGTGCTGCGTGGCGCCGGCCACGAACGTCAGCGCGATGAACGGGTCGGTGAAGCCTTGGTCCGACGGGATCGCCAGCTTGCCGCTGGGGTTGTACGGGTACTGGCTCTCGTAGTCGTGCGGCACGATCACGTGCTCGAACGTCCACACCGATTCGTAGCCGAGCTCCTCGAGCTGCTGGGCGAACGAACGCAGATACCCGGGGTCGAGGTACGCGGCCGAGTTAATGGGGGTGATGCCGACGTGCATCTGCGGGACTGTACGCAACCCCTGTGACAGGTGCCGGTGGCCCCGCCGGCCCAGCGCTCCGCGCAGCCGTGCATGCAGCGGCCCGGTGCGCCAAGCTGTTGCGATGCCAGGGGGGAAGTCACTGTGACCGACGCAGTGTTCTCGGTGCGGCGCGCCCCGACCTACACCGAATCTGACAGAGAGCGCATCCAAAAGCGGACGATCGTCGTGCTCATCGCCAGTCAGGCCGCGGGCGGATTCGGACTCGTCGCGACCTACATCGTGAGCGCGCTGCTCGCGCAGGACATCACCGGCAGCGCGACGCTTGGCACCGTCGCTGCGAGCTGCCTGTCCATCGGATCTGCCGGGGTGGCGGTTCCGATGTCGCGCCTCATGAACCGCTATGGGCGCCGGTCGGGCTTGCGCTTCGGTTACCTCGTCGGCGCCGGTGGCGCCACTGCTGCGGTCTTGGGTGCGATCCTGCTCAGCTATCCGCTGCTGTGCTTGGGCGTGTTTGGCGCCGGTGCGGGCAACGCCGCGAACCTCGCGACCCGCTACGCAGCGTCGGATCTTGCGCCGGAGCACCGCAGGGCCAGCACGATCAGCATGATCGTGTTGGCGACCACGTTCGGCTCGGCGGCAGGATCCGCAGTGTCGGGCTTCGCCAGCGAAGTCGGCGTCGTGCTCGGCTTGCCGGACAAGACCGGCTCCTATGCGTTCGCCGGCATCATGTTCCTGGTTGCAGCCGCGATCGTCGAGCTGTTCCTGCGGCCCGACCCGATGAGCGTTGCCGAGGATCTCTCCTACTCGGCGCAGATGGATGCCGACGCTGCACCGGCACAACAGGCGCCGTCGACCCGCGAGGCAGTGTCCCTGATCTGGCAGAAGCCCGAGGCTCGGCTGGCGGTCTTGGCGATGGTGGTCGGTCAGCTGACGATGGTGGGCGTCATGGCGCTGACGCCGTTGCACATGGATGCCGGCGGCCAGACCCAGAACGTCATCGGGTTCATGATGGCCTTCCACATCTTCGGCATGTACCTCTTCTCGCCTGTGGTGGGCCATCTCACCGATCGGATTGGCAGCTACCCCATGCTGTACATCGCCGGCGGGCTCTGCACCTGGGGGGCGTGGTGGGCCGCAGTGACCCCGCCGGAGGGAGTGCTGGGCGTGTTCATGGGGAACTTCCTGGTCGGTCTCGGCTGGTGCTTCGGGGTCATCGCCGGGTCGAACCTGATGGTGGCGCTCTACCCGCTCCATCAGCGAGTGGCGGTCCAGGGAGTCGGCGACTTCGCGATGCTCGGCGCGGGGGCCGCCGCAGGCTTGAGCTCGGGCGCGCTGTACACGATCTTCCAGTACAGCGGTGTCAACTACGCGAACGCCGCATTCGGGCTGGCGTTGATTGTGGCCACGTTCTTCACCTACACCGGCGTGCGGCGGGCGACGCGACGGCCGCAGCATCAGCAGCAAGCGGTGGCCGTCGGCGGCTGACCCGCGGCAGCTACCGAGAGCCCGGCTATCGGGCGACTGCACGGCATCTGCGGCTGGGCGGACTCAGGCGAGCATGGTGGGCTGCCGTCCGATCTAGGGCGCCGTGAACGTGTACTCGTGCTCGCCGTTGAGGGTGATGTAGATGGTCTCGCCGCTGGCGATCTCGCCGAGGTGCACGATGGCGTCGAGCTCGAGGTCGCGTTCTGAGCAGTCCTGTGCCCACGGCAGCGGTGAGGGCACGAAGGCCGTCACCGTGACGTTGTAACGGCTGCCGTCGCGGGCTGCTTCCTCGCGCCCGATGTGGTAGCAGCCGTCATCACGTGAGATGGCGAAGTTGACCCGCAGGTAGCCGTCGCTGCGGGCACTGGTCACGCCCTCCCACAGCATCTCGACGCCAGTGACATGCACCGGCGCCTCCACCCGCTGGGGATCGGTGCGGCTCCAGCCCTCAGGTGCCAGCTCGGGCGGCGGCTCCACCATCACCAGTGTCATGTCGACACGCCGGGGGTTGCCCCTGGTGATCACGTCGTACGCGGTGTCGTTGGTGAAGGCCATCCGGCCGTCGCCCTCGGTGATCACGGCCGAGACGGAGTACGTGTTGCGGTCGTCGATCTCGTCGCTCGCATAACGCAGGTCGAAGTCGATCGGCACCTGGCCCGGATTGGGAATCGTCTGCTCGGCGATGAGCACCGCAGCGGCATCGGCGTAGCTCGTGTCGCGAAGCTGCACCGTCACGACCGCATCAGGAGTCAGCGCAATGCGCTCCCGGTAGGTGATGGTGCCGCGCACCGACGCGTCAGCACCCACCGGCTCGATCCCGACCTCGATGGTCGTGTCGTAGGCGCACGCACCCGTGACGAGCACGAGTCCGAGTGCCAGGCCGGCCAGCGGGAGTGCTCTGCGGATGAGATGCATGGATTCGAACCTTGCCGGGCGTCGCATGGCGCGCCGCCGTCGATCGTCACCATTTCAACGCATCGATGCCTGCGCCGGTTCCCCCCCCATCAACCGACCGTTGTTGATGGAGCATCCGCTTGCAGGGAGGCCAGCAGCGAGCCCTGCTGGCCGAGCGGCTCGACACCCAGCGTGGTGAAGATGCACCAGTAGAGGCTGATGTCCGAGGAGATGATGGGCACGCCGAGCTGCGCTTCGATGCCGGCGGCCAGGCTCACGAAGCGGCGTGGCAGCCCGTCAGCGCCCCGGTAGTTGGACATGCCGTTGACCAGCACGGCGTCCACGTCCGGCGCCTGCTGAACGGTGTACTCGCACGACCGCAGCGCCAAGTCGCTGGGGAAGATCCAGACGCAGTCGTTCACCTCGTCCTGGGTGGCGTACCAGCCCTGGTCGACGAAGTTCCCCGCCCACACCACGTCGATGCCGGCACTGCGCAGGAACCGCACCACGCCGTCGCGCCAGTCGGGCCAGAAGTACACGGCGTTGAGAGCAACCCGCTCGTAGCCCTGTGCCTCGCAGGCCTCCACCAGCGTCAGCCCGGCCATGTGGAACGGCGTCTCGTACTTCTCGGACATCTCGGCGGTGAAGCGGCGGATGTCGGCAGCGTCGGTGCCGGCGGCGTGCACCCAGTTCGTGCCCACCTGCCCGACCACATCGGCGCCGCTGTTGGCCAGGCAGTGCACGGTCTCCTCGAGCAGGTGGAACAGGCCGGCCCGGTCGCTGAGCCGGTGCGCGTAGCCGGGAGCGTGCAGCAGGCGACCGTGCACGCCCACCGACGGCGGGCACATGCGCAGGAAGTCGGTGGGGGCCGCGTCGAAGTCCATCGGCGGAGCGGTGAAGCCGACCTGGTGCGGGAACAGCTTCTTCGCCGGGTCGGACCACTTGGCAGGCTTGCTGGCCCGTTCGCTCAGGCACGCAGGCGCATCAGCCACCGATGGGGCTCTGGGCGGTGAGTCCACCGTCCACAGTAAACACGCTGCCCGAAACGAAGCTGGCCATCGGGGAGGCCAGCCAGGCGACCGCATTGGCCACGTCGTCAGGCGTGCCGAGGCGGCCGACAGGGTGGCGCCGGAGGGCTTCGATGCGAGCGGCTTCGGGGTCTGGCTGCATGTCGAATGCGGCGTCCGCCAGGGCGGTGCTGATCCAGCCGGGGCTGACCGCCACGCAGCGGATGCCTTGGTGGCCGTGGTCGATGGCGATGGCCCGGGTGAGCGCTTCGACGGCGCCCTTGGAGGCGCTGTAGACGGCCATGCCGGCGTCGGCGTGGGTGGCGGCGATCGAGGCGATGTTGATGATGACGCCGCCGTCTGGCTGACCCGACATCTGCTGCACCGCTGCCCGGCACATGTTGAACACGCCCCGGACGTTGGTGTTGACGACGAGGTCGAAGTCGTCATCGGTGGTGTCGGCGATGGTCTTCTCCACTTGCACCCCGGCGTTGTTGACGACGGCATCGAGCGAACCGAAGCGCTCGACGGCAGCGGCCACCGCAGCGTCGGCCTGTGCGGGGTCGGCCACGTCGGTCTGCAGCCACGCAGCCCCGTCGATGTCGGGCTCGCTGCGGCTGCCGGTCAGCACGTCCCAGCCATCGGCGACGAATCGGCGGGCGATCGCCTCTCCGATCCCCGAACTCGCCCCCGTCACCACCACGCTGCCCATGCTCGCCCTCCCTTGTGGCCGTGGCTTCGCCGCACCCGCACGTCGCGGTCCTTGGCCTCCGCCGCATGATGCCGATCGCTCGTCACAGTTGGCAGGATGGCAGCATGGCGCATCCGAAGCGTGCCATCGGCACGTGCCACGCGAAGTGCGGATTGCCCGCAAGGGCCCACCGATGAGCATCGTGGGCATCGAGCACGTGCAGCTGGCGATGCCGCCGGGCCGCGAGGACGACGCGCAGGCGTTCTATGAGGGCCTGCTCGGCCTGCCCCGGGTGCCCAAGCCGCCGCACCTGGAGGTCCGGGGCGGCTGCTGGTTCGAGAGCGATTCGGGGTCCAGCGCCGTCAAGATTCACCTTGGCGTAGAGGACCCATTCCGGCCTGCCCGCAAAGCCCACCCCGCCCTGCTCGTGCACGATCTCGCCGCGTTGGTCGAGCAGTTGCGGGCGGCGGGTGTCACCGTGCGCGACGACGAGTCGCTCGAGGGGTACGACCGCGTCTACGTGGACGATCCCTTCGGCAACCGCCTCGAATTGATGGAGCCGCTGGAGCCTCGCTCCTGAGCGGGCGATGATCAGGGCCGGAACGACTCCAGCTTGAGCACGGGGTCGGTCCAGCCGTCGGGGGTGAACAGCGTGCCTGCCAGCCGACCGATCTCATCGGCTGACTTCGCCGCCGAGCCGCAGCCGCCGACCGCGACGGCGATGCGGTCGTCGACCCAGTCGATCCACGGGAGATCGTGCGGGGTATTGGTGACCACGCAGGGCTTGATGTCCTTGGACCGGATCGTGCGGTGGGGGAGGAATTCCCGCAGACGGTCCTCGAGATCATCGGCTTCGGCTTGGCTGCCGCCGCTGCGGAACCAGTCGACCACGGTGGGGAGGTCGTCGGCGAAGCTGGCGGCGGGGTCGTAGCCGCCGATCTTCAGCATGACCCGGCCGTCGGGGAATCGAACGGGCGGCACCCAGTAGATGTCGTGGCGAGGATCTGCCTCGCAGGTGGCCGGGTCGGTCCGGGCGATGAGGCTCGGCAGCGACGGGCCCTCGTCGAGCTCGGCCATGAGGATCGTGCGCAGGCTGCGCTCGAGCGGCAGGTCGACGCCGACCAGCTCTGCCGCCCAGGCACCGGTGCACAGCAGCACTCCCTCGGCGGTCAGCGTGTCGTTCCCGACGGTCAGCTGCACGCCGTCCGCAGCCGGTGTGAGCGCCGAGACGGCTGCGTCGATAACCGTCCCGCCCGCCGCGGCGGTCAGCTGGCTCTGCGCCACGATCATCCGCCGTGGGTTGATGTGGCCCGCTGGCGCGGCTTCGAGGATGATCGTGTCCGCGCTCGACATGTCGATTCCGAAGCGCTCTGCCACTTCCGCCGCCGTGACTTCGCGGGCGTCGACGTCGAGCTCAAGCGCGTGGGCAAGGTCCGCCTGCGGATCAGCACCCGAATAGACGAGCCCGGCGCCGGTGTGAAACGGGATTCCCGACCGTCCCTCGATGTCTGCGTACCGCTCGATCGAGCGGATCGCCAGGTGCGACCAGGCAGGATCGGGGTCGATCATCCGCGTGATGCGCCCCTCGTCGTAGTGACTCGCGAACGGACCCTCCGACGCGGCATAGTCCGCCGGTTCGCCCGGCCCGATCAGCGCCACCGAGTGCCCGGCCTCCGCGAGATGCCGGCCGGCCGCACTGCCGATCAGACCCCGCCCGATGACTGCGATCTCAACGTTCGACACGCCCGCAAGCTAGTGCCGCGTCAGCAAACGTTTGCGCGGTTGACGATGTCGTTGAGTGCTTTGTCGGCGGCGTTGTTGTTTCGCCAGCGGATGTAGCGGCGGATGATCGAGGCCTGCTCGGCGTGGGTGGGGTGGTCGGTGCCGTCGACGCAGAAGTAGCGCAGGGCTTGGAAGTGGGCTTCGATGCGGTTCAGCCACGACGCGTAGTGGGGGGTGTAGGCGAGTTCGACGTTGTTGGCCTCGGCCCAGTTGCCGACGCGGGGGTCGGCATTGGTGCTGCGGTGCGGTGACCAGTTGTCGAGCACGATGCCGATGCGCACCTCGGGCGGGTACAGGGTGCGCAGGTAGCGGCAGAACTCCAGGAACTGGGTGCGGCCCTTGCGTTTTTTCATGTGCCCGTAGAGCTTGTCGGCGGTCAGGTCGTAGGCAGCGAGCAGGTGGCGCACGCCGTGGGGGCGGTTGTAGGTCGCCCTGCGCCGCCGCCGCGGCGCCCGATGGGGGTCCTTGAGGCGGCCGCCGACGGGCGCCCACTGCTTGCCCGGGTGCGGCCGGAGATTGAGCGGCCCGAACTCGTCCATGCACAACACCACCGACGGGTCGCCGGGCTCGGGATCGGTCTTGCCGTCAGCGATGTCATACAGCGCCAGGATCCGGTTCTTCTTCGCCTCGAAATCAGGGTCGTTGGACGCCTTGAAGGTCTTCAGCGCTTGAAAGGAGACACCCTCCTCGCGGAGCAGGACCCGCAGGCCCTCATGGCTGATGTCGTCGACCACCCCCTTTGCGACCAGGTGCTCAGCGAGCTTGGACAACGACCACGTCGAGAACGGCAGCCCGCGATCAGCGGGCCGCCCCACAGCGATGCGCTTGATCTCGGCGCGCTGGGCCGCGCCGAACCGCGGCGGGCGGCCTCCCGCGTACTTCGGATACAGCGAGTCGAACCCGTCGGCGTTGAAATTGTGGATCACCTCCCGAGCCCGGTCCTCGGACGTGAACGCCAACGCAGCGATCTGGCCCACATCCATGCCCTGCGCGGACCACAACACGATCTGCGCTCTCCTCCACGTCACCACCGACCCCGACGAACGGCGCACCAGCCTCAACAGCCGACTGCCCTCACCCGAATCGATCTCCCTCACACGAACACGCCCAGCCATGCACCCAATCGCACCACAACCCGACACCCCACACGCGGACACGCACCCCAAACGTTGCCTGACACGGCACTAGATGCTCCCGTCCCTGGCGTTCTCGATGTCGGCGAGAGTCATTCGCTGGGGACGTAGACGATGACGCTGCCCGTGACGAGATCGGTCACCGAGCGGCGGTCCCTGCGCAGCAGAATGAAGGCGCCGTCGACGATCGCGGCGAATCCGAGGGTCACGGCGTAGAAGAGCAACCTGAAGTTCTCGCGGATGAACATCCGGCCCCAGCCGAATCGTGAGCCGTCTCGCCGCACGGCGAAGATCCCGGCGAGCTGCTTGCCAGGTGTCTGTCCTCGTGCCAGCACAAAGAGCCACCACAGGAGCAACAGAAAGACGAGCGGCCAAAACACGAGGATCAGCAGCAGGAACGAATCGTCGATCAGGGCAGCTATCAAGCGCCGAAACGGACCCGCTGCGTAGTCGCTCACGGAGGCATTGCGCTCAGGCGGCTGCTCGGGCTCCGCCGACACGGGCGGCATTCTCTCAGACAGCCGGCGAGAAGGTGTCTGCTAGCTCTGGAGCGTCGAGACGTGGACGATGGTGCTGTCCATGACACGGTCTGCCACCGTGCGGGGCTCGTCGCTGAGCACGAGCAGCGTGATGTCGATGACGACGCCGAGCCCGAGCGTGAATGCCCAGTAGATCTCCTTGAAGATCTCGCGGACCAACATCCGGAGCCCGCCGAGCCGCGTCCTATCCGACCGCACGGCCGCCAACCCGAGAATCTGCTTGCCCGGTGTCTGCCCGCGCATCAAGGCGAACACCAGCCACACGACATATGGAATTGCGATGTACCAGACGGCAAGGATGAACCCCCAGATCACGACCTCGATGAGGTGTGCGGCCACCCGTCGCATCGGCCCTGCCGCCATCTCGTCGAGGTGCTGCTCACCTCGCGGCGGTTCGAGTCCTTCGGACACGAGCGGAGTTTGTCAGCGCATGGCTGCTGGCGTCGCGATGAGCGATGCGTGGACGCTGATGGGGTCCTGACACGGCAGGCTGTGTGCGTGCCAGACACCGGCGATGCCGTCGACATGCCAGCGCAAGCTGCCGTGCAACCCGATGAGGACGCGGTCTACGACGACGACTACCGCTTAGTCAACGGCCGTCGGGGAGAGGCGTTGACGATTCGGTCGGCGAACCCCGCCAACTTCCATCAGGCCATCTCCGACACCGGCGCCATGGCCCGCCAGGACATCTGGGCCAAGCTCTTCCTGCCCGAGGGGCCAGGGCCGTATCCGGTGGTGATCGTCGTGCCTGGGAGTCTCGGGCTCCAGCCCCACCATCTCGCGCACGCGTCCGCGATCACCGACGCTGGCATCGCCGCGTGCGGTATCGACCCGTTCGGCCCCCGCAGCGTCACCTCGACCGTCGCCAACCAGGTTCAGTACTCATTCGCGGCAAGCGCCTGGGATGTGCTCGCCACGGCCGAAGTGCTGGCGTCTCGACCCGACATCGACGCTGCTCGAATCGGCGCGCAGGGCCACAGCCGGGGCGGCTCGGCAGTGCTGAGCGCCGCATCAGTTCACCTCGCCGGTGCCTCCGGTGCCCCGAAGCTGGCCGGGGTCTATGCCGCCTATCCCTGGTGCGGCCACCAGTTCACCGATCCCGATGTCGGCGGCACGCGTGTCCGGGCGATCGTCGGCGATCAAGACGACTGGTGCTCGCCGATGCAGGTGCAGGCCCACATTCACCCCATGCGCGTCGCCGGCGGCGACGCTTCGGTGCGAATCGTGGCGGACGCCCACCACAGCTTCGACCGTGCCACGCCGCTGGAGCACATCGCCGACGCTGCCGTCACGCCGGGAGCGCCGACCGTCTACATCGCCGACGATGGGGCATTCATCCTGCCGGCCTCCGACGAGCCGGACCCATCGCTGGTCGACCTCGACGGCTTCCTGTACTCCATCAACGCCGGCTACGGCGTCCGCGGCGCCCACATCGGCGGCAGCCCCGAACTCGCCCCGCTCTTCGCCGACGACATGACTGCCTTCTGGCTCGATGTCATGACCCCGACCCCGTCTCCGGGCAGTTAGCAATCAGCAACAGCGCGACGAGCGGTGCCGCAGCCGCCGCCAAAGACTTCGCTGCGCGATGTATCCCAGGCTTCCTTGTCGGGTCCATGACCGTCGGCGTAGGTGGCGATTGCCCTGAGGTACAGGCCCTCGTCGTGGCTCGTCGGCTCGTATGTGGCCTCGTTTGCGCCGGCTATCGGTTCGAATGGGCCGTCGGGGGTGGGTCCCCGGTTCCACGTCCAGGTGACGTCGTGCACGGATCCGTCGGGGTCGGTCACGCTTGCTCGAATCTCGTATCCGCTCCAAGGACGTGAGGGTGAGACCTCTGCCTTGCCCGGGTCGTCGTTGTTGACGACCACGACTGTCATCGGCTGCCGTGCGACGCCTCCTGCGTAGTCCTCGGCGATCAGCTCGAATTCGTACCTGTCGCGCTTCTCGAAGTCCAAGCGGGAGATCAACCGAAGGCGTGGATTGGGATAGTCGAAACCGAACGGCAAGTCCGTGCGTGAGAGGCGGACGTACACCGTCTGTCCGTCGGGATCGCTCGCCCAGAACGGAGCGAACGTCGTGCCCAGCGGCGTGTGCTCGTCGATTCGGACCTCCGATGTCCACTCATCGAAGACGGGCGGCCGATTGGAGTCCCTGCCGACCTCATCGATGGATGCCGGAGGCACGTCGCTGCCCGTCGCAGCCGAAACTGAAGCCGGAAGCGCGAGCAGGCCGAACGCCAGCGCAGCGGCAACCACGGCCACTCTGGCGGGAGTTCTGAGGGCCGAAACCCTCCGTGTCATCATTTCGAATCCTTTCTGTAATGGATTTGTAATACAACGTAGACCCCAAATCTCAAGCCGCGTCGTCGCGACGACAATGAATTGCGTCAGCTTCCAATTCACGCAAGTTGATCGTGAGCGCCGCGTCGGCAACTTCGCCGAATAGCGAGTGTCTGAATGCCGCGGGAATGAGGCAAGCTGAATCCATGACGGGTGCAGGACGTGTGATTGATCTGTCGGTCGAGGTGATCGGCGACGTTGAGACGGTGTGGCGGGCAGTGGCGACGGGGCCGGGGATCTCGTCGTGGTATGTGCCTCACACCGTTGAGGAACGTGCCGGGGGAGTGGGGGTCGCATCGTTCGGGCCCGAGCCCGAGATGCAGATCGCCGGCCGGGTCGCCGTGTGGGAGCCGCCGCACCGGATCGTGTTCGACGGCGGCGAGCAGGTCGAGGGCCTCTCCTTCGAGTGGACGGTCGAGCCGCACGACAACAACACCTGCACTGTGCGCCTGCACAACGCCGGCTTCGCTGACGGCGACCCGCAGTACGACGCCATGGTGGACGGCTGGAAGCTGTTCATGGCCAACCTGCAGCTCCACCTCCAGCATTTCGCCGGCCAGACCGCGACCTCCGCGCTGCCGATGGTGATGTGGCCGGTCACCCCCGAGGAGGGGTGGGAGATCCTCGCCGGCGGTCTCGGCATCAGCCAGATGCCCACCGCCGGCGATCGGCTCGACGTGGCCGCCGATGACGACACGAAGCTGGGCGGCACCGTCATCGACACCGGTCCCCGCCGCATCACCCTGCTGGCCGACACCCCCGCACCCGGCACCGCTTTCCTGACCTCCGAGGACGGCGGCGGCTTCACGATGGTCTCGGTCTGGCTCTACCTCTACGGCCCTGACGGCGCAGCCATCGCCGAACGCGACGATGCCAGCTGGCGCGCCTGGCTCGCCGACCGCGCCCCCCAAATCGACTGAAGTCTCGACTGACTCCCTGTTGAGCCCCGGAACCGGGTCCTAGACGACTCAGTCGGGGTGCACCTGGGTGCGGCGGCGCTTGAGCATGCGGTCTTTGACGCGCCAGCCGTCCGCCGTCTTCACCACTAGGTCGTGATACGAGGCGGTGCCGACCTTGCCGCCGCCCAGCAGCGCCAGGATGCGGAACTTCAGCTCCACCCCAGCGTCCGTTTCGTTCACGTAGATGTTGGTCATCGTGTGCGTCCGCGGATGCTCGGCCTCGTCGGCCATGAAATCCCGGATCGCCGTCAGGCCCTCCAAGCGAGGCGCCCCCAGATCGGTCAGATCGAACACCGCGTCGTCGGTGAAGATCGTCCCCAGCCGGTCCCAGTCGCGGTCATCAATGATGTCGCCGTAGCGGCCCGGCAGCTCGTGCAATTCCAGACGGTCACCAATATCCATGGCCGGACCATACGCCAGTCGACGGGGACGCTTCCCGGCGAATGCGGCCGGAGGCCGTGGCGGGTGGGCCGGACCGTCAGCGGGCGAGATTGGCGCGGACCCGGGGGATGACGTCGCTGGCGAAGCGTTCCAGCGAGTCGTTCATGAGCGACGGCGGCAGGCCGGGCGGGCCGCCCCAGGTGACCAGGTCGGTGACGTCGTGGTCGCGGATCATCGTGGTCAGCTCTGCCACGCAGTGGTCGGCGTCGCCGACGGTCCACACCAGCGGGTTCAGCGGGTCGGGCTGGCGTGGCCCGGTGCGGGCAGCACGCTCACGGGCGGTTGCCTTGTGGTCAGCGCTTGCCTTGATGATGCCGATGTAGACATCGCGCCGATACTTCTCCGCGGCGGCGATCGCCTCCCACGTCGGATCCTTGGCAGGGTCCCGGCCATCGGTCACGTACACGCCGCGGATGATCCCCACCCGCTTGTCGCCGGCATCCCGGCCGTCAGCCGCCAGCGCTGCCTTCCACGGGTCGAGCACGGCCGCCTTGGGTCCTTGGGGCAGCAGGTTGGTGTCGAAGCGGGCAGCCCGCAGCGCGCCCGCCTCGCTGGTGGCTGCCACCCACAGCGGGGGACCGCCGGGCTGCACTGTGTCGGGCGTGACTCGCAGATCCCGGTACGAGTAACGCTTGCCCTCGTAGCTGAACGGCTCGCCCGACCAGGCCAGCCGCAGCACTTCGATGCCTTCCTCTGTCAGCGAGACCCGCCGGCTGACCGGCAGTCCGAAACCGGCGAACTCGTGCGCGGCGTAGCCCATGCCGATGCCGAGCTCCATGCGCCCGCCCGAGATGTTGTCGAGCACGGCGAGGTCCTCGGCCAGCCGCACCGGGTCCCGGAACGGCATCAGGCAGATGTCGGTGGAGAACCGCATGGTGGAGGTCAGCGCCGCCGCCGCACCTGCGACCGGCACGAAGTTGGGAAGGTAGCCGTCTGCGATGAAATGGTGCTCGGTGAACCAGCACAGCTCCAGCCCGAGCTGCTCGGCATGCACCACCTGCTCGAACGTCTCGGCGTACACCTGCGGCATGGCCACGTCGCTGCCCGGCGGGCAGCGGAAGTCGTGCACGATCCCGAACCTGAGCGACTGCGCCATGCGGTGAAGTTAGTTGGGCAGCCCGATCGGACCCTCGACTAGAGAGCCTCGAGTAGATCGTTGGTCAAGACGACTATCGATGACGCGATGACGTCGGCATCTTCGAGACCTTCGACAGCACGCACGGCCATACGCACACCCAGAGCGTCTGCACTACCGAAGAGCGATGGCATCTGTGCGATCGCCTGGTCGGTGACGTCTCTGCTCAAGTCATCCCGGCGCAACCGAACCAGGCGAGCGCACAGCTCGTCCGTCGAAATGCACTGCAAGAGTCGGAGCACATCCAGCGCGTCCTTGTCACTCAGCCGGTGAGGAGTCGCGGACCGGTCAGCAATCTTGTGGATCTTGGCGACGAGAAGAGCGCCCGGTCCGGCGACGTTCAGCTCGATCGAGCGATCATCTGCAGGTTCGAGAGCGCTGACCGACATGAACTCCTTATCGACGAGAGCCGCTTCCAAACCCCTGGCCCGTCTGGCCGTGTGTCTGCCGTGCGCACCGAGTTCGGCACCGCGAGTTCCGGAGCCAGCCAACTGCTCAGGGACCATGAGATCTACCGGCACGCCATCAGCACTCAGCCATTGGCCGGGTTGTCGTTGGTCTCCTCGAGTGATGGGGGTGATGTCCGAAGCTCGCAACCGGGAGGGGATGAGGGGCGCATCGGCCAGATCAGCTGGCTGGATCGAGAAATCGGCATCAGTCGTGTACTCGGCGACTGCAAACTCAGCGGCACCGGTCTGGAGGTAGAGGGCCTGCGCTCCGACCAACACGACGGCGTCCAAGTGCCCGGTGAGCGCATGTGCGACATCCAGCAATGCTCGGCGCGCAAGGACGTAGTTGTCGTCAGGTTCGCCAAGTGTGCTCATTGTCTGCCATCCAGTCGAGGATTGCTTCGCCTTGCGACGGCTCTCGACCCGGCCCCGTGAGGAGGTCGGCGGCCAGTTGACTCGGTGCGACGCACGCCAAGCCGTCGCGGGTCGTGACACCTGATCGCACGACGGGGTCGAACGGCTCCAGCAGCACAACATTCGCGCCAGCGTCGACTTCTCGGAGATTGAGCTTGTTGGCGGCCTCGATCGGATCTTCGACGTACAGCGAGGCCGTCCTCGCGGGTGCTACCGGATTGAAGCGCTGGGCTGCGAATGCACCGGTTGCGGCATACGTGAGCGACGATTCGATGAGGCGTTGTTCAACGGATCGAATCCCACGTGGATCGAGCAGCATCGTCGGCCGATTCGATGAGAGTTGCCCGTAGTCCGCGGCCCAGCGGCGGATTGCTCCTTGCCAATCCACGTCGAGGACTGCGCCACGTGGGTTGCGCATCACGATTCCCTCGCGGTCGAGCAGAACGATGACGCGCGAGAGCGTCGGTGCCGGGACTCCGCTGATCTCTGAGAGTTGGCGTACGCGGAACGGTGCGTGATTGTCGACGATCGCGCGGACGGCTGCCCCAGCACCACGCCCTCGAAGCGATGCCAGCGGGTATCTGGCAGGCCATGGGTCACGCTCGGCGCCTGCTGCCGAGATGAACAGCCCAGGGGATGAAACCTCCAGATGGACATTGCCGGTCGTGTCGATGTAGCTGATGCCGGCTTCCGCCAGTGCCTCGCGCGAACGCGGGGAGAGGTACGCAGCGCCAACGACCGGAGTTGCTGCTTCGCCCAAGGCTGCGCAATACCGCTGCACTTGCTCAAGTGCTGAGCGCACCATTCGGGGTTCGATGTGCCGCCTGACCTCGATGACAAGCTCCGCGGAGCGTCCATCTGGTGATCGCACCGTGACGATGGCGTCAGGTTGGAGTAGCTCCGTGCCGATGCAGGCGTCGACTTTGACATCGGCATTCCAGCCCTTTGGCAGTCGGGCGGCGAGCGCGCTCGTCACGCTGCGGGTGATGCTGGCCTCGGTGGGGGGCCTGGGAGAGGTCATGGGCGCTCGATTCGCCGGAGCGTTCGCTGAGTCGTTCTGTTTCAGATTCTACAGTGTTTCACGATCTGTGAAACACTGTCATTTGTGAAACACCCGGAGGGGATTCAGGATGCATTCGCGACATGCTGGCAAGAACTCGACACAACAACGAAGTGAATTACCGAGACCTCTGAGTGCGGCCAGCAACGCCGGCGCGTTCGCCCGCTGTCATGCGGCGTCGTTGAGCTTGCGTGCTCGCCGGCGGGCTCAGTACCAGGCGTCGGGCGCGGCGGACCTGCGGTCGTCGACGAAGGCTCGCAGCTCGCGGTCTGCCGCTGGATCGAGGGGCGGGGGCGGCTCGTAGTCGGCGAGCATCTGCTTCCACTGCTGGTTGGCGCGCTGGGCCATGTCGAGCGCACCCTCCTCGGACCACTGCTCGAACGAGCGGGTGTCGCACAGCGCAGCCTCGAAATTGGCCGTCTCGAAGTTGGCCATGGTGTGCGCCGTGGCCAGGTAGTTGCCGCCGGGGCCGGCCTCGCTGAACGCCGCCCCGCCGAGTTCGTTGTCGTCAACGGCGAGGCCGCCCAGCAGGCGGTGGAGCATGCCGCAGCGGTCGGCATCCATCACGAACTTCTCATACCCGACGGTCAGCCCGCCCTCCAACCACCCGGCCGCCTGCAGGATGAAGTTGGCACCGGCCAGCAGCCCCGGCGTCATCGCGTCGGCCGATTCCTGCATGGCCTGCGCGTCGGCAATCTTCGACGCGCTGTAGTGGCCGCCGCAGCGGAACGGCAGGCCCAGCCGTCGGGCAAGCTGGCCGATCGCATAGGTCGCCAGCGACGACTCGGCGGTGCCGAACGTCGGCGCTCCCGAGCGCAGGTCCATGGTGGTCAGGAAGTTGCCGTAGATCATCGGCGAGCCGGGCCGCACCAACTGGGTGAGCGCGATGCCGGTCATCGCCTCGGCGTGGGCCTGAGCGATCAGCGCTGGCTGGGTAACCGGGCCCATGCCCCCGCCGATGATGAACGGCGAGATCAGGCAGCCCTGATTCGCCCGGGCATAGGCCTTCAGCGCGCCGCTCATCGTGTCGTCCCACACCAGCGGCGAGTTGACGTTCACGTTTCCCTGGATGACGCAGTGCGCGTCCATGAAGTCGGCGCCGAAGGCCGCATCGAACACGATCCGGGCCATCGCGATCGAGTCTTCGGCCCGCTCCGGAGCGGTCACGGCGCCCATGAACGGCTTGGCCGACCAGCGCAGGTGGGCGTCCACCATGTCGAGATGCCGCTTGTTGACCGGGACGTCCACCGGCTCGCACACCGTGCCGCTGCCATGAGCCAGCCACGGCGACATCCACGTCAGCTTCACGAAGTTCCGGAAGTCCTCGATGGTGGCGTAGCGGCGACCGCGGTCCAGATCGGTGACGAACGGTGGCCCGTAGACCGGCGTGAACACCACGTGGTCGCCGCCGATCTCGACCCGCCGGCCGTCACGGCCCCACAGGGCGAACCGGCTCGGCGCGGTCGAGCAGAGCTGCCGGGCCAGGCCGGGTTCGAAGCGCACGCGCACACCGTCGACCCGCGCCCCGGCTGTCCGGAACAGCTCCAGCGCCTCGTCGTCGCCGCGGAACTCGACACCGATCTCTTCCAGGATCCAGTCGGCATGTGACTCCAACTGGGCCAGAGCGTCGTTGTCCAGCAATTCATATGGCGGGATACGGCGGCGCGGCGTGAGCTCTGCCGCCGATGGCAGCGGGGTGGCGGTGCGCGCTGCCACGCGACTCGACCGCCCCCGTCGCCCACCGCGAGCGCCGCTGCTGCTGTTCCCGCCGGCCATTGGCACATTCTGGGCTACGTCCCTGGTCGGCGGTGCCTCTCGCCGACCGCGGCAACGGTCAGCACTGCCGATCGGTACCGATGCAGTCGCGACCAGCGCGGACCCACGAAGGCCCGCTCGGGAGCGCTGCGATGCTGATGGCTACTGTGCTGTCGCTGCCCGAGGCGGCTTCGCTAACGACCATTGAGCGAGAAGGTGCCCAGATGTCCCAGAGCTACGAGAACTTGGCCATCGACACGCCGGCCGACGGCGTGACCCGCATCACCTTCAACCGGCCCGAACGGCTGAACGCCATCACGCACGGCCTGGTCAGCGAGCTGCACGATGCGCTCAGCGCCGTCGATGCCGATCACGACACCCGCGCCATCGTGCTCACCGGCTCGGGCCGGGGCTTCTGCGCCGGGCTGGACCTGACGGGCTACGGCACCGTGCCGGGCACCGAAGACCACGGCGGCCCGCAGCGGGGCATGGCCGTCCAGCAGGAGATCGCCGAGCTGGTCCACCACATGCGCGACGTGCGCCAGCCGATCATCGCGGCCATCAACGGGGCGGCCGCAGGCGGCGGGTTCGCCATCGCCTGCGCATCCGACATCCGCTACTGCGCCGAGCGGGCCAAATTCGGCACCGCATTCGTGCGGCTGGGCATCTCGGGCTGCGACATCGGCGTGAGCTGGATGCTGCCCCGCCTCATCGGCGCCTCTCGCGCATGGGAGCTCTTGCTGACCGGCCGGGTCATCGATGCCACCGAAGCCGACCGGATCGGGCTCGTCAGCGCCGTCGTGCCCGACGACGACCTCATGGACACCTGCCTCGGTGTTGCCGCCGAGATCGCCGCCAACAGCCCCTTCGGCGTGTGGATGACCAAGGAAGTCATGTGGTCGAACCTGGAGATCAGCAGCCTGCGCGCCGGCATCGACCTTGAGAACCGCACGCAGATCATGTCCTCGCTCACCGAGGACAGCCGCGAGGCCATGGCCTCGTTCCTCGAACGCCGCCAGGTGAAATGGTCCAACCGCTGACCCGCTGCGTCAGCTGAGGCGCCGCGGTGGACCGAATCAGCCTGCGGTCGGTCCGGCTGGCGACCGGCTAGCCGACGGGTTGGGCTATCTGGTCGGGCTTGAACTCGAACAGGTACGGGTCGAGCGATTCTTGGGCCGCGATTCGCCACTTGTGCCAGTAGCCGCCGCCGTAGTACGCCAGGCTCCCGGGCTGCGCGTCGCCGTGACCGTTGTAATAGGACAGGCAGTCGCGCAGCGGCGCCGTGGTGATGTCGGCCACCCGGCAGTGCTCGGCGTAGTTGACCTCTGAATCGGCGGTGATGTCCACCACGTTCCACGCCTTGTCGCGCATCTCGGTGAGCATCCACACGATGTAGTCGCCGTGGGTGTCGATGGCGTCGGTGAAGTTGAAGCTGCCGCCGCCGCCTTGGGGGCCCGACACGATGAACAGGTTCGGGAACCCGTGGCTGTGCAGGCCCAGGAACGTCCTGGTGCCCTCGGTCTGCCACTTCTCGCTCAGCGTCACACCGTCACGACCCGAGATCATGTTGAACGTCGATGTCGCCATCCACTGGAACCCGGTGGCGTAGATCAGCACATCCAGCGGGTACTCGATGCCCTCGTGCACCACGCCCCGCTCGTTGATCTCCTGCACGCCCATCGGGGCGGTGTCCACCAGGTGCACGTGGGGCAGGTTGAACGTGGGCAGGTACTCGTCGTGGAACGTGGGCCGCTTGCAGCCATAGGGGTAGTACGGCTTCAGCGCCTCGGCGGTGGCCGGGTCCTCCACGATCGCGTCCACCCGGGCACGAATCTGCTCCATGATCCGGAAGTTCGTGTTGAGCTGCTTCTGCACCAGCTCCTCGGGCGACAGCTTGCGGGCGTGCTGCTTGCGCTCTTTGAAGTCGTCGACCCGGCCGGCCAGGTAGTCGTCGTTGGCCTTGATGGCGGTGCGGCCAGACGAGATGCGTGAGAAGCGCTTGCGGCGGGCCCGCGCCCAGCCGGGCTCCTTTGACCACTCGGCGATCTCGTCGGGATCGGTGGCCCGCTGGTCACGCACGTCGATCGACGACGGCGTGCGCTGGAACACGTACAGCTCGCCCACCACTTTGGCGATCTCGGGGATGACCTGCACGGCGGTGGCGCCGGTGCCGATGATGCCCACACGCTTGCCTTCGAGGTCGATGTTGTAGTCCCAGCGTGAGGTGTGGAACGACTCGCCGGCGAAGCTGGCCATGCCGTCGATGCGGGCCAGCTTCGGGCTGGTGAGGATGCCGTTGGCCAGGATCACGTAGCGGGCCTTCATGGCGTCGCCGCGATCGGTGTACACGGTCCAGCGGCCGGTCTCCTCGTCCCAGGTGGTCGAATCCACCGTCGTGTGGAACAGGCACTGGTCATAGAAGCCGAACTTGTCGGCCATCGCCTGGCAGTACTCGAGAATCTCGAAGCCCGAGGCGAACTTCATCGAGGGGATGTACTCCATCTCCTCGAGCAGCGGCAGGTAGCTGTACGACTCGACGTCGCAGGCGATGCCGGGGTAGCGGTTCCAGTACCAGGTGCCGCCGACGTCGCCCCCCTTCTCGCAGAAGCGCACATCGGTGAAGCCGGCCGCCCGCAGCTTGTGCCACAGCAGCAGCCCGGCGAACCCGGCGCCGATGCACAGAATCTCGCACTCGTCGTCGAGCGCCTCGCGCTCGATCGGCGGCTCGGAATAGACGTCTTCGAGGTAGCGCGAGAACTCGCCTTCCATCGCCATGTAGTCGGCCGCGCCCCGGCGGGCCTCCTTGAAGTCGCGGTACTTGGCCTGCTCTTCCGCGTTGAACACGGCGCCCGGCGGGGGAGGCGGCAGCTCCTTCGCATGCTCGTCGGCGTTGACCGAGTAGCCCTTGCCGGCGATCTTCTCCGACGCCTTCGCCGCCTTGGTGTTGAAGATCTTGCGACCTGTCTGCGGATCGATGCTGATCGCAGGACGCCTGCCTGCGTCCGTTGCCACCTGGCCTTCTGACATCGTGCGACCTCCGTGGTGCCCTGTTCGATGTTAGGGGAGGCGTCCAACGGCGCGCCGGGGTGTGACAGCCTTCGCAGCGATATGCGGCGCGACCAACCGCGAGCGTTCATGTGGGCCTCAGTGGGGATGGGCGTGCTGGTTGCCGTGCTCGTGGTGCACGTGCGCACCGCCGTCGTGGCGCCCGGACCGGTGGCAGTGCCCGACATCCCCGCCTACCTCGGCATCGCCCAGTGGGTCGGCGGCGACGGGCTCGCCCCCGACGGCATCCCGTTCCAGCCGGGCTACGGGCTGCTGCTCGCGCCGCTGGTGGCCGTTGCGCAGGTCGAGCAGCTCGCGACCCAGGGCGAGGTGGTGCACAAGCTCGCGCTGATCGTCAACTCGCTGGCCGCAACAGCCGCCATAGCGCTGGCAGCCCGCCTCGCCCTGGTGGTGGCGGCCCGTCTCGGCCCGGACAACTTGCGCCGTTGGCGGATTGCCGGAGCAGCGGCTCTCTTCGCGGCAGTGCACCCCGCGCTGTCGAGCGCCTCGCGCATCGCCTGGCCCGAGACGCTGCTGAGTCTGGCGGTGCTCGTCGTGGCGCTCGCGGTGGCCTCCGCCACGAAGGTGGCCGGTACTGCAGCGAGCCTGCGGGCGTGGGCCTGCGCAGGTCTGATAGCGACGCTGGCGGTTGCGTTGCACGCCCGGATGGTCGTGCTGGCGGTCGCCGTGGTGCTGACGGCGCTGCTGTGCCGGATCGGCCGCCGAGCATGGGCCAGTCTTGGCGGCGGACTGCTCATCGGCAGTGCCGCAACCGCGCTCGCGCTGTCGCTCACCGGCACCTGGCCCACTGCCCGGCTGAGCGAAGCGGCCCAGCTCGATCGCGGCGCCGAGCCGATGTTGACTGTCGCCGGCCAGCTGCTGGCGCTCGGCGGGGGAACCGTCGGACTCGGCCTGATCGGCCTGACGGCCGGACTCGGTGCCGCAGCCCGGCTCACCCGCAAGCCGCCCCATCGCCAGGCCGACGCGCAGGCTGTTTCCCGGCCGGCGGGCCCCGGTCCGCTCACGGCGGCGCTGATTTGTTTGGCACTCGGCGCGCTCAGCGCCGTGCTGCTGGGCGGTTGGACGCTGACAGGGAGCGCACGCGCCGACGCACTGCTCTACGGCCGCTACGTCGATCCGTGGGCCGTGCCGCTCGCGGTGACGGCGCTGGCCTGGCTCACCACCCGCCCAGCAACGCCTCGCAGCACGTCAGCCACATCCGACGTCGGTGCTGCTCCAAGCTCGGTCGCTGCCGCAGAGCCAGCGGTGACTCCCGGCGGCGCGTTCCCGCCCAGCGGCGCAGCCGTGCTCGGCGCAACGGCGACAGCGGCGCTGCTGGCGTGCGCTCTCGTTGTCAGCGCTGCCGACGGCTACGACGCGGCACCGCGCCGGATCATGACCCAGTCGTTCAGCCCGGCCTGGACGTGGCTCGATGATCGGCTGAGCGCCGTGGCCGTGGCGGCCCTCGCTGTGACCCTGCTCGGCACGTTGCTCGTCGCAGCGGCGCGGCGCTCTCAAGCGGCGACCGGCGCGCTCGTCGCGGCGGTGCTCGCGCTGGGTGCCGTCGCCACCGTGTCCAACCACCGCCACCTTGCCGACGTCGGCACCGTCGCACGAGACCAAGTGGTCTCGGCAGGCACCGTCTCTGATGCGGTCGAAAGCGACGGCCTGACGTGCCTCGCCCACGACAGCGCCTCGGTGCCCGACTACGCCCTGTGGCTCTACCGCCTCGAACTGCCCGAAATCGCCCACGAGCGGGTACGGCTGAACAACGGCGACCGGCCCTGCTCCGAACTCGTCATCGCCGACGACAACCTCGCACAACGCTGCACCAACGCCCGGCACCTCATCGACGAGCCCGCCGCCTCATGGTCGCTCTGGCAACTCCCCAACCGCACCTGCACCACCGCCCTGAACAACCGAGCGCAGACTGCCGGAGTAGCGTCGCACGATGGCACCTACGAAGGCGGCATCTGTACGGCAGCCGGGCGCCCGTGGCGTGCTGGTGCTGCTGGCAGCAGCGCTCATGCTCATCGCTGCGGCATGTGCTGAGACTTCGTCAAGCGACCAGCAGGCCGAACCCGACGCCACCGGCTCCGATACGACGGAGGCAGTGAGCGCCGACGCCGCGCCCGCGACCACCGCTGCCCCATCCCCATCGACGACGCCAGCCGAGGTGATCGTCGACGTCAAGGTCACCCAGATCCCCGGCGGCCCGCGCGAATCCACCGTCTCTGCGCTGCGCGAGGGCATGACCGCGCCCCTGCTGCCCCAGCCGCTGGTGTCCCCCCTCGATGTCCTCTCCGGCGGCCCGCCGCCCGACGGCATCCCCTCCATCGACGCGCCCGAATTCGAGCGGGTCACCGACGTCGGCTTCCTGCAGCCGCAGGAGGCCGTGGTTGCGCTCACCCTCAACGGCGACGCCCGCGCCTATCCCGTGCAGGTGCTGCTGTGGCACGAGATCGTCAACGACACCGTCGGCGGCGAACCGGTCACCATCACCTACTGCCCGCTGTGCAACACGGCCATCGGGTACTACCGCCAGCTCGACGACCGCATCTTCGACTTCGGCACCTCGGGCCGGCTCTACAACTCGGCACTCGTCATGTACGACCGCCAGACCGAGAGCCTGTGGGCGCACTACACCGGGCAGGCCATCGCAGGCGCGCTCACTGGATCTCAGCTCGAGCTGATTCCCGTCGCCACCGTGGCGTGGGAGACGTTCCTCGCTGAGCACCCCAACGGCCTGGTGATGACGCGCCCCGGCGGCTTCGGCCGCCAGTACGGCTCCAATCCGTATGCCAACTACGACCAGCCTGGCGGCAGCCCGATCTTCTTCGGGGGCACGCTCGATCCGCGCCTGCCGCCGCAGACCCGTGTGCTGGTGGTGCGCCACGGCGGCGCTTCGGTCGCGGTGCAGCTTGGCACGCTGCAGTCGGAGGGCGTGCTGCGGCTGGACCTGGGCGGGGCGCCGGTGGTCGCGTTCCATCTACCCGGCACGGCCACGCCAATTCAGAGCCAGCAGGTGGCGTTCGGCCGCGACGTGGGGGCGACAGGTGTATTCGACCCGACGGTGGACGGTCAGGTGCTGAGCTTCGCTCGCCTGCCCGACGCTGCCAGCTCAGCGGGGCCGGGAGCGTTCACCGACGACCAGACCGGCTCGACCTGGACCGTGCTGGGCCGAGCGCTCGACGGCCCGCTGGCAGGAACACAGCTCACTGCCATCGAGCACCTCGACACGTTCTGGTTCGCAGCCGCCGCCTACGACCCCGCCATCGAACTCCGGCCCTAGTCAGCGTCGAGCTAGTCGGCGTCGCCGATCTGGCTCCGCAGGTACCGCTCGACCCGTATCGAATGTCGACGTCGAGCTAGTCGTTGTCGCCGATCTGGCTCTGCAGGTACCGCTCGACCCCGATGTCTTCGATCAGGCTCTGCTGGGTCTCGATCCAGTCGAGGTGTTCTTCCTCGCCGACCAGCAGGTGTTCGAGCAGTTCACGGGTGCCGGCATCGCCGTGGTCGAGACACAGTCGCACACCGGCCCGGTACCGCTCGATGGCGTTCTCTTCGAGCTGGCGGTCGAGAGCGAGCTGTTCGGGCACGTTCTCGCCGATCATCACCGTGCCGAGGCGCTGCATGTTGGGAAGCGCATCGAGCAGCAGGATGCGCTCCATCAGCTTCTCGGCATCGCGCATCTCTTCGATGGACTCTTCGTGATACTGCGACGCCAGCCGCCCGTAGCCCCAGTTCTCGGCGATCTTGGAGGCTGCGAAGTACTGGTTGATGGCCGTCAGCTCTGCGGTCAGCGCCTCGTTCAAGAACTCGATGACCTCGGGTGATCCCTGCATGTCCCCACCCTACGCGCCGACCCCCCCGATACCGGCCGCGGCCGTGCCCTGGGGCGGGAGCCCTCGCAGCTAGACGCTGACGGCGACGGGGTCGAACGCGATCGAGTGCACGGAGTGGTGCGCCGGATCGAGCTCGACATCTCGGCATTGATCCAGCACCGCTCGAATCGTCATGAGACAGCTGCCGCAATCGGTGCCCGCACCGCACGCACGCCCGACAGCGCCCACGGTGTCGGCACCCTGGGCGGCAAAGTGGCGGATGGTCGCCTCGTTGGTCGCGAGACACTGGCAGACGATCATTGCAGCGGCATGCTCCGATGCGACATGAGCGAGCACCGCAAGGCCGTGCACGCAACCTTGATGCCCAATGTTAGGCGACGCTAACGCACAGCGCGCAAGCGCCGGGTGTGGCAGCGCGCAAGCGCCGGGTGTGGCAGCGCGCAAGCGCTGGGGTGATCAGCCGCTCGCGGTGACCAGGATGCGGGCGGCGGTGTAGGCGCTCACGCCGACCGTGCCTTCGGGCATCCGGACGGTGGCGGTGCCATCGGGAGCCACGGACAGGACCTCGCCTGCACGACCCGGCATCAGCCCGGATTGCTCGAGGAATTCGAGCTGTCCCGTTTCGAACTCGAGCTCTTCGGGAATGCGCTGCACGGTGAATGCGCCGCGGGCGCCGATCTCGGCGAGCGGCTTGGCGTCGGTCGGCGCGACGTAGTCGGTGCCGGGAATCGGGTTGCCGTGAGGGCACGTGTTCGGGTCTTCGAGCACTTCCATCATCGCCCGCTCCACGACGGGCGAGATGACGTGCTCCCAGCGGCCGGCCTCGTGATGGGCATCCGCCCAGTTCAGCTTCAAGATGTCGGTCAGGAACCGCTCGGCCAGCCGGTGGCGTCGCACCACGGTCGTGGCGATCTGCTGACCCTCGTCGGTCAGGCTGATGTGCGCGTGGTCATCCACGCTGACCAAGCCCTCACGTTGCATCCGGCGGATCATCTCTGACACCGCCGGGCGCGACACCTCCAACCGTTCGGCGATGCGTGCTTGGATGACCTCGACGCCGTCCTCGGCCAGCTCGTACACCGTCTCGGAGTACTCCTCGAAGGCCGGGTGGTATTCCGTCGGCTCGTACCCCATGCTCGTCACCATACCCCTAGGCCGCCGTCACGCTGCACCGGGTTTCGCGGCGGTGCTTGCCGGCCGTCGCATCGGTTCGGCTCGATGCTGCGTGGGCGCTCCCGCCCTGCTCGCGGCAGACTGACGGCGCCCCATGCGGGCGGTGACCCAGGAATCGGAGCGTGCGATGGATCTGCTGCTGGCAGGAAAGAACGTGCTGGTGACGGGCGCCGGTCAGGGGCTCGGGCTGGCCATCGCCACAGCGTTCGCTGATGAAGGTGCGAACGTGGCCTTCGCCTACAACGCTTCCAGCGAAGGTGCAGAGAAGGGCGCCGCTGCGGCGCAGGAAGCGGGCCCCACAGCGCTGGCGGTGCGCTGCGACGTCACCAGTCAGGACGATGTGGAGCGCACGGTGGGCGAGGTCGTCAGCACCTTCGGCGGCATCGATGTGCTGGTCAACAACGCCGCCTACACCGACACCGGGCCATTCGTCGATGCCGACCCCGACGAGCTGCAGCGCATGATCGACGTAACGGTCATGGGCACGCTGCGGATGACCCAGGCCGTCGTGCGCCACATGGTCGATGCCGGCATCGAAGGCTCGATCGTGTCGCTCATGGGCGACTCGGGCCGGGTGGGCGAGAGCTGGCTCGCGGGCGTGGCCACCACGCGGGCATCCACGATGGGGCTGATGAAGTCGGTCGCCAAGGAATTCGGCCGCAACGGCATCCGGGCCAACACGGTGTCGCTGGGGTTGGTGCGCTCGGAGCGGTTCGCCCACCACACCGGCAACGCCGACGACGAGCGCATGGCCCGCATCGCCAAGATGTACCCGCTGCGCCGGGTCGGCGTGCCCGACGACGTGCCGCCGATGGTGCTGCTGCTGGCATCGCCGCTGTCCGGCTGGACCACCGGTCAGACCGTGTCCGTCAACGGCGGCTACTCCATGGTGTGAGCGGCAGCCCGAGGGACAGCCGACAGTTGAGACGGCGCCGGAACCCCGGCCGGGGAGAATGCAGCGTGACTGACAAGCCGTTCCGGCTCGACGAGACGGTCCCGACGAGCGGCGGTCCGTTCGGCCAGCCGGTGCCCCGGCGCGAAGACAGCCGGCTGCTGCGAGGACGGGGCCGCTATATCGCGAATGTCCGCTACGACGGTCAGCTCGCCGTGGCGTTCGTGCGGAGCCCCGTGGCTCATGCGCGGATCGTCTCGGTCGACGTGTCAGCGGCCCGCCAGGCGCCCGGCGTCGTCGATGTCGCGACCGGGGCCGACCCGGACTTCACCGGCCGGGTCCTCATCGCCGAATCGGCACTGCCGACCCATGTGAACACACCACAGCCCGTGCTGGCCACCGGCAAGGTGCGCTACCAGGGAGAGGCCGTCGCAGCGGTCGTCGCCACCACGGTCGCAGCGGCGGCCGATGCCGCCGAGCACGTGGAGGTGACCTACGACGAGCTGCGGACCCATGTCGATGCCGTGGCTGCTGCCGCGGAACCAGTCGAGCCGGTGCACGACATCGCACCCGACAACCTCATCGTCACCCGCACGTTCGATTCGGGCGATGTCGATGCGGCGCTGGCGAGTTCACACGTGGTGGTCGAGCGTTCCTACCGCACCAACCGGCACGGCGCCACGCCGATGGAAGGCCGCGGCGCCGTCGCCGCCTGGGACGCCGACGGCACCAAGCTGACGCTGCACGCCACCTCCCAGGTGCCGTACTTGCACCGCAGCGGTCTGGCCAAGGTGCTCGGGTTGCCCGACAGCGCGGTGCGCATGGTGGTCGGCGATGTCGGCGGCGGGTTCGGCATCAAGGGAGCGCTGTACCCCGAAGATGCCGCCGTCAGCTTGCTGGCACGACGGCTCGGCCGCCCGGTGGGGTGGGTCGAGACCCGCTCGGAGCACATGGCCACTGCGCTGCACGCCCGCGACCACCACTACACGGTGCGGGCCGGATTCGACACCGACGGCACGCTCGTGGCGGTCGACGCGGTGCTGCACGCCAACGTGGGCGCCTACAGCTCGCCGCCGTGGACGGCCGGCATCGAGCCCCTCATGGCCGGCGGCCTACTGACCGGCCCCTACAAGCTCGCCCACTACCGCTGCGAGGTGCTGGGCGTGGCCACCAACACCACGCCGACCGGTCCCTACCGCGGTGTGGCCCGACCGGCCACCGTGTTCGTGATGGAACGCCTGCTCAACGATGCCGCCGCAGAGTTCGGCATGGACCCCCTCGACATCCGCCGCCGCAACCTGGTCACGCCCGACGACCTGCCCTACACCGCCCCCACGCGGCTGGTGCACGACTCGCGCACCTACCTGGAGTGCCTCGACCAAGCCGTCGAGCTCATCGACCACGACAGCTTCCGGCAGGCCCAGCAGGCGGCGCGGGACGCCGGCGAGACGCGTCCCGTCGGGATCGGCTTCGCCTGTTACAACGAGCTGACCGGCCTGGGCCAGAAGGCCTCGGCCGGCCCGCGACTGCCGTTCCGCACCGGCCACGAGTCGGCCGAGGTGCGCGTCGATCCGTCGGGAACGATCACCGCCGCCATGGGCGTCACCTCGCAGGGTCAAGGACTGGAAACCACCATGGCGCAGGTGGTGGCCGCCGAACTCGGCGTCGGTGTCGAGGCGGTCACCGTCGAGGTGGGCGACACCGATCGCATCTCGTTCGGGATGGGCGCATTCGCCAGCCGCCAAGGCGTCATCGGCTCGGGTGCAGCGACGCTGGCAGCCCGCACGGTGCGTGCCAAGGCGCTCGTCATCGCCGCACACCTGCTCGAAGCCGAGCCCGAGTGGCTGAGCATCGACGACGGCCTCATCCACACCGCCGACGCGCCCGCCGTCGGCGTCACGCTGGCGGACGTCGCCCGTGTGGCCTACTTCGAGCCGCACCGGCTCCCGCCCGGACTCGAACCCGGCCTGGAGGCCATGCGCTTCTACGACCCGATGACCGGCACCTTCGCAGCGGGTGCGCAGGCAGCAATCGTCGCCGTCGACCTCGAGACCGGCGAGGTGGACGTGCAGCGGATGGCCTGCGTGGAGGACACCGGCCGCGTCATCAACCCCATGATCGTGGACGGCCAGATGCACGGCGCCATCGCCCAGGGCATCGGCGGCGCGCTGTACGAGCACTTCGTCTACGACGCCGACGGCCAGTTGCAGTCGGGCACTTTCATGGACTACCTGGCCATCACCGCCGACCGGATGCCGTCCATCGAGCTGGGCCACGTCGCCGACCCGGCGCACAACCTCAACCAGATCCGCGGAGTGGGCGAGGGCGGCACGCTCGGCCCCTACGCCGCCATCGCGAATGCAGTCTGCGATGCCCTCGCGCCACTCGGCATCACCATCGACGAGCTGCCGCTGAGCCCTGCCCGCATTCACGCTGCGCTCGCCGCTGCGGGCGCTCAGCGCTCGATCACCGAAGCCGACGCTCGCGCCGAGACGCACGAACGAGCCCGGCGATAGTCGTTGGAACTGTCTGATAATCGCTGTTATCAGCGCTGAGGCGGTAGTTGGGCCTACGATCCACATGCCCGTCAATTGTCGGGGCGCTCCCGCGACGCTCGCCAAAGGAACGACCCTATGCCCAGAGCCATGGCCAACTCCCTGTCACGATGCCGAGGGCTCGCAGCTCTGGTTGCGGCCATGGCCCTCTTGGCGGCGGCATGCACCGGTGCCGCGCCGGATGACGATCCAGCGGCCGTCACCACAGAGGCGCCGGCGGCAGAACCGGCACCCGGCGCTCAGGCCACCCCGGGCGTCTTCGACGACCGTGTGCTGTTCGGGCAGTCCGCGGCCTTCAGCGGCCCGGCGCAGGCGTTGGGGCACTCCATGCGCCTGGGCATCGAGGCTGCCTTCCACGAACAGAACCAGGCAGGCGGCGTCCACGGCCGCATGCTCGAACTTGTCACGCTGGACGACCGGTACGAGCCGGGGTTTGCGTTCGCGAACACACGTGACCTGATCACCAAGGAGCGGGTGTTCGCGCTGATCGGCGAGGTGGGCACACCGACGTCTCGCTCCGCAGTGCCGCTCGCCGAGTCGCGGGCCGTGCCGTTCGTGGCTCCCTTCACGGGCGCCGGCTTCCTGCGGGATCCCGATCTGAATTCGGTGGTCAACCTGCGAGCCTCCTATGCGCAGGAAACCGAGCACATGGTGGAGCGCCTCACTTCCGATCTTGGCGTGACCAAGGTCGCGGTGATGTACCAGAACGACTCCTATGGCCAGTCCGGCCTGAACGGGGTAGCCGAGGCCCTGGACAAACGGGGGCTCGAGCCCGTCGCCACCTGGTACTACGAGAGGAACTCGAGTGCGGTGAAGGCTGCGGTGTTCCACATCGCAGCCGCAGAACCCGAAGCCGTCATCTTCATCGGTGCCTACCAACCGGTGGCCAAAGCGATCACGCTGCTGCGCCAGGACGTCGATCCCGTCTTCATGGCAGTCTCCTTCGTGGGCAGCAACGCGCTGGCAGCCGAGCTGGGCGACGACGCGGGCGGCGTGTACGTCACACAGGTGGTGCCGATTCCCGACGACGCCGACACGCCGGTCGTCGCGGACTATCGCTCAGCGATCAGCGAATTCGACCCGGACTCCGTGCCCGGGTTCGTCTCGCTGGAGGGGTACCTGGCGGGACGATTGGCCATCGTCGCACTCGAGACGTGCGGGGCAGACCTGACACGTGAGTGCTTCCTGGGCGCGTTCACCGAGTTGGGGTCCATCGACCTCTCGGGTGTCAGCCTGCACTACGGGCCCGGCGACAATCAGGGCTCGGACGAAGTCCTGCTGACGGTGATCAACGACGACGGCCGGTTCGTTCCCGCGGCCAACCTTGGGGACACGCAGTAATGGGCCGTCTGCGGGTCTCGGCCAGGCTGGCCACGATCACGCTGGTCGTGTTCGCGGTCATCGCTGCGAGCACGGCCGTCGCCTGGGTTGCCGTCGGCGACTCGGCCGCCCAGACAGCCGAAGAACCCGACATTGACGCGGTGACCACAGCGCTGGCAGTTGTACGGCAGGTTCAGTCATTGGCGGACGCTGCCACCGTGAGCACCCACCCGAGCATGACAACGGAGATCCTGGCGGAGTCCCGAGCGTCTCTGGATGCGTCGGTCGAAGCGCTCTCTGGGCAGATTGACGATCTGCAGACCGCCGGGTACGAGCAGGCGTCGGCAACGATGCGTGAGCTGACCGGCGAGCTGGCGCGCCAGTCCGCGGAGATCGAAGACCGTCGCCCGGCCCTGGCGGAGGTCCGGCGCGAGTCTGAACGACGCCGGCAAGAGATCATCGCGATGACCAACTGGGAACTCGTGCCCGCCGCGGTGGCGAGCGAGGACGATGTGTTCTATGGCTTGATCACCGATGACGGCGACGCTGTCTCGACGGAGGACCTGCTGCGCTACTCGCGCCTCGCGCTGTTGACGCAGCAAGTCGACCAAGGATCGGTCCTGCTCGAGGTCGCAGCCCGGCAGTCGGACATCGCTTTCGTCGCCACGGTCGAGGAAAACGTCGACTTGGTGATGTACCAGCTTTCCGACAGTCTCGAAGTGTTCGCCGAGGACACCCGCCAAGACCTGCAACCCACGCTGATTCCGCTCGCGAGCGGCCTGGTGGACGGTGCCTACGGCGAAGCGAACATGATCGACATGATGAAGACCCGCTTGGGTCTGGCCGCACAGGAAGCGAGAGATATCGCCGCGATCAGGGGGACCTTGGCGTCATTGCAGACGGAGGCGTCGAATGTTCTGGCCCAAGCCATCAGCCGCGTCGCCGCCGTCGATGGGTACAGCGGGATTGCTGAGCTCCTGAATGCGGCACTGGCCGTGGATGAGCACGTGAACTCGGTGGTGGCCGGCTCGGTGACCCGGACGACGTCCACGACACCACTGGCAGAGCTGCCGGCAGCCAGCGACGCTGCCGCAGCCGACCTGTCCGGCATTCGCCAGCAGCTGGACGCCTTGGAGGGTGCAGGCCATGGCGACGCAGTTGTGGGCATGCGCACGGCCGTCGACGGTCTGCAGTCCGACGTGGAGGGAATCCACGACGGCCGCCCTGGACTCGTCGAGGCGCTGCAATCCGCGGGCGGTCAACGGGCGCAGCTCAGGGCGTTCTTCGACTACCAGCTCCGGCCGGCCGTGGTCGCGAGCCTCGACAACCAGCTCTATTACATGCTGACCGGCAGGAGCGAGTTTGCCGATGGTGCGGCGGCCGACTCGGATCCGCTGTCGCGTGAGGAACTGTTGCGGTACCGGCACCTCACGCTGGTCTTCAACTCGCTGTTCCGGACCTTCTCCGGTCTCATCATCGCCATCATCATCTCCGAGCCGACGCTGATCGCCGAGGCCGAAGAGAGGTTCGCGACAGCAGCCCATCGCCTGGAGGCGAGCGTCGCGTTCTTGGAGCAAGAGGGCGGAAGCGAGATACACCCTCAACTGGTGCCGCTGGCGCGACAGTTCATCGCGTTCGGCAATGGCGATGCGAACTTCTTCGATGCGCTACGCCACCGGCTCCCGCTCATCGCTCATGAGGTCGCGTTGATTGAGTCCAGCCGTCAAGCGAGCCACGCAATTCACTCCGATGTCGACATGCTGCTCGACGAGGTGCTGCAGGAGGCCGCCACCCTTGATCCCGATGCCCACGAACCCGATGCGCGAACGATTGCGCTGGTGATCGGCATTGTCGCTGTGATCGCGACGCTGCTGCTTGCCGCGGAGGTTGCCCGGCGCCGCGACGACGCTCAGGCGTGAGCGCCTGAGCCGAGGTAGGCGTCGACCACAGCTTCGTTGACCCGGATCTCAGCCGGTGTGCCCTGCGCGATGACCTGGCCGAATTCGAGCACGTAGATGTAGTCGCACACCTCCAGCACAAGGCCCATGTCGTGGTCGATCAGCAAAATCGACACGCCTTCGGAGGCCACATCCAGCAGTCGCACGCCGAGCGCGATGCTCTCCGGTGTGGTCAGCCCGGCTGCGGGCTCGTCGGCCAGCATCACCCGCGGTGCCGGCGCGATCGCACGCGCGACCCCGACGAGTTTCTGGCTGCCGAGTGGCAGGTTTGCCGGCTTCGCCTCGGTGTCACGCGCCAAGCCCACCAGCTCCATTGCCGCATCCACCCGGTATTCCTCGGCGGGCCGCATCGGCTTCACGAAGTCGGCCAGCACGGAGCCGAACGACGAATGCTCGGCGGCGACCTGCACGTTCTCGCGCACGGTCAGGTCATCGAACAGCTCGAGCGACTGCCACGTGCGGGTCAGACCGAGCTGGGCGCGTTCGTGCGGCGCCTCGCTGGTGAGCGGTCTCCCGCAGAACGTGATCTGCCCGCGCGACGGCACGAAGCCGGTCAACGCATCGACGAATGTCGTCTTGCCGGCGCCGTTCGGCCCGATCAGGCCGACGATCTGGCCCTCGCGGATCTGCAGCGATACGCCGTCCACTGCCTTCAGCCCGCCGAACCTCACCGTCAGATCGGCAACGTCGAGCACGACAGGCGCATGAGCGAAGCTCGTCGGCCGCAGTTTGCGCCGGTAGCGCGACCCAGCGGGGATCTGCCCGCTGGGGCCGGCGTCGTCGCCGAGCTGTGCGAGGGGGTCGCTGCCCTCCCGGATGGCCGAGACGGTTCGCCTGGCAGAGCGCCATGCCTTCAGCCTGCGGAGATTCTGGCGGTACGCGCCGGCTACGCCCTCGGAGAAGAAGATGGCAGCAACCACGAGCGAGACGCCTGACGCGAACTGGTACCACCGTCCGAGCGGGGCGACCCGGTCGGCGGTGATGTAGACGATGCCGAGCGGTGCGAACAGCCCGGCGATGATCGCCCCGGCGACGCTGGTGATGCCGCACAGGTAGGCCAGTGCCAGGAAGCTCAGGCCGATCAGCACCGCGAAGCTCTCTGCAGACAGCTGGCCGCGGCTGTAGCCGATGAACGCGCCGCCCACCCCGGCCAGGAACGACGCAATCCCGAACGCCAGCATCTTGGTCCTCGCGACCGAGATGCCGATGGACGCGCCGGCACGCTCATTCGATCGAATGGCCAGGAACCGTCGGCCGGTGGCGCTGCGGGCCAGGTTCCCGACAGCGACGGCACACACCGTCACCACGGCCAGCACCAGGAACCCGAACTGCAGCCGAGCGAAGTTCCGTCCCTCCCGCATGCTCAGGTCCACCCCGAGCAGCGTCGGGCCCGAGATGGGATTCCCGAACAGGCCGGTGATGGCCGTGTTGCGGAAGACGAACTCCTCGAGCGCCACGGCGCCCGACAGCGTGACCACTGCGAGCTGCGCGCCCCGGATCCGCAGGGCGGAGACGCCCACCACGAGTCCGAATCCGGTGGCCATGAGGGCCGCCAGCAGCAGCGAGATGGGAAACGGGATGCCGAGCGAGTCGCCCAGCTTGCTGAGAGCGAAGCCTGAAGCGCCGGCGATGGCGGCCTGCGCCAGCGAGATCTGGCCGACGAGGCCGGTCAGCACCACCAGCGACAGCATGACGATGGTCATGATCATGCTGGTGATGATCCCGATGCGGTAGCCGCCCTGAGCCACCACCATCAGCACGCCGGCGGTCACCACCATCGCGGCGACCACGCCGGAGCGCATCTGGGGCCTCGTGACCTCAGGCAGGGGGTCGGCTTGGACAGCACCGCGGGTCGGCAGCGTGCGCCCCAGGCCGAACAGGGCGATCACGATGACCCCGAACGGCAGCGCCTCGGGTATCCCGGACACGGCCCAGTCGGGCCACCACGGGCTGGTGCTCTGGTACACCACGATCGACTGGAAGATGCCGAGGGCGAAGGCGGCCGCGACGGTGACCGCGATGGAGAGCAGCCGACCGATGACCGCCGCGGCGAGCGCCGGCACGATCGCGAGGATGTACGTCCTGGGGTTCGGCGGGGCGATCGGCGACGCCAAGATCATGAGGAAGCCGACGACGGTGGCCGACAGCACCCAGGTGGAGCCCGCGAGCACCTGCGGCGAGTAGCGGGCCAGGCTGACCGCCCGCTCATTCTCGGTGGATGCCCTGGTCGCGAGACCTATGCGGGTGAAACGGAACCATGCCCACACCGCAACCGTGGTCGCCAGCACGACTGCCGTGAGCCACAGGCGGTCACGCGAGAAGCTGATGCCGGCGAAGCTGACTGGCTCGTTGGGCAGGATCGGCGCGACCACCCGCGCCCCGCTGGTGAAGTGCATCACGATCAACGCCTGCACCACCAGCAGCACGCCCACGGATGCCACGACGCGGGCCAGGATCGGAGCGCGCCGAAGCGGCCTGAACACTCCGAAGTGCACCATCAGCCCGATGAGGCTGCACGACAGCACGGCGAGGATGATCGCCACCGCGAAGGGCACCGTGCCCGAGGACCCGCCGAGGCCCACGCGGTTGCGAATGATGACCACCGGCAGCACGAGGTCGCCGGTGCGGTTGAGCTCGTCGTAGACGTAGGCGCCCCACATCGCCATGGCCCCGGTGGCGAAGTTGACAATGCCCGTGCCCCGGTAGGTGATGACGAGGCCCATCGACAGGGCCGCGTAGATGCAGCCCGATCCCAAGCCCACGATCGCAAAGAGCAGGTACTGATCCATCTCAGAGCAGCCGATCACTCATCCGCAGATGCTCGCAGATGAACCGGACGCAGTGTGAATAACGGTGGTTAGAGCCCGCTCAGCTCGTAGGCGTCGAAGAGCCCGTCGCCGATCACGATCCGGCGAAGTGTTCCGTCGTCGGCCTCGACGACCTGCCACACCATGATGTGCGACATGCAGTGCGAGGACTCCGGGGGCCAGGGCGCCTGCCCGCATCGCAGGTTGGGGCCGAACCAGCCGGGCGTCTCGCCGGAGTTGGTGAATGCGTCGGTGATCGATTCGGGGGTGATCGGGCCCTCAATCGTCTCGAGGATGAACTCGATCTCACGCCACGCCCCGTAGGGCGCGATACCGAAGCCGTTGATCAGCTGCTCGTGCCCGGCCGCTGTCATGTGCTCCGCGTATTCGGCCAGGCGTTCCTGGATCTCGGGCGGTGCGAAGTCGGCAACCCAGGGGACCCACTGGTCGCCCTGGGTGTAGGTGCCGATGGCGGCGGACCCGAGCACATCGATGTACAGCGTGCACGACCCGGCGAAGATCGGCTTGTCGAAGCCGCTCGCGGCGGCCGAGCCGACCATGCCGATGCAGCCGAACTCGTCGAGCTGGCCCATCATTCCCTCGACACCGGCGGACTGCGCCGCAGCGATGGCGGCGGTCCAGTCGGGCGCGGCGACATCCACCACGATGCGCGTCATCTCGATGCCGTAGTGCTCGAGTACCGGAGCGATGATGTTGTCCATGAAGTCCAGTGCGGTGGATGCATCCTGGACCACCACGGCGATGTGGTCGATGCCGAGTTCTTTGAAGGTCTTCGCCGGGCCTACGGCAAAGGCGCCGGTGGCCACATGCAGCAGGAATGCGCCGGGGCTGTTCCGCTCGGTGGGACCCCACGAGTGGGACGAGACGTAGGGGATGCCGGCGTCCAGCCACAGGCTCAGCGCCGCTTCTGAGGCCAGCTCGACGCCCATGTAGGCCATGACGACGTCTTCCTCGATGAGCTTGACGGCGCAGTTGATGGCGCTCTCGGGTGTGTTGTCGGAGGTGCAGATGACCGGCTCGATCATGGCGCCGTGGATCCCGCCGGCGTCGTTGATGGCCCCGATGGCCACCTCGCCGCCTATGCGCAGCTCGGGTAGCGAGATGTTGCCGCCCTCGTTGTTGACGTAGCCCACCTTGATGACCTCGCCGGTGCGGTCGATGGCGGCTGTGGCCGCTGAGGTGTCGCCGGCGTCGTCGCTGTCACCCGCTGCGCCGGCACCCGCACCGTCCCCCTCAGCGGTCGCCGATGCCCCGGTGCCGGTGCCGTCGTCATCGGCGGGCACGGAGGCGGTGCCGTCGTCGTCGGTGCCGTCGCCGTCGCCCGAACTGCCGCACGCGGCGGCGACAAGCCCGAGAGCGAGCAGCAGGGCCAGGAATCGTGTCAGTGGAGAGCGCATAGCGGCCCCGACGCTACTCCTGGTCGAGTGTGCGCTCCCCGAGGTAGCTGGCCTCGAGCACCTCGGGCCGCTGCGCCAGTTCCCCGGCAGTGCCCGACAGCGCCAGCTCGCCGTGGTTGAGCACGTAGGCCCGGTCGGTGATGGCCAGCGCGGCGTGTACGTGCTGTTCCACCAGCAGCACCGCCGTGCCGGCTTCGTCGGCGATGCGCCGCACCACCGGCAGCAGGCGCTCCACGATGATCGGTGCGAGGCCCAGGCTCATCTCGTCCACCATCAGCAGCTTGGGGTCGGCGATCAGCTTGCAACCCAGCGCCAGCATCTGCTGCTCGCCGCCCGAGAGCAGCCCGGCGCGGCGGTCCAGCAATTCCTCCAGTGCCGGGAACCAGCCGATCACATCGGACTCGGTGACCTCGCTGTGACGGTGTCGATGCAGGCGCAGGTTCTCCGCCACGGAGAGCTGGAAGAAGATGCCGCGGTCCTCGGGCAGCAGCGCCACGCCGCGGCGGGCGATCTGGTGGGCGCTGGCATATCCGAGGGGAGCGCCGAGCACGTCGATCTCGCCGTCGATGGGCTTGAGCACCCCCGCGATGGTGAGCAGCGTGGTGGTCTTGCCGGCGCCATTGGGCCCCAGCAGCGCCACGACCTCGCCCGGATGCACATGCAGGGACAGGCCGCGCACCGCGGGGACGCCGCCCCAGCCGGCCACCAGGTTCCGAACATCCAGGGCAGGGGCCGTGACACCGTTGCCGTCAGGTGCGCTCGGCGTTTCGGTCTCGGTGGTGCTCATGCGTGAACCTCCGAACCAAGGTAGGCGTCGATGACCGCCTCGTTGGCACGAATCTCGGCGGGGGTGCCCTCGGCGATGATCTGGCCGAAATCGAGTACGTAGATGTAGTCGCAGACTTCCAGCACGAGGCCCATGTCGTGATCGATCAGCAGGATCGACACGCCGCCCTCGGCGATATCGATGATCTCCTGGCCGAGCGCCCGGCTCTCGGCGGTATCGAGGCCGGCCGCGGGTTCGTCGGCCAGCATCACGCGCGGCGAGCCGGCCAGCGCCCGCGCCACGCCGACCAGCTTCTGGCGTCCCAGCGGCAGGTCGCCGGGTCGGGCTTCTGCGTCCGCCGAGAGCCCGACGAGCTCCAGCGCCGAGTCCACACGTGCGAGGTCCACCGGTCTCTCCGGCTTGACGAAGTCCGCCAGCACCGAGCGGACGGTGGCCCGTTCGTCGGCGACTTGCACGTTCTCACGGACCGACAGGTCGCCGAACAGCTCCAGTGACTGCCACGTGCGAGACAGCCCCATGCGTGCCCGCTGGTATGGCAGCTCCCGCGTGAGCTCAGCCCCGCAGAACACAATCTGCCCTTCGGAGGGAATGAACCCGGTCAGCGCGTCGATCATCGTGGTCTTGCCAGCGCCGTTCGGCCCGATGAGACCGACGATCTCGCCCTCACGCACACGCAGCGACGCTTCGTCGACGGCCTTGAGGCCGCCGTAGCGCACGGTCAGGCGATCGACGCAGAGCACCTCCGGCGCGTCGACGAAGGTCGGTCGGTCCCGCACGGCCGTCGGGGGTGCGGCGTGGGCCGGTGTGCTCGGGGGCGCACCGTCTGCACCGCTCTCGCCGGCGGCCTTCGCGGCCGCTCGGGCCGCGAGCATCGCCTTCAGCTTGTCGAAGTTCTTGCGGTTCGCACCGGCGATTCCCTCGGGATTGAAGATCGCGGTCAGCACGAGGCCCACGCCGGCGAGGATCTGGTAGGCGGTGCCGAGGTCGAGGGCACGGTCGAGGATCACGAAGCCGATGCCCAGCGGGGCGAAGGCGCCGGCGACGATCGCGCCGGACACCGTGGTGATGCCGCCGAGATAGGCGAAGGCCAAGAAGCTCAGCCCGACCATCACGGTGAAGCTGTCCGCGGAGAGCTGGCCGCGGCTGTAGCCGATGAAGGCACCGCCGATGCCAGCGAGGAATGACGCGATGCCGAATGCCAGCAGCTTCGTGTTTGCGACCGAGATGCCGATCGATGCGCCCGCGCGTTCGTTCGATCGCACCGCAAGGAATCGTCGCCCGGTGGCGCTGCGTGCCAGGTTGCCGACCAGGATTGCGCAGACCGTGACGACGAGCAGCACGAGGATCGCGAATTCGACGCGGGCGATCGTGCGACCTTCGCGGACCCCCATGTCAAAGCCGAACAGCGTCGGGTCGGCGATGGGGTTCCCGGCCGCCTCGGCCAGCTTGGTATTCCGGAAAATGAACTTCTCCAGCGCCACGGCGCCCGCCAGGGTGACCACCGCGAGCTGGGCGCCGCGAATGCGCAACGCGGGGATGCCGACCAGCACGCCGAAGACGGTCGCCACGAGTGCTGCCAGCAGCGGCGAGACCGGGAACGGGATGCCCGCGGCGTCGCCCAGCTTGCTGAGCGCGAAACCCGCAGTGCCGGCGATGCCCGCCTGTGCCAGCGAGATCTGACCGACCAGCCCGGTGAGCACCACCAGCGACAGCATGACGATCGTGACGATCATGCTGGTGATGATCCCGAACCGGTAGCTGCCTGAGGTCAGCGTGGCCACCACGCCGGCGCCGATCACGACCGGGGCGATCACCGCAGGTCGCATCTTCGGCCGGTACACCTCCGGCAGGGGGTCTGCCTGCGCCGCGCCCCTGGTGGGCAGTGCATCGCCGACCACGAACAGCGCGACCACGATGACCACAAACGGCACTGCGTCGCCAAGCCCTGTCACGGCCCATTCGGGCCACCACGACTTCGTGGTCTGGAACACCACGATCGACTGCACGACGCCGAGCCCCAGCGCTGCGGCGACCGTGACGGCGATCGACGACAGCCTCCCCACGAGCGCGGCCGCCAGTGCCGGCACGATGGCCAGCACGTAGGTCAGCGGGTTCAGAATCACCGTCGGCGAGGTCAGGATCACGATGAATCCGACGACGGTGCTCGACAGCACCCAGGTAGACCCAGCGAGCACTTGGGGCGAGAAGCGGGCGAGGCTGACAGCCCGCTCGTTCTCGGCCGAGGCCCGCGTGGCCAGGCCGAGGCGGGTGAACCGGAACCATGCCCACATCGCCACGGCAATCACCACCACGACGCCGGTCAGCCACAGGCGATCTCGCGAGAAGCTGATGCCCGCGAAGCTCACCGACTCGTTCGGCAGGATCGGCGCGACCGCCCGCGGTGTGCTGGTGAACTGCATCACGATCAGCGCCTGGATCGTCAGCAGCACGCCGACCGACGCCACGACGCGAGCCAAGATCGGCGCGCGCCGCAGCGGTCTGAAAACCAAGACGTGCACGAGCAGTCCGATGAGGCTGCACGACAGCACGGCCAGCACCATTGCGAGCGCGAACGGAACCGAGCCGATGCCGTCGCCGAGGCTCACCTTGTGGGGAATGATCGCCACGGGGAGCACGAGGTCGCCGGTGCGGTTCAGTTCATCGAAGACGTACGCCCCCCACATCGCCATCGCGCCGGTGGCGAAGTTGATGATGCCGGTGCCGCGGTAGGTGATGACCACGCCCATCGAAATGGCCGCGTAGATGCTGCCGAAGCCGAGCCCGACGATGGCGAACAGGAGATACTGCTGCACGTCGTGGGTGCCGAAGCGTCAGTTCTTGTCGGTCAGAGTGCTCTGCGGTGCTCCGGGGCTAGAAGCCGCTGTGTTCGAACGCGTCGATGAAGCCGTCGCCGACCAGGACGCGCCCGATGGTGCCGTCGTCTCTCTCGGCGATCTGCCACACGGCGATCTCAGACTTGCAGGCGGACGATTCGGCCGGCCACGGCTCCTCGCCGCAGCGATGATTCGGGCCGAACCAGCCAGGTGTCTCGCCGGCGTTCTTGAAGGCATGAAGCACCGCTTCGGCGGTCATCGGGCCCTCGATCCTCTCGAGGATGATCTCCATCGCACGCCACGCGGAGTACGGCGCAACCGCGAAGCCCTCGATGTGGGCTTCATGCCCGGCGGCGGTCATCAGCTCGACGTACTCGGCAATCTGCGCCTGGATCTCAGGCGGCGCGGATGCAGCAGTTGAGGGGAAGAACACGTCACTCTGGGTGTAGGTGCCGATCGCAGCCGCTCCCAGGATCGGGATGTAGAAGCTGCACGAGCCCGCGAACACCGGCTTGTCGTATCCGCTGGCAGCAGCCGCGCCGACCATGCCGATGCAACCCGGCTCGGTGAGCTGGCCCCAGACGCCGTCAACGCCAGCCGCCTGCGCGGTGGCGATCGCCGCCGTCCAGTCGGGCGCTGCGGGGTCCACCAGGATGCCCTCCCACTCGATGCCGTGATGCTCCATGATCGGGTTGCTGGTCGCGTCCATGAAGGCGTTCCCCGCAGGAGTGTCCTCGAGGATCACAGCGATGTGGTCGATGCCGAGGTCGGCGAAGGTCTTCGCCGGTCCGACTGCGTACGCGCCCGCGGCGGAGTGCATCAGGACTGCGCCGGGCGAGTTCTGCTCGGTGACACCCCAAGCGTGCGACGAGATGTAGGGGATGCCCGCCTCGACCCACAGGTTGATTGCGGCCTCCGATGCCACCTCGATGCCCATGTAGGCGAGCACCACGTCGGCTTCGATCAGCTGGTTGGCGCAGTTGATCGCGCTCTCGGGCGTGCCATCGGACAAGCAGAGGACGGTCTCGATCATCGCCCCGTTGATGCCGCCGCTGTCGTTGATGAACTGGATCGCCACCTCGCCGCCGGTGCGGAACTCGGGCAGCGCGAACGCAGCGCCCTCGTTGTTCACGTAGCCGATCTTGATGACCTCGCCGGTGCGGTCGATGGCGGCCATGTCGTCATCGGCCATGTCGTCGGCGTCGTCGGCCATGTCGTCATCGGCCATGTCGTCGGCGTCGTCGGCCATGTCCTCGTCGGCCATGTCGTCGGCGTCGTCGGCCATGTCCTCGTCGGCCATGTCGTCGTCCGCTGGCTCTGTGGCAGTTGCAGTGGCCGTAGCGTCGTCGGCCGCACCGTCATCGTCAGAGTCATCGGCGCACGCAGCGGCGATGAGGCTGAACGCAAAGAGCAGCGCCAGCAGGCGAAGCAGTCGTGAATTCATCGAGTCCCCCGATTCTTGGTCCGCCCGCCGAAGGCTGCGCGTGGAGCCCGCGCAACGGTCGTCGCGCCGAGCGAACGCAGCCGATCCTATGTCGCGCCGCGGTGCCGCATCGCACCCCCCATGGCTCGGCGCGCTTCACCCTGAAAGGGTCCAGCCGGCGCGGACATGACAGCCATGATGGCTGTCTGCATGGCCGCTGCCCATGACGAGGATTGGTTCCGGAGCCTCTATGCCGAGGCCTACCGGCCGCTGCTGGCCTATGCCCGCCGCCGGGCCGATCGGGCCACTGCCGACGAGGTCGTCGCTGACACGTTCTTGACCGCGTGGCGCCGGCGAGACGATATTCCCGACGGCGCAGAGCGCCCGTGGCTCTTCGGCGTGGCGCGCAACATGATCCGCAATGCGGCACGCGCGAGCCATCGACGCGAGATGGTGCAGCATCGGCTTCGCGTCGCGCATCCAGCTGAGACGATCGAGATGGTCGAGCCCGAAATCGACGACCGCGCGGCGCTGCTCCGCTCCGCTCTCGGCGACCTGTCGGAGGCCGATCGTGAGGTGCTGATGCTGGTGGCCTGGGAGGAACTCAGCCACGCCGAGATCGGCGCGGTTCTGGGCATCTCGGCCAACGCTTCGGCGATCCGTGTTCACCGGGCGCGCAAGCGCCTCGCGACTCGTCTCGATCGACTCGAACGTGCAGGCGAGGCGGGGGCCGGCGAAGAGAACGTGAAAGAGCTGCGCCGTCGCGGACAGGCAGCGGGCGAACCTGACGAAAGGAAGGCACGATGACCGGTACCGAAGTCCACGACGAGCTGCTCGACGAGCTGCGCCGGGCCAACCCGGTCAGTGTCGATGGGCTTGCATCACCGTCTGATCCGGGACCTGCCCATTCGCTGGAGATGATCCTGGCCGACACCGGCGATCCGCATCAGCGGGGCCGGGCGGCTCACCGGTCGCGCAGGATGTCCCGATTCAGTCCACCTGCTCGCCAGCGGTGGATCAACGTCGCAGCCGCCGCCGCGGTCATCGCTGTTGTCGCCGCTGCGACAGTCGTCGTCTATGACAGCAGCACCGGTCGCGATGCCACTGCCGCGGTGCATCAGGCCGTCGAGGCCACCATCGCCGTGAGCGACTCAGCCACGTCGCAGACGACGGTCACCTTCGATTTCGACGACCTCGCCGAGCCGTGGGAGATGACGATCGAGGCGATCTTCTCGGAAGGCAACGTCGGGTACGCGGTGATCTCCGGGCCCGCAGTGCCGGAGATGGGCATCCCGGACATGGGTTCCTATTCCGAAATCGTTATTGGTGATCTGGCGTTCCGTTCGATCGCGAACGAACCATGGGAAGGTCCAACTTCGGTGCCTCCCGGAGCAAGCGGGCCGGGCGCAGCCATCCTGTCGAATTTGACGTTCGGCGTCACCATCGACGACGTCGGCGATCTCTACGAGTTCGTCGACCTCGGGCGGGAGGACCGCGATGGCGTAGCAGTGTCGCACTACCGCACCTACACCACCCCGGCTGGTGCAGGAGCAGGATTCATGCTGTCGTTCGGCATGTTCGTGATGATGACGGACCAGGAGCCGGCCGAACAGCTGGACCGCGTCCAGCTCGACGTGTGGGTGGACGGCGACGACCTGATCCGGCGGGTGGGTTACACCGCCGAGATGGACGGCATCGGCTCATTCAGCGTGGTGACCGATTGGGACGACTTCGGCGAAGCACCGCCGATAACTGCGCCCGTGAGCTGAGCTCCGTCATTGCGGCGGCTGGATGGCCTGCGACATGGGCAGAGCAGGAGTGGGCGACAGCGCGGTCCGGCTGTAATGATGAGCGCCGAATTTGCAGCCGGCCGGGCCGGTGCAGCGACGAGGGCGGGTCATGGAGATTCACGGGACGTGCAAAGAAGGCTTCGAGGCGGTCCGCGACGCCTTCGAGCGGAATTTCGCCGAAGGCCTTGAAGTGGGCGCAGCGGCGGCAGTGACCTTCGAAGGCGAATCTGTGGTGGACATCTGGGCCGGAGACGCCGACCCGTACGGCACCCCGTGGGACCGCGACACGATCGTCAACGTGTACTCCACCACCAAGACCATGGCGGCTACCTGCATGCTTGCTCTGGCCGATCGCGGCGAGCTGGATTTCGATGCACCCGTGTGCGAGTACTGGCCCGAATTCGCCCAGAACGGCAAGCAGGGCGTGCTGGTGAGCCATGTCATGTCGCACACCGCTGGGCTGCCCGGATTCGTGCCGCCGGTAACGGCTGCGGATCTGTACGACCTCGACGCCGTCGCCGAGCGGCTGGCCGCTGCGGAGCTGTGGTTTGAGCCCGGCTCCAAGTCGGCGTATCACGCCGTCACCCAAGGCAACCTCGAAGGCGAGATCCTGTACCGCATCACCGGCAAACGCATGGCCGACTGGTTCCGCGACGAGATCGCCGGGCCGCTGGGTGCGGACTTCTGGATGAGCCTGCCTGCCTCGGAGGATCACCGAGTGGGTGAGCTGCTGCCGCCCCCCTCGCTGCTGGAGGTCCTCGAAGCGGCCGGCGTGCCGATCGACCCCGATTCGATCGCTGTGCGCACCTTGACGAGCTGCGCGCTCGACGGCACCGAGCCTCGCACGCGTGCATGGAGAGCGGCCGAGATCCCCGCAGCGGGCGGGATCGGCAATGCCCGTGCGGTCGCGCGGATCCTCTCGATGCTGGCCTGCGGCGGCGAAGTCGACGGCGTGCGGATCATGTCCGAGGCCGGGGCGCGCAAGGGCCTCGAAGAGCAGACCGACGGCATCGACGAGGTGCTGCTGCTTCATCTGCGCCACGGCCTGGGGTTCGCTCGCGAGCTCGACGGTTGGGTGACCAGCCCGAACCCGAACCACATGCACTGGGGCGGCTGGGGCGGTTCCATTGCCGTGGTGGATTTCGATGTGCGAGCGTCGGTGGCCTACGTGATGAACAGGATGGATGCTGCCATCACGGGCGATCCGCGGGGCGGGCGCATCGTGGACGCCGCGTTCGCCAGCATCGCGGCCGCGGGCTGAACGCGCCGGACGCGGCACACTACGAGCCTCTCCGCCGCTTCTCGAAGGGACCCCACATGCGTTTCAGCATCTTCTACGGGCACCAGTTGCCTCGCCCCTAGGACGACGGCGCCAAGGCCCGGATAGTCCGAGATGGGCTTCGCCAAGCTGACCGCCACGGTGCAGGCCGCCGTCGGTCAGACCTGGGCGCCGAATCGACGCTCGAGCCCAAAGGACGCATCGGTGGCCGAGCGGGTTGCGGTGCAAGGGGCGCGGCGGGCGCTGTGCTCACAGCTATGTTTGTGTGATTCACAAATCTATGAAGTTCATTGATTCACTGGGAAGTGCGATGCGCTACAGAACTTTCGGATCTCAAGCGGGCGTAGCGACAAGCTGTCGTAGTCGGGGGGGGGGGGGGGCTGGAGGCGTGGCTGGCGGTCGTCGTGTTGGGCGTCGGGCTGGTGCTGGTCACCGGACCCGTTGTGGATGCCCAGACAGCGCCGATTGTGGGGTCGTTGGACACCAGCTTCGACAGCGACGGCAAGGTCACCACGGGCTTTGAGACGGTGCACGCCAACGCCCAAGCCCTTTCGGTGGCGGTGCAGTCTGACGGAAAGATTGTCGTGGCCGGCGACAGCTACAACGGCTCCAACCTCGATGTTGCGGTGGCACGCTACAACGCGGACGGTTCGCTGGACATCGGCTTCGGCACCGGTGGCAAGGTAACCACTGCTATCGGGTCAGGCGAAGATGCTGCTCGGTCGGTGGCGGTGCAGTCTGACGGAAAGATTGTCGTGGCCGGCTACAGCCACAACGGCTCCAACCTCGATTTTGCGGTGGTGCGTTACAACTCGGATGGTTCGCTGGACACGAGTTTCGATTCTGATGGCATGGTGACTACTGCGATCGGATCCGACAACGATCTCGCCCAGTCAGTGGCGGTGCAGTCTGACGGCAAGATCGTTGTCGCCGGTTACGGCAACACCGGCACCAACGATGACTTTGCGGTGGTGCGTTACAACGCGAATGGGTCGTTGGACGCGAGTTTCGATTCTGATGGCAAGGTCACCACGGCCGTCGGAAGCGGTCGCGACCGCGCCTTTTCGGTGGCGGTGCAGTCTGATGGCAAGGTCGTCGCGGCCGGTTACAGCCACAACGGCACCAACAATGACTTTGCGGTGGTGCGTTACAACGCGGACGGGTCGTTGGACACCGGCTTCGACAGTGACGGCATGGTGACCACGGCCGTCGGAAGCGGCAGTGATCTCGCCTTTTCGGTGGTGGTGCAGTCTGATGGCAAGATCATCACGGCCGGTTACAGCCACAACGGCACCAACAATGACTTTGCGGTGGTGCGTTACAACGCGGACGGGTCGTTGGACACCGGCTTCGACAGTGACGGCAAGGTGACCACCGCCGTTGGGACCGGCGGCGATGACGCTCGGTCGATGGTGTTGCAGTCGGATGGGAAGATCGTGGTCGCTGGCTACAGCGAAAACGGCTCGAATAACGATTTTGCGGTGGTGCGTTACAGCGCGGATGGTTCGTTGGACACGAGTTTCGATTCTGATGGCATGGTGACTACTGCGATCGGGTCCGGCGATGATCTTGCTCGGTCGGTGGCGTTGCAGTCCAATGGGAAGATCGTCGTCGCCGGTTCCAGCGACACCGGCGGCGATGGCGACTTTGCGGTGGTGCGTTACAACTCAGACGGCTCGCTGGACGACACCGATTTTGACTCTGACGGCAAGATCACCACCTTCATCGGGGCGATCATCGGCGACTTCTCCTTCTCGGCGGCGTTGCAGTCGGATGGGAAGATCGTCGCCGCCGGCGAAAGCTTCAACGGCAATAACAATGATTTCACTGTGGTGCGCTACCACGCGGACGGGTCGCTGGACACGGGCTTCGGCACCGGCGGCAAGGTGACCACCGCCGTTGGGACCGGGGCCGGCCACGATGCCGCCCATTCGGTGGTGGTGCAGTCTGATGGCAAGATCGTCGCCGCCGGCGAGAGCTGGAACGGCTTGGACCTCGACGTTGCGGTGGTGCGCTACAACGCGGACGGGTCGCTGGACACCAGTTTCGGTACCGATGGCATTGTGACGACCGCTGTCGGTTCCGGCAAAGATGTCGCCCATTCGGCGGCGTTGCAGTCGGATGGGAAGATCGTCGTCGTCGGCGAAAGCGAAGACGATTTTGCGGTGGTGCGCTACAACTCTGACGGGTCTCTGGACACTGGTTTCAGCACTGATGGCAAGGTGACTACTGCCGTCGGAAGCGGCAGCGATCTCGCCTTGTCGGTGGTGTTGCAGTCTGATGGAAAGATCGTCGCGGCCGGCTACAGCCACAACGGCAGCAATAACGATTTTGCGGTGGTGCGTTACGACGTGGATGGTTCGCTGGACACTGGTTTCAGCACTGATGGCAAGGTGACTACTGCCATCGGAACCGGCAACGACAGCGCTCGGTCGGTGGTGTTGCAGTCTGATGGAAAGATCGTCGCGGCCGGCTACAGCGACAACGGCAGAAATAACGATTTTGCGCTGGTGCGTTACAACACGGATGGATCGCTGGACACCGGTTTTGACACTGATGGCAAGGTGACTACTGCCATCGGCACCGACCAGGATCGGGCCTTTTCGGTGGCGGTGCAGTCTGATGACAAGATCGTCGCGGCCGGCTACAGTTACAACGGCGCCAACCTCGATTTTGCAGTGGTGCGTTACAACGCGAACGGGTCTCTGGACACTGGTTTTGACACTGATGGCAAGGTGACTACTGCCATCGGAACCGGCGGGGATCGGGCCTATTCGGTGGTGTTGCAGTCTGATGGAAAGATCGTCGCGGCCGGCTACAGCGACAACGGCAGGCATAGCGATTTTGCGTTGGTGCGCTACAACGCGGATGGGTCGTTGGACGACACCGGCTTTGACCGCCCCGCATTCGGCACTGACGGCAAGGTCACCACCCGCTTTGAGACGGTGCTAGCGCATGACGACGTCGGCTTCTCGGTGGCGCTGCAGCCTGATGGGAAGATCCTGATAGCCGGCGAGAGCATCAAAGACAGCGATAGCGATTTTGCGTTGGTGCGTTACAACGCGGATGGTTCGCTGGACACCAGCTTCGGCACTGGCGGCAAGGTCACCACCGCCATTGGGACCGGCTACGACGAGGCCAGGTCGGTGGTGGTGCAGTCTGGTGGGAAGATCGTGGTCGCTGGCTCCAGCGAAAACGGTTCGAATACCGATTTTGCGTTGGTGCGTTACAACGCGGATGGTTCGCTGGACACCGGTTTTGACACTGACGGCATAGTGACCACTGCCATCGGGTCCGGCGATGATGCCGCGTTCTCGGTGGTGGTGCAGTCTGGTGGGAAGATTGTGGCCGCCGGCCACAGCCACAACGGTTCCAATAACGATTTTGCGGTGGTGCGTTACAACGCGGATGGTTCGCTGGACATCGGCTTCGGCACCGGTGGCAAGGTAACCACTGCCATCGGGTCCGGCGCCGATGTCGCGTTCTCGGTGGTGGTGCAGTCTGATCGCAAGATCGTGGCGGCCGGCCACAGCGACAACGGTTCCAATAACGATTTTGCGGTGGTGCGCTACAACTCAGATGGTTCGCTGGACACCAACTTCGCTACCGACGGCAAGGTCACTACTCCCATCGGAAGCCGCGACGAGGCCAGGTCGGTGGTGGTGCAGTCTGATGGGAAGATCGTGGTCGCTGGCTCCAGCGAAAACGGTTCGAATACCGATTTTGCGTTGGTGCGTTACAACGCGGATGGTTCGCTGGACACCGGTTTTGACACTGACGGCATAGTGACCACTGCCATCGGGTCCGGCGATGATGCCGCGTTCTCGGTGGTGGTGCAGTCTGGTGGGAAGATTGTGGCCGCCGGCCACAGCCACAACGGTTCCAATAACGATTTTGCGGTGGTGCGTTACAACGCGGACGGCTCGCTGGACACTGGTTTCGATTCTGACGGCAAGGTGACTGCCGCCATCGGGTCCGACGATGATCTTGCTCGGTCGGTGGTGGTGCAGTCGGATGGGAAGATCGTCGCTGCTGGTTCCAGCCACAACGGCAACGATCACGATTTTGCGGTGGTGCGGTGGCACGGCAAGGTGCCGTCGAGACCACCGGTTCGGCGGCCGGTGTATACGCCTCCGCCGCCTCCTGAGAGGTTCGATTTGGAGGTTCGCCGGGTTGGGGGTACGGATCGGTTCGAGACGTCGGTGTTGCTGGCGGGCGAGTACGCGGCGCTTGCGGGGAGGCTGGATGCGGTGGTGCTGGCGTCGGGCGCGAACTTCCCGGATGCGTTGTCGGCATCCGCGCTGGCGGGCTCGTTGGACGCGCCGTTGCTGTATGTGGGGCCTGGCGGGCTGCCCGAGCAGGTAGCGGAGTTCATCCGCGACAACAGCGTGGCCAAGGTGTACATCGTGGGCGGCGAGGCAGCAGTGTCGGCTGAGGTGCAGACCGCGGCAGCGTCATTGGAGCCAGTGCAGGCGGTGACCCGCATCAGCGGCGCCGACCGATACGGCACGTCTGTTGAGGTCGCGTCTCATGTCGCCCGCTTGGGCGCGGGTGTCAGCGGCTGGTGCGGCGGCGCCAAGACGGTGCTGCTGACCAACGGCGTCGGCTTCGCCGATGCGCTGTCGGCGTCGCCTGCGGCTGCGGCTGGACCTCACCCGCTGCTGCTCACCAGCACCGACGCGCTTCCCGAGACGGTCGCGTCGTGGCTGAGCGCTGCCGCCGGTGCCCGCACTGTCGAGCAGGTGGTCATCGTGGGCGGCACCGCTGCGGTGTCGAGCTCCGTCGAGAGCAGCATCGACGCGATGGGGCTTCGCACGGTGCGCATCGCGGGTGCCGACCGCTACAGCACCTCAGCAGAGTTCGCGCGTCGCACCGAGTGCATCGCCAAGAACCATCTCGCAGCCGCCACCGGCGTCGACTACGCCGACGGCCTCACCGCCGGCCCCCTGCTGGCGCGCCTGGGCGGCGCGTTGGTGCTCGTGCAGCCCGAGGCGGTCCCCGACCCGATCAGCGACTACGCCGCAGCCACGCGACGCTTCCGTCGCACCAGCGGCAGCACCCTGTGGATCCTCGGCGGCCGCACCGCTGTCAGCAACGGCGTCAAGACCGCACTGCGCAACACCATCCGCGACGCCAACGCACCCTGAACCCCCCGCCGCCTACGCTGCCAACCACCGAACCCAACAACTCAAGAACCCGACAACCGAACACCCATAACAACTGGACCAACTAACGGGTCCCCGTCAAGGCCAGAGGTACCAGAGCAATGACTCGCGGAGAAGTGGTGTGACAGAGATCTGAACTCGCAGCTACCGCCTGGGTCACATCAGGGACCGAGCGCAGTGATGGGGACAACCGTGGTGCCGTCGGAGCGGTCGTACCCATAGCCGGCAGCGGTGATGATCAGGAGCTTTGAGGGTTCGCCGGCTCGTGACGTGTCCACTTTCTCGCGCAGTCGCAGCAGCGAGCGGGCAGCCTGCTCGATGTCGCGTTCGCCGCCAAGCTTGACCTCTGCGGCGATCCAACGGCCGTCGCGCGCTTCGATGACGACATCTGCTTCGAGCTGATCGCTATCGCGATAGTGGGAGATGTCTGCGCGGTTGACCTGTCCGTAGATGCGCAGATCCCGTACCACCAGCGACTCGAAGAGGAAACCGACCGTCTCGAGGTCTGACAGGAGCCGCGACGGGCTGCCGCCGAGGGCCGCGACCGCAAGTGAAGGATCGACGAAGTGGCGCTTGGGCGCAGCCCGCAGCTTGGCCCGTGAGCGGAGATGGGAGCGCCAAGACGGAACGTCCTCGACGACGAAGAGCCGCTCCAGCGCACGCACGTACTCGGCGGCAGTAGTGCGGTTGAGCGGTCGGTCGCCCGCGGTTTCTGCGGCGAGCTTGGAGAAAGACGCCGTGGTGGCAACGTTGCGAGCCATCGATGCGATGAGCCGTGCCACGCCGGCAGGGTCACGCGACACCCCATCTACGGCGGCCACATCGGTTCGGCACAGCTCGTCGAGGTAGTTGTCCAAGAACAGCTGTGCCTGCGCCACTGGTCGCCCCGCGAGCTGTGGCCAACCCCCTCGGCACAGGGCGTCGACAATGTCGTTGAAGTGTGTTTCGGGCCGCTTCGCGGCCACCGGTGTTGCGTCGAGCAGTTCCCTCACCGACACGTCGCCTGTCGACTCTCCGGTTTCGAGCAGCGACATCGGACGCATCCGAACCCGTGCGATGCGCCCCGCGCCTGAGTGTCGGGTGATGTCGTCGGCGGGTACGGCCGAGCCGGTGAGGATGAATCGGCCCTGACGCGGGCCCTCATCGCTCGCGTGCCGCACTTGGTTCCATACTTCGGGAGCGAGCTGCCATTCGTCGAGCAACCGCGGCTCGGGTCCGTCGAGAGCGAGACCTGGTGCCACCGACACTGAACGTCGGGCGTTCAGATCGCGGTCGAAGAGGACTTCGCTGCGAGCAAATCGGCGGCCTGTCCACGTCTTGCCGCAGCCTTTAGGCCCTTCGATGACGACGGTGGGCATGGCTTCGAGCGCGGCTGCGACGGCGTCGTCGGTGACGCGGGCTACATAGCCTGAGGGTTGGAGGGTGTCGGGCATGATGTGCCGTTTCACAGCGAATCGGGCGGTCTCCGACACCGCATCCTACAGTTTATGGGCTGTCTGGCCTACAGTTTGTGGCGTACTTGGCCTACAGTTTGTCGAGGAATGAGGGCCCGATCGGAAGTCACCAGGGCTCCTCGGCCGTCCTCACCTGCTGTCTGGGCATTGCTGTGGCTGCCTGGGGGTCGGGTTGTTGGGGCTGGAGGAGCTACAGGACGCCGTCCCAGAGGCTGATTTCTGCTGCGGCGGGACTGTTCTCGACGCGGCATTCGTCGTCGAACAGCATCGTGGGCCGGCTGCCCGCATCCCAGCGCGGCCAATCGGGCAGTCCGCCGTGGTTGGGGTTGCCGTCGGTGGCAAATCGAACCCAGGCGTCGTGCGTGGCCGCAATCAGGTCGGCCGGCGGGTTGTCGCCGACGAAGCCGCGGCCCATGTCGTTGTCGGTCTGATCGAACGCGAACGGCACCTCGATGAAGTGGTGGGCCCCCCACTCGCCTTCGCGCTCGGGGTTCTCCCAGTCGAAGCGGTACATCCACAGGTCCGCGTTCTGCGCTGACTGGGCGTCAGCGAGACGGATGGCCGGCACGGTGAACATGCGATCGGTCTCGATCGCGGCGGCGAGCTCGTGCGGCGCGGCGCCGGGCCGATTGTCGGTGTACAGCTGCAGCGCAGCACCGCCATCCTTGCCTGCCATGCCGAAGACCGCTCCCACGGTGGCCTGCACGAGTTCTTCGTTGAATATCTCCTTGAGGTCCACGACGAAGATCAGCGCTTCCTCTTTGGTCGAACCGACCATCACCGAGATGTCGCTCGCCGAGCCCGCCGCGATCGCGTCGATCGGCCGTTGCGGCAACTCCTCGGTGAAGTAGGTGGGCTGGAACGCCATCGGCACTGCCGCTGCCTCGCGGTACTTCTCGGGGTCTCGCGTGGCACCCAGGTCGTCGGTGATGGCGATCTGTGCCGCCAGCAGGTCATCGTTGCTGACAGCGGCCAGCGCGGCCGAGTCGCCGGGTGTGACGCCGACCGCCTCCATGACGTAGGTGCTGATCAGCGACGCCGTGTCCGCGCTGAGGCCGTTGTGCGCAGCCCCGCTCTGGGGGATGGCCGCCCGGAACAGGCCTTGAGCGGCCGGCATTGCCATCAGCGTCGAGCAGCTCATGCCGCCGGCGGACTCGCCGGCGATGGTGACCTTGCCGGGATCGCCTCCGAACGCGGCGATGTTGTCTTGAACCCATTGCAGCGCGGCGATCTGGTCGAGCATGCCGACGTTGCCGGACTGGGCGTACTCGCCGAAGTGTCCGCCCAGGTTCATGAACCCCTGGACGCCGAGCCGGTAGTTGATCGTCACGCAGACGACGCCGTCGCGGGCGAACGCCGCGCCGTTGTACACATCGTCGACACCGCTGCCCGCGTAGAAGGCGCCGCCGTGGATCCACACCAGCACCGGCATGCCACCGGCGCCCGGGTCCGGCGTCCACACGTTGAGTCGCAGGCAGTCATCACCGGCGGGATTGGGCGGCGTGCCCAGCTCGCCGAAGATGCCGGGCATGGGCTGCTGCAGCGCCACGGGGCCGAAGTCGGACGCGTCGCGCACGCCGTCCCAGCCAGCCGGGGCCGCCGGCGGCCGGAACCGCAGGTCGCCCACCGGCGGCGCCGCGTATTGGATGCCCTTGTAGGCGTGGACGCCCTGGTCGTCCACGCCGGCCAGCCGTCCTGAACTGATCGTCACTTCTGCAGCCATGTCTGCCCCCTGTCGTTGCGCGGCGATGCTATGCGCGAGCGGTTGGGCCATGGGATTGCTCGGAATCGCCCGGTTTCTGCGAGCGGGTGCGAAGTAGCGTGCTGGGGCTTATGGGGGGACAGCGGTGAACGGCGAGTGGCGCCGGGTGCTGCTCTATCTCGGCGGTGCCATGGGACCGCTCGGCACGTTCGTGATGCTGCCGATGATCCCCGAGCTGCGCACGACGTACTCGGTCACGACCGGCGAGATCGGGTGGTCGCTGTGGTGCTACCTGCTGCCGTTCGCGGGGCTGTTGCTGGTGTCGGGGACCATTGCCGACCGCTGGGGCCGCTCCCGGATACTCCGTCCGGCGATTGCGCTGTATGCCGTCGCCACGGCGGGGTGCGCCATTGCCCCGTCATACCTGTGGTTCCTGGTGGCTCGTGTCGCACAAGGTTCGATGAACGCCTTTATCACGCCGCTGCTGCTGGCAGCGCTGACCGAGGCAGTGACCGCGTCTGGCGTCGGTCGGATCGTGGGCCGGTATGCGGCCGGACAGGCGCTCGGCCAGCTGACCGCCCCGATACTGGGCGGCCTGAGCGCCGATGTGAACTGGCGGCTGGCGTTCCTGGCGACGGCCGTCATCGGTGCCGTCATTGCAGTGTTGATGCCGAAGCCGGCTGACGTGGGCGACGGTGCCGCCGGTTCGACTCAGACGCTCGGTGCACCTCCCCGTTTGCGCACCCTGTTGCGCCGCCCGGTGATGCTCCTGGCGGCCACGGCCCTGCTGAGTGCGCTCGGACCCATCGGGTCGCGGGTGCTCGTGGGCCTGAGCAGCCGCGATGTCATCGGGCTGACCGGTTTCAAGACCGGTGTGCTGCTGTTCGCGGGCGGAGCGGCCGGCATGGCCGCGGCGCCGCTGTGGGGGATCGTGCTGGATCACTGGGGCGGACGGCGGGCAGCCACCGTTGCGATCGCCGTCTGTTCGGGACTCGTTGCACTGCTGCCGGTCGCCCGATCGGCCTGGGCGCTGGCTGCCATCTGGCTTGTCGCGGGCGCTGCCACACAGACCGTCGTGGTCAGCTTCCAGTCGCTGGCGTCGGTGGCCGCACCGGACAACCGGGCGGGAGCCCTGTCATTCACCCTGTCTCATCGCTTCACTGGCCACGCCATCGGCTCGGTGGTCTGGCTGCCGCTGTTCACGATCAGCCCGACGGCGCCCTACCTGGCCTCGGCCGTCATCGGCGTTGCGGCCCTGGTCACCGTGGTGGCGAGCGGGCTCAACACCACCGAGCCGAGATGAGCCTGTACCGGTGTGCCCGAACGCGGCTGAGGCGTCGCTACGTGTCCTGCAGATGTCGCCAGACCCGCTCCGGAGTGCAGGGGAGCTCGACGTGGCGGACGCCGAAGTGGGACAACGCGTCGACCACAGCGTTGTGCACCGCCGGTGTGGCGCCGATGGTTCCTGATTCGCCGATGCCCTTGGCGCCGAGCGGGTTGCGGTCGGTCGGCGTCTCGAGTGGAATTCGCTCGAAACTCGGCAGCTCGGCGGCCGACGGGATCGCGTAGTCCATGAAGTTGCCGGTCAGCGGGTTGCCGTCGCCGTCATAGACGAACACCTCGCCGAGCGCATGGGCAATGCCGGAGGCCACGCCGCCGTGCACCTGGCCTTCCACGATCATCGGGTTCACGATCACGCCGGCGTCGTCGCACGTCACATGTCGCAGCGGGGTGACCTGGCCGGTGTCGCTGTCGACCTCCACCACCGAGAGCTGCACGCCGAACGGGAAGGTGGCCGCCGGTGGCTGGAAGTCGCTCTCGGCCTGCAACTCGCGTCCTTCGGACTGGCTGACATGAGCGGCGATCTGGGCCCAGTCGAGCGATCGGGCCGGTGTGCCCACCACCGCGAACGTGCCCGCATCGGCATCGAGCACGATGTCGGCGGGATCGGCCTCGAGCATCGCCGCGGCTGCCTGCTTGGCCTGCTCGACCACAGCCTCGGCTGCTTCGAAGACCGCGGCGCCGCCTGTCTGGAGCGAGCGGGAACCGCCGGTGCCGCCGCCGCGCTTGATCTCGACGGTGTCGCCGTGGCGCACCTCGATCATCTCGAACGCAATGCCGGTGAGGTCCGCGGCGATCTGGGCGTACGCCGTGTGATGACCCTGCCCGTGGTTCGACGAGCCCGTGAGCACCAGCGCCGATCCGTCGTCGCGGACCTCCACGCTGCCGAATTCCGGTGCGCCCATCGGGTTCGAGATCTCCACGTACGCGCTCCAGCCCAGTCCGAGCAGCTTCGCCGAGCCCTCCGAGCGGCGCCGCTGCTGTTCGGCTCGCAGACCGGGATAATCAGCAGCCTCCATCACAGCGTCGAGGGCCTTGGCATACTCGCCCGAATCCATGTCGGCGCCGGTCGGGGTCGTGAACGGGAACGCCTCTGGCGGGATGAAGTTGCGGCGGCGCAGCTCGCCCGGATCCATACCGATCTCCGCCGCGAACAGGTCCATCATGCGTTCGATCGCCAGCGCCGCCTCCGGGCGCCCGGCCCCCCGGTACGCGCCCACCGGCGCGGTGTTGGTGGCGACCGAGTTGGTGGACACCGCCACGTCCGGGATGTCGTACACGCCCGTCGCCATGGTGCGGACGAACATGGGCAGCAGCGACCCGATCATCGGGTAGGCGCCGGCATCCTGCAGCGCGTCCACCGCGTAGGCCGTCACGTTTCCGTCGCGGGTGCCTCCGAGGCGTGCCGAGTACGAGATCGCCCGCGCGTGCGTGAAGCCGACCATGGCCTCCGAGCGTGTCTCGGCCCAGCGCACCGGGCGTTCGAGCCGGCACGTGAGACGGGCCACCACGAAGTCCTCGACGTACTGGGCGTTCTTGGCGCCGAAGCCGCCGCCGACATCGGGCGTGATGACGTGAACCTGGCTGGGCTCCAGCCCGCAGAACGCGGACAGGGTGTCGCGGGTCTGATGGGGAAACTGGGTGCAGGCCCAGTAGGTGAGCCGCTGCGTGCCCGCGTCCCAGGAGGCGAGGGCGGTACGCGGCTCGATGGGCGCCGCAGTCATCCGGGGGTTGCCGAACTCCAGCTCGACGGTGACCTCGCAGTCGTCGAAGGGATCCTGCCCGTTCTGCTCGCCCAGCGGGAGGGCGAAGACCGTGTTGGTCTCGGCTTCGGGAAACAGCAGCCGGTCGTTGCGTGCAGCCTCGGCGGTGTCCAGCAGCGGATCGAGCGGTTCGTAGTCGGCGTACACCAGTTCGGCAGCATCGATCGCCCGGGACTGCGACTCGGCGACGACCACGGCGAGCGGCTCGCCGACATAACGCACGCGGCCAGCGGCCAGCGGCGACCGCAGCATCTGCTGGTTGAGCATCGGCATGCGCGGCGGATCAGCGCTGAGCTCGAGATCGGCTGCCGTGAAGGCGCCGACCACGCCGGGCATCTCACGCGCATCCTCGACGTGGACGGCGGTGATGTCGGCGTGGGCCATGGTCGACCGGACGAAGACCGCGACCAGCGCGCCGTCGCATTCCACGTCGTCGACGTAGGTGCCGCCGACGGTGAGGAGTTCAGGGTCTTCCTTCCGCTCCACGCGGGTGCCGAGCATGCTCATGGGCGGAAATCCTCCGGTCTGCGACGGCCGGAGAGTAGTCAGCGCAGACCGGTCGGGCCGGTCGGGCTCAGCCGACGCCGACGGCGGCGCGCTCGGTGCTGAATGCGACTTCCTGGTAATCGCCGTCGGCGACCTCGTCGATGCGGCGCTTGTACTTGGGAGCGCCGCCGTTGTACACGAAGTAGCGGATCGTGCCCGCTTCGTGACCGTCGATGTTGGAGTTGTACCCGGTGAACCAGCCTTGCGCCTTGCGCATCAGCATCATGCTGTACATGTCGATGACGTGGTCGGTCCACTCCCGTTCGGCGTCGGCGTCGGCCTCGAAGCGGGTGTAGCCGTTCTCCCAGATGTGATCCAGGAGGCCGGTGACCCACTCGACGCCGATCTCGATGCCGCGGGGATAGTTGGTGGAGGCTGAGCCGCTCTGCGGTCCGGCAATCGTCAGCAGGTTGGGGAAGCCGTTGACCATCATGCCGAGGAAGGTGACGGGGCCGTCCTTCCACTTCTCTGCCAGCCTCAGACCGCCGGTGCCTTGGAAGTCGATGCGGTCGAACGCACCGGTCATGGCGTCGAAGCCCGTCGCGTACACGATCAAGTCGAACTCGTAGTGCTGGTCGGTGGTCTGGATGCCGGTGGGGGTGATCCGCTCGATCGGCGTCTCCTGCAGGTCCACGAGCGACACGTTCGGCCGGTTGTAGGTCTCGTAGTACTTCGTCTCGAGCGGCACCCGCTGCACGCCGAAGCCGTGGTCCTTGGGGATGAGCTTCTCGGCCACGACGGGGTCGTCGACCCGCTCGCGGATCTTGTCGGCGATGAACGCCGACAGCTCGGCGTTGGCCTCCTCGTCGAAGAAGATCTCGCGGTAGTTGGCCATCCAGATGCCGAAGCCGGGCTCGCTGTACAGCTTCTCCCACTGTGCACGGCGCTCGGAGGCGGAGACGTTGTGGAATCCGCTGCGGATCGGCTCATGCACGAAGCCGCCCGGGGTGCGGGCGCACTGGGCGAAGATCTCGTCGTAACGGGAGCGGATGCCGTCCATCTCCTCGGGGGAGATCTCGCTGTTGTGCAGCGGGGCGCACCAGTTGGGCCGCCGCTGGAACACCGTCAGGTGCTCGGCCTGCTCGCCGATGGCAGCGATGGCCTGCACGCCGGTGGCGCCGGTGCCGATGACCGCCACCCGCTTGCCCTCGATCTCGACCGGCTCGGCTGGCCAGTGGTACGTGTGGAACGACGGGCCCTCGAACACATCGGTGCCGTCGGCCTCGACACCCTCGATGCGGGGGTAGGTGGGCGCCGACAGCAGACCCAGCGCGGTGAGCAGGAAGCGGCAGCTCAGGTCGCGGCCGTCAGTCAGATGCAGCCGCCACTTGCCCGCCTCGTCATCGAAGTGCGCCGATTCAACGGTGCAGTTGAACTGCATGTACTGGCGCAGGTCGAACTTCTCGGCCACGTAGTTGAGGTAGCGCAGGTTCTCGGGCTGGCCCGAGAAGTGCTCCTTCCAATGCCACTCTTCGAGCAGCTCCTCGGAGAACGAATAGCCGTAGCTGTAGCTCTCGGAGTCGAAGCGGCAGCCCGGATAACGGTTCCAGAACCAGGTGCCGCCGAGGTCGCTGCCCATCTCGAGCACGGTCGCGTGCACGCCCCGCTCGGCCAGCCGGTACATCTGGTAGATGCCCGCCACGCCGGCGCCGATGATGATGACTTCGTAGTCGTCCGTGCCGCCGGCGCTGCCGTTCGAGGATCCGTTGGTCGCTGCAGCTGCCATGTCTGGTTCCCCCCAAGTGATCTGCCTCTTCACAATAGTCGAACGCGCATTAGGAAATTTCGCGACGGCTTTGCGCTGGCCGGTCGGCCCGGCCGTAGTCTCCGGGAATGCCTCAACTCCTGCGCTTCGGAGTCGTCCACGATCTGCGGAGCCCGCCGGGCAGCGAGGTGGCGCTGCCCGAGATGTACGCACAGGCGCTGGACCAGCTCGAGATGGCCGACGAGCTGGGCTTCGAGCTGGCCTGGTTCACCGAGCACCACTTCCTCGACGACGGCCACCTGCCCAACTTCGTCCCGGTGGCGGGCGCGGTCGCGGCTCGCACGTCCCGGATTCGCATCTCCACTGACATCCTGCTGGCGCCGTTCGTTCACCCGGTTCGCCTGGCCGAAGACCTTGCCGTGCTCGACAACATCTCGGGCGGGCGCATCGAGCTCGGCATCGGCATGGGCTATGCGGCGCACGAGTTCCGTGGGTTCGGCATCCCGCAGTCGCGCCGGGTGTCGTTGACCGAGGAGCTGGTGCAGATTCTGCAGCTGGCGTGGCAGGGCGAACCGTTCAGCTTCGAAGGCAAGCGTTGGCGTTTCGACGACCTGCTGGTGACGCCGGCGCCGGTGCAGCCCGGCGGGCCGCCGCTGTGGATCGCAGGCATGAGTCGCAATGCGGCCGTGCGAGCCGCCCGGTTCGACACCCACCTGCTGCCCCAGGGTGCACCCGACATCGTCTTGGAGCCGTGGCGCGACGAGTTGCGGTCGACCGGGCGCGACCCCGACGACTACCGGGTGGGCATCATCCGCTCGGTGTTCGTGACCGACGACCGCGAGGGCGCCTGGCAGCAGATCAGGGCTGCCGAGCGCTACCGGGCAGGCGTCTATGCCCGGCTCTTCGACGAGACGCCCGACGAGTTCACAGCGTTCGACCCGTCGAAGGGGGCGATTCCCCAAGGCTGGATCGTCGGCGATGAGGACGAGTGCACGGCGGAGTTGGCTGCGTTCATCCAGGAGTACGGCATCACCGACCTGTGTACGTGGGGCGGCCCGCCCGGCCTGCCGCCCTCGATCATGAACGACTCGCTCGAACGTCTCGCCCGGAGCGTCATCCCGCGGGTGCGCGCAGCCGTGGAGGGCGACGACCGCTGAGCAGTCGGGTCATCGGGGTGCGCCAGGCGCCGACGGCGTCGCTGGCGAGCGCTGGCGGCGCGGCAATCAGCCGCTGGCGTTGTTGACGAGCCAGCGGAAGCAGGGGTCGACGAGTGCGTCGGCCATGAGTTCGGGGTGCCATTGCACGGCCAGGATCGGCAGCTCTGTGTGCTCGATGCCCTCGATAATCCCGTCGGGGGAGTGCGCCGTCGCGAGGTAGCCGTCGCCGAGCTGGTCCACCGCTTGGTGATGCAGCGAGTTCACCGCCACCTCTGGGCCGTACATCTGGCGCAGCTGGCTGCCCTCGACCGTGATGACGGTGTGAGGTGTGGCATCGGGGGGCCCGTCGGTGGCGGCGTGCTCGGGCAGGTGCTGGTGCAGGGTGCCTCCGGCGGCGATGTTGATGAGCTGCGGGCCGCGGCAGATGCCCAGCACCGGCAGGCCGCTGCTGACGGCGGCGTCGAGCAGTGCGATCTCGAACGCATCGCGCAGCGGCACGCTGTCGCGGGCCACGGCGGTGCCGTTGTCGTTGTCGAATCCGGTGCCGCGCTCGGCGAACGGGTCGATGCCGTCGTACACCTGCTCGTGCAGGCGATCGGCGTACAGGCACGCGGCGACGTCCTCGCCGCCCGTCAGCAGCACGGCGTCGAGACGTGGCACCACATCGGCCGGGTCGGCGTCGAGCGGCACATGCACTGCGACGGCCCCCGCGGCGTGAACCGCTTGGGCGTAGTGGGCGATGTACAGATCCACCTCGACGTCGACGAACACCGGCGGGAAGCCCCGGATGCGAGCGCCGGCGCGGCGCCGTCCCGACAGTCCGATCAGCGGCTTGGGCACCGGGCCACCCTAGATGCGCTGCTCCGTGCGTCCTCTGACGGGCTGCGTGCGGGCGGCTGCAAGTACGGTCGCGCGCATGGTGGCACAGCGCTCCGGCCGCGGCGGCCCCGATGAGCTTCAGAAGCGCTGGTGGCTGATTGCGGCCGCAGTCGGCGCGCTGCTCATTGCTGCGGTCGCAGTCAGTTCGCAGTTGAGATCGAATAGCAGTGCTGACGGTGCTGATTCCACGGCAGAGGCCCCGGCGACAAGCGCAGATGCGTTCTTGCCCGAGGAGGATGCCGCACCGGTAACGACGGCCGCCGGTGCCGAGCCATCGGCGGACTCAGAGCCGCCTGCAACAGGCGAGGAACCAGCCAAGGCCGACGAGTCCGCCACCGAGCCGACCGGCACCGGCGACGAGTCCGGCACCGGCGACGAGTCCGGCACCGAGCTGTCGGAGGCCTTCGGCGAACCGGAGCACCCAGTGTCGGGCGTGGAGCCGTACGTCCCCAGCAGGGTCCGGCTCGACGAGCCCGGCCCGCCCGCCGATGTCTGCCTGGGAGTGCTTCCTGCGCAGCGGGTCCAGCTCCCGTTGCGCTTCGCCAGCACAAAGCCCGAAGGCGTCGATCATCTGTCGTGGTCGCCCGACTGCCGGCGCATGGTGTTCCGGGTCGGCAGCACCCTGTGGGTCGCCGACGGCGACGGAACGAGCGACATGCCCTTCCTCACCGCCCAGCACGGCTTGAGCGGACCGGCCTGGTCACCCGATGGCGAGTGGATTGCGTTCTCCCAGGGCGCCATCGTCGACAGCGAACGCGCCAGCCACATCTTCATGATCCTGCCCGACGGCCTGGGCCTAGCTCAGATCACCGACGGGAACGTGCTGGATCAAGATCCCGCGTGGTCCCCCGACGAGGGCAGCATTGCGTTCGCCCGGCGATTGCGGGTGACCGAGGATGACGGAAGCATCCGCTTCGAGCACCGCATCGTCGTGGTGGCCCTGTTGGACGGCTCTGAGCAGGTGGTTGCGGCCAGCGCCGAAGGCCTGTCAGCACCGTCATGGTCACCCGATGGCAGCGCCATCGCCTACCGCACAGGCGACGAGCTGAGAATGGTGCGACTCGGCGACCTGTCCGAGTCGCTGCTGGTGGCAGGCATTGCCGGCGGCCGCGGCACGTGGTCAAGCGATGGATCGGCAATCGCGGCCATGAGCGGCTGGTCGGACGGCCAGATGATCGTCGCGGTCCGCTCGTTGCAAGATCCGGTTGCCACCGAGGAATACAGCGTCACGGTAGATGCGCCAGCCGAAACCGCTTCAGGCAGCGCGCCGACCCTGCGATGGAGCGAGACCGGCGAACACCTGCTCTTCCACGCCACCGACCCACGCGGCGGCCACTGGGTCTATCGCTTCGCGGTCCCGCTGGCGGACGAATAGAGCCGCAGCCCGCTCAGCCTCACGGCATCTCTCGGGGTCGCATGGCTTGCCCGGCGCAGCCGTCCTTGACCCGTGTGCAGCGATAGCTGACCAGTCCGGGCCGGTGTGTGGGCACCGGTCGTGTCACATGGCATCGGTATGGTCGCGTTGGTGAGCGGTCTGGCGCGGAATCGCGATGGTGCTGCCGAAGGTAGCGGTTTGTTCATCGTGGACAACTCTGTTGACGGGTGGACTGGACTGGAGTACCTGCGTCAGTGGTGCGAGATTTCGCGCAGCTTCGATATCGCGACGGGGTTCTTCGAGATCGGCTCCCTGCTGGAGCTCGATGGGCATTGGCAGCAGCTCGACAAGATCCGCATCCTCATGGGCGACGAGGTGTCGCTCCGAACCAAGCAGGCATTCTCCGAAGCGCTGTCGGATCGCTTGGGCCGTCTGGACGGAAGCTTGGAAGCTGAGAAGGGTCCGAACCCGTTCTTGGCAGGGGTCGATGGGATCGTCGAGGCACTGAAGAGCGGCCAGATCGAGTGCCGCGTCTTCCGCACGTCGAAGTTCCATGCCAAGGCATACATCACACACTCCAAGATCGACGTGGTGGGTGCTCGGGCGCTGGTCGGCTCCAGCAACTTCACCCGTCCCGGCCTCACGCAGAACACCGAATTGAACATCCAGGTACAGGTAGGTGCCGAGGTTGCGCAGCTTCAAGACTGGTTCGACGAGCGTTGGGAGCAGGCCGAACCTGTTAATGACGATGTGCTGCGAACCATCACCCGGCACACGGCGGAACTGGCGCCATTCACGGTGTACGCGAAGGCACTGCACGAGTACTTCCGCGGACGCGAACTCGCAGCCGGCGAGTGGGACCGAACCGAGTCGCAGATGTTCGGCGAACTCGACCAGTACCAGCGTGAGGCGTACTGGTCGCTCATGAAGATTGCACGCCAGCATGGTGGCGCCTTCCTGTGCGACGGCGTAGGGCTAGGCAAGACATTCGTCGGCCTGATGCTCATCGAGAGGTTGGTGCTGCACGAGAACAAGCGGGTCGTGCTGTTCGCCCCCAAGGCGGCTGTCGAAGGCGTCTGGAACCCGCATCTGCGCCGCTACCTCCCGCACGTCGGCGGCGCAGGCGGCGGTGCCGTCTACTCAGACCTGGCCGTGTTCAGCCATACCGACCTGAACCGCGGCGGCGAGTACCCGGAGTGGTTCGAGCGCATCGCAGCTATGGCGGACGTAGTGGTGATCGACGAGGCCCACCACTTCCGCAACCGCGGCTCCCGTGGCATCAGCGACGATCCCGACGCTGGCGACCAGCGTTCCCGCTATTGGCGCATGTTCGACCTCATCAACGGCGCTCCGAATGGGACTGCCGGCAGCAGTCCCAACGGCGCCGTCGGCCAGCGCATGGGTGGCGGCGGCCCGGGGCATCGGCCCAAGCAGGTGTTCATGCTGACGGCCACGCCGATCAACAACCGCATGTCCGATCTGCGGCACATGATCGAGCTGTTCACCGCGGGCGAAGACACATACTTCGCTCGCACGCTCGGCATCAACAACTTGACGACGCACTTCCGTCGCATGGAGAAGGCGCTCGAAGAACGTGCGGCGCAGGATGCTGCTGACAGCGGTGTCGAGCCGCTGGCGTTGTTCTCACCGATGGATGAGGGGCTCGGCCCGGCAGGCGCCGGGCCCATCTCCAGCGAGCTGGTGGTGCAGCGCAGCCGCGCCTATGCGCGCCTCAGCCAGCAGGCGCTCGGAGCGGACGCGGCGATGTTCCCGACACGTGCCGAGCCCAGCGTCGCGGAGTACTCGATTCGGAAGTCCTACGGGGCCGTGCTGGACATGTTCGAAGAGGCGTTCAAGCGCGACAACCCGCTGTTCACGCTCCCGATCTACTACCCGCTGCATTACTACATCGGCGATCGCACTGACATCGACCCGCTCGAGGAAAACCGCCAGAAGCAAGTGGTGGGGCTGATCCGGTCCATGTTCTTGAAGCGGTTCGAGAGCAGCGTCTACGCCTTCACGCTGTCGCTCGACATGCTGATGCGAAAGCTGCTGGCGTTCGCCCGCGCCAACGCAGGAACGGCGCGCGAGCGAGCTGAGTTCGAGAACTGGACCGTCGAGAACGCAGACATTGTCGGCTTCAACCCGCAGCAAGAACTGGGTCTTGGACTCGACGATGGCGACGACGCAGAGGGTGGCGACAGCGACGATGTGATCCCGCCCGAAATGGCCGAAGCCGCCGAAGTGCTGAGCCGCGACGAGTATGAGGTCTCCGCGATCCTGAGCGAGGTCCGTCACGACCTGAACCGCATTGCGGAGTTCTTGAAGCGAACCAAGGAGTTCCGCCCCGCCGACGACGACAAGCTGCGCCGGCTGACAGCGTTGCTGCGAAGTCCCGACGTAGCGGGCCGCAAGGTGCTGGTGTTCACCGAGTTCGCTGACACGGCCCGCTACTTGGCGGCGCAATTGCGCGAGGCCGGCATTGCAGGCGTGGAGCAGCTGGACGGTGCCTCGACGCGCAACCGGGCCGAGGTCATCCGCCGCTTTGCGCCGTACTACAACGGCTCGTCCCCGGCTGATTTGGCGCCCGGCACGGAGATCACGGTTCTGGTGTCCACCGATGTGCTGTCCGAAGGTCTGAACCTGCAGGATGCGACGCTGCTGGTGAACTACGACATCCACTGGAACCCAGTGAGGCTCATGCAGCGCATCGGTCGCGTGGATCGACGCATGAATCCGCAAACCGAGGCACTGATCGCCGCTGGCGATCCCGCTGCTGCGTTGGGGCGCGGACAAGTGAAGTTCTGGAACTTCCTGCCGCCCGACGACCTCGACCGCATCTTGAAGCTGTACAGCCGGGTCAGCGGCAAGACTCTGCTGATCTCGCAGACGTTTGGCATCGAAGGGCGAAAGCTGCTGCGCCCCGAAGACCACTACGAAGCGCTGCGGGAGTTCAACGCCGGTTACGAGGGCGAGGTCACGGCCGTTGAACAGATGCACCTGGAGTACCAAGAGTTACTGCGAGACCACCCCGGCTTGGCCGAGCAGCTGGACGCACTGCCTATCGGCGCGTTCAGCGGCAGGGAGCACGCGTCGGACCGCCCGGCGTGGAAATCAGACAATCCGCAGCTCCACGACGGTGACGAGAAGGGCGGCGGTCGCGCCGTCGAAGGTGTCCGGGGTGTGTTTCTGTGCTACACGCTGCCCGCGCTTGACGCCGAACAAGGCCGCTTCACGCTCGAAGCCGGGCCGACGCGCTGGTACCTCTACGACGTCGACTTCCAACATCTGCACGAAGCCACCGAGGAGATCGGCGATGTAGCCCGCAGCATCCGTTCACGCCCGCACACGCCCCGACGAACACGCTTCGACCCCGACGATCTGGTCAAGGTCCGCAAGCTCGTGCTGGCCCACATCGCCAACGGCTACGAACGCGCAGCCCAAGTGCCAACCGACGCCCCGAAACCCCGCCTTGACTGCTGGATGGAGCTGAACTGATGTGCTGGCAGGCCGTTGCGAGGCTGCGTTCGTCTGCTGACGATTGCGACAGCCGGTCCGAGGCGAGTTGATGGCTGCTGGTAATCGGGGTCGGTACGGGCCGCTGGGCGAATCCGTCCTTCGGCGCGTCCGCAATCAGACCGATTTGCTGGAGTTCCTTGGGGATGAACTCGGCTGGCCGCTCGACGTCGCTGACCTCGACGAGGAACACCTGACGTGGGAGTGGTTGCCCGACGATCTCGGTGTCGATCCGGCGAGCTTGGCCCACCTGCGACGGATTCGGCAATTGCGCCCTCTGACCGCAGGCCAGCCGTGGGGCATCTTCTTCGCTGAATTCGACCGCGAGCGGCTGCCGGTCACGCAGTTCCGCAAGGTCGCCCAAGCATTCGCCCGCCGTAAGCGTGACGGTGGCGCTGATGCGGACCGCGCTCGCTGGGACCGCGAGAACCTGCTCTTCCTCGTCACCACGGGGCAGAACGACACCGTCCAGATGCATCTGCTGGCGCTGTGGGACGGTCACGGCCGAGCCGATGAGATTCGGTCGCTCGCGTGGCGACCGGCTCAGGCGAGTGTGCGTCATCTGAACCGGCTGGAGGCGGAGTTGCTGCCCAGGCTCGGCTGGCCCGACGACACCGACGATGGTGAGGCATGGACCGCACAGTGGCGCGACGCCTTCAAGCTGCCGATCGGTGCAGCGATCCGCTCCGCGGCAACCTTGGCCGAGCGGATGGCGCAGACCGCTCGTGACCTGCGAGCCCAGATCGCCGAGGCGCTCGATGCCGAAGCCAGCGATGGCGGCGGCCCCTTCACCACGATGCTGGCCCAAGTCCGCTCACAGCTCATCGCCGATGCCGATGCCGTCAAGTTCGCCGACATGTGCGCGCAGACGCTCGTGTACGGGATGCTCTCCGCGCGGGTCACCGCGCCTGACGACTTCGGCACGTCCCCGGTGTATTCGACGGTGCCGCTGTCCAACCCGTTCTTGGAGGCACTGTTCGAGCAGGTGCAAGACGAGGCAAGCGTGCTCGACCTGCCCGGCAGCGGCCTCGACAAACTCGTTGCCGACCTGAAGGCCACCAACGTTGAACACGTCTTCGACCAGTTCGGCACTACCGCCAAGGGCGGCGACCCGGTCATCCACTTCTACGAGGAGTTCCTAAAGCAATACGACAACGATGAACGCCTGAAGGCTGGAGCCTTCTACACGCCCCAGCCCGTCGTCGAGTTCATGGTGAGAGCCGTCGACGAGGTACTGCGCACGAAGTTCGGCCTTCCGATGGGCATCGCGGACCCGTCCTCGTGGACTGAGGTCGCCGGGCGCAACGGATTCGAGATTCCTGACGGAGTTGACGCATGCTCGCCCTTCGTCTCGATGATCGACCCCGCGACCGGCACCGGAACGTTCTTGGTCGCATGGATCAACCAAGCCAAGCAGTCGTTCACCGAAGGTGGCGGTGAGATGACGCAATGGCCGAGCCACCTGCGCAACCACGTGCTGCCGTCGATGCACGGCTTCGAGTTGATGCTCGGCCCCTACGCCATCGCCCACCTCAAGGTGGCGCTCGAACTGAACAGCCACAAGGTTGACGACGCACGCATCAACGTCTTCCTCACCGACACGCTCGAACACCACCGCGGTCATGGCCAGCTGCCCACCATCATCGATCCGATCTCTGCAGAAGGCGAAGCTGCTGCGACGCTCAAATCAGAGCAGCGGTTCACAGTCGTCATCGGCAACCCGCCGTACGACCGAGAGCAGCGAGCAATAGGCGACACCGCCAAACGCAAAGGCGGCGTGGTGCGATTCGAGACGCCTGGCGTCGAGGATTCGCCGCTGCTGCAAGCCGTCACCGAGCCGATGAGCCGAGCCGGACTCGGCGGCCATCTCAAGAACGTCTACAACGACTACGTCTACTTCTGGCGCTGGGCCACTTGGCAGGCCACCGAACTGCCGCCAGGGCCGGGTGTGGTGGCGTACATCACGGCGAGTTCGTACCTCGACGGCATCTCGATGGGCGGTCTTCGCCATCACCTACGCGAGGCGTTCGACGAGTTGCACGTCGTCGATCTCGGCGGCGAAGGCCGCGGTGCTCTCAAGGAAGAGAACGTCTTCGACATCCAAACTCCTGTGGCCATCGCTATCGGAGCGTCCAGCGGCCCTAAGCCTGACCAGGGCCTTGGAAAATCAGCCTGCGAGGTGTCGTATCGACGCATCGCAGGCGATCGAGCCGACAAGTTCGCTGGCTTGCGTCGGATGCAACTCGATGGCCGCTCGGCGCAGGTGACCGGTGACGGCATGGAGCGACTCATCCTCTCAAGTGGTCACGACTACTTCGACTGGCCCGAAATCACCGACCTGTTCCCTTGGGTTCACTCTGGAAGTCAGTTCAAGCGGACATGGCCCATTGCCGAATCCAAGTCCCTGTTGGGTCGTCGCTGGCGAAGGATGACCGGCGCGGTGCCCCGTGAGCGCGCTGAGCTGCTTAAGGAAACGCGAGACCGCAAGGTCACGAGTCGAGTTGTCGCTCTGCTCGAAGGGTCAGAAAAGCCCCGATCTTTGAGGAGTCTCGATCGTGACGATGCGCCCGAAGCAATCGTTCGCTATGGATATCGCAGCTTCGACCGCCAATGGGCTATTGCCGACCACCGCGTAGCCGACTACCCACGACCAGCTTTGTGGCGGGTCCACGGCCGTCGCCAAGTGTTCTTGACCACGCTCACCTCGACCAAGCTCGGCCCGGGTCCGGTGCTCACCGCGTCGCCCTACGTACCCGACCTCGACCACTTCCGCGGTTCCTACGGAGCCAGGAACGTGATGCCGCTCTACCGAGATGTTGTCGGGGACTTGCCGAACATCGCCGACGAGGCGCTGGCGGCCATCGGCATTGCACTCGGCGCAACCCTGACGGCCGAAGACCTGCTGGCCTACGCCTACGGACTCGGCGGCACTCCGGCGTTCAGCGACCGATTCGGCGACCAACTCGCAGAAGCGGCTGGACCGGTCCGGATACCGATCACGGCCGACGCAGGCCTCTTCGAAGAAGCCGTAGCTCTCGGACGGGACCTCCTGTGGTGGCACACCTGGGGCGAGTGCTTCGTTCCGAAGCCGAGCGCCAAGCTGCCATCAGGCCACGCTGCCGAAGTCAAGCCTGTCACCGGAATGCCCGACGGCCTGAAGGACTGCCAGTACGACTCCAAGACTGAACAGCTGACTGTGGGTACCGGCATCTTCGCCCCAGTCAGCCCCGAAGTCTGGAACTTCGAAGTTTCCGGCCTCAGGGTGCTCCGATCATGGCTCGGCTATCGGGTGAAGAACCGCAAAGGCCGCAAGTCCAGCCCCCTCGACGACATCCGCCCCACCCGCTGGACCCAGTCCAATGAACTCCTGCTCCTCCTTTCCATCCTCGAACACACAGTCGAGGTCACCCCCCGAGCCGCCGACCTCCTCGACCGCATCGTCAACGGCCCGCTCATCCCCGCATCCGACCTCCCAACCCCCACCCCCGCCGAACGCAAACCCCCAAGGGATCCATGACCATGCGCCTCACATTGTTGATGACTCACGCACTTCTGGCGAATCAGAGGTAAGGAGCTAGGCGACAGAAGTCAAAACCTCTGCCAGAGTAAACGTAGTGCTGCACAAACGTTCTCGAGGTTGCCGAGGAGGAATTCACAATGGAAACCAAGGGAGAATTCACCACAGATGTTGCTCTATCTACGCCATTGACCGACGCGCTCAACAGCGTCAACGGAGATATCGTAGTCATACCAAGTATGGGGGCATGGGAGACGCCAATCTACCCAGACGCGACAGTCTTCTTCTTGAAGCACTTTCGCCTTGAGGGAATCGAGGCTAGCTTCCTACATGAGGAGAATGTCCGTCAGTTTCAAGCATATCGTTCGGCCGACTTAGGTCCCATTGCCGAAATCGTGCTGGCTGTTTTGAATGCTGATGCGCTGCCAAAGATATTGGATGTCCTTCAATCCATATTACAGCAGAAACGCATACGCTCGCTTCGGCTAGAGATCATCGCCGCGCAGTCATCAGACGGGCAAACATACTCATCCTTCAAGGCCGAAGGTGATGCAAGTTCCGTCAACGAAGCCCTCCGGGAGTATGGCAGGCAAGTCTGTAATGATGAGCATCTTCAGTAGTGATCTACGAGACTAGGCGTCGGCTGGATTATTCCAGTAGCTTCGATTGGGCTGGTAGCGCCGACGATATTGCGCTCAGTCATCAGACGTGGCAAACTGCTCAGTCCCTCAAGCGTGCCCAAACGGACCTACGCGCCGCCGGTCTAGTTCTACGCCAGCACTCAAAACATCCCAATTGGGCTGGCGCAAATGCTTCTGCTCGCCGCGCGCTTGGTCACATGAGGCGCGCGCTCGACTTTGCTGAGGACGGACCTCTCGAGGAAACCGTACACCGACTGATGGATCGGGCCGGTGCCTGGGTGCGTCGAGTATTCGGCTGCCCGTCCCTTGTAGAGAATAGGCAGGTCAGAATAGACTGCCCGGTCAATCTTGGTCACAATAGAATTGGTTTCAGCGTCGGCATGCGCATCAAGAGGCGCACATGTCGGCTTTGCGGAGATGACATATCCGAATGCCTGCACATTCAAGGACAGTCCTACTGGGTTCCAGGTGGTGTGGATGATCTGGATTGGTGTCGAGTCTGTGGCCAAGATCACTGCGATCACTCAGCAGATATTGAATATCGCGTCCCAGTAATCGTGAGCATCGATGAAGTCGAATTTAGTGAAGTAAGTCTAGTGAATAAGCCGGCGAACCCGCTTGCACGTATCGCCTACAATATTGTGCCGATTCAAGATTTTGAAGATGAACTGGGCTGCAAGATTCCTGATGGCACGATTCTGTCGTGTGATAAGTGTCTTCAACCGTGTGAGGGTCTAATCAAGCACGACTGGTGAACATGTGCGCGTTGTGGACGCGGCTGATTTCAGCGGGTAACATTGAGTTCACGTGGTCCCAGGCAGTGGGGCCGACAACAGAGAGCTATCGAGATGCGCGTCTTGCAACCCGTCACGCCGACCCCCGAGCAGTTGAAGGTGCTCGCCGATGTCAGGCCAGGGTTCCGAATAATTCGGGGTGCTGCAGGAAGCGGTAAGACTACGACGGCGCTCCTGAGGCTGAAGGAGCAGATCCGGGTTCGCTTGGATCGACGCGAGCGTCTCGGCCACGAGTCGCCAGTTCGGGTGCTCGTCCTGACCTTCAACAGGACCTTGGAGGGCTACATCGCCGAACTCGCTCGGAATTCGACGCCGCACGACGATGCGCTGGATCTGGAGATCAAGACATTCGGCCGGTGGGCAAGGTCGCTCGTCGGTGATGTTGACATCGTGGGAGGCGATGAGACCGCGGCGATGCTTCGGCCGCACATCGATCGCTTCGCTACGAAGCGCCAGCATGAGTTCTTCGTTGACGAAGTTCAGTACGTCTTGGGACGCTTCGAGTACGACCCCGTCGACTTCGACCCTGATGATCTCTCCGGCTATCTCACCGTCAGGAGGCGAGGTCGAGGCTCTGCGCCCCAGATCGCCCGCCCGACACGCGAAAAGCTGATCCATGAGGTCATTCCGGCCTACATGGAGTCGAAGCTGCAGCGCGGAAGAATCGATTGGAGCGATCTCACGATGCTCGCCGCAGCAGCCGCAACCTTCAGCGCCTACGACGTCGTGATCGTCGACGAGGCGCAGGATTTCTCAGCCAATCAGGTACGTGCGATTCAGAAGCACTTGCAGGATCCGCACAACACGACGTTCGTGCTGGATGCGGTGCAGCGCATCTACCCGCAGTACTTCACGTGGACTGAGGTAGGAATCAACGCCCGTCCTGAGATCATCCACACGCTCAAGACGAACTATCGCAACACTGCTGAGATTGCCGCCTTCGCCTACCCGCTTGTGAGCGGACTCCCTCTGGAGGACGACGGCACGCTGCCGGACTTCGAAGCGTGCCGCCGTTCAGGCGCGAAGCCGCTGGTCGTGGCGGGCAAGTACAGCGAGCAACTCAGAGTGATGATCGACCGGCTCGAACGCCTCGCCGACCTCGAGCATGAATCGGTTGTCCTGCTGCAACCGCGTGGCGGTGGCTGGTTCAGCGAGGCCCGCAAGGTGCTGTCCCAGCGTGGCATTCCCTACTGCGAACTGACGAGGCAGAACGAATGGCCCACCGGTCCCGAAGTTGCAGCCTTGTGCACGATTCACTCCGCGAAGGGTCTCGAGTTTGACCACGTTCTGCTTCCAGGTCTGAGCCAGCAGGTCACCCCGCACGGCGATGACGAAGGCGACGCCGATCTTGAACGATTTCGGCGCATGCTGGCGATGGCAGTAGGCAGGGCCCGTAAGTCCGTGATGGTCGGCTACAAGCCAGGTGAGGAATCGTCGCTGATCGGTCTGCTGGACTCCTCAACGTATGAGTTGGTCAGAGCATGAGCGCAGACGGGCGAGTGCCGGAGGCGGAGCCGCAGACGCGTGAGCAGGTGCAGGTTGCTCGCCCGTGTCCAGAAGCTGTCGAGGCCGCGACAGCGCGCGACATCACCAGCATCGTGCACTTCACCACGATCAGCGGTCTGTTGGGAATCCTGGCGAGCGGCGCTGTCAAGAATCGGCAGGATCTTCCTGTCGATGAGTTGGTTCAGTACGTATACGAACCCAACGCTGTCGACCGGCACCTCGACAGGCGTTGGCACTCGTACGTCAATCTGTCTGTGACGGCGATCAACCTGCGCATGTTCGATTTCTCGTGCCGCGAGCATCTGGGCGCCGAGTGGGTGATCTTGGAATTTGGTCCTGAGATCCTCGGCGATCCTGGCGTCGTGTTCTGCACGACGAACAACATCTACCCGGCCGCCCTGCGATGGGAAGGCCTTGAGGGCTTCGAACAGCTCTTTGCGCCGAGCGTTGATGGTCGGTACGGGCACCCCACTGTGCGCACCGACGAACCGTCGAACCGTGCGACGGACCCGCAGGCAGAAGTGCTCTACCCGTTCGAATTGCCGCTCACGAATCTGCACAAGATCACAGCGCGCACTGACGATGGCTATGAGGCGGTGATCGCTGCCCTGAGCCACTTCCCAAACGAACCTAGAGTTGAGATCGACCCGGAGGCGTTCCGATGAGCGAGACGACGCGCGCCACCGCTGAGCAGACGGGTCTCTTCCCTAGAGACGGCGACAGCGACAGCGAATCTCGCACCGCCGGTGTGAGCAAGACCGGGGACATGCTCGAATCGCATGGGAGAACGACGTTCGAGTCGCGGATACGGAACTCGATGTTGTGGGCTGCGTATGGCGACGCGCTTGGATTCATCAGCGAGCTGACCGACCGCAAGGGCCTAGAGCGCCGCACACATGGCAAACCACTGGATCGGCTCATGGCTTGGCGGCGACGAGTCGGCGGGAGACGGGGAATCGAAGTCGAGCTCCCTGCGGGATGCTGGTCTGACGATACCCAGCTTCGAATGGCCGTGAGCAGGTCCATGACCAGCCACGGGTTCGATGTCGAGACGTTCGCGCGGATCGAACTTCCGGTCTGGCCGTCCTATGCCTTGGGGGGCGGCCGGGCGTCCAAGGCTGCGGCGAGCAACCTCGGCAAGCCTCGGACGCTCTGGTACGCCAACACGTTTTCTGGATGGGTCGACGCTGGCGGCAATGGCGCTGCGATGCGCATTCAGCCACACGTGTGGGCATCAAGGGATCACGAGGACGACTTCCCGCTCGACGTGATCTCGGACAGCGTCTGCACCCACGGGCATCCGCGCGCCATCGTGGGTGCCTGCTTTCATGCGGCGACGCTCGCCCATTGCATGAGACACGGCTCTGTCCCGGACCTCTACGAGTGCCACCACCTCGCTGCCAGGATTGAGGCGTGGCTCCTGTTGGTGGAGACCCATCCGCATCTGGGATCTACGTGGATGGGGCTCTGGGCGGACACCGCGGGGATGTCGTTCGGAGAAGGGTGGCATGCAGCGATTCGTGACCTGCAGCGGGCCCTCAGCGATGCTGAGGGCTGTGCCGACGTCGCTCAGCATGCCGACGTGGCCTACAAGGAGATCGTTGATCGTCTCAGCCTGACCGATTCTCGCCAGCGTGGCAGCGGGATCCTGACCACCGTGGCTGCCGTGGCGTTGGCGGTGGCCGCTCGTGATCCATATGAAGCGGTTGTCGTAGCTGCCGACGCTGTGGGCACGGACACCGACACCATCGCCACGATGGCCGGCGCACTGTTGGGTGCCTGCGACTCTGCTGGTCTGCCGCCAGAACAGCCTCTCGACAGCGATTACCTAGAGGGCGAAGCGAGCCGTCTAGCTGCGCTCAGCCGAGGTGAACCGGTCATGGCGCACGCCTATCCCGATGTCCTTACTTGGACAGCGCCGAGAGCCCAGGCGGATGCACTCGTCAAGAACGATGGCCGCCTGGTGGTTGAGGGCCTTGGACCAGTGGAGGAAATCGGGAGTGAGATCGTTCGGTCAGCCAATGATGAATTCGGCTGGCAATGGGTGATGGCAGCTTTCGGCCAGACGCTGCTGATCAAGCGGCGTCCGAGCCTGCGGGAATTGAGCGAGGGCAACAAGTGCGAATTGCCGCTCGCGAAGCGGAAGCAAGCGGTTGGTCGCGAATCGGCCCCCGCTCGGAAGGCTGTAAGCAGTGCGCCGCCCAAGCCGTTGGATCGTGGCGTGTGCGTGGATGACGCCATAGATCACGCCAGAAAGAACATCGACGAAGATCACGCTCTCGGCTACACCGTCCGGCGAGTGGCCCGTGACGGAACGATCGCCGACCTCGCTGCCTTGGTGACGGCTCTCCGCGACGATCTGCGTAGCTGAACATCGCCGGTTGTCGGCATCTCCAACGAAGTTCGCTGTAGAAGCGCCGCAGGTCGTGACACTCAGGAGCAACGCAACATGGGCACCCCCACAGAGACCCGCTACGTCTACGAGCCTGACCTCGTGTACGCGCCGGGCGAGACGCTGGTCGAATGGCTGGATGAGCATGGGATGACCCAGGCCGAGCTCGCCGCCCGATTGGGCCTGTCAGCCAAGCACATCAATCAGATCACGAAGGGCGCCGCGCCGATCACCACCGAGACGGCGTTCGGCTTGGAACAGGTCACCCGAGTGCCGGCGGAGTATTGGAACAACCTGGAGCTGAACTACCGCGCTCGTCTCACCCGTTGCGCAGAGCGAGAGCGGCTGGCGCAAGACATCGGCTGAAGACCGAATGGGGACTAGGAACTATGGGCGTGCAAGGAGGCCTGCGATGCGTCGAGAAAGCGTGAATGAACCGCCGAGAGACCGGATGGTTGTTGACTCCTGGGTTACTCGATCGGTAGACGAACTTGCTGCGGAGCAGGGGGTCGAGCCCGTTGAGAGCTTGAGCCAGCTCTTGAACCGCTCAATCACGGACGAAGAGGCTGAGGCCTTCTTCTGCGCGTTGTCACCAGAGGAAGAACATCGGAGCTGACAAGACCCACGGCTACGCCGCCAGGTGGGAGGATCGTGATGGAGCGATCACCGGCCTTTGCTGTCTCGGTGACGGCTCTCCGCGACGATCTGCGTCACTGAACATCACCTGTCGTCGGAATCTCTGAACAAGCTCAGCTGGCGTTCTGGCCCCGGCTTGAAGCTCGCCAGCTCGACTTCGGCGACGCTTCGTCCGTCGCCTCTGATGTGCAGCACCGTCGGTGGGTTGTCGTCGTTGAGCAAATTTCTGGTGATGAGCAGGCACCGGTGACAGCGTGTTGGGTCTTCTTCGCTGCACATGGCGGCAACCCGCTGCGTTGCAGCATCGGCTATCAACCGACGCAACCCCTCGGCGAAGCGTTCAGTTCGCGCGACGCGGTAGTACAGCACATTGTCGGCGTCGTCGTAGAGCTCCGGTTCCTTGGGCCGGCCGCCGAGCGCGTCACCCAAGAATCGGTAGCCGATGCCCGTTTCCGCCAGCAGTTCCCGCAGGCTTGACTGCCCGAACTGCGGGGAGAAGCGGCTGTACGGCTGCGAGCGGACATCGACGACCGTCTCGATGCCGTGCTGTTGGAGCAGGGCGAGAAAGCGATCTGCCGGATGATTGGAGTGGCCGATCGTCCAGAGCTTGGCGGACGTGCTCACCTGCGGAGCCTTCACCGGCGATTCGACGAGGTCAAGAGGCGCCTGAATCGAGCAGGGGGGGCACTGCCGCATCCTCATCGAGATCGAAGACGACTAGCGAGCGGGACAGTCCTCGGTCAGGGGAGTACGTGCACGAAGCCGGCGGCGGCGAAGTCGCCGTCGAAGGCCAGAGCTTCGTGAAATCGTCGCTGGCGCATCACTTCGAAGCTTGTGGCATCCACGAAGGAGTAGTTGCTTTCGTCGTGTACCCGGAGTCATCGTCCGGTTGTGCCACCTCATCTTGGTAGACGGCGTCGTCGATGCTTCCCGGCTCGGCCTTCAGGCCGATTGGGCCAAAGCCCGCAAGCGTCAGCCATGGACTGTTTTCCGGGAGACGTTGCTCTTCGTGATCGGTCGCGGGCATGGCAGACACCGTACGCAAGCTGTCCCACTCTGCGAGAAGAACCATCTCCGCGGATTGCCCAGCCCTGATCGAGATTCAAGACGATTGAAGCGAGGAGCAAGCGGCCTCGCGCGTCGTGGGACAATCACAGCCTTGCCGACAGGGTGGTTGGGCTTCGGAGGATTGCCATGAGCGAAGCGGCCGGGTCACTTTCGGAGCCTGTGGCCTCGGGACACTGCATGTGCGGCGCTGTCAGCTATGAAGTGCACGGGCCGATCCGGCAGGTGTGGAACTGTCATTGCTGGCGGTGCCGGCGGTGGACGGGGCACTTCATGGCGGCATCGGGATGCGCTCGCCACAATCTGCGATTCGTGTCGGACGCTTCCTTGGTCTGGCACCACCCGGCCGACGACCCCAACGTGGCCTACGGGTTCTGCAGCGATTGCGGTGGGTCGCTCTTCTGGAAGGTGTTGGAGGGCACAGAGGGGCAGATGAACGACATTGCCATCTGTGCCGGCACGCTCGACCTGCCCTCAGGCCTGCGCACCGAACTGGCCATCTTCACCGACGATGCCGCCGACTATCACACGCTCGATCCGGCAGTCCCCACTCGGGGCGGCGAATAGGCCAATCCCGGCGGAATCCAGGGCGACGCCGCTACGGGTTGTCGGTGTCGCGGACCGTCCGACGGGTGGCTTCGAACTCGGGCCGCGACATCGGTCTCGACGCGCGGGTGTCGGGGGTGCGGTGGGCGAGGTTGGCGACGGCGGTGGGGGTGGGGATGCCCTCGGTCAGGTCGGCAGCGGGTGCCGGCAGCTCGAAGCGGGTGGTGAGGGGGACGACGCCGGCCCACCAGTTGCCGGCCATGTCCTCGGCGTCGTCGACCGGGTCGCCGGAGCGCACCTTGGCGGAAGCCTCTGCCAGCGGCAGCTCGAGCACCAGCGTCGCTCGCAGGTCCTCGGCGCTCGGCGGCCGAGAGGCGTCCCAGTTGGCGACGATGTGATCGGTCACCAGCTTCAGGGCTCGCTCCTTGGCGTCGGCGTCGGTGATGCGGCGAGCCAGACCGCGCACCACGACGCAGCGGAAGTTCATCGAGTTGTGGAACGGCGTGCGTGCCATGACCAAGCCGTCGAGATGGGTGACGGTCACGCAGATCTCGGTGCCCTCGCCGGAGTTCAGCAGGTGGTTCGCGAGCGCCCCGTGCAGGTACAGGTGCTCGTGGTCGCGCCCGTAGGCCATCGGCAGCACCAGCGGCCCGTCTGGCGTGTCCACGCCGACATGTGCAATCAGCCCCGCGTCGAGGATCTCCCGCACGTCGTCGCTGCCGTAGCGGCCACGCTCGGCCATCCGCCGCAGCTTCACGCGAGCCGAGGGCGGTGGGGCGCCGTTCTGTCCTGAGTCTTTGGAATCGCTCACGGCCGCACCGTACGCCGCGCACCGGCGCTGAGCACGGTCGATTTCTCGCCGGCCGCCTGAAGAATGCGGCGCAGCGCGAGCCACCGATGCTGCATCGATTCAGCCGGGCAGTGCCAATTCAGCAGGGCTGTGTCAGTCGAGCAAGTCGTCGTCGCGCACGCGGCGACGCTCGGCCTCTTCATGGGCGGGAAGCACCCGCCCGAACAGCTGGCGGGTGCGCACGACACGCCCGATGACGCCGGGCTGGCGGGTGTAGGCGAAGATGGCCGCGTGGCGGGGTTGGGAGTCCGCAGCCACCCGGGTGACGCGGTGCAGGGAGTATCGGCCGCGGAAGATCTGCAGGTCGCCGGGGCACAGGTCGAGTGTGTGAACGCCGTCACGTCCGCCCGCCAGCAGGCCGCCGATGGTCTCGAAGCCCTCGTCGGCGGCAGAGCGCACCCCGGGCGCATACTCGAACAGCCCGCCATCGTCGGCGGGCTGCACCAGCACGGTCACGGCGAAGTCGTTGGTGTCGAAGTGCCACGGGAACTGCTGGCCGGGATCCAGGATGTTGGCCGTCAGGCCGGCCAGCGGATCGTCGTAGCAGTGCAACTCGTCGATCTCGAGGCAATCGGCCAGCAGTCGGCAGACCTCGGGTGCCCGGAACAGCGTGTCCATGGCGCATGCCGAGGGCCAAGCATCGCCGGGGATGAAGCCGCTCGATCGCTCAGTGAAGGTGTTCACCGGATGTTCGTCGGCGAACTCGGGATTGATATGGGTGTGGAAGTACGGGTTGATGACCTGCATCGAGAAATGGGTCTGCGGCTTGGCCGCGACGATCTCGTCGTTGAGCAAGCGCACGGCATCCGGAGTGACGAACTCCTTCAGCAACGCACAGCCGTCAGCCCGCAGGCCCGAGCGAGCCTTGTCCACGGCAGCCCAGTACCCGGCGTGCCTGGGGTCGGCATCGGGCAGATCCCGGCCGTCGAGCGGGTAGCGAGCAGTATCGATGAGCCCCGTGAGGTCCGCGGCGCTGACGTCGATGGTGCTCATGTCAGGCCTCCCAATGCGGAACCCAGTTGCCGTCGAGTCGCAGCGACAGATCGGCGTCGTCCTCGATGCGGCGTGACACGCTCAGCTCTGCGGCATCGAGGCCGTAGCGCTCTGCTGCTCGCTCGAACGTGTCGCGTGCAGCGGCAGTCATCGGCAGGTCAGCAGCGACGGCCGATTCCAGCTCGGCCAACAATCCCAGATCCTTCACGCACAAGCCCAGCGTGAACGACGGGTCGTAGTGGCCGGCGAAGATGCTGGGCGCGTCATGGCGGGCGACGAAGCTGTCGGCGACGCTGTCCTTGATGGCCTCCCAGAGGTCGCCGAGTTCCACGCCGTTGCGCACCCCGACGGCCAGCCCTTCGGCCAGTGCCGCGGCGCCGACGAACCACAGCTGATTGGTCACCAGCTTCGTCACGCATCCGGTGCCCAACGCGCCGCAGGCGATGACCCGCCCCAGGCGCTCAAGCAGCGGTCGCACTCGCTCGACGGCCGCGGGCTCGCCGCCGGCGAACAGCGTGAGCGTGCCGTTGCGGGCGCCGTCCACGGCACCCGTGACCGGCGAGTCCACCACTGCGACACCCTCGGGAGCCTCGCCAGACAGCCGCCGGATCAGCTGAGGACGGCTTGTAGTCAAATCCACCCACACCGAACCCGGCGGCAGGGCGGCGAGCGCACTGGCTCCAGACATCACGGCCTCGACCTGTGCGGGTGCCGGCAACGATGTCAGCAGCACTTCGACGTCCGTAGCTGCCTCTGCAGCCGAGCCGGCCGCAGTCGCTCCATCGGCAACGGCAGCCTCCAATGCTGTGGGATTGACATCAAATGCCTGAACCCGATATCCCGCGCCCGACAGGCGAGCACACATCGGCCCGCCCATAGTGCCCAGCCCCACGAATCCAACGGTGGTCACCCGCATATCTTCGCATCGCCCCGATTCGCGTCCAAACACCTCTGTATGCAACGCCACTGCAGGGGGTTGGCACCGGCGACATCCACGCAGTCACAGCCCACCGTTCAGCCCAGGTACCTAGGATGACCGGCGGTCCAGCGCACAGGGGGACACGCCATGAAGTTCGGGATCTTCTACGAGCTGCAGTTGCCGAGGCCGTGGAACGACGACTCCGAGTACGTGCTGTTCCAGCAGGCGCTCGATCAGATCGAGCTGGCCGACAAGCTGGGATACGACTACGCGTGGGAGGTCGAGCACCACTTCCTCGAGGAGTACAGCCACAGCTCCGCACCCGAGGTGTTCCTGGCCGCAGCCAGCCAGCGCACGAAGAACATCCGGCTCGGCCACGGCATCGTGCAGCTGCCCACCAACCACCCCGCCCGGGTGGCTGAACGCGTCTCCACGCTCGACATCGTCAGCGGCGGCCGGGTGGAGCTGGGCATCGGCGAAGGCTCCTCGGTCACCGAGCTGCACCCCTTCGACCGCCGCTTCCGCGACAAGCGCGCCGTCTGGGAGGACGCGGTGCGCTGCCTCATGCCGATGTTCCAGGAGGTCAACCACTCCTACGACGGCGAGATCTTCAAGTTCCCCGCCCGCAACGTGGTGCCCAAGCCCTACCAGAAGCCGCACCCGCCGCTGTGGGTGGCGTGCAGCCAGCTCGACACGATCGTCATGGCGGCCCAGCGGGGCATGGGCGCACTCGGCTTCTCGTTCGTGTCGGCCGACGCCGCCCGGGCCTGGGTGAACGCCTACTACAACAACTACCTCAACCACCTCGATCTGCTCTGCGACTACCAGACGAATCCCGGCGTGGCGGTGGTCAGCCCGTTCATGTGCGCCGAGACCGACGAGGAGGCCCAGGCCAAGGCCGAAGGCTGGACGTTCTTCCAGTTCTCGCTCGTCTTCTACAACTCCCACGGTCCCGTCGAGCCAGGCTCGGTCAACCTGTGGGACGAGTACCAGGAGTGGCGCAAGTCCCCGAAAGGTCAGAAGGCCAGCAACAACGTCGGCCTCGTGGGCTCACCCGACACCATCCGCCGCAAGCTCGAGATGTACGAGGACGCCCACGTCGACCAGCTCATCCTGCTGAACCAGGCCGGCAAGAACACCCACGAGGACATCTGCTCCAGCCTCGAGCTGTTCGCTGCGGAAGTCATGCCCGAATTCCATGAACGCGACGCCCAGCACCAGGACTGGAAGTCAGCAGTGCTGGCCGGCGACATCGTCCTCGACGACATCGACACCGACCTCTATCAGGTGATCACCAACCAGACCCCGGTGGAGAAGCGCGAGGAGATCGAGCGCAAGCAGCGCGAGGCCCGAGCCCGCCAAGCAGTCGGACTGAGCTAGCTCCGCCGCAGCGTCAATTCGGCCGCCCATGCGGCGGCGCTCTGCATAGACGCATTTGCCGATGACTCCAATGGCATCGAGTTGCGGACACACGCGTATCTGTTCTGTGTTCTTGTATTCGAGAACACAGAACAGATAGTAGGCTCATGCTGTGTCGAGACGGACAGCCGCCGCACTGCAGGATGATGCGCTCGAGGCGCTGGCTGAGACGCTGGCGCGTCTTGGCATCGCCTCCAGAGTGTTGTCGAGAGATTCCTGGGGCGACGATCTCGCTGCCGACGCTGTCGTAGAGATTGCTGGCCAGCGATTCGACGTCGAGGTCAAGTCGGTAGTCACCTCGGAACATGGGCAGCGACTAGCTGCGGGTGCTGGGCGGCGAGCGCCTTTGCTTGTCGTTGCCGACCGTATCGCTGCCGACGCCAAGCAGACTCTGCGCGAAGCCAGTGTGGGCTACCTCGACCGGCGCGGAGAAATGCGAGTCATGGCCCCGTCCCTGATCGTGGACACGGTCGTCGAGTCCACGCTCCCCGAAATGGGCAGGCTCCGAAATTCACTCGACAGTCAGGTCGCCAAGGAAGTAGCAATCTGCTGTTTGTTGACTCCCCACAAGCCCCATGGAATCCGCCAGACAGCGCGGCTCATCAACCGTGCACCGAGTGCAGTCTCCGGCGCCATGGCCGGACTGCGAGACGACGGCCTGCTCACCGCGGCAGGTGAGCCGCTCATCCCGGACCTCTTCCATGAGTTGACGACGGTCTGGAAGCGGCGAGCAGTTGCATTGGCGGCACTTCCCTCCACGCGTGCTCGGGATGCGCAGCGGCTAGGACTCGGACTCGACAAGCCGGAGCACACGCTTGGCTGGGCACTCACTGACACCCGCGCCGCAGCGTCTTGGGGCATGCCGATTCTTGCGCGAGGGGACTATCCGCCGGATTTCTATGTGCCTTCCGACTCGGTGGTGCGCGCTGCGCGCCTGTTCCTCGGTGATGCAGACGATCCCACCGACAGGGCATGCACTGTCGCAGTTGCGCCGGTGCGTTTGGTGTGCCTGCACCGTCTCGATCACTCCCGGACATCGAAGGAGCGATGGCCCGTCGCCAACCACATCGTCGTCGCCTTGGATATCGCTCAGGACCAAGCTCGCGGTCTCGAAGCCGTGCAGCAATGGACGCCTGAAGGGATTGTGCGTGCCTGGTGAACCCGTTGTCCTCGTCGGCGATCGCGGCGGCCGGGTTCGTTCGTTCGTGTCTGCGCTGTCTCGCTTTCCTACGGAGCCTGCCTGGACGGTGATCGGAGCCTTCGCTGTCAATGTTCGCATCGCTCACGTCCATCGCCTCACCAATGACATCGACACGGTGAGCCGCGATCAGGCCAAGCTCGTGGAGTTGCTCGCTGCCGCTCCGGATACAGACCGGCTTGAGGCCTCAAGGCTTCAGCTCGAACATGACGGCACCACAGTCCTTGTTGATGTCATGGCCGACACCGCCGGAACTCCACTGCCAGCGGAGGCTGGTGAGCGCGCTTTCGCTCTTGCACGACGGATGGCCATGACCACCAGCGAACCAACCGATCTCGTCGTTGTCGAAGGCGGTGAGATCGTTGCCAAGACGACGGCGCCCATGGCGACCTCAGCTTCGCTCATCGCTCTCAAGGCTGTCGCCATTGCCCGGCGTCCACACGGTGGCACGCCTGTGAAGATCGGTTCGGACATCCACGATCTTGTCCGTCTCGTTCACAGCTGCGACTTCGACCTCGTCGCGAAGTCGATCGCCGGAGGCGGCAGCGAACTCAGCCGCTGGGTCAAGGCGACGTTGGTGAAGCATTTCTCGCCCGATCAGGATCTCCGCTACACCTTCACTCGCTTGCGCCGCCTAGCCCGATCCATCGACGCTGAGGCACTCACGGAAGAAGATCTCGCCATCGTCGCCGATCTCGGCCGCGCACTGCCGTCGTAGCACGCTCGTGTATGTCGACCTGCACGTTGCGACGTTGAGTTGCCGCAATCGCAGGATCAGCGGCTGGTGAGCCAGTCGGCGATGGCTTGGCCGATCTCGTCGGGGCTGTCTTCTTGGCAGAAGTGATTGCCCGCCACGGTCACCTCAGTCTGGTTCGGCCACGTGCGGCAGTAGTCGAGCTGCGGGCCGTTCAGGATGGCGCCGGGATCGGCGTTGACCAGCAGCTTCGGCACATCTGAGCCCGACAGCCACTCGCCGTAGTCGGTCACGATCTGGGTGACGTCGGCCGGCTCGCCCTCGATCGGAATCTGGCGCGGCCACGTCAGCGTGGGACGCCGGTGCTCGGGCTCGACGAACGGCCGCCGGTACTCGTTCATCTCCTCGTCGCTGAGCTTGCGGATGATCGAGCCGGGCAGCACGGCTTCGACGAACAGGTTCTTGGTGATGACCATCTCCTCGCCGGCCGGCGACCGGAAGCCCTGGAAGATGCCGGCTGCCGCCTCGGGCCACTCCGCCCAGTTCATCGGCCGCACGATGGCCTCCATGTAGCAGAGACCCGCGACGCGATCACGGTGCCGGTTGGCCCAGTCGAAACCGAGCGCCGAACCCCAGTCGTGGATCACGAACGTGACGTTGTCGCCGAGGTCGAGTTGGTCGAGCAAGCCGTCGAGGTACTCCCGGTGCTCCACGAACCGGTACGAGTCGGGGCCGGTGTCGTCGAGCTTGTCCGAGTCGCCCTGGCCGATCAGATCCGGCACGACGACACGGGCGTGAGGCCTCACGTGCGGCACGATGTTGCGCCACAGATACGACGACGTCGGATTGCCGTGCAGGAACACGACGGGATCACCCGAGCCGGAATCGTGGTACGCCATGCGCTTGCCGTTGACGGTGGCGTAGGACTTGGACAGCGGTGCTGCGGACATGGGTGCTCCTGAGATATGCGGTTCGCCGATTCGCTCGACTCGGCGCCACATGATGCCTGACTTGTCTCGCCGATGCTCCGGCGCTCACGAACGTCCGAACAGCAACAGAAACTCCATGATCCCGTGGTCTTCGGCGGACAGGACGATGGGGACCTGCGGCACGGTCACGTCGAAGTCGGCGAAGGTGATCTCGACCGAGCCGACCACGGCGATGAGGCTGCCGACGAGCTGGGCCTCGATGTCGATCACCACCGGGTGCGTGATGCCGTTCACCGTGAGGTCGCCCGTCGCGGCCAGGCTGACGGGCGCGCCGCTCTCGACGGCACCTTCGATGCGCAGTTCCTCGGTGAGCGAGAACGTCGCCGCCGGATGCTGCGAGGTACCCAAGGCGCGCTGCACCGCACCGTCGCGACGCCGGTCGTCGGTCTGCAGCGTGGTGAGGTCGACCTCGATCTCGACGGCGGTCACGTGCTCGTCGGCGATCTCCAGCGTGCCGCTGACGTCGCCGGTGCGTCCCACTGCAGTGAAGGCACCGATGTTCGCCAATTCCTCGTCCACACGGAAGCCGGCGAACGAGCCGGTGGCCTCGTCCAGCGTGAATTCCCCGGTCTCGGTATCCACCGACCAGGTGCCGTCAAGTTCGGCCGTCGACGAGACGGCTTCATCGGCGGGCACGGCCGCATCCGCACTGCCGTCGTCACCCGCGGCGGCGACCTCCGCATCGGGCTCTGGATCCTCTGCGGTCTGAGCGACGCTGTCGCTGTCGTCGGCAACAGCGCTGGCCGTCGTTGCCGTCGCTGCCGGTGCGGGTTCTTCCTGTGCCTGCTCGGCGACTTCGACGGCTTCGGCCAAGCTGACCTCTTCTGGGGCGTCGCCGAACAGACGCCACACGCCGAGAGCCGCCGCCGCGGCGATAACTACCAGCAGCACGCCGACGGTCAGGAGCTTCCGGCGCCGGGGGCTCATGGCGGGTCACGGTAGCTTGGGGCTGCTCATGAAACTGCGCGACCTGCGAACCGGGCTGACCTTTGACGACGTGCTGATCGTGCCCCAACGATCGTCGATACGCAGCCGCAGCGACGTATCGGTGCGCACCCGTCTGTCGCGGAACATCGAGCTGGAATTGCCCGTCATCGCGGCCAACATGGACACGGTCTGCGAGCACGAGATGGCGATCGCCATGGGGCGTCTCGGCGGTGCCGGCGTCATCCACCGATTCATGCCCATCAGCGCCCAGTCAGCCCAGATCAGCGCCGTCAAGGAGGTCGACGGCGGCGCGCTGGTGGCTGGCGGCGCGGTCGGCACCGACCACGACATGGGGGACCGGGCCAAGGCGCTCGTCGCGGCGGGGGCCGACGTGCTCGTGCTGGACATCGCACACGGTCACGCCGACCACGCCATCGACGGTGTGCGCCGGCTGAAGCACCACTTCGACGACGTCGACGTGATAGCCGGAAATGTCGCCACCCCCGAAGGAGCGATCGACATGGCCATCGCCGGCGCCGACGCGATCAAGGTCGGTGTCGGACCCGGCGGCGTCTGCACCACCCGGCTGGTGGCGGGTGTCGGAGTGCCGCAGCTCAGCGCCACCGACGACGTGGTCATCGCCTTGGCTGACGCCGGGCTCGACATCCCCGTCATCGCCGACGGCGGCATCAAGAACTCCGGCGACATCGCCAAGGCGCTCGCCGTCGGCGCCGAGACGGTGATGATCGGCAGCATGCTGGCGGGCACCAAGGAGAGCCCGGGCGAGGTCGAGCAGGGACCCCACGGGCTGCGCAAGCGCATCCGGGGCATGGCGAGCTTCGAGGCCATCGAGGCTCGGGCCGAACGCCACGGCGAAGAGATCGACGACGAGTACTTCGAGCAACGGGCTCCCGAAGGCGTCGAGGGCACGGTGCCGTACCGGGGCGAGGCGGGCAAGCTGATTGGCGAGCTCATGGCCGGGCTGCGCAGCGCGATGAGCTACACCAACGCCCGCACGCTGGCGGAATTCACCGAGCGGGCCAGCTTCGTGGCGGTGACGCCGCTCGGGTTGGCGGAGAACACGCCGCACGCCACCCTGTCGTACTGAACGTACTGAAGGTCCCTGCACTGGGCCGCAGCGTCGTTCAGTCGAGGAACAGTCGAGGAGCCTCGCCATGGCAAGCGAACCATCGAAAGATCTGATCGCGCTGGACGATCCGTACCCCGACCGCGACTACGAGGTGCGCTGCACGACGCCGGAGCTCACCTGCGTCTGCCCGGTCACCGGGCAGCCCGACTACGCCACCGTCGAGATCGCCTATGTCCCCGACCGACGCATCGTGGAGCTGAAGTCGCTGAAGCTCTACCTGTGGAGCTACCGGGACGAGCCCGTACATCACGAGGCCGTCACCAACCGCATCCTGGACGACTTGGTGGCTGCCGTTGCCCCGAAGCAGGCGACGGTGGAGACGCGCTGGCTCGTCCGGGGCGGCATCACGACCACCGTCACCGCCCGCCATCCCGCCGCGGCGTCGCTGGACTGAATTCGCGACGCCTGACAGAAGCCTGTCTGGCGGCCTCAATACACTCGATCCGATGCCGTTGTTGGCGCCTGCCGACAGGCGCATACTGCGCGAGCTGCTCACCCGTGGGGGAACGGCTGAGATAGGCGAGCTCAGCGCGGCTGCGGCACTGGACAACCACGCCGTGCAGCAGTCGCTGGGCACCCTGCAGCAATCCGGCATCGTGGCACAGGCCGGCTCGGTGCCGGGACTGCGCGGCGCTCGCTGGTCGCTCACCCAGCACGGCTATGAGGTGGGGCCGTCGCTGGTCGGCAGCGACCTCGTCGATGCCGTTGACGGCCAGGAGGCCACCGGCCCGGCCGATCCGGCCGAGGGCTGGGGCTTCCCGTGGCGGCCGCCGAAGCCCGAGGCGCCGCTGTATGCGGCCGGCCTGAGCCGACGAGCGCGCCGGGTGGCCGATCGCGCCGTCGTCAGCATGGCAGGGCCGCGGCCCAGGCGCCGTCGTGGCGGCCGGGCCATCGTCGCGATCCTGCTCGTCGCGGCCACCATCGGTGTGGGCGTCGTGGCGATGAATGCGCTGCGCGTCACCGAGATCACCGTCTCGGGCATCAGCGACGGCTCGATGCTGCGGCCGGCTCAGCTGGCCGGCGCCGTCTTGGAGTTCAGCATCGACGGCGCTGATGCCACCTCGGCGCAGATGCTGCTGGACGGCTTCCCGGTGAGCGGTGTGCAGCGTTACGACAGCCGGATCGTGTGGCCGGTGCCCGAGCTGACCGAAGGCGTGCACATCGTCACGCTCGACGTCAACCGGCGTTTCTTCGGCACGGCGACCGCAGCGGTGACGTTCACAGTGGACGGCACCCCTCCGCAGGTAGAGCTGCCGAGGGTCTTGGACCCGGTGACGCTGGGCGAGCCGGTGGTCTTGGCCGGCACCGTCGAGCCCGGCGTGTTGTTGCAGGTCGGGGATCAGCAGATCGACACAGCATCGGGATCGTTCAGCCTCACGCTGCCAGGCCCGCCCGGCGGTCCGGTGCCGGTAATCGCCACCGACGCTGCAGGCAACAGCACGGCCTTCGATGTCATCGTGCCCATCGGCTACCCGCACACCACCGGAGTTCACGTCACCGCGGCGGCATGGAACCACGATGGGCTGCGATCGTCGGTGATCGAGCTCATCGAACAGGGTCGCATCAACGCTGTCCAGCTCGATCTGAAAGACGAGGACGGTCGCATCGGCCATCGCACCGATGTCCGGCTGGCCCAGCTGACGGGTGCGTCGCGAGAGCTGTACGACTTGCGGGACGCCATCGACGAGCTGCACGGACTGGGCGTGCGGGTCATCGGGCGCATCGTGGCCTTCAATGACCCGACGCTCACTCGCTACGCCGTCGCGAATGGCAGCCTGGACTGGGTCGTGCAGACTCCAGATGGACGCCCGCTGGCGAAGTACGGCGGCTTCACCAACTTCAACAACTCGGTGGTGCGTCAGTACAACCTGGATATCGCAGCCGAGGCCGCCGAAGCAGGCATCGACGACATCTTGTGGGATTACATGCGCCGGCCCGAAGGCGATCTGGGTGGCATCCGCATACCCGGCTGGGACGGCGACGACCCGTCGCCGGTCATCGTGAGCTTCCTCGCCGAGGCGGGTTCCATGCTGCGCGAGGCGCAGGTGTTCCACGGCGTCTCGGTGTTCGGCATCGCCGCCGACCGCGGCGAATGGGTGGCGCAGGACATCGGCGCCATGTCCGACCACGTCGATTACGTGGCGCCCATGGTGTACCCCTCGCACTGGGGACGCGGCGAGTACGGCGTGGTGCACCCCGAGGCACAGCCCTACGACATCACCAAGGCGTCCCTGGCTCAATTCCAGCGCGTGCTGGAGGGCACCAACACTGCGGTCGTGCCCTGGTTGCAGGATTTCTCGATGCGGGTGAACTACGGCCCCGACGAGGTGCGTGCGCAGATCGACGCTGCAGCCGATCTCGGCATCAGCGACTGGCTGCTGTGGGACCCCGAGGTCACCTACACCACCGACGGCATCCCCGTCTCGTACACCCAGTAGCAGTACACCCGGCCGGAACAGCGGCGCCGGGCTGGACCGGCCCTGAGCCGTTCAGTCCAGGCGGTCCCGCAGCCGGTACTTCTGGATCTTGCCGCTCGGCGTCATCGGGAACTCGTCGGTGATCACCAGCTCTTCGGGCCAGAACTGGCGGGTCACGTTCTGGGAGTCGAGGAAGTCGGTGAGCTCGGCCAGCGACGGCGCGTCGCCGACGGGCTGCACGAAGGCGCAGCCGATCTCGCCGAGGCGCTCATGGGGCTTCGCGACGATGGCCACCACGCCGACCGACGGGTGCCGCAGCAGCACGTCCTCGACTTCCTTGACCGGAACGTTCTCGCCGCCGCGGATCACCAGGTCTTTCGTGCGCCCGGCGATGCTGATGTAGCCGTCAGCGTCCATGATCGCCCGGTCACCGGTGTCGAACCAGCCGTCGGTCCAGAACTGCTCGGTGAACTCCCGCCCGGCCATGTAGCCGGCGAACAGCGCGCTGCCGCGGCACTGCAGGTCGCCCTCTGCCTCCAGCACCACCTGGCCAGACTCGTCGATCACCCGGACTTCGTTGTTGTCCACGGCCCGGCCGTCGGTGAGCCGGCGCTCGAGCGGATCGCTGGGCCGTCCCACCGTCAGCAGGCCGGTCTCGGTCATGCCCCAGCCCGGCATCACCACGCAATCGGGCAGCTGCTCGAGCGCACGTTCGAGCACCGGGCGGGGGATCGCTGCACCCGCACATAGGAATCGCTGCCACGTTGACAGGTCGTAGCCGGCCAGGTCGTCGACGCCCAGCACATCGGCCAGGAACGGCGTCGCGCCCATCGACAGCTGGATCCGGTGCCTGCCGATGAGCCCCACGAACTCGACCGGGTCCCACACGTCCTGCATGACGACATGGCCGCCCGTGTGCAGCGGCAGCCGCATCCCGTAGAGGTAGCCGGTCTGGTGGCCGAGGGTGGAGGCCATGTGGGTGACATACGCCTGCGGCGCGCCGGCGCCGGGATGCGGTTCGAGCCCCTCGCACACCGTGTCCAGGAAGGCGTCGACGGCCACCGCCAGGATGTTGTGGGTGTGCATGACGCCCTTGGGCAGGCCGGTGGTGCCCGAGGTGAACATCATCTCGCAGACGTCGTCGGGCCCCGGCCGGCACAGGTCGACCGCGGCGCGGTCGTACGACGAGAACCGGCCCTCTTCGATCAGGTCCTCCCAGGTGATCGCGCCTTCGGGCAGCCACGACTCGTCCCCGGCAGCGTCTGACTGCAAGGTCTCGGGCCCGGGCACCACCACCAGCTCGGTCACCCATTCGCAGCGCTCGCGCAGCTCGGCGTGCATCTCGGCGAGCTGGAAGCCCCGGTAGCTGTCGGCCGTGACCACCACCATCGGCCGGCCGAGCTCGCTCATCACCGTGAGCTCGTTGTGCCGGAAGATCGGCGCCACCGGGTTAACCACCGCGCCGATGCGGTCGCACGCCACCGCCGTCACCACGAAGTGGCGCCAGTTCGGCAGCTGCAGCTGCACGACGGTGCCGGGCCGCACGCCGATCTCCAGCAGGCCCTTGCTGGCAGCGTCCACTTCGGTGCCGAGCTCGCCCCAGCTCATGGTGCCGAAGCGATCGGTGATGACCGGCTCACCCGCCCGCTCAGCCGTCCACTTCTCGATCCGGTCGTCGAGCAGCCGGTTCGGCCACGCTCCCGAAGCGCTCAGCTCGTCGATGCGCTCCGCTACCAGCGTGGTCTCGAAGAATCGCTTTGCGGGCATCGGTGTCCCCTTCGGCGATTAGGCCCGTCCCTCGCGGATGCGCGGCAAGACCTCATCGGCCATGAAACGTTCGCTCTGTTCGATATAGCTCATCGGGGAGGCGGCGCTGAGCACGATGGTGCGGGCGCCGGCGTCGATGTACTCGTTCAGGCGTGCAACGCAGCGGTCGGGATCGCCGGCGATGGCGTACTTGTGCACCAGTTGCGAGAAGTCTTGCGCGTACTGCTTGGACAGCCGCTCTGCCGCATACGAGATCGCCGTGTCGTTGTCGGGATGACAGCAGAAGAAGATGAACAGCCCCGGCGTCACCGGCGTGGGGTTGCCCTCTTCGGCCCGGTACTGCGCGATGGCCTCGTTGGACTCGGCCAGCCGCTCGGGCGTGTACATGTACGGCAGCCAGCCGTCGCCGTAGCGGGCCGCCCGCCGCCACGCAGCATCCTGGCGGCCCGAAACCCACACCGGTGGCGGCGACGCCGGCTTCGGCGCGAGCGTGACGCCGTTCAGCGTGTTGAAGCGGCCCTCGAAGGTCACGTCGTCCTCGGTCCACAGGCGCTGCATGATCTCGAGCGCCTCGTTGGTGCGGGCGCCTCGCTCGCGCACCGGCACTCCGCAGGCCTCGAACTCCGACGGCATCTCGCCGCCGACGCCCACGCCCAGGTGGAAGCGCCCGCCCGAAGCCACGTCGAGCGAGGCCGCGAGCTTGGCGCACAGCGCCGCCGGATAGAGCGGGATGAGCGTGATGGAGGTCATCAGCTTGAGCGTGGTGGTGGCGCCCGCAGCCACCGCCAGCGATATGAACCCGTTCGACGTCGGTACGTGGAAGAAGACGTGCTCACCGGTGGTGGCGTAGTCGTAACCGAGCGCTTCGATCTCTTGGGCCTGGCCGGCGATGTCGTCGCTGCGCCGGATCGCCAACCCGAACTCGATCTTGCCGTCGGCAGGTGTGTTGTCGCTCATTGCGTCCCCCTGTTGCTCGCCAGCGAGAACGTAGCCGCGGGTGCTAGGCCAAGGCCGTGAGCACCACAACAGACGCCCCATCCACTGTCCAGAACACCCGCATCGACGCGCTGCTCGACCGCTGCAAGCGCGAAGTCGAATCGGGCCTGCTGCCGAGCTGCCAGGTGGCCGTCGGCTTCCAGGGAGAGATCGTGGCGCAGGCCACCTACGGCGACGCCACCGACGAGACCCGCTACTGCATCTTCTCGGCCACCAAGCCGTTCGTGGTCTCGACGATGTGGCAGCTCATCAGCGAAGGGGCGGTGGAGCTCGACGCCACCGCGGCCGGCTACGTGCCGGCATTCGGCGACAACGGCAAGGACCAGATCACCGTGGAGCAGGTGATGCTGCACACCTCGGGCTTTCCCCACGCTCCGCTGAAGCCGCCGGAATGGGACACCTCAAAGTCGCGGCTGGTGGCCATGGCGAACTGGCGGCTCAACTGGGAGCCCGGCACCAGGTACGAGTACCACCCGACCTCGGCGCACTGGGTGCTTGCCGAGATCATCAACGCAGTCACCGGCAACGACTTCCGTGACGAGGTCCACGACCGCGTCACCGGCCCATTGGGGCTGCCCCGCCTGCTGGGCCTGGCGCCCGACGAGCAGGACGGCATCGCAGAGCTGATCCTGGTGGGCGAGCCGGCCACACCCGACGAGCTCGAGGCGACGTTCGGCGTGCGCGAGCTGCCCATGACCGAGGTCACCAACGAGGCGATCCTGCGCTTCAACGAGCCGTCGGTTCGCGAGGTGGGCGTGCCGGGCGGCGGGGGCTTCGGCACCGCCGTCGACCTGGCGCTCTTCTACCAGGGCCTGCTTCACAACCCCGACGACCTGTGGGATCCCGCGATGCTGGCCACCGGCACCGGCGAGGTGCGCAACACGATGCCCGACCCGATGGGCATGCCCGCCAACCGCTCGATCGGGCTGTTCCTGGCTGGCGACGACGGCATGTCGAACATGCGCGGGCTGGGCCGCACCGTGTCGCCGATGGCGTTCGGGCACAACGGCGCCGGCGGGCAGCTCGCCTGGGCCGACCCGGCCACCGGGCTGTCGCTCGGCTACACCACCAACGGCTACGACGAGCACGAGGTGCGCCAGCCCCGCCGCGACACGGCCATCAGCAGCCTCGCGGGCCTCTGCACCACCCCCTGAGGGGCTCGAAACTGCGACATACCTGTCGACGGCAATTGCGCTTTCAATCGCTCGATTTCGAACGCAATGTATGATGTGCCTTCGGAGACGAAGCAACGGCGGCAAGACTCGACTCTGTCGACGGAGACTGACATGGGCCATACGAGGCAACCGACAGGCAATCAGTCAGTGGACGAAGAAGAACCTGTGGAACCGGAGGGGGGAATCAACCAACCTTCTGATGAACCTTGGCTGGACTACCCGATCGATACGCTTCTGATACGTACAGAAAGCCGCACCGTTCACGACATCTTGCGACGGATCAGTCAAGGCGCAGTCATCATGGACCCTGACTTCCAACGCGACTTTGTCTGGAGCGATGAGAAGCAAAGCAAGCTCATTGAGTCTGTCTTGATGCGGATTCCTCTGCCAGTCTTCTATCTGGCTGAAGACCGCAACGGAAACCTGGTCGTCGTCGATGGGCTTCAGCGACTAGCGACATTCCGGCACTTCATTGCAGAGAACCAGCTTCGATTGAAGTTGCCCGATCAGCCTGAACTCGACAAGAGGAAGTTCGACGAACTCTCACCGAAGCTGAGAAACCGGATCGAGGATTGCCAGCTGACCCTGTATGTGATCGACAGTCAGGTGCCAGAAAAGGCACGTCTCGACATATTCGATCGAGTGAACTCCGGCGAACCTCTGACTAGACAGCAGATGCGCAATGCGTTGTATCAGGGGCCAGCTACAGAATTCCTCAAGGATGAGGCTGCAGATGATCTGTTCGTCACTGTCACAGGACAGAGTCTCAATCGAAAGAAGATGTTTGACCGGGAGTTTGTAAATCGATACTGTGCATTTAGCCTCAGGCCTTATGACAGTTATAGGGACATGGATGAGTTTCTTGCTCAAGCATTGAGGGACATAAATTCAGATCCAGACGTGTGTCGCGGCCTCAGCGACGGCCTGCACAGGTCATTGCTGAACAATCAACGTGCCTTTGGTGTCCATGCATTTCGTAAGCACCGATTGGGAGCTGAGCGGCGAAGCGTCCTGAACGCGTCACTGTGGGACGTGATGTCAACGGGGCTTGCCCGAGTCCCACATGACGATCTTGTAGACCGCTTGTCAGATTTCCATGATGCATTTTTTGCGCTGCTCGACGATCCCGACTTTGAGAGGTCGATTACCTACGGACCTAATACTCCGAAGCAAGTGCGGCATCGATTCTCGACAGCTCACGCGATGCTGTCACAGTTGTTTCCGGAGTCTGACCTTGCTTGATTCTCTCATACTTGAGTCTTTTCGGTGTTTCGAAGCGTTGGAATTGCCTTTGCGACGTCTGACGCTCATGACTGGCTTGAACGGTGCAGGTAAGTCCACTCTGATTCAGTCTTTGGCAGTTCTTAAGCAGACTCTCCAAAACGACATACGTGCTTCTCAACTATTGCTGAATGGGTCCGAAGTCGGGCTCGGCACATTCAATCGAGTGGTGCATGACCTTAGTGACAGCACGCACTTCACGATTGGAGTTGGACGAGGTCAAGAGTCCTTGTTGTGGCGATTTGAGGCAGAACGAGATGACGTTTCTGCACACGTCACCGCCATCACTATTGATGGCACGCTGTACGAAGACACCGAAGAACTCTTGCTATTGCTGCCTGCGCATACACTGAACAAGCGTCGGATGGAGGTAATGGAGTCGATTGCGAGCATGAGTTACTTGACTTCAGAGCGCCCAACTCCACAGGTAACCCATCGATTGGAATTGCCGCGCACAAGGAGTTCAGTTGGCAGAGATGGAAGTTATGCGATTGCATTGCTTCATCTGCTGCAGGACCAGCATATCGACGAGAAGGTCAGACATTCAGGCACGCAGAACCCCCGATTGATTCCGCAAGTAGAAGCTTGGATGCGTGAGCTGTTTCCAGGATTTAGGATGCAGATTCTCCGCGTATCGGACAGCAATCTCGTGACGCTAGGCATTCGATTGTCAGATGCGATGAAATTTCACGAACCGGCTCACACCGGATATGGATTAAGCCAGGTGTTGCCGGTAGTGATTGCCGCATTAGTCTCAGGACCGGGAGACATACTCGCCGTAGAGAACCCTGAGAATGACCTGCACCCGAGAGGCCAAGCGTTAGTCGGCGAGTTCCTATGCCGAATTGCTGCGAGTGGCGTCCAAGTGATTGTTGAGTCACACAGTGATCATGTCCTCAACGGAATACGGCGTGGAGTCAAGCAAAGAATTGTCGATTGCACGGATACCATTGTTCATTTCCTCGACATATCGGAAACAGATGGAACGAGCATTGAATCACTCGAAATTGATTCACGCGGCACAATTGAGTCGTGGCCGGTAGGCTTCTTTGATCAGCTGGATCACGACCTTGAGTTCTTCGCCGACTGGGATAGCTGACTTGGATTTCTATTTCAACGGGTTATCTCTGCATGGGCAGTTCAGCACCCCGTCAGATTTTGAGGACTCATTGGCCGCTGTCATGTCGTGCCGTGCGCAGCTCAACCGTTGCGGCAGAAAACTCTATGTCGACCACACTATACTACAGGCTCAGGCAACGAATGCCAGCAAGGTTCGTGCGGCAGTTAGCAGTTTCAACCCGGATAGGCGACGAGCCCTGTTGCGCTGGCTCGATAAGGAAGGGCCACACTGGGATACAGACTCTCATCATTCGCCGGACGAGTATTTTGTTTGCGATAGTAGGCAAGCAGATGAAGTTGTGACAGAGAGTGCTGTTGCCGAGGTGGCTCATCTCAATTCCATGGGGATACCGAGTGCTCTCATTAGTGTAGCTCCGTCAGACTGGTGTATAATCCCTTTGGAAGTTTCGTTGCTCGATGATGGAGGAACGAAACAGTACTCGGTCGCGATATCGAATTACTGGAACGCGGAGAGTGTCACTCAGGTACTGCGAAATATTGCGCCCCCGCCTGCTAGCTGGTCTGAATTTGATTCACTTGCGAGACAGCGATTTGGCAATATCAGATTCGCGGGCGACTGGCTACGACCAGTTCGCCATAGACCAATCGAAAAGGCTGCGGTGTCCGCGACGTTTCGCCTGCTGGAAATCCTGAACGAACTCCGGCATCAGATCGAAGTGCAGGGCCGAAGCCCGGCAGAGGCACGTAGTGACTACGAGCGCTTTTTTCGACGTTCGGGCGGTATGTTCTCGGACTCCTCATCAAGCGAAAAACAGAGATTTAGGGCGCGCCTCACGTTCAACGACCCGGACCACCTGGGAAACGATCTGTTCTGCCCTTGGCATGGCAAGATCAGGCGCCTAACGTGGCGGCTGCACTTTTCTTCCCCGTTGTCGTCTAGCTCACCCTTATGTGTCGTCTATCTGGGGCCGAAACTGACGGCGAAGTAGATGCTGATGGTGTTCGGTCACTACAGCATCGGCGACACGTGGTAGCAACGGGGGCGATGCGACTTCTCGTCCTGCAGCACATCGACTGCGAGCATCCCGGCCGGCTGCGCGACTTCCTGCACGCCGACGGCGTCGAGTGGACCGCCGTCGAGCTCGACGAAGGAGAGCCCATCCCGCCGCTGGAGGCCTACGACGCGATGTGGGTGATGGGCGGCCCGATGGACGTGTGGGACGTCGAGGACTGCCCCTGGCTGGTGCCCGAGAAGCAGGCCATACGCCGCTGGGTGCGCGAGCTGCAGCGACCGTTCCTCGGGCTCTGCCTGGGACATCAGCTGCTGGCTGATGCGCTGGGGGGCACTTGCGGGCCCCAGCGTCCGCCCGAGATCGGCGTGCTGGCCGTGGACCTCACACCCGACGGCCGGGCCGACCCGATCTTCCGCCAGATGAGCGACCGCCAGCACGCGCTGCAATGGCACTCGGTGCAGGTGGCACAGCCGCCTGACGACGCAGTCGTGCTCGCGAGCTCGCCGGAATGCCGCGTGCAGGCGATGCGAGTCGGCCCCCGGGCCTGGTCGATGCAGTACCACGTCGAGGTGGAGGACGACACGGTGCGCAACTGGGGCGCCATCGATGCCTACCGCGAGGCCCTCGAGTCGACGCTCGGCCCCGGTGCGCTGGACGCGCTGGCCGCTGACGCGGACCGCTGCATGGACGGCTTCGCCGCTGACGCCGAGCAGCTGTACCGCAACTTCATGGCGGCCGCGTTCGACTGAGCGCGCACAGCCCGCGGCGTCAGCGTCATCGGCGTCGCCGGCCGGGAGTGCTGTCGCCATCTGCTGGAGCGCACGTCGGGGCTAGCTTCGAGCCGTCATGAACCCGCCTGCCAGCTCCCGCAGCCAGGACTCCTCGACGGTCCACGGGGCCCTGTCGGGACTGCGTGTCGTCGACCTGACCGCCGACGAGGGCCGGTTCGCAACGAAGCTGCTGACTGAGCTGGGCGCCGATGTGGTGAGGGTCGGCACCGGCTCGCCGGGGCTGCCGCTGGCCGATCCGGCTGCAGCGGCCCTCGGCGGGGTTGCCGACTGGTGGTACGACGGCGGCAAGCGCCGCTGCCGCGTGGACCTGAGCACCACCGAGGGTCGGGAGGCCTACCGTCGACTGGCTGCCGCGGCCGACGTGATCGTCGAGACCGAACGCCCGGGCCGGTTGGCCGAACTGGGCCTCGACTACGCGGACCTGAGCGCCGTCAACCCGGCGCTGGTGCAGGTGTCGATCACGCCGTTCGGGCGCACCGGCCCGCGAGCGCACTGGCTCGGCTCGGACCTGGTGGCCGCTGCCATGGGCGGGATGATGGCGCTGACGGGGCTCGCCGACCGCCCGCTCAACGTGTGGGGCCGCCAGGCGTACAACTACGCCGGCTTCGTGGCGGCGACCTCGGGCGTTGCGGCGGCATTGTCGGCGCGCTCGACGGGTCGGGGAGCGCACGTCGACCTGTCCATCCACGAGACCGTCACGGGTTCCATCGAGAACCTGTTCATGCAGTACTTCTTCGACGATCTGCTGCCGCTGCCCAAGGTGGCCCCGCGCCAGGGCGCCCTGCACTGGCTGGGCGCGTACGACCTCGCGGAGTGCCGGGGCGGCGACGGCGGCTACGTCATGATCACGCCCACGCCTACGCCTGACCTGCTGTTCGAGTGGATGATCGAGGTCGGCCCCGACGAGTCCGGCCGCGAGGTGAAGCGATGGCTGGGTGTCGACCCGGCCGAGATGCTGCTCGATGTCGTCGACGTGATGGATGCGATCCGGCGCTGGATCGCTCCGCGCGATGCGCGCCAGGTCTGGTGGGAGGCGCAGGAGCGGCACGTGGCCTTCGGCGGGGTGCTCGACATCGCTGAGGTCTGCGCGAATCCGCAGTTCGCGCACCGTGAGTTCCTCGCCGACGTCCTACCGCCCGGCGCGGCGGCCGCGAATGGCTCGCGGGTGCCCGATGGTGCTGCACCTGGCCGGCCGGGCCCGGTCCGAATGCCGAGCCGGCTGGTTCGCTGGAGCGACGCCGGCCGATCGGGGACCGTCCCGCCGCGTCCGCCGGCCAGCGTTGACACCTCGCTCGAGGAGGTGCTGGCGTCGTGGGCGGCACCCTCGCTCGAGGCCCGGAACGGCGACCGAGGCGGCCAGGCCGGCGAAGCATCTGGCGCCGATGGCGACGGCGGCAGCCTGGCGGGAGCGGCGTCGGGCGGGCACGACCACGACCGGCGCCCGCTGGACGGCATCCGTGTGGCCGACTTCACCTGGGTGCTGGCCGGGCCGTCGGCCACGAAGCTGCTCGGCGACCTGGGCGCCGACGTGATCCGCATCCAGAGCGAGGAGCGCTCCACCCTCGTCAACTCGCCGGACTTCCCCTACTACTTCGTGTGGAATCGCTCCAAGCGCAGCGCCACGCTGGACATGAAGCATCCCGGCGCGCTGGCGGCCGCCCGGCGGCTGATCGAGACGTGCGACGTGCTCATCGAGAACTTCAGCGCCGGGGTGCTCGACTCGTGGGGGCTCGACTGGGAAACCGTGCACGAGTGGAACCCACGGCTCGTCTACGTGACGATGTCGGGCTGCGGCCACGACGGTCCGTGGCGGCATCTCATCTCGTACGCGCCGACCGTGCATGCCGTGTGCGGCATCACCCACCTGACGAACTTCGCGGATCGGGGAGACGTCGGTCCCGGCTTCTCGCTGAACGACCACTTGGCCGGTTTCGCCGCGGCTGTGGGGACCGTGGGCGCGCTGTATGCCCGCGAGCGCACCGGTGAGGGGCAGCGCATCGACATGGCGCAGCTCGAAGTCGGGACCTATGCGATCGGCGCAGCGGTCATCCGGCAGTCGGCCGGTGTGTCGCCGCCGCGTCCCGAGGGCAACCGCGACGGCATTGCCGACCATGTGCCCAACGAGGTGTACGCGACGGGCGACGGCTTCGTGGCCGTTTCGGTGACGGAACCGGCGCAGTGGCTCGGGCTGGTCGGCTTGCTCGCCGATCCCCGGCTGGACGATCCCTCGCTCGTCACCGAGGCGGCCCGGCGGGATCGCAGGTCGATGATCGATGCCGTGCTGGGGGAGTGGGCCGCCGCCCGCACCGCTGCCGAGGCGGCCGATGCCCTCCAGGGCGCCGGCGTGCCGGCAGGGCCGGTGCAGAACTCCCACGAGCTGTTCGCCGACGATCCCCAGCACGCCGCCCGGGGCTTCTGGCAACCGGTCGACCACGCGGTCTTCGGTGAGCGGACCGTTGACGCATTCGCCGGACTGTGGGACGGCCGGCGCTGGACGCCCCGCCATCTCAGCCCCGCCTACCTGGGCGAGCACAACTTCGACGTGTGGGCCGAAGCCGGCTTCTCGCCGACCGAGATCGCCGAGGGCATCGGCGACGGCCTGTTCCGCTGAGGCCCGGCCAGCGCGCCGGGCTCGGTGCCGTGCTGCGGTTACCGGCCCCAGCGACGTTCGCCGGGAGCTCCTTCTCGCAGGGCCGCCGCACCGTGGGCGATGACCGTGCGGCCGAAGCGGCCGCGAATTCGGTCCAGTGCTGCTGCCAGCTTGCGGTCCGCTTCGGCCTCGAACTCCTCGTCGTCTCCGGTTCGCACGTCAGTCGATGCACCGGACTGCGGAGCGGCTGGCCTGAGTGCCAACTCCAGCTGGGCTGGCCGGGTGTCGGGGTCGACTGGCCGGCCATGCCGGCCGCCGCGGGCTTCCTCGGCGTCGACCTGTTCCGAAGTGGGCGCCAGGTTCGAGACCGACAGTCCGAGCAGTCGGATGCCGCCTGAGAGATCCAGTTTCGTGACGAGCCGGTGGGCCGTCTGCGCCATCGTGCGTGGAGTATTCACCGGCGCATTGAGCGTGATCGAACGGGTGCGCAGCGAGAAGTCCGGGTGGCGGACCTTGACCGTGACGGTGCGGCCGGCCAACCCGTTCGCTCGCAGGCGGGACGCCACTGCGTCGGCAAGGCGCATGGTCTCGCTGCGGATCACCTCGGCATCGGCCACATCGAACTCGAACGTCTCCTCGTGGCCGATCGACTTGGCCACGCCGCCGGGCTGCACCAGGCGGTCGTCGATGCCGCGCGCCAGTTCGGACAGATGGGCGCCGTGGGCCGGCCCCATGTGGGTCACCAGACGCTGCACGGGCACCTGAGCCAGGTCGCCGACGGTGACCACGCCGAGTGCGTCGAGGCGCCGCAGCGTGGCGGGGCCGACTCCCCACAGTGCTTGTACCGGGTGCGCCCACAGGAACTCGACCTGTTCGGCCACCGGCACTACACGCACGCCCAGCCCCCGCTGCGGCCCGTCCGGGCCCGCCACTGGCTTGGCAGCCTCCGAAGCGAGCTTCGCCAAGGTCTTGGTGGACGCCACGCCGACCGAACATTCCAGCCCGGTTGCTTCGTGAATCGCGCCCCGCAGATACCACGCGATCTGCGACGACGTGCCGAACAGCCGGTGAGCGCCAGAGACGTCCAAGAACGCTTCATCGAGCGAGATGGGTTCTACGACCGGTGTCACAGACTCGAACACGTCGGCGATGGTCTCCGATGCCTCGATGTAGGACGAGAAGTCTGAACTGATGACCACCACCTCGGGGCACAGCCGCCGGGCCTGCGCGGTGGGCATGGCCGAACGGACCCCTGACGCTCGCGCCTCGTAGCTGGCCGAGGCCACCACGCCCCGTCGTCCCGCGCCGCCGACGATCACGGGCCTGCCGATGAGGCCAGGGTCTCGCTTGCGCTCCACTTCGACGTAGAAGGCGTCCATATCGACATGCAGGATCGGCAGGTCGTCGCTGCCGACGCCTGCAGCGTCACCAGAGCCGCTCGTCGTTCCCAAGACTCCGATTCTGCCCCACTCTTGCGCTGCTGGTCGTCGTGGCCCTGCGCGCACGACGTGCCAGCAAGGAGCAGCCGGCGCACTGACGTTCAGACGGTGGCGACCTCAGCGATGAGCGAGAGCAGAGCGTCGGAAGTCTCGCGGTCTTGTTCGATGCGATCCGAGGTCGAGTAGGTGATCTTGCGGGCGATGCGCGTGCCCGAGTCGCTGACGGCTGCGATGTGTGCCCGATCCTCGCCGCGCCGCGGCGGATCGGTCACCAGCGCAGCCGTGCATGAAACGCCGGCGAGTGGCCACGGCTCAGTGCCCGGCCTGGGTGCCGAGACCAAGTACTGCGCCCGGGCCAGGCAGCCGTCCGCCATCGCGAGCGCCGCCTCGTCGGACACGTGCGGCTCCAGCTCAGAGTCCATCAGCTCATACAGCGACCTCACCGAGTACGGCACGGTGGCCTCGAGGATCGTGCGCGAACCACCCGGCACTGTCAGCAGGTCGCTCACGGCCAGCATCCCGCCCCCCGTCACCGACAGCACGATTCGCAGCGGCGAGTCATGAATGGCCCGAATCGCAGCCAGTCGCTCGTCAGGTGTCACGACGTCACCGCGATGGCTTGGCGACTGTAGGTGTTGTCGTTGAGTTGATCGATGAGGAAGCCGGCGAGGGCGGCGCGGTGGATGCGCTTCGTCGGGCTCGTGTTGGATGCGGTGACCGATCGGCGCGCCAGTTTGTCGGACAGCACGGCAGGGCGGACGATCGTCCAGCTCGCATTGCTTCGGCGTACGACGTCCTCTTGGGCCTGATGGTCGCCGAAAACGTTTCGCAGCATCGTCTTGAACATCAGCTTTGAGCTGATCGGAATCTGCGCCCAGCTCTCGCCGACGCCCGCTGCGGACACCACCACGAGCCGGTTGACCCCATGATGATCGACTGGGTCAACGATGTGCTGGGTTCCACGCGACAGGGTCGTTCGATCCTTGAGATTCGTGCTGCCGAGGCAGACAACGGCCGCGTCATGGCCGGTGACGGCTTCTGCGACAACCTCAGCGTCGAAGACATCACCTTGTGCAAGCGTCAAGCGGGGCTCGGCATCCAGCCGCTTCACGGAACGCCCGAAGGCCGTCGTTTCGTGGCCGTCGTCGAGCGCTCGGCGGATCGCGTACTGGCCCGTCTTGCCGGTTGCTCCGAAGATGATGACCCGCATATCGGTTCCTCAGTCGTGGCCGCAGCGTCTACCGCATGAACTGCAACAGCGGCCTGCACGCTACTGGCGCGCCGACCGGCTGCTCAGCTACATCAAAGAGGTCAGTCGGGCTGACACGCCGGCGAGCGACGCAACCCCACCGGCGGCCAGGTGCCCTTGCACCGCACCACCGTGCGACCTACCTCCACTGCTTGCGACGAATTCTGGTCGTCGAAGAACTCCCGGCGTGGACGGCAGATTTGCGCTCACGCGCCCGCCTCCGACAAAACCCCAAGCGGCTGTTCGGCGCTTCGCGTTTGCGCGTGGAGTAGCCGGATAACTCGCGGGTAGTAGTGTTGTCCGTGTGGAGTTGACGGCTGGGGCTGCGGAGGTGTTCTTCGGCACGGTGATGCCGCATCTGGGGGAGCGTCAGCGTCGTGTGGTGACGGGTGCGATGGCCGAGGCTTGGGGGGGGGGGGGCTCTTCGCGTTTTAGCACGGGCCGCGGGGCACTTCCCCCTGTTTGCTTGTCAGTTGGATAAGGCGGGGATGGTTCCACACCAGCCGCGCCGGCCGGCCGAACACCGGCAGATCCGCCAGGGCCACCCGGCTCGACCCGTGCGCCCACGCCGGACCCCCGCAAGCCCCACAGCACAGCCGGCCGGTCAGCTCGACCCAGATCCGCAGCGGCCCGCCGCGGCGGCCCCGCACATCGGTCACGGCCACATCAGGCCCCAGCCCGACGATCAGCACCAACGCACGCGTAAGGTCAACAGCCACAGGGATCCTCCCGACTCGGGGCTACGAACACCTCCGATTCTGGGGGATCCCTGCCTATGTCACGGGCATCCTCATCCGGCTACTCCACGCGCAAACGCGAAGCGCCACTATAAAGGCCCAGAGGTCGCCAATGACTAGAACAAACAAACTCGACTGGCTGATCCGCCCGCTAATCCTGGCGGCAATAGCCATAACCGGCCTGGCGGTGTTGAGCTGGTGGTTTCCCCGGGTCGCTTTCGCCCACGCTACCAAATTTTATATGGTGTGCGACCAGCGGAAAGTTATCGAGGCCGACTCATTCACGGCCACTGTCGTCAGAACCCACAACGACCACGCCAGTAAGTTCTTTGCCTACTGGCATACCGACGACGGGACGGCGAACACTGACGACTATAACGATGTCAACAACGTCTACCAACTTTCGAGTTCGGGGGCCCTCCGCATGAACCGGACCATAAGCACCAAACATGACGCGCGGATTGAGTCGACCGAAAATTTTGCAGTCCGCTTTAGCCCGACCACAAACGTTTTGGACAGCAACGACCCGGACAAAGATGAAAAATGTTTTATCAAAATTATCGACGACGACGCTGAGATCACTCTTTCAGAACCTCGTTGGGGTAAGTGGTATATCGCTGGTGAGACGATTGAGTTCACTGCTCGTTTTGGTGAGGCGGTGACTTGGGCGGTCGACAACAAGACGTTGGAGTTCAGTCTCGGTGTCGGCGGCGATGCTGAGACTAAGACGGCCACGTATATCAGCGGCAAGGGAACCAACCGGATTAAGTTCGGTTACACTGTCGAGGCTGACGACCTTGATCCCAACGGGCTTTACGTCGCCCGAAACTCTTTTAGGGGCGGCAGCTTGAAGAATGTTGGCCAGGATATTTATTTCCCCCCCCGAAATGCCGAAAAGTCTTACCCCGACAACCGGGTTGACGGCAGCCTGGCCGATGTCTCGACCGGCATTCAAACCAGCTATGACCCCTGGGGAATTGCCGTTGACGGCGACACGCTCTATATATCGGCCGCCAAAACCGAGTCCAGCAACTATCTGATCGGGATCTGGGCCAACGATTTCACCGACGATACCGGCGGCGTTTATGCCCGGGACACCGACAAAGACTTCAACGGCCGGACCCGGAGCGATTGGTGGGCGGTCCGGGGGATTTTCGTTTCGGACAACCGGCTCTACGTCGCCGAACCGCACAATGAGCGGGTCCCCGGCTACTCCCTGGACGGCAGCTGGTCCCACTCCTGGCGGAACCGGGTCAAGACCCACGCCGACGAATGGATACAGGGCATTTGGCCCGATACTTCCGACTCGGCCAATGAACGCCTTTATGTCGTCAGCCACAACGGGGACAAGATCCGGGCCTATAGCTACCCCGGCGACGGCAACACCATAAACCACGATAGCGACCGGGATATTGACCTCCATTCCGACAACGCCTGGCCCCGGGGAGTCTGGTCGAACGGGGCTACTATCTGGGTCGCCGATTCGGCCGACGATAAACTTTATGCCTACGCCTTCATCGACAACCTCTTAGGCCCCGGCAGCAGCAGGGGCGACAGGCTTCCCGACAGCGACATCGACCTACACCGGGGCAACGACAACCCGAAGGGTATCTGGTCGGACGGCCGCCGCTTCTACGTTGTCGACTCTGAAACCAAGCGGGTTTTCAAATACCCCTACAACGCCGCCCACCCTGACAAGCCGGCCAACGTCATCGCCACTGCCACCAGCTCCAGCGAGATAACTCTGACCTGGGATCCTCCGGCCGATGTCGGCAGCAGTGCGATTGTCAGCTACCGGAGCCGATACCGGGCTGCCGGGGAGACCAATTGGCAAGAAGGGTTTAGGAACCGGCTGGCCAACCTCGACCGGAGCTTCGACTTTACCGGCCTGACGGCCGACACCGCTTACGACTTCCAAGTCTTCGCTACCAACGATCATGGCGAAAGCCATGCCTCGATTACCGTCCAGGGCAGAACCCATGAGGCCGTTAATCAGGCCCCCGTCTGCCAGCAGAATACCCCGCCTCTGACCGGGACGGCCCACGTCGACCAAGCGTTTCTTTGGCGTGTCAGCCCTAACTGGTGCTCCGACCCCGAATCCGAATTCCTTGCACACAGTGCCACTCTGACCGACAACACAGCCCTGCCAGCCTGGTTGACCTACAGGGACGACGGCTACTTCAGAGGCACGCCGGCCAACGACGACGCCGCCGATGGCGACCTGGCTGTTAAGATCACCGTCACCGACCCCCATGGTTTAAGCGACAGCCACAACGTTATTATCCAAATGCGGGGCTATCAGGCTCCGAGCGACGACGCTCCGACTGTCGTCTCGGCCATTGCCGACCAAAGCTTCTATATCGGCGATTCTGTCAACCTCAAAATAACCGGAACGATAACCGACACCGAGGACGGGGTGCCGTCTTTCAGCGTCGAAAAACCCCGGCCGGCGGGCAACTGGCTGCAGCCTCCCCGGTTGGACTCTCATGGCAATCTGGTCATGAAAGGGACCGTCCCGGACACAATGACCCGGGGGACCGTCATCTCAATTACTATCATCGGCACCGACAGCGCCAATCAGTCGGCCGAGTATACTTTTTCGATAACCTCTCTCGGCTCCCGGTCGACCAACCCGACGCCGGTCAATCCGAGGGAACCCGCCCCGATCATCACCGAGCCGGTCGAGTTCAGGGATTATGTCATCATGCGGCAAGGGCCGGGCTACATTTGCGGCGACCCGGAGGCCGAATACATCGTTGTCCTGGCCGTCAAAGTCGATCCGCCGGCTGACGGGACGACCCTCGCCCCGGACTCGGACGGATTCGCCGCTACATTTGCGGCCTTGCTGGAAGTCGCCAAAGCCAACCTGGCCGAAGGCGAAACCTTCGCCGACATCGACTTCGACGCTCTTGAGGAGGAGGCCCTGGAGGCCACCTATGCCAAGCACTGGAAGTTCAACGATAAAGTCGCCGAGTTCGCTGCCGAACACCACTGGCCGACGACCATCAGCCAAAAGGTGGTCTGGGCCTATTACTACAACGGCCACAACGAATACCACCACTACGCCCACGATCACGGCCGGACGTTCGAGTTTTAGTATTTGACCGGCGCTTCGCGTTTGCGCGTGGAGTAGCCGGATGAGTGTGCCCGTGACATAGGCAGGGATCCCCCAGAATCGGAGGTGTTCGTAGCCCCGAGTCGGGAGGATCCCTGTGGCTGTTGACCTTACGCGTGCGTTGGTGCTGATCGTCGGGCTGGGTCCCGGTGTGGCGGTCACCGAGGTTGGGGGTCGCCGCGGCGGGCCGCTGCGGATCGGTGTCGAGTTGACCGCCCGTCCGTGCTGTGTGGGCTGCGGGGGCGGTGTGTGGGCGCATGGCAGCAGTGCACCGCTGGGGCGCTGCGCTGCTGGCCGCCGACGCCGGCCCGCACCGACGGCGTCACGGCGTTGGGCTGGGCGGTGATGGACCTGTCGGGCCCCTACCGCAAAGCGTTCTCCGACACCGTGCCCCACGCCGCCCAGATCGCGGACCCGTTCCATGTGATCAAGCTCGCCAACAGCACCATCGACGACGTGCGCCGCCGCGTGTGGTGGGTCTAGCAGGCTGTTGAAATTCGGTGGTTTGGGCGGGTTTGGGTGCTGGTTCGGGTTTGTGTGAGGGTTGGGGTGGTGGTGTTGGCTGGCGGTGCGGGGCGACGTTGGCCCTGTCGGGCCGGTCGGGGTGTCTGCTCAGGTGGTGTCGGTGTCGAGTGTGGCTATGCGGACGAGGTTGTAGGTGGCGGCGCCGATGAGGAACCAGGCCCGGTTGCGGGCTTGTCCTTTGTGTCGCAGCTTGTGTCCTCCGGCGATGGTCTTGATCCATCCGAAGGGCTCCTCGACGCGTTTTCGGACCCGTTGAGAGATCGTGTAGCCGTCGTGGCGGGTGGTGCGCCGGTCGATGGCGGAGCGCCGCCTGGTGGTGTTCTGGGCGACGTGGGGCGTGAACCCGGCCTTGCGGGCGTCGGCCACGAATCCCTTGGTGTCGTAGTTCTTGTCGCCGCCGACGGTGCGCCGCCGCCGCCGTCGGGGGGCTCGTCGCAGCATCGCGGCGGCGGTGTCGCGCTCGGCGTAGCCGTCTGCTTGGGTGAGCTCGGCGTCGACGATGAGGCCGTTGCGGTTCTCGACCATCAGGTGCCCCATGAAAGCGAGCATCGCCGGGGCCCCTTTCGACTTGCGATACAGGCGAGCCTCGGGATCGGTCGTGGACTGGTGGGTGTCGTTGCGGCGGCGGGCGCCCCGGAAGTCCTCCTCGGCGTTGCGGCCCTTGCCCGGCTCGCCGCCGCCGGGCGCGGCTTTGGGCTTGAAGCTCTTGTGCGACGCCCACGCCTCCAGCAAGGTGCCGTCCACGCTGAAATGATCGCTCGAGCAATACCGGCGCAGCTGAGCCCGCCGAACCACAGCAGCGAAGAACCGATCCGCTATCTCATGATCCAACAGCCGCTCGCGGTTCTTCGAGAACGTCGACGCGTCAAAAGAGCGCTCGTCGATGCGCAACCCCAAGAACCACTTGAACAACATGTCGTAGCTCAAACGCTCGCAGAACGCCCGCTCCGAGCGCACCGAGTACAACGCCATCAACACCGACGCCTTCAACAACACCTCAGGCGGCACGCTGGGCCGGCCCCGATCCGCATACATCGCCCCCAGCTCACCGTCGAGCTCTTCAAGCACCCCCTCCACCAACGCCCTGATCCGCCGTATCGGATGATCCGCGCTGATCAGATCCTCAGTCGACAACGTCGACAGCATCGCCATCTGGGCATCAACAGTTCCACGCATCCCCACAGTGTCCCGCGCCCACCCAACCAACGCGAGCACCAAACACCGACTATTTCAGCACCCTGCTAGGGGTTGAGTCCCGGTGTTGGCTGCAGTTTCGATTTGGAAGAAGGCGCCGACTTCACGCCCGACTGACTGCGCGGCGTTCGGAAGCTCGGCAGTCATATGGTATATGCATAGTCGAACATTTGGTTGTTCAATTGTCTGACTTTTGGTCGGTTAGAGAACCTTCATTTGGTATATTCTGCAACAGGCTGCCAGTGAGCGCGAGATGGGAAGCGAGGGGGCGTGCCCGATGGAGTGAGCGAATCGCAGGCGATCGGCTACCTGCCACGAGTCATCGACGCCGAGGTCCGGGAGTGCCTGAGGGGTTTGCCGGCCGTGCTCATCGAAGGGCCGCGGGCTTGTGGAAAGACGTCCACCGGGCGGCAGCACTCGTCCAGCGAGGTGATGTTCGGCGCCGACGCCACGGCGCGCTCCGCTGCCGAAGTTGACCCTCGCCGCCTGCTGCGGGGACCTCGGCCTCGACTCCTCGACGAGTGGCAGCTCGTTCCCAGCATCTGGAACCAAGTGCGGGCTGCCGCAGACGAAGCCGGCGGTGCGGGCAGCTTCATCCTCACCGGCTCGGCCACCCCCGCTGACGATCTGGCGCGTCACACCGGCACCGGCCGCATCACTCGCGTGCAGATGCGCCCCATGTCGCTCTATGAGTCGGGTCTTTCCACTGGAGAGATCGGCATGCGCGAACTGTTCGTTGCGAGTACCGACTCCGCCGCTGCCGCCGAGGCCGACCTCGGCGATCTCATCGACGCCATCTGCCGCGGCGGATGGCCTGCCTGCCACACGATGGAGCTCGCTGCCGCCCAGAGCTACTGCCTCGGCTACATCAACGAGGTCAGTCGAGCTGACATCGCTCAGCTCGCCGGTGAGCGACGCAACCCCACCGGCGTCATGCGACTCATCCGATCCCTCGCCCGCAATGTCGCGTCGGAGGCGTCCGAGCGCACGCTCGCATCCGACACCGGTGGTCAGGTGCCGTTGCACCGCACGACCGTGGCGACCTACCTCGACTGCTTGCGACGGCTTCTGGTCGTCGAAGAGCTCCCGGCGTGGACAGCAGACTTGCGTTCACGTGCTCGCCTCCGGCAAAGCCCCAAGCGGCTGTTCACTGATCCGTCGCTGGCGGTAGCGGCACTGAGAGCCAACCCGGCTCGGCTCGATGCTGACCATGCGCTGCTCGGCTTGCTGTTCGAAGCGCTTGTGGTGCGGGACCTGCGGGTCTATGCCCAGGCACAAGGCGGCGAACTTCACCATTACCGCGACAGCACGGGACTCGAAGTCGACATCATCATTGAGCGCGGCGACGGCCAGTGGATCGCCATAGAAGTCAAACTCGGTGCCAGCGCGGCTATCGACGGTGCCGCTGCTGGGCTGCTCAAGCTTCGCGACCGCGTCGACACAACTGTGCTCGGCCCGCCGTCGAATCTCGTGGTCGTCACGGCCACCGGCTACGGCTACCGCCGCCCCGACGGCGTGCTCGTGGTGCCCCTTACCGCCCTCGGACCCTGAACAGCGGCCAGCCTGTGGGCTGCATCTGGCGCCGAGCCAACAACAAGCATCCGATGTTGGTTATTCGCTTGGTAGCACACATGAGGCCCGAGTCATGTTGCTTCATGGCCAATGCAACCGAGTCGACGGCTTTCGCCGACGTGTCCGATGTCGCACGGCGACGAACAATTGTCACACCCCTCATCAAAGATGCCGGAAGGCAGACGGGCAGCAAGTCAGTCACTGTATGGGAGGTGCATTGTGCGAGCATTCGGGGGGATGGCAGCTAGATCGGGCGAAGAGTCGATCGCCGATGTGCGCAAGTTCGGCATCGACGACGAACAGGCGCTGTGCGCCGCCGCTTGGATGCTGGCGCGCGGTGGTGCGCTTGCCGAACTGAGCGGTGCCGAAGAGTCGTTGGTTCGTGCTACGTCAGGAGTGCAGTCGCCGGGAGCGCTGGACTTCTTGCAGGCGGCGATCCATGCGGGCGGCGACCCGCTGGGCACGGCCTATCTGCGGCTGCGTTCGGCCCAACGCCGTCGTGGACAGGGGGCGACGTATTCCCCCGCGGCGCTGGTCAAGCCGATGTCGGACTGGCTGGCCAGCTACGGGCAGCCGGGGCGCGTGGTTGACCCAGGCGCGGGTTCGGGGCGATTCCTGTGCGCGGCTGGGCTTTCGCTGCCGAAGGCGGAGCTTGTGGCAGTCGAACTCGATCCGCTGGCCGCACTGACCACCCGCGCAAATCTGACAGTCCTTGGTTTCGACCGGAGATCGCAGTTGCAAGTGTGCGACTACCGCTCGCTGAGGCTGCCGCCGACGAGCGACCCGACGGCCTTCATTGGCAACCCGCCGTATGTGCGCCATCACGGCATCTCGCCGGAATGGAAAGACTGGCTTCGTCGCCGCGCCGCTGAGTTGGGTCTGAAAGCATCGGCGCTCTCGGGGCTGCACGTTCACTTCCTGCTCGCAACCGCACATCTCGCACGAACGGGTGACTACGGCGTCTTCGTCACATCGTCCGAATGGCTGGACGTCGGCTACGGACAACTCGTACGCGAACTGGTCGCAGGGCCGCTGGGCGGCCTGTCGGTGCACATCTTGGATGCCCGAGCGCATGCCTTTGCTGACGCAATGACCACAGCGACCGTGACTGCGTTCGAAGTCGGCCAGCAGCGGCGCCCGGTTCGGATACGTGCGGTCGCCTCGGCCGAAGATCTTGGAGAACTGCATGGCGGCACATCATTTGACCGCGCAGAACTGCGTTCGACGCCGCGCTGGTCTTCGCTGCTGAAGCCAAGGGTCTCGGTGCCGCGAGAGTTCGTGTCGCTCGGGGAGCTGTGCCGGGTTCACCGTGGGACGGCCACAGGTGCGAATGCAGTGTGGGTGACTGGTCAGGACGATCCGCGGCTGCCCCCGGAGGTGCTCAGACCAACGGTGACCAAGGCATCGGAGCTCTTCAGTCTCGGTTCAGCCGTCCTCAGCGACGACAGCGCGTTGCGGGCCGTCATCGATCTGCCGGCCGACTTGGACGTGTTCGAAGCAGACGACCGTGCGATGGTCGATGCGTTCCTGTGCGCAGCACGCAGCGCCGGGGTTGCTGACGGCTATATCGCGCGCCACCGGCGACCGTGGTGGTCGGTCAAGCTGCGCGAACCAGCACCCATTCTGGCTACGTACATGGCCCGCAGACCGCCGACGTTCGTGCGCAATGTTGTCGGCGCCCGCAACCTCAACAACGTGCATGGCCTCTACCCGGTCGAGCCGATGTCGGAAGCAGCACTGTGCAGGCTGGCAGGTGTGCTGCGCGCTCGCGCCAGCGTGACCGGAGGTCGCACATACGCAGGCGGCCTCGCCAAGTTCGAGCCCAGGGAGATGGAGCAGATCATGGTCCCTCCTGCGAAATGGCTTGAATCGGAGGTGTCGCTGGCATCCTTGTTGCCAAGCGAAGAAGTCGCAGGCGGCCGAGCCGCGGCATGGGGGGGCTGCTGATGGACGCGCACGACCGGCACGCCAACCGAGACGGCGTGGCAGCGACAGCATCGAGCAGCGACGTTGCCGGCCCGTCCGCTGGCCGTCGTATCGCCGCGGTGGACCTCTTCTGTGGGATCGGAGGCTTGTCGCACGGCTTGGCCTCTGCTGGGGTCGAAGTTGTGGCAGGCATCGACGTAGACGGCTCCTGCAAGTTCCCCTTCGAGGCCAACATGGACGGTGCACAGTTCATCAAACGCGACATCTGTGACGTCACGGCCGAAGAACTGTCCGACCTCTGGCCCGAGGGTGCGACGAGGCTCCTGGCCGGGTGCGCACCGTGCCAGCCGTTCTCGTCGTACCGCAAGGGCGTGAGCTCGTCGAATGACGACCGATGGGGGCTCTTGCACGAGTTCGGCCGTCTGGTCGAAGAGACGCAACCTGAGTTCGTCACGACCGAGAACGTCCCCCGCATTGAGGGCAAGGCCGTATTCGCGGACTTCGTGGCGATGCTCAATGACCTCGAATACTCCGTCGACAGCGACATCCGCAGGTGTACCGACTACGGACTCGCGCAGAACCGTCGTCGCCTCGTGCTGGTCGCTTCCCGGCTCGGCACGGCCGCGGTCCCGGCCGGAGATCAGAGCAACCAGCCACCCAAGACTGTCCGGCAGGCGATTGGGGGCCTGCCCGCCATCGAGGCCGGCGGTGCCGATGAAGCCGACCCGGTGCATCGCAGTCGCGGCCTGTCAGCGCTCAACCGAATGCGGATGGAAGCATCTACGCCGGGCGGCACGTGGCGCGACTGGGACGAGAAACTGCGAGCTCCCTGTCATCGCCGCGCCAGCGGGGCTGCGTTCAAGAACGTCTACGCCCGTATGCAATGGGACAAGCCGTCCCCAACGATCACGACTTACTTCCATAACTTCGGCGCGGGCCGCTTCGGCCACCCGGAGCAACACCGCACTATCTCGTTGCGAGAAGCCGCCATTCTCCAAGGCTTCCCCGAAAACTACCGGTTCGCCCCAGACGGCGAAGCCGCGCCATTGACGACATTGGGCAGGCACATCGGCAACGCCGTCCCGCCGCCGCTTGGAGAAGCCATCGGCAGGTCTCTGCTCGACACGCTGGCCGGGGAGGTCGCGTCATGACCGAGCAATCGCCGTTCACGATGACCATCGACATGGGCGCCCTCGAGGCACTCGGCATCAAGCTCTACAGCAATGCAGCCGCGGTCCTCACTGAACTTGTCGCAAACGCCTACGACGCCGACGCGACGCTTGTGCAGATCGAATGGAACATCAACGAATCCAGCGTCATTGTGTCCGACAATGGCAGCGGGATGACCCAGCAAGAACTCAATGATCGCTTTCTCGTCACTGGGTATCAGAAGCGGCTCATCGAAGGATCACATTCCACGAAGTGGAACCGCCGATTCATGGGCCGTAAGGGTATCGGCAAACTGAGTGTTTTCTCGATTGCGGATGAGGTCTTCGTCTATACGACGAAAGAAGACGAAACTACTGGATGCAGGATCGTAGTTGAGGATCTCAAGAGGCGAATAGCGTCTCGTCAGGACTATCACCCTGAGCAGGTTCAGGTTCCCGCAGAGCACACGGGCAAGGGTACGACCATTGTTCTGAACCGCCTGAGCAGCAAGCGCGTGTCCCTGACGGCATCAGCTCTCCGCAAGCGGCTCGCCCGACGATTCGACGTACTTGACCAGACCCCTCCAGAACAGGGTGGCTTCAGAATTGAGATCGACGGTGAGCAGCTGACTTTTGAAGACCGACAGGAGCTTAAGCGACTTGAGTTCCTGTGGGAGTTCGGCGAACGACGGCTGCCGGGTCATGCGTTGCCCGAAGGAATCAAGAGGTATGTACTCAATGACCGCAATGTTGCCGGCCGCGAGGATTGGGAGGTACGCGGCTGGATCGGCACTGCCAGAACCCCGTCGGATTTAGCTGACGACGGCGAGGGAGGCTCACTCAAGAACATCATGGTGCTGGCCCGCAAGCGCCCAATTCATGAAGGAATCATCGACAAGCTCGACTTCTCACGAGTGTTCGGCAACTACGTGACGGGTCAGATTGAGGCAGATTTCCTTGATGTCGATGATGAGGACGACATTGCGACGAGCGACCGCCAGCGCCTTATCGAGGACGACCCACGCGTGCAGGGGTTGCATCTATTTCTGCGAGAGGCATTCAAATCAGCCTCGGATCAATGGAATGCCGAGCGACCTAAGCGCAAGTCCAAAGACGCTTTCGAGGAATTCCCAGAACTGGAAGCTTGGCGGGATTCACTGCCCGGCTGGCAGCAGGAGCCCGCGACGAAAATGATCTCCACCATCGCGGCATTGACGTTAGATCAAGCCAACGAACGAAAGCACCGAGCGTCGCTCTATCGCTCAGGCGTGCTCGCCTTCGCACGCATCGGGCTGCGCGAGAAATCGGACGAACTCGACCAATTGAGCACGCTTGATTCTCAACATCTGTTGCAGCTTTTTGGCGCTCAGGAAGAATACGAGGCAAGTCTCTGGTCAGACATTCTCCGAGGGCGTGTTCAGGCCGTCCAGAAGCTAGAAGACCTCGCTGACGACAACGAGGTGGAACGTGTGGTGCAAGAGCATGTGTTCAAGAATCTGTGGCTCTTGGATCCATCGTGGGAAAGGGCCACCGAAGACGCTCATATGGAGCAATCTCTCAACAAGATCGCGCCGGACATCTTTCCAATCGACGACCGAGGGGACGAAATCACCGGTCGGATCGACATTCGATACCGAAAAGCGGCAGGTTCCCACGTGATTGTGGAAATGAAGCGCTATGAGAGGTCGTGCAGCATTGATGAGCTGATGACACAAGGGCAGAAGTACTATGGCGGGCTCAGTTCAGTATTAGAGCAAGAGGATCGTAGCCATGAGTCCGTGGAGGTTGTCTTCGTCTTGGGACAGCACCCACGTGTGACCGGAAGTCACAGGTACAAGGACGACAGGGAATACATCTCACGTCGCCTAGATGAAATCGACGGACGCTATGTCTTATACCGTGCTCTTATTCGCGATGCGTTGAACCAGTATCAGGAATATCTTGACGCCACTATGCCTCATGAGTTGGAGCAGCTGTTGCGGTCACTCGAAGCCGAATAGCTGATCCTGGACTTGCAGGGGACTTGATGGGCTTCAAGGCGGAGGTTGGCTGCCCGGCTTGCTCGCGGAGCGACGAGCATGGTCAGAGGTGTAGGGCATCTTGGCAGTGCTGAGGCTGGAGGACATCGGCGCGGGGGCGCAGCTGACGGGTGTGGAGCCGGGGGGTGCGGTCACGGTGGTGGCTGTGCAGTGGCATGGCAGCCAGGCGATCACCTTGACGTTTCGGCGGGCGGACGGCTCGCTGGGGGAACGGGTGCTGTTCCGCTCCGATGAAGCCGAGCTGCGGCTGCAGGAGCCCGAGGCGCAGGGATCGTTCGCGTTCGACGGCGATGGGCGACTGTTTCGGCTGGCGGCTGAGGCGCGACGCATCCGCTTGGCGCACTTGTTCGATCCCTACTTGGCATTGGATGCCAGCCGGGTTCGACCGCTTCCGCATCAGATCGAGGCCGTCTACGGCCACATGCTGCCTCGCCAGCCGTTGCGCTTCCTGCTCGCTGACGACCCGGGTGCTGGCAAGACGGTGATGGCGGGCCTCTACATGAAGGAACTCATGCTGCGGGGGGCACTTGAGCGAGCGCTCATCATTGTGCCCGGCAACCTGACTGCCCAGTGGCAGGAGGAGTTACGCGACAAGTTCGACCTGCATTTCGGCATCGTCACCAAGGACGACCTCGACGCCATCGGGAGCGTCAACGTGTTCGAGCACCAGCGCCTGCTAATCGCCCGAGTCGATCAGATCGCCCGGCGCCGCGAAGAGCTTGAGCCGTACTTGCGTCGCGGAGAGTGGGACTTGGTGGTGGTCGATGAGGCGCACCGCATGGCGGCGCACTTCTGGGGTGACGAAGTCCGCAAGACGCTGCGCTATCAGCTCGGCGAGCTGCTGGGGGCCTGCGCCCAGCACCTACTCCTTATGACGGCCACACCGCACAACGGCAAGGAAGAAGACTTCCAGCTCTTCTGCGCGTTGCTCGACAGCGACCAGTTCGCCGGTCGCTTCCGCGACGGCGTTCACGCGTCGGACCCGTCTGCGTTCATGCGCCGCATGACCAAGGAGCGGTTGCTGACCTTTGAGGGTCGCCCGCTGTTCCCCGAGCGTCGGTCCTCCACAGTGCGGTACCACCTGTCCGACTCCGAGATGGCGCTATACGACGAGGTGACCTCGTACGTGCGCGAGCAGATGAATGCAGCGGACAGAATCCGCGACGACGGCGATGGTCGTCGCGGCAATACCGTCGGCTTCGCCTTGACTGTGCTTCAGCGGCGGCTGGCCTCCTCGCCCGAGGCCATCTACCAGTCGCTGCGACGCAGGCGTCTCCGGCTGCAGCATCGCATAGCGGAAGAACGCCAAACAGCTCGGGCGGCGCGCCTGGGGATGTCCGGCCGCCAGATGCGGCTGTCACAGCTGCTTGCGGCTGACGGCGACGATGCCGCGATCCTCGATTACGACGTCTACGACGAGCTCGACGACGACGAACAGTCGGAGATCGACGCCGAAGTCGTCGACGCGGCGACCGCCGCCGCCACCATCGCCGAACTCGAGTCAGAGATCGACACGCTCACAAGCTTGGAGCAGCTTGCGTACGCACTGCGCGCCGAGGGCACCGACACGAAATGGACGCAGCTGTCGCGCACGCTCAGCGATGCCCCCGAGATGCGCACCCCGTCGGGCGACCGCCGCAAGCTGATCGTGTTCACCGAGCACCGTGACACTCTCAACTACCTTGTCGACCGGCTGCGTACGTTCCTGGGCTCCGAGAAGGCAGTGGTGTTTATCTCCGGAAGCACTGGGCGTGACGAGCGCCGCCGCGTCCAGCACAGCTTCACCCAGGACTCCGAGGTTGAGGTGTTGGTGGCCACGGACGCTGCAGGCGAAGGAATCAACCTGCAGCAAGCGCACTTGGTGGTCAACTACGACCTGCCGTGGAACCCGAACCGCATCGAGCAGCGTTTCGGGCGGGTACACCGCATCGGGCAGACCGAGGTGTGCCACATGTGGAACCTGGTGGCCGACGAGACCCGCGAGGCGCAGGTGTACGTCCGCCTGCTGGAGAAGATCGAGCAGATGCGCGAGACCTTCGACGGCCAAGTGTACGACGTGCTGGGCGAAGTACTCTCGGGACGGGAACTGCGGGGCCTGCTGTTGGAAGCCATCCGCTACGGCGACCGGCCCGAGGTACGCCAGCGTCTCGACGACGTGATCGACGCCGAGGTGCCGGCACGCATGGCCGCCGCCATCTCCGATCCCGTCCTGGCGTCGGACGTGATCGGCTACTCCGAGGTGGACCGCATACGGCGAGACATGGACGAAGCGGCTCTGCGGCGCATTCAGCCGCACTACGTGCAGGCCTTCTTCGAAGCGGCGCTGAGTGACCTCGGCGGCACCATGCGTGAGGTCGAGCCGGGCCGGTTTCAGATCGCGCGAGTGCCGTTGGCAGTTCGGCAGCGCAGCCGTGCCGTCGCGGCTGCTGGGGCGCCTGCGGTGCTGGAGCGCTACACGCGCGTCACTTTCGACAAGGACCTGGCCGAACGCCGAGGCGCGCCCGACGCCGACCTGCTGGCGCCAGGTCACCCTTTGCTGGACGCGGTGGTTGACCTCACACTGGAACGACACCGCGACCAGATCCGGCGCGGGGCAGTGCTCGTCGACGATGCGGACCATGGCACCGTGTCCCGGGTGATGGTGATGCTCGAGCACGAAGTGGCCGATGCCCGCCCCAGCGCTGCCGCCCCGCACACTGTGGTGAGCCGACGCTTCGAGTTCGTGGAGATACCGGCAACAGGCGAGCCGTCGGTGAGCTCGCACGCCCGCTACCTCGACTACCGCCCCGCACTCGACGCGGAGAAGGACACCGTCGCGCACCTGCTGGCGAGCCATCGTGCCGGCGGGCGCTCCGCTGAGACGCTCGGCATGGACTACGCCGTGAACGTCTCGGCCCCGGAGCATCTTGCCGCAGTACGCGCACGTACCGACGCCAGAGTGCAGCGCACCCGCGAGGCGGTCCATCGCCGCCTGACCAATGAGATCAACCACTGGGACAACCGGGTCGCCCAGCTGCAGCTGGATGCCGACGCGGGACGGGTGCCCAGGATGAACGTCGACACCGCCCAACGGCGAGCCGACGACTATGCGAATCGCTTGAAGACACGGCTGGCTGCACTGGACCAAGAGCGCTCAGTGAGCGCCCTGCCGCCGCGCGTGGTCGGCGGCGCGTTCGTGGTGCCGGCGGGACTGCTAGCCGAGCTGACGAGAGATGCGACCACCATGACTTCGCCAGTCGGCGAAACCGACGGCACGGACGAACCAGACGCCGGAGAGGCACGCGCCGCTGAGCCACCTCAGGGCGACATGCTGGCCAAGCGCGAGACCGAGCGCTTGGCGATCCAGGCAGTGCTGGCCGCTGAGCGCGCTGCCGGCTGGGACCCGGTGGACATGAACGATGAGCGCCCGAACCATCCGGGGTTCGATGTCCGGTCGAGCTTGGCCGATGGGACGGTGACCCGCTACCGGTACATCGAGGTGAAGGGCCGACAGGCTGGGGCCACCACGGTCACCGTCAGCCGCAATGAGATCCTCACCAGCCTCAACGAGCCCGAACGCTGGATGCTGGCCTTGGTGGAAGTCGAGCCCGATTCCAGCACTCCCGAGGCTAGGACGACGGTGCGCTACGTGCGCGGCCCGCTCGAAGTCGGCGCAGACACCCATTTGTTCGACGTGACCAGCGTGAACTTCAACTGGGCGTCGCTGTGGGCGCGCGGCCTGGAACCCGCCGAGATCGCACAGCCAGCTCAGGAGGTGGACCTGTGACCACCAAGCTCATCGAGGTCGCGTTGCCGCTGGATGAGATCAACGCCGCGTCGGCCCGCGAGAAGTCGATCCGTCACGGCCATCCCTCCACCTTGCATCTGTGGTGGGCCCGTCGGCCGTTGGCGGCGTGCCGAGCCGTCCTGTTCGCGCAGCTCGTTGACGACCCCTCGGCCCACCCGGACCGGTACCCCACCGAGGAAGCCCAAGAGGAGCGGCGCCGGGACCTGTTCAAGATCATCGACGACCTTGTGCAATGGAAGAACACCAACGACGAGAAGGTGCTGAACCGAGCGCGTGCCGAGATTGCTGCGTCGTGCGGCGAAGCGCTGCCAGCGGTGATGGACCCATTCGCAGGTGGCGGCTCCATTCCGCTGGAGGCCCAGCGACTCGGCTTGGCGGCACGAGCCAGCGACTTGAACCCGGTCGCTGTGCTCATCAACAAGGCGTTGGTGGAGATACCGCCCAAGTTCGCTGGACGTGTGCCAGTCTCCGAATGCGAACTCGGCATGGCGCTCGATCTTGACTATCCCGGTGCCACGGGCTTGGCAGAGGACGTTCGCCGCTATGGGGAGGTGCTGCGCGACATCGCCCGTGAGCGCGTCGGCGATCTGTACCCGGCGGTGAGCATCCCGGGTGACGAGCAGGCGACCGTCATCGCATGGCTGTGGGCGCGCACAGTTCCGTGCCCCAATCCTGCATGTGGGGCGACGATGCCGCTGCTCAATTCGTTCGCATTGTCGAGGCGGCGCAACCGTGAAGCCTGGCTGGCACCGCAGGTAGACGCCGCCACCGGCAACGTCCGCTTTGCGGTCCGCCGTGGTGATGGCTGCCCCAAGCAGGGCACTGTGACGCGTCGCGGTGCGACCTGTCTCGTGTGCGAGACGACGGTGCCGCTCAGCGAAGTGAGAGCGCAGGCTCAGGCAGGCGGGCTCGGCTCGCAGCTCGTGTGCGTGGTGGCCGAGGGTGAGCGTGGCCGTGTGTATGTGGAGGCCACTGATGCCCAGGTCGAAGCCTCGCGGATGCCGGTGCCCGACGACGCACCGCTGGGCAGCCTGCCGCACAACCCCCGTGCCGTGACCACGCCCAATTACGGCCTGACCGAGTGGGCAGACCTGTTCACGGCACGCCAGCTCACCACGCTGTGCGCGTTCACCGAAGCACTCCCGCAGGTCCGCGAGCAGGTTGAGAGCGACGCAGCCGCGGCAGGCTTCGACGACGATCCCAGGCACCTGCGTGAGGGCGGCAATGGCGCAGTCGCTTACGCCGATGCGATTACGCACTATCTCGCCCTGACCATCGGCCGCCTCGCTAACCGCACTTCTTCGTTGTGTTTCTGGCATCCGGGCGGCGAGACGCTTGAACAGGTATTCGCCCGCCCCGCTCTGCCGATGATCTGGGTGTACGCGGAAGGCAACCCGTTCTCATCTTCGACAGGTAATTTCCTAGGACAGCTTGACTACCTCGTCGAGGTGATGCGCCGCCTCCCGGCCTCTTCTGATGGCACCGCGACCCAACGGGATGCTCGTGATCAAGACCCGGCAGCCGTCGTCCGGGCGTCCGCGCAGCGATATATCGAAGAGGCAGAATCGGCACTCAAAGAGTCGCAATCGGGCACGAGCGCTGTCGTCGTGTGTACCGATCCGCCGTACTACGACAACATCCCCTACGCCGACCTGTCGGACTTCTTCTACATCTGGCTGCGACGGTGTCTTGCCGATGTCTGGCCGAGCTTGTTCGGCACGCTGAAGGTGCCGAAGGAACCCGAGCTGATCGCCGAGCCTGCTCGCCACGATGGTTGGGATGCCGCAGCAGCCTTCTTCGAACGTGGATTGCGTGACGCATTCGGCTCGATGGCGGACGCTCATGACGACAGCTTTCCGTGGACCATCTTCTACGCCTTCAAGCAGTCGGAAACCGATGCGTCGGGCACAGCATCGACAGGTTGGGAGACGATGCTCGAAGGACTGCTCCACAGCGGGGCATCGATTGTGCGGACTTGGCCGATCCGTACTGAACAGCCGGGTGGCCTGCGCGAAGTGGGTCGGGCTGCACTTGCGTCGTCGATCATTCTGGTCTGCCGCCGCCGCCCAGCCGATGCGCCGGTGGTGAGCCGCCGCGACTTCCTGATGGCATTGCGAGCGGAGCTTCCCGAGGCGCTGCGTGGGCTGCAAGCGGGCAATATCGCTCCGGTCGATCTCGCGCAGTCGTCGATCGGCCCTGGCATGGCGGTCTTCTCCCGCTACAGCCGAGTGGTTGAACCTGATGGCAGTTCGATGACCGTGCGCGACGCCCTGGCCGAGATCAATCGGGCGCTCGATGCCGTGCTCGAAGAACACGAGGGCGACCTCGATGTGGACACTCGCTGGGCTCTCGCGTGGTATGTGCAGTACGGCCACGGTGTCGGTCCCGCAGGCGAGGCCGACACGCTCTGCAAGGCCAAGAACACCTCTATCGGCGGACTCACCGAGGCAGGCATTCTGTGGCAGCAGGGCAACGAGTGCCGGCTGCTGGAAGCCGACGAACTCGACGAGCAGTGGCACCCGACGACCGACAAGCGCCGAACGGTGTGGGAAACCACGCTGCATCTCCGGCGGGCGCTGATGAGCGACGGCGAGCAAGCAGCCGCCGCCCTGTTGCAAGCCGCCGGTGCCGGCGACGACGCGCCCCGCGACCTCGCCTACCGCCTCTTCCACATCTGCGAGCGCACCGGCACCCAGTCTGAGGCCCTCGCCTACAACGCCCTGGTCACCGCATGGCCCGAACTCGCCCGCCAAGCCCAGTCCTCCGACCTCACCCTTGCCCTCTAGCAGTCCCGTCGCTTCCACCGAAGCCGCTCCCTGATCAGCAGGTCGCTGGTTGGTGTCAAACAGAGCAACGGCCACCGCCAACTATCGGCTCACAACCGACAGCTTGACGGTCTGTCAGATGCCGGGCAGCTGGGGCCGACCGTGGTCGGTCGTCGATTCAGTCTTGGCCCAGCGCATGAACGACACGGCGCTGGGGTGATCGGTCGCGTGAATCATGTGGTAGTGGGTTCGGCCGGTGCTGGGGTCGTTGATGGGTTGCGGCAGCACGTACTGGTATCCGAGGTCGCGGAGCCGTTCGACGTAGCGGTGACGCAAAAAACTCGACGGCCTTCCTTGTTCCCACAGGTCGTACCAGGCATCTCGGCTGCCGAACAGGTGGTCAAGCGTGTCCGCGCCAAGGGATAGGTCATAGCGAAGCCGATTGGTGGGCCACATGCGCACCAGGGCGTGTTGCGTGTTGAACAGGATCCACAGCTCGGCCTTGCACTTCTTCGGGCGTCCGGTGAGGCGCGGCGGCGGCTCGTAGGTCTTCCATGCGGCGAGCGCTTCGACAGTCGTCCAGCGCAGCTGGGTGGACTCTTGGTCGAAGAGCGCGAAGCAAGGCTTGTCGGCGTCGAGAACCTCATCAGCCAGTAGTCGTGGGAGAACGGTGTTGCAGTCACCGGGATGAGTCGTGACTTTGGAGGACTGAGTGTCGGTGAGCGAGTCCATGGACGCGCCCAACGCCGCGATGTTGTCGGGGTCGCGCTCGATGAGGTGGAGGTTCGAAAACGCTCCAGATTGCGCAGCGATGAGAGTGCTGCCGTCATGTCTTCGCTGGGTTCCGTTGATCGCCGTGGTGCCATAACCAGTGCCTGCGAAGGCGTCGATGAAGGTGCCCCCTCCAGCAACTCGCCGGTACAGGTTCAGATAGAGGGCAAGCACATCGAGCTTGTTCAGTGTCCAGCCGTGGAATTCGCGGAATTCGGTCGTGGCGTGCTGGGCGCGTGGGGTCGGTCGGATCGTGTCGCAGGCACGCACCAGGTCACGAAGCTCTGCCTCGGAGAACATCGACTGATCACTGTTCATGACTGATTGATGGTGACCTTCACAGGGGGCATGTCATCGTGGTAACGACCGTCGAGTTCGCGGCCGCCTGCTTTGGGTGTACGGCCACCCCATTGCTTGAAGAAGAAGGCGACACCAGCACTCTGGCACTGGTCTCGCAGATCGGCGACCCAGTGGTGTTCAATCTTGCGGGCTTGAGGGCCGCTCTCGCCGCCGGCGATGAGCCAGTCGATGCTGGCGAGGTCGAGGTCGTCGAGCGGCCCGAGAAGTGGTTCGGCGCTGACGAACCGGACTGCCGCCGGCACTTCGCGAAGATGATCGATGCGAAACGCATAGCGCGGTGATTCGACCGTGACGCCCATCCACAAGTTGGGTGGCCATGTCAGCCGGGGAGCGATCTGCACGAGCCGCTGTGAACGTTTGGTGAGCAGTTGGTAGGTGTGGCGTGGAGTATCGGCCATCACAGCAAATGTGTGAGCGATAAAGCTCGCTGGCACATCGTTGTGGAACAGGTCGCTCATGGAGTTGACGAACACCTTGCGAGGTCGCTTCCAGCGGCGCGGCAGGTCCAAGAGGTCAGGATGCAAGGTCAGGCCGAAGCCGGGGCCGGAGCTTTGGGGATCACCGTCGGTCTGGTAGCGCGGGTTGCCCATCGCATTCAGTCGTTTCGCCAACGCGAGCGCATAGCAGTGGTCGCAACCGACGGACACGCGGTCACAGCCGGTCGTGGGGTTCCAAGTCGACTCGGTCCACTCGATAGCGCTGTTGTCAGCCATCGGTGTTCCCCCTGCTCGACGCGACCCAACTGTGGCCGCGGGGTGCGACAAGGCCGATGTCCAGCGTACGGGCCGGAACCACGTCAGACAGCAAGACCAAGTTGGTGCCAGGGCGCAGAGCTTCACGCAGGTTGCAGGTGCGAGCGGGCAGATCGGCGCGTTGCCGAGCACAGGTAGCAGGTCTGAGTGTCAGGGATTTCGGTAGTCGTCGTAGTCCCGGCAGGCGTCGTACGTTGCTTGCGTGATGGGTGTCCAGATGGTGCCGGGGATGCCTCTCGGTGCCCTGGGACCGGGCGGCCTCGGAAAGGCGCACTCAAAACGGAGCGTGCGCCCTTGAGACTGGGCGATTTGCTTGCACAGCCGTACTGCTGGCCCGAAGTCAGTGTCTTGGCTAACGATGATGGCTACCTCGAAGCGCTGTTGGTAGGTGGCTTGAACGAGATCGACGGCGAGCGCTACGTCGACGCCCTTCTCCTGGCGACCGACGCTGATCCGTCCGGCGTAGGTGTAAATGCCTTGGTTCTTGGCTTTGCGCAGCTTGCGCGACCAGAAGTGATGCCAGTGCGCGCTCTTCTTGGCCGTCGGGACTCCGGTGTAGAAGCGAGTTTCAGTCAGGTGCCTGCCGGGGCGGGCGTTGGTGACAGCGTGCGCGATCTTCGAGATGTCGAAGCTCGGCCAACTGTAGGGCGACGCTGGGTCTGGTGGATCGGGCGCCCATGCCACGCGTGCGAGATGGAACAGGTTCTGGCCGTCAATGAGAACGAGAGTGCGCATAATAGAAACACCCGCCCGGGGGCCATCCGATGTGGCTGGCCCAGCGGGCGGGGATCAGATGAACGACAGACTAGCAGTGACGGTGGAGATCCACGATGGCGGAGATGAGCAATCGGGCGCGGGTGGGGGAGGCGTTCGAGATTCTTGCGCGGTGCCTCGGGCCATTCGTGGGACGGCACATGTCGCAGGGCCAGGGCGGCGGCGCAGATTGGGCGGCTCGGTTTGCGGCGACCGCGAAACCGCAGATCTCGGAATTCTCGACGGAAGACCCGGCGTTTCTGCTGCGCGTCATCGCCGACTGCTGGCGCGGGACGTTCGAGCGGCAGCTGCCCCGGAGTGCACGCAACATCGTGTTCGCCTTGCGGGACAAGCGGAACGACTGGGCGCACAACAAGCGATTCCGCCTGCATGACACGCAGTACACGCTCAGCGCGATGGTGACCCTCATCGAGGCAGTGGCGCCCCAGGAGGCTGCGGCGGTGGAGGCATCGCTGCAAGAGCTCAACCGCATCGAGTTCGAGCGCACTCAAGACGCCGAAGCCGGTGAGAACCCGAACGCGGTGTTCAACGTTCTCGACGCCGCGCCGCGGGGCCTGACGCCGTGGCGCGAGGTCATCCACCCGCACGACGACATCCATTCCGGACAATTCACTGTCGCAGAGTTCGCCGCCGATCTTGAGATGGTTCGCCAAGGGCTGGGCAGTGACGAATACTCCGACGCACGCCGATTCTTCGAGCGCACCTACCTGACCGTCGGGCTGCGCGACCTGCTGACCTTGGCGATCAAGCGCGTTACGGGCCGGGGCGGGCAGCCGGTCATCAGCTGTCAGACCAATTTCGGCGGCGGCAAGACGCACAGCCTGATCGCCCTGTACCACCTGATGTCGGGCATGGACCCGGCCCAGATGTCGCCGGAGCTTGCCGAACTCGTCCGCGAGGCGGGTGCCGACGAGATGCCGCAAGTGAGCCGCGCCGTCGTCGTCGGCAATCAGCTCAGCGCGGGCGCTGTACATACGAAGCCGGACGGCACCGAGGTCAACACGATCTGGGGTGAGATCGCGTGGCAGCTCGGTGGTCGCGCGGCGTACGACTTGGTTGCTGACAGCGACCGCAACCGGGTCAACCCAGGCGATGCCATTCGCGATGTGCTCACGGTGTGCTCTCCCTGCTTGGTGTTGATCGACGAGTGGGTCGCGTATGCCCGCGAGCTCTACGAGCGCACCGACTTACCCGGTGGCAGCTTCGACTCTCAGTTCAGCTTTGCTCAGACACTCTCGGAGGCGGCGAAGGCAACCGACGGCGTGCTTGTGGTGGTGTCCATTCCCGCCTCCGAGGAAGCAGACGCCGATGACGAGAACTTCGGGGTGTCCAGCTTGGAGGTCGGCGGCACCGCCGGACGGGAAGCACTGCGACGATTGACGAACGTCACGAACCGGCTCGCGGAGACATGGCAGCCGGCAAGCGGCGATGAGAGCTACGAGATCGTGCGCCGACGGTTGTTCGAACCGCTCAGCGATGAAGCCCGTGAGCATCGTGATGCAACCGCAGAAGCCTTCGGCCAGCTCTACCGGTCGCGTCGCAGTGACTTTCCCGCTGAGTGTTCAGAAATCGCATATGTCGAGCGGATCAAGGCGGCCTATCCGATTCATCCGGAAGTGTTCGACCGGCTGTATCAGGACTGGTCGGCAATCGACCGCTTCCAGCGGACCCGCGGCGTACTGCGATTGATGGCTGCGACCATCGACTCCTTGTGGGCCAGCGACGACAAGTCGCCCCTGATCCTGCCGTGCTCCATCCCGCTCGGCGACGACCGTGTGGTCAACGAGCTGGCAGGCCGACTGACCGACTACTGGCATCCCGTCATCTCGTCGGATGTCGACGGCCACGACTCGCATGCAACGCAGATCGACCGCAGCACACCTCACCTCGGAGCGCTGCATGCCACCCGCCGGGTCGCCCGCACCATCTTCGTCGGAGCAACACCTCGGGTGGGCAGCGCGAACCAAGGGCTCGACGTGAGGCGTGTCCGCCTGGGTTCCACCTTCGCAGGCGATCCGTCAGGTCCGTTCTCGGACGCGCTGAGTCGCATTGCTGCGGAGGCGCCCTACCTCTACGTGGACCGCGATCGGTACTGGTTCGACCGGCAGCAGAACGTCACGCGCACCGCGCAAGACGAAATTCAGAACCTGCTTGACGGAGAGCGCCACGAGATTCAGGCCGAGATCGTCCGCCGGCTGCGCGACGGCGCAGGACGCGGTTCGCGCAGCAGCCCGTTCGTAGGCCTGCACATCGCACCTGCGGGTCCTGCCGACGTGGCCGACGAAGCGCGTGCCCGATTGGTGATCTTGGAGCCAGGCGCACCGCTGACCGTCAACTCCGAGGACTCTCCTGCGCTGGCGACCGCCCGCGAAATACTCGAACAGCGGGGTGCGGGTCCGCGCCAGTACCGGAACATGCTTGTGTTCGCAGCGGCAGAGCATCGGGCTGTCGAGGGGCTGGACCAGGCGGCAGCCGAATTCTTGGCGTGGGACGGCATCTGCGACCGCCACGAGGATCTGAACCTCGACGCCCAACAGCGGAAGCTGGCGGAAACGCTACGCGACCGAGCCGATCAGGCAGCGAGCCTGCGCGTGGTCGAGGCGTACCGGTACCTCTTGGTGCCACAGCAGCGGGACCCGCGGGGTGTGATCGACCTAGAGGCGGTGAGGATCGACCCCGAGCGTGCGGAACGCGGGAACGGCAGCCGATCGGCTCGGGCCAGCGATATTGGCGGCCAAGTTGCACCGGCAATCGCCATCGCCGAGAGTGCGGGCAGACGACTGGTGAACGACGGCTCGCTGGCGGTTCAGTTCCCGGCGGTAATCCTGCGGCAGCAACTCGATGGCGTGCTGGCGTCGCGATTGGCCGATGGGCACGTTCCTGTGTCAGTGCTGTGGGAGGACATGGCGCGCTACATCTACCTGCCGCGTCTGCGCGACCAAGACGTACTGCTGGCGACGGTCTCAGCCGGTCCCGAGGGCATCATGTGGCGTACTGAGGGCTTCGGCGTTGCCGTTTCCTACGACGATGCGTCCGACCGCTATGTGGGCTTGAGCACGCCAGGCCAGTCGGCCGCCGCCATCGCGCCTTCCACACTCGTGGTGCGAGCAGACGTCCTTGAGGTGCAGTACGAGCGCGATCTGAGGCAGGCAGCCGACGATGCCGAAAGCGATTCCGACGCTGCCGTTGAGGGACCAACCGGGTCGTTCACCGATGGCGACGCCGACGACGCTGGCTCGGGCGCTCCTGCTGATTCGTCGCGTGACCGGGACGATGCCGCCCAGGGCCGACTTCGAGTGTTCCGAGGTTCGGTCAAGCTGGATGCCTCCCGACCGACGCAGGCGTTCACCAGGCTCAGCGATGGTGTGCTGACACGAGTTCTCGGTCATCCAGATGCGCTGGTCGACATTCGAGTCGAGATAGAGGTCCGCAACCCAGCCGGTTTCGACAGTGACGTGATTCGAAACGTCGACGAGAACACCCGGGAACTCGACTTCGAAGAAGGCACCGGTTTCACCTCCGACTGATCCGGTGGATTTGGATGCTGTGTGGATGAATGCGTCTGCTCTGTCCGCGCTGGTTCTGCGTCCGCCGCAGAAGTCGGCCCATACCATGGCTTGATGGCGCACGGCGAGCAGCCTCGTGACGGCAGCGGCCGTTTCGCTCCGCATCGGCTCGTCGGGGACGACTTGAGCGATGCCCTTGCGGGACTGCGTCGTGCCTTTGACGAGACTGCGCCCCACGACGAGATTGATCAAGCATCGAAGGCCCTCGTCGACGCGCTGCGCCGCATGCCCGCTCGCTTGATCCGAGCCGAGAGGGGTGCATTGGCAGACCTGCTTGGCAATCCGTCAATGGAACTGGTGTCAACGGATCGATGGAACGTGATCAGGGTCTATGCGGAAGCACAGCCAATCAGTGAGGACGGCGTTCGTGCTGAGCGCCAAGCCGCCAACGATCAGCGACTTCGAGCTAGTGACAAACACCGACGGAGGAAGCCCGGCGCCAGACGGTGAGTTGCGTGGCCAGACATCCGGACATCTATTGCTCGGTGCCTGCCAAAGCAGGAGCAGTGGGTGTCGCAACCCATGAAGCCGCTCTGCTGCCGACCTTGCTTCGAGGCCGAACGAGCGTGGGTCAGCCGATGGCGCCGGCTACGGCGAGCTCGACGATGCGGTCGTCGTCGTAGCCCAGGACTTCTCGCAGGACGTGGTCGTTGTGCTCGCCCAGGCTGGGGCCTGAGCGGGTGACGGTGTGGGGGGTGCTGCTGAGCTGCAGTCGGGGCGCCTCCACAACCATGCGGTCGTATACCGGGTGTTCGACCTCCATCCAGTGACCGCGGTGACTGAGCTGCGGATCGGCGAAGCAGCCTGCGCTGTTCTGGTTTGCGTGTGATGGGATGCCGGCCGCCTGCAGTGCGGCTTCGGCTTCGGCGGGGGTGCGTTGGGCCGCCCAGGCGCCGACGATGGCGTCGACCTCGTCGACACGTGCGAGTCGTCCCGCCGCGTCCAGGCCGGCCAGCTCGGCAGGAACTGCATGGCCGTCGGCATCGAGCACGTCGCACAGCGATTCCCAGTGATGCTCGGTCTCACAGACGATGGCGACCCATGGGTCTGGCGGTTCGAGCGGGTTGTCGGGCTCGGCATCGCCCGCGTCGCACGGGTACATGGCGTGCGGGCACATGAAGGCGTCCGCGTTGCCCATCCGTGTCGCCTCGTCGCCGTTCACGGTCTTCGCCAGCACCTCGGTCGCCAGGAAATGAATGGCGGCCTCGGCTTGCGCGAAGTCCAGATGCTGGCCGCGGCCGTCGGGGTCCGCTTCCCGGGCATCGAGCGCCGCCATGAGCAGCGGCACCATGAATTGCGGCGTGACGTAGTCGGTGTAGGCCAGGAAGGGCCCCGCTGGAGGTCGGTCCGGCCAGCCGGTCATCTCGTAGTAGCCGGTGATGGCGCCGGCCAGGTTGCCGAACCCGGCGAACGTCGACAGCGGACCGCTCTGGCCCATCAGACTCGTGCTCAGCAGGATCAACCCCGGGTTCCGTTCGGCCAGCACCTCGTAGCCGATTCCCCACGCCTCAAGCGTCCCCGGCGTATACGACTCGACGAAGATGTCGGCCCACTCGACCAAGTCGCAGAGCACCTCTCTGCCAGCCTCGGTGTTGAGATCCAGTGTCACGCCCTGCTTGCCGGCGTTCAAGGTGCCGAACTGGATGGAGGCATCAGGCCCCATGTCGCCCCGCAGGCCGCCGCCGGCCCCCCGGGCGGCGTCGAAGCGAGCCGGGCCCTCCACCTTGATGACCGTGGCGCCGAAGTCGGCCAGCACCCGGGTGGTGAACGGTCCGGCGTACACCCAGGTCGTGTCGAGCACCTTGAGGCCTTCGAGCGGTCGCGGCGACGTTGGGTCGCTGCCGGCGCTGCGCAACGCCTCGGCAGCATCCAGCAGCGCCGAGCGCGGCGCAGCCTTCACTGCCTCGGTGTGGGCGCCCAAAGCGGGCGGCCCGCCGAGTGCACGCAGGGGCGTGCGGCTGGGCTGGCACCAGCGCCCGGGCGCGGTGACGCTGCCCCATGCCGCGTCGTCCACGACGTCCCAGTAGCCGCGCTGCGAGAAGTGCTCAACCTGCACGAGCTCGGCAGGGGCGTAGACGGGTGCCAGCAGCACCTCGCGCCGCTGAGCCTCCAAGAACAGGTCAGCCCGCGTCATCGACGATGTCATGGCAGCGATGGCGGCTTTCGCGGACTCCATCTGTGCGGGCGCTACTTCGGGATCGGTGAACAGGCGCATGCCGAACTCGACCCAGTCCAGCCCGGCCAGTTCGTCGTCGCAGAAGCCCAGTTCATGAACCCACTCCATCAGCCGGGCGGTGAAGCGGCCGATGGTGTCGCCGAACAGCAGCGTGATGGAGACGAAGCCGTCCGCAGCGGCATACACGAACTGCAGATGGAAGTTCAGCAGCAGAATCCCACCGGAGGTCCTGCGCGCCGACGGGTACGCATTGGCACTGTGCGTGATTCCTGGGAAGGCCGTCTGCATCATCGCCTGCTGGGCCGAGATGTCGACGTGCTGGCCCCAGCCGCTGCGGTCGCGCTGGCGCAGCGCCAGCGACGTGCCGACCGCCCCGTGCGAACCGGCGTGCAGCCAGCTCTGCGGCGCGGTGATGCGCAGCGGCGCCCGGTCGGTATCGCCGGTGATGGCGGCGCTGCATGCCGACGCCGCGATGGTGAGATCTGATGCCGCCCAGTCGGCCTTCGGGCCGGTGCTGCCGAACGCAGTGACCGTGGTGTGCACAAGGCCCGGGTTGATCGCGCGCAGCTCGTCGTAGTCGAGACCCAGACCGGGGTCGGGCGATTCGATCAGCGCATCTGCACCTGCGACGAGCTCCAGCAGCTCGTTGCGATCCCCGATGACGCAGCTCTGTGTGCCACGGCGCTGCGCCCACCATTGGAGTGACGTGCCGTCAGGGCCTTGGCTGCGGTGGTCGCGGCCCCGGCCGTCGGGTCCTTCGATGAGGACCACCTCGGCGCCGAGCGAGCCCAAGATGGCGGAGCACATGGCGCCCCGGTGGTCGGTGAGATCGAGTATCCGGTACGGCTTCAGCATCGCCGCGAGGCTAACGCTCGTCGGCAGGAGGGGTCGGCGCTTGAGGGGTCCAGCCGGCCGGTCATGTTCCGGCATCGTCTTCGACCCGGCGGCTAGGTTGCCGCCGGTGACCATTCGAGGCAGGGCACTCATTGCCGGCGTGTACGAGCACCCGGGCCGTGAGCTGCCCGACCGCACGCTGCCGCAGATCCACGCCGAGGTGGCGGCGGGCGCGCTGGCCGACGCGGGGCTGACGCTGGCCGATGTCGACGCCTACTACTCGGCCGGCGATGCGCCCGGCTTCGGTGCGCTGTCGATGGTGGAGTACTTGGGCCTCGACTGCAGCTACATCGACGACACCGAGACCGGCGGCTCGGCCTACCTCGTGCACGTCCAGCACGCAGCGGCAGCCATCGCCGCAGGTCAGGTGAACGTGGCGCTGATCACGCTGGCGGGCAAACCGCGCACCGGCGGCGCCGGTCCGGGCGGCAGCGCCCGCTTCAGCTCGGCGCCCGAGGCGTCGTTCGAGAACCAGTTCGGCATGTCGGTGCCCGGCGGCTACGCGCTCGCCGCAGCACGGCACATGCACGAGTTCGGCACCACCTCCGAGCAGCTCGCGGAGATCAAGGTGGCCGCCTCGACCCACGCGCAGCACAACCCCAACGCCTTCCTGCAAGACGTCGTCACGGTGGACGAGGTGGTGTCCTCGCCGGTGATCTCGGACCCGCTGCACCGGCTGGACTGCTGCGTCATCACCGACGGCGGCGCCGCCCTCGTGCTGGTCAGCGAAGCGGTGGCAGCGTCGCTCGACCGGCACTGCACCCCGGTGCTGGGCACGGGCACGTCCATCAAGCACACCTCGGGCGGCCGCATCGATCTGACCCACACCGGCGCGACGCGCTCCGGTCCGCTGGCGTTCGGCGAAGCCGGCGTGACGCCTGCCGACATCGACTACGTGTCCATCTACGACAGCTTCACCATCACGGTCTTGATGACGCTGGAGGACCTCGGTTTCTGCGAGAAGGGCGACGGCGGGCGCTTCGTGTCGGACGGCGCGCTGCAGTCGCCCGCCGGCGTGCTGCCGTTCAACACCGACGGCGGCGGCCTGTGCAACAACCATCCCGCCAACCGCGGCGGCATGACCAAAGTGGTCGAGGCGGTGCGCCAGCTGCGGGGCGAGGCGCACGCCGCCGTGCAGGTGCCCGACTGCGAGCTGGCGCTGGCGCACGGCACGGGAGGCAGCCTCGCCACCCGCATGGGCAGCGCGACGCTCGTGCTGGGAAGATCGGCATGAGCGAGCTCGGCCCGTCAGGGCTGCCCGTCCCGCCGCCGAACCCGAACCTCGAGACGCAGCGGTTCTGGGACGCCACTGCCGAGGGCCGGCTGGAGCTGCCCCGCTGCGACAACTGCGGACATGTCGTGTGGTACCCGCGCGAGCGCTGCGACCAGTGCGGCAGCACCTCGGTGACCTGGTTCGAAGCCTCGGGCCGCGGCACGGTCTACAGCTGCACGGTCACCCGGCGCATCCCCGGTTCGTGGCGCAAGGCCGCACCGTTCGTGCTGGCCTACGTCGAACTTGACGAGGGCCCCCGGGTGATGACCAACATCGTCGGCTGCGACCCCGATGCTGTCCACATCGGCCAGACGGTGCATGCCGTCTTCGATCCCACGCCCGACGGCCCCGCCCTGCTGCGCTTCACCCCCGCCTGACGGCGGCTCCGCGGCAGTACCGGCGTCACACCTCGAGCATCAGGGTGACCGGGCCGTCGTTGGTCAACTCGACTGCCATCTCGGCCCCGAACGAGCCGGTCGCCACGGTGGCGCCGAGGCGGCGCAGCTCAGCAACCAACTCCTCGATCAACTCGGCGGCCTGATCCGGCGCCGCTGCGGCCACGAATGAGGGTCGTCGACCCTTGCGGGTGTCGCCGTAGAGCGTGAATTGGCTGACCACCAGCACCTCGCCGCTGGTCTGCGCCACTGACCGGTTCATCTGGCCGTTCTCGTCGGCGAAGATGCGCAGGTTCCAGATCTTGCCGGCCAGCTTGCTTGCCGAATCCACGTCGTCGTCGTGCGTCGCACCCACCAGGCAGCACAGTCCAGGGCCGATCTCGCCGATCACCTCACCGTCGACGCTGACGCGGGCCTCGGCGGCCCGCTGCACCAATGCCCGCACGCGCTCAGGGGATGATCGCGTCGACTTCGATCTCGATGACCAGGTCAGGGTGGATCAGCCCCGACACCTCCACCAGCGTGGAGGCCGGGCGGATGTCGCCGAACACCTCGCCGTGGGCGCGGATGAAGTCGTCGAGCATCCCGATATCGGTGACGAACGAGCGGGTCCTCACCACATCGCTCATCTGCGCGCCCGCTTCGGCCAGCGCCTGCTCGATGACGCCCAGCGTGTAGATGGCCTGCCCGTAGCAGTCGCCCGGGTGGGCCACGCCGTCGGGGCCGAGCGACGTGCTGCCCGAAACCGCCACCCAGTCGCCCAGTCGCACGGCCCGTGAGTAGCCGGCCACGGGCTCCAGCGGCCCGCCGCTCGAAATGTTCTGTCGTTCACTCATGCTCACATTGTGGGCTGCGCGGGCATCACCTGCTGAACCGGGGGCATCAGCGACGGGTAGATACTTGAGTCACAAAGTTGAACTGTTCGATTAGTTTGGCGCGAACTCAACAAATTCACTCGTCCCACCAACCGAACCACATACGCCCAATTCGGAGATGCCGTGATGCCGAGACAGCCGGGCCGCCCGACGCATCTGCAAGTGTACGAACGGCTCCAGATACAGGTCACTGAGCTTCGGGAGAACTTGGGCGGGCTGCCGCTGCCCGAGGAGGCCTACGACATCTGGCGCGGCATCTGGTACGCGGAAGCACATCACTCGACTGCGCTGGAGGGCAACACGTTGGTGCTCCGGCAGGTCGAGCAGTTGCTCGGCGAAGGCCGGGCAGTCGGCAACAAAGATCTCGGGGAGTACCTGGAGGTCAAGGGCTACGGCGATGCCGCCGAGTGGGTGTATTCCCAGGCGACTCGGCCGACGGGACTCGGCGAGCATCAGCAAGTCGTGACGCTCACCGAAGTTCGTGAGATTCATCGTGCGGTCCTCGCGCCGGCTTGGGAGGTGTCGCCGCATCCGAACGCCACACCGGCGGAGTCTCCCGGCAGCTATCGCCGTCACGACATCCAGCCGTTCCCGGACGGGATGACGCCAGTCTCGTGGCCGCTCGTCGATGCCGAGATGGCCGAGTGGGCGAAGCAGGTCAACCTTGTCGACTCGACTGCGCTCGCGTTTCCGGAGGCGTTGGCGGCGGCCCACTGCCGCTTCGAGCAGATTCACCCATTCCTCGATGGCAATGGGAGGACGGGGCGACTGGTGCTCAATCTGGTGCTCGTCCGGCTCGGCTTCCCACCGGCGATCATCTACAAGCGGGATCGCGATCGGTACCTGCGAGCGCTTCGCAAGGCTGACGACGGCGATCCTGCTCCGCTTGGAGCGATGCTCGCTCGATCGATGCTGGACAGCCTCTACAGGTTCGTGCTGCCCGCAGTGGCGGGCCCCGCGCGTCTCGTGCCGCTGGAAGCGCTGGCTTCGAACGAGATCAGCGATGTAGCGCTGCGAGGCGCAGCGAATCGCGGACGACTCCAGGCGACGCGCGGCAGCGATGGCCGCTGGAGGAGCAGCCGTAGATGGGTCGATGAGTACCTCGCATCGCGCTATCGACGCACACCGCGCTGAGCGTGGGAAGCTGGTCGCTCAGGTGATGGCGCCGGCGATGACGAGCTCGGCGATCTTGTCGGCTTCGTAGCCGAGGATCCCTTCGAGCACCTCCATGTTGTGCTCGCCGAACATCGGGCCGCCCCACAGCGGCCGGCCGGGTGTGCGTGACAGCTCGAAGTTGCTGTTCTCGACCCAGGTGTGGCCGTGCTTGGCATGGGGCACCGACAGGAAGTGCTCGCGGGCGACGATCTGCGGGTCTGCCATGAGGTCTGCGGCGTCGTTCACGCGGTGGGCGGGCACGCCGCAGGCTTGAAGTGCCGCCTCGATGTCGGCCGCCTCTGCGGACGCAGTCCACGCGGTGATCGCAGCGTCGATCGCATCACGGTGGGCCTGACGGCCTGCAACGTCCAGCGCCGCGAGGCCGGCTGCTGCGGGGATCGCCGTCACGGCCCGCGCCAGGTCCGCGTTGCCGGCTGCCGCCTCAGCGAGCAGTGCCGCCAGCGCGCCCCAGTGCTCGTCGGTCTCGCAGGCGATTGCCACCCAGCGGTCGTCGCCGGCCGCGGGGTACACGCTGTGGGGGCACATGTGGCGGTCGGCATTGCCGTTGCGACCAGCGGTGCGCCCGTTGATCTCCTCGTCGGCGAACTCGGTCGCCAGGAAGTGCAGCGCGCCCTCCATCTGGGCGAAGTCGATGTGCTGGCCCTGCCCGGTGCGGTCGCGCTCGGCCAGCGCCGACAGAATCAGCATCACGCCCAGCTTCGGCGAGATGTAGTCGGTGTAGGCGGTGAACGGCCCCGCCGGGATGCGGTCGGGCCACCCGGTCACCGGATAGAAGCCGGCGATGGCCGCCGCCATCGTGCCGAAGCCGGCGTACAGGCGCATCGGCCCCGTCTGACCCATCAGGCAGCTTGAGAACATGACCAGTTCGGGATTGACCTCACGCAGCACGTCGTAGGTGAGGCCCCAGTTCTCCATTGCTTTGGGCGAGAACGACTCGGTGAGCACATCGCACCACCCGACGAGGTCCAGGATCACGTCTCGCGCCTCGGGCAGCGACAGGTCGAGCGTCAGGTCCATCTTCCCGGCGTTGATCGAGTGGAACTGCAGGGCGTTCTCCTGCCCGCCTTCCTCGCCGATGAACGGGTGGACGCCGCGCAGCACGTCAGGCTTCAGCTCGCTCTCGACCTTGACCACGGTGGCGCCGTAGTCGGCCAGGGTGCGTGTGGCACCGGGGCCTGCCAGCGCCCACATGAAGTCGAGGATCTTGATGTCGGCAAGCGGGCGCTCCGTCTGCCGCCCCGCCGGCGCAACCTCCGCCCGTGAGCGCGCGGTGACTGCCGCAGCGGCGGTGCCGTCGCTGCCGAGGTAGCGCGCCGTGTGCTCCCCGAGGCGGGGCGCCGCCGGCAGGTCGGCCAGCGGTTCGCCGGTGGTCTTGGCGAGCGCGCCGCAGAGCCGCACCGGCGCAGGGCCATCGGCGCGCGGCATCTCGACCTGCTGCCAGTAGTCGCGCACGTCTAACTGCTCCAGCGCGAGCACATCTGCCGTGGTCGTGACGGGGGCGATCAGCAGATTGTCGGTCAGCGCTCGCTCCAGCAGCTCAGTCTTCGTCTTGCTGGCCACGAACGACGTCAAGGCCTTAATAGCCCGATCGAAGGTGTCCATCGACTCACGGCCCTCCACGATGGCCATGCCGAAGTCCACCCAGTCCTTGTCGCGCAGCTCGGGCTCGCAGAAGCCCTCGTCGCAGACCCACGTCAGGATCCTGCTCGTGAACGGGGCGATCATCGGGCCGAACAGGAACGTGACGGTCACGTAGCCGTCGGCGCACTCGTACACCCAGGGGATGAGGAAGCCGCCGAGGTCGACCGCTCCGGGGAGCCGAACCGGCACGTCGCCGCCGGTCAGCACCGTCATCATCTGGAATTGCGTGCAGTCCACGAAGGACTGCTGGGCCGAGGTGTCGACGTGCTGGCCCAGACCCGAGGTCTGCCGTTCGTGCAGCGCCATGAGCACCGCGCCTGCGGTGTCGACGGCCGCGTTGTGCCACGTCTGCGGCGAGCCGATTCGCACGGGCGCACGGTCACGGTCGCCGGTCAGCGACATCGTGCCGCTCGACGCGGCGATGGTGAGATCGGTCGCGGCCCAGCCGGTCTTGGGGCCGGTCTCGCCGAACGGCGTGATGGACGCGGTCACCAGCGCTGGGTCGGCGGCGCGCAGCGCATCGAGGTCGATGTCGAAGAGTCCGCAGGAGATCACTGCGTCGCAGCCGGCTGCCAGCTCGGCAATGCGGGCCGGGTCGTCGATGACCACCGAGTGCTTGCCCCGGTTGTAGACCCCGAACTCGATGGCACGCTCCGGATCGACCACATCGTCGACATACGGGCCCCGGTGCCGGGTGCGGTGCCCGCCGGGCGGTTCGCACAGCACCACCTCAGCGCCGAGCTGTGCCAGCAGCAAGCCGGCGAGGTGGCCCCGGTCGTCGGTCAGATCCAGTATCCGGTAGCCGTCCAGCACGTCATCCTCCTCCTCGGTCGCTGTCTGGGTCTAGCGCAGCGGTATTTTGCCTGCATGACATCGTCATCTGGACAGGCGCCGCTACACCCCTCGACGTACCCGGCAGCGACCCAACCGCATCACCGCCGGCGACTGGTGACTGCAGCGTTGGCTGTCGTACTGCTGGTGGCTGCGTGCAGCGGCGACACGTCAACCGACGAGCCGGCTGCCGTGCCCGCAACCGAGGAGCCGGCCGCTGCACTAGGCGCCACGGACGCCCCCGACGATGCGACGAGAGGCGGCGGCACGCTCGTGCTGGCCGTTGAGCAGTGGCCCGAGTGCGTCAACCCGGTCACATCGTGCGCGAACGCCACCTGGACGATCTGGTCAGTGCTGATCCACTACCTGCCGAGGCTCATGGAGCTCGATCAGACCAACACGTACGTGGCGTCGTCGCTGCTGGTCGAAGAGCCGACCGTGGCGAACGGCGGCCTCGTCACCGCAGACGACGGCACGTTCAGGCTCACCTACCGCCTGAACCCTGCGGCGACGTGGAGCGACGGCACGCCCATCACCAGTACCGACATCTGGTTCACCTGGCGTGCCGGGCTCGACACCACGGGCACGCTCAGCACCATCGGTCTGGATCTCATTACTGACATCGACCATTCCGATCCACAGACGGCGGTCATCACGTTCAGCGAGCCTTACGCGCCGTGGCCGACGCTGTTCGGCGGCTTGCTGCCGGCGCATGAGCTGGGCCCGGACACCGACATCGCCGACAAGTGGAACGACGAGATCACGGTTTCGGGCGGGCCGTGGATCCAGGAGGAGTGGAACCAGGAACAGCACATCTTGGTGCCGAACCGCAGCTACTGGGATGCCGAGCGCATCCCGCTGGTGGATCGGGTGGTGATGGTGCCCCGCGAGGACACCGACTCGGAACTGCTGGCACTGCAGACCGGCGAGGCCATGGCCGCCTTCCCCCAGCCGTTTCCCGGCGCCCGGGAGCGCATTACCGGTGATCTGACTTACAAAGTCGCCGAGGGCACCTACATGGAAGGCCTCTGGATCAACCAGGACGCGCCTGATCGCCGCTTCGATATGACGCGAAACGTCCGTCAAGCTGTCGCCTACGCGCTGGACCGCGAGCGCATAGCCGAGATTGCGCTCGGCACGATCACGGCCGACCCGCCGGTCCTGCAGTGCACCGGATGGAACCCCGGGTTCGGTCCCTGGTGCCAAGACGACTTCGCCCGATACACCCAGGATGCGGCCAAGGTTGCCGAGCTGCTCGAGGCCGAGGGATGGACACGACCCGACCCCGACGGGCTGTGGGTGAACGCCGACGGCGAAGAGCTGGTGCTGGCATGGAACACCGTGGCCGGCAACAACCGGCGCGAGGACGTGCAAGCGCTGGTGGTGGACATGACGGCGCCGCTGGGCATCGGCTGGGAGATCATCAACTACGACCCGGGCGAGTTGTTCCAGAACCGGCTGCCGGCACTGAACTTCGGTCCGGTGGCGCTGTTCGCGAACAGCACCAACCCCGATCCCTCCGTGGCCAATCTCTACGACATCGACGGTGTGCCAACCGAGGAGAACGAGTACACGGGCCAGAATTTCACGGCCTACCGCAACCAGCAGGCCAGCGATCTGGCGTTCGCCATCGACGCCGAGGTGGACCCGGACGCCCGCCTGGAGCTGGTCCACGAGCTGAGCGAGATCCTGGCCGCTGACGTGCCGTGGATCCCGCTGTACATGCTTCCCAACATGATCATCTGGGACCCCAGCGCGGTGTCAGGCCCCGGTGCGTACGTGTCCAGCCCCTACGGCGGGTTCTTCGACATGTTCGACTGGACCGTGCACGTCGAATGAACGCATAGCCGGCGGGCGGGCTGGCAGGCTCAGCATCGTGGCGCGTTACGTGCTGACACGGCTCGCGACGACGGTCCCGATCCTGCTCGCCATCTCATTCGCCGTGTTCTGGGCGGCGAATCAGGTCTCGGACCCCACGGTCGCGCTCACGGTGAATCCCCGCATTGCGCCAGAGGACATCACCAGATACCGCGAACACCTCGGACTCGGCGATCCGATCCTGAGCCGGTACCTGCAGTGGCTCGGGGACTTTGTGCAAGCCGATCTTGGCATCTCGCTGGTGCGCAACGGCGCCGATGTATGGCCTATCGTGCGCACGGCACTGGTCAACACGCTGGTGCTGGTGAGCTTGGCGGTGGCGCTCTCGCTGGTCGCGGGAATCGCAATCGGCGCAATCTCGGCCATCCGCCGTGGCTCGTTCATCGACTACTTGGCCATCACAGTCTCGGTCCTGGGGATTTCCATCCCGGTGTTCTGGCTGGGCCTCATGCTGCAGCTGTTCTTCGGCTTGTACCTCGCAAATTGGCTGGGGATTGGTCCACCGCTGCTTCCGACGGCGGGGCTGTACTCGCCTGGCCAGCAGGGCTTCGACCTCGCTGACCGAGTGCGACACCTGGTGCTGCCCACGATGGCGCTGTCGCTGCAGCTCATTGCCGTCTACAGCCGCTATATGCGGGCCAGCCTGCTTGATGTCATGAACTCGGATCACGTCCGCGCTGCTCGTGGACGAGGCCTGCCGGAGCGCACCGTGGTGGTTCGTCACGGCGTGCGCAATGCGCTGCTCCCCGTGACAGCGCAGGCCGCCACCGATGCTGGTCAGCTGGTCGGCGGACTGGTGGTGACCGAGCTCGTGTTCCAGTACCCGGGCATGGGCCGACTGTTCGTTGACGCCCTCTACGGCGGCGACTACCCCGTGCTGTTGGCCTCCGTGATGATCGTTGCAACGGCGGTTTTCTTGGTGAACCTCGCAGGCGATCTCTCCTACGGCGTCCTCGACCCCAGGATCCGGCGTGGCGCTCGCTGAGCACGAGCTCGCAGAGCGCCCGTTGACGGCAGCCTGGCGGCGCTTCGCCAGCCGTCGCGTGTCGGTCGCAGCGCTCGTTGCGCTCGTGATCATTGCCGCGGCAGTCGCAGGCGCCGACCTGATCGCGCCCTACCGGTCAGGGCAGCAGCATCTCGATCATGTGCTGGCGCCTCCAGGGGGCAAATTCCTGCTCGGGACCGACACCTTGGGCCGGGACACGCTGAGCCAGACGCTGTATGCCGGCCGGATCTCGCTCGTCATCGGCATATCGGTGGCGCTCATCGCCTCGCTACTCGGCACCACCGTCGGCGTGGTCGCCGGCTATCTGGGCGGACGCATTGATGCCGTGTTGATGCGTTTCACCGACACGCTGCTCGCGCTGCCGCTGCTCATGATGATCATCCTGCTGGCGCGCATCTTGGGCGACAGCGCAGGTGATGTCGTATTGGTGCTGTCGCTGCTGGGGTGGATGGCGCTGGCCCGCATCATCCGGGCGAAAACGCTGGCGCTGCGCGAGCAGGAATTCGTTGTGGCGGCCAGCTCGATGGGTGCAAGCACCACGCGGATCATGGTTCGCCACCTGCTCCCAAATCTGGTCGGTGAGATCTCTGTCGCGGTATCGCTCGCAGTCGCTGGTGCAATTCTGGCCGAGTCAGTGCTGAGCTTCCTGGGCTTGGGGGTCAGCTCTGCCCACACGCCGACATGGGGCAACATGATCGGAGGCAACGAGGGCTTCATGACCGTCGAGCCGTGGCTGGTGTGGGCGCCCGGATTGGCCATCGTCATCACCGTGCTGGCCGTGAATTACGTCGGCGACGGCCTGCGCGACGCCTTCGACGTGCGGGGTGAAGGTCGCAGCTGACGGCCGCGCCGAGCGCCGCCGCGGGGTGCGTCTGGCGGGTCGCGCCGATAGACAGCGGGCCGCAATTCCACCACCTCAGGGCTTTGGTGTGCTGAGGTGGTGCCCCGAATCGTTTCAGAGAGGAACTGGACTGTGGCGAACAAGGCAGAGACCATCAACGCAGTAGCCGGCGAAGCCGGCGTGAGTGCAGCCGACGCGGAGCGGACGCTGTCGGCATTCTTCGATCTCGTTGCGGCCGAAGTGAAGGCCGGCGGCAAGGTGACCTGGCCGGGATTCGGCTCCTTCTCCATGTCGGAGCGTGGTGCCCGCATGGGCCGCAACCCCCAGACCGGCGAGTCCATCCAGATCGGTCCGAGCCGTTCGCTGAAGCTGGCAACTGCTGCTGCCATGAAGAAGCAGTTGATGGCCTGAGCTGACGCTCAGCTCAGCGGCGCCGACTGCGGCGCCACTCCATTCCCTCGGCGCATCGTCGCCATGCAGATGCACGATGTGAGGGCGATCACTGCGATCGCCCAGTACGTCGCGTTGAAGCTCCCGGTGCGGTCGGCGAGCCAGCCGCTCGCCAGCGGACCGACCACCGACGCGGGGCCGTAGAACATCGTCATCGACCCGAGCACGGCCGCGAATGTGCGGTCAGAGACGTGATCGCTGACGAAGGTCGCGGTGAGCGACGGGAAGGAGAACGACGCCGCGCCGAAGACCACCACGGCGACGACGATCACGGCGCCAGGCGCACGCGTCGCCAGGGCTGCGCAAGCGCCAGCGCTCAAGGCCATGACCGTGGCCATCGCGGCGGGTCGCCCGATCCGATCACTCAGGCGGCCGAACGCCAGCGCCCCCACGATCGAGCCCGCACCCATCCAAGAGAACATGAGCGTCGCGGCCGTGCGGCTGAATTCGTGATCGCCCTCCAGTGCTCTGCCCAAGAAGTTGGCGAACGACGACGTCATGTAGGCGAACGCCATGTACGCCACGACAGCGCGCTTCCACCCGTGAATCCGGAATAGTGCCCCGAACCCGCCCGCGCCGGCCACCCGCTCGGTGCGTCGTGCGCGGACAAAAGCCGACAGCGCCGCCAGCAGCACGACCGAGAGCACCGCTTGGGCCATCCAGATCGGCCGCCAGATCCCGTCATCGCCCGCCACGTTGCGCAGCGCAGTGGTCGCGAACGGCACGCCGATGAGCGCGGCACCCATCGTGGCCGTCAGCGTGCCGAGTGCAGCACCGCGGCGACTCGCCGGCACACCCTCGCTGGCGATCACTGGTGCCGTGAGCCAGATGCCGCCGCCGCCGAGACCGGCCAGTGCAGTCCCGATCACGACTGCTGCGGGGGCTGACGCCGTGCCGATCACGCCGAGACCCAGGGTGGAGGTGATGATGCCGGACCGCAGCAGTGTGAACGGCTCGATTCGCCCCGCCGTGAAGGTGACGATGATCACGCTGGCGAAGTAGGCACCCATGTTGGCCGAGCCGAGTGTGCCGATCAGCGTGTCGCTGAGTTCGAGGTCGTCGGCCATGGCGGGCACCAGCACGCCGACCGTGGCTCGGCCGAAGACGTGGGACACGACACCGGAAAGAGCCACCAGCACTACCCGTCCCCAGCGGACTCGCTCGCGCGCAGCGCTCCCGAGATCGCTAGGCGCAGCGACTCGCTGTGTCGCTGCGGCATTGCCCTGCCCTGAGGGGCTTGATGCGGTCTGGCCCGAGATGACCGTGAAGACGTCGGGCAGGCGGCCCATCTGCGCGTTGGCGGGGTTCAGTGCCCCGGCGTGAACCTGATCGGCAGCACAGCCGGGCCCCAGATGCCGTTCGACAGCGGCTTCCATTCCACATCCCCGTCGAGGCGCAGGTCTGGCATACGCTGTGCCACCGCCTTGAACGCCTCTTGCAGCTCCGCTCGGGCCAGGAAGGCGCCCAGGCAGTGGTGGATGCCGCTGCCGAAGGTCATGTGCGGGGTGCCTGATCGGCGGGTGATGTCGAAGTCGGTGGGTTCAGCGAACTTGGCGTCGTCGTAGTTGGCGCCCACCAAGCTCGGGAAGATGAAGGTGTTGGGCGGGAACTCGATCTCGCGGTACGTGATCGGCTCGCTGGCGTAGCGAGCGGTCGCTCGAATCGCACCGAGATAGCGCATGACCTCTTCGACCGCACCCTGCGCCAGCGCGGGGTCTTCGGCAAGCATCTGAAGCTGATCGGGATGCTGCGCGAACAACGCCACCGCGCATGCGAGCTGATTGCGGGTGGTATCGGTGCCTGCCAGCAGCAGGGAATTCGCGAGCGACACGAGTTCCTCGGTGGACAGCCGGTCACCCGCCTCCTCAACGGCAATCAGGTCCGACAGCAGGTCCTCGCGCGGCCGCGCGCGGCGCTCGGCGATGAGCGCCAGCATGTATGTCTCCATCTCGTCCTGCGCAGCGACGATTGCGGGACCGTCGCGGTGCAGGTTGCCGTTGAAGATGCGGAAGACATCCGTCGCTATGCGCCCGAAGAGCTTCCAGTCCTCTCGGGGAGCGCCGAGCATCTCGCAGATGATCGGGATCGGGTAGGGCTCGCACACTTCACTGACAAACTCGGCACTTCCCCGAGCGCAGACCGGGTCGAGCAACTCGTCGATCACTTCTGCCATGAACGGCCGCAGCCGTTCGGCTGACTTTGGCGTGAAGGCGGGTCCGACCAAGCGCCGGATTCGGTGATGCTCCTCACCCTCCATCGCCAGGATGTTGCGACCGCTGCGCCTGCGGAAGTCCGGGTTGTCATAGCCCTGCATGTCCGCGATGAGCCCGATGGCCGAGTGCCAGCGGTCGTCGCGCAGCATGGCCGTGGCGTCGTCGTACCGGGTGATGAGGTAGCCGAGCGGGGTCCGCACGATCCAGTCGTCGTTCTCCACGAGCTTCAGCAGCGCCTGCCGCTGTTCCTCCCACGTGACCGGATCCAGCTCCGTTTCGGGCATCTCGACGTCGGCAACCGGCACAGCCATGGGCGCACCCTAACCATCCCTGCCAGGGCGCCCGCCTTGGCCCGGGCACGCTGGCAGGTGCAGCCATTGCTTGCCGCTCTTGTTCGCTGCGCTCACGGGCCGCTCGGGCCACGGCTTCGCCTGAAAGGCTCAGCCTCATAGCATTCGGACGATGAGCGCTACTGCACAACGGAACGACGGCCCCACCGGTGACAGCACCGTCTCGGCGGAGCGGCACGGCGACGTGCTGCTGGTGCGGGTGGATGACGGCAAGGCCAACGCCTTCTCGGTGCCGATGCTCGCGGCGCTCGATGCCCAGATCGACGCTGCCGAAGCCGACGACGGCATCGGTGCGGTGGTGATCGCGGGCAACGACCGGGCATTCTTCGCGGGGTTCGACCTCACCGTGATCCGCGGCGGCGATCGGGCAGCCATGACTGAACTGGTCACCGCAGGCGGCGCCATGGTGAGACGGGCGTACGGCTCCGCCGTGCCGGTGGTGGCGGCCTGCACCGGCCACGCCGTTGCCGCGGGGGCGCTGCTGCTGCTCGGATGCGACCACCGTGTCGGTCCTGATGCACCGGTCAAGATCGGGCTGAACGAGGTGGCGATCGCGCTGACGCTGCCCGATTGGGCGATGACCATCGCCAAGGAGCGGTTGTCGCGACGCCACCTGCAGCGCTGCGTGGCTAACGCACGTCTGCTCGACGGCAGTGGAGCGGTGGAGGCCGGTTACCTGGACGAGGCCGTCAGCGCCGACGCAGTGGTGGACAGAGCAATCGAGGTGGCCGCAGAGTTGGCAGACACGCTCGACGCTCGCGCCTATGCCGGCACGGTGCGAGCGCTGCGCGGCGATGTGCTCGCCGCGATGGATGCGTCGGTGGAGCGAGACCGGGCCGCTGTGGCCTGAATCGACGACGCTCCGCAGACCGGACACAGACTGGGGTCAGCGACATGGAGGCTCAGCGGTGAAAGCAATCGTTTTCGACGAGCACGGCGACATCGACGTGCTGGCGTACCGCGACATCGACACGCCCGAGCTGCAGCCCGGCGAGGTGCGTATCGCAGTGCGGGCCTGCTCGCTCAACTACCACGACGTATTCACCCGCCGGGGCATGCCCGGCATCAAGGTGCCGCTGCCCGGCATCCCCGGCTGCGACGCCGCGGGCCAGGTGGCCGAGGTGGGGCCCGAAGTCGACGGGTGGTCGGTGGGCGACCGGGTGCTCGTGGACCCCGTGAGGTGGGACCGTGGCACCGGCAAGTTCTCCATGATCGGCGACACGCTCTGGGGCGCTTACGCCGAGTACGTCGTGGTTGCAGCGAGCCAGCTCATCGCGCTGCCCGACGACGTCTCCTATGAGGACGCGTCGTGCCTGCCGGTGGCGTACGGCACGGCACACCGGATGATGATCACCCGGGGAGAGGTCGGCCCCGATGACAGCGTGCTGATCCTGGGTGCCAGCGGGGGAGTGGGCACCAGCGCGCTGCTGATCTCCAAGATGCGCGGCGCCAAGGTGATCGCCGCCGCAGGCACCGACGAGAAGTGCCAGCGCCTCGCCGACCTCGGTGCCGACGAGACCATCAACTACTCCGAGGTGGACATCGCCCGCTACTGCCGGGAGCAGACCGGCGGTCTGTTCGGCGGGGGCGGCTACGACGTGGTGGTCAATTTCACCGGCGGCGACACATGGGCCCGCTCGCTGCGCTGCGTGCGCCAGGGCGGTCGCGTGCTCACCTGCGGTGCGACAGCGGGCTACGACCCGCCCACCGACCTGCGGTTCATCTGGACCGCCGAGATGGACATCCGCGGCTCCAACGGCTGGCAGCGCAGCGACCTCGACGAGCTGCTGCGGATGGTGCAGACCGGCGAGCTGGTGCCGGTCATCGATTCGCTGGTGCCGCTGCCTGACGGTGTGGAGGCGCACCGGGCCATGGAGGAGCGTCGCTTCTTCGGCAAGATCGTCATCACCGCCGACGCGCCGGTCTGAGCAGCGCTGCCGTGCCCGACGACGGGAGTTCCTCGGCCGGCCGTGGCAACAGCAGCGACGCAGCCGTCATCGACTTCCGCTTCCGGCCCATCGGGGCGCGCAGCTGGACACCCGAGACCACCTACCACTACCTCGAACGGATGGGCCTCGAGCCGTGCCCCAGCTTCGTGCAGCAGTCCCGCGAGCTGATGTTCGCCGAGATGGACGAGGCCGGCATCGCACTGGGAGTCATCGGCGTGCCCGGGCCGACGGGCATCCGCGGGCTCGACCCGACCGGCTCGGCCGAGATCCGCCAGATCGTCTCGGATCACCCGGACCGCTTCGTCGGATTCGGCTCGGTAGAGCCCAGCGACGTCGAAGCCGCCGTGTCGGCCGTCGGCGAGCTGGCACGCCAGGGCATGCGCGGCGTCACGGTCGACCCGTCCACCGCGCAGATCAGCCGCAGGTTCGACGACCGAGCGCTCTACCCGATCTACGAGGAGGCACAGCGTCTCGGCCTCATCGTGTCCACCACCATGAGCTGCCTGCTCGGTCCGTACCAAGACGACTGCCGCCCCGAGTACGCCGACCACGTCGCCACCGACTTCCCCGGTCTCACCGTGTCCATCCAGCACGGCGGCTGGCCCTATGTGCGCGAAGCGCTGGGCGTGGCCTACAAGCAGCCCAACGTCGTGATCGTGCCGGGCCAGTACGTCCACTACGGCTTCCCCGGATCCGAGGACTACGTGACCGCGCTGGCCCGCCAGCTTCCCGACCAGATCCTGTTCGGCAGCGTCTATCCCAACTGCGGCCCGCTCACCGATCTGCGCCGCATCGTCGCGGGCTGGGAATTGCCGCCGGACATCGAGCGCAAGTACCTGCGAGACAACGCCGCCCGCGTCCTGGGCCTCTGAGCGCCGTCTACACCGAGTAGGCGAAATCGCGCAGTGCGGCAGCGGTTGCCGCGTACACCTCGGGCATGGCGCCGCGGAAGATCACGTCGCCCGCATGGCAGGTGCCGTTAATGGTGCGGGCCTGGACGCTGTTGCCCGCCGCAGCCAGCTTGCGGTAGTAGGCGAGGCCCTCGTCGCGCAGAGGATCGAGCTCGTTCACCGAGATGACGTGCGGGGGCAGACCGGCCAGGTCGTCGGCGGTGGCGTGCAGTGGCCAAGCCAGCGGGTCGGTGCGGTCTGGTCCGCCGAGGTCGTACACCTTGGCGATGCCGCCCATGTTCTCGCAGTCCAGGAAGTACTGGTTGTTCTCGTGCAGCGACGGCAGATCCGCGGGCGGATCGGCGTACATACCCGAGATGTACGGGCACTGCGCAAACGCCCCGTCGATGATGTCGAGATAACCGTCGCGCTTGGCCTTCAGCACCGTGGCGAGGGTCAGGTTCCCGCCGCCCGACTCGCCCGAGACGGTGATCGTCGACACGCCCAGCGCGTCCTTGTTGGCGGCCACCCACTGCAGTCCCGATGCGCAGTCGTTGAGGCCAGCCGGAAACGGGTGATTCCCCAATTCTCCGCCGCCGTTCCGGAATTCCACGCCGACGGCGACGAGTCCGAGCGCTGCCAGCTCGTCTCGCCAGCGCACATAGGACAGGCCGGACGCCTTCAGCAGCACCATGCCGCCGCCGTGGATGTGGTACACGCACGGCTGCGGACCGTCGGCGTCTGCCTGCCGGTGGATGTAGAGGTTGATGTCGTTGCCGTCGACGCCGCTGATCACCTCGGTTCGTGACTCGACGCCGTCGATTGGCGGCAGGTCCCCGAAGAGCGCGTCGAAGAGCATCTCGAAGCCGGGTTCGGCCTCGTTGACCCAGGCGTAGAGGTCTTCCATCGAGGTGTCCGCTGTCGCGGGCGACGGCTCGCCGTGCCCGTCGAGGCCGACCAGCTCCAGCACCGCGATCATGCGAGGGTCGGCTCGGGGATCGTCCGCGATGGTCATGTCCGGATTGCCGAGCCGGCCCGGTCGGTGTACTTCTGCTGTGCTCATCAGGGTCCCCTGTCTGCCCGGCGGCGATGCACCTGCGGGTGTCGCGCTGACAGTAGCCGCATCGTCTGGCACCGGTGGATGGCTCCCGCGGGGCGCGCCAAGGCAAAGACCGTCTCCGCGTCGAGCGTCAGGTTGCCCTGTGGTCCGGGCCTCCGGCGAGCAGCTTTCGGGCGATGTCTCTTGCTTCGTCAAGCGAGTCGACCAAGTGCTCTTCGGGGATGCGGCGCAGAATGTTCAGCGAAGCCAGCGTGGCTGCTGGGGCTCCATCGAGGCTCAGGATGATGCAGGTGGCGTCACCGTCCGCGGCGGTGTCGATGAGCTGCTCGATGACGAGAGCAGCGCTGTCATCGATGTGATCGGTCTCGGAGAAGTCCAAGATCACCACGTCGTGACCGACGATGTCGTCGCCAATCACGCGGATGAGCCTGCCCGAAGAAGCAACCGTAAAGCTGCCGCGCAGCTTCACGATGCCCGTGCGGGCGGAATACGGGCTGATGCCGTAGGACTCGGCGCTGTGTTCGTGCAGGAAGACCTGGTCCAGCAGGGGCACCGACACGACGCTGTCGAGCTGCAGCCGTTCGAACTGTCGGGCACCGATCATGCCCGCCACGATCAGCCCAACGGCCACCGCCGTCACCAAGTCCAGGAAGATCGTGATGCCCAGCGTGGTCAGCATGATGACGAGATGCTCGCGTTGAACGTGATGAAGGCGTGCCAAGAACCGCCAGTCGATGAGCTGCCAGCCGAGCACCGCGAGCATTCCTGCCAACGCGGCGTGCGGCACATAGGCGAGCAGAGGAGCCAGACCCAGCACGAGCACGAGGAGCGTCAGCGAGCGAACAATGGGCGAGAGCGGGGTACGAGCTCCCATCCGCCACGCCAGGATGGATGAGACGAATGTCAGATTCCCCGGCAGGCCGCCGATCAGCCCAGCTGCGACATTTCCGATGCCTGTGCCGAGCAAGCCCTTGTCGGGATCGAGCTGAGTGCGCGTCTGCGCGTCCACTGCCAGAGCCGCCAGCAGACCCCGCACCGTGCTGAGCAGTGCAATGGTCAGTGCTGGCACCACCGCGTTTGCCAGGAATGTCAATGAGAGTTCGGGTTGCTGCAAGTCGGGCAAGGCCCGAGGGATGCCTTCGAGAGTCGGCACGTCTTGCAGCCACAGGGCACTGAGCAGGGTCCCCACCAGCAGTGCTGCGACCATGGCCGGCAGCAACCTGCGAAGCCGCTTGGGCCAGAACAGCGTCACTGCCAACGCCGCCAACCCGATCACCACCGCACCCGTGTTGAGCGAGTCCACAGCGTCCGGCCAGGCCTGAATCGCGATGAGCGGCTTCGTGATCTTGACCGGATCACCGAGGAACGCGCTGACCATCGAGAGCATCATCATCACGCCGATTCCCGACGTGAATCCGGCGATCACCGAGTACGGCGTATAGGTGACGTAGCTGCCGATGCGCAGGAGGCTCAAGACGAGCTGGATGGCGCCAGCGAGCATCGCAATCGTGAACGCCTCGGCGGGGGTCTCGGCGTGCGTCGCGACGACAGCGGCCATCGCGACGGCCAAGACGGCACTCACCGATCCCATTTGGGGCCGTGAACGCTCGAATATCCCGATGAACAGGCCCACCGCGAGAGCGCCGTAGATGCCGCTCGCAGCTCCGAGCCCCGATACCACGCCAAACGTCGCAGCGGGAGTGATGGAGATCGCTGCCGCTGAGACGCCACCCGTGAGGTCCCCACGGAATGTGTGAAGGTCGTAACTCATTGGGAGAAGCCGGAATACCTCGTTCGAGATTCGGATACCGGAAGCTATTGCACCGTGATCACATGCGCCGGGGTCAGGTCGCTATGAGCCGGACGAGATGACGACGAGGAGTTCGCCGTTGTCGACCTGGTCGCCGACGTGGGCGCGGACCTCGGCGACTTCGCCGGCCGCGGGCGCGGTGATCTGGTGCTCCATCTTCATGGCCTCCATCACCACCAGCACCTGGCCCTCGCTGACGTGGTCGCCAGCCGCAACATTCACGATCAACACCTTGCCCGGCATCGGTGCGACGAGGCCGCCCTCGACGCTTTCAGCATCGGGATCGGGGAAGCGGGAGCGCTCTTGCAGCGTGGCCGAGCCGGTCAGGGGGCCGGTCACGTACCAGTTGTGCCCGCGACGGCTGACCTGCCACGTGCCCCGCAGACTGCCGGTTTCGACATCTAGCTCTGCGTCGAATTCCTCGGCGGGTGGCGTGTCGCTGACTCCTCCACCTGTGTCCAATCGAATCTGGTCGTCGACGATGGGATGGATCTGGATCGAGTGGGGGAGCACGGCAAACTCGCTGGAGGGCGCCGCGTCTTCGTCGTCGCTGGCGTCGCTGTCGGGCGATGAATTGGTCTCGGGCGGTGCGTAAGGCGCATCGACCCGGAGCGGGGCGACGCGCAGCCGGAAACTGCCGTCGCGTTGGCGCCGGTACGACACGCTGACGTCGACCTCGCCCTGGCTGGGGTCGAAGGCGGTGAGCGGCAGGACCTCGTCGGGCATGACGCTGTTGCGGTAGCCCGAGGTCATGAAGCCCAGCGCCGTTGCCTGGGAACGACTTCGAGCCTGAGAGACCAGCGCAACGGCCGCGGCCGCGGCATGGAGGAACTGGGCTCTCGTGGGCGACGGGGCTGACGCCAGCCCCGTCCGGTCGATGAAGTCGGTAGTGGTATCGCCGGCGAGGAACTCTTCACTGCGCAGCACGGCGGAGAGGAAGTCGCGATTGGTCACCACGCCGCCGAGGCGGGTGCGGTCGAGCGCTGACGCCAGCCCGAGCGCAGCCTCGATGCGAGTCGGCGCCGCCGCGATCACCTTCGCCAGCATCGGGTCGAATTCGGTGCCGACGATCGAACCGACTTCGATGCCCGAGTCGAAGCGGGCCGGCGGGTCTGCGGCAGGCGCCCACAGCTCGACCGTGCCGATCTGCGGCAGAAACTCATGGGCAGGATCCTCGGCGTACAGCCGGGCCTCGACGGCGTGGCCTTCGATGGTCAGGTCGTCCTGGCCGTAGCCCAGTTCCTCGCCGGCCGCGATGCGGATCTGCTCGCGCACGAGATCGAGGCCGGTGACCGCCTCAGTGAGGGGATGCTCGACCTGCAGGCGAGTGTTGACCTCGAGGAACCAGAACTCGGCATCGTCGCCGCTGCCTTCGAGCAGGAACTCCACAGTGCCGGCGGAGCAGTAGCCGATGGTGCTGACGGCGGCGACGGCGGCCGCCCCCATGCGTGCACGAAGTGCCGGTGTGACCGCGGGCGACGGTGCTTCCTCGATCACCTTCTGGTGCCGCCGCTGGATCGAGCACTCCCGCTCGAAGCAGTGCACGAGGTTGCCGTGGGTGTCGCCGAGCACCTGGATCTCGACGTGACGGGGCGCTGGCAGGTAGCGCTCCAAGAACACGGTGTCGTCGCCGAATGCGCCCGCAGCCTCGCGCCGCGCGGCCGCAACTGCATCGGCAAGCGAGGCCGCTTCGTCGACGATGCGCATGCCCTTGCCGCCCCCGCCGGCCGATGCCTTGACCAGTACCGGGAATCCGATCTCGGCCGCGGAGGACTGCAGCTCGTCGTCGCCCATGTCCTCGGCGACCGGCACTGAGGGCAGCGTCGGCACGCCGGCAGCATCCATCGTTGCCTTCGCGGCCAACTTGTTGCCCATGGCCGCGATGGCGTCCGGCGGAGGTCCGACCCAGATGAGGCCCGCGTCGACCACTGCCCGAGCGAATTCGGCGTTCTCTGACAGAAAGCCGTAGCCGGGATGTATGGCGTCAGCCTCGCTGTTCGTCGCTGCGGCGATCACCTTGTCGATGTCGAGGTACGAGTCAGCAGCAGAGCGGCCGCCGAGCGGCACTGACACATCGGCATCAGTCACGAACGGTGCCTCGGCGTCGCCGTCGGCATACACGGCGACGGTCGAGATGCCCATCGAGCGCGCGGTGCGAAACACCCGGCGTGCGATCTCGCCGCGGTTCGCGACGAGCAGTCGCCGGATTGGCTCTCGAGGGGTCGCGGTGCTCTGGTTCATCTGCTTCACCCCTACATCCGGAAGACGCCGAACCCGTCGGCGCCCTTGACCACGTTGTTGTGGCACGCGGACAGGGACATCGCGATCACGTCACGGGTGTCGCGGGGGTCGATCACGCCATCGTCGGTCACCCTGCCAGTGGCGTAGGGGGCCAGCGACTTCAGCTCGTGGTAGTGCTCGACCTGCTCGGTGATCTTGCGGTCGGCTTCGGCGTCGAATTCGATGCCCCTTCGCATGGCCTGGCCCCGCCGCACGATCGACATCACCCCGGCGATCTGCTTCGGGCCCATGATGGCGATCTTGGCCGTCGGCCACAGGTAGGTGAAGCGGGTGTTGAAGGCCCGCCCGGACATGCCGTAGTTCCCGGCCCCGTAGCTGTTGCCCAGGATCACGGTGATGTGGGGCACCATCGAGTTCGACACGGCGTTGATCATCTTCGAGCCGTTCTTGACGATGCCGCCCTGCTCGAAATCCTTGCCGACCATGTAGCCCGTGATGTTCTGTAGGAACACGAGCGGGATGTCCTGCTGATTGCAGAGTTGGATGAATTGGGCGGCCTTCTCGGAGCTGTCGCTGAACAGCGGGCCGTTGTTGCCCAGGATCCCCACCGGGAAGCCGTGAATGGAGGCCCAGCCGCAGATGAGCGTGGTGCCGTAGCGAGCCTTGAATTCCTCGAAGCGCGAGCCGTCAGCGATGCGGGCGATGACCTCGCGGCAGTCGATCAGCGCCTGGAGATCCCGCGGCATCAGCCCGAGCAGCTCCTCGGGATCGTGCACCGGGGGATCGGCCGGCATGGTCGGCCCTGGGCCGAGCTTGCGCCAATTCAAGTGGGCGACGACCTCGCGGCAGATGCGCAGCGCATCGGCTTCGTCCTCGGCCAGGTAGTCGGCGAGACCCGAGATCTCGGCGTGCATCTGGGCCCCGCCCAGCGTCTCGTCGTCGGAGTCCTCGCCGGTGGCCATCTTCACCAGCGGCGGGCCGCCCAAGAAGACCTTGGACTGGTTGCGGATGAAGATGTTGTAGTCGCTCATCCCCGGTTGGTAAGCGCCGCCCGCCGTCGAGCTGCCGAACACCACCGAGATCGACGGGATCTTCATCTTCGACAGTTCGGTGACGTCGTAGAAGAGCCTGCCGGACTCGGCGAAGTGGCTCTCTTGTTCGAGCATCTGGCGCTCGGGGTCGTCATCGCCGCGCAGGTCGCCGCCGGCTGATTCCACGAACTGGATGTACGGCAGGCGGTTGTCGCGCGAGATCTCGATGGCCCGCATGATCTTGCGCCCCGCGAACACCGTGATGGCGCCGCCGAGCACGGTCGGGTCGTTGCCCTCGATCATGCACTCGACGCCGTTCACGACGCCGATGCCCATCACCAGCCCGCCGCCGACCGCATAATTCGAGCAGTACCCGGCGAGCGAGCTGATCTCGAAGAACGGCGAGTCGCGGTCCACCAGCATCGAGATGCGTTCCCGCACCGGCATCTTGTCCCGGCTGCGCATGCGGGCCATGGCTCGCGGCCCACCGCCGTCGGCGGCTTGCTGCTGCAGCTCGTCGAGTTCGTCGAGCTGGGCGCGCATGTCGTCACAGTTCTTGGTGAACCACTCGGCGGAGGTGTCGATGTGGGATCGCAGTACTGGCATGTGACTCCTGCGAGGGCCGGCGCGAACTTCCGAAGTCTGCTTGACGCGCCCGGTCAATGCTCACCTGAGCGTCAATTCAGGATGACGGATTGGCGTCCTTCAGCGATGAGGGCCTCCTGCAAGGGAGGAGAGGGTGTGGCCAAGCAGACGTCGGCGTTTAAGTGCAGCGCTGCCGCGAGTGCCTCGATCGACAACAGGTTGAGCTTGCGGTGGCGGCGCCGCAGTTGCCCGATCAACGGGGCGAGTGTCCGGAGGCTCACGAGTCCGATGTCGGCGGGAAGCTCCAGCAGCGATTCCATTGCCCGGCCGCGCAAGTGTTCAGGCAGCTCAGTGAACGCCCCCGAGAGCACTCCGCTGACTGTCGGGCTGAAGGCAGCTTGGCAGAGGCGCACATACCAGCAGCCAGTGGTGTAGACGCCCTCGTGCACACGAAGATGCGGCGCGGCTCGTCCTTGCAGCAGGCCCGAGAGCACCCTGTCGTCTACGAGCTGTGTCACTCGCTGGCCAGATCAGGGTCTCCGAAGCCTGCGGCCGCCTCTGCCCAGATGTCGTCGGTGATGGCGTCGAGCAGCTCAGCGCGCAGCTCTTCGATCTTGCCTGGTATCAGCAGCAGCAGGCCGCCAAGATCGAGGTATGTGATGTCGCCACCCTTGGTCAGTCCCCAGTGGTGACGGGCCGTTGCCGGCAGGCTCATCTGCCCCCGTGACGACACCTTCAGCGTTCCATTGCTCGCCATGTCTCCAGCCTACAAGGCGAATGGGCTGATTGCCTTGTCAACAGCGAGACGTCAGCCCGCAAGCAGCGCACGCGGCCTGCAGCTCCACGGCACGGACGGCGAGTTGCGACCATAGCCTCGCTCGCGTGTCCCGGGACTCGGCGTTCGTAGACGAGCACGCAGCGCTCTACGCGGCAGCGCATTCACTGCAGCCAACGCTGATCCAGCGTGAGCTGATTGCGGAGACGGCAGCACTCGGCCGCGTGGCCGGCATGCAGATCGGCCCGTTGCAGGGCGCGTTCATGACGGTGCTAGCGACGGCGCTCCGCCCCCGGCTTGCCGTCGAAGTGGGCACCTTCACCGGCTACTCGGCCTTGTGTGTTGCCAGTGCCCTGGAACCGGGAGCAAAGCTCATCTGTTGCGATGTGTCCGAGGAATGGACCTCGATCGCCCGCCGCTACTGGGAGCGGGCAGGTGTAGCCGGCCGCATCGATCTCCGTATCGGTCCCGCGCTCGACACGCTGCGTGCGCTGCCGTCCGAGCCTCAGATAGATCTGGCGTTCATCGATGCCGACAAGTCCGCCTATCCGGCCTACTACGAGGAGATCTTCACGCGGTTGTCGCCGGGCGGGGCGATTCTCGTGGACAACGTGCTGCGGGGCGGCGCAGTTGCTGATCCGAGCCGCGACGACGAGGGCACCATTGCCATGCGGGCGTTCAATGAACACGTTGTCGCTGACAGCCGGGCCAGCACTGTCCTGCTGCCGATCGGTGACGGCCTGACGATCATCAGTCGCCGCCAATAGCATCCCGGCCGTGGCTGACTCGGGTGCCTGGCCCATCGACACGCACATCCTCCATCGGCGCGATGTCGATCGCAGCTACCAGCTGTGGGTGGCCCTCCCGATGGGCTACCGGCCCGACGCCTCCGATCCCTACCCGCTCGTTGTCTGCTGTGACGCCCCCTGGACGTTCGGTACTGCGGTGGACACCACCCGGATCCTGTCGATGTCGCGGGAGACACCGCGCTGCGTGGTCGCCGGCATCGCCCACGACACGCCCGACATGCGCGAGATGCTCGATCTGCGCGCCGTCGACTACACGGTGACGCCGGCCGAGGCCCCGCCGATGACCGGCATCCGGGCACCCGCCGCCGAGACCGGTCAGGCAGAGCCGTTCCGCCAGTGGCTTGCGGGCGACGTGATGCCGTTGCTGTACGACCGCTACCACGTCGGCGAGCCCACCTATGTCGGCCATTCGTTCACGGCGCTGTTCGGCCTGCACGTGCTGTTCAACGCGCCCGACATGTTCGCCCGCTACCTGCTGGCGAGCCCGTCGGTGTGGTGGGACTACGAGGTGATGTTCCGGTCGGAAGCCGAGCACGCGGCCGCCGGCCGCGACCCCAAGGTGAAGGTGTTCATGTCGATGGGCGAGAACGAGACCGACGAGTACTCGCCCCAGGCCAAGTTCTGGGACCAGTTCTCTGCCCGCGGCTACCGCAACATCGACGCGACCTGGCATGTCTTCCCGGACGAGAACCACAACACGGTGGTCGGCCCGGCCGTCAGCCGGGGGCTTCGCACGCTCTACGCCGACTGACCCCCTGCGCACGCTCTAAGTTCGCGTGATCGCGAGCGGCAACGCAGAGGGTGACGGGGGATGGCGCTTGTAGCACCAGGAGCCGATGATGCTGGCGCGCCTGATGCGCCCCTTCGTGGGCGTCGCTGTTCCCGCATTCGCTGCGATTGCCGCGCTGCTGGTGGGCGCTGTCATGCTGCTCACCTTCGGCGCAAACCCCCTCGTGGCCTACGGCGAGCTGGTCACGGGTGCCTTCGGCAGTGCCGACAACCTCGCAGACACCGCCGTGCGGGCGATGCCGCTCGCCCTCGTCGGTGTCGGCATCTGCATCGCATTCCGTACCGACGTGATCAACATCGGCGGCGAAGGACAGATCATCCTGGGCGCGATCGCCGCCACGGTCACGTCGATGGCCTTCGACGACGTGCCGCGGGTGCTGCTGGTGCCCATGGTGATCGTCGCAGGGGCGATCGGCGGCGGCGCTGTTCGGTGCGCTCCATCCGATCTTCACGGTGCCTGCGTCGTTCCTGTTCGGGGGGATGCTCACCGGCGGCAGCGACATGCAGCGCGCAGTCCAAGTGCCCGCCGCGCTGGTGGTGGCACTGAACGGCGAGGCGTGGCGTTCGTTCCCGCGGGATCGACATCGGTGCAGCGGAGTACGTGCACGAGCGCCTGCTGTCCAAGCGTGCGGCCGGTGCAGCGATCCTGCTCATCACCGAGGATCTCGACGAGGCCATGCAGCTCTCTGATCGGGTCGTGGTGCTCTTTGAAGGCCGCGCCATGTGCGATCTGCCTCGCGCCGAGGCCACCACCGACCGCGTCGGCCTGCTGATGACCGGCGTCAGCGAGGAGGCTCCCGCGCCCGCCTGATCGTTGAGCGCCGGGCCTCGGGAGTGGGGCAGAATGGGCGCACAGGGGCAATGGGGAGGCCGTGACATGACGGTGACCGAGACCACTTCCGCTACCCAGGACCGCAGCCGCGGACCTAAGCCGGCGAACGGCAAGGTGCCGGTGTACGACGCGGACGCGCACATCGCCGAGCCCACGTCGGTGTGGGAGGAGTACGCCGATCCCAAGTACCGGGATCTGATCGCGCAGTGCCGGGTCATGGGTGACGGCAGCGACGCCATGTTCGTCGAGGGCAAGAAGCTGCGCAACGGCATCGCGCCGGCCTGCATCCCGCACGCCTATGGCACTGAAGTCACCTGGGACGACATCGTGCCCGGCAGCTACGACCCGGCCGCTCGCTTGTCGGTGATGGACGACGAGGGCCTCGACGCGGCGCTGATGTTCCCGTCGCTCATGCTGATCTCGGGTGACATCAACGACCCAGACGTCGCCGTCGAGAATGCCCGTGCCTACAACCGCTGGATGACCGACTTCTGCTCTGAGGATCCGAACCGGCTGTACGGCATGGGCGTGTGCCCGCTGCAGTCGATCGACGGTGCAGTCGAGGTGATCGAAGAGGTCGCCAATGCGGGGCTGACGGGCATCACGTTCAGACCAGAGCGCTACGGGGGGCTCGAGTTGTTCTCCGACGAGATGAACCGCGTCTGGTCCGCGGCCGAGCATCACGACCTCACCGTGGGCATTCACGGCAGCTTCGGCTCTGGAATGCCGAGTTTCGCCAAGACCCGCTACGAGAACCAGTTCTACGTCCACATGGTGTGCCACCCGTTCGAGCAGATGGCCTCGGTGATGGAGCTGGTGGCTTCCGGCGTGCTCGACGACCATCCGATGCTGCGGGTGGGCTTCTTCGAGTCCGGCCTGGGCTGGCTGCCCTACTGGCTGGACCGTCTCGACGAGCACAAGGAGGCCATGGGCCACCTCGTGCCGCGGCTGAAGCGGGACCCCACCGAGATCTTCTCCGAGCAGTGCTTCGTGACTATGGAAGCCGGCGAGGGCGAAGCCTTCGAGCAAGTGGCCGCGATGGGCCTGGCCCACACCGTCGTGTGGGGTTCCGACTACCCGCACTACGACTGCACGTTCCCCGGCGCGCTCGCCGAGCTCAACGAGACGTTCGAGGGCTTCGACGACGACGTGAGCGCCCTGCGCGACGAGGTCGTCTACACCAACGCCCGCCGCTTCATGGGCCTCACCTAGCCCTAGCCGGACAACCTCGCCGCAGAGCTGCCCCCGGTCAAGCCGTGGGATCAACGAGCGAAGAGCGCTGACTCGCTGGCTGGCGGCGTTACTGAGTATCTCGAAACTCTCAGGTGGATCGCAAGTCAATGCGCAACGCAATCGGTACCGAGGGCTGAACTCGTAGATCGCTATCGCCTTCAGTACGGCATTTCCGAATCGAATGCGAGATTCGGGCTTCAGGGACTTCGGCGCGGAGGAATTCTCGCGCTCGCAAATGGCGGATACGTGCCAACTCGGACGACGCGCCATTGGTTGGAATCGGGCGCACCGGAGTTGGTTGCAGGGATGCTCCACGCCAATGTTCAGTTCATCGGCGAGATGATTGCGGCGCTTGGGCGGCCGCTGTCCACGGACGCGCTGCTTGAGTTCGCGAATGAGAGCTATTCGCTTGCGTGGACTTCGCGTGGCCAGATCGACGTCAGAGCTGCGTGGCTTCGTTCCGCGGGCCTTGTCAAGAAGCTGACGGACAATAGGTACGAAGCAACCGAGGCCGGCCTCGCGTTTCTGGAGTTCATTGACTTGCATCCACCGATTGCGGACTCCACTTCCGATGAGCCGCGCCAATCGAGTTCTGACGACGAACCCCGCCCGCCGAAGCCACCCAAGATCGACACGACGCCACCCTCGACCTCGGTATCCCCATCAGCGACGGCGGATGAGATCGCCCAACGACTCGTGAACTTGTCGTGTGATGGTGCCAAGCACAAGGAATTCGAGGCCGCTGTCCGCGACGCGTTTGTCTTCTTGGGGCTTGAAGCGAAACAGCTCTCTGGTGCCGGGCAGACTGATGTGCTGGTCAAAGGCGCTTGCATCACGGGGGCGAGCGGCCATACGGATTCGGCCTCGCGCAGCTTCGCTGCCGTTGTCGAAGTCAAGGCCGTCGGCAATGGTCGCCTCACGTCGAATCAAGTTGACCTGATGACCATCAAGAAGCACCGAGGTCAACACGGTGCCGATTACGCGCTGATCGTCGGACCGGGACCGGCGGGCCAGCTGCTCGACTACGCACGAGACGAGAGCATTGGAGTGCTCGATTCGGCGAGGCTCGCAGAGCTTGTCTGCTCTCAAGGTGAGATGCCTCTGGCCGCGCGTGAGTTCCAGCGATTGTTCGCTGATGCCGCTGGCGGACCTGCAGGTGGCGAGGTCGATCTGCGGCCGCTTGAGGAGGCCCGGAAACGGCACAGACGGCTGCGTGACTTGCTGTCTGGCGTGTTTCGGGCCGTCTCTGAAATCGACGACAGCAACGCAGGGACAGCTATTCCGCCGGTTGTGCAGTTCGCCTTGACTGGCCAAGGGATCTCGGCATCGCTCGCGGAGGTCGAGGCTGCGCTGGGCCTGCTCGCGACACCGTGGTTCGACGGACTTGATCTCGTCGACGAAGGCGCGCACCGGTACGTTCCGACCACAGCACTTCATCTGCTTGCTCAGCGCTTGCGGTGGCTGGCTAATGCGTTTGATGACAAGACCGATGACGACGGCGCCGCATCAGCAGGGTCTAACTGATTTCACTGGACCGGTTCGAGAGTGAGACGCTCGACGGGCTGGCCGGTGACTTCCGCAATGAGCTCGAAATCCTTGTCAACATGCAGCACGGTGAGCCCCGCGAGTTCAGCAACGGCTGCCAGCAGCAGATCGGGTATGGACGGCGCACGATGGTGGCCAGCTTGCGCCAGGGCACGTTGAACTTCGATGGCTCGATCTTCGGCTGCCACAGTCAGATACTCGACTGGCATCGCGCTGACCGGTGGTCGCCCCAGGGTGCCACTGTGATCCCCCGCTGACCGGGTGGAGTAGCCGATTTCCAGCTTGGTCACGGTCGCAATGCGCACGAGTCCACGTTGGACTCGTTTCGTCCATGCGTCAGCGTCGACCGAGATCTCCAAGCGAACGAGCGCCGAGGTGTCGATGAGCCACTCGGTTACCGCCATGCGGAGGCAATGAACTCGGGGTCTCTCGCGTCGGCACACGTCTCGGCAAGCCGTCGAAAGTCCTCTACCGTCACCTCGGGAGCACGGGCGCACTCCCGTTCGAGCATCCGGCGCAGGTATTCGGCCCGGGAGAGTGCCGCCCTGCTCGCGTTGGCATCGACGGCCGCAATGACATCGTCGGGAACTTCACGGATCAGGATGTCTGTCATGTCGTTCCTCCTTGGCTCATGCTGGCCTGATGATAGCGTGCGATAGCGAAACGGGAGACTGCGACGATGAGTGGAACCGATTCCTCGCCCTCGCCGAACGAAATCGAGGAGATCAGAGCGCGATTCAGACTTGCCGGTTTGCTGTCTGACTTCGATGCTCGCGACGTAGTGCTACCTGAAGAGCACGAGGTTGCCGCAGCCCGCCAGCGAGCCGGTCAGGGGACACCGCTTTCCGAGCTGGTTTGCGCTAGTCGGTGACGAGGGTTCGGTGGTAGACGGCGCGCACGGCGAGGGCCTCGCGCAGTTCTTCGGTCATGTCTTCGGCGAACTCTGAGCGGTAGCTGGAATCGAGCACGACCGACACGGCGAATTGCAGACCGGAGAACAACCCGATGAAGGCTGCCACCAGCATCAGCTGGCGGCTGAACAGCAGTTCCCCGCTCCAGAGCGGGAAACTCACCGCCCACGAGTCTTCCCAAGTGAGCTGGCTCAGCGTCGTCCACTGCAGCAGCGTGCTCTCTCGCACGGTGAGCACGCCGAAGAGCACGTAGAAGCACGTCACGATCAGCGCAACCAGCGCAATCTGGATGCTCTGAGCCACGAACAGCAACAGGCTGACGTTGAATCGAGCCCGGCGGCTGAGTGGCGGCGAGTCCGGTGCCGGAGCGTCGTCCGCTGGCACCAGACTCGCGATAGGCGTGTCCGCACAGCGAGACCGCACATCGGCCCACGACGAGAAGCGGGCCATGTCCACTGCAAGGCGTCGCACCGAGATGATGACCAACAGCGCCCCGACCGCCACCAGCAGCGCGGCCACCATCCCAAAGAACGGCAGCGTGAAATCGTTGGCCACTTGCCACATCTCGGCATTCAGGAAGATGAACGCCGAGAACACGAGCAGGATCGGGAGCGACTTGGCCAGCAGCGTCATCATCTGGCCGACTTGACGCCAGAGTTGGCCCACCGACCACCGCACCATTGGCAGCAGGCCCCAGCTGGTCACGACATACGCGCCGACCAGCAGCACGGCGTTCAGGCCTGCGGCGAACGCGGCATCGACAACGACCGAACCGGAAGATCCCAACCCGGCAAAGGCAGCGCCAAGCACGAGATAGGCCAGCACATCGGTGACGCCGAACCGCTCGGGGAGCTGCCACAGCCGTCGACCCCGCAAGAGATTCACGAACACCACGACACCCGTCATCACAGTCAGGCCCACGACGAAGACGGCCGCCTGGGCCCAGCCCGTCCACCTGTCTCCGAACACGAAGAAGAACTCGATGAACACCACGAGCGCCAGGAACGGCGCGGCACGGGTGAGCACATCGGCACTTGCGGAATAGTCGTGAATCAGGTGCGGCAAGCCTCGGTGAACGAACCACCGCTCGCACCGGTGTCGCTCGGCGGCGAGGTCAGGCTCGCGGGCTGCCGCATCGACGTTCTCCATGGCGGAGCACCTTAGGAAATGCAGCCGCGGCAGCCAAGATCGCAGCATCTATGGCCTCGACAGTGCGGGGGCCGCTAGACATTGGCGCCATGGGACAGACGATCGAGTTGACAGCTTCAGACGGCGTGACCTTCAGCGCCTACCGGGCCGAGCCTGCGGGGCCGCCGAAGGGCGGTGTCGTGGTGGTGCAGGAGATCTTCGGTGTGAACGACCACATCCGCAGCGTGGCCGACGGCTATGCGGCCGACGGCTATCTGGCAGTGGCACCGGCGCTCTTCGACCGTGTCCGGGACGGTGTCGAGCTGGGCTACGACGCCGAGGGCATCGACGTGGGCCGCAAGATCGCTTTCGACGACCTCACCACCGATCAGGTCATGGCCGACATCTCAGCCGCGGCTGAGTGTGCGTCTGAGGGCGGCAAGGTCGGCATTGTCGGCTATTGCTGGGGCGGATCGATGTGCTACGTGGCTTCCGCCCGCCTGGCCGGCAAGATCGCTGCGGCATCGGGCTACTACGGCGGCCAGATCATGCCGCACCTCGACGAGCGGCCCACGGCTCCGCTGCTGCTGCACTTCGGCACCGAAGACCACGGCATCCCGCTCGAGAATGTGCACGCCATCGCCGAGCGCTGGGATCACATCGCCGTGCACATCTACGACGGAGCCGACCACGGGTTCAACTGCGACGCCCGGGCCAGCTTCCACCCTGATGCCGCTGCCCTGGCCAAACAGCGCACGCTCGATCACTTCACCGAGCATCTGAGCTGAACTGCTGGTTTCGAGGCGGGGAGGCACCGCTTGGTGTCAGCCCCCGACGACTTGGCTGTCAGCGGCTCAGCAGGATGACGCCTCGGTCCACGGCGGGGCCGCCTTCGGCGTTCAGCACATCGAAGCGCACCGCATGAGCAGCACCGCTCTCGTTGCTGACCGGGACCACGTCCCAGACGCGCACGGTGATGGTGGACGGCATGAGCACCATGGCACGGAAGCGGCAGACGATGCGGCGCACTCTCGACGGATTGCCGTCGCCAACGGCGTCGACGACGGCCGATACGCCCAAGGCCAGCGTCGCGGTGCCGTGCAGGATGATGCCCGGCAGCCCCGCCTTGCGTGCAACGGCCGCATCGGTGTGGATCGGGTTCCAGATGCGGGCGCACTCGGTGTAGCTGTGCGCGGCACCATGCGCAACGGACACGGGAATCTCGACGAGCGGCTCGGAAGGCAGCTCGCCGAAGTCCGGCTCTGCCGGCGCGTCGGGGTCGGGCCGGTTGCCGCCGGCGGTCTCCACACCGAGATACATCCCGCCTTGGTAGGTCGTGGCCACCTGGTTGCCGTCGGCGTCGACCGTGTCGATGCGCATGGTCTGGAACGTGCCCGGCTTGCGCTGCTCGACGCCCGAATACGTGAGGCTGGTGGTCAGGCGGTCGCCCGGGCGCACCAACCGGTGCACGGTCAGGTCGTGCGTGGCGTGCACCGAGCGCCGCACCTCATCGGGCGAGATGCCCCAGCGATCCGAGACATCGCGGCCCGCCACGATCACCGGCCACTCCGGGCACACGGCGAACATCGGGTGAGCCACCACGCCGTCGTCGGCGAGCGTGTCGAAATAGCAGTCGTGCGTGTCGCCGAGCGAGGCCGCGTACGCCATCGTCCAGCGCTCGTCCACATCGTGGGTGATCGGCCCGATCACCTCGCCAACCATGTCTGAAGGAACCGGCATAGCCGCAGCGTAGTGAGGCCCCGGATTCTGGATCGTCGCGGGACACCCGGGAGACGCCAGAATCTCCGTGTGGCACGACTGGTGACCAGATGGAAGCTGCGCGGGCCGGGCGGGTTGCTGGCCGACGACGGCCTCGCCGGCACGCTGGCGTGGCGAGCGGCGCGGGGGCTCATACGCATCCTGCTCTTTCGCATCTACCGGCTGCGTGTCACCGGCCAGGAGCGCTTGCGGGCGGACGGCTCGTTGATCTACGCGCCGGTGCACCGCAGCCACCTCGACGGCCCGCTCATCGGCGGCCTCACCCAGCGCCGGGTTCGCTACCTCGGCAAGGAAGAGCTCTTCCATCCCAAACCGCTCGGCTGGTTCATGCGCTCGATCGGCACGTTTCCGGTGCGCCGCGGCGAGGCCGACCTCGACGCGATGCGTGCAGCGCTCGGTCTGCTGAACGGCGGCGCAGCGATGCTGGTCTTCCCAGAGGGAACACGCCAGCCCTCCGACGACATCGGCCCCGTCTTCGATGGCACTGCATGGCTGGCCGCAAAGTCGGGAGCACCCGTGGTGCCGGTGGGCATAGCGGGCACACGCGAGGCGATGCCGAGCGGCGCGAAGTTCCCCAAGCGGACCCAGGTCGCCATCGTGGTGGGGGAGCCGCTCGCCCCGCCGACCGGACCTGACGGTGGCCGTGCCAGGCGACCGGACATGACAGCGTGGACGGCGACGCTGCGAGATGCCCTCGAGGACTGCCAGCAGCGCGCACGGGCGCTAGCGAACCAGCCAGGCAGAGCCCGCACGCCCATGCGCGATCTCGTGCCGTGATCGGGCCGGATCACTGCCCGCCCGTCTGGCCGAAGCCTGAACCGGGAGCGCTCGCCGGCATCCGCATCTGCGACTTCACCGGGCAGCTTGCGGGCGCCGGCGCCACCAAGATCCTGGCGGCCCTCGGCGCCGAGGTGATCCGCATCGAAGACCCCGTGCGGCAGGGTCGTTGGGACATCCTGCGAGGTACACAGCCGTTCGTCGGCGAGCACCGCGGCATCGAAGCCGGAGGCTCATTCAACAACCACAACGCCGGCAAGCTCGGCATCACCCTCAACCTGCGGGACGACCGGGCGAAGGACCTGCTGCGTGAACTGGTGGCCGCCAGCGACGCCGTGACCGAGAACTTTGCCGCAGGCGTGATGGAACGGCTCGGCTTCGGTTATGAGGCGCTGCGCGCCGTCAAGCCCGACATCGTCTACGTCTCGAACTGCGGCTTCGGCGCCGACGGCCCCTACGCCAGCTTTCGCTCGTGGGGCCCGATCGCGCAGGCCGTGTCCGGCCTGACGTTCCAGTCGGGGCTGCCAGACCAGCCGTCGGCGGGGTGGGGCTATTCCTTCATGGACCACACCGGTGCCTACTACATGGCGATCGCGATCCTCATGGCGCTGTATCACCGGCGGCGTACCGGCGAGGGTCAGTGGGTGGACCTGGCCTGCATCGAGGCAGCAGGAACGCTCCACGGGGCCGCGTCGCTGGACTTCACGGTGAACGGCCGCCCGGCCCGGCGAAGCGGGATGCCCAACAGCAACCGGTCCCCATCGCCGGCGATGGCACCGCACGGCATCTTCGCCTGCGACGGCGACGACGAGTGGGTCGCAATTGCCGTTCGCGACGACGAGGACTGGCAGCGCTTCGCAGGCGCCGTCGGCGAGCCGTGGGCCGGCGACGAGCGCTGGCAGCGTCTGAGCGGTCGCCTGGCCCACGAGAGCGAGCTGGAGCAACTCGTCGGCGGCTGGACAGCGACGCGCGCTAAGCACACCGTCGGGCACCGGCTGGTCGAGGCGGGAGTGCCCGCTGCGCCGGTGCTGCGCCCGAGCGAGCGCATCGACGGCGATCCTCGAACGCACGACTGGGGCCTGTGGGTCACCGTGCCGCACAGCGCTGTCGGCGACACGCGGGTCGAGGGCCTGCCGGTCCGCCTGTCGGAGACCGACTGGGCGATCGGCCGCGGTGCTGCGTGCCTGGGCGAGGACAACCGGTACGTGTTCGGCGACGTGCTCGGGCGCAGCGACGACGAGATTGCCGAGCTGGAAGCCGAAGGCGTCATCTGATGGCGGCACCCGACGACGCTGCCCCGGCAAGCCGCCGGCCCCTCGACGGGCTCCGGGTCATCGAGCTGACCTCGGAACGATGCGCCCTCGCCGGGAAGCTGCTCGCCGACATGGGCGCGGACGTGATCGTGGTGGAGCCGCCCGGCGGGTCGCCGATGCGTGCCTACGAGCCGTTCGCCGGCGACCAGCCCGACCCCGAACACGCGCTGTGGTGGTGGCACTACAACACGTCGAAGCGCTCGGTGGTGCTCGACCTCGACGCGGCCGACGGCGCGGGCGACTTCCGGCGCTTGGTCAGCACGTCCGATGTCGTGATCGAAGCCGAGCCGCTCGGTCGCTTGGCAGCGCTCGGACTCGACTGGAGCCAGCTTGGCGGAGCGTCGTCGACCACGTCGGCGATGCCAGCCCGACCAGCGCCCGATGCCACCGGGCGCAACGAACGCCTCGTCTGGGTGTCGATCACCCACAACGGGCGAGAACGCCCCGACCCCCCGGCCACCGATCTCACCGTGCTGGCTGAAGGCGGTCCCGTGTGGTCGTGCGGCTACGACGATCACGCCCTCCCGCCGGTGCGGGGCGGCGGGAACCAGGGCCTGCAGATGGCCTGCCACTACGCCATTGCCACGCTGATGGCGGCGCTGATGTGGCGGGAGGATTCGGGCCGCGGGCAGCTCATCGACGTCTCCATGCTGGCTGCGGCCAACCTGACCTGTGAGTTTGCGACCTACTTCTGGCTGAATCAGCACGTCGAGGTGCAACGCCAGACCGGCCGCCATGCCCTTCCGCAGATCTCCGAGCCCACCCAGGTGCGCTGCGCCGACGGTCGCTGGCTCAACACCGGGGTGCCACCCCGGCGGGGACCCGAGTTCGCTGCCCTGATGGGTTGGCTGGCCGATCTGGGCCTAGCCGGCGAATGCCCCTACACCGAGCTGCTCCGGCTGGGCGAGAGCTACGAGCAGATCGACATCCTCCATCTCGACGCCGACCCGCTCAGCGCCGAAGTGTTCGGAGCGGGTCGCGACACCGTCAACTTCCTGGCCGAGCGGCTCGGCGCGCATGAGCTGTTCGTGGGCCTGCAGTCGATCGGCCTCGCCTGCGGGATCGTGTATTCGCCCGAGGAGATGCTGGCCGACGAGCACTTCGTGACCCGCGGCTTCCCGGTCGAGATCGACCACGACGGAACTGCGGTGACCTACCCGGGCGCGCCCTACAAGTTCTCAGCGACGCCGTGGCGTGCAACCCGCGCACCACGTCTCGGCGAGCACCAGCACCTGCTCGCCGATGGCATCCGGCAGGAAGAAGCGCTCAAGCGGTGAAAGTCCACCCCGGTACCCTGCGGAACCAGATCGGAGTGAGACTGCCATGCTGCGACGCCTCTGCGTAGACAACTACAAGTGCTTTGTCGGTCTCGATGCTCACTTTGACGAATTCAACCTGCTCATCGGCGACAATGGCAGCGGCAAGTCCGCCATGTTCGGAGTGCTCGGTGCCGTCAGATCTCTCCTGCGTGGGACTAGCAGGATTACCGATGACGGTGTACTTCCCGCGGGCACTCTCAATCGTTGGCAGGAGTCGGCGATGCAGACCATCGAGATTGAGACAGAACTGCGCGGTGACACGTGTACGTACACGCTTGAGGTCGAACACGACGTGGAACAAGGTCGGGCTCGCATTCGGAGGGAGGCGTTGTTTGATGGGGTGTGGCCACTGTTCGAGTTCGCTGACGGAGATGTTCAGCTCTACAGGGACGACCACAGTCCTGGTCCGGTCTACTCAGCAGATTGGACAGAATCCGCATTGGCGCGAGTTCAGCACCGACACGACAACCAACGGTTGGCGCGGTGTGTCGACTTCCTCCGTAACTCCACGATTCTCACGATCCGCCCGGAGTCGGTGCGTGCTCACTCGGATCGTGAAGATCCGTGGCTCGAATCTGACGCCTCAAACCTCGTCAACTGGTATCGGCACATCGTTCAGGAAAGCCCGCGGCTCGTTGCAGCGTACGAGGGTGCGCTAGAGGCATCGATTCGCGATTTTCGGAGTATGCGCTTGGAGAAGGTTGGCGTTGCGACGCGCGCGTGCATGGTTGATTTCTGGATCGCCAATCAACAGATTGCCGTGGCACTGGACGAGCTCTCCGACGGCCAACGTGCATTGATGGTTCTGTACGGCCTTGTCCACCTCGGTCGGCAGCATCTTGGACTGCTGGTTATTGATGAGCCCGAGAATTTCTTGAGTCTGCGCGAGATCCAACCATGGCTCGCAGAGATCGAGGAGGCCTGTGAGGAGGGGCTCACCCAAGTCGTGCTTGCATCGCACCATCCAGAAATCATCGATCTTGTGAGCGGCCATGCTGGTCTCGTGCTGCGTCGGGATTCGGATGGCGCGACCTCATGCACTCGTCCAGACGAGGAGCTATTCGATGCTGGCGTTGCCTACTCTGAACTCATCGCCCGGGGCTGGGACGAGTGAGGCGACGATCCGAAATCATCCTGCTCTGCGAAGATCGACAACATCAAGCATTCGCATTCCGCTTTTTCGAGCGCATGGGCTGGGCATCCAGAAAGATCCGGCGGTTGCCCGTGGTGGCTGGCAGGGGTTCCGCGGTCCAGATGATCATGCAGCGATTCCCAGCAGAAGTCCGCGCACTGCGCCAGCGAGCCGTTGAGGCATGTCTTGTCGTAGTAGTGGACGGCGATGCCGACGGTGCTGCCGCCCGCCAGCGCCAACTCCGTGAAGCGTGCACGGAAGCAGGCATTGCCGCTCCGCAAGAGATGGATCGGGTGCTCATCTGTGTGCCCACGTGGGAAATTGAGACTTGGCTCGCCTACTTGGCTGGCGAGGACGTAGACGAGTCCTCCAAGGACTATCCCAAGCTCGACAAGGAGCGCCGGTGTGCATCCCACGCCGCTGAACTAGATGGTTAGTTCCAAGGGGTGGGGTCCACCGGTTAGGGGGTGAGGGTGTCCAAGCTCGGGGTGTGTATTCACGCCTCGATCTTGGAGGTTCTTGGCATGGGCCCGGACTTGGACACCCTCGCGACTGCACTGTATGTGAGGATCGATGACCTGTTGGCAGCGAATCCCGGTTGGGCGCCGAAGCGGCCCGAGGTGGGGATCGCGCCGAGGCTGACCGACGCGGAGCTGGTCACCTTGGCGGTGGTCTCGGCGCTTTTGGGCTATGACAACGAATCGCAGTTCGTGCGCTTCGCGCATGAGCATCTGCGGCCGTGGTTCCCGTATGTGCCCAACCGCGACGGCTACAACAAGCGGCTGCGGCGCTGCGCCGACACGATCGCCCGGGTCATTGCTGCTTTGGCGCGCGAGTGCGTCTCGTGGAACGACGACGTCTGGCTGGTGGACTCCACCCCCGTGGGGTGCGGCACCAGCCGCGAGACCGCCAAGCGCTCGGGCCTCGCCGACTGGGCCGAATACGGCTGGTGCGCGTCGCATTCCCGCTATTTCTGGGGCCTGCGGCTGCACCTGATCGCGACCCCCGCAGGGCTGCCGGTCGCCTTCGCGCTCGCCGGAGCCAAAGCCGACGAACGCGACGTCTGCGCCGCCATGATCGACCAAGCCGGCCTGGGCCGACGGGGCCAGACCCTCATCGCCGACAAGGGCTACCGCTCCCAAGCCTTCGAGACCGGCCTCAGCTCGGCCGGCATCACCATGCTGCGGCCCGCCACCCGCACCGAGACCCCGCGGCCCGGTGCCAAGCTCCTGCGCCCGCTGCGCCAGATCATCGAATCGATCAACTGGACACTCAAAGGCCAACTCAGCCTCGAACGCCACCGCGGCCGCACCCGCACAGGCGTCGCCGTCCGCATCGCCACCCGCCTGCTCGCCCTCACCGCCGCCATCTGGCACAACGAGACCTACCACCCCCACCGGCCACCACGCTCACTGACCGCCTACGACCACTAACCCTTGGAACTAACCATCTAGTCCGGATGTGCCATGAGCGGCACCTGCGACAGCCGTCGCCAGCGTCACTCGAGGACGCCTGCGCGGAATTTCGTCGGTTGTTCCCCTGAAACCGGGTTTCGCGCCGTGTCGCAGTAGCGGCTACTCGTCGGGGTTGTGGAAGCGGGCTGCCTTGGCCAGCTCGCGCACTTCGGCCCGCTCCTCGGGCGTCAGGCATTCGAAGTCGGGCGCGTGCAGCTTGTCGGTGAGCGACTCGATCTCGTCGCGGGCGTCGGCAAGGTGGCTGACGTCGGGATAGGGCTTGGGCCAGCCGAAGAACTCGGCGTTCCATTCGCCGGCTGGACCCGACAGGATCGCCTCGAGCGGCCCCATGCCCAGCGCTTGCACGGCAACCGCATGCCGGCCGAAGCGCAGCTCGCGCATGATCTGGGCCATGAAGAACGCATGAGCCGGCCCGGGCTCGCCAGGCCGGGGCATGTCCCGCCAGCCGACAAAGGTCGGCGCACCCTGCGGGACCGCAGCGTCCACGACCCGCTCGAGCAGCTCACCCAAGCGTTCGGCGCCGTCCATCCCGGCGAGTCGCTTCTCGCCGTACTCAGTGCAAATGTCCGCCCAGATCAGCGCCCCCTGCGACGGGTTCATCACCGCACGGCCCGCTTCGGTTGCCGAGCGCATGGTGTCGGGATTCCAGAAGAACGCCGCTGCGACCACGTTGTCGACCGGGCACTCGCCGAGCACGCCCAGCCGTCCGGTTGCGTAGGCCCCGAGACCTTCGGCCATGCCCCGTTGTGCCGCTTTCTCCAGCGTTGACGGGTCCATCAGCCAGTCCATCGCCAGCATTCCCACTGAGCCGCGCATGCTGCGCGCTACCGCCGTCGTCTCCATGACCGAACTCTCCTAGTTTGACTCGCTGGTGACGCTAACCGCCCGGCCGCTGAGCATGCACCGGACGCATCAGGAGCGGCCACGACTGCACGGCCGCGGCGGTCCGAGAATCTGCCTAACATTAGATTTTGGCCCCGACATCGGCGGCCAGACCCAGGGGGCACGTCATGCACGTCGGTTACTCGGCCGTCTTCCAGAATCCCGAGAACGCACTCTCGGACCGTGAGGTCTGGGAGCAGGAGATCCGCATGGTCGAGGAAGCCGAGGATCTCGGCTTCGACTCGATCTGGACGGTGGAGCACCACTTCACCGACTACACGATGTGCCCCGACCCGGTGCAGTTCCTGACCTGGGTCGCAGGCAAGACAAATCTTCAGCTCGGCACTGCGGTGATCGTGCTGCCCTGGCACGACCCGATGCGTGTGGCCGAGCAGGTGACCGTGCTGGACAACCTGTCCGACGGCCGGCTCATCCTGGGCATCGGCCGCGGCCTGGCAAGGATCGAATACGAGGGCTTCCGGGTGGATATGAACTCCAGCCGGGAGCGTTTCCTGGAGTACGCCAAGATGCTCATCGAGGGCCTCGAGCAGGGCTACGTGGAGCACGACGGCGAGTTCGTGCAGCAGCCCCGCCGCGAGATCCGTCCCCGGCCCGAGCACTCCTTCAAGGGCCGCACCTACGCCGCCGCCGTGTCGCCCGAGGGCATGCCGCTCATGGCACAGCTCGGCATCGGCCTGCTGGTGATCCCCCAGAAGCCGTGGGAGATCGTCGAGGCCGACTTCGCCGCCTATCACGGCGAGTGGGTCAAGCACCACACCGCACCGCCGCCTCCGCCGCTGTCGGGCGGGTTCTGCTTCGTCGACACCAAAGCCGATCGTGCTGAGGAGAAGGCGATGGAGCACATCTGCAACTACTACGGCACGGTCATGAAGCACTACGAGTTCGGCCCCAAGCGGCCGCACGAGGGCGTCAAGGGATACGAGTTCTACGAGGGCATCTCCAAGTACATCGATCGTCACGGTGCCCGCGGTGCCGCTGAGGACTTCGCCCGCCTGATGCCCTTCGGCACGCCCGATCAGGTTCTCGAGAAGATCCAGGTCATCAGGGACAAGATCGACATGGCGGCGTTCTTCCCGAACCTGAGCTTCGCGGGCATGACATGGACCGAAGCCCGCCGCAATCGCGACCTGTTCGCCACCGAAGTGCTGCCGGTGCTCAAGGAGTGGGACACCCCGCCCGTCGGCCTCGCAGCCACCGAACTGGCCACCGCCGCCGCATAGCCAGCCGCCGATCGGTGCTGGGCTGTCAGGGTGCCAGTTGGTCGAGGGGGACGATGGCGATGCCGTCGGCGGTTTCGTATGCGTGACCCGACGTAGTGATCACGATGAGCCGTCGGGGGGCGCCCACGCGTTCGGTATCGACGTTGTCGCGCAGCCAGCGCAACGAGTTGACGGCTTTCTCGATGAGCACCGGGCCTCCGAGCTTGATCTCCGCCGCCGCCCAGTCTCGATGTCCACGGGTGATGATGGCGTCGGTCTCGTGGCCCGCGCTGTCCTGGTAGTAGCGAACTTCGGCTCTGCAGGCCTGCGCGTAGACGCGCAGATCGCGGATCGCGAGCGACTCGAACAGCAAGCCGAGCGTCTCGAGATCGCTGTGCAGGCCGTGAGGGGTGGCGCCAATCGCAGCGGCTGCCAGTGAGGGGTCGGCGAAGTAGCGCTTGGGCTTGACTCGCAGCGTCGCCTTGCTGCGCAGATGCGTCGCCCATGCCGCGAGCGGCTCGATGACGAACGCCTCGATGAGCCGCGCGGTATGGCGCCGGACGGTTTCGCGGCTCGTGGCGCCGCCGGCGCCGGCGGTGTCGTCGATCAGCGTCTTGACCGATGCGGAGGTTGCCTCGTTTCGTCCAAGCGAGGTGAGCAGGGCGCGCATCTTTGCCGGGTCATGCGCCGCCGGGTCGCCGGTGGCGAGGTCGATGCGGGCGATGTCGTCGAGGTAGTCACGCAGACGGTCGAGCGCGTCCAGCGGATTCAGCCCGATGAGGTCGGGCAGACCGCCGCGGCAGACGAGGTCAGCCGTGCGCTCGATGACCGAGGCGCCCGAGCGGGCAGCGTCAGCGCCGCACGGCTCGCCGTCGAGCAGTCCTTGCAGCGAAATGGTGCCCGTCGAGTCCCCGGACTCGAACAGCGACATCGGGCGCATCCGCAAGCGGGCGACTCGCCCGGCACCGCTGTGATCGGTCAGCTCGTGGGTGGGCTTGACCGAGCCAGTCAAGATGAACTGCCCGCGCGCAGCACGGTCGTCGCAGGCGTGGCGCATCGCATTCCACAGGCCAGGCGCGAGGTGCCACTCGTCGAGCAGTCGCGGCGTGGCCCCCTCCAGAAAGGACCTCGGCTCGATGGCCAGCCGCAGCCGGGTGGAGTCGAGGTCGTCGAACCGGATCTCGCTGGCGGCGAAACGCCGGCCCGTCCACGTCTTGCCGCAGGCTCTGGCGCCCTCCACGACCACCGCTGGCGCGATCTGGAGCAGGCGTGTCATCTGGGCGTCGACCACGCGGGGCAGGTATCCCGCCGGCGTCAGCGAATCCTGCTCCATCGGGCAAAATATATCGTATGCATAGCGCAAAAAACATGAAACTCACTAGGCAAAAAACAAGAACAATGCTATACAGATCGGCACCGCTTGCCGACGACGGTCAATGAGGCGTCCATCCACTCCAAGCGGCGTGGGCCGATCAGAGCGTCGGGGCTGGCTCAGGGCTTGGTGTCCATTGTTCGAGCGGGGCAGCTTCGCAGACCATCTGGAGGCCCACAGCGGAGAGCGCTCGCTCGATCTGGTCGGGCTTGGCGGGCTTGAAGATGTCGGTGAGGCGGCGGGCATGGGAGGGACGCATGCCGATACGGCTCGCCACTTCGGTGGCAGTGATGTTCGCAGCGAGCATGGCGTCGTGGAGGGCGAACTGTGCAGCCACAGGCGGCGACACTGCCACGAGCACTTGGCCGGGTGCGGGCTCGCTGGGCTGCGGCAGCGGCTCGTTGCCGTCGATGCAGAAGCTCAACGCCGTTTCGAGGCAGTCCCGCAGATTGTCGTTCACTTCCTGCACCGACCAGCCGCCCGTGTGTGCCGCGTGGACGTCTGGGAAGACCGCGAGGTAGCACGTCCGCCTCGTCGCCTCAGCTTCCTCTTCATCGCGTTCGATGATGCAGGGATAGGCGTAGCGCATCGGCATCAGAAGTCCCTCTTGTCGATGTCGAGATCCCGCAGCATCGTGCGCAGCAAACCCGGACCGAGTTCCCCACGCCGCACGGTAGTCGTACGTTCGCCAAGTCGAATCTGCGCGTGACTGCCTTTGCCGCGGTTGGGCAGGTACTCGACCCTCAATCCGTGTCTGCGTGCGTAGCGGTTGAGCTTGCGCAGGAATTCCTGGTCGGTCACGGGCTGCGAGCCCACAACGGAGGCATCGCTGCGTCAAGTGATTTTCTGAACGGGCACTCCAGCCGCTGATCGGCCATGATGTTCGCCGCCGCGCCATCCGGGCGCAGCGAACGGGGGACAGTTCATGAGATTCGGCCTGATCTCGGCGAACTTGATGGGCAACGTCGACGGCGCTGCCGCGCAGGAGACCGCCCAGACTGCTGAGGAAGTCGGCTTCGACTCGCTGTGGGCGATCGAGCACGTGGTGGTGCCGAAGTCGTACAGCTCCACCTATCCCTACGACGAGGGCGGTCGCCTGTTCAAGGGCGCGAGCCAGCTCGACCACTCAGACCCGCTCATCTGGCTGGCCTATGCCGCCGCGGTGACGACCCGCATCCGGCTGGCGACCGGCATCCTCATCCTGCCCCAGCGCAATCCGCTGATCCTGGCGAAGGAGATCGCTTCGCTGGACCGCCTGTGCGGCGGGCGTTTTGACTTCGGCATCGGCGTGGGATGGCTGCGTGAGGAGTTCGACGCACTCGGCGTGCCGTTCGACCGCCGGGGTGCGCGCACCGACGAGTACATCGCTGCGCTGCAGGTGCTGTGGACGCAAGAGGAGGCGGAGTTCCACGGCGAATTCGTCGACTTCGACCCGGTGTATTCCCAGCCCAAGCCGATCCAGCAGCCGGTGCCGATCCTGGTGGGCGGCCACAGCGATCGTGCAGCCCGGCGCGCCGGAGAGCTGGGTGACGTGTTCTTCCCGGCCGAACGGCCCGCAGAGGTGCTGGCGGGGCTGTTCGAATCGGCACGCCGCTCTGCCGAGGCCGCGGGACGCGACCCCGACGCGGTGGAGATGTGGACAACCGGCGGGACCGATCGGGCCCACCTCGATCAGCTCGTCGAGCTCGGCGTCAGCCAGGTGATGGTGCCGGGGCGACGGCCGCCCCAGCTCGGCGAGACCTACGGGCAGATCCTCGCCGACTACGCGGATGCATAAGCGGCAGGCGACAGCGCAGGAGAGAAGCAATGGCTGAATACGGTGACGGCGACGCGATCAGCCACGAGCAACGGGTTGCCGAGATGGCGGCCCGAGCCGAGGCGATCCGGCGGGACATGGGCGGCGCGTCGAAGGTGCGGGCGATGGCCCAAGAGGGCGATCGCACGATCCGCGAGCACATCGACGCCTTCTGTGACGAGGGCACGTTCCGCGAGATCGGCACGTTCAGTCGATCGCTCCGTCCGGAGATGCGCGACATCACGCCCGGCGACGGGAAGATCGGCGGTCACGCCGAGGTCGACGGACGCCCGGTTGCCGTGTTCGGCGATGACATCACGGTGCTGCGGGGCTCCAGCTCCATCGTCGGCACCCGCAAGGAGAGCCGCCTGTACGACCGGGCGCTCGCGATGGGCATTCCCATCGTCCACTTCGGCGAGACGGGCGGCGGCCGCATTCCCGACCTGATGGGCTCGGAGGGGATCTCCGAGCCGGGCGCGATGTTCGAGATGGCCCAGCGACGGCACCGGGTGCCGATGGCCACGATGATTTGCGGGCAGTCGTTCGGCGGCTCGTCGTTCCTGTCGGCGCTCAGCGACTACGTGGTGATGGTGCGCGGCTCGTGCCTGGCCGTGACGTCGCCGAAGGTCTTTGAGATCGCCACCGGCGAAGTCATCTCGTTCGAGGACGTCGGCGGCGTGGACGTGCACTCCCGCAAGACGGGCCAGATCGATCTCGGCGTGGACACCGACGAAGAGGGATATGCCGCCATCCGGCGGTGGCTGTCGTACCTGCCGTCGAACGCGTGGGAGCCGGCGCCGCGTGCCGAGCCCCGCGGCGGCGACGGGCCCGACCCCGAACTGGCGCGCATGGTTCCCGCGCGCCGTACACGCGGCTACGACATGCGGCGCGTCGTGGCTCGCATCTGCGATCCCGACTCGGTCTTCGAGTTGCAGCCGAACTACGCCCGCAATGTGGTGTGCGCGCTCGCCCGGCTGGACGGGTACGCGGTGGGCGTCATCGCCAACAACCCGATGTTCGGAGCGGGCACGCTCGATCCGCAGGCCTGTCACAAGATCATCCGGCTGGCGACGGTCTGCGACTCCTACAACATCCCGATGGTCTTCCTGGTGGACGTGCCGGGCTTCATGGTGGGCAAGCGGGTCGAGCACGACCTGATGCTGCACTGGGGCATGCGCATGATGCATGCGCTGCAGAATGCGTCCACGCCGACCCTGACGGTGTGCCTGCGCAAGGCGTTCGGCCTGGCATGGCAGGCCATGAACGGCTCCCGCATGCCGAGCCACGGCATCTACTGCTGGCCGGGTGCCGAGATCGGCTTCATGGATCCCGAAGTCGGCGTGAACGTGGCCTTCGGTTCGAAGCTGGACCGGATGGGCGATGCCGATGAGCGCGAGGCCGAACGCCTGAAGCTGGTCGCCGAGGTCGCCGAGGCCACGAATCCGTTCGACGCCGCCGGCACCATGCGCATCGACGAGATGATCGACCCGGCCGACACCCGCCGCGTGCTCATCTCCGATCTGCGGATGCTGGCCAACCGGCCGGTGCCGCCGCCCGAGCAGCGACCGCTCAGCTACTGGCCGAGCTGCTGACAGAGTTCAATGCGCGCGGGAGACTTCGAGATGCGCGTAGGGTCAGCGCAGTCGGTCTTCTTGGTGGACGAGGAGTTCTGAGCCGTGATCGATCTTGAAGGCGTCACCAAGCACTACGAAGTCGGCCCGGTGCTGGTGACGGCGCTGGCCGGCATCGACCTGCACGTCGACACCGGCGAGTTCGTCGTCGTCCTCGGTGCGTCCGGCAGCGGCAAGACCACGACGCTCAACATCATCGGGGCTCTGGACTCACCGTCGTCGGGCAAGGTGGTCGTCGGAGGGCGCGACCTCACCACCTCAAGCCGCAGCGAGCTCTTCGCGCTGAGGCGTGAAACGGTCAGCTTCATCTTCCAGAGCTTCAACCTCTTCCCGGGTTTGACGGCAACCGAGAACGTCGAGTTCGGCATGGACGTCTCCGGCAAGAGCGGAACAGCCTCGCCCGCCGACATCCTTGACTCCGTCGGGCTCGGCCACCGATTGGGGCACTTCCCCCACGAGCTGTCGGGCGGTGAGCAGCAGCGCGTCGCGATCGCACGAGCGCTTGCCACCGGCAATCCGGTGCTGCTCGCGGATGAGCCCACGGGCGAGCTGGACTTCAAGACCGGTGCCCAGATTCTCGAGTTGCTCGCCGAGCAGGCCAACCAGGACAGGGCCGTGCTGGTGGTGACGCACAACCGCGAGATCTCCCGCATGGCCGACCGTGTGGTCGAGATGAGCAGCGGGCAGATCATCAGCGACGGCCCGCCCGAAGGCGGCAAGACCCCGCTGTCCGAGCTGCGCTGGTAGGTCCCGGGCATGAAGCTCCTCCGGCTGAGGTGGTCGCTGCGGGACGCCCGCAGACGCTGGATCCAGATCGTGGCCATCGGCTTCACCTTGGCGATCGGCATCGGGTTGTACGCGGGGCTCTCGAGCGTCACGCAATGGCGGCTCATCTCCATCGACAAGAGCCTCGAAGCAACCAGCATGTATGACCTGCGTGCCACGGTCGGCGAGGGCGGGGAGGTGCCGGCGGGCTCGCTCGCCCGCATTGCCAGCGAGATCGAGGGCATCGACCGCTACAACGAACGCCTTCTGTTCGACACCCAGGTCGAGACCGTCGCCGGCGACGAGGAACTGCTGGTGCACGGGCGCATCGTCGGCATGGACGTCTCGGGGAGCCAACCGGTCGTCAACGACGTCTACCTGATCGACGACTCTGCCCGTCCGGCATCGGGTGCCGCAACACCGCAAGTGCTGATCAACCGGAGCTTCGCCACATTCTGGGACCTGCCGACGAGTGGCACGCTGACCGTCGGCGGCGATGTCGACGTGGACTATGTCGGCGCTGCCGTGTCGCCCGAGTTCTTCCTGATCATCGAGGGGAACGGTTCGCTCGGCAAGTCGAACCTGGCTGTGCTGTTTGCACCGCTGTCTGCCGCGCAGGACATCTCGGGTCGCCCCGGCGTCGTCAACGATCTCGTGCTGACTCTCGAGCCCGGTGCCGATGCTGCGGCGGTGTCCGAGCAGCTCGTCGAAGCCGCAGCGTCGCAGGACGGTGTGCTGCTGGATGTCATCACCCGTGAGGCGACGCCGTCGTATATCGGCTTGACCGGCTCGCCTGAGATCGACCAAGGCATCTACAACGCCATCTCGCTCCTGCTCTTTGTGGGTGCAGCATTCGCCGCACTGAACTTCTCCGCGCGGATGGTCGAAGCGCAGCGGCGAGAGATCGGCAATTCCATGGCGGTCGGCGAGCGTCCCCGGTCGATCGTCATCCGGCCGCTGCTCATCGGCCTGCAGATCGGCATCATCGGCATGATCCTGGGCGTCGTCGTCGGCTACGCAATCGCATTCCAGACGGTGAGCGTCGTGCAGGAGGTCGCGTGGCTGCCGATCTTCGAGCAGCCGTTCCAGGCAGCCATCTACGGGCAGGCCATGGCGCTCGGGTTCGCCGTCCCGGTGCTTGCCGTGCTCTGGCCTGTGCTGCGCGCCGTCCGGGTGAAGCCGGTCGACGCGATCCGCTCGAGCCACTTGGCGTCCCGGGGCGGGAGCCTGGGACCCATCATCAGCCGCATCCCCCTGCCCGGCCGCAGTCTGGAGCGAATGCCCTTCCGGAACCTGATGAGAGCGCCCCGCCGGACGTTCCTGACGCTGCTGACGTTCACCATGAGCCTCGCGATCATGTTCGCCATGCTGGGGCTGGGCAGCACGTTCACGACCACGCTCGACGACGGCAACGAAGAACTTCTCGGCGGCGAGCCCGACCGCTTCACCGTGCAGTTGGACTCCCTCTACCTGGTGAACTCACCGCAAGTCCAAGACGTGCTCGCCAATCCGACGGTGCAATCCGGCGAGGCGGCCATGGTGCTGGGAGCCAATGTCACCGCTGCCGTGCCTGATGGAGACGTCGACGAGGCCGTCGATCTCGATCTCGCAGTCCGCTTTGTCGACTTCGGCAGCACCGTGTGGACGCCGACCGCGACGCAAGGCTCGCTGTCTCGGGGAGCGTCTGGCATCGTGCTCGCCGACAAGGCGGCCCGCGACCTCGGCGTGGGGATCGGCGACGACGTTGTCGTGACGCACCCAGCGCTCGTCGACGGAGCGTTCACCAACAGCACTCGCCTGCTGCCGGTCGCAGCGACCCATCCGCACCCGTTGCGGCTGAACGCCTACATGGATCTCTCGCAGACGTCGACGTGGGGCTTCGGCGGTCTCGCCAACATCGTGACCGGTGTGCCGGCTGACGGGAGCAGCCTCAACGACGTGAAGCGATCGCTGTTCGGCAGCGGCAAAGGCGTGTCTTTGGTGCAGGGTCTGGGTGAGACATTCCAGTCCTTGGAGGATTCGCTGCAGCAGTCCCAGGGCGTGTTCTTCATCACGCGGATCTTCGTGATCTTCCTCGTGATGCTGATTGCGTTCAATACCGCCAACATCAGCGTGGACGAGCGCTCCCGGGACCATGCGACGATGTTCGCCTACGGGATTCCCGTGCGACGGGTGATCGCGAATCTCTCCGTGGAGGGGTTGCTGCTGGGCGTCGTTGCGGTGGTGCTCGGCGGCCTGTTCGGCTACGCCATATTGCTGTGGATGGCGCTGTTCCAGATGCCGGCGGCGATCCCCGACATCGGCATGATCGTGTCGGTGAGCTGGTGGGAGATGGCGCTGTCGTTCGTGTTGGCGCTGGCTGCGATCGCGTTGGCGCCGGTGTTCCCGGGTCGCAAGCTGAAGAAGATGTTCATCCCGGGGCAGCTGCGCGTGATGGAGTAGCGCCTAGCCGCCTCCACAGCTATGACATCTGTGTCTTACCCGTTGGGTGCCGGGGGTTCGTATGCCCAGGGTTGGCGTGGGAGCGATGCTGGGTCGAACCGCTGTGATACGTGACGCAGATCGTCCGGATGCGACACGGACTCGAGTTGGAGGCTCGCGAGCAGCAGGTTGAGCACGTCGAGCGCTGTTTCGCCGAGGGCGAGCCTGTCGCTCAGTGTGACGGCGCCGTCGCGCTTGGCTAGGCGTTGGCCTTGCGGATTGAGCACGAGTGGGACATGGGCGTATGACGGCGGTGCGAGGCCGAGGAGGCGCGCCAGATGCAGCTGGCGGGGGGTGGACGGCAGCAGGTCGTCGCCTCGCACTACTTCGGTCACGGCTTGGGCGGCATCGTCCACGACCACTGCGAGGTTGTAGGCGGGGGTGCCGTCGCCGCGCTGGAGCACGAAATCGTCGACGATGCCCCGGTAGGTGCCGAGCTGGCGGTCGATGACCGTTAGCTCAGCGGACCCCACGTCGTCGCCACCGGCTCGTAGCCGGAGCGCCGGAGGCCGGCCGTCAGCCCGTCGCTGTTCGAGCTCAGCCCGTGAGAGACGGCGACAGGTGCCTGGGTAGGCACCTTCGGGGGAGGGGCCGTGCGGGGCTGCTGCGGCTTCGGCGATCTCGCGGCGGGTGCAGAAGCACTCGTAGGTGAGGCTGCGCCGGCGCAGGTCGGCGATGGCGTCGAGGTACAGGTCCAATCGGTCGCTCTGGCGGACTGGCTCGCCATCCCAGTCGAGCCCGAGCGCGGTGATGTCGCGCAGCTGCGCCTCGTAGTACTGGGGCCGCACGGCGTTGTCGAGATCTTCGAACCGCCACAGGAACCTTCCGCCCGCAGAGCGGGCGAACAGCCATGCCAGCAGCGCGGTGCGCAGGTTTCCCAAGTGCAGGTCGCCGGTAGGGCTCGGAGCCCACCGGCCCACCGATGAGGCTGGGGTCAAGCGCTGCCCTCGGCGAGCGCCTTGATGCCTTCGACACAGCGCGTCATGTTCGCCAGATGCTCGTCCTGGCGGCGGGACAGGATGCGAGGCTCCTTGTCGGGCATCGCCGTGATGGCCATGGTGAGGCCGGATTCACCGGGACCGATCCGCACCGTGTGGCGCAGGCGGCAGCGCTGGCCGTGCAGCACGTCGATCTCGTAGCGCCAGCGGGCGCCGGCAACCTCTTCAGTCTCGCCGGTCGCCCAGCCGAAGAGCACGTTCGGCTCGTACTCGGTGACGGTGAGGTCGATGTTCCACTCGCCGATGGCGGGGTGCTGGTTGTGGCCGATGAACTTGGCGCCGGCGGCGGGACCGTCGTAGCCGGGTGCCCACTCGGCACGCACGAACTCCTCGGAGAAGTCGGCCCCGGCGTTGATGTCGCTGACGATCTCCCACACGCGTTCCGCGGGCGCGTCGATGTCGACTTCGACCGTGGCGCCCGGCCCCTCGCCCAGGGTGCGAGCGGCTGTCTCGTCGCCCCGGGCCTCCCAGGTGCGGCCCCAGCCGTCCACGTAGGCGATCTCGTTGGCGCGTCGGCGAGGCACGGAGCCGAACTCGGTGCCCTTCGCATACGCCAGCGGCAGCAGTGCCACGGGCGTGACCCCCTCGGGGATGCCGAGCACCTCACGCAGCTCGTCCTCCTTGTTGAGAATGGCGGTGGTCCATGCCGTGGCGAGGCCCCGGGCGCGGGCCGCGAGGCAGAAGCTCCACGCCGACTGCAGCACCGAGTCGAACAGGCCCGGTTTGCCGCTGTTGTCGTGGACCCCCCACACGCAGGGGATGACGATGACCGGCACCTCGGCGAGGTGCTCCGCGAGGTGGAACGCCGATTTCATCACCTGCTCCATCGGGTGCCCGGTTCCCGCCGTCGCATCGCGCCCGCGCTGCATGAACGCGCCGACGATCGAGTGGTACATGTCGCCGATCGCCTGCCGCTGGGCCGGGTCGCGGATCAGCAGCCACCGCCGGCTGGCCTGATTGCCGCCGCCTGGTCCCTGCTCGGCCACGTCGATGCAGTCGAGCACGATGTCGTGCGGCACCTCACGCTCGAGGTCCAGCCGCAGCCGCACTGAGCGGGTGGTGGACAGCACGCCGTCGATCGACGCCAAGTCAACCCCGGCAGTGTCATAGCGGGCGGGAACATGGGGGTTCAGCTCTGGTGTCGGCATGCCGCCAGTATTGCCGTCTCACTCAATAGTTTCTCCGGACGTGACGAGACCCTCACCGGCCGCTGGGCGCGCACCGGTCACCGGACCCAGGCCGGCCCGTCGGCACGGCGCTAGGCCGAACACTGCCGGCGCGGTGCTCGCCACGGCCGTCCTCGCAGTGCTCGCCCTGCTGGCGTACGGGTGTCAGCCCAGCATGTCGGAGACGCAGGAGACAACCGAGCTTGGCAGCCCCGGCCAGGCGGATGCCGGCCCCGCCGAGACGAACGCCATCGCTGTGCCCGATGCCTCCGAACCGCTTGAGCCTGTTGCGACCGTTCGCGACTGCTCGCCGCGGGACTCAGCCGCCGACCTGGCAATTGACACCGCCGCAGCGGCGCTCGGGAGCGTCCAGATTTCGCGCGCCCTCTACGACTGCGCCGACGAGATCGGTCTGGCGTTCGCCGATGATGCCGAGGCAATCGTCACGCTGGCCGCACGCGGGATCGGCGGACCGCTGCTGCTGATCGAATCGTGGTCAGAGCCCGAGCCGATGACGGAAATACGGCGTCTCGCGCCGGAGCGGATCGTGGCGGCGGGCTTCAACGAGCAGCGCCTCAAGCAACGGCTTGCCGGCTTCGACGTCGAATGGGTTCCCGTCAATCCGGCCGCAGCGCTGCCGCATCGAGATGCTCCCCCCGAGCGGGTGTGGATCGTCGGCAATGCCGAGCAAGCAGCAGTGTTCGGATCCCTCGGAAGCCAGATCGGAGCGGCAGCGCTGACGGCGACTGCTGGCGAAGATCTGCGGGCCATGCCTCCAGCCGATCGCGCGATGCTGCGCGACGCTGCGCTTGTCGAGTTGCACGCGGACCTCGGCCCCGATGCAGCGTGGCAGTTGGAGGTCATCCGTCGCGGCGACGAAGTGCCCGGTGGCGGCCTGCTCATGTTCGAGCCCGGACGCGCACGCCGCCTGGTGGCCATGTACGGCCACCCGGCGACATCGCAGCTCGGGGTGCTGGGCGAGCAGGATCCGGCTGAGGGAATGGAACGCCTGGCGTCCATCGCGCAGGGCTACGACGCCGACGGATCGGATGTGGTGCTCGCCTTCGAGATCATCGCCACCGTTGCCTCAGCCAGGGCCGGTCGTGACGGCGACTACTCCAATGAGACCGCCCTCGACGACATCAGGCCGTGGATCGAGGCGGCTGCTGCCAACGACATGTACGTGGTGCTGGACCTGCAGTCGGGTCGAACCGATTTCCTGACGCAGGCCAAGCACTATGAGGAGTTCCTGCGACTCCCGCATGTGGGCTTGGCGCTCGACCCTGAATGGCGGCTGAGACCCGGCGAGGTGCACCTGCAGCAGATCGGCACCGTCGATGCGGCTGAGATCAACCAGGTCGTTCGGTGGCTGGCCGGACTCGTGCGTACCGAGGCCCTGCCTCAGAAGCTGTTGATTTTGCACCAGTTCCGCTTCTCGATGATCACCAACCGCGAGTTCGTCGAGACCCCAGCGGAACTCGCGGTCATGATTCACATGGACGGGCAGGGTCCGATCAACACCAAATACAGCACATGGAAGGCGTTGACCGGCGAGCCAGACGCTCATCGCTTCTACTGGGGCTGGAAGAACTTCTACGACGAGGACTTCCCCACGCCCACCGCGGAGCAGGTGCTCGCTCAGACACCGTCGCCGCTGTTCGTGTCCTACCAGTAGGCGTCTCGTACCGCTCGCTGAACGGCGCACCCTCCCGGTTCGTCACCAATTGTCTTCCGCTCTTGTTCGCTGCGCTCACGGGCCGCTCGGGCCACGGCTTCGCCTACCGGCTCAGCCTCTAGCCTCCGCGACATGGCACGGCTGCCGTTCTTGAGTTCGCGCCTGCAGGGTTATCAGTCGACGATCTTCGCTGAGATGTCGGCGCTGGCGGTGCGGACGGGTGCCATCAATCTGGGTCAGGGCTTCCCCGACACCGACGGGCCGACCGAAGTGCTGGAAGCGGCGGTCGCCGCGATCCGCAGTGGCAGCGCGAACCAGTACCCGCCGGGCATCGGCATCCCGGAACTGCGCCATGCCGTGGCCCGGCACCAGAAGCGGTTCTGGGGCATGGAGGTCGACCCCGACAGCGAGGTGCTCATCACCGCTGGTGCGAGCGAGGCGCTGGCGGCCAGCATCCTGGCGCTGACCGAGGTGGGCGACGATGTGCTGACATTCGAGCCCTGGTACGACCTGTACGGCGCGGTGATCTCGATGGCAGGCGCTGTGCGGAAGGTGGTCACGCTGCGGCCGCCCGACTACGGGTTCGACCCGGACGAACTGGCAGCGGCAGTCACGCCGCGCACCCGAATGCTGGTGCTGAACAGCCCGCACAACCCGACCGGCAAGGTGTTCAGCCGGGCCGAGCTGGAAGCGATTGCGGCGGTGGCCGTCGAGCGTGACCTCATCGTGGTCACCGACGAGGTGTACGAGCACTTGGTGTTCGACGGCGAGCACATCCCCATCGCGACACTGCCCGGCATGGCCGACCGCACGGTCACCATCTCCAGTGGCGGCAAGACCTTCGCCGTCACCGGCTGGAAGATCGGCTGGGTCTGCGCCCGCCCGGAGCTGGTGGCAGCAGTGCGCACGGCCAAGCAATGGCTGACCTACGTCAGCGGCGGGCCGTTTCAACACGCCATCGCCGCCGGGTTGGACCTCGGCGACCGCTACTTCTCAGCCCAGGCCGCCGACCTGCGCGCCAAGCGCGACCGGCTGTCGGCGGGCCTGCGCTCGACCGGTCTCGAGGTCTTCGAGCCGTCGGGGACCTACTTCATCACCGCCGACATCCGCTCGATCGGCCACGACGACGGCGTCGAGTTCTGCTGGGGTCTGCCCGAGCGGATCGGCGTCGCGGCAGTGCCCAACGTGGTCATGTACGACAACGCCCACGAGGGCCGCCACCTCGTCCGTTTCGCCTTCTGCAAGCAGCACGACGTCCTCGACGCAGCCATCGACCGCCTCAGCTCGCTGACTTGACAAGGAGCGGCCGAGCGCATTTCGGCTGGCTCTCACTTAGAGCGTCAGCGGATAGGTGGGTCAGTGGGGTTGCCAGCGGTCGCGTTGGTCGATGAGTTTGATGGTGATGATCAGCGTGACGGCGAGGGCGAGCTGGGCTGTGCGGTGCTCGGGTCGCCGGTCGGTGTTGCGGCGCAGCTGGCCGTAGTTCGACAGCCACGAGTTGGTGCGCTCCACGGTCCAGCGCAGTCCCAGCGGGGCGGCGACTGGCTTGACGGCTGCGCTGCTGGGCGGCCGTTTGGAGGGCCGCACGATGTCGGTGATGCCTGCCTGGTGGGCGGCCCGGTCGACGCGGCCGCCGATGTAGCCGCGGTCGAGATGCAGCGTGTCGATGTCGTGGTGCAGGCCGTGTCGTTCGATCTCGGCCATGGTGGGCTCGAACAGCATGATGTCGTTGCGGTTCGCGCCTGCTGCGGCCCACCCCACCGGGGTGCCCGCCGCGTCGGTGGCCAACGACCACTTCCAGCCCAGTTTGCGCCGGTCAACGGGGCTCTTGCCGGTTCCTTCGCCGCCGCAGGGCGCCTTGTGGACCGAGCCGTCGATGCACACATCGCCAAGCCGCAGGCCCATGACGCGGTCCCATGCCGCGACCGCCTCGGCCGCGATCTTGTCGAACACGCCTGCTGCGACCCACTCGTCGCGGCGGGACCGCAGCGTCGTGTCGGACACCTCACCGTCGAGCAAGTGCTCAACGGACTCCCACGAGCAGCCCGTCACCAGCCTGATGATGATCCCCCGCAGGCACAGCCGATCCGATATCCGCCGCCGATGACAACCCAACGGATGCGCATCGGGCCCACGGGCCAACAGCGGCTCGACCGCTGCCCAGATGACATCCACCACTGCCTTGCTCAAAGCGCGCATGATGAACACGCACCTCCACCATGTCGTCGGTTCGTACAGCACCCCGCATCACAGCGGGACCGACACGACGACTGGTGGATGGTCGCCTATCCGCGCGGCCTCTTACTGTAAAAGATTTAGAGTAGCTGACAACAGGCCGAGAAACCCAGCATTCATGCGGGTTTTGGAGCAGACGCCGTTAACAGCAAGTTGAGACTCGAGCGGAGTCGACTGCGCGCAGTGGTTGTCAACGGCAGCGGTACAGTCGCGAGCGTGAACCGTCGTGCTGCTGTGCTCGAAACCCATCGGACAGCGATCTGTGTGGCTGCGGAACGCGCCAAGGCCCGGTCCATATCGCTGATCGGTTCGGTCGCTCGTGACGAGGACACCGACCGGAGCGACTACGACTTCTTGGTGGAATTCGACGACGACGCTGACCTCTTCGACATTGCCGGCCTTCAAGTGGACTTGACGGAGCTGCTCGGCCAGCGTGTGGACGTTGTCGATTCTTCGGCAGTGCGCGAGAGCCACCGGGGTATGTTCGAGGACGCAATACTCCTGTGACCCGCAACGACGCCGAGCGTGTCCACGACATTCTCGATGCGTGCAACAAGCTGGTCGAGATTGGAGCACTTAGCCGTGCAGAATTCGACCGAAGTTGGATTCTGCAGAGTGCCGCTGAGCGACAGCTCGAGATCATCGGCGAAGCGATGTCCGCTCTCTCAGAGGAGTTCTTCGGTGATGCAGCCAATCTGCCGGTTCGGCAGGCGAAGGGCCTCCGCAACGTCATCTCGCAGGAGTACTTCCGGGTGAACCGCGACCGAATCTGGAACGTCGTCGACAACCGGATTCCCCAGCTCATGTCGGCCTTGGTCGGTCACGACGAAACGCACCGCGAAGCCTGACGCAGGCTGCGCGGCACTGTCCGCCAGCTAGCGCGGGCGGGGCGGGAAGAGGGTGACGGCAAGGGCGGAGCCGATCATGCCGCCGCCAGTGGACAGCACGAGGTCGGCGACGGTGTCGTCGTAGGTGAGTTCGAGGCCACCGCCTGCGCCGGTTTCGGCCACGATCCACTCGGCTGCCTCCCAGCCGACGATGGCGAGCGCGCCCAGCCCTGCGCCCAGCAGCCACGCATCGCCGCGGGACAGGCGGTTTGCGGCGCCGCCGCGCCGGTAGCGCCAGGCATGGAACGCGCCGACGAGCAGGATCCAGTTGAGCGTGTGCAGCACGTCGTCGGTGGCGTCGAACGTGTCGTAGACGTAGGCCAGGTTGCCGAGCGTGTCGATGAGGAACGGGGCAACGATGAGCACGTCGGCGGTGGCCGGGTAGGGCCGGAACCGTCCGCGCAAGAACCACGCCAGGGGCACCACCACCGCCGACAGCATGAACAGCGGGAACCGGAACGCCATGCCCTTGCCCTCGAGGTGGTCGAGCGGCACCCAGATGGCCACCACGAAGCACAGCGCCAGCGCCGCCTTGAACGCCATCGCCACGGCGACGGCGCGGGGGCGGGCGTCCAGCGGGGCGACGCCGTTCGACAGGTCGGCAGCGTTCGGCCCGGTCATCCGGGCTTCATCCGTGCAGCGCCCAGCAGGCGGCGCACGGCTGCGCTGCCTCCGTCCATGCGGCGCCCATCGGCGTCACGAACCGGCTCGCAGGGGAGCGATCACGCCTTCGGCGAATTCGTTGAGCATGGCCAGTTCCTGGTCTTGGGTGAAGTAGCCGACGTGGTGCCACAGGAAGAACTCGGTGACGCCGAACTCGGCGTGCAATGAGGCGACATGATCCAGCTCTTCTTCCCGGCTGCCGCGCCAGACACGCCCCATCGGCACCACGTAGGGCGGTGCGTTGTAGGCCCAGTTGAACAGATCCTCGAAGCCGGCGTAGAGGTCGGCGCCCTCGGCGGGCGTGCGGCCCATCGTGAGATGGCCGCCGATCGCCAGCGCATCCGCCGCCGTGGTGTCACGCCCCGAGCTGTGGGCCTCTTCCAGGTAGATGTCGAGCGCCGTGCCGATGAAGCTCTGCCGTTCGGAGGCGACGAAGCTGACCATCTTGCCGCCCTCGCGGGCCCAGAACTTCGACGTCTCCATGCTGTAGCTGAACGGCGCATACACCGGCGGGTGCGGCTGCTGCAGCGGCCGGGGCACGATGCCGATCTCGCGCAGCGTCTTGTTCTCGTCGACTGCTGTCGGGTCGAAGTCGTCCGTCGGCGGGAAGTGCCATTCCATCTCGGGCGGGGCCTGCCAGAACTCGCCTTGGATCGACACCTTGTCCTGGGTCCACAGCGACTTCACCAGGTGCCAGTTCTCATACAGCGCCCGGCGGCTTCGCTGGTCGGCCTCGGACTTGTCGGACTCGGTGGAGGTGATGCCCAAGTGCTGGCCGAAGGTGCCGGTCCAGCGCGGCGTGTTGCCACGCGTGAAGCCCACGAAGGTCCGCCCGCCGGTGAAGTGGTCGAGCATGGCAATGTTCTCGGCGAGCTGGATCGGGTTCACGGCGGTGAGGTTCATGCCGAGCTGGCCCACCCGCATCCGCTCGGTGTGCTGGGCCACGAAGTAGTCCCAGAACAGCGGGTTGGTGGTGGTCTCGATGCCCTCCACCTGCATGTGCTGCTCGGTCATGGCGAAGCCGTCGTAGCCCACCGACTCGGCGAACTGCATCTGAGTCCGGATGTGATCCATGAGGGTCTGCCAGCGCTCGGGCATCGACCCGGCGAGCCCGATCTGCTCGCCGCGGCGGCGCATGTACGGCACGACGAGGATCGTGAAACGGAAGTCGGTCATCGAGACTCGGGGTCCTTTCGGCTCACCGCTCCTTGCGGCAGCGGTCGCACAGACTGCAACACTAGGAAACCGGCTGGCTCCCGAACCGGCCAACCCAGCGTCATCCGAGCAGGGGAGGAACCGCCAGATGCCCAAGTTCGAGCCCAACCCACGGCGGGGACTGCATCCCATCGAGAATGCCCCGATCCCACAGATCCGAGCGCTCCAGTTGGAGCGGTTGAAGTGGAGCCTGGCGCACGCCTACGCACACGTGCCCGCATACCAGCAGCTGTTCGACGAGGCGGGCGTCCACCCGTCCGATCTGCACACCCTCGACGACTTGGCACGCTTCCCGTTCACGTCCAAGACCGAGCTGCGCGAGAACTACCCGTTCGGCATGTTCGCCGTGCCGCGCGAGCAGGTGCTGCGGGTGCATGCGTCGTCGGGCACCACGGGCAAGCCGACCGTGGTCGGCTACACGCAGTCCGACCTCGACATGTGGGCGCATGTGTTCGGGCGCTCGCTGATGGCCGCCGGTGTGCGACCGGGCGACGTGGTCCATGTCTCCTACGGCTACGGGCTGTTCACCGGCGGGCTGGGCGCGCATTACGGGGCCGAGCAGTACGGGTGCACGGTGGTGCCGGCCTCGGTCGGGCAGACGGCCCGGCAGGTGCAGCTGCTCGTGGACTTCGACGCCGATGTGCTGTGCGCCACGCCGTCGTACGCGCTGGTCGTCGCCGACGAGTTCCGCAACCAGGGCATCGACCCGGCGTCGACGTCGCTGCGGGTGGGGATATTCGGCGCGGAACCGTGGTCGGAGGCGATGCGGGCTGAGCTCGAGGAGGCCTTCGGCATCGATGCAGTCGACATCTACGGCCTCTCGGAGGTGATCGGCGGCGGTGTCGCCAACGAGTGCGTGGAGACCAAGGACGGGCCGACGATCTGGGAGGATCACTTCTATCCCGAGATCATCGACCCTGATTCGGGCGAAGTGCTGCCCGAAGGCGAGACGGGCGAGCTCGTCTTCACCTCGCTGACGAAGGTGGCGATGCCGGTGATCCGCTACCGCACCCGCGACATCTGCTCATTGCAGCCTGGGACGGCCCGCTCGATGCGTCGCATGGGGCGGGTCGCGGCACGCAGCGACGACATGCTCATCATCCGTGGCGTGAACGTGTTCCCGAGCCAGTTCGAGGAGCTGGTGTCAGCCGATCCGAGGCTGACCGGGCATTTCTTCCTTGAAGTGCACGCCCAGGGCCGCATGGAGGGCATCACGGCGGTGGTAGAGCCCAAGCCCGACGCCGGCGACCACGAAGCGATCGCCGCGGACTTCACCAGCACGGTGCGCCAGCGCATCGGCATCGCCGTCGACGTCCGCACCGTCGAACCCGAAGGCATCCCGCGCTCGGAAGGCAAGGCCCAGCGCGTCCGCGACTTGCGGGGCTGAGCGCTGTCGCTGCCAGGCCCCCCAAGCCCACCGCCGCCGGGCCCTCGCACGAGCGGCCCGGTCCCGGCCTACAGCGGCTCAGTCCCTTCGCTGAGAATGTCCAAGTACTCGGTGTAGGCAAAGAGCCGGTTGCGTCGCTGGCCGGTCACTTCCCGGGCGATCTTGAATTCGCCCAAGCGGCGCAGGGCGTCCTGAACGGCTGGCTTTGACAGCTCGGTCCGATGCATGCTCTCGCGCACATTCAATATGGGCGTGCGGGCGAGTTCGGCATGCACGAGGAGCGCTGACCCGGCTGCTCGCCCAGCGCGAGACCGGATAGTCGCCCGATCACGTTCCACCAGTGCCTCCAAGCGCTCGGCAGTGCTCAGCGCAGCGAGCGCTGTGGAACGTACGCCCTCGAGGAAGAACAGCAGCCACCCGGTCCAGTCGCCGTCGGTGCGCACGCGCCCGAGAAGTTCGTAGTAGCGGGATCGGTGCTGCTTGAAGTACAGGCTCAGGTACAGAGCGGGCGTCGCCAGTGCGTCGCGTTCCATCAGTGTCAGTGTGATCAGCATTCGTCCGATGCGGCCGTTGCCGTCGAGAAAGGGGTGGATGGTCTCGAACTGGACGTGGGCGAGTCCAGCCCGCACGAGCGGCGGCAGGTAGTCGTCGTCCGCATGCAGGAATTTCTCAAGTGCCGAGATGGCTTCACGCGCCTCCGGTGCCGGCGGGGGAACGAACACCGCAGTGCCAGGGCGCTTGCCGCCGATCCAGTTCTGGGACGTCCGGAACTCGCCGGGGCGCTTGTCCGCGCCGCGGGCGCCGGTAAGCAGAATGCGGTGGGCCTCCCGCAGCAGCCTGTTGCACAAGGGGAGTCCTGCAGGATCAGCCAGCCGTGCGATGGCGTGATCGAGGGCGGCGACGTACCGCGACACCTCCTGCACATCGTCGAGCGGCACGCCAGGCGCAGCACCCAGTTCATGGCGCATGAGGTCCGACAACGACGACTGCGTGCCTTCGATCTGCGATGACAGGACAGCTTCCTTTCGGACGTATGAGTAGAGGAGTAACGCGGGGTCGGGCAGTCGGCGCACTGCGCCGTCGAACCGACCGAGCGCGCGGCTCGCCTCGTCGAGTGCCATCACGAGCGGGCCGTCCATCAGCAGGGGGGGGCACGGCGGCAGCGGTGCCGGCACGAATGCACGGACTTCCTCGCCGCCGGCGACAGTTACGACGTAATGGCCTGTGGGGCTGTCTGGTGAGTGCTTTGTCATAGGGGGCCGCCTCTGGCGATCTTTGGCAAGGATGTCCGAGGTCCCCCGCAGCGTGTCCGCTGTTCCTAGGAGACCGAGAGTTTGTATATATTTCCAAATATATACATATATTTCAGATCATATCACTTGGACAGTTATTGTAGGTGAAGTCGTACTGCGTCGGAGTCTGCTCCCATTGTAGTAAGAAATACAGTATTATTCTATCTAATGGGTCAGTGTATCGCGGGCTGGGCAGCAAGTCTGCCCAAGAGTTGTGAATGGACAGTTTTTGAAGCTAAGACTTTCTACGGCAGATCCCCCGTTTGGTGAGGTGGAGGAAGGACTCAGGCGGTTCGAGATATGACGCGAAGCGAGACTGATGGCACCGGAAGAGCATGGAGCGTGGCTGGCCCCCGATGTGCCCGCGGCGCGCACGGGATGCGGGCACTACGGTTCGAGCTGGCCGCTCCGTGTATGGCGGCGCGCGGCAGCACGGGGAGGCAGCCATGAGCTTTGTGGAGATGCGGCGCTACCGGCTGAAGGTGGGTGCACCTGATCGCTGGGTCAAGGAGTACTTCGACAAGGGGTACGAGGCGCAGCGCAAGTACCTCGGCGAGCCTGTCGGCTACTACACGACCGAATTCGGCGGCATCAACGAGATCATCCACATGTGGCGCTACGACACGCTCGAGGAGCGGGCCGCCAAGCGCAAGGCGCTGTTCGAAGATGCCCAGTGGCTGGAGTTCGTGGAGGAGATCGCGCCGCTGGTCGAGACGCAGGAGAACTCGATCCTGCGCGACATCTTCGATACCTGAGCCGCTGACCGGTGCCCGGGCACCGGGTTCACGCCCGGCGACGGAACCTCTACTGACGGATAGACCCACTACGGGAGTGCATTTCCATGCCGAACACGATGATGGACACCTGGACGTCAGGCGGCGAAACGCTGGGCACGTGGCTGTCCATGGCCTCCAGCCATTCGGCCGAGATCGCCGGGCGCGCCGGTTTCGACTACGTCTGCGTGGACATGCAGCACGGCGTCGCCGACTACCAGGTCGCTGTGGAGATGATGCAAGCCATCGAGATGGGAGGCGGCACACCCATCGTGCGGGTGCCGTGGAATGAGCCCGGCGTCATCGGGCGGGTTCTGGATGCTGGGGCACGGGGTGTGGTCGTCCCGATGGTGAACTCGGTTGCCGAGGCGCAGGCGGCCGTGTCGGCCTGCAAGTACCCGCCGCTCGGCGCTCGCAGTTTCGGCCCGGTGCTGGTGGCGGCACGGGCAGAAGCAGGGGAGAACTACTTCGAGGTGGCCAACGCCACCACGGCCTGCATTCCTATGATCGAGACTCGCCAGGCGGTTGAGGCTCTCGACGAGATCTTGGCGATCGACGGCGTGGACGCCATCTACGTCGGCCCGGCCGATCTGTCGATCAGCTACGGCTACGGGCCTGGCTATACCGACGATCACGCCGACTACAAGGCAGCGCTGGAGCACATCGCCGAGCGGTGCGCCGCGCACGGCGTGGTGGCCGGCATTCATTCCACGGCGTCGCTGTCGGCTGATCGCCGGGGCAAGGGCTTCCGTATGCAAACCGTCGCGGGCGACGCCATGGCCCTCGGCCGCGGCATGGCCCGCGACCTGCGCACCGCCCGCGAGTCCGGCGTAGCCGAGGCCACCAGCGGAGCCGACTCCAAGATCTATTGAGCACCGCGCCGGGGGTCACATAGCCACCCCGGACGACGATCTGAGATGCAGCCAGTGCGCTCCTTGTTGTCAGCTATTGGATGCGTCCGGCTGATCGACGTCCGGGTTCTCAGGTTCGTTGCGGTCAACGAGTGCCTTGGCTCGCCGCGCAGCCGATTCGACAGCAGACTGAGCTGCCGTGGTAGCGGCGGCCCCAGCACTGCCCACAGCTTGCGCAGCATCGGCCGTGGCTCTTCCGGCTGCAGCCGCTGCTCCGGTCGTCGCGTTTCCCGCTGAGGCCGCTCCCACGGCGACTGCTCGTCCCGCCTGTGATGCCTGTCTGCCGATGGTGTCGGCAGCTGCGTTTGCCGCCTGAGCAACCGTATTTCCTGCTCGCGCAGCGAGGTTGGCAGCGCTGTCACCGACGGTGACAGCTTGGGAGGCAACCTGGCCCATCACTGTGCGCGCCTCGTCCTTGACGAATCGGCAGACCGCTTGGCGAACCGCATCGAGGTCCTCACTCAGTTCTACGTCCCTCGCGAGTTTGCCTATGAGCGCCCCCGCGTGATTCCCGTCAGCATCGCGACGCCGGCCGGACCGCCGGCGACTCCCACCACCGCAATTGCGCCGAGGCTGGTGCCAGTCACGAGCGCGCCCTTGAACGCTCCATCGGCCAGATTGCTGTATTCATCGGCCGATTGGGCCTTGTGAAATGCGCGCCCCAACGCGACTACTGCGATCGGCATGAGCACGGGATTGGTGCTGAGCGCCGCGCTGAGGGCCATGGATGCAGCCATCTGGGAAAACACCTCAGTGTCGGCCCGGTTCCAGCCGAATATGACCGAGACAGCTCCCACTGTGCCGCCCAGCACATCCGCGGCGTCGTAGGTGTTCAGGTCATAAAGCCACTTCTTGGGAATGCCGAAGGTTGAGTCCAGAGACGAAGCAACTGCGTCGAAGGTCTCCTTGTCCCAGGTGGCGAGCGGCAGTCCTCGCGGTGTGGACACGTCTCGCAGCAGACCTTGGATGGCGCCGAGCGTCTCTTGGAGGAGGGAGTCATCCGGGGACGCGTTGTGGGCCGCTTTGAACGCTCCGAAGATGGTGTGTCCGCCATCGAAGAGACGGTGGTACATGCCGCCGATGCCGGTCGCGATGAACTTGGCGTCCATCGCCTTATCGACGACCGTCGGCGCGCCTTTGACAGCGGCAGCCACGACTTCGTTGACTGCCGACGACAGGTCGCTGGCAATCAGCGCTTGCGCAGACGAGAACACCTGCGCCGTGGCAGCGCCGGTCGTACCGAACACCCACCGGGCACCGGTGCGAGTTGCCCTCCAGCCAGCAGCGGCCGCATCGGCGGCGCCTACACCTGCGGAGCGCGCGGCCGATGCTCCCGTAGTTGCCGCCAGTTTGGCACTGTCGCCAAGAGTCCGAGCGGTCGATGCTGCGGCTGTGCCAGCGGCCTCGGCCGCCTTGCGGCTCCCGGACAACGTCGCGTCGGTGATCTGCTTGCCCGCCGCACGCGTGGAATTCGTGATCTTCTTCACCCGCCCGCTGTCGCCGAGTTCGAGCCCCAATTCAGTTCCTTCGTGGCTGATCGGGTCGATGCCATCGGGTTCCGCGGCTTCTGAAGTGCGACTGAGGGATGACGTCTCTTCCTGAAATGGTTCAGATCGGCTCACGTAGACGAGGCTACGAAGAAGAGGTCACCTGACGCTGGGGAAGGCATTTCGACAGGCGAGGTCGACGGCGCGCGCCGCTCGGGCTCACGTCGGCTGGATTGACATCGAGCGGCTTGATGATCAGCTCACGAGCGGCCACGGCTCGAGCGGCTAATGGGCGGGCTGTGCCGTATTCATATCACACTCCCCTCGTACGGTTGTTCCCATGTTGAGGAACGGTTCTGACGGGGCCCGACAGGCTGGCGAGGCGGTTGCTGGGGGCGCTGAGTCCGGCGCTGCGGAAGAGACGACCGCTGAACTCTTCACCACCAATCCAGCTTGCGACGGCCACGTCGGCATCGAGCGCACTCCCTCAGGCCACGACAGCGCCAACCCCGCCCCTGCCTGCGGCGCTCCTCCTGGTCACGTCCGCACCGCTCCCAACCCGGATCCTGTTGGCCGTGACCACAGCTTCGCAGTGCACGCCGTCGGCCAAGTCACCCCTCACCCCGAACGCGCCAGTGCCGGTGGCCTTGATCTGTCGGGGTCGTTGTCCCTGTGTCGGTTGAGTGCTGGGGCGTTGGCGGGGTTGGGGCGCGAGGAGTTGTTGGGCGTGCTGGGCGATATCGAGCGTTTGGTGAATCAGGCGGTGGGGTATCGGGCCGAGGTGCTGGGCGCGCTCGAAGTGTTGAGCCAGAGCGGCGTGGCACCTGACGTGGCGCCGCACCTGTCGTTGCGTGACGCGGCGGGGGTGTCCGAGCGCGACGCGCGCCGCATGGTGCGTGCCGCCGGGAAGGCCCGAGAGCACGCTGGTGTGCTGGTTGCGCTGTCTGGCGGCGAGATCAACGCGGCCCAGGCCGAGGCGCTGTGTGATGCGCGTGTGCCAGAGCCGGTGCGAGCCGAGTTGGTGGCTGCTGCTGGCGGTGAGGACACCGAAGCGACACGCCGACGGGTGCGCCGAGCCGAGGCCGACCACTCGGTCGAGACGCCGATGGAGCGGTTCGAGCGGCAGCGCCGGGCCCGCAGTGCGGGCTGGCAGACAGATCACGAGGGGATGCTGCGGCTGTGGGCCAAGCTCGACCCCGAGGTCGGCGCGCAGGTCGAGGCCAGTCTCGAGGCGCTGCGCCGCCAGTACTGGCTCGACGACAAACAGGTGCGCAGCGGGCGCCGCAGCCCCGCCCAGCGCGACGCCGACATGCTCGCCTACGCCCTGGCAGGCATCACCCTCACCGACACCGACGCAGCCGCAGCCGACCGGCTCCACACCCGCGGCCAACACGACCGCCCGCAGCAAGCGGCTGCGGGCAACCCCGAGCGGCGGCTGCCGGCAGCGCAGATCAGCGTCCTGATCGGCCTCGACGCACTGCGCGGCCGCACCGACGCCACAGGTTTGACTGACGCCGGAGTCGAGCTGCCGCCTGAGATCGTGCGACGGCTCGCCTGCGACGCCGACATCATCCCCATGATCCTCAGCAGCCCCGGCGGACCCGCCGACGTTGGCCGGTCCAGCCGCACCGTGCCCTTGCGGCTGCGAAGGCTGCTCATCGCACGCGACAGACACTGCCGCTGGCCCGGCTGCAACCAACCGCCGTCGCGCTGCGACGCCCACCACATCCACCACTGGGCAGACGGCGGCCCCACCGACCTCGACAACCTCGTGCTGCTCTGCCACCAACACCACCATCATCTCCACCAGCACGGCCACCAGATGATCCCCCAACCCGACAGCACCTGGACCGCAACTCAAACCGCAGAACCCGAACCCCCCACCAAACCACAGCGAACCGCCCAACAACCCCGCGGCCCCTAGAACGGGCGAGGCGGCGGCGCCCAAGCTCGAGGCCCCTACTTCGTCGGTCACGACGGATGCGGCGCCGTGCCGCTGCTCTGCTGGCCCACCGAGGCCTTGATGTAACACCTCCTCTTTACCTTGGAATCCAGTTAGGCGGCGGCCGATCAGCGGTCCCGCAACCCGGAGAGTCTGGCTCTGTCAGCAGACGAGTCGGGTCTGGATGAGAGAAAAGAGAATGGGAACATCATCAACTAACGGTGGGCTGAACGGAGAGCTCGAGCGGCACAGCACGGCACCGTGGGAGCGCGGCGACGAAAGCGGGATTCAGCCAGGGGGCAGGCAGGACGCGAAGGGCATCAGGAAGGCCAAGAAGGGCAGTTCGGCCGGAAGGGGATCGTCCAACCGAATGAAGGTCTGGATGTTGCTGGACCGGTCGGGCTCGATGGGCGGTCTTGAGGCTGCTGTGGTGAAGGGTGCCGCCCGTTTCCTTGACGAGCAGGCAACCGAGCAGGGTAAGTGCCGGGTCACCGTGGCTCAGTTCGACTCCCAAGATCCGTTCGAGGTGTTGATCGACAGCGCAGCTGTGAGCAAGGCCGACAGGCACGCTCTGGAGCGCTACCAGCCGAGAGGCACAACGCCGTTGTTCGACGCAATCGGGCGATTGATCGGATGTGCTGATCAGCGGATCGCGCGGCGCGCTGAGGCCGGAAAGCAACCTGAGGACCAGACCGTGGTCATAGTCACCGATGGGCTTGAGAATGCCAGCACCGACTATTCGGCTGCGAACATCAACAAGCTCATCAGCGAACGGCGAGAACGAGGCTGGGCGTTCGTGTTCTTGGGAGCCAATCAAGACTCCTACCGTGAGAGTGCGCGCATGGGCTTCGATCGTCGCAACGTGCAGAACTACGAGGCGTCACAGGTCGGACTGGATGAGGCTTTCGGCTCAACGAGTCGCGCATACTCCGAGAGGCGAGCACGATTCGATGCAGCTCAACGAGTCGGCATTGCGCCGAGCCCCGATGACCTCGACGACTTCTTTGGAGGCGTGCGTGAGGCCGAGGAGGGAATGCGGCAGCGATCCGAGTGATCTCGGCGGCAGCGGATCCATTGCGGGCACACTCTTCAGCATCGTCGAGCCCGGCGTAGATACGCTCCTCATTGGGGCTGGACCTGGAGGGGAAACGTGGACGTCGACTATCCGATCATCTCTGCCGACTCGCACATCGCCGAGGCGCGCAACACCTACGTTGACTACATCGACCCGAAGTGGCGGGATGTGGCGCCGCGGGTGGAGTGGACCGAGGAGCGCGGCGACGTCTATGTGATCGACGGCATGAAGCGCACCATCGACATGGGCCTCATCGCTGCCGCAGGTCAGAAGCCCGAAGAGCTGAAGCGCAGCGCGGCGTATGAGGAACTGCCGGCCAGCAGCTACGACCCGGCCACGCGGACTGCAGACCAGGACCGGGACGGCGTCTCTGCCGAGGTGATCTACCCGTCGGTGGGCATGGTGCTGTGCAACCACTCCGATCCCGATTACAAGAAGGCGGCCATGGACGCCTACAACCGCTGGATTGCCGACTACTGCTCGGTGGACACCGACCGGCTGCTGGCGGTGGGGCAGACCGCACTCCGCTCGGTAGAAGAGGCCATCAGCGACATCGAGGCCATGGCCGAAGCGGGCATGCGCGGCGTGATGATGTCAGGCAACCCCCATACCGAGTTCGACTTCGACGACACCCGTTGGGATCCGTTCTGGCAGGCCGCTGTCGATCTCGACCTGCCGGTGTCGTGGCACATCCTCACCAGCCGCGGCCAAGGCCGGCCACGGGGTCCGAAGGCGAATGCCTTCATGACCATCATCCGGGCCAACCAGGACATCATGGGCACGCTGGTGTTCGGGGGAGTGTTCGAGCGCAACCCCGGCTTGCGGGTGGTCTGCGTCGAGGCCGATGCCGGCTGGGTGCCGCACTACATGTACCGGATGGACCACGCCTACAAGCGCCACCGGTACTGGCTGCCGCCGGGCCAGGAGCTGTCCAAGCTGCCCAGCGAGTACTTCAGCGAGCACATCTACACCACCTTCCAGGACGACTGGGTGGCCTTCAAGATGGTGAACGACGTCAACCACCGCCGGCTGCTGTGGGCAAACGACTTCCCGCACTCCGACAGCACCTGGCCCTGGAGCCAGGAGCTGCTCGACGAGCACTCGGCGCATCTCACGCCAGAGCAGCAGCGCGACATCCTCTGCGACAACTCCGCCGAGCTGTACGACATCGACCTGTCCAAGCTGCCCGTCGGCGGCGACCGCCTGGCCGCACACGCGGCCTGAATATCAGGAACCCCATCATGCAGAGCCACGAAGTCGACTACCAGATCTTTGGCGACGACATGCAGTTCGTCGAAGTCGAGCTAGATCCCGGCGAGACTGTCGTCGGCGAAGCGGGCACGATGATGTTCATCGAAGACGGCATCTCCTTCGAGTCGGTCATGGGTGACGGCTCCCAACCGGACTCCGGCATGTGGGGCAAGCTCAAGGGTGCTGGCAAGCGAGTCATCTCCGGTGAATCGCTGTTCCTCACCCACTTCACCAACACCAGTGCCGGCGGTAAGGCGAAGGTCGGCTTCGCAGCGGGTTACCCCGGCAAGATCATCCCGGTGAATCTCGCGGAGATGGGCGGCGAGATCATCGCCCAGCGCGATGCGTTCCTGTGCGCGGCCCTGGGCACCAAGCTCGACATCGCGTGGCAACGCGGCATCGGCACTGGGCTGTTCGGCGGCGAAGGCTTCATCCTCCAGCGCCTGTCCGGCGACGGCATGGCGTTCCTGCACGCGGGCGGCTCCATCAAGGCTGTCCAGCTGAACAATCAAACCGTTCGGCTGGACACCGGCTGCCTCGTTGCGCTACAGCCGTCGCTGAACTACACGATCGAGCGGGCCGGCAACCTCAAGTCGATGTTCTTCGGCGGCGAGGGATTGTTCCTGGCCACCGTGTCCGGCACCGGCTGGGTGTGGCTGCAGTCGCTGCCGTTCGAGCGGCTGTCGTCGCGGGTGCTGGCCAACGCCGCAGGGCCGATGTCGGATGACTCCCGCGGCCTGCTGTCAGGATTGCTCGAGCGCAGCTAGACACACTGGTCCTCGACGGTCCGCATCAGCTGACCGAGGCATAGGGTCTTGCCGGTGAAGCTTGCCTCAGGCCGCATCACCGTCGATGACCTGTCCGAAGCGCAAGAGGCGTTTCACTCGCGCGGCTGGACCGACGGCCTGCCGGTGGTGCCGCCGACCGACGAGGCCGTGGCGGCGTGCCTGGACTGGGCGATGCTGCCGCCCGATCACCTCATCGGCATCGAGCCGGTGAGGGCACGGGCCATCACTGCCGAGAAGGCGGCTGTCAATGCCGTCATGGCGGGGTGCCTGCCGCCGCACTTCCCTGTTGTCGTCACTGCGCTCACCGCCCTGCTGCAGCCCGAGTTCGGCCTCCACGGGCCCACGGCATCCACGGGCGGGTGCGCGGTGCTGCTGATCGTGAACGGCCCCATCCGGCAGGAGCTGGCGATGGACGCCACATTCAGCGTGCTCGGGGGAGCCGATCGGTCGCGTGCCGTCATCGCGCGGGCGGTGCGGCTGGTGCTGGCCAACGTGCTCGACGTCAAGCCCGGCGGCATCGATCGGTCCACCCTCGGTCATCCCGGCAAGCTCGGCTACTGCGTCGCCGAGGACGAAGAGGCGACCGGCTGGGTGTCGCTGGGCGATCAGCGGCTCGGCACTGCGCCCGCTGAACAAGGTCATGTGTCGTCAGTGACCGCAGTCGCCTCGATGGCGCCCCGACAGGTCATGAACGAGTGGACTACCGACCCCGCCGAGCTGTGCGAGACCCTTGCCGCAGAGATACGGGCCAACCAGCTCAACTACTCCATCTGGCCGGGCAACTACGTGGTGGTGCTGCCCCCACAACTGCGGGCCCACTTCGACACGGCCGGCTGGACCAAGGACGACATCGCTGCCTGCGTGTTCGAGCGAGCCCGGGTGCGCCGCGGCGATTGGGCGGCTGTCGGCAAGGGGGCAGTCGTCAAGGATCGGGCCGAGCGCACCTATCCGGCACTGGAATCGCCGGATGACCTGCTGATCGTCGCCGCAGGCGGTCCGGCAGGCGGATTCGCAGCAGTCATCCCGCCGTGGCTCGGCACCCGCAGCCACGCCGCCACCGTGGCGGTTGGCGCCTGCGTCGACTGCGAGGTCCGCTGAGCGCGCCGGCCGCGCCCACCCGATCCGGTAGCTGAGCAAGACTCCGCATATGGAAGACCAATCGCTCGTGCCGGGCGAGACGGCCGGCGGCGGACTGCTGGCAAAGCTGCCCGACAGCTATCTCGCATCAGTCGAGGACTACCACCGGCTGGCGTACGCCGTGCTCGGCGAGGCGCGCCGTGTGGCCACCGGCCGGTTCGGTTTGCGCAGCCTCGACCGGGGCTTCGGCACGCCAGTCTTCGAGGTGACGATGGGCCGCGCCGGCGAAATGGAATGCCAGGTGTGGATCGACGGCGACGAAGTGTTCGCAACCGAAGGCGGCACCCAGCGCAGCGCCCACATCACGACGCTGTCGGCCGCCGCCAAGTTCGCCGGGGTGTCGCCGGGCACCGAGGCCCGTGAGCATGACAGTCCAGAGCTCGGCGACGTGGACCGCTGGCTGCGGGTGAGCCCAGAGATGGGCGCGCACCTCTCGGCGTGGTTCCGTCTCGGCAAGCAGGCGCTAGCGCAGCTGCACGAGCTGCCCGGTGCCGCAGAGCTCGACGAGATCCAGCTATGGCCCGGCCACTTCGACATCGCAACCGCCATCGGCGATGCCGACGCGAGAGCCACCTACGGCCTGTCACCAGGCGATGCCGCTCACCCCTTCCCCTATGCCTACGTGGGCCCCTGGGGCGAGGTGGATCGCAGCGATCCCTACTGGAACGACAACGCATTCGGCGGGGCGTCGCTGCCGTACGAGCAGATCATCGCTGCGAACGACCCCGCAGGCGCCGTGTTCGAATTCCTGTACGCAGGCTTCGACAACGTCAATCGCTGACACTGATCAGCTCATGGCAGCATGTAGCCGACCGGTGCTCGCCGACCCAAGCAGTCGGCTCAGGCCAACCAGGAGCGCAGCGTGGAACTGCTGAACCCGACCCACGAACAGGATCCGGAAGGATTCGCGGCGCCGAAGCGGCTCTCGACGCTGGAAGGCACCACCATCGGGATCATCTCGAACGGCAAGGAGAACACGCGGCCGTTCTTCGACCACATGGAGCGCCTGCTGCGCGACCGCCACGGCGTGGCAAAGGTGATCCGCCGGATCAAGACCAACTACAGCGCGCCCGCGCAGCATGAGCTGCTGGCCGAAGCGATGGGCTGGGACGCCGTGCTGGCCGGCGTGGGCGACTGAGGAAGCTGCTCGTCGTGCAGTCTGCACGACGCCGTCGCCGCCGAACGGGTCGGCGTGCCCGCGATCAGCGTGATGACCAGCGCGTTCATCGACGCCGCCGAGCTGATGGCCCGTGTGCAGGGCGTGCCGGAGCATCCGTTCACCGTGATCGAGCACCCCATCGCCAGTGCTGATGAAGCCGGGCTCGAAGCCCGGGCCGAAACGGCGGTAGAGCAGGCCGTCAGGGTGCTGGTGGCGCACTAGCTTCGGTCTGCGCCCGCCGACCGACGGATCGCACCGACCAACGCTCCGGCCCAGGGGTCGGACGTCCCTCACTCAGGAGCACCTCGCGATGGTGAATCCCCTTCCCGACGACTATCCGCGCATCTCGGTGTCGATGAGCATCGACGGCGCCGCAGACGCCATCGCGTTCTACACCGAGATACTCGGGTTCACCGAGCGGATGCGCATCGACATGGGCGGCAGGATCGGCCACTCCGAGCTGCAGTTGGGCGACTCGCTCATCATGGTGGCCGACGAGTTCCCCGAGATGGAGTTCCACTCACCCAAGCACTACGGCGGCTCGCCCATGCAGCTGAGCGTGTACGTGGAGGATGTCGATGCCACCTTCGCGGCGGCGCTGGCAGCAGGCGCCACCGAGGTGCGGCCCGTCGTGGACCAGTTCTACGGCGACCGCTCGGGCATGATCGAAGACCCGTGGGGCCATCGCTGGAACCTCGCGACCCACATCGAAGACGTCGACCCCGACGAGATGGCGCGCCGCTCCGAGGCCGCTATGGCCGAGATGGGCGAGGCCTGACAGACGCGGACTGGGCCCGCCCGCAAACGCCCGCTCCTCAGCACCGCACGCCGTTCTCGGCGCTGCGCTCCGTTCAGCCCCCGCGCGACTCCGCCCCCGCGCGTCGCACGACACTTGGGCTCACTGCTCGGTGCCCGCTGCTCGTCCGGTGACGAGCAGCACCGGCACGGCCGAGACGGCAAACAGCGCCGCGGCCGCCGCAAGCGCCACGGGCAGCGACACGAGCTGCGCCACCGTGCCCAATGCGAGACCGATGGAGACTTCGCCCACCGCTTGGGACTGGCCGACGAATGAAACGACGGTGGCACGCACCGACGACGGCGCATAGCGGTTCGCCATCGCCTCGGTCAGCGAGTACGCCGTCTCGCCCGCCACGTCGAGGACCGCCCAGCCGATCAGGGCGACCGCGAACCACGGACTCAGCGCCAGCGCGAATGCGCCGGCGCTCGCGACAGCCAGGAACCGCGCCAGCAGGAAGGCGTCGCTGCGAGCGGCCCGTTCGTCGCCTCGTTCGAGGTGCCGGTGGAGCCACATCATCATCGGGATCGCCAGCGCCGACATCACAAACCAGGCTGCGCCGAAGAACAGCACTGCCTCCCGGCCGTCGAATTGCGTGAGGCCGAGGTCGAACAGCCGCAGGACGGAGAGCCGGTCGTTGGCCTCCCACGCCCCAGCGGCGATGGCCGCCGAGAACGTCACGGCGAGCAGCGACGGATGGCGGCGAACGAGGCGTGCCCCTTGCTTCCACAGCTTGACTGCATCGCCCCAGGCGCCGGTGCGCTGAACGCTCGGGGCTCTGCCCGCGTGCCGTCGCCGGCGAGGCGATTCGAAGCCGGCCTCGGGCATCGTGGCCGCCAGGTATCCCGCCGCAGCAATTGCCACAACGCCCATCGCCGTCATCGATCCTCGAATCGACCAAGCACCTATCGCCGTAGCAGCGACCAGTCCCACCATCACGCCGATAGAGCGCCACATGGCGTGGCGCACGATGAGCGCGTCAACCTCGCGCCCGGGAGTGCTGGCGGCGTCGTAGCTGCCCTGCCCATCGGACTCGTGGCTGTCCTGGCCGCCGGGTGCTTGATCAACTGCCCGGCCCCCGACGGACGGCAGCGACCCGATGCGGTGCGAGTGCGACGCGTGGTGGGCGAGCTCGTCGGTCATCCACGCCGTGGCAGCGCCGCTCTGCAGCGTCCAGCCGACACCCCACAGCACTTGCCAGACGACGAGAACACCGAACAGCTCGGTGACCGGGCCCAAGGCCATCGCTGTGCCCATCACGACGTAGGCCGCGACCACGGAGTACTTGCGGCTGTACAGGTCGGCGACCACGCCGGTCGGCGTCTCGGTCACGAGAATCGACAGCACCAGCGCGGTGCCGAGCACTGCGAGCCGGAATGGCGACAGCCGCAGATCGACCACCCACCACACCATCGCCGGCAGGCCCCATGCAAAGGCCAAGCCCTGCACGCCCCCTGTCAGCAGGAACAGCCGATCAGGCCGATGCCGCACGACGCCGCAGCCTAGAAACGACTTCCGACGCAGTCATGCCGAGTGCGATGATGCCGACCCTGGGGCTCAGGCAGCGGCCACTGAGCAGATGCAATATATTGTGCAATACATGGCATACTCACTCCTGTGAAGCAGACGACGATCTACCTGCCCGACGATCTGAAAGAACGACTCGAACGCGCTGCGGCAAAGGCCCGCTGCTCTGAGGCCGCCCTCGTGCGTGAGGCCCTAGTCGAAGCGCTCGCTCGGCGCGAGGCGCGGCCGACGACGCCGTTGTTCGACGAAGGCTGGGGTGATCCCGACATCGCAGCGAACATCGACGAGCACCTGGCGCGTACGGGCTTCGGCACGTGATCGTCGATACCAGCGTTCTGCTGGCGGCGTTCGTGCCGGACCAGCGGATGCACGAGCCATGCGCCCGAGTACTGGCCGACGGCCGGCCTCTGGTGATCTCTCCGTTTGTGCTTGCGGAGTTGGACTATCTCACGGCTCGCATCGCCGGTGTCGATGCCGAATTGGCAGTGCTCGAGGAGCTGTCGTCGGGGGCGTATGAGATCGCTGGGTTCGATGCGGTCGATCTCGTGCGAGCGCACGCCGTCATCGAGCGGTACCGCGACCTGCCCCTCGGGCTGTCCGATGCATCGCTGGTGGTGCTCGCCGACAAGCACAACGAGGATGTGATTGCGACGCTCGACGAGCGGCACTTCCGTGTTGTCCAGTCGCTGCGCGGCCACCCGTTCCGCATCCTCCCCGCCGATGCCGATTCCTGATGAGGACATCGCGGTCCGATCAGACAGTCTCGTCTAGCTTGCCTTCCGGTTGTCGGCCTGCGGAGTGTGGGCTTTGCGCGAATACGTGGTGTTTGATCTTGAGGCCAACGCGGATCGCTCAGATCCGCCGGCCCACGAGATCATCGAAATCGGAGCCGTACTCGTCGTCGACGGCACTGAATCGACTTCGTTCTCGAAACTGGTGCGACCAACTCGGCCGCTGCGCTCCCAGACCCGCGAACTGACGGGTTTGACAGACGAGGAACTGGCGCAGGCGCCGACGCTCACCGAGGCGCTTGCGCAATTCGCCGCATTCGTCGGCGACCGGCCGCTGGTGGCCCACAACGGGTTCGGCTACGACTTCCCGCTGCTCGATACGGCGGCTGAGCAGTCGGAGCTGCCGTCGATCGGCGGCATGCGCCTCGACACGCTGGAGCTAGCTCACCTCGCTTTCCCGCGGGCTGGCCGAGAGCTGGCCCGAGGCGTCGACGGCACTCAACCTCCGGCGGGGCGCAGCCTCGACGACTTGGCGGAATGGCTCTTGGGCCGCAGCACCCGCCCCGCGCACCGCGCGCTCGGAGATGCCCGCTTGCTGGCCGAAGTGCTCCTCCCGCTCATCGCGACGTTGAACGAGGCATCCCCGCCTCGCCGCCGCCAACGCTGGGTCCTGCACGCAAGCGCCCATCCGTGGTCGGCGTTCCTAGATGCCGAACCCGACCCGCCGTCGCTGGCAGCGACGATCCCCGCTTCAGTTCCTCGAGTGCGTCCAGCGCCGACGGGGAGCTTCGAGGCTGACGCGGTTGCGGGGATGCTCGACAGCGGCGGCGTGCTGATGTCGCAGGGCCGCTCGCCACGTGCGCAGCAGGTCAAGATGGCACACCTCACCGCAATCGCCCTCGCCAACGGCGAACGCCGACTCATCGAGGCGCCGACGGGCACAGGCAAGACGTACGCCTACCTGCTCCCCGCCATCGAGTACGCACGGGCAAGCGGCAACACAGTCGCCGTGGCACCGCACTCGAAGGTGCTCCAGGACCAGATTGTCCAGTCGCTCGAAGAACTCGCTGAGCACTTGGAACCATTCACCCACGCTCTGCTCAAGGGCAGGAACAACTACATCGATGTCGCTGCGTTGGAAAGCGAGCTCCACGAGTTGGACAACATCGGGGTGCGGCCTGAAGCAACGCCGGCATCGGCCGAGGTCACCGCAGATGCAGTGTCGATGCCGGAGTCCGATCCTGAGGGGGGCGCAGAACGCGGTCTCGCTCTCGCAGTGCTGTGTGGCTGGGTCTCGCAGACGCCGACGGGTGTCTGGGACGACCTGAACTCGTGGGCATTGAGCGGTGACTTTCGCAAGGCCATGTCGAGTCTTCGGTTTGTGCTCTCAGTGAGCGAGCCTCTGGGGCCGGCAGCGACCGACTTGGAAGAGCGGTGCTTCTACCGACGTGCCCGAGACGGACTGCGCAACGCAGATGTGGCAGTGCTCAATCATGCGCTGGTCGTGAGCGACGAGGAATGGCTGGATCACGCGAAGCGCTTGGTACTGGACGAGGCGCACAATCTCGAAGATGCCGCAACTGACGCCCTGACGTCGGAGATCGGCGAGAACGAGATCGAGCAGTTGTGCGATGCGGTCGCACCTCAGCAGGGAACTGGTGGCATTGTCGGCCGATTGGCTCGCGCCGCCCGTTGGTCGATGCGTGCACCGCCACTGGCTGATGTGCGCCGTTGCGTCTCTGCTGTGCGCGAACAGCTCCCGCGTTTCGGCACTGAGTTGACGGCCTACGTACGCACACGGACGGCGGCGAGCGCTGAAGATCGCTATCCCTCGTCGTATCGAATCCGGCGGGGCATCGACACTGCACATCCCGACTACTACGCAGTGCTGCGCGAGGGCCGGGTCTTGGCTGAGGCGTTGGAGGGCATCACCGGCGAACTCAACGAGATCAACCTGCCCCAGCAGCTCGGAGGCCGATACCGGCGTAACCGCCTCGAAGCCGAGATGCGCCGCCTCGGACGGTTCGCCCGCGAGGCCGCCAGGACACTTCGCCGTGTCATCCATGCCGATGACGGCCCGTTGAGACCGTCGGGTCAAGCCATGCCGGCTGCATCGGGCAACGGTCCGGATCGTGACATGAGGCACCGCCATGACATCGTCGCCGACCTGGCATCGCAGCAGCGAATCGCAATCGGCAACATCGAGCACAGCGAAGATGGCTGGACATGGTCTCTGCAGCATGTGCCCCTGTCGGTAGCGCCCTCGCTGCGTCAACTGTGGGACGGGCTCGAAACCACCGTCGCTACATCTGCGACGCTGCGCGTGGGTGAGAGTTTCGACCACATCGTGAAGTCGCTGGGGCTTGACGGTGCGCAGACGATGGCCCTGCCGACTCCGTTCAAGGCGCTTCGCGACCAGCACTTGCTCGTCCTGGCCGACTGGCTGCCTGCACCGAGATCTCGCCTCATGGATGAGTTCACGGAGGCGGCTGGCCGCGAGATCGGAAGGCTGATGCTGCTGGCGAGAGGCCGGACGATGGCACTGTTCACCGCTCGCGCTCGCATGGAGGCCGCCCGCGAAAAGCTGCGCGACTACCTCGACGAGCACGGCATCCCGCTGCTGTCTCAAGGCGACGCCCCCGCCCCGGCCCTCGTCTCGCGGATGCGAAGTGAGTCGATTACCAGCCTGCTTGCGCTGCGTTCGTTTTGGGAAGGCGTCGACATTCCCGGGGAGGCGCTGAGTTTGCTGTTGCTAGAGAAGGTGCCGTTTGACTCTCCCGCGGACCCGATCGCGGGAGCCCGCATGGAGGCACTGGAACAGAAGGGCAGAGACGGCTTCGCGGATTATGCGGTACCTCGCGCAGCGCTTCGCATTGCCCAGGGTGCAGGCCGTCTGATCCGCACGGCGACAGACCGTGGTGTCACGGTGATGCTCGACAATCGCCTGTGCCGAGCCACGTCTTACGCCGAGCGGATTCTCGCAACACTGCCGGGGCCGCCGGCCCAACTCCGTGTCCGCGACCCCCAATACGCGTACCAGCTTATTTGCGGGCATCTCGATGACGTCGAATTGACTGATGAGTTGCGCAGTGCCATGGATGCCGTTCCGGTCGACGACACGCTCATCAAGCTTCGACTGCTGGCCCTCGACGACGACGATGCACGGGATGCTCGCATCGTTGGGCAGCGGTTGGAGCGAGTGCGCGAGGTATTCGGATTCGAGCGCTGGCGGCCCGGCCAGCTTGAGACCATGCACCACTTCATGGCCGGCGACGACGCTTTCTCAGTGCTGCCGACGGGGTCGGGCAAGTCGATCACCTATCAGATTCCGGCGCTCCTGATGCCTGGCGTAACACTTGTGCTGTCGCCGCTGATCTCGCTGATGAACGACCAAGTCGAGAACCTGCGCCGCCGCGGCATTCCAGAGGTGGCGGCCATCCACAGCGGTGTGGGTCAGAGCGAATGGCGCGACATCCTGCGGGGTGCGCGCCGCGGTGACTACAAGCTGCTGTATGTCAGCCCTGAGCGGATGTGGTCACAGGAGTTCATCAGTCGTCTCGCCGAGGTCCATGTCGCTCGGATTGCCATCGACGAAGCGCACTGCATTTCTCAGTGGGGGCACACGTTCCGACCCGAGTACGCCAGGATTCCCGAGGCAATCAGACGACTGACCGACGCTCGAGCAGGCAGTCGTATCCGCACCCGTAGCGACGTAACGTCGCACGTCGCACGTCGCCCGCCGCTTCTGGCCGTGACGGCCACGGCCAATGCCAAGGTGCGTGAAGAAATCGTGCAGCTGCTCGATCTCGACTGCCATGAACCGATAGTCCTATCGCCGGACAGGCCCGAGATCAGCTACTACACCGAAGACTGTGCAAAGCGCAGCGACCGCGACGTCCGCATCGCGCAGGTGATCGAGGCATTTCGCCACCAAGCTGCCGTGGTCTACGTGCCCACCCGTCGAGACGCCGAGCGCATCAGCGGGCTGCTGCGCGTTGCAGGAAACACCGCCCGTGCGTATCACGGTGGGATGGACACGGTGGTCCGGTCGCATGTCGAGGACGCATTCCGACACGGCGAGATCGACGTGGTGGTCGCCACCAAGGCCTTCGGCATGGGTATCGACAAGCCGGACATCGCCCTGATTGTGCACGCCGAGATGCCCGCCACCATCGAGGAGTACGTGCAGGAGACCGGCAGGGCAGCCCGCGGCGCCGGTCAGCCGTCAATGCCGACCGGTGGCACGGCAGTTCTTATGAGAATGCCGCGTGATTGCTCCATCCATCGCCTCTTCGTTCGCAGCTCAGCGCCTCCCATCGAGCAGGTGCGTCGCATCTGGGCCATGCTGCGGCGGGGCACCTTCGCATACGATCCCGACGCTTTCGCCGGCGGAGTTGACGACGAAACTCGCGAGAGCGACGCGGAGTCTGTGGCCATGTCGCTCGCGGTCCACTACCTGTCGCTCGCAGGTGTGCTGGAGCGTCATCCGGATACGCCGTGGGAGGGCCGCGTCACGATCATCGACGACACACGGGCGCGGTTGAGTGAGCTGCTCTCTGACAGCACTGCGAGCCATTTCGGCGTTTCGGTCGCAGGCGACGAGGCAGGCGTTCCGGCGGGCAGGGCAGTCACGCCGGAGTTCCTCGCACGCGCTCGGCGGCTTGTCGAAATGGCAGAGCAGCACGATGGCCGCTATGACGCTCCTCGCTGGTCCGATGCACTCGGTCGGCCCGAGAAGGACATCGCTCAGGACCTGCTCGAACTTCAGCATCGGGACGTAATCGGATTCACGGTCTGGAAGTACGGGTGGGTCCTCGAGCGTTCGCGAGGCGAACCGAACTGGGCCGAGGTGGAGCGTCTGTGCGAGCAGCGTCGCAGCGAGGTGGCCGACAAGTCCGACCGTGCCAAGAAGTTCGCCCGCGACCGAGGCGCGTGTCGAGTCGCTGCGCTCATGCAGTATCTCGACTCGACGGCTGACATGTCACTGTCTCCCGACGGCGGCTGTGGCCGCTGCGATGTGTGCGCCGACTTGGAACGGCCGTGGGACAACAGCCATCTGACTTCGGCGGGTCTGCGAGAGGCATTGCCAGTGGCGCAGATCGCCTTGACTCTGCTGGCTGACTTCGAAGGCCGCAGCTACTCGCGCAAGAACCTCGAGCGCTGCCTCGCGGGCAATCTGTGGGGTGCCGACGCAGCGGGGACAGACGGAGGCAATTCACGGCTGGCGAGTCATCCGCTGAACGGCCGCTTGGCATTTCTTGGGGAGCGAGAGGTGCACGCAGCGGTCGACCGGCTGATCGAGGATGGCCTCGTTGCTACCGTCAGCGATGAGTATGGCGGCACGCCCTACGTTCGGCTCGAACTCACCGACGACGGCCGTGAACTCCTCAGCGCCATGTGAGCGCTCCATCGCCATCGGCTCGACGGCCGGCCAGCCGCAGCGCCACCATTACAGTCGCGTCCCGCGATCTGCGGAGCACGTATGGCCTTTCTTCAGCCTGAGAACCTTGCGAGTCGCAGCGATGTGCCCGAGCGGCTCCATGTGGTGGCCCGCCATTTTCGCGATGACCTGCCCGACGAGGTCACGGTCTGGCTGGAGCGCACGGGCGAAGGCGAAGCGGCGGCGCTGCGGCGTGACTTCGACGGAGTGCATCCGTCAGACGATGAGAGCGACTGCTTCTTGGTCGTGCTCGACCCGCAGGCAGGAATCGCCGTCGTGCAGGCGCCGTCGCGTCGGCAAGTCAAGGCATCTCGCCGTCGCCGCTCCCGGCTCGATGAAGGCGCAGCCCATCGCTTGGTGTCGGAGCGGGTGACGCGTCTCGACGGCAGCACTGCCAACATCCCGGTCGAGTCGCTGCCGGTGGCCCACGTCCTCGCCTTGCCGCAGACCAGCCGCGAGCACGCAGCTGACATCAACACCAAGTTGTCGCTGCTGACTCGTGACGATTTCGAGCCACATGCGCTTCGCCTTGCGCTGCAGCGTGCCATCGGGGGCCAGATTCTGCCGCTCGGGTCCGCGGAACAATCGCAGACCCGAGCCGTGATCAAACCCGAGATCGTCATCAGCGGCCGAACACCCGCGATGTTTCGAGAACCTGATCCGGCCGGTGAGGAGATCATTCGCACTCTGGACCGTGAGCAAGAGCGCACGGCGCGCCATCTGGGACCGGGGTACCGAGTGATTCGTGGCGTGGCTGGCAGTGGCAAGACGCTCGTGCTCACCCATCGAGCCCGGTACATCGCCCAGCACTTCCCTGATTGGCGGATCCTGCTGATGTGCTTCAACAGGCCCTTGGCGTCGGCATTGCGAGCGCAGGTTGCGGATTGCCACAACGTCTACGTCAGGAGCATCGACCAACTGGCTCACCGGGTGCTGGACCAAGCAGACCTTGTTGTTGGCGGCCACAAGGCCAAGCCCGACTTCGAACAGCGCCGACGGGACGCCACTGAACTCCTGCACAGCCTCACCGACCCCCAGCGCCACGAACGGGGGTACGACCTGGTGCTCGTGGATGAAGCCCAAGATCTCGGGGCAGACGGCTTGGACTTGGCATGGGCGTCGCTGAAGCCCGGTCGCGACCACTTTGTCATCGCGCTCGACGGCGCGCAGCGCATCTACCGAGGCAAGCGGCGCTGGAATCCACCGGGAATGACGGCCCAGGGGCGCACCAAGGTCTTCGATGTCAATTACCGCAATACGGACAAGATTCTGGAGGAGGCGCTGCTGGCGCTCGGCGATGTCGGGCAGCTCGGTGATCCCGAAGAACTCGGGGACAGTCTCGATGTCTTCGTCAAGCCGGGACAAGCAGCCCGGCGCGGGGACCTGCCGCCAGTGCGACTCGCATGTGGCTCGATGCGCGCGGAAGCCGCCGCGATCGCCAAAAAGGTGGCGTTGCTGCGTGATGGCGGAGCAGCCCCAGAGCACGTCGCGGTGCTCTCGGGTTGGCGCGAATTGCGCGAGGAACTGCTGTCATGCATTCCCGACGCAGTAGAGGTCAAGGGTCCACGGCGTGACACCATTGCCGATGCCAATGGTGTTGTGCCGGTGGCCACCCTGCAGATGCTCAAGGGCCTTGAGTACCGGCATGTCATCATCGGTGGGGCGAATCACATCTGGGTTGAAGACGACGAACCCGCAGAGCGGGACCGTCAGCGCCGTCGACTGCTGTACGTCGCAATGACCCGGGCCAGCGAGACGCTGACTGTCACCTACTCCGGTGAGGGAATCATGGATGCAATCAGCCAACTGCCCGAACTGCATTCGCTCGGCGCACGCTGACTGGCTGAGTAGCTAACGCGCCGTCTTGCGATTTGTGGTGGGCTAGGACGCAGGCCGTCGGCGACGCGTGGTCTGTGCTCGGCACCGGCCCAGAGGAGATGTCTCGATGAACGCAAACACCACGACACGGCACCGGATCGACGGGGCGACGACGGCGTCGACACCCGGCGGCTGCGCAGACGAGGCGGCTCAGTTCGAGCAGATGGGCCTGTCGGCGGCGTGGTCGTTCGAGGCGGCCCACGACCCGTTCCTGCCGCTGGCGCTGGCAGCCGAGCGCACCGAGCGCATACAGCTCGGCACCGCCATCGCCGTTGCCTTCGCCCGCAACCCGATGACATGCGCCGTCACGTCGTGGGACCTGCACCGCATGAGCGGTGGGCGCTTCATCCTGGGCCTCGGCACACAGATCCGGCCCCACATCACCAAGCGCTTCAGCGAGCAGTGGTCACGGCCGGCAGAGCGCATGGCCGAGTACATCGAGGCTGTGCGCGCGATCTGGCACACCTTCGAAACCGGCGAGCGGCTCAACCACCGGGGCGAGTTCTACACCCACACGCTCATGACCCCGTTTTTCAACCCGGGACCCGTCGGCATGGCGCCACCGCCGATCTACGTGGCCGGTGTCGGGCCGCGCATGGTCGAGGTGATCGGCGCTGCCGCCGACGGCTTCTTCGTCCACCCGTTCCACACGGCCCAGTTCATGTCCGACATCACGCTGCCGGCGCTCGCGGCCGGCGCCGAATCAGCGGGACGCGACGCCGGCGAGGTCACCGTTGCCTGCCTGACCATCGTCGCCATGGGCGAGAACGACGAGCAGCTCGACAAGGCACGCCGCTCGGCAGCGGGTCAGCTCGCCTTCTACGGATCGACGCCTGCCTATGCGGGCGCGCTGGACCATCATGGCTACGGCGACCTGCAGCCGCGCCTGAACACGCTCTCCAAGCAGGGCAACTGGCGGGAGATGACCGACCTCATCGACGACGATCTGCTGGATCTCATCGTCGTGTCGGGCACGCCGTCGCAGGTCGGCGCCCAGATCGCCGAGCGCAACGCGTTCGCCGACCGCACGACGATGATGTTCTACGGCCCGCCCCCCACCAACGACGCCATCGCAGAAGCGGTCGCCGCCGCCAGATGAATCAACCGGCTGACGTGCCCGCTGGCCTGCGAGCACGGGCGGACGGAACGCTGGCCTGTTGGTGGGGCGAAGGCCATGACGACTACGAGGCGTACCACGACACCGAGTGGGGCATGCCGGTAACGGACGACCTGCGCCTGTACGAGAAGATGTGCCTCGAAGGCTTCCAGTCGGGCCTGTCATGGCTGACGATCCTGCGCAAGCGCGAGAACTTCCGGGCGGCGTTCCGCGACTTCGACTTCACGGCGGTGGCGCAGTTCGGTGAGGCCGACGTCGAGCGATTGCTCGGCGATGCAGGCATCGTGCGTCATCGCGGCAAGATCGAGGCGACCATCAACAACGCCCGTGCAGCCCTCGACACGATCGAGGCGCACGGCAGCCTGGCGGCGTTCTTCTGGTCGTTCGAGCCTCAGCCGGGTGATCGGCCCGCGGTCATCGACCATGGCGCGCTCACGTCGATGACGACAACGCCCGCTTCGACGGCGCTCAGCAAGGCACTGCGCAAGCTGGGCTGGCGATTCGTCGGCCCCACCACCTGCTACGCCCTCATGCAGGCGTCAGGCATCGTGAATGATCATCTCGAGGGCTGCCACCGGCGCCCAGCCGTCGAAGCCGCGCGCAGTGGACTGGTCCGGCCGTTCTCATCCGACCGTGCCGGCTCGGTCGCGCCGATTCGAACTTGAACCGTGCCATCCGGCACAGCCGCCAATCGGCTCAGTCGCGGCTCGAAGCCGACACGGCTGGGCGTCAGTTCGAGCCGGGGGCGATGACGGTGTCCACCATCGACAGATGCATGCCGCTGACTCGATCGGGTTGGCCTGCAAAGACGGCCGCCCGCTCGGGCGACGAGGCGAACTCCTCATACGCGGCTTCGTAGTCGCCGGGATGACTCACTGCCCAGATGAGCTGGTTGTTCTCGCGGTCGGCATACATGAACTCGACTTTGAAGCCGAACTTCTCCCGCACGGCGATGATGTTGGGGAACCACTCGATCAGCGAGTCCATCTGGCCCTCGATGACGTCGTAGCGGCGCAGTTGTGTCGCCATATCGGCTCCTCTCCGCGGTGGTGTGTCACGGCCATTGCTAGCGCGAAGTGCCGATGCGCACCACAAGTCGCATCACTGGCCGCCCTCGGGGTCGACAGCCACGACGCCGTGCTCGGTGGCCAGGTGGGTCATCGGCACATCGTGGGGCTCGATCGGCAGCCGGTCGAACACGAGCTTGCTGGGAGTCACCCCGACCCGGGGGCAGTCGTCGGGCAGCCTGGACAGCAGCTCGTCGTAGTAGCCGACGCCGTGGCCGAGCCGGGTGCCGTGCCGGTCGAAGGCCACGCCGGGCACCAGCGCCAGCGAGATGTGCCGGGGCTGCAATTCGAAGGCGTCGGCCGTGGGCTGGGGGAAGCCGTACCGATGTTGCTCCATTGCGCCGATCGCCGGGTGCAGCGTGAGCGGACCGGCCCCCGGAGTGCGGGTGACCGCGAAGCGCTGCCAGCCCAGCCCATCAGCCAGGCCGTCCAGCGACAGCTCGTCAGCCATAGCCCGGTAGAAGAGGATCAGCTCCGCGCCCGCAGGCACGGGCCGCCCGGCGACGGCAGCCGAGTGTTGGTCATGTCCCGCGATGAAAGCCCGAAGCCCCGCGACAACGGCGGCTGTCGTCGCGGCAGCGACCGGTCGGCGATGCTCGCGGATCCAACCGCGCCACGCTGCCTTCGAAGCGTCAGGCCCAGGAGCGCCGCTCACCGGACCGACGCTAGGTGCCTCACGCCGGCCGGAGGCACTCCGGATGCGCATGAGGCGCCGCGACCCGCGGCCGGCACACCGGCGAGAGGCGCCGAACACCCTTACCCGCGGACATACACTCCGCGACGTGGGGATCGGGGAGGTGACGCTCCCGCCGTTGTACGAGCGGCCGCCTCGCCCGCTCGCCATGGCGCGTTGGACCCTCACCAAGTTCCTGTGGTGGCAGGGCGGCCTGTGGATCGGCGTCGGCATCGTGGCGTGGAACTGGCTCACGCCGTCGCTGGAGAGCTTCGCGACCCCCGCTGCGTGGGCCGTCGCGCTGGTCTATGCGCGCAACGTGGCGCTCCTGATCGCCGTTGCCGGCGGCCTGCACTGGTGGCTGTACATGCGCCGCAGCCAAGGAACCCAGCACAAGTACGACGAGCGATGGCTGTCGGCCGGTCGCCGCCCGTTCCTGTTCCGCAACCAGACGCGTGACAACGTCTTCTGGTCGCTGGTCAGCGCCTGCTCCGTCGCCGCGCTGTACGAGACGTTGATGCTGTGGCTGTATGCCAACGACTACCTCTGGACAGTGCCGGCGGGCGGCAGCCTGTTGGCTCTGGGTTACACCGCGGCGCTGACGCTGCTGATCTTCCCGCTGGGCTCGGTGCACTTCTACGCCAGCCACCGGCTGCTCCACACCAAGCACCTGTACCGCTGGGCTCACTCGTTGCACCATCGCAACGTCAACATCGGCCCGTGGTCGGGTGTGTCGATGCACCCGCTCGAGCACGTGCTCTACCTCTCGGTGCCGCTCATGTTCCTGCTGATCCCGGCGAATCCGTACCTGATCACGCTGGCGACCACGTACTTCCTGCTGTCGCCGGCAGCGTCGCACTCGGGCTTCGACCGCTTCGTCGTGGCCGACGGCCGCACCGTGGCCGGCGGCGACCGGTTCCACACGCTGCACCACCGGTACTTCGACTGCAACTACGGCACCGCCCTGGTGCCGCTCGACAAGTGGTTCGCCACCTACCACGACGGCAGCCACGAAGCCACCGAGATGATTCAGCGGTGCCGTCTGGCAGCCCGCCAAGAAAACACCTGAGACGTAACGAAAATCATGCACCGTGTGGCGCAGCCCGTACCTCAGGTGGTCCGTGAGGCGGGTTGCTGTCACGACATTGACAGGCCAGCGCAGCGACCCGCCTCACTTATCGGATCCGAACTGTCACGGTACCACGTTGAGGTACCGAATCTGTCCTGGGTTTCTTGCAGCTACGTCAGTCAGGCGATGGTCTCGGGCTCGGTCGAGACAAGCAGTTCGGCTACCGATGCGGTGTTCGGCAGCCGCAGGATTGTGGCCAGGGCCTGGGCCAGATCGTCGGCTTGGATCATGATCGACGGGTCCACGCCGAAGCCCGAGGTCATGTCGGTCTGCACATAGCCCGGGCACACGGCGGTGCACCGGATGCCGTCAGGGAAGGTGAGGTGCCGCACCGAGTGGTGCAGCGCCATGGCCGCGTGCTTGCTCATCGCGTAGCCGGGTGCGAAGGTGCCGCGCACTCGCTTGCCTGACATCGAGATCACGTTCACGATGCGGCCCTCGCCGCTGCGGCGCAGATGGTCGAGCGTGGCGCGGATCATATGGAACGGCCCCTTGGCGTTGACCTCCCACATCTCGTCGAGCGTCTCGGCGGTCAGATCTTCGAAGGCATCGGGATAGGCGACGCCCGCGTTGTTGACGAGGCAGTCGATCCGGCCGTGCGCCGCAATCGTCTCAGCGGTCCAACGTTCGGCGGCTTCAGGATCGGTGGCGTCGTAGCGGTGCAGCGTCACCGCCGGCCCTTGATCTCTGCGGTACCCGGCTGCTGAAGCCTCCAGCGACGCAAGATCGCGCGCGCCCAGCGACAGGGCCCAGCCGTCGGCGTGCAGCGCCGCAGCAATCGCCTCGCCGATGCCGCGGTTCGCACCGCTGATCATCGCCACGCAACCAGTGATGTCTCGCATGTCGTGTCACCCTTCTGCCGGTTCCGTGCGGTGCTCAGGTCGCCGCACGCAGCAGCCTCGCTTGGCTGACCGCGCATCCGGGCGTGCCCGCATGGTCCGCAGTAGCGTGCGCAGTCGGCCTCGCCGCAGCGCCGGCTGGCTGATCCGGAGGCTAGGTCGATGGTGCAGAGTTTGTCTGAGGGCGGCGAGGGAGCTGCATACCTCCCCGGTTCGCCCGAACGCGACGAGCTGGCACGCCGCACCATCCGTGTCCTGCAAATCGGCGTCATCCCGGGCGGGCTCGCCATGACGGCGTCGTTCTCGGCGTCCACCCTGCTGGCCGACCAGATGACGGGCAGCGAGACCAAGGCCTCGCTGGCGGCGGTGTGCCTCAGCATCGGCGGCACGCTCGCCGGCATCCCGCTCGCCGCGCTGATGGCCCGCCACGGCCGCCGCGCCGGGCTTGCAACCGGCTACTTCATCGGCGCCGTCGGCGCCACGCTGGCGTTGCTGTCAGCGTTCACCGGCCGCTACTCGATGCTCGTGGCAGGCATGGTGCTGATCGGCACCGGCCAAGCCGCCAACCTGGCCGCGCGGTACGCCGGCGCCGACCTGGCCACCGATGAGAACCGGGCGCGCTCGATCAGCCTGGTGCTGTGGGCGAGCACGGTCGGCTCCGTTCTGGGACCGACGGTCGCGCTCGGCCTCAAGAGCATCTTCGCCGACACCGAGGGGCTGAGCGGATTCGCACTGCCGTACGCATTGGCGCTGGGCCTGTTCGGCCTTGGGGCCGTCAACATCTGGCGGCGTCTGCGTCCCGATCCGCTGCAGGTGGTGGCAGCAGATGCCGGCTCGACGAGCGTCAAGCTGCCGAGTCTGGGCGAAGCCGGCCGCATCCTGGCCCACCCCGTGGCGTCGATTGCGCTCATCGGCATGATGCTGTCGCAGGCCGTGATGGTGGGCGTCATGACGGTGTCGCCGATTCACATGTCCCAGGGCGGGCAGAACCCGCTGATCATCGGCATCATGCTCTCGCTGCACATCGCCGGCATGTTCGCCTTCTCGCCGTACGTGGGCTGGCTGGTGGACCGTGTCGGCGGTCAGATCATCATCGTCGCCGGCGCGCTCGTGCTCACCGTCGGCGCGGTCATGGCCGCCAACACCGAAGCTGAACATGCCACCGGCCTGCTGCTGGGGCTGTTCCTCATCGGCATCGGCTGGAGCTGCTGCGTGGTGGCCGCCAGCTCGCTGCTGACCGCATCGTTTTCCCTGGAGCGCCGTGTGAGCGTGCAGGCCACCGCCGATGTGCTGATGACGGCGTTCGGCGCAGCAGCCGGCGTGAGTTCGGGCTTGGCGGTGGAGCACCGCTCCTATGCCGATCTGGCGAACTGGGGTGCGTGGGTGGCCGTCGCGCTCGGCATCGCGGCGGTGGTCATGCTGGTGCGGAATTTCCGGGTGACTCGGCGCTTCACGGCGTGATCAGCCGCAGCGCCCGCCAGAACAGCCGGTTCAGAACAAGCCGTTGAGGCAGGTCGCGAGCTTCGAGTCGGCCGTTGCCGGCAGGGCCGTGAGACGCGACAGGAACGACACCGAGACGAAGTCGTCCATGACGGCGCCGGTGTCGACCTCGGCGGGCATGTCGACGGCATCGCCCCACTCCATGGCGACCCGGAACGCGTCAGCGTTGTCGGGATGCGGCTCCAGGCTCACCGACGTGATCGAACGCGGCGGCAGGGTGCCCACGTCGGTGAACCGCCAGCCCTTCATGTCTGCGACTTCACAGTTGGGCACGTTGAGATTGACGGCCCACGCGGATTCGTGTTCGTCTGCGAGCAGACCGCTGAGCACCACGCTGGCAACCTCGGCCGCCGCATGCCACTTCTGGTCTGCGATGGCGTCTTCCCAGCCTTGGCCCTCAACCCCGAATCCTTCGACGGTTTGACTGACCGCCAGGCCCGGGATGTTGCCGTTGCGGCCTGTCAGCACAGCGCCGACGGTGCCGGAGTGGTACACGGAGCGGCCGACGTTCGCGCCCGGGTTGATGCCCGACACCACCAGATCCACCGGGCCGAAGGCACCCAGCCGGGCGAACATCACGCACAGTGCCGGCGCCCCCGAGACCGCCCAAGCATCGGCGACGCCGTCGAAGTGCACCTTGTGCACTTGGGGGTCCATCAGATGCAGCGGGCCGATCGCGGCGCCCGCACCCGAGTATTCGGAGTCTGGCGCCACCACGACAACATCACCGTGGGCGGTCATCGCGCTCGCCAGCACGTGCAGTCCCTCGGAGGAGATGCCGTCGTCGTTGGTCACCAGGATTCGCACCGTGTCGAAGGTACTGCCCGTAGGTGACATGTGTACGCATGCCCGCGAACGCGCGACGCCCAGTCGTTGACACGCAATCGACCTGACTCGCGCACGGCGTGAAGCGGCTGATCTGAGTGTCGGTCGGGCTGTCATGGCAAGCTCTCTCGCTGTGAAGGGGAAGGTCGAGACCGGGTCGGCTGACCGGGCCCACATGCTGCGCGTCCTGCACACCTCCGACGTGCACATCGGGCACGTGCGCGGGCCGCACGGAACCCACCGCGACATCTGCCAGTGCCCCATTCACGCCCTCGCCGACGCGGTCGCGGCGCACCAGGCCGATGTGCTGCTCATCGCGGGCGATTTGTTCGATCATGCCCGGCTGAAACGGTCCGATGTCGCACACACGATGGAGCTGCTCGGCCGCGTCGATGCGTCGGTGGTCATCATCCCCGGCAACCATGACGTGCACGACGAGCAGTCGCTGTGGGGCACCCATGCCGATCATGAGCACCGGCTCGAAGTCACCGGTGCCGGGGTGATCTTTCTCGACGACCCCGAGGGAGCGACCCTGCATTTCGGCGAGCACGACCTCACCCTGTGGGGGCGGGCGATGGACTCCCACCACTCTGAGTACCGGCCCCTTGCGGGCGTGCCGGCGCGCCCTGACGACGGCTGGTTCATCGCGGCAGGGCACGGGCATTTCCAGCGCACCGCCGACGACGCGCATCGCTCGTCGCCGATCAGCGCCGAAGAGATCGAGGCCACGGCAGCCGACTACGTGGCGCTCGGCCACTGGCATGTCACCACCGATGTCTCGGTCGGCGGTGTGACCGCGTGGTATCCGGGTGCTCCCATGGGCATGCCCTCGAACCAAACGGCCTGCTTGGCCACGTTCTCGCAGCACGCCGAGGGCGCCGAGCGCTCGGTCGTCGTAGCTCATGTGCCGGTGGCCGCACCATCCGACGGCTGCGCCTAGCGACATGCACCTCTGCCCGGGGCTCGACCCCTTGGCGCCGGCTGGCCGGATACTGGTTGCAGCGCGGTTGGCTGCTCAGGCTCCTGCGGCGGCGCGGTCGATGCGCCGCTGGAGTGACTCGCATTCGCTCATGTGGCGCATGGCCTCGGACTTGGCGGTGCCGTAGTCCTCGGCGACTTGGCGTGCACGCTCGGGGTCGTCGTAGGTCGCGGGCTCGCCGAGCAGCGCCTGCAGTTCGGCGACGCGGTGCTCGGCGGCCTCCCAGGCTCGCTCGGCCGCGGCCAGCTCCTTGCGCAGGTCCGCGGTGGCATCGTGGGCCGCCTGACGCCTGCTGGCTGCTGCACGGCGGCGCTCGGCCGCGGCAGCCCGCGACGTCGGTGCCCCCGTTCCTGCCCCCCGTCCGCCAGCATGCTGGCCGGTCGTGCCTCTGCTGTACGGGTGCTGGCTGCCGGGTGCCTCACGCGGCGCGGCGCCCGATGTGCCTCGGTGGGACTGGGCCCCGGTGACTCCGCCGGTGCTGCCGCCGGCGGTTCGCCTCGTGCTCAGCCCCGGCGGCCGCAGCAGTTCCTCGTTGACGCCTGGGTGCAGGGTGGCGGTGCCGTCACGCACCACGATCAGCGAGTCGGCCACGCTGCGGATGAGGTGGCGGTCATGCGTCACGAGCAGCACGGTGCCCGGGTAGACCGACAGCGCATCCTCCAGCAGATCGCAGCTCGGCAGATCGAGATGGTTCGTGGGCTCGTCGAGCACCAGCAGGTTCACCGGGTTCGCCATCGTGATGCCGAGCGCCAGCCGGGTGCGCTCGCCGCCGGACAGATCGGCCACCTTGCGGTCCGCCGCGTCGCCCGGAAAGCCGAACCCGCCGAGCATCGTGCGCACATTCCGTCCGGGCTGATCGCCGACTGAGGCGGTGAACTCCTCCACGACGGTCCGTCGGGGATCCATCACCTCGGCGAGGTGCTGAGCGAACGTGGCCATGTCCACGTTGCGGCCGCGATGCAGCTCGCCGCCGAGGACACCCAGCTCGCCCTGCAGCACCCGCAGCAGCGTCGTCTTGCCCGCGCCATTCGGGCCGACGACTCCCACCTTGGTGCCGCGTTCGATGACCAAGTCCACTCCTTGGAGCACCGGCGCGTCGCCGTCGGCATAGCCCACCGAAGCGCCGATCATCTCCACGACCACCCGCGACGAGCGCCGTGGCGTGCCGAAGCCGAAGCGGGCCGCCAGCTCCTTGCGGCTCGGCACCTCGACAGGCTCCAGCTTCGCCAGCGCCTTGATCCGGCTCTGCACCTGCCGAGCCTTGGTGGCCTTGTAACGGAACCGCTCGATGAACCGCTCGGTGTGAGCACGCCGGCGCGCCTGCTGCGCCGCCGCTGCCTCGGCGGCCGCGATCCGCTCCTCGCGGGCCACAACGAACTCGGCGAAGCCGCCCACGTGCTCGTGTGCGGTCGTGCCGTCCATCTCGATCACACGGTTGGCGACAGCGTCGATGAAGTCACGGTCATGACTCACGAAGAGCAAGCCGCCCTCCCAGGCGGCGAGCTGATCCTCCAACCAGGCCACGGAGTCCACGTCGAGATGATTCGTCGGCTCGTCGGCCAGCAGCACGTCGGGCTTCGCCAGCAGCAGTTGGGCGAGCGCCACCCGCATCCGCCAGCCGCCCGAGAGCTGCGCGACCGGGCGCTGCGCATCGTCGGCTGCGAAGCCCAAGCCCGCCAGCACTCGGTGAGCTTCTGCTTCGAAGCCGTAGCCGCCGATCTGGCGAAAGTGGGCCTCCAGCTCGCCGTAGCGGGCGAGCACGTCGTCATGATCGGTGGCGTCGACATCGGCCAGCCGCGCCTCCAGCGATCGAAGCTCGGCAGTCATGGCGGTGATGTCGCCCGCTCCGGCCAGCGTCGCCTCCAGCACCGTGCCGTCGGTGATCTCGTCGAGCTCCTGGGGCAGGTAGCCGAGGGTCAGCCCGCTCTGGCGGTGGACCTCGCCCTCATCCGGCTCGTTGATGCCGGCCAGGATCTCCAGCAAGGTCGTCTTGCCGATGCCGTTGCCGCCCACCAGCGCCACGCGCCGGCCAGGCGCGAGCTGCATGCTGACATCGGTGAACAGCCGCCGCGGCGGGTACGACTTGGCGAGTGACGAGGCCCACAGCACAGCCCAGAGTCTGCCCGTGGCCCGGCGGCGGCAGGCGCTAGGCGAAGTGGGGGGCGACGTCGGCCATGAATGCCCGCAAGGCGTCGAGACGCCCCTCGATGCCACCGCGGGCCACCGGGTCGACCACGAAGTGCGTCACCCCGGTTGCTGCCACGTTGCCGACCATGTCGATCATCTGCTCGGTGCTTCCCGCAACGGAAACTTCCGGCTTCATGGCCGATGCCGGGTCGAGGTAGTAGCGCAGCGACAGCGTGATCTCGCTGCGGTCACGGCCCGCTGCGTCGCATGCGGCGCCCACCTGGCTCCAGCCTGCAGCGACCTCGTCGAGAGTCTCGAACGCTGCATGGAAGCCATGCCCATACTGCGCCACCCGCCGGTAGGCAGCGGCGGTGTTGCCGCCGACCCACACCGGCACCGGATCCTGTACGGGCTTGGGCTCGAAGCCGACGGCAGGGAACGAATAGAACTCGCCGTCGAAGCTCGGATCGTCCTGCGTGAACAGCGTGCGGAACACCTCGAGCTGTTCATCGGAGCGCTTGCCACGGCGATCCCACGGCATGCCCAGCACTTCGGCCTCTTCGCGCATCCAGCCCACGCCCACGCCGAGGATGAGCCGGCCGTTCGACAGCACGTCGATGGTTGCCAGGCGCTTCGCCGTCTCGACCGGCGGCCGGTACGGCAAAATCAGCACGCTGAAGCCCAGCCGCAGGTTCTCGGTGACCGTCGCGACGAACAGCAGTGTGCCGATGGGGTCGAGCCATCCCGTCTTGGGCGGCGCCGGGAACGAGCCGTCGTCGGAGTACGGATACTTCGACACCAGCTCAGCCGGCCAGCAGACATGATCCGAGGCCCAGCCCGAGGCGAAGCCGAGCTGGTCGACTTCCGAAGCGAACGTCATGAGCCCGTCGCGAGATCCGACGCGGCCCAGGTGCGGCAGAGTGACTCCCCATTCCATGGGCCGACACGCTATGCGGGACCGTCGACGCCTGCCGAGCCTGACGGTGCCTCGGCGATTGTCACGCAATCGTCGTACCTCGGCGGGAAACGCCGTGCTGTGCGCGATTACTCTCGCGCGCACCGCCGCAGCGGTGTCGGGGACAGTCGGGGGCCACGGCTGCTGATTGTCTGCATGCGATGCCGCGGTGGCTGCTGTTCCACCGAGGAGGGGACTCATGCAACTATCCAAGAACCGCCTGTTGCGCTTGCTAGCGCTGCTGTTCGCGTTCTCGCTCGTCGCGGCCGCCTGCGGTGGCGACGACGGCGACGACGACGCCGGCGAGACCCAGACCACCGAGGCCATGGCCGAAGAAGAGGCGATGGACGACGAGGAGGCAATGGCCGACGACGGGGAGATGGCCGACGACGAGGCAGAGGAAGAAGAAGCCGCCGGCGGCCTCTCGCAGGAGGCCATCGAGCAGGCCTCCGAAGAAGAGGAGATGGCCGACGACGAGGAGATGATGGAAGAAGAAGAGATGATGGAGTTTGACCGCTCCACCATCGAGGGCATCTTCGAAGAGGCCACCTTCCGTCGTGCGAAGGTCGTCGAGCGGATCACCGCCCACATCGAGTCCGGGGAGTGGGGCGTCGGCGACGACAACATCCTCCGCGGGCCCGAAGGCTTCACCATCGACCTCAATGAGTGTCCTGACGACTGGTCCAACACCGAGGGCATCACCGACACCGAGATCCGTCTGGGCCAGACCGGTCCGCAGTCGGGCACCTTGGCGCTGTACGGCAATGCCCGCCTGGGCTGGCAGACCTACCTCCAGCATGTGAATGCCGAGGGCGGCATCGCCGGCCGCGACGTGGTCATGAAGTCCTACGACGATGCGTATGTGGCCGCACAGACCATCGAGTTCGTGGACGAGCTGATCGAGAACGACAACGTGTTCGCGATCCACACGCTCGGCTCGCCGAACACGCTGGCGGTGTACGGCACGCTCAACGCCGAGTGCATCCCGCAGCCGTTCGTGTGGACCGGTCACCCCGCATGGGGCGATCCCGAGGTTCATCCGTGGACCACCGGCAGCATCCTGTCGTATTCGACCGAGTCGGTGCTGTGGGGCAACTGGATCAAGGAGAACCTCGCGGACGAGCTGCCGGTCGTGGTGGCTGGCCTGGTGATGGACAACGACTTCGGTCTGGCCTATGAGCTGGGCTTCGAGGAGTACGCGCACAACAACCCCGACGTGGTGTCGGAGTTCGTGCCGGTGCGCCATGACCCGGCGTCGCCGACGATCACCAATGAGATCACTACTATCGCCGCAAGCAATCCGGACGTCTACATCTCGATGACCGCAGGCAATGCGTGTCTGCTGGCCGTGCAGGAAGTTGCGGCGTCCGGCTTGAAGGACGAGATCTCGGCGGCATTCACGCCGTCGGTGTGCAAGGCCCCGGCGAGCTGGATCGCCCCTGCAGGCGATGACGGCCATGGCTGGTACATCGTGGGAGGCGGTGTCAAGGACACCACCGACCCCGCGCTGATCGGCAGCGATGCCTTCATCGACTTCATCATCGAGAGCCTCGAGGCCAATGACCTCGATCCAACGATCTCGATGTTCGGCAACGGCTACATGCTGGGCTACCCGTACGTGGAGGCGCTGCGCATCGCAGCGGAGCTGCCTGCGAGTGCGAACAACCCGGCAGGCCTGAACCGGGCCAACTTCATCCTGGCCGTGCGGGCGATCGACATCCACCACCCGATCTTCCTGGACGGCATCACGTTCGCCATGAACGGCAACGCGGATGCCTTCCCGATCGAGGGCACGGACATCAGCCAGTACGACTCGTCTAACCACTCCTGGGTCGTCTCGAACGTCATCGACGTGAATGGCGCTTCGGGCAACTGCGTCTGGGACAAGGACGACGGCGGCTGCCGTTAGGCAGGCGCCGCATCAGGATCGGGGAGCTGACGCTCGTCCTTCCTGACCGATATTGACGAAGCGGTCGTCGCTGCCGGGAGCAATCTCGGCGGCGGCGGCCGCTCGTCGCGTTCTTGTCATCCGCCCGGCAACACGGTCTGTGGCCAGCAACTAGCTTCGGCGGGACTGTTGGGCGCCAGTGGGCTGTTCGGCTGCTGGTGCGGGACACAATCAGGAGATTCATATGACCGGATCACACCGACGGCTGTGGCGCTTGCTCGCGCTGCTGTTCGCGTTCTCGCTTCTCGCAGCTGCATGCGGCGGCGGTGACGACGACGATGCGGGCGATGGCACGACGGACGCAGGCACGCAGACGGCCGATGAGGACATGGCCGACGACGAGATGGCTGACGACGAGATGGCTGACGAAGCCGAGCCCGAGGACGAGAGCTCCATCGGCGGCGGCATCACCCAGGAGGCGTTGGAGGAAGACGCCGCCGAAGACGAAGGCGACATGGCCGATGAGGACATGGCCGACGACGAGATGACGTCGGTCAACCCTGACGACTTCGACCTGTCCACCATCGACGGCATCTGGGAGCTGGCTGCAGCGCAGCGGCAGGCCATCGTCGACAGGCTCACCGCTGGCATCGAGTCCGGCGAGTGGGGTGTTGGCAGCGACGGCATCCTGCGCGGCCCGTCCGGGTTCGAGATCGACATGAACGAATGCCCGTCCGACTGGTCGGACACCACCGGCATCACCGAGGACACGATCCGGATCGGGCAGACCACCGTGAAGTCGGGCAACTTGGCTGCATACGGCGACATCACCGTCGGCTGGGAGAACTACTACGAGTACGTGAATGCGACCGGCGGCGTGGCCGGCAAAGACATGGTGCTGATCTCCCGTGACGACGGCTATGTGGCCGCGCAGACCATCGAGTTCGTCGACGAGCTGATCGAGTCGGAGAACGTCTTCGCGCTGCACACGCTGGGCTCGCCGAACACGCTGGCCGTGTACGACCAGATCAACGACGAGTGCATCCCGCAGGTCATGGTGGCGACGGGCCACCCGGCCTGGGGCGACCCGGTGAACCACCCCTGGACGACCGGCATGCAGATGTCGTACTCGACCGAGGCGATCCTGTGGGGCAACTGGATCAAGGAGAACCTGGCTGACGAGCTGCCGGTGAAGGTCGCAGGCCTGGTGATGGACAACGACTTCGGCTTGGCCTACGAGCTGGGCTTCGAGGCCTACGCCCATGCCAATCCCGATGTCGTGAGCGAGTTCGTCCCGGTGCGCCACGACCCGGCCGCACCCACGCTGACGAATGAGGTCACCACGATCGCCGCCGGAAGCCCGGACGTGTTCATCTCGATGACCGCCGGCAACCCGTGCCTGCTGGCGATTCAAGAGGTCGACGCCTCGGGCCTGCTGGACGACCTGTCGGTGGCCTTCACCCCGTCGGTCTGCAAGGCCGTGGCTGCCTACATGGCGCCGGCGGGCGACTCAGCCGACGACTGGTGGATCGTGGGCGGTGGTGTCAAGGACTCCACCGATCCGAAGCACGTCGATGAGCCGTTCATCTCGTTCCTGCGCGGCGAGCTGGCCGATCGCGGTCTTGATCCGGAGATCTCGCTGCTCGGCACCGGTTACTACTTCGCGTACCCGCACACCGAGGCGATCCGAGTGGCTGCCGAGCTGCCTGGCGGGTTGACCAGGACGAACTTCATCCTGGCGGCGCGTTCGCTGGACATCTACCACCCGCTGCTGCTCGACGGCATCAACTTCGCTGCCGACGGCGCTGTGGACGGGTACTACATCGAGGGTTCGGACTTCAGCCAGTACGACGCGGGAGCGCAGACGTGGGACATCGTCGGCGACATCGTGGACGTGAACGGCGGATCACCGAACTGCGCCTGGGACAAGGACAACGGCGGCTGCCGCTAGGCAGGCGCCGGGTCTGACACCGGGCTGCCGCTGATCCAGACCTAGCGACACAGAGCGGCCGTCGCCGCCGGGGAGGAATCCTCGGCAGCGGCGGCCGCTTGTCGCGTTCGGCCGGTCGTGTTGGTGCGACGAACCTGGCGGCTGATCAGGGGTCGATGAGGACGCCTGGGTTGAGGATGCCGTTGGGGTCGAGACGCTTCTTGGCGGCGCGGATCGCTTCGGCGAAGAGTTCGGGGCGCTGGCGGTCGTAGGCGTTCGGGCGGTGCATGCGGCCCACCGCATGGTGGTGCGTGCAGGTGCCGCCGGCTGCTTCGAGTGCTTCGTTGGCAGCGTCCTTGACGATCTGCCACTGCTCGATCTCGCCGCCTTGGGTGCCCATGCCCGACCACGTGTAGTAGGGCGCCGGGCCGTCGGTGTACACGTGAGTGAACCGGCATGACAGCGAGTGATGCGGCCCGAACACCTCGGCCAGCACTGCGCCGACCTTCTCACGCACCACGGCGTCGAATTCGGGCCATTGGTCCCAGGTGATCGCTGTCTCGAAGGTGTCGTTGATGAGGCCCAGCGAGGTCTCCACGCCGTTGCCGACGCCGATGAAGGCGTTGCGCCACGCACCGACCGCACCGCCGCGGCCGGTGGGCGTTCCGGTGCCGTCGTCGATCTGGATCTCATCGTCGGGCACGTGCCCGTTGCACTCACGGGCGATCTCGACCGCTTGGGCGATGTTGTGCCGCTGGGTCAGCTCGGCCGACTCGAACGACACGATCACCAGCGCACGCTCGCCGTCCATGCCGGCGGCACGGCCGGCTTCGGCGGGGTCGAGGATGCGCAGGTTCGCGGGCCACAGCTTCGCCTGGACCAGGTGCCGCACTGCGGTGTAGCCGGCTTCCCATGACGGGAAGGTGATGCCCGCTGTTGCCCGGAACGTCGGGCGCTTCTGGATGCGCATCCACGCCTCGGTGATGATGCCGTAGACGCCTTCCGACCCGATCACCATGCGGTCGGGGCTGGGGCCGGCGCCCGAGCCGGGCAGCCGGCGCGACTCCCACCAGCCCGACGGGGTGATCATGCGGGTCGACTCCACGAAATCGTCGATATGGGTGTGGTTGGTGGCGTAGTGACCGCCCGAACGGGTTGCGATCCAGCCGCCGAGCGTGGAGAAGCGGAACGACTGGGGGAAGTGGCGCAGCGTGTGCCCGCTGGGTCGCAGTTGATCCTCGAGGTGCGGGCCGAACACACCCGCCTGGATGCGAGCCGCCCGGGACACGTCGTCGATCTCGAGCACCTGGTCGAGCTGGTCCAGCGAGATGACCACGGTGGGCCCGCGGTCTTCAGGCGGCGTCAGGCCCCACACCACTGACGATCCGCCGCCGTAGGGCACGGCGATATGACCCTGGGCATCGCACCAGTCGAGCGTGGCCTCCACTTCGGTCTCGTTGCGCGGGTGAGCCACCACGTCGGGCGGGTTCGGGAAGTCCAGGTTGAAGGCCCGGACCCGCTCGGTGAAGTGGGCGCCGTAGGCGTACCGGGCCCGGTCGTAGGTGCTGGTCGAGCACCAGCTGGCCACTGCATCGGGAATCGCGATGCGCGGCGCACGCAGGTCCGCGTCGTCCACCGACGGCACCGGCTGTGCGGTGATCTCGGTGCCGTACTGGGCCGAGAGCTTCTTGGCCAGCTCAGCGCGTTCGGCGTCGGTGGGTTCCTCCGATTCCAGGCACCACGCCCAGAACGACTTGCGATCTGCCATCACTCACACCTCCACGTGCGTGCTTGTCAAGCTAGGCGCGCAGCGCCTGGTACAGCAGCGTCAGTCGTCGGCCAGCAGGGCGCGGCTGATGACGAGCTTCTGGATCTCGCTGGTGCCCTCGCCGATGATCATCAGCGGCGCGTCGCGGTAGTACCGCTCTACCGGGTACTCGGTGGAGAAGCCGTTCCCGCCGTGGATGCGCATGGCGTCGAGCGACAGCTCTGCTGCGGTCTCCGAGGCGAAGAGCTTGGCCATGCCAGCGGCCAGGTCAACCCGCTGGCCGGCATCCGCCTTGCGGGCGGCGTCATAGGTCATCAGCCGTGCGGCGTGCAGCTTGGTGGCCATCTCGGCGATCTTGAAGGCGATGGCCTGATGCTTGGCGATCGGCTTGCCGAAGGCTTCACGCTGCTTCGCGTACGCCACCGCAGCGTCGTAGGCCGCCTGCGCGACGCCCACGCCACGGGCCGCCACGTTGATGCGGCCCAGCTCGAGCGCGGCGAGTGCCCAGCGCAGGCCGTTGCCGATGCCCCCATCATGACCGTCGCCGCCGAGCACCCGGTCGGCCGGCACCCGGTGGTCCACGTACGACATCTCGACGGTCTCGAGCCCGCGGTAGCCGATCTTGTCGATCTTGCGGCTGACGGTGATGCCGCCCGAGTGCTTGCCCGGTGTCTTGTCCACCAGGAAGCAGGTGATGCCCGAGCTGGCTGACGGGTCGCCTTCGGGCACCCGAGCCAGCAGCGCCACGATGCCAGCACGCTCGCCGTTGGTGACCCACATCTTGGTGCCGTTGATGACGAACTCGTCGCCGTCGCGGACAGCACGGCAACGCAGAGCGCCTGCGTCAGAACCGCTGTCGGGCTCGGACAGCGAGAAGCAGCCGCGCAGCTTGCCGCTGGCCATCTGAGCCAGTGACCGGTCGCGCTGTTCGTCGGTGCCGAACCGGGAGATGAGCTTGGCGCAGATGAGATGACTGTTCACGATGCCCGCGAGCGACATCCATCCCCGAGAGAGCTCCTCGATCACCCGGGCGTAGGTCACGTGGTCGAGATCGAGGCCGCCGTGCGACTCGGGAATGGTCGCGCCGAACAGGCCGAAGTCCTCCATCTGGGAAGCCATCTCGGTCGGGTACTCATCGGCCAGCTCCAGCGCCGAAGAACCGGGCACGACCACGTCGTCCACCCAGCGCCGCAGCGTGTCGATGATCTCGTCGGCAACCTCATCTGTGGCTTCGTCGTGGTGCTGCACCGATCCTCCAAGATCTCAGCCCCGTCATCGCGGCGGCGTTGCTTCTAGCATTCGCGCCGATCCTCACGAGCTTCGACAAGCCGAATCTCAGGAAAGCAGGGGTACAACGATGAAGATATCCATGGCGATCGGCGCAGGTGCGAGCTTGGATCCCAAGCGGCTCACCCAGCACGTGGCTGATCTCGAAGCCGCCGGCGTCGACATGATCTGGGGCGGTGAGATCTACGGCTTCGACTTGGTGTCGACGCTGGCCTATGTGGCCGCCAAGACCGAGCGCATCCAGCTCATGACCGGCATCCTGCCGATCTATTCGCGCAGCCCCGCCATCATCGCTCAGACTGCGATGACCATCGACACGCTGTCCGAAGGCCGCTTCATTTTGGGCTTGGGCACCTCTGGGCCCCAGGTGATCGAGGGCTGGCACGGCGTGCCGTTCTCCAAGCCGATGGGGCGGACTCGCGACGTCATCGAGATCTGCCGCAAGGTCTGGTCGGGCGACAAGGTGGTCCACGAGGGCAGTGCCGTCAGCCTGCCGTATGACGGCGGCACGGGTTTGGGCAAGCCGCTCAAGCTCATGGCCAAGCCATTCCGCAGGGACATCCCGATCGCTGTGGCGTCCATCGGGCCTCGCAACGTGGAGATGACTGCCGAGCTGGCCGAGGTCTGGCAGCCCATCCATTTCCTTCCGGAGAAGTTCAACGACGTGTGGGGCGATTCGCTGGCGGCCGGCGGCGCCAAGCGTTCCGATGACTTGGGAGCGCTGCAGATCGTCGCTGGGGGCACCGTGGCGCTCGGCGACGGCGCGATGGTCGATTCGGTGCGCAAGGGCGTGCGCGACAACGTCGGCTTCTATGTCGGCGGCATGGGTGCCCGCGACAAGAACTTCTACAACGACCTGTTCAAGCGCTACGGCTACGTGGATGAGGCAGAGAAGATCCAGGACCTGTTCCTGACCGGCAAGCGCGACGAGGCGTTCGCCGCAGTGCCCGACGACTACGTCGACCGGGCCAGCCTCACCGGCGATCCCGAGCGCGTGAAGGAACGGGTCGAGGTGTATCGCTCGGTCGGCGTGTCCTACCTGGACATCACCATCCCGCCCGAGACCGAGAACCCTCTCGAGGTCATCTCCCAGATCAAGGCGTGGGCCGAGTAGCCAGGGCCAACCAGCCGAACGGCGTCAAGCGGCCAGCCTCGCTGGTCGGCCGCGCCAGAACAGCGACGCGTCGCCAGCTAGCTTTCCGCCGGTGAGCGGGCAGGGTCGACGGGTGCGCTCGGTCGAACGTTTCATGGCTGCGGCTGCCGAGTTGGGGCTGTCACCCGACATCCTGCGCTTTCCGGAGGGAACTCGCACTGCTGAGCAGGCTGCTGCCGCGGTGGGCTGCGAGCTCGGCCAGATCGTGAAGTCGCTGGTGTTCCTGTGCGACGGCCAGCCGGTGCTCGCGCTCACCTCTGGCGCCAACCGGGTCGACACCGGGCGATTGGGCGATTTGCTCAACGGCAAAATCACCCGCGCTGACGCAGATGGCGTGCGAGAGGCCACTGGCTACGCGATCGGCGGCACACCGCCCTTCGGCCATGCGCGGCCGCTGCGGGCTGTGGTGGATCCTGCGCTGCTGACCTACGACACGGTGTGGGCGGCGGCGGGAACACCCGACACGGTGTTCGAGCTGACGCCCCGAGCGCTCGTGGACGCAAGCGAGGCGGAGGTCGCTGACTTCGTCGCCGGCTGACTGTCTCATTCTGCCCGACAACGTGTCAGCGCCTCGTACCAGCCTCCCAGAACTGAAGATCGAGAAGAGCTTCGGCTGCCCCTTCGACCGCACACGCCTATGCGTCGGAGTCCAAGCCGCCGTCACCAGGGCCTACCAGCCAGCGCACGCCTTCATAGGCCCCGGCGGCGAGCTTCAGCGTCGCGGTCGATATAGCCCGCATCGTGCTCGTAGCTGCTGGCCAGACTGTTGAAGATGGCTACGGTTCGCGGCCACTCTCTGAACCGCTGTGCTTGGTGCTTGTAGCTCTGGGCTAGTTGACGTTCTTGGTCACCGCCGGCTGTAGGTGAGCGGCTCGTGACACCACGCCGGTTGCGAATGGTGATGTTCAGCCCCTGATCAACGCGGTCATTCTGCAGCCGTTCCAGCAGATTGCGGACGACTTCGCTCGGCCACTCGTCGCCCGGATCTGCTGGGGAGGAAGCAAGTGCCCAACCGATGACTTCGTCGCCGATCTCGACTCGGTCAATTGCTGCCAGCTTCTTGCGGGCTGCGTCAATCCAATCGTTGAGCGCCCCCGCATCTAGCTCGTCCTCACCGTCAACGCTCGGGGCGAACTGTGATGCGGGCCATTCACTCAGCACGTCCATGGCGCTGAGTGCCATCTGTTGTTGCGCTGCCGTGAGTGTGGGTTGCTCGTTCGGCGCGGCACTTGCGGGCTTGAAGGCGAGTTCCACGAACTGCACAAACAGGTCCGGGTCGCGCAGCATCTCCCGGTACAGGTTTGGCGCGCTGAATTCGGGATCATGTTGAAGGAGCGGATGAAACTGCCACTCGATGATCGCTACTCGCGTGGTGCCGAGGTGATCTCGATTGGCATCGAGGACCTTGAGAAGTGAGGCCAGTTCCCATCGCACCATCTCGGTGTCGCCGGCGTCGTCGCCGGGGTTCTCGATCCACTCTTCGAGGTTGAGGGCTACCTCTTCGGCGAACTCGGCCTCGGGCCGGTGTTCGTCTGCGTGAGCCACGAGCAGCCAGCGCGCCAGCCCGAGGCGCTTCGATTCTCGCAGCCGGCGGCAGACCTCGAGCAGTTGGCTCAGTTCGTCGGGAATACCGAGGTCGTAGTAGCCGACACGGTCCCAGTACGCACTGGCGACATCGGTGCCGAGGTCATCGATTCGCGTCCACGGCATCTCTATGGGCGGCGGGGAGCGCATGAGATCAGCGGCGGCCTTCGCTGACACGTCGTTCTCCGACAGCAGCTGCTTCACACCCTCCCATCCCAGGGCGCTAAACTTGGAGCTGAAGTAGCCCAGTGCGACCGAGGTGACCGCATCCAGATCGGTGCCCATGTAGCCGAGAACGTCGCCGTCCAGTGCTTGGTCGCATCGGCTCAGCGCCTTGCCGACCTGGTAAGGCTGGTCAACCGTCGAGGCGAAATCGAAGACCGCCTCTAAACCTCCATCACTCAAGATCGCCTCGACGGCTTCGGACTGCATGGGCTCAAGTGCTTCGTTGAAGGCCTCCCGCCCGTCTGCTGCCGACACGCCGTCGATGTAGATCCGTCTCGATGAGAACAGGTCACCGTACGAAATGGCGTGTTCAGCCGGGCGAAGGCAGTCCAGTGCGCTATCCAGCGGAGCCAGCTCGGACTCTGGAAGCGCCCAGTGAGCATCGCTGAACTGCCGGTGTCTCTCTACGGTTTCCCGGAGTATGGGCCACACCTTCGATTTGAATCCCTCATCGGGTTCTGCGTCTGCCAGCCGGCGGAGTGTTTCGCAAGCCCTGCCACGTGCGTCGGGAGGAATTTCACTGATCTGGACAATCAGCTTCACCCACCTATCGGGGTCGTCGCCCACGTCATCGACGAGCATTTCGGCGATGGCAATGGCCGTCTCGATGAACTCCTGTTGCGACACCGCCGATTTCCCCTGTCGCCAGTCGCGGTAGTCGGGTTGCGCTCCGGGCATTTGGACACCGTGCTGCTTCGGGAGCATCGAGAGCATCAGCGTCCAGGCGGCTTCCCAGTGGGACTTTCGCAGCATCCGCACCGCGGCGAGCCGTTCATCGGCTGTGGCAGATGTGTATGGCATCCACGGGCACATGATCGATGCCAGAGTCGCAGCTGGCCGGTTTGCATATCGGCCGCCGGGATCGAGATGATCGAGTCGCGCGAGCACATCAGCGACGGCTGTCAGATGCTCCGGCGACCAGGCGATGACCTCCAGCGCATTCAGGATTCGAAGATGAGGTGACGACGGGCCGAAGTCGAGCCCGACCCCGCTGCTGTCCGTGAACATTGCCTGCGTGAAGGCGTGCTGAGCGGCGAGGCAGCTTCGAAGAGCCTGCAGCACAGCGTCAGGATCGGCTTCGGCAAGCAAGGGCAGTACGTCATCTAGCGCAGTCCACGTTCGGGGTGTCGGGTCGTCCATGGCCGATCGCAGAACCCACGATGTGACGTGCTTGGCGATGCCCGATGCATCAGATGCACCTGCAGGTTCAGAAGGAGGCAGGCTGCCCGCTAGGGCGAGCGTGGTCGCCATCCCACGCTTGAGTTGAGGTGAGTACGTCGCCCTGACGCCGTCGATTTGCGCGCGCAGCGCGTCCTCGTCGGTCAACTCACGCAATGGGTCGGCATCGGTGAGCACCGCATGCGCAGACTCAGCGAATTCTCTGATGTCGTCCGAAGTGAGTTGGTCGCGCAGAAGCACCCATGTGTCAGCGGGCGAGACGCCGTACCACTGTTGATCGACGACCGCGAGTGGCGCGTCAGCTCTGTCGAGCTTTCGAAGCATGTCGACGGCCTCGTCGTAGGGAACACCCGCCAACTGCTCGATGATCTCCCGGTCGCCATTACGGGCTTCATGCCAGCTGCCGATCAGCAGGCACCTTCGCAGTGGTGTGTCGATGTGTCCCTTCGCCCATTCCGGGGTGTGCAATGCGGGGTCTTTGGCCAGTCGCCGTTGGAGTGCGATCAAGCTGGTGCGAGCGATGCCGCCGAGTTCATGAGCCTCGCGCAGCTCGAAACCCGCCGGTTCAAGCCGCTTCGCCACCACGTCCGAATCGACGGAATGCAGCGTCATGGCCGCCTGCGGACTGCCTGGCGCCGGCACGATCATTCGATGTGGGCTTCCGGCGGGCAAGTGCTTTGCATACTCCACCGACGGCACCACCATCGTGAGCACGGGGCTGTTTGTTTGCTGGCCCTTCTGAGTCGACAGGGTTTCTTGCGCGAACAGCCGCGCGGCGGTTTCGTGGCTGTCCACGTAGAGCACATGTGCCGGATCCAACGCAGCGGCATCGCTGGCACTGAGTGCTGCCGCGATGAAGGCGATGATCTCGTCGCGGTGGACCTGGCCACCGATCGTCAGGACGCCTCTGCCCTGGTCGCAGTGCTCCCGGACGTCGGCGGCTGCTTTCTCTCGACCGGCGAGCACGAGATTCTCACCTAGGGGAGTACTCGTCGTCGCCAGCCACTGCTCCCACCAGCGGGATAGCAGGCTGATGCCTTCAGTCGGCTCGCCAAGCTGTTCGCGCATCCAGATGGTCGTGGCGATTGCACACGAGAGCCAATCTTCGAGGTTGTCTACGTTCAGGGCTCTGACGCGGTCGAAGTCGTCGTCACCCGTGCGTTCAGACTCGAATGACCGCCGCTTGGTCCACGGTGCGCACGCTGCGGCTACGTACGCGACGTCCGCGAGTTCATGGGCTGTCGAGTTCTCGACTCGCTTCTTGTAGTCGTCACTCGCCTTCTTGTTGACGCCGTTCTGTTGCGTCGTGAGCTCCCACGCGGATTTCCCGACGGGCACAAAGCGGTTGCCGCGCGCGCACCTCACGATCCCGTCCAAGCCTGACGACGACGTCCCGGCGCCAGCCGGCATATCGATCCATTCCGCCGATGGCTCGGTCTCGGCGATCAGGCTGCGCACCAGTCTCGGGAACTCCTTGTCCCCGCGACCGGATTTCACCCAGCCGATCAAGTCACCCCGACTTACCCGCAGCATTTCCGGCACTGTTGGCACCAGATGTACTGGAGGCTTCAACGCCCCTGCCAGGTCGCGAGCGAGTTCGTAGTCCTCGGCAGGGCAGAGCGCCAACAGGCCGCTGCCGCGCAGGGCGTCGGCGATGCGCCCCAGATCACGGATTCGATATGCCGGGCGCGGTCGTCGGGCAGCGAACGCATTGAGGGTTTCGCCCGATGCGACCGATTCCCGCAGTTCCGACAGGTCGCTGGCAACGCGAACGAATGCCTCTCGCAATTCAGCTGCCGCCACCGTCTCGAGCTCGCTGTTCAGATCGCCGCTGCGAAGCCGTACCTCCTCGGCAACCTGCTCAAGCCAGCTCCGCCGCGCAACGTCATCTTGCAGTTCTCCAAACCCGTGCAGCCGCGCGCCGGCAGCCGCCAAGACGCGGTCACGAGCATCGTTGCCACCTGAGTCCGAGACCATTCGCAGCCCCGTGATCCAAGCGTTCTCGAACTCGTAGAAGCTCGTCGCCTGCGCAACGCCTGCTACAGCTGCCTCGAGTACTTGGCGCGCAGAGTTGTCCGAGGTATCGGTGACGGTTTCGATAGCGCTCATGGTGATTCCCAATCGTAAGAGGTGACCGCGTCAGGGCGAACGCTGATTCCGGCTGCCTCGAACGCTTCCCGGGCGATTGCGAGGCCACCGGCTCCCGGTTGGTAGTGGCCACTCATGTCGTTGAGCGCCGAGACAACGATCGCCGATCCATCGACTTCCACATCGAATTCGCCCGCGGCAAACACCGGATTTCCGTTCGCGAGCACGGCGTGTGAGATGTCCTCGTCGAGCCGCCGCCTGGGTGCCGCCACGATCATTCGGCTGGTCGAGACGACGTAGATCATGCGGACTCCTGTCGCCGCCAGGGCCGTGAACGCAGTGCTGGGGACCTCTACCGGGTCAACGCCGGCTCGACGCGCTGCCTCCAGCTCTTGCTCCAACTGCAGCGGGAGTCGGTTTCGGTACGGCGGTGGCAAAGCGTCGCGTCTGCTTTCACGGCTACTCGATTCGGCTGCACACTAGACGGGACATGAAAAACTATGAAATCCTATATAAATTGATCAATATCTGATTATCGAGTAGCGGATGCTTGTGTCCGAACCGCGCGACGGAATGGGTGCACTCGTGCGTGAGTCGGCGTTGGGTTGATCAGGCCGGGGCGGGCTCTTGCCCGTGTTCGGGCTGCTCGACGTGCTCTGGATCAAGATCCTCGTCATCGGCGGATCTGACATCGGGCAGTTCGCCTTCGACCCGCAGGTTGGGGATGATGCGGTCGAGCCAGGCCGGCAGCCACCAGTTGCGGGCGCCGAGCAACTCCATCGTGGACGGCACGATGAGCATCCGCACGAGGGTGGCATCGATGGCGATGGCGGTGGCCAGACCCAGGCCGAACAGCTTGACGACACGTTCCTCTTCCAGCACGAAGCTGCCGAAGACCACGATCATGATCGCCGCCGCTGCGGTGATGACCCGGGCGGTCGCTGCCAGCCCGTCGGCCACCGAGTTGACCGGATCGCCGGTGCGCTCGTACTCCTCCTTCATGCGCGACAGCAGGAAGACCTCGTAATCCATCGACAGCCCGAACAGGACGGCGAACAGCATCATCGGAATGAACGGCTCGATCGGCGCCGGCTGGATGCCGAGCACGCTGCCGAACCAGCCCCACTGGAAGATGGCCACCAGCACGCCGTAGGACGCGCCGATGGACAGCATGTTCATGATGACCGCCTTGAGCGGCACCACCAGCGAGCGGAACACGGCCATCAGCAGCAGGAACGACGCCCCCAGCACCGCGCCGAAGAAGATCTGCATGCGTCCGGCCAGGTAGTCGCTGAAGTCGATCTGGAACGCTACGGTGCCGCCGACCAGCGCGTCGACGCCGGTGCCGTCCATGGCGGTCGGGATGACCTGATCGCGCAGCGTGTGGACGAGCGTCTCGGTCTCGGCGTCTTGGGGGCCGGTCGCCGGCAGCACCCGGATCATCGCCGCTTGGCCGTCGGGGCTCGGAAATGGGGGCGAGGCAGCCACGACGCCTTCGGTGCGGTTCAGCGCGTCGGTCAGCTCCAGGAGAGCCAGCAAGTCTTGGCGGCCGGCGGTCTCGGCGACAATCAGCAACGGCCCGTTGGCACCCGGGCCGAAGCCGTCGGCGATGAGGTCGTAGGCCTTTCGGGTCGTGCTGTCGGGCGGGAAATTGCCCTCATCGGAGAAGCCCAGGCGCAGTGCGAAGACCGGGGCGGCAGCCAGCACCAGCACGGCGGTGCCGCCGAGCGCGAACAGCCAGGCTCGGCGCTGCACGACCCGGCTCAGCCGGTACCAGGCGGTGGATCGCAGCGGCTTGGGCTGGCGGTGGTGCAGGATGCGTCTCAGCGGGTTGCGCGGGCCGCCGACGGCCCCCGCAATGAGGACGGCAGCGGCAGCGGGCAGACCGGCCAGCAGCGGGCGGATGCCGAGGCCGAAACCCAGCAGCGCCACTGCCACCAGCGCTGCGGCGAGCATGCCGCGCACCCTGGTGGTGGTCATCCGGTTTCTCATCAGCCCCAGCACCGCGGGCAGCAGGGTCATTGAACCTGCCATCACGATCGAGACCGTGATGGCCGCCGACAGCCCCAGGCCCGCGACGAAGGGCAGGCCCATGAGCAGCAGCCCCAGCAGCGACACCACCACCGTCGCACCGGCGAAGAGCACCGAACGGCCTGCGGAATCCAGCGCCGCACCGACGGCGTCCAGCGGGCTGAACTTGTTGCGTACCCATTCTCGATAGCGGTTGAGGATGATCAGCGCGTAGTCGATGCCCACGCCGAGCCCGATCATCACCCCGAGCGTCGGCGCGATGTCGGGCACCGTGAACACGTTGCTGAGGATCGTGATGGTGAGCGCGCCGATGCCGACACCGATCAGCGCGGTGCCGACGGTGACGCCCATGGCGACCACCGAGCCGACGGCCGCGATCAGCACGAACACGGCGAAGGCGAGCCCGATGGCCTCGGTCTCGGGCGGCTCCTGACCGGCGAGCCACGAGCCGCCGAGTTCCACCTGCACTCCAGGGATCTCGCGCACGCCGCTGTTGTCGATGAGCTCGGTGATGTGCTCGCCGAGCCCGCCCGCCTCGTCGAGATTGAACGAGCGGCTGATCTGAACCTCGGCAACGGCGATCTGGCCTGCATGGGGACCTTGCTGCGCAACGAACTGGCGGCCGCCGGGGTCATATGGCGAGTTGACCGTCACCTCGTCGATGGCATCCACGGCGACGAACAGCTCGGTGAGCGTCGAACGCACGGCAGGGTCGTCAACCCCGGAGCTGGACTTGACCACGATCGACCCGTTGATGTTGGAGCCGAAGTCGCCGAAGTGGGAGTCCAGCACTTCGGCGGCGTGGTCGCTTTCGGAGTCCGGGGTGTTCAGTGCTGCGCCCCACGACGGCCCCACGAGCCCCGCGAGCAGTGCGGCAGCGACGGCGAGCGCCAGCCACGCAGCGAAGACACGCCACGGGTTCCGGAAGCACCACTTGCCGAGCGCGGTGTACATCGGCAGCGTCCTTTCGTGACGGCGAGTGCCGCCGTGGGCCAGCGCGACATCTGGTGCCCGGCACGGGGCGCCCACAGCGAGTCAGCCCGGCAAGCTACCGCCGCAGAGCGCTGTAACACTGTGTGGCGGGCGAACCGGGGAGGCAGCAGGTGGCTGTGAGCGAGTCGAACGACGCGGGCCTACGGCAGAGCGCCCACCGACCCGGACGTGATCTTGGTCGGCTGGGTGCTCCGCATTCCGTTGGTGGGATGAGTCGCCCGTCCAGTCTCGGCGATCTCGGGTTCGATCTCCACCGTGCGCCCGCTGACTGCTTCGAGCAGCTCGCTGCGGGCCCGGGCGGTGAAGAGCTCGACGGAGGTGTCGACGCCGGGTGACACTCGTGCGATCAGCCGGAGCTCGCCGTCGGGCGGCGTGCCGGCCTGCCCAGGCGCAGTCGTGACGCGGACGCGGGTCACCACCTGACGGTTGGAGCGGTCCAGACCGATCGCCACGCGCAGCATCGCCGCCATCCAGCGCACCTTGCTCTTGTCTGCCGAACCCAGAGAGGCGAACTCGGGGTGCTTGGACTTGGGTGCGCTCTTGCGGTGGTAACGGGCGACTTGAGCGATGATCTCGATCTCGCGTTCGGTGAAGCCGGTGAGGTGCTCGCTGTTGCGGATGATGTAGTAGCTGTGGCGGTGGTGGGCGCTGTGGGAGACGAAGATCCCCACGTTGTGCAGCAGCGAGGCCGCCTCGAACAGCTCCCGGTCTTCCTCGCCGAGCCCGTGCAGCGTGCTCAGGCCGTCGAATAACTCCAGCGCCAAATCCGTGACGTGTTCGGCGTGGCCAAGGTCCTCGTGGTAGCTCTTCGCCACATACATCACGCCCGAGCGCCGCAGATCTTCCAGCCGGTGGAACGGGTCCAGCTCGGGCGCAGCCGCTCGCCGCATCTGCTCGAACAGGATCCCCTCGCGCAGCGCGTAGTCGGAGACCTCCATGCGCTTGATGCCGAGCAGCTTGAACGTCTCGGACAACAGCAGTGCACCGCCCACAATGATGTCGGCCCGGCGTTCCTCCAGCCCCTCGATGTCGAGCCGGCGTCCCGGTGTTGTCGCACCGGCGAGATCCGCCGTCAGGGAACGCAGCTCCTTCGCCGTGAACGACAGCCGTCCGGTGCGGCTGTCGCGATCGCCGCGTCGCAGCGCGCACATCCGCGCCAAGGCCATGATGGTTCCCGACGAACCGACGGCAGTCTCGAAACCGAGTTCGCCGATCTCGGCCGGCAGGCGGCCGAGGAACGACTCGATGTAGATGCGGCACTCGCGAACGGAGCGCTTGCGCGTTCGGCCCTTGGGAAAGAAGCGGTCGGTGAGCCTGATCGAGCCGAGCTTGACGCTGCGCAGCAGCAGCGGCTCGGCACCGTCGCCGACGACAAATTCGGTCGAGCCGCCGCCGATGTCGATGACCAGGTGCCGCTTGTCGAGCAGCGGCACAGCTGCCAGCACGCCGAGATGGATCAGGCGGGCCTCCTCGACTCCGGAGACCACTTCGATGTCCACGCCGGCCTCGAGGTGGGCGCGCTGGGTGAACTCTGCTCGATTGTCTGCCTCGCGCACCGCACTGGTGGCAACGGCCGTGACGGTGCGTGCGCCGGCGTGGTCGGCGATGCGCCGCATGCGGCCGAGTGCTGCGATGCCGCGATCCATGGCATCGGGCTCGAGGCGCTTCATGTCCTCGCCGCCCGAGCCCAGCCGGACAGGCTCGCGCTCGCGTGTCAGCACCTCAAAATGGCCGTCGGCGTCGACTGAAGCGACGACGAGGTGGAACGAGTTGGTTCCCACGTCGATCGCCGCGATGACGCTCACGCACCGCAACGCTAGAGGGACGGTCGCCGGACCCGGAAGATGGCTGCGGGCAGCGCCCCACTAGCGTTCCGCCGATGGCGACGCACGCGACCCAGATCGTGCCCCGATTCGGCGAGCTGGACCCGTACAACCACGTCAACCACGCGGTGTATGTGTCGTACTTCGAGGCGGCTCGCTGCCTGGCGCTGGAATCCGCCGATCTCGCCTTGCCGGATCTGTCGGATCAGGACGTCCAGATCGTGGTGACGAACTTGGATGTGCGCTTCCGGGCGCCCGCGACGGCACGAGACACGCTGCGCGTCGAGACTGAGCTGGTCGAGCGTCGGCGCGCGAGCACGCGGTGGCAGCAGCGGATCATCCGCGAGTCTGACGATGCGGTGCTGGTGGAGGGTCAGTTGACCGCAGCCATCTGCAACAACGCTGGCAAGCCTCGTCGCCCGCCGCCTGGCCTGATGGACAAGTTCGACGCACTCGCCCCCGGCTAAGTGGTGCGCCCGCTGCGGAGGCGGCAGAACCCTCTGCGACCAGCGATCCAGCAGGTCGCAACGTCGCAGAGTCTCCTGCCGCCTCCGCAGCTACGGCATCTGTGCCTGTCGGCGTGAGGGCTAGACGACGGGAGTCAGGCCGCCGTCGATGTTGATGGCTGTGCCGGTGACGTAGCTGGCGGCGTCGCTGGCGAGGAACAGTGCCAGATTGGCGAACTCTTGGGCGTCGCCCATGCGGCCGGCGGGGATGCGATCGCCCGTGGCCGCAACGAAATCCTCGAAGGTGTCGTAGCCGCCTTCGCGCTCCCAGCGAGTGCGCCATTGGTGGGTGACCAGCAGTCCGGTGATGAGCGCATTCACCAGCACGCCGTCAGGCGCGAACTCCGACGCCAGGGCCTTGGTCATCGCCAGGCCGGCGGCCCGGCTCGCCGAGGTCGGGCATGTCCGTGCGCTCGCCGCCTTGGCGCCGACGTTGAGCGTGTTGATGATGCGCCCCCAGCCCTGGTCGCGCATGTGGGGGATGCACCAGCGGCACAGCCGGATCGCCGAGAACAGCTTCAGGTCCAGGTCGTCCTGCCAGTCCTCGTCGGTGATCTCGAGAAACGGTCGCGCATTGGAGGTGCCGGAGTTGTTGACCAGGATGTCGATGGGCCCGCACGTCGCCACCGCTTCGGCGTGAGCACGGGTGATCTCGTCGGGCACGCGCACGTCGGCTGAGATCGCAGCGTGGGCGCCGTCCGGGCCCACAGCATGCAGTGCCTCCAGCGTCTCATCGAGCACGTTCTGGTTGCGAGCGACCACCGCCACCGAAGCACCTGCGGCCGCGAACGTCTCGGCCATAGCGCGGCCCAGACCCCGGCTGCCGCCGGTGATGAGTGCTGTGCGGCCATCGAGTCTCAGTTCCATGCGCGCACCATATGGGTCGGACGGCGTGCCGCGCCATGTGCGGGGCTTCGTTCCGTGCTCATCGGGGGTCCCGCCGACCGCTGGGGCCTGGAGCGTCGGGGCCGGTCGCGCGCGACCATGTGGGCATGCGAACGGGACTGGTGACGGGCAAGGAGCAATTCGAGCTGCGGGAGGTCGACGAACCGACGCCCGGGCCGGGCGAGGCGCTGGTGGAGATCGCGCTCTGCGGGATCTGCGGCAGCGATGTGCGTGCCTATGCAGAGGGCTGGCCCTACGCGCCGGGCATCTGCGGCCACGAGTGGGTCGGCACCGTCGTCGCTGTGGACAGCGACGTTCAGCTGGTGGACACCGGCGACCGGGTCACGGGCGGGCTGGCACCGGGCTGCGGCCAGTGCCCAGAATGCCGCGCCGATCACCCCGCCTACTGCTCGGTGGCCCGCTCGTACTACATGGGCCCCAAGGCCCCGGCCTCGGGCGGTTTCGCGCCGTTCATGGCAGCCAGCGCAGACCGGCTGGTGCGGGTGCCCGACGAGCTCAGCGATGACGACGCCGCCGTGATCGAGCCCACGTCGGTCGCATTGCACGCTGTGCGCCGCAGCCGCATGCGAGCCGGCGACGTGGCGTGCGTCGTCGGCTGCGGCCCGATCGGCTTGCTCGTCGCGCAGTGTGCACAGCTTGCCGGAGCCGGGAAGGTGATTGCCGTCGAACCCGACACCCACCGGCGCCAGCTCGCGCTCGAAGTCGGGGCCGATGTGGCGGTTGCGCCCGGTGCCGAGATGCGGGAAGCGGTGAACGAGGCCACCGACGGCCTGCGGGCCGACATCGCCTTCGACTGCGCTGGCATCCCGCAGACCATCCAGCAGTCGGTGGACATGGTGCGTTACGGCGGCTCGGTCTGCATCGTCGGCGTGACCGGCAGCGACGCCACCATCCGCCCCAACCGCTGGCTGTTCAAGGAGATCTCGGTGGACACATCGCTGGCATTCACGCTCGACGAGATGCGCGCCGCGGCCGGCTTCATCGCCGACGGCCGCATCAGCGTGGCCTCGCTGGTGCAGGGCACCGTGACGCTCGACGAGCTGCCCCAGACCATCGACGATCTCGCCACCAGACGCAACACGTCGATCAAGCTGCTGGTCGATCCGACTGCCGGCTGAGCGAAGTTCCCGCGGCGTCACCGGCAGGCACCCCGAGCACGGCCGTACGCTCTGTGCGGAGTTGCCGACCAGAGGCGAGCAGTCAGAACGGGGGTCGCATGAGCTGGGAGCCTGAGATCGCCGAGCTGCGTCGCCGCGAAGCGTTCGCCGAGGCGCTCGGCGGACCTGACAAGGTCGAGCGGCAGCACTTCTTCGGCAAGATGACCGTGCGCGAGCGCATCGACGCCATCGCCGACAAGGGCTCGTTCCACGAGATCGGCAAGACCGCCGGCGTTGCCGAATATGACGATCACGGCAATCTCGTCCACCTGACGCCGTCGAACTTCGTCTTCGGCCTCGCCCGCATCGACGACCGCCCAGTGGTCCTGTCGGGCGACGATTTCACGGTGCGCGGCGGCTCCTCCGACGCCACCATCCCGGAAAAGCGGAATGCGGCGGAATCCATGGCGTACGAGATGCGGCTGCCGCACATCCGGCTGGTGGACGGCATGGGCGGCGGTGGTTCCGTGAAGTCCATCGAGATTGCGGGCCGCACGTACATCCCCGAACTGCGGGGCTGGGACGTCATCGTGAACCATCTCTCGGTGGCCCCATCGGTGTCGCTGGCGCTGGGCTCGGTGGCGGGCATCGGCGCCGCCCGGGTGGCCACGGCGCATTACTCGGTCATCGTGCGCGACACCGCGCAGATGATGATCGCCGGGCCGGCACTCGTCGAGCAGGCCTCGCTGGGCGATCACGGCAAGGAAGAGCTGGGCCACGCCGACATCCACACGGCCAACGGCGCCATCGACGACGTGGTGGACAGCGAGGACGATGCGTTCGAACGCGCCCGCCGATTCCTGTCGTATCTGCCCCCCAACGTGGACGAGCTGCCCGAGCGGCTGCTCACCGGCGACAGCCCGCAGCGCCGCGATGACGAGCTGATCTCGGTGGTGCCGCGGGAGCCGCGGCGCGTCTACAAGATGCGCTCGATCATCTCCTCGGTCTGCGACCACGACAGCTTCTTCGAGATCGGAAGCCGCTGGGGGCGTTCGATCATCACCGGTCTGGCGCGTCTGGACGGGTGGCCGGTGGCCGTCTTCGCTGAGGATCCCTACGTCTATGGCGGCGGGTGGACAGCGGACAGCTGCCGCAAGCTCATCCGACTGCTCGACACCGCCTCCACGTTCCACCTGCCGGTGGTGCACCTGGCGGACTGCCCGGGCTTCCTGATCGGCAAGGAATCCGAGGAGAGCGGGACGATCCGGTTCGGATCTGCCGCCCTCGCGGCGCTGGGGCAGCTCACCGCGCCGTTTGCCTGCGTGGTCATCCGCAAGGCCTTCGGCGTCGCGGGTGCGGCCAACAACCAGCCGGGCGCCCGCAGCTTCCGGGTGGCGTGGCCGTCGGGCGACTGGGGCTCGCTGCCCATCGAGGGCGGCCTCGAGGTGGCCTACAAGCAGGACCTCGCCGACAGCGACACGCCAGACGAGCTGCTGGCCGAGATCCGCGAGCGGCTCAACAGCGTCCGCTCGCCGCACCGCTCGGCCGAGTTCTTCGAGATCGAGGAGATCATCGACCCCCGCGACACACGTCCGGTGCTGTGCGAGTGGGTCGACCTCGCCCGCCGCACCCTGCGGCCCGGGCCGAGTTCGTTTGGTTACCGGCCTTGAGCCAACGCAGGCGCGTGCGTGGCAGACTCAGCGGCGGATAACAGGGGAGCGCAACGATGGATCCCACCTACACCGACGAGGCCGAGGACTACCGGGAGAAGATCCAGGCATTCCTGGCTGAGCATCTCCCGGAGAACTGGGGCGGCATGGGCCGGCTCTCCGAAGAGGCGAGCGAGACCTTCGTCGAGGAGTGGCGTGCGCTCTTGGCCGAGAATCAGCTGCTCGCGGTGTCATGGCCGGTCGAGTACGGCGGCGCAGGCCTCAGCGAGGTCGAGCGGATCGTGCTGGCCGAGGAGTTCGCCAAGGCCGGCGTGCCCACCGGCGGCGACAACGACGGTTTCAGCATCACGATGGTCGGCAACGCCATCATCGAGTGCGGCACCGAGGAGCAGAAGCGCCACTTCCTGCCCAAGATCATCTCGGGCGAGCACCGCTGGTGCCAGGGCTACAGCGAGCCGGACAGCGGCTCAGACCTCGCCAACCTGGGCACCCGTGCGGTGCTCGACGGCGACGAGTGGGTGATCAACGGCCAGAAGATCTGGACATCCAGCGGCCACACTGCCAACTGGATCTTCGTGCTGTGCCGCACCAACCCCGCCGAAGCCAAGCACCGCGGCATCTCGTTCCTGCTGGTGCCGGTAGACCAGCCCGGCGTCGAGATGCGCCCGATCATCAACATCAACAACCGGCACGACTTCAACGAGGTGTTCTTCACCGACGCCAAGACAGCGAAAGAGAACGTCGTCGGCGACGTGAACGACGGCTGGCGGGTGGCAAACGTGCTGCTCGGCTTCGAGCGCGGTCATGGTGCCACCACCGATGCGCTGCGCTTCCGTGACGAGCTTGACCGGATCACCGCTGAGGCCGTCGAGCGAGGTGCCGCCGCCGATCCGCTCATGCGACAGGATCTCGCCCGGGCGCACACCAAGGTCGAGATCATGCGCTGGATGGGCCAGCGCAACGTCACCAACGTGCTGGCCGGCAACGCACCCGGTCCCGAGTCGTCGCTGCACAAGCTGCTGTGGAGCGAGTACCACAAGTGGGTGACCGAGCTGTCGATGGAGCTGCTGGGCATGGAGGCGACTGCGCCCAGCGGGCATCCCGCAGCGCATGGCATCAACACCGACGCGGTCGGCGTCGAGTTCTCGTCGCTGGCGTGGGTGCAGACCTTCATGGGCGCCCGGCCGGGCACGATCTACGCGGGCACCTCGGAGATCCAGCGCAACATCATCGGCGACCGGGTACTCGGGCTGCCGCGTGAGCCGCGTGCCGACGGCGGCCCTTGGAACGAGATCGGCAAGAACTAGATCCGCAAGAACTCAGGGAGTCCACCATGGAACTGCGACTGGACGGCAAGACCGCGCTCGTGACCGGCGGCTCGGCCGGCATCGGCAAGGGCATCGCGAAGTCGTTCGCCGATGCGGGCGCGAATGTGATGATCACGAGCCGCAAGGCCGACAAGTGCGAGGCGGCAGTGGCCGATCTGGCCGAGACCGCCAGCGGCGAGGTGAGCTACATCGCCGCGCACATCGGCCACCTCGATCAGGCTGAGCGGGTGATGGGCGAGACCATCGAGCGCTTCGGATCGCTGGACATCCTGGTCAACAATGCGGCCACCAATCCCTGGGCGGGACCCATGGTGGACTGCGACATCCCGCGCCTCGACAAGACCTACGAGGTGAACCTGCGGGCGCCGCTGCAGTGGACGCAGATCGCAAGGCAGATGTGGATGGGCGAGCACGGCGGCTCGGTGATCAACATCGCATCGGTGGGCGGCCACCACACGTCCGAAGCGCTGGGCGTCTATTGCATGTTCAAGGATGCGCTCATGCACATGACCCGGCAGCTCGCCGCCGAGCTGGGTCCCAAGATGCGGGTCAACTGCATCGCGCCGGGGCTGATCCGCACTGATTTCGCTCGTGTTCTGTGGGATGGGCCGCGCGGGCAGATGATCGCCGACCAGCTCCCCATGAAGCGGCTCGGCGAGCCGTCCGACATCGGCGAGGCAGCGCTGTTCCTGTCCGCTGCCGGCTCGTGGTTGACCGGGCATGTCATGGACATCGACGGCGGCGAGTGCGTCAAGATCTCCGGAGAGCTGCCGCTCGAAGAGGGCTAGCTTCGTTGCCGCGAGCAGAACTGGCCATGCCTCGCTCCTCGGGTCGTCAGTCGAAGGGATTGGCCAACTCGGCCGGATCTCGTGAAGACATGATGGCCTCGCGAAGCTCGCGCAGTTGCGCGCCTGCGCGGTAGTAGCGCCCGCGTTTCTCTCCTTCGGGGACCAGCAAGTCCGCATCAACGAGTCGGCGCAGGTCGCGGCTGGCCGCTTCATCGCTGAGGCTCTCGGCCATGGCTCGGTAGGTCGCATTGCGAACCCGCAGTCCGTTGGCGGCCATCGCGAGCGCGTTCGATGTGCGTGCCGGCAACGACAGCCCAGATGAGATTCGTTCGAGTTCATCCCACATGCGCTCGGCTTCTCGAACGCGCCGCAGTTCAACTCGCCCTTGGCGTAGGTGAGCCGTGAGGATGAAGCGAATCCAAGGGCGCGAATCGCGCTGGGGTTGCCATGAGCCGCCTCCGACCGAGCCGAGCACGTCGTAGTAAGCGTGTGTGTTGTTGCCGAGGTATTCCTCAAGCGAGCCGAACACCCGATCCCCGGCTCCTTCCCGTGCGAGCACCAGAGTCTGGAGGCACCGCGCCATTCGGCCATTGCCATCTCGGAACGGATGGATCATGACGAGATTCAGGTGAGCCATGGCGGCCCGCACGATCGGTGACTCGCCCGGTGTTGGCCGATTGAGTGCCGCCACGAGGCTGTCGATCAGCCCAGGAACGATGTCGATGTCCGGGCCTTCGTAGACAACGACTTCGCGTTCGTCGTCGCGTACATAGATGTCTCCGATACGCCATTGGCCAGGTCGATCTGCGAGATCGTGCTTCATCATCATGAAATGCAGGCTGCGCAGCAGATCTGGGCTGTAACTCGGATCGGGATCATCTGCGAGTTGCAGGACGTATGTCATGGCGTCGCGGTAGCCGATGAGCGCTTTTCGAGTCTCCTCGGTTGCATCGAGGGGCTCAACGTCCTCGCCGATGGCGACAGCGTCGTCGAGCGACGCGTGAAAACCCTCGATGCTGTTGGATCCGCGCGTCGCGCGCGCTCGTGCCATGCGCCGTAACAATCCGTGCCACCGCCGTGGTTGCCTCAGCCGGTAGCTGAGGCGTTGTCTGAGGTCGTCGATCTCGGCAAGGACGCGCAGTTCGACTTCATCTAACTGGGGAGTCTCGAACAACATGCCTGTAACTCAAACAGTATCCGCTATCAAGGCAATTAATAATTGTCTATTGACAATTTATAACCGACTATCGTGGGTCCGCAACCTTGGCAAGGGGCAGGCATGTAGCTGCAAACGACGCTGCGGCGAGTTCTGCGATATGGCAGGGGTTACTGCTCTACGACCAGCTTGAAGCGGGTGGCAAGCCAGTCGGCGACGGCCTGGGGGTCTTCGACCATGGCGTTGTGGCCGAGACCGCCGAAGACGTACGGCTCGGTGACGCCGGCTGCATGAGGGTTGGTCGCTGCGACCGCGGCCAAGTCAGCGTGATGATCCGGCGCCACGAGCGGGTCATGCTCGCCGATCGCCATCGCGACCGTGCACTTCGCCGCCGGCAGCAGGCCTGTCATGTCCGGCGGGCCCACGCCGATGGTGGCGGGATCCTGAGTCGTGCGCCAGCGACCTGACTGGTCGGGATCGCGTGTGACGCCAGCCGCGACTGCGGCGGCGATGCGTTCGTCGTCCGCGTCGACGACGCCGAACAGTCCGGACAGCTTCAAGAACCAGTCGACGGCTCCGGCACGGTCGTCGAACAGCCGAGGCGGTCGCGCCGCAAGGTCCGGCATGCGAGCCAGTTCCTCGTCCGACCAGCGCAGCTTCACCCCGACGGTGGCCACGCCGACCGGCGGCGGTCCGAACCAACCTGAGGCCAGCGCGAGAGCGACGGCACCGCCCATGGAATGACCGACAACGGCGTAGGGCTGTCCGCCGAACTCGCGCTGCAGTGCCTCGGCTGCATCTGCCGCCATGGCCCCGAACGTGTAGGGACCGCGCCACGGCGCTTCGCCGTGCCCGCGAATGTCGGGCGCGTACACGGTGCCGCCCGCCGACTCCACCATCTGGGCCACGCCGTCCCACACGTGCCGGTTCGCGCCGAGCCCATGCAGCAACACCAGAGCCGACAGCTCAGCCACGGTCTCGTCCAGGGATCTGCCGGTGGTGGCTGCAGCAGTCGCAATCCGCGCCGGTCGGGTTCATCGGGGTCGCTCGCCGTAGTCGCCGTGGGGAGCGTCGCGCTCAGCGATGACCTGGCGGAATCCCTTGGTCTCGAAGTCCTCCACCCAGCGATAGGCCTCCTCGGTATGCCTGGTGACGCCATCAAAATAGGTGCCCAGCAGCTGGCTGGTGCGCAGGCCCATGTTCTCGAAGGCCTGGTTGATGAGCAGCTTGTTGAGCGCGAGCTGGTTGGCGGGGATGTGAGCGAGCCGCCGGGCGAACGCCTCGACCCGTTCGCCGAGTTCGTCGGGCGGGTGCACGTAGGCGACGAGACCGATGCGATGAGCTGTTTCGGCGTCGATGGCATCGCCCGACAGCAGGAACTGCTTCGCGTGCTCGAGGCCCAGCCGGTACACCCACATCATCGTGGTGGGCGTGCCGTAGATGCGCGACGGGGCGTAGCCGATATGCGCGTCGTCGGCCATGAACAGCAGGTCGCAGCACAGGATCATGTCGGTGGCCCCGCCGATGGCCCAGCCGTGGATCTGGCCGAGCACCGGCTTGGGGCACTCCCAGATCTTCATGAACCGCTTCACGTTGTGGCCCATGAACTGCCAGTCGCGTACCGGGTCCCAAGCGCCTTCACGGGGTTTCGGGCCGGGGGCGCCATAGGGGCTGCCCCATGAGTCGTACAGCTCGTCGGCGCCCGAGCCGCTGCCCCCGCCGGGGTTGAGGTCGTAGCCCGCCGTGAGCGTGGGGCCATTGCCTCGGATGACGATCGAGCGGACGTTGCGAGACGCTGTCGCTCGGTCGATGCCGTCTGCCACACCGGCGATGACGCCCTCGGTGAGCGTGTTCATGCGCTCGGGACGGTTGAGCGTGATGAAGGCCACGGTGTCGTCTTCGTCGTACAGCACCACCGGCGCGGTGCCGCCCGCTTCCGAATCGCTCCCGGTCGTTCCCGCCTCGGAGTTCATGGCGCGGACGCTAGCTGCGCACGCTCCGGTGCACGGTTGCGATCGTGAACGGGCCGTCCGGGACGCCGTCGTCGAAGACGGGCGGTCCGGGACAGGCGATCGCAGGCGGCTGCCTACGGCTCGAGCGCTTCGGGTGGCGCCGGCCAGCCGGGCACGCCGTCCTCGAGCTGCACCCCGGCGCTGTTGTTGAAGCCGCAGACCATGCGGTAGCAGCCCGACACGGCGAGCAGCTGGCACAGGTCGGCAGCGCTGTAGTGCTGTGACGCCTCGGCCCAGGCGCTGTCGGAGACGCAGTCGTCGGCGCACAGGTCGTCGACGAGCTGAAGTATGGCGGCCTCAGCGGGCGTCCAGTGGCCTTGGGAGATGGGCCGTGTGGCGTCGTAGAGCTCTGCCTCGTTGACGCCGTCGACCAGCGCAACGAGGCCATGCTGGCCGAACGTGTACTCCGAGCCGCAGTTCCAGCACGTCCGCAGCACCGCGATCTCCACTTCCCGCCGGGTGAGGTCGTCTTCGAACTGCAGCAGGATGGTCTGGGAGAACATGCCCATCGCCTTGGAGACGAGCTTGTTGTGCGCCATGGTCGCCCGCATGTTCACCACGTATGCGGGCGAATCCTTCATGGCCTCGCGTGCCAGTTCGGCTGCCCACTCCAATGGTTCCAGACGAGCTCGGGATGGTCGAGAGAGTGACATATCCGCACGTTAGAGCGCGTTCCATGCACCAGTGAATGTCCAGTGCTCATGATCGGGCTGAATCGAACCAGCGACCCCGGTTGGACTCCTGGCCTACGCTGGCACCGTCTGGGAGTGCTGAAACTCGGGCGAGGAGGCCGTCGTGAGTTCGACCACCGATGCCGACCGCAGTGATGTCGAGCGCGATTTCGACATCTTCAGCGACGAGTACATCGCGGACCCATCAGTGGTCTGGGACGAACTGCGTGCTGAGTGCCCCGTCGCGCACAGCGAACGGAACGGCGGCGGGTGGCTGCCCACCACCTGGGACGACATCGCGGCGGTCGCGTACGACACCCACAACTTCAGCTCGCGTGACAGCTCGGTGGCCCAGACGCCCGAGGGCGCGTCGTTCATCTCGGCCCCGCCGATCACCTCCGATCCGCCGTTCCATGCCGACGCTCGCCGGATGCTGCTGCCGTTCTTCGCGCCTCCGGCGGTGGAGGACCTTGTTGAGGTCACGCGCAGCATCGCCCGTGAGCGCCTCGACGTCATCGCTGCGGAGACGGAGGCGGACCGGGGCGGTTCCGGGGTGGTCGATGCAGCCGACATGTTCTCCAAGTACATCCCGGTGCGGGTGATCGCCCGGATCCTGGGACTGCCCGAGTCGGACGAGCCGATGTTCACGCGCTGGGCGGTTGCCGTGCTGCAGGCCACGCCCGAAGAGCACGATCACCGTGCCGCCGCCACTCGGGAGGTGCTGAGCTACTTCGGCGACCTCGTGGATGCACGCCGCCAGGAGCGAGCGGATGATCTGCCGTCCAAGCTGATCGACATGCGGCTGCCGAACGGCGACCCGCTCACCAACCGCCACATCACCGGTGTCGGTTTCCTGTTGTTGCTGGCCGGCATCGACACCACCTGGAGCTCGATCTCGGCCAGCCTGCTGCATCTCGCGACCAATCCTGACGACCGCGAGCGCCTGCTGGCCGAGCCGCAGCTGCTCGATTCGGCCATCGAGGAATTCCTGCGGGCGTTCGCACCGGTGACCATGGCACGGATCAGCGCCACCGATGACGCCCAGATCGACGGCTGCCCTGTCCCCAAGGGCGACAAGGTGTACCTGCCGTTCGGGGCAGGCAACCGCGACCCCGGCAAGTTCGACCGGCCCAACGAGGTCATCATCGACCGGGCCCACAACCGCCATTTCGCCTTCGGCATCGGCATCCACCGCTGCTTGGGCTCGAACCTGGCCCGCATGGAGCTCAAAGTCGCGCTGGAAGAATGGCTCGCACGTTTCCCGAACTTCGAGCTCGCCACCGACGCGGACGGCCGCAGCGCTGAATGGGGCGGCTCGCAGATCCGAGGCCCCCGCAATCTGCAGATCCGCGTCGGCATCTGAGCCCCCGGCCTGATTGAGGCATACGCAGTCTGCTCGACCCGTCGCGCACATCCGCAGGACTTGGATTCTCCAAATCCCTGAAACTTTGGCCTCCAGATCCCTACTTAACGAGTGTCCGCCACGGAGCGCTCTCGCCGACGTTGCTTCGGCGTCTCGCCGGCTATTCGGCTGGGAAGGGGAGTTGCAGCCACCACGGGCGGCTGACGGGTTCGATGCTGCTCACCCACTTGATCCACCAGAAACCCCGCCTGCCTGGTGCGACCAGCCGCACCGGGGCGCCGTGGCCGCGACGCAGCGGTTGGCCGCCGTACCCGACGGCGAGGTACAAGTTGGCTGCGTCGCGGGCGGGGAACAGCCGGCTGTAGCCGGTGAGCGAGGTGACTTCCAGCGTGGTCGCGCCGGTGTCGGGCAGCAGCTCGGCCAGCGGCACTGCGTCCCACGACTGGCGGCTCCACCATCCTCCGGTGCAGTCGAGGTCGGCCTGCAGGGGTGCCGCCTGGGCACCCAAGGTCTCGAGCTTCACTGGCTGGCCTGCGACCGTGAGATCCCAGTCCGAAGCGGCCACACCGGGCGACCGGTCGTTGAGCCACATGGTCGTCGGCATCTCGGCGGGATTGAACGAGCCGATCTCATGTGAGCCGGTAAATCGCCGGTTGTCGCCCACCACCAGCTGCTGGATCAGGTACGCAGCGCCTGCGGCTGCCAGCGCGACACTCCCGCCGACGAACGCCCTGCGGTCGAGGTCGGCCAGCTTCGGGCGACCCGGACGGCTGGCGATGTGCCAGACCAGCAGCGGTGCCACCAGCGCCACCAGCAGGACATGGGTCCACAGCGCCGACCAGTAGCCCACGCCGTGCCACGCACCGGTGGCGTGCAGCACCCCGAGCACGACCGTCGCGGCGACGAGGGCGCCGAGCAGCATCGACAGCCACCGGGTCGCTCGCCGGCGCTTCAGCCCGGTGCGCACCGAGCCCCGGAGCTTGGCCGGGGCCAGCGCCAGCAAGCTGAGCCCCGCAAGAGCGTGCGTGACCGTGAGCCAGCGGCCCCAGCCGGTCCCCACCGCCCACGACGCCAACCCTGTCCCGACCGCCACCGCGGCGGCGACTGCCAGCAGCAGATCCACCTGCCGCGCCGTCAGCCGCCTGCCGGGGCGCCCCACAAGGCTCATGCCATATCGAACCATGCGATTCTCGCTCAGCGGCGCAGTGAGCGGGACGCTGCCCGACTGATGCGGTGAGCGCGATGGTGCCCCTTACTGCACGCCGCCATCGGTATCCAGCGGGTCGTCGACGGTCAGCAGCTCGGTAGCGCCGATGGCGGTGATGCGTTCGTCGAGGGCGAATCGGTGGGTGCCTGCGTGGACGACGTAGAGATGGTCAAGTTCGAGGTCGGCCAAGGCGCTGCGCATCGAGCGGGTCACCGATGGCCGCTCGGTTCGCTTGATCTCGAATCCCAGAGTTCGCCCGCCGACCACGACGCGCAGGTCGAGTTCGGCGCCGCTGTGAGTGGACCAGAACGCGGCCGTTGCCCGGGCTGTGTCGTCGAGGCGGGCAAGGAGTTGCTCGATCACGAGGCCTTCCCAGCTCGCGCCCAGCCGGGGATGGCGTTCGAGCTCGACGTGGTCGGCGATCCCGAGCAGGCGATGCAGCAGGCCGGTGTCGCGGATGTACACCCGCGGCGCCTTCACCTGCCGCTTGCCGATGTTGGCGAGCCAGGGCGGGAGCTGGCGCACGACGAGCGCGTCGGTGAGCGCGTCGAGGTAGCGGCGCACGGTGCTTGCCGACACGTCGATCGAGCGGGCGACGGCGGCACCGTTCCAGGTCTGGCCTGCGAAGTGGGCGACCATTGTCCAGAACCGACGCATGGCGGCTGCGGGGATGCGCACGCCGAGGTTGGCGAGGTCGCGTTCGAGGAACGTGGTGATGTAGTCGTCTCGCCAGCGGTTGGAGCTTGCGAGGTCCGGCGCCAAGTACGAGGGAGGCAGCCCGCCGCGCAGCCACAGGTCGTCGATGTGCTGCTTGCCGAGATCACCGAGGCGGAAGCCCGCCAGTTCGACGAAGCTCACCCGCCCGGCGAGCGTCTCCGCGCTGAGGCCGGTCAGATCGGGGGAGGCACTGCCGAGCACGACGAATCGCCCTGGCCGGCGGTGCTCGTCCACCAGCACCCGCAGCGACGCAAACATCTCGGGCATGCGCTGCGCCTCGTCGATCACGATGGTCTCGCCGCGGTCTCGCAGAGCGAGCATCGGTTCAGCCAGTCGGGCGAGATCGCGATGATCCTCGAGATCGAAGAACGCCGCCGGCGACGGGTCGATGACTTGGCGGACCAGAGTCGACTTGCCGGCCTGACGCGGCCCGGTCAGCAGTGTCACCGGAGCGTGGGCAACCGCAGCACGCAGCGCCCGCTCGTCAGCCGGCCGCGGGACGAAGTCCATATCCGCAAGTCTATCATTGAAAATCAGCCATAAAACAACAGATTTTCAAGAGACGAGTCATACTATGCCTCGCAACTGGTGGCGGCATCGTGGATCTTCAGTCGCATGCGCTTGGAGCTGCAGGACGCTCCCGAGCACCCACCATGAGCTTCTGCTCGACGTCGTCTGGCCGATGTCCTGATGGGGAATCGCTACAGCAGACGGGTGCCGTCAGCAGACCTGCCTGCCGCGATGTGGGGGGTTTGGCTTCTCTGGCCTATGACGTTGTCGAGTGTCCGGACAACGAATGGGCTCGCGTTCTTGAAGCTGACTCGGGAGAAGAAGGAGAGGTGACCCATCTCGACGACCAGTTTCGCAATGAACTCATCCGCGAATGAGGCTGATATCAACCCTACGTCGGCGAAGTCAATCAATGCCCGTGAATCCTTGAATTGTTCCATCAGATTCTGCAGCTTCAGCCGCAGCTGGCGGCCGGTCCCTCTGTTGCCAAATCCGCTCGCCTCATGAGCGACGACAAACTCGACCTGGTCAGCGTCGTTCAAGTACGTCATCTCGAACTCCGGTGATCGGGGCGATCCCCACAGCGCTTTGCTGATGTCGATCTCTACGTTGGTGGGCAAGACCAGGCAAACGTTCGTACCTGGCACCGCACCGCAGTAGTCGGTGGTTGCGTCGCCATTGCGGAGGTCCAGTTCGGCGTTGCCCGACATGATGGTGAGCTGTCCGCCGGCCGCAGCAACGATGCGAACGGAGCCCGCCAGTCCATTGCCCTGTCCGGCGGCTTTGTCTCGTGTCACCCCTGCTTCTATTGCCAAGCGGAGCGCCTCTTCATCGCTGCTCGGGTCGTGGGACTGGCTGAGCGATCTTCGAATCCCGCGGCCGTAGTCCGATACCACGAGGTCAACCAACTCCCGTTGTGGATGGCTGACAACCTGAATGAAGCCTTCGGCCTCGGCATCGGGCTCCGCCGCGTGGACGAGCACATTGTCTGCCAGTTCATTCAGCGTCCAAGCGATGGAGTCGAGCACGCCGGTCGAGCATCGCATGTTCCGCGAGAGCACTTCGAGCGCAAGGGAGACGATCTCGTTCAAGCGTGTCGAGTCTCGGTATGGCTGCACTGGGATGAACGAACGCGTTGGGTCGGCGGGCAACGCTTCGCCACCCTCCAGCAGTTCGATCCATCCGGCGGTCTGCCAATAGCCATCGTCATGCGGGTAGCGGACTTCGACCTCTGTGCCAAGCGCCTCGAGATGGCGACAGAGCGCGATCAGCGGCACGACCGCGGTTGCGTAGGCATGGGATACCAAGCGCAGGTCCAAGCAGAGGCGCGCCGGATTCGGGTGGTTGTAGAGCTTGCGCGTGATGGCCCTATAGCGCCACCGGTCGAAAACCCCGTAGAAATCCATCGAGAGGACGCCATGCCCAGATTCGTCGGTCATCGGGGAGTCTCGCTTGTTTGTGGATGTACGCGGAGGGATTCGCATCGCGGCCCAAGTTGCCGAGCCATGCAGTCACCCGCCGTCAGGCTTCGAGACCGATATTGAACCCGGCAGATGCACACAGTGCAACGACAGAGTCTCTGCCCATCATGGTGGATTCATCCGCGGCCGGAGGGATCTCAAGTGACCTGCGCGGCAGGCAGCACCAACCTCGAGCGCGGCGCAGGTGGACTCTTCAGGTCAGTGCGCCGATGGTCAGCGGCACCCAGACGGTCAGCATGAAGCCGGCCATGGTGACCATGAGCATCCGCGTCTGGCGAGCCAGTGCGGAGTCGACGTAGCCGCGCCTTCGCCCTTTGAGAGCGGCGAGACCGTCCTTGGTAGCGAACACGTCGACACCGTCGGGGTAGACGCATTTCATGAGCGTGGCAGCGGGTTTCTCGCCGAGCGTGTCGATGAGCCTCTGCACCATGTCGGCCGTTTCGATCTCGTCGAGATGCGACCGTTCAGCCGATGATGCCGAGGGTGTTGAGCCAGATGGGCGCTCCCACTGCGATGACCGTGCCCGTCAGCCAGTAGTGGCGTTGCCGGGCTGTGCTGCGGTCCTCGGCTCGCTGTGCCGCAGCCTCGGCGCGTAGTGCCGCGAAGCCGGCGTTCATTTCTTCTTTGGTGGCGAAGCGCGACAGCTCCGCGGAGAGATGGTCTTTGGTGACCAAGTCCGTCAGGGGCGCTGGCGCCAGACAGGCCATCAGGTACTCGGCGAGCGGCTCGTCGGTCTGCTCACGCAGCCAAGCATAGAGACGGGTTCGTTGCTGTTCGGACATGACGTTCTCCTCGGGACTGTCGGTTTGGGCAGCGAACAGTAGAGGTGATGTGTCGATGTAATCCATATGTTTTCGATGTCACAACGCGCGTCAGGGCGTGCCAGCCGAGTCATCGGGCCGCACGGCGGCACCCCACTGATGCACTGTGCTGGACGCCGTAGCGATAGGTGACGCCGCCCGATGGGGCTGTGGCCCGCGTTCAGGTCAGCGCGGCGATGGTGAGCGGCATCCAGATGGTCAGCATGAAGCCGGCCATGGTGACCATGAGCATTCGCGTCTGGCGAGCGAGTGCGGTGCTGATGGCGTTGTCGACGTAGCCCCGCATTCGCCCCTCGAGGGCGGCGAGGTCGTCCTTGGTCGCTAAGACGTCGACACCATCTGGGTAGACGCACTTCATGAGCGTGGCAGCGGGTTTCTCGCCCAGCGTGTCGATGAGCTTCTGCACCATCTCGGTCCGTTCGATCTCGTCGATTGCCATGGGTGTTGCTCCTGAGTGTAGGTGTGGCCACGAGGTCGCCTCCGACGAGCCCGGAAGGTGGGCAGCGGTGGCTCGCGTGGCAGCGACCGCAGGAGTGCGGAGCACGGCGCCCCAAGCGATTTTCCGCGCCGACAGCGCGGCCTCATGCCATCCGCGAGCGCGTCACAGCCCCTCAGTACTGTCCGATTAGCAATATCGAGACTCACGAATACATGCCTGGAGCTGGCAGATGAGCAAATTGCTAGATGCAGATCGACTCTCGCGGGGGACTGACAGATGACCGAGTTGAACTACGAGATGCTGCGGGACGCCGTGGCGGGCGAAGCGGTAGCGCTGCGCTCGATCATGAGCCTGCAGCCGGCCGACGGCGCGGGGGGCAAGGTCTTCCCGCCGACTTATGCGGTAGCCAACAACGCCCCGCACCGGTACGCGGTGGAGGAGCGGCAGATTGGCGACCGCGTTGTGTCGACAGTCCTGCTGGATTCCGTCGCATCGCAGGCGAACCGCGCAGAACTGGCACTCTTGGAGGGCTGGGAGGCTGACGAACTGCATTTCCCGGTGCCGTTCGTGGACTTCTCGGGCGAGGCCGACGTGAGCGACATCGGACGGTTAACGGTGCTCGAAGCGCCGCACCGGCTTGCTGACGCGATCTTCCGGGACAGCCTGCTGGACGGCACGCTGTTCCGGCTATCCGACATCGGCCGGGCGATCACCGATGCTCAGCCTCGGAATGCGACTGCGATGTTCAAGTACGCGCCGACGGCGCTGTTGTTCGGCCAGTGGGACTCGACCGGGCCGAAGGGCGGCTTGGGTGCCAAGTTTCAGCGGGCGTACGTGTCCGAGATCGTTGGCGATGTCGCCGTCCTAGGTAAGGGTGTCTCCAGCCGAATCGATCCCCTCCAGATTGAGCGTGCATCGGCCGTTCTCTGGGAACACAAGGACAGTGATCAGCTGTGGACGCTTGATCCTGACGAAGCTGAGATGGATGACAAGGGAAGGCCCAAGCCGTTCAAGAAGGATGGCCGGCCTTCCGTAGCGTTGCACGGGAACATCACACCGAGCTTCAACACAAACGCAGAGGGCAATGTCATCAACGGCGGAGTGACCATTTCCTCCGCTCGTCAGACCAGCGTGTTGTCGCTGGCCGCGCTTCGCCGGCTCAAGTTTGCGGATGCCGGCAGCGAAGCAACTCTGGCTGCTCGCACGGCAGTGGCAGCGCTCGGCATTGCTGCGGTCGCCTACAGCTATGAGATGGACTTCGACCTACGGTCGCGATGCCTGCTTATCCCCGAACACGCGCCATCGGTCGAACTCGTGCGGCGTGACGGTTCCAAGCCGGTGATCGTCGAGCTTGGCCGCGAATCGAGCGCAGCACTTGTCGACCGGGCGTCAGCCGAGGCAGCCGCAGCGGGCATCGCTTGGGAAGCCGGTGAGACCCGCTTAGTGCCTGCGCCCAAGCTGGTGGAGCTGCTCCGGCGGAGTCGGGAGGTGTCCGCCCAAGAGGGAGCTGCGGACGACTCGTGATCGCGATCGAGGTAGTGCTGCTGACGGGTCGCTACGTGGCGACAGCCCATCACGACCGCCGAGAGCATGAGTGGCCGCCGCACCCTGCCCGCTTGTTCTCGGCCTTGGTCGCGACGTGGGCTGATGCGGATGTTCCAGACGCGGCGGCACGCGCGGCGCTTGAGTGGCTGGAGGCACTTGGCGCTCCAACAATCTCGGCATCGCTGCCAGACGAGGTCGCAGTGCGAAGGCCGGTGAGCTATTTCGTTCCAGTGAACGACGCGGCAGTAGCGACAGGCACCGCCACAGCGGCCAGTGTGCTTCCCGAGGGTGTATTGCCCCCCTCTACCTATGCATGGCGCAAGAAGCCGGGTGGCAGGTTCCAACACGACGGTGAACGCGGTGACTGGGTAACGGGCCGGGGCAAGCAGGAGCGCCAGTTCCCTTCAGTGACACCTCCGTGCGCCACTGTCACATTCGTATGGGATGCGACGCCCGAACCTTTATTGGTGGACCTGCTTGACGGTCTCCTTGCCAGAGTGACACGCATCGGACACTCGTCGTCACTTGTGTCGTGCCGACTGGTTGACGCAGCACCGCCGCCGACTATGAAGCCGGGCAGTGGAGAGCTCGTGCTTCGCTGTACACAGCACGGTCAACTTGCGGCGCTGGAGGCAGCACACCGACAGCATGAGGGAGTGCGTCCGCGGGTGTTGCCGTTCGTCCGGATCCAATACGCCGCGCTGGCCGCGGAAGATGACGAGTCTTCGACGGCTCTGCGGCCGGATAACGCGGGTGGTCTTGTCGTCTTCGAGTTCCCGATCGCCCAGCGCCTGTTGCCCACGATCCGGACGGTAGAGCTGGCCGAAGCGCTGCGCGGCGCGATCTTTCACCACGCTGACGATCCTCCGCCCGAGGGCTTGAGCGGGCACCTGCCCGATGGCAGACCGAGTCGCAATCCCCATGTCGCGTTCCTGGCGTTGCCGAATGTCGGTCATGACTACGCGGATGGCCGCATCATTGGACTCGCGGCGATGCTGCCTGCGTCGCTGCCCGAAGACGCGCTTCGTGCTGCCTATCGCGCAATCGGGTTCTGGGAGCGCGCTGAGCCTCGGGATCGATGTCGTCTGACTCTCGGCGGCGGCCAGATCGTCGACTCGCATCGCCGACAACCGCCGTTCGAGCTCAGCACCCTGCGTAGCGGCACGTGGTCACGGCCGTCATCGGAATGGATCAGCGCGACGCCGATTGCGCTGCCGAAGAATCCCGGCCGGCTCACTTCTGGATCGTCGGCTGCGCGCTCGAAGGCATGGGCGGCGGCTGAGGAGCAGGTGCGGCAGTCCTGTATGCATGTCGGGCTGCCTGCGCCGGCCGCGGTTGCCGTGTCGTTGGACCCGTTGATTCGAGGCGCGCAGCCGGCGAACGCCTATCCCGCCTTTGTGCAGGGCACTCGGCGGGGCGACGGCGTGCGTCGCCGATTGGTGCATGCCGCGGTGCGGTTCGATCAGGACGTCAGGGGGCCGCTCGTGCTGGGTTCGGGCAGGTTCCTCGGGCTCGGCCTGATGCGACCGGTCTCGCCGCGCCACTCGCACGCCCACGAAAGCAGCCCGCAGGTCAGCGATGAACGCTGAGCAATTGGCTGCCGCGGACTTCGGGGAGTACTTCCGCTCGGTTCATGGGTGCGAGCCCTATCCGTGGCAGGTGCGCCTGACGGGTCAAGTGCTAGCGGAGGAGCGATGGCCGGACGTGATCGACCTGCCGACCGGAGCGGGCAAGACGGCTGTGCTCGACACAGCGGTCTTCGCGCTTGCTGCCCGTCCCGAGGTGTACCCGAGACGCATCGTGTTTGTCATTGACCGTCGCATCGTCGTCGATCAGGTGTGCAAGAGGGTTCGGCAGATCAGTGAATCCATCCGCGCTGCGGACAGTGGTGTGCTCGCCACAGTGCGTCGCGCGCTCAGCGAGGTCGCTGGTGATGGCGATTGGCCGATCGGCGTTTCTGCGCTGCGCGGCGGCATTCCGCTCGACAACGACTGGGCGACGCGGCCAGATCAGCCATGGGTGATGGTCTCCACGGTGGATCAGTTCGGCTCGAAGCTGCTGTTTCGCGGCTACGGCATCAGCGAAGGGATGCGGCCGATTCACGCCGGGCTCGCGGGCAACGACTGCTTGGTCATCCTCGACGAAGTTCACCTAAGCAAACCGTTCGCCGCGACGCTGCGGGACGTGCGAAGCGAGCCGTCCGCGAACTCCTTCAATGATCGATTGCTGCCCCAGCGTGGCGCGATAGTTGAGATGTCAGCCACGCCGTCCATCGCAGATGGCGTCAGGTTTGGCCTGCAGCCCGAGATCGACCTCGAGGGGGACAGCGAGGCTGTCGCCAGGCTCCGGCGCATCGCTCAGTCCGCCAAACGTGCCCGCTTGGTCGAGGTCCCAGGCCGAGAAACGCCCTCGGCGCTGACCAAAGAGGTCATGCGAATTGTCCGAGAGGAACTGCGCGACGACGAACGAAGCATCGGCGTGATCGCGAACCGCGTTCGTACGGCCCGCGAGGTCCAGCGTGCAGTGTCTGAGGCCGGCGTCAAGACACACCTCATCACCGGCCGCATGCGACCGCTGGACCGTCAGCGACGACTTCGAGAGATCGAAGCGCTGGTCGACCCAGACAACCGCGACCGCGATGCTGAACGCACAGTGGTCGTGGCAACACAGGCCATCGAGGTCGGCGCCGACTTCAGCTTCGATGCGCTGATCACCGAAGCGTGCCCGCTCGACAGTCTCCGCCAGCGCATCGGCCGTCTCGACCGGCGCGGCACCTTGGCCGACCGCACTGGCAAACCGGCACGCTGTTGGATCCTCGGCCTGAAGGCAGAACTTGCGAGCAAACGGTCTGACCCGGTCTACGGCGAAGCTGTCCGGGCAACGTGGCGCGAGCTGTCCGCCCGAGCTGACGATGGCCAGATCGACGTCGGTCCCGCGAGCACGCATCTCGATGGACTCTCCGAAGAGGCCACTGCGCCGGTCCGGACGGCGCCCCTGCTCTTGCCGACGCACATGGAGGCGTGGACACAAACCAGTCCCGAGCCTCTGGTTCAGCCCGAGATCAGTGACTTCCTGCATGGTTTCGACGACAACCCGCCCGAGCCCGAGGTGGCAATCGTGTGGCGCTGGGACCGCAACGCGGAGACGCTGCGCTTGGTGCCGCCTCGTCCCGCAGAACAACTATCGGTGCCGCTCTCTGCTGCCAAGGCGTGGCTCGGTGGTGCCGAGGAGACAACGGTCGCCGATGTCGCCTGTGTCGCCGCGAACGAGGGACCGGGACGAGCTGGCGAAGCGCTAGATGCTCCGTCGTCACAACCAGTCCTGCGCTACGTAGGGGGCAATGACATTGTGCAGGACGTCGCAGTCAAAGACATCAGACCTGGCGACGTGCTGCTCGTGCATCCCCACATCGGCGGCCTCAGCGAAGGCACGTGGAATCCGCTCCACAGTGATGAAGCTCCTGCCAAACCAGCAGCCGGCGACAGACCGGCAGGAAATGACACCGCCGTTGACGACCTTGGTGACGAGGCCCAGTGGTCATACCGACGTCGCCGCACGATCCGGCTGGACGAGCAACTGAGCCGCCAGATCAGCGCGTGGCTCGGTCACGGCACTCCGACTATGCCCCGGCCCAGCAGCGATCAAGCGCCGAACGATGACCCCGCCCACCAGACCCAGCAATCGCCCAAAGAACGTGTACGTCAGTGGGTCGGGGATGTGCTCGCGCATGTCCCCGGCAAGGTGCCATTGCACTTGAATTGGCTGGCGGGTGAGCCAAGTGCCAACGACGACGTCAGCGCCGGCGCTCTTCGCGTTCTGAAGTCCGGAGATTTTGATGTCGAGTTCATCGGCGGCCCAGCGGATGGGCTGAGTCGTCAACAGCCATCGGAGCCCTACTACATCCTCACTGAGCGTTCCGTTGAATCGAGGACGCTGACGAGTGATGACGATGCGTCGTTGACCGGCACCGAAGTGCCGTTGGCTGCACATCTTGACGGCGTCGGCAAGCGTGCCAAAGAGTTCGCCGTGCGGCTCAGGCTGTCAGCGGAGCTGGTGGGGGACTTGAAACTCGCGGGCGAGTTGCACGATCTCGGCAAGGTTGACAGCAGGTTCCAAGCGCAGATGGTCGGCCACGACCCAGTCGAGCTGGCGATGCAGGAGGCCCCGCTCGCGAAGTCGCTGCGAGGCGTGCGAGCCCGTCGTCACGGCTGGCCGCCCGTTCGCCACGAAGTCGGGAGCGTTGCATTGGCACAGTCGTCGGTAGCGGTCCTCAGCCGCGCCCACGATCCCGACTTGGTGTTGCACCTACTGGCGACCCATCACGGCAGGGGTCGGCCGCTGCCCCGTATCGTTCGAGACGACTGTCCTCAGGTCCTCAGCTACGAAATGGGGGATGTCGTGCTGAGCACCCGAACCGACTTCAGCGAGACACCCCTAGCGCTGGACATGGCCGATCGGTTCTGGCGGCTGTGCGCCAAGTACGGGCACCACGGCCTCGCCTGGCTGGAAGCGATTCTCCGTCTGGCTGACCATCGCCAGAGCGAGGTCGAGCAATCTGGCCACGTTGACCCCAACACCGGAGCGTCGCCGTGAGCGAGATTGAGCTTCGCGGCCTGCCAGGCACGAACCCGCTCGGCTTCATGGCTGCCTTGGGCGCTCAGGTGGCTCTAGCGCACGCGGGCGAGTCATCGACGCTCCATTGGACCGATACCGCGCTGCCGCATGCAGTTCTCGGCACGGAGCGCGACTTAGATGCGATTGCGACCGATGCAATGGCTCTAGCCCGTCACTGGTTGCAAGGGGTCGCACTCGGTTCAGACGTGGACCCGAAGCTTCAACTTGATGGCCCGAGTATTCGTGCGTACATGGCAAGAGCGCGGAGTTCTGACTTCACGAATTCACTCGCATGGTGTCTGTTGGCAGAGGACAGTTTCCGCCGGAGCAAGCCCTATGCGGAACCGACGGATCTCTACTTCACCTCCGGAAACATGGCATTCGTTTCCATTGCCAGAGCGATTCTGGATGAGGTCCAGCATAAGGAACTGGTTGCGGACATGAGTTCCCCATGGCAGTACAAGAGCGATCGGCCGACATTGATGTGGGACGTCCTGGACGACCGGCAGTACGCGCTCCGGGCAGTCAAGCCGTCTGACGAACAGAAGCTCACGAATCAAGGCGCTGAAGCACTTGCTGTGCTAGGACTCAGTCGTTTCCCTTGCTATCGAACGGCGCGCGGAACCGTCGCACGGGGTTGCTCAGGTAGGAAGCAAAGCCGAAGCTTTGTTTGGCCATTGTGGCAGCAACCGTCGACTCCCGAAGTCGTGAAGACGCTCATTACACACGCATCGGCACCGATACCGGTCGATGAAGATGCAGCCAAAGACTTTGTTGAACGAGCACGGCAATACACCGCGTGGGGAATAACGCGGGTCCTTCAATCACAGATTCGACGTACGGGTAAGGGCTACGGCGCGTTCGGCCCGCCGAGGGTGATCTGGCAGCGTGACTGAGGTTCCTGATCTCGTTCCGGCCCGGATGGTCAATGAGTTCGTGTATTGCCCGCGGTTGTTCTACTTGGAGTGGGCTCAAGGCCAGTTCGAGGACAATTCGGACACGGTTCACGGCCGTTATGTGCATCGTCGGGTGGATGAGGGCGGTGGCCGCATGGGTGGGTCGTCGGAGGACGATCCGGTGAGCAATGCGCGTTCGGTGCTGGTCAGCTCGGAGCGGCTGGGGCTCATCGCGAAGACCGACATCGTTGAGGGCTTCGACGGCCGGGTTGTGCCTGTGGAGGTGAAGCGCGGTCGGCCGCCCAGGCACGGTCCTGCGTGGGAGCCGGAGTTGCAGCAGCTGGCCGCGATCGGGTTGATCCTGCGTGACAACGGCTACGCCTGTGATGAGGGCCAGTTCTATTTCGCATCGTCGCGCGAGCGCACGACAGTGGAGTTCGACGATCGTCTCTTGGGCAAGACGCTCGACACCGTCGAGCGATTGCGTGCTGTCGCGGCTGTTGACGTGGCACCGCCGCCGCTGGTGGACAGCCCGAAGTGTCCGCGTTGCTCGCTGGTGGGCATCTGCTTGCCCGATGAGACCAACTTCCACACCGGTCGCGTGGAGGGGGAGCCGAGGCGGCTGACGCCACGGGATTCGGAGGCTCGGCCGCTGTATGTGACCGAGCAGGGCGCCCGCCTGGGGATCAGCCAGCGGCGGGTGGAGGTCAAGGTCAACCGTGAAGTGGTGCGCAGCGATCGTCTGATCGACATCTCCCAGATCAACCTCAGCGGGAACGTGCAGGTGTCGACCCAGCTGCTCCATGCGGCGTTCCGGGAGGACATTCCGGTGTGCTGGTTCAGCTATGGAGGCTGGTTCCAGGGGATCGCGCACGGCCTGCCGTCCAAGCACGTGGAGCTGCGCCGGCGCCAGGTCGCGGTGGCGGCTCAGGCGGGCTTGCCGCTGGCCAGTCAGATGGTCGTCGGCAAGATCCGGAACTCCCGCACGCTGCTGATGCGCAACTCGCGCGAACCGGTGGACGCGGCGGTCGGGCAGCTCAAGGAGCTGGCTGCGAAAGCGGCGGAGACCGATTCGATCGAGTCGCTGCTGGGGATCGAGGGAGCGGCAGCGCGGTCGTACTTCGGCAGCTTTGCGTCGATGCTGAAGGACGACCGTTTGGGCACGTTCGACTTCGCGGGGCGCAATCGGCGTCCGCCGCGCGACCCGGTGAACTGCTTGCTGTCGTTCCTGTATGCCTTGCTCGTCAAGGACCTGACCGCTGTGGTGCACTCGATCGGTTTCGACCCGTACCTGGGCGTGTACCACCGGCCGAGATTCGGGAGGCCGGCCTTGGCACTCGACCTGGCGGAGGAGTTCCGGCCCATCATCGCCGAGTCGGTGGTGATCAACGCGGTGAACAACGGCGAAGTGGCCGAGAACGGCTTCATCGTGCGCGCCGGGGGAGTGGCGCTCGAGCAGGCAGCGCGTCGAGCAGTGATCGCGTCCTATGAGAGGAGACTTGACCACGAGATTACCCATCCCACCTATGGCTACAAGATCACCTACCGGCGTGTGCTCGAAGTGCAGGCGCGGATGCTCGCCGCAGCGATGCTCGGCGAGATTCCGGAGTACGTGCCGTTCACGACGAGGTAGGTTCATGAGCGGTCGCCGTCGATATCTCGTGTCCTATGACATCCGCGACCCGAAGCGTTTGAGGAAAGTCCACAAGGCCATGAAGGCATACGGCTGGCCGATGCACTACAGCGTGTTCATCAGCGATCTCGACAGCATCGAGTTGATCAATCTCAAGACCGAGCTCGGCGAAGTCATCCACCACGGCGAGGACACGATCGCCTTCGTCGACCTCGGGATGCCTGCCGAGCGAGGCAGAGATTGCTTTGATTTTCTGGGTAATGCACCGCCATTGCCCAGCTCTGGACCGGTCATCGTCTGATGCGAGCGGTCCAGTCAGGCCCCGATCCCCGGGCAGCGCTCGCAGCCCCGAAGTACGGGCCTTTCTTGCACCTTGACAATCGAATGAATAGCTTCCCGAGCGCCTCTACCCATAGAGCGCTCGCAACCGCTCGCGAAACCGCTGGTCAGCACCAATAGATTTCGAGAGCGGTTTGGCCGATCAATTGATCGGCCCTTCATTGAAGCGGACTTGCCCGCGCGGCTAGCGCCGGATGCGATCAGCCGTTTGGCCGATCAATTGATCGGCCCTTCATTGAAGCCGCTGCTGCTGCGGGATGCTCGCAGCTTGCTGTGGCCGGTTTGGCCGATCAATTGATCGGCCCTTCATTGAAGCTCGCCTAGGGCGGCGAACTGCCAGTATTCGCCGCAGAGGTTTGGCCGATCAATTGATCGGCCCTTCATTGAAGCGCCGATGCGTGGCCCGAGCTGGCCCTGCCCGCTGCGTTTGGCCGATCAATTGATCGGCCCTTCATTGAAGCGGCGACGTCTGCGCCACATGCGACTCGACCGCTCCCGTTTGGCCGATCAATTGATCGGCCCTTCATTGAAGCTGACGGTCACCCGGTCCAATCGGACCCGACGGCCGGTTTGGCCGATCAATTGATCGGCCCTTCATTGAAGCAGGTCAATCGTGGCGCAGATGTCGTAGCGGCGCTCAAGGTTTGGCCGATCAATTGATCGGCCCTTCATTGAAGCTAGCCCTTGTCATGGTTCCCTTCGTAGGTCACCCTGAGTTTGGCCGATCAATTGATCGGCCCTTCATTGAAGCCCTGCCAGCGCCCGAAGCCCCAGGGCGGTGCCCTCGGGTTTGGCCGATCAATTGATCGGCCCTTCATTGAAGCCAGGCCTGACTGCCGATGCGCCGTCATGATCCCTACATCGTTTGGCCGATCAATTGATCGGCCCTTCATTGAAGCCCGTCGTGGGGGCATGCCCAGGTGTTGATCGTGTCGGTTTGGCCGATCAATTGATCGGCCCTTCATTGAAGCAGATGAACTAGGCAAGCATTAACAGCCCACCGGGTCAGCGTTTGGCCGATCAATTGATCGGCCCTTCATTGAAGCCATCGCAGCAGGCAGGCCCGTGACCAGGCGCACGCTGCGGTTTGGCCGATCAATTGATCGGCCCTTCATTGAAGCGGAGTGCAGCCCAGGCTCGTTGCTGTGGCCGGCACCGACGTTTGGCCGATCAATTGATCGGCCCTTCATTGAAGCCAGGCGTTGGACGTGGCAGCCAGCTTTGAGCTGGTCCGTGTTTGGCCGATCAATTGATCGGCCCTTCATTGAAGCTTTTCGTAGAGCAGGGCGTAGACCTGATCCAGCGCCAGGGTTTGGCCGATCAATTGATCGGCCCTTCATTGAAGCGAGGACTGGGCCGGCAGCGTGATCATCGCCCGCTCGTCGTTTGGCCGATCAATTGATCGGCCCTTCATTGAAGCGGCAGGACGCCGTTCAGCCGATAGCGCAGCGCATCGGTTTGGCCGATCAATTGATCGGCCCTTCATTGAAGCGTGACCCGCAGCCTCACCGAGCGCAGCGTGCTGGGGGTTTGGCCGATCAATTGATCGGCCCTTCATTGAAGCGCGATGCCCTTGGCCGTCTTGGCCAGCACCGGGTCGGTTTGGCCGATCAATTGATCGGCCCTTCATTGAAGCCAGTACTCGTCCTGCATCGGCCTGGTCCCGCGCGCGTTTGGCCGATCAATTGATCGGCCCTTCATTGAAGCGTGCTGCCCATGCGCCGAGTGCGCCGAGAGTGCGAGCGCGTTTGGCCGATCAATTGATCGGCCCTTCATTGAAGCGGGGTGGGGAAGATCAGGCGGCCCTCGGGAACGCCGTTTGGCCGATCAATTGATCGGCCCTTCATTGAAGCGCCTGCACCAGGACTTCACTGCTGGCCTCACGGAGTTTGGCCGATCAATTGATCGGCCCTTCATTGAAGCGAGATCGCCGCGGCCTGAGCGATGAGGCCCTGGAGGGGTTTGGCCGATCAATTGATCGGCCCTTCATTGAAGCGCGGCGTGCGATGACGGGCATGGTGCCGAGCGTGTCCAGTTTGGCCGATCAATTGATCGGCCCTTCATTGAAGCCCGTACTACGACGCCCACGGTGACGTGTTCGCGATGGTTTGGCCGATCAATTGATCGGCCCTTCATTGAAGCGCGGATCACCAGCGCGCACTTGTCCGCGCCGCCTTCGGGTTTGGCCGATCAATTGATCGGCCCTTCATTGAAGCGGGCCAGCGGCTACCACGGCTCCCCCTCGGGGATCGTTTGGCCGATCAATTGATCGGCCCTTCATTGAAGCCAGCGGTACGGCATCGAGCGGTGCGTTGCCTCGCTGGTTTGGCCGATCAATTGATCGGCCCTTCATTGAAGCGTCATGTGAGATCAACGCGAAGTCGCCGGCCGGTCCGGGTTTGGCCGATCAATTGATCGGCCCTTCATTGAAGCCTCTCGGGTATTCGACGGGGCGCGAGTGTTCTGCCCGGTTTGGCCGATCAATTGATCGGCCCTTCATTGAAGCCTCGATCGTGGGGCCGAGCACCATCGACGCGAAGTGAGGTTTGGCCGATCAATTGATCGGCCCTTCATTGAAGCTAGGGCATCCGCACGTCGTCGGCGTTGAACGTCCACTCGTTTGGCCGATCAATTGATCGGCCCTTCATTGAAGCGAGATTGGCGATCACCGCGTTCAGACTGATGAGCGCACTGGTTTGGCCGATCAATTGATCGGCCCTTCATTGAAGCTGGTCGGCGGGCACGACCCGCTTGAGCGGCAGCCCGCTGTTTGGCCGATCAATTGATCGGCCCTTCATTGAAGCCGGTCCTCCATCATGAAGCCGCCTGCATGGCGGGCGTTTGGCCGATCAATTGATCGGCCCTTCATTGAAGCCGGTTCCGGTCCGCTGATGAGCGGCGCGCCGACTTCTGTTTGGCCGATCAATTGATCGGCCCTTCATTGAAGCGTGTGCAAGGGCATCGACCCCGAGACCGGGGCGGCGTGTTTGGCCGATCAATTGATCGGCCCTTCATTGAAGCCCCACAGGTTGTGCAGGCTCCCTCCCGATACGCCACGGGGTTTGGCCGATCAATTGATCGGCCCTTCATTGAAGCCAGTAGTGGCCGCGCCGCTCGGGTCGGCCGCCCGAGTTTGGCCGATCAATTGATCGGCCCTTCATTGAAGCATGTGATCTCCAAACGGTCGTGGTTGTTGGCTTGCTCGGTTTGGCCGATCAATTGATCGGCCCTTCATTGAAGCCGGCTGTTCGGCGGCGGCATCAGCGACAGCGCCATCATCGTTTGGCCGATCAATTGATCGGCCCTTCATTGAAGCACGGGCCACGCCCTGCGACAGGTCCTCGTAGGCGTTGGTTTGGCCGATCAATTGATCGGCCCTTCATTGAGTCGATGTCGTCGAGACGGATGAGCGGATCAGAGGTTCACGAGTTCGGCTGGTGCCCAGGGGGGCCACGTCGGCGGGCGCACGGGCTTGCCTGATCGGTAGGCGGCCGCGATCTTGAATGGACTGGACGCTGAAGAGTTGTCGTAGATGACCGTCTCGTCGGCGATGCCGGCTGCTTGCGCGACATGACTCCAAAGCCGCCGGTGGCGGGTGCGGATCTTGTCCTCGGGGACGGAATGACCGCCATTGGCCACGCGGTGCGCGACCCGCTCGACTGCAAGCGCCTCGGAGATCATGATGATGTGGAGCACCACGATGTAGCCGACCTCTGACGCACGGCGAAGCAGATCGACCTTCGACTCGTGGGAGAACACTGTCTCGGCCACGAATGACCTTCGTTCGGACAGCAGTTCCGCCCGTCGCGCTTCGGCCAGTCTCGCTGCGTCGTACGAGCGCTCTTCCTCCTCGCCAGGCCACAACTGCGCGGCGATATTGTCGGCGTTGACGAACTCGAGCGTTGACGGGGCGAGCACGCTGCGATGGAACGTGCTCTTGCCTGCCCCATTCGGGCCGACGATGACATGCAGGACCGGGGTGGGCATCGAAGGGTCTCCGTCTCGAGCGGACCGCGGTGCTCAGGGCTGGTGCCGGATGATCCTGCCCTCGTCGTCCTGCTCGACATAGGACATCCCGGCCGCTTCGAACTCTGCGACGAGGTCGAGCGAGAGCCGACGCCGCTCGGTTCGCTCCGCCCACTCAGTCCGCACGAGTGACTGCTCGCGGCTGTTGAGATCGTCGTAGGACATCTTGCCAGCGAGCACTCGCTCGATGGCGGGGATGGACACGTTGGGGGCACGCTCGAGTTCCCTGCCGATTCGGGCCCAATAGCTGATCTGCTGCGAGGTGCTGCGGCCCATGGTCGGGGCGATCGCTTGCGCTGCCTCGTGGATTTCCTTGTCCACTCTGATCGGGGAACTCGTCGCCATGCCGCCGCCTCCGTCCGCATCGTAGCAGACTGCTACATTCTCACTATGGACGCAGATCTTGGGGAGCTCGCGAGAACCTCGACGCAGGGCCTCCCGGGTGATCGCGGTGAAGTCCGGAGCCGGTGCTGCGAGGCGCAGATAAGCGCTTAGCGGCGGCAGTGCAGCGACACGGTGTCGGAGCCACGCTGCCGCCAGACCGTGTCATCGCCGGTCAGAAGGCCTGCTTCGACGGCCGCGGTGTGGGTGACCAGAATCGGCAGAATCGAGCCGTATTCGGCGAACCTCTCCGCCGCCTGCTCGGTCTCGCAGACCATCAGCAGCGGCGCCGGGCGTCCCACGGCGGCGCACCTGCGGTACGGCCTGATCTTGTCGATGACCTCTGAGGGGGTGGTGGCGCTGCGCTCGTATTCGAGGCAGTAGGCACCGCTGCCGAGCGGCCCGTCGGTGACCAAGACCACCAGGTCGGGCCTGACCTGGGTGATGCCGGGCACGTTGATCTCGCCCCGCCAGCCGACGAACGCCGCGGCGCCCTCGGCGGCGAACTGCAGGACCAGCCGGTTGACGCCGTCGTCGTGACGGAGCTGAAGGTTCCGGAACGTCGGGATCAGATAGGCGCCGTGCCGCCGTACGAGCGCGGACGCCAGCAGCCGGCTCACGTTGGCCGCCCGATGCAGCCCGCGTTCAGTGAGATAGCAGTGGTCGTTGAAGCGGTCGATGAGCCCGACCTCGACGAGCGTGGCAAGCGCTGCGTTGATGCTCCGGTGCGAGGCGCCCAGCAGCCGGCTGAGCTGCCCGGCTCGCATTGCGGGAAACTGCGCGACTGCCATGAAGGCGGCGTAGACAAGCGGCTCGGTGATGGCCACCACATCGGGGTTCATCGCCCGCCAGCGCTTCAGATACTCGGCTCTCCCCACTTCGATGGGCACGACGGGATCGTCGACGCGGTCGCCGGAGGGCCGCAGCTCGACGGGATCGCCCCACAGCCCCTCGGGCGTGCAGACGAGGGGTCGCGTGTGGCGGGCGAACTCGCGCTCCGCGAGGTGAGCCGCCCACGAGTCCGCAGCCAGGATCACCTGCGCGGATGGCACCGCCTCGTAGATCGGATCACCGTAGAAGACCCGGTCGGCGGCCCGTTCGTGGGCGTCATGGTCGGCTGAGTACGCGTCGAGACCCCAGTAGCGGTGGGCGCGCTTGCGCCGCAGCGACCGTTCGGTGGCATGCAGGCCCACGAAGGTGAACGTCACCCAATAGCGGTCGCCGTAATGGGCCACGGCGTGAAACCAGCCGCCGTGGCGCAGCAGCCGGAAATCGGTCATGGCGGGTTCGGCCGGAACCGCAGCATCGCCAAGAGGCACACGCAGCCAGCCTGAGCGCACCAACCCGAAAGCGAACCGGTACAGCATCTCCAAGGCCGCCAAACGCCGCACATTGGTGCGCACGCCCCGCGACGAAGCCGTCCACGGCAGCTGCTCGCGCCCGCTCACCGCCGCCCGGTCGGCCCCCAGCTCGTCCGAGAAGGGAGACGACGGCGGATGGTGCCCGCCGGCATCCCCATCTTGGGTGTACAGCTCCCGAGCGGCTCGGCGAGCGACGAACCAGCGCGCCTGCTGCGGCTCGGTCATCCCGACGTTCATCGACGCGAGCCAGCCGGCGCGCCGCAGCGAACCCAGGCGGCCTCGCACCCGGCGCTCGCCCACCCCCACGATCGGTGCCAGGTTCGTGGCACTCGCCAGCGGCATTCGGCCGATGAGACGGATCAGGCGCCGGTCGCCGGCACCGAGCAGGCTCGCCGGCGCCTGATCCGTCTGGCCTGACACGACGACGAGTGAGCCGTCGCATGCAGGGTGCGCTTACCGATATCGGCACAATCGCGAGATCCCGCCGAATTGGCAATGAGGCGTTATGAGATTGTCGGGCTACTCGCCGCCCTCGAGCAGCACGACCGGGATCCGCTCCCAGTCGTTGCCCACGACATCGACGCCGGCGTCCCGCAGGTTCGCCACCGCTGCTTCAGCGATGTCAGTGCGGTACGCGCCGTCATCGGGCTCGGCAGCCAGGATGCCCTCGCTGGTGGCGACCTCGACGGTCTGCGCCCACAGGTCTGGGTCCATGATGCCGGCGCCCAGCGGCGACGGCCAGATCAGCGCGCTGATCTCGTTCATCTGCCACGTCTGGTGCGACTGGCCCAGCGTCGGGACATTGTCGAGCACGATTTGCACGCACTCTTCGGTGTTGTCCCGGCAGTGGATCCAGCCGCGCAGCGACGCCTCCACGAACCGGACCGCCGCGTCGTAGTACGCGGGGTCGTCGTCGAGCCGGTCGGCATCAGCCCACAGGGCGTCCTGGAGCATCGCCGTTCCCACATCGTTCCAGTCGATGATGTGCAGATCTTCGGGCTGGTACAGCTCGCCGGTGTCGGGATTGACCGTCTCGAGCACTTGCGCGTACTCGTTGTAGATCATCGCCTGCGCGGCGTCGATCTCACCGGAGATCAGCGCCAGCATGTCGAAGTTCTGCTGCACCAGCTGGACGTCGGAGTCCGGGTCCAATCCGGTCTTGCGCAGCCCGGCCAGCAGCTCGAACTCGTTGCCGAAGCCCCAATTGCCGACCGTGCGGCCTTCGAGATCAGCGACGTCCCTGATATTCGTATCGGCGAAGGACACCTGCAGCGTGGCGCTTCGCTGGAACACTTGGGCAATGTTGGTGATGTTGGTGCCTTCCTCGCGTGGCACCAGACCCCGTGGCACCCACGAGACAGCGAAGTCAGCAGCGCCGGAATCCAGGACTGAGGCGGGAACGATGTCCACACCGCCTTCCAGGATCTCCACGCTGAGCCCCACATCGTCGTAGAAGCCGAGCGCCTGCGCCGCGTAGTAGCCGGCGAACTGTGCCTGCGTGAACCACTGCAGCTGCAGCGACACTTCGCTGATGGGCTCGAATTCGGGCTCATCCGCGTCGTCGCCGCCGGTGCAGGCCGCGGCTAGTAGGCCGAGCGCCAGCAGCGGCGCCAGCGTCGTTGTCAACGTCTTCCTTACCTTCATATTTCCCCCCCTGTTGGGTTGCTCACTGGGCTCGCAGGCCCAAGATCGATGTCATGCCGCCTTCCGCATAGCGAAATACCAGGGCATGACCAGCCGTTCGAGCGCGACGGCGATTGCGTACAGGCAGATGCCCACCAGCGAACCTGCCAGCACCGCAGCCCAGGCGTCGTTGTAGCGGGTCAATCCGGCAGAGTTGGTGATGAGGTTGCCCAGCGCATCCTGGCGGCCGCCGAAGTACTCGGCCACGATGGCCGCGATCACCGCCAGCGATGTCCCCAGCTTGAGCGCGGTGAAGAAGTACGGCATCGCGTTCGGGATGCGCACCTCGCGCATGATCCGCCACTTCCCGGCGCCGTAGGACTCCATGAGTTCGATCTGGCTGGGCTCCACTTGGCCCAGCCCGCGGGCCGTGTTGATGAACACCGGGAAGAAGACCAGCACCACCACCACGGCCTGGTTGGAGCGGGGCGACAGGATGCCGAACCAGGCATTGAAGATGGGCGCCAAGGCGATGATCGGCACGGCGTTCACGGCGACCGCCAGCGGCGTGAGCGTCTCGTTGGCGGCACGGAATGCGGTGACCAGCACCGCGGCGAGCGCTCCCACTGCCACTCCGGCAATCAGCCCGGTCACGATGATGAAGCCGGTGACGCCGGTGGCGGTGACGATGACGTCGAACTTCTCGACCACCGCCCCGACGATGCTCGACGGCGGCGGCAGCACGAAGCCGTCGGGGCGTATCAGCGCCAGCAGCAGCTCCCAGCCGCCGAACATGACCGCCGCAGCCGCGACCGGCGGCAGCCACGCACGCCCCAGCGACTTTGCCGCGTTCACTGCTCGTCCCCGTCCCGCAGCGCATTGCGCACCGCGGTCACGCAGGAGAAATAGGCCGGATCGTCACGCGTCGCCTCATTGCGCTCGCCTAGGTCGACGTCGATGACCGCCGAGATGCGACCCGGTCGGGGCGACATCACCACCACCCTGGTGGACAGGAACACGGCCTCGCTGATGGAGTGGGTCACGAAGATCACCGTGATCTGCGTCTCGGCCCAGATCCGCAGCAGCTCGTTCTGCATGTGCTCGCGGGTCATCTCGTCGAGCGCGCCGAACGGCTCGTCCATCAGCAGGAGCTGGGGATGGAACGACATGGCCCGGGCGATCGCCACCCGCTGCTGCATGCCGCCGGAGAGCTCCGCGGGGTGGTGGCGGGCGAACTCGCTGAGCTTCACCAGTTCGAGCATCTCGGCGGAGCGCTCCCGGCGCTCGGCCGCCTTCCAGCCCATGAGCTCGAGCGGCAGCTCGATGTTGCGTGACACGTTGCGCCAGTCGAACAGGCCTGCCCGCTGGAACACCATCGAGTAGTCGCGGTCGAGGCGGGCCTGATCGGCCGTCTTGCCGTTCACGGCGACGGTCCCCTCCGACACGCCTGTCAGCGCGGCAATGAGCCGCAGCAGGGTGCTCTTGCCGCAGCCCGACGGCCCGATCAGCGTGACGAACTCGCCCGGGTCGATGCGCAGGTCGATGCCGGTGAGGGCCTTGATCTCGTTGGAGCGTCCCGGGTTGAACACCTTGGACACGCCCGCCACGTCCACTGCGGCAGGTGCGCCGCCAGGGGTGCCGTTGCCGTCAGGCTGCGATTCGGCGCTGCTCACGACACCGGCTCCTGGCCCTTGCGCCGCACCAGCACGTACTCGAACGACGAGATCACGACGAACACGAAGATCCCGAGCGCGGCGGCGCCCAGCACCGCCACATACAGGCGCTCAGGTCCGGTCGTGTAGCGCTGCGCCTCAAGCAGCACGCGGCGGCCCAGCCCGCCCTTCACACCGGCCGAGATCTCGCCCACGATGGCGCCCACCACGCTGGCGGTCGCCGCGATCTTGAATGCTGCGAACAGGTACGGCAGCGACGCCGGCAGCCGCAGCCGCCACAGCGTCTGACCCCAGCGTGCCGCGTAGGAGTCCATCAGCTCCAGGTTCTCCGGCCGCGGCGACTGCAGCCCTCGCAGGCCGTTGATGGTCACGGGGAAGAAGGTCAGGTAGGTGGCGATGATGGAGACCGACATCCAGTCCTGCCACTCGAAGGGCAGGAAGTCGAAGCTCTTGCGGCCCCAGATCACGATGATCGGAGCGATGGCGATCAGCGGGATGGTCTGGCTGGCGATGACGTGCGGCACCAGCGCTCGCTCCAGGCGACCCGACGTCGTCAGCACGATGGCAATGCCCAGGCCGACCAGAACCCCGATGGCGAATCCCACCGCGGCTTCCCGCAGGGTGAAGGCGGCCTCCTTGCCCACGATCGACCAGAAGGGCTCGCCGGCTCCCCTCGGCTCGGCGAAGATGCCCGAGACGATGTCCAGCACCGGTGGCATCTTCAGATCGCCGGACTCGGGCAGGAACGAGCCGACGAGCGGCCATTCCGATTGTGCGTCGTCGATGGCGGCCCCGACCGCCTTGTAGGCGGTGTAGGCGACGCACAGCAGCAGCACGAACGCCACCAGCACGACTGCCTGGCGGATCGTGCTGCGGGTGCGCTCGCGGCGGCGCTCGCGGGCGGCCTGCAGCCTGATGAACTGCTCGCGGACAATCGGGTCGTCGGCTACTGGGGGATCGGCCCCAGATGAAGGCGCCGATGAAGGCGATGGCGGAGCGGTTGCTGCCTGCACGACGGACCGGTCAGTCTCTGAGCGCCGGGATGACGCGCTGGCCGTAGGCGTTGAGCGTCTCGTCCTTGGCGTCGTGCATGAGGTAGATGGCGAACTGGTCCACGCCCAGGTCACGCAGCTCGGCCAGGCGAGCGATGTGGCGGTCCGCGTCGCCCAAGATGCAGAACCGATCGATCACCTCGTCGGGCACGAAGTCGGTGTGGACATTGCCGGCTTTTCCGTGCTCGGCGTAGTCGTACCCCTCGCGTCCGGCGATGTAGTCGGTGAGGGCTTGGGGCACCCCGCCCCCGGTATCGCCGTACCGCTCGACGAGGTCGGCCACATGGTTGCCGACCATGCCGCCAAACCACCGGCACTGGTCGCGTTGATGGGCCAGGTCGTCGCCGACATAGGCCGGTGCCGCGACGCAGATGTAGAGGTCATCGGGATTGCGCCCGGCATCGGCGGCCGCCGTGCGCACGGCGGCGACGGTCCACTCGGTGATCTGGGGGTCGGCGAGCTGCAGGATGAAGCCGTCTGCCTGCTCGCCGCAGAGTCGCAGCGCCCTCGGTCCGTACGCCGCCATCCAGATGTCCAGCCGGCTGCCCGACGACCACGGAATCTGCTGGCGGGTGCCGTTGTAGTCCACCTCGCGGCCTTCGGCTAGGCCCTTGATGACGGTCATGGACTCCGACAGCGTGGCCAGGCTGGTGGGAGCGTGGCCCAGTACCCGCATGGCCGAGTCGCCGCGCCCGATGCCGCACACCGTGCGATTGCCGAACATGTCGTTGAGCGTGGCGAACAGCGAGGCGGTGACCGTCCAGTTGCGAGTGCCCGGGTTGGTGACCATCGGGCCGACGATCATGCGATTCGTCGCCGACAGCATCTGGCTGTAGATGACGTAGGGCTCCTGCCACAGCACATGGCTGTCGAAGGTCCACCCGTAGGCGAACCCCAGCGTCTCGGCCCGCTCAGCGAGGTCCACCACTCGCCAGGCAGGCGGATCGGTCTGAAGAACAACGCCGAATTCCATGCTGACTGTCTTTCTTGGCCGTCCGGCAGATGCTGCGTCAGGCCGATTCGGGTTCCCAGATATGCGTGCCGGTTCAGCCGTCCGGTCTGGCCCCCTACTGCAGGTACTGGCAGAGCCCCCGCGGCAGGTACTGGCCGTCGCCTGCACGGCCCAGGTACTGGTCGTTGTCGATGATCTTGCGGCCCCGTGAGAACACCGTGTCGACGTGCCCGGTCACCTCGACGCCCTCGTAGGCCGAATGGTCGATATTCATGTGGTGGTTGTCGACACTGATCGTCCACTGCTTGTTGGGGTCGTAGATGACGACGTCGGCGTCGGAGCCCGCCGCGATGATGCCCTTGCGGGGATACAGGCCCATCATGCGGGCCGGGGTGGTGGCGCACAGCTCCACCCACCGGGCCAAGCCGATCTCGCCGGTCACCACCCCCTGGTAGATCATGTCCATGCGGTGCTCGACGCCGCCGATGCCGTTGGGGATCGCCCGGAAGTCGTCGACACCGAGTTCCTTCTGTTCCTTCATGCAGAACGGGCAGTGGTCGGTGGACACGACGGCTAGGTCGTTGGTGCGCAGGCCCTTCCACAGCGAGTCCTGGTGGCCTTCGGCCCTGGAGCGGATCGGCGTGGAGCACACGTAGGCAGCGCCCTCGAATCCGGGGCGGTCGAGGTGCTCTTCGAGGCTGAAGTGCAGGTACTGCGGGCAGGTCTCTGCGAAGACGTTCATGCCGGCGTCGCGCGCCAGCGCCACCTGCTCCAGGGCCTCGGCAGCCGAGAGGTGCACGATGTACAGCGGCGCCGCGCCCACCTTGGCCAGCTGGATCGCCCGGTGGGTGGCCTCGGACTCGAGTTCTTTGCGCCGCACGTAGCCGTGAGTCACCGGAGCGGTCTCGCCTCGCTCGAAGGCCTGCGCAGCCAGCACGTCGATGGCCAGGCCGTTCTCGGCGTGCATCATGATCAGCCCGCCGTTGCCGGCGGCTTGCTGCATGGCCCGCAGGATCTGGCCGTCGTCGGCCAGGAAGACTCCCGGGTAGGCCATGAACAGCTTGAAGCTGGTGATGCCCTCGTTGACCAGCAGGTCCATCTCTTTGAGCGAGTCGTTGTCGACGCCGCCGATGATCATGTGGAAGCCGAAGTCGACGGCGCAGTTGCCCTCGGCCTTGGCCATCCACTCGTCGAGGCATTCCCGCACGTTCTCGCCGTACTTCTGGACAGCGAAGTCCACGATGGTCGTCGTGCCGCCCCACGCAGCGGCCCGTGTCCCCGTCTCGAACGTGTCAGAGGCGTAGGTGCCGCCGAACGGCAGCTCCATGTGGGTGTGCACGTCCACGCCGCCGGGCACCACCAGCCGGCCGGTGGCGTCGACCACCTCCGCGCCGGCTTCGGCTGCGACGGCGATGTCGCTGCCGGGCTGCAGCACCGCCGCGATCTGCTCGCCGTCAATGAGCACCTCGGCCGGATCGGCGCCGGTCGAGCTGACAACGGTGCCTCCCTTGATGAGCGTCGCCATCTTCGTGTCCCCCCTGGATTGCGATGGGTGAAGCCGAACCAGTCCTTGCTCGCCCCCTCAGGGCGCTACGAGCGGTTCGTAGGACTCGGGCCGGCGGTCTCGGTAGAAGGCCCACTGGTTGCGGACCTCATCGAGCATCTCGAGGTCGAGCTCACGCACGACCAACTCCTCCGCGCTGTCCGACGCGGCCCCGTCGACGATCTGCCCCCGGGGGTTGGCGAAGTACGACGTGCCGTAGAAGTCGTTGTCGCCCAGCGGCTCGACGCCGACCCGGTTGATGGCCCCGACGAAGTACATGTTCGCCGCCGCAGACGACGTCTGTTCGAGCTGCCACAGGTACGCGGACAGCCCCCGGCTGGTGGCTGAGGGGTTGAACACGATCTCTGCGCCGGCCAGCCCGAGGGCACGCCAGCCCTCGGGGAAATGACGGTCGTAGCAGATGTAGACGCCGACGGTCCCGACGGCGGTCTCGAAGACGGGATAGCCCAGATTGCCCGGCCGGAAGTAGAACTTCTCCCAGAACCCCTTCACCTGCGGGATGTGGTTCTTGCGGTACTTGCCGAGATAGGTCCCATCCGCGTCGATGACGGCAGCGGTGTTGTAGAGGAAGCCGGCCTGCTCCCGCTCGTACATGGGCACGACCAGCACGATCTCGTGCTGGGCGGCCAGCTCGCAGAAGCGTTTGGTGGTCGGACCGTCGGGAATCGCTTCGGCGTAGGAGTAGTACTCGGCATCCTGCACCTGGCAGAAATAGGGCCCGTAGAAGAGCTCTTGAAAGCACATCACCCGGGCGCCGGCGGCGGCAGCTTCGGCCACGTACTTCTCGTGGAGCTCGATCATCGACTCTTTGTCGCCGGTCCAAGCCGTCTGCACGATTGCGGCAGTCACCATGCGTGCCATGTTGTGCCCTCCTCGCTCTCTTGGGAGTCCCTCGTGCGTGGCTGGAGGAAAAAAACGAGTCTAGATCAGCCTGTAGAGGCATTCTGAACCGACGCAGCAGCCGCTTCATCAGGCAGGATGTAACGATGTCCAAACGCAGCACCACCTTCCGCGGATGGAGGGTGGTGGGTGCAGGGGCAGTGATCCAAGGGTTGCAGAGTGCGTTCGTCATGCACTCGCTGGGCGCCTACCTGGTGGAGCTGGAGCGGGAGTACGGCTGGAGCAAGACGGCCCTGTCGGGCGCGTTCGCGGTGAATCGCGCCGAGACGGCGCTGCTGGGGCCGGCGCAGGGCTGGCTGATTGACCGCTTCGGACCCAAGGCCATCACCCGTGCAGGCGCGGTGGCCATGGCGGTCGGCTTCGTGTGGTTCAGCCAACTGCACTCGCTGTGGCAGTTCTACGGTGCCTTCTTCGTCATGGCTGTCGGCAGCGCGTTCTGCGGGTTCTTGACGGTCACCGTCGCGATCGTGCGTTGGTTCGAACGGCTGCGGGCCCGCGCGCTGGCGCTCGGCGGCATGGGCCTCGCTGTGGGCGGCGTGTGCGTCCCGCTCGTGGTGCTGATGTTCACCTGGTTCGGCTGGCGCACGACCGCTGCGGTCACCGGCGTCGGGGGCGCTGCTGTTGCTTGGTGGCTGGCCAAGTACCTCGACGGCAGCCCTGCCGAATTCGGCGAGGAGGTCGACGGCGGGGCCAAGATCGTCGCCAACGGGAAGACGGTTCGAGCGGAGGGCCTCACCGATGTCCACTTCACCGCGAAGGAGGCGATGCGCACCAGGGCGTTCTGGACCATCTCGTTCGGTCACCTGAGCGCCCTGTTCGTGGTGGGCGCCGTGATGGCGCACCTGCAGCTCTACCTGACGTCCGAACGCGGCTACTCGCTGCAGCACGCCAGCCTGTTCGCTGCAGCGCTGCCGCTCATGCAGCTCGCCGGCATGGCGGTGGGCGGCTACCTCGGCGACCGGGTCAACAAGCGGCTCATCGCCTCGGTGGCCATGTTCGGGCACGCCGGCGGCATCTTGCTGCTGGCGTGGGCTCCCAACGCGTTCGTGGTGGTGCTGTCCGTCATCTTTCATGGGCTGGCTTGGGGTGCGCGTGGGCCGCTCATGCAGGCCATGCGAGCCGACTACTTCGGTTCTTCGGCGTTCGCTGCGATCATGGGCGTGAGTTCGCTCATCGTGATGATCGGGCCGATCGTCGGCCCGCTCGCCGCGGGATGGGTGGCCGACACCACCGGCAGCTACGTCACCGCATTCGTCGGGCTCGCTGCCATCACCGCCGCCGGGATGCTGTTCTTCGTCATCACCAAGCCCCCGAGTCCGCCACAGCGCACCACCGGCACCGCCACCGGTCCGCAGCGACGGCAAGAAGTGGCACGCTAAGCGCCATGGAAGCCGTCCGCCCGGACACTGAGCGTGCATCTCGGCATGAGCCCGGGCTGGATCCGTCGCCGTTGTTTGACCCGCGCACCTACACCGACGGCGTGCCGCACGACCTGATCGCCGAACTGCGAGCACACGCGGCGGTCCACTGGGTGCCCGAGCCCGAGCTGATGGGGTGGGAGGCAGGACCCGGTTTCTGGGCGGTGCTCACCCACGAGCTGATGAATCGGGTGCTGCGCGATCCGGGGACGTTCTCGTCCCACCTCGGCGGGACGCAGATCCGCGACCCTCAGACCGCTGCGATGCTCGAATTCGTCCAGCGGATGATGCTGAATCAGGACCCGCCGCAGCACACACGGCTGCGGCGCCTGCTGATGCGCTCGTTCACGCCGAGCGCTGTGGCCGAGCTGGAGGCCACTATCTCGGCTCGCGCGGAGCGGCTCGTGAGCGCGGTCGTCGACCGCGGCAGCGCCGATTTCGCCAAGGAGGTTTCAGCCGAGCTGCCGCTGCTGACGCTGGCCGACATCATGGGCGTGCCGTCGGAGGACCGGATGCTGCTGTTCGACTGGTCCAACCGAGTCATCGGCTACCAGGACGCCGAATACGCGGTCTCCGACGCCTTCGATCCGGCGACAGGAACCGAGATGGCGCGGCGGGCGTGCGAGGTGCGAGCCCAGATCCGCCCCGGTCCCGACGGCCGCTTGCCCGACCCCCGCTCACGCGAAGGCCTCGCCGACATGTACGCCTACGCGCACGATCTCGCGACCTACAAGCGGGCGAACCCTGGCTCCGACGTGGTGTCGATACTGCTGGCCGCCGACGACGCCGAGGGCGGCATCACCAACGAAGAGTTCGAGACCATGTTCTTCCTCTTCGCCGTGGCGGGCAACGAGACGCTGCGAAACGGCATACCGGGGGGCCTGTGGGCGCTGCTGGGCCACCCTGAGCAATTCGACACGCTGCTCGCCGACCCCGAGTTGCTGCCCAGCGCCATCGAGGAGATGCTGCGGTTCATGCCGCCGGTCGTGCACTTCCGCCGCACCGCCTCACGTGATGTCGAACTCGGCGGGCGTTCCGTGCGCGCGGGCGACAAGGTGGTGGTCTTTCACGTCGCAGCCAACCGCGACCCGGCTGTGTTCGCCGAGCCCGACCGGTTCGACATCGCACGCAGCCCCAACGACCATCTCACCTTCGGGGCGGGCCCGCACTTCTGCCTGGGCGCGCACCTGGCCCGCCGCCAGATGTCGGCGATCTTCACTGAGTCGCTGTGGCGGATGCCGAACCTGCGTCTGGACCCAGCCCGCCGGCCGGAGCACCTGCTGTCGAACTTCCAGCACGGCTTCAAGCACCTGCCGGTGCTCTGGGACGTGCCCGCAGGCCGGGAGGCTGCTGCCGGCCGTGGGGAGGCTGCACCGTGACCGGGCGCCCCGCTGCACCGCCCATCCGGGTCGGGGTCACACCCGACGTCAAGCTCTGGACGCGACCGTGGGCCGAGCGTCGCCGCATGCTCGAACTCGTCGCCGATGCGGGCATCGACCACGTGTTCTTCGCCGACCACGTCAGCTTCCGGATCGGGCACGGCAACGACGGCATGGTCACCGCGGCGGCGCTGGCCAACCTGCATCCGACGCTGGGCGTCTATCTGGGCGTGTACCTGCTACCGCTGCGCCACCCGGTGCCTGTCGCCCGCCAGCTCGCGAACCTCGCCGAGATGGCGCCGGGACGGATCAGCTTCGGTGTCGGCATCGGCGGCGACGACCGCCACGAAGTCGAAGTGTGCGGTGTCGATCCGCGGACCCGGGGGCGGCGGACTGACGAATCGCTCGGCATCGTGCTGCGGCTGCTGGCCGGCGAGACCGTCGATCACGCAGGAGAGTTCTTCTCGTTCTCGGCGGCCCGCATCGTCCCGGTACCCGACCCGCCCATTCCCGTCTACGTCGGGGGTCGGTCCGATGCCGCCATCCGCAGGGCCGGTCGCTTCGCCGACGGCTGGCTGGGCATCTGGTGCACCGTCGAGCACTACCGGACGGCGCTGAGCCTCTATGCAGAAACGGCAGCCGCCGAGCGGGCGATCGACGCCCCTGCACCTGCCACGCCCGATCACGGCATCCAGCTGTGGATCGGCCTAGGCGACAGCCCCCAGGAAGCGGTCGGCTGGGTCGGCCCCGAGCTGGAACGCTTCTACCGGGTGCCGTTCAAGGCGTTTGAGAAGTACACGCCGTGCGGCACGGTTGACGACATCGTCGAGTTCTTCCTGCCGTACCTCGACGCCGGCTGCCGCCACATCAATATGACGCTGTGCGGCGGGAACCCCGATGAAGCGATACTTGCAGCGGGGGAAGTGGCCCGGCGGCTGCGACAGGCGGACCCGGTATGAGCGCGACAGGATCGTCATGACCATCACGGCCAAGCCGATTGCAGGCGCGCTCGGCGCCGAGCTGTGGGCGGCCGGCGGGGGGACGCTCGACGTCAACAGGCTCGACGCCGCGGGCGCTGCGGCAATCCGGCAGGCGCTGTGCGCGCACCACGTGGTGGTGATCCGCGGGCAGCAGATGGATGCCGCCGATGTTGCGAGCTTCGGCCGCCGCTTCGGCGAGCTCGAGCGCCACCCCTACCTCGGCGGCACCTCCGAGGAGCCCGAAGTGGTGCCGGTCATCAAGGAGCCCCACGAGACCGTCAACTTCGGCGGCGGCTGGCACTCGGAGATGTCGTTCCTGGAATGCCCCCCGATGGCCACGGCGCTGTATGCGGTCGAAGTGCCGAGCTTCGGCGGGGACACGCTGTTCGCCAACCAGCAGGCGGCCTACACGGGGCTGTCCGACACCATGAAGCACTTCGCCCAGAGCCTCAGCGCGGTGCACTCAGCGGCCCGTCAGTACGGGCGGCGAGGCGACTCGGACCGGCACGCCGGCCAGCGCAGTTCGATGACCGTCAACGTGTCCGACGACGCGCACGCGCAGCTGACCCATCCGGTCGTGCGGACCCATCCCGAGACCGGCGCCAAAGCGCTGTACGTGAATCGGGCGTTCACCGAGGCCATCTCGGGCATGCGCCGGCACGAGTCGAAGGCGCTGCTGGAGATGCTGTGGAACCACGCGGTCGGCGAGCAGTTCACGTGCCGGGTGCGGTGGGAGCCGGGAACGCTGACCATGTGGGACAACCGCAGCGTCCAGCACTACGCGCTGAACGACTACCACGGCCAGCGCCGGCACATGCTGCGGGTGACGATTGCCGGCGACCGGCCTCGCTGACGACCCGCTGAACGCTGCAGGCCGACAAGGGAGACGAACGCCGATGAGACCGCTGGCAGGCATCCGCGTCGTTGACATGAGCCGCGTGCTGGCGGGGCCGTTCGCCGGGCGCATCCTCAGCGATCTCGGCGCCGACGTCGTGAAGGTGGAGCCGCCCGAGGGCGACATCTCGCGCCTGTGGGGCGTGAACCGTGCCGGGCTCGCCGGCTTCTACACCCAGCAGAACGTGGGCAAGCGCAACGTCTGCATCGACCTGCGCGCCGAGGGCGGGCCCGAGACGGTCAAGCGCCTGGCCGCTGAAGCGCATGTGCTCATCGAGAACTTCCGACCTGGCGTCATGGCACGCCACGGCCTGTCGTTCGCCGAGCTGGCTGAGCTGAATCCGGCGTTGGTCATGCTGTCGATCAGCGGGTTCGGCCAGGAGGGTCCCGACTCGCAGCGCGCGGCCTACGCGGCGGTGCTGCACGGCGAGTCGGGCTGGATGGCACGGGCGGCACGGATTCACCAGCAGCCGCTGCAAGAGCCCTATCTGGCCGTAGCCGACACGAATGCCTCACTTCATGGGTCGATCGGTGTGCTCGCGGCCCTGCGTGTCGCAGAGCAGACGGGCCATGGCCAGCACATCGACATCGCCATGCTGGAGTCCTTCCTGGCAACCGACGAAGGCAGCCAGGCCGGACTGGACGGCGGCAACTACACCTCCCAGGGCGGGTTGGTGTGGGACGGCGTCGATGGCCCGATCCTCACCGCCGGCGACTTCCGCTGGATCTGGCGGCAGCTCAGCGAGACCCACGGGCTGGCCGACCCGTCTCCCCCCGATGCCGATATCCCCACCAAGCGGGCGCACCGGACCGACGCGATCAACGCCTTCCTGAGTTCGTTCGCCACGCGGGCGGAGATGCTGGCAGCCCTCGACGCAGCGAATCTGGCGTGGGGTGACATCCGCACGACGGCCGAAGCGCACGAGTCGCCCACTGCGGTCCATCGTGGCTCGGCGGTCGAGATCGATGCTCGCGACGGCGGCACGCGCCGGGTCACCCAGACGCCATACCGGTTCACGGGCGCTTCTGCGACGACATCGGCAACCTCCGGCATCACGGCCGCGGCGCTGGCGCCTCACCTCGGTGAGCACAACGGCGAGGTGCTGGCTGAGTGGCTGGGCGCAGGGCGCGCCGAAATCGATGCGCTGCGCGAAGCGGGCGTGCTGATCGAGGACGCATTCGCTGCCGAAGAGCGATCGCACGGGCGACGGTGAGCGTCGACCATTACGCAGACGCAACGATCTTCATGGAACCGAAACAGTCCGGCGGGAGTCTGAAGGGGCAGGCAGTCTTCGTGGGGACTTGGCATGGCTGGCGCTCCCGTAGCAGCGATGAATCTGGCAGTGACGGACGCACCTCTGGCGTTCAGCATGTCGAGGCTGGATGCTGCGCTGGCGGGCTCGGGTCTCATCGGTTCGGTGCCCATGGGCTCGACGCTCGTGGGCGGGGAGCTGATGGGTTCGGGCACGTTGGGTGCTGGGTGGACAGTGAGCGCAGCTGAGGGCACGCCCTCAACCGAGGCCGCCTCTGTGGACGCGGTGGCGATGCGGTTCGAGGACTTCTATGCGGCTCACCGCGACGAGCTGGCGCGGGCGCTCGGGATGGCGTTGCGTGACAGCGCGCTCGGCACCGAAGCCGCAGACGAGGCATTTGCGCGCGCCTGTCAACGCTGGGGACAGGTCAGCGCCTACGCGAATCCGCAGGGCTGGGTGTTCCGTGTCGGATTGAACTGGGCACGGTCGTGGCTGCGACGGGTCCGGCGAGAACGTGAACGGCGACCATTGCTGGCTCAGCCGCATGCCACTGAGGACCGGACGCGCGACGTGGACCTCGACCGGGCGCTGTCGACGCTCAATGACGCGCACCGAGCGGTGATCGTGGCTCGCTTCTACCTGGACTGGTCGGTGGCCGAGACCGCGGAGGCGCTCGGCATCGCCGCCGGCACGGTGAAGAGTCGGCTGAGCCGAGGTCTGGAGCAGCTGCGCGATGTGCTCGAGGCTGCACCCGACGGGCGGGACGGGTCATGACCGCTGAGGATCACCTCCGCGACCGGCTGCGAGGCGCAGCGTCGTCGATGCCGGTGGGCTCGGGCTCGCTTGCGGGCGTCCAGGCACGGGCGGCTCAGCTGCAGCGCCGGCGTAACGCAGTACGCGGCAGTGTGGGGGCGTTCGCCCTCGTGGCTGTTGCGGCCATCGGTGTCGTGTCGTTGCGCGATGGCGGCATCGACGAGTTCTCGACGACGATGGCGGACTCAGGCGACGCCGCGGAGGCCGCCGAAGACCTGCCCGCGACGACCGCTGCTGTCGCACTCAGCGTCGCTGAGGAAGAGATGGCCGACGAGGAGATGGCCACCGAGGAGATGGCCGACGCCACCACGCCGCCCCTGGGCGAGACGCTCGAACCAGCGGCAGCAGGTGAGTCGGAGAACTGGGACAGCAAGCCGGCCGCCAGAAGCGATCCCGATGCCGCTGTGTTCGGCACGACCGTGTCGATCGTCAAGCCGCCCGCAGAGGTCGAGGGCGCAGACATGCGTTACTCGTTCAGCGGGCAGCACGCTGTCGCCAGCGCAGCCGGCAACTGGTACGCCTACGACGGCGCCGACTGGCAGTCAGTGGGCCTGCCCGACGACATGGAGGTGGTGGCGGTCGATCTGTCCGGATCTGGCCGCATTGCGGTGTTCGGCGTGGTCCGGCCGCTCGAATGCGACCGTTCCCAGGTGGTGGCGGTGCGCACAGGCGACGGCTGGAGCTACGTCCGCGTCGATGACGACACGCCGCCGACGGCGGGTTGGGAGCTGCTGGACGCCCGGATCCGCGTCACCGACACCGCCGTCGAGCTCGAGCGCGTCGAGCGCCTGTGGCCGGATGAGCAGTGCGCCGATGCGTCCCCGCCCGAGACGCTGACCGAGCGGGCAGCGAAACTCGTCGCCGATCTGGAGCTGCTCGGCGAGATCTGGCGCACGAGCTGGCCGACTGCAGTGCTGGACGGAGGGTTCGCGGCACGCTGGTCGGACGTGGCGAGCTCCGATGCGCATGCCGCTGCAGCATCCGGCGCCGATCTCGACTGGACCGCCGTGAGTCCGCCGACGTACACCACCCCCGCGGTGCCGCTGACTCCGAGCCAGTCACGTGACGACGGAACGGTGGCAGTGGCGCTGCACGAGACCACCATCATGGACGTCGCCACGACGGTGCACGTCAGCGGTGGCATGGCGATGCTGAAGCGCGGCGACCAGACGTGGGAGGTCTGCCCGATCCCCGATGAGGAACTGCACCAGGTGCACGGGCAGATCGGTCATGCTGGTGAGCACCTTGCCGTCGTGGTCGGCAAGCCCGAGCAGACGCTGTTCCTCGTCGAACGCACCGAGTAGCTGCCATCGGCCGAGGGCCGGTTCTAGTGTGACCGGATGCCTCAGGACACACGCGTCGAACAGGAATTCCCCGAGCTGGGCTTCTACATGCTGCCCGGGGACGCCCAGGACTCCTGCGATGCCCTCGCCGAGATCCAGGCAGCCGAAGCAATGGGCATCGGTCGGGCATTCCTCGGGGAACGGCCCAACCGCAAGGAAGCAGGCGCGGTGTGCGGTGCCGCCGCCGCAGTCACGGACTCCATCGGCATCACGCTGGGCGTGACCAACATCAACACCCGCCACCCGACGCTCACTGCGGGGCTCGCGCTGACCGTGCAGAGCCTGGCCGGCGGGCGATTCACGATGGGTTTCGGGCGCGGTGTCGCGGTGGCGCAGCAGATCATGGGCCTCGAGCCCGTCACCACGGCCGAGCTGGAGGAATTCGCCCTGGTGATGCGCCGGCTGTTCAGGGGCGAGATCATCTCGGACTTCGACGGCCCGACCGGGCGCGTTCCGATCCTGCTGCTCGACATGGCGCTCGATGAGCACCTGCCGCTGGCGCTCGGGGCGATGGGCCCCAAGACGCTGGCACTCGGCGGCCGCTGTTTCGACGATGTGATCCTGCACCCGTTCTATTCCGACGAGACCGTGGTGCGCTCGGTGGATGCAGTCGCAATGGCAGCCGAGCAGGCCGGACGCGACCCGGCTGATGTGAACGTGTGGTCGTGCTTCGTCGTGGTCAGCGACGAGGTGCCGGCCGAGCTGGCGCTGCGCAAGACGGTCGGACGCTTGGCCACCTACCTGCAGTACTACGGCGATGTGCTGGTGCGGGTGAACCGCTGGGATCCTGATGTGCTGGCGCAGTTCCGCGCTGACGAGGTGGTGGCCAAGTTCCTGGCGCCGATCGACGGCACTGCCACGGTCGCCGAGCTTGAGCACATCGGCACGCTGCTTCCCGATGAGTGGCTGGCCCCGATGGGGGCGGGCACTCCCGCCGAATGCGCCGCGGCGGTGAGGCGTCAGATCGACCTCGGCTGCGACGCGGTGCTCATGCACGGTGCAACACCGGCCGAGCTGGCGTCGGTCATCGACGCCTACCGGCACCTCTCAGTGAGCGGCCTGACCTCCTGACTGCTGAAATGAGCACATGGCACACGATCTGGGACTGTGGAGCGCATCGGAGCAGGCGGCGGCGATCGCGGCGGGGGAGCTGTCGAGCCGAGAGCTGACGAGTCATCTCATCGAACGGATCGAACGGCTCGACGGCGACATCAACGCTGTGGTGACCCGCGACTTCGAGGCCGCGCTGGAGCGGGCCGCCGCAGCTGATGCCGTGCAGGCCCGAGCCACTGCAACCGGCGAGGCGCTCGGGCCGCTGCACGGTGTCCCATTCACCGCGAAGGACGCCCTGATGACGGCGGGCATCCGCTCGACCGGCGGGGCACGGGAGCTGGCAGACAACGTTCCCGACGCCGATGCCGCCGTCGTGGCGGCCTGCCGTGCTGCGGGAGCGATCGTGATCGGCAAGACCAACCTGCCTCGCTGGTCGGCCGACAACCAGTCGTTCAACGATCTGTTCGGCACCACCAGCAATCCCTGGGACCTGTCCAAGGTCCCCGGCGGTTCGTCCGGCGGGGCTGCGGCGGCGGCCGCGATGGGCTTCACCGGCTTCGAGATCGGCACCGACATCGGCGGTTCGATCCGCTTCCCGGCCTCGTACAACGGCATCTGGGGCCACAAGCCGAGCTTCGGCGTGATCCCGACGACGGGCTACCTGGATCACGTGCGCGGCGGCACGACGGAGCCCGACATCAACGTGTTCGGTCCGCTGACCCGCAGCTGTGACGACCTGGAGCTGGTGTTCGACGTGCTGCTGCGCACCGAAGGACCGTGGGTGCCGCAACTGCCGCCAGCACCGGGCGACGTGAGCGGCCTGCGTGTCGCGGCCTGGCTCGACGATCCGTACTGCCCGGTCGACGGCGATGTGCTGGAGGTGATGAACGCGGCCGTTGCGGCCCTTGAGGACAGCGGCGTGAGCGTGGACCACGCGGCGCGACCGGACATCGATCCGCTGCCGGCGTGGGAGACCGGGCTGTGGCTGGTGCGAGCCGCCATGACGCTGGCCGGCCGCAGCCAAGGACCCGGCCATCGGGAGTGGCTGGAACACCACATGACGCGTGAGGAGTGCCGCCGCAAGTGGGCGGATTTCTTCACCCGCTACGACGCGATCCTCATGCCGGTGAGCTTTCACCCGCCCTTCGATCACATGCAGGAGGGCACCTTCGCCGAGCGCCGCATCCCGGCCAATGGCATTGAGCGCCCGTACATCGAGATGACCCGCTGGACGATTCTGACCGGCATGTCGTACCTGCCTGCGACGGTGCCGCCGCTCGGCCTCACCCCCGACGGCCTGCCGGTCGGCTTCCAGGTGGTCGGCCCCTACGGCGGAGACCGCACCACCATGGCGCTGGCCCGACGCATCGGCGAACTCACCGGCGGCCACCAGCCCCCACCCCGAGCCCTCTGAGCAGCGCTGCCCTGGCGACCTCGGGCCGTCACGGCGAAGTCAGGACATCGAGCGTCCGCGAGGGCACCGCGCCGACGACCCGCCGCAGTGCTTCGCCTTCGAGAACGTCGGGCACAGCAGGCGTCCCGTCGGCGCGCAGGTACAACAGCACGACCCGTCCAACGCGGCGGCCGGTTGAGCGTTCGACACACCACGCGTAAGTAGCGACCTGGGTGCGGTACTGCTGGGCACGTTCGCTGTCTGCATCGGGCATCGACCCGAGCGCATCAGTCTTGTAGTCGACGACGATTAGCCCACCTGTTGCCGGGTCTTCGTACATCAGGTCGACGAACCCCTCGACGACAGTCGGGGACGATCCCAGTGCGTCGGTGTCGTCGACTGGCGCAGCGACGTACACCTCTTTCCAGTGGCGCTCGCAAGCGGCGTCTTGCACTTCGTCGCTCGCGAGTGCCGATCGCACAAAGGCCTCGATGACGCCTTGGCGGCCGGCGATGCCTTCGGAAACCGCCTGCGCTGCTGCCAGCGACTCGAGCCCCTCGCCGGTGAGCAGGTCGATCGACTGCAGCACGCCATGGACCGCTTTGCCGACCGCAGTTGCGCCGCGACCGCGCCTAGCCGGGGCCCGGCCGCCGCCGAGATGATCGTTGGGCGCATCCTTGCCCCGTGCTTCGGGCTCTGCGGAGCCGCGCGGGTAGGTGGGTCTGTCTGTTGCCGCACCGTGCGCGACTCTGGTTGCGCTCAGCGCGGATCGCTGACTGGACAATGCCGCGGCCCGGTCGCGTCGATCGCGCCACGAAGCTCGATCGAGACGCTCGGCCTGCCTGTTCGCGGCATCGGGCCGTCGCAGCTCGACGGGCTCGGCTTCAGGGTCACTACTGCTGCGGTAGTCCCATCGGCCCACTGCAGATGCGCGGTCGGCGCGCTCTGGCAGGGCGTCAGCGATGAGTTGCGCGTGGGTCCTGTTGAACAGCTCGCCTGTCTTCGACGGCGCCTCGCGGTGCAGCGAGACCACCAAGTGGTCACGTGCTCGCGTGCAGGCCACGTACAGCAGTCGCACCCGCTCATGGTGATCCGCGAGCCGCTCGGCATCGGACAAGTCCGCGTAGGTCAACGTCTCGGCGCCCTTGCGCAGGCGCACTGCTTCTGCACCGCCGTAGCGGCTGGAGGGGGGCCCGTCTGAGCGGTCATCGACAAATATCGCCCGCGTGCTCGTGGGATGTGCCCCATTGCCCTGCAGGCCGGCGACGATCACGACGGGGAACTGCAAGCCCTTCGACGCATGCACCGTCATCACGCGGACCGAGTCGTCGTCGGACTCGGGCAGGATTGCCTCGGTGATCTTGGCGCGTTCGGCGCTCTGCATCTCGACCCAGCGCAGGAAGCTGCGGAGGCCACCGTGCTGGCTCTCCGACCAGGCCCGCGCCTGGTCGATCACATAGCGCACATGGCGCCAGATGTCACGCGTCTGGGGCCCTGCAGCGGCTTGCTCGAAGACACGACGTTCTCGCACGAGGCGTTCGAGCAGCACCGACGGCGCAACCAGGGTGTGTTGCTCGTACAGCGCCCGCAGGTGTACGAGCGCCGTCGCGACACGGGAGTGCTCGCCGTGCTGAGACGCCTCGAGTTCGGGGGCGAAGTAGCTCCACGAGCCGACGGCCCGGTAGTAGGCGTAGAGGTCGTCGTCGCCGCAGCCGTACATCGGGGTCCGCAACGCACTGACCACCGCCAAGGCGTCATCCGGGTCGGCCGCGGCCCGCAGACACATCATCAGGTCCCGTACGGTCCGGCTGCGCCACACGAACTCGGACGCTTCGAGCCGGTACGGCACCGACGCCGCAGACAAGCCCGCTTCGAGCTGGGGCAGGCACGTGCGGGTCGGCACCAGGATCGCGATGTCGCTGAGGCGCGCCGGCCTGGCGCCGTCGAGATGCCGGTCATGCACCTCCCAGCCGTCATGCACGATCTCGGCGATCGTGCCCGCGACATCCGCAGCCTCGACGGCTCGGATTCCCTCGGCGTTGAGACCCGACTGCTGCTTGTCGTGCGCATCGATGCCGAGCGCGGTGACCGCTGGTCCGCGACCGATGTCGGCCCGCGCTGCCGTCAAGGCCGAGTAGGGGGACTGCAACCGGCGCGCGGTGATGTCATCGCCGGCTTCGTCGCCCATGAGCGAACCGAACACTGCGTTGACCCAGGCCATGATCGACACCGTTGACCGGTAGTTGACCCCGAGCGTGGCCGTCTCGCCGATCTGGTGGCCGAATCGTCGCTGTGCGTCGTCGTACAGCTCGATGTCTGCCCGCCGGAAGCGATAGATGGATTGCTTCGGATCCCCGACGAAGAACAACTGACCGGAAATGGTGTCGAGTTGGTCCCATGCCGGCCCGACTGCGTCGCCGTGCTCGCCGGCGGCAATCAGCGCAGCGATCTCGATCTGGATCGGATCGGTGTCCTGGAATTCGTCGAGCAGCAAGTGTCGGTACTTGCGGTGCAGCGACGCCCGCGCTTGCGGTGAGGCGCGCAGCAGATCACGCGACCGCGCGAGCAGGTCGTGGAACTCCAAGCGACCCGCAGCCCGTCGCTGCTCGGCCGCCTCGAGGGTGCAATGCGCAATCCGGTCGCACAACGCCGCGATGGCGTGGTCCATGGCTTCGATCGCTGCAGCGCCGCACTGCGCCCGCAATGCGGCGAGCCCCTCGCGCATCGGCGCCCAGTCTTCGCCCCGGAAGACATTGCCGCCCTTGGGCACGCCGCCGCCGTCCAGATTGGACTCGTTGAGCACGGCGAATCGGTCGATATCGGTCGTCGCTGCACGGAGCCGTGCGACGTAGCCGTCGAGGCGGTGTCGCAGCTTTCCCGCCGCGTCACTGAAGTCTCTCGTCGGATGCCGCCATTCCAACAGCGACGCGCCATGCTCGATGAAGCTGCTTGCATCGATAGGCGTTGCCTGCGCCGGCTCACCTGCTGCGAGCACTCGGTCCCAGTTGGCATTGAACGCCTCACCGATGTCACGCAGCGCGTCGGGTTGCACCCCTGCGGCGTCCACGAGGTCAACCGCCCAGCCGATGCCGGGGTCTGACAGCAGCTCGCTGATGAAGCGACGCCATCGCTCATCGAATTCGACATCGCTCGCAATCTGGTCGAGCGCTTCGAAACGCGGTGGCAGCCGGGCTTCGACGGGATGCTCGGAGAGGATCCGTCGAGCGAATCCGTGCAGGGTGGAAATGGCGGCGCTGTCGAGCCCGTCGAGCGCGCTCCTCAACGCCTCGGAGACCTGCTCGGTTTCGGAAGCCTGAACGACTGCCTGCTCCGCGAGCAGTTCGTTGAGCCTTGCGCGGATGCGGTTGCGCAACTCGGCGGCCGCCTTCTCGGTGAATGTGATGGCGGCGATTGAGCCGATCGGCACGGCGCTCGGCCCGGTCACCAGTTCGAGCACCCGGTTCACCAGCGCAGTGGTCTTGCCGGTGCCCGCACCGGCTTCGACGAACATGGTGGTTCCGATCTGCCGGTACACCCGGTCGCGGTCTGCCTGGTCCGCCTGATGCGAGGCTGCGGCAGGAGGCGGCGGAGTCACGACGGCACCTCGGCAGGTTCGACGAGTTCAGCAAATGCGGCCAGCACCGGATCGTCTCGCTTGCGCCGCCACGAACGGCGGACGTCGGCGGTGCCACCTCCGTCCGGATCGCAGTAGGGACACACGCGGTAGTGGCGCCGGTCGTCCGAGGGCTGAGCGAAGCCGACGAATACGCCGCTGCGGATCCCGGCTGCGATGATGCTGACCACTTCGGCGAAGCGGGTCATGACCGCGTCGTCGACGGGCAGCTCCAGCCATTCCCAGCGGCCTCGCGCCGAGGAGATGAACCAGTACGCGCTCAGCACCGCCGTGGCCTTCAGCGCTGCCGCGGCGTTTGCTGTGTCGCCTCCGAAGTGCGCTCGTGCAGCAAGCGCGTACACCGGCAACTGCAGCTTTGTGCCGCCGACGGTCGGGTCGGCCCCGCGGCCCTTGACGATGCCGGCGTAGCTGTCGGTGGAACCGGTCTTGTAGTCGATGACCACGAGGTCGCCGTCGCCGGTGCGCTCGACCCGGTCGATGATGCCCCGGAAGCGGATCTCGCTGCCGTCATCAAGGCGAAATGAAACAGCCGGCGCGGAGTCATCGAAGCCGAAGCGGAACTCAGAGCTCTGTATCTCACCCCGCGTGTGCGGGTCGCGTTGTTCGTCGCGGTCGAGCAGTTCGCCGAGGTCGGCGAGCAGAGCCGAGCGATCTCGTCGCCACAACAGCGGCAGGCCCACCAATCCCCGAGCTTGTGCGTCGTCGGCGAGCTCTTGGCCCAAGCGGACGAGTTCGCTGTGGTCTTCGGCGGTGGGCGAACGGCTCGGACCCGGCGGTGGCCGTCTCGGGCCGTGGCTCGGCATCGGTTCGTCCGACGACCACGCGTGCCGGTTGGCGATCAGCGGCCGATAAAAGCGATCGACGGCCTCATGCACCAGGTGCCCGCGGTCGAGTGCGCTCAGCCGGAGGATCTGCTCGGGCTCGGTGACCGCGCTCAACCCGAGCAGTTGCTCGAACAGGTACCGGCGCGGGCACGACGCCCAAATCTCGAGGCGCGTCGCCGACACGACATCGGCCACCACGCTGTCGCTGTCGATGACTCCCGAGAGATTTCCGTCGAAACGCGTGAACGCCGAGCTGCGCCGCGCGGCCGAGAGCTCGACGCCGTGGCGGAACGCCGGATCGGTGAACAGCGGGTGCTGCCGCCGTGCCAATTCGGTGGGGTTTGCTGCGAGCAGGCTCGCAGCGTCGTATTCCCACGGCATTGCGGGGAAGTCGCATGAGCGCACGGCACCCAAGAACGACGGAAGCTCGACAATGCCGATCACTTCGCCGTCGAGCGCAGCACCTCGAAGGTTTTCTGCATCGAGGTAGCCGTCCGCGAAGTAGCGGCCGGTGGTATCAAGCTGGCGAGCTGTGTCGAGCATCCAGCGGGATGGCACGTAGTCCGCGTTCTGGCGCAGGTTGCCCCGTGGCACCGACAGCGTGCAGCGTTCCCGGGTTCCGGCAATTGCGGCGAGCAGGGATCGGTGACTCTCCGCCGCATCGTCAGCATGCAGCCTGAGGGCGCCTCCCGATGACCGCCGCTCGTCGTCGTTGACGAGGCTGTCGGGCTGGGGTCGCGCGGGGACGATGCCTTCGGCCAGCCCCACGATGTAGCTCCGGTCCGGGGTGACATCGAGTGCGCCGGCGAGCGGGCCGACGTACACGCCCTTGCCTTCGGTGCCGCTGCGGCCGTGCGGCTGTGCGAGTTCGGCTTCCAGCGCTTGGTACATGGTGTTGAAGCTGACGCGCGCCTCGATCACGCCGAGGTCGGAGAGCCGCTCGAGCACGCCTTCGACTCGTTCTGCGGCGCTGATCTCCCATTCGGGCCAATCCCCGAGCCACCGCGCGCTGCCCAGCGCACCCAGGTAGCGATGCAGCGAGGATCGCATCCATTCGCAGAGACCGCGCCAGGTGTGTCGCCGGCGGCCATCGAGGAGACGCTCACGCAGTTCGGCAATGAACGCCGTAGCGGCGTCGCACTCAGCGGCTTCGCGTTCGAGCCGCCGGCAGCGGGCAAGGTTGGGATCGTCGCCGGAAGTTTCGTGGGCGGCGAGCTCGCGCCTTTCGGACCCATGGCGCCTCAGCCGTTCCGACCAGTCGCCGCCGCTGACCACATGCGCAGCCCGAGCAAGTCGTTCCCACATCGAGTCGGGCACGAAGAAGTGCTTGTCGCCGGATTGTTCGGTGTCAGGTTCTCCGGGGCCATGGCGTGGAATCTGCGCGCCGGCGAGCAGGTCGAACACGTCTCGGCGTTCGAGGCGGGGCTCTGAGAGATGCGTATCGGCCAGCGCAGCGAGGCCCAGAGCGAACCGACCGTAGATCGACTCGGCGAGCCTTCGGGCGGTGTTGCCGTACGTTGCAACGCCGGCTGCAGCGAATTGATCCTCGAGTGTGCGGCCGTACGGCTCGGCTGCACCGAAGTACACGGCGATCCTGCTCGGCGGGAGACCGTCGTCGAGGTCCGCGATAACGCTGCGCACCACGGTTCGGGCTTCCTCGTCGGCATCGGTGACGCTGACGATGCGCTCTGCGCAGGACGATTCGCGCAACTCGTGCCTGCGCTGGTCATCGAGGAGCGGCGGCTCGACACGGAGACGCTTGCACACGCCCTCTGCCACCGAGTTCGCGCTGTCGCTGCCAGTCAGTCCTACGAGCACCTCGACGGGTGCGTCTGCGGGGACGCGCCCGAGTTCTCGCAGCAAACGCGCTCCGTGCTGGTTGAGCCGGCGGGGCAGGTACACGCAGACGCGTCCCAGTTCGTTCGGAAGCTCATCGAGCGAGCCAAGCTGATCGGCTGCGGCTGCCATGAGGTCGAACTCGTCGTACCAGCCGCGGCGCAGCGACGTTCGCACTCGCCGGCAGATGTCCACCACGCCGGCGGCCCTCGCCGACATGCCGGCGACATCGTCGAGCTGCGACGCGGACAGGTCGCGCAGCTCCAAGTAGGTGCGGCCCAGCGCGCGTGCAGTCTGCTGGTGGCCGGCGACGGGACCGAACGGACCGGGATCGTCACCGAGCGCAATGCGCACAGCCGCCGTGACGGCCATATCGCTCAACGGCCGCCGTCCTCGTTGCTGCAGCGCCGAGCCCCCGAGACGGTCGGCCAATTCAGCGATGGTGACGGTTTCGATCATGGCCACGCCGCCGCCGTGCCGCCCGAGCTCGCGTCGCAACGACAGCCCCGTGTAGTTCGACGGCACGATCACCGTGACTGCGGCAAGGGGATCAGTCGCTTTCGCCTGTCGCACGAAGTCTGCGAGCGCCTTACGGGCGTGCGCGCCGAACCCGACACCGACTGCGGCCAACCCGCTTCCTGACGGGTCGCCGTCGCGGCGAGATTGCTCGTTCGCCGAGTCGCCTGCCATCACGAGACGCAAACTACGCCCGGTGTGTGACATCGAGGTGCTGGTGTGTTCGGCTGCGGCGTGTTGGCCGGGGCAGTTACGCTGCGCTGCCATAGGACGGGCGGCGGAGCCAGCCGTAATAGCCCGACACCGACACCCCCAGCAGACCGCACGCCCGCTCGACAGGGAGCCCTTTCGCGGCCATCACCGAAGCCTCCTCAAAGCTCATGACAGCAAAGTCCAGCGACCACCCCGCGCGAAACCCAAGGAGCACCAGTCGGCTGAAGCCTGCATTATGAGTCAATTCCTAGCCACATAACCACCTTCTGGCTAGGATTTCATACATGCCCCCCGCGACGATTCCGATCGCGTTCACACACGCCCAGGCCCGCGGCCTCGGGATCTCGAACCGCGACCTCGCGAAGCTGACCGCCCAAGGCGACCTGGAACGCATCGCGCGCGGCATCTACGCCCGCCCCGGGCACGGCGCCGACCCAGACCTTCTCGAGCTGGCCCTGCGCAACCCTCACACCACCCTGTGCCTCACCTCCGCCCTCGCTCACCACGACCTCACCGACGAGATCCCCCACACCATCGACGCCGCCTTGCCGCGTCACCACTGGCAGCCCAAGACACGGGCTGCGGTCACCTGGCATCGGTTCGACCGCGACACCTTCCACATCGGACGCGACGACCTCCACCTCGCCGAAACCATCACCATCGCCATCTACAGCCCGGCGCGCTCGATCATCGACACCTACCGCCTCCGCCACCGACTCGGCATCGACCTCGCACACACAGCCCTGCGCCGCTGGCTCAGCCAACGCGGCAACCATCCCTCCGAGCTGCTGGAACTCGCCAGACCGTTCCCGCGCGCCACCCCAGCACTCCGCGCCGCAATCGAAACCCTCCAATGAGCCCACAACCGAGCCGAGACACCACCGCCGGCGCCGCCTATCTCGACCTCCAAGCCGCCGCCCGCGCCACAGGCCGACCAGTCGACGAACTCTTCCAGTTCTACGCGCTCGAAGGCTTCCTGCGCCGCCTCGCGGAAACCGACCACGCCGCAGCGTTCGTCCTCAAAGGCGGTGTCCTGCTCGCCGCCTACACCGACAGACGGCCAACCCGCGACATCGACCTGGCCGGAACCGACGTCGACGGCGACCTCAGTGCCATCGCAAGCATCGTCGCCGACATCGTGACTGTGAACCTCGATGACGGCCTCGACCAGCTGGCCATCGCCAAAGTGCAGGAGATCCGCGACAACGCGACCTACCCAGGAATCCGCGCAACGATCACTGGGCAGCTCGACCGGGCGAGGCTCCGCTTCCACGTCGACGTCAGCATCGGTGACCCGCTCTGGCCCGAACCAGACCTCGTCGAAGTTCCTCAACTCCTCCACGCCGAGCCAATCCCCGTCCGCGCCTACTCCGCTGAGCTGATCCTGGCCGAGAAGATCGTCACCGCTATCCAACGCGGCACAGCCTCAACGCGCTGGCGTGACTTCGTCGACATCGCCGCACTCGCCAAGACTTAACTCGACATCACTCACCTCAGCGCAGCCCTGCAGATGGTCGCAGACCATCGACAAGTGAGCATCCGCCCGCTGGCAGACGTCCTCGACGGCTACCCCGACCTGGCCCAAAGCAAATGGTCAGCCTGGCGCAACCGCCAAGCCCTCCACACCACCCCAGCACAATTCGCCGACCTTCTCGACCAAGTCATCACCTTCACCGATCCACTCTTGGAGTCGCTCAGCGGCTGACAGTCGCCGGTACAGGGCGACACCGCCACCAGCAACCGACGCCGGCCGCGTCAACAACCTCTGTGGCCATTACCAACTAGGACGCAAGTAGCTCGACAAGAAGGGTCATCAGATGTCAACAGATGAAGAGGATCAGAGCACGGAGAGAAACTCGTAGCTGAAACGGTTCTTTCGGGGATCGTTGAGATTCATCACAAGTGGACTCAATGCGCTGAGTATCATTTCCAACTTCATTGCCGCTGGTAGCGTGCTTGTGGTTGTGCTTGTGGTTGTCAACTTTGTAGAGATTGACAGCAGTTTTCGGATCAATACTAAAGACGATGTACTAGGGACTACTGAGGCTCCGATACCAGAACCTCCGGTGACCACTGAAGCCGAAACATTCGTCACGATTCGACCTGCGGCTACAACTACAACCACAACGACCGCAACAACACATCCGCCAGTGATGGAACCGCCTGTTGTTGAACCACAAGACGGGTATATGGCAGAGCCTGTGCGCCGCTTTTTTGGCGATTCCGGGGTGTGGTGTTCTCCCCCTATCCAAGTAGCTAGCCAATCCTTCTCTGAGGAAAATTTGCGGTTCACTTTTGCGAAAGGCAACAACGAAGGAGACGATTACGACGCTTTCGTCACTTGGGACTTCGAGGATATCGATGGTAGTTTTGTGATTGAGGTACACATACCTCCGGAGTCAGCCACAGCCAGCGTGACATATCGAGTATTGGTTGACGAGAATGATGACGCGGAATTTGATGCTGGCGAAGAACTTCATTCAGCCCCTGTGCTGGTTCAAGATGAAGAATCCGGCTGGAGATCTCTCGGCACAATAGAGGCAACGGGAGATGTTCGAATCCTTCTGTACAATTCAGAGACGCTCGACGATTATCGCGACGGTGACCCGATGAGCGCCCGCATTGGAGTCGACGTAATTCGGCTGCGCAGAGTCGAGGATGTAGAGAATCCCGAACCGTCGAGTACGACGGGGACCACGGAGTCCATCAGTGAGGGGTGATAGCCAGGAGATGCTGGCGGGCACATGAGGAGGACTTGGCGAGAATCTAACGAGCAATCCGTCGCCTGATGGGGCAGTTCCAGTATGCGTGTTTGAGTCCGGCTAGCAGCGCTAGCGGGGAGAGTCCCTGCCGATGTGCCCCGTGGCCGGCGGCCCTCAGTGCGTGGCGAGGGCCTTGAGTCGTACTGCGGACAGGCGCTTGAGCTGCTGGTTGCGCGGGTCGACCTCGATGCCGGCCGATTCCAGCGCGGTGAGGCCCAGCAGCGGCTCGGCGTCGTCGTCGACGAAAACCACGGTTCCCATGACCGTCTCGTCCATGAACTCGAGCACGGCGCCCCCCATGTCGAGTTGCAGCCGACTGCCGTCGGCCAGTTCGTACGTCCGAGAACCGAACGGCTCGACGCCGATGGCCTCGAGGTGCTGGCGGGGGATCACCGACTCGATGGCGCCGGTGTCCACCAGGAACTCGCCCTGCCAGGTGCGATCGCGTGCTGCTGGGTTCTTGACGGTGACGGTGATGTGCGTAGTGCCCACAGGAGGTCTCCTCTTTCGAGCCGGGCGGAATGACGGCAGCCGATGGCCGCGCCGGCGAGCCTCGCGCACGTCACGAGTCGCGCCATCATCATTTTCCGGCGCGGGAGTTGCTGGGGTGGAGTCATGCGGTGTGGACGTCATCGGCCCATTGTCGCAGCGCCGCCGTGTCTGGCACGACCCGGCGGAGGAGCGGCTCAGGTGCCGGCCAGCCGCTCCACGACCGGCGCCATCGCGTCCACTTCGGGGTCGTGGATGATGATGTAGCTGGCGCCGTATGTCTCGCGGTGATGGTGCAGTTGCTCGCAGATGTCATCGACCGTGCCGGCCAGCACCAGCGGCACCTCACGCGCCTCTTCAAGCGTCAAACCAAATCCTGGCGCGAACGCCTCCAGAACACTGTCGGCGTCATCGGACACCAGCGCCATGAACGTATTGAGCTGGATCTCGATCTCTGCGAACCGCTCACCGGCAGCGTCGGCGATCCACTGGCGCCGCTCGACGAACTTGTCTGCCACCGAGCTGCGTGCCGCATCGGGGCCCACGGTGCCCGACCGCAGATTCGGGTTCAAGCTGATGATGTCGGCCAGGCGAGCGGCCTCGCTCAGCACTCGCTTCCCGCCGCCACCGATGATGATCGGTGGCCCTCCCGGCGTATGGGGCAGCGGCCGCCCGACCATGCCGGAGATCTGGTAGTGCTCGCCGTCGTAGTGCAGCGGCTCGCCGCGCCACAGCCCCTTGATGACCTCCAAGGCCTCGATCATGCGGTCGATGCGCACGCCGGGCCGGTCCAGCGGTATGCCCGCCTGGGAGTAGTCCTCGGTCAGCCAGCCGGCACCGATGCCGAACTCGGTGCGGCCCTCCGCCAGCAGGTCGAGTGTGGCGAAGTCCTTTGCCAGCACCGCAGGGTGCCGGTAATCGGCCGCATACACCAGCGTGCCGACACGCAGGGTCGTGGTGATCTCCGCCGCAACGGCGGGATGGACGATGGGGGACCAGCTGTCCCAGAAATGGTCGTGGCAGAACAGCGACGAGTAGCCGAGATCCTCAACCTTGCGTGCCATCTCGCGGAACGCCGCAGGACTCTCCGGCTTGCCGTACTGGACACCGAATCTGAACGGATGCACAGCGGCACCCTACGCGCGGCACCGCCGGGCGATGCTCAGGCGCGCAGTGAGGTTCTCTGGCGTCGCGGCGCCTCCGGCAGCCGGCCGAGTGCGGCCGGCCCTGTCTAGACCTGGGTCTGCTGGGTCAGGAAGGAACGCTCAGCCAGGCCGTGCCACTCGGCAATGCCGTCACGGAATTCCCGCCACGGCGCCAAGATTGCCGCGAAGCGGGCGTCGTCTGCCGCCACGCCGTCCAGCACGTTCTCGGTCTCTTCCTTGAATGCCGCCATCAGCTCAGCCGGGAATTCCCGGATGCTGGCGAACTCCTTGATCCGCTGCAGGTCCGCCTGGTTGCGCACGTCGTAGTCGGCAATCGTGTTGATGTTGGCGCTTGCCGCCGCAATCTCGATGGCCGCCTGGTACTCAGCCGGCAGGTCGTTCCACAGCGACAGCGGGAACTGCACCTCCACTGCTGTGCCGGGCTCCCACCAGCCGGGGTGGTAGTAGAACAGCTCGCCGTCGAACTGGTCCAAGCCCAGGATCAGGTCGTCGGTGGGTCCCACGAACTCGGCGCCGTCGATGGCGCCCTGCTGGATGGCGGGCAGGATCTCGCCGCCCGCCAACGTGACCTGCTCGCCGCCCAGGCTCTCGAGGACACGCCCCGCAAGCCCAGGGATGCGCATCTTCAGGCCCTGCAGGTCGCTCACCGAGTTGAGCTCCTTAGTGAACCAGCCGCCCATCTGGCAGCCCGTGCCGCCGGCTGGGAAGGCGATGACGCCATGCTCCTCGGCGTAGAACTCGTTGAGCATCTCGAGGCCGCCGCCCTTGTACAGCCAGGCGTTCTGCTGGCGCTGCGTCAACCCGAACGGGACAGCGGTGCCGAACTGCTGCACGGGGCTGAGGCCCACGTAGTAGTACGACGCCGTGTGGCCCGCCTGCACGCCGACATCGCGCACCGTGGGCAGCACCTCAAGGCCGCCCACGATCTCGCCCGCCGGTCGAGGATTGATCTTGAACCTGCCGCCGGTGAGCCGGCTCACCTGCTCGGCGAAGAAATTCGCCGAGCCGAACAGGGTGACCAGCGCCGCCGGCCAGCTCGTTGCCATCTCCCACTCGATCTCAGGACCGTCTTGGGTGAGCGCCACCGAGGTGGCCGGCGCATCGGTGCCGGCGGGACCTTCGGAGGTCGTGGCTGCAGTGTCTCCGTCGTCGGATGTGCAGGCGTTCAGCAGCGTCGCGGCGGCTGCGAAGCCTGCGACGCCGATGCCCGCTTTGAGGAATGATCGCCGGTCAAATCCGCCGTCCTCGATGCCTTCATCGAGGCCAGTCTCCCGACTGGCCTCGTCGTGCAGAGTCATAGGTAGTGCCTCCCCGTGGCGCGCGAGCCGCGCCAACCCCTGGGCGCGAAATTAGCACGCGCCCAAAGAGGGCTCCGAAAGCAACGAGTCAGCTGCCGAACAGCTCGAGTGACGTGTACACGATCCCGGGAAACACGCCGAGAATGACCAGCGCAATCGACTGGAGCCCCATGAACGGGATGGCGCCCTTGTGGATGTCGGCCGTGCGCACCTCGGGCGGCGCAACGCTCTGCAGGTAGAACAGCGAGAAGCCCACCGGCGGCGAGATGAAGGCCATGTTGAGGTTCACGGCCATCATCACCGCGAACCAGATCTTCTCGTCCTGGGTGAATCCGAGCACCTCCATGGCCGGCACGAAGATGGGCACCACGATGAACGTGATCTCGAGGAATTCCAGGTTGATGCCCAGCAGGAACACCGCAACCATCGCGACGATGACGAAGCCGAGTTTCCCGCCGCCGATAGAGGTGAGCCACTCCGAGGTCTGATCGGAGCCGCCGAGCTGGAAGAACATGGCGCTGAAGAAGGTGGAGCTGAACAGCAGCGTCATCACCAGCACCACCACGCTGGCGGTCGACTTGCCCGCCTGCACCGCCGCAGCACGGTTGAGCCGCCACTGGGGCCTGATGTGAGTGGCGCCCTCGCGCAGGAGCAGGCGGTCGAAGAGCCAGTTCAAGCCGGTGATCGCCAGGGCCCCGAACACGCCGACCGCACCCGATTCCGACGGCGTGGCGATCCCCTGGAAGATCGACACCAGCACTCCCAGGATGAGCACCACGATCGGCACGATCGCGATGAGCACCTCGCACGCCAGCATCCGCGTGAAGAACATGATCGCGAAGCTCGCGACCAACACCAGAACGGCCGCGATCAACGCGATGCGAATGTTGGCCAGCAGCATCACGCAGCCGACCATGAAGCCCAGCAGCGCAGCGATCAGCAGCTTGGTCTGGATCGACGGGTTGCCCTCCAGCTTCCGTTCCTCCAGCGGCATCGCCGGTCCCACGTCGGGCTTCCACCACGACACGGCCAGCACGTAGGCCACGTACAGGCCGCTGAGCATCAGGCCCGGCAGCAGCGCGCCGGCGAACAGGCCCAGGATGCCGACGCCCATCTGCTGGGCCAGCAGGATCAGCACGATGCTGGGGGGCAACAACTGAGCGAGCGTGCCCGAGGCGGTGATGGCACCCGTCGAGAGCTTGTTGTCGTAGCCCAGCCGCACCATCGCCGGCAGCGACAGCAGGCCCATCACGATGACGGTGGCGGCCACTACGCCGGTGGCCGCGGCCAGCAGCGTGCCCACCAGCACCACCGCGGCGGCCACGCCGCCGCGCAATGCGCCCATCAGCATGCCGACCGCGTTCAGCAGGCGCTCGGCCATGCCCGATCGCTCCAGGATCGCGCCCATGAGCACGAACAGCGGCACCGCCAGCAGCACAGGGTCGCTGATGGCCACGAACCAGCGCGCCGGCAGCGTGTTCAGCGTCGCGGTGTTGAACGTGCCGGTGAGATCGCCGATGAACGCGAAGGCCAGCGCTGTCGCGGCGAACGAGAACGCCACGTTGTAGCCGGTGAGGATCATCAGCATGAAGACGACGAACATCGTCAGTGCCAGGAAGACGCCGGTGTCCATGCCGAAGACGGCGAGCAGGTGGCTCATTGAGTGGCTACTCGACCCGCAGCGGCGAATCGTGCTGGACGATGTCGCCCTTCTCGTCGTCGCCGATCATCGCGAAGCCAGTCTTGATGACCTCGGCCAGGATCTGCAGGCCGAACAGGATGAAGGCCACGAGGATCATCACCTTGATCGGGCCGACGGGCAGCCCGCCGGCGTCGACCGCTTCCTCCCAGGTCTCCCAGACGCGCCAGCCGCTCGGCCATTCCCCGTTGTGCCGGCGGCCCAGCGACGTGGCCGCATAGCCCTTGAGAATCCGGATGGCCATGACGATGAACGGCAGCAGCAGGGCCGAGTGAATGACGAAGTCAAGCCACGCCTTGCGCTTGACGCTGAAATTGGCCCACCAGAAGTCGATGCGCGGGTTCACGCCCTCGCGCACTCCGAAGTTGATGGCGATGAGGAACATCAAACCGAACGCCTGCCACGCCAGGCTGGTCGTCTCTCCGAACAGGATGTCGGTCTCGACCAGGTCGTTGCCGTACCGGGTGATGACGTTGAAGAGCTGCAGCAGGAAGACCACCCACGCCAGGATCCATGCCACGGTCAAGCTGAACGTGGCGATGGACTCCACGCCCCGGCGGAGCCGGTCCAGCCCGTCGTGCCAGAGCCCCATCGCAACGGCGCCGGCGAGCACCAGCCAGTTCCACCACACTAGGTTGCCGATCCAGAACTCAGTGTCCCAGAACAGCCGGGCTCCGATCGCGAGGAGGATCGTGGCGCCGGCGAGCCAGCCGATGGGGTGCAGCCGCGCCCACCATTTGAGGTCTCTGGCGACAGGCGGTGCTTCGGGGGCTGCCGCAGCGGTGTCTGTCACGGCGCCCCCTCCCCAATTTCGCGATGTACTCACGCTGACCCGGCGATCCACCATCCTGCCACCTAGATGGTTAGTTCCAAGGGTTAGTGGTCGTAGGCGGTCAGTGAGCGTGGTGGCCGGTGGGGGTGGTAGGTCTCGTTGTGCCAGATGGCGGCGGTGAGGGCGAGCAGGCGGGTGGCGATGCGGACGGCGACGCCTGTGCGGGTGCGGCCGCGGTGGCGTTCGAGGCTGAGTTGGCCTTTGAGTGTCCAGTTGATCGATTCGATGATCTGGCGCAGCGGGCGCAGGAGCTTGGCACCGGGCCGCGGGGTCTCGGTGCGGGTGGCGGGCCGCAGCATGGTGATGCCGGCCGAGCTGAGGCCGGTCTCGAAGGCTTGGGAGCGGTAGCCCTTGTCGGCGATGAGGGTCTGGCCCCGTCGGCCCAGGCCGGCTTGGTCGATCATGGCGGCGCAGACGTCGCGTTCGTCGGCTTTGGCTCCGGCGAGCGCGAAGGCGACCGGCAGCCCTGCGGGGGTCGCGATCAGGTGCAGCCGCAGGCCCCAGAAATAGCGGGAATGCGACGCGCACCAGCCGTATTCGGCCCAGTCGGCGAGGCCCGAGCGCTTGGCGGTCTCGCGGCTGGTGCCGCACCCCACGGGGGTGGAGTCCACCAGCCAGACGTCGTCGTTCCACGAGACGCACTCGCGCGCCAAAGCAGCAATGACCCGGGCGATCGTGTCGGCGCAGCGCCGCAGCCGCTTGTTGTAGCCGTCGCGGTTGGGCACATACGGGAACCACGGCCGCAGATGCTCATGCGCGAAGCGCACGAACTGCGATTCGTTGTCATAGCCCAAAAGCGCCGAGACCACCGCCAAGGTGACCAGCTCCGCGTCGGTCAGCCTCGGCGCGATCCCCACCTCGGGCCGCTTCGGCGCCCAACCGGGATTCGCTGCCAACAGGTCATCGATCCTCACATACAGTGCAGTCGCGAGGGTGTCCAAGTCCGGGCCCATGCCAAGAACCTCCAAGATCGAGGCGTGAATACACACCCCGAGCTTGGACACCCTCACCCCCTAACCGGTGGACCCCACCCCTTGGAACTAACCATCTAGCTTGTCGTCGTGGTGAACATCACGTCCCGACTGAGCAGGGCCGACGCGGATTCTCCCGACGCAGCAGCACCGATGCCGCCCGCCTTGTATGTCTCAGAGCGAGCCGGGGTGCGCGCAACCGAGCTGACCCGCGGTCCGTGGGCACACCAGGTGATGCACGGCGGAGCCATCTGCGGACTGCTCGGCTGGGCAGTCGAACGCGAGCAGCAACGCGGCGGCATCGATCAGGTATGCAGCCGGCTGACGGTTGAGATTCTCGCGGGCATGCCGATGGCGACCTACGAGGTGACGGCCACGACGGTCAAGGGCGGACGGCGCACGGCATTGATCGATGCCGAGATACGGGAGTTGCCGACCGGATCAGAAACTTCTCGCAACGGGCGTCTGATGGCGCGGGCGACCTCGCAGTGGCTGACGCCCACGATCTTGTCAGGCTCGCCGGCAGCTGACGGCCAGTCGTTGCCGCCGATTCCGACCGAGCGCGCCGATCCCGGAGCGAATCCCGACATCGACTACCCGCGGCCTGGCTTCAATGCCGATGCCGTGGACTTCCGATTCGTCGGCGGATCGACCGAGGAGCCCGGTCCCGGCCGGACATGGGCGCGGCTGGATCATGCGCTGATGGCCGGCGAGGAGACGTCGTCGCTCGTGCGCATCGCGACGCTGGCAGACCTCGGTGCCGCAGTCGGCTGGGACTTCTCACCGACGGGCGGTGCGTACATCAACACCGACGTGACGTTGCAGCTGCTTCGCGTCCCGCAAGGGGAGTGGTTCTTCTTCGATGCTGCGACGGTCGGCACGGCGCAAGGACTTGCCGCAACCCATACCGCGATCTCCGACCAGCACGGCCAGCTCGGGTGGGTGCTGCAGAGCCAGGTCGAGGCGCCCGCCGAAATCGGCTTTCCCGGCGGCATGAACGCCGCCCGCGCCGCCGGTGGGACCGTCAATGGCTGACAGACCCGGGCCCGGCGCCCGCGACCTGTGGTCCGACGGCACCATCATGTGGGTGGCGTTGAACCGGGGCGACGAGATCTCGGCCCTGGAGGCCTACCGTCTCGCCGACGGGGAGCGGGTTCCGGTCATGGACATCCCGGTGGGCCTGGACCAGGTGGACTTCGGCCACTTCATCCACGGCAGGCCCGGGTACACCGCCGAGGTGGCCAACAGCGTCAACCAGGCCACGGTGAGCTGGGAGCAGGCCTTCACCGGCGGCTCGGTGGCCGTGGGTGTTCTCGCAGATACCGCGCCCGCACAGGCGGTTCTGCCGATCACGCTGGTGGCCACTTCTCTGGACAGATGAGATGTGGTCTATATTGCATGAATTAGGTTTATGAGGCCGCGTCTGCTTGTCGCGTTGGGTGTGCGGGTGTGGCTTGGTGGTTTGTTCGTTTTTGTGGGAGAGGGCTGGCAGTGATGTCTCGTGGGTCGTTGTTCGGCGTCGGTGCGGGCCGATGGAGGGGTCGTCGGCTGGCGTTGGGGTTGGCTGTGGTGTTGTTGGCGGTGGGGTCGGTGCCGCCGGTGGCGTCGGCTGGGGCTCAGGCGGCCGGCACGCCCGGTGTCGTGCCGGTGGCGCCGTTTGGTGTGTCGGCGTTGTCGTCTGATGTGTCGGTGACGGTGTCGTGGGTGGTGCCTGCGCAGCCTGGGGTGTATTTGGACGAGATGTTCTTGGAGCGTGTCGTTGATGACGGTGACGGCGATGTGGTGGTGTGGTCGGGGTTGGTCATTGATGACTGGGATCTGAGCGCGGAGTCGTTGTGGTCGAAAACGGTCGGGGGTCTTGAGGCGGGTGTTGAGTATCGGTTCCGGGTTCGGCTGGCCACGACGGGTCACGGCGATGTGTTCTCCGAGACGGTCACGGTCAGCGTCCAGTCCGAGCCGCCGGTTGCGCCTGAGGGTTTGGCGGCGTCGGTGGGCGACGACGGGCAGGTGAGCTTGAGCTGGACGATCCCGGCTCAGCCCGGCTGGGTGGAGGTGGGCAGGGTGATGGTGGAGCGTCGTGACACCGGAGGGGAGGCTCATTTCAGTGCTGTGGCCGATGTGGGCTGGGAGCGCGGCACCACCTCGTACAGCGCGACCGATGAGAGCCCGCGGCGGGGCCTGCCCTATGCGTACCGGGTGAGGATGCTTGCTGGGGGCCGGTTCATCGCGAGCGACACGTTGTGGGTGACGGTGCCCGCGCAGGTGGAGACCGCAGCGGGGCCGCTGGCGGGGTTCAGCCTGGTCGACGCATCCGATCAGTCGCTGGTGCAGACCCTCGCGGATGGCGGCAGGGTGTTGCTGCGCAACGCCGCCGACGGCGATTTCACTGTGCGCGCGGACATCGCGGACGGCCGCCGGGTGGGCAGCGTGTATTTCGAGCTGACCGGCCCGGTTTCGACATCGCGCACGGAGAGCTGGCTGCCTTACGCGCTCTACGGCGACGCAGGCACAGACAGCCTCTACGGCGGGGGGCCGCTGCCCGAAGGCGAGTACACGCTCACCGCCACCGCGTACAGCCTGAGCTACCGCCGCGGCGACACACTCGGCACCCTCGAAGCGACCTTCGACGTCGTCGAAGACACCCGCGGAGCGCTCGCAGCCGCCGTGTTGCAGCTGACCCGGGCGACGGTGGGGACGTCCAGCAGAAGCACCGACGCCGATGGCGGTGATGCCGGCGGCGCGACGCTGCGCTTCGACCGCGGATGGGCACGCCAAGCCACCACCACGACCACCGCCGCCACCACCACGACCACAGAAGCGCCCATGACCACCAGCATCGTGTACGTCGTGGACGACTCGGGGTCGATGGACTTCGGCTTCCCCGAAGTGCGCACCGCCCTCGAGGCCGTGAGTGACGAGACCATGGCCAACACCAAAGTGGCGTTGATCTCGTTCGGGTCGCAGGCCAAGACGATGTTCAGCCTCACCGCGCATTCGTCGGCGCCCTGGGACAGCCACATCAACGACTTCAGCGGCCGGCGAGGCGGGTCAGACTTCGGCAAGGCCATCGTGTCGGCGCGTGACATGCTTATTGCCGACACCGCCGATGTGAAGAAGATCATCTTCCTGTCCGACGGGCAGCAGGACAGCATCGACAGCACCCTTGTCGAGACGCTCAAGACCGCGGGCATCGCCGTCGACACCATTGCCTTCGGCGAGGAACTGCGCTACGACTTCGACAGGATCTCGAATTTCGAGAGACTCCAGCAACTCTCGACCGACACGGGCGGCACCTTTCTCGGGGTGAAGAAGCCCACCTCGGCCACCGACAACGACCCGTTCGTCTCTTCAACCGCGCTGCTTACGATCCTCACGGACGCCGTCACGGAGGACACCGCCACGCTGTTCCTGGTAGACGGCTCACGCTCGATGTCAGGGTCCGGTGACAGCCTGTCCAGCCTCCTAGTTGGGCCGTCCATCACCGCAGCAGCCCTGAAGGCCGGCTCGACCCCAGGCGCCCAGGTCGGAATGGCCCAGTTCTTGGGCCACTTCCCCACGGCTGCGAGCAGTACCGACACTGACTTGTCACAGGCCTATCGGATCGGCTTTGAGATCGCGTCGTCCTTCGAGATCCAAACGACACCGGGCCCGCACTGGATCCCCGGCTGGAGTACGGGCAGCTCCAACGTCGACCATGGACTGAAGGAGGCCCTCTCGACGGTGAACAGCGCATCGCCGACCAACAAGCGGGTGGTGCTCATCACCGACGGGATCACCGAGGAAGCGGTCAAGGCAACGACCCTGGCCAGCTACGCGAATGACAGCAACGTCACCCTCGACGTGGTGGCATGGGGCGATCACGCCGACCGGGCGGCCATGAAGGGCTGGGCCGACGCCGCGGGAGGCAACTACTACGTTGCCGAGTGGAGCTATGTCATCGAATTCGAAATCGGCGCGAGCCGCTAGTCGAGCGCGTCCGTGCATGTCGAGCTCTTGGACTGTCTGAGTCGTGGTTCTATCGGTGGCGGAGTGGCCCGCCGAAGCCTTCGGCGACCAGATCGCCTCGGACAGCCTGGGAGGTTGCCACAGCACAGTGTCCTATGACCGCGCAATGAGGAAGGCCCTCGATCACGGGACGCTGATGGCGGGCGTGATCGCCGCCAAGCACGGCACCGCGACCCTGAACGGCGAGAGCGCGGCGGGCGTCGCGCCAGCTTTCGGGATCCCGATGACTGGACGCGGCTCCCTCTTCGTGTCTGATCGTCGCCGGTTACCCGGCGACCTCGGCCAGCAGGTCGTCGATGACGTGGGCCATCTGGCTGTAGTCGGGCCGCTTCATCACGAACGCATCGGCACCCAGGTCATACGCGCGGGCGCGGTCCTCGGCTGCCTCATCGGTGGTGAGCGCAACCATCATCACCTTGTCGAACTCGTCGGCGGCACGCGTCTCGGCCAGCAAGTCGAACCCGCTGACCACCGGCAGCTTGAGGTCGAACAGCACCAGGTCGATCTCTGAGGGGCCGACGGCTCGCATGAATGCCAGGGCGTTCGCACCGTCATGGGCCACACGAAGCTGGTTGCGGGTGCCCGCCTCCGCGAGCGCCAAGGTGATCACGTCGACATCGTGCTGGTTCTCCTCGGCCAGCAGCACGTGCACCGTGTCGTCAGGGGCGTGCAGCACCGGCGGCTCGAACGTGCCGGCGCGATCAACCGTCTGCGTCTCTGCCGAGACGTGCTCGACGGGCACCCCGAAGCGCCGCTGCAGCCGGTGCGGCAAGTCGAGATGCAGCCACCTGCTGGCGCCCGCGGGCAAGGTGCTCAAGATGATGAGGTCGGGATTCAGCCGGTCAATGGCCAGGTTGACGGCCACTACCGGGTGCGCGGGGCCGACCTCGCCGGTGACCCGTGCACCGATGTCGTCGAGCGCCTCGAACGCTTGGCTGAGCCGGCGGCGCGCCCCGGCGAGCGCCCGCGCAGGATCGGGACCGTTGGCACCGGTCGCCGGCACCACGATGTGAAACCGGGTTTCGGGGTCGACGGCCAGGATGTGCTCCACGCGCTCGTGCAGGTGGTTGCCGACGAGGGTTTGGTTGGCAACGATCAAGACGTGTCGCATTCCGGGCACCTCCTCGGTGGGCGGTCTGTGAAAGCGAAGTTAGACGCGGCGCTCTTATGCGTCGCGCACGGCACCGTCCGCGACCAATCCGTCGATCTCGGCGTCGGACATTCCCGCGGCGGCCAGCACGTCACGGGTGCTCTCGCCCAGCTTCGGCGCCGGCCCGCGGGGGCCGACGTCGGCATTCGCGAATCGCATCGGGATGCCCACGCTGCGATACGGGCCGATGTCGGGGCTGTCGAGCGTGGGGAACAGGCCGAGCGCCTCGGCTTGGGGATCGTCGGCAACTTCGTGCAGGCCCAGCACCGGGCCCCAGATGATGCCCTCGGCATCGAAGATCTCGCCCCACTCGTCGCGGCTGCGGTGCGCGAGCGCCTCGTCGATGCCGGCCACGATCTCGGGCATGTGGGCGAACCGGCCGCGGATGTCGGCGAAGCGCTCGTCGTCGAGCCAGTCGAGCCGCTCGATGACCCGGCACAGCAACGGCCAGGCGCTCTCCTGGGGCATGTTGAGCACCACCCACTTGCCGTCGCCGCAGGGATACCGATTCGCGGTGGGGACGATCATGTTCTCGCGGGCGCGCTGGCGCAGCGGCGCCCGGTCGACGGCGGTAATGGCGTAGTCGGACGCCTGGGTCCACACCGCCGTCTCGTACAGCGATGTCTCGACGACCTGGGCCTCGCCGGTGCGTTCTGCCAGCCGCAGGGCCGCCAGCACGGCACCCACCAGCGCCAGGCCCGTGGTGTGGTCACCCTGGGCGGGGCGCGCCATCGGCACCGCGCCGTCGGGTCCTTCCCGCATGGCGTCGTAGATGCCCGAACGGCCGAAGAATGCGGTGACGTCGTAGCCGGGACGCCACGCCTCGGGGCCGGCGGTGCCGTAGCCCGTCAGCGTTGCGTGCACGATACGCGGGTTGAGCGCCGTCACCGTGGCCGGGTCGAGGCCGAATCGCTCCTGGCGGTGGACGAGCAGGTTGCACATGAACACGTCTGCGCCGGCAATGAGCCGGTGCACCGCCTGCTGACCCTGCGGCGAGCCCAGGTCCACGGCGACCGAGCGCTTGCCGCGGTTGTCCACGTCGAACTGGAAGTCGTAGTCCTTGATCTCGGGCGGCAGCTTCGCCGGGCGGCTGTAGCCGCGCATCGGGTCGCCGTCGAGCGGTTCCACCTTGATGACATCGGCGCCGAGGTCGGCCAGGATCGCGCCTGCCGAGGGCGTCGCCATCCAGCTGTCCACCTCGATCACCTTCACATCGTCCAACGGTGCCGCCATCGGACCTCCAAGCCAGCGTCGAGTCGGAGTCGCGAGATTACGCTGCCGGGCCATGGAACTTGCGGGAAAGGTCGCTGTCGTCACCGGCGGTGCGAGCGGAATCGGGGAAGCGCTCATCGAGCGATTCAAGGCTGAGGGGGCGCGGGCGCTGGTCGTCGTCGACCGCGACGACGCCGGGGCGCAGGCGGTGGCTGACCGGGTAGGCGGCACCGCTGTCGGGCTCGACGTCACCGACGAGGAGGCCATCAAGGCCGTCGTTGCCGAAACGGTGGCGGCGCACGGCGCGCTCGACGTGTTCGTCTCCAACGCCGGCTATGTCACCCAGGGCGGGCTGGAGATCGCGAACGACGAGATCCAGCGCATGTGGGAAGTGCACGTGATGTCCCACGTGTATGCGGCACGAGCGGCAGTCCCGGTCATGGTCGAGCGCGGCGGCGGCTACCTGCTGAACACGGCCTCGGCGGCCGGACTGCTGACCCAGCTCGGCTCGCTGCAGTACGCGGTCACCAAGGCCGCGGCGGTGTCGCTGGGCGAGTTCCTGTCCATCACCTATGGCGACAAGGGCATCGCGGTGTCGATGCTGTGCCCGCAGGCCGTGGAGACCAACATCTTGGCCAACAGCCCCGATCGCACCGGCAACGGCAACCAGGAGCGCGGCACGCCGGGCGCCGCCGCCGGCGACGGCATCCTGCAGCCGTCGCAGCTGGCCGACACGGTCATCGAAGCGATGGCGGAGGAGCGCTTCCTGGTGCTGCCCCACCCCGAGGTGCAGACCTACCGCGAGCGCAAGGCGTCGGACATCGACCGCTGGCTGTCGGGCATGCGGCGCTTCCAGGCACGCCTGTTCGCCGACGCCTCGGTGACCCCGGCGGACTGGCTGCTCGGCTGACCTAGGGCCGGTGTGTCGGTGACCCCGGCGGACTGGTGGCTCGGCTGAGTGTCGCCGTCGGGCCGTGGCTCATTGCGGGCGGCGCGCGACGAGGCGCGCCTCGTGACGATGGCCGAACCAGCCCTCCTCGAAGCTGACCGTCTCGAGCCCGCAGCACAGCTCGGGCAGCTCGCCCCGCTCGACCAGAAAGGGACGGCCCGGGCGCGCGTTGTACAGCAGGTTGTCGACTGTGGCGATCAGCACGAACGCGATGCCTCCCGGGACCAGCAAGTCGCACAGCGCACCGAGCAACCGACGGTGCAGGAAGTTGGTGCAGATCAGGGCGTGCCAGCCGCGCTTGCTGCCCAACTCGGCAGCCGAAGGAAGCTGTTCAACCTCGAGGTCCGCTTGCAGCGTCCCCAGCCTCAGGCCGCGATCGGCAGCCGCGCTGCTGGCGATCTCCAGTGCCCGATCGGAGACGTCGACAAGCGTGGTTTCGATGCCCTGTGCAGCCAGCCACAGCGCGGTGCCGCCCGCGCCGCCGGCCAGATCGACCGCCGTCGGGCAGTCGGCCAGCAGCTTCGCGCTGCCCGTAACGAATTCTGAGGGTTCCCCTGGCTCATCCCAGTCGGAGTACTTCGCGTTCCATCGGTCGGCGGCGGTCATGCGTCGTAGGTCCGGACGGCGCGAGACCGGCGGCTGCGCGTGTAGGCGGCGACCAGCAGCAGCACCGCGTAGAGGAAGAACTCGGACTTCACGAAGCCGATCCAGCCGCCTTGGGTCACCCAGCCGGGCCGGTCGACCAGCCACACCGGCAGCAGCACCAGCACAGTCGCCGCCGGCACCGTCATGATGAGCCGGCTGCCTCCGATGGCCGTGCTGCCGAAGGCGATCGTGAGGGCGAACAGCTTGATGGACAGCACCTCGGGATACTCGGTGTGCGCATTGAAGTTGACCGGGACCAGCATCAAGCCGCCGGCCAGCCCGGCGAGGCCGCTGCTGAGACTCACGCCTGCCAAGCGCAGCCGGTACACCGACACGCCGAACGCGGCCGCTGCTGTCGGCTCGTCCCTGGTGGCGACCAGCGCGCGCCCGATCGGCCCCGTGAGCAGCCGGTGCAGCAGCCAGAAGGCCACCGCCACCCACGCCACCACAATCCAGAACTCCCAGATGTGCTCATCGTTGGCTGCGATGCCCGTCCAGGTCGGCGCGATGAACTCGCCGTTGAGGGTGACCGGCAGCGGACCGTCGAGCTGGCGCAGCACGATAGGGAACGCCACGGCCGCCGACAGGGTCAGCAGCGCCAGGTACGCCTTCGGCAGGCGCAGCGCAGGGATGCCGAGCAGCGCACCGACCGCGCAGCCCGCCGCAAAGCCCGTGAGCGGCATCAGCATCGGCGGCACGCTGTAGTCGTTCACTGCGTGCAGCGCGGCATAGGCGCCGACACCGGTCAATGCTCCATGGCCGACCGAGAGCAGGCCCATCCGGTGCGTCAGCAGCCACAGCCCTGCGAACACCAGGCACAACGCCGTGAGCTGAGTGACGTCGGTCACGAAAGTGGACGACGCCTGCAGTGGCACGACCACGACCAACGCCGCGATGACCATGAGCGATACGGCCGTGAGCAGCGCCGGCCACGGTGCGGTGCGGTTCTGTTCGGCAGCCATCGTGGGCGAGGTGTCGCCGGTGGCAACCTCAACGCCGCCGGCATCGTCAAGGACCGGTGGTGCGGGTGGCTCGGGCGGTGCGGGTGGCTCCGGCTGCCCAGTCGGCTCCAATCGGAACACCAGCGGTTCGGGATCCGGGGCCAGCGGCTCCTCCGGGGCCGTCACGTCCGCAGTCCCTCGCGGGCGGCCTTGCGAGACAGCAGGCCCGACGGTCGCAGCGACAGCACCACGATCAGGACGCCGAGCGCCCACACCAGCGTCACCTGGCTGTCGATGAAGCCGATGTAGCCGGACATCATCGTCTCGGCAAAGGCGAACAGGTAGCCCCCGGCCAGCGCCAGTGCCGGACTGCGCAAGCCGCCGAGGGTGGCGGCTGCAAGGCCGAAGATCAGCAGGCGCTCCATCATGTCGGGGCGGACATTGATCTCCCCGGCAATCAGGCCGCCGGCCAGCCCGCCCAAGGCCGCGGCCACAGCCCATCCGCCCATCACCACCCATTCGACCCGGATGCCGACCAGCGCCGAGCTGTCGCGATTGGAGGTGATCGCCCGGAACGCGAGGCCGACCTTGGTCGTGCGCTGGATCAGGGCGAGCAGGCCGATGGCCGCCAGCATCACCAGCGTCAGTCCGATGGTGTCGAACCACAGCCGAGCTCCGCCGATGATGAACCGGTCGGTGTGCTCCTGCGGGAATGGCGAGCCGAGGAATCTCTGGCGACCGCCGAAGTGCTTGACCACGAACACGCCGATGAGCAGGTACAGCCCCAGCGTCGCGCCGATGGTCGGCACCGGGTCGCCGCGCATCGGCCGGATCACCGTGTACTCCAGCAGGGCGCCCACGACGGCCGACACGACCACCGCTCCTGCGACCGCGGCCCAGATCGGCCATGGCGTCGCGAACGGCGTCAGCCAGCCCGAGAACGCCACCGAGGGGTCCGCGCCCGTGGCGAACACCACGGCGATGTACGCGGAGAACATCGCCATCTGGCCCTGCGCAAGGTTCAGCACCCCGGTCGAGCGGAACACCATCGAGATCGCCACCGCCAGCGCTGCATATGCGGAGCCGTTGGCAAACGAGTCGAAGACCCGCTGCAGGAACAGGGTCACGGCCGCAGATTGTGTCACGGGCCACAGCGTTGACCGGGGGACAGGTGTCGGTGCGAAGATGAGGCCGTGCCGAATGGATCAGACGCCCCCTCCATTGACATTCGTTACCTCGCTGATGTCGTGCTGACCTGCGACGAGGACTTCGCGGTGATCGAACGCGGGGCGGTGGACGTGCGCGCCGACGGGCGCATCGCATGGGTCGGCGCTGCTGCTGACGCATCGACGACCGATGCGCCGGTCATCAGCCTGGGCGGCCTGCTGATGCCGGGCCTGGTCAACACCCATGCGCACACGCCGATGACCTTGGTGCGCGGCGCCGGCGACGGTTTGCCGCTGATGGCGTGGCTCGCGGAGGTGATGTGGCCCCGCGAGGGCCGCATGCATCCCACCGATGTGTGGTGGGGGATGACGCTGGGTTCGGTCGAGATGCTGCGCTCGGGCGTCACCACCACCTGTGAGATGTATGCCTTCGAGCACGATGTCATCGATGCCGGGCGCAGCGCCGGCATCCGGCTGGTCATGTGCCCAGGGGTGCTGTCGGTGGCGCACACCGATGACACGGGCAGCGTCGCCGATCGCGTCGGCGAGATCGCTGCCGTGCATGACGCGGTGAATGATCCGTCGGGCCTAGTCACCATCGGGTTCGCTCCGCACTCCGCGTACGACCTCGGTGTGGGGGCCTGCGCGGAAATCGCAGCAGCGGCCCGTGAGCGGGACGCCCTGCTGCACGTCCATGTGGCCGAGACCGCTGATGAAGGCGATGCGCTCGCCGCCGAGCATGGCGGGGCCAGCGTGCCGCGGCTGCTGGCCGATGCCGGCGTGCTCGACGGGCGCGTGCTCGCTGCGCACAGCGTCTGGCTGGACGACGCCGACCTCGACATCTACGCCTCGTCCGGCGTGGCGGTGGCGCACTGCCCGGTCAGCAACATGAAGCTCGGATCGGGCGTGGCCCGGGTGCCCGAGATGCTCGAGCGCGGCATCACGGTGTCGCTGGCCACCGACGGGCCCGCGTCCAACGACGACTTGGACCTGTGGGAGGAGATCAAGATCGCCTCGCTGCTGGCGCGGGTGGCAGCGCTCGATCCGACTGTGCTGAGCGCGCAGCAGGTGATCTCCATGGCGACGTGCAACGGTGCGGAGGCACTGGGCCTGCACACCGGCGTGCTCGAGCCCGGCCGCTGGGCCGACATGATCAGGCTCGACATCGACGACGTGGCATTCGTGCCAGTTACCTCACAAGCCGAGCTGATCGCGCATGTGGCTTGGGCCGGGGGCAGCCGCCATGTCACCGACGTGTGGGTGGGCGGCGAGCGAGTGGTGGCCGACCGGGTGTGCCTGACGGTCGACGAGGCACGGGCTCGCTACGAGGTGCAGCATCGAGCGCAGCGACTGGCACGGGAGTCGGGAACATGAGCGACACGGGTGACAACGGCGAAGCAGCCGCGACGGCCGGCGAGCCGGCAGCGGTCGGGATCATCGCGGGGACCGGCTTCTACGAGCTTCCCGGCCTCACCGATGCCGAGCGTCTCACGGTGAGCACCGACTGGGGCGAGGCCCACGCCATGACGGGTCGTTGGCACGGAAGGCGGATCGTCTTCGTGCCGCGTCATGGGGGCGACCACTCGATACCGCCGTCAGCCATCAACTACCGGGCGAACATCGCCGCCATGGCCAACCTGGGGGCGACGGCGATCCTGGCCGTCAGCGTCGTCGGCTCAATGGTGCCCGAGCGGGGGACCGGCTCGTTCCTGCTGCTCGACGACTACTTGGAGTTCACCACGGGTCGCGCCGCCACGTTCTTCGATCGACCCGGCCAGGTGGTGCACACCGACATGACGACGCCGTACGACCCGGGGCTGCGCGCGGTTCTGGCAGTGGCCGCCGATGCCGAGCACATCGACGTGGCGCAGACCGCCACCTACGTCTGCACCGACGGCCCCCGCTTCGAGACGCCGGCGGAGATCCGCATGTACGCCCAGATGGGCGGCAGCGTCGTGGGGATGACCGGCTACCCGGAAGTAGCCCTGGCCCGTGAGGCCGGCATTCCCTATGCGGGAATAGCGGTGGTGGCCAACATGGCCGCCGGGATGTTCGACGGCGAGATCTCGCACGAAGAAGTCTCCGCAGCCCTCGAAGCCACCAAGCAACCGCTGTTCGCCCTGCTCGGCCACACGGTCCGCTTGATCTGACGATGATCTGACGAATGGCAATGCCGACGAGTTGAGCAGTTGACGCGCTCAGTTCTGGTTGGCGAAGCTGATGATCAGCGGGCCCACTTCGGCTTCGTCGGCGTCGAACCACAATGCGATGGCTTCGCGGGCCGTTCTCTCGATCTTGGAACGGCGTCTCGCCTGCGTGTGGCAGCCGGGCAAGTTGTCAGCCTTGATCGCCCACCAGCTGCCTGAGCGCACGACCGTCAGGGGGTGGGAGTCGCCTATCGATGGAGAAGTCCCGGTGTGGCTGGCCGTCACCATGGCTGCGCCCCTTCTGCATCCTTAATCAGACCTTCGGCGGTGAACCGGGAGATCGCCCTGTGCCGCGGGACAATCAGCGTCGTGCGGCCAAGCCGCCAGACATCATGTTTGGCTCCCCTGCGCTGCAGTTCAAGCATAAGAGCGTCAGCGGATAGGTGGGTCAGTGGGGTTGCCAGCGGTCGCGTTGGTCGATGAGTTTGATGGTGATGATCAGCGTGACGGCGAGGGCGAGCTGGGCTGTGCGGTGCTCGGGTCGCCGGTCGGTGTTGCGGCGCAGCTGGCCGTAGTTCGACAGCCACGAGTTGGTGCGCTCCACGGTCCAGCGCAGTCCCAGCGGGGCGGCGACTGGCTTGACGGCTGCGCTGCTGGGCGGCCGTTTGGAGGGCCGCACGATGTCGGTGATGCCTGCCTGGTGGGCGGCCCGGTCGACGCGGCCGCCGATGTAGCCGCGGTCGAGATGCAGCGTGTCGATGTCGTGGTGCAGGCCGTGTCGTTCGATCTCGGCCATGGTGGGCTCGAACAGCATGATGTCGTTGCGGTTCGCGCCTGCTGCGGCCCACCCCACCGGGGTGCCCGCCGCGTCGGTGGCCAACGACCACTTCCAGCCCAGTTTGCGCCGGTCAACGGGGCTCTTGCCGGTTCCTTCGCCGCCGCAGGGCGCCTTGTGGACCGAGCCGTCGATGCACACATCGCCAAGCCGCAGGCCCATGACGCGGTCCCATGCCGCGACCGCCTCGGCCGCGATCTTGTCGAACACGCCTGCTGCGACCCACTCGTCGCGGCGGGACCGCAGCGTCGTGTCGGACACCTCACCGTCGAGCAAGTGCTCAACGGACTCCCACGAGCAGCCCGTCACCAGCCTGATGATGATCCCCCGCAGGCACAGCCGATCCGATATCCGCCGCCGATGACAACCCAACGGATGCGCATCGGGCCCACGGGCCAACAGCGGCTCGACCGCTGCCCAGATGACATCCACCACTGCCTTGCTCAAAGCGCGCATGATGAACACGCACCTCCACCATGTCGTCGGTTCGTACAGCACCCCGCATCACAGCGGGACCGACACGACGACTGGTGGATGGTCGCCTATCCGCGCGGCCTCTAAGCCCCTTGCTCCGAGCGATCTCACGGAGTTCCTTCAGCAAGGCCACCCTCTTCACCCAGCCAAGCGTAGCCAGCATTTTATTATCCTTCAATATTTATACTAGAACTTCATTAATCCATCGCGCTTCACGGTTAGCCGGCATTTGCTGCGCCGGCCTGCCCTCCATCTGGCAGGATATGTGCACAAGTGTTGACAAGCCGATACAAGAGCGCTCATGACTGATTCCGCCAGCGATGCCACCTTCTCGGCGCTTGCTGACCAGACGCGCCGGGCCATCCTGGGCTTGATCGGCGAGCACGGCGAGCTCACCGTGGGGGAGATCGCCGCTCGGTTCGATGGCGTCGGCCGGACGGCAGTCTCCTCCCACCTGCGCATCCTGCGGCTTGCAGGACTGATCACCGAGCGCCGGGACGGCCGCTACCGGCATTACTCGCTCACATCGACCCCCGCGGACACGGTCGTTGCCTTCCTCGCCTCGGTGTATCAGAACTCTCTTGAGCAGCTCGCGGACGCCATGAACGAAGCGGTCGCCGGCGCAGGCAACGGAAGGGGCGAGTCTGGTCTGCGAGGCGACGGGCTGAGCGCCTAGGGGCTCGAGATGGCTGAACTCGTTCTGAGCAGCGAGGTGCGGCTAGCGGCAGACCCGAGCGAGCTGTTCGCGCGGTTCGGATCCGGAGATCCATCGCTGGGCTGGCTGTTCGGCTCCGAGGCCGAGGCCCTGGTGCCCGGTGCACTCGTGCGACTCGCCCTTCCCATCGGCGAAGGGTCACGGGTTCACGGAACGGCACGGGTGCTGAGCTGCAAGCCGGTTCGACGGATCGACCTGGTTCACGAATCGCCCTGGTTCGGGCACGTGGCATGCCACCTCGATCCGCTGCGCAGCGGCGGCACTCGGCTGCGCATCCGCGTCAGCATCGACGATCACGAGTTCATGCGCCTCGGAGCCGACCTGGGTCTCCTCGGCGGCGCCGACGCAGACGGCTGGGAGGTTCCGCTCGGATTGCTCACGTCACTGTCGGGGAGTGCAGGGATTCTCGGACGCTCAACGGTCAACTGCGCGCAACTCGCCACCGAGGAGATCAACGCCGACGGTGGCGTGGCAGGTCGTGATGTTCGACTGATGGTCGCGGACGACGCCACCGACCCCGCCACCGGCGTCATCGCGATGCGCCGTCTCTGCGGGGTGTCGGGCATGGCAGCAGTGGTGGGCATGCATTCCTCGGCGACATACACGGCCACCTCGCTGATCGCTGTCGCCCAGGGCATCCCGTACCTCTACACGCCCACCAGCGAGGCGGTCCCGACGCATCCGCTGCTGATCCACTTCGGAGAACGACCGCTCGACCAGTTGCACCGGGCCCTCCCGCTCTTGGCCGAGGTGACCGGCGGCAGCCGCTGGTTCCTGGCCGGCAACGACTACTCGTGGCCCCGGGCGGTCGGCACGGCCGCGCGGGCGGTCATCGAGAGCATGGGCGGCACGGTCAGCGGCGAGGGCTACGTACCGCTGGGCACCGAGGACTTCACGCCGGTGATCTCGGCCATCGCCGAACACGGCACTGACCATGTCGTGTCGAGCTTCGTCGGACAGGACCACGTTCAGTTCGAGAGCGAGTTCTCGTCTTCGGGCCTTCGTTCGACTACTCGTACCTTCGCGCCGCTCATGGACGACGCCGTGGTGGAGCATCTCGGCGACTCCGCTGCGGGCATCTGGAACGCCCTCGGTTACTTCGTCGGCATGGATTCCGCAGAGAACCGTGAGTTTCTGCAGCGCTATGCAGACCGGTTCGGTGAGTGCGCTCCTCCGGTGTCCGCTGCCGCGGAAGGCGTGTACGAGGCGGTGCACATGTGGGCGGCCGCCTGCAGATCGGGCGGGGGCATCGAACCCTCCTCGCTGCTGAGCGGTTTGCGCACGAGCACATTCCGCGGTCCGCGCCGTTGCGGCAAGGGTGGCTCGCTGGAGTCGCTGTTGCTCGGGGAGGCGACGCCGGCGGGAGTCCAGGTGGTCGACGAGCTTCCCGTCGCCGCTCACGGCTGATTCTCGGGCGGCTGGCTGAGCCTGCCGCGGTTACGTCCGGGCCCTCCGCTCTCAGGTCTTCGCGCTTGACCAGCCCCTGTTGACAAGACAATATGTCAACAAATGCTCACATATAGGGGGCGAATCATGGGAATGCGACGGAGCCGGCCACGGCTGTCACTTGGACGCACCGCGGTCATTTTGGCAGTCCTGCTCTCGATGATCGCCGCCGCATGCGGCACCAGCGACGATGAGCCGGCGGCGTCCGAACCGGCAGCGACTGCCGCACCGGCCGCCGACGACGGCGCTGCGGACACCGAGCCGGAGCCCGAGCCCGAGCCGGCGCCGCCAACCACCGAAGCGGCTGCCGCTGCGGAAGCTGACGAGCCGTCGGCGCCGTCGGGGGAACCGGTGCGCATCGGCATCCTGTTCTCCAACAGCGGGCCCGCAGGCATCTTCGGTCAGCCGACCGCCAACATCGCAGAGTTCATCGAAGAGGACATCAACGCCGCGGGCGGCATCAACGGTCGCCCCGTCGAGACGTTCCTGGCAGACGACGCCACCGACCCCGCTGTCGGCCGCCAAGCGATGGAACAGCTCATCGAGTCGGATGGGGTCGACGTCGTGCTCGGCACTCATTCCAGCGCCACTCGTGAGGCTGCCAAGCCGCTGGCCGAGGATGCCGGCGTGCTGTACATCTACACGGCGCTGTACGAGGGCGGCGAGTGCTCGTCGGTGATGTTCAACACCGGCGAGGTGCCGAGCCAGCAGCTCGCGCCGGTCATCCCCTGGATGATGTCCGAGACCGGCGGTCGCACCTGGTTCCTGCTGGGGAACGACTACGTGTGGCCCCGCCGCAGCTTCGAGCTGGCGCGCCAGTACATCGAGGGAGCGGGCGGCGAGGTCGTCGGCGAGGAATACGTCCCGTTGGGAACGCAGGACTTCTCCTCGGTTGCCCAGCAGATCGCAGGCTCCGGGGCAGATCTCATCTTCCCGGCCCTCGTGGGCGGCGATGCCATCGCGTTCGAGACCCAGGCCTTGGACTTCGGCATCGGCCAGCAGGCGATTCCGCGGCTGGCGAACATCTACGAGGAGAACGTTCTCGGCGCCATGGGGCCCTCGGTGACCGCCGGCATGCGCGTCACGCTCGGCTACTTCAAGGAAGTCGACAACCCTCTCAACGCCCAGTTCGTGAGCCGCTACTTCGAGCGCTTCGGGGCCGATGCGCCCCCGCACATGACGTTCAGCTCGCACATCTACGACGCCGCGCTGCTGTATGCCGCAGCGGCGAATGCGGCGGGCACCACCGAGACGGCGGCCGTCGCCGCGGCGCTGGAGGGGCTGACCCTGTCGACGCCGACCGGGGACATCTCTGTCACTGACAGCCGCCACCTCGCGCAGCCGATCTACGTGGCTGAGATCCAGGCCGACGGAAGCCAGTTGATCGTGCAGGCCTTCCCGTCAGTGGAGCCCGACGAGAGCTGCAACCCCTAGCGCAAGCCGTTGGATGCGCTGACGCTCGAACTGCTGAACGGCCTCAGCCTGTTCTCGACGCTTGCCGTGGTCGCGCTGGGCCTCGGCATCGTCTTCGGGCTGATGGGCGTTATCAACCTCGCCCATGGCGAGTTCGTGATGATCGGCGCGTACGTGTCCTATGTCACCCATGCCAACGGGCTCAGCCACTGGCTGTCGGTACCGCTGGCGGCAGCGGTGCTGTTTGCGCTCGGCGCGTTCATCGAGCTCACGCTGATCCGTCGCATTCACCGCCAGCCGGAGGTGACCATCCTGGCCACGTTCGGCTTGTCGATCTGCCTCCGCCAAGCCGTCGAGCTGATTTTCACCAAGGACTTCCGCGGCGTCCCCAACCCGGTGCCCGGGGCGACACGGGCGTTCGGCGTGCTGTTTCCCACCTACCGCTACCTGCTGATCGGCATTGCCGTCGTGGTGGTGGTGACGACGCTGCTCGCCTTCACGAGGTCGCGGTTCGGCTTGACCGTCCGCGCCATCGTCGCTGACAGGGATCTGGCCGAGGCGTCCGGCGTGCGAACCGGCATCGCCAACTTCTGCGCCTTCGGCATCGGCGCCGCAACTGCCGGCATTGCGGGTGCTCTCGTGGCGCCGCTCGGCGCTATCGAGCCCCAAGCAGGGCTGGCGTACCTCCCCGGGGCATTTCTGGTGGTGATCGTGGGCGGATTCAACCGGCTCTGGGGAGTCATCGTCGGTGCGCTGGTGGTTGCCGCTGTCCAGACGGGGGTCATCCATTACTACGACGCCGTCTGGGCCCAGATCGCATCCTTGGGGCTCGCCGTGCTGGTGCTGCAGTTCCGCCGGCTCACCGTCGAGGGAGCCCCGGCATGAGGCGGGCGCTCATCGCCGGGGCGGTCTGCTGCGCCGCCGCTGTGGCCGCGAGCGGGACCTTCGGCGGTTACCGGTCGGGGCAGCTCTCGCTGTTCCTGGTGCTGGCCGCGCTCGCCGTGAGCCTCGACTTCGTGTGGGGCTACACGGGCATTCTCTCGCTAGGCCAGCTGCTGCCCTTCGGCATTGCCGCGTATGCGTCCGCCAAGATCGTCCTCGCAGCGCCGTCGCTGAGCCTGCTGGGGCTGGTGACTGCGGCTGCCGTCGGCGCCGCCGTCGCTGCGGCCGTCGGCGTTGCAATGCTGCGACGCCGCCCGTCGGCGGTCGTCGTGGCCCTGCTGACGCTGGTGCTGTCGCTCACGCTGGAGCAACTGGCCGAGCAGTGGCGGGATGTCACCGGCGGCTTCAACGGGCTGACGGGCATCCCTCGCATCGAGGCGCTCGGGATCCAGCTCTCGGACACGGCCCAGGACGTCGTCATCTGTGTCCTGGCGATAGCGGCCATCACCGCAGTGGGAGTCCTGGTGACTCGACCGATCGGCGCAGTGCTGATCGGCATCCGTTCCAACGAGCGCCGCATGGAGGCACTCGGCTACAAGACGATCCAGATCAAGATCTGGGCCTTCACCGTGGCCGGGGCGCTCGCCGGGCTCGCCGGAGCGCTGTATGTGCACCGCACCAGCTTTGTCTCGCCGCAGATCTTCGGATTTGCCCTGGCGACCAACGTGGTGCTGTGGACCCTCGTCGGGGGGCGCGGCACCATCGTAGGGCCGGTCATCGGTGCCATGGCCATCAACTTTGCGACCGCGACGCTGGCCGATGTCTGGCTGCAGTACTGGACGCTGGCCACTGGGGTGATCTTCGTGGGGGTCGCGGTGGTGATGCCGCGGGGGCTGATCCCGAGCGTGCACAGGCTCGCGGGCATGCCGGCGCGTCGACGCCAGCAGCCCGCACTGCGGCGATCGGAGCCTCGATCCGGCACCGCAGGCTCGCCGGGGCTCCCGTCCTCGATCTTGGAGGCAAGCGGCGTCGACAAGAGCTTCGGCTACTTCCGCCTGCTCAACGATGTCACGCTGACCATGCACGAGCCGGAGTTGCGATGCCTCATCGGGCCGAACGGAGCCGGGAAATCCACGCTGCTGGACATCCTGTGCGGCCAGCAGGGCTGCCAGGCAGGGCGTGTCGCAGTGCTCGGCGAGGAGTGCACCGGCCGCCGTTCCTGGGAATTCGCGCGACACGGGGTGAGCCGCAAGTTCCAGTCACCGCAGTTCATCGACGACCTGTCGGTCGCGGCCAACGTGGCCATCGCAGCGTGGGGCACTCATTCGGGTCCGTGGCACCTGGTCCGCAGGTCATGGGACACCGGCGTCCGGCCGGCGGCGATGGAGATACTCGCCCAGACCGGACTCGGCGAGCACCTGGAGACGCGGGCGGGAGATCTCTCTCATGGAGACAAGCAGTGGCTCGAGATCGCCATGGCGGTGGCCGGCGACTGCCGTCTCTTGCTGCTCGACGAGCCCACAGCAGGCATGACCGTGGCCGAGAGCCTCGAGGCCGCCGCGCTCCTGCGGGAACTGCACCGCGCGCATCGCCTGCCGATCCTGATCGTGGAGCACGACATGGCGTTCATCCGTGCCGTCGCCGATCGTGTCACGGTGTTGGCACGTGGCGAGGTGCTAGCCGACGGCACAGTTGCCGAGGTGGAGAGCAACCCCGATGTCCACGCCATCTACGCCGGGGTTGACAGCTGATGCACTTGGAGGGGCGCGCGCTGCGCTCGGGCTACGGGGGCGTGCCGGTCTTGCACGGCGTCAGCTTCGAGATGGGCAGCGGCGAAGTCGTGGCGCTCGTCGGTCGCAACGGAGCCGGCAAGACCACCCTGGTCAAGACCGTTGCGGGCGTGCTCCGGGCGACAGGGGGCGGGCTGATACTGGACGGCACCGAGATCACGCGGCTGCCGCCGTCGGGCCGGGTGCGCGCGGGCTTGCGAGCGGCCTTTCAGGAGCGTTCGCTGTTCGGCCAGCTCTCTGTCGGCGACAACCTGCGGCTGAACGGGTTCCCGGCCGAGCAGCACGAGGCGGTGCTGGCGTTGTTCGGCGAATCGCTGGCGGGTCGCGCCGCGCAGCGCGCCGGCACGCTGTCGGGCGGTGAGCAGAAGATGCTCACCGCAGCCCTGGTGCTCTCATCGAGCGCGTCGCTGCTAATCATGGACGAGCCGACTGAAGGCCTGCAACCCTCGAATGTCGAGTTGCTCGGCAACGCGCTCCACTCGGCCAAGGAGTCGGGCCGCGGCGTCCTGCTCGTCGAGCAGCATCTGTCGCTCGCGATGCGCCTGGCCGACCGATTCATCGTGCTCGAAAAGGGCGAAGTCATCGATGCCGGCACAGCCGGCGACGCTGATCTCGCCGGCAGATTGGTCCAGCACCTCGCGATATGACGCCAGCTCTCTGACAGCCAAGGAAGGAAGCCATGACATCAGCAGACGAACAGACCCGATTGACGAGCATGACACTCGCTGAGGCGGCGGGCGCCGTGCGCACTCGCGACATCAGCGCCGCAGAGCTGGTCGATGCCTGCCTTGCCAGGATCGACCAGACCGAGCCGTCGGTGCACTCATTCGCCTCGCTGCAAGCCGAGACGGCACGCGCCACGGCCTCCCAACTGGACCGAAGCGAGCTTCGCGGGCCGCTGCATGGCGTGCCAGTCGCACTCAAGGACCTCTTCTTCACCGAAGGCATCCCCGCCGAGGCGAATTGCGACGCCCTGCGGGGGTTTGTGCCCGAGCACGACGCCACCGTCACTGCACGCCTGCGCGAGGCCGGCGCGGTGATCGTCGGCAAGACGAACACCCATGAGCTGGCCTTCGGGGTCTCCTGCCCTGCCTCGCACAACCCGTGGGACGCGAGTCGCTCCACCGGCGGCTCATCGGGCGGCAGCGCAGCGGCGCTGGCAGCCCGTCAGGTGTTCGGCGCGCTCGGCTCGGACACCGGCGGCTCGGTTCGCATCCCGTCGAATTGCTGCGGCACCACCGGCATCAAGACCACTCGCGGCGCGGTGCCGCGTGACGGTGTTCACCTGATCTCGTGGACCTACGACACGGTCGGCCCGATGGCTCGGACGGCCGAAGACTGCGGCATCCTGCTGGAGGTCATCACCGGGCACGCCCCCGACGACCCGTACTCGGTCAGGACGGCGCTGAGCGCTGCGCGCGAGCCCGGCGAGCTCACGCTCGGCGTGCCCGACGACAGCTTCTTCGACGGCATCGAGACCGACGCACAGGTGCGAGCGGTCATGGATGCTGCGGTGGACGAGCTGCGGGCGCTCGTGGCCCGAGTGCAGCCCGCACAGGTCCCGAACAGCGCGCAGCACGCCGAGATCGGCTTGGCGATCGTCATCGCCGAGGCAGCCGCGCTGCTCGACGGCCTGCGCACCGAGCACAACGAGCTGATCGGCGAAGAGGTGCGGGAGGTCTTGGAGGCCGGAGCGGCGATTGCGGGCACGGCTGTCTCGGGCGCACAAGCGCAGCGGGTGGCGTTCGAGCGGGCCTGCCTCGACGTGTTCGACGACCAGGGCGTCGACCTGATCATCGCCCCGGTGAATCCCAATCAGGCGGTGCCCCACGGGGCTGCGGAGCTGAACGGCGTGCCGCTCATCCCTGCGACCACGCAGTTCACGTTCCCCGTGAACGGGGCCGGGCTGCCCGCCATCGCTCTGCCCGGCGGCTTCGCCGCCGACGGCTTGCCCATCGGATTCCAGCTCATCGGCCGCCCCTTCGCCGAGCGGACGCTGGTCGCCGTCGGCGAAGCGTTCCAGCGGGCGACCGATCATCACGCGCAGGCACCCCAGCTGTGAGCGTGCGGGCGAGGTCGTGACATCGCGGGCGTAGCATTCGAGTTGTTCACCTCGGCGGGGAGGCGTGTATGCGCAGCTGGAGCTCGATGGAGGAGTTCGAGACGTTCCTGGACGACGGCGGGCTGGTGGAGCCCGACGACGACATGCCCGATGCCTACCGCGAGGCGGTGTTCCGGTTCATCGAGCTGCATGCCAACAGCGAGTACATGGGCGGGCTCACCGAGCGGGACTGGATCGCCAAAGCGCCGGGCCTCGCAAACAAGCTGACCGCGCTGGCCAAGACCCAGGACGAGATCGGCCACGCCCACCTGCTGTACATGGTGGCGGCGGACATGGGCGTGAAGACCCGCGACGAGATGACTGCCGACCTGCTGGCGGGGCGCACGACCTTTCACAACGTGTTCCACTACCGGGCCTACTCGTGGGGCGATCAGATCGCGATCGCGTACCTGGTCGATGCGGCGGCGTTGGCCAGCCAGCAGGCCGTGTTCAAGAACTGCAGCTACGGGCCGTACAAGCGCATCCTGCGGCGGATCATCGCCGAGGAGGGCTTCCACATGCGCAACGGCGAGGAACTGCTGCTGAAGATGGCCAAGGGCACGGCCCAGCAGCACCAGCTGATGCAGGACGGCATCGACCGGTGGTGGTGGCCGTCGGTGCAGCTGTTCGGCCCCGACACGCGACCCGACGACGTGCTGCTGCGCTGGCACATCAAGTCGGAGCGCAATGAGGTTCTGCGGGACCGGTTCGTGCAGAAGATGGTGCCGCAGCTGCAGGCGGCCGGCTTCACCATTCCTGACCCGGATCTGCGCCAGGACGCTGAGACCGGCCGCTGGATCAGCGGCGAGATCGACTGGGACGCGCTGAAGGCCGCGATCGCCGGCCGCGGGCCCGACAGCGCCCGGCGCCTGAACGACGCCCGTCTCGCCTGGGACGGGGCGGCGTGGGTGCGTGCCGCCCTCGACGAGGCAGCGGCGGTGCCTGCATGAGCGGCGGCCAGAGCACGGCCGCCATGGAGGCGGCGGCAGCGAGCACGGCCGCCATGGAGGCGGCGGCAGCAAGCACGGCCGCCATGGAGGCGGCGGTTCTTGTGGCAGTGTCGTCGGTGTGCGATCCCGAGTATCCCGACATCACCATTGCCGAGCTGGGGATCCTCGAAAGCGTCTCGGCCCGCAACGGCGGCAGGGCGGTCCGGATCGAGCTGGTGCCCACCATGCTGGGCTGTCCGGCGCTCGACGTGATCGCCAGCGATGTGACTGCTGCGGCGCGCTCGGCATGCATGGGCAGCGAGGTGTCGGTGGACGTGGTGTTCGTCGCCGACCCGGTATGGACGCCGGATCGCATCTCGCCGGGAGCGGTGGAGTTCATGGCTCGCGAGTACTCGGTGGCTGTTCGCACCGCGCGATCAGCCGCGGCATGCCCCATCTGCGGCAACGCTGCGCTTGAGCATCGGTCGGACTTCGGACCGACGCCGTGCCGCAGCGTGGAATGGTGCCCGAGCTGCCGCAACCCCATCGAGGTGGTCGGCAGGGTTGATTTTCCGGCCGCCATGAAGGCGGCGCCAGCGAGCCGGGTACTCGCATGAAGACGTACGAGGTGTTCCTGAAGCGCCCGGGCAAGGACCCGTTCACCCACGTCGGCGCCCTCGAAGCGCCCGATGACGACTTGGCGCTCAGCTTCGCCCGCGACTGCTACACCCGGCGCTCCGAGGGCGACCAGATGTGGGTGGTGGCTCGCGAGGACTTGCTCGTTGCCGACGCCGTCGAGCTTGAGATGGCCGACCGTCCTCACCGCCACAACGACGGAGCGCTGCTGCGCGATCTGCGCAAGGCCGGAGATTCGTCAACCTCATGACCGACCTGGCCCCAGCCGGCAGCGAGGGCGCGCGCGATGTCGTGCTGGCGCTCGCCGACGACGAGCTGTGCATCGGCCAGAACCTGGCCTGGTGGATCGCTGTGGGGCCGTTCCTCGAAGAGGACCTGGCGCTCACCTCCATCAGCCAGGACGAGCTGGGTCACGCCCGGGCGCTGTACGGGCTGCTCGGGGATGACGTCGACGCACTGGCCTACGGCCGCCAGCCGCACGAGTACCGCAGCGCACACCTCACCGAGCTTCCCTGCCGTGACTGGGGCGAAACGCTGGTCCGGCACTTCCTGTACGACACCGCCGAGACCGTCCGCTGGGCGGCACTGGCGGACTCGTCGTGGGAGGCCGTTGGCGCGGTGGCGCGCCGAGCCTTGGCCGAGGAACGGTCGCACTTGCGCCATGCGTCGGGGCTGCTGTCACGACTGCTGCGCACCGACGCCGGCCGCTCGCAGCTGCTGCCGCTGTTCGATCAACTCACGCCGATGGCCTGCGAGCTGTTCGAGCTTCCGCCCGGCTGCTCCGCGGATGACCTCGTCGCGGCAGGCGTCATGACTCGCCCCGTGAGCGACCAGCGCGCCGACTGGCAGGCCATGGTGGACGACGCCGTCGCAGGGGCCGGGTACCAGCCACGGTGGCCTGACCGCACCGGACCTGCACCTGCGGCGGAGGGTCGCGCCGGACGGCGCTCGCCCCATTTCGCCGCGCTGCACGCGGAGATGGTCGAGGTGCTCTCGCTGGATCCTGCGGCGCGCTGGTAGCTCCTCTGCCACAATCGCCCGGTCGTCGGCTCGAGGCCGGCGGCGACAGGCAACCCAACACGGAGGCGGGTCGATTCATGCCATTGCGAGGAACATCGGTCGTCCGGCGCGAGGACGAGTCGCTGCTGCGCGGCCAAGGACAGTTCGTCGCCAATCTCGCGGCGGATGCGGACTGGGCGCCCATGGCGCACGCCTGCTACGTGACCTCGACGGTTGCCCATGCCGACATCACCGGCCTGGATGTGAGCGCGGCGCGCAGCGCGCCCGGTGTGGTCGATGTCGTCACGGCCGCCGATGTCGATCTCAGTCCCTACCCGTCGCCGAATCCGGCATTCGACGCCGCCATCGTGCGCCCGATGCTGGCGAGGGACCGGGTGCGGTTCGTGGGCGAACCCATCGCCGTGGTGGTGGGGGACAGCCCTGCGGCGGCAATGGACGCGGCCGAACTGGTCATCGTCGACTACGAGCCACTGCCGGCCCTCGTTGATCCCGAGGCAGCGCTGGAGGGTCCCGCGCTGTTCGACGGGATGGCGGAGCCGAATGTCGTGATCCGCATGTCGCTCGACGGCGAGCAGGCTGACTTCGCATCGTGCGATGCAGTCGCCGAGGTCCGCACGATCAACAATCGCATCGCCCCGTGCCCGCTGGAGCCGCGGGTGGCGGCGAGCCGCTGGGCCGATGACGGGCGCCTGCACCATGTGAATGCCGGCCAGGGACCCCACCCCGTGCGCGCCGGTCTTGCGAAGATCCTGGACCTGGACCGGTCCCAGATGCGCGTGCTCTCGCGTGACGTGGGCGGCAGCTTCGGGGCGAAGGCTCGACCCCATCCCGAGGAAGCGCTACTCGGCTGGCTGGCGGCCCGGACGGGCAGGCCGGTGATGTGGGTGCCCTCGCGCACCGACGACATGGTGGGCCTCGTGCATGGCCGCGGGCAGATCCAGTACTGCCGCATCGGCGGCACCCGCGACGGGCGCATCGCGGCATTCCAGGTGCACGTGGTTCAGCAGGCCGGCGCGTACGGGAACATGGGTGCAGCGCTGCCGAACAACGGCCGGGCGATGCTGGCCGGCTGCTACGACATCGCCACGCTCGGCTTCACGTCGGTCTCGGTGCTCACCAACACCACGCCGACCGGTCCCTACCGGGGTGCTGGCCGGCCCGAGGCTGCGGCTGCGATCGAGCGCGCTGTCGACGTCTTCGCTGCTGAGATCGGCATGGACCCCGCCGAGGTGCGCCGGAAGAACTTCCTGCAGCCCGACGCTTTCCCGCTCACCACCCGCACCGGCATGCCGTATGACACCGGCGCATACGAGGCCAGCCTGGATGCAGCGCTCGAAGCGGCCGGCTACAGCGCACTGCGTGCCGAGCAGACCCGCCGCCGTGCAGACGGCGACGACAAGCTGCTCGGTATCGGCTTGGCGACCTACGTGGAGCGCACCGCGGGGATCGGACGTTCCGAGTACGGGGCGGTCGAGCTGGTGGCCGGTGGGCGGGTTGTGGCGCGCACCGGCTCCTCGCCGTACGGGCAGGGTCACCACACCTCGTGGGCGATGCTCATTTCCGATCGCACTGGTGTGCCGATGGACCACATCGACATCGTTCACGGCGATACCGACGAGGTGCCCCGCGGCGAGGTGACCGGCGGCTCGCGCTCGGTGCAGCTCGCCGGCGCGGCCATCTGGCAGGCCTCGGCGACGCTGGTCGATCAGGCCAAATCGGTGGCGGCCACGCTGCTCGAAGCCGACCCAGCGGACATCACGCTGGATACCGACGCCGCGACGTTCCACGTGCTGGGCACCCCGGCGGTGTCGGTGGGCTGGGCGGCCATTGCCGAACACCTCGCGTCGGCGGCTGAGGAGTCAGGGGGCGACGGCGCCCCGGACGGCGACAGCGCAGCGGGGCCGCGCCTGCTGCACGCCGAGGAAGTGTTCGACTCCGAGGCGCCCACGTTCCCGTTCGGCACCCATGTAGCTGTGGTGGAGGTCGACCGCCACACCGGCGAGGTGGAGCTTCGCCAGCTCGTGGCCTGCGACGATGCGGGCACCATCCTCAACCCGCTGCTGGCAGCCGGGCAGGTGCACGGCGGCCTGGCCCAGGGTGCGGCCCAGGCGCTCTACGAGGAATTCGTCTACGACCCCGACGGCAACCCGCTCACCGGGAACTTCGCCGACTACCCGATCATCTCGGCAGCAGAGTTGCCGTTCTTCGATCGGGTGGTGCTCGAGACCCCCACGCACATCAACCCGCTCGGCGCTAAGGGCATCGGCGAGTCAGGCACGGTTGGGGCGACCCCCGCCATCCAGAACGCCGTCGTCGATGCGGTCGCCCACTTGGGCATCCGCCACATCGACATGCCGCTGACCCCCCAGCGCGTCTGGCAAGCCATCACCGACGCCACCGGAAACGGCTCAGTCGTCGCCTGAGGACAGCTCAGGGGCGTTGGCGGCCCGCACATCGCGCTCCACCAAGCTGGGCTCGCTGAGCTCGTCGCCGCCTGTCACCGAGCCCAGTTCACGGAATCGGCGGGCTTGGGGCAGCACCATTCGCTCGAACGAGCCAACGCTGTCGTTGTAAGCGCCGACCGCGCTGCGAAGGCCGCGACCCATCTTGTCCACGTGCTCGACGTAGGTCGAAAGGCGCGAGTACAGGTCGTTGCCGAGCTGGGCGACTTTCTCGGCGTTGTGTGCGATGTCCTGTCGCTGCCACGCCAACGCCACGGTCCTCAAGAATGCAATCAGCAAACCCGGAGTTGCGATGAGCACACGATGCCGGTGCCAGGCGTTCTGCCAGACATCGCTGTCGGCATCCATGGCCACGTCCAGCATCGGGTCGGTCGGCACGTACATCAGCACGAAGTCAGGCGATCCCGATACCCAGCGGCCGTAATCGCGGTCGCCGAGTTCTTTGGCTCGTTCGCTGAGGGCGGCCGCGTGTTCGGCGAGGGCCTGCTGCTGCTCTGCCTCATCGGAGGTCTGCACGGCCCGGTCGTACGCGGCGAACGGCGTCTTGGCGTCGATCACCACGCTTGCCCCGCCTGGCACCTTGACGACCACGTCGGGCCGCAGCCGACCCTCGTCGCCAAGCTCGCCGACGGTGGCCTGCTCGATGTAGTCGATGTGGCGGCTCATGCCGGCGGCCTCGATGACATTGCGCAGGTGCTGCTCGCCCCAGGCGCCGCGCATTTTGGAATCGCGCAGGATCTGGCGCAGACCGCTCGTCTCGGAAACCAGCTGATCGACGCTCTTTGACACCTTGGCCGTGTCCTCCACCCTTGCTTTGTCGGCCTTGTTGACGTGTTCCTGCAGTTCTCGCAAACGCTCGCGCATTGGCTCGACCAACTCCTTGACGGTCTTGCCAGCGGTCTTCGTCTGCTCCGAAGTGAGGTCGCGGAACTCCTTCATGAAGGTGTCGCGCGTGGACTGACTGACTTCGGCGGCGATCTCCTTGAAGCGACTCTCGATCTCGGACTGCTTCTTCGCCATCTCCTCGATGCGGGCGGCCCTGTCGGCCTCGACCATCGCTAGCTGGGTCCGCAGTTCTGACGCCGCCTCGCGCTGGTTCGCGGACTCGTCGCGAGCCGTGTCGCGTTCGAGCGCCACTTGGCCCAGGCGGCGGGACAGCACGGCCCACATGACCATCGCTCCGGCGGCGAGGCCCGCGATGATTCCGAGCACGACAGCAACACCGGTGGACATATGGCTCACCCCTCAATCGGCCTTGATCATCGCGCCACTAGCGTCAGAAACGGTGCACAGCACGTACGTCGGCACGCATTCATGGGTCACGAGCAGCAAAGGCTGCGGCTCCTGAGATCGTGCCGCGCCGGCATTCCGGTTCTTGCCGTGGTCCTGCTGCTGGGGGCCTGCAGCACGGCTGCTGACGAGACACCAGCGCCCTCGGCGGCTCCGGCGCCGGCGGTCACCGACGGCGGCGGCACTGTCGAAGACGGCGGCGGCACGGTCGATGTCACACCGACGACGAGCGACGCCGCGCCGAGCACGGAGCCGGCGGCGCAGACGCCCTCCGACGCGGCACCGCGCCGCGGCGGCACGGCGCGCGTCCTGCTGGCCGCAGACCCCACGCCCATCACCGGCTGGACGCCGTGGGACCACACCTGCGCGTGGTCGTGCCGGAACGTGCTCGACCATGTGCTCGAGACGCTGACTGTCGTGCTGCCTGACGGATCGGTCGAACCCTGGCTGGCGGAGTCGGTGTCTGCCGACCCTTCGCTACAGCGATGGACGGTGACCCTGCGACCCGGCATCAGCTTCACCGACGGCCAGCCGCTGGATGCACTCACCGTCAAGACCGGCATCGACGACTACCTGCGCTCCGGCCGGGCCAGCAGCGGCCACCTGCGGGACGCTCGCATCACCTCAGTCATCGTCATCGACGAGCTCACCCTGGTCATCGAACTGGGAGAGCCCAACGCCGGCCTTCCCGCTGCGCTGGCGGGCCCGGTCGGGCGGGTCTTCTCCGTTGTCGCCGCCGAGGCAGACCCGGGCATCTTCGCCAGGTCGCCTGTCGGCACCGGGCCGTTCGTCTTCCGGCGCTGGTCGGTGGGGGAGCCGGCGGTGCTGGAGGCAAACTCCGACTACTGGCGCACTGCCGCGGACGGCTCGAGGCTGCCGTGGGCGGCAGAGATCGTGTTCACCGAGATCGCCGATGAGCGACAGCGGCTCGCGGCGTTGCTGGACGGTCGCGGCGACATTCTGATGTCCAGATCGGCCGAGCTGTCCACGGCCGCGGCCGCAGCCACCGATGGCGGGGGCCGCCCGCTCACCGCCATCCGGCGATTCGACGACAACGCCGGCGTCGTGCTGTTCAACTTGCTGCGCGCCCCGCTCGACGATGTCCGGGTACGGCGGGCGTTGGTGGCCGCAGCAGACCAGGAGCGACTCGTCTCCGCACTGGGACCCGATGTCGATTCGCTGGCTGCAACGCAATGGTGGTCGCCCGCCAGCATCTGGCACTCGGAGCAAGCTGCGGCGGCCTGGCCGACCCATGACGCGGAGCGCGCCCTTTCGCTGCTGCGCGAGTACACCGAGGACCCCGAACGCTCCGACGGCCGGGACCCCGGCGAGCCGCTACGGGTCAGGGTGCTGTGCACGGACGACCTTGCGCTCTCGCGCATGACCGCCGAGCTCGAGCGTCAATGGGAAGGCACCGGCTTGGTCGACGTCGATGTCGAGACGCTCGCCCGCACGGGACTGATCAGCCGGGTCATGGGCTCGGTGATCCAGAGCCCGTCCTTCGCCGGCGATTTCGGGGCGACGTGCTGGCGTGTCGGCGGCGAATCCGATCCGGGAACCCTGGCGTCGGCCGCTGTCGGCCCAGTCCGGACGACGCCGCTGAACGTGTCCAACCTCACCGGCGAGCACCTGGCAGCGCTGGTGAGTCTGATCAAGTCGACTGACGCAGGGAACGAACGGCGTGACGCAGTAGCGCAGTTCATGCTGGAACTCGCGAACGAGGCGCCGTACGTGTACCTGAACTACTCATCGAGCGTCGTGGCGGCGACGGCGGATGTCGCAGGCCTGGGGCGCACGTCGCTTCCCGACGGCAGTGTGGTCGAAGGGCAGCGACTCGGCGTCGGTCGCTACGACGAGGTGTGGCTGCGTCGTGAGTGACGGCGCCGCGTCCGGCATGGCGCAACTCGGCTGGCTGCGCCGGGCCGCTCCCGGCGCGGACATACCGGACGGGCACACGGTGAGCCGGGTCGCGGTCGAGCATCGGGGCGCCTATGAACTGGTCGATGCCTCGGGCGAAGCCACCGGAGCGCTCGATGCCACGGCGCGCCGTGCGGCCCGAACGCCGTTCGACTACCCGACGGTGGGCGATTGGGTCGTTCGCTCGCTGGAAGCCCGTCACGACCGTCGCGTGGCGATTGCCGGCGTGCTGGATCGCGTCTCGCTGCTGTGCCGCCGCGCTCCCGGGCCGCGGACTCGCCCGCAGCTCGTGGCGGCCAATGCCGACATCCTGGCGGTGGTCACGACGCCAGCATCCGCGGGCGATGCCGCCTCACCGGAGACGGCCGCAGTCGGCCACCGGATCGAGTGGTACCTCACGGCGGCGTTCAGCGGCGGTGCTCGGCCGGTGATCGTCGTGAACAAGATCGACACGGTGTCGACCACCGAGTACGAGGCAACGGTCGACGCGCTGCGCCGCCGGCTCGGCCCTGCGGCGGCAGAGGTGCCGATCCTGGCTACCAGCGCTCTCGACGGTCGGGGGCTCGAGAGCCTCGGTGCTCTGGCCGACGACGGCGCCACGGTCGCTCTCAGCGGACCGTCCGGAGTCGGCAAGTCATCGCTGGTCAACCGGCTCGCAGGAGCCGACGTGGTACCGGTGGCTCCCCTGAGCCCGGACGGCCGTGGCCGCCATACCACCGTGCGCCGCCAGCTCGTCCCGGTCGGCGGCTCTGGTGGCGGGACGGTCGTGGACACGCCGGGCCTGCAGGACTTGGTCCCTTGGGGGGGCGATCTGGGGCTGCGCCCTCCCGCCGACGCTCAGGTCGGCCTGGCGCAGACGTTCGGCGAGATCGCTGCGCTTGCCCACGACTGCCGCTTCGCCGACTGCACGCACACGGTCGAGCCGGGCTGCGCAGTCGCCGCGGCCGTCGAGGACGGCCGGCTCCCGGCTGAGCGCCTCAGCACGTACCTCGAACTCGTGGCTGACATGGAGATCCCCGATGCGTTCGGCAGCGAGGGAGGATCTCGCTGAGACGCTGCGGCGACTCGCTCAGCGGCCCTTGAACTCCGGTCGGCGCTTGTTCATGAACGCGTCCACGCCTTCCTGGTAGTCCTCGCTGTCGAAGCACGCCCGGATCATGGCCTCGACCTCGGTGAAGTCACGCTGAGACTCCGGCTTCTGCCACTGGGTCAGCGCCGCCTTGGCGGCAGCGATGGTCAGCGGGGCGTTCTGGCCGATGAGATCGGTCCATTCGTCGACTGAGGCTTCGAGGTGCGCCTTGGGCACGACCCGGTTGACGAGACCCATCTGCAGGGCTTCCTGCGCTCTGAACCGGTCGGCCAGGAAGAAGATGCGCTTGGCTGCAGAAGGTCCGACCAGCCGCATCAGTGTGCCGATGCCGGCGGCGCCGTAGCCGAGCCCGAGGCGGGCGGCGGGGATCGTGAACTGGGCGTCCTCGGCGGCGACGCGCAGGTCGGCTGTCAGGGCCACCGCCAGACCGCCGCCGATGCAGTAGCCGTGGATGGCAGCGATGAGCGGCTTGGACAGTCCCAGCAGCGCAGCGTGCGCCTTGGACGTCGTGTCGTCGTAGTCACGGTTGCCGCTCGCGTCAGACCGCTGCTCGCCGAACTGGCTGATATCGGCGCCCGCCGCGAAGGCACGCTCGCCGGCGCCGCGGATGACCACCACCCGGATCTCGTGGTCGTTCTCCAATTCGGTCGCGGCGTCGGTGATGCCGTTCCACATCTGCGCGCTGATGGCGTTGTGCCGCTCCGGATGGTCCAGGATGATGCGGCCCACGTGGCCGTCGCGTTCGAGATGCACCTGCCCGCTCACGGCGGCTGACGCTACCGCCGAACCCGCAGACGTGCCTGAAGTGCTCAGGACTCGGGCGGGACCCAGCTCGCGTCGCGTCGTTCGCGGAAGGCTGCGATGCCCTCGGCTGCCTCGTCGCTCTGGAACAGTCGCTGGCTGAGTTCGGCCGTCCACTCCCAGGCTTCGTGCCGGGGCATCTGGGGCACTCTGGCGACCAGCTGCTTGGTGTTGGCCAGGGCGTTGGGGCCGCCGCGCACCAGGCGAGCCAGCGTGGCAGCCACCTCGTCGTCGAGCTGGTCGCGGGGCACCGCCCGGTTGATCAGCCCGGCCGCAGCCGCTCGGGGGGCAGGCACCCGCTCGCCCTCCAGGAACAGCTCGCTGGCGTCGGCACGGCGCAGCTTCGGCAGGCAGACCACCGAGATCACCGCGGGTGCCACGCCGATGCGGACCTCGGTGAAGCCGATGATGGCATCGTCGGCGGCAATCGAGATGTCCATGGCCGCAGCCAGCCCCACACCGCCAGCGGTGACGTGACCGGCCAGCCGACCCACCACGGGCTTGTCGCAGGTCATGATCTCTTCGAGGATCTCGGTGAAGTTGTGGCGCAGCGTCGGCTGGGGCACCCCGGGCTGGGCGGCGCGCAAGTCCGCACCGGCGCAGAACGTGTTGCCGACGTGCGTGAACAGGATCGCCCGCACCTGCGGGTCGGCCAGTGCCGCTTCGAAATGATCGCCGACACCGTTCACGATCTCGACGCTCAGCGCATTGCGGTAGTCGGGCCGGTTCAGCGTGATGGTCGCCACCCCGCCCGCGAGCTCGTAGAGCACGGCGGCTTCCGGGTCGTCGGCCCGAGCGTGATGGGGCTGTGTGCGATGGTCGGTGCCGTCGCGGGCAAGGTCCTCTGACATCGCAGCGATGCTAGGCATCCGTGGGTGGGCACACAGGATTGGGGCTGACTCCTAGGCTGCGGCGATGATGAACCTCTTGGCGCAGACCCCCTCGGCGACTGACGCCGTTGACGCGCTGCTCGAAGCCAGCCGCAGCACTGAGGTGTGCGGCACCGAGCCGAGTTGGGTCTGCGAGCGCATCCTAGCCTGGACGGGCAGCGAGGGCTTTGCGCAGGCGTCGGTGTGGATCGTGGACAAGCCGCTCACGGTGCTGGTGATCCTGCTGCTGGCGATCATCGCCCGCCGGGTCATGCGTCGGGCCATCGACCACATGGTGGAGCGCATCGCTTCGGACAAGAAACACGCCGAGGAAGACGAAGCCGCCCGCACCGCAGAAGAGGGCCGGACGTGGGACCCCGAGCGGCTCGCCGACAAGATGAAGCTGTTGCGCGAGCGCACCGAGCGTGCCAGCCAGCGAGCGACGACGTTGGGGACGCTGTTCAAGAGCGTCGCCACCACCATCATCTGGGCTGTCGCACTGATGATGCTGCTCGGCGAGTTCGACGTGAACCTCGGGCCGCTCATTGCAGGCGCCGGCATCATCGGCGTCGCCGTGGGCTTCGGCGCGCAGTCGATCGTGCGGGACTTGCTGACCGGCGTCTTCATGCTCATCGAGGACCAGTACGGCGTCGGCGACGTGGTCGACCTCGGCGACGCGGTCGGCACGGTCGAATCGGTCGGGCTGCGCACCACGCGGCTGCGCGACATCTCGGGCACGGTCTGGCATGTGCCAAATGGCGCGATCGCCCGGGTGGGCAACATGTCGCAGCTGTGGGCCCGGGTACCGCTCGACCTGGACGTGGCCTATGACACCGACCTCGACGAGGCCATGACGATCATCAAGCGCGTTGCGGACGAGGTGTGGCAGGAGCAAGGCGAGAGCACCACGGTGCTCGAAGAGCCCACTCTCTCCGGAGTACAGGCCTTCGGCGCAGATGCGGTCACCATCCGGGTCATGCTCAAGACCGAGCCCTCCGAGCAGTGGGCAACGGCGCGCCTGATGCGCAAGCGCATCAAGGACGCGTTCGACGAGGCCGGCATCGAGATCCCGTTCCCGCAGCGAACGGTGTGGGTGCGCAGCGGCGAGATCGATGAGTCCGATGCCAAGCCGGCCGTGAGCGCCTTCCAGACGGTCGCTGCGCCGACGGAAGCCGAGGTCGACGACTCAGACGGCGCCGACAGCGATCTGTAGACGCAGCGGCCTCCGGCTGCGGCCTGGGAACGGGGCCGCCGCAACCGCCAAAGAGTCGGGCTCGGCCGATCGTCGGGATGAACTAGGCGTCGGCCGGCGCCAGCGTCACGCTGACGTCGGGATGTGCGAGCGAATCGTCCGCCACGAACATCAGGCGCTCGATGCGTCCTGCATCGATCAAGTCGGCCCGCGTCTGCCCCAGCGTGGCGATGTGGTCGTCCGCGGCGCTGACCGTCACCTGTTCTGCCGGCACGCGAAGGCTGCGCCTGGCCTCGGTCTTGGCCCTGCGAACCTCGCTGAGCACCGATGCCGTGAGTTCGAACGCGCCCGACGGATGGTCAGGAACCAGCGCGGCGATCTCGTCCGCATCGGGCCAGGTCGCCCGGTGCACTGAGCCCTCGCGCCACCACGACCAGATCTCTTCGGTGACAAAGGGCAAGAAGGGTGCAAACAATCGCAGCAGAACATCGAGCGCCACAGTCAATGCGAGGTGGGCATCTGTGGCCGCCTCACTGCCCTGCCCGCCGTAGGCCCGACCCTTGGCCAGCTCCACGTAGTCGTCGGTGAAGCGCCAGAAGAACTGCTCGGCCCGTTCCAAGGCACGGGCGTAGTCGAAGTTCTCGAATGCGTCGGTGGCCACGCGCACCAGCTCGGCCAGCTCGCCGAGCAGTGCTGCGTCCAGCGGGTTGCGCACCCCGGTCCCGCCATCGGCAGGCGCCGCTCCAGCCGTCAGGGTCAGGGTGAACTTGGCGGCGTTGAGCAGCTTGATCGCCAGCCGGCGCCCGATCTTCATCTGCCCTTCGTCGAAGGCCGTGTCGGTGCCGGGCCGGCCGTTGGCAGCCCAGTAGCGCACGGCGTCGGCGCCGTAGGTGTCCAGCAGGTCCACTGGCGTCACCACGTTGCCCTTGGACTTGGACATCTTCTTGCGGTCCGGGTCGAGGATCCAGCCCGACAGCGCGCAGTGGTGCCAGGGCGCGCAGTCATGTCCGAAGTGGCTGCGCACTGCGGTCGAGAACAGCCAAGTCCGGATGATGTCGTGGCCCTGGGGGCGCATGTCCATGGGGTAGGTGCGCTCCCACAGGTCCGGGTCCTCGCTCCACCCGCAGGCGATCTGCGGCGTCAGCGACGATGTCGCCCAGGTGTCCATCACGTCGTGATCGCCGACGAAGCCGCCCGGCTGGCCCCGCTGCCATTCGTCGTAGCCGGCTGGCACATCGCTGCTGGGGTCAGCGGGCAGGGCGCCGTCGTCGGGCACGAGCGGCTGTTCCCAGATGGGCTCGCCGGCGTCGTCGAGCGGGTACCACAGCGGGATCGGCACCCCGAAGTAGCGCTGCCGGCTGATCAGCCAGTCGCCGCTCAGGCCCTCGATCCAGTTGGTGTACCGGCCCTGCATGTAGGGCGGGTGCCAGGTCATCTCCGAGCCGCGGGCGATCAGCGCATCTCTCAGCTCTGGGTCGCGCCCGCCGTTGCGGATGTACCACTGGCGGCTCGAGACGATCTCCAGCGGCCGGTCGCCCTTCTCGAAGAACTTGACGGCATGGGTGATCTGGCGGGGCTCGCCGATGAGGTCGCCGGAGTTGCGCAGCAACTCGACGGTTGCCGTGCGGGCCCCGCCCACCGTACGGCCGGCCAGGCGTTCGTATGCCTCGCGACCCGCAGGGGAGTCGACGCCGTGGGGCGGATCGGCGGCGATGCGGCCTCGGCGGTCCACGATCGCCCGCACGGGCAAGTCCAGCTCGCGCCACCACGTCACGTCGGTGGTGTCGCCGAACGTGCAGATCATGGCGATGCCGGTGCCCTTGTCGGGCTCGGCCAGCTTGTGCGCCACGACCGGCACTTCCACCTCGAACAGGGGAGTCAGCACCGTGGAGCCGAACAACGGCTGGTAGCGCTCGTCGTCGGGGTGCGCCACCAGCGCCACGCATGCGGCCAGCAGTTCCGGCCGGGTGGTCTCGATCTCGACGGTGCCGCCTGGCGTCGGGCCTTCGGCCGATCCTTGAGGGCCGGTGCGCCTGAAGGCGATGCGGTGGTAGGCGCCGGGCCGCTCGCGGTCTTCGAGCTCAGCCTGGGCCACAGCAGTGCCGAAGGTGACATCCCACAGCGAGGGCGCCTCGATCTGGTACGCCTCGCCGCGTTCAAGGTTTCCCAGAAATGCCCGCTGCGCGATCCGCTGGCAGCGTTCGTCGATGGTGGCGTAGGTCATCGACCAGTCCACGCTCAGCCCGAGCTGGCGCCACAGCGCCTCGAAGGCGTGCTCGTCGGTGGCGGTGAGCACATGGCACAGCTCGATGAAGTTGCGGCGCGAGATCGCCAGCTCGCCCCGGGCTTCCACCGCCTTGGGATCGCCGCCGTCGGCGGGCGGCTCGAAGTTCTCGTCGTAGGGCAGCGAGGGGTCGCAGCGCACCCCGAAGTAGTTCTGGACGCGCCGCTCGGTGGGCAGACCGTTGTCGTCCCACCCCATCGGGTAGAAGACCTCGTGGCCCGCCATGCGCCGGTAGCGGGCGATGTTGTCGGTGTGGGTGTAGCTGAACACGTGCCCCATGTGCAGCGAGCCGCTCACCGTCGGCGGCGGCGTGTCGATGCTGAACACCTGGTCGCGGGTGGCGGTGCGATCGAAGCGGTACACGCCGTCCGCTTCCCAGCGCTGCGACCACTTCGCTTCGAGCCCGTCGACGGTGGGCCTGTCGGGCACCTGCGTCATGCGGCGCAAAGCTACCGGCGCGCTTCGCCCAAGGCCGATCCCTGCCGCCCACCAGTTGCGCGGTGCCTCGCTGACGCATCGAAGACTGTCATGAAAATGTCACACGAACGCAATGAGATTGACTAGTGTGTGCGGTGGTTGCCGCCTGCGGGGGCGGATGGCAACTTCAGCCGTATTGCCGACCAAAGGGGGTCGATTGGCATGATGGCGACAATCCTGACGCTGATCATCCTGGGCATGGTGTTCCAGGGTGCGATGGTGGTCGTGGACAGTGTCCTTGATGCGATCAAGGTGAACGACACGCTCAAGTCCATTCCGATCATCGGAGGCAATCTGAACCTGATCTGGGCGTACCTCTTCGTGCTGATTTCGCAAGTCAACGGTGCGAACGACGTGCTCGATCTCGGATTCGGAACGAACATGGAATTGCTGTCGCTCGGCCGTTTCGGCATGGACGTGGCCACCGCCATCGTCCTCGTCGCGTTCATCCCGGTGCGAGACGCTGCAATCAGCGCCTTGAAGAAGGGCATCGGCGGACGCAGCGACTGAGCAGCGTCACGGGCGGCGTCAGCTCGGCGCGATGATGACGCCCTTGTCGCGCAGCGCGTCGATCTCGTTCGCGTCGTAGCCCAGCTCGCTGAGGATCTCGACCGCGTGCTGGCCCAGCAGCGGGGCGTGGCGCCGCAACCGTGTCGGCGTCGCTGAGTAGACCACCGGATCGGCCACGTAGCGGTATGCCCCCTCGGTGGGGTGCTCGGAGATGCTCACCAGGCCGGCCGCGGCGAGCTGGGGGTCGGTGTCGAGTTCTGCCAAGTCCATGACCCGTGCCGCGGGAATGGAGTGGCGGTCGCAGTAGGCAATCCACTCATCGGTCGTGCGGCGCACCGAGAGCTCCCCGAACAGTGCGTACAGCTCGTCGATGTGCGCGATCCGCGAGTTGTGGTCGGCGAAGCGCGGATCGTCGGCCAGCTCGGGTCGCTCGACGAACGCGAAGAAGGCTCGGTACTGGGCATCGTTGTAGGGCAGCAGGCACACCCAGCCGTCCGCGGTGGGGTAGGGACGCCGGTGGGGCGTGAGGAGCCGGTCATAGCCGAACGGTCCCTCAGGCGGCTCGAACACCGCCCCGCGGTAGTGCTCCACCAGGTTGAACGCCACCATCGTCTCGAACATGGGCACTTCGATGGTCTGCGCCACACCGGTTCGCTCGCGATGGAACAAGGCCGCCAGCACTGCTTCGACGACATGCAGCCCGGTGACCTTGTCCGCGATCACCGAGGGGACAAAGCCCGGTTCGCCGCCGATGCGAGCGATCAGATTCGACAGGCCTGACGCCGCTTGGATGGCGTCGTCGTACGCCGCCTTGTCGCGATAGGGGCCGGCGCTGCCGTAGCCGTTCGCTCGGCAGCAGATGAGCTGCGGGTGCTGCGCTCGCAGTGAGTCGGCGTCGAGGCCGAGCCGTTCGAGTGCGGCAGCTCGCATGTTGGTGACCAGCACGTCGGAGCTCGCAAGCAGCCGCCCCATGGCAGCACGACCGGAGGGGGCTTTGAGGTCGAGCGCCAGGGATCGCTTGTTGCGCTGGATGTTGAGGCTGAAGCCGGACATGCCGGCGGATCGGGCGGGAAGACCATTGCGCGTGGAGTCGCCGTCCAGCGATTCCACCCTGATGACGTCGGCGCCGTGGTCTCCCAGCATCCGGCACGCCATCGGCCCCATGAGCACGGTGGTGAGATCAACCACGCGTACGCCGTCGAGCGCCCCGGGCGTTTCGTCGTCGGCCGCGGCGGCAGTGCCTGCAATTTCTGGCATGCGGTCCTCGCCTACCCAGTCGGTTACTCAGACGAGCCGGCTGAGGCGGCCTGGCGCTCCTCGCGCTCGGCGGCCTTGATGCCGTGGCTCATGACAATGGTCGGCGCGAGCAGCATCGAGCCGACCACGAGTGCCACGGCGATCAGCGTGCTGAGCAGCGGCGTGTATCCCCAGCGGATGCCGATGGCGCCGCAGATGAGCGACGCGACATAGAGGCCGTACCCGGTCCGTTGCCCCAGGCTGGTGATCCGCTTCAGCCGAGCTCGCCGAGCGAGAACATCGTCCACGGCCCCATTATCTCGGCCCGTGCCACCGGACAGACGTGGCTCCAGTGGAACGCATGATTCGGAACGGCGGATCAGCGGTCGACGGAAATCACTGATGAACGGACCGCCATGGCGGAATATGGTTTGTACCGCGCGACCGAGGAGGAAGCAACTTGACGACGGCGCAACGACTTGTCGATCTCAGCCGGGTTGAGAGCGAGGTCGGGAGACTGACGTTGGGTCAGCGTGAGATCGATCTCTCCGATTTCAAGCACGACCGCGCCGCGCACGCCGACATGGTTGCGTGGAGCGGCCTGGGTTGGTGGCTCATGGGACACGCCCCAGTTGCACCTTCAGTCGACGGTGAGACGCTTGCAGTCATCCTTCCCGAAGCAGGCTCGGCGCCGATGAGATTTCTTGGCCGCACCGGCTTGGTGACCGCCGCGACCAATCGGTCGGCGCGACTGGAGCACAAGAACGAGGCCAAATTCGATTGGACACATCTGTATAGCGATCTGCGACGGCACAGCCCACGCTTGCCTGGGGTGGCGTGGGAGGTGTTCGACGAACTTGACGGCGACCAACTCCGCGTCGTGCCCGATCTGGCAGGTCCGAGGCGGCGGGTGCCGGAGACCACCAAGTGCGGGTTGCACTACCCCTGGTTGGGTGGGCTACAGCTTGGGTCCCCTGCGATCTCGCATGAGGGTCTCTACCGATTCGTCAACGATGCCGATGTTGTCGTCTCAGAACTCATCGACAACGTTCACAAGTGGAGCCAGTCAAGCATGGCGTACGCCGTGCTCTCGGTCACCAGGGGAGGCGCTCGTCGTGATGATCGACGGGCGAGCTGGAACCGGTTGCACGTCATCGTCGCTGACAATGGCATCGGCATTCCGACGGCCCTGCACCAGGACGCAGCCGCCTACTCCGCGGTGCGGGACGCAGGCGGGTATGAGGACTGGGTGGACATTGCAGATATTGAACTGCTCCGCACTCTGGTGTTCCACGCGTTTGGTGAGCGCCAGATTCCGAATCACAATGGCTATGGGCTGAATGCGACGCAGGCCAGGGCAACTGAGTGGGTGGGCGCTCTCGACATCATGACAACGGCCCAAGACGGCTGCGTGCTGAGGCTCGGAACTCGTGGATTCGCCGAGGACGACGCCGAATCGGTCATCACCTCGCCCGAGCTGCCCGGTGCCCAAGGCACGTTGATTCACGTCATGCTCCAGGCGGTCGACGATGAGGGCGTACGCGCGGAGGCCGCGGAGGCCGAGCACTTGCCATTCTCTGCATACCGATCTAGCGAGGCGGGGGACGAGCGCCGCGTCGGTCACCAAGACGCCGCATAGCCGACTCCGCTATGGCCCCGGCGAATCGCCATGGTGACGGGTACGGCCGCCTAACGGCATCGACCGTTCAGGTAATGATGACGCCCCAAGAGGGCGGAGTCTTTTTTCTCGACATGGATGTAGAAGCCATCGAGTGGGAAACCGTCAAGGCTGTTCTCAGGAGAACTCCCCCGGCGACTCTGAGCGACGCATCGCAGGTGATCGTCAGGAGCCCCAGGCTCCGGTGGCGAGCCTCCAATGAACCGATCTCGCTGGCTGGAAGGGATTGGCCGCCGACGGTCGACGAGGTGGCCTCAAGCGTGGAGTCCGCGCTCGCGGATCACGGGCTTCCCGCCGTCGCCGTCGGCGCTGTCGAGATGCCGGTTGCCGCTGATGCTCAGACGAGCACCGCGGTTTCGGGCGAAGTGCTTGCTCGTTGCCGCGCGGTGGAACTCGATGCCCTGCTGCGATCCGGGAACGCGATCTGGAGACCGACCAAGTATCACTACCGTCTCCCATCCGGGCATCACACGGGCACGTTCGTGCGCATTGCGGACGTGTTTCGCGATCACCGTGCTGCTCCAGCCCTTGCGAGCTGGCTTCATGGCAGTCTCAGCCAGAACATCGCCATGGTGGCCGACTCGGGCACGTTGATGCCCATCGTGCAGCATCTGGACCACGTGCTACGGCTGGCTGCGATAGCAACCCGAGAGTTCGCTCCACGCGGCATCGCGGCAGTGGAGACGCTCGACTCATACCCAATCAGTCGATTCGAGTATCTGGAGCGGTTCTCAGCATTCGAGGGGCTCAGTGTCCTGGCACTTCTGTCGGTGAGTTCAACGGGCCGCACCTACCGCATGCTCCGAGACACGTTGCAGGAAACCACAGGCGAACATTGGCGTGCAGAGTGTTTGGTCTCCCGTGGTAGCGACCAAGCACAGTCGGTTCCGTCGCATGTCGCGCAGGGACGGCAAGCCCCGTGGTTGGCGCTTGGGGAAATGCAGCCAATCTTTGACGGGCCGGATTCTTGCGCCGAGTGCCAGCGAGTCGACCGGGCCCGAGTCGTCGAGATCGATCCGCGGTCATTCGCTGCAATGGTGCTGCCTCAGCCCACGCGCATCATGCCCGACATTCAGGAGGGAGGGCGCAACGCAAGCCTGTTCGAGGCCTATCAGAGCCACTCCCCAACGGCGGACCAAGTGTCTACGGGCAATCCGTGCAGCGGCGTGTGTTTGACGGCGGCGGAAGTCGGACCAGTGGCTTCGTCGCCCGTGTTGCGCCTTCCTAACCAAGGTGTGAGCTTCAGCATTGAGGTGCTGCTAGGCGATCCAGCGACGACGCGGGATCTGGTCGAGCGACGGATAAGCGAACTCGACGCTCTGCCGGATCGCGACCGCGATAGAGAGGAGATCGCTGATGCCCTACAAGCGGTTCGGGATGGGCAGCCGACGGCAGCGGTCTGCGGTCGAGAGCAACTCCCGATCTTCCGACCAGTCGGGGGCGATGACGAAGCGGCGAAAGACCAAGTGCTGGCCATCGCGCAATCAGTGTGCCCCACCGTTGAATCTGTGTTCGTGGACGACGAACTCAACGCTGCGTCCTCGTGTGCAAGTTCGCAGGCCTCATTGCTGCTCGTGGTGCCTGGTGTACGAAGCGGTGCAACGTTGCAGCAACTTGTGGTGCGGGTACAAGACGCGTGCCGGGAACTTGGCACACCGCCCGAGATGCACGGACTTGCCATACACGCTCACCCCGCTGATCGGCAGACTTGGCGGGCGTTGAGGAACACCTTCCGTGGTCGCAGCGGCGCTGCACGATTGCTGGCGCTGTGGCTGACCTACCTGCCGCGGACATCACCGTTCTATGACGAGTTCAGGGTTCTCAGCCAAGTCCAGGATCAGTGGTTGCAGGGATCGATCGACGGTACAGAAGCGCTATGGAGGGAACGTCTCGCCTGGCTCGAACCCGACGCCGATGCCGCAGAGCCGCAACCCAGTCCGTTCTGGAGCCCCGCTAGGCAGCAACTGCGTCTGACTTCGTTCTACGGCAACCTGGATGATCGACATGTGCTCGTCGCGGTCGGTGCCGCGATGCAATCGGCACTCCTGCGACGCGTCGACCAGGAGGTGCCGGAATGGGTGCGGTTTGATCTCCCCAACGCGTTCCGTTCCTATTTCGACGGGATCCTTCACGCCTCGATTCTCCGCTGGACGGCACCTGCGCGCGCTTGGTGGGGTGCCGACGGCAACGAATGCGAAGCGTTGATCGGCGAACTCAGAGGGCGCTTCGAAGACGATTGGAGATTTCTGCTGCCGGAGCTCTTGCTGGCAGCGTCTCAGGGCAAGATTCCCCAAGCGGGCGTCGACGCGTTGCTCGTGGAGGCACGTATGCAACTGGTGAGCGGGTCCTGGCCACCCGATGTACTGCGCTTCGTCGAGCTTGGGCGCATCCTCGTCGAGAAGTTGATGCCGTTCGGTTCGGCCGACGACTAAGTCGGTGGCGCCGAGGCCGGCGCCCGTCGTGGCGTTCAGGCTCCGAAGAGCTGGGGATCGTGGCTGCCGGTCGGCTCGTCGCCGGAGGCTCGGCCGGGTGCGGCGACATCATCGGTGTGCTGCTCGTGCGGCCATGGTGCAGGGGCCGGCCACGGCGCGGGCTCGACTCGATTCGCCCAGGCCGGCTCGGCGTGTGCTGGTACGGGGCTCGGTTCCGCCGGGGCGGCTGCCGGTTCCTCCGCCAGCGAGAGTTCCGCTGGTGCCGCACCGGCAAGCGGTGGGTGCTCCAGCGTCGTGGGCTGAGCTGCGGGCCGCAGCACGACCGAAGGTTCGTCGTACTCCTCGAAGTGGGCCCGCGATGCCGCGGCTGACCGGCGCAGATCCCACGCGCTCGGCGACATCAACCGGAATCCGACGTTGACCAATCCGGCGGCGGTCACCACATCGCCCAGCGTGATGACGTCTCGCAGTGGCGCGAGCGGTATCGCGCTGCCCAGCCATGCTGCGATCGTCGCGTCGTTCGACCACCGCCGCGCAGCGCCCAGCAGCACCCGGTCGAGACCTTCGAAGTCGATGATGCCGGCGGCCACGACTGCGCCTTCGCTCACCGGCAGGTAGCCGTTGGCGAGCAGCACGCCGAGGTTCGCGGCAATGCCGACAGCGACGACTCGGGCACCGGTGATGTGCCGGTTGAGCAGGCATCCTGCGAGCAGCAGTGCCAGCGAGATGCCCAGCGCGAATCTGCCCGCGAGCATGTTGGTGTCGAACCCCACCGCCAGCGCCAGGACTGCGCCGAGCGCCAGCACCGGCCAGTGGTTGACCTGCAGCACGCGAAGCCGGCTGAAGATCTCAGGTGGCGTGCTGCCGGTTACCAGCGCGACGGCGAAGCCGACGCCGAGTCCGATGATGGTGACGAGTGCGATGAAGAACACCGCATTCAGAAGATACCGAGTAGCGCGCGAACGTTCAGGGATGCGGCAATCGTCGAGACGTTGCCTCAACAGAGGGCGCTGCGGCGGTTGCGAGCACTCTGCCGGCGGGCGCGATTAGCTTTGCGGCGGCCCTTCGCTCCGGGCCTCTGGAGGAGAGACAACGTGCTGGACGTTCGAGCTGAGTTGACCGCGACTGTGTGGAAAGTGGTCGCCGAGGTGGGCACTGCTGTCGCCGCCGGCGACGAGCTGCTCATCCTCGAGTCCATGAAGATGGAGATCCCCGTCACGGCACCCGAAGGCGGGACGCTGGCGGAGATGCACGTGGCCGAGGGCGACTCCGTGGCCGAAGGCGACGTGCTTGCGGTGGTCGCCACACCCTGAACAGACGCGCGGCCGTAGCCTTGGTTTTCCGTGGGCGCTGCCGTTGCCTTCGAGGGCGTCGTGGCCCTGCTGGACCGCTTTCCCGCATTGGCGGGAGTGGATCTCAGCGTGCAAGCCGGCGAGATGGTCTGCCTGCGAGGACCCAACGGAGCGGGCAAGACCACGCTGCTGCGGGCGTGCGCGGGACTCGTACCCGTGCGAGGCGCGCTGGCCGAGGTGCTCGGCTTTGACCTGAGAGCGCAGCGTCGCTCGGTGAGGCCTCACGTGGGGTTGCTGGGCCATCGATCCCCGCTGTACGGCGATCTGCGGGTCAGCGACCAGTTGCGTCACTGCGCCGACGTGCAACGTGCCGGAGCGGCCGAGGTGTCAGCGGCGATCGAACGCTTCGCGCTCGGCGGCCGGCTCGGCGATGTGGCCATTCGACGGCTGTCCGAAGGCCAGCAGCGGCGGGTGGCCTTGGCGTGCCTGACCATCGCGCGCCCTCGGCTGTGGCTGCTGGATGAACCGCATGCCGGGCTCGACACCTCGAGCCGGGACGCGCTTGATGAGCTGCTGGCCGACGCAGTCGAGGCAGGTGCCACGGTGATGTTCGCAACGCACGAGACGGGCCGCTCCCGCGTCGCGGCCGCTCGCCAGGTACTGCTGGCCGGCGGCCGCGTCGAGACGGCTGCCTCGGCGCCAAAGACTGATGGCCCGACCGATGTGGCGTGAGATCTGGCTCGTCTGCCGCAAGGACCTGGTCATCGAGTGGCGAGCGCGCGTCACCCTTGTCCAGATCGTCCCGACCGTGCTGCTGGTGTTGGTGGTCTTCGCATTCGCGCTCGACGCGAACCCCTCATTGCTCGGTGCTGGAGCCGGAGGTCTGTTCTGGGTGGCGGTGCTGTTCGGTGCAGTGCTCGGGGCCAAGCGCAGCTTCGACATCGAAGCCGAAGGCGGGAACCTGGACGCGCTGCGCCTCGGAGGGCTCGTGCCTGCTGCCATCCTCTGGGGCAAGGCCGCGGCGCTGGCACTGCAGCTCGTGGTGGTCGGCCTCTTCGCCGCCGCTGGCTTGCTGGTGCTCTACTCGGTGACCGTCCACGACTGGCTCCTGGTCGTGGTCGCAGGACTGTGCGGCACGGCCGCGTTCGCGATCTGCGGGACGCTGTACGGGGCGATGACGGTAGGTCTGCGGTCGGCGGATACCCTGCTCCCGCTGCTGCTGATCCCGGTGGCAGCACCGGTGCTCTTGGCCGGAACCCGGGCGTTCGACGTAGCGCTCGGGACCAGCGCCGACCAAGGCTGGAGCTGGACAGCACTGCTCGCCGTGGTGCTCGTCACCTACACCGCAGTGGGCTGGGCCGCAGCCGGACCGCTGCTGGAGGATGCCTGAGTATGACCGAGGCCGCTCCGCCCGACCTTCGCCGGCAGGCACAGCGCATTGGATCCGTGTCGATGACCGGCAGTGTTGCGACGAGGGTGCTCGGCGCAATCGCGCTTGCCGCAGCGGCCGTCATGGCCGTGCTGGCGCTGTTGGTGTCGCCCGCCGACGAGGTGCAGGGGGATGCGGTCCGGTTGATGTACACCCATGTGCCCTCCATCTGGGTCGCCTATGGCAGCTTCGCGCTGACTGCGTTCGCCAGCGCACGAGTCCTGTGGCGAACCCGCAGCGGAGCAGGCGGTTCCGAGGGAGTCATCGCCGATCGGCAGGCACGCCATTGGGACCGGGTAGCCGGCGCTGCGGCTGAGCTCGGCGTGCTGTTCACGGCGCTCACCTTGGTGACCGGGTCGCTGTGGGGCAAGGTGACGTGGGGCACCTACTGGCAGTGGGACGCTCGGTTGACCACCACCGTGCTGCTGTTCGTGACCTACCTGGGGTACCTGGCGCTGCGGCGGCTCCCCGCCGAGTCGCGTTCCCGCGCTCGGCGCTCGGCAGTGATGGCCCTCATCGCGGTGGTCAACCTGCCCATCGTCCACTACTCGGTGGACTGGTGGCGCACCCTGCATCAGGAAGCCAGTACGCGTGTCGGATCCGGTGGCCGCTGCAAGGTTCTCATCCTCAATTCAAAATATGACTGCGAGATCCTTTGGACGCTGCTGTATTCCTGGGCCACCTTCACCGTCATCGCGTTGTGGATCGGAATCCACCGCTACCGGGTGCTGCGCCTGGAAGAGCTTGCCGAAGAGGCCGCTCTGGAAGAACTGCTCGCGCAACGTCGCAGCGAGTCGGGCCACGACGAATCGGTGGCGGATCGATGACCTGGGCAGCCAACGTGTTCTCCGGCTACGGGCTGACCGCGCTGACGATTGTCGTCTACGCGATGTGGGTGGTCCGCCGCGGCCGCGCGCTCGGCCGTGACCTCGGCATCGACCCCGCGGGAGCCAGCCCTGACCCGAGCAGGTCGCCTGCGGAAACCAGCCCGTGACCGATCTCAGCCCCCGTCATCCCCTTCCCGCCGAGCCAGACCGGGCCGAGGCACGCCAGTTGCTGGGGCGAAGGCGCAAGGCCTTGATCGGCGCCTTCGTGCTCGTGCTGCTCATCGCGGGCGGGGCGGCAACAGTTGCCGGCCTGCGCAATGCCACGCTGTTCTTCCGCAACGCCGATGAGGCCATCGCCGAGCGGGTCGAGCTGGGTGATCGCAGGTTCCGTCTGCAGGGGCGGGTGGTGCCGTCTTCGGTGGCCGTCGACGGCGGAGTGACCACCTTCGAAGTGATTCACAACTGCGCTTCGGTGTCGGTGCGTCACAGCGTTGATCCGCCCGACCTGTTCGAGTCTCCCTGGATTCCGGTTGTGCTCGAGGGCCGTTGGGTGGCGGGCGACGTCGTGACGGTGGCGGGCCGGGACACTCACTTCTTCTCGAGCGACAACATGCTGGTGAAGCACACCAACGAGTACGTGGCGGCGAACGAGGACCGCCTGCCCGACCCCAACGAGCCGCCTGAAGGCTTCCTGGACGACTGCCCCTTCGAGGTGCCCCGGCTGTGATCGCCGTGCTGGGCACGCTCGGCGTGGCCGTCGGCCTCGTCAGCGCGCTCGGCGGGGCTGCGACGCTCGTCGCAGCCAGGGTGCTGCAGCAGCCGGCGCGCTGCCGCCAAGCGCTGGCGTGGATCGCGGCGATGACGGTCGGCTGCGTGCTGGCCGTGGCTGCGATGGAGACTGCGCTGCTGAGCGACAACTTCTCGCTGGCCTACGTGGCGCGCAACTCCACCATCGCCACGCCGCTCATCTACAAGATCGCCACGCTCTGGGGCGCGCTCGAAGGATCGATCCTGCTGTGGGCGCTGGTGCTGTGCGGCTATGTCGGCGCCGCGGCATGGCGCTTCCGTGCCCGCACAGCAGAACCGACGGTCGCCTGGGCGCTTGCCGTGATGCTGGGCGTGTGCATCTTCTTCTTCGCGCTCCTGGCCGGTCCGGCGAACCCGTTCGCCACCCTTGCCGATCCTCCCGCCGACGGCGGCGGACTGAATCCGCTGCTGCGCAACCATCCGCTGATGGCGATTCATCCCGTGATGCTGTACCTCGGGTACGTCGGGTTCACCGTGCCGTTCGGGTTCGCGGTGGCTGCGCTCGTCACGGGCCAGTTCGACAGCCGCTGGCTGGCCGATACCCGCCGCTGGACGCTGGTGGCGTGGGGCAGCCTGGGCGCAGGGATCTTGCTGGGCGCCTGGTGGTCCTATGAGGTGCTGGGCTGGGGCGGCTACTGGGCGTGGGATCCCGTCGAGAACGCCTCGCTGCTGCCGTGGCTGACCGCCACGGCGTTCGTGCACTCGCTGATCACCCAGCAGCGCCGCCAGATGCTGCGGGTGTGGAACCTGTCGCTGCTCATCATCACGTTCGCGTTGACCATCTTCGGCACCTTCCTCACGCGCTCGGGCGTGCTCGAATCGGTGCACGAATTCAGCGAGTCATCGCTGGGGCCGATCCTGCTGGCGTTCTTTGCGGTGATCGTGGTGAGCGGGGTAGTGCTGGTGGCATGGCGCGGCGAGGCGCTGCGAAACCCGGCCAGCCTGGGCTCGATCTGGTCCCGGGAGGGGTCGTTCCTCGGCAACAACCTGCTCTTCGCGGTCGCGGCCTTCGTGGTGATGCTCGGCACGGTCTTCCCGCTCCTGGCCGAAGCGGTGTCCAATGAGCGCCTGGCGGTCGGGCGGCCGTACTTCGATCGGATGCTCGCACCGATCGGCATCGCGCTGCTGGGCCTCATGGCGCTGTCGCCGGCGCTCAACTGGCGCGACACCCCGGCTGAGCTTCGCTCGAAGCGGCTCTTGTGGCCGGCGGCGACAGGTGCGCTGGCGATGGTGCTGTCGGTGTGGGCCGGGGCACATGGTCTGTGGCAGGTGCTGGCGCTGGGCATGGGCGGCTTCGTCATCGGCAGCGCTGCGCGGCTGCTGTGGCTGGGTGTTCGGCGCAACGGCTGGCGGGGCCTGCTGGGACGAACCGGCGGCGGCATGATCGCCCACATCGGCGTCGCCGTGATCGCCTTCGGCTTCATCGCGTCGAGCGCGTACGGGTCCGAAGGCGAGTTCACGCTGTCGCCGGGGGAGTCCGGCGTGGTCGCCGGCCATCAGGTCACCTACCTGGGACTCACTGATCAGATGGAGAACGGCAACCGGGTGGTGCGGGTGCGGGTGGACGTCGAGGACCGAGGCGTCTTCGAGCCGGCTGTGACGCGCTTCGCGGAGTTCGGGCAGCCGATCTCGACGCCGTCGGTGGCCACGAGCCTGATCGACGATGTGTATCTGTCGCTGGCGACCATCCCTGAAGAGGGCGACAGTGAGGTCGCGCTGCGCGTGCTCATCAAGCCCCTGGTCGCGTGGATGTGGCTGGGCGGCGCCGTGCTGGTGCTGGGCATTGCCGCAGCCCTGGTGCCGACCCGCGTCGGTGCGCGCGACCGCGTCCCACGGCGCACTGGCGCATCCGCATGAACAGCAGCCGGGCCGCGCTGCGTGGCCGCTCGTGGGTGCGGGTTGCGGCGGTGCTCGTCGGCCTGGTGGCTGCGGGCCTGATCGCACTGCTGGCGACGCGGGATTCTGACGGCGGCAGCATCCGCGCTGCGAGCCCCCTCATCGGCGAGCTGGTCCCGCCATTGCGCGGCGAACTCATCTGGCCGCCCGCTTCGTTCCTGGATGCCGGCGGCGCACAGGCCTTGCCCGGTGTGCGGATCGGTCCCGATGACGTCGCGCGTTTCGACATCGACGCTGTGGGCCCGCTGTCATCGCATCCGCGGTGGGTGCTCGTCAACTTCTTTGCGTCGTGGTGCGTGCCGTGCGAGCGTGAGCATCCCGCGCTTGCGGCGTGGGCGGCTCGGCATTGGGGCGACGGCGTCCTGGTGGCTGTGCCGTTCGGCGACCGGACGACCGACGCTGTCGCGTTCTATGAGCGCCTCGGCGGCGACTGGCCGGTTGTCGACGATGTCGATTCGCGCTGGGCGGTGGAGTTCGGCGTGCTGCGGCCGCCAGAGTCGTTCCTGATCACGCCCGACGGTGTCGTGGCGGCCCGCTGGCAGGGGCAGATCAGCGCGGACGATCCCGATGCAGTCATCGCGCTGCTGCTGGGCGCCGCGAGCGGCGATGCAGCGCCCCAGCCGGGATCGTGAACTGGCTATGAGCGACTCGGGCACGACCTCGCCGGCCCAGCCGACGTCTGCCAACCGGCGAGGTTCCGTAGTGCGGCGCATCGGCTGGCTTGCCGTCGTCGCCGTGGCCGTCATCGCCGCCGTTCTTGCTGCGACGGCGTCGCGCCCGCCTGCAACGGAGGCGGAACGGGCCTACGAGCTGAAACAGGCAACGCTCTGCCCGGTCTGTGACGGACAGAGCGTGCTCGAGTCGAACGCGCCAGCCGCGGCAGCTATGCGCCGGCAGATCGACCTGTGGGTGGACGCCGGCCGCAGCGATACCGAGATCAGGGCCGATCTTGCTGCCGCCTACGGCGACGATGTGAACGCGCTGCCGCCAGGGCAGGGGGTGGGCACGCTGGTGTGGGCGCTGCCAGTGGCTGCGTTCGCCGCGGCCGCGGCCGGTCTGTGGGCAGCTACCCGCCGCTGGAAGGCCCGTGCCGCCGGTACGTCAGACTCCGATGGGGTCGACGGGAACCGAGCTGCTGAGGATCGAGCCACCGCGGGGGGTGAGGTTGCCCCGTCGCGCAGGCATGCCCGCAGAACCGGTTGGCGGGGCGCGTCGGTGGTCACGGTCAGCGCCCTGGTGCTTGTCGGAGCGGCAGCAGGCGTGCTGGTGGCTCGCTCCGCTGGGCTTCGTCTGTCTGGGGAGACCCTGACGGGCGACATCGACCGCTCGGCCCGTTCACTGCTGGTCGACGCTCAGCGCCAGTTTGCGGCGAATCAACTCGATGAGTCCCGTGCCACGCTCGAGGAGATCTTCCGGCTCGACCCTGATCTGCGCGGCGCGCTCGTGCTGTCAGCCCGCCTGCATCTGCGCCACTGCGAATCGCGGTCGTCGCAGGATCCGTCCGGTCCTGAGGAGGCGGCCGACGCTTTCGGGGCGGGCTGCGATCTGCAGTCGGCCCTCATCGACTTGGACCGGGTGCTGGCCGACGACCCGAGCGACACCGAGGCACTGGCACTGCGCGGCTGGCTGCTGGTGCGCATCCCCGACCGCGAGTTGATCGCCGCCGGCATTGCGTCGCTGGATGCCGCCGTGGCGCTCAACCCCGGCGAGTTCGACCCCTGGGTGTTCCGCGGCTACACGGCACGTTTCATCGAGCACGACCTAGGAGCCGCCATCGGCTACTACGGCGCAGCACTCCAACGCAACCCGCCGCCCGCCATGGCCGCTGCGCTCGAGAACGCGATCACTGAGATGCAAGCCGAACTCGAATAGCCGACCGAAGAACCTCCGCGATGGCGGTGGGCGATCCAGCGCGATGCGCTGCGGCCACCAGTGCGATGCACTGCGGCCACCAGCGCGATGCGCTGCGGCCACTGTCGGTTGCGGCAGTAGCGTGCTTGGCGAGCAGCAGATGCGGCTGCAATGCCGGTGCAGTCACCACGCGGCAATCGATCGCAACCGGTCAGGGGCACCCCATGAAGGGCAAGCGACGAGGGTCAGCCGCCAACGGCGGACCAGCCAGCGTCACTGATCAGCAGCTGGCTGCTGCCGTCGCCGACGTCATCGATCCCGAGCTGCGCCGGCCCATCGGCCAGATGGGCATGCTGCGCGCCACTGCGGTGGCCGGACGTGCCGCGCAGGTACTGGTGGCGCTGCCGTCGAACGACTGGCCGGCTGCCGGGCATGTCTCGCATGCCGTGAGCGAGGCCGGATGCGCCCTTGAGGGCATCGACGACGTGGTCGTGGAGTTCACAGTGATGGACGAGGCCGAGCAGTCAGCGCTGCGGGCCCAGCTCATCGGCGACCCGGCGGCGTCAGCCGGCACTCACGCCGGCCACGGACACGCCGAAGGCCGCGAGGTGCCGTTCGCTCAGGCCGGCAACAAGACCCGCGTGCTGCTGGTGGCCAGCGGCAAGGGCGGCGTCGGCAAGTCCAGTGTCACGGTCAACCTCGCGATCGCGCTGGCCCAGCGAGGCACCCGCACCGCCGTCATCGACGCCGATGTGTGGGGCTTCTCCATTCCCCGGATGCTCGGCGTTGCCCGCCCGCCCACGGTGATCGACCAGATGGTCGTGCCCACCGAGGCGCACGGCGTGCGGTGCATGTCGATGGGCTTCTTCGCCCGCGAGGATCAGCCGGTCATCTGGCGCGGCCCGATGCTGCACAAGGCGCTCGAGCAATTCCTGTCCGACGTCTTCTGGGACGAGCCCGACCATCTCCTCATCGATCTGCCACCCGGAACCGGCGACATCTCACTGTCGCTGGCGCAGTTCCTGCCGCGCTCGGAGATGCTGGTGGTCACCACGCCGCAGCCCGCAGCGCAGAAGGTGGCCCAGCGCGCTGCACAGATGGCGGGTCGCGTGAACCTGCAGGTGCGGGCCGTGATCGAGAACATGAGCTGGTTCACCGGCGACGACGGCAAGCGCTATGAGCTGTTCGGAGCGGGCGGTGGCCAAGCGCTCGCCGACGAGCTGGAGGTGCCGCTGCTCGGCCAGGTGCCCCTGGTGCCGCAACTGCGAGCGGGCGGCGATGAGGGCATGCCGATCGCCGCAGCAGATCCCGACAGCGAGGCTGCCGGAGTATTCAGGGACATGGCGCGCCTGCTGTGCGAGGAACACCTGCCCACCCGCCGTTACAACGAGGGGTTGAAGCTGCTGTGAGCAGTGCGACGATGCCGATCTCCTCACTGGACGAGGTCCGTTTCGACAATCGCTTCACCACCGCGCTCCCCGCCGACCCCGACGCCCAGAACACCCGCCGGCAGGTGATGGGCGCGTGCTACTCGAGGGTCGAACCGACCCCGGTGCCGGCACCGCACCTGCTGGCGCACAGCGCAGAGATGTTCGACCTGCTGGGCTTCGACGCAGACCTGGCGGCCGACCCGGAGTTCGCTGCGGTGTTCGGCGGCAGCACGCTGCTCGACGGCATGGATCCCCATGCCCACTGCTACGGCGGCCACCAGTTCGGCAACTGGGCCGGCCAGCTCGGCGACGGCCGTGCGATCGCGCTTGGCGAAGTGGTGGACCGCAACGGTCAGCACCAGACGCTGCAGCTCAAGGGCGCCGGCCCCACGCCGTATTCCCGCACTGCCGACGGCTTGGCCGTGCTGCGCAGCTCGGTGCGCGAGTTCCTGTGCAGCGAGGCCATGGCGCACCTCGGCGTGCCGACCACCCGGGCGCTCAGCCTGGTGGCGACGGGCGGCATGGTGATGCGCGACATGCTCTACGACGGCCATCCCGAGCTCGAGCCCGGTGCGGTGGTCTGCCGGGTGGCGCCGTCGTTCGTGCGGTTCGGGAACTTCGAGATCTTCGCTTCGCGCGGCGACGTCGACACGTTGCGCACCCTGGCGGACTTCGTCATCGGCACCGACTTTCCTGACCTGGCTGCCGACGCTGGGTCCGCCAGCTCGCCGGCGCAGCGGTATGCGCAGTTCTTCGCCGAGGTGGTGCGACGCACGGCGGACATGGTGTGCGAGTGGCTGAGGGTCGGCTTCGTCCACGGCGTGATGAACACCGACAACATGTCGATTCTGGGCCTCACCATCGACTACGGCCCCTACGGCTGGCTCGACAACTACGACCCCGACTGGACCCCGAACACCACCGATGCGGCTCACCGCCGCTACCGCTTCGGCACCCAGCCGGCCGTGGCGCAGTGGAATCTGATGCAGCTCGCCAACGCGCTGTATCCGCTGGTCGGCGAGGCCGAGCCGCTGCAGGCGGCCCTCGACGGCTACGTGCCGCACTTCGAGCGGCAGTGGTCGGCGATGATGGCCGCCAAGCTCGGGCTGCCAGAGCTAGAGACCGAGGTCGACCGCGAGCTGGCGACCGGGGTGCTGGAAGTGCTGCGGCTGGTGGAGACCGACATGACGGTGTTCTGGCGACGGCTCGCCGACGTGGACACCGCCGAGGGCTTCGATCCCGCTGAGCGCATCGCCCCGCTCGCAGACGCGTACTACACGCCCGAAGAGATCACCGATGAGCACCGCTCGGCCACGAGCGAGTTCGTCGAGCGCTACGCCGCCCGGCTCCGGGGGCTGGGCATTGCCGACCCCGCACGGGCCGAGGCGATGAACCGCGTCAACCCCAAGTACGTGCTGCGGAACTACCTGGCCCAGCTCGCCATCGACGCCGCCACCGAGGGCCGTCCCGAGGCCATCGGCGAGCTGCTCGACGTCGTGCGCCGCCCCTACGACGAGCAGCCCGACCGCGAGGCCTACGCAGCGCTGCGCCCCGACTGGGCCCGCACCCGAGTCGGCTGCAGCCAGCTCTCCTGCAGCTCCTGACCCTCGCCACGAGAGCTGATCGCCCTCGACGCCTGCTGGTCAGAGGCAGTCTTCGGGCATGCCTGAGACGTTCGCGCCGCCCGTGCGGCGTCGTCAGGCGATCGTGCGCAGGGGGATCTGCACGACGGCTTCGGAACCGGGTGGGGGCGTCCGGCGCCGCACCTCGAAGGTGCCGCCCAGATCGGTCCCGCACAGGGCCCGGACAATCGAGGTGCCGAGACCGCCGGAACGCTGCGCGTCGTAATCGGCGGGGATGCCGACACCGTCATCGCGCACGACCATCGACAGCAGATCTGCCGCTGGCCGGGAGATCTCGACCTCGACGCGACCGATCGGGCTCTCGTCGAGTCCCGGAGCCGCTGCGAGCGCTTGGTCCTCGATCTCCCACAACTGGGGAAAGGCGTGATCGACCGCGTTCTGGAGCAGCTCATTGAGCACGACAGCCAGCGATGTCGCCGTCTGCGACCGCAGCATCCCCGCCTCGCACGACACGGTGAAGTCGATGGGCCGTTCCGGGAACGTGATGCTCTGGCGCATCGTCTCGGTCAGCGTCTCGGCCACGTCGCAGAAGTCGACGTCGTCGGTCGTCTCGGCCGACAGGGTCTGGTGCACGAGTGCGATCGCCCGGATGCGACGCACAGCCTCGTCGAGTGCTCGGTTCGCCTCGCGCGATTCCAGACGGCGGGCCTGGATGCGCAGCAGCGATGAGACCGTCTGCAGGTTGTTCGTCACGCGGTGATGTATCTCGCGGATCGTGGCGTCCTTGGAGATGAGCAGCCGGTCGCGGCGTCGCAGCTCCGTCACGTCGCGCAGCAGCACCAGGGCGTTGCGAACGGGGGTGTCGGTGAGCGGCAGCGCCTGTAGCTGCACCGTCACGGATTGGTGCTCGACTTCTCCGACCACGGGAATGCCGCCGCTGATGGCGCGTCCCACCACGTCAGGCCCCAGATCGAGGTCTCGCACGCGGCGGCCTTGCACGTTGCCGCCGACCCCGATGCGGTGCAGGGCGCTGACGGCATTCGGCGAGGCAAAACCGATGCGTGTCGTCTCGTCGGTGAGGAACAGCCCGTCGCCCACCCGCGGTGCTTCCTCGTCGGCCACATCGGCACCCCGGTAGGGGAACAGGCCTCCGGCGACCATGCGGGCGAGGCGACCGAACGTCGCGATGTAGGTCCGCTCGAGTTCGCCCGGATCACGGATGTCGGTGAATCGCGGTGTCACCTCGCTGCTCATCACGGCGATGGTCACGCCGTCGAACATCACCGGCACCGCGGTGATGCGTGCGCGCCGGTCGCCGGGCACCCGTAGGCCCTCGCCCGTGACGATGACGCCGCGGGCGAATGCCTCTGACACCAGCGGCCGTTCGCTGGCAGCGACGCACAACCCGATGTGGTCGTCGCGGTACAGCGTGCGACCGGTCGTCGGCCGGATCTGGCCGATGACGGTCAGCGGCGTCTCAGGACCCAGCCGGCGCCACGGGCGTGACCGGCCGTCAGGGTCGTTCGAGTCCAGGTCGGCGACCTTGTCGGGCAGCTCATCGAGCGCCGTCACCTGCCCGGGAACGAACAGCAGCAGGTCGGAAAACGACAGGTCGGCCAGCAGCGACCACCACGCGAGCAGCCGGCGCAGGTGTTCGCGCGGGCCGTCGCTGGCGTTGTCGCGCGTGCTGGCAGCGGGCAGCGGCCGGTCTGCGGGCGCCCGCATTCGAATCTCAGTCCGCTGCGAAGCCGATACGCCGGTCGCCGGCAGGACCCAGCTCGAGGTAGGCGAGCTTGTCAATGGGCACGCCGACGCGACGCCCGCTGCGATCGTTCAGCCAGAGCACCGTCTCGCCGCCGCTGAGTGCGCCTTCGAGCGACGCCGCGGCGTCTTCAGCGGCCTCGTCGTCGATCTCGACACTGAGCTCTCGACCGCCGTGGGTGATGCCGATCCGGATGTCCATGGCCGCAGGCTACCGGTGGGGTCTGCTGCAACCGGCTGCCGACGATGGCAACTGGCTGTCGGCTCTGACGGGTCGCCAGGTTCAGCGAGGTGCAGCAGGAATGGCCAGGCGCAGCACGTCGGGCACCCACTCCAGCCGGAGCTCGTCGACGGTGCCGAGGTGATCGCCGTCGAGCTGGTGGCCGAACGGGCGCGTTCCCGTCACGGTGAGTTCGCGTACGTCGTCGATGCGTTGCACCACGCTCGGATCGGTATCGCTCAGGCTGCCGTTGGCCCGGAACACGGCAGAGAGCACGCCCAGCGCGTCGGCGAGCCCCAGGGACCGCAGTGCCACTACGGAGAGCCCAGTGTGCAGCGTCGCTGCGGGGGCGATCCGAACCGGACGGCTGCCGAGATAGGTGTACGGGTCGGTGTTGGCCACGACGACGACGAAGCAGCCGTCCACCGCTGCGGCTGCAGGAGCTGTCGTTCGGACACCCAGCGTTCCCGTCCGCCGGTCGTAGCGGCGCAGGGTCTCAAGGCCTGCGAGGAGGAACAGCGGGTGGCCGAGATATCGCTTGAGCGTCGGGTGCCGCTCGACCCGTTCCACCACGGCAGCGTCGAGTCCCATGCCGCAGTGGAACAGGAAGTAGCGACCGGACGTGCGCCCGAGCCCCGCTGAGGTGATGTTCCCGGCGTCGAACGCGTCAAGAATCGCGTCAGTTGCCAGCAGCGGGTCATCGGGCGTCCCGATCGTTCGTGCGAACACATTGGTTGAGCCGCCCGGCAACGCAGCGAGTACGCACTCGGTGCCGGCGACGCCGTTGGCCGCTTCGTTGAGGGTGCCGTCGCCGCCCAGCACGACCACTGCGTCGGTGCCGGTCGTGGCTGCCCCGCGTGCCAGGCGAGCGGCATGGCCCCGCCGGTTGGTGAAAGCGACCTCGGTGTCGTGTCGCTCCGACAGCGCCGTGTGGATGAGCACGCGGGTGCGCGCCGTTGTCGACGACGCCGAGTCGTTGACCAGCAGCAGGACGCGCACCGCGCAAGTCTCGCCCCGACGCGAGCCTGCGAGCGCCATGGGACTCGACGCGAGCCTGCGAGCGCCATGGGACTCGACGCGAGCCTGCGAGCGCCATGGGACTCGACGCGAGCCTGCGAGCGCCATCGGTCACGACGTGAGCCTGCGAGCGCCGCGGGACACAGCGCGTGGCAACGAGGCCGCAAGTCGGCAGACTCTCGGCCCATGAAGGTCGTTGTGTGCGTCAAGCAGATCCCAGACCCGGCCATCCCGGGTGAGCTGGTCCCCGATACCGGGACGCTGAACCGGGACGACAAGCTGATCCTGGACGAATCGGACTCGTACGGCGTCGAGATGGCATTGCAGCTCGCCGAAGCTGCCGGCGGCGGCCAAGTGTCGCTGGTGTCGATGGCGCCGCGGTCGGAGACGAGCGGTCTGCGCACCGCGCTCGCCATGGGCGCAGACGACGCTGTGCTGATCAGCGACGACGCGCTCGCCGGCAGCGACGCGCTCGGCACGGCCAAGGTGCTGGGGGCCGCGATTGCCGAGCTCGAAGCCGACCTCGTGCTGGCCGGCGTCGAGTCCAGCGACGGGTACACCGGCACGGTGCCCGAGATGATCGCCGGCGTGATGGGGCTGCCGTCAGTGACCTTCGCGAAGCACATCGAGATCGCCGACGGCGTCGCCAGTGTCCAGCGCCAGACCGAAGCCGGCTACGACCAGGTGGAGTGCGCGCTCCCGGCAGTCGTCTCGGTGACGGCCGGCGTGGTGGAGCCGCGCTATCCCTCGTTCAAGGGGATCATGGCGGCCAAGAAGAAGCCGGTCGATGCGAAGGACCTCGCTGCCCTCGGCATCGACGGGGCCTCGGTCGGAGTCGCCGGTGCTCGCCAGGAAACGGTCGAGGTAACCGACGCACCCGAGCGCGAGGCCGGCGAGATCATCACCGACGAAGGCGATGCGCACGACAACATCGTCGAGTTCCTCGCCGAACTCAAGGTGATCTAGGTCGAGAGGTGATTTGAGAATGACGCTTGCACAGATTCTGCTCTTCGCCGAAGGCGACGCCGACGGTCCCTCCGGCCTCACGCTGGAGCTGGCCACCAAGGCCCGGGAGCTGGCCGGCACCGTGACGGCATTCGCGCCGGCGCACGGCGAGGCCATGGCTGCCGAGCTGGGCGCGCACGGCGTATCGACCGTGTATTCGCTGGATGGCCTCGGCGATGGGCTGGTCGGCGTTCACGCCGCGGCGGCGCTCGTTGGGCACATCGACGCCACATCGCCCGATGCCGTGTTCTTCGGCCAGACCACCGACGGGCGCGACACCGCCGCCCGGCTGGCGGTGCTGGCGGATCGCCCCGTGTCCACCAACAACGTGGGTGCCGAGGTGGTCGACGGGGCACTCGTGACCGAGGAGCCGATCTTCGGCGGCACGCAGAACATCTTCACCGCGTACCGGGCGCCGGCACCGGCGCTCGCCATGTTCCGCCCGAAGAGCTTCGAGGCCGAGCCCAGCGGGGGCGGCGCGGCCGCCGTCGAGAGCGTCGCTGCGGCCGATCCCGGCGAGGCGGGACGGGCAACGGTGACCGGCCGACATGCCGAGGAGCGCTCAGGGCCGCAGCTCGACGATGCCGCCGTCGTGGTGTCGGGTGGTCGAGGGCTGGGTCAGCCCGATGCCTACTCGATGGTCGACGAGTTGGCGGGCTTGCTGGGTGCGGCGTCCGGCGCGTCGCGGGCCATCGTGGACGCTGGCTGGGTTCCCTACGCCAAGCAGGTGGGCCAGACCGGCAAGGTCGTCAAGCCCAACGTCTACATCGCGTGCGGCATCTCGGGCGCGACCCAGCATCTGGTGGGCATGAAGGGCTCCAAGAACATCGTGGCCATCAACAAGGATCCCGAGGCGCCGATCTTCGGCGTTGCGGATCTGGGCATCGTCGGCGATGTGCACAAGGTGATGCCGGCGCTGATCGAAGCGCTCAAGTCCCGCTAGTTAGACCAGCGGCTGACGCATTTCCGCTGGTTAGACCAGCGGCCAGGGCCAGCGGCGGCCGCCGTCGTCGTCGGGGAACCTGCCGAAGCCGGCGAGCCATTCGGCGCGTTCGGCCAGCGCGCCGAGCTCGTCGGGCCGCAGCCATTGTTCAAGCTCGGCAGGCGGCTCAGCGGCCGATCCGATAGCGGCGCCGAGTTCGTCGTCGAACGGTTCGCCGCCGAAGTCCCAGATGACCGTCCGCAGCTTGAAGTCGCTGGCAAAGCACAGGCCCTGGTCGATGCCGTAGATCGGCCCCCAGCGCGATGCCAAGCAGTGCCCCGACTTGCGGTCGGTGTTGTTGGCGATGAGATCGAAGGCGCAGATGCGCCTCAGGTCGCCGTGGTGCCGATCCTCGGCAACCAGCGTGAAGTAGTGCTCTTCGAAGTTGGCATCGATGAAGAGCTGGACCGAGCCCACCCCGTAGGGGCCGTCTCGCTCGACCGTGGGCGGGATGACGTGCCAGCCCAAGGCCTCCGACAGCTCGAATGCCGCGATCTCGCGCCGGTACAAGCCGGACGGGAAGTCCCACAACGGTCGTTCTCCACGCTCGGGCTTGTAGATCGCGGCGGTGGGTGTGGTGGCGTGATCGATCCGTACCAGGAAGGTGGCGTTGCTGCTGTAGGGCATCCGTCCCAGGATCGAGATGTCCCCCTGATGCAGCACGTCCAGGGCATCGGCGGTGGGCGCGTCCCAGATGACCGGCAGCTTGAGCTGCTCGCCGTCCTCGCTGCGGGGCAGCACATGGTGGGGGGCCGGTTCGTTCACACCGGTCCGTCACAGGGCCGAACCATCACGTGCGGGGTGGACGGTGCCCGTTGCGCATGCCGAAGTCACGGCCTTCTTCGACCAGCAGCATCGCCTGCTGAGCGAATCCGAGCGCCGTCGCGTAGTCGAGATGAAATCGGGCTCGGCCGCCGGTGCGCTCATCGTCGTCAGCCGGCATCTCGCCAGCGGACCCCGAGTCGGCTTCAGCGTCGTCGTCATCATCGATCTCGTCGGCGATGACCACGATGACCTTGCCCTCGGCGTCCATGCCCGTGGCGAGGCGGCCGACGGTCCACGCGGCGGTCACCGGTTCGACCAGCTCGCCGAAGGCGGCGGCGGGCCCCTCGTAGCCCTCGCCCTCGAGCAGTTCGCTGAGCAGGTTTGCCAGCGCCCAAACCTGTCCCTTCTCCAGCTTCAGCGAGACGATGTGGCCCGCCTCGGTCGCCTGCAGGAAGAAGATGCGCTGGCCGGGCGGCCCCACGGTGCCTGCGAGGAACGTGTCGGGATTGCGGAGGTCGAAGTCGTCACTCATGCCGGAGCCAATGCCGCCAGGTCGGACGTGCTGTTGGTAGCCAGCACGACAGGGCCGTCAGCGGAGTACAGGATCGCAGTCACCGAGCACGGCGACACCACAATCCGCTGGAACAGATCGAGATGGGTGCCCATCGCGTCGGCCACCAGCGCCCGTATCGGGTCGGCGTGGCTGACGGCAACGACGGTCGCTCCGCGGTGGCGGGCCGCCAGCTCGCTCGCCGTCGCCGCAATACGCGCCTGCATCTGCCGGAACGTCTCGCCGTCGGGAAAGCGAAAGCCGCTCGGGTAGCGCTGCACCTGCGACCACGCCGCCAGCTTGCGCAGCTGATTGAGCTTGCGGCCCGTCCAGCGGCCCATGTCGAGTTCATTGAGGCCGTCATGGGTGCGTACCTTGCGCCCGAGGGCTGCGGCAATCGGCGCGGCGGTCTCCTGCGCGCGCACCAGCGGGCTGGCGTACACGGCGGCCACCCGGCGTCCTCCTGCGGCGATTCGCTCCGCAGCGCGCTGCGCCTGCTGCGTTCCGGCTTCTGACAGGTGCACCCCGGGTCGCCGGCCGTACAGCTCGACGCCGGTGGTCGGGGTGAGGCCGTGGCGGACGAACAGCAGCAGCGTGGGTCGGGGTCGGCTCGGCACCGGGTCGAAGCTACTTGGCCGGGTCGGCCCGCAGCGGTGTTGGACGGCACGCGCGCGGCAAGGCCGACTGGCACACTCGCAGCGTGAGCGGTTCACCGAGCCCGACCCCCGAGGCTGCGGCCTTGCACCTGTTGAATGACGAGGTGGCAGCGTGCCGACGCTGCGACCGGCTGGTGGCATGGCGGGAGCAGACCGTCACCGACAAGCGGGCCGCTTTCGCCGACGAGGACTACTGGGGCCGGGGCGTGCCCGGCTTCGGCGACCCCGCCGCAGCGGTGGTGCTCGTGGGCCTGGCGCCGGCCGCGCATGGCGCGAACCGCACGGGCCGGATGTTCACCGGCGACCGCTCGGGCGACTTCCTCTACGCAGCCCTGCATCGCTGCGGCTTCGCAAACCAGCCGACCTCGGTGCGCGCCGGCGACGGGCTTGCATTGCGCGACGCCTACATCACCGCAGCGGTCCGGTGCGCGCCGCCCGCCAACAAGCCCACTCCAGTCGAGCGGGACGCCTGCCGGCCATTCCTTGAGCGCGAACTGGCGTTGCTGGTCAACGCTCGTGTCGCCGTCGCGCTCGGCGCGTTCGCCTACGGCGTGCTGTGCACGATCGGCAGCGTGCGGCCGCGACCTCGCTTCGGCCACGGTGCGATCGCTGACGTGCCAGCCGCCGACGGGTCAGCCGAACCTCCTCCGCTCGGCGGCATCACTCGCATCGTCTGCTCGTTCCATCCCAGCCAGCAGAACACCTTCACTGGCCGCCTCACCGCCGACATGGCCGATACGGTCCTTCGCAATGCACGCCGGCTGGCGAACCTCCCGCCTGCCTGAGGTGAGTCAGTCCCTGCTGAGGCGGGCTGCATGCGTGGTCGCTGCTGTGGTCGCATCGGCGGGCATGCTCGCGTGCTCCGCCACCGTGATCGAGGTGGAGCCGCCCGGCGATCAGGGTGTGACGGATGCCGACGGGTCGCTGGGCAATCCGGGCACGCTCGCGCCGCCGAACGTGCCCGGCACCGGCGCTCCGGGGCTGCTCGCGATCGAGCCGCTCGTGGCCTTCATGGACGCATGCGTGGCCGACACAGGTCTCGTCGGGCCCTGCCATTGCGCCGCTGACCGCATGGAGGGAAGCCTCACCGCCATCGACCTCGAGGTACTCGAGGACCGCATGTCGGGTGCGCTCGAGTTCTCTCCTGAACTGGCCGGAGCGCTGGTGGACTGCCGTGACGCTGCGCCGCCGCCCGCATGGTCCGCTGCTCAACAGCAGACGTACCTGGACGTGTGCTCGGCCGGTTCTGACCGGCTGAGGAGCTTGTGCGCCTGCTCCCTGGCCCGCGCTCAGGAGGTGGTGTCGGCCCACCGGCTGAACGACTTCCTCGCAAGCAACGAGGTTCAGCCCGGCATCGTCGACTTCATCAACCTCTGCCTCTGATCCAGCCAAGCCGGCGAGTCGCTACTTCTTGGTGGGCTCGGGCAGCAGGGCCGGCTTGTCCCATGCGAACTTGGGCCAGCGGACACGCGACTTCTCGCTGAGCTTGTGCATGAGCGCGATGGCGCCGGGGTCCTCGTCGCCGGGCCGCCCGATCAGCGAGCCGTCGGCCAGCATCTTCATGATGATCTCCCGCCCGATGTCGGTGCGGACGATGGTGAGGGTCCAGTCGCTGTACTTGCCGATGCCGCCAGTGGAGATGTCGGCGTGCTCGGCAGCGAAGTCCGGGCAGTGGTTGCAGCCCTCGCGCGTCCACGCGTGGCATTCCTTGAGGTTGATCTCGTAGTAGCCGCCGTCGTGGGTCCAGATCTGGAAGACGCCCTTGATGTTGGTCTTGCGGATGCGGTGGCGGTCGAGCCCGTACTTCTGCTCGAACAGCTCTTCGAAGATGGCCTCGTCGAACGACTTCGAGCACAGCAGGCCGATGTTCAGCACGAAGCGGTTGCCCACCTTGCCCACCTTGCGCGACTTGGCGACCGGCACGATCGAGCTCTGGCAGCTCATGCCGACCAGGGCGATCTTCTGTGCCCCGGCTTCCATCGCCTCGTCGTAGGCGAGCGTGTTGGCCGAGTACGTGTAGCGGCTGCCGGCACCGCGCAGCACGTCGTCGCGGTTGAACGCCACGCCCGGCGAGGCAGTCCACTGGTTGCCCTCGCCCTCGCCCACGTAGGACGTCAGCGCGGCGTCGATATAGCCATGGTCGAGCGCCCAGATGAGGATGGCCGACACCAGCCCGCCGTCCTGGCCGATCTCGTGGACGAAGTCGTCAGACGCCCGAGTCAGGATGATGTCCTTGAAGACCCCCGACGGCTCATCCGCGGTGCGGTGGCGCCCGAACATGAAGTCGTCGGCCTCGTCCTCCCAGGTGCGAAAGCGGGGGCACGCACGGGTGCAGCTGGTGCAGCCCTTCTGGCCGTGGCCGCAGTCTTCGAGCCCGAGCTCCTCTTCGAGATGGAATGGCGTGAAGCCGCCCTGGACGTGCTCGTAGCCGATGACGTCGTGCGGGCAGGAGATCACGCAGCCCGCGCAGCCGGTGCACAGCCCAGTGGTGATGACCTCGTCGTACAGCTCTTTCCACTGGAACGTCCAGCGCTGGGGCGCACCGTTGGATGCGGGAGGGGCCTCGGTCGTTTCCCCGGTCATTGCCATGTCGCCAGACTACGGCAGGCGTCTGGGGAACGAGCAGCGACGACCTCGCCGGGCAACAGGATCGATCTGGGCCTGCAGGGCGCTGAATCCGCTGCTCAGGGCTCTAGGGTGGCCCGCCGTGACCGAGGCTGAACTGCTGGAGCTGCTGTCGGAGGGACGGGTGGCAACCCTTGCGACGATCCGGTCCGACGGACGCGTCGACCTGGTGCCGTGCACGTATGCGTTCGAGGACGACGTGGTGGTGACCGCCGTCGACCACAAGCCCAAGACGACCATGGATCTCAAGCGTCTCGACAACGTTCGACGCTTTCCTGAGGTCACGATGCTGATCGAGCACTACGACGACGACAACTGGGAGCGCTTGTGGTGGGTGCGCCTGCGGGGGCGCGCGGCGGTGCACACCGAGGGCGCGCAGCACCGAAACGCCATCGAGCTGCTGTGCAAGCGCTATCCGCAGTACGCCGCCGAACCGCCGGTCGGCGCCGCCATTGTCATCCAGCGCACCGAATTGACCGGCTGGTCAGCCACGAGCTGAGCCGGCGCCGGCCGGCATGGCGCCGCCGCAGCGCCCTCGGCAGGATTCGAACCTGCGCACATGGCTCCGGAGGCCACTGCTCTATCCCCTGAGCTACGAGGGCTGAAGGCCAGGCCGGATTCGATTGCCGGACCCAATGCCCGGTCAAGCTATCGACCGGCCTCGCGCCCCACTCTGGCGGCTGCTGGGCGTCTGCGCAGCCTCAGGTCCCGCAGCGCCTCAGCGGCGACCCGTCGATAGTCACGCTGCACTGCTGCCGCGCCGCAGAAAATGGCCCCGAGTTCGTGGGGATGCAGGGGTAGCGTCGCATCGGTGATGGAAGCTGAGTTGTCGCGTGCGATCTCGGGCGCACTTGAGCGCCTCGGCGTGCGTGTCGACCCGTCGCGTCTCGGCCTCGAACGCCCGGCTCGCGCAGATCACGGCGACTGGTCGACCAACGCGGCGCTGGTGAATGCGAAGAGCGCCCGGATGGCGCCTCGCGAACTTGCGCAGCGCCTTGCCGCAGAACTCGACGGTGCCGGATTGCCTCATCTCGAACGAACCGAGGTGGCGGGGCCCGGGTTCGTGAACCTGCACCTGTCGCCGACGTGGCTGCATGAAGTGCTCGGCGACGTGATGCGCCGGGGGACTGACGGTTACGCGTGCCACGACGAGGGCGTCGGCAAAGCCGTCGACCTGGAGTTCGTGTCGGCCAATCCCACCGGACCGCTGCATGCTGGCGGTGGCCGCTGGGGGGCCTTCGGTGACAGCCTGGCCCGCCTGTTCCGCCGTTGCGGCTATGCGACCGTCACCGAGTACTACGTCAACGATCTGGGCACACAGGTCCAGCTCTTCGGGCAGTCGCTTGTGGCGCGCATGACCGGCGAGCCCGTCCCCGACGACGGCTACCACGGCGAATACGTGGGCGACTTCGGCGATGATCTGCGCCAGGGCAAGTACTTGGACGAGTGGGCCGAACAGTTGGCCGCCGAACTGCGTGTTGACGGTGACGTCGAGCGAGCCGAGGCTCTAGAGGCAATTGCGCGTGGACACGGCATGTGGCCGATGCCGGGGCTCCTCCCCCCGGGGGAGCGCCTCGCTGCGAGGTGGGGTATCAAGCGCGCATTGCGTGACGTTTCAGAGTCACTCGCAGCGATGAACGTCAGCTTTGATCATTGGCAAAGTGAAGCGGCGCTGGTCGAGTCTGGGGCAATGGCGGTTGCGCTCCAGCGTCTGGAGGCAGAGGGCCATCTGGGGCACGAGGAAGGGGCGACTTGGCTGAAGACCAGTAACTTCGGAGACAGCAAGGACCGGGTGCTGGTACGTAGCAGCGACGAGCCGACGTACTTCTTGCCAGATATCGCGTACCACCACGCCAAGTTCGATCTTGGGCGTTTCCGAGAGCTACAACGTCAGAGTTCAGACGCGCCTGAAGTCGGCTCCGAGAATGGGCAAGTTGATCTGGTCATTGACGTGCTCGGCGCGGATCACCATGGCTACGTGCCGCGCATTGCGGCGGCCATGCAGATGCTGGGGCACCCGGCCGAGTCCTATGAGGCCATCGTCGGCCAGAACGTGACGCTGATGCGTGACGGCCAGGTCATCGAGCTGTCCAAGCGCACCGGCACCATGGTCGAGGTGCGCGAGCTCATTGACGCAGTGGGCCCCGACGTGGCGCGCTTCGCGTTCCTGCTGCAGTCGATCGACTCGCGCCAGACCATCGATATCGACCTGCTGTCGGCGCAGGCTGCGGAGAACCCGGTCTTCTACGTGCAATACGCGCACGCCCGTATCGCATCGGTGGCCCGCCGGGCTGAGTCCGATGGGGTAGCGGCGGTGCCGCCCGCCGGCACCGATCTCTCACCGCTGACCGGCGAGCGAGAACTGGCGCTGCTGCGGGCGCTCGAAGTGCTGCCGTCGGTGGTCGAGATAGCGCTGCGTGAGCGGGCGCCCCACAAGGTGACGACGTGGGTGCGCGACCTTGCCGCCGCGTTCCACGGCTTCTACCACGACTGCCCGATCCTGCACAGCGAGGTCTCGCCAGAGGTCCGTGATGCACGGCTCTGCCTGACCGAGGGCACGCGCATCGGCTTGGCGATCGGCCTCGACCTGCTCGGCGTGGACGCGCCCGAGGCGATGTGAGCGGGTTGGGGATCCGGTGATTCGAGGATGCGGTCATGAACGCTGAAGGGCCCGAAGCGGCACCCGCCGACCCTGGGGCGAACGGCGACGATCCCGGCGGTCCGATCCCGTTCCGGCTGCTGCCAAACACGGCCGAGCTGTCTGATTCGGGGCACCTTCGCATCGGGGGATGTGACCTCGTCGACCTCGCTGCTGAGTTCGGCACGCCGCTGTTCGTCTATGACGAGGCGCACCTGCGCGCACGCTGCCGGGAGGCCGCAGCGGCATTCGACGGGGGAGTGGCTTACGCCGCCAAGGCATTCCTGTGCGCGGCAATGGCCCGTCTGGCGATCTCCGAAGGCCTGGACATCGACGTGTCCAGCGGCGGCGAGCTGCGGACGGTGCTGCAGGCATTCGACGGTGGCGCCGCAGGCCAAGTCGCGAAGCGCGTCGTGCTGCACGGCAACAACAAATCGGCCGCCGAGCTGGCGATGGCTCGAGATGTAGGCGTGGGCCGCATCGTCGTCGATTCGTTCGAAGAACTAGATCGCCTCGACGAACTGCACGCGGCCGACGGCAAGGTGCCCCGGGTGCTGCTGCGGGTCACACCAGGCGTGCGGGCCGAAACGCACGAGTACATCTCGACCGGGCAGGCCGATTCGAAATTCGGGTTCGGCATCGGGCAGGGCGTGGCGGTCGCGGCCGTTGAGCGCGCAGCAGCGATGTCATCCGTCGAGCTCGTCGGCATCCACTGCCATATCGGCAGCCAGGTGTTCCGCACCGAGAGCCTGGCGAGAGCGCTCGATGTCGTAGCCGAGTTTGCGGCTCCGCTGTTCGGCGACTCAGGGCCCGCCGCCGGCTGCCTCGAAGAACTGTCGATGGGCGGCGGGCTCGGCGTGGCCTACGTGGAATCCGAGCATGCCCCGACGATCGCCGAGTGGGGCGCAGCACTGCGTGAGCGCTGGGACTCGCTCGGCAAGCAGTACGGCTTCGAAGCCCGTCTGGTAGCCGAGCCCGGACGTGCGATCGCTGCAGCGGCCGCGGTGACGCTCTACACCGTGGGCAGCATCAAAGAGATAGCGGGTGCGCGAACCTACGTCGCCGTCGACGGCGGCTACGGGGACAACCCTCGCCCGATGCTCTACGGCAGCGACTACACCGCGTTCATGCCCGCCCGTGCCGGCGAGCCCCGTCCCGATCGGGTGCGGCTGGTCGGCAAGCACTGCGAATCGGGTGATGTGATCGTCCGGTCTGCCCCCGTCCCCGACGGTGTCGCAGCCGGCGACCTGGTGGCGACGCCGGTCACCGGGGCCTACGGCTACTCGATGGGCGCCCCGTACAACCGCATCGGCCGACCGGCAGTGGTGTTCGTGGCCGACGGTGAAGCCCGCCTGGTGATCCGCCGCGAGACCATCGACGACATGCTCGCCCTCGACATCCACTCGTGACGCACGGCAACTTTGAGCTTCACCGGCGCGAGTTAGCTCGTCCGCTGCTCGTCACGGGTGGTTCAGCAGCGTCCTGACAATCTCGCTGACCTGCCAGCTGGTGTCTACCTCGATGGCTCCGAGCGGACGAATCAGGCGATTGGCGTTGACGGAGCGCAGCAGTTCGCATTGCACGTAGCTCGTCTCGTGCAGGCCTGTGAGTGCATTCGCAGGGACTTCGACGTGGAGGTCCAGGCCCCGGTGAGTGGTCGTCAGCGGTGCCACGATCGCTATCGGGAAGTCGGAGCCGAAGATGTCCGGCGGGCCGAGCACGAGCGCTGGCCGGCGGGCTGCGGGTTCGTTCGGGTGTGGCTCTCCGAAATCGGTGAGCCAGATCTCGTCAATCGACGCCATCGCTCACGTAGGTCGATTCAGCCTCGGCCAGGTAGCTGGCCCATGCTGCGGGGTCGCTGCGCAATTCGGCGTATTGCTGTTGCACGCGCAATCCGAACCTCAGCCGGCGAAGCGCATCGGCCGCCTGACGGACTGTCTCCGTCAGGCTGTCACCGTTGGCACGGCTCATCTCGACCAGCCGGGCATGGGTGCCGCGGTCGACACGGATCGTGGTCGTTTCCATGCGCTGACGCTAGCGCTTGGCTGCAAGGCAGTCTACAAATCATCTACAGGGCCTGTTGTGATCAGCGAAATCGGCTGACCTCCGCTGACCGGTTGCCGTATGGTGCTGATTGAACTCTGTTACTGAACCCGTTCATGTCCTGAGTTTGCGAGGGCTTGCCACATGCTCCCTGCGGTACTCGCGGTCTTCGGCGCGCTGATCGGCTTGGCCGCTGGCCCGGTCGGCGCTCCGGTGGGTGCCGCTCTGGGCTACTTGATCGGCCGAGATGTCCGGTCTCGCGAGATGCGCTCCCGCGTGGATTCGCTTGAGCGAACCCTTGAAGCCCTGCGCAACCGTGATGCCTCTGCGACGACAGCCGAGACGCTGCAAGAAGCGCTCGGGACCGCTCAACCGGTTCCCGAGCCCGAGCCCGACCCGGACCGTTCGCCAATACTCGTACGCGAGCCCGAACCAGAGCCGGCGGCGGAGCCTGAACAGCCGCTCGACTCACCCGAGACCGAGCCTGAAGCGCCCCCGGCATCGCCTCGGCCCGATCCGGGGCGAGCGAGGCCGGCACCTGCTCCACCCCCGGCCTCAGCACCAGGCCGATCACCGCGGCCCGTACCGCGTCCGGCACCAGCACCACCGCCCGCACGGCGCCCTGCGCCGGCACCGACCCACCGTCCAACCGCTCCGGTGGCACGAACGCAACGGGCGCCCCGGCCAGTAACGGGAACTGGGCCACCCGACTGGGTCTCCGCTGCCGTCGGCCGTGCCCGCACGTGGCTGCTGACTGCCAATTCCCCAGTGAAGATCGGGATCATCCTCTCGCTGATCGGGCTGGGATTCCTAGTGCGCGAAGCAGCCGTGCGCGGCTGGGTGGACTTCACCATCGAGATGCGCCTCGGCGCGGCGGCGGTGTTTGGGCTGGCGTTGCTGGGGTTCGGTTGGCATCAACGCCTCCCGAGACCGGTGTACGGCCTCAGCCTGCAGGGTGGCGGGGTCGCAGTGCTCTACCTCGTGACGCTCGCCTCGTACGCCCTCTACGACCTGCTGCACCCGCTGGCAGCTCTGGCTGCAGTCGTGATGATCACCGTCGCAGCCGGGGCGCTAGCCATGATCCAGAGCTCGTTGACGCTCGCGATGCTGGGGCTGATCGGCGGCTACTCGACACCGCTGCTGGCATTCGGATGGCCCCGGGACCACTTCGAAGTCTTCGGCTTCTACGCAGTGCTCGGCGTCGCCGTTGTCGCCGTGGCCCGGCGGCAGGCATGGCCGACCTTGGTGCTGTCGGGTTACGCCTTTACCTTCGTCGTGGCTGGACTGTGGCTGTTCGCCCGAGAATCGCAAGGCGACTGGGGCCAGCTGCAGCCATTCGTCGCATTCTTCGTGCTGCTCTACGCACTCGTCCCGATGGTGTGGCCGCCGGTGTCCCGCTCCCGCGTCGAGCCCGTCGGTTTCGGGGACTGGTGGACCACGCCTCTGGTCTTCTGCACGCCATTCGCCGGACTCGCGATGCAGGCATTCCTGGTCGGCCACATCCGCTATGGCGTCGCGATCAGCAGCGCGGCGCTGGCTGTCGTGTACGCCGCGTTCCACCAGATCTCCCGCCGTCGCGAACCCATCGGCAGGCACATCGAAGTCGCCTGTGCAGCGCTCGCCGTGGTGTTCAGTGCGATTGCGGTGCCGCTGTTCCTGGGTGCATCCGCGACGTCGGCGATCTGGGCGGTGCAGGGCGCGGTGCTCGTGTGGGCCAGCTCGCGCTGGGGTTCCCGGCTGGCGTTGTTGGGCGGTGCTCTCCTGCAGGTGGCAGCAGCCGTGGCGTATGTCGCACGGCTCGCGGCGGCCTCGGTGGACTGGAATTCAACTGCGGCGTTCGAGTTCTGGGCTGAGGCCCCGCCGGTGTTCAATGCGTATGCACTCGGCGCAGTCGTGCTGGCGGCCAGCGGGTTGGCCAGCTCGGAGTCGCTTCGCCGCTCGTCGCTCTTCGAGGCTTGGCCTGCCCAGCTGTGGGTCGTCGCGTTGGCCTGGGGTGCCGGCTGGTTCGTGTTCGCTGAGACCGCCGCAGTCTGGCTGCGGCTCGGGCTGTCGGTCGTAGTCGGGCTGTGGGCAGTGCAAGGCGCGGCGCTGGCGTGGGAGGCGTCACGGCGGTCTCTGATGCCGGCTGCAGTCGTCGGTGTCGCGATGCAGGCCGTTGCAGGCACGGCGGCAATTCTCAAGCTGACACGCGATGCTGACGAACTGTCTCCCGGCTCCTTCGGGTTCTGGGAGAGCACACCGTCCGTGCTCAATCAGTACTTCGCCGTCACGGTCGCCTTGGCAGCGTGCGGGATCGCCAGCGCCGTCGCGGTGTACCGGATCGTGCCATCCCGCGACGACGCCTGGGGTGCGATCAGGTACTGGGCGCTGGCCATGGGCGCCGGCTGGTTCCTGTTCGCCGAGTCGGTCGAGATGTGGCTACGCGCGGGACCGTTCGCCGTGTCGGCGATGTGGGCCGTCGAGGGAGCCGTGCTGATGTGGCTCGCCGCGCGGCGCCGATGGGAGTTGGGCGCCGGCATCGGCGGGTTGCTGCAGCTGGCAGCAGGTGGGGTCCTGGGCTTTCGATTGGCCGAGGACAGTGCAGATCACTCATCGGTCTCGGGCTTGTGGGACGAGGTGACCCCGATACTGAATCCCTACTTCGGCATCGGCATCCTGCTGGCCGCCGCCGGTGTTGCGAGCGCTGTCATCGTCTTCCGCTCTGCATCGACGCTCACCGGGGTGCGATTGCCGTTGATGTGGCTGTCGCTGCTGTGGGGCGCCGGCTGGTGGCTGTTCACCGCCGCGGCACAGATCTGGGTTGTGACCGACGAATACCGGCTCTGGGCATTGTCGCTGCTAGCGGTCGGCACCCTGTCCGTCGTGGTGCTCGCCGGCCGGGCGTTGAAGTGGCACGAGCTGGAGTGGGCTGGTGTGCTGATGCTGCCGGCTCTCGTGGTGGCCTTGGCAGCCTCTGTGATCGGCAAGGACTACCCGTCTGCCGATTGGGGCTGGACGGCATGGCCCTTCATGATCCTGGCGTTTGCGATGTTCTTGCGCACCGGCGGGGACAAGCTCGAGGCGACTGGTCTCTATGGCGGCCTGTACTGCGTCCTGAGCGCGTTCGTGGCTGCTGAGGTCTACGGCCAGCTTGCCCAGACCGCCGATGGGGAATGGCCGCTCTATGGGGCCGCCGCTGCGGTGCTGCTGTGGCTCGGGGCATCCCTGCGCGCCCGGCCGCTCGCGCCGCGGCTGGTGGGGGACGGCTGGCGTGACTGCCTGCTGTACGGCATCACGCCGGTGGTCTGGGTGGCTGCCGCGGGCAGCGGCATCGCCGTGGTGAGCCACCATGGCACCGTCGATCCGCTGCAGTTCCTGCCGCTCCTGAACCCGATCGACATCGTTGCGGCAGCTTCGGTCGTCTTGCTGCTGAGGTGGAAGGGCGAGATGGCCGCCGAGCTGTCCGCTGATTCGGACAGCCTGACACCCGCTGTTGCGAGCCTGCTGCGCGTGGCCGCGACGCCTTGGCTGCCTGCACTCAGCGTTGCCGGCGTGGCGGCACTCACCATGACTGCCGCTCGGACTGTCCATCACTGGGCCGGCGTTCCGTTCGAGCTCAGGTCGCTCGTGTACTCCACGGATCTGCAGGTTGCGCTGTCGATCCTGTGGGCGGCGACTGCGCTGGCCGCGATGGTCGTCGGTGTGCGGGCGGCCGACCGGCGAGTCTGGATCGTCGGTGCGTCCTGGATGGGCGTCGTGGTGATCAAGCTGTTCTTCGTCGACCTCGCGAGCCTTCCCGCCCTGCCGAAAGCCGGCTCGTTCATCGGCGTCGGCATCCTGCTGCTGATCGTCGGCTACCTGGCCCCCGTTCCGCCATCGCAAGCCAAGGTCCAGCACTCCGATTAGGAAAACTCTGCGGGTGTAGACGGGCGCTGGCGGTACCGTTTCGGCCGTGCCTGATGCCGAATCGGAGCCCTCCCAGCCTGCAGCCGATCATGCCGGCATGCCGCGGGCCGTGCGCGTCGGCATCTTGGGATGCGGCAACGTCGGGGCGGCCCTTGTCTCGCTGCTGCAGCGCGATGTCTCCCACCTCGCAGCCCGGACCTCGCTTGACTTGTCCGTCAGCCGTGTCGCCGTCCGCAATCTCAGCGCCGAGCGATCGGTAGCGCTTCCCGATGGTGTCCTGACACGCGACAGCGAGTCGCTGGTGATCGCCGACGATGTGGACGTGGTCGTCGAGGCGATGGGCGGCATCGAGCCGGCCCGCCATCTGGTCACCGCCGCCCTCGAGGCCGGCAAGCCCGTCGTGACCGCCAACAAGGAGCTGATCGCCAACGTCGGCGAGGAGCTCTTTGCACTGGCCGCCGCCAATGGCGTCGACCTGGCCTTCGAAGCTGCTGTGGCCGGCGGTATCCCGCTCATCGGCGTGCTGCGCCACTCGCTCATCGGAGAGCGCATCACCAGGGTGATGGGCATCGTGAACGGCACCACCAATTACATCCTCACCCGTATGACCGAAGACGGCGCCGACTATGCCGACGTGCTGGGCGAGGCGCAGCGGCTGGGCTATGCCGAAGCCGATCCGACCGCTGACGTGGAGGGATTCGACGCCGGTGCCAAGGCGGCCATCCTCGCGATGACGGCATTCGGTGCAAAGGTCGTGGCAGGAGACGTGCACCAAGAGGGCATCAGCGCGATCGGCAAGGGCGACATCGCCGCTGCTGCCCGGATGGGCCATGTCATCAAGCTGCTCGCGGTCGCGGAGCGGCAGAACGGCGAGATCGCCGTGCGGGTGCATCCGGCGATGGTCCCGAATGATCACCCGCTGGCATCGGTGCGCGACGCGTTCAACGCCGTTTTCCTCGAGGGCGAAGCCGTCGAGGATCTGATGCTGTACGGCCGCGGCGCCGGCGGGTTCCCGACGGCGAGCGCCATGCTGGGCGATCTCATCACGGCGTCGCAGAACCTGCGCCGGGGCGTGTGCGACGGGTTCGGCCCGCTGACCTCTGCGCGCCTGCGCCCCATCGACGAGACCTACACCGCCTATCACCTGCAGTTCGATGTCACCGACAAGCCAGGCGTGCTGGCTGCAGTGGCCGGGGTGTTCGGCGAGCATGGCGTGTCGATCCGTTCGGTGGAGCAGACCACCCGAGGCGGGACGGCCGACGACATCGCTCACCTCGAGTTCATCACCCACCGGGCTCGCGAGGCCGACGTGGCATCGACGCTGCGCGACGTGCGCGAGCTTGACGCGGTGCGACGCATCGGCAACGCGATCCGCGTGATCGGCGAGTAGCCGGCGAGAACGGCGGCTCGACCATGCGTTATGTGAGCACGCGGGGCGATGCCCCGATCTTGGATTTTGGCGACGTGCTGCTCGAGGGCTTGGCCGCTGACGGCGGGCTGTATGTGCCCGATGAGCTGCCGGCCATCAGCCGAAGCGACCTGGCCGACTTCGCAAGCCTGCCGTACCACGAGGTGGCAGCGCGGGTGCTGGAACCGTTCGTGGCGCCATCGCTCAGCATGGACGACCTGGCATCGCTGACCGCAGACGCGTACGCCACCTTCGACCACCCCGACGTCGTCCCCACGAGCGAGCTGTCAACAGGCGACCATCTCACCGAGCTGTATTGGGGCCCGACGCTGTCGTTCAAGGACGTGGCGCTCCAGCTCTTGGGCCGCCTGTTCGAGCACGAACTCGCCCGGCGAGGCACCTTCATGACCATCGTGGGCGCCACCTCAGGCGACACTGGTTCGGCTGCCATCGAGGCGTGCCGCGATCGGGCGGGCATCGAACTGGTGATGCTGCACCCGGCAGGCCGGGTCACCGAGATCCAGCGGCGGCAGATGACCACGGTGGACAGTCCCAACATCTCGAATGTGGCCATCGACGGCACGTTCGACGACTGCCAGGACCTGGTGAAGGCGCTGTTCGCGGACCGGCCGTTCCGCGAACGGATGAGGCTCGGTGCCGTCAACAGCATCAACTGGGCCCGGGTGGCGGCGCAGACCGTCTACTACGCGACGACGGCGGTGAGGCTCGGTGCACCTGCCAACGCAGTGTCGTTCTGCGTGCCCACCGGCAATTTCGGCAATGTGCTCGCAGGCGATGTGGCCCGCCGAATGGGCGTGCCGATCGATCGGCTCGTGGTCGCCACGAACCACAACGACATCCTGGCCCGCACCCACCGAAGCGGCGAGATGGCCATCGCCGAGGTTCGACCCTCCACCAGCCCGGCCATGGACATCCAGGTGTCGAGCAACTTCGAGCGTCTGCTGTTCGAGCTGGGCGGCCGGCGCGGCGCCGCCCTCGCCGCGGACATGGCGCGTTTTCGGGCTGAGGACGCTCTTGTGCTGTCACCGGAGGCGCTCGCCGGATTGCGTGCAGGCTTCGACGCCGGCTCGGCGAGCGAGGACGAGGTGTCAGCCACCATCGCCGCAGTGAACGAGTCCGATGGTCGGCTCATCGATCCCCATACCGCGGTAGCGCTCACGGTGGCGCGCAGGGATGCCCCCGCCAGTGGCACAGGTGCGCCCATGGCAGTGATGTCCACCGCCCATCCGGCCAAGTTCGGCGAGGCGGTAGCTGAGGCAACAGGCACCGAGCCGGAGCTGCCCCCGGCACTCGCCGCCCTGGCCGACGGTGACGAGCACCTCACCGCGCTCCCTAACGATCTCGCCACCCTCCGCGACTTCGTCACCGCCGCAGCGTCGCAGTAGCGGCTTCGGGAGGGTGGCGGTAGCGTCGGCGGCGATCGACGGTTCCCCAGTGCAGCGTGCGCTCAGTGAAGAGCTCGCTCGGGCGTCATGGGACCGGGTCGCTGGGCCGGGCGACAGAGTCCGGCACAGGCAACGCAAACTCGCTTCGCGGCCCGGCCGGGCTGCGCTTCAAGACAAGAGCTTCTGAGGTAGCCATGTCGGACACGCCGGATCGTGCCTTGCTCGAGTCCAAGGAGCGCGACGAGTTGCTCCAGATCGCCGCGGCCCTCGGCATCGAGGTAGCGCCCCGTGCCCGGAAGGGAACCATCATCGGTGCGATCCTGGGTCCACAAGGTCCCGAGAGCGCTGGCAAGGGCCCCGCTGAGACCGAAGCGGTGCCGGAGGCTCCGGCGGTCACCAAACGCACTCGTACGCCGGCACCGCCGGCCGATGCCGCACCCGCAGCTGGCACCGGCGCCTCAGCAGAACAGCCGGCCGCGGCGGACAACCCGGGTGCGTCAGCCGAAGATGGCCCGCAAGCGCCGCCCGAAGCCGGTGATGCAGCGGACTCCGGGGCAGCCGCGCCCGATGTGCCGGTGGCCGAGGAAGGCAACCGTCGCAGCCGCCGGCGTGGCCGAGGGCGCGACGACGCGCAGATCGCCGGCGAGACCGTCCATTGCGACGGCTTGCTGGACCTGCGCGACGAGGGCTACGGCTTTCTCCGCACCAACGGGCCGCTGCCGTCGGCCGACGATGTCTACGTTGCCGCCCGCCAGGTGCGCCAGTACGACCTGCGCCGCGGCGACCGGATCACCGGCGTCAGCCGGCCGGCCGCCCGCAGCGAGCGCAACCCCGCCCTGCTGCGTCTCGACACGCTCAACGGCGAGCCGCCGCCCGAGCAACCCGAACGACCGCTGTTCGACGACCTCACGCCGGTGCTCCCCACCGACGCGTTGCCGCTGGCCGGCGAGCAAGGCGATGGGGCCCTCGTTGCCATCGATCGTCTTGCGCCGATCGGATTGGGATCGCGCGGCCTGCTGACCGCGAGCGGAAGCCGTTCGGCGTCACCGCTGATCGCTTCCATGGCTGCCGCGATCGGCGACCTGCATCCCGACATCCACCTGATCGTCCTGCTCATCTCCGAACGGCCCGAGGACGTCACCGAGATGACACGCCGGCTCGAGACGTCCGGCGAAGTCTTGGCGTCGACATTCGATCGGCCTCCCGAGGAGCACCTTGCGGTGGCCGAGCTCACGCTGGAGCGCACGAAGCGCATGGCCGAGGCCGGTGCCGACGTGGTCATCCTCTTCGACGGCTTGACGCGGCTCGCACGTGCGTATGCGGCCGGCGGGAACGGGCGGCATCAGCCCGCAGACGCCGTGGGCGCGGCCATCACCTCGACGCTGAGATTCTTCGGCGGCGCCCGCAACCTGGAAGATGCCGGCTCCATCACGATGGTGGCGACAGCGCGTACCTCGACAGGCAACCAGGTCGATGACCTCGTGGCGGCTCGGCTGCGCGAGGCGGCGAATCTGGAGATCGCGCTCGGCGAGGGCCTGCCCGCAACTGCGGAGCTGGACGCCGGCGACGTCTCCCTCGACGGCGACCGCAGCTTCAGCCTCGGCGACCACCGCTAGAGCGCTCTCCAGATGCGATTGCCGCACCAGCCACATAGGCTCATCTGCGGCTGATTTGCCCGAAGCCGTCCATGCAGGGGACACGATGAAGAGCGAGATCCACCCCGACTACCGGCCTGTCGTGTTTCGCGACGCCAGCGCCGACTTCGCCTTCCTGACGCAGTCCACGATCGAGACGAGCGACACGATCGAATGGACAGACGGCAACACGTACCCGCTGGCCAACGTTGAGCTGTCCAGCGCCAGCCATCCCTTCTTCACCGGCCAGATGAAGATCGTGGACACGGCGGGCCGCGTGGAACGGTTCGAGCGGCGCTACGGCCAGCGCAAGCGGCGCGGCTGACACTGTTCCGGTACGGCGCGGCACAGGGCGCGGCGAGCATCGCGAACATTCCCGTGCCGTCGCATGGCAACTCGGACCGGAGGCAGCTGCGGTGACGCTTGATGCCGATCGCATCCGGGCCCTGCATGCGGCCAAGCTGCGCGCTCTGACTCGCACGGTGCTCGACGTGGAACTGAACGACGTGTCGGGTACCGACGACGGTGCTCTGGCCGTGGCCGCTGGTGCTGAGCCTGCGGTGGTGTGCCTCGCGCAGGAACGCCCCGAGCGGGCGCTCGGCGGCGCCCTGGCGCTGGCGATTCGCAGCGGCTGTGACGCGGTGCATGTCTTCAGCGACGATCACAGCGGCGTGCTGGCGCGTCGGGCCGCCTGTTTCACCCGGCCGCCCGCGGTGTGGCAGATCCAGGGTGAGACGGCCGTGCCTGCAGAAGCATCGCCGCGGCCGGCAGAGCCGGCCCCGCCACGCGTGCCCGAGCTCGTGGCGCTGCTCGCCAGCGCCGGCGTCGAGATTGCCGTTGAGCACGGAGTGATCACTGCTGAGGTGGAAGGTCTCGAGGTGGCCCGCATCGTCCCGGCGGCGGCGCTCACTGGCGCCAGCAGCACCGTCTTGGGCTCGGGCGAGAGTGCCGTCGACGACGGCGATGATCCTGTGGCGGCCTGGCAGATCGAAGTCGGAGTCGGCGCGCACGACCGGGAGGCCTTCGCGCTCCTGCACGCCGACGAGCCCGCCGCCGAAGCCATCCGCCGCGTCGCCGAGGTGGTGCGAGCGCACCGCGCTCCCGGCGCGTCACCGCATCCGCTCAACCGGATGGGTGCGTCTCGCTGGCTGCGCTCGCTGGTGATGCGCCGTCCGGCTCTCGTGGGCGCCGGCCGCCTGCGAGCTGCTTCGCCGCCGATCGCCCGCGGAGGTCCCAAGGACCCGTCGCCGGCGGTGGCATACGGCCTCACGCCCGAAGGCCGTCGCCTCGTCGTGGTGATGTGCGTGGGCATCGACCTCGACGTGGTGCCGTTCGCAGCCGACGCTAGGCTCCTGCTCGACCCCGACGCCGAGCTGACCGTCGCCCTGCCCCGACGTGACGCCCACGAGGTCATAGCAACGATGGCTGCACAGCTCGTCGATCCTGCTCAGATCATCGAGATCGACGACGAATGGCGCACGCTTCCCAGCGAAGCCTCCTGAGCGAGCCAGAACCCCCCAGTTAGCCTGAGCGCGTGTTGGGCGCCCTCGAATCTGTGCGGCTCGACGCGCTCGAAGCCGAGCGAGCGGAACTCGAACGAAAGCTGGGCGAGGGCGCGGCATCTGGCGACCGTTCCCAGTTCGCCGACCTGGGTCGGCGGCTCGCGCGCATCGGCGAGATCATCGATGTCGCACACGAGGCCCAGCAAGCCCAGGCTGATGCCACAGCCGCCAAAGACCTCTTCGAGGCCAGCGACGGCGACGACGCAGTCGAAGCCGCCGAGATGCTGGAGGCCGCGACCACGCTGGCAGCAGAGCTCGACGAGCGACTGAAGGTGCTGCTGCTGCCGCAGGATCCGAACGACGAGCGCGATGTCATCGTGGAGATCCAAGGCGCTGAGGGCGGCGAGGAAGCCAACATCTGGGCACGCGATCTGTTCGAGATGTACCAGGCGTATGCGTCGGCGCAATCCGGCTGGTCGTTGGAGCTGCTCGGCAGCCAGGACAGCGACATGGGCGGCTTCACGAATGTGGCCTTCGCCGTGCGGGGCCCCGATGTGTGGCGGTCGCTGAAACACGAAGGGGGGCCGCACAGGGTGCAGCGCGTGCCGGTCACCGAGTCCCAGGGCCGCGTTCACACGTCATCAGCGACCGTGAGCGTGCTGCCCGAAGCCGAGGATGTCGACATCGAGATCGATCCGAACGATCTCGTCGTCGACACGTTTCGCTCGTCGGGACCGGGCGGCCAGTCGGTGAACACGACTGACTCGGCGGTGCGGATCACGCACAAGCCCACCGGGGTGGTGGTGTCGATGCAGGACGAGAAGAGCCAGCTGCAGAACCGCGCCAAGGCCATGCGCGTGCTGCGCGCCCGGCTCCTGCAGCTGCAGCAGGAAGCGCACGCCGCCGAGGTCGCGGCCCACAAACGGGACCAAGTCCGAGGCGGCGGCCGATCCGAGAAGATTCGCACCTACAACTTCAAGGAGAACCGCGTCACCGACCATCGCGTCGGGCTCACGATCTACAAGCTGGATCGGGTGCTCGCCGGCGAGCTGGACGAGATCATCGACATCCTCCAGCGCGCCGAGCGTGACGAGCAGCTCGCCGCTGCAGTCGCGGGCGACGGCGAGTGATGCTGCCTTCTTTGGGGGAGTGCAGCAGGTCTCGGCGGTGTCCGGCGAAGACCGATGGACTCCGGTGATGCTTGGCCGGGATGGGTAGGGCTCGGCGGTGTCCGGCAAGGACGGTCTGACGCTGGGCGACCTGTACCGCGGGCTGCGCGAGCAGTTTGCGGCAGCCGATGTGCCCGAGCCCGAGGTGAGTGCGCGCCGAATCGCGGCGGAGGCCAGCGGCAACAGCGCCGCCGACATCAACCTGGCACCCCAGACGCCAATGACGGCGCGCATGGTGGCGCACGCAGATGCCATGGCGGCACGCCGGGTCGCCGGCGAGCCGTTGCAGTACGTGCTCGGCAGCTGGTCGTTCCGCCGGCTCGACCTTGCCGTCGATGCGCGGGCGCTCATTCCTCGACCCGAGACCGAAGTCACCGCCGGCATCGCCATCGCCTGGCTCACCGAGACGGTGCGGAGCCGACGCTCGGCAGAGCCGCTTGTGGCCGATCTGGGCACCGGCTGCGGCGCCATTGCGCTGGCGATCGCCGACGAGGTGCCCCAGGCGCACGTTCTGGCCACCGACAGCTCGGCAGGTGCGCTGTCGTTGGCGGCCGCGAACTTGGCGGGGTTGGGAAGTGCGGCGGCTCGCGTCTCGCTATTTCAGGGGAATTGGCTCGAGGCGCTGCCTGGCCTCTATGACCCGCACGGCATCAGTTGCTCTGCGGAAGTTCGAGGACAGCTCGATCTCATCGTGTCCAACCCTCCGTACGTCGCAGATGCGGACGCCCTTCCGCCGGAAATCGAGAATTGGGAGCCTCACGAGGCGCTGTACGCGGGACCTGACGGGCTCAGCGCGCTGCGCACCATCGTGAGCGATGCCCGCGGGTGGCTGGCGCCTGGCGGTCTGCTGGTGCTGGAGATCGGTTCAGGTCAGGGGAAGGCGGCCGCTGCAATGGCACAAGCTCGCGGCTACGACTCGGTGCGCGTGGAGCCCGACCTTGCCGGCCTCGATCGGGTTCTCGTGGCGTCCCGCCCACGATCTGAGCCCGACAACGTCGCCATCGGTCAGGCCATTGAACGGCTGCACGAAGGACACTTCGTGGTGGCGCCCACCGACACGCTGTGCGGGATCATGGCCCGCTACGCGGACAGCGATGCGGTGGCCCGTGTGTGCGCGGCCAAGGATCGTCCCCGCAGCGAACCGATGCCGATCCTGGTGTCAGGAATCTCCCAGGCCGACGAACTGGTGGAGTTCTCGCCGCGAGCGCGGGCGCTCGCCGAGCGCCACTGGCCCGGAGGGCTCACGCTGGTAGCCAGACGCAGGGGTGGTCCCGATCCACTGCACGGTCGCGAGACCTTGGGTGTGCGGGCGCCGGCGTTGGGCTGGCTGCGCTGGCTCATCGATGAGACAGGACCGGTCACCGGCACCAGTGCCAACCGTCACGGCGTCGAGACCCCGGCCAGAGCTGACGACGCCGCAGCGAGCCTCGCGGTGCCGCCCGTCGCCGGAGCCGTCATCGCGGGAACCGCGCCCGGAGGCGTCGCATCGACGGTGGTGGATGTGACAGGTGACCAGCCCGTAGTGCTGCGGGAGGGTGCGATTGCGGCCGACTCGCTCGAATTTCCCGATATTCCCGCCGAATCTGGCACCTGAGCGGCGGTGACCGCTGCGAGACTGACGCCGTGGCCCAGGGCAATTCCCCCACCCCGAACGAAGCCGTCATAGCGCTTGCGGCAGACCATGCCGGCTGGGAGCTGAAAGACCGCTTGGCAGAGCATCTCCGCGACGGCGGCTACGACGTCGTCGATCTGGGCACGAGCGGTCCCGAATCGGTCGACTACCCCGACTTCGGGGAAGCTGTCGGCAAGGCGGTGGCGGGCCAAACCGCAGACCTGGGCGTGGCCGTGTGCGGCAGCGGCATCGGCATCGCGATGGCCGCGGGCAAGGTGGCCGGCATCCGTGCGGCGACGGTGCACGACGAGACATCGGCCCGGCTCGCCCGCGAGCACAACGACGCCAACGTGATCTGTCTCGGCGCCCGCCTCGTCGATCAGCGTGAGGCCGTGGCCGCACTGGACGCATACCTCACGGCGTCGTTTGAAGGCGGACGCCATCAGCGACGCGTGGACAAGATCGACGCGCTCGGCCGGCACTGAGACCGCCTCGCCGCCTGAAGGCCCCACCGAGGCACCCCGCTTTCACGACAGGCACCGCAAGGAGACACAGCCTGATGACCCGAACACACCCCACCGCAGCGAGCTGGGCGCCCCTCGGCGACCCCGAGATCGACGCAGTGCTGGCGGCCGAACTCGAACGCCAGATGACGACCATCCAGCTCATCGCCTCGGAGAATTTCGCCTCGCCCGCTGTCATGGCCGCGACGGGCAGCGTGCTCACCAACAAGTACAGCGAGGGCTACCCGCGCCGCCGCTACTACGGCGGCAATGCCAACGCCGACACCGCCGAGCAGCTCGCCATCGACCGGGTGAAGGCGCTGTTCGGCGCCGAGCACGCCAACGTGCAGCCCCACTCGGGGTCGCAGGCCAACGCCGCGGTGTACTTGGCACTGCTGGACATCGGCGACACGGTGATGGGCATGAGCCTGGATCACGGCGGTCACCTCACCCACGGGTCGCCGGTGAATGCCAGCGGCAAGCTCTACAACTTCGTCAGCTACGGCCTGACGCGCAGCGACGAACGCATCGACTACGAGGCCATGGCCGAGCTGGCCCGCGAGCACCGGCCCAAGCTGATCGTCGCAGGCGCCACGGCCTATCCCCGCCGCATCGACCCGGCGCCGTTCCGCGAGATCTGCGACGAGATCGGCGCGGTGTTCATGTTCGACGCAGCGCACATCGCTGGACTCATCGTGGGCGGCGTGCACCCGAATCCGGTCCCGTTCGCCGACATCGTCACGTTCACCACGCACAAGACCATGCGGGGTCCGCGTGGCGGGACGATTCTGTGCACCCAGGACTACGCCAAGCGCATCGACTCGGCGGTGTTCCCCGGTAGCCAGGGAGGCCCACTCGATCACGCCGTCGCGGCCAAGGCGGTGGGGTTCGCCGAAGCGGCACGCCCCGAATTCGCCGCCTACCAGGCGCGCATCGTCGAGAACGCAACCGCGCTGGCGGACTCGCTCGGCACGCACGGTTTCCGGCTGGTGTCGGGCGGCACCGACAACCACCTGCTGCTCATCGACCTGCGTACCTTCGACGCTGACCTGACAGGAAAGGTGGCCCAGGAAGCACTTGACGCAGCCGGGATCACGCTGAACCGCAACGCCATCCCCGACGACCCCCGCTCGCCGTTCGTGACCAGCGGCCTGCGGATGGGCACGCCGTCGGTCACCACCCAGGGCATGGGACCCGACGAGATGGCGAAGATCGCTGAGTTCACCGCACGGGTGCTTCGGACCCCCGACGACGAATCCGTCATCGCCCAGGTGCGCGCCGAGGTCGCCGAGCTCTGCGCCGCCTACCCGCCCTACGACCGCTGAGTCTGGGACTTCGGCTGCCGCCCAACCCCCGGGACTCCACCCTGTTCTCGCTCCCTCGCTCGTAGCCTGTGCCTGTGGCACGCAGTGTCGTTGGCGGCGACGGCAGCGAGGACGGTCTGGCCAAGGCCATCGAGATTGCGTTGACGTTCGGCCTCTTCGTAGTGGCAGGGTTCGGGCTGGACTACTGGTTGGGCACCGCACCGTGGCTCATGCTGAGTTTCGGCTTGGTGGTATTCGTCGTGAAGCTGTTCGTCGAGTGGCAGCGCTACGCCGAGCGCATGCAGGCCCATGAGCAGGACATGGCCTCGAACCGACCTTCCGAGCGGCGGGGCATCCATCGCGACGGCGACCTCGACGAGCCGACGTCGCTGCCAACAGGCGTGTCGCTCGATACCGACACGGACTCATCCGCGTGAGCTCCAACCGCGACGAACGCTCCCCGGAACGTGACATCGCGTTCGACATGGCACGCCGCAGCCTGTGGGTGTTTCCCGCCTGGGTTGTCGCCAGCGGCTTCATCTGGGGGATGGGCGGGGCGTTCTCCTCAGCACTGGGTTATGTGTTGGTGATCGGCAATCTCGCGGCGGCCGCGGCGCTCATGGCGTGGGGAGCGCGCACCTCGCCCGTTGCGCTCATGGGGGCCACGCTGGGCGGCTTCATCGCGCGGCTCGTGGTGCTCGCTGGCATCGTGCTCGCCGTCGCGCAGCTCAGCTTTTTCGAGCCTGTGCCCATCGCGATCACCATCATCACGAGCCACCTCGGTCTGCTTGTGTGGGAGATCCGCTATGTTTCCCTGCGGCTCGCGGCCCCAGGCCTTGATCTTCAACGTCCCGGCAAGGAGCAGAAGTGAACTCGCTAGCGCTGACCTTCCCTGACATCGGGCACCTCTTGGAGTGGCCGAACATCCTGCCGGGGCTCGACGACACGGTGTTCGCGCTCAACAAGGTCGGCATCATCTACCTGTTCGCCTTCGTGGCCCCGGTGGTGATGTTCGTGATGGCCAAGCGCCGCTACGCACAGGCGGAAGTCATCACTGCCCCCCGAGGCATCCAGACCGTGGCAGAGACCTCGGTGCAGTTCATCCGAGAGAACATCATCATGCAGACCATCGGTCCCGATGGGCTGCGTTACCTGCCGTTCTTGCTGACGATGTTCTTCTTCATCCTGTTCTCGAACATCACTGAGGTGGTGCCCCTCATCCACTTCCCGGGCAACGCGCGCATGGCGATGCCCCTGACGCTCGCCGTGCTGGTGTGGTTGATCTACAACACCATCGGCATCAAGAACCACGGGTTCTTCGGCTACCTGAAGAACATCACCATCCCGCCTGGCGTTCCCAAGGCGCTGCTGATCATCGTCTTGCCGATCGAGTTCATCTCGACGATTGTGGTTCGGCCCTTCTCGCTCGCAGTGCGGCTCTTCGCGAACATGCTCGCCGGCCACCTGCTGCTGGTCACGTTCGCCGTGTTGTCTCACACCGTGTTCTGGCTGGCGCTCACCGACGACACGCCCACCTGGCTGGTCATCATCACGCCGGCTCCGTTCCTGATGCTGATCGGACTCACCGCCTTCGAGATCTTGGTCTCGGTGCTGCAGGCGTTCATCTTCACCATCCTCACCGCCGTGTACATCGGCGGCGCACTGCACCCAGAGCACTAAGTCCCACCGCTGCAGCCGCAGCCCCAACCACAGATCCCTACAAACAGTTCCCGAACAACAGGAGAGACGAGTGATCGAATTGCTCGCACAAGCGGACAACGCGGTCGACGGCCTCAAGGCTGTCGGCGCCGGTTTGGGCTACGGCCTTGCGGCCATTGGCCCCGGCGTCGGCATCGGTCTGGTCGTCGGCAATGCCATCACAGCGATGGCGCGCCAACCCGAATCAGCAGGCATGGCCCGCACGACCATGTTCCTGGGCATCGCGTTCACCGAGGCACTTGCCCTCATCGGTTTCGTGGTGTTCATCCTGCTCAACTTCGCGTAGGAGGCACTGATGAACTCGCTGGCATCTGGACTGCTCGCTGCCACCGAGGGCGAGTCCACCTCCAACCCGATCATCCCCGAATGGTTCGAGGTGATCTGGGGTTCGATCGCGTTCTTCCTTCTGCTCATCGTCATGTGGAAGCTGGCGCTGCCGCCGATCAGGCGGGCCATGGAGGCGCGCACCGAGCGCATCCAGGGCGACTTGGACGCGGCTGCGAGCGCCAAGGCTGAGGCCGAAGAGCTGCGTGCGTCCTATGACAGCCGTATCGCCGAGGCCAATGCCGAAGCGGCGCGCATCATCGAGGAGGCCAGGGCGGCGGCGGAGGCGGTCCGTCAGGAACGCCTCGCAGCGATCGAACCCGAGATCGCCGAGCGACGGGCTCAGGCTGAGGCCGACATTGCGGCGGCTCGTGAGCGGGCCATGGCCGAGGTGCGGTCCGACATCACATCGATCGCCGTGGGCGCCGCCGAGCAGGTCGTGCGCGCCAGCATCGATGAGGCGGCCCACGCCCAGCTCATCGACGATTACATCGAACGGGTGGGGAACTGAATCTCCCCGCTGTCGCCCGCCGGCGCCGGTCCAGCAGGGACCGCAGGCCCCGGACCGGGACAGGAGTTGAACTCATGATCATGACGCAGGCCAGGATCGACCAATGAGCGAGCGAACCGACCAGTACGCCAGCGCAGTCGTGGCCATCGCACAGGCCGAGGACGTGCTCGACCGCGTGACCGAAGAGCTGTCCGCGGTGGGCCGGGCTGCTGCCGGGAATGAGGAACTGCGCCGCGTGCTGTCGGACCGCTCGGTCCCGGCCTCGCGCCGCATCGGCATCGTCGAGGACCTGCTGGCTTCGACGGCATCGCCGGTCACCCTCAACGTGGTGGCGATGCTGGTCGGCGCCGGCCGTGGCGGCGACATCGATGCCATTGCGGACGAAGCCCTCGAGTTGGCGGCGGCGACGCGAGGAGGGGCGGTGGCCGAAGTCCGCTCGGCCGTTGCGCTCACCGACGAGCAAATCGCCCGAGTTGCCGGGGCGCTCAGCCGAGCCAGCGGCCGCAACGTGACCGTCCACGTCGTAGTGGACCCCGAGATCATCGGAGGACTGACCGCTCAGATCGGCGACACGGTCTTCGACGGCTCGGTTCGCACCCGGCTCGACCAGATGAAGGAGCGCCTGTCGTGACCGATCTTTCCATCAATACCGCCGATATCACCTCCGCGATTCGCCGGAATCTCGAAGGCTTCGATCCGGCAATCGAATCCGGCACCGTCGGACGCATTCTCGAAGTCGGCGACGGCATCGCCCGCGTGTCGGGCCTGCCGGGCTGCTCGGTGAACGAGATCCTCGAGTTCCAGAGCGGCGATGTCGGCCTGGCGCTGAACCTCGACGAAGAGTCGATCGGCGCCGTCGTGCTGGGCAGCGTCGAGCACATCGAGGAAGGCCAGGCGGTACGGGCCACCGGCCGCATCCTGTCGGTACCGGTCGGCGACGCCGTGCTGGGGCGCGTCGTCAACGCGCTCGGACAGCCGATCGACGGCCAGGGCGAGATCACCGGCGCCGTCGAGCGGCGCATGGAGATCCAGGCGCCGGGCGTGATGGGCCGCAAGCCCGTGCACGAGCCGCTGCAGACGGGCATCAAGGCCATCGACTCGATGACGCCGGTGGGCAGGGGTCAGCGCGAGCTCATCATCGGCGACCGCAAGACCGGAAAGACCTCCGTCGCCGTCGACACGATTCTGAACCAGGCAGGCCTGGGTGTGAAGTGCATCTACGTGGCCATCGGGCAGAAGGGCTCGACGGTGGCGCAGGTGGTCAACACGCTGCGCGAGCGCGGTGCCATGGAGTACACGGTGGTGGTCTCGGCGCCCGCGTCGGACCCAGCACCGTTCAAGTACTTGGCGCCCTACGCGGGCTGCGCCATGGGCCAGCACTGGATGGAGACCGGCGACCACGCCCTCATCGTCTATGACGATCTGTCCAAGCAGGCCGAGGCCTACCGGCAGCTGTCGCTGCTGCTGCGCCGCCCCCCCGGTCGCGAGGCCTACCCGGGCGATGTCTTCTACCTCCACAGCCGTCTGCTCGAGCGTGCTGCCAAGCTGTCCGACGTCAACGGCGCCGGCTCGCTCACGGCGCTGCCGATCATCGAGACCAAGGCAGGAGACGTCTCGGCGTACATCCCTACCAACGTGATCTCGATCACCGACGGCCAGATCTACCTGCAGGACGACCTGTTCAAGTCCGGCGTGCGGCCTGCTGTGGACGTAGGCATCTCGGTGTCGCGGGTGGGGTCTGCTGCGCAGACGAAGGCCATGAAGAGCGTGGCCGGCACGCTCAAGATCGACCTGGCCCAGTTCCGCGACCTCGAGGCATTCGCCACGTTCGGCTCCGAGCTCGACGCCGTGTCTGCGGCGCAGCTCGGCCGCGGCTACCGGCTGGTAGAGCTGCTCAAGCAGGGGCTCAACTCGCCAATGCCCGTCGAAGAGCAGGTGGTCGTGATCTATGCGGGCACGAATGGTTACGTCGACGACATCCCCGTCGAGGACGTCAACCGGTACGAGGACGAGCTGCTCGCCTACATGGGCACCCGGCACAGCGCATTGATGTCAGACATCCGCTCCACTGGCGATGTCGACGCTGCAGCGCTGCAGGCGGCCGTCGAGGCATTCACCGCCCAGTTCGCTACTTCCGAAGCCGGTGCGGACGGCGCTGCTGAAGGCGGCGACGGCGCGGCCGCAGACGACGCGAACGAGGGCTGAGGGGGGACTAAGCACCGATGGCAAGCGGTCAGGAGCGCATTCTTCGGCGTCGCATCAGGTCGATCGACGCCACCAAGAAGATCACGCGCGCCATGGAGCTGATCGCTGCCTCTCGCATCGTCCGGGCACAGGCCCGGGTGCGCGCAGCACGGCCGTACAGCGACAAGGTGACGGCCGTCATCGCCAACCTGGCGTCCGCCGGCGGCGAAGCCGACCACCCGCTGCTGCGCGAGCCGGCCGAGGTGACCAAGGTGGCCTACGTGGCCATCGCGGCAGACCGCGGTCTGTGCGGTGGCTACAACAACAACGTCCTGCGGGCGACCGAGCGGGCCATCGCCGCTGACGCGGCGGAGGGCCGCGACTACGAGTTGGTGCTGTCGGGGCGCAAGGCGCTCGGCTACTTCCGCTTCCGCAACTACCGCATCGCAGCGGGCTTCGAGGGCTTCAGCGACCAGCCCAGCTACGCCGACGCCCAACAGGTAGCCGCAGCGGCGACGGAGCTGTTCGAGAACGGCTGCCAGCGGGTCATGCTCGCCTACACCCAGTTCCACTCGATGGGCAATCAGTCGGTGGCGATCGTGCCGTTCATGCCGCTCGACGCCGGAGAGTTCGACGACGCTGACGGCGCCGAGGGCTCCGCGGGCGGCCCTGAGGGCGGCTACGAGTTCGAGCCCGAGCCCGCCGTCATCCTCGAACGGCTGCTGCCGCGTTATGCCGAAGCCCGGCTCTACTCGGCGCTGCTCGAGGCCTCGGCGTCAGAGCATGCAGCCCGCCAGCGCGCCATGAAGGCAGCCACTGACAACGCCGAGGAGCTCAAGACCAACCTGACGCGCATCATGAACCGTGCTCGCCAGGACGCCATCACCACCGAGATCATGGAGATCGTCGGCGGCGCCGAAGCGCTCAGCCAGACCGCCGGCGGCGAAGTCGATCTGCTCTCCGACACCATCGAAGCCCGAACTGCGGACCTGTTCCGCGGACGCTAGTAGCCCACCAATTCTCCGCTCTGCTCTGAGGAGTGACAGCCATGACGATGACCGAAGAGAGAACCGCTGCTGAGACCGCTGCGCACGCCGATGGCCGCGTGGTGGCCATTGCCGGACCGGTCGTCGACGCGGAGTTCCCGCCCGGTGCGATCCCCGAGATCAACACCGCCGTCGAGATGCACGTGGAGCTGGAGGGCCAGCCGGTCACCATCACCGGTGAAGTCGCCCAGCAGATCGGCGACAACCGCGTCCGCATCGTGTCGATGAAGGCCACCGACGGGCTGACACGCGGCATGACCGTCGTCAACACCGGCCAAGGCATCACGGTGCCGGTGGGCGATGGGGTGCTGGGCCACATCTTCAACGTGCTCGGCCAGCCGCTCGACGGCGCCGACATCACCAGCGACACCGAGGGAATCGCCGACCGCTGGGAGATCCACCGGCCTGCGCCCGCATTCGACACCCTGGAACCCAAGGCCACGATGTTCGAGTCGGGCATCAAGGTGATCGACCTGCTGGAGCCCTACGTGGAAGGCGGCAAGATCGGCCTGTTCGGCGGCGCCGGCGTGGGCAAGACGGTGCTCATCACCGAGATGATCAACCGCGTCGCCTCCCAACACGGCGGCGTGTCGGTATTCGCCGGGGTGGGGGAGCGCACACGCGAGGGCACCGACCTCTATCTCGAGATGGAGGAGTCCGGCGTGCTCGAAAAGACGGCGCTGGTCTTCGGGCAGATGGACGAGCCCCCCGGCGTGCGGCTGCGTGTGGCGCTGTCGGCGCTGACGATGGCCGAATACTTCCGCGACGTGCAGGGCCAGGAAGTGCTGCTGTTCGTCGACAACATCTTCCGCTTCGTGCAGGCCGGTTCGGAGGTGTCCACCCTGCTGGGGCGCATGCCCTCGGCTGTGGGCTACCAGCCCAACCTGGCCGACGAGATGGGCGAGCTGCAAGAGCGCATCACCTCCACGTCGGGCCACTCCATCACCTCGCTGCAGGCGGTGTACGTGCCGGCCGACGACTACACCGACCCGGCGCCGTTCACCACGTTCACCCACCTCGATGCGACCACCGAGCTGAGCCGGCAGATCGCCTCGCTGGGCATCTACCCGGCTGTGGACCCGCTGGCGTCCACCTCCACCATTCTCAGCCCCGAGGTAGTGGGCGACCGGCACTACAACGTGGCACGGCGCACCCAGGAGATCCTGCAGCGCTACAAGGAGTTGCAGGACATCATCGCCATCCTGGGCCTCGACGAGCTGTCCGAGGAAGACCGCATCACGGTCGACCGGGCGCGCAAGATCCAGCGCTTCTTGAGCCAGCCGTTCTTCGTGGCTGAGGTCTTCACCGGCCTGCCGGGCATCTTCGTGCCGGTCTCGGAGACCATCGAGTCCTTCGAGATGCTGTGCAACGGCGATCTGGACGACCTGCCCGAGCAGGCGTTCCTCAACGTCGGCAACGCCGAGTCGGCGATGGCCAAGGCCCGCGACCTGGCCCAAGCCGGGGCCTGAGCGGCGCAGGCGGCCCGAGGCTGAGCTGATGCAGGTTGAACTCGTCTCACCCGAAGCTGTGCTGTTCAGCGGCGAATGCAGCCAGGTGGTGACGCGCACGGTCGACGGCGACATCGCGTTCCTCGATCACCATGCCGCCTTCATCGGTGCTCTTGACATCGGGCAGACCCAGCTCTGGGCCTCCGATGGCATCGTGACGCTGGCGCTCAACCGCGGGTTCGTGGAAGTCAGCAACAACGTCGTCACGATCCTCAGCGACGCTGCGTATGCGGCCGACGAGATCGACGTTGCAGCTGCGCAGGCCGACCTTGAAGCGGCCCAGGCCGCAGTCGCGGCCGACGGCGACGATGACGAGGCCAAGGCGGCATTGGCATGGGCCGAGACACGGATCGCCGTCGCCGGAGCTTCCTGATCTCGCCGTAATGCCGTGGCACCCACGCGGTGCCTGCAAACATGTGAGCGTCCTGCAGCAGCCCCGAAAGGACTTCTCATGATCGAGCCCACGGGCCAGTTCGTCCTCAACACCTTCATGTTCTTGGTGTGGGGCGCGCTGATCATGTGGATGGCCGCTGGCTTCACCATGCTCGAAGCTGGCGCCGTCCGCACCAAGAACGCGTCGATGATCTGCCTGAAGAACATCGGCATCTACTCGATCGCCGGTCTGGCGTTCTACGTCCTCGGCTACAACCTCATGTACGTCGATGTCGGCGATCTGTGGGGCTCGTTCACGTTCCTGTACGGGCCGAGCGGTGACGAGCTGGCGCTGATCGACGGCGACGCGGGCGCTGAGGCGGCCGTTGCTGCCAACGGCTACTCGGTCATGTCGGATTGGTTCTTCCAGATGGTGTTCGTGGCGACCGCGGCGTCGGTGGTCTCGGGGGCCATCGCAGAGCGCATCAAGATGTGGTCGTTCTTCGCCTTCACGCTGATTTTGACCGCGGTCATCTACCCCATCGTGGGCGCATGGACGTGGGGCGGCGGCTGGCTGGCCCAGCAGGGATTTCAAGACTTCGCCGGATCGACCATTGTGCACAGCACCGGCGGCTGGGCAGCGCTGGCCGGGGTGCTGATCGTGGGTCCACGGCTCGGCAAGTTCCGCAAGGACGGCTCGGTGCGGCCGACACCGCCTTCCAACGTGCTGATCGTGACGCTGGGTGTCTTCATCCTGTGCCTCGGCTGGTTCGGCTTCAACGGCGGTTCGCAGCTCGCGCTGGGCAGCGTGTTCGACGCGGTGGCAATGAGCAACGTGCTGGTCAACACCAACCTGGCTGCAGCCGCCGGTGTAGTCGCAGCGCTGGCGGTCTCTCGCACGCTGCTCGGGCGCATCGACCTGTTCGCTGGCCTCAACGGCGCCATCGCCGGCCTGGTGTCGATCACCGCAGGTCCCGACATCACCGATCATTGGTGGGCGATCATCATCGGCGCCATCGGCGGTGTCATCTGCACGGCCGCCATCAAGGGTCTCGAGCTCATCAAGGTGGACGATGTGGTGGGCGCGATCCCCGCTCACCTCGTCTGCGGCATCTGGGGAACGCTCGCCACCGCGATCGCAGCGGGCGCCCAACTTCACATCCAGCTACTGGGAGTCGTGGCGGTCGGTGCCTTCGTGTTCATCGCATCGCTCATCGTGTGGAAGGTGCTGGACCTCGTGATGGGTCTGCGGGTGTCGAAGACGGTGGAGCAGCTCGGGCAGGACTCGGGCGAGCTCGGCATCGAGGCGTACCCGGAGTTCGTGCTGATGCCGGAGAGCTTCGACGAGTAACGGCGCCGCGGCCGCGCCAGCCCGACCGGCGCTGACCAGCGAGTGGCTCAGCCGTCCAAGTGGCGCAGCTGATCGGGGCCGTCGACCGCGCGGTAGTAGCAGCCAGGGCGCGATGAACCGTCGGCGCCGCGGGTGTGGCACGCGCCGCCACCGTCGCGCCGCACGCGGTACAGCAGCGAGTTCTGCTCGCAGTTCACACGCACTTCCACCAGCGAGAGCGTGTCGCCCGAGGTGGCGCCCTTGTGCCAGATCTCATTGCGTGAGGTGGAATACAGCACGGCGCTGCGACGCTCGAACGTGAGCTGAAGCGCTTCGTCGTTGGCGTAACCGATGAACAGCACGTCGCCGCTGTCTGCGTCCTGCAGCACCACGGGCACTACCTGGTGACCGTCGCGTCCGATCTGGGCGACCTTGCCGAAATCGATGCGGGCCGCCGTGCCTTCTTCGAGGTCGTCGCCGACGGGGCCCTCGTCGAGGTCAATATCTGCAGGCATGGCTCAGGTGAAGTCCACCGCGGCATACGCGCTGAGCTTGTCGATGTCGTGCGTTGCCTTGATGTGACGCACGGTGCCGCTGCGGGAGCGCATCACCAGCGAGTCCGTGGTGGCGCGGTGTGCAGTGAACTTCACGCCGTGTAGCAATTCGCCGTCGGTGATGCCAGTGGCAGCGAAGAAGACATCGTCGGATTGGACCAGGTCGTCGATGTGCAGCACCCGGTCGAGATCGAAACCGGCGGCGACCGCCTCTTGGCGCTCGTGGTCGTTGCGAGGCCACAGCCGGCCCTGCAGCTCGCCGCCGAGGCACTTCAGCGCCGCCGCCGAGATGATGCCTTCGGGCGTGCCGCCGATGCCGAAGAGCACGTCGGTCGAGTCGCTCGCGGCCGCGGAGATGGCACCGGCCACATCGCCGTCGGGAATGAGCCTGATGCGAGCGCCGGTCTCGCGGATCTCCCCGATCAACTCGGCGTGGCGATCGCGGTCGAGCACCACGGCGGTGAGGTCTCGCAGGCCCTGCCCGGTGGCCTCCGCGATCGCTCGCAGGTTCTCTGCGGGCGACCGGTTGAGATCCACCACGCCTTTGGCGTCGGGACCGACGGCGATCTTCTCCATGTAGACGCACGGGCCGGGATCCAGCATGGTGCCGCGCGGCGAGACAGCGATCACCGCAATGGCATTGCCCCTGCCCAGCGAGGTCAGCGTGGTGCCGTCGATCGGGTCCACCGCGACATCGGTCAAGGCGCCGGTGCCGTCGCCGATCTGCTCACCGTTGTACAGCATCGGCGCGTCGTCCTTCTCGCCTTCGCCGATGACGACGATCCCATCCATGGGCACACTCGAGAGCACCACCCGCATGGCATCCACGGCGGCGCCGTCGGCGCCGTCCTTGTCGCCACGGCCCATCCAGCGCGAGGCCGCCATGGCCGCGGCCTCGGTGGTGCGCACCAGTTCGAGTGCCAGGTTGCGATCGGGCGCCTGGCGGCTGAGATCCGGACCGCCGACGCGACCTCGATCGCTGCGAAACCTGCGATTGTCATTCATTGCCGCCGACCCTAGAGGACGCGCGCAGATGTGAGCCGTCTGGTTTAGCTGCCTGGACTTCCCCGCTCTTGTTCCCCATTCTCATACGATTGGGCTCACGGGCCGCTCGGGCTACGGCTTCGCCTTTCGGCTCAGCCTCTGCCGGTAGCTTCGCCCCGATGAGCAGTGCGTCGATCTCGCCAGCCCGCGCCGATCTCGCCGTCGTGGGAGCGGGCATCATCGGCCTGGCCACGGCGCACAGGTATCTGACCGACCATCCGGGCAGCAGGGTGGTGGTCTGCGAGGCCGAGGAGCTGCCGGCGCGGCATCAGACGGGACACAACTCGGGAGTGCTGCACTCGGGCGTGTACTACCGGCCGGGCTCGGCCAAAGCGTCCCTCGCGGTTGCCGGTCGCAGTTCCATGGTCGAGTTCTGCCGCAAGCGGAGCATCCCGCACGAGGTCTGCGGCAAGGTCATCGTGGCGGTGGACAGCTCCGAGCGGGAGCGGCTGGCGACGCTCGCAGAGCGGGCCGCGAGCAACGGCGTCGCTGCGGAGCTGATCGACTCCCGCCGTCTTGGCGAGTTCGAGCCGTACTGCGCTGGCGTGGAGGCGCTGCTGGTTCCCAGTACCGGGATTGTCGACTACGGCGCTGTGTGTCGTGCTCTCATCGACGAGATCACCGCCGCCGGCGGAGAATTGAGGACAGGCACCGCGGTCGTCGGGCTCGCGCCGGTTGCGGACAGCGTGCACATCACCACTACCTCCGGCGACCTGGAAGCGACATGGCTCGTGAACTGTGCGGGATTGCGGTGCGATCAGGTGGCTGGGCTCGCAGGCGCAGCGGGCGGCTACCGCATTGTCCCGTTCCGCGGCGAGTATTACGAGCTGGTGCCCGAGCGGTCGCATCTGGTCAACAACCTGATCTACCCGGTGCCCGATCCCAGCTTCCCGTTCTTGGGGGTGCATCTGACCCGGATGATCGACGGCACGATCCACGCCGGCCCCAACGCAGTGCTCGCCCTGGCCCGCGAGGGCTACCGCTGGAGCGACATCAGCAGGGCACAGCTACGTGAGCACGTCACCAATCGCGGCCTGTGGCGACTCGCCCGGCGCTACTGGCGCACGGGTGCGGGCGAGGTGTGGCGCTCGCTGAACAAGGCGGCGTTCACCCGGGCACTGCAGCGGTTGGTTCCCGACATCGAAGCCGATGACCTCGTGCGCTCGCCCGCAGGCGTGCGTGCCCAGGCCATGGATGCCGGCGGCGAGCTCGAGGACGACTTCGCCGTCACGGTTGCGGGTCGCAGCACCCACGTGCTGAACGCCCCGAGTCCCGCTGCCACCTCCAGCCTGGAGATCGCCAAGATGATCGTGACCGAGATCGGTCGCTGAGGGGGGCGAGCGTCAGCCGCCAAGAGCGTCGAGCCAATTGCCGATGTGCTCGATGACGGCCCGGCGGGTCGCGATGGTGTTGGGATCATGCCCGGCGCCGTCAACGAAGCTGAGCGTGACCGGACCCTCGATGGCCGCGGTGTGCTCGCAGAGTTCGTCAGGGGTGGCGAACGGGTCGCGTGTGCCTGAGACGAACAGGCAGGGAATGCCGATCCGCTCGAAGTGCTCGGTGCGGAGGCGCTCGGGCCGCCCGGGCGGGTGCAGCGGGTAGCTGAGCAGCACAAGGCCTGCGGCGGGAGCGCCGTCTGCGACCGCCATCGAGCAGACACGGCCGCCGAACGAGCGGCCGCCGATCGCCACAGCGTCGGGAGATGCGCCCAGCTCGGCCGCGAGCTGTGGCAGGTCGCCTGCGAGCTCGGCGGCGACGCTCGGGGCTCGCGGTGGTGCGCGCCGCCCGGCCCGCCGGTAGGCGAAGTCGTGCCGGCGCACCGGGATGCGCCCGTTCAACGCAGCCTCGATGTCGACCAGCGTGCGATGATCCGCGCCGCCGCCCGCACCCGGCGTCAGCAGGAGTGCTTCGACAGCGCGCATCGCGATCTCATCATGTCCCGGCCCAGACGTCGCACCGCACGGTCAGAGCTGTTGCTGCCATGGGCCTTCGGGGTCTGCCAGAGCGTCGGCAGGGTGCAGCTCTTCGAGTTCGCGGCCGCCGCGTTCGCTCAGCCACGCCACGGCGATGGCCGCGGCCAGCAGCGGTCCCACCCACAGCAGCGCGATCACGCCGCCGAAGCTGCCCCACACCGTGCGGAGCCAGCCCGCCGCGCCGATGCCCGCGGCGGCGCCGGCGACGCCCATCGCGCCGGTGATGGTTGCGGCCCGTGCCCGCACGGCGGTCGGGAACAGCTCGCCGCGGTACACACCGAGCGCAGGCAGCAAGCCTGCAGACAGCATCGCCCCGACGAGCCCCGCCAGCCACAGCATCACGCCGGACACGTTGAACAGGGCTACCAGAGAACCCAGTCCGGCCACCGAGGCGATCGCCAGGATGACGCGCCTGCCCCGCGAATCGGCCAATCGACCGGCTGCGTACACGGCAAGCCCCGCTGGAGTCGCCGTGCCCAGAACAAACAGCGTCACCAGTAACGAACTGAAACCGTGCTCGTCTCGCAAATACTCGATGCGGAACCAGTCAACTGGACCCAGGAACAGACCGAACGCGAAGTAGATGACACCGAGTAGCGCGATCGGGGCTATGTAACCGCGCAGGACGACGTTCTGGCCTCTCTGTTCGAATCGTCGGCTCTCGGGAAGACGTGAGAGCAGCGGCTTGGCGGCAGCCAGTGCGACCAGCGGAAAGGCGAACAGCAGGCGCCACATCCACGGCGCGAGATCCAAGAGCGCTTGCAGCCAGACGACCACGCCGGCACCGAGTGCAGCCGACATCGCCAGCACTGACAGGCACCAGGCCCGGCAGCCTGCAGGAATCTCCTCGAGCGCCATGACGACGACGGTCGCGCCGAGGGCCGCATTGGCGGTGCGGCCCACGAGCAGGAAGGCGCCAAGCCAGATCATGTTCGGGGCCAGCGCCGCGCAAGCCGCGGCTGCGATGCCGACGCCCATGGCGCCTGCCACGACGCGCCGTCGCCCGTGCCGGTCGGCCAGCACCGACACGCCGATCGCGAGCAACGTCCCGATGCGCACGACGATGCCCAGCAAACCCTGCGCAGCTTGATCCACGCCGAACTCGTCTGCGGCGTAGGAATGCAGCTCAGAGGGTGCGTTCGCCAGGTAGCCGCTCAGCATCGCCGCTGCAGCCAGCATGGCCATCACTGTCGCGGCGCGCGGGGTGAAGCGCCGCGGCGGAGCCCAGATGGGTTGGGTGCCGTTGCCGGTGCGCCCCGTGCGCATGGCGCGCCGGACAGCGATGTTGAAAGCCGGGCCGAACCACGGCACCGCCAGGCGCCACTCGACCGTTTCGGTGACCTGGTGGCCGACGGCGGCACAGTCTGGCACGGTGCCTGCCGAACTGCGGACCTGGCGCGTCTGTTGCCCGGCGGCTGGCGAGACCTCGACCAGGCGCGAGTAGCTGGTGAACGGCCCCTCCGCCAGATCGAAGCGGTGACTGCCGCCGAGCGTTTCGGCAGGAGTCTCCAGCACGATGTCGTCGCGGGGGCGCAGCAGAGCGTCCACCTCGCCGGCGTCGGCCACAAACGTGCGCACGAGGCGGGTCACGGCGGCGGGCCTAGCACACGCGCAGGTCCCCCGGCTGCATCCCGAATCGAGGCCGCGGTAGACCGAGTGCTCCCGGTGGTGGTATCGCTATGTCGGTGGACATTGCCGCTCCCGGCGAGCGCGACACGTTCGTAACGCAGCGCAGCCGCGCACTCGAGGGCGAAGTCCGCATCGGCGGCGCCAAGAACAGCGTGCTCAAGCTGATGGCGGCCTCCCTGCTCGCAGAGGGGCGGCACATGCTGGCCAACGTGCCGGACATCTCTGATGTCTCGCTCATGTGCGAGCTGCTCGAAGCCATGGGCGTGACGCTGACACGTGCCGATCACCGCCTCGTCATCGATGTGCCCGCCGAGCTGAACACCGAGGCGCCGTACCACCTCGTGGAACGCATGCGCGCATCGATCGTGGTGCTGGGACCGTTGCTGGGCCGCTTCGGAACCGCCCGGGTGGCCCTGCCGGGCGGTGACGACTTCGGGCCGCGGCCGATCGACATGCACCTGCGAGCGCTCGAGAGCTTGGGAGCGACGTTCAGCGTCGCTCACGGCAACATCTCCGGGACTGCCGAGGTACTGCGGGGGACCGAGGTCGTGCTCGAGTACCCCTCAGTCGGCGCGACCGAGAACGTGCTGATGGCAGCAGTGCGAGCCAAAGGCCGCACGCGCATCGTGAATCCGGCACGGGAGCCCGAGATCGGCGATCTCATCGAGTTTCTCAACCAGATGGGTGCGCGGATCGGTTGGGCCGGGGACCGCCTGGCGATCGACGGGGTCGAACGGCTGGCACCTGCCGGATCCGATGACGGCTACCGGGTGATACCCGATCGCATCGAGGCAGCCACGTTCCTGGCTGCGGTCGGCATGTGCGGCGGATCGGTGTTCCTGCGCCATGCGGCGGCCGAGCACATGACGATGCTCATCCGCAAGCTGACCGAGATGGGGATGCGCATCGTCGTCGAGGAAACGGGGCTGCGGGCGACGGTGACCCAGCGGCTGGCGTCGTCAGATGTCTCCACGCTGCCGTACCCGGGACTGGCCACCGACTACAAGCCATTCCTCGTGTCGATGCTGACGACAGCTTCCGGCGTGGGGATCGTCACCGAGAACATCTTCACGGGCCGCTTCCGCTACATCGACGAGCTGCGGCGCATGGGTGCCGACATCCGCACCGAGGGTCATCATGCGGTCGTCCGCGGCACCGATCGACTGTCGGGAGCGCCGGTGCGTGCGCACGACATCCGGGCCGGCGCAGCGCTGGTGGTGGCGGGCCTCGCCGCCGAGGGCGAGACCGAGGTGGCCGGTGCCGTCCACATCGATCGTGGCTACGAGGACTTCGCCGGCAAGCTTGCTGGCATCGGTGCGTCGATCTCACGCCGCTAGACGCGTGTCGCATTCTGCGGGCTTCGCTACCGTCGGCGCGCCGATGACACCGCCTGATGCTCCGCTCACTCCCGATGTGGCAGACCTGCTTGAGGCTGCCCGCGCCGGTCAGCGTCGCGCCTTGGCGCGGGTGATGTCGGTCGTCGAGCGCGGCGGTGAGGGGGCGCGCGACCTCGGTGCGCTGACCTTCGCTCAGGCGGGACACGCCTACACGGTGGGCATCACGGGTGCACCGGGCGCCGGGAAGTCCACGCTCAACTCCGCCGTCGTGGCTGTGGCGCGCGAGCGCGGCGAGCGGCTGGCGGTCTTGGCCATCGATCCGTCATCGCCGTTCAGCGGCGGGGCCATCTTGGGCGACCGCGTGCGCATGTCCGATCACACCTTCGACGACGGCGTGTACATCCGCTCGATGGCCACTCGGGGGCATCTCGGCGGTCTGACGCTGGCCACGCCGCTCGCCGTGCGAGTGCTGGATGCGCTCGGATGGCCGTGGGTGGTCATCGAAACGGTCGGCGTCGGTCAGGTCGAGACCGAGATCGTGGGCGCCGCAGATACCAACGTCGTGGTGGTGAACCCGGGTTGGGGCGATTCCGTGCAGGCCAACAAAGCGGGCCTCATGGAGATCGCCGACATCTTCGTGGTGAACAAGGCGGACCGACCGGGCGCGCCCGAGACCTGCCGGGACATCCGCCAGATGCTCGACCTGTCGGCACCGGGCAGTTGGGACCCGCCGATCCTCACTTCGATCGGCACCACTGGGGAGGGTGCGAGCGAATTGTGGGATGCCATCAGCGCGCATCGCGACCACTGCACGGCCTCGGGGGAACTGGATTCGCGCCGAGCTGCTCGTGCAGAAACCGAACTCAATGAGATCCTGCGAGCCAGGATCGCCGAGCGTGTCGCGACGCTCACCGCTGGGCCGGCAGCCGATCGTCTGCGCGAGCGACTTGCCCGCCGCGAACTCGACCCCTACGCAGCAGCCGAGGCGCTGCTCGGCGATGCTCTGTAACCGCGCCCGACGGTCCATTCGCCGTAGCGGGCCCGGACGAGTCGATCGAGTCAGTCAGTCGAGTTCGCCGCGTGCGAGCGCGAAGACCGCCTCGCGCTCGCCGGGGAGCAGGTTGCGGTCGAGGAGCCGCAGGTCTGCCGCCGCCCGCAGGTGGGACCCGATCGCGTCGGTGCCGAACTCCTTGAGAAATGCCCGGGCGAAGCGGGTGCGAAAGGCGTTGATGACCGCCCGCGCCGCTGCGTGGTTGTCCGGCGAGGCGGTCCGCAGCCGGACATAGGTGGAGGCGGCGTCGAATGCGGCGTCGCCGGCCGCGGCGTTCGACCAGTCGATGACAACGGGGCCGTCGGGTGTGAGCTTGACGTTGTCGGGTTGGAGGTCCAGATGCACGACTGAGTTGCCGCCTGAGACCCTGACCCAATCTCGCGGCGCAGGCACGTCGCCCAGCAGCCGGTGCAGCCGGGCCAGGCCCTTGACGTGTCGCGACAGGAGCCATGGTTTGGCCGCAAGCTCGTCGAGCATCGTGGGGCCAGTCAGGCGTTCCATCACCACGGAATGGTCGTCAGGCTGCTCGATGACCTCGGGTGCGGGAAAGCCGTGTGCTCGCACATGCCGCATCGCTGCCGCCTCATGCCTCAGATTCCGGCCGCGCAGACTCATGCGGATGATGTGCGGGCCGTAGGCCCGCATCTCCGAGTCGCGGCCCATGCCCAGCAGCGGACCCGGCTCATGGCCTGTCGGTCCCTGCTGCCGCTCCAGGATCCTCGCTCGCAGCGTGCGCAGATTCCGCCGCCAGACGCGCTCGAGCACCATCGAGGCAGGGCGCTGACCCATCCGCGCCCCGAAGTACCACGGCAGCGTGAGGTCTTCGCTCCAGGTGAAGTGCGTGCCCTCAGCGGTCGGCGACAGTGTGAAGCGACCGGTGCCCGTCACTGCGCCCCGATGGACGATGCCGAGCGTGTTCGGGGGATCCCACTCGGAGACCTCGATCTTGTCCGTGGTGGAGATCGGCCCGATCTTGGTCAGGCAGTCGAAGGTGGTGCCGACGCCCTCGGTCTGAGCGGACGTGAACGCAATCGATTCGGCATCCGCCATCCATTCGGGATTGCGGGCGAGGTCGGCCGCATAGTCCCAGACCTCCTGCGGCGGGGCGGGGATGTCGATGGAGACCTCAATGCCCATGGGAGTGATTGCCCTGTCGCTGCCTGCCGTGCACGCGGGTCGCGTCGCATACCGCTGGTGCGTTGCGTCACGGCGACGCCCGTTTCCAGCGACCGGCAAGTGTTGCACCCCCACGGGGTGATGTCATCCCGCGGATGCTGTGCCGTCGGTGTCCGTGTCGTCGGTATCCGACTTCTGCGATTCGGACGCAGGGGCCGGCGTCGCTCCAGAGTCCAGGTCTGACAGTCGAGCCGCAATCAGATCGGCCAGTTCCTGGTACAAGGGCGCGGCTGGGGATCGGCGCCGCCAGGCCAGCGCCAGTTGCCGGCTCGCGGTGACGTCGCTGAACGGGCGGACCACGATGCCCGAACCGCGGCGGGCCTCGATGGGGGCGGCGCTGGTGGGCAGCAGCGTCACGCCTATCCCCGCAGCGACCATCTGGCAGATCGTCGCCAGGCTGGTGGCGCCCTTGCTGACTTCGCGGGCGCCCACGCTTCTGCACACCTTGAGCACCTGGCATCTCAGGCAATGGCCCTCCTCGAGCAGCAGCACGGTCTCCCCGGCGAGGTCGTCGGTCGCCACCGTCGACTGGCGTGCCAGCCGGTGCCGGGGAGTCATCGCCAGCAGGAAGGGATCCTCGAACACCACCGTGTGCTCGAGGTCGTCCTCGGTCACCGGCATGGTCATCAGGCCCACATCGAGCTGTGCCGCGGTCAATGCCTCGACGAGGGCAGATGTCTTGAGTTCGTCAAGGCACAGCTGGACATCAGGATGCCGCTCGCGGATGACCGCGAGCACGCGGGCCAGCAGGTATGGCGCCGCCGTCGGGATGGCCGCGATTCGCAGTGGCCCGCTCAGATCGGCTGAGCCGCTGCGACCCCACTCGAGCATCTCGTCGGTGTCGCGGAGCACCGCTCGCGCACGTTCCGCCAGCTCATGGCCGGCTGGCGTCACGACGATGCCACGCCCGACGCGCTCGGTGATGGCGACGCCGAGATGGCGCTCGAGCTGCCGGATCTGCGTGCTGAGCGTCGGCTGGGAGACGAAGCAGGCAGCCGCTGCACGCCCGATGTGCCCATGGGCATCGAGCGCCACCAGATACTCCATCTGGCGTATCGTCGGCCTGCCTACGGCATTGGCAACACGTGTCACCTGCACTTTTCTTGCCATACCCCTTCTGACCCCACGCGTATTGTCTCTCGACTCCGCTCGAAGGTGGTCGCGCGAGCCGCGCGAAATCAATCGCTTGTGCCTAACGAGTCACATAGGCCGAATCCATGAATCGCCGGCCGCGGCGACGTACGATGAGCGCCGGTGGGCGGCTGGCCGCGGGAGGCGCCCGTAGCCTCACGGAATGAGCGCCGTGCAGAACCAGGCGGCCCAGCCTCAGCAAGCCCAGCGCCCCGCCTACCTCGACTGTGCCGCGTCGACTCCGATGCGGCGCTGTGCCGTCGAGGCCATGATGCCGTTCCTCGAGACCCAGTTCGCCAATCCTTCCGGGGCGCATCGCATGGCTCGCCGGTCGCGGGCAGCTATCGATGACGCCCGCGAGACCGTCGCCGGAGTGCTCGGCTTCGATCCGCACGGCATCGTGTTCACCAGCGGCGGAACTGAGGCGGACAACCTCGCTGTGCGAGGCGTCACCGCCGCCACAGGCACCACTGCTGCGTGCCCGGCAACCGAGCACCACGCAGTGCTGCACCCGGTCACCGCCGTCGGCGGTCGGAAGGTGCGAGTCGATGCCAGGGGCGCAGTCGACCTCGGGCATCTCGCTGCCCAGCTGCATCCCGATGCTGGCCCCCCGGTGGGGTTGGTGTCGGTGATGCTGGTCAACAATGAATCCGGCGTGATCGCCGATCTCGACGCCGTTGCCGAGGTGATGCATGCGCATGCTCCCGATGCGCTGCTGCACACCGATGCCGTGCAGGGCGTCAACTGGGTCGACATCGCCGAAGCGGCGCAGCCAGCCGATCTGCTGTCGCTCAGCGCCCACAAGTTCGGCGGTCCCAAGGGCGTGGGGGTGCTGGCCATCCGGTCTGGAGTCGCCCTGTCGGCCCAGCAGCTCGGCGGCGGCCAGGAGGCAGACCGGCGAAGCGGCACGCACAACACCGCAGGCATTGCCGCCTTGGGCGCGGCCCTCGGTGAACTGAACGAGACACGCGACCAGGACGTCTGCCGTCTCGGCGCGCTGGCCGATCAGTTGGCTGACGGACTGCTGGCCGCGCTTGACGGGTGCGCCGAGACGGTCGAGCGTTCTCGCCGAGCTGCGGGCATCTGCCAGCTGCTGATCGACGGCATTGAGACCGAAGCGCTGCTGGTGCTGCTCGACCGCTTCGACGTCATGGCATCTGCGGCGGCCTCATGCGCGTCAGGTGCCATGGAGCCGAGCCATGTGCTCGCTGCCATGGGCGTCGAGCGGCAGGCGGCAGCGGGCTCGCTGCGCCTGTCGCTGGGATGGTGCACCGAGCCGTGGGAAGTCGAGCGGGCCGTCGACGCCATTCCCCAGTGCGTGGAGCAGCTGCGATGACTCCCGATCAGCACAGCGCCGCTGCTAAGGGCTCCGAGCGGCATGGTGCCGCTGCTAAGGGCTCCGAGCGGCATGGTGCCGCTGCAAAGGGCAAGGTGCTCGTGGCGATGTCAGGAGGAGTCGACAGCTCGGTCGCTGCGGCCCTGTGCTTGCGCCAGGGCCATGAAGTGGTCGGCGTCACGCTGAAGCTGTGGGGCGGACCGCAGGACCAAGGCTGCTGTGCGGTGTCGGACGTGGATGATGCCCGCCGGGTGTGCCAGCAGCTCAGCATCGACCACTTCGTCTTCAACTACGCAGCCGAATTCGAACGCGATGTCGTGGAGCCGTACGTGGACGCACACCGGCGCGGTGTCACGCCGAACCCCTGCATCGCCTGCAACCGGCACGTCAAGTTCGACGTTCTCTTGAATCGTGCTCGCCGCTTGGGCTTCGATCGCCTGGTCACGGGCCATCACGTGCGCATCAGCACGCCAAGCGGCACGCGGCGGCTGCAGCGGGGCCGCGACAGCGCCAAAGACCAGTCCTACGTGCTGTACATGCTTTCGAGTGCAGATTTGGCCGCACTGTCGTTCCCCGTGGGCGACTACCGCAAGGATGAACTGCGCGAGCTCGCTGCCGAACTCGGCCTGCGAACCGCCGCCAAGCCCGAGAGCCAGGATGTCTGCTTCATCACCGAGGCCGCTGGCAGGGAACGCTTCCTGGCCGAGCGCATCGACCTGCATCCGGCGGAACTGGTCGATGCCGCCGGTCAGCGCGTCGGCACTGCGCCCGCAGTGGAGTTGGTGACCGTCGGTCAGCGCAAGGGCTTGGATCTCGGCGGCGCACCGCAGCGGCGCTATGCGGTCGAAGTGGACGTCGCCGCTCGTCGGGTCACGGTGGGAGGGGCCGCCGAGCTGAAGGCGCCAGGCGTGCGGCTGGTCGATCATCGCTGGGCCGGCAACGCCATCGAAGGCGAGGTCTTGGCCCAGACGAGCGCACACGGTCCGGCATTGCCGGCGCATCTCGATGCCGAGGGCCAGCTGCGCTGGACGGCGCCCCAACGGCGCGTCGCAGCCGGCCAGGCTGTCGTCTTCTACGACGGCGACGAGGTGCTCGGCGGGGCGACCGCCGCCGGACATCTCACATGATCGGCACGCGGCTGCGTGCCGCCCCCGGCGCATCAGGCAGCGGGGCCAAGCCGCCCGCATGAGCAGCGACGGGTCCGCTGACGGCGAGCCACGCGTCCCCTGGGCGCTGCGCCGGGGGGTCTCGACGGCCATCACGCTGGGTGCGCTCGTGGCTGCTGCCGGCATCGTGCTCATGGTGTGGCTGACTCGCGGCGGCGAATCCGCGCCGGCCTATCCCAGCGGCCTGCAGGCCGTGACCCCGGTGCCTGGCGCTCAAGTGCCCCACCAGAGTCCCGTCGGCGCCCGACTCGAAGCCGGTTGGGAGCTGACGCTCACCATCAACGGCACCGCTATTCCCACCGGTCAGCTCGACGCAGGCACCACCCAGCTGGGCGAGTACTTCTACTCGCCGGGGGAGGGCAAGGTCATCTCCAAGCTGCGCACCGGGCAGTCGTGCGCCCGCCTGGTCGCAACCCCCACGATCGACATCGAGGCCGCTGACTTCACCTACGACTGGTGCTTCACGACGTTCTGACCCGGTTGTCACGATCACAAATCGGCGAACGAAATGATCGCAATTTGTATATTACAAGTCTCACAATGTGTATAACGTGGACTGAGCAAGGTGTCGGCCGCAGAGGGTGCTCGGGCCGTCAAGTCCCGGTTCCTTACCCTCGACACTGCCTCCGCCGTGCAGTCACACCCTGCGAGTACTGTCCGGGTCGATGTCACAGCCGTCGGTCGCCGAGTTCTTCGCCGGCATCGGCCTCGTGCGCTCAGGCATGGAGGCAGCCGGCTTCGAGGTGGTGTGGGCGAACGACATCTCGCCGATGAAGCAGGCGGTATACGCAGCCAATTTCGGTGCTGACCACTATCGCCTGTGTGATGTACGTGACATTCGCGGTGACGCGGTACCCGAGGTCGATGTCGCTACCGCGAGCTTCCCCTGCATCGATCTGTCATTGGCTGGCCACCGGCGCGGTCTCGCAGGTGAGCAGTCGGGCCTGTATTTCGAATTCGTGCGAGTGCTCACCGAGATGGGGGAGCGGCGCCCAGCAGCGGTGCTCATTGAGAACGTTCCCTCGTTCATCTCGTCACGCGGCGGACGCGACCTGCACGACGCGTTGGCGGCGCTCAACCGATTGGGCTACGTCTGCGATCTCGCCATTGTCGATTCGCGATGGTTTGTGCCGCAGTCGCGCAAGCGACTATTCGTGCTCGGCTGGCGCGATATCGGCGGACGGGCAGGTGCTCCGAGCCTGTCTGTCGTTGAGGGCGACGCAGCGACCCAAGCAACGCGAGCCGATGCGTTGCGGCCCCCCTCGTTGACGAGATTCGTTGCTAGGTCTCGATCCTTGGAACTGACACCAATCTTCGGCGGTTGTCCTCCTGCGGTTCAGAGTCGCCTTGCCGATGTCGTCGAGCGTCTTGACGGCGATGACGAGCGCTGGTGGGATTCGAAGCGCCTCGCGGCATTCGATCGGACGCTTCCGGAGCGGCACGCAGCTCGGATTGCTGCGTTGATGGAGCAGGACATCTCGGCGTGGCGGACTGGTTATCGCCGGACTCGTCGCGGGAAAGCTGTCTGGGAAGTGCGTGCTGATGAGATCGCTGGCTGTCTGCGGACTGCGAGGGGCGGATCGTCACGCCAAGCCCTCGTTGAAGTAGGCGAAGGCGCTCACCGCGTGCGGTGGATGACTGGTCGCGAGTACGGACGGCTTCAAGGCGTCCCGGATGAGTTCGATATCTCGCCCGTTACCGAGTCTCAAGCGCTCTTCGGGTTCGGCGATGCTGTCACGGTGCCTGTCATTACTTGGATCGCAGACAGTTTCTTGGTGCCTGCGCTTCGCCCGAGAAGGGCCATCGCAGGCCGAGCAGCGTGACCTCGGGCGACATCGCAGCAGTCCTCGGTGCCGTGATCGAGGACTGGTATGAGGCTCAACGGACGGATGCAGGCATCAATCGCAACGTCATGACAGTGGGCCTCATCATGTGCGAGCACATGAAGGACCACTTCCCCCTTGAGGAATCGAAGTGGTTCACCGGCACTCAAGTGAGCTTGCTTGGCGGTTCGCGAATCAACAAGATCTTGGCGCGACACGACGAAGAGCGAACGCTGGCGAGCGAAGGTGGCAGGACGAGCCGCGGCAGTCAGGAGCTGGCGCGCAGCTTCCAAGCAGCGGTTAACGAGTCATTAGCTGCAGAGGCGTTCGCCGCAGCGACCTCGCAGGTGCGTGCCAAGGTCGTGGACCTGCTGCAGGCTGCGATGGTCGAACGAATTCAAACCGATTTCTTCGACCGACAGCGACTGCGGATCGAGTATCGGAGTCACGAACCGACTGCTGCGGTCATCAGCCAACTTCTTGATGCTGCGAGCAGCCGCGGCGGCAACGCGACCGGTGCGGTCGCTCAGCATGTCGTTGGCGCTGCCCTGTGTTTGCACTATCCCAATATGGCAATCGACAACCACTCCTACACGACGGCTGACGAGCAGACCGGCCGCGCCGGCGATTTCATCGTCAGCAGCACCGCGCTTCATGTCACGACTGCTCCAGGCGAAGCTCTGATGCGGAAGTGCGAAGCAAATCTCGCCCGTGATCTCTTCCCAGTTGTGCTGACTCTGCGCGAGCGCATCGCGGCGGCTGAAGGTCTAGCAGGGAACTTGGGCATCGCTGACTCGATCTCCGTGAGGGACGTAGTCGAATTCGTAGCGGACGCAGTCGACATCTCGGCTCGGTACGTGCGTAGTCAGATGGCGGCGCGCCTGCGGAGACTGCTCGAGACTTACAACACGCGGGTCGCTGCGGTGGAACCCGATACGTCGCTGCAAGTCGAGATTCCCGACAACCTCGGTTGAGATCGTGGCCTGCCTTGGTCCACAGACCTCAGTCAATCCGCTCCAACGCTCGCGGATTCGCGCGAGGTGCCGAAGACACCGAGCTCTGCCTCGAGGTCGCCTACGGCCGATGCCGTTCGAGGGCCGATGGCCCAAAGGCGCGAGTTGATGACGTCTGACACAGGAGGAATCAGGGCAGTGCTCGAGGAGGGCCGCGACGAGGAGCTGATCGGGCTTGCAGAGACAGACTGGTTGGACTTCAAGGATCAGCCGTACGCGCTGCACGCGGCGAATCCTGAGGAGCAGGTGCGGCATGCTTGGGAGTTGGCGAAGGATGTCGCTGCGATGGCGAACAACCCGTCTGGCGGTTGCATCGTCATCGGGGTCCGCACCAAACCAGATCCGCTCAACAGCGAAGATGTCGCCGACAGCATTCGGCCCTTTCGGTGCGAGCTGCTGGACGTGAAGCGCTACACCGATGCCGTTGAATCCCACAGTTACCCGTTAATCCGCGGCATCCGGGTTGAGAAGTACGAGCGAGACGGGAAGTGCCTCGCTCTCATCTTCGTGCCACCTCAAAGTGACGACGACGGACCCTTCCTGCAGAGGAAGATCATCGACCCAGACGGCAAGGAGGTCAATGGATTCGCGATGCCCATACGTAGCGGCAGCCACACCCGATGGCAGGCCGTCGGGATGATCCATCGCGACATCTCCCAGGGCAGGCGCTCACGAAGGACAGGGGGTGTCGCAATTGACGATCCAGCGGCAGTCTCCCAGCCCGTAAGACTGCTCGAGGACCGGCTCGCAGACGACGTAACCGAGATCGAGGAGTACATGGGATGGGGCGAGTCCGCCGTCTATGCGCTCGCGGCAGCGACCGGAACCGGCTCTGGACAGGCCACGAACATCTACAACGACGATGTCCGGCGGAACTTCGCAAGTCCTCCAATGCTGCGCTACGCGGGTTTCGGATTCGGCTACAGCGACCAGCTCATGCCCGGGCATGGGGGTCTCGTCGCACTCGACGCGGACTTTCGGTACCGACGACTAGAACCGGACGGTTACGTCGTCGTAGCACTGAGAGCCGATGAGGACATCTTGGGTCGTGCCCGTGGTCGGCCGACAGGCGATCCTCGACGCCTGAACATCAATGTCGTCGCTTTGGTCGAGTTCACCTACGAATTCTGTCGTTTCGTGGCGAGTTCGCTTCAGCCAAGAGTCGATGCGCCTTGGCAGATGGCGCTCCTAGTCCGAGGAGCGCAGACTCGTTCCTGGTCACTTCGTCTTGGACTCCCGTGGGCTGAAGACTCCTGGCTACGACCTGACACCTACGGTCGCGACCCGCATTCAGACGAATGGTCGCAAGTCTTCGACGCAACTGAGGATCCTGCGGTGAACGCAGCTCGGCTCTTGGCAGGCGTGTGTGCGCTATTCGCACAGTCTGAGAACGATCTCGCGCCATTCGTTCTGCATGGACGTGTGGTTGAAGAAGCAATCACGAACCTGCGCTGAGTCCGTTGCCAGCGGCACCGGTGTCGCAGTGCGATCGCGGCTTAGCAACTATTGGACCTCGGCCGGAGACTCGCCGGTGGCAAGGGTTCCGGTGTCGAGCAGAGCGCGCAGGCCGTCCTCGTCAAGCACGGGGACGCCTAGATCGGCGGCCCGATCCAGCTTGGCCTGTCCCGCGCGTGCACCTGCGACGAGCGCGAAGGTGCTCTTGTTCACCGACGAGGGCGACTTGCCTCCGCGCTGGATGATGGCCCGTTTGGCGTCATCACGGCCGATGAACCAGCCGTCCAGGTTGCCGCTGACCACCACTGAGCGGCCTGCCAGCACCTGCGGCACCTCGGTCGCATCATCGGAACCCTCCACGACGTTGAAGCGGACGCCCTTGTGGCGCAGCTTCTTGACGAGGGCCCGGTTGTCGGCGTCGGCAAAGAAGCCGGTGACGCTGGCGGCGATGATCGGCCCGATGCCGTCGATTTCGGCCAGGTCGTCGGCCGTGGCCGCCATGATCGAATCCAGAGAGCCGAAGCGCATGGCGAGCAGCTCCGAGGCGGTCGGGCCCAGGTGCTCGACACCCAGACCGATGAGCAGCCGCGCCAAGGGAGCCTCTTTCGCCTCGGCAATCTCGGCCACAAGACTCGTGGCGGACTTGTCCGCGAAGCCCTCGAGCCCGACAAGATCATCCGTGGCCAAGCCGAAGAGGTCAGCCGCATCTGTCACCAGTCCCTGCTCGTGGAGCAGGATCACCGTCCGCTCGCCGAGACCCTCGATGTCAAGCGCTCCACGGCCGACAAAGTGCCCGATTCCCTGGATGACCCGCGCTCTGCACGATCGGTTCACGCAGTAGGTGTTGGCATCGCCCTCTTCACGCACCAGCGGTTGCTCGCACACGGGACACACGGTCGGGAACGTCCACTGCGGCAGCCCGTTGGGACGATCGGCGAGCACCGGCCCGACCACCTCGGGGATCACGTCGCCGGCCTTGCGCACGATGACCGTGTCGCCGGGACGGACGTCCTTTGCGGCGACTTGGTCCTCGTTGTGGAGCGTTGCCAGCGACACGGTGGAACCGCCGACGAACACGGGCTCCATGTAGGCGAAGGGCGTGGCGCGGCCGGTGCGACCGATCGAGACCATGATCTCGCGCAACGTGGTGGTGCGTTCCTCGGGCGGGAACTTGTACGCGACGGCCCAGCGCGGTGCGCGGCTGGTGTAGCCGAGCTGGGAGCGCAGATCGAGATCGGCCACCTTGACGACCACGCCGTCGATCTCGTAGGCGGGCTTGTGGCGGTCGCGTTCCCACTTCGTGCAGAATTCCTCGACCTCAGCGAGCGTGCCGAAGGTGCGGATCTGGGGATTGACCGGCAGGCCAAGGCGGCCGAGGTACTCGAAGACCTCGTCTGCGGCGCCGAGATCAGGGCCGCCGGCCAGCTCGCCGACGTCGTAGCTCCAGAACGACAGGCCGCGTGTCGCGACAATCGACGGATCCTTCTGGCGCAGGCTGCCGGCGGCCGTGTTCCGAGCATTCGCGTAGTCGGGATGGCGGCGCTGCACATCGACCGGAGCGAGCTTGGCGAGCGACTCGAGCTTCCGCTGTTCGTTTGCGGGCAGGTCTTCGGGAGCGCTTGCAAGCTGTTGCCTGGCGCTCTCGACGGCCTCGGTGAGGGCCCGGCGCGCCTCAGCCTGCGAATCGTTCAGCTCACGGAACTTGTCCAATGGCAGGAAGATCTCGCCGCGCACCTCGATGGCCTCGGGCACCGGCGATGCCGTGCTCAGCTCCCGGGGGATGTCCGCGATGGTGACGACGTTTGCGGTGACGTCCTCGCCGACACGCCCGTTTCCTCGCGTCGCCGCCTGGGTGAGACGTCCCTGCTCGTACCGGAGCGAGACGGCCAGCCCGTCGAATTTCAGCTCGCAGACCAGCTTGGGTTCGGGCACGCCTGCTTCAGCGCCACCGCTGTCTCGGGGGCCGTCACCGCCTTCGCCTTCGTCGTCGTCATCGTCGAACAGGGTCGGCTGCGCAGCGTTGAGCCCACGCATGACACGGCCATGCCACGCCCGCAGTTCATCGAAGTCCATGGCATTGTCGAGCGACATCATCGGCCTGGCATGGACGACTTCGCTGAAGAGCGCGGACAGCTCGGCGCCGACACGCTGGCTGGGGGAGTTCGGGTCGGCCTGATCGGGATAGCGCGCTTCCAGCTCAATGAGTTCGCGCTTGCGTGCGTCGTACTCCGCGTCGGGAACTGACGGCGAGTCGTCCCGGTGGTACTCGATGTCGTAGCGGTTGACCAGTTCGGTCAGCTCGCGCATTCGGTCGAGATCGCTGTCGGCGGACATCGCACTGTCGAGCGTAGTTACGACGTGTGACACCCCTGCCGCAGCCCTCACGCCGCTGATACCTCAATTCGGCGAGACTGGCGCAGGTGCGAGAGGCATTGAGGGCTCATCCGACGTTGTGGCTGTTGCGGTTGTTGTGGCTGGTGATGCCTTGGAGCGTTGGGGCCGCTGCAGCGGATGCGCTGGGTGCTTGCTCGGAGACCTCCGCGCGCATTCTGAGTGCCGAGTTGTGGGTTGTGTGGGCGCTGGTGCTGACGGCGACGCTGGTGCGCCGGCCTTGGGCGTTGACTGTCGTTCGCATCGCCGCGCCCGCATCTGTTGGCGTGGCGGTCGGTGCCGTCGTGGCCGCGGCGGCGTGGGACGCCGAACTCGCCGCTCCTACTGCAGCTGCGGCCATCGCGGGTGCCGCCATCGCAGCCGCTGTTGCGCTGTTGCCCGAAACGGGCAACTCGATGGTGGACGGTCTCAGTTACGGCAACGAGCGGCGCATGCTGCTGCGCACACCGTTTCTGCTGACGATCACCCCCATTCCGCTGGTGTGGGCGGTGGCGGTTGCCGGCATCGTGGCGCCGGCAGTGCTGTGGGCTGTTGAGCAGTGGATCTGGGCCATCGTTGCCACAGCCGCCGGGCTCGCTGCGGCCGTGCTGGGGTATCGCTCGTTGCAGCAGTTGGCGCGCCGGTGGGTGGTGTTCGTCCCCAATGGATTCGTCCTGCACGACCGCATGGCGACGCGTGAACCCTTCCTGCTGCGGCGAGCTGACATCGCATCGCTCGGCCCCGCGCCCGCAGATATCGACCTGTCCGCAGACGACCTGGTGGACATCAGCGGCAATGCCCTCGGGCCGGTGCTCCTCGTGGTGTTGAACGGCCAGGTCGAAGTGGTGCCGCGCACCAGCGGCACCGCGCAGGTGCTCTCGGTGTCCCGGGTGCTGTTCAGCCCGACCCGCCCCGGAGAGATGCTGGCGGAAGCTGCCCGGCGGCGAATTCCCCGCTGAGACAGCGCCGGTACCCTCACCGCTGCTATGGGAGACCCCACCACGGCGATCAGCACGGATCAGGTGGCGCATGTAGCGCGGCTGGCCCGGATCGAGCTCACGCCCGACGAGGTCGAGCACTACACGGGCCACCTCGGGCGTGTCCTTGAGCATGCTCGCGAGCTGGAAGACCTCGATCTCGCCGACGTGCCGCCCCTCGCTCACCCCTACCCGCTTCTCAACGTGTTCCGAGACGATGTCGCCGGTGTGCCGGTGGATCGGGATGAGGTGCTCGCCCAAGCACCCGCCGCGTCCGGCGGGCAGTTCGAAGTGCCGCCGGTGCTCGGCGAGGAAGCCTGAGCCGGCCATGTCCCGTTCGGCAACAGCCCGATGAGCACAGCGAGCCTTGCGAGCGTCCGATGAATGCAGCGAGCCTTGCGAGCGTCCGATGAGTACAGCCCGCGCCATCGCCGAGGACGTGCGCGCCGGCACCCGCCGAGCGACGGACGTGCTCGAAGACTGCCTCAGCCGCATCGAGACCCATGACGGCGAGGTTCATGCCTTCAACACCGTGACGGCTGCTCAGGCTCGGGCTGCTGCCGCAGCCGTCGACGCGGCGGTCGAGGAGGGCCGCGACCCCGGGCCGCTGGCGGGAGTCCCCGTCGCGTTCAAGGACAACCTGTGCACGCGCGGCATCGCCACCACCTGCTCGTCTCGGATCCTCGAAGGCTGGCAGCCTCCCTATGACGCCACGGTGGTGCAGGCCATGACGGCCGCCGGTGCCGTGATGATCGGCAAGACCAACCTCGACGAATTCGCGATGGGCAGCTCCACCGAGCACTCGGCCTTCGGCCCCACGCGCAATCCCTACGACCTGAGCCGGGTGCCCGGCGGCTCCAGCGGCGGCTCGGCCGCAGCGGTTGCTGCCGGCTTCGCGCCGCTGGCGCTGGGCTCCGACACTGGCGGCTCGATCCGCCAGCCCGCATCGCTCTGCGGCATTGTGGGCATCAAGCCCACCTACGGACGGGTCAGCCGCTACGGGCTCGTGGCCTTCGCCAGCTCGTTCGACCAGATCGGCCCGTTCGCATCCGATGTTGCCGACGCTGCGCTCGCGCTCGGGGTGATCTGTGGCCACGATCCGGCCGACAGCACATCGATCCCCGCAGCCGTGCCGGACTTCGAGGCCGCGCCCCGACGGGGTGTGGAGGGCTTGCGTGTGGGTGTCGTCAGCGAGCTGACCGGGAGCGGCCGCAACGGCACCGCAACCGGCGGCCCCGTGCCGGGAGATGCAGCGGGCGAGCTGCTGGACGGGATCGACGCGGAGGTGACCGAGCGCGTGCTCGAGGCGGCTGACGCGCTGGCGCAGGCTGGTGCCACAGTGGGCAGCGTCTCGGTGCCCGCAGTCACCTACGGCCTCACGGCGTACTACCTCATCGCACCCGCAGAGGCCTCATCCAACTTGGCCCGTTACGACGGCACTCGCTACGGGCTGCGTGTGGAAGGCGCTGATGTCACCGACATGAACCGCCTGACCCGCAGCGCCGGCTTCGGTGACGAGGTCAAGGCCCGCATCATGCTGGGAACGTTCGCCCTCAGCGCCGGCTACTACGACGCCTACTACGGCAAGGCCCAACGGGTGCGCATGCTGACCCGGCGAGACTTCGACGCCGCCTACGCCGATTACGACGTGCTGCTGTCGCCCACCTCGCCGTGCGTGGCGTTCCGCTTCGGCGAGCGCGCCGACCCGATGACGATGTACCGGTGCGATACCTGCACCATCCCGTCGAACCTCTCGGGCGACCCGGCCATGTCGGTGCCGTTCGGAACGGGCGCGCAGGGCTTGCCGGTGGGCGTGCAGGTCATGGCCCCCGCGCTGGGCGAGGAGACGATGCTGACCGTGGCTGCCGCGCTGGAGCGCGCCGCACCGCCGCCTGCGCGGCTCGATCCGGCGGTCGCGTGATGGCCGCGAGCTGGGAGATCGTCATCGGGCTCGAAGTCCACGTCGAGCTGGCGACCGAGACGAAGCTGTTCTCGGCCGCGCCCAGCCGCTTCGGCGACGAGCCCAACACCAACGTCACGCCGGTCTGCCTGGGTCTGCCCGGCTCGCTGCCCGTGCTGAATCGCCGCGCCGTCGAACTGGCCATGGCGGTAGGCCTCGCGCTCAACTGCGAGATCCGGCCGTCGGTGTTTCACCGCAAGAACTACTTCTACCCCGACATGCCGAAGGACTACCAAGTCAGCCAGTACGACCAGCCGATTTGCTCGGACGGCTGGCTCGATGTCCCCGGCGGCAGCCGCGTCGGGATCGAGCGGGCGCACTTGGAGGAGGACGCCGGCAAGACGACGCACCTGGGAGGCGCGGACGGTCGCATTCACGGGGCCGTGGGCGCACTCGTGGATTACAACCGGGCGGGCACACCGCTGCTGGAGATCGTCTCGCGGCCCGACATCGGTTCGGCAGCCGAGGCCAGCGCGTATGTCGCCGAATTGCGGGCGATCCTGCTCGCGCTCGGCGCATCCGACGCGCGGCTGGAAGAGGGCTCGATGCGTGTCGACGCGAACATCAGTGTCCGGCCCGCCGGCTCGAGCGAGCTGCGCACGCGCTGCGAGGTCAAGAACCTCAACTCGCTGCGGTCGCTGCGGAACGCCATCGACTACGAGGCCCAGCGCCATATCGAGCTCTACCAATCGGGAGCAGTCCCGGTGCAGGAAACGCGCCACTGGTCCGAAGACGGCCGCACGCACGCGCTGCGCTCCAAGGAAGAGGCCGACGACTACAGGTACTTCCCCGAGCCCGACCTCGTGCCGCTGGTGCCCGACGACGAGTGGATCGCCCAGGTCCGCGCTGCCATGCCCGAACTGCCCGCGTCCCAGCGAGCACGCCTGCACCAGTGCGGCGCCGAGCCCGAAGATGCCCAGGTCATCGTGGACCGCGGCCTGGCATCGGTGGTGCTTGGGGCGGTTGAGGCGGGAGCTGATGCCAAGCGCGCGGTGACCCATGCCGTGCAGAACCTGGCCCTCGACGGAGCCGAACTGCTCAGCTCGGACCACCTGGCCTCGCTGGTCCAGATGGAGACGTCAGGGCAACTCACTGCGACACAGGCCAAGACGGTGCTGGGGATCATGTGCGAGCGAGCAGCCGCCGGCACTGCCGATCCTGCCGCGATCGCCGCGGAACTGGGTTTCGAAGCCATGGCCGCCGACGAGCTCGAAACGCTGGTCGACCAGGCCATTGCAGACAACCCCGAAGCGTGGGAGAAGTTCTGCGCTGGCGAGGCAAAGGTGGCCGGTGTGTTCGTGGGAGCTGTGATGAAGGCCACCCGCGGCCAGGCCGACGGCCAAGCCGTCACCCGGCTGCTCGCGCAGCGACGCGACGCCTGAGCAGCAACGCTCGCTCGCCGTTCTCAGTCCTCGCCGGTGCGCAGCCACGCATCGCCCCGGAAGCGAACCCACTGCGGCGCAGCGCGGAAGCACATGAACGCGATGAGCGCAGCCCACAGCCAGCCGATGCCCAGATCCAGCAAGCGCACGGCGGCGCCGACCACCGCGAAGCCCGCCGCGGCCCCGGCCATCGCCCATGCCAGAAAGCCCAAGTCGCCGGCGCCGATGAAGATGCCGTCGAAGGCGAACGCGGCGGCATTGACGGGCTGTGAGACGGCGACGAACAGCAAAATGAAGCCGCTGAGCGAGACCACCGCAGGGTCGTTGCTGAAGACCGAGGCCAGCGGCTCGCGCAGTATCACGAGCGCCAGCCCGAATACTGCGCTGAGCTGAAAGCTCATGCCGATCATCCGGACGCTGGCTGCGCGGGCCACATCGGGACGTCCGGCGCCGAGTTCCTTTGCCACCATGGCCTGACCTGCGATCGCCACTGCGTCGAGGGCGAGCGAGAAGAAGGACCAGATCTGCACGCCGATCTCGTGCGACGCCACCTCGGTGGTGCCGATGCGCGAGGCGAACACCGCAGCCAGCACGAACGCGCCGCGCAGTGAGCTGGTGCGGATGAACATCTGCAGGCCGACGCGGGCGTAGCGCCACGCCGCGGCGGCGACCAGCCGCAACGAGGCGCCCGCCGCCCGTACGCGGCGGCGGACAGCGACAGCAAAGACGATCGCAGCGCCCCACTGGGCGATGACGGTGGACCACGCAGAGCCGGCGATGCCCATGTCGAGCTCGAACACCAGCACGAGCTCGATGAGCAGGTTCGCGACCGCTGACCCGACGGCGATGATCAGCGGCGTCATGGTGTCCTGGGCGCCGCGCAGGTAGCCGGTGGCCGCCATGGCGGCCAAGAGCGCGGTGAAGCCGATCAGGCTGATCCGCAGGTAAGTGAGCGCCAGATCGCCCACGTCCGGGCTCGGGTCGAACAAGGCCACGAGCCAACCCGATGCGGCCCACATGCCCAGGCTGACGGCGACGCCGAGTCCGACGGACAGCCACATGCCTGCGATGCCCTGTTCCGCTGCGCGCTGGGGCGAGCCTGCGCCGATCAGCCGACCGACCAGTCCCGTCGTGCCATAGGCCAGGAAGATCAGCGCCGCGTGTGCGCTGAGCAGGATGGCAGACGCAATGGCCAGCGCCGCCAGCTCGGGCGTGCCGAGCCTGCCCACGATCGCGGTGTCAGTGAGCACATACAGCGGTTCGGCGATGAGCGCACCGAACGCCGGCACGGCGAGCAGCAGTATCTCCCGGTCGTAGACCGTCCGGCGCAGCACGATTAGGGCCGGCTCGCGATCGGCGGCGCAGAGCGCATCAGGTCATGCACTAGCCGGTCAGGCGCCACACGCCGATTTCTATGTCGATCACGTACAGCTCGCCTGCCGCATCGACCGCGAAGCCGACCGGCCTCGGCGTGCTCACGCCCAAGTGCCAGACCTCGTCGGGCTGCGTGCCAGGCTCCACCGCCGCCGCATAGATATCGCCCCCGCAGAGATCGGCGAACACGTAGCGGCCCGTCAGCCATTCGAGCTGGCTGCCCCGGTAGACGTGGCCCCCGATGACGGCGCACAGGCCCCGCCCGTGCCGGTACTCCAGATCGGGCGGTCGGTGGTCGGCAAGCTCATCGCCGACGAAGCGCCGGCTGCCCTCGTAGGCATTCCAGCCCAGGTTGGCGCCGGCTTCGTCGAGGCCGAGCACCGTGACCTCCTCGATGCACTGCTGACCGACATCGGAGACCCACAAGGTGCCGGTCGGCTCGTCGAGCGACATTCGGAACGGGTTGCGCGCGCCGTACGCCCAGATGTGCGGGTCGCTGTCGGGGCCAAGGTCGGGATTGCCCAATGCCGGGATCAGCCGCCAGTCGCGGGGATCGGTGCTGCTGCCGGTGTCGACGGCGAATCGCAGCACAGCTCCCAGCGGCGTGGAGAGATTCTGGCCGTGATGGTGCGGGTCGCCGAGGCCGCCGCCGTCGCCGAACGACACGTAGAGCAGCCCGTCGGCATCGAAGAGCAGGTCGCCGCCGTTGTGCTGTGCATTGGTCTGGGTGACCTCCAGCACATCGGCGTAGCTGCCCTGCAGCGCCGTACGGTCGGCGGTCGGCGTGAGCACGGTGATCATGCTGGACCCGTGACGGTCGGTGCGATTGATCCACAGCCGCCCGTCGGGGCCGAGCGTCATGCCCACGAGGCCCTGGTCGTGCTCGGCAGCGGTGTTGGAAGAGAAGTCGGCAACAGGCTCCGCGCTGGTGACGGCGCCGAAGCCACCGCCGGCATGGCCCGCCAGGTTGGGCGCAAATCGCCAGATGCGGCCCCTGCGATCGCCGACGAATCCGCCGCCCAACCCACCGGCGCCCGATTCGCCGGCACTGGAATCGGGGGCATTCCCCGCAGCGACGTCGAAGACCATGACCGTTGCCTCGGCCAGATCGATATACGGCACCAGCGTCACGGCGCGACCGGGCGCCCCATCGTCGATGGACACAGTGCCGATCGGGACAGCGCCGAGCTCGGGAAGCCCTGCAGGGCAGGGAGTGTTGGACGCCACGTACTCAGGGGTCTGCGTCAGCGGCAGGGTGGTGGCGGGCACGGTGGTGACAGTGCTGCCGCCACCGCCGGGATCGCCCAGGACAGGGCCGGCGCCGTCGTCATTGCCGATGTCAGAGCACCCGACCGCCGTCACCCCGGCAGCGACGGCCACGGCGCAGACTGCGACGCTGAACAGCCGTCCGCCCTGCACCCGGCCAATGTACGCCCAGCCAGCGCTGCGGCAGCTTGATTTGGACACTGCGTGCGGTGTGGTCAGGTTGTGGACGCCCGGACGGCACGACAGAATGAGCCGATGCGCGCGCAAGCAGACCGGCTTGACTTCCCGGCTGAACCCGTGAGGCGTGACGAGGCTGTAGGGGTACTTACCTAGGCGAGCCCGTTCCGACGCGCTCGCCCTGCCTCCCGCTCGGGAGGCTCTTTCATTTGGGGACACCGTCACTTCAGGAGATAGTCCATGGAACTCACCGGCGCTCAGGCACTGATGCGAAGCCTGGAGATGAGCGGCGTCGAGGTGATGTTCGGCCTGCCCGGCGGCGCGATCCTTCCGGTCTACGACCCGGTGCTGGACTCGTCCATCCGCCATGTTCTCGTTCGCCATGAGCAGGGCGCCGGCCACATGGCGCAGGGCTACGCGCATGTGACCGGCAAGCCGGGCGTGGCCATGGTCACCAGCGGGCCCGCGGCCACGAACATCGTGACGCCGCTGTGCGATGCCTTCATGGACTCGATACCGATGGTTGTCGTGACGGGCCAGGTCGCCATGTCGGCGATCGGATCGGACGCCTTCCAGGAGTGCGACACCACTGGCATCACCATGGCGGTCACCAAGCACAACTACCTGGTCACCGATGCTGCCGACATCCCGCGCATCGTGGCTGAGGCCTTTCACATCGCCACGACGGGTCGGCCCGGCCCGGTGCTGATCGACCTGCCCAAGGACGTCAGCAACGAGATGATGACCTGGTACTGGCCCGACGGCGTGGAACTGCCCGGCTACCGGCCCCGCAGCGGTGTTGATCCGGCGGCCATTGCCGAGGCGGCCGCGCTGATCCGGTCGGCCCAGCAACCCGTGATCTATGCGGGCGGCGGCCTGCTCAAGGCCCGGGCCGCGGAGGCGCTGCGTGAGCTGGCAGAGATGTGCGACATCCATGTCGTCACCACGCTGATGGCTCGCGGGGTGTTCCCCGACCGTCACCCGCTCTGCCTCGGGATGCCGGGCATGCACGGCAACTACTCGGCGGTGACGGCGATGCAGCAGGCGGATCTGCTCATCAACCTCGGGGCGCGCTTCGACGATCGGGTCACTGGCAATCCTGCCCATTTCGCCCCGAATGCCAAGGTCATCCATGTCGACATCGACCCGGCCGAGCACGGCAAGGTGCGCGTGCCCGACGTGGCGATTGCCGGTGACGCCCGGCTGGCGGTCGAGGCACTCATCGCGGCGCTGCGGCCGTCTGACGGCAGCGACGCCACCGCTGCCATGGCAGACAGATCGGCATGGAAGTCCACCATCTCGGGCTGGCAGGAGCAGTTCCCGCTGCAATACGACCAGCCGTCGGGCGGCCATCCGCTGAAGCCGCAGTATGTGGTGGAGCAGCTGCGTGACCACACGCCTGACGACACGATCGTGGTGGCCGGCGTGGGCCAGCACCAGATGTGGGCGAGCCAGTATTGGAAGTTCGACTACCCCTACACCTGGGTGAACTCAGGTGGGCTCGGCACCATGGGCTTCGCCGTGCCGGCGGCCATCGGTGCCAAGGTGGGCCAGCCGGACCGGACCGTGTGGGCCGTCGACGGCGACGGGTGCTTCCAGATGACGGCGCAGGAGCTGATCTCCGCGAGCGCCGAGAACATCCCGGTGAAGGTGGCCATCTTGAACAACGCCTACCTGGGCATGGTGCGCCAGTGGCAGGAGCTCTTCTACGCCGAGCGGTACAGCGAGGTGTACCTCAGCGCCGACCATCCCGACTACGTCGGCTGGGCCGAGGCCATGGGCTGCACAGGCATCCGCGTCGAGTCAGCCGAGGAAGTGGTGCCTGCGATCACCAAGGCCAACTCGATCGACGACCGTCCCGTGGTGATCGACTTCCGGGTCGACACCGAGGAGAAGGTGTACCCGATGGTGCCCGCAGGCGGCTCGAACGACGACATCATCCTGGGGCCCGAGGGCGACGCCGACGCTGCGTTGAAGGGCAGCGCACCGTCGTGAGCGGTGCGCCGAGCGATAGGACCGTCGTGAGCGGTGCGCCGAACGGCAGTGGCGCAGTGAGCAGCGCGCAGGAGCCCGACCTGCACATCTTCGCTGCCATCGTCGAGAACAAGTTCGGCGTGCTGGCGCGCATCGCCGGTCTGTTCAGCCGCCGCGGCTTCAACATCTTCTCGCTGGCGGTCGCGCCCACCGATGAACCCGCCTACAGCCGCATCACCATCGTCGTTGACGTCCACAACACCGACGTCACCCAGATCGCCAAGCAGCTCGACAAGCTGATCAACGTGATCCACATCAGCGAGCTGCACCCGTCCGACTCGGTCGAACGAGAGCTGATGCTGGCCCGCGTCGGGGCGGTCGATCTCGCGGCCGTCGTCGATGTCATCTCTGAGTACGGGGGCGAGGTGCTCGATCACACCGATGACGAGGCGATCGTGAGCGTCAGCGCTCATCCCGACCGGCTCGACCGCTGTGAGCGCCAACTGCGCCCCTTCGGCCTGCATGTGCTGCAGCGCACCGGGCGCATTGCGCTGCGGGCGCTCGATGCCAGCGAGCCCGCAGTCGGCATGGCGAGTTAAGTCCACCCGGTCCCGGCAGACTCCGGCGATCTGAATAACTTCGAGGAGCGAACACGATGCCCGCCACGATCTATTACGAAGAAGACGCCGACCTCGGCCAGCTGGGCGGCCGCACGGTGGCCGTGATGGGCTATGGCTCCCAGGGCCATGCTCACGCTCTGAACCTGCGCGACAGCGGCGTCGACGTCGTCGTGGGGCTTCGTGAGGGCTCCTCGTCTCGCCCCAAGGCCGAGGCCGAAGGCCTTCGGGTTGCTGATGTGGCGGGCGCGGCCGCCGAAGCCGACATCATCATGATGGCGCTGCCCGACACCGACCAGGCCGCCATCTACGAGGATTCGATCGCGCCGAACCTGCAGCCGGGCAACGCTGTCGCGTTCTCGCATGGCTTCAACATCCACTTCGGCCAGATCAGCCCGCCTGCCGACGTGGACGTGTGGATGATCGCGCCCAAGGGACCCGGCCACAACGTGCGGCGCACCTACGTCGAGGGCGGCGGCGTCCCGGCGCTCGTGGCGATTCATCAGGACGCCAGCGGGAACGCACTGGCCGACGCGCTGGCCTACGCGAAGGGGATCGGCGGCACCAGGGGCGGCGTGCTGACGACCACGTTCGCCGAGGAGACCGAGACCGACCTGTTCGGTGAGCAGGTGGTGCTCTGCGGCGGCCTGACCGAGTTGATCCGGGCCGGCTACGAGACGCTGGTGGACGCTGGCTACCAGCCCGAGTCGGCCTATTTCGAGACCTTGCACGAGGTGAAGCTGATCGTGGACTTCATCTACGAGGCCGGCATCTCGGGCATGCGCTACTCCATCTCGACCACAGCCGAGTACGGCGACATGACTCGCGGTGCACGCATCATCACCGACGAGACGCGTGCGGAGATGAAGCGCATCCTGGCCGAGATCCAGGACGGCAGTTTCGCCCGGGAGTGGATCGACGAGAACCGCAACGGGCTGCCCAACTACCGGCGCATGGTGGAGGAAGGCAAGCAGCACCCCATCGAGCAGGTCGGTGCGGAGCTGCGGGCGATGATGCCGTGGATCACGGCAGGCCGCCAGGACGTGACCGCTGCATCAGGCGGCGCCGTTTCCTGAGACGCGGCGACGCGGTGGCAGAATCGAGGTGTGGTCGACGTCGTCATGACTCCGGTGCGGGTGCCCGCCGCGGGCGACCTGCTCGTGGCGACGCCGCGCCTGGTGGATCCCAACTTCGACCGCACGGTCGTGTTCGTGATCGAGCACCAGGAAGCGGGCACACTCGGCGTGGTCATCAATCGCGCTTCGGACATCTCGTGCGCGTCAGCGGTGCCGCGCTGGGCATCACGATTCGCCACTGAGGCCGCCGTCGGGCTCGGCGGACCCGTCGAGCCGCAGGGCCTGCTGGCGCTCGGGGCGACAAGCGGCCCGTCGGCGAAGGAACCGCAGGTACCCGAGGGCCCCAGCAGCGAGTCGTCCGAAGCCGGTGGTGTATGGCGCACAGTCAATGGCGCGGTCGGGTTGGTGGATCTCACCGCCGATCCGTCAGAACTCGATGCTGCCGTCGTTGCCGTCCGGATCTATGGCGGGCACGCCGGATGGGGACCCGGCCAGTTGCGAGGTGAGCTGCAGGCAGGCTGCTGGTGGGTGTTCGACTCTGCGCCCGGCGACCTGACTGCGGATGCCTCGACGCTCTGGCACGACGTCCTGGCGCGCCAGTCACCGCCCGCCCGGCTGCTCGCGAACTACCCAGACGACCCGGCGCACAACTAGTGCCACTGGTCGTCTCGTGAGACCGATGCTGATGGACGCGCAGCGGGGGCTCGGTTTCGCGCCGCGCTAGGTTCGGGTCCGAATCTGTCGAATACGGCGAGCACGACGGAGGCAATTTGTGAGCGACTACAGCGAACCCCCGTCGTCGGACGGAAGCCGGCGAACCGGCTGGGCCGAGTTGGCGACCGGCGAGACCGTCGAACTGGCGCGCATTGGCGCCCGATTCGGTGCCCGCGTGCTCGATGCGATCATCGTGGCTGTCGTGTTCTTCGTTCTGGTTCTCGTGTTTGCGGCAGGTTCGGATTCCGGCGACGCTGCCGACTTCTCTGGCTTCAGTGCGCTGGGGATCCTTCTCGGCGTCGTAGTCGGTGTGGGCTACGAGGTGTTGCAGATCGCGGTGTGGGGCCAGACCTTGGGCAAGCGGATGGTCGGCGTCAAGGTGATCCATGCGAACCATGGCGGTCTGCCCGGATGGGGCAAAGCGTTCGGTCGATGGGCGATTCCTGGGCTGCTCGCGCTCATCCCCCTAGTGGGCTGGATTCTCTCCATCGTCTGTTACCTCAGCGCGACATGGGACCGCGTGTACCAGGGCTGGCACGACAAAGTCGCAGGCACCCTGGTCATCAGGACGTGAGCTCACCGTCCTCTATTGTCAGCCACGGCAGCGCGGGGTCTCCCAGATGGGCGAGGTCAGCCGGCCCCATGAGTCGAGCAACCAGCAGACCGGCTGGGCACTGCTCGCATCCGGCCAGACCGTTCAGCTGGCTCGGCCGATCGAGCGTCTCGGTGCTCGCATTCTCGACTTCTTGATCGTTGCGGTCCCGCCCACCGCTATCTGGGCCATTGTCCGAGGTCGTGACGCCTTTGCCGCCAATGACGGCGAGACGTTCACGAATCTCGGAGAGATTGTGCTGGCCGAGATCGGGGCACTGTTGGTGGTTGTGCTCGTGGATTTCGTTTACGAGGTCGCCCCGACGGCGAGATGGGGCCAGACTCTGGGCAAACGAATCGTGGGGATCAAGGTCGTCAATGCCTCGACCGGTGCAGCGCCCGGATTGGGCAAGTCGCTCGGTCGTTGGGCTGTGCTGACGCTGCCGATCGCTGTGCCCTACGTCCGCTATGGCGGCGCGATCTTCTTCCTGCTCTGCGTTCTGACCATTGGCCATGATCCGTGCTACCGAGGCTGGCACGACAAGGCTGCGCGCACCTTGGTCGTCACGTCTCGCCGCGACGGCAGAGACAGCGGGCGGCCTCGACCCGCTCCACCGATGTACGGCCGGAGGAGTTAGCGCCGCACGGCTGAGTCGTATGTCGCGGTGCTAGAGGCGCTCGACGAGGTAGTCGATGCAGGCGGTGAGGGCTTCGGCGTCTGAGGGCTCGATGGCGGGAAAGGCTGCGATGCGCAACTGGTTGCGGCCCAGTTTGCGATAGCCCTCGGTGTCCACGATGTCGTTGGCCCGAAGTGCCGCGGCGATGTCGTCTGCGCTTACGCCCTCGAAGTCGATGGTGCATACGACCGGAGAGCGCATCTGCTCATCGGCTACGAACGGCGCGGCGAAGTCGCGCGCTGACGCCCAGTCGTAGACAGCGCCGCTGGATGCCGCCGAGCGGGAAGCGGCCCAGGCGAGGCCACCGCCATCGAGCATCCACTCGGCCGTTTCGAGCGTCAGCAGGATCGTCGCCAGCGCCGGTGTGTTGTACGTCTGATCTTGGCGGGAATTGTTTGCGGCGATGGCCAAGTCCAGCGTGGCGGGCTTGTAGCGGCCAGAAGCGTCGATCCGTTCGATGCGCTCGAGTGCGGCCGGCGAGCACAGTGCGATGAACAGCCCGCCGTCGGCGGCAAACGCCTTCTGCGGCGCGAAGTAGTAGCAGTCGATGTCGTCCGGGTCCCACGTCATCGCACCGGCCGCCGAGGTGGCGTCGACCATGACCAGCGCAGGCGAGTTGCCTTGCCGGGACGGTCCCAGCAGCGGTTGCGTCAGCGACATCGCGACGCCGGTCGAGGTCTCGTTGTGTGTCAGCGCGTACACGTCGATCTCCGCGGGATCTGCGGCTTCGGGTACCGGGTGGCTCCCGTAGGGCGCGGTGATCACCATGGGATCGTCCAGGTGCGGCGCGGCGGCCGTCACGGCCGAGAACTTCTCGGAGAACTCGCCGAAGGTCAGGTGCTGGGCACGGCGCTCGATCAGCGAGAAGGCCGCCGCGTCCCAGAAGCCAGTGCTGCCGCCGTTGCCCAGCACCACCTCCCAGCCGTCGTCCAGCCCGAACAGTTCAGCCATCGCAGCCCGCAGCCGACCCACCACTGAGCGCACGCCGGAACGACGATGCGACGTGCCCATGTAGTCGAGCGTGCGAGCTTCGAGCGCCTTGACGGCCTCGGGACGAACCTTGGACGGGCCAGAGCCGAAGCGCCCGTCGGCGGGTCGCAGCTCGGTCGGAATGGAAATCGATGCGGGAGTGCCAGCCATTGGCTGCCACTATTGCGCCCGGCTGTGCTGCCGACAACCACATTTTCGCTACAGATCGCCGACGACATTCGCCTGCGAGTGTGCGCCCGGCTGCGCCGATGGGACGCCCCGCGTCTGATGGGCTCGCCGGGCCGCGAGACTGTCGGGCGTTTGAGGCAGCGCGTCGAGCAGACGGGAGACGCCCTATGAGCAATCGAGTATCGGCGGCACTGGCGGGCATCGCTCCGTCGGCCACCCTCGCAGTGGACGCGAAGGCCAAGGCGCTGCGGGCGGCGGGCGAGAACGTGATCGGCTTCGGCGCCGGCGAGCCCGACTTCCCGACGCCTGAGCACATCGTGGACGCCGCGGTGGCCGCATGCCGCGAGACGGCGAACCACCGCTATTCGCCTGCCGGCGGTCTGCCTGCCTTGAAGACCGCCTTGGCCGCCAAGACCCGGCGCGACAGCGGCCTCGACTGGGATGCCAGCCAGTTCCTGGTGACGAACGGCGGCAAGCAGGCCGTGTACAACACGATGGCCGCGCTCATCGATCCCGGCGACGAGGTGCTGCTGCCAGCGCCGTACTGGACGACCTATCCCGAGGCGATCCGGGTGTTCGGCGGCGTGCCGGTCGAGGTGTTCGCCGGCATCGAGAGCGGGTTCCGGGTGGGCTTGGACCAGCTCGAAGCTGCACGCACCGGCAGTACCAAGGCGCTGCTGTTCGTGTCGCCGTCCAACCCCACCGGTGCCGTGTACCCGCGCGACGAGATCGAAGCCATCGGCCAGTGGGCCGTCGAGCACGGCCTGTGGGTGATCACCGACGAGATCTACGAGCACCTCACCTACGGCGATGCCGAGCATCACTCGCTGCCGGTGGTGGTGCCCGAGATTGCCGACCGCTGTGTCGTGCTGAACGGCGTGGCCAAGACCTATGCCATGACGGGCTGGCGGGTCGGCTGGATGGCCGGGCCATCGGACGTGATCGCAGCGGCCACCAACCTGCAAAGCCACGCCACCTCCAACGTCTGCAACGTTGCCCAGGCGGCGGCACTCGCCGCAGTCTCCGGCGACCTCGAAGCCGTCGCCATGATGCGCGCAGCATTCGACGTGCGTCGCCAGCGCATCACCGAGATGCTCAACGCCATCGACGGCGTGGAGTGTCCCGAGCCCGAGGGCGCCTTCTACGCATTCCCCAACATGGAAGGGCTGCTGGGACGCCGCTATGGCGACACAGAAGTCACGACGACGCTCGAGCTGGCGGCGGCGGTGCTCGAACAGGCCAAGGTGGCGTTCGTGCCCGGCGAGGCCTTTGGCGCCCCCGGCTATGCGCGGTTCTCCTTTGCCCTGGGGCTCGACGACTTGGCCGAGGGCATCGGCCGCATCGCCGACCTGGTTGGGTGACATGGCACGAGTCCTGGTCGCCGAGCCGCTCGCGGATGCTGGCCTCGACTTGCTGCGTGCAGCGGGCCACGACGTCGAGGTGCGAACAGGGCTGACTCCTGATGAGCTGCGCGGCGCCATCTCCGGCGCGCAGGCCTTGGTCGTCCGTTCGGCGACGCAGGTCGATGCCGACCTCCTGGCAGCCGGTGACTCGCTCGTCGTCGTCGGGCGTGCAGGCGTCGGGCTCGACAACGTCGACGTGGCCGCTGCAACCGAGCGTGGCGTGCTCGTGTGCAACGCACCGTCCAGCAACGTCGTGTCGGCTGCCGAAATGACCGTGGCGCTCATGCTGGCGCTGGCCCGCCATGTACCTCAAGCGCACCAAGCGCTCGCGGACGGCCGCTGGGAGCGCAGCCGCTGGGGCGGCATGGAGATCTACCGCAAGACCATCGGGATCGTGGGTCTCGGCCGGGTCGGCCGCCTGGTCGCCCAGCGGATCGCCCCGTTCGACGTTGCGCTCATCTCCTATGACCCCTATGTGAGCCCCGAATCCGGCAGGGCTGCCGATGTCGAGATGGTGGGGTTCGAAGAACTGCTGGAGCGATCCGACATCATCACGCTGCACATGCCACGGACGCCCGAGACGGCCGATCTGCTCGGCGCTGAGAACTTGGCCAAGTGCCGCCCGCATGCTCTGATCGTGAACACGGCCCGGGGCGGCATCCTCGACGAGGCGGCAGCCGCTGCGGCCTTGGATGCAGGCCGGCTTGGCGGTGTAGCGGTGGATGTCTATGCGACCGAGCCGGCAACCGACTCCCCGCTGTTCGGCCGCCCTGATGTGGTGGCCACCCCGCACCTCGGCGCCAGCACCACCGAAGCGCAGGACCGCGCCGGCACCCAGATCGCCGAGCAGGTCAACCTGGCCCTAGCCGGCCATCCCGTCCCCTACGCCGTCAACGCCTGACCGCCCCGCGGTTCAGCGCTGGGCGGCGATTGCGGCGGCGTCGGGGTGTGCCAGGTAGCGCTCTGGGATGTCGAATCCGAAGATGCGGGCAGCGTTGAGGCCGAGAATCTTGGCTCGTTCTCCGTCGTCGAGGTGGCTCATCGTGCGTTCGATGGCCTGGGCCGAATAGGGCCACGAGCCCTCATGGTGGGGGAAGTCGTTCGCCCACAGGAAGTTGTCGACCAGCCCGTGCTCGCGGGCGAGATCCAGTCCGGCAGGGTCTTCCTGGAAACTGGCGAAGCCCTGACGCTTGAAGTACTCGCTGGGCAGCATCTCCAGCTTGGGCCGCACCCACATGTGGTGCTTGAGGTAGGCCTCGTCCATGGCGGTCAGCATCCACGGCACCCACCCGATGCCGGCCTCGATGGAACCGAACTGCAACTCCGGGTGCCGTTCGGCGACTCCCGAGGCGCAGATGTTCACCAGCGGCTCCATGGTGGGCGCCAGCGAGTGGACGGCGTAGTTGATGACGGCGCCGCCCTGGCTGCGTGAGGTGCGCGGGTCGCGCCCGGTCGAGACATGGAACGTGACCGGCAGCCCAACCTCGTCGATGCAGTCCCACAAGGGCTCCATCTCGCGCAGGTTGTAGTTGAGGTCATCCACGTCGGGCGGCCCGAACACCGGCTTGGCCGGCAGGCTCAGGCCTTTGAACCCGAGCGCCGCGCAGCGCTGGATCTCTGCGATGGCCTTGTCCAGCGCCGCAGGAGCGATGCAGGCCATCGGCGCAAGCCGGTCGTTGTAGTCGGCGAATTCCTCCCAGGCCCATTCGTTATAGGCCCGGCACATGGCGTGGCTGAAGTCGGCATCGGGCGTGGCCCAGATGGACAGCCCCTTGTTCGGGAACAGGATCTCGGCATCGCAGCCGTCGAGGGCGAGATCGGCCAGCCGGGCCTCCGGACTGCGACCCGATTGGTTGCGCAGCTTCTCGTGGCCTTCGAAGGGCTTGGTCCAGTTGAGCTTGGCCGGACGGAAGCCCTCGGCCTTCTGGAAGAACTGCTCCTCGGTCGCACCGGCTTCGCCAGTAGCACTGCCGCCTTGACCCTTGGCGCCGCCGCCCTTCGCGCCCTTGCCATGGACATCCATGGCCTTGGTGACGGCGATTGTCGGCAGCCGGTGGTGATACGCAGGGTCGATGCGGTCGTAGAGGAACGTGCTCGGCTCTTGCACATGCCCGTCCGCCGAGCACATGAAGAACTTGTCCTCGGCATCCGGACGCGCCGAGCGCACCCAGCCCTCGTTGCCCGGAGTCTCGAGCCGCCACACATTGTTGACATCAGGTTCAGGGATCGTGATTGCCATCTCAAGTCTCCGGGACGGGAATTCGGGAGCGGACTCAGGCACCGTCGGCCGTCTGTCACAACGAGTCTGGCACGCTGCCGCCTCTGCTTACCCGGCCGCGAGTGCGTCAGCCGAGTCTCACCAGCCGTTCAGCGAGCCAATCGGGGGGGAGCGTGCCCTTGTGGGCGATGACGCTGACGGCCCACCTGCGCGGTAGCTCGTCGGAGCCTGGCGCGAGCGGGGCTATCGAGGTACGAGTTCCGACGGCTTCGATCAGATAGCCGGTTGCGGTGCCGGCCTCAGCATCGTCAGCGTCGACGGACGACGCTGCGCGGACAAAGCCCTTCAGCCGGGCGACGCCTTGGGGCAGGTCGGCAAGCAGGGCTTCGACGGCGAGCATGGGCACGGGGGCGTCGAGTTCGACGGTCTGTGACTCGAATAGCTCCTCCGCCGTCACTGCCGTGGCGGCGACGGCTGCAGGGGGACTGCTCTGCGACGGTTCGGTGGCGTCGTCTCGGAGCTCCGGTCCGAACAGCACGTCGACGGGCACTGCCGCCCGGCTGGTGCGCACCAACGCGGCCTGTTCGGCGAGGCCCGACAGCCAGTCGCACAACGCGTCGGCGTCGTCGGGGGAGTCGAGCAGGTCGACCTTGTTGACCACCAGCAGATCTGCCGCGGCGAGTTGCATCCGTACGGTGTCGGCCACCCAGCGGTCGTTGGCTTGGCGACGCACTTGCTCGGCATCGGCCAGCACTACCACCGCGTCCAGGGCCAACCCGGGTGTGTGGCCGTACGCAGCGATCTGGGCGGGATCGGCAACACCGCTGGCCTCGATGAGCAGCCGCTCAGGCGGCACCTCGGCGGACTGGACAGTGTTCAGCGCCACAGCAAAGCCGTCGGCCAGGGTGCAGCAGATGCAGCCGTTGGCGAGGGTCAGCTTGTCGCTGTCGGCCGCGACGATGAGGTCCTCGTCGATGGAGATCTCGCCGAAGTCGTTCACGATGACGGCGATGCGCTCGTCGGTGGACCGCAGGATGTGATTCACCAGCGTCGTCTTGCCGGCGCCCAGGTAGCCGCCGACGACGGTCACGGGAATGGGCTTGGGGCTCACACGTCGCTGATCTCGGCCGGCTGGGGCACACCGCCCAGCACCGTGCCCCACACCCCGATGTCACGCAACGCCATGGGGTCGACGCTCAGCGGGTCGTCCTCCAGCACGGCGAAGTCGGCCAGCTTGCCGGCCTCGATGCTGCCGATCTCGCCGTCGAGCTTGATCTGCCGAGCAGCCTCAATAGTGATCGCTCGCAACGCGTCCGGCACGCCGATGCGCTCGTCACGCCCCAGCACCTGGCCCGACGCCGTCACCCGGTTGACCGCGCACCAGGCCGTGTGCAGGTGCCCGAGCGGCGTGATGGGCGAATCGGAGTGGATCGAGAAGCTGACGCCGCTCGCCAAGGCCGTCCCGCAGGCATCCATGCGGGCGGCACGCTCGGGCCCCACGGTCACATCCCGGTGCTGGTCGCCCCAGTAGTAGATGTGGTTGGAGAAGATATTGGCGCACATGCCCAGTGCCGCCATGCGGCGGTACTGGTCGGGCGTGGTGAGCTGGCAGTGCTGCACGGTGTGACGGTGATCCCAGCGGGGAAAGCGCTCCAGCACCTGCTCGACGGCGTCAACGAACACCTCGGTCGCCTCATCCCCATTGCAGTGGCAGTGCACCGTGAGTCCGGCGCGGTGGTACGGCTCGACGAGATCGGCCATCTGATCGGGTGCCGTCAACCACAGGCCGTTGCCGATATGCCCGGGCGGCGGCTTGTAGTAGTGGGGCCAGCTGATGCGAGCCGTGAACCCCTGGATCGAGCCGTCCAGAATCAGCTTGACGATGCCGAAGCGCAGCTTGTCGGTTTGCTCGCTCTTCAACTTCACGCACAGCTCGGCGAGCTCGGCCGGGTCGGCTGTGGCCCCGAACAGGTTCGACATCGCCACCATCACCCGCGCCGGGTATGCCGGATCGCTGGTCACCTTCTTCCAGTTGCCGAGCTGATCAGGATCCCAGAGCTGCGTGGTGCCCAAGTCGGTCAGCAGCGTGTGCCCCGCATTGCGAGCTTCGTTGGCGTAGCGCCAGCGGGCCTGCTCGCTGCGGTTGGCTTTCATCATGTCGGCGAACGCTTCGCCGGCCAGCATCATCCCGGCGGGCTCATGCAGCTCACCGTTGGGCAGCCCGTCGCCGCCGCGGGCCACGCCGGGGCTGGTCGCCGTCCCGTCGATCCCGCAACGCTCCATGAGCGCGGTGTTGATGGTGGCGAGATGCCCGCTGGCATGCAGCACGAGCGTGGGCCGGTCGCCGGTCACCGTGTCGAGGTGCCGCGCCACCAACCGCTCGCCCGGGAAGTAGATGGGGTCGAGGCCCCAGGCCAGCAGCGTTCCCGAATCGTCGGTCATGTCAGCTGCGGCCTTGGCCAGCCGTTCGAGCACATCGTCGATCGATGTGCAGCCGGGCCAGAGCAGTCCCTGCGGGTCGCGCCGGTCGAAGTAGCCGACGTAGGTGGAATTCCACAGTCCGCCCGACATGACGTGGCAGTGCGCCTCGATGAACCCAGGCATGAGCACGTGCTCGGCAAAGCGGTTGTCGACGCGGTGCTCGCCCCACGAGGCCAGCTCGCCGGTGCTGCCGACACCCAGGATGCGGTCGCCCGACACCGCCACTGCTTCGCCGAAGGGGAATGCGGGGTTGATGGTGATGACCCGGCGCGCCGGGTAGATGGTGAATGGCTCGTCGTTGGCGCTGCCGGGCGCGTGCGGTTCCATCAGTCGTGCTCCTGTTGCGCCACGCTGTGCTGATCGCTCGTGGCTTGCGCCACGAGGTGACCCGGTTCCACTTCGACCAGGGTCACGGGCTCGGGAGCGGTGCCGGCTTCGAACACCGGGCTGGGCACCTCGTCGGTCTGTACTGAGCGGTCAGTCCGGCGGCGCGCCGGATCGGCGATCGGCACCGCGTCGAGCAACCGCTTGGTGTACTCGTGCATGGGGTTCTCGAAGATGGCGCGGCGCGGACCCAACTCGACAATCTGGCCGAGGTACATGACGCCGACCCGGTGGGCGATCCGCTCCACGACGGCGAGGTCGTGGCTGATGAACAGGTACGACAGGCCCATCTCCTCCTGCAGGTCCATCATCAGGTTGATGACCTGCGCCTGGATCGAGACGTCCAGAGCGGACACCGCTTCATCGGCGATCACCAGCTCGGGTCGCAGCGCCAACGCCCGGGCGATGCAGATGCGCTGCCGCTGACCGCCGGAGAACTGGTGCGGGTACTGCCGCATGTCGTCGGGCGACATGCCGACCCGCCGCAGCAGGTCGGCGACCACATCGTTGATCTCACGCTTGGGCACCGCGCGATGGATCTCGAGCGGCTCAGCAATCGCCTTGCCGACGGTGCGGCGAGGATCCAGGCTGGCAAAGGGATCCTGGAAGACGATCTGCGCCTTGCGCCGGTGAGGCCGCAGCGCCCGGGGCCCGAGGTTCGTGATGTCGGCGCCGTCCAGCCGGATGATGCCACTGGTCGGATTCAGCAGGCGGATGATCAGGTACGCGAGCGTCGACTTGCCGCAGCCGCTCTCGCCGACCACAGCCAGCGTTTCCCCTCGATCGATGTGCAGGCTCACCTGCTCCACGGCGTGAACGCGTGCGCCATGGCTGGCCGGGAAATGCTTCGTGAGCGCCTCCACCTCGACAATCGGTGCTGCGCCATCGTGCTGCGTCACGAGTCCGAGCTCCCGCCGCTGTCCGCCCCAAAGGCGGCGGGCGCTGCCAGTGCATCGGGATCGATCCCCTCGAAGCGCTGGGGGGCTTCGACGCCGGCCATCGACCCGAGGCGTGGCACGGCGGCTAGCAGCGACTGCGTGTACGGCTCGCTCGGCCGATCGAAGATGTCCGAGACATGGCCGCGCTCAACCAATCGCGACTGCTGCATCACCACCACCTCGTCGGCGACTTCCGCGACGACGCCCATGTCGTGGGTGATGATCAGCACGGCTGCGCCGGTCTCGCGCTGCATCTCGGCGATCAGGGCGAGGATCTGTGCCTGGATCGTCACGTCGAGCGCGGTGGTGGGCTCATCTGCGATCAGGATCGCCGGGTCGCAGGCGAGCGCCATGGCGATCATCACCCGCTGACGCATCCCGCCCGACATCTCGTGGGGGTACTGGTCGATCCGGCGCGCGGCATCGGGGATGCGCACCCGGTTCAGCATCTCCAAGGTGCGCTCGCGAGCCTGACTGCGGTTCATGCCACGGTGAAGCCGCAGCGCTTCGCCGATCTGGCTGCCGACGGTGTAGACGGGGTTGAGACTGGTCAGCGGCTCTTGGAAAATCATCGAGATGCGATCGCCCCGGATCGATCGCATCTGCGGTTCGGGCAGTTGCAGCAAGTCGTCGACGCTGCCGTCGTCGTGGCGGAACAGCACCTCGCCGCTGCGGATCTCCGCCCGGGTGCCGATCTCGATGAGCCGCATGATCGACAGCGCCGTGACCGACTTGCCTGATCCCGATTCGCCCACCACCGCCAAGGTGGCACCGTCGTGCAGGTCGAACGACACGTCGCTGACGGCAACGAAGTCGTCGAAGCCGACGGTCAGCCCCCGGACGCGCAGTCTCGGTGCGGCGCCGTTCGCGTCGGCTGTGTAGTCCCCGCCTCCTGCGCCGGCTGTGTCGTTCGCGCCTCTTGCGTCGGCCGGGCTCATCGCTCAGCGTCCCCGCAGCTTGGGGTTGTAGGCGTCCTGCAGGCCGTCGCCGATGAGGCTGAAGCTCAGCACCGTGAAGAAGATCGCCAGGCCGGGGAACGTCACCGACCACCACGCGGTCAGGAAGTTCCCCCGGTTCAACCCGATCATCAGGCCCCAGCTGGTGGTGTTGGGATCACCGAGGCCCAGGAACGCCAGCCCCGCCTCAAACAGGATCGCCGTGCCCATGATGAGCGTGGCCGACACGATCAGCGGCGGCAGCGCATTCGGGAACACCACCTTGCGAATGATGCGCCAGTCCGTGGCTCCCACCGCTCGGGCAGCCCGCACAAACTCCAGGTTCTTCAGCCTCAGGAACTCTGCACGGGTGATGCGCGCGATGCCCGGCCAGGCAACGACACCGATGGCGAATGAGATGGTCCACATCGACGGCTCGAACAGCGCCACCACCACCATCGCGAACAGCAGCGCAGGCAGTACCTGGAAGAACTCGGTGAAGCGCATGAGGGCGCTGTCGAGCCAGCCGCCGTAGTAGCCGGCGAGCGCTCCGATGCTGATGCCGATCACCAGCACCATCGCGGCCGCCATGGCAGCCACCGTCAGGCTGGTCGTGCCGCCGCCGATCACCCCGGCCAGCACGTCGCGTCCCAGGTAGTCGGTGCCCAAGCGTGCCTCTTCCAACTCGCCAGGGCCGGTGAGCGGAATCGCCACGATGTCCTTGGGATCGTTGTCATAGATCCGCGGGCCGGCGACCGTCATGAAGACGATCCCGATGAGCATCACCACGCCCGCCACCGCTGCCTTGTTGCGCACGAACAGCCGCAGCGTCTCCCGACCTGGGCGTCCCGATCCGCCTTCGCCAGCGGCCCCAAGGCCGGGCGCGACCGGCAGATCGACGGCCGCCACCTCGCCGCGTCCCATGGCGTCAGACATTGGTGCGCTCCCGCAGGCGGATGCGGGGGTCGATGATCGTGTACAGCAGGTCGGTCAGCAGGTTCGCCACGATCACCATGACTGACGACACCAGCAGCACGCCGAGCAGCACCGAAGTATCCCGGCGCAGGATCGAGTCGAATGCCAGCCTTCCCAGCCCCGGCCAATTGAAGACGGTCTCGACCAGCAACGCACCCGACAGCAGTGCCCCGAACTGCAGGCCGATCACCGTCACGACCGGGATGATGGCGTTGCGCAGCGCATGCTTGTACACCACTCGGCGCTCACCGAGCCCCTTGGCCCGGGCGGTGCGCACGTAGTCAGACTCCAGCACTTCCAGCATGGAGGCCCGGGACAACCGGCTGTACTGCGCCAGGTAGATGAGGCCCAACGTGAGCGCGGGCAGCACGAGATGCTCCGCGACATCCAGCACGTTCGCCAGCATGCCCTCGCCGTAGTTCACGTCGTGCCAGCCCTGGATCGGCAGCAGCTCCCACGTTGACGCGAACAGGATCACCAGCATGATCCCGGTCCAGAACACCGGCATCGAGAAGCCCACGAGCGCCAGCACGGTTGCGCCATGACTGAGCGGACTCTCCGGGCGGCGCGCCGTCGCGACGCCGACCATGGTGCCCGCAGCGACGGCGAAGGCCAGCGCGGTCCCGACCAGCAGCACGGTGGGCCACAGGCGCTGGAGGATCAGCGACGTCACCGACTGGTTGAAGAAGAACGACTCGCCCAGATCGCCGGTGGCGACCCGGCCGATATAGGAACCGAGCTGCACGATCACGGGACGATCCAGGCCGTACTGGGCACGGATCTCTTCGAGCAGCTCCGGGTCGCCGGCGCCGCTCTCGCCCACGATCACCGTGGCCGGATCGCCGGGCGTGATGTGGATCAGCAAGAAGTTGAGGCACATCACTGCCAGGATCAGCCCGAGTGCTTGGGCGATCCTGGCAGCGATGGACCTCAGCATGCTCCGTCCTTGTTGAGCCCGTAGCTGTTGAGCACGGCTCCGGCGATCACTTCAGCGCTGCCGGAACGGGGCTCGGTTGCCGCTACTGGTCCAGCCAGACCTGGTGCATGGGCGACATCTGCCCCCAGATGTTGTTGGTGGGCGGGTTCATGACCACCGGGTTGAATGCCTGCCAGAACGACGGCGTGTTCAGGAAGTAGATCGGCACCTCATCGGCCACGATCTCCTGGAACTCGGCGTACAGCCTGGTCCGTTCGCCAGCGTCGAGCTCCTGGCCTGCTGCATCGAGCAGTGCGTCGACGTCGGGATTGCAGTAGCCCGTGTTGTTGGTCCAGATCACGCCCACCCGGTTGTCGCACAGGTAGGTGCGGTGGACGCCGATGACCGGGTCGCCCCAGTTCCAGACCTGGTTGATGGTCATCTGGTAGTCCCCGCCGGCGACTCGCTGCGCCCAGGTCGGGAAGTCGGGCGACACGCTCAGCTCGACGTTGATGCCGGCGTCTTTCAGCGCCTGCACCACGTATTCGGCGTGGACCACGAACGCCGGCGGGATGTAGTCGATGGTGAGCTCCAGCTCGCCTTCGCCGTAACCCGCCTCGGCCAGCAGCTGCTTGGCCCGGTCGATGTCCTTGTCGTAGTGGTTCACGTTCGTGTTGTGGAACGGGCTGGCGGCGGCGATTCCGGTCGGCACCGGGAAGGTGAGCCCTTGTTCGATGACCTCGGAGAGGAACTGGCGGTCGATCGCGTACGCGATGGCCTGGCGCACTCGCACATCAGACAGGGCGGGGTCGTTCAGGTTGAACTCCAGCCAGTTGATCTGCCCGATCGCCTCGTGGCCTTGAGCGGTCACCTCCACGTCGGGATTGTCCATCAGCCTCAGCACGTTCGCTGCCGGGCCCAGGGTGGACGACAGGTGCGTGGTGCCGTTCTCGAGGCTCAGCACGATGGCCGTCGAATCGGGCGTGATCTCCATCACGATCTCGTCGAGGCAGGGTGTGCCTTCGATGAAGAAGTCGTCGAAGCGCTCCATCCGGATGATGGTCCCCGGCTCGTACTCGGTCAGCCGGAACGGGCCCGAGCCCACGAAGTCCTCGGTGTTGCGCGGGTGAGTCTTGGGGTCTTGGCCGTCGTCGAAGATGTGCTTGGGGATGATCGGCAGCAGGCCCGGTGACATCGCCAGCAAGATCGCCGGGTGCGGCTGGCTGAGATTGATGACCGCGGTGTGCTCGTCGGGCGTGTCGACGCTGGTGACCGGCGCGTACATCGGCTTGAACGGGTGGTTCTCCTGCACGGTCTTGATCGAGAACGCCACGTCAGCCGAGGTGATGGGCATGCCGTCGTGGAAGACGGCGTCCTCCACGAGGTGCAGTGTCACCGACAGGCCGTCATCGGCGACCTCCCAGCTCTCGGCCAGGTACGGCATCGGGTTGTACTGGTCGTCATACAGCAGCGGGCTCGCGTTGAGCTGTGTGCCCGGCACCGCAGTCGCATAACCCGACTGCACCGTGCCATTGAGGTGCCGTGGCACCTGCGTGCTGCCGATGATGAGCGTCCCGCCGACGTTCTGCCCGTCATTGCACGCAGCGGCAGCCATGTCGTCGGCCATGTCATCATCCGCCATGTCGCCGTCGTCGGCCATGTCGCCGTCGTCGTCCTCGTCGTGATCGTGGCCGTCGTCCTCGTCATGGTCGTGGCCGTCGTCGTCGTCCATGTCGTCGGCCGCATCACCGCCCGAGTCCGCCGCGGCGGTGGTCGCCGGCGCGGTGTCATCGCCGTCGTCGTCACTGCCGCACGCAGCAGCGACCAGTGCGAACACCGCAAGCAACGCGACCAGCAGCCGGCCGAAGCTCCGCTGCCTGTCACGTGTCGACGTGGTCCTCATGAGGATGTCTCCCTCCGTGGAGGCACCCACCGGTTACACGACGACGGGTGCATTGTTGGCTAGGCCCTGCGAGAGCCTGCGCTACCGTAACCGACGATGTCGTTGCCATCGACGGTGACACGCACAGTTCCCGGTGGGCCGCAAGGTGGCGTCAGCAAGGTGGTCGGCCGATGAAGGTCCACTGGTTCTTGCCGACGGGAGGCGATTCTCGCGACGTGCTGCCCGACGAGCCAGGCGCGCATTGGCGGCCGCCGTCCATGGACTATCTCGCCCAGATCGCGACTGCATGCGACCAGCTCGGCTATGAGGGGATGCTTACGCCGTGCGGAACGATGTGCGAGGACGCATGGCTCTCCACCATTGCGCTGGCGCCGCTGACCAAGCGCGTCAAGTTCCTGGTGGCCTTCCGGCCGGGCTTCCTGTCGCCCACGCTGGCTGCGCAGATGGCCTCGACCTACCAGCGGCTGTCGGGTGGCCGGCTGCTCATCAACATCGTCACCGGTGCCGAGCCGCGCGAGCTGAACCGCTTCGGCGATTGGCTTGACAAAGACACCCGCTACGCCCGCACCGGTGAGTTCCTGCGCATCGTGCGGGAGGCGTGGTCGGGCGAGCCGTTCGATTTCGAGGGCGACTTCTACAAGGTCGCTGCTGCCACCACGCGCGAGGTGCCCGATCCGCTCCCCGCGATCTACTTCGGCGGGGCGTCACCGGCGGCCGAGCAGATCGCAGCCCAGCACGTCGACGTCTACTTGGCCTGGGGCGAGCCTCCCGACATGGTGACCGAACGGCTGGACCGCATGCGGGCCCGAGCTGGCGAGCACGGTCGCACGCTGCGCTACGGCATCCGCTTTCACGTCATCACCCGGCCCGATGCTGCCGACGCCTGGGCCGTGGCCGACGACATGCTGGCGCACATGAGCCCCGAGGCCATCGCCGCTGCCCAAGCTGACTTCGCCACGACGATGTCGGAGGGCCAGCGCCGCATGGCCCAGCTGCACGCCGAGGGCACCGGGAGGCTGGAGATCCACCCCAATGTGTGGTCGGGCATCGGACTCGTCCGTGGCGGTGCCGGAACGGCGCTGGTCGGCAGCTACAGCGAGGTGGCGGATCGCATTGCGGAGTATCACGCGCTGGGCTTCGACGAGTTCATCCTGTCGGGTTACCCGCACCTCGAAGAGGCGTACTGGTTCGGCGAGGGCGTCATGCCGATCTTGCGTGAACGCGGGCTGCTCGAACCGCTCGCGCACGGCTCCGACAACGCTCTGGTCTCTTCGTTCCGCTGAGCTGCAGATGCCCGACAGCCCGCGAGGAGAAACCGGCACCTCAGGCGAGCGCCGCCCGCTGCGCCTGGGCTTGCTGCGCTGCGACGATCCGGTCCCCGGGCTGAGATCGATCTGCGGCACCTATTCGGACATGTTCGCCGACGTGATCGCCCGGGTCGATCCCGGCGTCCAGATGGACACCTTCAGCCTCCCCGATGACGAATGGCCGCACGACCTCGATGTGTACGACGGCTGGATGACCACCGGAACCCGCGCCTCGGTCTACGACGACACTCCGTGGATCAGCCGCTTTGCTGACTTCGTGCGGCAGTTGCACGCAGAGCGTCGCAAGATGTTCGGCGTCTGCTTCGGACACCAGATGATCGCCCACGCGCTCGGCGGCACAGTGCAGCGGGCTCAGCACGGCTGGACGGTGGGGGCCAACGTCTGGAAGATCCACGAGCGTCGCCCCTGGATGGAACCGCCTGCCGACGAGATCCGCCTCATCCACAGCCACCAGGACCAAGTGCTGTGCTTGCCGCCCGGCGGCGTCGTGCTCGCCGGTGCCGACCGATGCCCGATCGCGATGCTGGCGGTCGGCGACCACCTCGTGGGGCTGCAGGGCCACCCGGAGTTCCAGCCAGAATTCGTCGGCCCGCTGTACGAGACCCGCACCGAACTGCTCGGTGCTGATGCGGTCGTCGAGGCCAAGGCCAGCCTGGCGACGCCCTGCAACCAGGAACTCGTCGCAGGCTGGATGCTGCGCTTCTTTGCTGGCTGATCGGAAGCGGCCTGAGGTGCGTCCTGACGCGGGCTAGGTCGCAGGCATCCAAGCAGGGCGGGTTGTCTCGTAACCGTCGATCTCCGATGCGCTGCGCAGCGTGATGCCGATGTCGTCGAGACCTTCGAGGAAGCGCTCCTGTGTTGCGTCGTCCATCGGAAACGGCTCCTCGATGCCGACCGCAGGTGCGCTGAGCAGGCGCCGCTCCACATCGACCCTCACCACGAGGTCGGGGTCGGCGGCCACGGCGGTCCGCAGGCGGGCAGCTGCCTCCTCGGACACCTGCACCGGCACCAGGCCGTTCTTGGTGGAGTTGTTGCGGAAGATGTCGCCGAACCGGGGCGAGACCACGGCTACGAAGCCGTAGTCCATGAGCGCCCACACAGCGTGCTCACGCGACGAGCCGGTGCCGAAGTTCGACCCGGCCACCAAGACCGTGGCGCCTGCAAAGCGCTCGTCATTCAGCACGAAGTCGCGCTCGTCACGCCACTCGCTGAACAGCCCCTTGCCGAAGCCGGTGCGCTCCACCCGCTTGAGCCAGTCGCTGGGGATGATCTGGTCGGTATCCACGTCGGAGCGGTCGAGGGGCACTGCGCGCCCCTCGTGCACTCGTACTGGCTCCATCGGCCTTGTCCTTTCTCTCCCTGCGGCCTTGCTCGGGCTCAGGCCAGATCGTCGGGTGAGACGAAGCGGCCGGCGATGGCCGTTGCAGCTGCCACCTCCGGCGAGCACAGGTGCGTCCGCCCGCCCCGCCCCTGCCGGCCTTCGAAATTGCGGTTGGAAGTCGATGCTGAACGTTCGCCGGGCGAGAGCTTGTCGGGATTCATCGCCAGGCACATCGAGCAGCCAGGCTCCCGCCAGTCGAAGCCCGCTTCGGTGAACACGGCATCGAGGCCCTCGGCCTCGGCCTGCGCCTTGACCGCGAAGGAACCCGGAACAACCAGCGTGCGGACCCCGTCGGCAACCTTGCGTCCCCGGGCCACGGCCGCAGCGGCGCGCAAGTCCTCGATCCGGGAGTTGGTGCAGCTGCCGATGAAGACCGTGTCGACCGGCACGTCCGCGAGCCGTGTGCCTGCGGTCAAGCCCATGTAGTCGAGTGCTCGCTGGGCCGTCGTCGCCTCGACCGGGTCATCGAAGTCGCCCGGTGCGGGCACCGCGCCGTCGATCGGGATGACGTGCGCGGGGTTGGTGCCCCACGTCACGTGCGGGCGCAGCGAGGTGCCGTCGATCGTGACCGAGCGATCGAAGGTCGCCCCGTCGTCGGTCACCAGCGAGCGCCAATCGGCCACTGCGGCGTCCCACTCGGCACCGGCCGGCGCGTGCCGGCGGTCCGCCAAGTACTCGAACGTGGTCTCGTCGGGCGCCACCATGCCCGCCTTGGCACCGGCCTCGATGGACATGTTGCAGACGGTCATGCGTCCTTCCATCGACAGTGCGCGGATCGCCGACCCGCGGTATTCGATGATGTGCCCGATGCCCCCGCCGGTGCCGATGCGCCCGATGATCGCCAGCACGATGTCCTTGGCAGTGACGCCTGCCGGCACCTCGCCGTCGACGCTCACCTCCATCGTGGCGGGCCGGCTCTGCGGCAGCGTCTGGCTGGCCAGAACGTGCTCCACCTCGGAGGTGCCGATGCCGAAGGCCAGCGCCCCGAACGCGCCGTGCGTCGAGGTGTGGCTGTCGCCGCAGACCACCGTCATGCCGGGCAGCGTGAGGCCTTGCTCAGGGCCGATGACGTGCACGATTCCCTGGCCCGGATCGCCCATCGGGTACAGCGTGATGCCGAACTCGTCGCAGTTCGCCCGCAGCACCTGCACCTGCTTTGCCGAGATCGGGTCGGCGATCGGCAGGTGCAGATCGGCGGTGGGGACGTTGTGGTCCTCAGTGGCCACGGTCAGGTCGGGACGCCGCACGGTGCGCCCGGACATGCGCAGACCGTCGAAGGCCTGGGGCGAAGTGACCTCGTGGACGAGGTGCAGGTCGATGTAGAGCAGGTCTGGCTGCCCGCCGCCGGTGCGGACAATGTGGCGGTCCCAGACCTTCTCGCTGAGCGTGCGCGGTCGTGTCATTCAGGCCTCGATTGCGATGATCTCGATGCTGAGCTGGTTGCCGTTGGCTTCGTAGGTGACGGTCTCGCCCGCCCGGGCGCCCTCGAGCGCTTGGCCCATCGGCGAGCCCGGCGATACGACTTCGATGCCGCTCCGGCGTTCCTCGATCGAGCCGAACAAGTACTGCTCGACCTCGTCGTCGCCCTGGAATCGGATGGACACCACGAGGCCCGGCGCCACCACGCTGTCGTCGATGGCCTCAACGATCTCGCAGTTCTCCAGGATCGACTTCAGCCGCAAGATGCGGCCTTCCATCTTTCCCTGTTCCTCCTTGGCAGCGTGGTAGTCGCCGTTCTCGGACAGGTCGCCAAGCAAGCGCGCTGTCTCGATCTGTGCCGCTATGTCGATGCGGCCTCGCCCGGTCAGATCGGTGAGCTCTGCTTGCAGACGATCGCGGGCCTCAGCCGAGATGCGATGGACCTCCGGCGTCGGCGTGGGTGCAGTCAGAGCGACGTTCTTGTCGTCCAACTCCTCAGCGGAGACTGGGATCTCGGGCACCCACGTGAGGTTATCGAGGGCTTCTCAGGGCACACTCATTGCCGCAATCACGCCTTGTTGGAGGGACACCACAGTGACTCATCGCATCGCAGTCGTCGGCGGAGACGGAATCGGACCCGAGGTGATCTCGGTCGCGCTCGATGTGATTGCTGCCGCCGGAGCCGGCATCTCGACCACCGAATTCGATCTGGGCGGGCATCGCTACCTGCGCGACGGAACCGTGCTCGACGATGAGACACTCGAAGAGCTGCGCACGTTCGATGCGATCCTGCTCGGTGCGGTCGGCACACCCGATGTGCCGCCAGGCGTCATCGAGCGCGGCCTGCTGCTGAAGGCCCGCTTCGAGCTGGATCTGTACGTGAACCTGCGCCCCTTCACCCTGCCCGACGGCCACAGCTTCACGGTGATCCGCGAGAACACCGAGGGCACCTATGCGGGCGAGGGCGGGTTCTTGCGCAAGGGCACCCCGCACGAGATCGCGACCCAAGGCTCGGTCAATACGCGCATGGGCGCCGAGCGCGCCATCCGGTATGGCTTCGAGCTGGCCCGCTCACGCCAGCGCCGCCACCTGACGCTGGTCCACAAGACCAATGTCCTGACGTTCTCCGGCGATCTGTGGGAGCGCACGTTCAACGAGGTCGCCGGCGAGTACCCCGACGTCGAGACCGCGTACAACCATGTCGACGCCGCCTGCATCCACTTCGTGGAGGACCCGCATCGCTACGAGGTGATCGTCACCGACAACCTCTTCGGCGACATCCTCACTGACCTCGGCGGCGCCGTGGCCGGCGGCATCGGACTGGCTGCGTCAGCCAACCTCAACCCAGACCGGACGGGGCCGTCCTTGTTCGAGCCGGTGCACGGGTCGGCGCCCGACATCGCCGGCAAGGGTCTCGCCAACCCGACCGCGGCGGTCCTGTCAGCGGTGCTCATGCTGGAGTTCTTGGGCGAGACCGCCTGCGCCGATCGGGTGCGCGCCGCGTGCGAAGCAGTCATCGCGGACGATGCCGTGCCCGATGTGGGCACCGATGAGATCGCCAAGGCGATCCTGTCGGGCGTCGAGCAGGGATGAGGCTGGCATGAGCACATCTGACGCTGGCGATACGACACCGCAGCCCGGCTCATCGGCTCCGCTCGTGCGTGAAGGCGCACGCGATCCGGCATGGCCAGAGCGCGTCGAGATCTTCGACACGACGCTGCGCGACGGCGTCCAGTTCGAGGGCATCTCGGTGTCTTCCGAGGACAAGCTGAAAGTGGCCCGCCAACTCGACGCGCTGGGCATCGGTTGGATCGAGGGCGGCTGGCCCGGCTCGAACCCCAAGGACGAAGAGTTCTTCGCCCGCGCGGCCGCTGAGCTCCAGCTCGAGCACGCCACGCTGGTGGCGTTCGGCTCCACGCGCCGGCCCCGCGGCCGCGTCGACGACGACCAGACTTTGGCGGCGCTCGTGGGGGCCGGAACGTCCACGGTGTGCATCGTGGGCAAGTCGTGGGACTATCACGTCACCGAAGCGCTCCGGCAGCCGCTCAGCGAAGGGGTCGCCATGGTCGGCGACTCCGTCGAGTTCCTCAAGGGCGAGGGGTTGCGCGTCTTCTTTGACGCAGAGCATTTCTTCGACGGCTACAAGCGCAATCCCGAGTTCGCGCTGCAGGTGCTCGAAGCAGCGGCGGTCAATGGCGCCGACTGCCTGGTGCTGTGCGACACGAATGGCGGCTCGCTGCCCCATGAAGTGGAGACGATCGTGCGCGATGTGGTCGGGCACTTCGACGGCCTCCAGATCGGCATGCACACTCAGAACGACACCGGCTGTGCCGTCGCCAATGCCGTCGCGGGGGTGATCGGCGGCGCAACGCACGTGCAGGGGACCGTCAACGGCTACGGCGAGCGCACGGGCAACTGCGACAACACCGTGCTGGTTCCCAACCTCACGCTCAAGATGGGCATCGAGACAGTTCCGCGCGAGTGCCTGTCGCGTTTCACCTCGGTGGCGCATCACGTCGCCGAGCTCATGAACATGCCGCCGCAGAACCAGCAGCCCTATGTGGGGGCCTCGGCTTTTGCTCACAAGGCGGGCTTGCACACCAGCGCCATCGCGCGCCGGCCCGACAGCTATGAGCACGTTGATCCGGCGGCAGTCGGCAACAGCACACGCTTCCTGCTGGGGGACCTGTCCGGGCGCGCGTCAGTGGAGCTGAAGGCGGCTGAACTCGGCATCGAGATCGACAAGGCCGCGATGTCCGGCGTCGTTGACGAGCTGAAGCGGCTCGAGCACGCCGGCTATCACTTTGAAGCCGCCGATGCCTCGCTGGAGATGCTGCTGCGGCGGGCGGCGGGCCAGACCTTCGACTTCTTCCAGGTCGAGTCGTTCAAGGTGCTGGTCGAGCGCGGCCGGGAGGCCGAGTTCGACACGGAGGCAACGTTGCGCATCGTCGTCGGCGGCGACCGGCGGGTGACGGTCGGCGAGGGCGACGGTCCGGTGAACGCGCTCGACAACGCGTTCCGGCAAGCCGTCCGCGACGACTACCCCGAGCTCGATGCCCTCCGCTTGACGGACTACAAGGTCCGGGTGCTGGATGCCGACCGGGGCACCGAGGCGGTTACGAGGGTGCTCATCGACTCCACCGACGGGGAGACCACCTGGACGACCATCGGCGTGTCGGAGAACATCATCGAGTCCTCATGGCTCGCGCTGCGCGATTCGGTCATCTATGCGCTCATGCGTCATCGTCTGGGCGACAGCCCGAGCCAGTAGGAGTCTGCGACGCCGGCATTGGACTCGGTCGGCACTGCTGCCGTTTCATAGACTTCGCGGCGATGGCTGCACCGCGCCACGTCCGGGTCGAACCGCTCACGGTGGTCCGGTCGTACTCCTCGCCCGAAGTCACGCCTCGGCGCTGGCAGGCTGCCCGTCCCGGCGAATTGACCGGCGGTCAGCCCACGGGTGCGCTGCGGGGACACCAGGGGCCCGACCAGGGATATGCCTACGGGCTGGTCCATCTCTTTGACGATCGGGTGTACCTCACCGAGAATGAGGACCGTCACGACGTCGACGCCGGCTGCGTGGCCGTAGCGCTCAAGCGCGCGTCGATCTTCGGGCGAGCGCCGGTGGTGTGGGATCTCGAAGCGGGGTACTTGGCGTTCGGCTTCCTCGACCAGCACCCTGTCGCTGCGTTGGTCGCGCGCCGTGAGCCACTGTTCGAGGGTGCCGCCGAGGCACATCACTACAAGCACGTCCGGGAACTGGTCGCCTGCGTCCCCGCCGAAGTGCTGTCCCTGACCCCGTCGGCGCTCAGACGCCGGTATGAATCCGATCCATTGACACTGACTCGAGACCCAGAGCAATGAGCACCCGAACCGCCCCTCCCCAGCAACACTGACTGAGACTCCCATGGCCCAGACCACAATGCCGATTTCCGCGCCGACGACCTCGACACAGACCGACCGTGAACTCCTGCGGCTGCATCGTCGGGCCTGCACCGACTTCGCTGCCCGGATGCGGCTGCCCGCCTGGGAGCACATGGAGATGCCACTGTCGCCGCCGCTCGAGTCCTACACCGTGGCCCATCTGCTGGCGCGCGTCGCTGACGGGAACCTGGCTGCCGCAGCGCAGATGAGCGGCCAGTCGCCGCCGCCCCCGGTCGAGATTCCCACCCCCGCGGCTGGCACCGGCCTGGGGTTCGGCGGGCGCTCCGAGGATCGCCCCGATCCGACCCAGCCCGTCATCGAGAGCGTGCGGACGGTGCTCGCGGTAGCCGCGGGACTCGATGCCGGTGCCGGCTTCAGCCCCCGGCTGCGCGAGTTGCTGTGGTCGCGCGTCGTGGAGTTGACGATCTTGGGGTACGACCTCCAGCAGGCCATCAGCGCCGGCGCCGGACTCGACGAACTGCTGGTGGACAGGGTGCAGGCCGCGGCGCCCGCGGTGCCGATCTGGCCGGGCCTCGAACCGCTCGCAGTCGACCTGTCCACCCCGCCGCTGCAGCGACTGCTCGCGATGGCCGGCAGGCCGGTAGGACGCTGGGTCGACTCGTCTGACCCGAACTGCAGCACCGGCCAGTGCTGAGCGGCGCCGCGAGCGCCAGCAGCCCGATGTCTTCACCGGACGGCGGCACGCCGGCCACTCGGCACCCGCGGCTGCGTTTCGCTCCCGCCCCCACCGGGCTGCCGCACTTGGGCACGGCGCGCACGGCGCTGTTCAACTGGCTGTATGCCCGCCACTGCGGCGGAGAGCTGGTGCTGCGCATCGAGGACACCAACGCGGAACTCGCCACAACCGCACACATCAATCAGATCACCGAGACGCTCGACTGGCTCGGGCTGGACTTCGACGGCGACCCGGTGTTCCAGAGCCAGCGCGGCGCCCTCTACGACGCCGCTGTCGACCGCTGGCTCGACGAGGGACGTGCATACGTCGACGAGGGGGCGGTGCGATTCGCTGTTCCCGACGACGGCGTGACGGCCTTCGAGGACACCGTGCGGGGCCGCGTCGAGTTCCCGAACGCGTCGATCGACGACTTCGTCGTCCGCCGCAGCGACGGCAGCGCGACCTTCTTCGTCGCGAACGCTGTCGACGATCTCGACCTCGGCATCACGCACGTCGTGCGAGGCGAAGACCTGCTCAATACGACGCCGAAGGTGGTGCTGCTCCGGGCTGCGCTCGACGCGACCGAGATGCCGACCTTTGCCCACTTGCCGCTCATCGTCAACAAGCAACGAAAGAAGCTCTCCAAGCGGCGCGACGACGTGTCGCTCATCAGCTATCGCGACCAGGGTGTACTGCCCGAAGCCATGGTGAACTACCTGGCACTGCTGGGGTGGGGACCCCCCGATGACGTCGAGGTGCGGCCGCTCAGCGAGATCGTCGACTTGTTCGACCTTGCCGATGTCAATGCAGCGCCGGCCATGTTCGACATGGACAAGCTCACGGCGATCAACGGCGAGTACCTGCGGGCGCTCGACGATGCCGGCTTCGCCGCTGCGGTCGAACCGTGGGTGCGCGCGGAACCGTGGGGCGCTGATCTCGATACAGCCACCCTGAGCAAGGTCGCGCCGCTCATCCGCGAGCGCACACGCCTGCTTGGCGACGCTCCTGATCGCATCGCCTTTCTCTTCACCGAGCCTCAGATCGACCCCGACGACTGGGCCGTCGCGATGACGGGGCCGGCGAACGACATCCTCGCTCGCGCGCGTACCGCGTTCTCGACGGCCGATTGGAATGCCGCGACGCTGCACGCTGAGCTGCGCGCGATCTCCGAGAGCTTCGGCTTGAAGCTGGGCAAGGCGCAAGCGCCGGTTCGCGTCGCGACTACCGGCCGCGCGGTGGGACCTCCGCTGTTCGAATCGCTCGCGCTGCTCGGCCCCCAAGCCACGCTCGCGCGCCTCGATGCCGCGCTGGCCATCCTCGCGAGAGCAGCCGATTCCGGCGAATAGCCGGGGCTGGGGAAAGAGCAGCAGCGCTAGCCTGTTCCCGCCCTCGGGGATGGTGTAATTGGCAACACAACTGGTTCTGGTCCAGTCATTGGGGGTTCGAGTCCTCCTCCCCGAACCAGGCGGCCGGCGGTCAGTCCCCACGCATCCCGCGATGACACCAGTCGGCAAACATCGACATCAGCGGCATGGCCGCCACGATTTGCACCATGCGTCGATTTGTGACCTAGCATCACCCGCTGGCCCGGCCCGCTTGAGGCTCCACACGGAAACTCACGCTGCTGGGCCGACCTGATAACTTGCCTGCGGCCGGTCACCTGATCGGCGAGGACCGGAGGGGGTTCAGCGCGTGGCGTTGCTCGAAGTCCAAGACATCTCCGTGCAGTTCGGCGGCATCCGTGCGCTCGACGATTTGTCCTTCTCTCTGGACGAGGGACAGATCCTCGGTCTCATCGGGCCGAACGGTGCGGGCAAGACCACGCTCTTCAATGTGGTCAGCCGGATCTACGACCCGACGACCGGCTCGGTGACATTCGACGGGCACGATCTGCTGACCATGCCCGCTCACCAGATCAGCCGCGTCGGCGTCTACCGCACGTTCCAGAACCTGGCGCTCTGGCACGGCATGACCGTGATCGAGAACGTGATGGTGGGCGACCACACCAACACCAAGGCGAACTTCTTCACTGCTGCGTTCCGCCTCGGCACCCGCAACGAGGAGAAGGATCTTCGACGTAGGGCCTGGGAAGCGCTCGAAGAGCTGGGCCTGGAGGAGTACGCCTATCACCCTGCCGCCGGTCTTCCCTTCGGCACGCTGAAGCGCATCGAGCTGGCCCGGGCACTGATCTCCAACCCGCGCCTCATCATGCTGGACGAGCCGGCGTCAGGCCTGACGCATCAAGAGGTTGACTCGCTCGCTCAAGATGTCAAGGACATCAGGGACCGGCACAACCTGTCGGTCCTGCTGGTCGAGCACCACATGCGCATGGTGCTCAACATCAGCGAGCACTTGGTTGTGCTCAACTTCGGCCGCAAGATCGCCGACGGTCACCCCGATGTCGTGCGCAACGACCCGGAGGTCATCGAGGCGTACCTGGGGAGTTCTTCATGACAGACATGATGCTGAAGGTCGAGGACCTCCACGCGCGCTACGGCGCCGTCGAGGTGCTCCGCGGCCTCGATTTCGAAGTGCCTGACGGCAACGTCGTGGTGATTCTCGGCGCCAACGGTGCCGGCAAGACCACCACGCTGCGGGCGCTGTGCAACATGTGCACCACCACCGGCACGGTCACGATGGAGGGCGACGACATCTCCCGTGCCAAGACCGCCGACATCGTGCGGCGCGGCGTCGCCCATGTGCCCCAGGGCCGGGGGACGTTCCCCGAGCTCTCGGTGATGGACAATCTCAAGATCGGCGCCTACACCCGCAAGGACAACGAGGTGAACGCCGACGTCGACCGCTGGTTCGAGATCTTCCCCCGGCTCGAAGAGCGCCGGGATCAGCTTGCCGGCTCGCTCTCGGGCGGCGAGCAGCAGATGCTGGCAGTCGCCCGGGCGCTGATGTGCCGGCCGAGGCTGCTGTTGCTCGACGAACCCTCGCTGGGCTTGGCGCCGCTCATCATCGAAGACCTCTTCGAGCGCTTCGCCCAACTGAACAAGGAAACCGGGCTGACGATGCTGCTCGTCGAGCAGAACGCCAACCTGGCGCTGGACATGGCCGACTACGGGTACGTGATCGAGAGCGGCGAGATCGCTCTGCATGGACCCGCCGAGCATCTCAAGAACGATCCTGCTGTGCAGGAAGCGTACTTGGGCGCCTGATACGTAGGTACGGGGGCAGACCGTGAACTGGAACTTCGAGATCCTGCCGGATTTCATTTTCAACGGCCTACGCGACGGTGCCGTCTATGCCGCCGCCGCGTTGGCACTGGTGCTGATCTTCAAGGCCACCACGCTGATCAACTTCGCGACCGGTGAGTTGGCGATGCTTGGCGCGTTCTTCGTCTATGTGCTCAACATCGAGCAGGGTCTGTGGCTCTGGCTCTCGATTGCCATAGCGATGCTCATCAGCGCCGCAATCGGTGCCGCGGTCGAGCGAACACTGGTCAGACCGTTCGACCCTGCTGACCACTTGCCTGTGGTGCTCATCACCCTAGGTTTGTTCCTGATCATCAACGCTGTTGCGGGTGATGTCTGGAACTACCAGGTTCGCCGGGTGAACGACCCCTTCGGCCAGTTCCCGAGCTGGGTCCCGAACGGCAGCGAGCTCAAGACCTCGAGCGAGGGCACCATCGCCTGCCTCGAGAATGCCGACGGCGCCTTGGCCGAAGTGGCACCCGGCACCGCCGGCGCTGAGATGTGCGAGATGGTGGGACGCACGTTCTTCGAGGTCATCGGTGCCCGCCTGCACTACCGCACCATCGGCACGTGGATCGCACTCGCCCTCGCGCTGATCGCACTTGCAGTCATCCTGGGCAGGACGAAGGCGGGCTTGGCATTCCGCGCGGTGTCCTCCAATACCGAGTCGGCCCGGTTGGTCGGCGTCAATACCGGCCGCACCCTGGGCTTCGGCTGGGCGCTGGCCTCGGTGTTCGGCACGCTCTCCGCCGCACTGGTGGCGCCGGCGCTGGGCGGCGTCAACCCCAACATGATGCTGACGATCCTGATCTACGCCCTGGCAGGAGCCGCCCTCGGCGGGCTCGACAGTCTTGGCGGCGCCGTCATCGGCGGCTTGGTCGTGGGGCTCATCAAATCGGTGCTGGTCTCATGGTTTGGCGTGGTCGTGCTCGGCCAGGCCTACTTCTCGATCTTGCAGCTGGCGACGGCGTTCCTGCTGATCTTGATCGTGTTGCTGTTCCGTCCAGCGGGTCTCTTCGGAACCCGCCGCATCGAGCGCGTCTAGCTCAACGACCCAAGGGGAGTTGCTGAGGTATGAGTTCACCACTGCTCATCGTTTCCAAGGGCAGCACACAGCATCGCCAATGGCGGTTCTTGAGCTGGGGCTACGCCGTAGCGCTGGCGATCTTGGTGCCACTGGTCCTGCAGCCGTTCGAGATCGGCAAGATGAACCGCGCATTGGTCCTCATGGTGGCCGTGCTGGCGGTCAACCTGGTCGTGGGCTTCAACGGCATGCTCGCGCTGGGGCACTCGGCGTTCATGGGTATCGGTGCGTTCGTTGCCGCGTCGATGGTCCAGGACGAGCTCTGGGATTTCTGGATGGTCATCCCGGTCGTCGTGATTGTCGGGTTTGCCATCGGCATCATCGTTGGCCTGCCAGCGCTGCGCGTGCGAGGTCTGTACCTAGCCTTGGTCACCATCGCTCAGGCGGCGGTATTCCCGACGCTGGTGAACATCGACGAGCTCGGCATCGCACGTCGTACCGGCGGCCCGAACGGCCGAGACGTCATCGAGGAAGTCGATCGGCAGGAAAGCGGATTCTCCAGCTTCTTCGAGTGGCTGCCCGGTGTCGACGGTGCCCGTGGCGCGAATGCGTACCGCTACTGGATCCTGCTGCTGATGACGGTGATCGTCGTTTCGCTGGTGCGCAACATCATGCGCAGCCGGCCTGGCCGGGCGGTTCTTGCGATCCGCGACAGCGAGGCAGGTGCCGCCGTCTACGGCGTGAACCTGCCGATGTACAAGACCGTGAACTTCGCCTTGAGCGCCTCGCTGGGTTCATTGGCGGGTCTCATGTGGTGCCTCGACAAGGGTTTCGTGGCCGGCCAGGACTTCACCTTCCTGCTGGCAGTCGACCTCATCATCGGCTTGGTGATCGGCGGTGTCGGCACCCTGCAAGGCTCGATCTTCGGCGGCTTGTTCGTGGTGTGGGTGCGAGACCTCACCAAGAGAATCTCCATCCCGCTGGGCTTCTACACGCTTGACGGTGACGGCCCCCTCTCTGCGGCCATCTTCGGCCTCATCCTGATCCTGTTCACCTTCTTCGCCCCCGGCGGCATCGCCTCGATGGTCACGGCGATTCAGAAGAAGATCATCCAGGTGGTCCCGCTGACTCCAAGCGGCGACCCCATCACACCGCTCGCGAGCCTCGACCCCGGTCCGTCCTCTACGCGAGCCACTTGGGCGATGAGATTCGCCATCGCCGGTCCGATCCTGCTGGTGATCGGCTGGGTGCTGATGAACGTCGACAACCTCATCGTCGGCACGCTCGCCTTCGCATTGCGCTTCGCGATTGTGGTGCTCGCGCCGATCATCGTGTTCGTTGCGATGAACGAACTCCGAGCGGTCAAGGCCGGCTTGCGCGGCGAGAACGCCGCTGCGGTGAGTTCACAGGCCAAGGCGGCCGGAGTTCTCGGAGTGCTGAGCTTCGCCTACATCCAGGCGTTCGCTCTGAACATCGCGCTGCGGGCTCACCATGTGGGGCACCTGGCTCGCGAAGCGATCGCAGTGAACCCAGACGGCAAGACGGTGCCCGCGATCCCGCTGGTCAACGAAGCAGCCAAGGCGAAGGACTTCGTGGGCACGCCGGGCGAATTCTGTGGCACCTCGCCATCGGGCGAGATCAGCGACATGTCGGTCAGCGAGCTGTGCAATGTGGCATCCGACGCGATCGATGCCTCCGAGACACCGGTGGGCTTCTGGCTCATCGGCTGGCCGACGCAGAGTCTGCTGTCGCTGGTGCTGAGCATCATCGTCATCGTGGTGACGATCTTCGTCGGCCTGCGGTATTTCGTGTTCTCCGAGGAGAAGGCCGAGACCGCCCCCGAGCCGGCTCCCGAAGACGTCGGCGCCTCTGCCGAGATGTAGAGCAGCGCCGGGCCTCCCGCCTCCGCTGGGGCGCCGGGACCCGGTCGACATTGCTGAGGGCTGAGCAGTCGCGATGGATGTAGTACTGCTGCTGCAGCGAATCTTCGATGCGCTGTTCAACAGCGCCATCTACTCCTCGCTGGCGCTGGCGCTGGTCATCATCTTTCGTTCCACCGGGCTGCTGAACTTCGCCCAGGGCGAGATGGCCACATTCTCGGCCTACATCGCCTTCGTGCTGCTCGCTGGCGCCGCGCCCGGCGTCACCGGAGGCGGGTTGGCATCGTGGATTGGGGCGCCGCTGGTGACGCCCCTGGCGATCGGAGGCGCAGTCGTCATCGGCATAGCGGCCGGTGCCGCGACCGAGCGTGTGCTGATCCGGCCGCTAAGAAATGCCCCGGAGCTAGCACTCGTCAACGTGACGATCGGCATTCTGCTCGCGCTCAACTCGTTGATGGGCCAATGGTGGGGAACCGGTCCGCGTGTCTTCCCGCCGTTCTTCCCGTCATCTCCTGGCGACCACATCGACATTGCCGGCGCTCGCCTGCGCTTTTCCACGGTCGGGGCGTGGCTGGTGCTGTTCGCGCTCCTGACCGTGCTGGCGCTGCTGCTGCGCTACACCAGAGCCGGTCTCGCATTCCGGGCGGTTTCGATCGATTCAGAATCGGCCGCGTTGAACGGCATCCGCGTGGGTCCGACGCTGATGTATGGCTGGGCGCTGGCAGCGGGCCTCGGGGCCATCGCGGCGAACATGAGCGCGAACTCGGTGCTCCTCGAACCCACCATGATGGTCCGTGTACTGGTGTACGCCTTTGCCGCGGCGACGCTCGGCGGGCTCGACTCGCCCAAGGGGGCGCTGGTCGGCGGCGTGGTCATCGGCCTCAGCCAGACGCTGATCCCGGCCTATGTGCCGTTCATCGGATTCGAGCTCAGCGTGCTGCCTGCGCTCGTCGCCATGGTGGTGGTGCTCATCGTGCGTCCGGCAGGCCTGTTTGGCACCCAGCGGATCGAGCGGGTGTGAGCAACGACGACTGGCCCTCGCCGATGCCGCGTCCCGGCGACGACGACGAGACACCGCGTGCCGACGCCAGCGTGTTCGGGGTGTTCGCGCCGCCGGACAACCCGCCCGCCGGCGCGCCGCCCGAAGCTGACGAGCCGTCCAGAACTGGCGAAGTGGGCACCGAGCCGTCTGGAGCCGGACTCAGCGTGCGCGGCGGCCCGTCGGCAGCAGCCGGCATTGGCGCAGCGGCGCTCGGAGTCAGTACAGCGGACCACCTCGAGCGCCCTCGCCGGCGGATCAGCCTGCTCAGTTGGGTTGGCGCTGTGCTGCTGGGCGTCTGGCTGGTGGCGATGCCGCTGACCAGTTCAGTGACGGAACTTCGGCAGAACACCCAGATCGTCGTCATGGTCTTGGCCGTGCTGGGTGTGAACATCGCCACGGGCTATGGCGGCATGATCAGCCTGGGTCACGGGGTCTTCGTGGCCGTCGGCGCGTTCGCAGCCGCGTACGCGGTTGACGACTTGGCATTGCCGTGGGTCGTCTCGATCCTGGCTGGTGCCGCGTTCGCGGGCGCTGTGGGTGCACTGGTGGGCCTGCCCGCGCTTCGTATCAAGGGCATTCATCTTGCGCTGGTGACGCTCGGGCTGGCCATCGTGTTCCAGCCGCTAGCGAAGCGAGTCCCAGCGTTCTCCGGCGGTGTCAGCGGCAGAGCGGTCGGCGCTGAACTGGTGCCGCCGTCGTGGTTCGGCACCAGCCGCTGGGCCGAGGGGCTGTACCACTACCTCATCTGCTTGGCGGTGGTGGGATTGGCGATGCTGGTCACTCACCACATCATCAACAGCCGACCTGGACGAGCGATGCGTGCCGTTCGAGACAACGACACGGCCGCGGCGGTGTACGGGGTCAACCTGGTGGCTTCCCGGGTCAACACGTTCGCGGTCAGTGCCTCCCTGGCAGGCCTCGCGGGTGCCCTCGGCATCGTTCTTGTCCCGTTCACCTCGCAGGAGTCGTACCCATTCCAGGAGTCGCTGGTGTTGTACGCGACCGCAGTGCTCGGCGGCCTGGGTTCGCTGTGGGGCTCAGTGCTGGGCGTCGCTATCCGCGAGGTCTTCTCGAGGATCGGCGAACTGCTCGGCGGCGTGAGCGGACTGGGCCCGCTCGGCGAATTCCTGCGCCTGCTTGACGAGGAACAGTTCGTGTTCGGCCTGCTGCTGGTGGCGCTGACGTTCGTCTTCCCGCGTGGCCTCATCGGTTTGTTCAGCCGGCGCCGGAATGATGGGGCATCTGACTCGGCGCGGCATCGTCTGCACACGTGAAATCGTCGCTGAATTGACACGCCTGGCCCGGCATCTGCAGTGCCGGGCGAACTAATTTCTTGGCGCGCCGGTTCGAATGGTTCATATTGGGGGAGCCGGCGTTTCATGCTCATCTACTGAGGAGAAACGACATGATCAAGCGTCGACTTTGGCGCTTGCTGGCGTTGTTGTTCGCGTTCTCGCTTGTTGCTGCTGCGTGCGGTGGCGGCGATGACGATGCGGATGACGGCGGTGCCGGCGAGACAGAAACCGAGACCACCGCAGCGGCCAGCGAGGACGATGCGATGGACGAGGAGGAGATGGCCGAGGAGGAAGACGACGAGGGTGCCACTGGTGCGCTCGGCGGCGCCGCGGCCGAGGAGGACATCGAGGCGGCTGTTGCCGGTGAGACCGAAGACGAGGAGATGGCCGAAGAGGAGATGATGGAGGAGGAGGAGATGATGTTCGATCGCTCCACCCTCGAAGGCATCTTCGAAGAGGCCGCTGCCCGCCGCGCCAAGACCGTTGGCGAGCTGACCGAGAAGATGGAGGCCGGCGAGTACGGCGTCGGTGACGACGGCATCCTGCGCGGACCTGCCGGCTTCGAGATCGACATGAACGCGTGCCCCGACGACTGGTCGAACACGACGGGCATCACCGAATCGCAGGTTCGCATCGGTCACACCACGGCTCAGTCGGGCAACCTGGCTGCCTACGGCAACATCGCGTATGGCTGGGAGAACTACTTCGACTGGATGAACGACAACGACCCGATCATGGTCGGCGGCTCGCCGCGGGATCTCGTTCTTGTCGTGAAGGACGATGGCTACGTGGCCGCTCAGACGATCGAGTTCGTGGATGAGCTGATCGAGGCGGAGAACGTGTTCTCGATCCTGACGCTGGGTTCGCCGAACACCTTGGCGGTGTACGACAAGCTCAACCAGGAGTGCATCCCGCAGCCGTTCGTGATGACCGGCCACCCGGCTTGGGGCGACCCGGTGAACCACCCGTGGACCACTGGTCTGCAGATGTCGTACTCGACAGAGTCGATCCTGTGGGGCGCGTGGATCCGGGAGAATCTCGCCGATCTGCTGCCGGTGAAGGTTGCCGGTCTGGTGATGGACAACGACTTCGGTCTGGCATATGAGCTCGGCTTCGAGGAGTGGGCGCATGCCAACTCCGATGTGGTGAGCGAGTACCTGCCGGTGCGTCACGACCCGGCTGCGCCGACGCTGACCAACGAGATGACCACGATTGCGGCGTTCGAGCCGGATGTGTTCATCTCGATGACGGCGGGCAACCCGTGCCTGCTGGCGATTCAAGAGGCGGGCCAGAGTGGCCTGATCGACGACATCAAGTCCAAGGGCGGCGCGCTGTTCACGCCGTCGGTGTGCAAGGCCATCGAGGCGTATATGGGTCCTGCGGGCGACTTCGCCGATGACTGGTGGATTGTCGGCGGCGGCATCAAGGACTCCACCGACCCGAAGCACACCGATGAGCCCTTCATCGCGTTCATCAACGACAACCTGGCTGCAGGCGGCCTTGACCCGGCAGTGTCGCTGTACGCAACCGGCTACATGTTCGGCTATCCGTACGGCGAGGCGCTGCGCATTGCTGCGGATCTGCCGGGCGGTCTGAACCGCACCAACTTCATCTTGGCGGTGCGTGCCATCGACATGTACCACCCGCAGGCGCTTGACGGCATCAACGCCCAGCTCAACGGTGCCGCGGATGCGTACTTCATCGAGGGTTCGGACTTCAGCCAGTTCGACGCCGATGCGCAGACGTGGAACATCATCGGCGAGATCGTGGATGTCAACGGTCGGTCCACCAACTGCGCCTGGGACAAGGACAACGGAGGCTGCCGCTAGGTCGTCTTCGCCTGAGGCGCAGCGGACGTAGTCGCTGCGCCGAATGGACACCTGCTGATCTTCGGGTCGGCGCGACAGGGCCGGCGGGCGACAGCTCGCCGGCCCTTGCGCGTCCGGCGAGGCATCAGCGCGGCCCGAATGCAGATTCGAAATCGTTGCAGAATTGACATACCCGCCCGGCGACCAGCCGCAAGACGGGAACTAGCGTCTCGGTAGACCGGCTGAGGCATCTGTGCGATTCCGCGCCGGTTTGTCTTTTTGCAACCGAATGGGGAGACACCACATGACCAAGCGTCGACTTTGGCGCTTGCTGGCGTTGTTGTTCGCGTTCTCGCTTGTTGCCGCTGCGTGCGGTGGCGGCGATGACGACGCGGATGACGGCGGCGCCGGCGAGACAGAAACCGAGACCACCGCAGCGGCCAGCGAGGACGATGCGATGGACGAGGAGGAGATGGCCGAGGAGGAAGACGACGAGGGTGCCACTGGTGCTCTCGGCGGCGCCGCGGCCGAGGAGGACATCGAGGCAGCCGTCGCCGGTGAGGACGACGAAGAGGAGATGGCCGAAGAGGAGATGATGGACGAGGAGGAGATGATGTTCGATCGCTCCACCCTCGAAGGCATCTTCGAAGAGGCCGCTGCACGCCGTGCCAAGACTGTCGCCGAGCTGACCGAGAAGATCGAGTCGGGCGAGTACGGCGTCGGTGACGACGGCATCCTGCGCGGTCCGGCGGACTTCACCATTGATATGAATGGCTGCCCCGACGACTGGTCGGACACGACCGGCATCACCGACTCGCAGGTTCGCATCGGCCACACCACGGCCCAGTCGGGCAACCTCGCTGCCTACGGCAACATCGCGTATGGCTGGGAGAACTACTTCAACTGGATCAACGAGAACGACCCGATCATGGTCGGCGGCTCGCCTCGCGACCTCACGCTGATCATCAAGGACGACGCGTATGTGGCCGCCCAGACGATCGAGTTCGTGGATGAGCTGATCGAGGCGGAGAACGTGTTCTCGATCCTGACCCTGGGTTCGCCCAACACCTTGGCGGTGTACGACAAGATCAACGAGGAGTGCATCCCGCACCCGTTCGTGATGACCGGCCACCCGGCTTGGGGCGACCCGGTGAACCACCCGTGGACCACCATCATGCAGATGTCGTACTCGACCGAGTCGATTCTGTGGGGCGCCTGGATCCGCGAGAACCTGCCTGACCTGCTGCCGGTGAAGGTTGCCGGTCTGGTGATGGACAACGACTTCGGTCTGGCCTACGAGCTCGGCTTCGAGGAGTGGGCACACGCCAACACCGATGTGGTGAGCGAGTACCTGCCGGTGCGTCACGACCCGGCTGCGCCGACGCTGACCAACGAGATGACGACCATCCTGGCGTTCGAGCCGGATGTGTTCATCTCGATGACGGCGGGCAACCCGTGCTTGCTGGCGGTCCAGGAGGCTGGCCAGAGCGGCCTGTACGACGACATCAACGCCAAGGGCGGCGCGCTCTTCACGCCGTCGGTGTGCAAGGGCATCGAGGCCTACATGAAGCCCGCCGGTGATGCGGCGGACGGCTGGTGGATCATCGGCGGTGGTTCGAAGGACTCCACCGACCCGAAGTTCATCGATGAGCCGTTCATTGCGTTCGCGAACTCGAACCTCGAGGCAGCGGGCCTGGATCCGGCGGTGTCGCTGTACGCCATCGGCTACACCTACGGCTACCCCTACGGCGAGGCGCTGCGCGTTGCTGCCGACCTGCCGGGCGGTCTGACCAGGACGAACTTCATCCTGGCGGTGCGGTCGATCGACATCTACCACCCGATGATCCTCGACGGCATCGTCACGCAGCTCAACGGCAACGCTGACGCGTACTTCGTCGAGGGCTCGGACTTCAGCCAGTTCAATGCCACCGAGCAGACCTGGACCCAGGTCGGCGACGTCGTGGACGTCAACGGCAAGTCCACCAACTGCGCTTGGGACAAGGATGAGGGCGGCTGCCGCTAGGCAACGTTCTCTGACTGAACACAGCTGACCCTCGGGTCGGCGCGACGGGGCCGGCGGGCAACAGCCCGCCGGCCCTCTCGCGTCCCGGCAGCTCGTGCGAAACCGGCGCCCTGCTGCTGCTTGGTGACTCAGTCGCCGTCGACGATGGCCTTGACGCTCTCGACGACATGCTGCATGTTGGCCCGCAGCACGGTGCGGCGGCGGTTCAGCACCCGTTGTTCCTTGGCGGGGTCGCGCAAGGCCATGGGCACCGTGCCGTTGTTCTCCTGGCCGATCAGCATCGAGAAGCGCAGGCGGCTGCCGCCGCCCTGCTCTGCGAGGTCGAACCGCCACACGGCACCAGGGTTCTCGGTGTCGGTGACGCGCCACTCGAACGCCGTGCGCTCTTCCCAGGCGGTCACGATGCAGTCGGTTTCCCAATCGAAGACGTCGGGGATGGAGTTGCGACCCTTGAAGGTCGAGCCGATGCCCGGGTCGCCCTCGGATGTCCACTCGGCGCCCAGGAACTCTTCGGAGAATTGCGCTGGCATGTTGATGTCGCTGATGACCTCCCAGACCGCCCGGGGCCGGGCGTCGGTGTCGATCTCGGCCACCACGCCCTGACCGTCGGCCACCCGGGCGGTGCCGTCGGCGCTGGGCCGCTGGCGGGTGAAGCCCCACTGGTCGAAGTAGGTGATCTCGCTCGCCGGACGGCGGGGCGCCGGCGAGAAGTCGGTTCCTTTGGTGTACGCCACCGGGAAGCACACGAGCGTGGTGAGGCCCGGCGGCATGCCCAGCAGATCGGCCACCTCGTCGGACTTGTTGTTGAGCATCGTGGCGTACGCGGTGCCGAGGCCGCGGGATCGCAACGCCAAATTGAAGCTCCATGCAGAGGGGATGGCGCTGTCGAACAGGCCCGGCCGTCCGCTGTTGTCGTGTATGCCCCAGATGGCGAGCATCACCAACGCCGGAGCGTTTGCATAGTTCTCCACGAGGTAGGCGCTGGAGCTGACGATGTGCTCCTTGGGGTGGCCGGTGCCATCGAGGCGTCCCCGGGCGTTGATGAAGATGGTGCCCACCTCGGCGTAGAGCTGCCCGAGCCGGTCTTTGAGGTCTTGGTCGCGGATCACGATCCAGCGGCGGCTGGCATCGTTGCCGCCCGTCGGGGCCTGCTCTGCGAGGTCGATGCAGTCGAAGATCACTTCGTCGCTGACCCAGCGGTCGAAGTCGAGCCGCTTGCGCACAGCCCTGGTCGTGGTGAGCAGGCGATCCACCTGGTCGAGGTCGAAACCGGCCTCGGAGATGCGTTCCCCGGAATCAGAATTCTGCATTTGGGTACCCTAAATCGCCGCTGCACAGCGGTGCCGAGCCCCGCAATCCCGTGGCCGAACCCGAGGAGGGCGCAGTGCAGTTGACCGACGAGCAGCAGCAGATCCGCGATGTGGCGAGAGCATTCGCGCAGCGCGAGATAGCGCCGTTCGCTGCAGAGTGGGACCGGGCAGGCGGGGCGCCTCGCGAGCTCTACGCCAAGATGGCCGATGTCGGGCTGATGGGCGTGATGGTCGACCCTCGCTGGGGCGGAGCCGGAGCCGACTTCGTGTCCTATGCGCTGGCCATCGAGGAGATCTCCGCTGCCGACGGCGGCATCAGCAACATGATGGCGGCGAACAACTCGCCGGTTGCTGTGGCGATCCAACAGTCGGGCACCGATCAGCAGCGACGCGACTATCTCACCAAGCTCACCAGCGGCGAGTGGCTGGGCTGCATCCACCTCACCGAGCCCCACACCGGTTCGGACGCAGCGGCCATCCGCACGCGGGCCACCCGGGACGGCGACGAATACGTCCTGAACGGCCACAAGGCGTTCATCACCGCAGGCTCCAGTGCCGATGTAGCGATGATCGTGGCGGTGACCGATCCGAGCGCCGGCAAACGGGGCATGACCACGTTCATCACGTCCACCGACAACCCCGGCTACCGCGTGATCGCCAAGGAGGACAAGCTCGGCCACCGCACCAACGACACCTGCCAGGTGGTCTTCGAGGACATGCGGGTGCCGTCGAGCGACGTCCTCGGCGAGATCGGGCGAGGTCTCGGCATTGCGCTGGGCAACCTGTCGCTGGGCCGCATCGGCGTCGCGGCTCAAGCCACCGGCGGCGCACGTGCCGCACTGAAGGCCGCCCATGCCTATGCACAGGAGCGCGAGACGTTCGGGCGCCCGATCGTCGAACACCAGGCGATTTCGTTCACGCTGGCCGAGATGGCCACCCAGATCGAAGCTGCCCGCCAGCTCTACCTGCACGCTGCCCAGATGCGCGATCAGGGGCTCGAGTGTGCCCGGGAGGCCTCGATGGCGAAGCTGTTCGCGTCGGAGATGGCCGAACGGGTGGCGTCACAGGCCATCCAGGTTCACGGCGGGTACGGCTACCTGAACGACTATCCGGTCGAGAAGATCTACCGCGACGTGCGGGTGTACCAGATCTACGAGGGCACCTCGGAAGTGCAGAAGCTGCTGATCAGCCGCATGCTCGACGGCGTCGACGGCTAGCTGCAGAGCCTGGGACCAGCGGCCCGGGCGGCCGCTACTCGATGCCGAGCTGGCGGCCGGCCCGCCAGGCGTCTGCCACGTCGCACATGCGGGCGTAGCTCACGCCGAGGTCGTTCATCTGTTCGATCCAGCGCTCCATCTCGTACAGGCGTCCTCCCCGGCCGATCGCCTGCGGGTGGAAGGTGACCGTGCACACGCCGTGCCGCACCTCGCTGGTCATCCATTTCACATCCGACAGGAACGTGTCGAACATCGTGCCGGGGTTCTCGAGGCCGGTCAGGATGGTGTTCTTGAAGGTCACGAATTCCAGGTGGACGTAGTCGTCGAGGTGCCAGCTGAACGGCAGCTCGACAAGGTCGACCTGCTCGCCGAACTCCATGGGCCCGTCCAGCGGGAACTGATCGCCGGTGCGCAGCCAGTACGGCGCGTAGTCGTGACCCATGAGCGATGAGTCGTAGCTGAGGCCGTATTCCATCAGCAGGTCGATGGTCCAGGGGTTGATATCGCCCGACGGCGCCCGGTAGCCCTTCGGCGGCGCGCCAGTGAGCGACTCGATCTGCGCGAAGGTGCGCTCGAGGATGGCTCGCTCCTCGTCCTCGCTGAGCCGGGGGTTGTACTCGTGGGCGTAGCCGTGCAGTCCTACCTCGCAGCCGGCGTCGACGACCATCTTGGCCGCATCGGGGTACGTGTCGATGGAGTGGCCCGGGATGAAGAAAGTGCTCGGGATGTTGTGGCGGGCGAGCAGTTTGAGGATCCGTGGCACGGCGACGGCGCCGAACTCGCCGCGTGAGATAGGTGTCGGCGTGGTCTGGCGGCGGGCTATCCACAACGATGGGCCGTCGAAGTCGAAGGTCAGGCAGACGTAACCCGCCGGATTGTCAGGTATCGCACCGTTGCTGGCGCCGTTGTCCATCGTGATTCCCCCTTCGTGGTGCCGCCGCAGCGGCCGCTCACGCCTGTCGTTCTAGCCCAACCAGCCTGACCGTGGCGCAGCGGGGGGCTGCCATAGGCTCGGCAGCCGTATGCGAAGGCTGATCTGCGCGGCCGTGGCGGTGAGCGTGCTTGCCGCCGCTTGCTCCACCTCACCGGTGCAGGACGAGGGCTCCGCAGCGACTGAGCCTGCGGCGACCTCGTCCACCCTCGCAGCCGATCCGGCTGACGGCGCAGCGGCCTCCGAGGCTGTGGCCGACGACATGGGGCCGCCCGACACCACGCCCTCCGACGCGCCGCCGCCGACCACCACCGAGCCGTTTTTCCCGGGCACCGAGGACGGGCGGCCCTTCCTGGAACTGACGCTGCTGGAGAAGATCGACGAGTTCCTGGAGCTGCCGAACACCGCGTTCGCCGCCAATATCGCGGCCGAGATGGGTCTGAGCGGCGAGCTGCGGTGGGTGCCGTGGATCTTGGACATCATGCGCTTCGGCGGGACACAGAATGTCAATGCGACATCGATGCGAGCGCTCGAGACCATCACGGGCGTGGAGAGCTCGGGAGATTTCAACACGGACTACGTCCGGTATGGCTCGTGGTATCGCACCAACGGCGTCGATCCAGGCGAGGGCTACGAGCAGTACAAGCGGGTGCTGTATGCCTATGTCGCCTACGAGTACGACGAGATACTGGCTCAGGTCACCGACCGGGTGACGCTCGGGGCCATCCAATGGGGCGGTGTGCGTCGCGGCGGGATACCAGAGCTGAACAATCCCGAGCGCCTGACGCCCGCCCAAGCCGAGTTCATGACCGACGATGAACTCGTGCTGGGCTTCGTTATCGGCGGCGAGGCCGGCGCCTACCCAGTGCGATTCCTGGCCCGCCACGAGCTGGCCAATGACGTCATCGGTGGCGTACCGGTGGCGCTCGGCTATTGCACGCTGTGCCTGACAGCGCTCATGTTCGACCGGCGGCTGCCGAACGGCGACGTGCTGACATTCCAGACATCAGGACTGCTGATGGACTCGAACAAGATCATGATCGACAACGAGACTGAGAGCCTGTGGAACCACCTCTCGGGCACCGCGTTCGCCGGTCCGCTGGCTGGCACGAAGCTCGAGCAGTTCCCGGTGGCCACGGTGCGCTGGTCGGATTGGCTGGCCGATCACCCCGACACGTTCACGCTGGACACGCCCCCGCCGACGTTCTTCCCCGAGCTGCCCGAGCGGCCGCCGATCGCGTACGACTACACGCCAGGCGCGGCGTACCGCTCGTACTACTCCAGCGAGGACCTGTGGTTCCCGACGTTCGAGACCCCTGACGTGTTCGAGCTCAAGGACGAGGTGGTGACGGTCGATCGTGGTGATCACGCGCTGGCACTGGGACTTGCCGCTCTGGAGCAGGAGGACCCGTTCGTGTATGTCCTCGGTGACGAGCCGCTCGTGATCGTGCCCAACCGGGGCGGCGCCCGCGTCTACAGCGCAGCCGGAGCGGCGGGGGTGCCGGTTGCAGCGTGGCGTCACGGTGCAATCGTCGAGGTGGCTCCGGGGGGCGTGCTACATGACGAGCTGCGCATCAACGGCGTGGACGGCCGCAACCGAATCGACGTCAGGCTGCCGCGTATCGTGTCGTCGCAGTCGTTCTGGTTCGCCTGGTACGGCCTGCATCCCGACACCGAGATCTGGCCGCCGCTCGACGCCGGCTAGCGACGAGCCGAGGCTGCTCGGCAGGCCTGCGCAGCCTGCCCGTGCGGTGTCTGCCTGCAGGCAAGCCATCGGCAGGCGGTCGGTATGCTGGCGCGTCGCATCTCAACCAGCCCCCATCGTCTAGCGGCCAAGGACACCACCCTCTCAAGGTGGCGGCACGGGTTCGAATCCCGTTGGGGGTGCTCGTGGCCGTCTTGAGCCCAGCGTCGGATTGGCACCGGCACCTGCCGGCCGGCTGGAGCGCCGGCGATGTCGACTTGGCGGCAGGGGGCACGCTGCCGGCGGTCTGGCTAGACCAATGGTCGTCCGATCCGCAGCGCGCGGTGGTCTGGGACGTCCAGGCGGGGTGGGTGACCGCTGCCCGACTGCTCGAACTTGCGCAGCAGGCAGCTCGGCGGCTGGCCGCCGCCGGAGTGGGAGCTGGCGATCGCGTGCTGATGAGCGGTCCGTCGTCGGCCCGACTCGTTGCTGCGCATACGGCGCTGCTCGGAATCGGAGCGGTGGTGGTGCCGCTGAACGGTGCCTATCGCGCCGACGAAGTTCGCAATGTTGTGCAGGACTGCCGTCCTGCGGCGGCGCTGATCGAAGGTGTCGGCAGCCCTGACGAGTGGGGGCAGTGGATCACCTCAGCGGACCCGGCGGTCTTGATCGACGATTTCGACGCCGCCGAGCTGGGCGACATCGGTGGTGACGGCGGCAGTGCCGCCGGCAGTCTCGATTTGGCGGAGCAGGCTCGTCGACGGCGGGGCGCTGAGCCGGCGCTGATCGGCTACACCTCCGGCACCACCGGACGCCCGAAGGGAGCAGTGCTGAGCCACGCGAACCTGCTGGCGTCGGTGCGGGCACTGGAGCTGGCGTGGCGATGGACCGCCGATGACGTGCTGGTGCTGGCGCTGCCGCTGTTCCACATGCACGGTCTCGGTGTGGGTTTGCACGGCACGCTCGCCGTGGGCGCCAAGGCCGTGCTGCAACCTGCCTTCGAGCCCGACGCTGTCTTCGATGCGATCGAGGAGCATCAGGCCACGATGTTCTTCGGAGTGCCGACCATGTACTCCCGGCTGGCGGCCTCGCCCCGGGCTCACGAGCTGTCGGCGCTGCGGCTGTGCGTGTCGGGATCGGCACCGATGCCCGCTGAGTTGCACGACGCCGTGCGCCGGGCCAGCGGACAGCACGTCGTCGAGCGCTACGGCATGACCGAGACGGTCATGCTGGTGTCGAATCCGTACGACGAGCTGAGACGAGCCGGAACGGTGGGCTTCCCGCTGCCCGGAGTGGAAGTACGCCTCAGCGCGTTCGCCGCCGGCGACGGCGAGATCGTCCCCGCGGCCGATGCCGACAGCGAGCGTGACCCGACGCCAAGCGATCACGCTGCGGAGATCCTGGTGCGGGGCCCCAACGTGTTCTCGGGTTACTGGGAACGGCCTGACGCCAACGCAGCGTCCTTCGACGGCGGCTGGTTCCGCACCGGCGATCTCGGCGAGTGGGACGACGGCTACCTGCGCATCGTGGGCCGGGCCAAGGAGCTCATCATCTGCGGCGGTTTCAACGTGTACCCCCGCGAGGTCGAGGAAGTCATCGCGTCGCACTCCGATGTCGTCGAGTGTGCCGTCGGCGGCGAGCCTGACCCGGAGTGGGGCGAGGTGGTGGTCGCCTACGTCGTCGCAGAGCGAGACTTCGGCGACGACGAGCTGAGGGACTACGTGGGCGAGCGCCTCGCCTTCTACAAGCGGCCCCGTCGCACATACCGCATCGCGGCGCTGCCGCGCAACGCGCTCGGCAAGGTGCAACGCCATCAGCTTGCCGTCCGCACTGACCGCTGACTGCATCAGGTTCGTCTGCAGGCTGCGCATCTGACACCCTTGTATGCCAGATGTTCGAGCTTCACGAAGTGCAGCGGGCAGTCCCGCTGCCGAACCGCTATGTGGCCCCGACCTCGCTCGGCGAGGCGGCTGAGCTGCTGTCGTCACACGGCACCTCGGCGCGGCTGGTGGCCGGCGGCACAGACCTGATACTTGAGCTGGCGAGGGGTGCCCGATCGGGCGTCGAACTGCTTGTCGACCTCTCGGCGCTGGACGGTCTCGACCTGATCTCGTACGAAGGCGGGCGGGTCACGCTCGGGCCGCTCGTGACTCATGCCGATGTCATTGCTTCGGCGCCGATGCGCACGGCTGGCCTGCCGCTCGCCCAGGCCTGCTTGGAGGTGGGCTCGCCGCCATTGCGCAACCGGGCCACCGTGGTCGGCAACATCGTCACGGCGAGCCCAGCCAACGACACGATCTCGGCGCTCGTGGCCTTGGGTGCCGACGTGACGATGACGTCGGTACGGGGAGAGCGCACGGTGCCGGTTGCTGAGTTCTTTGCCGGCTTCCGCCAGACCGTGCTCGAACCCGACGAGATCGTCACCGCTGTGGCGTTCGATGCTCTCGACGGTGCGAACCGTCCCAATGACCGCCGCGGCGTCTTCGTGAAGCTTGGTCTGCGGCGGGCGCAGGCCATCTCGGTGGTGCATGCCGCCGTGGTCGTCGAGCTCGACGGCGGTCGGATTGCCGACCTCGTGGTCGCCCTCGGCAGCGTCGCGCCCGTCATCATCACCGTGCCTGAGGCGGCCGAGCTGGCCGCTGGTCGGGAGCTGGCCGACGCCAGCGCGGACATCGTTGCGGCGGCACGCCGGGCGGCAACTCCCATCGACGACATCCGCGGCAGCGCTGAGTACCGCTCGCACACGGTGGGAGTCGTGGTGGACCGGGCCATTGCGGCCCTCGCCAGCGGCACCGAGGCTGACCGCTGGCCGGTTGAGCCGCCGAGTCTGGCACCGGCGACCCGCCGCGACCGTGCCGTCGCGGCGCCGGACGACGAAGGCGACGACCCCGGCACTGCGGCGGGCCGCGCCGGTGTGCGTGAGCGGGCACCGAGCGCGCTGGACGGCGCCGGGGACCTCGTAGCGGCGACGGTGAACGGGCAACAGCGAACCGCCACCGGAGCAGCGGGCAAGACGCTGATGGACTGGCTGCGCGACGACCTCGGCCTGACGGGCACCAAGGAGGGCTGCGCGGAGGGAGAGTGCGGCGCCTGCACCGTGCACCTTGACGGCGCGGCGGTGTTTTCGTGCCTGGTGCCTGCAGGGCGCGCGAACGGGGCGAGCATCACCACCGTCGAAGGCGTGGCCTCGCCCGCTGGCGAGTTCCATCCGTTCCAGCAGGCCATGGTGGACACCGGCGGGGCGCAGTGCGGGTTCTGCACGCCGGGTTTCGTGATGAGCGCCGTGGCACTGCTCGACGAGGTCGCCGAACCCACTGCCGAGCAGATCACGATCGGCCTGTCGGGCAACCTCTGCCGCTGCACCGGCTACTGCTCGATCATCGAGGCGGTGCATACCGCCTCGGTTGATGCAGGGGCGGTGCAAGCCGCCTCGCGGAGCGCGCCGTGAGGGAGGGTGCCGCGCCCGGCGTCAGCGGTGCGGCTGTCGAATTGGAAATGCCCGCAGCGACCGCGGGCGGCACCGGCCAGTCGCCGCCGCGCGCCGACGGTCCGGCCAAAGTCGCCGGGCTGGCCGGCTACCCCGCCGATCGCACACCCGCCGATGCGCTGTGGGCGTTCGCGGTGTTCACCGACCAGCCCCATGCCCGGCTTCGCCGCCTCGATCTCGCCCCGGCCGAGCGTTCCCCGGGCGTCGTCGCGGTGCTCGGCTCGGCAGATGTGCCCTGCAACGAGTACGGGCTGACCAAGTTCGACCAGCCCGTCTTCATCGGGCTCGACCACAGCGGGCGAAGCGTTGTGCCCTGCGACGTCTCCCGCTGGGAGGCCGATCACCTGGCGCTGATAGTCGCCGAGAGCCTCGACGAGGCGCGTGCTGCCGCCGCTGTCATCGAGGTCGAGTGGGAGCCGCTGCCGGTCGTGGCTGATCTGGACATGGCGCTTGCGCCGGACGCGCCGCTCGTGCACCCCTACGAGGGCATCAGGTCGAACCTCTACGAGTCGATGCGCACCCGCAAGGGCGACCTCGACGCCGGATTTGCTGCCGCCGCGGCGATCGTGGAGGCCACCTACGAAGTGCCGTACCAGGAGCACGCCTACCTGCAGCCCGAAGCGGGCACGTCGTGGGTGGATGCCGAGGGCATCGTCAACGTCGAGATCGCGGGCCAGTGGGTGCACGAGGACCGCGAGCAGATCGCCCATGCCCTCGACCTGCCAGAGGACGAGATCCGGGTGCGCTATCCCGCCATCGGCGGCGCATTCGGCGGGCGCGAGGACACCTCGATGCAGATCGTCCTGGCGCTGGCCGCCCACCGGCTGGCCGAACGCGGCATCGACCGTCCGGTGGCCATGCAATGGTCACGGGAGGAGTCCATCGTCGGCCATCACAAGCGCCACCGGGGTCGCATCTGGGCTCGCTGGGGTGCCGACCGCGACGGCAGGATCACCGCGGCGCAGGCAGAGGCGTGGCTGGACGCGGGCGCCTACAACTACACCTCCAACAAGGTGATGGGAAATCTGCACCTGGGCCTCGGCGGGCCCTACGAGCTGCCCAACGCCGCCATCGACACCCACGTCGTGTACACCAACGCCACGCCCGGCGGAGCGTTCCGGGGCTTCGGCGCGCCGCAGGCTGCCTTCGCCGTGGAGTGCCAGGTGAACAAGCTGGCCGACGCGCTGGGCATGGACCCCATCGACATCCGCCGCGTCAACACCCTGCGTGAGGGTTCGCCGAGCATCGCCCATACACCGATGCCTGCGGGCGTGACGATGCCCGAGGTGATCGAGGCCTGCGCCACTGCCGCCGCCCTGCCGGCTGAGACTGCCACGGCCGATCCGGAGCCCTTCAGCCCGTTCGGCTCGCTGCCGGCGCGGCCGTCGTCGCTGCGCCGGGGCCGAGGCTTCGCCTGCGCGTTCAAGAACGTCGGGTTCTCCTTCGGCTTCCCCGAGCGGTGCGAAGCCACGATCGTCCTGCACGGCGAGCCAGGCGATGAGGCACCGGCATCGGTCGAGCTGTCGCACGCCGGTGCCGATGTCGGCCAGGGCGCCCATACGGCGTTCTTGCAGATGGCAGCCGAGGCGACCGGGGTCGACCCGTCCAGGGTCGTGGGCCGCTTCAGCGATACCGGGACGTCGGGGGACTCGGGGTCGGCGTCGGCATCCCGGCTGACCTGGATGGCTGGCAACTCCATCCTGGGCGCCGCCGAAGAGGCCGAGAAGGCGTGGCGCGAGGGCGATCGGCCCGCCATCGGGCACTTCCGATTCACGCCCCCGCCGACTACCGAGCTCGACCCTGAGACCGGAGAGGGCACTCCGAACTTCACCTACGGGTACGTCGCCCAGCACGTCGAGCTGACCGTCGACATCGACACGGGCCACATCCGCATCGACCGGGTGATCAGCGCCAACGATGTCGGGCGGGCCATCAACCCGCGCTTCGTCGTCGGCCAGATCGAGGGTGCGGTCGCCCAGGCCCACGGCCATGTGCTCAGCGAGCATCTGCGCAGCCGGGACGGACGCCTGCTGAACCCGCGCTTTTCCACCTACCTGATTCCCGGCATCGGCGACATTCCCGTGACCACCGAGAGCGTGGTGCTGGAGCTGGCAGACCCGTTGGGTCCCTTCGGCGCCCGCGGCATGGCCGAGATGGGCGTCATCCCGTACGCACCAGCGGTGGCCGCTGCGCTGGCCGACGCCACCGGCGTCTGGATGGACGACTTCCCCCTGAATCCCGAACGGGTCTGGGCGGCGCTCGCAGCAGCAGGCGTCACGGCCTGAGCGGCGGCGGCGGCCCGCCCGCCGACCCGCCCGCTGACTCGGCTGGCAACTCGCCGGGCCGCCCGATTCGGCAGTCCTACACTCCCGAGCGTGGCAGCGACATCACGGCCGGATGCAACCGAGCGCGTGATGGAGCTGGTGATGTACCTGCTCGCCCGGGATGTGCCCAAGACCCGCGAGGAGATCTGGCGGGACACCGGGCTGTATGCCCCCGAAGGCACGGCAGACCGGCGCCTGCTGGACAGCGCCCGGGCGTCCTTCGAGCGGGACAAGGCGCTGATCCGCAATCTCGGCGTGCGCATCACCGAGTCGATGGAGCACGACGGCGCCACGTCGTACACGATCCGCCGCGAGGACTACTTCCTGCCCGATCTGGGTCTGACTCCAGACGAGCAGCTCGCGCTGCGCTTCGCCGCAGCTCGGGTGGACATCGGCGAATCCTGGGATCTCGAAGCGGTCGCCAAGCTCACGAGCACCGAGACACCTGCGAGCAGCCTGGGCGGGGCGACAGCGGACGGAAGCTCGCCGGGGGTCGCTTCGGCCGGCCAGCATGGCGAGCCGCCATCAGCAGACGTGGCGCTGGAGACGGCTGCGGCGCAGCAGGCCGCCGGGTCGCTGCTGCCGAAGCTGGCTGCTGCGGTTGCCGAGCGAGCGCTGGTTCGCTTCGCATACGGAGGGCGACGGCGGAGCGCTCAGCCGCTGGGTTTGCTGTGCCGGGCGGGTTACTGGTATCTGGCCGCGCGTGAAGACGAACTGGTCAAGACGTTCCGAGTGGATCGCATGGAGAGCGACGCGGAGGTGGGCGAGCGTGGAGCATTCGCTCGCGCAGAGGTCGACGTCGCAGCGCTGCTGCCGAGCGAACCGATGGAGATCGACTTCGGCGACGACTTCGAGGCCCGGGTGCGGATCGACGCCACCATGGCGCAGCAGCCAACGGCAGATCGAGGCCGCGTCGTGGAGCGGCACGACGACGGTTCGGTGACGGTGACGGTTCGGGTGCGCAACCGCGCAGCATTTCGCGTGTGGCTGCTGGACATGGGCCGCCACGCTGTCGTGGAGTCGCCGCCGGAACTGGTCGAAGAGATCACGTCGTGGTTGCGAGCGCTGGCCGGCGCAGCAGGGGACGCCGACCGGTGAGGCGTCCGAGCACATCGACCAAGATCGAGCGCTTGCTGGCCATCGTGCCCTGGGTGGTCGAGCGGGGCGGTGCCACGGTGGGCGACATCGCTGAACGATTCGAGATGCGGCCGGCCGCCGTGTACGACCTGCTGCTCGCAGCCATGTGCTACGAGGTGGCGGGGGCCAGCGCATATGAGAATCTCGGCATCGTCGTGTTCGGCGACGACGGCGACGCCGGCGAGGCGTGGGTGCATGTCGAGCCGGGCGCGATGCTGGATCGGCCGCTCAACCTGTCGGCACCCCAAGCGTTCGGGATCCTCGTGGCCGGCCAGTCCGCGCTGGCGCTGCGGGGCGCTGACCGTTCGGGTGCACTGGCGACCGCGCTCGACAAGCTGCGGTCGGCCTACCAGGAACGGGTGCGGGTGTCTGTGGAGGTTCCGGTGCCGCGCAGCCTGCCGGAATTGCAGGAGGCCGTAGACGGCGGCACCACCGTGAGACTTCGGTACTACACGCCGAATACCGACGCGCTGAGCGAACGCAGCGTGGATCCGCTGGGGGTTTCGCTGGTTGACGGTCACTGGTACCTGCGGGGCTGGTGCCATCTGCGCCAGGACCTGCGCTCATTCCGTGTGGATCGCATCGAGGAGTGCCTCGACACGGGTGAATTGCATGGTCGCGACCCCGACGCGGGAGAGGCGGTGGCGATCGCGCCGGCGGAGTCCGACGAGTCCACCGAGGTGGTGCTGTCGATTCCCCGCGACGACTTGTGGCGAGTGGAGGCATACCCATCGCTGGAGGTACGCGACGACGGCGACCGGTGCATCGTCACCTACGCCATACGCAGCCCGCTGGTGCTCGGCCAGATGCTGCTTCGGCTCGGTACGGCGACGCACGTCGTGAACACAGCCGAGTTGCCGCCCGAGCTGGCCGAAGCGGGCCGCGCCGCCGCCGCATCGATTCTGGAGCTCTACGCGACCGGATGACCCTCGCTCAGTCGACCAGGTCCACGACCAGCCCGTAGTGGTCGGACGGCACAACGCCGTCGACGGGCTCGGTGCCGACGAGCCGGATGCTCGTGATGTTGCCCATCGGAACTGGACGCGGTGTCGAGACGAACACGTAGTCGATGCGACGGTTCGGCCACATGGCTTGGTGCAGGTAGGGGTTCTGGCCGCTCCACGTGAAGCCCGGGCCGTTGCCAGCCTGAGCCCACGCGTCGCTCCAGACCAGTTCGGGAACCGGAGGCGGCCGCTCACCGGTCAGCAGCCGGATCTCCTCGGAGCCGGGAACGGCGTTGAAGTCGCCAGCCATGACCATCGGGAAACCCTCGGGATCGTGATGAGGTGCTGCGAGCTCGCACAGCGTGGCCACCTGTGCTTGGCGGATCTCGCTGAGATGGAAGCGGTGCTCGAGGTGGGTGCAGATGACGGTCATCTCGCCGCCGGGGCGGGCAATGCGGGCCACGACCGCCGTCCGGTGCCCGGATTGTTGGCCCTCGGGCGATGACGGGTCGCCGACAGCCAGCGAGTGCGAGCTGGATTTGATGATCGGCTCTCCGCTCAGGATCGCATTGCTGAACGACAGTCCCCGGCGACCGAAACGCGGGTGGTGCGCGACGTTCATGCCCAGCGCCTCGCCCAGCAGATCGGCCTGGTTGGGGCCGTCGCGTTCGGCCCAGATCTCCTGGCAGCACACGATGTCGGCGTCGAGCTGGGCGAGCGTGGCGGTGATGGCCTCGTGGCGGGCCTCCCAGTTGTCGCCGAAGCGCCACCACAGGTTCCAGGTCACGATACGCACGGCGTCACCGTAACGGCCGCTGTCCTCGCTGGGCTGACTGGCCGACTTCGGGTGCTGGCGACGTATCGTCTGCGGCGATGAGCGCTGAACTGAATCCCGACCAGCACACCGACCAGATCTACCTGCGCGACGCGTACCAGCAGAGCGTCGAGGCGACCGTGGTCGCCGTGCGTGACGACGCCGTAGCGCTCGACCGGACAGTCTTCTATGCCACCGGTGGCGGGCAGCCCCATGACACCGGCACGTTGGCTGACATGCACGGCAACACCTGGCAGGTGCACAACGTCCGCAAGGAGGGCGATCTCGTCTGGCACTGGGTGGATGCCGACCTGCCACCAGCAGGAACGGCAGTCACCGGCACGATCGACTGGGACCGGCGGCTGCAGCTCATGCGCACCCACACCGCGTTGCACATCCTGTGCGGGGTCATCTGGAACGAATGGGGAGTGCTGGTGACCGGCGGGAACATGGAGCCGCTGGCCGCCCGAATGGACTTCGAGTTCAGCCCGCTGCCCGAGGGTTTCGCCGCCCGGGTCACCGAGCTCGTGAACGCCGAGATCGCAGCGGATCGGCCCATCGAGGTGAGCTTTTTGGAGCGCTCGGTGGCGCTGGCCGATCCCGAGCTGATCCGCACCAAGGTCAACCTGATCCCTGAGTGGGTGATCGACATCCGGGTGATCGACATCGTGGGGCTTGACCGTCAGGCCGACGGCGGCACGCACGTAGCGTCGACGGCGGCCGTTGGGCGCTTCGAGATCACCAAGACCGAGTCGAAGGGGAAGGGCAACAAGCGCGTTCGCATGGTGCTCCACGACGCCTAGCGGCCTTGGAGCCCGGGGCGGGTCCTGTCACCGAGCACCCCGCAGTCCTCGCAAGCTGCGGGCTGCGGGGGCCCCGCTCGGTGCCACCCACCCCTCGTTCCAGCGATTCTCCTTGGCGAGCGCGCGTCTGTTCGTGGCCAATCGGTACCCTGTGGAAAATGACTCCCCGGGAGCCGCTGGGCGGAACGCGCACTGTTGCGCCGTCTGCTCGCCGGACGGCGACGTCACGGTTCGGGGCGTCTCGGCGGGAAGGGCACGACGCATCGGCGTTCTATGCCCGCTTCACCCCGCCGATCCTGTCCGAGGACGACACGGTGGCCCGTGGACCCGATGTCGACCCTGGGCTGATCGAGCGTCTCGGAGACGGCTGCTTCTGCGGTGATGCCCGGCGGATGGCGGATCTGCCTGATGCATGCGTGGCGCTGGTGGTCACCTCACCGCCGTACTTCGTGGGCAAGTCCTACGAGGACGCTGTTGCAGCAGGTGCCGACAGCCGCATCCCGACTAGCTATTTCGACTATCTCGGCATGCTGCGGGACGTGTTCGCCGAGTGCGTGCGGGTGCTGGAACCGGGCGGCCGCATCGCCGTCAACGTGGCGAACCTAGGCCGCAAGCCGTATCGCAGCCTGTCGGGCGACGTGGCCCGGATATTCGAGGAACTCGGCCTGCTGCTGCGCGGCGAGATCGTGTGGCAGAAGAGCAAGGGCTCGAGCGGATCGTGCGCGTGGGGTTCGTTCCGCAGCCCGTCCAATCCGACGCTGCGCGATACCACCGAGCGCATCGTGATCGCCAGCAAGGGCAGGTTCGATCGGGCGCGCTCGGCTGCGCAGCGGCAGGACGAGGGTCTGCCGCACCGCAGCAGCCTGTCCACCGATGAGTTCATGGAAGCCACGCTCGACGTCTGGGACATGGGTCCCGAGAGCGCGCAGCGGGTGCAGCACCCGGCGCCGTTCCCCTTGGAGCTGCCCCGGCGCCTGATTGACCTGTACACCTACGAGGACGACTTCGTGCTGGACCCGTTCATGGGCTCGGGCACCACCCTGGTCGCGAGTGTGCTCTGCGGCCGGCGGCCGGTCGGCTACGACCTGAATCCTGACTACGTGGACTTGACACGCGCTCGCGTCGCTGCAGCGGCCTCAACCCCGCCAGAAGGCCCGCACCCCGCTGCGCAGCCGCCGCTCTTCGAGCCGAGTGCGGTTCCCTCACGAGTGGGGGAGACGCCGACGGTGGCGAAGGTGCCCCGATCCGGCATGGCCGCACCTGTGACGCTCTCCGAGTCGAGCGCCCCGGCATCGGCATCCATTGCTGACGCGATGACCGTTGACGCGTTTGTGCGTCAAGCGGTGGATGCTGGGCGCAAGGCCCATGACATCGCCGGCGAATTGCTGGAACGCTCGGGCTTCGAGATCGTTCGCAGCCCCGCCACCGTGCGCGGCGCTGGGGTGAAGTTCAGCTTCTTGGTGGCCGACCGGGCGAACCGTGAGTGGTGGATTGATGTGGCGGGGGCGTTCACCACCGTGCGTCCGGGACTGCTGCGCGCCGAGACGCTGTGGAAGGCCCTGGGGCGAGCGTCGGTGCTGGCCTCGGCCCAGCCCGGAGCACGCCTGCTGCTGTTGACACCGCACCTGCCCCGAGTGGGTGCTGAAGGCGACCGGGCGTTGCACACGCTCGGGCCGGCGGCGATCTTCGACGTCGTCGAGCTGTTCGACGAGGCCGCCGTGGCCAGGCTCGCGAGCTATGCCAGTGGCGCCGCGGCGCCGCTGGCAGGCTTCTGGGACGACAGCGAGATCGACTGAGCGCTCAAACGCTGTCGATGCGCTTGAACAGCTCGGCGTAGGCGAGACCTGCTGGTTGACCGCTGGCCACGGCTACCGCGTCCACCCAGTCGGCGAAACGCTGCACCTGGGCGGGGTCGTCGGGGTCGGCGATGTCGTGCGTCGTCACGAACTGGCTGCGATGGCACAGCAGCGCCGCGGTCTTGGCGGCAGTCCAACCCTCGACGTTCTCCGCATGGTCGGGCTCGTCAGCTTCGAACAGCAGCAGCTCGTCGGGCCGATGCGGCGGCAGGCCCTGTTCGGGGAAGAAGAACGGGTCGCGTGCGGCCACCACGCCCTCGACGGCCAGCAGCCCCGCGTGCCGATGATCCGGGTGCAGCCGGTAGCGCTTCCACGGATCGTGACCGAGCACCACAGCAGGTCGCAGCTTGCGGATGACTTCGGCGACTTGGGCCCTGGTGGCCAGATCGCTGTCCAGCTCGCCGTCGACGTGGCCGCCGAACCGCACCTCGCCAGTGGCCCCGAGCGCCGCCGCTGCTGCCCGTTGCTCGTCCTGGCGAAGGGTGACCAACGCTGCCTGATCGCACGCAGCGTCCCAGGTGCCCTTCGAACCATCGGTGCAGATGAAATGGTGCACGACGGTGCCGCCCGCCGCCCACTTGGCCAGCGTGGCACCGCAGTCGAACTCGGCATCGTCGGGATGAGCGGCGATGACCAGCGCTGAAGCCGGCGCTGGCAGGTCCACCGAGAAGCCGGCGCTTGGGCTCGGGGCCTCAACGGGCATCGTCGGGGACACGCCCGCCGAGTTCGGCGGCGTCAAGGTCATCGGGCGTGTCGATGTCGAATTCGAGGGCGGCGACCCTCCGCACGCGCAGGTCGAGCCCGCACCGCAGCGCCTCGGCGCAGTGAGCCTCGAACGAGCCGGGCCCGTAGTAGAACTTGAATCCCGTGCCCAGCGGCAGTGCCATGACATTGGTGCCGTCGAGGTGCCGGTCGGGGACAATCGTGACGGTGCCGGCCTCGGCCAGCCCGTCGAGCGTCTCGGCGTGTGGCAGATCGGCATGGGCAATCAGGACGTGGCCTGGGCCCGCAGCGAAGTCGTCTGGGTCGAGTTCGGCTTCGAGCGCGGCAACGGCGGCGGTGATGGCCGGGTTCAGACCGTCGGCGGCGATCCACAGCACTTCGGCGCCCAAAGAGCGCGTCCAGTCGGCCACCTCGCTGTTGTCGCACACGATCTTGGTCGGCAACGAGCCGGCGGCCTTCACGACCTGGCCTGCCATGGTGCGCGCCAGATCGCTGCGTTCAGCCTCGTCGAGGCGATCTGCCAGTCGACCCTTGGCGAGTCGGAAGCCCTTGACGGGAATGAGCACGGTCGGCGTGACGCCGGTTGCAGTCACCCGCGGCGAGTGTATGGCCGTGCCTCGCGGCCGCGTCTGCCGAGGCCTGCGGTCGACGGTTTGCTAGGACAGGGCGGTGCGAATCGGCAAACGGGCTGACCGGCCCCGACCTGCGCGTCCGGGTGAGCCGCCGCCGGGCTGGGTCCGACCGTGGTGGGCGGAGCGTCAACTCGACCCCAATTCGGCTGCATACGCCCCGGCGCCGAGCCGTGTCCGCTACTGGAACAGCGACGACCATGTCGAGGCAAGCGTGCTCGCCAACACGCTCGGCCGTTCCTGGACGACTGTCGGGCTGCCGGAGACGCTGGACCGAGCCGAAGTGGATCCACGGGGACTGGTGGTGTACGGGCGATGGTCGCTGGATTGGTGGGTGCGCGCCGACGAGGAATGGGTCTTCCCGTCGCGGGCAGCCTCTGTGCGGCAGCGTCTGGTGGATGGAATGCCGGTGGTCGAGACAATCCTGCGTATCGGCGGTGGCGAAGTCGAGCATCGCGTTGCGGCTGCCCGGGGCGCTGCTGTTCAGCTTGACGATGCCGAGCGACATGTCACGAGGCAGGGAAAGCGGGTGCTGGGCGGCGGTGCAAGCGCGGTTCCTGAGGTGTTCGTCATCGAGATCGCCAACCGCACGCCTGCGCCCGTGGCAGTCGCGCTCGCTGCACGGCCGTACCACCTGGGCGCGTTCGAGCATGTAGAAGACGAGATCTGGGAATGGTCGAACGCGTGGGGGATCGACGAGGTTGCTGTCGACGGCCGGGTGATGACGGTCGACGGCCGTCACCGCCACGCCCTGAGCCGTGCGGTGGTGATCTTCGATCGCGTGCCCGGAGACGTCGTCGTCGGCGGTCACGGAACCGACAGCGCTGCTGCGCTCATCGACTCGAGTGACCGCGCCGCAGAGCAAGGACAGGCAGGCTCGACTCCGGTCAGCATTCGAGGTGGCGCCATGCCCGCTGAACCGTCGCCGATACCAGAGCACGGGCGAGATCCGGTCTCGGTCGCGTGCCCGCAGCGCCTGGCCAATGCAGCCGCGGTCTTCCCGCTGGTCGCCGGAGCGACGCTGCGTGCCGCCGTTGTCGGTCGAGGCTCGATCTTCGAATGGGACGATGCCGGCAGTCCCGCGCTCGGTGCAGCCGTACTCGATGCGGTGCCCGGCTTGGAGCGGGTGGCACGTGGCTGGCGGCGGCGCGTCGATGCAGGCTGCAGGCTCGAATTGCCCAGCGGCCGGCTCGCAGATGCCGCGCTGTCGGCGCGTGCCGCCCAATTGCTCTCCACGGCCCCATTCGATGACGGGCCAAGTGTCGTCGGTCCCATGCTTGCCTCCGCACTGGCCACCGACGCGCAGTTCGCAGGTGATGATCTGGTGCAGCTGCTGGCGCTCGTCGAGTCGGGTTCGCCCGAGCAGGTCCGAGATCTCCTGCTGCGCCAGGCCCAAGCGCAGTTTCCCTCCGGCGAGACCTCCAGCATGGGTGTCTCGGTCACGGGTACATCGCTCGTGCTCGCGGAGCATCTGCTGTCGCTTCACCCCGACCCGGCATTCGTCGAAGCCATCGGGGAGTTCGCAGCAACGGGGGCACGATGGCTGCTGACGCGTGAAGCGGACAGGCGGGAAGGGCCATGGACGATTCGCGAAGGCGTGCGAGCCGGCTACCGGTTGCTGCTGCGTAACGGGGCAGAGCGCGCAGCGAACGCTCTGCGGCGTGAGGCGAGGTCACTGTCCGAGGCACTGCGCACTGACGTGAGTGGCGCGGCGGCTCTGTCAGCCGTTTCCCGGGAACGCCGTCGCGCCAGCCGGCACGCCTCCGGCCGTGATCCTGGCGCCAGTGGAGCTGCTTCTTTCTACAGAGACGCTTCGGGGCGCGTTCCGTGGCAGGCGTCGCGGGACGACACGCTGGCGCCGCCGAGCCGACGCTGGGAATGGCTGTCGCACGACACCGGGCTGTGGATCCATGCTGCGGTGCCGTGGGCACCGCCGTTGCCGTTTGTGGGATCCGAGCCAGCCGATGGCACGCCTGCGGACTTCGTTGACGACACTGCTGCGTCGTGCGGTCACGACATCGTCGCTACGGCGTTGCTGGCGTTTGCTGAGGCTCGACCGGCTCCTGGGCGGTCATTGGCTCGATTGGAATCTCTCTTGTCAGTGGCGTCGTCGACTCTGAACTGGCCGACCTTCATGGATCCCATGTTGCGAACCGGCACGAACGGCACGGGGCATGACCTGATGGTCGGCGGGCTGTTCGTACGGACGCTGCTGCGGCTGCTGGTCGACGTGCCCGACGACGGCACGCCGTACGAAGCGCAGACGCCGACGCTGCGGCTGGCGGCACACTGGCCGGCGGCGTGGCTCGGCCAGCCAGTGGAGGTTCACGACGTGCCGACGCGCATCGGCAGGGTGTCCTGGGCGGTGCGCTGGCACGGCGAGCGGCCCGCGCTGCTGTGGGACGTCGTGCCGCACCGTCCCGATGGCAGCGCGCCTACGGTCACGGCACCCGGACTGGATCCGGCGTTCGCCGCTACCGGCTGGCGAGGCGAGACCCTGCTGGCGCCGCACCCTGCATAACGGGCTTTCCGGCCGGCACGGGGTCGGCAACTAGGTTCACTTCCATGACGGTGCGGCCGAGCCTCGCGTTCGAGCGGCGGTGCTGGGAGTCGGGCGAGACGACGGTCGTCGGCGTGGACGAGGTGGGTCGCGGCGCGTGGGCCGGACCGCTGACCGTGGGCGCGGTCGTGGTCTCGCCGCAGGGCCGCGTCAACGGCATCCGCGACTCCAAGGAGTTGCGCCCCGAGGTGCGTGAGCAGCTCTTCGAGCGCATCGACGGGTGGGCCCGAGCCTGGTCGGTGGGGCATGCCACCGCCGCCGAGTGCGACGAGCTGGGCATGACCGATGCCCTGCGTGTTGCCACTCGCCGGGCCCTGGACGCGCTGCCGGCCGAGCCGGACCGGGTGCTGCTGGACGGGAAGTTCAACTTCGTGGACTGGCGTCCCAGCAGGGCGCTCGTCGAGGGCGACCGGCGCTGCTTGTCGATTGCCGCCGCCTCCATCATGGCCAAGGTGGTGCGGGACCGGATCATGTCGTTGCTGGCGGCCGAGTTCCCTCCATACGGGTTCGAGTCGAACAAGGGCTACCCCGCGCCGGTCCACCGTGCCGCGCTGGCCACCCACGGACCGTGCGCCATTCACCGGCTGAGCTGGTCGTTCGCCGACGCGCTGCCCGAGGCCGAGCCGGTGCCGAACGAAGCGCATCGCGACGCCGAGACGGCGCTGGCGACATACTCGAAGGCCGGTGCGGGTCCGGACACGACGCTGTTCTGAATCGCTCGTGCGTGTCGGCTCCTCAGGCAGCGGGGCGCCTGTCACGCCGGATGCAAGCTGCGGGTGTGGGCTGCTAGAAGAATGCAGCTTCGGAGAGGGGCAACCGATGAGCGTGAGCGACGATCCCAACGCTGGCCAACGCAAGTTCTGGCGCAACGCGGACATCTGGGTGCAGCAGCAGGAACGACTCGACAGACAGCTCGCTCACATCGGCCTGGCGGCGATGGACGTTGCCACCGAACTCCCGCCCGGCGCGCACGTGCTCGACGTGGGCTGCGGTTGTGGCCAGACCTCGCTGCAGTGGAGCGAGCGGGTGACCGGGTCGGTCCTGGGGGTCGACATCAGCGACCTGCTCATCGACGTGGCGCGACGCAGAGCTGCCACCCACGCCGCCGAGCATTCTGCTGCGGCACCCATCAGCTTTGTCGTGGCTGACGCGCAGACCGCCGACATGACCGCGCTCTCTGCACAGGCGACGGGTCGCAACGGGGCGTTTGGGGGCTTTGACGTGGTGTTCTCCCGGTTCGGCGTGATGTTCTTCGCCGATCCCGCAGCAGCGTTTGCCAACGTGCGGGCAGCGACGCGATCGGGCGGCCAGCTCGCCTTTGCCTGCTGGCAGACGCCACGACAGAACCCGTGGCTGATCACGGTCAACAAGGCGGTGCTGGAGGTCGTCGAGATGCCCGAAGGCGACGGCCCCACGGTCGATCCGTTCGCATTTGCCGACACCGACTTTGTACGCGGCGTCCTCAGCGACGCCGGATGGTCGGCCGTCGACTTCGAGTCGTTCGAGACCGAGATGATCTATGGCGCCGGCAGCACGCTCGCCGACACGGCCCAGTTCGCCATGGATCTCGGCATCGCCCAGCGGGCGCTGGAGGGGCACCCGCCCGCGGTGCACGCCCAAGCCAAGGACGCCGTGATCGCTGCGCTGTCGCCGTTTGAGACCCCAGCAGGCGTCGTGTTCCCAGCAGCCGCATGGATCGTCACGGCTCGCAATTGAGCCGCGGAGGTTGCAGATCGTGATCGACGAACCGAGCTGGACGATTGGGATCGAAGAGGAGTATCTCCTTGTCGATCATGACAGCGGCGCACTGGTCAAGGTTCAGCCGCCCGGCCTGATCGAGCGGGTCGCCGAGCTGCGCCACGGTCTCGTGAGCCCCGAGCTCTTCAGCGCGCAGATCGAGATCGGCACCGGCATCTGTCGTGACATGCAGCACCTGCGTGCCGATGTCGGCTTGCTGCGCCTGGCCGTCACCGAGGCCGCCGCAGAGCACGGGCTTGCGCCGATTGCTGCATCCACCCACCCGTTTGCCAGGCCGGAGGAGCTCGAGATCACCGACAAGGACCGCTACCGGGATCTCGCTGACGATCTCCAGGACATCTCGCGCCAGCTCGTCATCTCGGGGCTGCATGTCCACGTGGGCATCGAGGACCCCGAGCTGCGGATCGACCTGATGAACCAGGTGACGTACTTCCTGCCGCACCTGCTGGCCCTGTCCACCTCGTCGCCGTTCTGGCAGGGCCGCGACACCGGGCTGGCCAGCTACCGGTCGGCGGTGTACAAGACGCTGCCACGCACGGGACTGCCCCCGAAGTTCGACTCATGGGCCGAGTTCCGGCGCCATGTCGACGTGCTGGTGAACGCCGGGATCATCGAGGACTCATCGAAGGTCTGGTGGGACATCCGGCCCTCGGAGCGCTACCCGACTCTGGAGATGCGCGTCACCGACCTGCCGACCCGTATGGAGGACACCATCGCCGTCGCGGCCGCCTATGTCTGCTTGCTGCGAATGCTGTGGCGGCTGCGCGACGGGAACCAGCGATGGCGGAGCTACGCGAACTTCCTGATCGGCGAGAACTCGTGGCGTGCCGAGCGCTACGGCGTCAACGGTTCGCTGATCGACTTCGGCAAGGGCACGCTGGTGCCGTACGGGGACTTGGTCGATGAGCTCATCGAGCTCGTGAGCCCTGATGCCGAGGCGCTCGACTGCGTCGACGAGATCGGCCACCTGCGCACCATCTGCGAGCGGGGCTCCTCAGCGAACAACCAGCGTGCGGTCTACCTGGCGGCGCAGGACGCCGGCGCGGATCACGGCGAGGCGCTCGCCGAGGTGGTGCAGCACCTCATCAAAGACTCCCTCGCACCGCCCGCCGACTAGCGGCAACGCGCCGAGTGGGAGGGGTGCGTCGACGGCTCAGAGGCACTCCGATTCGCCGATGGAGACGGCGAAAGGACCCGTCTCGTCGTAGTCGGCGAAGTGGTCCTCGGTGTCGAAGCGATCCAGGTCTCGCAGGCCGCGCGCCACCGCGGATGCGCCGCCCGCTCGCTCGAGCCACGCTGCGAACAGTTCGCCTGCTTCCCGCTCTGCCACGTAGCGCTCGACGATCCGCACCACCGCCTGCGGCGCGTTCTTGGCGGGCAGTCGCAGCGCCCGCGACCCGAAGGTGATCTTCTCCTGGCCGACATGGCCGCCGAGCAGCAGCTGGTAGCCGGGCGCCGACTTCGCGTCGACGCGCCGCTCGATGCCGAAGAAGCCGATGTCGGCCACGTGGTGCTGACCGCAGCTGTTCATGCAGCCCGAGATGTTGATGCGCAACCCCGGCACCTCGGCCAGCCCAGCCTCTTCGAGCGCATCGGTGATGGCCGCTGCCAGCCCTCTCGACTGGGTCACTGCCAGGCTGCAGGTGTCGGCTCCGGGGCATGCCACCACGTCACGCAGCAGCTCGGCGCCGGCCGAGGCCATGCCGATCTCGGCGAGCCGCCGGTAGAGGTCACCCAGTTGATGCTCACCCAAGTCCCGGAAGACGAGGTTCTGGCGATTCGTCAGCCGCACGCTCGCCCCGAGCGCGCGCTGGGCGTCTGCGAGGGCGCGGAACTGTGCCGAGGTGATGTCGCCGAGGGGGGCGTGCGCGTAGGCCGAGACCGTGCCTTTGGCGGCGCCGCGCACCACGTTGACCCGGGCCCAGTCGGCGTAGTCGCTCGCCCCATCGGTCGGGCGGCGGGCAGCGATGGTCACTGGGACAGAGGCGGCGCCGTGACCCACGAGGCTGACGCCGTCTGATGCCTTCCCTGCTGGTTCGTCGCCATCGAGCACCACGGCATCGGGAAGCCCGCCGGGCCAGCTCGTGGACGCGACCAGCGTCCGGCGGATGCTGAGCACCCGGCGCCGCACCTCGTCGATCCCCAGCGTGTCCACCAGCCATTTCATGCGGGCGCGCAGCCGGTTGTCGCGGTTGCCCGCCTGGTCGAACACCCGCAGGATCGACTCGATCGTCGGCAGCAGCTCTTCGCGTGGGGTGAAGTCCTCCAATGCCAGCGCGGCATGGGGATTGGCGCCGAGGCCTCCGGCCACGTACACCCGAAAGCCGGCGTGCGGCTTGCCGTGCTCGTCGGGGCCGACGGCCGCGACGACGCCGACGTCGTTGAACATGGCTTGGCCGCAGTCGGTGTCGCAGCCCGAGAAGTTGATCTTGAACTTGCGGGGGAGGCGCTGGGCGATCGGGTTGCGCACGAAGTGCTCGTAGGCGGCCTCGGCCCACGGCGAGATGTCGAGGATCTCATAGGGGCACGCACCGGCCAGATGGCAGCCCCCGATGTTGCGCACCGTGTCGCCGCACGCTTCCCGCGTCGTGAGGCCCACGCTCGCCAGCAGCCGCAGCACCTCGCTGATCTGGTCGAGCTGCACGTAGTGCATCTGCAGGTTCTGACGTGTGGTGATGTGCGCCCATCCCCGGCTGTAGTGCTCGGCGAGGTAGCCGATCATCTCGAGCTGCTCAGGCCGGATCGACCCGTAGGGCACCTTGATGCGCACCATCTGGTTGCGCCCGCCCTGGCGCTGGCCGTAGACGCCGTTGGTGAGGCGGTACGTCTTGTACACGTCGTCCTCGATGTGGCCGTCGAGGTACTGCTGGGTGATCGACTCCCATTTCTTGATGTCGCCGAGATGTGGCTCGGCGAGTTCGCTGTCGCACGGAATCGGCAGCTGAATGGGCTGCTGGGGCGCCGTGGGTCGTTCGACGATGGTCATGACGTGCCTCCGAGGGCGCTGTGGCGGCTGGTGCCGTGATTGGTGGTGCTGCGGCGGCTGGTGCCGTGATGGGTTGTGAGATGGTCGCCGTGCCACACCGGCAGCCCTTCGAAGCCGGCGACGTCGCCGATCACGATGGTTGCGGGGGCCGGAACCCGTGCCTGCCCGAGCCGGGCGAGGGTGGTGCGCTCGACCTGCTGGCATGCCGTGGTGGCCGAGCCGATGACCGCGACCGGCTCATCGGGCGAGCGGCCGCCGGCGATCAGCGCGGTGGAGATGTGGGGCGCCAGGCGAATGCCCATGAGCACCACCAGCGTGTGGTCGAGCCGGGCGAGGGTGATCCAATCGGTGCCCGCCGCGTCGTGGGCGTTGGCAGCCGTCACCACGGTGAACCCGTTCGATGTGCCTCGATGGGTCAGCGGGATGCCCGCGGACGCGGCGGCAGCGGTCGCACTCGACAGCCCGGGCACGACTTCGACGCGATGACCGGCGTCGATCAGTGCGAAGGCCTCCTCGCCGCCGCGGCCGAACACGTAGGGGTCACCGCCCTTGAGCCGGACGACGACGTCGTAGAGCGCCGCGTAGTGCAGCAGCAGGGCGTTGAGGTCGGCCTGGGCCCGGCGCGGACCTCCCGGCCGCTTGCCGGCATCCACCAGCAGTGCCCCCGGTGACACCAGATCGAGCACGCCGGTTCCGACCAGCCGGTCATGGATCACGACGTCGGCTTCTTGCAGCAGCCGCGCTGCCCGCAGCGTCAGCAGGTCCGGGTCGCCGGGCCCAGCGCCGACCAGGTACGCCGTCATCGAAGCACCGCCGTTTGCGCGCTCCCTGTGTGGTCGCTGGCAGTGCCGAGACCGAGGCAGGCGCGCAGGCGCTGCTGTGCCCACGCGCTGTCGCCGGCCCTGACGGCATTGAGGAGGCCGTCGTCAAGCGCCTCGTGCCAGCCCGGGTGCTCGGTCGTCCCCGCGGCGGCACGCAGTTCGGCCCGTACGGCGCCGAGGAGTCGAGTGAGTTCCTCGACACCGTCGTCGAGTTCGCGCTGGAAACGGCCCCGCAGCCACGACGCCAGCGCCGGCGAGGTGCCCTCGGTGGAGACGGCGACCGACAGCGGGCCTCGTCGCGCCACCGCCGGCAGGATGAACGAGCAGTTCTCGATGTCGTCGGCCGAGTTGACCCAGACGCCGCTCGCTTCGCCGTCTGCGAACACCTGCGCATCCACCTCGGGTACGCCCGTGCACGTGAACGCCAGGCGGTAGCCCGCCACTTCGCCCTGCTGGTAGGGCCTCCGGTGCCACTTCACGTCGTCCCGCCCGGCGATTTGTGGGATCGCAGCCGGCGCGACGACGGTGACGTCGGCGCCTGTGGGCACCAGCCGCTCGATCTTTCGGGCGGCCACGACGCCTGCGCCGACCACGAGCACCCGACGGTCGCGAAGGTCGAGGTGCACGGGGTACGAGTGGCCCTCGACGGGGGACTCCGCAGGCGTGGACGCAGGCACTGGCATAGGCGGCTGCCATATTACCGATAAATATGATCGGTTTAGTCAAGAATTAGCCGCGACGGACCTGGCCGACCCGATGCGGGTGCCCGGCGTCACGCCGCCCGAGATCAGGAGCCGGCGTGTGCCGCCTGCAGTGCTGCGCGGATATCGGCGGTCAGGTCGTCAGGATGCTCGAGTCCCATCGACAGCCTGATCATCCCCTCGCCGATGCCGATCGCTGCACGCTGAGCGGGTTCCAGCTGGGCATGGGTCATCGATGCGGGGTGATTGACGAGCGTCTCGGGGCCGCCCAGCGACGGCGCCAAGTGGGCCAGGCGCAGCGCCTGGGCGAAGGCGCACGCTGCGTCGTAGCCCCCAGCGAGCTCGAAGGTGACACAGCCGCCGCCCGATGCCATCTGTCTGGCTGCGAGCGCACGCTGGGGGTGCCCTTCGAGGCCGGGGTAGTGCACCTCGGCAACGGCGCTGTGGGCGCTCAGCAAGCCGGCGACGTCGAGGGCATTCGCGCACTGGCGCTCCATGCGGACCCCGAGGGTCTTGAGGCCGCGCAGCGCATTCCAGCTGTCGAAGGCCGATGCCGAGCTGCCCTGCACCACTGCGTAGCCCCACAGCTCGTTGACCAACGTCTTCTCACCGGCAATCACCCCGAGGGTGGCGTCGTTGTGGCCCGACAGCGCCTTGGTGGCGGAGTGGACCACGAGGTCCACCCCGTAGTCGAGCGGACGCTGGATGAGCGGCGTGGCCATCGTGGAGTCGACCACCGTGATCGGGCCGGCGATGGCGCCGAGCGCTTCGAGATCGGCCAGGGCAAGCGTCGGGTTGCTGGGCGTCTCGGCGAACACCAAGGTCGTGCGCCCCGGCTCGACGGCGGCCAGCCACGCTCCGGTGTCGTCCACGTCCACGAAGGTGACCTCGATCCCGAATCGTGGGCAGACCTGGTTGAACAGCTGCAGCGTGCCCGAGAACAACTGCCGCTGGGTGACCACATGGCTTCCCTGCGAGCACATCCCGAGCACCACCGTCGAGATGGCGCCCATGCCGCTGGAGCTGCAGATGGCGGCCTCGGCATCTTCAAGTTCGGCCACGGCGTCGGCGAACGCCTGCACGGTGGGGTTGCCGTAGCGGCCGTAGAAGTCGGTGACGCGGGGGCGCACGGCCCGGCGAGCGGCATCGGTTGCGTCCGCCGCCCCGAACGCCGTGGACGGCTCGAGCGCGGGCGCCAGCCCGCCGTCCGCGCTGCGGCTGGCTACCAGCGCGGCCGTGTCGGGATGGTCAGCGCGTCGGTTCATCGCTGTCTCCTGAAGAACGACAGTCGTTCTACAACACCGCCATCGCCGCCCACGACCGATTTTCGGCGAGGCGCTAGGTCACTGCTGGGGTGACGGTATCTGATTGATACCATTCGGGACATGGCGATGACGCTGCGACTGACCGACGACGAGCAGGAGGCGCTGCGTCAGCGCGCCGCGCTCGACGGCACCTCCATGCAGGAAGCAGCTCGGCGCGCCGTGCGCGAGTACGTGGCCAAGGCGACCCATCGCGACCGGGTGGCGGCAGCAGCCGATCTCATCACGGATCGTCACGCCGATGCGCTCCGGCGACTCGGCGAGTGAACGAGAGCGTCGAGTACCTCTCGGCTGAGGATCTCGTCGAGCTGGCTCGCCGGCTGCTCGGCGATCCTCCGCCGATCCGCGATGTCGGGCTGCTCGGAGCGGCAGCGGCCCGGCCCCAGGCGTCGGCGTTCGGCGAGGACGCGTACCCCGACATCTGGACCAAGGCAGCAGCGCTGTTGCACTCGGTGGTGAACAACCACCCTCTCGTCGACGGCAACAAGCGCCTCGGCTGGCTCGCGACAGCCGTCTTCTTGGAGCTCAACGACGCCAGCGTCAGCACCGCCGCCAACGACGCCGTCTACGACCTCGTCATGACCGTCGCCTCAACCGACCTCACCGTCGACGACATCGCAGATGCACTACGCGCCATGCACGCTCATGTGTGATCTGTAAGCCGATTCGAGATTGAGCCACAACTCTGCCGAGGTGCCGAGCGCAGCGGAGATGGACTCGGCCAAGTCAGAGGTGATCTCAATATGGGCATCGAGGACGCCCGAGACGATATGTGCAGGCTGGCCCATCCGCTTCGCAAGTTGCGGAATGGTCCAACCACGCGCAGCAAGTTCGTCTGCCAGGTGTTCGCCGGGCGGAAACACCTCTGCGGCTACGAGCTTCGAAGACAAGTTCACGCACCTCCACCGTTAGCGATGGCCCAATCGACCGTCTGTGATTCGATCGGCAAGCGGCAGTGAGCCACCGCAGTCTCGGAAGCGGCGCTAGTGCCCATGAGCAGCCGTGCGCCACTTCCACCATCCGCTTCAAGATCGTACGATGGCCGCTGGTGTGCGGGGTCGCGGTCGTGGGTTCGGGGACGATGTGAGCGACTACATGTCGCCCGAGCAGCTGGCTCGTCGGGACATCGACGAGCAGCTGACGGCGTGCGGTTGGGTGCTGCAGGACTTCAAGTCTGTGGCGGTGGCTGCGGCACAAGGCGTCGCCGTTCGTGAGGTGCCGACCACGGCCGGCCCTGCCGACTACGTGCTGTACGTGGACCGTCAGGCGATCGGTGTCATCGAGGCCAAGAAGGCTGGCATGACGCTCACTGGTGTTGAGCCGCAGACCCGTAAGTACCAGGCTGCATATCCGGAAGCCTGGCCTGCCGTCGAGATGAACGGGGCATTGCCGTTCGGCTACGAGTCGACCGGCACCGAGACCCGGTTCACGAGCGGGCTAGACCCGGTGCCGGCGAGTCGTCGAGTGTTCACCTTCCATCGTCCCGACACTCTGGCGCGTTGGCTGGCGAACCATGCCGGTGGGATGGATGCCGGGCTCGGTCTGCGTGCGGGCGTGATACATCTGCCAGGCCTTGACGCTGATGCTGGGCATCTGTGGCCCGCTCAGGAAGAGGCCGTCCGCAACCTTGAGCAATCGTTCAAGGACAACCGCCCTCGGGCTCTGATCCAGATGGCTACCGGCTCGGGCAAGACGTTCACTGCTGCCAACGTCTGCTACCGCCTACTGCGCCACGCGGGCGCCGAGCGGATTCTCTTCCTCGTCGACCGAGCGAATCTCGGCCGTCAAGCACTCCGGGAGTTCCAAGGGTTCGCCACGCCCGACGACGGCCGCAAGTTCACCGAGCTCTACAACGTCCGCCATCTCACGTCATCACGACTCGACATGGCCAACGAGGCAGCGACCAAGGTCCACATCTGCACGATCCAGAGGCTGCATTCGATCCTGCGAGGCGATGACGAGCTCGACGAAGCTCTGGACGAGAAGAGCGGTTTCGAGACCGCTCCGTCTGAGCCTGTCGAGGTTGCCTACAACCCGCTGGTACCGATCGAGTCTTACGACCTGATCATCATCGACGAGTGTCACCGCTCCATCTACGGCGTGTGGCGCCAGGTGCTCGAGTATTTCGACGCCTTTCTCGTCGGTCTGACGGCAACTCCCGGCAAGCAGACGTTCGGCTTCTTCGACCAGAACCTGGTCATGGAGTATGGGCACGCCCAGGCAGTGGCCGACCGCGTGAACGTGGACTTCGACGTGTTCCGCATCCGCACGGAGATCACCGAGTCTGGCGGCACGGTGCCCGCCGAGTTCGTCACCAAGTTCCGCGATCGTGACACCCGCGAGCACCGGTTGGAGAAGATCGACGAGGACATCGCCTACGACGCCAACCAGCTCGACAGAAGCGTGGTGGCGCCTGACCAGATCCGCACTGTTGTGCGTGCGCTGCGCAGTTCGCTTCCCGAGATGTTCCCCGACCGCGAGCGGTGGGAAGACGGCTCGCTTCGGCACATTCCCAAGACGCTGATCTTCGCGAAGGACGACAGCCACGCCGACGACATCGTCCAAGTCGTACGGCGGGAGTTCAACCTCGGCAATGAAGGAGCGGTGAAGATCACCTACCGCTCGGGAGACGCCGGCAACAAGCCCGAGAACCTGCTGGCCCAGTTCCGCACCAGCTACGAGACCCGTATAGCCGTAACGGTGGACATGATCGCGACCGGCACCGATGTGAAGCCGATCGAGTGCGTGGTGTTCATGCGCATGGTCCGCAGCCGAAACTTCTTCGAGCAGATGAAAGGACGCGGAGTGCGGGTGATCGACAGCGACCAGTTGCGCGCCGTCACCCCGGACGCTGCCGCCAAGGACCGCTTCGTGATCGTGGACGCAGTCGGCGTGACCGAAGCCGATCTGCACGACACGGTTCCGATGGAACGCCAGCGAACGAAGAGTTTCGACAAGCTGCTCACCGATGTCGGTATGGGTTCGACCGATCCCGACGTGGTGTCGTCAGTTGCGTCGCGACTCACCCGGCTGGACCGACGGATGACCGCAGCGGACCGGACCGAGGTGGAGAATGTGGCGGGAGTCGCGCTGACGGATTTGGTGCGCGGCATGGTGAACGCGCTGGATGTCGACCGTCAGTACGAGGCAGCAGCGGCCCACGCCGGCGGTGATCCCACACCCGATCAGGTCAAGGCCGCCGCTACGGCGATGATCCGCGAGGCGCTGCAGCCGCTTGCAGGCAATTCAGCGCTGCGCGAGAAACTGGTCGAAGTCAGGCGCAGCTACGAGCAGGCGATCGACGAAGCCTCGAGAGATCAACTGATCATCAACGAGTTCTCGAAGGACGCAGCCGACCGCGCCCGTGCCCAGGTCGAGTCGTGGCGGCAGTTCATCGACGACAACAAAGACGAGATCACCGCGCTGCAAGTGCTGTACAGCCAGCCCTACAGCGGAGGGCTCAGCTACGACGACGTCAAGGAACTGGCGAACGCAATCAAGCGACCGCCGCATCGCTGGACCCCGGACGCGCTGTGGCAGGCATACGAGACGCTCGACAAGTCCAAGGTGCGCGGATCGGGCCACCGAGTCAGCACCGATCTGGTGAGCCTTGTTCGCTACACGCTCGGCGAAGCCGACATCTTGGTGTCCTACCCGGACCTCGTCAGCGAGCGCTTCGAAGCGTGGATGCTGCAGCAGTCCAACGCCGGCCGATCGTTCTCCCAAGAACAAGCGGCGTACTTGGGGTTGATCAAGCGGCACATCGCCACCAACCTCGGCATCGCGCCCAGCGAATTGATGGCACCGCCCTTTAGCGCTCAAGGTGGCCTCGGTAAGGCCAAACAGCTCTTCGGCGACGAACTCGACGCGCTCCTCGACGAACTCACCACTGCCCTCGCCGCATGACGGCTGACCTCCCGTCTGGCTGGGCGCTAGCAACGATCGGTGATGTCGCCGACGTCCAGCTCGGTCGGCAGCGGTCTCCGCAGCATCACTCCGGCGATCAGATGCGGCCGTATCTCCGGGCGGCCAATGTGACGTGGAAAGGCGTCAGTCTCGAGGATGTCAAGGAGATGAACTTTGACGACAGCGACTTCAAGACCTACAGACTGGAGCCGGGCGACATCCTGCTGAATGAAGCGTCGGGCAGCCCGAATGAGGTCGGCAAACCAGCCATGTGGCGTGGGGAGATTGAAGACTGTTGCTTTCAGAACACCTTGCTCAAGCTGCGTGCACGTACCGTCGACGTGCGCTACCTGTACTGGTACTGCTGTTTCTCCGCTCTGACCGGGCGATTCGGTGAAGCAGGCCGAGGTGTCAACATTCGTCACCTCGGCAAACAAGGCTTGGTGCGCTTCCCGATCACAGTTGCTCCGCGCACGCAACAGGAGCACATCGTCGCCGCCATCGAAGAGCACTTTTCCCGCCTCGACGCCATCGATGCCGCGCTCGATGCGGCGGAATTGCGTTGCCAAGCGCTCGTCAAGTCGATTCTTGTCGGCGCCATCCCGAACGATCCGCCAGCCGGCTGGCGGGTGACAACCGTCGACGAAGCGGGAGAAACTGGCCTTGGCCGGCAGAGATCACCGAAGTACCACCGCGGGCCCAACATGAGGCCCTATCTCCGCGTCGCGAATGTCTTCGAGGACCGCATCGACGATTCAGACGTCATGGAGATGCACTTCGACGAATCCGACTTTGAGAAGTATCGACTCGAATTGGGCGATGTGCTGCTGAATGAGGGCCAGAGCCCAGAGTTCCTCGGCCGTCCCGCGGTGTATCGCGGCGACCCGCCGAGCGTTGCGTTCACTAACAGCCTGATCCGCTTCGTCCCAGGTCCGAGCGTGACGTCAGAGTGGGCATTGCTCGTATTCCGTCGACACATGCACTCTGGGCGGTTCATGAAGGAATCGCGCATCACGACGAACATCGCCCACCTTGCACTGGGCCGCTTTCGTTCTGTCGAGTTCCCGATTCCGCCGTTGGAGGTCCAGGACGCATTGGTGGCGGCGACTCGAGCTGCTCTCGATGCCGTCGATCGAACCATAGAGCAGACTCGTGCCGCCACCGCGAGAACGGCGGCACTAAGACGTTCAGTGCTCACATGTGCGTTCGCGGGCCGGCTAGTTTCACCGAAACTTGAGATGAACTTGCTCTAGAACCCATTCTGTATAGTCAACCCGCGATTTGCACTTTAACTGGTGACTCCCAGTTGCACATAACATGATGCCAGGGAGGCGCAGCGAAGTCGTGAGGGCTAGCGCCGAGGTGGATTGCCGGCAGGCCTCTTCGTCAAGCGGTCCAACAGTTGGGATGGGAGCACGCCATGGCGCTGATATGTGTCCACAATTCTCCGCCGAACGGCACCTGTCTCCCTTACACTTCCAAGTCCAATCAGCTCATCGAGTGCAAGTCTGATCGAGTTTGCGATCGCAAGTAGTTCGTCAGGGGTCGTCAAGTAAACATGCGGGCCTGCTGAGCCGATTGCGTCAGGAGCTAGGATTTGGCGCGGAGATACAAGAAGAGCGATGCTTCCCTCGGGAATGTCACCTGCACTTAGATCATACCGGAGAGTTTCCAATTGATCGCCGATTTGTCGAATATCTCGTCGAGAAATCAAGCCATTTGCATCTTGCCCGCTCTTTGCCTCAATTGTGATCCAGAGTTCGTCGTCCCATCGCCAAACCGAATCACATCGAGCCCCCTCTTTGGGCTTCCACGCTTCGGCGCCGATCATTTCACCAAGAAGCCGAAGAGCTGCTTCGTATGGCCGCGCTTGAGATTGTCCGAGTCCACCGAGCATTTGCTGCACCTGCTCTTGTACTCTCGACTTGCCTCTCGTTCCTAGCCTCTCGCCGAGCCTGCGCGCACCGATTTGATCTACTTGCTCCGCCGTCGGATAGTGCCCAGCCGCGAGAAGCTTCATTTCTCTCGGCCAGTGTGAAGGTCGCGCTGTTTCAATCGCTTGGTCAGTCAGCATCAGACCAGTCGATTGAAGATCGGCAGAGGAACGCTCGATGCCAGCTCGATACTTCCACGTACCGGATAGGTGGAGCAAGAATGCGCGGTATCCTCGAGTGGCCTCTCCGCCTTGGCCCAAAATGGTGGCCGCCTCATAAAGTTCCTGACCTGCTTCGCTCCAGCGACCAGACCACGCATCCGCACATGCGGCCACCTCAATATCCGTTGCTCGTGCCAGTATCTCACTGCCCTCAGGGGCACTCACCTCTACATCTCGCCTTCGAGAAGCGATATAGTCCTCGCCCGCTCGGAAGGCTGAGCGATCCGGGGAAAGAAATGCATCGACGAGCTGCAGGACTTCGTCTAGAGGTAGTGCACTATGGTCACGCCCGAAATCTATCTCGGCTTGAAGCTCAGGTCCGAGGGCGCTGCGTGTATCGGGTCTCGACAGGTAGTTGGTCAGGTCAGATCCGCACACAGCGACGATCGCTGTGTCTTCTGGATCGCGAGTGCATCGTCCAGTACCTTGGATAACTCGAGTACGTATCCGTTCTGCCGACGTTGATCCAGCTCGGGCTCTGTCATTGAGAAAGCGCTCCATGAGAGACAACGAATCTGGAAGTCCGCGGAGAACTACGAGCCGACATGCGTCGCCGGGGAGATCAATTCCATCGTATCGGTTAGCGAGGCCACAAACTCCATTGGTTGCTACAGCGAAGTGGCTCAGCGAGGTTTCAATATTCCGATTGTCAAATATGGGCCAATCATCGGGAGCCAGTCTCGCGGAAAAGTCTCGCGCAGACTGCGTATCAGGAGTCAAGACGAGCGCCTTGCCGACGCGACGAGTAATCGCCTCAATCGCCGCATCTGGGGTACTATCTTCAATCAGAGCTGGAAAGAGGAAGAATCGACGGCCCGCACGCGGCTCCTGTGACGAACTCGGTAACGGCAGTCTATTGATTGGGGCTCGTCCAAACGCTCTTTCCAATTCCCCGCCGCGGCCGAGGGTCGCTGAGAGATATATTCGTTGTCGAGCATCGCGAAAGATATAGTTCTCATGGGTAGGCGGAATGAGGGGCCGAATGTAGATTGAGTCTGGTGCGACAAATGCCAGGCAACTGGCAAGACCCTTTCGGATCATCTGAAGGCGAAACTCGATATCAGAATTCGAAATCCCTGCCAATGCCCTATCCAGATTCCTAAGGACGTTCTCGTCCTGAACAGGGAGCACCAATCTCGGAGAAGATCCTAAGGCAGAGCTTCCACTATCGCTTCTCAGTTGCTCCAAGTAGAGGCCGTCTAGGCCCGGCGCGATAGCATTCAGCAAGTTCGAGTAGGCGTCCGGTATTTCGGAACGTACGATTCGTACGCTGAACGCATCTGCTACGTATTGCTCAGCGGCATGAGCGTCGTCGAATACAATTAGCTGTGCCGGCTCCAGTTTGGGGCTGCTGTTGAATATCGAGCTATATGTGGTGACCGCTAGGCGCTCAGCAGCCGCAAAGGCGGTTCTGTCCTGTACTGGCCAATCTCGGTTGGGCCCAACGAGCAATGAAACGGAAAGAGCAGCTTTCTGTGCAGCCAGTGCTGTCTGACGGGCAAGTTGTTGAGTAGGACACGCATATATGACGTGACACTTGTCGCGCAACCTTACCCATTCAGCGATCAATAACCCGGGAAGCGTCTTGCCAGTACCGGTTGGCAGCTCGAGCGCTATGTCCGGCGTAGTTGTGTGTTGCTCGACATAAGCGCGTATGACGTCACTCTGATGCGTCCATAGAGCTGAAATGTCACCTGTTCCGCGAGGGAGATCTCTGAACAATTGTTCTGGATCTGCAGGAAGGTCGATGCGTGACTGATACGTCTTGAACGGCATGTCAACTATCTCTTGGGGATCGCGAGCGGCGCATAGCGTACATGGCGATCACAGAGCTTTATGGGAGTTTTTTCGACCGTGTGTCGTGAAGATCAAGCTAGTCGCCAGATTGGGTCTCGCCGGGCTGAGATTCTGCGGGTAACTCGAACTCAACTGCTTGGCATCGGCAGCAGTTGTGGCGATGGACCCAGAACGCAGAGGTGGCAGAAGGTGACCGTCCGGGGGCCGCTATTCGAGATTCCCACTTCGAGAGCGCGCTTATGCGACCGCATCTGCGGTGAGCCACCGCAGAGCGGTGCCTCTCGCGCCGGCAGGTCGAGAGGTTGCTAGATCGGTCATTGTCAGTGAGTTAGATCGAGGTGACTTCTTCAGCCCGATGCGATGTATGGCGTGGGACAGCTTGCGTAACGTTCGAAGCGGTCAAGCGGGCAGATCTTGAACCACGAATGAAGTTGTGGAATGGCGGCTTGCGGCTCTGGGTCGATGTGCATGCAGCGGATGACCGTGATCGGCTGGTCACCGTACTCGTCGCGCTCGGCCCGGATTTGCTGGAAGCTGCTTCGGAGCGCTTGCCAGTGCGATTCACTGAGACGATCAGGCGGCCTTGCGACGTAGGCCAGCCAGTTTGACTCGTCGAGGCCGAACCAGCGGGTCACCCCGTTGGGATACGCCAAGCACATCAACACCCAGTCCATCGCCGGATCGGGCCTCGCCTTGCGCTCCCGCATGGATTCATTGCCGGGCAGATGCCTGTCGATCTCGACTTGGTAGTTCCTGAGGTTCTCGTGGGGCCGCATGGGTCGAAGAGTGCTCGTGAACACGGCATCGAGAAGAGCCGCCTGCGATGCGTCGACGACATCGGGTGTGAGCGTCATCTCGCACGTCGCTGAGTAACGCTTGATGCGAGCGAGCAGTCCCTCGCGAGTCCAGGCAGCGAACCGCTCGCACGCGTCCGTTGCTGCCTGCACTTCAATGACATCCGGTTCATGGCTTCGGTGGAGGACACGATTGCGCAGGTCGAGAACACTGCGAGCGTGAGTCACCGCTGCTTCGTCACGGCTTGGCGACTGCGATAGCCGGGATCGCAGTTGGCTTAGCAGGTCCGATGCGCTCTTGGTGTTGCCCTTCCTCTGGAACAGGAACTCGGCGGCGTTCTCGGGCTGCGTGTCGTCTTCCCAGAGCAAGCACTGGAGTAGCGTCCGGATGACTTGCTCGCAGGTGACTCCCAGCAGGATGGCGGCGACTGCAAGATCGCCTTGCTGGAAGGCGACGCTGGCGTTTCGCCATGTCTCTTGCACTTGGCGGAATGGGCCTTCCAGCACCGGTGTCAGGGCGCAGCCGAGATCTTCAATAGTCCATCGCGCCGGATTCTCGTCACTGGGCAATGGCATGAACCGGCGCTCGTCGAGCGTCTGCGGCAGCAAGTAGCGGATGTCCTTGCCTGCCGGCCACTCCGGCGCAGCTTGGTCGGGAGACACCGTTCGTATCGCGTACGGAAGCATCCACGGAAGCCGAGAACGTGTCATCGTCGGCATTGGCTGTCGTGCCACGGTGCTGTAAGCCCGCTGCAGGTCCGCAACGAACGCCACAGCCACGTCGAGTCCTTCGCTCACCGCGACCGCGCCGTCGTTCGGCACACGAACTGCGACCTCAGCGACCGTGACTGTGACCGTCGGCGGTGTCGCTGAGTCTTCGCATCGATCGTCGACCACTGTTCCCGTTCCATCGTGCATCGTCACGGTGGCTGAAGACCACGACGACGCGTCGGCATGCGCAGAGTGCGGGAATGCGGTGATTGCGGCCCGGTGGGCGGCGACCTGTCCTATCTCGATGGCGTCACATGGAATCTGGTGAATGCAGCAGCTGATGCGACAGCCCACAAGCCCCCGTTGATCATCCCAGCCGATGTCCAAGTAGTCGTCTTCGTAGCCCTGCACGTGAATCGGGGGCCTCCCGCCAGCTCGGACGATCGACTTGTCGTCGATCGACAGCGGTCGTTCGAGCGGCAAGAAGTAGTAGGCGATGGTGAAGGAGTCCGTCTCACTGGAATGCGGGGTCGCGTCAGGTCTCTGGTCATGCTTGTAGTCCGCCGTCATGCTCGCGAGCCTCCTCGATTCGCGGAGTCGCCGGGATCATCGTGTCCGCCCGGCTGTGCGTGTCCAATCTTGCACTTGACTTCACGGCGTCGATAGACGATTTCAACCTGACGGATGGGATACCTGCTGGCTGATGGTCGGGCCTCGGCGCGTCCCGACGCCGGTCAGTGGTTGCGGTCGTCAACGCACCAACGCAAGATGAACCGTTTGTGTTGGTGGCACCTGGGTCGCCGGCATAGCGCAGGGGCGAACAGGACCGGACCCGCATGCCACAAATGGACTTCGAGCGCGACATCGCCGACGAGATCGTCCGCTACCTCGACGAGCACTCGATCAGCTTTGATCGCAGTAGGTCGGAAGATCCGGAGTTTCTCGCGGAGCGGTACTTCCGGGCCAGGGCGACGATGATCAGCCAGCGTCCTCGCTCGGTGCACTGGTCGGCTGAACTGAGAGCGAGGTTGACCACGCTTGAGGAGCGCTACCGCCGCCCGCTCACTGAGATCGAACGACGATTCGCTACCGGCGGCGATCTCGCGGAATTCCTGAGTAACCGAGCGCTCGACTCCGAGAAGTCTGACGGCATGCTGAACGACTTCGGACTTCACCACCTGCATCTGAGCCACAAGGCGAACCCAGCCGACGAATATGTGGAGCGGTCGGACTGGCTCTTGTTTGCAGGCGTCGGTGCCGATGACGTCTTGTTCGTAGATGTGCGACGACATCCTCAGCTGGGCGACGCCGGTGATTTCGGATGGTCCGATCCGGAGCTTCTCGACATCATCCACCGCAACTGGCCCGACTTCTTGCGGTCGCACCAGCTGCAAGGTGTCAGCGGAGATGCCCTTTCTGATCGTGAGAGGAAGGAGCTGCGCCGCAAGAACATGAACGTGGTCACCCGAGTAGGCGACATGGCGATCGCTCCACCGGGAGGGGGCACGACGGCAAGCGGGGCGAACCTGAAGCATGTGTGGAAGGCGATGCGGCTCTGTCGGCTAGCTCAGCACACTCAGGAGCTGATCGAGGCGAACTGGGCCGAGTGTCGACACGACTTGCGTGGAGCAGGACTGGAAGTCGAGGACGATGCGGAGTTCCGGCTGGTGCGCCTGGACGAGGAAGACCTGACGCCCGAGGTTCTCGGTGTCCTCACCAGCGAGCTCGGCAGAAGCGGGTGGATGGTCCTGCATGTCGCCAGCGGAAAACACATCGACTGGAACTTCGAATCACAATGAGGCCTGTGCGGCTGTGTTGGCGTTAGCTCCGGTAAGAGCCGTCTGCCGACGGTCTTGACGGCTATGGGAACCGATAGCGGCAGGCCGTCATGTGTTCGACGTACCAGTCCGACTCGAAGCAGTCCTCGCCGTCAACCTCGACGCTGGTATCCCACGGCGGCGGAAGTGTCGTCGCGTCCATGCAGTAAGCCGCGACTGAGCGATGACCTTCATCTTCGTGGGCCAAGATGAGCAACACCTCAGCATTGGTGTCCGGAGGGATAGTGCCGACGAGCGCCTCTGTGTCCTCGGACTTGCGGAATGTGAACCGGAGCGATGTAGTTCGGCGACCGGATTGAGACGTCGGACCTCCCGACTCTGGTTTCGGTAGCGTCGTCCTTGACCTGCTCAGCCCGAATCTCAGGATGTGTTCGCTCCAGTCGGTGCCGTCGATGGACACCGCGAAGTAGCGGTCGTTCATGCTGCAGAAACGGCCAGTTCGACAGTCACCACGTCATCGGCGTCGAACGAGAGTTGCCGTGGAGTCTCGGGCTCCTCGATCGAGTCGATGTCGATGATCTGGTGGTCCGGGTTGGAGCTTGAATACTCGACGACGAAGTGTCCTTCGCCGAAGTGCACGGCGATCTTGCCCGCGTCGCCTGTGTCGACTGCGTCCACCATGAGAGCGGTGAAGCCTTGCCCCGACGAAGCGGGAACCTCGATTCGCACGACGTCGCCGACGCGGAGCTCACGCGCGGGTATCTCATGGGTCGGGGTCTTGCCGAAGAGTCGGTACAGCTCGTCGTCGGTCACGTTTCCAGCGTAGACCTCAGTGCTTTGCGAAATGAAGTCGATTTCGCCAACCGACTCGCGTCGCCGCCGCGCTTGGCAGCACACCACGCGGTTCACCCGTGCATCCGCCGCCGCCGGGCCTCACGGCGTAGCGTGAGCGGGTGGCCGCGCAGGATCCGAAGGCGTTGGTGCAGAGGCTGTGGGACTTCTGCGATGTGTTGCGCGACGACGGACTGTCGTACGGCGATTATCTGGAGCAGCTCACGTACTTGCTGTTTCTGAAGATGGCTGACGAGCAGTACGTGATGCTCGGCGGCGAGCGCATCGTGCCGGTCGAGCATGATTGGCAGTCGCTGCTGAGCCGTTCGGGATCAGATCTCGAAGCGCACTACAGCGAGTGCTTGTCGGCGTTGGGCAGCAGCGAGGACATGCTCGGTGTGGTCTTCGGTAAGGCCCGCAACCGCATCCAGACGCCCGCCAAGCTGGAGCAGCTCGTCAAGGAGTTCATCGATCAGCATGAGTGGATGAGCTACGACGCCGATCTCAAGGGCGATGCGTACGAGGGCCTGATCGAGAAGACTGCCCAGGAGGGCGCCAGGGGAGCGGGCCAGTACTTCACGCCGCGGGCGCTCATCAACGCCATCGTCGATGTGATGGCGCCCGAGCCCGGCCACCGCATCTGCGACCCTGCGTGCGGCACGGGCGGGTTCTTCTTAGGTGCGTACCGGTCGATTGTGGAGCGGTTCCCGCACTTGGAGCCTGACCAGGTCGCCCATCTGCGCTCGGGTGCGTTCACCGGTTGGGAGATCGCTGACCTGCCTGCCCGCCTGTGCGCGATGAACATGCTGCTGCACGGCATCGAGAGCCCCGAGTCCGACTCGCCGATCGTCGTGGACGACGCTCTGCGGGATGCGCCCGGCAAGCCCTTCGACATGGTGCTGACGAACCCGCCGTTCGGCCGGTCGTCTTCGGACAGCTATGAGCGGGAGGACTTCTGGGCGACTACCCGCAACAAGCAGCTCAACTTCGTCCAGCACGTGGTGAGCCTGCTGAAGATCGGCGGGGACGCTGCAGTGGTGGTGCCCGACAACGTGCTGTTCGAGGCGGGCGCCGGCGAGACGATCCGCCGCCGGCTGCTGCACGACTGCGAAGTCCACACCCTGCTGCGACTGCCCACGGGGATCTTCTACGCCCAGGGCGTGAAGGCCAACGTGCTGTTCTTCCGACGCCGCGAAGGTGCCGAGGACCCGTGGACTCGAGAGCTGTGGGTGTACGACCTGCGCACCAACAAACACTTCACCCTCAAGCAGAACCCGCTCACCAGAACCGATCTTGACGACTTCGTCGCCTGCTACCGAGCCGATGCCCGCCACAAACGCAAGGAATCCGAGCGGTTCAAGCCCTACACCTACGACGAGCTGATCGCCCGTGACAAAGTCAGCCTCGACCTGTTCTGGCTGCGAGACGAGAGCCTCGAGGACGCCGACAACCTGCCGCCTCCAGACGTGCTCGCAGCCGAGATCGCAGAAGACCTCGAAGCCGCCCTCGCCGAGATCCAAACCCTCGCCGAGAGCCTGGCCAGCACGGCCGAATCCGAGTGACTCGCCGCGGCGAGTCGTCGCTGGCCTAGATCGAGAACCAGTTGGCGTTATGTGGTTGGCCCAGTCGCGGACGGAGAGCTAGCCGGTTCGAATTGCTCGAACCACGAGACTGCCGTCGGCGTCAGCTTGCTCGTTGAGATTGCGCTGTACCGACCGAGTTGCGAGCTCGGCTCGAACGGCCCGTAACTGTATGTCGATTTCGGATTGAGTCTCGATTCCGCGGCCGGTCTCCGTGATTGCCCAAACGCCGCGGCTGGAATTTTCGACGGCACCCATCTTCTTGAGATCAGTCAGAGCCCAACTGATCCGATCAGCCGCAATGAGATCGCCACTGGCTGGGTAGCGAGCCTCAAGCTGTGCATCGGTGAGGCCTTCGCGTATTGCCACAGCAGATATGACCTCGTGTCGTCGCGCTGAGCCCCCGAGTTCCCTCAGAGCCTCGAGAGCAGGAAATATGAAGTCGATGGCTCGCGGCAGCTCCGATTGGCTCATGGTGTGAAGCTATCCCCGCCCGTGAACATGCTCCTCAAGCGCCCCTGGCGACCGGCAGGGTGGCGGGCACGACGGCAAGCCGCTCGGCGAGTGCGCCGGCGTGGAGGCGGCGATCCCACACTGCGACCACGAGGTCAGCCGAGTCGAGTGCCAGAGCGCTTGCGAGATGGACGGCATCGGCACCGCGCAACCTGTGACGTCGGGCGAGCCTGCAGGCAGTCTGTTCGACCTGCGCGTTGAGTTCGACTGGGCGGACGCCGGCCCAAAGCCGCTGCCAGTGGTGCTCGCACTCGGCCACGTCTTCGGGACTGAGGTCGCCGCGTCGTCCTGCGGCAGCGAGCGCAGCGCAGACTTCGGGATGAGCGAGCCTGCTGGCGAAGGCGGCGTCACATCCATCCCAGATCGCCGCTGCAACATCGCTTCCTGCTTCGTCGACGATCAGTTTCACCAGCGCGCTGGCATCGAAGTAGGCAATGGCCACCGTTCAGCGCCGTTGGTCGCTCACCAACTCGGACAAAGACGAACGGGGTCGCGGAAGCTGCTGGTCGGAGGCCTGGGGTCGATCGCTGCTCTCAGGAGCTGAAATCACACCCTGCGCTGTCAATCGCTCGATCAACGGCGCGGAGTCGATGCCTGAGAGCCTGGCTACAGGGACCCCACGTTCAGTGATGACCACTTCCTTGCCGGCTCGGGCGCAGTCCAACCAGTGACGCAGCTGTGCTCGGAATTCCGTTGCCGCGACGATCATGTTTGAACGGTAGCAGCCGGATCGAAATGTACAAAAGAAATTTTCTATTTTGTACATAAACGGCCACCATGAGCGTCAACGAGTCATCCGATGGCTGCACCACGCGTGATGCAATGGGGTCATGGACAAGGTGTCCATCCGGCAGCTCCGTAGGCACGGGGGCGATGTCTTGGCCCGTGTGCAGGCGGGCGAACGGCTCGCCGTGACACGGTCTGGCCGGCCGGTGGCGGAACTGCGTCCCCTTCCTCGCCGGGCGCTCGATGCCTCGACATTGCTCGAGCGCTGGCGGCTCCTCCCGACCGTCGATCCCGTGCGGCTGCGGACCGATATTGATGACGTGATGGACCCGTCACTGTGATCGCTCACCATCGCGCGGCGCGCTCAGGCGGTCGGCCGTCAGAGATGCGTCGAGTCCGCCGGATTCTGGGGCATGGGCACGTCAGTAGACGATGTCGAGTGCGTAGCGGAGTGCTTGGTCGAGCTGCACCCGCTTGAACGTGTTGAGGCGGCCAACCGGCTCTGCGTCGAGGGCTCCGATCGGCACGCTCAAGATGTTGTCGCAGTTGATGACGCAGACCTCAGGCAGACCCTCATCGATGCCGACTTCGATCTCCGAGCGGATTCCTCGCATCGTGCGCGTGACTTGTGCACATGAGACTGCCGTGAGGACTCGGGTCGCAGAGTCCCTTGTGAGAACGCAGACGGGCCGTCGGCCAGCGGGTTCCCCGAGTTCGGCCCAATAGATCTCGTTACGCGCTACCACGGGATCGCGGTTCGCGCCGCGAGCCGTGTCGCGGCTTCAACGAATGCTTCGTCTTGCGGCTGTCGCCGATACGCAGCCATGAGCTCAGCATCGGCAGCCATGAGATCGGCAGCCTCGATCACGGCACGTGCGCCCCTTCGCAGCAGCTCCGACCTGCTCGTCCCTTCGGCGTCTGCGATCTCTGCAAGGCGCTCGATGAGTTCGTCGTCGAGTTGGACCAGTACTTCGCGTCGAGCCATGTTCATATGGTATTACATATGGTTCTGAGGTAACGGCTCCGGCGAACCATCCTTCGAAACAACCACGCCGTCGCCGTAACCAGACATGACACGACCGCTCCAACGGTTTTCGTGCCTGCTCGCTGACCTACGTGTGCCTGTGGATCGGGGTCGTCAGCGGTGGCGTGCTGGTACCTTGCCGGCCGTATGTCTTATGAAAGCAATGCACTTCCTTCCATGGCAGAGCGTTACAGCCGGCCTGACTGGGTGCGGCGCATCAACCTCATGGGCGACTCGATCGGGGGGCGACCCGAGGACCTGGTGCCCATTGACGCCGGTGAGCTGCTGAAGCTGGCCACGGCGTCGGTCGGCGACATGCCGGCCGGCGACCTGGGTGATCCCGAGTGGCAGAAGCGCTTCGAGGCCCTGGCTGCCGAGCTGGACGCCTCGCCCATGCACCTGCTGGGTCGGCTGATGACCAAGCAGGAGCTGCTGCGCTCGCTGCGCACCCGGCTGCTGCTCACCGCCGCTATCAACGCCCAGCCACAGATCACCGAGGAGCCCGTGGCGGCACCGGTGATGATCGCTGGCCCGGCCCGCTCGGGCACCACCATCCTGTTCGAGCTGCTCGCACTGCATCCCGACCTGCGAGCGCCCCTCGGTGCTGAAGCGCTGCACCCGGTGCCGCTGCCCGAAGCAGGCCTCGCCGATCGACTCGAGATCGGGGAGTGCGAGCAGCAGTTCTGGGCCGACATCCAGCCCGAGGTCTTGGCCATGCACGAATTCCGGGCCGATCTGCCGGTCGAGTGCATCACACTGACCACCGGCAGCTTCGCCGGATTCCACTGGAGCATGATCGCCCAGCTGCAGAGCTGGCTGCCCGACCCGGACGTGAACTATCGCTACGAGCGGCAGATCCTCCAGGCGCTTCAGCACGGCGCCGGCCCCACGCAGTGGGTGCTCAAGACGCCCGGTCACCTGTTCGTTCTGCCGAACCTGTTCGAGGCCTTCGCAGACGCTTGGGTGATCCAGACCCATCGCGATCCGGCCCGCACCATGGCCTCCACCGCCAGCATGATCGCCATGGTTCACTGGATGCGCTTCGAGGAACTGGACGTTGCCGAAGTTGCCCAGTTCGTGCACGATGCATTCGCTTTCGCCCTCAACGACTCGGTGACTCTGCGAGCCACGGGCGTCGTGCCAGACGAGCGCTTCGTGGACGTTAACTACGTACAGCTCGTGACCGACCCGGTCGGGACGCTGGGCCCTGCCCTTGAGCAGATGGGGCTGACGATGACCGACGCCTATGCCACCGCCGTGCGGGGCTACTTGACGCACAAACCCAAGGGAAAGTACGGCGTGCATCGCTACCAGCCCGAGGATTGGGGTTTCACTGCCGAGGGCATACGCGACGCCACGGCCCCCTACATCGAGCGCTTCGACCTGCCCCCCGAGGGCTGAGGCGGCCGCGATCATGGATCCGCTTCCCGAAACCGAGTCGCGCCGGGCACTCGCCGAACTGGGTGAGGTGCTGCGCGACGTCGATGAGCGCTGGGTGTCGCCCGAATGGAACCTGCACACCGCCGACGACGCCGTCGAGGCGCACCGTGCCCTCATGCACTACCTGCAATGGGGGTTGGTGGGGCTGTTCGAGCGCGACCCGTCCGCCCCACGCTTTGAGCGCCTGGTGACACCGAACCGCAAGCTGCTCGGCGACAACCCCGACACGGTCTACTTCGAGGCTCCAGTCTCGGCCGAGTACGCCTACCGGGTGCGGGGGGAGACCAAGGACGCCGACTACCTGTCGATCACCGTCGAGTCGAGCGCTGGCTGGGGGTCGATGGAGAACCAGGTGCTCGGCGTGCTGAACGACACGACGCTGGATGTGGACGCCGACGGCCGGTTCGAGATCGTCATCGGCGGCGAGCCGCAGGGGGGCAACTGGCTTGCGCCACCGCCTGAGGAAGGGCAGATCATCAGCCGCCACTACTTCGAGGACACCACCCACGCAGGCACCGACCCAAACCGGTGGCCGGCAATGCAGATCGAGGTGATCGACGGCACCCCTCCGCCTCGGCCATCCGACGCCACCGTGAGCGCAGGCATCCGGCGCATCGCCGCGTTCATTCGCGAGCTCACCACCGACCGTGTGCCGATGGCCCAGGGCGAGCCCCGATCCTGGGTGTCGCTGGTGCCGAACGAGTTCCCGCCGCCTGGCCTCCCCGGCGACCTCGGCCTGTCGGCCACCGACGCCGCGTACGCACTGGCGCCGTTCGTGGTCGGGCCCGACGAGGCGCTGGTGATCCGCGGGCGCTGGCCCCGGTGCCGCTACGCCAACATCAGCCTGTGGAACCGCCACCTGCAGTCGCTCGACTACGCGAACCGCTCCGTCTCGCTCAACCGTTCCCAGATGATCGCCGATGCCGACGGCAGCTTCACTGCCGTCATCTCCCACACCGACCCGGGCGTTCCCAACCGGCTCGACACCGAGGGCCGCCCCTTTGGCATCGCGTTCTGGCGCTTCATGCTGCCCGAGGGCGACATCGAGACTCCCCAAGCCGAACTCGTCCCTCTCGCCGACCTGCCCGACCGGCTCTGAGGCGCCCGAACCGCCGCGGACCTCAGTCGGCGAAGGCGTCGAGGAGGTGCTGGTTGCGGTCGACGAATCGCGCCAGCCGTTCCGCGCCGTCGGGGGCGGCGAGCACAACCCGTTCGACGCCGAGGCTGCCGTACATCTCCAGCTTCTCTGCGTCGGGGTTCGCGTAGCAGTACATCGAGATCGGGATGGTGTCGGGATTGCGCCCCGCAGCCTCGACCGCGGTGCGGAACCGCTCGATGCCCACTCGCACGTCCCGGAAGCCGACATCAAGCGGGCACCAGCCGTCTGCGTATTCGGCGACGTGGCGCATCCCGATCCGACCCCGGCAGCCCACCAGCACCGGCGGTCCGGGCTGCTGGGTCGGCTTCGGGTACACCCACGCCGGCGCGAAGTTGACGAACTCGCCCGAGTACTGCGCATCGTGCTCGGTCCACAGCAGCCGCAGCGCCTCGACCGTCTCGCGCATGGCGTTGTAGCGCTGCGCCCACGGCACGCCGGAAACGTTGGCCAGTTCCTCACGGTTCCAGCCCACGCCGACGCCGAAGAGCAGCCGACCGTCGGACACCTCGTCCAGCGTCGCCACGCTCTTGGCCAGGTCCAGGATCTCGTGCTCGAGCACCAGGCACACGCCCATCGCCAGCTTGATCTTCGACGTCGCCGACGCAGCCGTCGCCAGCGACACGAACGGATCGCGCATGTGCCAGTAGAGCGTCGGCAGATCGCCCCCGTCGGGGTGAACCGTCTCGCGGCTTGCAGGGATATGGCTGTGCTCGCCCACCCACAGCGAGTCGTAGCCCCGCTGCTCCGCCTCGACCGCCATGTCCGCGGTCGCAGGCCCGTAGTCGCTGTTCGTGGGCGCCAACCCGATCTTCATGAACGTCAGCTCACTCGGCGCGCTGGGTGCCGACCTTCAGCTCGCGGAAGGGGCTGGTGGTGTCGATGCCAGGCTCCTTGGGCAGGCCCAGCACGCGCTCGCCAACGATGTTGCGCATCACCTCGTCTGAGCCGCCGGCGATCCGCATCGCCGGGAAGCCCAGCACGTAGCCGGCCCACGAGAACGTTCCCCATTCTCCAGAGTCGACCACCAGCTTGGGCCCGATGGTGTCGGCCACGAACTCGCAGGTGGCATTCATCTGGCGTATCAGGCCCATTTTCGACAGCGACATCTCGGGGCCTGGCGTCTTGCCGGCCCGCAGCGCATCCATCGTGCGCTGGTTCGACCAGCCCAGCACCTTGCCGTGGGTGTAGATCTCAGCCAGCTTCTGGCGGGCCAACGCGTCGTCGGCCATCCCGTAGTGGGCGGCCATCGCGGACAGCTTGGTGAAGCTGCCCCCGCCGGTGCCGCCGCCCGATCCGCCGCCGATCGCCGCGCGCTCGTTCATCAGCGTGGTCAGCGCCACGCCCCAGCCCTGGTTGACCTCGCCGAGGCGGTTCGAGTCGGGCACGCGGACGTCGGTGAAGTACACCTCGTTGAAGTTGGCGCCACCGGTCATCTGCCGCAGCGGCCGCACGTCCACGCCGGGGGCCTTCATGTCCACGAGGAACCCCGTCAGGCCTTGGTGCTTGGGCAGGTCGAAGTCTGACCGGGCGATGACCTCGCCGATGTCGGAATAGTGCGCGCCCGAGGTCCAGACCTTCTGGCCGTTGAGGATCCACTCCTCGCCGTCGCGCTCGGCCCGCATCTGCAGGCTGGCCAGGTCTGAGCCCGCGCCCGGTTCGGAGAACAGCTGGCAGCCCACGATGTCGGCCCGGTACATCTTGGGCAGCACGTCGGCGGACACGTCGGCCTGGGCATGGGCCAGGATGGTGGGCGCCACCATGCCCAGGCCGATGCCGAAGAACCCGCCGTCGGGCGTGTCGAACTGGCTCTCGAGCTGGCCCCAGACGCGCTCGAACTTGCGGGGCATGCCGCCGCCGCCCAACTCGGCCGGACCGCTGATCCAGCCGAAGCCTGCGTCGTACTTGGCGGCCCGCCACTCCTTCGACGCCTCCAGCTCCTGCTGCTCGCGCTTGCGGTCGATCTCCTCGAAGAGCGCCGCGTTGTCGGGCCCCTCGCCCCACACGAACTCGCGCCGCTCGGCCTTGCGCTTGGCGTTGGCCTCCAAGAACTCCAGTGCTTCGGCAGCAAACTGTTCCTCGGTGATCTCAGCGGTGTCGGCAGCGGCCATGTCGGGCTCCTGTGTCGTACAAGCAGTGGCAAATCCGGAATGTGAGCAGTCCCAAGCTAGCGACATATCTGTCTAGGCTCATCGGCCATGGGTCAGCCCGTTCGCGTAGCAGAACGACCGTCGTCGGTCCGTGTGGGCACGGTGCAGTTCGAGACCAACCGTCCGCTGACCGGGGCGGGCCACCGGTACTACAACAGCGTCGAAGATGCCGCCAGCGCCGAGGACCCGGCCGATCTGCTGGCATGGCGCCTGTTCCAGCGAGGCGGTGTCGACCACATTCACGTGTACGGCAACGTGGCCACCATCGACCTCTCCCGGGGCCACACCTCCGACGGCATCGCCGAGCTCATCGAAGAGCTGTTCGCTCACTACCGGTAGGTACTGTTGCGGCATGACCGAAGAAGAGTTTCGTGCTGAGCTTGCGGCGCGGGGGTATGGGGAGCCCCGCAGTTATTCGTTCGATCCCGATGCCGACGGTGAGCTCCACAGCCACGATTTCTCGGCTATGGCCATGGTGACCGATGGCGAGTTCCGGCTGGGGCTGGAAGACGAGACCCGGGTCATGGGGGTGGGGGACTGGTGCGAGGTTTCCGCCGGCACGCTGCACAGCGAGCACGCAGGACCGATCGGCGCCACCCTGCTGGTCGGCACGAAGTAACGCCCTGCCGGTCGGGATGCAGTAGCCCGACGCAACTCCGCTTCTCACAACGTGTCACCGCTGCCGTGGACACTTCAGATACAGCACGAGCACCGACGACGGCCGTAAACAATCGTTTGTGGACACGATTGTTCGTCTAGTCTGTCGCGATGGCTGCAGAGGCGATAGCAGCAAGGACAGCGGCAGAGACGTGCGTCTGAGCGACATGGCTGTCGGCCGCAGCGAGCGACTGCTGCCGGTCGCTGAAGATCTTGTCCCGCTGCTGACACAGCCGGGGCTGGTTCGGGGATCGGTGCTGGCCACTCAGGGCCCAGGGGCGTTGACCCTGGCAGCGGCCTTTGCGGCGGAGGTCTCGCGAACCGGCGGGTGGGTGACCGCGGTGGGGTTGGGACGCATGGGTGTCTCAGCAGTGGCCGAGCGGGGCGCATCGCTGGACCGGTGGGCGTTCGTGGACCAACCCGGCGATGCCGCGGCCGAAGTGCTGAATGCTCTGATCGGCAGCGTCGATGTCGTCCTGCTGGCTGGGAGCGTGCGACTGGCAGCCGCCCATAGTCGGCGCCTGCGGGCCCGCCTGCGAGAGCGCGGCACCGTGGTGATCGAGGTCGGCGCATCAAACCCAGCCGGCGCTCGTGGGGCCGGCGCATCAAACCCAGCCGGCGCATTCAGTCCAGACGTGACCATGACGGTGGAACGTGCTGCGTGGACCGGTCTCTCCCAAGGCCATGGACGGCTGCGGGAACGCCGGGCCGAGGTGGTTGCTGCGGGCCGCGGTGCGGCGTCGCTGCCGCGGCGAGCCGTGCTGTGGCTGTCCGATGCCAGCGGGCACATCACTGCCGTCCGCGGTGCGATCGACACCGTTTCCTGGCCTGCTCAGGTCGTCTCCGCCCAGGACGGCATCTCGACAGCCGATGTCTCGGGAAGCGGTGACCATGCCGTCGTTCCGCTGCAGCGCCGTGCGGGGTAATCAAGACAGCCGGACCAGCTTGGCCAATCAGGACGAGCCTGCCGATGTCCCGCCGCGGCTGCTGGCGGCGGAGGTCGGGAACTGGTCTGCTGTCGCAGCGGGGTTCGACCCGGCCACACCAGCGGCGGTGGTGTCCGCCGGACGCATCACCGCCGTCACGCCCGCGGCTGCTGCTGCGGGCATCCGCACAGGAATGCGTCGCCGCCAGGCTCAGACTGAATGTCCTGTCTTGGAGCTTGCCGAGCACGACCCCGATCTCGACGCCCGCTGTTTCGCCCCCGTGGTCACGGCGCTGGAAGACCTGACGCCGAGAGTCGAAGTGCTGGCACCCGGTTGCTGCGTCGTCGCCACCAGAGGCCCGTCGCGCTACTACGGCGGGGATGAGGCGCTGGCGGAGCTGGCGCATCGCACTATCACTGAAGTGCTGGGCGCCGACGCTCGTGGCGTCGGCGCATTGGGCACAGCCGGCGCTCGTGGCGTCGGCGCATTGGGCACAGCCGGCGCGCACGACCCAGCATCATCTGTCAGCGTCGGCATCGCCGACGGTGTGTTTGCTGCTGGTCTTGCTGGGAGGGTGGCGTCGGTCCGAACTCCGTCAACGCCGGTGCTGGTGGTGGCCCCCGGCAGCAGCGCAGAGTTCCTGAGCGGGTTGCCGCTGGGGACGCTGACCGGGGAGTTCTCCCTGCTGACGGGCTGTGCTGCCGACGGGACCACTGACGATCTGATCAGCATGCTGTGGCAGCTGGGCCTGCGCACGCTGGGCGACCTTGCTGCGCTGCCTGCGGGGGACCTCGTCGGCAGGTTCGGCAGGCAAGGCGAATGGGTGCACGCACTGGCCAGCGGGCGCGATCCTCGCCTGAGCCAGCCTGCCGCCGCTCACCCTGATCTCAGCGTCGGAACCGAGATCGACCCGCCCGCGGACCGGCTCGACACGGTGGCCTTTGCTGCAAAATCTCTGGCAGATCAGCTCGATGCCCAGTTGGCCCGGGAGGGTCAGGCGCTGGTGTGTGTGGAGGTCAGCGCCGAAACCGAGCACGGTGAGACCAGCAGCGGGCGGTGGCGCCACGGGTTTCGCTTCAGCCCGCCCGATGTAGTCGACCGTGTGCGCTGGCAGCTCGACGGCTGGCGCAGTGCCAAGGGCCGGAACAGTCCCACCGGCGGTATCTCGTTCATCCGGCTGCGGGCTGTCGAGACGCTTCCCGATGAAGGGCGCCAGCTCGGTTTCTGGGGCGGCCAGTCCGAGGCGGACGAGCGGGCCGAGCGAGCGCTGCAGCGAGTCCAGACCCTGGTCGGCTTCGACGGGGTCACCGTGGGGCGGCTGGGCTCCGGCCGCCGCTTTGCCGATTTCGAGCAACGCCTCCCGTTCGGCACCGCCGGTCCTCGTGGGGCCGGCGCATCGGGCACAGCCGGTCCTCGTGGGACCGGCGCATCGAGCACCGCCGGTCCTCGTGGGACCGGCGCATCGAGCACCACGCCCCCCTGGCCGGGACGGCTCGGCGTGCCGGCTCCCGCCGAGGTGATGGCCGAGCCCGAGCCGCTTGTGGTGCTCGATGCGAACGACGAGCCGGTGGGCGTGAGCGGCAGGGCACAGCTCACCGCCGCCCCGGCCCTGCTGCGCTGGGCCGACGGGCGTGTTCGCCGCATCACGGCGTGGGCAGGGCCGTGGCCGTTGGACGAGCGCTGGTGGGATCCCGCCGGGCGTCGTCGCCAAGCCCGGCTCCAGCTGGTGCTCGATGACGGTACTGCCCATCTCTGCGCTGTCGAGGGCGGTCGCTGGCAGCGCGAAGCCACCTACGACTGAGTCCGCCCCCAAGCGCAGCCTCTGCCGACCCTGCTCCTGTCTCGACTCGGTTTCTCTCTCGGCTCGACCCGTCATCTGCCGTTCGTGGACCAGTGCCAAGGCTCGCTGGGCAGGTTCTTGAGACCGTAGGTCGCGGCGTTGGCGGCCAGCCAGCGATACCCCGCCGTATTGCGGGAGGAGATGGAGCGACCGTTGTACATGAAGTCGATAGCGAGGCCGCGCTCGTGCATCGAACGCCCGGGTCGGGCCGTTGGCGGGCGGCACTGGTAGGAGGGCTTCTGCCAGATCGCCCATTCGCTCGTGCCGCAATTCTGCCGCCGGAGAGCGATCTGCGTGGCGGCCGTGCGGTAGCCCCAGCCGGTCAGCCTGAGTCCGTCACGGGCAGCGTGCTCGAGCAGGTCTTGCACCTTGTTCGCAATCGATTCGTGCACTCGGATGCCGCCCACCCAGGTCAGTTCGCTCAAGTCGATGTTGTTGTCGGTGGGCTGTCCTGCGGTGCCTTCACGCAGCCGGCGGGCTCGCTCCTCTGCCTCGCGTCGCTTCCGTTCCTCTTCTGCCTTGCGCCGCTTCAGTTCCGTTTCGATGCGCCGCTGCTCGGTGATGGCACTGTTGACCAGGTTCGCGGTCTCGGCCACATCGGCAGCGGCGGCAGCATTCCATTCCTGCATCGCTGCCTGCTCATAGAGCAATGCGTCAAGCACGTACTCGAGCTCGGTGAGAATGGTGGCCTCTTGCTCGACGGCGTCGAGCAGGTCCTCCAACGCCTGCTCGGACTCGACGCGACGAACATCTCGTAGTTCCTCGGCCCGTTGGAACTCGCGCAGTGCCAGCTCGGCATCGATGGTGAGCGCTCTGAGCTGGTCAGCGGTCACATTCAGATCGCCGAGCGCTGCGCCGATGAGCACCCGAATACGAGCGGCGTCGTAGATGTCGCCGGTGCGCACCAGGCCGTAGGAGCCTTCGATCAAGGCATCGTGGCCGATGTAGGTCTGCACGATGAGGTCGATGACCCGCAGCCCCAGTTCGTCATGCTGTGCGTCGAGCGACAGCTGTCGATGGAGCGCAGCCTCCACTGACGCCTCAGCAGCAGCCAACGCCAACTCGGCCTGGTCGAGGTCGGCACGCTGCTCGTTCACCAGCAGCTTGAGCTGGTCGAAGGCCTCGAGCACTTCGTTGACGTCAGCCTGCGCCAAGTCGACTTCCATGACTTTCGCGAGCAGTTCTGCCTGGGCCTCGTCACGGATCCGCTTCTCTTCGGCAAGCTGAGCCTCCAGCTCCTTCTGCTGCTGCTCGAGCTGCTCCTGGCGCTTGCGCAGCTCGGAGTCGGACGGCTGCGCACCAGTGCCGGCGAGCGGCACGACGCTGATGACCAGGGCGAACGCGATCGCTGCTGCTCCGCGGCGCGCCACGCTGCGGTGCCCAATGGCAGGGCGTGCAGCGGTGCGCCGTGCAGTGGTGGGGCGCGATTGCCGCTGTGAACCTCGCACCGGGCGCGTCCTTGCTGCGGCCGGCCTCGGGCCGGCGCCGTCGTCAGCCTGCGGTCGCCAGTGGCCGTCGCGAGCGACGACCGGGACCTTCGGCCCAAGGTACCGATGGGCAGTCGGCTGCGGGTGTCGCCCCAGGATTTCTCAGCCGGTTCTCAGCTCGATTGCGTCGGGGCGACGCCGCTACTCGTCGATCACCCGGTTCTGGAGGATGCCGATGCCGGGAATCTCAAAATCGATCTCATCGCCCGCAACCAGCCAGCGCGGCGGATCGTGCGACCCACCGGTGCCCTCGGGCGATCCCGTGGCGATGACATCGCCGGGTTCGAGCGGCATCACCCTCGACAGGTACGCGATGATCTCGGCGACCGGGAAGATCATCTCGCTGACACTGGCCCGCTGGCGCTCCTCGCCGTTGACGCGGCAGATCACCTCGAGCGCCGCCGGGTCGGCGACCTCGTCTGCCGTGGTGATCCACGGGCCCATCGAGCCGGAGCGGAAGAAGTTCTTGCCCGCCGCCACGCTGTGACGCTGCCAGTCACGCACCGATCCGTCGTTGAGGATCGTGTATCCGCCCACGTGATCGAGGGCTTCAGCGGCATCGATGTGGCGCCCCGCACGGCCGATGACCACGGCCAGCTCCACCTCGTAGTCGAGTTGGATCGACACCGACGGCCGGACCAGGTCCTCGCCGTGTGCGACGAGCGTGCCGGGGGGCTTGTTGAAATAGACCGGTTGCGCGGGGGCCTGCACCTTGCCGCCCAGCGGGTATTTCTTGTGATAGTTGGTGCCGGCGCACAGCATGCGGGCACCGGGGTCGGCCGGCACGGCGAACCTGACCTCCTCCCACGCAACCGAGACAGGCACCCCCTCGAGTGCTGCGGGATCAGCCAGCGCAGTGGCAATGGCCCGACCGACGGTGGCGATCGGTCCCCCGCCCGCATCGAGGCCGTCGATTTGGGCAACACCGTCGTCGGATGCCACGCCCACGTGAGCCGAACCGTCACCGGCAAGCGTGTAGCGCAGCAGTCTCACAGCGCGTCACCGTACTGGGTCGGTTGCTTCCCGCTTGTGGCCATGGTGCGGGGGAGGGGCTTGCGGGATGGTCTGTCTGTAGCGGTGCGGGGAGCGTCACGCAGGAGGATCAGTCCGTCGCCATCCGGCGCAGCGGCTCGCCGCCGGCCGCGCGAATGGTGGCCTCGAAGCCGTCGAGGTCGGTGCCGCTCACGTGGCCCGTCCACGGCTCGCCGACGCCCCGGTCGTCGAGGGGCGCATCCAGAGAGACCTCCACTCGCGGGCTGCTCGGGCGAAGCACCAGGGTGGCATCGGCACCGGTATTCCACCGGGCGACGATGACCGCCCTGCGGAATCCGATGTCGGCCAGAACGAGACCGTCGCCGGTGGCGGCCAGCAGCCGCTGCACGTTGAGCAGGAGCTGATGAGCGACGACGGCGACCACGATCAGCAGCCAGCCGATGCCCCAGGCGATTGCCAGCGCAGCCCCCAGGGCGAACGCCGCGACCCGCACGATCATGACCCGACGGTGCGTGCGGGCCGTTTCGGCGTCGGTGACCGCCACTGCACAGCGCACGGCCTCGCCGAGTGCGCCGAGCTGCTTGACCGCTCGGGCGAGCGCCCGGTCTGAGGGCGTCATGGCGCGGTCGCTTCCCGCCCTGGCTCCCGGTCTCGATCGGCCGCGGGCTCACGGACCGCTGGGGGCGCGGCGATGCCGGGCGGCACAGCGTCGAGTGGCAGGTCGCCCAGCGAGATGAACCCGTCGGCGTCTGCGATCTGTCGGGCCACGGCGAGCAGGAGACGCTCGCCTCCGTGCGCCGCGTGCAGTTGCACACCCAGCGGCAATCCGTCGGCGTCACGCGCAGTCGGCAGCGAGATGGCCGGCTGCCCGCTGATGTTGGCCTGGTTGACGAAGACCGTTAGCTCGGCGATCCGTCGGGCGCCGTCGGCCGGATCGGCCAGGTAGCCGAGGGGGGGCGTGACGTCGGCGAGCACGGGGGTCATCAGCAGGTCGAAGCCGCTGCGGTTTGGCGTGCTCGGACCCCGAGCGGGGTCGGCATTCCAGAACGTCATGACGCGCCTGCGCCAGCGAGCGATCGCTTCGAGTGCCTGCACATACGCCGACGCAGGCAGCGATGCGCCCAGCTCCGCCGACCACCAGTTGGCGGGCTCGACGTCGTCGGACGTCATCGGGCGTCCCAGACGCTCCGTCCACCCGGCGAGTTCGGTTGCCATGCTGACGGTGCGCACCACAATCGTGTGGTCGGCGAGTTCCGTGCTGAACCAGCCGTCGGGCGCTGTATCGGTCTCGATGCGGTGACCGAGTCGGGCGAGCAGATCGGCAGCCTGTTCAACAGCCTGGCGTACGGGTGGGCTCGCTCGGCCGCGGTCGCCCGTCGACACTGCGATGCGCAGCGGCGGCAGCGAGGCGGTCAGCGAGCCGGCGAACGACTCGCCGGGGTCGAGCGGGGGAGCGATGTAGGGATCGCCCGGCGCCGGGAGGCTGATGATGTCGAGGCACCGTGCGGCGTCGCGCACGGTCCGCGTGAGCATGCCGTCCACCGCGAAGCCGCCGCGGTGCTCGCCGAGGCGCGGCGCGGTCGAGATCCGGCCCCGGGTCGGCTTCAAGCCAATCAGGCCGCACGCTGCCGCGGGAACACGGATCGACCCGCCGCCGTCGTTGCCGTGCGCGACGGGCACGATGCCTGCCGCCACGGCAGCCGCTGAGCCTCCGCTGGAGCCGCCGGGCGAGCGGGTCAGGTCCCACGGGTTCGCCGTGGGACCGTAGGCAACCGGCTCGGTCGTGATGGTGGTGCCGAACTCGGGAGTGTTCGTGCGTCCGACCGAGACCATGCCGGCGCCGCGCAGCAGCCGGTACAGGTGACTGTCCAGCGAGCCTTGCCAGTCCAGCTCGACCAGGAAACGGGCACCGGCGTGATGGAACTCGCCGGCCTGCTCACAACCGAGGTCCTTGATCGCCATGGGCACGCCGTCGAACAGCACGCCATCGTCAGGCATGTCGTCGAGTGCGGTGCCTCTCGCCCGCCGCTGCGACCAGCGTCGCGCCGACGCTTCAGCCTCGGCCAGCGCCCGCTCGGGCCGGGGATGGATAATCGCGTTCAGCGCCGGGTTCAGCCGTTCTTTCTGTTCGAGGGCAGCTTGCATCGCCTCGACGGGGTTCGTCTCCCCTGATGCGAAGGCCTGCGCGAGCGCCGTGGCATCGTCCGAACGCCGATCGGCCCTGCGCCGGCAGGTGTCGGCCGGGTCGGGGGTGTGGTGGCCGGCTGGCATGTGCGTTCCTTCCGCCCCCTCAGCCCCTGCTCCCGCACGAACGCCGACGTCAGCCGTTCCCGGCCCACACGGCCGGCGTGCGCGCAGCCCACGGGGCCGCCCGCTCGAGCTGACCCGCCAGCGACAGCAGCATCTCCTCGCCGGCATGGGGGCCTACGAACTGCACGCCGACGGGCAGGTCGCCGGCAGCCCAATGCAGGGGCACGGACATCGCCGGCTGGCCGGTCACATTGAACTGCGGGGTGAACTGCAGCAGGTCGTTCAGCCGGCCGCGGCCGGTCTCGGGGTTGCGCAGCTCGCCGAGGCGAGGCGGCGGCTCGGCCATGATCGGCGACACCAGCACGTCGTGGTCAGCCCACCACGCGGCGAGCCGGCGGGTCCAGGCGTGGCACCACTCGAGCGCCGACACGTACTGCGCCCCGCTCACCTCGCGCCCGATGTTCATGAGCGCCCATGTGTCGCCCTCCACATCGGCCCGGCCCATCTGCCGACCCACGGCCTCCTCGAGCCCAGCCAGCATGACGACGTTCTGCACGGACACGATCGTGCGGAAGTGCTCGAAGAACTCTGCGTGGAACAGCTCGTCGGGCATCGAATAGTCGACGTGGTGTCCGAGGCTCTCCAGCAGCTTCCCGGAGTTCTCGACAGCCTGACTGCATTCAGCGTCCACCGGGCCCCAATCCGAGTGCGCGCACAGGCCGACCCGCAGCGCCTGCGGCTCGCGCGCAGCGGCGTCAGAGAACGTGCTTGACGGCGGCGGTGCCCAGTAGGGGTCGCCCGGCCAGGGCCGGCTGATGCCGTCGAGTACCCGGGCGCTGTCGCGCACGCTGCGGCTGACGACACCGTCGACGCTCCAGCCGGCCCAGCCGTCACCGGAATCGGGTCCCAGCGACACCCGGCCCCGGTTCGGCTTCAGGCCGAACAGGCCGCAGTTCGCCGCCGGTACGCGGATGGAGCCGCCCCCGTCGTTGGCATGGGCGATGGGCACGATGCCCGCGGCCACAGCCGCGGCGGAGCCGCCACTGGATCCGCCCGTCGAGTGGCCGGTGTTCCAGGGATTGGCTGTCGGTCCGTATGCCAGGGGCTCGGTCGTGATGGTCAGGCCGAACTCGGGCGTGTTTGTGCGGCCGAAGTTCACCAAGCCCAGTTCGGCGAACATCGTGGCCAGGTGAGCCGTGTTCGATGCGACGTGATCCGTCTCCTTGAGCGCAGCATTGCCCGCGTGGTACGGCTGACCTTCCGTTGTGCAGGTCAGGTCCTTGGTCAGGAAGGGCACGCCCGCCAGCGAGCCGTGCGGCTCGTTCGCGCTGCGTGCCGCGTCGAGCTGTTTCGCTGTGTGGCGTGCGCTGTCGTCAAGCCGTCCGATGATGGCGTTGAGCTGGGGATTCAACCGGTCGGCCCGCGCAGCGGCCTCCTCGAGCAGCTCGACAGCCGAAGCCGCCCCCGAGGCAAACAGCGCGTGGGCAGCAACACCGTCCAGTACGTCTGCGCCTGCGCCATTCGGCGAAGCGGCCGTCGCCGCATCATGCTGGGATTTCTCGTCCATCCCGAGCAACGTACTCGGCTTGCTGATCGCTCGAACCTGAAGCGAGCTGCCAACAGAGCCCGCCGGTCTCTGCGCACCAGGCAGACGGGCGAGCCTCGCCGGCCGCGTCGGTAGAGCCGACAGGCTGGCATCGTGATCTCCGTCGACTCCAACGTGCCGATGCACTTGATCGGCGCTGCGCATCCCAACAAGCACCGGACGATCGCCGTGCTCACGCGCCTGGCAAGGGACGGCGAGATGCTCGTCACCGACGTTGAGGCGTACCAGGAGATCCTCCACCGCTGTGTCGCCATCGGTCGTCTCGAAGCGATCGACGCTGCCGCCGCAGTGCTCGACGACTTCGTCGCGTCCGCAGGGTCGTTCGTGGCGACGCCGCCATGCGGTGTTCCTATGCTGAACCGGTGTCAGCGGTCAGGGACGAAGCAATGCGTCGACTCGCTCCCACTTCTCGCTGCGGAACGTTGGCTGCCTTGGCTGTCTTGGTTGTGAGCCTGCTGACATTGCAGCCAGTGACTGCTTCAGCACAGTCGTCCACCGATGAAAGATATAGCGACGAATGGCTCCCAGAACACGAGTCCGAAAAAATAAGCCGGTTGCGGAGCTTGGGTGTTTTTGAGGGTACAGACTGCGGTGATAACAAATTTTGCCTATTTGACCATGTCGACAGGAAGACTTTCGCCGTCTGGATGGTGCGCATCCTAGATGGGAATAGCGCCCCAGACTTTGTTGAAGCCGGTGAGACAAACCCATCTTATACAGGAGTTTTTGAAGATATCCCCAAAACACACCGGGAGGGTGCTTTTATTGAACGGCTGGCTGAATTGGGGATAACTGTGGGTTGCTCCCTAGAGCCAGCCCGCTACTGCCCGGATGAAGCCATATCGCGAGGGCAACTGGCCACTTTTATTTTTAGAGCGCTTGATCTGCCGGAGGGGGAGCCTGTTGGTTTTTGGGATGTCGATAAAAACAACAGGCATTTTGATAGCATCAACAGCTTAGTTGCGGCTGATATCGACTATGGTTGCAGCGAGGTCCGGTTCATGCCTTTTGAATTCTGCGTCGACCAGGCAGTTACCAAGAAAGACCTGGCAATGATTTTGTCTGAGGCTGTCGATTACATCGAGGCTGCTGAGATAATTAAAATTAATGAGCACTCTAAGTCAGATAACTCAATAAACCTCAGGGTTGACTACAACGAGTCGAACGAAGTAACCACTGTGCACTGGGGCAACCCCACCGGCAATAACGGGGGGGTATCGCACTACATTGTCCAACCCAGACCGCAGTGGGCTAACTTCAGCCATCGAATCTATGAAGTGGTCGACTTTAAGATCAATGGGGGTTACAGATTGGAATTCAATTTAGATTTCCCTAGGATGAACAATGACGACCTCTATGAGGTGCGGGTGATTACAGCTTACAGGGATGGTGGCCAGTCGGTAGCCGGGCCAGTATTAGTACCAAACGACAACCACCAAACGCGCGACTTCATCAAAACACATACGATCGATAAATACAGCAAGGACCAACCGTGGCTGGAAGATGTTTGGAGGCATATCTCTGGACCCATGATAACAACGGAAACTGGAAACAGTAACCAAGTTAACAGAAGCGGCAGAGGGGGGTACCGCCCATTGGAGGGTGTAAGACGGCGCTTCGCGTTTGCGCGTGGAGTAGCCCGTTGAGGGTCTCGGTGGCGTAGGGAGGGATCCCCCAGAATCGGAGGTGCTTTGTAGCCCCGATTCGGGAGGATCCCTGTGGTTGTTGACTGTACGCGTGCGGTGATGCTGATCGTCGGGCTGGGGCCTGATGTGGCGGTCACCGAGGTTCGGGGCCGCCGCGGCGGGCCGCTGCGGATCGATGTCGAGCTGGTCGGCCGTCCGTGCTGTGGGGGCTGCGGGGGAGGTGTGTGGGCGCACGGGTCGAGCCGGGTGGAGCTGGCGGACCTGCCGGCGTTCGGGCGGCCGGCCCGGCTGGTGTGGCGCAAGCGCCGCTGGCGCTGTGCTGAGGGGTCGTGCTCGGTGCGCACCTTCACGGACCAGGATCCCGCCGTCGCGCCGCCCAGGGCGCGCATGACCAGCCGGGCGGCGCGGTGGGCGACACGGCGAGCGGGCAGAGCGCGGGCGATCAGCGAGATCGCCGCCGAGCTGGGCTGCGGCTGGCACACCGCGATGGCAGCGGTGCACCGGTGGGGCCGGGCGCTGCTCGACGCCGACTCCGCTCGCACCGACGGCGTCACAGCTTTGGGCCTCGACGAGATCTTGATGTTCCGCCGCGGCCCCTATCGCCGAAAGCACTGGGGCACCACCATCGTCGACGCCCGAAGAGGCATCCTGTTGGACATCGTCCCCGGTCGCAGCGCTGCCGGGGCGACCAGATGGATCGCGGGGCGCACGCCGCTGTGGCGAAAACGCATCCGCTGGGCGGTCATGGACCTGTCGGGCCCTTACCGCAAAGCGTTCACCGACACCGTCGCGCACGCCGCCCAGATCGCGGATCCGTTCCATGTGGTCAAGCTCGCCAACAGCACCATCGACGACGTGCGCCGCCGAGTGCAGAACGACACCACCGGCGGGCGGGGCACCAAACACGACGCGCTCTACCGCACGAGGCGGCTGCTGCTGCGAGCCGCCGAGCGCGTCAGCGAGCAAGGCCGCACCAAGCTGCGCGGCCTGCTCGCCGCCGGCGACCCACGCGGCGAGGTACGCGACGCCTGGCACGCCAAGGAGACCCTGCGCAGCGTCTACCGCATACCCGACCGCGGCCTCGCGCTCGAAGCGCTCGACGAGCTCTCACGCGACCTGCGAGACGAGACATTCTCCCCGGAGCTGAACAAGCTCGGCCGCACCCTTCGCAACTGGCGCACCCAGATCACCAACTGGCACCAGTCCCGCGTCACCAACGGACCCACCGAAGCGGCCAACAACCTCGCCAAGCTCATCAAGCGCGTGTCGTTCGGGATCACCAACTTCGACCACTACCGCACACGCGTGCAGCTCTACGCCGGAAAGCCCGACTGGACCCTGCTCGACGACCTCACTCCACGCTAAAACGCGAAGAGCCTGTAAGACCCCCAGGCCAGTTGGACCAGACATTTGCGACGAGCCTTGAAATACACCACCGCAACATCGGGCGTACTGATATCGCAAAAAATACCGTCATCGCCCATGAACTGGGCCATGTCTACACTCTAACCAATGGCATAGCTAAAAATGAGGCCTCAATTGCAGCAGGCCATATTTACCTGTATAGACTGGTGTCTAACCATGACTACAATACCAGTCGATGCATACCTTGGGAGCTCTATGCTGACATGTCGATGCGCGCATTCGATGGAACCTATAATCGGTTTGACCCTCAAGAGCGCTTTCTCAGCGGACACTATTGGCAACAATGTCGGTTTGAGTTTGACAACCAGGGGGACCGCGACGGGGTGATTAAAGATGTCAGAGACATGATTAAAAAGATATTTTTAGAACAAGAAATACCCCAATGGTTCTACGACAGGTATCAAAGAGTTGATGGCTCTATCGATTTAGACAAACTTTGGTCAGACATATCGGTTATCGGCAAGGGGACAAGAGCCATGATAATTTATGGACTAAGGAATGAATTTGGTGGTTATTGCTCAAGGGAAGATGTTCGTCAATTTGCAGCAGAAGAGATCGGCTCCTTGGATACGCCTTGGGTAGACGCGGGTGAGTGTCAAGTGACTGATCCAGTACCTGAAGACCCGGTGGAGGAGCCAGAACTGCCCGCGACGGACGTATCCGCCGGCTGCACCGATGCGACGCCGATCGTGGTTGCCTCGGACTCCGCCTCGCAGTCAGATCGCTACAGCGCGACGACGTTGGCCGGCGTGCTGGGAACTGACTGCATCGTGCTGGCCGGCGACCGTGACGGCCCGATGGCTGCCGGGCAGCGATCCCGTCTCGCCGCCGCCGCCGCTGGCGGCTACGTCGTCGGTGGTACCGCCGCTGTCGCGGATTCGAAAGTCGACGGCTACAACCTGACGCGCCTCGCAGGCACCGACCGCTGGCACACTGCCCGCCTGGTCGGCGCCGAAGCAGTGACGGTCGCGGGCGGCACCAACCCAGGCAGTGTCGAGGCCTCCGCCGGTGCGGAGGACTCCAGCACTGACTGCGCCGACGACACGCCGATCATCGTGGCCTCCGACGAGGCTGCCCAGTCCGACCGCTACAGCGCTGTCACCCTGGCCGGGGTGCTCGGAACTGACTGCATCGTGCTCGCGGGACCACGCGACGCCCCGTTCCCCGCCGACCAACTCGCCCGCCTCAGATCAGCCACAGCACCGGGGTTCATCGTCGGCGGGGTCGCAGCGGTCCCCGACGCCAAGGCCGCCGATTACGACTTCACCCGCATCGCAGGCGCAGACCGCTGGCACACCGCCCGCCTCGTCGGCGATCAAGCCCGCCGCCTCGCCGCCAGCTAGTCAGCATCCGCCCGATAGCGGCCACATTGGCCAACCCGCCGATGCGCGCAGCCGCTGAGGTGAGCGGTGCTCGACGCGACATACCCTGCGTCCTTGAGCGCCGTGTTGCCTGCGTGGTAGGGCTGCCCCTCCGTCGTGCAGGTGAGGTCCTTGGTCAGGAAAGGAACGCCCGCAAGCGAACCGCTCGCCGCACCGCTGCCTCGCGTGGCGTCGAGCCGCTGCGCCGCTTGACGTGCTGCGTCGTCGAGGCGTCCGATGATGGCGTTGAGCTCGGGTTTCAGCCGGTCGGCCCAGGCAATGGCCTCCTCGAGCAGTTCGACTGCCGAGGCTTCACCCGAGGCGAACAGCTCGTGAGTAGCCACACCGTCGAGCAGTTCCCCACCGGGAGCTTTCAATCCCGCAGCCGATGATGCCGCCGACTCAGGAGACGTACGTGTCGCCGGTGATGCCGCTGTCCCCGCTGATTCAGGTGACGCCGTTGACGTGGCAGCCGCCGAGTCTTGCTGGGAGATCTCGTTCATCCCGAGCAACGTACTCTGCACGCCGCCTGCCCGGACCCGAAGCAAGCCGCCGAAGGAAGCCAAGAGAGCCCTCCACAGCGGTGCATTCAGGCTGCGGGGTCGTCCCACAGGCGCGTGGCGTCAGCCGGCGTCGGGGGTGGTTTGGCTGTTCCTGATGCGGGCCGGGATGTCTGCGGTGCCGATGTGGATTTCGGTGGCGATGTGGACTGCGGGACATGGCGTTTGGGCTTGCGCTGGGGGACGGGTTCGGTGGGGTGCGTGGGGTCCGGGGGTGCGAGCCCGTAGCGGTCGCCTCGGCAGTTCACCTGCCAGTTGTGGTCGTGGATGAGGTCGTGACAGCGCCAGCACACGAGCACGAGGTTGTCGAGACGGGTCTTGCCGCCACGTTGACACGGCTTGATGTGGTGGGCTTCGCAGTCGCCGGGCGGCTCGCCGCAGCCGATGCACGCGCCGTCGCGAGCGATCAGCGCGCGTCGTTGTGCTGCGCTGGGCGCTCGGCTGGCGACGGCCTCATACAGCGGCGTTAGCTCGTTGCCGAAGATCTCGATCCACACGTCGGAGTTGCACGCCAGCCGGCCCAGGGTGCCGGGCGGGATCGGGCCGACGCCGCAGATCTCGGCCAAGCCGCCCGGCGAACCGGTCAGGGCTGCGAAGTCGGCTCGCACGATGATCTCGGCTGACTTGGCGCCCATCGAGATCATCGGAGCTACGCCAGATCTCAACTCGGGGCGGTCACTGTTGTCGCTCACCTCGGTACGGCCAGGCCTGGGGTGGTCACTGTTGTCGGCCTTGCCGGTATGGCCAGGTCCGTGGCGGTCGGCGCCGTCGGTCTCGCCAGTGCATGTTGGGTCGTGCTCAGGCTGCGTCGTTGCGCTGCTGGCCGCGAGGAGTGTGTCGAGGGCGTCTGCCATGCGCTGGTCGCGGGTGCGGCCGCCGCCGTGGGCTGCGACGACGGAGTCTGGCGGGTCGCCGTTCGGCGCTGCGTCGTCGGTTGTGCCAGAGCCGGACGGCGAGCCGTCGCCGTGGCGATGTTCATGCTGGCGCGCTTGGCGGCGACGGTCGGCTTGGCGGAGCAGTTCGGCTTGCTGGCGGAGGCGCTGTTGGATGCGGGCGCCGGTTTCGGCGTCGAAGCTGCCGCGCATCTGCACCGAGCCGTCCTCGCCGTTCCAGAACCGCACATTGCGATTGCGGCGGTTGCGGCGATGCTGCGCGGCAAGGTCTTCGGCGCTTTGGTGCCGGATCGTCCAGCGCTGCGCAGCCTGGGCGAACTCGTCTGGGGGCAGCGTCTTGGCCATCTGCACCAGCTCCGGGTCGCCTTCGACGGCGTCGGGGCTGGTCTTGCGTGCGGCGTTGGCCAGCTTGGCGGCGTTCGCGAGGGTGATCTCGCCGTCTGCGACCCCGGCGCGGGCGCCGGGCAGCTCGGCGAGCTCGGTGTCGAGGCGCACGTTGCGGGCAGCGTCGGAACGGGACCGTCCGCCGACCTGGTTCAGCAGCCCTGCGCCGCCGTCGCCGTGGCGTTCGCGCTGGGCGACCGTCGACGCGGCCCGAGTCTCGAGCAGTTCGACTCGGGACCTGAGCTGCTTGGCCAGCCCGAGCGTGCGGCGAAGCTCGCCGGTGGGTGCCGTCTCGATGCCGTTGAGGGCTGCGGTGAGGCTGTCGAGCGCCTGCTGCACCTGCGAGAACATACGTTCACTCTACCGGCCCGGTGTGACACGAACGCACGTATGCGCCAGATCAATCATTACAAGTGGATGACAGACGGTTTCAGATGGTTTCGGTTACAACAAGCGGTGCGCGAAACAGGCGCGCTGGCAAGCCCCGCCAGCTCGTCGGCCCCGAGGGCGTCATGCTCGTTGCGAGGCGCGTCGGCAGGGCGCTTCGCCGGCGGCTGGCTGCTGGCGTGTGGCGTGGTCGCCGGCCGCCCGGCGGTGGGTTCCTATGCTGCGGCGGTGCGTTGGCGTGCTGTAGCGGTGTCTGGTGTGCGGGGTGTGCGGCCGTCCCGGCGGGTTGTCGTGGCTGTGGGTCTTGCGGCCCTGCTGGTGGCGGGGCTCCCGGTTCCGGCTGCTGCGCAGGAGGCGGACAACGCCTACAGCGATGTTCCTTATACCCACTGGCACGCCATCGAAGAGCGGCTGGCCGGCGAGCCCTACGACACTATTAACCGCTTGCGGGAGATGGGTGTCTTTGAGGGCACAGACTGCGGAAACAATAAATTCTGCCCCGATGACCCGGTCGATCGAAAAACTTTCGCTGTCTGGCTGGTTAGAGTCTTGGATGGCGATGATTCTTCGGCCCAGGCCGCCCTGTCATCAAGACCGCGCTTTGGGGATGTCCCCCAGAGTGACGCCCAGCGAAAGTTTGTCGAGCGCCTGGCTGAACTTGAAATAACCAACGGCTGTTCCTTAGATCCGGTCCTTTATTGCCCCAAAGGGACTATTTCGCGAGGGCAGATGGCCACCTTTATTACTAAAGCCTTAGATTTGCCGGCAGCTGAAGCAATTGGCTTTTGGGATGTTGAAAAAAATAACCGCCACTTCGATTCAATTAATAGTTTAGTTGGGTCAGGGATCGATAATGGTTGTAGTGAGATTCGATTTGTGCCTTTCGACTTCTGCCCCCACCAGACGGTCTCCAGAGCTGACTTAGCCATGCTGCTATCTGAAGTTATCGACTACATCGAAGCCAGCAAGGCGTTTAATCTTGCCGGCCTAAAGACAGGAGGGTCACTGGGCCTCAATGTTAACTTCAGCCAAGAGACTTTTGATATCGATGTCAGCTGGAATAATTCGAGCAGCTCGAAGCCAGTCTCCCACTATGTTTTGCAGTGGAAACCATACTGGCAAGACTTCAACTACAGACGCTATCAGGTAATCAACTTTAAGCAAGCGGGTAACTACAGAGTTAACTTTTCCCACTTGAAGACTCTCTACGAAAAAACACTCGACAAGAGTAACGCCACCAACGCTGATCTATACGCATTCAGGGTGGTGGTCGTTAACGCCAATGGTAGCGAGCGGGCGACCAACGAAGTAAGAGTTCCCAACAGACACCACAGGCTACATGACAATATCGAAAGTCTAGTCAAAAGGCGCGGACAAGACCAGCCCTGGCTGGTGGATACTTGGCGTCACCTAAACACTCCCTATGCGGGAGTAGGTTTTGGTGTCGACCAAGTTAGCCTTGATTCAGTGGGTGGTTACTCGCATGGCGAACTAGAGCAAGTATTTGCCAATAGCCTTACCTTGAGTTCGAGCGTAGAAGACCGGCAAGCCTTTGACAGGGATATAGAAATTGTGCCCCACGAGTTGGGACATGTCTACACCCTAACCGCCGGGATAGCTAAAAATAAAGCTGCCCCGGCCATCGGATTGTTGTATTTGGAGAATTTCATACGCGATCAATCCGCCGGTTGCTCCACGGAAGAGTTGTATGCCGACTTGGCGGTCGTGGCATTTCAAAACAGTTACTCGGAGTTCAATCTCAGCAACAAAAACCTTATCTACTGGGCGGGTTGCAGCACCGCATTTAGCTTAACCCCCCAAGACCATGAAAGGGTCGTCAGGGAGCTAAGAGAAATAACCAGGAGTGTTTTTGTTGATCAAAAGATACCCGACTGGTTCTATGACAACTACCGACTCAGCGACGGGTCAATAGATCTGGACGGGCTATGGCAAGACATATCGAGTGATCTAGGTAGAACAAGGAGCCTTATAATCTACGGTCTCAAGGATGAGTTCGGGGGCTACTGCTCAGACGAAGAAGTCCGCCGCTTCCAAATAGGTGAGATAACAGCAATCAAAACCCCTTGGGCTGACTCGGGTAATTGTCAATCCGCCAAACCCAAACCATCGACCACTACTGAGGAGCCGGGACCCCAATCTAAAACCAACAAGGAAAACCGCTCCACAGACTGCAGCGGCGACATACCAATCATTGTTGCTTCGGATACCGCTTCACAGTCAGACAGGTACAGTGCTGCGACGTTAGCGGGGGTCTTAGGCACAGACTGTATTATCCTGGCCGGCGGTCGCAACGGCCCGTTCCCCGCCGACCAGCGGGCCCGCCTCGACAGCGCCGCGACAGCGGGCTACATCGTCGGCGGCACCGCCGCGGTGCCCGACGCCAAGACCGCCGGCCACAGCCTGGTGCGCATCGCGGGCAGCGACCGGTGGCACACCGCCCGCCTCGTCGGCGACCAAGCCCGCCGCATCGCCGCCAGCTAGCCAGCACCCGCCCGATAGCGGCCACATTGGCCAACCGGCCGATGCGCGTAGCCGCTACGGGCCGGACGCGATCATGCGGTCGTAGTCGTCGTGAGCACCGATCCACACCCAGACGAAGTCATCGCCGTCTTCTACGGCAAGAGCCCGATGGTCTCGGCTGACGCGAGCGGACCAGAATTTGCCGACCTTCTTGAAGCGCAGTGACGGGTGTGCAGGATCGTTCTCGAGCCGCTCGAAGCTCCGCTCAGCAGCGCGCTGAACCGTCGGCGGCAGACGATTGAAACGGTTCCAGAATTGGGGCGTTGTCCGATGCATCGGGACGCGACTGCGCGCTGCTAGAGCGCCGTGAGCTTGTCCTGCTTCTTCGAGGAGTCGGCTTCATTGACCAGGAAATCCAAGCTGCCCGCTGCAGAGTCGGCTTCGATCTGTTCGTCCCAACGGCTCCAATCCAGCTCGCTCATCCATTCACGCAGTTCGGCATAGTCGTCTGCCGGCAGGCTGCGAATCGATTCTTGGATGTCCGAGATGCTCGTCATGACGCTGCCCTCGTCAAGGCTGAACTCGTGCCCGCAACTCGGCGACTGTGGACCTCATGCGTACCTGAGTGTACGACTCTGGCCGTTGGCAGCCGGTCGGGATTTGCGTTTCTCGTTTCGTCCCATGAGCCACATGCGGGTCTCCGCTCTGAGAACTCTTGTTTCTACATACTGTTGTTCGCTAGTGTTGCGCCGTGGGTTTCACGAATCCGGGGATCTCCTGGCGGGAATTGGAGCGGCGGCTGTCCGACCGGCCGCCGCCCCCCGGCTACGGCAAGCGAGTCACCACCGAGGCCGAGCAGTCGGGGCCTCCCGTCCGGCCGCACGTCCGGCGCCCCACGGTGCCGTATGCGGAGCTGCACACCCATTCCAACTTCAGCTTCCTGGACGGGGCATCGAGCCCTGCCGAGCTGGTGGACGAGGCAGTACGGCTGGGGCTCGAAGCGCTGGCGCTGACCGATCACAACGGGTTCTACGGCGTGGTTCGCTTCGCGGAGGCTGCCGCCGAGGCCGGCCTGCCGACGGTGTTCGGCACTGAGCTGACGCTCGACGCTTATGGCGCCGACGAGCTGACGCTCGACGCCTATGGCGCCGACGACTCAACGCTCGGTGCTCATGCCGCCGGCACCCCAGCACCCAAGAAGAACAAGAAAACGCACCCGGAGCGCACCGGATGCGCCGATCCTGTCGGATCTCACGTGGTGGTGCTGGCGCGCACACCGGCGGGATACGCCTCGCTGGGCGAGCTGATCTCGACCACGCAGATGGCGGGCCGCAAGCACGCTCCGCGCCTGAGCACCAGTGAATTCCTCGCAGCCGCAGCGGCACATCGCGACGAGTGGGCGATCCTCACCGGGCACCGCAAGGGTGCTGTCCCCGCAGCACTCATCTCAGGGAGGCACGATGGCGGGCCGCGCGCCGCAGCCGCCCAGCTCGGCCGCCTCGTCGAAGCCGCCGGCCGTCACAACGTCTTCGTCGAGCTGTGGGATCACGGCGACCCGCTCGACAGCGAGCGCAACGACGCGCTGGCCGAGCTGGCGGTGCGGGCCGGCGTCGAGCCGATTTGCACCAACGGTGTCCACTACGCCACTCCCGCCGGGCGACGGCTGGCTACCGCTCTGGCCGCGGTGCGAGCCCAGCGCAGCCTCGGAGAGCTGGACGGCTGGCTGCCGCCAGCAGCTACAGCACACATGCGATCCGGTGCCGAGCAGGCCCGCCGGTTCGCCCGCTGGCCGGGCGTGGTGAGCGCCGCAGCGCAGCTCGGCCGCGACTGCGCATTCGACCTGTCGCTGGTCGCTCCCAACCTGCCGCCATACTCCTGCCCAGACGGTCATGACGAGATGTCGTACCTGCGGCACCTCGTGACTCAGCGGGCACAGTGGCGGTACGGCACCCCGCAGAGCGAGCGGGTGCCGGGGGCGTGGGCGCAGCTCCATCACGAGCTCGACGTCATCGAACAGCTCGGCTTCGCCGGCTACTTCCTGGTGGTGTACGACATCGTGTCGTTCTGCCGCAGCCGCGACATCTACTGCCAGGGCCGCGGCTCGGCCTCGAACTCAGCGGTCTGCTACGCGCTCGGCATCACCAATGTCGACTCGGTCGATCTGGGGCTGCTGTTCGAGCGCTTCCTGTCGCCCGAGCGCGACGGGCCGCCCGACATCGACATCGACATCGAGAGCGGTCGCCGCGAGGAAGCCATCCAGTACGTGTACGAGCGCTACGGCCGTGCTCACACGGCGCAAGTGGCGAACGTCATCACCTACCGGGCGCGCTCGTCGGTGCGTGACATGGCCCGGGCCCTCGGCTGGGAGCCCGGCCAAGCCGACGCCTGGTCGAAGTCACTCGACCGCTACAGCCCGCTGCCCGCCTCGAACGGGTCCGCGGCCCAGCCCCATCGGGCAGGCCGGCCCCGTGTACGCGACTGGCGCGACGCCGGGCCTGAGCCGACAGGCAACGGCTCCAATCCGTCCGGCCCCAGCCAGTCACAGCACGATGAGCACAGCCGGCCCTCGCGGGGCCGGCGCATTGAGCACAGCATTCCCGCCGACGTGGCAGAGCTGGCCGCTGCGCTCGAGGGGGCGCCGCGTCACCTCGGCATCCACTCGGGCGGCATGGTCATCTGCGACCGGCCGGTGACCCATGTCTGCCCCACTGAATGGGCGACCAAGGCGGATCGCTCGGTGCTGCAGTGGGACAAGGACGACTGCGCAGCAGTCGGGCTGGTGAAGTTCGATCTGCTCGGGCTGGGAATGCTGTCGGCCCTGCACCACGCCGTCGACCTGATCGCTGACGCGCATCACACGAACATCGACATCGGCATGCTGCCGCAGGAAGACGAGGTCTACGACATGCTCTGCCGGGCCGACAGCATCGGCGTGTTCCAGGTGGAGTCACGCGCCCAGATGGCCACCTTGCCGCGGCTGCGCCCCCGCTGTTTCTACGACCTGGTGGTGGAGGTGGCGCTCATCCGCCCCGGGCCCATACAGGGCGGCTCGGTGCACCCCTACATCCGGCGGCGCAACGGGGAGGAGTCGGTCACCTACCTGCACCCCCTGCTGGAGAACTCGCTCGCCAAGACGCTGGGCATCCCGCTGTTCCAGGAGCAGCTCATGCAGATAGCCATCGACGTCGCCGGGTTCACACCCGCCGAGGCCGACGAGCTGCGCCAGGCCATGGGCTCCAAGCGGTCCCGCGAGCGGATGGGCCGCTTGCGCGAGCGCCTCTTTGCGGGCATGGCCGAGCGGGGGTTGGTCGGCGATGTGGCCGAGCGGGTCTGGGAGAAGATGGTCGCCTTCGCCGACTACGGCTTCCCCGAGAGCCACTCGGTGTCGTTCGCTCACCTGGTGTATGCCTCGTCGTGGATCAAGCTGCACTACCCGGCAGCGTTCTGCGCAGCACTGCTGAACGCGCAGCCCATGGGGTTCTACTCACCGCACTCGCTGTGCCAGGACGCCCGCCGTCACGGGGTGGTGGTGCATACGCCCTGCATCAACCGGTCCTCCGAGACCGCCACGCTGGAGCTGTGCAACGACTCCACTGGCGGGATGGCCGTGCAGCTGGGGCTGTCATCAGTGCGAGAGGTGGGCGATGAGCTTGCCGAGCGGATCGCCGCCGGTGGCCCCTACAGCAGCATGGAAGACCTTCAGCGCCGAGCCGAACTGAGTCTGCAGGCGCTGGAGGCGTTGGCCGCCGCAGGAGCGTTCGACTGCTTCGGGCTGTCGCGGCGCGAGGCCTTGTGGGCGGCCGGGGCGGTGCATCAGGGAGGCTCAGACCGGCTCTCGGGCGTCGTGACCGGTGCAGAGCCACCGCCGCTGCGGGACATGTCAGCCACCGAGACCGCTGCCGCGGACTTGTGGGCTACCGGGATAGCCCCCCGCGGGCATCCGACGAAGTTCCTGCGAACCGAGCTGGCCGCGGCGGGGGTTCGCACCGCTGCGGAGCTGCTCACGTGCCCACCGGGCAAGATCCGCGTTGCCGGCTTGGTGACGCACCGCCAGCGGCCCATGACGGCCGGCGGCACGACGTTCCTGAACCTCGAGGACGAGACGGGCCTGGTGAACGTGGTGGTGTCGCGGGGATGCTGGCAGCGGTACCGCTCGGTTGCGCGCGACGTGCCCGCGCTGGTGGTGTCAGGCCGTCTCGAGCGCCATGAGAACGTGGCCAATGTGATCGCCGAGAGGCTCGAAGCTCTCGATGTGCCTGCTTCGGTGACCAGCCGCGACTTCCGGTAACGGGCCGTCGCCGATGCAGCCCAGTCTCAGATCAGCCCAGCGGTCGGCCGAAGGGCAGCTCGTCCTGCCAGGTCTGCAGAAACGACTCGGCCCGGTAGCAGGCCGCCATGAACGGGCTGTCGTCATGGTTGGCGGTCTCGGACATGACGGAGTTCACGGTGTCTGCTGTTGCCGAACGCAGGTCGTCGTGCGTGAGCACAGGGTCGGCCCACCAGCTCAGTGCCGAACCCGCGGCAGCCACAAAGTCAGCCGCGACCGGTGTGCCTGCTGCCCGCAGCACGGCGAGCGCCTTGGATGACACGGCCGCTGCGGAGAACGCGACGACGGGCGTGGTGCCTGCCATCGATGCGCCATCGCCAGACATCGCGCCAGGCTTCGAGCCGCAGAACAGCACGTCGACGTCGTTCTTCCAGACCGTCCACGGCTTGGCAGGCCCGCCATTCTCAGACAGCGATTCCACGCACAGCTCGCCGTCCGCCAGCCAGGCCTCCGCCAGCGCCACCGGGTCGAGCTGGCCGCCATCGCTCTGAGCGTCAGCGCAGCCCTTCGCGGTGGCGACACGGGCGATGGTGGCTCCGGCTGCCGTGGCTTCGCGGGCGATGCCGAGCCCCGCCGGCCCGAAGCCCTCGATCGCGATGCGTTTGCCGTCGAGGCCGCCGAGCAGGCTGGCTGCCGCTGCGGCCGCGCCGACACCGATCAGCTCGTCGTTGAACGAGATGCCGTCGCGGTCGTCATTGCCGATGAGATTGCGCTGGTCGTGGGCCAGCACGGGTGCGAGCAGATCGGCATTCAGCCGCAGGCCCGGGCTGGTCGAGAGCCGACCGCTGGAGAAATCGTCGGCTAACTCGGCCGCCAGCGCCTCGACGGCCCCCGCGGCATCGGACGGGTCGGACTTCAAACCGATGCTGGCACCGCTGCGCTGTTGCTCCAGCGTGGCGAACACATAGGTGAGGTGCCGCACCAGCATCGTCGCGTTGCCGGGGATGAGCCGGCTGCCGAGGCGCGCCGCCCCGACGTAGTTCTCGGCGTCGGGCAGGTCGAAGATGACGAAGCCGGGTGTCGATTCGAGCTGGCGGGTCTCCACGGGCCAAGTCTGCCATCGACTGCCCGGCGAGCCCCAGGCGTTGCTGCCAGCTCGCGTCGGGCGGCGTTCGTGCCGTGCCTAGCCTTGACTGTCGTGCGACGAGCGGCAGTCAGGGCGATCCTCATGTGTGCTGCGGGTCTCCTTGCGGCCTGCGGCGGTGGCGAGACGACGGCGGCCACCAGCACGCCTGACGAAGCCGTCGCCACCACGTCCGGCCCTGTGGCCACGACCACTGCCGCAGACGACACACCGGGTCCGACCGAGGTGTTCGGCACCGCGTTGCCGCAGTTCGAGCAACTCGAGGACGATCCCGCCGTCGGCCGCGCGCCGCCGGTGGTCGTGGGCACCGATCTGCTCACGGGCGACGTGGTGCGGATCACCACCCAAGGACGTCCGATGGTCATCGCGTTCTACGCCCACTGGTGCCCGCATTGCCAAGCTGAAGTAGCCGGTCTCACGGAGTGGCTGGAATCCAACGAACTGCCCTCAGGCGTGGACTTCTACACCGTCTCGGTGCTCGAAGATCCCACTCGAGGCAACCACCCGCCGGAGACGTGGCTGCGCGACGAGGGCTGGCAGCACCCCGTCGTTGCCGACACCCCGGCGCTGTCCGTCGTCGATGCATTCGGCCTGCAGTCGGTGCCCTACCTCGTCGCCATCAATGCCGAGAACGAGGTGGTCTTGCGGTACGTCGGCAGCGTCGGGCCCGCCGACCTCGCGGCGTTCTTCGAGTCGCTGCTCGGACCACCCGCATAGGGAGTTCGCACTGCGACGGGAAGCAGCTCGATCCGGGCGGACTCGGGTGCTGCGCCCAATGGGTCGGTTGCATCCGCTGGGGTTCCTGCGCGGCCTGCTGGGCCCTGATGTCACCGGTGCCCGCCAGAGTCTCACGGCGCTTGCGGTCAGCAGCCTGACTGCCACCGCTGCAGGCGTGCTGCTTGCAGCAGTCACCGGCACGCTCGAGCGCCTGCCGGGACTGCTCGTGCTCGTTCCCGCTGCGATCGGCATGCGCGGCGACATCTTCGGCGCGCTGGGCAGCCGCCTCGCCACCACCATTCACGCCGGGACCTTCAGAGCCACAGCCCGCAGCGACACAATCGTGGGCCAGAACGTCATCGCTGCAGCCGTGCTCACGCTGGTGACAGCAGTAGGGCTCGGCGTCATGGCCAAGGTGATGGCGCCGGTCTTCGGCCTGTCCGACATCATCGGCATCACCGACCTCATCGTGGTGTCGGTCGTCGGCGCCCAATTGGCCTCGATCGTGGTGCTCGTCGTCACGCTCGGCCTCGCGTCCAGCTCCACTCGCCGGGGCTGGGACCTCGACAACGTCAGTGCGCCGCTCATCTCCGCGATCGGCGATGTGGTCACGCTGCCGGCGCTGTTCCTCGCCACCTATCTGGTCGGCGTCACCGCCCTCACGCCGATCCTTGCAAGCGCCAGTGTCGTGGGGGCCGGCGCCGCGATGTTCTGGGCGTGGCGGTCAGGACTCGATCAGCTCTGGCAGATCCTGCGCGAGTCGATACCGGTGCTGGGTGTCGGCGGTCTGGTGCTGATCGTGGCCGGCGTGGTGATCGAGCATCGTCTCGAGGACCTGGCCGACAAGCGTGCCGTGCTCATTTTGGTGCCCGCATGTCTCGCAGCGGCGGGTGCCATCGGCGGAATCCTGTCAAGCCGGCTGTCGACCAAGCTGCACCTGGGCGTCATCGAGCCGCGTGCGCTGCCGCAGCGCGGCGCGCGCCTCGACATCCTGTTCGCCTTCAGCTTGACCGTGCCCGTGTTCGTGCTGAACGGCCTGCTCGCGAGCGCCTTCGGCACGTTGTTCTCGCTGTCGACGCCCGGGATGCTGCGCCTGGTGGCCATCTCGCTCATCGGCGGCATGATCGCGACGGCGCTTGCGGGTGTCATCGCGTACTACGGCACGGTTGTTGCGACCCGCATCGGTGTCGACCCTGACACCTACGGCATCCCGCTGGTGAACAGCACGGTTGACCTCGCGGGTGCAGCGGCGCTCGTGCTGGCCGTCAGCTGGGTGGGCCTGTCATGACTCTCTCCCCGTCCTGCCGCTGTGCCTACGCTGGGTGCGGCGGCGTCAACGTGTCCCCAAGATGAACGGAGCTCGTCGCGCCGCGTGCTGACGATCTGAAATGCGATCAGACCCCGAAGACAAACCACGAAACCTGAAGTCCATGCTCTCCGAGGCCAAGGACGCCTCCGAGCTCATGGTCGATCTGGCCTACGCCGCGCTCTATTTCGACGACGAGGGCATGGCCGACGCCGTCCTGGGTCTCGAGGCGGACATGTCCGCCCTCGTGCACGAGATGAGATCGCTCGCCATGCTTGCCGTGCGGCACCCGCGCGAGGTCGACGGCATGAGCTCGGTGCTGCAGGTGGTGTCGTCCATCGAGCAGATCGCGAATGCTGCGGTGGACATCTCCAAGATCGTGCTCCACCACCTCGGCATCCCCCGAGCGCTCACCGTCGACCTGGCACAGGCGGCCGAGGTCTCGCACCGGCTGGTCGTCGCGGAAGGCAGTCACCTGGCAAACCGGCCGTTGCGTGACATGGAGTTGCCCGTGGCGGTCGGCATGCGCGTGGTCGCCATCCAGCGCGGCCGCCACTGGTTGACCGACGTCGGCGGCGACAGCATCGTGGAACCGGGTGACGTGCTGTTCATGCGCGGCGACCCGGCGGGCATCGTGCGGCTGCGGGAACTGGCGGCCATGGAGCGCTGGAACCCGCCCGAACCTGACGAGGCTCAGGCACCGAGCGACCTGGATCGAGCGGTGGACACGCTGGTCGAGATGAAGAACCTGTCGGAGGCAGCCATCGGGCTGGCCTATTCCGCGCTCGTATTGCATGACCTGTCGCTGGCTCGAGAGGTGCGGTCCATGCAGGAGCGGCTCGACGGCATGAAGGTATCCATGCAGACGTGGGTGCTGCGCGCCGCAGCGGAGGGTGCCGATGCCGCAGAGGCTGATCCTGCGGCACTGCGCGGTCTGCTGCACGTCGCCGAGGCCGCCGAGGACATCGGCGACCAGGCCCGAAACATCACCTCGCTCGTCCTCGAGGATGAGGACATTCACCCGGTGCTGGCGCTCGCACTCGGCGACACCGATGACATCGTCGTGCAGGTGCCGGTGGCGCCGGGTTCCGAGGCCGACGACTCGACGCTCGGCTCGTTGGGACTGGCGGTGGACCCCGGCTATCACGTGCTGGCCATCCGCCGGGCCGCCAGCTACATCTACAACCCCCCGCGCACGGTGCGGCTGTGGGTCGGCGACGAGCTGATCGCGTCGGGTCCCGAGGAGGGCCGCGACCGGCTCGCCGCAATCTGCGGTTACTCCATGGACATCGACGAGGAAACCGGCCACGTCCAGTTGACGCCGATAGCTTGACCGCCGATGTCGCAGGACACAGGACTGTCAATCCTCGCCGTGCATGCCCACCCCGATGACGAGGCGTCAAAGGGTGCCGGCACTGTCCGCCGGTATGCCGATGAAGGAATCCGCACCACGCTGGTGTGCTGCACCAGCGGAGAAGAGGGCGACATCCTGAACCCGGCGATGGACCGGCCTGAGGTGAAACAGAATCTCAGCGAGGTCCGTCGCGCGGAGCTGGACGCGTCTGCAGCCGAGATCGGCTACGACGAGGTGGTCATGCTGGGCTACCGCGATTCCGGCATGCCCGACACCGAGGCCAACGCCCACCCTGACGCCTTCGCCAACGCTGACCTCGACGAAGCCGTGGCTCGACTGGTGACCGTGATCCGCCGGGTGCGCCCGCAGGTCATCCTGACCTACCCCCTGGTGCAATCCCGCTACCCGCACCCCGATCACCTGCAGGTCACCGCCATCTGCATTCCGGCCTTCGCCCATGCCGGAGAGCCCGCCTGGCGCCCCGAGTGCGGCCCCGCATTCACGCCGATGAAGATGTACGCCCCCGTCTGGTCGCACAAGCGCATGCGACTCATCCACCAAGCATTCTTGGATCTGGAGCTGGAGTCCCCATTCGACGAGAAGTGGCTGGGCAGGCCCAGCCGGGACGACCGCATCACCGCGGTCATCGAGGTCAACAACGCAGTGCGGCGCAAGGCGCTGCTGGCCCACGCCACCCAGGTCGATCCGGACTCGCCGTTCTGGTTCGGCCTGCCCGACGACGTTGCTGATGCGATTCATCCCTACGAGGAGTACATGCTCCTCGAGTCACGCATCTCGACGGCGCCGATGGAGCACGACCTGTTCGCTGGGCTGCGTCCATGAGCTTCGGTGACGACGAGTTCCTGTCGACGTGGGCAGCCGCCGACCATGAGCCGTTGGGAAACGTGTCGGGAACCGTCGTGATGAAGACCAGCGGCGGACCCGACGGCAAGGTCGCCGTCAGCCTGTCGTTTGAAGCCGGCGTCCTGACATCAGCGTCTGCGGGCGCGACCCGAGGCGCTGATCTCACCCTGGAGGCTCCGTGGCAGCTCGCGGCCGACGTGGTCTGCGGCGATGCCGATCCCGCCCGGCACTACATGGCCGGCGATCTCAAGGTTTCCGGCGACATGTCGCTCTGGCTGGAACTGCTCCCAGCCTGGCGCGCCGCGGGTTCGCTGGGCTCGCCGGGCTGAACGGCGATCGGCTGAACGCGGTCAGGCCGGATCAACCCGTGCCAGATCGCTGCAGCTGACGCAGCGCCCGGTAGCCGATCAGCTTGATGCCGCTGCGCTGGATGTGGGTGCGCAACTCGGCGTTGTCACGCAGGTGCAGCAGATCCTCGACTCGCGATCCCCATTCGGCGGTCAGCGATCTGAGCTCGGGCAGATCGGCAGCGGGCTGCAGCTGCAACTCGGTCAGTCCCGGTTCGAGCGAGTCCAGCAGCGCCTCGATGCGCCGGTACCGCCCCATCATCCCGGGTGCAATGCGCAACACCCGATCCGGGGTAACGACGCCCTCGGAGGCGACCAGGTCCTCGGCAGGGAATCCCAGCTGGCGGCGAGCCTCGCTGGAGATGAGACGCATGGGCAGCCCGAACTCCAGCGCCAGCTCCAAGTACACGTCGAAGAACTCGGGGCGGACGCTGAGAACGTCCAGGTGGCTGTCGAGGTGCGTGACGTCGAAACCCCACAGGATTGCCCGCTCGATCTGAGCCCGGCACTCCCGCCGGACCTCGTCGAGATCGGCGTGGTCCCACACATCGCCGACGGTGCTGGGCATCCCGCCGTTGCCGTCGAGCAGCGACGGCCCGTAGGTGATGGGCCCCCACCGGTACAGCTCGAACTCGGCGTTCAGCGTCAGTGCCACGCCGATGTCCTCGCCCCGGAACCTCGCCGCCGCCTCGCGTGACCACGGACACGGCACGAGCAGCGTCCCAGTGGTTGCCAAGCCGTCCCGCAGGGCGGCGTACACGCCTTCGTTCATCGCGTGGCAGCCGCCGAGTCCGGCCGCGCTGATGATCAGCAGCCTGTCGTCGGGGCCGTATCCGAGCCGCTCGGCAAGCGGTGCCACCCCGACAAGCTAACCGGCCCCTGCGAGCGGCCGATCCGGGCCGCCGCAGTCGCCCCAGATTCCCCGGCCCGCGGCCCGGGCGTCGGCCTGGGCCGCATCGAGCACCGCACGGTGATGCGTGTTGGGCTCGTAGTGCAGGGCGGCGGCGTAGCCGTCGAGCACCAGATAGCGGTTGACGAACAGCCCATCGGCGGCACGGTAGACGTAGGCGAGCAGGCGGTCGTAGCGGTCGTACAGCTCGACGTCGCGCTGGAGGAACACCTCGGTGCCCGCGGGCAGCAGCTCGGCAGTGCGCCGGGTGGCTGCATCGCCCCCGCACTCGGCCGGCAAGAAGCCGCCGGTCTTCTCGGGGGTGTCGATGCCGAGGAATCTCACGGCGACGCGAACCCCGCTGACGTCGACGTTCACCGTGTCGCCGTCGACCACGTCCAGCACCACGGCATTGGGCTCCAATGCCGGCGACTCGGGCTGCGGCGCAGTCGCCGGCGCGACGGCGGACTCGGGAGCCTCGCCTAGGGCACGCTCGGCGGCGGCGCCGGCCGCCGGCTCGGCGCCGGGGCGCGACGATGCGGTCTCGCCGTCGGGGCCGAGGTAGTGCCAGCCGCCCCACGCTGTTGCGCACGCTGCGGCAAACGCAGCGAGGCTCGCCGCGCCGCGGATGGGTCGGCGCGTACCGAGCCGCCGCGGATGGCCCCGCTCGGCGTCGCCGGCCGGCGGGTGTGTCGAACCGTCGATCAGAGCCGCTCGATGATGGTGCCGGTGCCCAGCCCGCCGCCGCAGCACATGGTGACGAGTGCGGTGTTCTTGTCGGCCCGGTGCAGCTCGTGCACCGCCTTGGTCAGCAGGATCGCGCCGGTTCCGCCTAGTGGGTGGCCCAGCGCGATGGCGCCGCCGTTGGGGTTCACCCCGTCCATGTCAGGGTTCACCTCGCGCTGCCAGGCCAGCACCACCGACGCGAACGCCTCGTTGATCTCGACGATGTCGATGTCGGACATCTGCATGCCGTTGCGCTCGAGCAGGTAGTTGGTGGCCTCGATCGGTCCGGTCAGCATCAGCACCGGGTCGCTGCCGACCAGGCACGTGTCGACGATGCGGGCCAGCGGGCGCAGGCCCAGTTCGGCAGCTCGACCGGCACGCATGAGCAGCACCGCGCCCGAGCCGTCGCTGATCTGCGACGAGCTGCCTGCGGTATGCACGCCGCCGTCCATCACCGGCGACAGCCCCGCGAGACCTTCGGATGTCGTGGGCCGGATGCCGCCGTCGCGCACGACATGGCGGATCTCGTCGGTGGGCTTGCCGTCCTCGTCGAGCACCGGCGTGTCGATCTCGACGATCTGGGTGCCGAAACGGTCTTCTTCCCACGCCCGGGCGGCGTTGTTCTGGCTGCGCAGGCCGAAGGCATCGCACTCTTCGCGGCTGATGCCCCACTGCTTGGCCATCAGCTCGGCGCCCTGGAACTGCGTCGTGTACTCGTAGTGCTCCTTGTAGCGGGAGGTCGCCGTGCGCTGCCCCTTCTTGTAGCTCGAGCCCATCGGGTTGCGGGTCATGGATTCCACGCCGCATCCGATGGCGGAGTCGACCACCCCGCTGCGCACGAGGCCGTATGCCAGCGTGGTGGCCTGCTGGCTCGAGCCGCACTGCGCGTCGACAGTGGTGGCAGCCACCGAGAGCGGATATCCGGCCCCCAGCCACGCGGTGCGGGCGATGTTGGCCGTCTGCTCGCCGGCTTGGCTGACGCAGCCGCCCACGAGTTGACCGATGCTGGCCGGGTCGACCTGGGTTCGCTCCATCAGCGACGTGAGCACGTCGCTCAGCAAGTCGGATGGATGGATGCCGCTCAGGTCGCCGCCGCGCCGGCCGACGGGAGATCGGACGGCGTCGACAATGACGATGTCGTCGCTGTGGACTTGGGACGTGGATGCGCTGCTCATGGCCGGCACTGTACTTGCGGCCGGCGTCAGGCGGCGTGGAGATCGATCTCGGGCGGGCGCGCCGTGGCGGCCAGCGCAGCGCGTGCCCGAGCAACCCCCCGCAGGCCCTCCTGGCGGGTGGCCCGGTTCAGCCGGTGGGGCATCCGGCTGGTTGACACCAGTCTGAGCTGAGGTGCGATATCAAGCTGTTCTGCCATGTGCCCAGTGTGATCAGGGGGGTGTGACATCGAAGGGTCCACCTGGGTCGGGTCCCGGCTCGGGAGCATGCGTTCGGTGTCTCGATGGGCTGGTTTGACTCTGGGCGAGACGACCCGCGGTGGCTTGTTGTTGATCTGTCGCCTTGGTACTCAGGCCGTCGGCACGTACCGACGGCCGGCCGTGACCCGGTGCAGGCACGGGCGAGAATGCCGCGGCTGCTCCGCCTGCGGTGCCAGCCGATGGCGCCTGATGCTCTCCTCGACGCTGCCGGGACGGCCCTCTGTCGTGCGCAGCGGAAATGACGTCGATCTGCGCGCGATCCCAGCTCTTGTCCACGGCACTGCGCCCGCGCGTGACGCAGACCACCTGAGTCTCTGGTACTCTCGCCGCAGCATCAAATGCGATGGGGACGAAGAAAACGGGCAAAACTCGAATGGCCATGGCGATTGCTGTTGTGCTCGCCGTGCTCGCCATCCCCAAGATTGTCGGCGCGGGCTACCACCCGAACTACGCCAACCACAAAGACTTTTGGACCCATGCCCACATTGGCGATGACACGCCCACATGGGAAGACAACGACAACCACTTCGACGTCTACGACGTTGTCATCGATATGGACTCGTGCAGCACTTACGGCGGCGACATCGACCTCGACAACACAGTGGCTCTTGAATTGCGTCGCCAGATCACCCTTTGGCCAGATCAAGGCTACGGTGAATCGCTTTTCTGGTGCGAGGACGAGGATGAGCATTCTTGGATTGGCGTAGACGATAATGGAACTTTTTTTGCTGAGTTGGACGAGATAATGGGGGAGCGGAGTGGTGACGAGGCACATCTTGATCGCTCGTACGTCGTCATATCCCCGTAACGTGCATATTGTTGTGTGAAGACAGATCAAGACATCGGACCGTCCACCTCGCTTGAGAACTCAACCCGTGAACGACCCCCCTTTGCTCCGTTTTGACAGCTTGACCTTCCGATATGGTGTAAGCACACCTGTGTTCGCGTGCTTCGACTACAACTTTGAGGCGGGAGCGACACTGCTTCTGGGCCCGAATGGGTCAGGCAAGTCAACTATGCTTGCGCTAGCTGCGTCGGTGATGACTCCTCAGCATGGCGCTGTGCGCTTCAAAGGTGAGGATGTTTCGCGTCGGCAACCTCGTCGTCTCCTGCGCAGAGTCGTGGGATGGCTTCCGCAGTTTACCTACCCGTACCCGGGTATGCGAGTGAAAGAGCAGGTCGCTTATGCGGGCTGGCTAAAGGGCATGTCTCGTTCGGACATTGGGGATCGTGTCGGTCAAGTCCTTGATCGTGTCGATCTTACTGAACTCATTGACCGATATGTATCTGAGCTGTCTGGAGGTGAGCTACGGAGAGTAGGACTCGCGCAGGCACTGGTGCACGAACCCAGCATAATCTTGCTTGATGAGCCCACTGCTGGCTTAGATCCCGTGGAAATCGCACACTTTGGGGCGATCCTCGGTCAGCTCGACAACTATTCGACCCTCGTGCTTTCGACACATCGAATTGCAGACTACTTCGAGCACTTCGATTTTGTGACTGTGATGGCAACAGGTCAGATTTGTTTTCGAGGAACGGCCCAAGAATTCGCCCGAGACCATTCTGACTACACCAAAGCATATATTGATGCTTTGCGTGGTGTTTCCGCCTAGATGCTTCGATAGCGCAGACGTGGCAAACGTACGGCGACACGCTCCTCACATTGTCTTGGGCATTCTTCTCTGTGTTTTGGCTGCCCGATCTCACTCCATATTTGATGGTGATGCAGGGGCGCTTGACTATTACGTTGATGATCGCTTGAGTGATGTCAACAATCTGTTGAACTCACTCTTGGTGCCACTGCTCGCCGGTTTCCTCGCTTGGGAGATTGGCAAACTGCGGAAGAGCAATGCGCTGTACATTGATGCGCTCAAAGGCTATTGGCAGATTATTTTCCGCGCAGCGGCACCGACGATTCTTGTGTCGTTCGCTGTCTTTGTGTTGGTAGACGTCTGGTATGTGGGCAGTTTGCCGACCACGCCTCGAGGCCTGTTGACACTTGCGTTGCCGTACTTGGTGCTTTTGTCGGTCTCTATATTCTGGTCTGCGCTCGCAGTTCGCGTACCAACCGCGTTGGTGGTCCCGTTGGCAGTGATTGTGACATGGCTCGCGATTGCGTATCCGCCGTCGATTGGCTCGATTTGGCCGCGCCACATGACCGGCACACTGGCGGGTTGCTGTTCTGCATATGAGGCGTTGTCGGTGAACGCCATCGTGGCCACGCTGTTACTCGCGGCGGCAACTGTGATCGTCGCTCTAGCACTTTCGTCGAAGAAACCGGTGCTGTGGGCCGCTGCTGCTGTACTGCCTGTCGTAGGACTGCTTGCTGTTGGTATCCGGATGGTGGATCGTCTCGGCTGGGACAGCGTCGTTCCTAGGTCGACATCGGAACTGGGATGCGAGCAGCATGGCGAAACGCAGGTGTGCCTGTGGCCGGAGCATGATGAGCTGTTCGATGCTGTTGGCACAGAAGTATCGATCATTCGTGATCGGCTTGGCGCAGTCGGGATTATGGTCCCGGCGACGTTCACCGAGGCAGCGGATGCAGCGGAATGGGTATATGACAAACGCATCGATCGCACTGTCGTGCCCCTCCGAAGCCACGATCACATGTGGACGCTGCAGCTACATCCGAGAGTCCTCGAGGTGCCTGGCGCGCTGCGCGCGCAACTCACGAATGCGGTGATTCCGCGGTCGATCTGTCGCTCGCGCTACATACCGCCACACGATGAACGCCGATCAACTGAGGATCTCGTGCCGCTGGCACGAGCTGTCGTGTGGAGTCTCGTCGCTGGTGACATAAGCCAGTTGCCTGCGCTTTCCGCCAAACAGCTTCAAGAGGTCGACTATGTCCTCGCCGATCACGATCGCACATCGAGATTCATCACAGCGAGCGTTCAAGCAATTCTCGGTTGTCAATCAGTCGACACCGAGAACCTGACTGCTCTGGCAGATTGAGGGTCCGTGTGCTGGGGATGAGGCTCTGGCTGCGTGCGCGCAGGCCTCGGTTGATATTGGCAGTGTTTGTGGTGCAAGCGCTGCATCCACTGTTCGCGTCCGAAACCTTGGTGCCGCTCCCTGATCTGTTGGTCGGCGATCTCGTCGACACGCCGATAGCGGTGCTGGCACCCATCATCATGGTCGCCGCGGTGCAGGTCATCCTAGACACCGATCAGGGAGACCGGTTGGCGTGCCCGCTGGTCAGATTCCATCTGTTTGACGTAGGACTGCTGGCCGTACTGGCCACCGTGGGATTGATCAGCGGCTTGATCGGTAGCAGATTGATGGGTTCGACTGCCCACTTGATCTGGGCACGCAATTCGTTGATCTACTTGGGGATTGCCTGTGTCTTTCGAGCGATTGGCGGCACAAGGCTTATGAGCATCGGGCCGCTCCTGGCCGGCATGGCGGTGGTGTTGTTCGGCCGCGGCCAAGCCGGAGAGCCAAGCATTTGGGCGTTGACGCTTCGCCCGCCTGACACAGCGGCTTCCGTTGGGCTGGCCGTCGCGGTGTTCTTGGTCGGAGCTTCGATTGCGGCAGTCCAGCCGCCGCACGACTCACGGTTCCTTACCAGAGCACTGCGGTGAGAGCGTCAATGGCTCACATACCAATTTCTGTCAACGCTTGACGAATCCGTGATTGCCGTATCGCTCGACGCTGCGCCGCCTCACTAGATGGTTAGTTCCAAGGGTTAGTGGTCGTAGGCGGTCAGTGAGCGTGGTGGCCGGTGGGGGTGGTAGGTCTCGTTGTGCCAGATGGCGGCGGTGAGGGCGAGCAGGCGGGTGGCGATGCGGACGGCGACGCCTGTGCGGGTGCGGCCGCGGTGGCGTTCGAGGCTGAGTTGGCCTTTGAGTGTCCAGTTGATCGATTCGATGATCTGGCGCAGCGGGCGCAGGAGCTTGGCACCGGGCCGCGGGGTCTCGGTGCGGGTGGCGGGCCGCAGCATGGTGATGCCGGCCGAGCTGAGGCCGGTCTCGAAGGCTTGGGAGCGGTAGCCCTTGTCGGCGATGAGGGTCTGGCCCCGTCGGCCCAGGCCGGCTTGGTCGATCATGGCGGCGCAGACGTCGCGTTCGTCGGCTTTGGCTCCGGCGAGCGCGAAGGCGACCGGCAGCCCTGCGGGGGTCGCGATCAGGTGCAGCCGCAGGCCCCAGAAATAGCGGGAATGCGACGCGCACCAGCCGTATTCGGCCCAGTCGGCGAGGCCCGAGCGCTTGGCGGTCTCGCGGCTGGTGCCGCACCCCACGGGGGTGGAGTCCACCAGCCAGACGTCGTCGTTCCACGAGACGCACTCGCGCGCCAAAGCAGCAATGACCCGGGCGATCGTGTCGGCGCAGCGCCGCAGCCGCTTGTTGTAGCCGTCGCGGTTGGGCACATACGGGAACCACGGCCGCAGATGCTCATGCGCGAAGCGCACGAACTGCGATTCGTTGTCATAGCCCAAAAGCGCCGAGACCACCGCCAAGGTGACCAGCTCCGCGTCGGTCAGCCTCGGCGCGATCCCCACCTCGGGCCGCTTCGGCGCCCAACCGGGATTCGCTGCCAACAGGTCATCGATCCTCACATACAGTGCAGTCGCGAGGGTGTCCAAGTCCGGGCCCATGCCAAGAACCTCCAAGATCGAGGCGTGAATACACACCCCGAGCTTGGACACCCTCACCCCCTAACCGGTGGACCCCACCCCTTGGAACTAACCATCTAGCCTGCGCGCCGTGACCTCCCACCGAAACGACTGGCGCTACGGCATCACGGTTCCCTTTGATGAACCGCTGCATGCCCAGGCCGACCTCTATCGCGAATTCGCCGACCTGGGCTACACGGAATTCTGGAGCTCCGAGGCGGACGGGACCGACGGATTCACCCCGCTCGTGCTGGCGAGCCAGTGGGTGCCCGATGTGCGACTGGGCATCGCCATCATCCCGGTGTTCACCCGCGGCCCCGCGCTGCTGGCCCAGCAGACAGCAGCCATCTGCGAGGCTGCGCCCGGACGCTTCGCCATGGGCATCGGCGCCTCCTCCAACGTCATCGTCGAGCGCTGGAACGGCATCGGGTTCGACGAGCCCTTCAAGCGGACACGCGACACAGCTCGTTTCCTGCGCCAAGCCCTCACCGGCGAGCGCATCAGCGAGACCTACGACACCTTCGACATCCAAGGCTTCCGACTCGGCCGCCCACCGGAGACCCAGCCCCCGATCCTGCTGGCGGCCCTGCGGCCCGGCATGCTGCGGCTGGCGGGCAGCGAGGGCGACGGCGCCATCATCAATTGGCTCTCGGCCGACGACGTGACCACCGTCCGTCCGTACGTCGACGAGGGCGGCGACGGCAAGGAAGTGGTCGCCCGCATCTTCGTGTGCCCCAACCCCGATGCCGAGGTGGTGCGGTCGGGCTTCAAGCGGGCGATCGCCGCCTATCTCAACGTGCCCGTGTATGCCGAGTTCCATCGCTGGCTCGGCCGGGGCGACCAGCTTGGGGCCATGTGGGAACGCTGGTCCGACGGCGACCGCCGAGGAGCGCTTGAGGTCATCGATGACGACCTGGTCGACGAGCTGCTCGTGCATGGCCCGCCGCAGGCCTGCCGGGAGCACATCGACCGGTACCACGCGAACGGCGTCGACGTGTCGGCCATCTCGATCATGCCGTTCGGCGGCATCGACCCTGTGCAGGCCGCCCGCGACCTCTCGCCTGCTGCCCGCGGCTAGCGGGCTCGATCACGGGACAGCCCGGACGCGTAACCTCCTGTGGAACCGGCAAGCAGGCCCTTCACAGGAGCAGACATGGACCTCGAGACGATCATCTACGACGTGCGCGACGGGGTGGCGCACGTGCGGTTCAACCGCCCTGAGGGCGCCAACGCTGTCAACCCGCAGTTCTCACGCGAGCTGCGGGCGGTGATGCTGGAGATCGAGTTCGACGATGCAGTCAAGGCTGCATCGATCACTGCAGAAGGACGGGTGTTTTCGGCAGGCGGCGATCTGAAGGAATTCCACGCGGCCGGCGACGGCCTGCCGCAGCTCGCGTCGGACATGGTCATCGACCTGCACGCAGCCATCAACAAGATGAATCGCACGCCCAAGCCGTTCGTCGCAGGTGTGGGCGGCAGCGTGGGCGGGGCCGGCATGTCGCTGGCTGCCTCATTCGACCTGGTGGTCGCAGGCGAGTCTGCGAAGTTCACCATGGCCTACACCCGCGCCGGCGTGACGCCCGATGGCACGTCGTCGTACTTCCTGGCGCGCCACATCGGGCTGCGGCGGATGCTCGACCTGACCCTCACCAACCGCGTGCTCTCCGCCACCGAAGCCGAACAGTGGGGCCTGGTCAATCGGGTCGTTCCCGACGACGAAGTCGACTCGGCCACTGCTGAGCTGGCCCAGGCGCTGGCCGACGGGCCGGCGTGGGCGCTGGGCCATGCCAAGCGGGTGATCTACACGGGCATCGATTCGCCGCTTGAGCAGGCGGGCGAATTCGAAGGCAAGACGATCACCGACGCCATGCAGACCCACGACGGCCGGGAGGGCATCGCCGCATTCGTGGAGCGGCGCGCGCCCAACTTCACCGGCAGCTAGGAGCACCGTCCATGTCCCCCCAGGAGATCACCCCGGAACCCTTTCCCTGGCTGGACACCAGCCGGTATTCCTTCTCACAGGGCATCGAGGCCGGCGGGGCGGCATGGCTGGCGGGGCAGACTGCGGGCGCGTATGACGCCGAGTCGGGCCGGGTCACGGTGCGAGGCGACGGTGCCGAGCAGGCCAGCGTGTGCTGGGCCAAGGTCGAGGCGGTGCTCGACGCAGCCGGGCGTGACGTCAGCGAGTGCTCCGAGGTGACCGAGTACATCACGGCGGCAGGAGCGCCCGAACGCGATGCGATCGCAGCGCAGCGGCCGCACAGCCTGGGCTCGGCCGTCGGCGGCGCTCGCCCCTCCACGTTCATCGTCGAGTCGCTGGTGCGGCCCGAGGCATTGGTCGAGGTGGAAGTCGTCGCCGGGCAGGTTGACGGCCTCGTCCGTGTCCCGCAGGTGGTGCCCGTCGACGACGACGGCAACGTGGTGCGGCCCGGCGATTTCGTCGGCCAGTGCGAGTGGGCGCTCGAGGAAGCCGGCCGCCGGCTCGAGCCCCACGGCATGGACCTGTCCAACGTGGTGCGGGTGGTGCAGCAGACCACGCCGGTAACCCGTCGCCAGTACAACGAGACCGCGGAGGCCCGACGTCGGCTGCTCAGCCGGCTCTTCCCGTCGTCGACGGGGCTGCTGATGGGCCAGTTGCCGCACCCCGATGCGCTCGTGGCGCTCGATGTGTGGGCGTCCGCGCATCCCAAGACGGTGGTGCCCTACCAGCCAGAGGCCTATTCGACGCTGACCTTCAGCCCTGCTGTGGAGGCCGGCGGACTGCTGTTCGTCTCTGGCACCACGGCCTTCAACATGTCGACGGGCGAGACCGTGGCCGAAGGCGACATCGGAGGCCAAGCCGAGTTCGTGTACGGCGAGATCGCTGCGATCTGCGAAATGGCCGGGACTTCCATCGACAACCTCGTCAAGACGGTCGAATACGTGACCCCCGACGGCCTCGACGGCTACCGGGCGGTCGGCGATGTGCGGCAGCGAGTGCTCGGGCGGCCGTTCCCTGCGTCGACCGGCGTGGTCGTGGCAGGGCTGCTGAGCCGCCGGTGGCTGATCGAGGTGGAAGCCGTCGTCTCGATGCCCTGAGGGGCCGGGCCGAACGCTCCCATGGCGCTGTTGCTGACTCCCGAGGTGCGCGCTGCGCTCGGTTCGACGGTCAGCTACGTGGCGCCCGAGCCGCTCAGCCGGGCGTCGGTTCGCTACTTCGCCCTGGCCATCGGGGCCGACCCGCAGCGCTGGCGTGACGAGGCGCCGCCGACGCTCATCTGTGAGACGGCGCAGCTGACCGGTCGCGCCGTGCCGGACGGAAATGCCTATCTCGGGCACGCGTGGGAGCTGCCGCTGCCGGTTGGCTGTGCCATGTTCCGGGGCGGCAACGACTACCGCTTCGAGCGGCCCGCCCGGTTCGACGATGTCATCGAGACCACCTGGACCCTGACCGACGCGACCGAGCGATCCGACCGAACCGGCGAACCGTTGCTGTTGGTGACCGCAGAGGCCCGCTACACGGCGGGCGACGATCTGCTCGCCACGAACACCGAGACCATGATCTTCCGGCCGCTTGGCCCTGCGGCCGACGACGAACCGGATGAAGCTGCCGACTCCACGCCACCAGCGACCGGCGAGGCGTCGATGCCCGATGCTGTCGCCGTTGATTCTCTTGGCGCACCTGCGGCCTTCGAACCGCTGCCTCGGGAGCGTCTGAGCCCCGGCCGGTCGCTGCGACCGCTGCAACGGCGCATTGCGCTGCCGGACATGGTCGCCTACGGCGCCGCCACCTGGGACTGGCATCGCCTGCACTACGACGAGACTCACGCTCGGCGGCTGGGAGCGCCTGCACCGCTGGTCGACGGCCAGATGCTGGGCGCGCTGCTGGCCGAATGCGTCCTGCGGGCCGCGGGCCCCGGCGCCCGGCTGGTCCGGCTCGCCTACCGCAATCGCTCGCCGGTGCATGCGGGCGAGACGGTGACCTGCTCCGGCACGATCGCGACATCCGACGATGCAGGGTTCAGCGTCGACCTGTCCGTCTCGGTCGGCGACCGGCTCGTTGTCGCCCCCGCGTTTGCCCAGCTCGACTGGACCTCCGGCTAGTCGCACCAGCCGAGGACTCGGTCGCCGCCACCGTCACACGGGACTGCGTCCAACAGGTCCCGAAGCGGGCTGAGACCTAGCATCGGGCGGCGACGCGGCGACAGAGCGAGGGGCACAGCGTGGATTTCTCCATGAGCGACGAGCAGGCGCTGATCGTCGAGACGGTTCGACGCTTCGTGGAGAGCGAGATCATCCCGCTGGAGGCCGACCTCGACCCCGATGCCGGCGAGCTGGCGCCCGACGACGCTGCCCGGCTCACGCAGATGACCCGCGACATGGGCTTCTACGGGCTCGACATTCCCGCCGAGTACGGGGGGCCGGGCCTCGACACCACCACCCGTGCGCTCATGGCCATCGAGATGTCCAAGCACCGCGCCGGCCTCTACAACCCGTGCTACGGGGTGTTCGGCGGGGCCGGGCTGGCTCAGCTCTACGAGGCCACCGACGAGCAGAAGGAGCGGTGGCTCTACCCGACGCTGCGGGGCGAGAAGATGGGCTGTTTCGCCCTGACCGAGCCCTCGGGCGGGTCCGATCCCGGGCGGGCCATTCGCACGCGCGGTTACAAGGACGGCGACGAGTGGGTGCTGAATGGCTCGAAGCTGTTCATCTCGGGCGCCGACAAGGCCGACTATGCGCTGCTGTTCGCCCGCACCTCCGACGACCCGGGGCGCAACGGCGTCACGGCGTTCATCGTCGACACCGACACGCCTGGGTTCAACGTGCGCCGCGTGGTGCACACGCTGCGAGCCACCCGCTATGCCACCGAGCTGGAGTTCACCGACATGCGCGTGCCCGAGAGTCACGTGCTCGGCGAGGTCAACGGCGGGTTCGGCATCGCCAACGACCGGCTGAGCCGCCAGCGCATCCCGTACGCGGCGGGCTGCTTGGGGCCGGCGATCATGGCGCAGGAGATGGCGATCGAGTGGGCCCGCAGCCGCGAGACGTTCGGGTCGGTGCTGGCCGAGAAGCAGGCGGTCCAGTGGATGATCGTCGACAACGAGATCGACATCCGCCACGGACGCTGGTGCGTGCTGGAGGCAGCCCAGAAGGCCGACCGCGGTGAGCGCTTCCGCACCGAGGCCGCCATGGCGAAGCTGGTGGCCTCTGAGGCCGCGGGACGGGTGGTGGACCGCTGCATCCAGATTCACGGAGGCATCGGCGTCACCAAGGACCTGCCGCTGGAGCGCTGGTACCGGGAGCTGCGGATCCGCCGGATCGGTGAGGGTCCCAGCGAGGTGCAGCGGCTGATCATGGCCCGCGACATCCTCGGCGGCAGCTTCAAATGAGCGATCCGGACACAGGGGCCGGCGAGCCCACCCGCCCGCTGCCGCTCGACGGCGTCGTGGTGCTGGACCTGGGGCAGATCTACCAGGGGCCGTACGCCGGGCTGCTGCTGGCGTACTCGGGTGCGCGGGTCATCAAGGTGGAGCATCCCCGGGGCGAGGCGCTGCGCGGGCACAGCCACGGGCTGCCTTTCGCCATGCTCAACTCGTCGAAAGAGACCGTGTCGCTGGATCTCAAGTCGCCCCGCGGCCGGGAGCTGTTCGTCGAGCTGGCCAACGGTGCCGATGCGGTGCTGTGCAACTTCGCCCCCGGTGTGCCCGAACGCCTCGGGATCGACGCCGAGACGCTGTGGCAAACCAACCCCAAGCTGGTGTTCGCCCAGGCCAGCGGCTATGGCCTGGACGGCCCGGACGCCCAGCGCACCGCCATGGACGTCACCGTCCAGGCGCACATGGGCGTCATGAGCATCAACGGCTTCGCGGACCGGCCGCCGGTGAAGTCCGGCGCCACATTCATCGATTTTCTCGGCGGCACCCACCTGTACGGCGCGGTGGTGACGGCGCTGTTCGAGGCCCAGCGCACCGGTCGGGGTCGCCTGGTGTCGACGTCGATGGCGGAGGCCGCCTACTACACGCTCACCACGTCGTTGCAGGCATGGCAGCTGCACGGCGCCACGGGTCGGATGGGCAACCGCAATGCGGCCATGAGCGTGTCGCCGTCCAACGTGTACCCGTGCAGCGACGGGCACATTGCGCTGATCGCAGCCATGAACTCGCACTGGCGGGCGGTGCTGGAGGTGATCGGCCGCGCCGACCTGCTCGACGACGAGCGCTTGCGCAGCAATGCGGGCCGCTGCGAGCACATGGACGAGGTGGATGAGCTGGTGACGCGATGGACGTCGACGCAGACCCGCGCAGAAGCGGCTGCGGCATTCGGGGCGGCCGGTGTGCCGGTGGCCGAGGTGCGCGAGGTGACCGACGTGGTGCACGACGAGCACATGCTCGAACGCGGCTTCCTTCAGTGGACCGAGCTGGACGGCCTGGGCGAGATTCCGCTGGCGCACAGCCCGCTGCGCTGGCACGACTCGGACATGCGCGAGCTCGAGCCGTTCCGACCCGTCGGAGCCGACAATGAGGCCGTCTACGGGGAGTTCTGCGGGCTGAGCGCCGACGATCTGGCTGGTCTGGCCGCCGAACGCATCATCTGATCCGGCTTGCTGGGACGCCGTCGGCCGACTCAGGAGTCGTCGCTGCCGAACCAGCCATCGTGCAGGCGTTCGTAGATTCCCGTTTCCATGAGCTCCAGCAGCGCGAGGTTGAGGCGCTCGCGCAACTCGGCATTGTCCTCGTCGACCATCAAGCCGTAGCGGACACGCTGGAACTCCGACCCGACTGTCGCGACCTCGCCGCCGCCTTGGTGGGAGGCGTGGTAGTGCAGTACCGGCGCATCGAACACCACCGCCTCGACCTCTCCCTCCGAGAGCAGTTCGTAAGCGTCGTTGACGTCATCGACGACGACGGGACCGATGCCGATGGAGGGGAGGTAGGTCTCTCCGGCCGAGTGCTTGACGGTCGCCACCCGGCGTCCGGCCAGATCGGCGGGGCCGGAGATCTCCGATCTCAGCTCGTTGACAGCCAGCGAGGAGGCGATGGCGGCTGTGAAGCTGGCGAACACCAGCGTTCCCAATGCAATCCACAGCAAGGCCAGCACTCGGCCCCGGTTGCCGCGTGCCACCTTGTCGCCGTAGCCCACCGTGCTCATGGTTACGACCGACCAGTAGAAGGAATCCCAGATGCCCTTGCGGTACGGCTCGGCGAAGTCGGGGTTGTGGCGGCGCTCGAGCAGCCAGATCAGGTGGGCTGCGATGAACACAGCCGCGGCAAAGACGGCCAACAGCCACGGCAGGTCCGATGCGGCGACCGCCTTGAAGAATGCGACGATCCGATCATCGATGCCGCGGGACGACTCCGCGTTGGTCAGGATGGTGAGTCCCGAGTCCAGGACCGGCACCGAGAAATCGACGTCTTGCTCGCGATTAACGGTGACCCCCGTTCCGCCGAGACCGACATCGGCGACTCCCCGCTCGATGTCGTCGATCTGCTTGGCGACGGTGTCCACCGCGTAGATCTCCGCCTCCATGCCCAAGTCGGCCGCAAGCAGCTTGATCAGCTCAACCTCGAATCCGCTGTAGGTGCCGTTGGCGTAGATCACGAATGGCGGCAGGGCACGGGCTGCGACTGAGAGCGTGCCGCCTGCAGGAGCGTCGGGGCGCTCGGGCGGCAAACCCACTGCCGCGGGATCGGCCGTTCGGATCCATTCCTGAACCTTCGCCAGATTCGCCTGCACCCAGTCGGCGGCGTGCCGTCGGATGTCAGCCGGGTCGCCGCCCTCGGTGACCATCCGGACGTTCTGAGCTGAAATGTCCTCGAGCGGAATGACGATTTCTTCCAGCAGCGTCCTGATGGCCGGATTCGCGTTCAGGAAATCCGAGTTGGCGACTGCTCGGATGTCGTTCGGCGGCCAGCCGGTCTGGCACGGATCGTTGGCGCAGCCGTCAATTCCTGCGACGAAGGTGTGGTCGATTGCGGCAGCTTGGTCGTCGGGCAGCGATGGAAACGGCGTCTCCAGCCACACGACATCGACGCCTGGTACGAGCTCGCCCACCGTCCAATTCGGCGTCCACGAGAAATAGAGCACCGGCTCGCCGGCTCGTTGGCGGGAAATGGTCTCGGCGATGAGCGGCGAGTAGTCGCCTTGGACGTGCTCGACGGTGTCGGTGAGCCCGTACGCATCGAGATGGTGGTCGATGGTCCGGGCACACGACCATCCGACATTGCAGCCCACCAAGTCGGCCCGGCCGTCGCCGTCCCGGTCGAACAGTGCCGCTACCGATGCATCGGCAAGTGCGCCGAGGTCGGTGATGCCGTGGGCGGCGGCGGTGGGGGCATCGATGAAATAGCCCTGCAGCGCGCCGTCGTTGACGGCGGTGCCGACCACCTCCACCGGGGCGTCAGGGGCGATGTGGCCATCGTGCAGCGGGAACCAGCCGTTGGCCCACAAGTCCACTTCGCCGGCGGCGACGGCCTCGTAGAACTCCGCGTTGCTCATGGTCACCGGGCCCTCGACGACGTAGCCAAGCCGTTGCAGCAGCAGCCGGTAGACCTCGGCCTGAAACCAGCCTGTATCCCATGTGGCGCGGGCCAAACGAACCGGGGGATCCGTCGCCGATTCCTGCGCCGCCACGCCTGCCGTGGGCATGAACAGCGTTGCAAATGCCGTCAGCGCTGTCAGCGCTGTCAGCGCCGCGACGACGAGTCGATGGCGTGGACAGCGGCGCGCCCGCGGTTGCCCGGCAGGCATCGGCCCACGTTAGTCCCACGTTGGCGTGACGGCGTCTATTCACGATAGTTATAGATACTGTGAAATGACGTCATGGCGGATGCGCGAACCGAACTAGGGTCATTGAGGACCGGATGGCGTGTCGCCCGAGTGCGCATGTCTAATCCGGGGAGAGCGACTCGGGGGGTTCGCTATGGACGACGCGCAAACCGAGGCTGGGGGGGATCCGCGGGTCCATCGCAGTCCTGACGACACCGACGTCAATCTGACCGAGGCAACGCTTGCCTTGCACGATTGGGAGGAGGAAGAGGAACGCAGACGCGACGATGCGATTCACAATCGGGCGCCGCTGCAGGGCCTGCAAATCGATCCTGATATCGACTTCTACCCCGAGGTGGCCGACCGGGAGCCCGGCGATCGCAACATCGTGCGTGCCGGCTTCGACATCCATCCGCAGGTGACGTTCTGGTCGTCGGGGATCCTGCTGGTCTTCATCCTGCTGTCGATTCTTGTCGACGGCACCCAGGACGTATTCAGCGCGATCCTCGACTTCATCAACGAGAAGCTCGGCTGGTTCTACATCCTCGACTTCAACATCTTCCTGATCGTGGCGATTTACTTCGCTTTCAGCAGGTACGGGAAGATCAAGCTAGGCGGCCCGTTCGCCCTGCCCGAGTTCTCCACGGTCTCGTGGTATGCGATGTTGCTCTCAGCCGGATTGGGCATCGGGCTCATGTTCTGGGGGGTTGCGGAACCGATCTTCCACTTCATGTCGCCGGCCCCGTTCTTTGAGGGCGTCGAGGCAGGAAGCGGCGCGGCAGGCCAGGCGGCGCTCGCAACCACCTATCTCCACTGGGGGGTTCACGGTTGGGCGCTGTATGGGCTGGTCGCGTTGGCGCTGGGCTTCTTTGCCTACAACCGAGGTCTTCCGCTGACGTTCCGCTCGATCTTCTTCCCGATTCTCGGCAAGAAGATCTACGGCACCTGGGGCAACGTCATCGACATCCTGACGGTCATGGCCACGCTGTTCGGGTTGGCCACATCGCTCGGCTTCGGCGCCAGCCAGGCCTCAGCGGGCCTGAACAAGCTGTTCGGGCTCCCTGACGAGCAATGGTTCCAGGTGCTCCTGATTGTCGGCATCACGTTCTTGGCAACCATTTCGGTGGTCGCCGGGCTCGACGCAGGCGTGAAGCGGCTCAGCGAGCTGAACATCTGGCTGGCCGGTGCGTTCTTGATCTTCGTGCTGCTGGTCGGCCCGACGCTGTTCATCCTGTCGCTGTACACCCAGAGCCTGGGCAACTACATCCAGGTCCTGCCGGAATTCGCATTCTGGAATGCAGCCTTCTCCGATACGCAGTGGCAAGCGTGGTGGACCATCTTCTACTGGGGGTGGTGGATCTCGTGGTCGCCGTTCGTCGGGATGTTCATCGCTCGCATCTCCAAGGGCCGCTCGGTGCGCGAGCTGCTCTTGGGCGTGATCGTGCTGCCGTCGATCCTGTGCTTCCTGTGGATGGCGGTCTTCGGAGGCTCCGCTATCCACCTGCAGCAGAACGGGATACGCGATGTGGCGACCGCAGTGAACGACAACGTCGCCACCGCCCTGTTCGACATGCTGGAGTCGTTCCCGCTCACCGGCATCGTCTCGTTCGTCGGCGTGCTGCTGTTGGTGTCGTTCTTCGTCACGTCGTCGGATTCGGGTTCGTTGGTCGTCGACCACCTCACCTCCGGCGGCAAGCTGGACTCGCCGAAGCCCCAGCGGGTCTTCTGGGCATGCATGGAAGGCGCGGTGGCGATTGCACTGCTGATGGGCGGCGGACTGAGCGCCCTGCAAACCGCAGCCGTTTCGATCGGGTTGCCGTTCGCGCTGATCCTGCTGATCATGTGCTGGAGTTGCAAGAAGGCATTCGATGAAGAACTCGACTTGCTCGAGAGCCACTACGACGAACAGATTTTCCGATCGCAGCACAGCGGCTTGATCGCCACGGTCAAGGATCGTCTACAGCACGGACCGACGAAGTGACTGGCCGCACAGAGCAGCGAGGAGACAAGAAATGACAAAGCAACGACGCAGAAGTCTCATCATGGTCGGTGCCTTGGTTGGTTTGGTCGTGGTCGCGCTCGTCGTGATCTTCTCGAGCGAGGAAGAAGACAGCACCGTGCGGATGGCCCGCGCCAACTGGGACAGCGGTTACGCACAGGCCGAGATCTACGCCGCGCTCATCGAAGAGCTGGGCTACGAGGTCACCGATCCATCCGAACACGAACTCGGACCGCTCAACTTCTACCCAGCGCTGAGGACCGGCCAATACGACCTGTGGGCCAACGGTTGGTTCCCCAACCACGACATCTTCCTCGACTTCGAGACCGCCGCTGGTCTCTCGACTGAAGGGGAGATCGAGCCGGTAGGGACCCAGGTGGTCCGGGGAGGCCAAGAGGGCTACATGGTTGACAAGGCAACTGCCGACAGATTGGGTCTGAGTTCGATGAGCCAGCTGTCTGACCGGTCGATTGCCGCAGAATTCGACGTCAACGGTGACGGCACCGCAGATCTGTACGGATGCAATGAGGACTGGGGATGTGCCCAGATCATCGACGGCCATATCGCCGACAGTGACTGGGGCGCCAACGTGGAGCAGGACTCGGGCATCTACAACGACCTCATTGGCGAGGTGCGAACCCGCGTCGATGCGGGCCAGCCGGTGCTGTTCTACGGCTGGACCCCGAACTGGACGTACACCGTCCTCACGCCGGGCGAGAACGTGGTGTGGCTGGAGTCCGAGTTCCAAACCAACGACATTCGGGCTGTCGCCAATGCCGAGTTCCTTGACGACCATCCTGATATTCGCCGGCTCCTTGAGCAGGTGAAGATCGACCTGGGATGGATTTCGACGCAGAATGAGCGGATGGCGGCTGGCGGATATACCCAAGAGCACATCCGCGCTGATGCCTCGCAGTGGATCGAGGAGAACCGGGCCACAGTCAACGGCTGGCTCGACAACGCACGCGCAGCCTCATAGGACGCACGTCGTCGGCCGGTTCGGCTCAGGAGGGGTTGAGCCGGCCGACGCGTTGCGCTTGGTCGCGCTGGAGCTCGGGCAGCTCGCCGTGGTCGGCGAGGTGCAGCATCAGCAGTTCATCCCAGCGGCTGCGGTAGTTCGATGTGAACTCGCAGCGGAACAGCGCGGCCGCGCCGCCGTGGAGCTGCATCTCGCGTTCGAGCGCACTCTGGATGCCGAAACGCTCGCGTGCCCCGGCGTAACCGACCGACAGCACCCTGCCGGCGGCGTCGGCCACGTGGTACACGCCGAGTTGCGACGGCAACGCTTCGATGGCGGCGTCGTTCAGCGGCTGCCAAGGCTTGTCGAGCCGGATGCCCATGCCTGAGCCTCGTGTGGTGCGCCGGTCGGCGGACCGCTAGGCCGCAGCCGCTGGCACATACGCAGCGGTGCCCATCAGATCTTCAAAGTTGAGCCGGAAGAAGCGTTCCTGCACGTCGGCGGGCAAGTGCTCGACTTCGCGATCGAAGCGCCGCAACGGGTTGCGGCCGCCTTCGACATGGGGGTAGTCGGAGCTGAACATGCAGATCTCCGGTGCCGTGTTCTCGATGATCCACCCGGTCGGCTCGGTTGGGTAGGGGGTGACCCGCACCTGGCGGTGCACGTACTCCGAGGGCCGCAGGCTGAGCTTGCCCAGCCGCTGCTCGTGCCGCTCGAAGGCGTCAAAAGCAGCTTCGAGCTGGCGCAGGAAACCCGGTACCCATACGGCGCCCAGCTCGATGACACCGATTCTCAGTTCGGGAAAGCGCTCCAGCACGCCGTCGAAGATCAGCATCGACAGCGCCTGCAGCGGCGCGGCCGAAATCGCCATGTACGACACGGAGCGGAAGTTCTCGCCTCCGCCGTGGAAATCGGGCTCCGGCGGCAGGCCGTTGTTGCGGTGCTGCGGCGGCATCACCAAGTCCGGCGTCGCCACGTGCATGACGACGGGGATGCCGGCCTCTTGGGCGGCGGCCCACACCGGGTCGAAGCCGACGTGGCTGTGAGCGTGATGCTTGGGCATGCGGTTGGGAATGAGCAGCGCCGCTGCGCCGTCGTCGATGGCCTGGCGGGCGTGGGGGCCGGCCCGGTCGATCGACTGCAGCGGCACCGAGCACACCGGCAGCAGCCGCGGATCGCCGGAGCAGAAGGCGATCTGGGCCCGGTTCGCGGCGGTTGAGGCGGCGTAGGTGAGCGCAGGCTCGGCTTCGTGCTCCATGGCCTCGATGAGCGTGTTGGGCATGGAGGGGAACACGAGCTGGCTGGTGAAACCCAGGTCGTCGAGTGCTTGGGAGCGGTCGGCGGGGTTCCAGGCGCCGGGGGCGATGTAGTTCTTGCGCAGCATCACCTCGGCCGCGGCGCCGGCACGGAACTCCGGGTCGGCCTGGCGAGCCCGAGCCTTCTCGATGTCGGCAAACACCTGGTCGTTGTCGCCGATGGAGAAGTGGTCGAGCGCGTACCGCACCACCTCGGCGGAAGCGAACGGCTCCAGCCATTCCGGCGGCTCCATGGTGTGCGCGTCGGCGTCGTGGATGATCCTGTCCTCGACATATGGCACGGCGGTTCCCCCTCGCGTAGCAGCGGCGTCGGCAAGCCAGACGTTACCGGCCGCCCCCGTCGACATTCCGAGCCACGCCTCGGCCCCGGGCTGTCCTTCAGTTCGAGCTCGGCAACAGGAACGCCGACATGAGATCGATTCGGGGGCGCACGCCCTCCCTGGTGACTTCGATGAGTCCCGCGTCTTCAAGTCGGTTCAGGTCGCGAGCGAGCGTGCGCGGCCCAGTGCGTGCGTACATCTGCGCCAGCTGCGGGGTCAAGCCGGCGACATCGAGCCGGGGGACTCTCGCTCCTGGCTCCAATGCCATCACCAGCGCGCGCTGGCGTTCGGATGCGGGACTCGTTGGGAACCGGGCCATGGTCTCTGCGACATAGCTCTGCCAAGCGAGACCCAGGTGTTGCGCTCTCACCGCCGCCGAGTGCTCGACGAGTCCGTCCACGAGCCCTTCGATGCCGTACTCCAAGAACCCCAGGACATCTCGCTCGCGACTGGCCGCTGCGAGTCGCGCGTAGTACCGGTCGCGCGTGAGGTTGAAGTGGTTGGCCATCAGATTTGCCGCAGCCAGCGGGACCATGCCCGATCTGGCGAGGATCAGGTATTCGAGCAACCGAGCGGCACGGCCGTTGCCATCGGCGAAGGGGTGGATCCATGCGATGTAGAGGTGCGCGAGCAGGGCACTCAGCACGGTACGGGCGAAGGCGTCGCGGCTGTCGCCATTGTCGCTGCCCGTGGGTCGGAAGTCGTCGCTGTCGAGCCAGGCAGCCAACCGCTCGAGCAGGTGCCAGCAGTCACGTGCGGGAGGACCGACATATGAGCCGACCACGACCGAATGCGTTCTGATGCTGCCTGGTTCCAGCGCAGCTTCGGGGTCGACTCCTTCGAGCAGCCACCGGTTCATGTCGCAGATCAAGTCGGCGCTCAGGCGGAGGTCGCCATCCTGCATCACCATGTTGTCGAGTCGTTCGAACGCTTCGAGGGCGTTGCGGACTTCGCGTTCCTGATAGGCGCGGGAGAGGGGCGTAGTGAACTCCCCGGCGTAGATGCTCCGTACCTGCTCGACGGTCAGCGTGTTGCCCTCGATGGCCACTGTGGCCTGGGCGCCTCGTATGAGCGCATGTTGGTGCAGCGCTTCAGCGACTGCCGGGGCAAGGGGCGTCCCCGAGAGTTCGGCACACCTTGCGTATGCCTCGCCGACTTGCATCCACGAGCGGGCACCGAGACGGTTCGCGACACTCGCATCGAAGTCGATCCACGGATGCGTGTCGGTGTATTCGCGGGCTTCGTCGTGGCGCGTCACCACGCTTCCGCCTGATATTGAGTGCTCATTGGTGCAGTCTAATCAGGCAGAATCCACTATCTATGCCTATTTTTGACCAAACAGATGACCATTTCAGTGTCACTTTGTCTGTCCCGATGTGACTCAGTTGGCCGGACTGCGTCTCAGTTCTTGTGCAGTTCGGGGTTGATGCCTTCCCAGCGGCCTGGGTCGGTCGTCCGCATCTCGATGGCGCCGGTGACGCTGTTGCGGATGAGCAGCATGCCTGAGTGTCCCGAGATGTCCCGGCCCTTGACGACCGAACCGTCGGGCAGCGTGATCCGGCTGCCCGCCGTCACGTACAGGCCCGCCTCCACCGTGCAGTTGTCGCCCAGCGCAATGCCGATGCCCGAGTTGGCACCCAGCAGGCAGTGCTCGCCGATCGAGACCCGCTCTCTGCCGCCGCCCGACAGCGTCCCCATCGTGGAGGCACTGCCGCCGAGGTCCGAATGCGCCCCGATCACCACGCCCGCAGAGATGCGCCCCTCGACCATCGCCGGGCCGAGCGTGCCGGCGTTGAAGTTGACGAAGCCCTCGTGCATGACGGTGGTGCCGTCGGCCAGGTGAGCGCCCAGCCGTACCCGGTCGGCGTCGCCGATGCGCACACCCGCCGGGATCACGTAGTCGACCATGCGGGGGATCTTGTCGACGGCTGTGACGGTGACGGGCTGGCCGGCCGAGGCGGCCGCGGTCCGCAAGTCATCCACCCGTTCGGGCAGCACCGGCCCTGCGCTGGTCCACGCGCAGTTGGTCATCAGTCCGAACATGCCGTCGAGGTTGGCGTCGTGAGGCTTGATCTCCCGTCGGCTCAGCAAGTGCAGTCGCAGGTACGCATCGGCCAGATCCGCCGGCGGCGCATCCAGGTCGTCAATCGTGACCGTGACGGTCTCGCCCGTGTTCACGCCGAGTTCGACGGCCAAGCACGACCGCATGGGCGGCGAGTCCTCCGTCGCCCCCGCCGGGAACCACGCGTCCAGCCGTGTCCCCGTCGCCGCGTCCACGTAGCTGTGGCCGACTGCGTTGAAGCTTCCCGAGTTGCTCATCTGCGCATCCTGCCACCGCCGCCCCCCAACCCGTCGCCAGAATCCGCTTCGTGTGCGGACGGGGCGTGGCTTACAGTCCGACAGTGACTACGAGTCGCAAGATGCGCCAGCGGATTTTGAGCGGGCGGTCCGATGCGGGCATCCGATTTGACGATCTGCGCTCGTATCTCTTGCAACTCGGGTTTGCCGAACGCGTTCGGGGGAGCCACCATGTGTTTAGGAGAGAGGGCGTGCCGGAATTGATCAACCTTCAACGGTCCGGTAGCCAAGCGAAGCCGTACCAAGTCCGACAGGTACGGCAGACTGTCCTGAGGCACAGATTGTGAGGGATGGCATGCACAAGTACGAAGTCATCATCTACTGGAGCAATCTGGATGAGGCCTTCATTGCCGAGGTTCCCGAGTTGTCCGGCTGTGTTGCGCATGGCGACACAAAGATGGATGCCCTGCACAACGCCGAATCGGCAATCAACCTGTGGATCGACACGGCTCGGGAGTTCGGGGACCCGGTGCCGGAGCCCAAGGGCGAACGGCTGATGCTCGCCTAGTGCCGGACTCGTGTTCAGGGTGGAGACGTGGTGAATCAGCCGGACGAGCCCGGCACGACGGACGAGATCAGCGGGCATTGCACGGAGACGCGCTGGCGAGGACAGCGACCGATCCAGGTCGAGGTCCCCGATACCCGGCACCCCGACTTCACCGAAGAAGCCCGCAGGCAATCCGCAGCAGTAGCGGCGAGCGAGCACGCCGCTGACGATCAAGCCTTTATCGAAGCCATTTCCGATCTCGACGTATGAAGCGCGGCGACATCTGGACTGCCGCGGGCGACGGCGGAAACGCCGGCAAGGCCATCAGCCGTCGGCAGGGCGCGGCACACGGACAATCTCGATTCGACGACTGCTGTCGAGCAATCTGCGTGCCAGATCGCGCACGTCGGCAACGCTGATGTCGCCCACTGCTTCTTCGATTGACCGCGCCCACGGCACGTTGTCGTGGCCGATGGCCTCGCGCATCATCAGCAGGTAGGGAGGAAACAGTCGACCGCCGAAGTGCGCATCGTTGGCAACGATGCTGGTTGCTTGTTCGAGATCCGAAATGCTCGGTCCCTGCGATGCGAGCCGGCGCGTCACCTCGTCGATTCGCTGCTCGATTGCCGACAGCGCATCGCCGGGGCCGGTGGCCGAGATGTATGCGTAGAGCGACGGCGCGGGCCGGTACTGCGGCAGGCTCCAGATGTAGACCGCGTACGTCTGCCCCAAATCCTCCCGTACCCACTGCACGAGATGCTCATTGAGAATCGCTGTCAGGACATCGGACGTTGCGGCGAGCTTGGGCGACAGGTCAGCAGGCAGCTCGAAGTGATACTCAAGGCCTGATTCAGCAAGAGTGTCGGCGACAACCTCCAAGCGTGTCGGGCCGTCAGGATGCGCAGGTCTGCGATCGACGGCGGAGTCGGGCGATCGGGTGGGCAACGTGCCGACATAGCGCATCGCAAGGTCTCGAACCCTCGCAGTTGCGACCCTGCCCGTGAGCACAATGACCAGATCGTCGACGCCGACGAACCGATCTCTGTACAGCGCGAGCAGGCCTTCGGGAGCCATGGCTTCGACTTCCTCATCCGTCGGCACTACTCGGAAGTACTCGTTGTCGCCGAAGCGCGCCGCCGTATAGGCCGCTCGGGCTTGACGGCCGGCTGAAGTCCCCGTTTCTGTTACGGCATTGCGCGCGCTCTGCTGGGCACTGCGCGCAGCGGTCTCGCTGATCCGGGGCTCGGTGAGCAGCAGATGGACGTAGGCAAACATCGTCTCAAGGCCTGCATCGTTGACGCTGCCGAAGAAGCCCTCGGCCGTGTGCTCGATGAACGGTGTCAGTTGGACGTCTGCTTGTTCCAGCATCGACCGGACTTGTGATGCCGACAGTTCGCCGATTCCGCTCGCGAGCACCGCTTCAAGCGCGAATGGCGCGAGCGCGGCGCTGCCGGGTGCCAGAAGCGAGAGACCGCCTCGGGATTCAGCGAGGAATTGAACAGTGTCACCCGACGGTCTTCCTTGTTCGAAGACGACGCGGGCACCGTTGGGAAACGTCCACTCATGGATCGTGAGACTGCCGTTTGACTGCTGCCTCGAACTCGCCGGATCCACGCCGGTTGGGCGCTCCATGAGTTCGCTGACGGCGGCATCGACGGGTGGCGCTTCCGCCGGCACAGCGGACGCGATCGCCGCGTCAAGCTCACCGGTCGAAGGAAGGGCACGCTGGTCTGACGCCGCTGCGACAACGACCGGCTGGGTTCGTGCGATGAGCCATCGGTGGTAGCGGTTCAGGCCTTCGAGCGAGATGCCGCGGAGCACCTCTGTCGCGCCCGTCAGCCAGTCATCGACACCGCGCAGGTCCTTGCCTCCGACGAAGTGGTCAGCGAAATCCTGCGCGTACCTGAAGTCGCTACGCGACCGCCGGTGCGTTTCCTCGTCGGCGATCTGCGCCCGCAGTTTCCCCAGCGCCTGCGCTAACTCGATATCGGTAAAGGGGTGCGCTGTGGTTCCTGTCACAGCAGACCAGAAGTCAGTGACGGCAGCGTCGAGATCGGGTCCCTGCAGCTCGGCCGAGTGGTACCGGACCCAATAAGCAGGCGCCTCGTCCCGCACGAGCGGTGAGTTCGTCTGCGGCAAGATGCCCGATTCGTGCGCCCGGGACAGCCGGGCGTTCAGCATGCTGAGCAGCAGCCGGTCGGCGATGCGGAGCGTTTCGCCGCAGACGGTGCCCTGCGCCCAAGCGGGTGTCGGCCAGCCGACGGTGGCGTACGGATTGCCGATGTCTGGATGCACGGCGTGGGCGGATCGGGGGCTGTCGGCGACCGGCGCGGCCCAGAGTTCCTGTTCGGGCGCCGGCGAACCGGTACGCAGCTTCCGGAAGTGGCGTTCGATGTGTTCCTCTAGCTCGTCCACGTCGAGGTCGCCGACGGCGACGACGGCCATGTTCGACGGCACATACCAAGTGTCGTAGAAGCGCCGAAGCTGTCCCGGCGAGATGGCAGCGAGCGAGTCCGTGGTGCCGCTGATCCGGTTCCCCTCGTAGGGCGTGCCCTCGAACATCAAGTCTGCGATCACCCGGCCGACATGCCCGAGAGCTGAACCGTCTCGCAGATCGAGTTCGTTCTGGACAATGCCCCGTTCAGCGGCCACTTCGCTGTCGCTGATCGTGGCCGAAGATGCCCACTCGCTCAGGATCTCGAAGGCCACCGGCACTTTGTCGACGAGCCGTTCGCTCCCGCTCGTGCTGATCGACAGGATGTAGACGGTCGAGTCGTACGACGTGAACGCGTTCTCGTCCGGACCGAATTCGACACCGATGTCACGGAGAGCTTGGTGCAGCTCGTTGCGCGGGTAGCGCTCGGTTCCGTTGAAGAGCATGTGCTCGACGAAGTGAGCAGTTCCCTCTGCGCCTGGCGGATCGGCCAGGCTGCCTGCTTTGACGACGAGGCGCAGATCGAGATGGCCGGCGGGGACATCGTTTGATTTCGTGTAGTAGGTGAGCCCGTTGTCCAACCGGCCCACGACGAGCTCTTCGTCGTGCGGCAGCGGCACGCCTCCCTTGAGGCACTGCTCGACCATCGCGACGACCCAATCGTCGCCAGTCAAGTCCACCTCAGGCGGCTGTGCACGGGGGAGCGTCGACCTTGCAGGGCCGTCCGAAGCGTCGCTGCCGCCGGCCCGTACACGACGAGGCTGTAAGGACCGCTGCAGCGAGTACAGCGAGGACTCGAGTGAGCGCCCGGCGGTCACAGCAGGTGGGCATCCCTGTTCTCTAGCCGTTCTCTAGCTAGTCGTGGCGGCACCGCGGCGGCGAGACCTGCGACCCATGAGTTGCGGCCATCGCCGGCACTGGTGCAGTCCGCTGCGGGGGAGAGCGTTGCGCCGGTAGTTTCGGGGCATGAAGACACCTGTGTGCGAGATGCTGGGCTGCGACGTTCCGATCGTGGCGTTCACACATTGCCGGGACGTGGTGGCGGCGGTCACCAAGGCGGGCGGCTTCGGCGTGCTCGGCGCAGCGGGCCACACGCCTGAGCAGCTCGACATCGACATGGGCTGGATCACCGACGAGGTGGGCGGTCGTCCCTTCGGCGTGGACATCATCGTGCCGGCCAAGTACGAGGGAAAGGCCGAAGGCGAGCTGTCGGTCAAGGACCTCGAGGCGATGATCCCGCCGGCGCACCGCGAGTTCCTCGACGACATGATGGAGCGCTACGACGTGCCGCCGCTGCCGGCCGAGGACAAGCCCGGTGCGATCGCGGGCGACGCTGAGCCGCCCATGACCTACGCGCAGGCGGTGCCGCTGATGGACGTGGCATTCTCGTACCCGATCCGGCTGGCGGTGAATGCGCTGGGCCCGCCGCCGCCCGACATGATCGAGCGTGCCCACGACAATGACGTGCTGGTGGGCGCGCTGGCCGGCAAGAAGGTGCACGCCGAGCGCCACGTCGCCGCCGGCGTGGACATCGTGATCGCCCAGGGCCACGAGGCCGGCGGCCACACCGGCGACATCGCCACCATGGTGCTGGTGCCCGAAGTGGTGGACGCCATCGCACCGGTGCCGGTGCTCGCAGCGGGCGGCATCGGCAACGGCCGCCAGGTCGCAGCGTCGCTGGCGCTGGGTGCGCAGGGTGTGTGGTGCGGCTCGGTCTGGCTCACCACCCAAGAAGCCGAGACGCACCCCGTGGTGAAGGAGAAGTTCCTGGCAGCCGGTTCGTCGGACACGCTGCGCTCGCGCTCCCGCACCGGCAAGCCTGCCCGCCAGCTCCGCTCGGCATGGACCGACGAGTGGGAGGGCGAGAACTCGCCGGGGACGCTGCCGATGCCGCTGCAGCCGATGCTGATCGGCGCGGCCAGCCGCCGCATCGACCGGGCGGCCATGAACCCCTCCAACAAGGGGGCGGTCGAGCTGGCCAACTACTTCGTCGGCCAGGTGGTCGGGCAGCTCAACGAGTCAATTTCGGCCACCCGGGTGGTCGAGGAGATGATCAGCGAGTATCTCGACGTCATGGAGCGCTTCGAGCAGCTCAACGCCTGAGCTGGCGGGTTCGAGCCAATCGAGGTAGGGGGACAGACATGGAGACCATGACCGGACGCGTCGCGGTAGTGACCGGGGCGGCATCGGGAATCGGCAAAGCGCTGGCGCTGGGCTTCGCCGGCGAGGGCGCCAATGTGGTGCTCGCCGACATCGAGGAAGCCCCGTTGCGTGCTGCGGAAGCCGAAGTCGCCGAGCGGGGAGTCGAAGCACTCGGCGTCATCACCGATGTCACTGACGCCGACTCGGTGGGCGCGCTGGCGGCGGCCACCATCGACCGCTTCGGCGCCGTGCACATGGTGTGCAACAACGCCGGCGTCGGCGGGGGAGGGCTGATCCGCAACCAGCAGCTCGTCGACTGGAAGTGGGTGGTGGACGTGTGCCTGTGGGGCGTGATCCACGGCGTGCATCACTTCCTGCCCCATCTCATCGAGGCCGAGGAATCTCACATCATGAGCACCGCCTCGGTGGCAGGGCTCATGTCGGTGCCGGGCCTCGGCCCCTACAACGCCGCCAAGTACGGCGTGGTGGCCATCATGGAGACGCTGCACCTCGAGATGCAGCGCGACCGCAACGCCGATGTGGGCGTGTCGGTGCTGTGCCCGGGCGTGGTGCGCACCAACATCGCCACGGCGCAGCGCAACCGTCCAGAAGAGCTGCGGCGGCAGCGTCGGGCGCGGCCCGAAGGCGAGGCACCGTCGGAGACCGCCGATGCCCGCCGCCGCAACGCCAACATCGCCGCAGCACTGGAACGCGGCATGGACCCATCGCAGGTGGCCGCCAAGGTGATCGAGGCCATGTACGAGCGTCGCTTCTGGGTGCTGTCGCACCCTGAGCTGCTCGCCGACGTCAATCACCGCAACCAGCAGCTCGCCGACCTCGAGAACCCCACCATCTACACGAGCTTCACCGACGGCGAGCAGTAGCCGGCCGCCGGCGCCAGAGACAATGGGCTAGCGGCTGTCGGCGATCATCTGCACGGGCAGCTGGTCAATCGGCGGTGCCGGCCGCAGCGCGTGCACGAGGGCTCTGATCAGCATGGTCCCGAACAGAATGGCCACGGCCGTCAGCGCCATCGACGCGCCGCCGGCGAGCCGGTGGTGGTAGCTCATCAAGAGCCCGAAATAGACCGCGACAGCCCCGATCAGCACCGACGTCATCATGATGAGCGGCACACGCCGCACCACCATGGAGGCCGTCGCCACAGGCGCGATCAAGAACGCCATCACCAGCAGACTCCCCACCGCCTGGAATGACCCGACGATTGCGATCGCAATCAACGCCATGAGCAGGCCATGGGTGAGACGCGGGCGCATCCGGGCCATCTGCGCCTGCACCTCGCAGAAGGTCATCACGAAGAACGCCCGGTAGAACACGACGGCACCGGCAAGGGAGATCGCCGCAAACACCACTTGGCGAACCAGATCGGAGTTCTGCACCCCCGTGATCGAGCCGAACAGGAAGCGGTCCAGGTCGCCAGCGCCGGAGCCCGCCCCCGACGACATGATGACTACGGCGAGCGCGAGCATTCCCACGAACAGCACGCCGATGGATGTGTCTTCGGACAGCGGTGAGATGCGCGGAAGAAATGAGATGGCGCTGACCATGATGATCGCAGCGGCCAACGCGCCGAGGCTCGTATCGAAGCCCACGATGAAAGCGATAGCGATGCCGGGAAGCACGCCGTGCACCAGCGCGTCGCCGAGGAAGTTCATGCTGCGCAGCACCACCCACGTGCCCACGAGCGAAGTGGTCAGCACAGCGAGCAGCCCTGCGAGGAGCGCGTTGGTCATGAATGAGTTGGAGATGAACGGCTCGATCCACCAGCCCACCGGATCGGTGAGGAACGTCATGTCATCCCCCTGATGGGCTGGCGATCGGGACGCCCCAGCTAGGGGCGGTGCGGTCGCAACGCTACGTCCCTCAGCCCAATGCGTCTGCGATTGCGTTCGCGTCGAACAGCAGCAGCCCGATCAGCGTGTCGCCGTCCTGGCCCTCCGGTGCGAGGCTGCCAGAGAGCAACTTCACCACCGAGATATTTCCCGCGGCGGTTGCCAGGGCCTGGATGTCGGTGTCGCTCGTCGTCGTCTCCGAGAACACTGCGGGAACGCCTTCGTGCTCGATGATCTCGACGAGCTCCTCGAGCAGCGCCGGGTTGGTCTCGGCCGCCGTCGACGTTGACGGAATGACGGTGCCCACGATCTCGAAGCCATAGCGATCCGCGAAGTAGCCGAATGCATCGTGGTTGGTGATCATGATGCGCCGGTCCGCCGGCACCGCATCGAGAATCTCGGCGATTTCGGCGTCGGCGTCAGCCAGTGCTGCGCGGTAGGCATCCAGGCACCCATGGACAGTGTCGGCGTCAGCGCCGGCATGGATCAGCTCGTCGGCAAGCTCGCCCAGGCCGGCCGCGACGCGCTGCGGATCGAACCAGATGTGCGGGTCGGCACCACCGGAGTGGTCGTGCCCGTGTTCGTCATCGTGGCCGTCTTCGTCGTCCTGCCCGTGCTCGTCCTCGTGGCCGTCTTCGTCCTCGTGGCCGTCGTCGTCTTCGTGGTCGTGCCCGTCGTCTTCGTCGTGGCCGTGCTCGTCTTCGTGGCCGTCGTCGTCTTCGTGGTCGTGCCCGTCGTCTTCGTCGTGGCCGTCTTCGTCGTGGTCGTGCCCGTCGTCGTCCTCGTGCCCGTCGTCTTCGTCGTGGCCGTGCTCGTCCTCGTGCCCGTCTTCGTCATCGTGGCCGTGCTCGTCCTCGTGCCCGTCTTCGTCGTCGTGCTCGTCGTGGCCGTTGTCTTCGTCGTGGTCGTGGTGCGCTGCTTCGAACTCGAAGTCGATGGTCTCGATGTGGTCGGACATGTGGAACACGTGCACACCTTCGGCTGCGACAGCCTCCAAGGTGTCTTCAAGGCGCTCCTCGAGCGCCAGACCGTTCGCAACCACCAGATCCGCCGCGTCCATCGTCTCGCGGTCGCGCAACGACGGCTCGTAGGTGTGCGGGTCACCACCCGGCGGGATGATCGTGGTCACCGAGACGCTGTCGTCGCAGCCCACGTTGCTGACGACGTCGGCCCAGATGCCGGTGGTGACGACCACCGATGGCACGACCGCCGACGCGTCTGTCGCATCCGTCGAGACATCGTCCGTTCCCGTCGAAACATCATCTCCGGCATCGGTGCCCGTGCACGCAGCGGCAAACAGCACCGCAGCCACCGCCACCACCAACCCGCGTCTGCGAATCCATTGACCTCGTCGTGGACGTACGGCTGCTTCGACCGTCATGAGTGCCTCCCCTATGCTCCGATGCAGGTGTGGAAGAGCACCGCTGGCGCTCTAGTCTCACCGCAGGTTCTGAGAATGAGAATCAGTATCGGGCACTCTATCGAGGCCTGAGCACCAATCACCTTCGAAGCCGAAGTGAGGCACGCCCTGTTCCGTCTCCACGATGTCCGTGTCTCGTTCGGGCCCTGCCACGTGCTCGAAACCGGCGATCTGAGACTCGACAGCGCGTCGACGGTCGCGCTCATGGGTCCCAACGGGAGCGGCAAGACCACCTTGCTGCGGGTGCTCAGCGGGCTGCAGCCCCCGACGTCGGGTCGGGTGGAGTCGTTCGGCGACGCCAGGGTCGGGTTCGTGTGCCAGCACCACCAACCGCACCCGTTCATGCCGATGACCGTGCAAGAGGTGCTGACCATCGGGCGATATCGCAGCCGCGGCCTGCTGAAGCGGTTCGGTCGCAGAGACAAAGAGGCGGTTCGTGCTGCGGCCGAACGGCTCGACGTCGCACACCTGCGTCACCGTGCGTTCGGCGAGCTCTCGGGTGGTCAGCGTCAGCGAGTGATGGTGGCGATGGTGCTCGCGTCAGATTACGACTGCCTGCTGCTCGACGAGCCGGTCACCGGCTTGGACTTGCCGAGCCAGGCGACCATCCTCGAGGTGGTCGAGGCTGAGCGTGCGGCCGGACGTCTCGTCGTCATGTCGACCCATCACCTGCAAGAGGCACGACGCTGCGACCGCGTCGTGCTGCTGAAGGGGATGGTGCTCGCCGACGGACCGCCGGACGAGGTGCTGACCGACGCGAACTTGACGGCGGCGTTCGGCGGGGATGTCGTGGCCGACGACACCACCGAGCAGGAGTTCGTCATGGCGAGCGTTCATGCCCATGACGCAGTCGAGCACGGGCACGGCGGGCTGTTCGAGTCGTTCTCGCGAGGTCATCATGGCCATCCACTGGTCGCGGGCGGCCGCGGTCACCGCCATGACGGGCCCGACCTGACGATCGCGGGAGAAGCGATGCTTCCGGGCAGCCACCGTGGTCACCATCACGACCATGACCACGAGGCCGAGCACGAGCATCACCAACACCCCTGACCGTCTGGGGCGGCCAGGCGTCGCCTCCTGATCCGTTTGCGAACCTGACCGGGAGAGCCAGATGGAGCCTCCGAAGGATCTCGATCAGCTCCACGAAGAAGTCGAGCGGCGCTTGGCCGTTGCCGGCCAGCGGTACACCGGCGGGCGGCGAGCACTCGTCGACGCGCTCGCAACCGCCCAGCGGCCGCTGACGCTGCGGGACATCGTGTTGATGGTTCCCGAGCTGCCCCAGAGTTCGGCGTACCGCAATCTCGATGCCCTCCGTGAGGGGAGCATTGTGAACCGCATCAGCGCCGGCGGCGACCGAGCTCATTTCGAGCTGGCAGAGGCGCTGCTGGGCCATCACCATCACCTGATCTGTGTGTCCTGCGGGACGATTGAGGACATGCGCCTCGACGGCAAGCTCGAGGACGAGGTCGACCGGGCGCTAGCCGGCGCTGCTGGCGAGGCGGGCTTCACGCCTCTGCGCCACAGCCTCGACCTGTATGGCGAGTGCTCCGACTGCGGCGAGGAGACCTAGCTCGGCGCCTGAGGTGAGTTGCGGATCAGGCGCGGGCCTGCTCGTCGGTGACGATGGGCGGCTCGGTGGACCAGGGGAAGTTGATCCACAGGTCGGTGCGGCGCCACACCCAGTCGCAGTTGACGGTCGACCACGGCTTCTCGTACAGCACAGCGGTGCGGACGCTGCGCACCCGCGGCAGGCAGAAGTCGTACACCAGCTTGAGCGTGTGGCCGGTGTCGGCGACGTCGTCGGCGATGAGGATGTCCGAGTCGCGGTGGTCGACGAGGTCGGGCGTGGGCGGCAGCATGATCGGCACTTCGAGTCGTTCGTCGACGCCGGTGTAGTACTCGCAGTTCATGACGTAGATGTTCTTGACCGACAGCGCGTAGCCCAGCGACCCGGCACAGAACAGGCCGCCCCGGGCGATGGCCAGGATCATCTGGGGCCGGTAGCCGTCGTCGGCGATCATCTGCGCCAGCTCTCGCACGGCCACGCCGTAGCGCCGCCAGTCCATCACTTCCCGCTCGTCAGCGTCCGTCGCCTCGCTCACGCGCCCTCCCAGGCTGTCCCGCCCTGCTCCACCCCGAACCTAGGCGCGCGCCACCTCGCGCTCTTGCCATCTTCGTTCTATTCCTGTTCTATTCGGGGTACCTACAAGTGTTCGTTGCAACACGCTGACCTGCGGTTTCGCTCGATCGCTGTTTGAGGTCCGCTCTATTCGCGTTCTATTCCGCTTCTTTTCGGAGAGTGTGTTTATCTCACATTCTCGATGATATAATCGAGTATGTGAGTGAATCAGCGCCGGCTCTGGCTCCGCTCTTCAGATCCGACCAGCAGTTTCGTCTGCTCGGGGTCCTGTTTGCGGGCGCTGGTGACGAGATCACTATCGGGGAACTCGCGGAACGCGCAAGTGTCGCTCAGGCAACCGCAAGTCGAGAAGTAGCACGCCTAGAGCAGCACGGTCTCGTGGTGACTCGTCTTCTGGGTCGCAACAGGCTGGTCAGCCCCAACTGGAGCCTCCCGTGGGCGCCCGAACTGCGCTCCATCCTCATGCAGACCGTTGGCGTGATAGGACGCCTCGGCGATGCGCTTCGGGGGATGGACGGAACCCACGAGGCGTTCGTATTCGGTTCGTGGGCTGCGCGACTCGAAGGCAAACCGGGTCCGTTTCCGAACGACGTCGACGTCGTGGTGGTCGGCACGGCGCCGCTCCGGACGATTCGCCAAGCATGCCGCCAGGTGGAGCAGGACCTGCGAGTTGATATCAACCCGGTCGTGGTTGACCGGGCGAGCTGGGATTCCGAGGCGCCGGAACCGTTCATCGCGCACATCAAGGAACAGTCGCTAGTGCAGATTCCGGCCGCAGCTTCGCCCACAGCGGCTCCCCGTCCGCTGTCGAGCACACCATCGGACCGCCCCGTAAGAAATCGGGGCTAGGCGCGCGCCGCGCAGTGCTTCCGCCATTCGCGCTCGTGGGACAAAGAAAAGGGACCCCGTGCGGTCCGGGGTCCCGTTGCCGCGGTATGTCGGTTGCATTCGGCTCACGCCTACTAACCGGACCATTCGGCGAAATCCACTGTAAGCGCTGGCACCGGGAGATACAAGCAGAATGCGACTCTCAAATCAGGAGGATCTGATTCGTGTAGGTGCGCCGTGCATGCGTGCGATAGGCACCTTGATTGGAGATGGTGCTCAGCGACGCGAGCCGGTGCCCGACTGCTGCCAGCCGTTGATCGCCTTCGAGCACTTTGCGCTGGATGCCTGCGATGAGGTCTGCAGCCTGGATTGCCTGGGTCGTGAGGGAGCTGGCGTAGTAGACGCCGGGATGAATGTCGAGCCGATACGAAGCGGCGTAGCTGGCAACGCAGCTGCTGGCATGTTCGTCGAGTTGATGATTGGACCAGTCTGAGACCACGATGCCGGTCGCCTGCTGCGTCTTGCACTCCACGGCGAAGTGCTCGACGAGTGCCTGAAGCTGCAACGGGACCGTTGTCTTGAGCGTCATCGGATGCAGCATGTTGGCCTTGCGGATGCCTGCGGTGTACGAGGTGCAAGCCAGTCGCTGGAGAATGCGTGTCAGCTCGTCAACGAAGTCGCGGTTCTTGCGGCGTCGCCACGCATTCTGCGAGATGGTGTCTGCGGACTTGACCTCCCAGGCCGTCGGGTTTCCGCGACTCGGATAGAAGCGAGCCTTGGCGCCGACAATCCTCCGACTGAGAATGGGGACGTCCTCGGCTGCAATCGAGAAGCCTCCGATGACGACCGCCATCGTGCCGTCGTTCGCTGCAGGCTTACCCGAATCGTCCAAGAACAGCAGCCGAGTTGCCATCGACGGCACACTACGAGCCCCTTGTACGCGGGCTACCGCGAATTTCCTGCTGGCGGTGGCAGTCGGCGCATGCGGCCTCCGCATCGGTCGGTGACATCCCCATCGGTGCTTGGGTGGCGTACTGGCCGCGGGCACAGCCCCTTGGCGGCGAGTGCTCACACAATTCGCGTTCTATTCCGGTTCTATTAGGGAGTACCGACAAGTGTTCGCAATGACACTCTGACCTGCGGTTTCGCGCCATTGAGCACTGCAGTTCGTTCTATTCCTGTTCTATTCCGTTCCATTCGATGACTTACTCGGTAGTGAGCATCAATTGCATCAGCTGATGCTCAGCTAGGAACGTCGCTAGCTTGAGGCGATGCGGCGCGTGACAGTGACGATTCCCGATGATCTCGAAGCTGCTCTGGACAGATTCATCGAGGCTCAGCCTGTCGCGCCGTCGGTGACCGCTGTGCTGCAGACCAGCCTGAAGCACTTCCTGGAGCCAAGCGCAAGCGCCGAGGGCGCGGACCTGCTGAACCGAGTGCTGCGTAGCCGTCGCCGGGTCGTTGAGATCGCGCACGCCAAGGGTGCCAGCAACGTGCGCGTTTTCGGGTCAGTCGCTCGTGGGGAAGCGCGCAACGACAGCGACATCGACGTTCTGATCACCGCAGTTCCCGGGACGAGTCTCTTCGATGTCGCGGACTTGCAGGCGGAACTGGGGCAGCTGCTCAACGCACCGGTGCACGTTTCCACTGATGGCGGCATGACCGACGAGGAGCGCGAGGCAGTAGACGCCGAGTCAATCGCACTCTGAATGGTGTCGCTGGCTTGGGTCGCGTCCTTCTCGAACAGATTCCCCGCTTGTCGCTGAGGCTCGTCACTACCTCGACGTCCGAGATTCGTTGTTCGGAGTCTGCAGTACGAAATTCATGGGGTCCCCGGTCTCTAGAGGTGCTTGATTTACGCTCGCCGCAAGGCTGATGCCGCCACCGATCCGGGGTCTTGAGTGAACGAGATCTATCTCGACTACAACGCGTCCGCGCCCTGCGATCCACGGGTGGTGGAAGCGGTGGCGAAGGCCATGACCGATGGGTTCGGCAATGCATCGTCTGCTCACCGGTTCGGCCGGCGGCAGGATGCAGCGGTCAGCGAAGCTCGCGAACAAGTGGCCGAGTTGGTGGGCGGCCAGCCGGGCGGGGTGATCTTCACTGCGGGCGCGACGGAAGCCAACAACCTCGCTCTTGGCGGATTGGTCGCATCTGGCGCTGAGGCTCAGGGCTGCCTGATGCCGACACTCGTGACATCGGCGGTTGAGCACGCATCTGTAGGCTGGACGGCCGAGGCGCTCGCCGCAGCCGGCCGTTGCAATCTGCATGTCGGGCCCGTGACGCCGGGTGGATTCGTGGACTTGGAAGCGCTGGCGGACCTGGTGCAGGCACCCGATGGCGACCTGCTGGTGTCGGTCATGGCCGCCAACAGTGAGACGGGGGTTCTCAACCCGGTCGCAGAGATCGCCGACCTTGTTCATGAAGCCGGTGGCCTGTTCCACTGTGACGCCACACAGATGGTGGGCCGTCTCCCGTTCGATATGGCGGCACTGGGCTGCGATCTCGTTTCGCTCAGCGGCCACAAGATCTGCGGCCCGGCAGGAGTCGGCGCGCTGGTCGGAACCCGCGAGGCACTTGCGGTCTTGCATCCGACGGTGTGGGGCGGCGGCCACGAGCGCGGCCTTCGCTCGGGATCGCTGAACGTCGCTGGCATCGTCGGATTGGGGGTCGCAGCCGAATTCGCTGTCGATGAGCAGCCGACCGAGGCCGAGCGGGTCGGCACATTGCGCGACCACTTCGTGGCTGCGCTGATGCTCGGGCTGTCAGATGTCGCCCAGAACGGCGATATCGAGCGGCGTCTTCCCAACACCGCAAACCTGCGATTCCGCGGGGCGGACGCTGACGCGGTGCTGGTGAACATGGACCCCGTCGCCGCTTCGGCGGGGAGCGCCTGCAGCACCGGCGCCATCGAGCCCTCGCCCGTGCTGACGGCCATGGGCCTCTCGCGAGAAGCCGCCTTCGAGTCGGTCCGGTTCAGCCTCGGTCGCTTCACGACCGCTGCCGAAATCGAGGTCGCCGCCCGGGGGGTTGTCACAGCCGTTCGTTACGTTCGCCTCATGATGAATGAGGCGGCGTGACATGCAATTGAGCGAGGCTGCAGAGCCGGTCTTCGCGCGCCACGAGACGTTCCATCCTCGCTACGGCTGGTTCAGGAAGGCCTATGTCGCGGCCACACGCGACCCATACGTGTTCGCGAGCGAAGACGCTCCGGTGCGGCTGGGCGTCGGCAAGAACATGGTCCGGTCGATTCGTTTCTGGGGATTGGCTGCGAAGGTCGTCACCGAAGTACCCGATCCGGCGGCGCAGTCGAATCGCAAGCCAAGCATCGTTGTGCCGACGCGTTTCGGAGAGGCGCTGTTCGGCGATGGCGGCTGGGACCCATGGATGGAGGACCCAGGCACGCTCTGGCTGCTGCATTGGCGGATGCTGGCTCAGCCGTGTCGCTTGCCCGTCTGGTGGCTGGCGCTCTGTGACTTCAACGCGGTCGAGTTCGAGCTGGAGGACCTCGGCAGAACCGTCATGACGCAGCTGCGCGCCGTGCCGGATTGGAAGGAGCCGAGCGAGTCCGCTGTCCAGAAAGACCTCAGCGCGTTCATGCGGACGTACGCGCCGACGGCGCGTGTCGGCAGGGAGTCGCTTGACGATGCTGCCGATTGTCCCCTACGAGAGCTGCGGCTGGTCGGTCGCTCAGAGGCAACGGGAGCCCATCGTTACAAGCTGGGCCCGAAGCCGACACTGGCGTCAGCCGTCGCGACACACGCAGTGCTCGATTGGGTTGCGCGTACCGGTTCGACCGGTCAGACGATCACGCTCGAACGAATCGCGGCGGAGCGAGGCTCGCCGGCGAGTGTGTTCAAGCTCAGTGCTGCTGACCTGCAGGTCGCATTGACTCCCGCAGTCGAATCCTCGAACTCGTTGGACCTAGCGACTCCGACAGGGGTTCCTCAGCTGTCCTGGAAGGGCGACCCCGCCACAGTCGCTGCCGAGTTGCTGTCGCAGCACTACGGCGTCATCCCTGCGGATCCAGTTGCAGGGCCTGGGGGAGATGAACCAGTGGGCGGCGGAAGCGAGACAACCGACGGTGACGAGCCGGAAGACACATTGACCCGTCTGCACGCCCTGCAGCAGAAGCGCATCCCGGGGAGACGGCGGTGACGACCTTGGCTGACGCGCTGACCGTTCGAAGCCAATTCGCTCGATCGGCAAACTTCGAACGCGACGCTGAAAGCACAGAATCCCTTGACGGGTACGTCGTCACAGCGCGGGCGCTCGACGTCGTGGGTCGTATCGCTGATGCGGCCTCAGGACCAGCAGGAGGCGCTTGGTCCGTTACCGGTCCGTACGGCTCAGGCAAGTCGTCGCTGGGCCTCTTGCTGGACGCGGCGTTCGGACCTCCCGGGATCGCCCGTGAACGCGCGCTCGACAAAATCTCGGATGCCTCATCCGCCGCCACGGACGCTGTGAACCAAGCGCTGTCGAATCACCAAGCCCGTTCGCAGGGCTTCTATCGGGCGTTGGTCACCGCAGATCGCGAACCCGTTGCACGAACCGTGCTGCGAGGTCTGCACCGGGCTGTGCTTCGCCGTCACGGCAAGGTTCCCGGATCCGCCGAATTCTCGGCTTCGTCAGTGCTCAAGCTTGCACAGAGGCGCGCCGGCCGGAAGGAGGACCCAGTCGATCCATCAGTCAGCGAACTTGTGGACATCGCTCGCTGCATGGCTTCGCGAGCGCCGCTGCTCCTCGTCATCGACGAATTCGGGAAGAACCTTGAGGCGGCCCGCGACGATGAGTCGAGCGACACCTACCTGTTGCAGCGGCTGGCCGAAGCTGGCCAAGGCACTGGATTGCCGATCTTCGTCATCACGCTGCAGCACTTGTCGTTCGAGGAGTATCTCGCCGATGTCGATGACCGTCGACGCCGCGATTGGGCGAAGGTGCAAGGTCGATTCGTTGATGTTGCTTTCGCCGAGTCGGCAGCTCAGACGCGTGCGCTGATCGCCCAAGCGTTTGAGGTGGGCAACGACATCCGCCCACGTATCAACGCATGGGCCGAGTCGCATGCACGAGCACTTGCGTCCGCAGCCATCGCCGATCTCAGCGACGCCGCCACGATTGCGTCATGTTGGCCGTTACACCCCGTCTCGACATTGGTGTTGCCCGAACTGTGCAATCGATTCGGGCAGCACGAGCGAACGCTGTTCTCATTCCTGGCTGGCAGTGAGGCCGGCACAGTCGCAACGCTCGCTTCTGGCATTGACATGAACCGCGCAGGCGAACTTCCATCAATCGGCCCCGAAGCTGTGTACGACTACTTCATGGGCACCGATGGCGCCGGTGCAAGTGTCATCGGTCGCTCCGGACGTTGGACTGAGATCGCGAGCCGGCTGCGTGATGCCAATGGCCTTACTGACGCTGAACGACGTCTCGCGAAATCAGTTGCGCTGTTGAACCTGGTGTCGGCATCGGGCGCAGTAAGGGCCAGCGCATCCGTGCTTCAGCTTGTCGACCCTGGATCGAGCACGGTGCTCGCCGGTCTCGAGCAGCGAGGCCTGGTGACATATCGGGCCTTTGCCGATGAGTATCGGATCTGGCAAGGCACCGATGTCAACGTCACCGAGCTGACGGCGGCGGCGCACGATCGGATCGCTGACCAGCCGTTGCATCAAGTCTTGGAAACAGTCCACGCGCTTGAGCCCATGGTCGCTGCCCGTCACAGCGCTCAGAACGACACGGTGCGAATGTTCAGGCGTCGATTCGCCCATGGCGATGAGTCAGTTGAACCGCCCGCCGCACTCGACACAGTCGACGGCGATCTCTTGCTCGTGACCAGCACCGATGGTGCGATACCGAGGCTGTCGGACACGACGCTGAGATTGGACGCTCACGCTGGAAGCGCATCGGATCTGAAATGGAATCTGCGCTCAAAGCCTGTTGTCGTGGCCCTGCCCGATGATGTCGGCGAGCTTGATCGCGCTGCACGCGAGGTAGCCGTGCTGAGCGACGTGCTCACATCACAGCAGGTCGAAGCCGATTGGGTGGCGCGCCGCGAGATCGGTGAGCGACTGGCTTCGGCCCGCTCGCAGTTGGAAGCAGCAGTGTCAGCGGCGTTCAGCACCGACGCCTGCCGCTGGAAGCTGCTCGACAGCGGTACGGGCGTGCCCTTGAGCCCAGGTCGGGGCAGTGCGCCACTGTCGGAAGCATCGGACTTGGCATACGCCAAGGCGCCACGCGTTCCCAACGAAATGCTGAGCCGTTCGGAATTGACTTCGCAGGGCGCGAAAGCCCGCCGCATCCTGCTCGAAGCGATGATCGAGCGCAGCACGGAATACCGACTCGGCTTCAAGGGCTATGGGCCTGAAGTTGCGATGTACGAAGCTGGGCTGAAACACGCAGGGTTGCATCGTCCTAACAGGGTTGGTGGCGACCCGGTGTTCGGCAAGCCGCGCATCCGCAGCAACAGCAAAGCCTCTGAGGGCCTCAAGCAGATTGAGCAGATTCGCTTCGCACCGGCCTGGGAGGCGATCGAGAGGGCGTTCGAAGCTGCAAAGAAGTCGCGACTTAACATCCGGGACCTGTACGTCACGCTGGTTTCACCTCCGTACGGGATAAAAGCTGGGGCCATACCCGTCATTGTGACGGCGGCGCTCTTGGCACGAGCTGACCGAATCGCGATCTACGAGCACGGCACGTTCCAGCTTGGGCTCTCGCCCGAGCTGTCCGAGCGCATGGTTCGCAACCCTGAGCACTTCGAGATCAAGCACTTCGCGAACATCTCGGGCCGTCGCCGCAATGCGCTCGATGTGCTCGCGGATCGGTTCGGCATAGAGGCGGGCCTCAGTGGTCGTCGGGTTGGCAACGTGCTCGCCGTCACGCTCTACCTGGCTGGGCGGATGCGTGGCCTTGAGCAGTGGACGCGCCGCACGTCGAATCTGTCGGCCGAAGCACTCGCAGTCCGAGACGCCTTGAACGAGGCTACGGAGCCCGATGTATTGCTCTTCGAGCTCTTGCCCGTCGCTCTTGGCTATGCGCCCATCGCGCCCGGTGGCAAGGGTGCAAGGGCACAGCAGGATTCACGGCGGAGCGACCTTGAAGCGTTCGCCGAGAGGCTCGCCCGATGCATCGACGAACTCACATCCCGCTGTCATTCCATGATTGGCGAGCTGCGCGACGAATTGCTCGCTTCCGCTGGTGAGCGCACGCGGCTCGCCGTCAGCGGTCCGGCTGCAGGTCTCGTCGATGAAGTACTCGATCGCGAGATGCGGGCATTCGTCTTGGCGTTGTCAAACGAGGTATATGACGACGATGACGACTGGATGGCATCCGTCGCGACGGTGGTTGCCAAGAAGGCACCAACGGAGTGGAGTGATGACGACCTGGCGAGCGTGCGGTCAGAGCTCCCGCGTCGGCTGGCGGCGTTCAATCGCCTCAGGGCATTGCACGCCGAGCACCGAGCCGTTGGAGGAACACCGTTCAATGCTCTGCGCCTAGCCGTTACGCATCCATCCGGTAGCGAGGCTGTGCGACTCGTCGACGTGGCTCAGGACGAGGACATGCTCGTGCGAGACGCCGTCTCGCAGATGCTTGGAGATCTGACCGGGAAAATCGGTTCCCCCCAGCGCGCCCTCCATGTTGTACTTGCCGATCTCGGCAAGCGGCTCCTCGAGCAGGGCGACGCAATCGACATTGGCCCGTCTCAGGACTCGGCGCCACGGAAGGTGGTCGGTCATGGCTGATCAGACACGTCACATCTGCGGTATCTCAGGTGGCAAGGACTCGAGCGCGCTGGCGCTGTACCTGAGGGATCGCGTACCCGAGATGGAGTACTTCTTCTGTGACACCGGTGCAGAACTGCCCGAGACGTACGAGTTCCTCACCCGGCTCGAGGTGATCCTGGGCAAGCCGATCGCGCGCCTGAACTCCGAGCGGGGGTTCGACCACTGGTTCGAGGTCTTCCGTGGCGCTTTGCCGTCGCCGCAAATGCGCTGGTGCACGAAGGTGATGAAAATCAAGCCCATCGAGGCGTGGATCGGCGATGAGCCCGCGATCTCGTACGTCGCCATCCGAGCCGATGAGGCGAACCGCAAGGGCTACATCTCGACCAAGCCGAACATCGAGAGCCGCTTCCCGTTTGTGGAGGACGACGTCGACCACGACGGAGTCATGAGGATCCTCGAGGACGCCGGCATCGGGTTGCCCGACTACTACGAATGGCGAACGCGCTCGGGCTGCTACTTCTGCTTCTACCAACGCAAGGCCGAGTGGGTCGGCCTCGCTGAGCGCCACCCGGAGCTCTATGAGCGCGCCATCGCGATCGAGCAGAAAGTGCTGCTCGACGCTGGCGTCGATGGGGACGCCGACTTCAGTGAGCGAGCAATGGCAGGTCGCCAATACACCTGGAGCGGAGGCGAGACGCTCGTCCAACTACGCTCCCGCCGCCAAGAGATCGTCGACAAGCACGAAGCCGCCATGGACCGCATCCGCGACGCGCGTAGATCCGTTCCGGTGTTGGAGGCTCTCGCCGACGCCCTCGACGAAGATGACGACATTTCGGCGTGTGTAGTTTGCGCTCTGTAGATCAAGAACTGCAGGTGGAATTTTCTGGCGCTTAGGGAAGACAAATGAAGCGATCGGGTCTCAGAATCGCATTCATGCTCGGGCGACTACAGCTATCGGGCGACAGGGCACGATTCAAGAAATTGCATTGACTGGGTGATAGATACCAGCGACCACGGAGGAAGAAGTGGGCATTGAATACGATACGACGACGATCAAGTCGACAATTTCACAGAGCCAGCAAGGCAGCCTTGTGCTTCCCCAGTTCCAACGTGGATTTGACTGGAGCCACTCTCAACAGGAATCTCTGCTCTCGTCAATCTTGGCACAGTTGCCTATAGGCGGATTGCTAGTTCTTGAAGGGCCACGCGACGCACTCGCATCTCGTTCGTTTGTTACGCAGCCCGACGTAGCGCCACGAGAAGACGTAACTTATCTGCTGGATGGCCAGCAGCGACTTACCTGCACGTCTACGTTCTTTTCGGATATTTTCCAGCCCCACTCTTCGTGGCGTGATCATCATCGGCAAGTACCCGCCTCTCTCTGTTATCGCTGGTTCTTGCGCATTGCTCCTCAACGTTCGGGAGGAGAAGACTATTTTGGGATAGCCCAATTGCACTTTGAACGCGATGCTGCCGAGCCTGAGACATTCACTGACCTTATTCACTCAGAGAAAATCAACCGGACCGAGAAGTCGCTCAAGCATTGGCATCCTGGTTGGTGGGAGGATCGAAAGCCAAGTGACAATCTTCAAATACAAGCAGCGAGACATGAAGCCGCGGAATCGTTTGCAACTGAGGGGTTAGTTCCGCTGTGGGAATTGTGTGGAGATGTTGACGGCACGCCGTTACATGAAACTACGCTCCGCTTGATTGCCACAAGAGCCTACGAGCAGTTCATATCACTTGGCAACGACATTCCAGAAACGGTGATGCTACGGCTACTAGAGCACCGACCAGACTTAGCCGGGACTCTCAATTCGAATTTAGAGGAGGAGAGAGCATCCGCGTTGCGGGACATGGCAGCGGACTGGCGAGCGGATGTACTCAAATACCTACAGGAGACAGTCGAGCAGCATATAGCGCGAATTGTACTGCCAATGGAAGAGATCAGTCGATCGGTTTCGATCTTCGAAACAACGAATCGCGGTGGTACCCCTCTATCTACATATGATCTAGTGCCGCGTTAGCAAACGTTTGCGCGGTTGACGATGTCGTTGAGTGCTTTGTCGGCGGCGTTGTTGTTTCGCCAGCGGATGTAGCGGCGGATGATCGAGGCCTGCTCGGCGTGGGTGGGGTGGTCGGTGCCGTCGACGCAGAAGTAGCGCAGGGCTTGGAAGTGGGCTTCGATGCGGTTCAGCCACGACGCGTAGTGGGGGGTGTAGGCGAGTTCGACGTTGTTGGCCTCGGCCCAGTTGCCGACGCGGGGGTCGGCATTGGTGCTGCGGTGCGGTGACCAGTTGTCGAGCACGATGCCGATGCGCACCTCGGGCGGGTACAGGGTGCGCAGGTAGCGGCAGAACTCCAGGAACTGGGTGCGGCCCTTGCGTTTTTTCATGTGCCCGTAGAGCTTGTCGGCGGTCAGGTCGTAGGCAGCGAGCAGGTGGCGCACGCCGTGGGGGCGGTTGTAGGTCGCCCTGCGCCGCCGCCGCGGCGCCCGATGGGGGTCCTTGAGGCGGCCGCCGACGGGCGCCCACTGCTTGCCCGGGTGCGGCCGGAGATTGAGCGGCCCGAACTCGTCCATGCACAACACCACCGACGGGTCGCCGGGCTCGGGATCGGTCTTGCCGTCAGCGATGTCATACAGCGCCAGGATCCGGTTCTTCTTCGCCTCGAAATCAGGGTCGTTGGACGCCTTGAAGGTCTTCAGCGCTTGAAAGGAGACACCCTCCTCGCGGAGCAGGACCCGCAGGCCCTCATGGCTGATGTCGTCGACCACCCCCTTTGCGACCAGGTGCTCAGCGAGCTTGGACAACGACCACGTCGAGAACGGCAGCCCGCGATCAGCGGGCCGCCCCACAGCGATGCGCTTGATCTCGGCGCGCTGGGCCGCGCCGAACCGCGGCGGGCGGCCTCCCGCGTACTTCGGATACAGCGAGTCGAACCCGTCGGCGTTGAAATTGTGGATCACCTCCCGAGCCCGGTCCTCGGACGTGAACGCCAACGCAGCGATCTGGCCCACATCCATGCCCTGCGCGGACCACAACACGATCTGCGCTCTCCTCCACGTCACCACCGACCCCGACGAACGGCGCACCAGCCTCAACAGCCGACTGCCCTCACCCGAATCGATCTCCCTCACACGAACACGCCCAGCCATGCACCCAATCGCACCACAACCCGACACCCCACACGCGGACACGCACCCCAAACGTTGCCTGACACGGCACTAGTTGTTGCTAGGATGGCCCGGAGCGTTGAGTATACCGAGAGCTTGACGGAGTTGATTCGAGACTTTGCAAGTGCACAAGTAATCGAACTCGGCGACTCCATGCGCGCTGACGTGTCAACCGCTGGATCAGCGACACTGCCAACTACCGATACGGATTTTGTGCTAACGGAAGAAGAGTTGACCCCTCGATTCAAGCAGGCATTCTTACAGGTACTGTCGTTGAGGGCATGCATTGACCAGTATGGATATGACTCTGTGGCTGTGAACCACACTAAGAAGGCTAGCATTCTAGAACTCAGCGCCTCTTGGATCAGCCAGCAGTGGCGAACAGCGGCAGAAGCGGTAGTCGCTGCGCGCAAGTTCCTGATGGCACGCTGCGGTATACGTCGCAATGATGACCTAAGGAACCAACTCATATTGCTTCCCTTGGCAATTTTGTTGTCAGACGACGACATTAGCGCAATTCCCGGTACACTAGATAAGCTTGAGTATTGGTATTGGTGCTCGGTCCTAACCGGTCGATATCGCGAGCAACAAAACGCGCAGTGCATTGATGACCTGAAGGCGCTGTACCGATGGTTGTCCGATGATATCGATAACCCCTTCGCTGGCGCCGAGCAGAAGGTGCTAAACGATCCCGAATACAGTAGCGAGGAAGCTTTGCTAGAACGCGGCAGTGATTCGCGGGTCGCGACCGATGTTGGAAACTATCTTCCGCAATATGTGCTGTCAAAGATGCCAATTGACTTCCTAAAGACTGATATGCGACTCAGGACATGGGAAGTTGCCCGTGACTTGCATCTACATCATATTGTGCCATTGGGATCGGTCGCGACGTTGCAGGAGTCTGCAAGCATATTGCGCAAAGATAGAGATAGCGTCTTCAACAGTCCTTTGAACCTCACCTACATTGCATCGGAAACAAATCAAGAACTAAAGTCACTTCCAGTGGCGAGCTATATGACCGACGTTGACGATGCCGTTAGGGCAGCACACTACTTGCCTGTGGACTTGGATGGATATTCACCCAGAGAAGCGGAAAATATGGAATCTGTCTGTCGGCGAATCCTGTCTGAGCGCCACAAGGCCATTCGAATGGAACTCAAGAACGATTTGACAAATCTTCGGGGAAGCTGATTGTTTCTGGGGCTGGCAGGCAACTAGTTTGCTGTATCTGTAGACCAGTGTTCCTTGAGTGGGTTGTCGGCCCTGACGAATGTGCGTGTGCGAAGTAGATTGGCGCCGTCGTCGGCGAGGATCGGCGTCGGGCCAGCAACGGCGCAATACAAGCAAGCGAGGAATTCCATGGAACTTGGCGAAGCAGCACTGACGTCGATGACGACGAGGTACTTCACGGCCGACCCGGTGTCGGACGAGACCTTGGAGCGGGCGTTTGACTACGCACGGCACGCACCCCAGGGCGGCAACCGTCAGCCGGTGCGGTTCATTGTGGTCCGCGACGAGGCCAAGAAGCGTCAGCTGCAGGAGTGGTACCTGGAGCCATGGAAGGCCTACCTGGGCATGGCCAGGCAGGGCGACATCGAGATCATCGGCGAGAAGGCCAACCGCCTGCTCGACAGCGCCGACTACTTCGCCGAGCACTTCGCCGAGGTGCCGGTCATCGTGGTGGCCTGCGGCTACATCGACGGTGTCCACCCCACCGACACCGAGCTCGGACGCCTCAGCGTCGTGGGCGGCGGCTCGATCTATCCCGCCGTGCAGAACTTCCTGCTGGGCTGCCGCGAGGCCGGCCTGGGCACTGCGCTCACCACGCTGCTGTGCATGTACGAGCCGCAGGTCGCCGAGATGCTGGACATTCCCGAAGGGGTGGCCACTGCGGCCCACATTGCCGTCGGCTACCGGTCGACGCCGTTCCCGCGCAAGCTGGACCGGCTGCCGCTGTCGGAGATCGTCTTCGACGAGACCTGGGGCAACGCGACGTACTAGCCGCCTGCGAGCACTCCTGCCAGCGGCACCGCCGAATGCACAGGGCACCTCTTCAACGGTGTCCCGCTTCCCATCTGCGCTATGACTGAGCCGGAGGATGCGGCGGCAGTCGATCCACCCCTCAACCACGCGGGCCTGAGCGCTGAAGCAGAGACGCTTCGGGCAGCGGGTCTCGCCCCCGAAGAAGCGCTGCTGGTCGCCGCACAGCGGCTGGCCGGGAGCGACCCCGAGGTGAGGGCCTTCGCTCAGGAGTACTTCGCCGAACTGTGGGACGCACCCGAGCCCGCTCCGGCGGAAACCGGCGAGCGCGACCCCGAGCGACGCGGATTCTGGGTCATGGCGGCGTTCGCCGTCGCGGCAGCGGCAGCGGTGCGCCTGCCCGAGGCGTTCGGATTCGGCCTGGTCGACTCCGACGATGCCAGCTTCTACGTCCGCAACTTCAGTTTGCTCGTCTTGGCTCCGCTGGCGGGCTGGTTCGTCTGGCTGAAGCGGCCGCCGCGCTGGGTGATGATCGTGATCGTCGCGGTCTTCGCAGCTTCGGCAGCGGTCATCAACGCCTATCCATTCGACGACGACGGATCGACCTTCACGCTCGCCGCGTTGCACCTGCCGGTGCTGCTGTGGCTGGTCCTCGGTTTCGCCCGAACCGGGGAGCGCTGGCGGCTGCCAGAGCACCGCATGGACTACGTGCGCTTCACCGGCGAGATGAGCGTCTATTACGCGCTGATTGCGCTGGCGGGCGCCGTGTTCAGCGCTCTCACCGTCGGTGCCTTCGTCGCCCTGGATGTCGACACGAGGTGGATGACCGAGTGGGTGATGGTCGCCGGATCGGCCGGTGCCGTTGTCGTCACCGCCTGGCTCGTCGAGTTCTGGGCGGGTGCTGTTTCGAGGTTCGCCTCGATGCTGGCGTACATCTTCACGCCGCTCTTCGCTGCGATGCTGGTGGTGTTCTTGGTCGCTGTGCCGGCGACGGGTCGCAGCATCGAGGGCGAACGGGAGGCCCTCGTCCTGTTCAACGTGCTGTTGGGCTTCGTCGTCGGCCTGCTGCTGTTCTGCGGCGCAGCGCGACGCCAGAGCGATCGACCGGGATTCTTCGACGGTGCTGCGACAGTGCTCGCCACTGCGGGGCTGCTCACCAGCGTCTTGACGCTGACGGCCGTCATCGGACGTATCGCCGACTTCGGCTGGAGCCCGAACCGGGCAGCGATCGCGGGCATCAACGCGATATTCCTCGTGAACCTGGCAGGCAGCGTCTGGCTCTACGTGGCGTTGTGGCGTCGTCGGCGTCCGTTCGACGATCTTGTGCGCTGGCAGACCGCCCATTTCGGCGTGTACGCGGCATGGGCTGCAGTGGTGGTCGTGGCGTTCCCGCCCATCTTCAGCTTCGCCTGACCCGAGCCGGCGGACGGGCGGGGCGGCGGAAGCTCTAGCGTTCTCGGCTGGCTGGTGACGAGGTGCTGGAGCGCCGGAAACAGGGGCACGACATGGCAATGACCGACGAGCAGCGGCGGGAAGCGGCCGCGGCGCTGCTGCATGCCGAGAACACCCGGGAGTGGATCGACCCCATCACCGACACGTATCCCGGCGCCGACAACGACGACGCTTACGCAATCGGCCAATACGTCACCGACGCCAAGGTGGCGGCTGGCCGGGTCATCAAGGGTTACAAGGTGGGCCTCACCTCCAAGGCCATGCGCTCGACGTCGGGTGCCACCGAACCCGACTACGGCACCTTGTTCGACAACTGGTTTCTCGACGAGGGCTCGATCGTGCCCGCCTCGATCCTGAACGTTCCGCTGGTGGAGATCGAGATCGTCTTCGTGCTCAGGTCCGATCTGGGCGGACCCGACATCAACGCCATCGATGTCATGCGCGCCACCGACTTCATCCTGCCCGCCGTCGAGGTGGTTGACCGGCGCTACAACCGGCGCAGTACCCAGGCCGGCGTCGCCGACAGCATCGCCGACGCCGCCTCGTGCGGGTTCATCATCGTGGGTGGCCGCCCCACCAAGCTCACCGACGTCGACATCCGCCACATCGGCGGCGCGCTGTACCTGAACGGCGATCTCGAGGAATCCGGCACGGCGGCCGCCGTGATGGGCAACCCGCTCAACTCGGTGGCCTGGCTGGCCCGCAAGCTCCACGAGTTCGGCGTCACCATGTCAGCCGGCCACACGATCCTGTCGGGCTCATTCATCCGGGCCCGCACGATCCGCCCGGGCGACGCCGTCGTCGCCGACTTCGGCCCCTTGGGCCAGATCAGCTTCGGCGTCGGTTTGCCCGAGGGTTGAAGCAGCGGGGCACCGCAAGAATGGCAATCTGTAGCGGCATTGGCCTGCCCAGCCCTCGCGTCTCCGACAGGTGACGTTCCGTCACTTGCGGGGGTTCGCTTCAGAAGTAAGGCCCGACCTCGTACGAGAGAATGCGCTCGACGCGCACGCCAATTCCGAGGTCAAAGAGCGCTTGAGCGAATTCGGTGCGATCAAGGGCCTCCAGTGGCAGCGTGCCGGAGCGCTGGAGTTCAGCACGCGCCTCTGGGGAGAATCCGCCCAGTGCAATCACCAGAGCAAGGTCGAATGTTCCGGCTTGTCCTCGGCAAACTGCGACATCGGCCGGGGTCACCCGATGGCCGGCGCTGCAACTCACATGAACAGACAATGGCCTTCGGAACAGCCCGGCTGTGATGATGGTGCCGCGTGCGCTGATATCGAAGCGACCTGCACCGCCCGCGAATGTCAGTTCCTCGGCACCAATCTCCGCAAGGTACGTAGTCAGGCATCGAATGAAGCCCTGGGGTTCGAGCGCTGCGAGATACTCGGCGAGCGCGTTGACGACCCCTTGATCGCTTTGGTTGACCAAATCAGCTTCATGCCGTTGCGCAGCGCCGAGAACTGCGCGGGTTCTGGTTTCATCACTTTCGGCCGCGCCGGCCTCAGTGTCTGAGTTCACAGCTTCAGCGGCCACATCATCGTCCGGTTCGTGGGCGTCCTCGTCGGCCGTGCCCGACGGGGGTTCGACTTCAGCTTCGTCGACTTCGGCATCGGCGACATGCGCTGGATCTGGTGTCTCCCAGTCTGCGAGACCCAGGTAGCCGCGCCACGGACGTGTGAATCTCTGTCGCTGGCCGTCCGCCTCGCGCTGCTTGATCTCCGTGCCGACCCGAGCCGACAGGGTGTTGGTCGGAGTCTGGCCACCTGTGGCCCAATAGCCGTGTTCGACGGCCAGCGAAACGACATCTCGAATGTGCAACGGCTGTCCGTCCGCGTGGTGCTTCAGCACAATCTCTGCGGCGTCGAGCAGAGTTCGGGGATTCCCGGGCGCACGTCGCCGTCGTGAAGCAGCCGTCTCCGGTTGATTCGGCGATGCCGCTGGAGCTGGAGCGCGATTCTCGGGCTGTCGGCTTCCAAGTGCGTACCGAATTGCGGTGTCGTGCGAGTCGCGCCACTTGGTGATCGTCGTGCCTTCGGCGTTGGCTTGTGTGATCGCCACTCGTATGGACTCGTGCGCGTTGCCGTCGAGGAGGCCTCGACGCGCCAGTGTCTCACTGAGCTTGGTCGAGTAGATGCGGTCGGCAATCTCGCCGACGGTCAGCGAGTCTCCGCTCGATAGCACCGAGACAACCGCCGCCTTCCAGTCGAGTGTGTCGGATTGCCCGCCACGAGATCTCACAGCCGGTGGCTTCATCGGTGCACCCGAAGACCTAACCCGGACGCCGCGGCCCTTGGATGGTTTCGATGGCGCAGTTCGAGCTCGCGGTGCTGTCGCGGTCTTCCTCGGCGCGGCTTCGCGTGCTGGGCTTGGCTTCTTCGCATTCTTCGGCTTCTTCTTGGACTTGTCGTCGTCCGGGGTTGCGATGCCGAGCCGGTGGCGCTCCGACTGCAGATGGGCCGAGGCGCGGCGCTGCTCGGCAACCGAGGGCGGCCGCCTGCCGCTCCCCCCAAGTCGTGCTGCGTTTCGGCTTCGGCGCTTGCTCATACTCTGAACCGGTTGTTTGACGCACACAATTTCGCCCGCCGAAACCTAACCCAATGGGTGTGTGTGAGCGCAGGCGCGTGTACACCAGTGGGTATACACACCACTACAGCGGCTTCTCGGGGTGACGGCATGGCGCCACAGTCGCTTCCGCGTGCAGATGAAGCGGCTCAGTCCTCGACGTAGGCCTCGAAGGTGCAGGAGATCTGCACCGGCCCACCGCCTTCCACCTTCATGTTGTGGCGAGCGGGGCGCGACTCGGGGTCGGGGAAGCGCTCCAGCCACGGACCGTTCAGCGCCGGGCGTGAGACCGCAGGATCGGTGACGTAGAACGTCATCTTGGCCATGTCGTCCCACGTGGCGCCCGCCCCCTCCAGCATCTGGCCGACGTGGGTGAACAGGTTGTCGATCTGCTCCTCGAGCGTGTCGGGAACGTCGCGGCTGCCCGGATTGGTCGGCGGCGTGATGCTGCTCGTGATGAACGGCCCGATCCGCGTCGCAGCGGGAATCGGGTTCGCGTGCTGGAAGCTCTCGATCTCAATCGATGTGCGCGCCATAGCTCTTGCTCCTGTGTGCTCAGTACGGGACCGTAGAAGATGAGCTGCGTCAGCTAGACGCCCTCGACGACCACCATCTGGAACTCGGCAGCGCCGGCCCTGACATCTCGGGCGTGGCGATACTTCTCGGAGTCATAGAAGCTCTTCGCTGAGTCGACGTCGGGGAACTCCAGCACGACGAGCCGCCGATCTTCCTCAGGACCTTCGAGCGTCACCGAATCACCGCCGCGCACGATGAACCTCCCGCCGCTCTCGGCGACAGCGGCCGGCGACAGTGCCTTGTATTTCTCGTACTGGTCCGGATCGGTGACGTTGACCCGCGTGATGACGTACGCAGCCACGATGTTCCTCTCGTTGCAGGTATCGGACCGGCTACGAAACCGAGTTCATGATGGCGTCGCGGCCGTGCTTGAAGCCCGCCGTCTCGGCCGTGTGGTTGAGCGCCAGCTCGGATTCAAGCTCACCGGCGATGCGTGAATGCCACATCTTGCGCGGCTGAGACATGTCGAACGGCACACCCTGGTGCATGAGCCGGCGGTTGTCCCAGATCACGGCCTCGCCCTCGGTCCACGCGTGCTGGTAGGTGCGCGGCGGCTGGCAGGCCTCGTGATTGAGCCGGTCCAGCAGTGCCACCGACTCGTCTGGATCCATGCCGATGATGTCGTGCGCATGCCGGCCGATCAGCAGATTGGGACGGCCGGTGTCGGGGTGGTACTTCACCATCGGCCGAACCGAAATGTCCATGTCGTGATAGCCGTACATGCCGTAGCTGCCGTCGTCCTTCTTTTTCGGCAGCAGGCCCGCCCGGCCCTGGCTGTAGTAGAGCGAATGGTGCGCTTCGAGCGTGTGCACCAGCTCCCGGTCCTCGTCCGACAGCACCTCGTAGGCGGCCCGCATGTCGGCCCAGCCGGTGTCGGCGCCGTCTTTGGGAACCAGCTCGGCAGTGAACACGGCACCCTTGGCCTGCAGCGGCATGTAGGTGCTGTCGTGGTGCCAGCCCCAGTTGCCTTTCAGCGACTTCACCAGGTCGTCGGCCGGCTCGTAGTGGACCTTGCCGTCCTTGCCGACGTTCGAGATCGGAGCCGCGTTGAATTCGAGGTTCCCGAAGCGCAACGCGAACGCGTCCTGCTCGTCGTTGGTCAGGAACTGACCCGAGAAGATCAGCAGCGCGTACTCCAGCCACGTTTCGTGCAGGGCCTCGAAAGTGGTGTCGTCGATGGATCGCAGCTCGATGTCGTGAACCCACGCCCCGAACGTGGCATCGAGCGGTTCGATGTTGAGCGTGACAGCCGTCATAGCCGGATCGTACCACCGCACCCGAATTAGCTTCAGGGGCCGGCGAGCGGCTCTGCCCGCCAGAACCGGGGAGCACAGCAGTGAGTGACGCACCAGGATCCAGCGGCTCGTCGGACCCGGGAACGGTGGTCGAGCGCATCGAGACGCTGTCGTGCGATGCGGCGTGGCGCAACTACTACTTCTTGAAGATCACGACCGCCGATGGTGTGGTCGGCTGGGCTGAGTACGACGAAGGGTTCGCCTCGCCCGGCCTCACGACGGCAATCGAGGCGCTGGCACCGCTGGTGATCGGACGCTCGGTCTTCGATCACGAGCCCACCTACCAGTACCTCTTCGCCCGCACCCGCCAGGCGGCCAGCGGCATCATCGGCGAGGCCATCGGTGCCATCGAGAACGCCCTGCTCGACGCCAAGGCGCGCACGCTCGGCGTGCCCTGCTACGACCTGCTCGGCGGCAAGGTGCGCGACCGCATCCGGGTGTACTGGTCACACTGCGGCACCTGGCGCATCAACCTCGGTCACATCTACGGCAACCGCATCACCGATCTCGACGGCGTGCGTGCCCTCGGCGCCGAGGTTGCCGAGAAGGGCTTCACGGCCCTCAAGACCAACATCTTCCGCCAGACGCCAGATGGCTTGCGCGGCTGGCTGCCGGGCTTCGGCACGCCGTTCGCACCCGAGTTGAACGTGTCCCGCCACCTCATCGACGAGATCCGGGCGACGCTGCAGGCGTTCCGGGACGGTGCCGGCGACCAGATGGATCTGCTGCTGGACCTGAACTTCAACGCCCGCACCGAGGGGTACGCCCGCATCGTGCGCGAGCTGGCCGACTTCGGGATGTTCTGGATCGAGATCGACTCCGACCATCCCGACGCCATGGCGCACATCCGCTCGAAGGCCGGTTGCACGATCAGCGGGGGAGAGTCGCTGTTCGGCGTGCGCGAGCTCTACCCCTACCTGCAGGCCGGATCGTTCGATGTGCCGATCATCGACGGCATCTGGAACGGCTTCTGGCAGTCGTCCAAGATGGCCGCGATGGCCGACGGCATGGGCCACAGCGTCGCGCCGCACAACTTCTACGGCCACCTTGCCACCATGATGAATGCCCACTGGGCGGCGGCGACCCCGAACATCATCATCATGGAGACTGACATCGACCGCATTGCCTGGGACGACGAGATCGTCACGGTCGCGCCCGACTACGTCGACGGCCATTTGGTGCTCGGAGACGCCCCCGGGTGGGGGACCGAGCCCATCGAAGAAGCCCTTGCCGCACATCCCACACGGCTCAGCGGCCTCCGAGACCGGCGCCCACCGGCGGGCGATGACTGAGGGTCCCGTTTCCGCGTCCCGCTCCGTACCGCAGGTCCTCCAACTCCGGCTCGGCGAAGGAGCACCGCGCCTGGCGCCGGTCGCAGCTGGCACAGCGCCGCCGCGCATCGCTCGCGTCGCAACGCAGCGCTCAGATCGCGTCGCACCGCAGCGCATCGAACGTGCCGTGCCGGCGCGGCCGTCACGGTCGCCGGGCCCGCACACGGACGCCGGCGAACGCGTTTCGAGTCGTGCCCGGCTGGCGCTCGCCACCGGGTCGCTGGCGTTCGTTCTCGGCACGGTCAACGTCACGGTGACGAACGTCGCGTTCCCCGACATCGTGCGGGCCTTTCCTGGAGTGTCGGGGGCAGTGACGGGCTGGATCGTGAGCGGTTACGCGCTCGCGTTTTCCTCCACGATCATCGCCGGCGGCCGGCTGGCGGATCGCTACGGCCGACTGGTGGTGTTCCGGGTCGGCGTGCTCGGCCTCTTCGTGTCATCGATCGTCGCTGGGCTGGCGCCCGGCATCGAGTTGCTTCTGGCGGCCCGAGCAGTGCAGGGGCTATGTGGAGCGCTGACCGTGCCGTCCTCGCTTGCACTCGTGCTGCCGCAGTTCCCCGCGGCGCGCCAGGCGAGCGTCATCGGTGTCTGGGCATCGGCGGGCATGGCGGCGTCGGGTCTCGCTCCCGGCATGGCCGCCGGCATCCTCGAGATCGCAAGCTGGCGCTGGGTTTACCTGGCCATCGCTCCGATAGCGGCGCTCGCATTCTTGGGCTCGTTGTGGTTCTTGAGCGAGACTGCCGAGCCCGATCGCAGCCGACCGCTGGATTTGCTCGGAGTGGCCATGGGGACTGCCGCGGTGTTCGGAGTGGTGCTGGCAACCCTGCAGGGCCGCGAGTGGGGATGGGGATCGGCTGGCACCCTCTCCTGCTTCATCGGCGCCGCTGTGCTGCTGCCACTGTTTCTGTGGCGCTCCGCCGGTCACGACGAGCCGCTCTTCGATCCGCGGCTCTTCCGGGTGCGCAGCTTCGCCGTGGCCAACGTGGCGGTGGCGTTGGCGATGATCGGCGCATTCACCAGCTGGTTCCTGTGGCCGCAGTACCTGGTGGGCGTCTGGGGCTACAGCCTGTGGGCGGTCGGTCTGGCGTTCACGCCGGCCCCGATCATCTCGGCGGTCATGGCGGTGCTCGGCGGTCGCTGGGCCGACAAGCACGGCTTTCGGGGGATGATGGCCCTGGCGTCGGCCATCGCCACCGGCGGCCACCTGTGGCTGCTGTTCTTCCTGGACGAGAACGTGCGCTTCTGGTTTGCGTTCTTTCCCGCCACCGTGTGCTTCGGCCTGGGCATGGGCGTGCTCGCCAGCCACCTGAACTCAGCGGCGTTGGTGGACATCAAGCCGGCCGCCCTCGCGACAGCCAACGGCGTGCACCAATCACTGCGATACAGCGTCGGTGGCATCGGCGTCGCTGTTGCCATCGCAGTGCTGGGCGGCACCCACGAGGTGCATCTCTACAACTGGCTCTGGCTGCTGCTGGGCGGCCTGCAAGCACTGTGCATCCCGCTGATGGGACTTGCCTATCCCGCCAAGCGCCCGGCCGCTGCTTGAGGAGACTCTGCGGCGACCGCCGCTGTGCTGGCTACAGCAGCTCGTACACCTCGTAGGCGAGCTTGCCGTCGTCGATCGAGCCGATGCCGATGGCCTGGATCTTGTTGATCCAGTTGTACGGGCCGTCCATCGATGTCTGGAAGGTGGGGGCGGAGCGCGGCGTGCCGTCGGGGTAGATCTTCCCCTGGTACTCCATCAGGATGTCCACCTCGTCGTCGGTGCGGATCGAGATGCGCACATCCAGGTGCATCGTGCCGTCGGCCGACCGGTACAGCCAGTCGCCCGACGGGCCCAAGATGGTGCCGTTGATGCGCTCGCCGGTGACGGTGCCGCTGTCGACCGAGGCGACCATGCGGGTGCCGGCGGGGCCGCCCCTGATGCGGGTTGCATTCGTCAGATCGGCGTCAATGTCCATTCTGAACAGGTGACGCACTGGCAGAGATGTCTCGGACATCGGAGTGCTCCTTGGTTGTGTGATCGTTGTGTTGGGTCGGATGGTGCGGTCGGAGTTGTCTGATGCGGGATCGTGCTCCCGAGCGGCACGGGCTGCCGGCTACATCGTGAAGCGCAGATTGCGGGCGGCGTGAGCGCCGATCTCGGCGTCTCCCGACCACGTCACCAGTCCTGCGGCAATCGGGCCTTCGGGGTCGATCCGCCCGCAGGTGAGGTCCATGAACGCCATCGAGTCGCAGTGCAGCGTGACGGTCGGGTTCTCGACATGATCGACCTCACGGGCACGGCCTTCTACTTGCACATAGATGTCGCGCTCGACGGCACCGGTGATGTCGAAGCGCATCGTGGCGCCGTCGGGCAGGCCCACGCGCTTGCCGGCGATGTAGCCGATCGACAGGTGCACCTCGTTCAGCGCCATCTCGGCGGCCGGGCCACCGTTGTCGGTCGGCATTGCCAGCGGCGTGCGGCAGTCACGCTCGTGCATCCAGTGGTCGAATTCCCGGATGGCCATGAAGCGCCCGTAGGTGCCGGGCCCCACCGGGGTCATCGAACCCCGCTCGAAGACCTCCTCGTCCAGCGCCTCGAGCTGCGCTGCACGCCCGTCCCACACCTCAGCGGCCAACGCCGTCAGTTCGGGCCCGCCCATGGCCGAAGCTGCCGAGACGTAGCCGGCGATATCGCCGAACGGGGGAGGTGTCTCGACCGATTCAGGCAGCCAGCCCGACAGCGCCTGCTCCACCGACACCTGGTGAACCAGCACGCCGTGGACGGTCCAGTCGGGGCAGTGCGACTGCACGTTCCACTGATCGCCTTCCAGCGAGCCGTAGAACTCCTTGCAGCTCGCCCAGCAGGCCTTGAGGTTGTCGATGATGAGCTGTGGCTGACTCATAGTGACTGTCCTGTTCTGTGTGGTGATGGTTGTGGCGGCGTGTGATTCGGCGGGGCTCAGCCGGTTTCGGCCCGGATGCGTTCGATGATCTCGCCCAGCCGGTCGATCATGGCCTCGACCGAGCGGGCGCCGGCTTGGAAGATGGCGGTCACGTTCACCGAGGCCCAGTCGAACCCCAGTGCCTTGACCACAGCAGCCCGCTCGCCGATCGCGTCCAAGTCCTTGTAGAAGTCCTTGTCGGCGTCGGTACGCGGCGGCGGGGCCAGCATGAGCTGCATGCCGATGGAGCCGGGATCACGGCCGAAGTCCTCCTCGGCCCGGCGGCGGATCTCAGTCATGCATTCGAGCGCCCGCTCGTCGCTGACGCCCGACGCCATCCAGCCGTCGCCCTTCTGGGCGGTGCGGCGCAATGCGGCGCGGCTGTCGCCGCCGATCCACAGCGGGATGTCGGCGCCTTGGGGCGACACCGGCTCCATGCCCATGTCGTGGCTGTTGTAGTGCTCGCCGGAGAACTCGATGCGCCCGCCGGCCCAGTAGGTGCGCATGAGGTCGATGGCCTCGTCCATGCGCCTGCCGCGGGTGCCGAAGTCTTCCTCGAGGGCGTCGTACTCGGAGTCCTGCCAGCCCACGCCGATGCCCAGGCGCACCCGGCCGTTCGACAGGGTGTCCAGCGTGGAGATCTGCTTGGCCACCAGCACGGGCTGGCGCTGCGGCAGCACCAGCACCTCGGTGGACAGCGTCACCCGCTCGGTCACCGCCGCCACGTTCGCCAGCAGCATGAGTGCTTCGAGAATCGGCATGTTGGCGGGATAAATGGTGAATCGCCCCTCGCCTGGGTGCCCCATCACCACGTGGTCGAATGCGGCGATCTCGTCGTATCCCAGGTTTTCGATGGCCTTCGCCAGATCGAGCACGCGCTGGGGACCTTCACGGAAGGCAATGGACGGGAAGTCGACGGCGATCTTCATCAACGGATCCTCACGGCTTCGATCAGCAGGCGAACTCGCTAGGCGGGCAGGCGGACCCTAGCTGTCGCCGGCATGAGCAGTCTTCCGTCGGAGGTGTGCTCGGCGATCTCCAGCTCGACAATTCCCGACTCGGTGTCCACCGACGTCACCGTGCCGGAGAACACCAACTCCTCGCCGGGCAGACCGCTGGCGCGGTTCTGCCACGTCACACCCAGCAGGCGGGCGGCCGGGCCGGCCCAGTCCGTCACGAACTGCGTCAGCCATGCGCCCTGCAGGGGACCGTGCACGATGATGTCGTCGTGCCCTTCGAAGCGGGCGTACTCACGGTCGTAGTGGATCCGGTGCGGGTTGTGGCTGGCTGCGCTGTACAGAAACAGCTGCGCCTCATCGGGGAACTTGTGCATGGTGGGCAGTTCCTGTCCGGCCTCGAGCGTCTCGAGGTCGGGGACTGCCGTAGCCGTGCCGGTCGCTGGGTTCATGGTGCTGTTCATCGTGCAATGCCGATCATGCGGGAACGGGCGACTTCGGTGCCGAATTGGTTGACGAAGGTGGTCTCGCGCACCTGCCGGACGAAGGGCCCCTTGCGGCCCTGCTTCTGATCGAGTGCGGCGAGGCGGACGGTGGCGGTGATCTCGTCACCGATGCAGACGGGCTCACCGAAATCCCATTCCTCGCCGCCGAACATCACCCGGTCGACCAGCAGGCGTATCCGGGTGCCCTCCCGGTACAGGCCGTCGGTACGCAGGTCTGCTGCAGTTCTGGGCTGCACGACTGCGTGGGTGACGTACGTGGGCGGTGCCACCAGCGCTCGGTACCCGGCTGCCAGCGCAGCGACCTCGTCGAAGTAGATGGGATTCTCGTCGCCGACGGCGTAGGCATAGCGCTGGGCCTCACGCCGATCGATGATCACGGTGACCGGCCCCGACAGCACCTCGCCGACGCGTGCCAGCGTCTCCGCGGGGATCAGCGATTCGCTCATGCTGTTGACATTAGGTCGCTAGCGTTTGAGGCACAGCAGGAGGAAGAACCGTGGCGTTGTGGTCGAGGAAGCTGGAGCTGCCGGATGCCGACGCCGCGCTGCCCGGGCGCAGCCAGACGATGCCGGTGGCTCCGGCGCACGTCGTGCTCGGAACACCGATGACGCCGCCGTTCCCTGATGGCTTCAAGCACCTGGTGGTCGGCATGGGCTGCTTCTGGGGCGTGGAACGCATCTTCTGGCAGCTGCCCGGCGTCTACACCACGGCAGTGGGCTACGCGAGCGGCATCACGCCGAACCCCAGCTACGAAGAGGTCTGCTCGGGGATGACCGGGCACAACGAAGTCGCCCTGATTGTGTTCGATCCTTCGGTCACGAGCTTCGAAGCCCTGCTGAAGGCATTCTGGGAAGGACACGATCCCACCCAAGGCATGCGCCAAGGCAACGACATCGGGACGCAGTACCGGTCGGGCATCTATGTGTCCGACGAGGCCGATCTGGCAGCGGCTGAGGCATCCCGCAATATGTTCCAAGCGGTGCTCGACGATGCCGGCCTGGGTGCCATCACCACCGAGATCTGCCTGGCCGGGCCCTTCTACTACGCCGAGGACTACCACCAGCAGTACCTGCACAAGATCCCGTGGGGCTACTGCGGCTTGGGCAGCACCGGCCAGTCATGTCCCGTGGGGGTCGCCGCCGCCGACTGACCTGCCGAGGCTGAGCCGGACGGCGAAGCCGGCGGCGTTGCGCTCGTCAGCGGCGGACTAGGCGAAGGCGGCGGCGAATGCCGCCATGGTCTCGTCTGTCACGGCGCGCCGGTCCTCGCCCCACGGCAGCGGCATCAGCACGGGGTGTTCTACGCCTGCATCCACATATTCCCGGGCAAAAGCAGCGATCTCTGCTGGGGCGCCGATGAAGTCGATCGCCTGGATCATCTCGTTCGAGATCGCGGCGAGGGCGCCGTCTCGGTCTCGCTCGGACTGGCGGGCGCGGGCTTCCTCCACCTCGTCGCCGAACCCCGCTGCGCGGAAGGCGTTGGCGTAGCCGTCGGCCATTGCGTAGTTGAGCAGGTCCCGCTGCGCAGAGCGGGCCGAGCGCTCCAGGTCGCCGGCGGCGGCGTGGACGTAGCAGATGATCTGCGCAGCACCGCCTTTGCGAACCTCGGCCACGACGCTGGGGACGTGCGAAGCGGGCAGGTAGTTGAGCAGGACACCGTCGGCCACCTCGCCTGCCAGGCGCAGCATCTGGGGGTTGAGCGCCGCGAGGACGATCTTCGGGCGCCGCTCGCCCAGCCGCATGGCCAAACGGAACCTGCGCACCTGCCAGAAGTCGCCTTCGAAGGTCACCTGCTCGCCGCTCAGGCATTCGCGTAGCAGCGCCACGTACTCGCGCATCATCGCGATCGGGCGATCAGGCGGCGGCTGGCCGTGCTGGCGGAGGATGCCCGGCGCCGAGACGCCGAGACCCACCATGACGTCTCGGTCATCGCTGAGCGACTGCAAGGTGGCGGCCGTCATGGCCACCAGCGTGGGGGCTCGCAGCTGGACGGGGATGATGCCGGTCGCCAGATCGAGGCCGGGGGCAGCGTGGGCAACGGCGCCCAGGAGCGAGAACGCATCGGTCCCTGTCGCCTCGACGGTCCAGATTGACGAGTAGCCCTGTGACTCTGCGGAGCGGGCGAGGTCGGTGAAGGCGGCGGGCCCCAGCACTCCCAGGCTGCCGACGGTCACGCCGAAAGGCCGTGGCCCCTCCGAGCCGGCATCGGTCGGTCCATTCGCGTTCATGGCGGCGCACCGTACCTGCCGGTCGCGCGGCTCGCCGGTACTGCAGCAGGAGACTGCACGCGGCCGGTGACCTCTCGGCGACGGCCGTGTGACCTCTCGGCGAACTGACGGTGGCGAACGTCAGGTGCGAGATAGGGTGAGGTTCACAACCAGCGACGCCGTCGACACCGACGTCGGGAGCGGGGAGGAAACCGAGATGACCGAGACCACCGAGCCAACTCGGACAGCTGAGCCCCGCATCATCTCCGACGCACTCGAAGTCATCGACAACGCGCTGGGCGACTTCTTCCGCCGCGAGTTGGTCTCGTCGGTCGAGGTCACCGACGTGCTGCTCGACGTGCGCACGCTGCTGCGGCGAGGCGACGAGGTCGCCGAGCTGCCGACCGCCGTCAAGGCCGATCAGGACGTGGCCCGAGCCTGAGGCAGTCTCAGCCCAGTCTCATTTGGCCCAGTCTCAGCGCTGCATCAGCCGGGACGCGAGACGGCCGATTGCCTCGCCGACCGCGGCGCCGGCGATGACGTCGCTTGCGTGATGCAAGCGCACGTGGACGCGCGACACGGCCACGATGACCGCCGCCAGCCGGTAGACGGGCCCCAGCCGCGAACCGCGTGACAGCACGGCTGCGGCACAGAATGCTGCTGACGCGTGGCCAGACGGGAAGCTGGAAGTGATCGGTTGGCGGAGCCGGTGACGGGTCGGGTTCTCTGCCGCCGTGCCGGGCCGGCGCCGCGCGAACAGCCTCTTGACACCCTGATTCACGATCAGCGATTCGAGGGCCATGAGCGCGCTGAACCGCAGCGCATCGGAGGCTTCCCGGCGTGGCGCCAGCGCTCGGATCGCACCCAGCACATGCCAGAGCTGGCTGAACTCACCGACGTCCGAGGCCCCGTACATCACCCGATCCAGCAGCTTGTGACCTCGCAGAGCCTCCCACCGCCTGTCGACGGCGCGGTCGAAGCGGGCGATCTGCCGTGCGGCCGCTGCCAGCGGATCCTGCGCTTCGGCGGGCGCAGCATCAGGCGATGGCGACGCGGACATCATCCGGATCCAGCGAGCGTGATCGGCGGCGCGGTGGTGGTGGGCAGCAGTGGCGGGAGGACGGGATCGGTGGCGGGGGCGATGGTGAGCGCGGGCCCAGCGGCGGGATCCGGCGGCGGCGGGATCATCAGGATCTGGCCGACGAAGATCTTGGTGGGGTCGGCGATGTTGTTCACTCGCACGAGATCGTTCAGGTGAATGCCGTAGCGGTCTGCGATCTGGATCAGCGTGTCTCCTCGCACGACGGTGTAGGGCGTCAGCAGCGGCGGCTCCGTGGTGGTGGTCGGCGCTGCTGTCGCGACGGGGAACGTCGTGGCCGAGACTTCCGTGCGGGACTCGCCCGGCAGCAGCGTGCACCCGCCGGCCATGCCCGCAACCCCGACCGCCACCGCCGCGGCCATCACACCCCAGTGCCGCGAGCAGAAAGAGTCACCGGCAGTCGTCACTGTGAGCTGTTCGCGCCGACCACGGTCGGCGGGATCACGAGCTGCTCTCCGATGCGCAGCAGCGTGTCTTCCTTGCCGTTCTCTTCCATGAGCGATTGGACGGAGACGCCGAATCCGTTGGCAATTCTGCTGAGCGTGTCGCCCGGCTGCACTACATAGATCCGTCGTTGCGGAGGCGGTGCAGCGATGGTCGTCGTGGTGAGCTGCGGGCGCAGTGTTGTCAGCACGGGCAGCGTCGTCGGAATCGGCTCCGCCTCCGGCTCTGAGGCGCAGGCCCCGCTGAGCGCAACCATCGCCACCAGCGCCGTCGCAACCCTGCCGGCGGCGACGAAGGCGGGCGGCCGGTCGGAGCGCGCAGCAGTCGCCGCGGCTCGCAGTCGCGGCATGACTCAGCCGGCCCCCACGGCAGCGGTGTGCAGCCGCCGGGGCCAGTCGTCAGGGTTGAGCCGCCTTGCGGAGCTCGCGGAGAGAAAGGGCTGCGGTTCGTCGTCGGTCACGGTCAGCAGTTCGGCACCATCGCCGGTGACCAGCACCGTGTGCTCGAACTGCGCAGTGCGGCTGCGGTCGACGGTCATCGCTGTCCAGCCGTCGGGCCACAGCTGCGCGCGCGGCGCGCCCAGCGTGATCATCGGCTCCACGGTGAAGGTCATGCCCTCGACCAACTCGGTGCGTGCGGAGGGGTCGAAGTAGTGCGGGATGTTCGGCAGCCGGTGGAAGATCTGCCCGATGCCGTGTCCGACGAACTCGCGCACGACGCCATAGCCCGCTGCTTCGGCGTGGGTCTGTATGGCACGGCCGATGTCGCACACCTGGGCGCCAGGCCGGACTGCCGCGATGCCGTGGTACATGGACTCCCGGGTGACCTCGACGAGTCGCCGCGAGGCCTCGTCGACATCGCCCACCAGGAACGTCTCGGAGTGGTCGCCATGCACCCCCCCGACATAGATCGTCACATCGCAGTTCACGATGTCGCCGTCGCGCAACTGCCGGTCGTCGGGGATGCCGTGGCAGATGATCTCGTTGGCCGAAGTGCACAGCGATTTCGGGAAGCCGTTGTAGTTGAGCGGGCTCGGGTAGCCGCCTTCGGCGATGCACGCCTCGTGACAGACCTCGTCGAGATGGTCGCTGGTCACGCCCGGCGCGATCTCTGCTGCCACGGCGCTCAGCACCCGCCGCGCAGCCGAACCTGCCGCGCGCATGGCCTCGATGGTGGCGCCGTCGGAGGGTTCCACCCCGCTCGGGGCCGGTGAGGACTTGCCGCTGATGGCGTAGGGCGGCAGTTCGATGTGCTCGGGCACAGCCCGCCGGGGCGAGATCAAGCCAGCGACGACCGGCTCGAAGCCGGATGGCTTCGTGCGCGCTGCTGGCACCCGACGCTTGCGCCTGCCCATTGTGGTCACGCTACCCGTGGGCCAGTGCTGCCTCTGCAGCGGGCGCGCTCAGCCGGCGTCGTCGGCGAGCCCGCCGAGCACTTCGTCATTGTGCTCGCCGAGCCCGCCGAGCACTTCGTCGTTGTGCTCGCCGAGCTTGGGGGCGCGGCGGTAGATGCCGGGCGGCGTCGAGCTCATGCGGATCGGCGGCGCGATCTGCACGATCGGCCGGCCTACCGGCTGCTCGACCGCCACCAGCATGTCGCGGGAGGCGACATGGGGATCGGTGAACAGGTCGCCGGGATGGTTCACCGGCCCGCACGGCACCTTGCCGCCGATCGCTTCGAGCACTTCGGCGTTGGTGTGCGATGCGGCCCATTCCGTGAGCGCGCTGACGATCATGTCGCGGTGATGGAACCTTGCACGCAGCGTGCGGGTCTCATCCGCGGTGGCCCACTCCGGCCGGCCGATGGCAACGGCCAGCTCCCGCCAGTGGTTGTCGGTGGGGGCGCCGATGGCAACGGCCCCGTCGGATGTCTCGAAGATGTCGAACGGCACGATGAACTGGTTCTTGTTGCCGCTGGGCGGGGTATCGGGCTGGCCCATCACGCTGTAGCGGGTGACCCCGACCTCGCTGAGAGCCATCACGGCATCGACCATCGACACGTCCACGAACTGGCCTTCGCCTGTCCGCTGTGCGTGGAAGAGCGCCGCGAGCACGCCCATGGCGCCGATGGTGCCCGGATACGTGTCGCCGATGTAGGGGCCGACGACGTGACGATCGGCGGGGCTGCTGCCGTTGGCCGAGACCATGCCCGACATGGCCTGGGCCACCACGTCGTATGCCGGCCAGTCCACGTACGGGCTCTCGCCCGAACGCGGGTCGCCGAAGCCGCGGATGGCGCCATAGACCAGCCGCGGGTTGCGCTCGTGGAGCACCTCCCAGCCCACACCGAGCGAGTCCATCACCCCGGCACGCATGTTCTCGACGAGTGCGTCCGCCGTGTCGACAAGCTGCAGGAACTGTTCGCGCTGGTCGTCATCGGTGAGATCCAGAGTGACGCCGCGCTTGTTGCGGTTGTAGTTGGCGAATCCGGCGCCGAAGTTCCGTTCGGTGTCTTCGCGGGTGAACGGCGCCATCTTGCGGGCGAGCTCGCCCCGCGGCGGTTCCACCTTGATGACATCGGCCCCCAGGTCGGCCAGCATCATCGTCGACCACGGCCCAGCCAGCGCATGAGTGCAGTCGATGATGCGGACGCCCTGGAGCGGGCCCGAGTTCGCAGCGGCCATCGGGGCAGCCCGCTCGTGTGCCGTCAGGTGCGCTTCGTCCGGCGGGTCCAGCAATGCCATGTCATCGCCCTTCTGAGTCACTGTTTCACTGAGGTGGGGGGTGGTGCGGCGATCAGGCGAAGTTCGGGCGGCGCTTCTCGACGATGGCGGCGTGACCCTCGCGCACGTCAGCGCCCGTGAAGCCCAGCATCTCGAGGGCGGCAGACGTGTCGAAGATGGGCCCTGCCATCCGCATCCAGTTGTTGAGGCTGTACTTCGTCCAGCGGATGGCACTCTGGCTGCCCGCCGCCAGCCGGCGGGCGACGGCGAATGCCTCGTCGAGCACGGCATCGTCATCGACGGCCTTGCTGACGATGCCCATGTCGTCGGCTTCTTCGCCCGTGATCGTGTCGCAGGTCAGCAGGTAGTACTTCGACTTGGCCATGCCGCACAGGATCGGCCACACGATCGCCGCGTGATCGCCGGCTGCCACGCCGAGCTTGGTGTGCCCGTCCACGATCCGAGCGCTGCGCCCCGCGATGGAGATGTCGGCCATCAATGCGGCCGCCAGACCCGCACCGACGGCGACGCCCTCGATCGCGGAGACGATGATCTTGGAGCAGTTGATCATGTTGTAGACGATGTCCCGCGCTTCGCGCAGTGCCCGCTGGCGCGTCTCGAAGTCATCCATGATCTCTTGGATCATGTCCAGGTCGCCGCCGGCGGAGAACGTGCCGTTGGCACCCCGGATGACGGCCACCCGGGTGTCAGGATCGTCGTCGACTGCCCGCCAGACATCCGCCAGCGCCAAGTGCTTCGGCGCATCCACCGAATTCAGCCGACCCGGCGTGTCGATCACGATCTCGAGCACGCCGTCGTCGTCGGGACCCACGATCTGGAGCGCGGAGAAGGGGGCGTAGCGGTCGTTCATGGCGCCCGAAGCTAGTTGTTCGGGGTGGCAGCCGCCGGGGCCTGCGAGCTGGGCGCAGTGAGCAATCGGTACGCCGATTCGATCTCGCCTGCCGGCGCGAAGATCCGCTCCCAGGGGTGCAGCAACCGGTCCCGCCCGTAGCGCGGGATCACATGGATGTGGAAATGGAACTGCGTCTGGTCTGCCGCGGCGCCGTTGTTGTTGAGCAGGTTCACCCCCGCCGGCTGCAGTCGCTCGCGCACCAGGCCTGCCACGCGCCGTGCTGCTTGCATCACATGAGCAGCGTCGTCATCGGTGAGTTCCCAGACGTCGGTGACGTGCCTGCGGGGAATGACGAGACTGTGCCCGACGGTCATGGGCAGCCGATCCATGAACGCCAGGGCGTGCTCGTCCTCGTAGAAGCGCAGTGCCGGCACGTCACCTGCCGCGATCGAACAGAACGTGCAGCCCGGCACCCGGTCCGTCATCGCCACGGCCTAGTGGTACCGGAGCTCGACGTGGTCGACGACGTGATCGTGGCCCTTCGCGAGCACCAGGTCGGCTCGGGCCCGCGTCGGAAGGATGTTCTCCTGCAAGTTGACAAGGTTGATGGAGCGCCAGATGGTGCGTGCGACCGCGTCGGCAGCCGAGGGCGGCAGATCGGCGAACTGTGCGAAATAGGCGGACTGCTCGCGGAACACCGTCTTGCGCAGCTGCTGGAAGCGCTCGACGTACCACTCCTCGAGGTCGGCGGCCTCGGCGTCGACGTAGATGGTGAAGTCAAAGAAGTCCGACACGAAGGGCGTGCTCGACGGCGGCCCTGTCTGCAACACGTTCAGGCCCTCGACGATGAGGACGTCGGGCTGGTTGATGAGCTGAACCTCGTCGGTCACGTCGTAGAGGCTGTGCGAGTACACGGGCGCTGCGACGTCCGGCTCGCCGCTCGAAATCCGCTGGAGGAAGTCGCGCAGCTCACCGCGGCGATACGACTCAGGAAAGCCTTTGCGTCCGAGGATGCCGCGCGCGGTCAGTTCGGCGTTGGGCAGCAAGAACCCGTCCGTCGTGACCAAGTCCACTTCGGGATGATCCGGCCATGACGCCAGCACGGCCCGCAGGATGCGCGCTGTGGTGCTCTTGCCGGCCGAGACGCTGCCGCCGATGCCGATCAGGTAGGGCCGCGGCGGCAGCACCCTGCCGAAGAAACCCTCGGTGGCCGCGCGCAGTTGGCGCTTCGCGGCCACACGCAGGTTCAACAGGCGCGAGAGCGGGAGGTAGATGTCCCGCACCATGTCAAGCGTCACAGGTTCGACCAGACCCGCCAGTGCCTCAAGCTCTGCTTCGGTCAATGACAGCGGCGTCGCGTCTCGCAGCTTCGCCCACTGCTCGCGCGTGAACCTGCAATGCCGGTCATCGATGCCTGGCTCGAGCATGGCGCTGTCCGTCACCCGCCTAGCTTGGCGAACTTATGGCAGCAACCGCAACCGGTTGGGAGGCGACATCGTATGCGCCGTGCGCGGTTGCCATGCCGCGGTGCCAACGGCGAGGCGTCGCGACCGCAGCTCGCGGGTAGTCCTCGAACATCCAGCGAGCGAATTGGCGGCGGGTCCACGCTGACCAATCGACTGCTCGCAGCGAGAGTTCGGCCAGGCGTTCGCGGGCCAGCACGCGGCTCAACGCTCTGGCCAGCCGGTGGTCCAGCGCGAACTCGGCCTGTGCCTCGCGCACGTAACGGGCGGTCACGCTGTGCGGCGGGCCGCCTCGCGCGATCGCCGACGCCGCCATGCGCCCCATCTGCAGCGCTTGGCCGATTCCCTCGCCGGTCAGCGGGTCGGCGGCCGCAGCAGCGTCGCCGCACAGCAGCGTGCGTCCTCGCGCGAGCTCCAGTTCTCCCAGCCGCGCCGGTATCGGCCACGCCCGTGTCGGGCCGTCGGGTTGGTGAGCGCCGAGCACCGTCGCGATATGGCTGCGCTCGGTGAGGCTGGCCCAGATCGCAGCAATCTCCTTGCCGTCGAGCGTGCCTGCGCCGCCAGCGGAGTCGTGGCCGCGGTGGGCCCGGGGCACCCCGAAGCCGACATTGACGCGCCCGTCGCCCAAGGGGAACGACCAGGCGTAGCCCGGCAGCAGGTCGGGCTCGAACCAGACCCACATGTCGCGCGCAGCGGGGCCGCTCGCGCGCAGGTAGCCGCGAAACGCATGCCAGTCGCCCCGGTAGCGGTGCGGGCCGATGCCGAGTGCTTTGCGCACGGCCGAATACACGCCGTCGGCAGCCACCACGAATCGGGCGTGCACGACGCTGTTGTCGCTGAGCCGGACGCACGCTGTGCTCGCTCGCTCGCCGGAATCCTCAAAGCCGTCGAATGCGACGCCGAGACGCACGTCAGCCCGTGCTGTCGAAGCGAGGTCGACGAGCCCTGCGTCCAGCTCGGTGCGCCGGCACACGCTCGCGAACTGCCCGCGGCCTTCGGGCAGGGGCAGCCGCATGACCCGTCCTCGCGGCGTGCGCACGCGAGCGGCCTCCACCGGCATCCACGAGTTCAACCGCTCCGGCTGCAGGCCGAGAGACTCGAGTTCGCGCAGCGCGAGCGCGGTGAGGCCGTCGCCGCAGCACTTGTCACGTCCCGGCGCTGCCCGATCGACGAGCATGACCTCGAGTCCTGCGCGCCGTGCCCACACCGCAGCGGATGCGCCTGCCGGGCCGGCACCCACGATCAGGACATCGACGACGGTCATCGCTTCACGATGCTTCGGGCTCAGCAGTCTCGACGGCGCCGCCGCTGCCCGACAGCTCGTTGGGCGCTGCGACAGGATCGCCTCCCTCAGCGGCGCCGTCTGGCTCCGTCGGGTCGCTCTCTCCGTCGGCTGGATCGCTCTCTCCGTCGGCTGGATCGCTCTCTCCGTCGGCTGGATCGCTCTCTCCGTCGGCTGGATCGCTCTCTCCGTCAGCTGCGTCGCTGCCGGCTGGGTCGCCGGACTCTGCCTCGCCGCCGGCTGCGTCGCCTGACTCTGCCTCGCCGTCGGCTGCGTCGCCTGACTCTGCCTCGCCGTCGTCGGACAGCGTGCTCAGATCGACATCGAGACAGGGATCGTCGGGATAGCGCGGCAGTTCCGAGTCGCGCTCGCCGGGCTGTTCGACGCACTCGAGCGGCGGACACTCCACGATCGACCCGTCTTCGCGCTCGCTGCCGTCCTCGACCATTTCTTGCTCGGCGTCATCGGCGCCGCCTTCAGCGCTCTCCGGCGCCTCGCCTTCAGCCGGTGACCCAGCGGGCGCCAGCAGCGGGTCGATGCACTGTCTCGGCACCGAACGGGAGCCGTCGCAGTCGCGTCCCTCCTCGGGCCGGTAGCGCGCATGGAAGGTGTCCACGTCGACGGTGCCGTCGGCGAACACGCGGGTCCGTTCCGTGCGGACGCGACGGCAGAAGTCCTGCATTTCCTCTTCGGGTTCGCCGATGGTGACCCCGACGTTGCGGGTGGAGTACAGCTCGACGGTGATGGACGTTTCGGTGTAGGTCGGCCAGACGAGCAGGCCGTATGGAGTGGGATTGGTGAATCTCAGATCAGGCTTCGGGTACGAGATGGTGGGGTCCAGCCCGAACGGGTAGCGGCTGAGGTACAGCGAGTGCGTCTGGTACTCGTCGATGGTCATGCCGGCCCGGATCAGGGCGTTGAAGATGGTGGTGGCGAACTGCGACACCCCGCCGCCGATGTCGTCGACGAGCACGCCCTTTTCGATGAAGCCGCCCTCCACGAAGCCTTTGTCCTCGGTTCGCCGGCCGACGTGCGAATTCAGCGAGAGGCTCTCGCCAGATTCGACGATTGCGCCCCGCATCAGCTCGGCAAAGCGGTGGATGTTCTCGACGCGACCTTGACAGCACGCATGCTTGGTGGTGAACGTGCCGACGAGCTCGATGATGCCCAGCGATTCCAGGTGTGCCTGCTCCTCGCGGCTCACCGCAGGGCGCGACGGCAGCGCGAGCGGCCCTTGCACGCGTGCCAGCAATGCCTCCTCGATGAGGGCGCCGACGTCATCGGCACAGCAGGCGATGCTGCCGTCGCTCGCCACGACCGTCGGCACGCCAGCGATGACCGCCATGGCGGCGGTGGCAAACGGAGCGGACGGATCGGCGAAGACCTCTTCGAGGTACGGCCCCACCTGTGCCTGATCGAACGAGATCTCCGGCGGTGCTGCATCTGCATCAAGCTGGAGCCAGCCAGCGATCGTCTCGATGGTGAGGTCATGGGTCGTCTCTCCGTATGCGACGACGAGACTGCGCCCGTAGTTCTGGTGTGCAGTGTTGACGGCCTCCTGCAGTTCAGGCGTGTGGGCGTGCGGAGCGCTCTCGATCAGCTCCGCAGCGATCTCGATCCGCGCATAGGAGCGAGCGATGCCTTCGAGCACATGGTCGACGATGGCATCGGCGTCGACGACTCGGCCGGGAAGGCCGAGGTCGACGGCGAGTGTGTCTTTGACGACGACGACCTGCGGGGGCGTTGCCGTCACGCCGATGTCGGTCGCGTCGGCGAGCACGGCACGGGCCATCGACCGGTTGACGCTGTACCGGCGCTCGGTGAACTGGGGATCGCTGGACCACGCGACCCACGACTCAGCAGCGTCGTCCATCGATTGTGCAGTGCCAGTGCGCAATTCCCGGACGGCGTTGTAGGTGGCGTCATGCACAAGCGCAATGCCGAGGTCGGCCACGGTCAGCGTCAGGTCACCGACATCGGTGCGCACGACGACAGGCGTGCCCGCCAGCTCTGCAGCGAGTGCAGCAATCCGCAGGTGCACCGTGTCGGGGCTCACTTCGGCCGGCGTTCGGGGAGCCGTGGTGGGAACGACGGACGGCGCGCTGCTCGGAGTCGGCACAGCCGACGTCACTGGAGCGGTCTCAGGAGGAGCATCAGACGAGCCTCTGATGGCCAGAACGGCTGTACCGAGGATCGACGCCACCAGGATTGCAGCCGCCGTGATGATCGACCAGCGAGGGGCCCACGTCGGCCAGTGCACGGGGGTTGATCGTACGGGTCGCTTGCCGTCTGCAGGCGGCGCGGCGTGCGTGCGATACTCCGGGCCGTCGACGCCGCTGAACGCGGGCGGCGTCACCGAGAGAAGGGAATCACAACGTCATGAGCGAGCTGTGCGAGGGCCGGGTTGTCATCGTGACCGGAGGTGCCCGCGGCATCGGGCGTGAGCATTGCCTGATGCTTGCCGAGCACGGGGCCAAGGTGGTCTGCAACGACCTGGGCGGCGCCCGCGACGGCACCGGTGCCGACATCGGTCCCGCAGATGAGGTGGTCAACGAGATCAAGGCGATGGGGGGCGAGGCGGCCGCCAATGGTGACGACGTCTCCGATTGGGAAGGCGCGCAGCGGCTCGTGAACCAGGCCATCGAGACGTTCGGCGACCTGCACGGCGTGGTGAACAACGCCGGCATCTTGCGCGACCGGATGCTGGTGAACATGACCGAGGCCGAATGGGACGCGGTGATCAAGGTGCACCTCAAGGGCACGTTTGCGCCCGCACGCTGGGCCAGCGCCTACTGGCGGGAGAAGTCCAAGGCCGGCGAGCAGGTGAACGCGTCCATCGTGAACACGACGTCGGTCTCGGGAATTTACGGCAACCCGGGACAGACCAACTACGGCGCCGCCAAGATGGGCATCGCGGCCTTCACCATCATCGCGGCGCGCGAGCTGGCGCGTTACGGGGTACGGGTCAACGCGGTCGCGCCCGGCGCGCTCACACGCATGACCGAGGATTTGGGCATGGGCGAGGCCTCCGATGAGGATCAGGCCCTGATGCACCCCCGCTACATCGCGCCGATCGTGACCTGGTTGTGCTCAGCCGAGGCAGCAGGCGTCTCCGGCCGGGTCTTCGAAGCATCGGGTCGCATGCTGGCGGTCGCCGAGGGCTGGGAACGTGGCCCGACGATCGACGCCGTCGACGACCCGACCAAGATCGGCGATGCGGCCCGCCAGCTCGTGCGCGACGCCCGCCTCAACAGCGGCATGAGCGGCGAGCCGGCCGATGGCGGCGTGGCCGACTGAGCAGCAGCATCCATCGAACGGCAGACTCGACCCAAGAACCAAGTCGCTTTGCTAAAGGAGGACATCAATCATGGGACTCAATCCGGAAGCCGTCGGCGCCACCGGCAAGCCGACGAAGCGGTCGTGGACATTCCGCGACTCATTGCTCTACGCGGTCGGCATCGGGGCCGGCGCGGAGGATCCCTTCGGATCCGAGCTGGAGTTCACCACGCACAACTCCAAGAACATCACCCACCAGGCGTTCCCGACCCAGGGTGTCGTGATCGGCTTCGGCGCCGGCGGCGCCATGGCCAATGCCGGTGATCTGGACTGGGGCAAGCTGCTGCACGGCAGCCAGGGCCTCACCGTGCATCGCCCGATTCCGACCGAGGGATCCGTCGAGATCACCGATCGCATTGCCGGGATGTGGGACAAGGGCGAAGGTCGCAATGCGATCATCGACACCGAGGCCAGCGCGGTCGATCCCGATTCCGGCGATGTCATCTTCGAGCTGCGCAGCTCGGTGGTGATCCGTGGCTCGGGCGGTTTCGGGGGCGAGCCGGGCAGCACGGCCCCGCTGGTCAGCGCTCCTGACCGCGACCCCGACTATGAGATCTCGTATCAGACCCGTGCCGATCAAGCGCTCACGTACCGGCTGAGCGGCGACTACAACCCGCTCCACAGCGATCCGTGGTTCGCGACCGAGCTCGCCGGCTTCCCCAAGCCGATCCTGCACGGTCTGTGCACCTACGGCTTTACCGGCCGGGCACTGCTGCACACCCTGTGCGAGGGTGACCCGGCCCGCTTCCGGTCGATGGACTCCCGGTTCTCCGCACCGGTGTTCCCCGGCGACGAGCTGACGATTCAGGTCTGGGACGACGGCGAGGGCCGTGCGATCTACCGCACCGTCGCCCAGAAGGGCACCGACGAGCAGCGCGTGGTCATCGACAACGGTCTGTGCACTTACGCGTAGCAACGGCTGACTGAGCTGCGGAGCGGGCAGGACGCTCTGCTCCAGAGCTCAGAACAGCTTGAGCGCATCGCTGGTGATGCCGCGTAACTCGTCGTAGTCGAGCACGACGCAACGGATGCCCCGATCAGCCGCGAGCACCCGCGCTTGGGGCTTGATCTCTTGCGCGGCGAAGACGCCGTTCACCGGTGCCAGGCGAGCATCCCGGTTCAGGTACTCGAGATAACGGCAGAGCTGCTCGACGCCGTCGATCTCGCCTCGCCGCTTGATCTCCACTGCCAGCGTCGCGCCGTCGCTGTCCCGGCACAGCAGATCCACCGGACCGATATCGGTCGGGTACTCGCGTCGCACCAGCACAGCGCCGTCGGCCAGCGTCTCGGGATGCGCGGCCACCAGCTCTTGCAGGTGGGCTTCGACGCCGTCCCGTTCCAGGCCAGGATCGATGCCCATGTCGTGCGCGGTGTCGCTGAGCACCTCGGCGAGGCGTATCTCGAGGCGTTCGCCGCGGTCGTTCGTGACCCGCCACAGGTCGGGCTCGCACACGAGCCGATTGGGCGCGTTCATCCAGTTCAGCGGCTTGTATGCGCCCCCATCGGCGTGAATGGCCACGCAGCCGTCCGCCTTCACCATGATCAGCCGCACCGCCTCGGGCAGGTGCGCGTCGAGCCGACCCGAGTAGTCGACCGTGCAGCGAGCGATGACCAGCCGCATCTAGGCGGCAGTGGTCAGCTCGTAGACCGATGTGAGCTTTGGCTCGCCCCCTGGGAGACCCTCGGCATCGAGCACCCGCGCGCGTCCGCTCTCGACGAGATGGAGCATGTGCGCGTAGACCGAGCTGGCGGCGGGATACCACAGCCGCTTGTCATAGGCCTCGTACATCTTCGGCACGAAGTCCGCGATGCGGCACGGTCCGGGCCGGAGATGGGAGATGATCTGCTGCTCACGATCGCTGCGGTGTGCGATGAACGAGCGCACGTACGCCGTCGGCTCGGGGATCGGGGGGCCGTGAGTCGGCCAGTAGCGCTCGTGCTCGAAGGTGAGCAGCTTCTCCAGCGAGTCGAGGTAGTCCTGCATCGAGCCGTCGGGCGGTCCCACGACGCTGGTTGCCCAGCCCATGACGTGGTCGCCTGAGAAGAGCGAGTTCTCCTCGAGCAGCTCGTAGCACAGGTGGTTCGAGCAGTGGCCGGGCGTGTGCACCGCGCGCAGCGTCCAGCCGTCGCCGGCGACGATGTCGCCGTCGACCAGCGCGACATCTGGGACGAACTCGGTGTCGGCGCCCTCCCGCTTCAGCTCCTCGGGCAGCTCGTCGATTTCCGCCTGGTATTTCTTTTGCTCTTCGGCGCTGATGTAGTCGGAGAAGTCGACGCGATCGTCAGGATCGAGCTTCCACACGCTGGCATGCGGCCCGTAGCCGTAGCTGAGCGCGCCGGTGGCCGCGACCAGGTCGCCGGTGAGGGGCGAATGATCGCTGTGGGTGTGCGTCACCAGCGCGGCGCTGACGGTCTCGCCCGGCTCGAGCGCTGCGAGGACATCGTCGAGGTGACTCGCGAGCGGCGGGCCTGCATCGATCACCGCGACATCGCCGTGCCCGACGATGTACGTGCCGGTGCCGCGGTAGGTGAACGGTGTCGGGTTCTTGCAGATGACCCGCCGGATCAGCGGCGACACCTGGTCGCAGACGCCGTAGTCGAATTCGCCGAGATCTCGATAGTGCTCGATGGTCACCGGCATCGGCCGCCTCCCAGTTGGTCGCAACGCGTGCGTGACGGTCTAGCATCGCACCACGGCCTGGCCGGGCAGCCGCCATGAGGGGGAGGCGGTTGCCCGGCCCGCTGTCCTTTCGCCTTCAGCACCGTCGGGAGGGAACATGGCGGACCTGACAGATCGAAGCGGCGGCTACTTCGTCGGCACGAAGCCCTCGGCGCGCTATCCCATCTGGACGCGCGCCAATGTGGGCGAGGTCTTCCCCGATCCGGTGAGGATGAGCACCTTCGACTTCGCGTTCCAGAACGACGACGGCATTCGCATCTCCGAGCTGGGGTTCCGCGACGCCTACGTAGGGATGGGTGCGTTCGAGTACGACGAGTTCGACCCGGACAACTGTGTGTTCCTGGGCGTCTTCGGCGGCTACACCTACCTGAACGCCGCAGTCGGGCGCGTGTTCGGCGCACGCGCCCCTGGCATCGACGTCGACACCGTCGACCGGACCTTCTTCGGCGAGCAGCCGGGCATCCCGCCGTACGAGCCGCATCCCGACGACGCAAGCCCCGAGGCCGAACAGCGCATCGGGGAGACCTTCCTGATGCTGTTCACGGCGCCGGCGTTGCCCGAGGTGCACGAAGACGAGCGCAACATCGCCGAACTGCGCGCGCAACGGCCTGATTTCGCCCAGATGGGCGATCACGAGATCGTCGACTGGATCAGCGATTTCCTCGAATCGGGATACGCGGACGGCGCCGGCTTTCGGCTGCTGTTCGCGCGTCACCTGAAGACGTCGTTCCTGGCGGCGGTGCCATTGGGCGCGCTCGAACAGGTGTGCACGGCGCTGGGCCGGCCCACCGACACGCTCAAGCTGGTGGCCGGCTACGGCGATGTGGCCTCCGCTGCGCCGTCAGATGCGATGTGGCAGCTCGGTCGCCAAGTGGCGGCGTCCGGCGCATTGGGGACGCTGTTCGATGCCGGACCCGCAGGCCTGGCCGATCGCTTGGCGGCTGCGGGCGCAGACGATCCGTCGGGCGAAGTTGCTGCGTTCAATGAGGCGTTCGACTCGTTCGTCTACGAGTTCGGCTCGCGGGGGCCGAACGAATGGGAGATGAGCTGCCCGACCTGGGAGACCGACCCCGACATCGCGCTTGCGGCCATCGACCGCATGCGTCTGGCCCCCGCCGATGCCGAGCCGGCGCAGCGGCGCGCGGCGCTGGCTGCCCAGCGGGAGGCGCTGGCTGCGGAGATATCTGCGGCGCTCGAGGCTGATCCCGACACGCAGATGCAGTTCAACCTGGCGCTCGGTGCCGCAGCGGTGTACCTGCCGGGACGTGAACGCACCAAGACCAACTGCGTGCGCTACGTGAACGAGTGCCGCATCGCATCACGGGTGCTGGGACGACGGTTCGTCGAGCGAGGGCAGTTCGCTGGGGAGACCGAATTCGGCATGCTGCGACTGTCTGAGCTGCACGAGATGCTCGACGACCCGACCGGCTGGGCTGAGGTGATCGCCGAGCGCCAGGCCCAGTGGAACGATGCGAACTCGCGGCAGGAGCCCTTCGTCATTGTCGGCGATCCGCCGCCGATGTCGTCCTGGCCCCGCCGCGGTGCTGCCGAGTTGCCCGTGCTGGGGGCTGGGGAGGTGCTGGCCGGGCTGCCGGGCTGCCCTGGCATCGCCCGCGGGCGTGCACGCGTGGTGCTCGACAGCAGCGATCCGACCGCGCTGTCGCCCGGCGATGTGCTCGTAGCGCCGCTCACCGATCCGTCGTGGACACCGCTGTTCGTGAGCGCGAGCGCCGTCGTTGTAGACGTCGGCGCGGCGTTGAGCCATTCGGTCATCGTGAGCCGGGAGCTGGGCCTGCCGTGTGTCATCTCCGCAACCGGGGCCACGGGACGCATTCCGGACGGCGCGCTCATCGAGGTGAACGGCGATACCGGCGTGATCACTGTGCTCGCACTGTGACGCGCGGCATCACAGTGCTGGACCTGTGACGCCAGGCGTCAGCCGGCTGGCCATTGGGGCAGTCGACGCTCGGCGAGCGCCCGGACGCCTTCGAGATAGTCAGGGCTGGGGATCATCTCGTTGAGCAGCCGATCCGACTCTGAGACGGCGGTTCCGACATCCCGGTGCTGGTCAAGGTAAATCTGCCGTTTCGTCGTGGCCAGCGAGCTGGGCGCGACCCGAGCTGCCATGTCGTACGCGTATTCGTGCACGCGCTCCATCAGCACCGTCCCATCGACGATCTCGTTGAACAGACCCCAGCCGTCGGTCTCCGAGGCCAAGAACTTGCGGCTGGACAGCAGCAAGTCGTTTGATCGCGTCATGCCGACGAGCCGGGGGAGCACCCATGACAGGCCGAATTCTGCGGGCAGGCCCAGCGGGCCGTGTGCTGTCGTGAGCTTGGCGTCTGCCGCTGCGAAGCGCAGGTCGCAGTAGCAGGCGAGCACCAGCCCGGCGCCGGCCGCGGCACCGTTCACCGCAGCGATGGTCACGGTTTCCAAGGCCATCATGAACGCGAAGTTCTGATCGAACTCGGGGGAGACGCCGTAGCCGGGCATCGCCAGGTCAGGCGCGGTGCCCGGGTCGTAACCGCCCCGCTCGCCGTGACCCTCCAAGGCCTGCGTGTCAGCACCGACGCAGAAGTCCCGACCCTCGCCCGTAATGACGACGACCCGGACCTGCGGATCTCGCTCAGCTTGTTCGAGCACCCATCGCATTTCCGTGTGCATCCGGCCGGTCCAGGCGTTGCGGCGATGCGGGCGTGACAGCGTCAATGTCGCGACTGGCCCGTCGACGGAGTACTTCGTTGCCTTCAGCTCCATGTGTTCCTCTCGGCGACGCTCAGGCTTCGCCTTCGATAGCTGTGTCCAATGGGTCATCTCAGGCTTCGCCTTCGATGACCTGTCGCAACGCCTCGAGGGCGTCATCGGCGAACTCGGGGCGGCAGATCAGCAGATCGGGCAGCCACGGGTCGGCGAAGTTGTATTCCAGCTCCGATCCGTCGCAGCGACTGGCGTGCAGGCCGGCCGCACGCGCTACCGCGACCGGCGCGCAGTTGTCCCATTCGAACTGGCCTCCCGAATGGGCGTAGATGTCGGCCATGCCGAGCACCACGGCCATGGCCTTGGCGCCTGCGGAGCCGAGCGTCATCAGTTCGGCGTCGAGCGCCTGGGCGACGATCACGGCCGCCGCCGGCGGGCGCGACCTGCTCACGACGAGACGGGGCTGCCCATTGTGCGGTGCCGGGAGCACGGGCCCGGGGTCGGTGCACAGCGTCTGCTCCACCGCCGGCAGCGCCACGGCTCCTGCTGTCGGCAGACCGTTCTCCACCAAGGCGATATGCACTGCCCAGTCGGACCGGCCGGGTTCGGAATACTCGCGAGTCCCGTCCAGGGGGTCCACGATCCACACCCGGTCAGCGGACAGGCGAGCGAGATCGTCCTGCCCTTCCTCGGACAGGATGGCGTCCTCGGGCCGTGCTTCGCTCAGTCGGTCCACGATGTGCCGGTGGGCCTCGGAGTCGCCCGTGTCACGGACCTCCCACGTCCCGGCTCCCGAGCGGAAGAGCCGCTCGCGGACCTCCACCAGCAGAGTCCCAGTCTCGGTCGCCACTGTCGCGGCGAGAGCGTGGTCGTCGGGGCAGGCCATCGGTCAAGTGTGCCCCCTGGACGCGTCTCCAACACGCCGGCACCCCGCTCGAGGCGATTCGCGCAAGCATGCTCACCGGCGCGTTCGGAGTTTCTTCGCCCAGGGTGTCGGGGCGGCAAATCGGTACGGGTAGCCTCGCGGGTCGTCAGGTGCGGTGGAGCGCGTCACCGCGCATCTCGCGCCTGCGTGACGGACAACCGATGGAGGGAATGTTCCTAATGAATAGACGAATCGCGCCGATATCTCGGCGGTCTGCGCTGCGACTCGGCGGCGTGCTGATGGCGATCGCGTTGGTGGCTGCAGCGTGCGGCTCTGACGACGGCAGTGATCAGGACGTAGACGGCGACGAGCCGGCGGCGACAACCGAAGCCGAAGCTGTGGCCGAAGAACCGGCAACCGAAGTCGAGATGACGCAGGACACCGGCGACCTGCTCGCGATTGTCCAAGACCGCGGCACCCTCAACTGCGGCGTCAGCGGTTCGGCCGTGGCCTTCTCGGAGACCCAGCCCGATGGCAGCACGACCGGCTTCGACGCCGACTACTGCCGTGCAGTAGCCGCAGCGATCCTGGGCGATGCCGATGCGGTCAACTTCGTGCCGCTCACCGCAGCCGAGCGCTTCACCTCGCTGGAAGCCGGCGACATCGACCTGCTGGTGCGCAACACCACCTGGACCCAGAGCCGCGACACCGACCTGGTGCTCGACTTCGGGCCCACCACCTACTACGACGGCCAGCAGATCATGGCCCGCGCTGACGACGGCTTCTCGGGCACGTCGACCGTGTCGGATCTCGATGGCGCCACGGTGTGCACCAACGCCGGCACCACCACCGAGAAGAACATCGCCGATGCTGCCGATGCGGCCGGCATTGAGATCACCCTGTCCACCTTCGAGGACTTCGACATCGTCACCGAGAACTTCATCTCCGGTGCCTGCGATGCGGTGACCACCGACGGCTCTGCGCTTGTCGGCCGCAAGGTCAAGCAGGAGGGCGACCAGAACTGGGTGATCTTCCCGCCGACGCCGATCTCGAAGGAGCCGCTGGGGCCGGTCTACCCGCAGAACCAGTCGAACTTCGGCGACGTCGTGAACTGGACGGTGTACGCCACGATCATCGCTGATGAGAAGGGCATCACCTCGGCCAACATCGACTCGATGATGGGCAGTGGCGACCTCGATGCCGAGGCCGTCCGCATGCTCGGCGGCGAAGGCGAGCTGCAGACCAAGATGGGCCTGTCGGCCGACGCCTTCTACAACGTGATCAGCCAGGTCGGCAACTACGACGAGATCTACACCCGCAACCTCGGCCCCGTGGGCCTGAGCCGTGACGGCTCGGCGAACGCGCGCTGGACTGCGGGCGGTCTCATCTACGCACCGCCTGCTCGCTGATCGCATGCCTGCCGGCTGGGTGCGCCCCGGTCCGGCAGGCGAGTGATCACAGCTCACTGCAACGGCCCCCGACCCGACCGGGTCGGGGGCCGTCGCGCGCCCCGGTGCGGGAAGTCGAGCTGTGCATGTCTCTGCATGTCTCAATGCAATAGCCCGATGCACGCGACCTCGTCGCGTAGGGTGACGTGCGGTGAGCGACCCCCGAGCACCGGACCGTGACGCGTCCCTGAGCACGCTGGGAACCCGTCCGCCGTTCTACCGGGACGCGACGGTGGTGCGCTGGATCGCGCAGGTCGGCACGCTCGTTCTCGTCTTGGCGGCCTTGTGGTTCCTTGCCACCGAGGCGGGGGACAGCCTGCGAGCCCGCGGCGCGAACATCGACTTCGACTTCATCTCCGATCACATCGGCATCAAGGTCGGCTGGGGGATTGACACCAACCCCGACTCGGGCGGCCGGGCGCTCTGGGTCGGCATGGTGAACACCATCCGCATGGCCGCCGCAGGCATCGCGCTCGCCTCCGTCATCGGTGTCCTGGTGGGCCTGGCCCGGCTGTCCTCCAACTGGCCGCTGCGACGCCTCGCGGGCGTGTATGTGGAGGCGCTGCGAAACATCCCGCTGCTGGTGCAGATCCTGGTGTATGCCGCTGTGCTGGCATCGCTCCCGAACGTTTCGTTCGACATGGGGCCGATCTCGGGTTGGGTTCACCTCTCCAACAAGGGCCTGTCGATCCCGCGCGTCTTCGTCGCCGACGGCTTCTACCAATGGGCCGTCGTGGTGCTGATCGGCGGCGCCATTGCGCGCGCCGTCTTCAAGCGGCTGGCGGCGAAACGCGAGCAGACCGGGACACAAACCAATGCCGGCGCATGGGCGACCGGCATCGTTGCAGCCTTCGCCATCGTGGGGTGGTGGGTGCACCCCGTCTTCGGTTGGCTGGGGGGCATCTTCGGCGGCCTGTCGGACGCGGTCGGCTCGATCCCGCAGGGCGTAGTGCAGCTCGTCGCCGCGCTGGCCGCAGCGGGGGTGGCAGTGTGGTGGATACGCCGCTTCCTCGCGCAACACCGCACGCCGGCGGGTCTCGTGCGCCTCACCGACGACGATTGGTTCCGCATGATCTTCGCCGTCGCAGGAGCGGCGATCGTCGTGCTCTTCGTGACTGTGCTGTGGCCCGGACTGTCGAGCTGGATCGTCAATTCATCGAGCGACGGCCTCGGCGTGCTGGCAGACAAGTTCGGCAATGGACGGACCGGTGCGCCGATCGATGCCATGCGGCCCGACATCGTGCAGCCGGGCAACTTCCCCAACTACGGGCCAGCTGGTTTGAACTTGCCCATCGGCTTCGCCGCCGTCTACTTCGGCGTCGTGTTCTACACCGCAGCGTTCATCGCCGAGATCGTTCGCGGCGGCATCTTGGCAGTGCCCAAGGGCCAGAGCGAGGCGGCACAGGCGGTGGGCCTGCGGCGCTCGACAGCGCTGCGACGGGTGATCCTGCCCCAGGCCCTGCGGGTGATTCTGCCGCCCGTCGGTAACCAGTACCTGAACCTCACCAAGAACACGTCGCTGGCCATCGCCGTGGGTTACAGCGATCTCGTTCAGATCGGCCAGACCGTCTATAACCAGACCGGCAAGACACTGCAGGTCATGGCGGTCTGGATGCTGTTCTACCTCGCCTGCTCGCTGACGATCTCCGCCGTCGTCAATTTCTTCAATATCCGGCTGCGGATCGTGGAGCGTTGACGTGACCGATCCGATGCCGCCCGCTGCACCGACCGCTCTCGCGGCTGAGCCCGTGGGTCCCGCGGCGAGCCCGCCCGACCGGCCCAGCCTGCCGCCCGGTCGTTGGATCCGCGAGAACCTCTTCCCCAACGCTCGCAACTCGATTCTGACCGTCTTCGCGATCCTCGTTGCGCTGTTCACCTACCGGGGATTGCTGAACTTCATGTTCAGCGAGGAGCGCTCGTGGATTGCGGTACGCACCAATCTGCGGCTCATGTTCACGCAGGCCTATCCCGAGCACCAGTACATCCGCGTGTGGGTGACGGTCGGGCTCGTCGTGGTGCTCGCGGGCCTGAGTGCCGGCATCTGGGCCCGCTGGGACGGCGTGACCCTGAAGCGACTGATGGGCTGGCTGATGTCGGGAGGCGGCCTCGTTGCCGTCGGTGTGCTGATACGCGAACCGAGCGTGCTCACCGACGCAGCAGGGGAGACGGTGCGCGATGACGCCGGCGAGCTAGTGCGCGAGTCGTTCGCAGCCGCGATGGCGGATCGATGGGTGTGGTGGGCCGTCGCGCTCGTACTGTTCGGGCTTGGTCTGGCGCTGTGGCTGCGCTTCGATGATTTGGCCCGCCGCACGAGCGAGATCCCCGTCGCCTGGCTCGTGTTCGGCTTGCCTGGGCTGCTGGTGGCGTCCACCTGGGTGATTCGCTACGGGCACTACGCATTCGCCGACGGCGAATTCATCGCCGAACCTGGACAGCTCGTGGCGATGAGCACGAGGGTGCCGTGGACGGTCATGTGGCTGTTGCTGATCGGCTGCTTTGGGATCGGCCGAGTCGCACGCAGCCGTGCTATTGCCTCATCGCAAGCAGTTCCCGACGCGGCTGATGATGACGAAGGAGCCGAAGACCAAGCGGCTCCGGAACTGCCCCGGGATGCCCTGACCAAGACCCGAGCGATCGTCAATCTGGCATGGGTGCTGAGCCCCTTCTTCCTCTACTGGGTGGTCATGCGCGATCCCGAGATCGACTACGCCCACGTGTTCTCCACGATGCTGCCGATGGGTCTGGCCTTCGGCGTGCTGGGCTCGGCAGTGCTGTGGTGGTTGACGCGCAGCGACGCCGGCGAGGTGGGGCGCCTGGCGGCGATCGGCCTGCTGTTGTTGGCCGCATTTCACTGGGTGGCGGCGTTCTTCGGCTGGTACTCGATGCTGCAGGTGGCGCGCATCGCCTTCCTGCTCCTCGCGGTCGCTGGGATACTGGCGCCGAACTTCGCCGGCGTGGCCGCCCAGCGGCGCAGGCTGGTGGGGGCGTGGCTGTTCGTGGTGCTGCTGGTCTTCTATGGCGCAACCGTCATCAATGCGCCGTCGACTATCGAGACACCGACAGACATGTTCATAGGCGGGTTCAGCGTCACGCTGCTGGTCTCGGTGCTGACGATCATGCTGTCGTTCCCGATCGGGGTGCTGCTGGCACTGGCCCGGACCTCGCGCCAGCCGATCTTCCGGGTGCTCTCCACGGTCTACATCGAGGTGATCCGCGGCGTCCCGCTGATCACGCTGCTGCTGTTCTTCTCCGGCGTATTGCCGCTGTTCCTGCCCGACGGCATGGAGATCGCCGAGTTGGCCGCGGCGATCCTGGGTTACACGCTGTTCTCCGCCGCGTATCTGGCCGAGAACGTGCGCGGTGGCTTGCAGTCGATCCGCCGCGGGCAGTACGAAGCGGCCGATGCCGTCGGCCTGACCACCACCCAGCGCACGGGCTTCATCGTGCTGCCCCAGTCCTTGCGGGTATCCATCCCGCCTCTGGTGGGTCAGGTGATCGCCACGTTCAAGGAGACTTCGCTGCTCGCCATCATCGGGCTGTTCGACTTCCTGCGGATGGCCAATTCGGTGGTACCGAACCAGTCGCAGTTCCTGGGGGTGCGGCGCGAGGGGCTGCTGTTCATCTCGGTTGTGTACTGGGTGGTGGCGTTCGCGATGTCGAAGTACAGCCAGCGGCTCGAGCAACGTGTGGGATTGGGCCAGCGATGAGCGGGAACGGCCATTCGTGGCAGACAAGGGAGATCGGATCATGAGCACGCAACCGGCCCACGGTGACGCCACCATCGCGGTGTCCGACGAGCTCGCCGCACGCGACGACATGATCGTGTGCCGCGGCGTCGACAAGTGGTTTGGCGACTTCCAGGCCCTGAGCGGCATCACCGCCACCATCAAGGAGCAGGAGATCGTCGTCGTGCTCGGGCCGTCCGGATCGGGCAAGAGCACGTGGATCAGGTGCATCAACCGGCTGGAGGCTCACCAGAGCGGTCAGATCATCGTGGACGGCATCGAGCTGACCAACGACCTGCGCAACATCGAGAAGATCCGCTCCGAGGTGGGAATGGTCTTCCAGCAGTTCAACCTGTTCCCCCACCTGACGGTGATGGACAACATCACGCTGGCTCCGATCTGGGTGCGTCGCAAGTCGCGGCCCGAGGCCGAGGAACTTGCCGAGTCGCTGCTGGAGCGCGTGGGCATTCCCGAGCAGGCGCAGAAGTTTCCCGGCCAGCTGTCAGGCGGTCAGCAGCAGCGCGTGGCGATCGCGCGGGCGCTGGCGATGGAACCGCGCGTCATGCTGTTCGACGAGCCCACCTCGGCGCTCGACCCCGAGATGATCAAGGAAGTGCTGGACGTGATGGAGGAGCTGGCACGCTCGGGCATGACCATGATGGTCGTGACGCACGAGATGGGCTTCGCACGCGAGGTGGCCGACCGGATCATCTTCATGGAGGAAGGCGAGATCGTGGAAGTCGGCACGCCTCACCATTTCTTCACCGAGCCCGCAGAGGAGCGCACCAAGCTGTTCTTGAGCCAGGTGCTCTAGTCGGGTCCGCCGCGAAGGCGGCAGGCCCCTCTGCGACGGGCCCCTCAGCCCTTGGGTTCGCCGTAGGGGGCGCCAGCTTGTTCGTAGCACTCCGGGTGGTAGTGCTCAACGCGATCCCAGCGGTTCTTCACGTACACGTTGCAGATGATCTGCTCAGCGCGGATGCGTGCTCGGAACTTGATGAGCTCGTCACAGACAGCGCAATAGGCCGAATTGCCTGCGTCCACGGTCCGCGACACGGCCCTGCTCTTCCAGCGTTTGCGCTTGGGTGCGGGGGCTTCCGTTGAGATCGAAGATGACGACGCCGAAGTGTCCGTTGCCATGACGGGACCCTAGCGAACGCTCGCGCGCAGTTGGTGGATCTTCGCGCGATGCGCGCGAACTTAGGTACGTTGCGCGCGATTCGGCCACCTGAATCGCGCGATTTGCGTGTAATCGCGACGACCGGTCGCCTCGCCGCTAGCGTGCCGGGCCGTGTCTGAGGGTCCGTCGTCGGCAGTGAATGCAGTGCTGTTCGACTTCGGCGGCGTGATTACCGAGAGCCCATTCGAAGCGTTCAATCGCTACGAGGACCGCATCGGCATACCGCGCGACACCATCCGGCAGATCAACGCCACCAATCCCGACACCAACGCGTGGGCACGACTTGAGCGCAGCGAAGTCAGCGTTGACGAGTTTGCTGAGCTGTTCGAAGCAGAGGCTGCTCATCGGGGTCACGAGATGTCCGGCTCGCAGGTGCTGGCGTGCCTCAGTGGCGGCCTGCGGCCGCAGATGGTGCGTGCGCTGGAGATCCTCGCAGCGCGCCTGCCAGTGGGTTGCATCACCAACAACGTGAGAGCGGGCCACGGCGCTGGCATGGCCCGGGATGCGAGCACTGCAGCGGCGATCGCAGAGGTGATGAAGCTGTTCGGCGTCGTGATCGAATCGTCCGTCGTGGGACTGCGCAAGCCCGATCCGCGGATCTACGAGCTGGCCTGTGCCGAGCTCGGCATCGACCCGACTCGTACGGCGTACCTCGACGATCTCGGCATCAACTGCAAGCCGGCTGCGGCGATGGGCATGGCGGCCATCAAGGTGACCGATCCCGATCTGGCCCTGCGCGAGCTGGAAGGGCTCGTCGGCTTCGAGCTGCGATGACCGGCAGCCGGTGATCTGTTGACGGCGATGCACTGATGGCGATGCACTGATGGATTCAGGATTCATCTACACGCTGCGCGAGCTCGGACGCTTCTACCCGCCCGACCGGGAAGTCCTGCGCGACGTCACGTTGGCATTCCTGCCGGGGGCCAAGATCGGCGTGATCGGCCACAACGGCTCCGGCAAGTCCACGCTGCTGCGGATCATGGCCGGCCTCGACGACGGCTATGTCGGCGATGCGCGGCTCTCGCCGGGCGCCTCGGTGGGACTGCTGCCTCAAGAGCCGCAGCTCGACGCCGCACTCGATGTGGAGGGCAACGTGATGAGCGGCGTGGCTGCAACCGCCGCTCTGCTGTCGGCGTATGAGGAAGTCATGGCGGGCTGGGCAGAACCCGATGCCGACTTCGATGCGCTCGGCACCCGACAGGCAGAGTTGGAGGACCGGATCGCCGCAGCCAACGCCTGGGATCTGGATCGGCAAGTCGCCATTGCCATGGACGCGCTGCGTCTGCCCCCCGCCGACACCGACGTGACGACGCTGTCAGGGGGTGAGCGTCGCCGGGTGGCCCTGTGCCGCCTGTTGCTCTCTCACCCAGATCTGCTGCTCTTGGACGAGCCGACCAACCATCTCGATGCGGAATCGGTGGCATGGCTGGAGCGGTTCCTGGCTGACTACTCGGGGACGGTCGTCGCCATCACTCACGATCGCTATTTTCTGGACAACGTTGCCGGCTGGATTCTCGAGATCGATCGCGGTCGCACCCATCCCTTTGAAGGCAACTACAGCGCTTGGCTCGAGTACCGCAATGAGCGGCTCGTCGCGCAGCAGCGCCAGTCAGACGCTCGGGCCCGCACGCTGGCGCGCGAACTGGAGTGGGTGCGCATGTCGCCGCGGGCGCGGCAAGCCAAGAGCCGGGCGCGCGTCAGCGCATACGAGGAACTGCTCGCGACCCATCGCAGAGCTGCCGACGAGCAGCGTCGAGCAGATGCGCTGCAGATCACCATCCCGATGTCGCGGCGTCTGGGCTCGGTGGTCATCGAGGCCGAGGGTCTCGTCAAGTCCTACGGCGACAAGCTGCTGTTCGATGACCTCTCGTTTCGCCTGCCGCCGGGCGGCATCGTCGGGGTGGTCGGTGCAAACGGTGCGGGCAAGACCACGCTGTTCCGGCTGCTGGTGGGAGACGAGCAGCCGGATGCGGGCAGCATCACGATCGGCGAGACCGTCGACATCGCGTACGTGGACCAGTCGCGGGCGATCCTGGACGATGACCGCACGGTCTATGAGGAGATCACGGACGGACACGACACGCTGCGAATCACGGGGTTGGACGGCGCGCGCGAGGTCAACGGCCGGGCGTTCGTCGCATCGTTCAATTTCACCGGCGCGGATCAGCAGAAGCGTGTGGGTGACCTCGCAGGCGGCGAGCGCAACCGGGTGCACTTGGCCCGGACGCTGAGGGAGGGCTGCAACGTGCTGTTGCTCGACGAGCCCACTAACGACCTTGATGTGGACACGCTGCGCTCGCTCGAAGCGGCGTTGGAGTCATTCGGAGGCTGCGCCGTGGTCATCAGCCACGATCGCTGGTTTCTGGACCGCATCGCGACCCATGTGCTGGCCTTCGAGGGCAACAGCGTGGTGCGCTGGTTCGAAGGCAACTTCACCGACTACGAGGCCTTCCGCAAGCGCGAGCTGGGCACCGATACGGGCCCGACCCGCATCGCCTACAAGCCGCTTGCTCGCTAGAGGCGTGCCGTTAGCGTCAGAGGGGTGCGGATTGCCACGTGGAACGTCAACAGCCTGAACGCCCGCCTGGCACGGGTCGACGAGTGGCTCGACTATGCCGAGCCGGACGTGCTGCTGCTGCAAGAGACGAAGATGTCCGACGAACAGTTCCCGCACGCGCATTTCGAGGCGCAGGGCTACGCCTCGGTGCACCACGGAGAGGGTCGCTGGAACGGTGTGGCCATCCTGTCGACTATCGGGATCGACGACCCGGTCGCAGGTTTCGCCGACGGCCGCGAGCCTGACCCTGACGCACGAATCATCTCGGCCCGCTGCGGCGGCGTCGCCGTGAGCTCGGTCTACGTGCCCAACGGCCGGGCCGTCGACCACGAGCACTACCACTACAAGCTGGACTGGCTGGGACGCCTGCGCGCTCACCTCGAGGCCACCTGCGACCCGGCCGAGCCGGTGCTGGTCGGCGGCGACTTCAACGTGTGCCCCGACGACCGGGATGTGTGGGACCCCGACAACCCCGAGCCACGCACCCACGTCACCGACCCGGAGCGCGATGCGGTGGCCGAGGTGTGCGATTGGGGGCTGACCGACATATTCCGCGAGCACTACACCGATGCGGGCCTGTACAGCTGGTGGGACTATCGCGACGGCGCGTTCTACAAGCGCCATGGCCTGCGCATCGACCTGCTGCTAGCCACACAGCCGGTGGTTGCTGCCACGCAGTTCTGCCTCATCGACCGCAACGCTCGCAAGGGAACCAAGCCCTCAGATCACACACCGGTGTTCGCCGATCTCGCTCTGTGAATCGCCGGTTTCGCAGGTGAGTTCGGCGCTCACTGCTTCCGGGCGGCGTCGAGGGCGGCGCGGGCGGCAGCCACCCGGGAAGCGGCGTCATCAGGTGACAGCGGCGGGGGCTCCTCGGTGGCTGCGGCGATGCGTTCCAGCCATGGTGATGGGCTGCGAGCGTCGCCCGCTGCACCCCGGCCGGGCCGCTGCCGCGCCCAGGTGAGATGCAGCGTGCGGGTGGCGCGCGAGACGGCGACGTAGAACAGCCGACGCTCTTCCGGATCGTCGCGGCGCAGGGGCACGAGCCCGTCCTCGACACCGGCGATCACGACGTGGCGCCACTGCAGTCCCTTCGCGGCATGGAATGTCGCCAGCGCCACGGCGCCATCGCGCTCATCGAAGGGGCGGCCGGCAGAGTCGGCGTCGATCAGGTCGGCGCTGAGCTCGCGATGGCTGCCCGACAGGGTTCGGACCCAGGTCACGAAACCCTCTCCGGTGGGGCGGCTGTATGGGGAACGGCGGCCGGAAACACCGGATACCTCTGCGAGGAACGCATCGGCGAGGTCGAGCACCCGTGCCAGCACCGGCTCGTGCTGCTCATCCGGTTCGGCAGCCGGTTCGGCTGCAGGTTCGGCTGACATGGTCTCCGCGCGCAGATCCCCGACGGCCGCGGAGAAATCTGCTCCGGCTGCTTGCAAGCGTTCCAGCAACTCCCGGACGGCGGGCAGCTCGAGAAACGGGCTGCGCTGGCCGCTGAGTCGGGAGGGGATGCCGCGGGCATCGAGGGCGGCCGCAATGTCAACGAGCTGGGCGTTCGTGCGCGCGAGCACACCGAACGAATCCCAGCGCACGCGGCCGATGTGCCGATCGGCGATCCATTGGGCGATCCCGGCGGCCTCGGCCGTAGCGTCGGGGAACGCTGTCACGGTCGGCGCGGGACCGGTCTCGTGCGGCCGCGCAGGTGCTTGGGCCGCCCCGCCGACATCCGCGCCGTCTGGGTCGTCTCCCGTCGCCATCACTGCCTGTGCTGCGGCGACGAGCGACGGGTGGCTGCGGTAGTTGAGCTCGAGTCGGATCACGTGAGCGCTGTCGAAGCAGCGGTCGAAGTCCGCGATGTAGCGGCTGTCTGCGCCGTTCCACCCATAGATCGCCTGGTCGATGTCGCCGACAGCGCAGATGTCGGCATCCCCGCTGCGGACCGCCTCGGGGCCACCGATCCACTCCATCAGGAGATTCCACTGCAGCCGGTTGAGGTCCTGGAACTCGTCGACGAAGAAGTGTCGGGCAAGCCAGCGCTGTGCTGCGGCGAAGTGCTCGTCGGAGCGCATCAGGCGCGTGCATTCGGCCAGCAGGTCGTCGAAGTCGAGCAGCCGGCGGCGCGACTTGACCCGCTCGAAGTGGCCGAAGAGCGCCGCGGCTGCTTCCGCGGCTGCCGGCCCGAGTCGGTGTCTCGCGGGCCCATCGCGATATTCGGCAACCGACAGGTCGCTCGCTTTCGCCCAATCGATCTCGCGTAACGCCGTGGCGACGGTGATCGGCGGCCTCGAGCCGAACGAGCGCTGGAGGTGCTCGGACAGCTCGCCGCTGAGAGCGGCCCGGTTCGGCAGGATTTTCCGTTCGGCCCGGCCGTGGTCTGCGTCGTGCTGGCGCACCTGCGCGAGTGCGATGGCGTGAAACGTGCCGACCGGTCCCATGTCGTCGACGTCCAGCTGCAGCAGCCGCGACCGGAGCTCTCTCGCAGCTCGACGGGTGAACGTCACGGCCATGGCGCGTCGCGCCTGCATCGACTCGGTGGCAACCCGCCAGGCGATTCGCTGCGTGAGCACACGGGTCTTGCCGCTTCCCGGACCCGCCACCACCAGCAGCGCGCCGGCCCCCGAACGCACGGCGGCCCGCTGGGCGGCATCGAGTCCGTCGTCGGCCGGCAATGACTCGCCCGGATCCGCGTCGCTCCCCGTGTCATTCACTGCGGCGAACCTAGAGGATGCGCGGATTGGCGGACCTTTCCGCTGGTGCTCATACGCTGCGAGCGGTGCGCATCGTCAGCCTTGTTCCGAGCGTCACCGAGACGCTGGCGGCCTGGGGAGTCGACCCGATTGCCTGCACTCGCTACTGCGAGCGACCCGATCTGGACCACATCGGCGGCACCAAGAACCCCGACGTCTCCGCTATCGCTGCGCTGCGACCCGATCTGGTCGTGGCAGATCGCGAGGAGAACCGCAAGGAGGACTACGACGCGCTGATGGCCGCCGGCATCGAGGTCGAAGCACTGCATGTCGCGTCGCTGCACGACGTCGAGCCCGAGTTGGGTCGCTTGGCAGCGCGGATCGGCATGACCTGGGTTGCTGAGCCGCTCCCGCCCCGGCGCGCGGCGCTCGAGCTGGGTTCGGGTCGCACGTTGCGTGCCTTTGTCCCGATCTGGCGCCGGCCGTACATGACCATCGGTGCCCAGACCTACGGCGCGTCGTTGCTCTTGTGGTGTGGAGTGGACGTGGCGTTCTCCGATCGGGGCACCTACCCGACGCTCGAGGCTGACGATCTGTCTCCGGGGCGCTTCGACGTCGTGCTCGCGCCCACAGAGCCCTATCCGTGGCACCAGCGCCATCTCGACGAGCTGTCGGCGCTCGCGCCGACCCAGGTGATCGATGGTCAGGATCTGTTCTGGTGGGGCACACGCACGCCCGGCGCGATCGCGCGAGTGGCCGAAGCCGCCGCGCAGGCGCTGCGCCTGGCGGGCCTGCCGCAGGCCCGGCCAAGTAGCGTGACCTGCGAATAGCGAGGGGAATCAGCATGGGCACAGGACCGCTGGAAGGCGTGCGAGTCATCGAGCTGCAGGGCATTGGCCCCGGGCCCTTCTGCGGCATGATGCTGTCCGACATGGGCGCGGAGGTCATCCGCGTCGATCGTTCGGCCAACGTGAAGGACCGCGACCCTGCGAGACCGCCGATCGACGTTCTGGCCCGCGGCCGGGCATCGATCGGACTCGATCTGAAGAACCCTGACGGGGTCGAGGCGTTGTTGCGACTGGTGGAGCATGCCGACGCGCTCATCGAGGGATTCCGCCCCGGAGTCATGGAGCGGCTTGGCATCGGGCCCGACGACTGCCTGGCTCGGAACCCGCGGCTGGTCTATGGCCGGATGACCGGTTGGGGCCAGGAGGGCCCGTACAGCATGGGTGCGGGGCACGACATCAACTACATCGCGCTGGCTGGCGCGCTCGACCCCATCGGCCGGCAGGGCGAGCCGCCGATCGCCCCGCTCAATCTGGTGGGCGACTTCGGCGGCGGGGGCATGCTCCTGGCCTTCGGCGTGGCGTGCGCGCTGTTCGAGTCGCAGCGTTCCGGTGAGGGCCAGGTGGTGGACGCGGCCATGGTCGACGGCGCTGCGACGCTCATGGCCATGTTCCACTCGATGCGGGCGCTCGGGGTCTGGAACGACGAGCGCGGGACGAACCTGCTCGACACCGGCAGTCACTTCTACGACGTGTACGAGTGCGCTGACGGCAACTACATCTCTGTCGGCTCGATCGAGCCCCAGTTCTATGCGGAGCTGCTGCGGCTCACCGGCCTCGAGGGCGATCCCGACTTCGCCAAGCAGCACTCGCGCAGCCGGTGGCCCGGGCTGAAGGAGCGGATCGCGGAGGTCTTCAAGTCGAAGACGCGTGACGAGTGGTGCGAGATCATGGACGCCACCGACGTGTGCTTCGCGCCGGTGCTGACCCTGGCGGAGGCTCCGCAGCATCCGCACAATGTCCATCGCGACGTGTTCTGCGAGGTGGCTGGTGTCGTCCAGCCGAGTCCGTCGCCGCGCTTCAGCCGTACGGTCCAAGCCGTGCAGGGTCCGCCGGCGCACCCTGGCCAGCACACCGACGAGGTGCTGGCCATTGCCGGCTACGACCCCGATGACATCGCGAAGCTGCGCGATGCCGGTGCCGTTGCCTGAGTCAGCAGACGGCACGCCCGGCGCGCAGAGCGCCGCGGAGCCGGAGCGCCGAGAGCCGAACGACGCGCCGCCAGGGCTCGACCGCAAGCTGGTCCCGCTGTACACCGAAGCAGCGGCGGTCGCGGAGATCTCGCCTGCCAGTGCCTGCGCGCTGGCGCGACTGCTGCTGCGCAGCTTGATCCAGGCCCAAGGGCTGCGAGGCCGTCACCTCGTCCGTGACATCAGCGAGTTGGTGTCGGCGGGGGCGCCAGTTGGGCTCTTGCGAGCGCTGGATGTGATGAAGCTGAGCGACACCGAGGCACGACGTCCTGGCGAGCTCAACCTCGCCAACGGTCACGGCGATGCGCAGAACCTGCTCATGTTCATCCACCTGTTCACGCAGCACGTCTCGCCGCCCCGGCGAGAGCACGGGACGCAGGCGCCGCCCGGGCGAGAGCATGGGACGCAGGCGCCGCCTGGGCCCGAGCATGGAGCACAGGCGTCGCAGTGAGCGCTGAGGTCTGGTCGACAACTCACACTGCGCTCGGCTGGGCCCTCGTGCTGTCGAACGGCCTCGCGGGGCTGTGGGCGCTCGGCGCGATCCGTTGGAACGCGCTGCGGCACAGCAGCATGTGGTGGCTGCTGGGGGCCGCGTGGGTGCTGGTCTTCGTGCAGCTCGCTGCAGGCGTCGTCCTCATGCGCGCCGCGGCAGTCGATGCGCCAGCGTTCCACGTGTTCTACGGGGCCTGTTGCGCAGTGGCGGTCGCCTTCGTCTACGCCTACCGCCAGCAGTTGCCCCATCGCCGGTACGAGCTGTTCGGCCTCGGCGCGCTGTTCATCATGGGGCTCGCCATCCGGGCCATGTTCCTGGGCAACTGAAGATGCTGCCGCACCCGCAGCGGGTGCGTCCCTCAGTGCAGCCCGTCAGAGCCCCAGACGCTCCTCGAGCAGGTCGAGCTGGTGGCGCATCTGCGCGGGCAGACGCTCGCCCAGGTTCCGGTAGTGCGCTTCGATCATGTCGATCTCGGCTCGCCAATCGTCTTCATTGACACCGAGCAGCGTTTCGATCTCCTCGTCGGTCAGGCCGAGGCCGCTGGTGTCGAGCGCCTCAGGCGGCGGCACCAGGCCGATTGCGGTCGGTACAGCCTCACCATGGCCGGCGACGCGCTCCAGCACCCACTTCAGCACCCGGGCGTTGTCGCCGAAGCCCGGCCAGATGAACTTGCCATCGGCGTCCTTGCGGAACCAGTTCACGTAGTACAGCTTCGGCAACTGGGTTCCCGGCTTGGCACCGATGTCGAGCCAGTGCTGGAAATAGTCGCCGAAGTTGTAGCCGCAGAACGGCAGCATCGCGAAGGGATCTCGCCGCACGTCGCCGACCGACCCTGCGGCAGCGGCAGTCTTCTCCGACGACATCTGCGAGCCCAGGAACACGCCGTGCTCCCAGTCGAATGCTTCCGCCACCAAGGGAACGGTGGTTGCCCGCCGGCCGCCGAACAGGATCGCCGAGATCGGCACGCCGGCGGGGTCCTCCCATTCGGGCGCAATCGAGGGGCATTGCTCGGCGGGAGCCGTGAAGCGGGCATTGGGATGCGCAGCGGGCGTGCCGCCCGCAGCTGACCACTCGTTGCCGCGCCAGTCGATGAGACCCTCGGGAGGCTCCGGCGTGAGACCTTCCCACCAGATGTCGCCGTCGGGCGTCTGCGCCACGTTGGTGAACACGCAATTGCCCCACATGGTGTCGAGCGCGTTCGGATTGGTGTCGGGGCCCGTATTCGGAGCGACGCCGAAGATGCCGGCCTCGGGATTGATGGCGTGCAGGCGACCGTCGTCTCCGAACTTCATCCACGCGATGTCGTCGCCGATGGTGCGCACCTTCCAACCGGGAAGCGTGGGGATCATCATCGCCATGTTCGTCTTGCCGCATGCGGACGGGAACGCGGCCGCCACGTAGACGGTCTCGCCGTCCGGCGGTGTCACGCCGACGATCAGCATGTGCTCGGCCAGCCAGCCTTGGTCCCGGGCCATCGTCGACGCGATCCGCAGGGCGAAGCACTTCTTGCCCAGCAGTGCGTTGCCGCCGTAGCCGGATCCGTACGACCAGATCTCGCGTGTCTCGGGGAAGTGGACGATGTACTTGCGGTCGGCATCGCACGGCCAGGGCACATCGGTCTGGCCCGCTTCCAAAGGCGCGCCGAGCGAGTGAACGCACGGCACGAAGGGACCGTCGCCGAGCACGTCGAGCGCGGCCTGACCCATGCGGGTCATGATGCGCATGGAGGCCGCCACATACGGCGAGTCGGTGAGCTGGACTCCTATGTGCGCGATGTGCGAGCCGAGCGGGCCCATCGAGAATGGCACCACGTACATCGTCCGCCCGCGCATCGAGCCGTCGAACAGCTTCAGCAGCTCCTCGCGCATGTCATCAGGCGCACGCCAATTGTTGTTGGGACCTGCGTCGAGCTCGCTCTCGGTGCAGATGAACGTGCGGTCCTCGACGCGGGCAACATCGCCGGGGTCAGACCGAGCGAGGTAGCTGTTGGGGCGCGCGTCGGAATCGAGCGGGATGAGGGTGCCCGACTCCACCATCTGAGCGCAGAGCTGCTCGTACTCCGCTGGTGAGCCGTCGCACCAGTGGACCGCATCGGGTCGCAGCACGCCGGCCCACTGATCAACCCAATCGATCAGCTGGCGGTGAGTGGTGGCAGGCAACTTGTCCTCCGGGTCCGAGTCTCGCGCCTGAGCGCAACGTGTCTGATCCTCGTGCTTGCGCACAACGTGACTGATAACTCGCTCTTCGGCCGGCACGTCTGCCCCGGCCTCAGATCACGCAGTCTCCCCCCCGGCGGTGATCCAATCAGGTGTTCCCAGGTCGACTTCCGAGCCCAGACGAAGCCGCGTGGCGAGCCCCCGTCCGTCCAGGTCGTAGATCACTCGCTGGCCTTGCCGCACCATCCGGAAGATGGAGCCCTCCAGGGCATCCGGGGCCAGTTCGTGCTCGGCGCGCGTGACGTCATCGGTCACGACACCGACTTTGGATGCCGGGTCGTACGACTTGATGACGCCTTGCACATGCGCCTCCGATGGCTGGGATTCTGCCGAGCAGCAGAGGCGGCCCGCGCAGTCCCCGGAACGCTAGCAACCGGTCACCGCGGGCGCGTTGTAGCTTCGGAATTCATGAGTGACCGGGACCTCAATTCGGCGGCCGGGTCCGCGACGGCGTTGGATTCCGAAGCCCTGGCCGAGACCATGCGCGTGTACCGCGCAGCACTTGAGCAGCATCGGATCACGATCGATCGTCTGAACGTCTACCCGGTGCCCGACGGTGACACCGGAACCAACATGGCCATGACGCTGGCGGCCGTCAGCGAGGAATTGCTCGGGTCCGGCACTGGCAGGGCGGACATCTGCCGTGCCATCTCGCACGGCGCCCTGATGGGTGCGCGTGGCAACAGCGGTGTCATCGTCAGCCAGCTGCTGCGAGGATTCGCTGCAACGCTGGCACCCGGTGACGATCACGCCGGCGAACCACCCCCGATAGATGCCGAGATGCTGGCCGAGGGTCTGGTGGCTGCGAGTGCGGCAGCCGACAGTGCCGTCATGAGGCCGGTCGAAGGCACGATCCTGAGCGTGGCGCGCGCATCGGCGCAGGCTGCCCAACGCACGCTCGATTCACTCGCCGACGACGGTGCCGGCGACGCCGCCCACGGGCTCGCAGCCGTGCTCGAGAGCGCCAAGCGAGCCGGCCAGACGGCGCTGGAGGCCACGCCACAGCAGTTGCCGGTGCTTGCCGACGCCGGCGTTGTGGACGCGGGTGCCGCGGGCTACCTCCTGCTGCTCGACGCGATGCTGAACGTGGTCGATGGGCGCCCGCTGCCCGCCGAGGTGGAACTGCCGGCCGAGGTGGCGGCCGTCATCGCGCATGGCAACGCCGGTGCTCAGCTGCCGAGCGGCAGCGTCGACCCCGTCGCCGAGCAACGGGCCGAGCTGCACCGCCACCTCGACGCGGGCGACCACGGTGAGCACGAGGCGCATGATCCGTCCGGCACGCGCTATGAGGTGATGTTCCTGCTCGCGGCGCCGGATGAGAAGATCGATGCCTTCAAGTCTGCGTGGGACTCGCTCGGCGACTCCATCGTGATGGTGGGCGGCGATGGCCTGTGGAACTGCCATATCCACACTGACGACATCGGCCCGGTCATCGAAGCGGGCATCGACGCGGGACGACCGCATCGCATTCAGATCACGGACCTGCACGAGCAGGTCGCGGGCCTCGGTGCGCCTGGGGCGCACGCGGGCCAGCACGGTGCGCACAGTGCGCACGGAGAACACAGCGCGCATGGTGCGCACGCGGAACAGAGCGCTCACGGGGAACACCGCGCGCATGCCGAAAACGGCACTGCCAGCGGGGATCGGCCGCAGGTCGATTGCGCGGTCGTCGTGGTCTCGCCCGCGGCAGGACTCGACGCGCTCTTCTCGGCGCTGGGCGCCCAGCAGATCGTCACCGGAGGGCAGACGATGAACCCCTCGACGGCGGAACTGCTCGCCGCTGTCACCGCCGCACCGTCACAGCATGTCGTGGTGCTGCCCAACAACTCCAACATCATCCCGGTCGCGCGCCAAGTCGATGCGCACACGGCCAAGCACGTGGAGGTCGTGGCCACCACCTCGGTGCCCGCGGGTCTGGCAGCGCTGATCGGCTATGACCCGGCCGCCGATGCGACGCAGAACGCCGCGTCGATGACCGACGCAGCCAACGCGGTTGCCGCAGGGGAAGTGACGCAGGCCGTGCGAGAGGTGCATGCATCCGTCGGCCATGTCGCGGCCGGGCAATGGATCGGCCTCGACGAGTCGGGAATCGTGGCAACCGGTTCCACGGCAGGTGCAGCTGCCATCGAGCTGCTCGGGCACATGCTGCAGCCCGCCCACGAGATACTCACGCTGATCGAAGGGGCGGGTGCGGTGCCCGCCCAGACCGACGACATCGCGTCATGGCTGGCTCAGCATTGGCCAGAAGTCGAACTCGAGCGCCATGCCGGCGGGCAGGACCACTACCCGTACCTCTTCGGCATCGAATGAACCCACCCCAGCCCAGCCAGCCGGCTCCGGGCCGATCACCGGCCGCGGCTGCATCGCACGGGACTGACACCGGCGCCGCTGCGGTCCCTGAACCGCTGACGCTGCGCGAGCTCGACTCGATCGACGTTCAACGCCTCAACGGCGTCGGTCCGCATCGACGCAAGGCGTTGCGCGCGGTCGGGGTCGAAACCGTCTTCGACCTGCTGACGTACTATCCCCGGCGGTATATCGACCGCACGGCCCAAGCCCCGATCAGCGAGGCCACCGTGGGCGCGGAGATCACGGTCGTGGCAGATGTGCTGTCGGTTTCGAGCAGGCGTCTGCGAGGCGGCCGCCGGCTGGTGAGTGTCGAGGTCGGCGACGCCAGCGGCACGATGAGCGTGGTCTTCTTCAACCAGGCGTGGAGGGAGCGTCAGCTCAGCGACGGCTTGGCGGTGGCGATCTTCGGCAAGATGGAGAACTACCGGGGCCGCAAGCAGATGACCAACCCTGTGGTGGATCTGCTGGGAGACCGCACCGGCAGGATCGTGCCGATATACCCCCAGTCAGAGACGGCTGGAATCGCCACCTGGGATGTCGCGAGCTGGGTGGCCGAGGCGCAGCGGCGCTGCTCACCCCGGGGCATTGCCGATCCGGTGCCGGATTGGCTGCGAAGCCGGTTCCAGATCGTCGACCGGGCCACCGCGGTGGCCGACATCCACGAACCGACCTCTATGTCCGACCAGGCCGCAGCCCGCAACCGGCTGGTATTCGACGAGCTCTTGCGGGTGCAGCTCATGCTGCGGAGCCAGCGCTTGGCGCGCGAGGCCCGTGAGCTCGGCATCGCACACGAGCCGGCCGGTGACCTCATCGCGGCGTTTCACCGACGCCTTCCGTACGCGTTGACGGGCGCGCAGCAGCGCGCGATGGCTGACATCGAGGGCGACGTGAGCACCGCGCGCCCGATGCATCGCCTGCTGCAGGGCGATGTCGGATCGGGCAAGACGCTCGTGGCCCTGCACGCATTGCTCATCGCCGTACAGAACGGCCACCAAGGCGCGCTCATGGCACCGACCGAGGTGCTCGCCGAGCAGCACTTCATCGCCTTGCGGGCACTGCTCGACGGCTTCGAGATCCCTGACAGTGAACGACTCGGCGGGATGCGGCCGCTGCGTCTGCGCCTGCTCAGCGGTTCCGGTTCGGCAACGCACCGTCGAGAGGTGCTCGCGGAGATTGCCACCGGCGATGCGGACATCGTCGTCGGTACGCACGCCCTGCTCGAGGAATCGGTGAAGTTCGGCTCGCTCAGTGTGGTCGTGGTCGATGAGCAGCACCGGTTCGGTGTGTCACAGCGCGCGCAGCTCCGGGAAGGCGGTCGTGACGACCGCCGCATTCCCCATCTGCTGGTCATGACCGCGACGCCCATTCCTCGCACAGCGGCCATGACGGTGTACGGCGATCTGGACGTCTCCGTGCTCGACGAGCTCCCGCCGGGCCGCACGCCCATCGTGACGCAATGGGTTCGGGGGCCGCTGGCTGTCGAATCGATGTGGTCCGACGTGCGCAGCGAGATCGAGGCCGGTCGCCAGGCGTACGTGGTGTGCCCGCTGATCACCGAGAGCGAGAGCCTCGACGCGCGCTCGGCGGAACAGATGCACGCCGAGCTCGTGGCCGGATCCCTCGCCGGTCTTCGGGTCGGGCTGCTGCACGGTCGCATGCCACCCGCCGACAAGGAGCGCGCGATGGCCCGGTTCCGGGCAGGAGAGCTGGATGCGCTGGTCGCGACGACGGTCATCGAAGTGGGGATCGACGTCCCGAATGCCACGGTGATGGTCGTGCTGTCCGCTGATCGTTTCGGTATAGCGCAACTGCACCAGCTGCGGGGTCGGGTGGGTCGGGGCAGCCATGCATCGTCGTGCTATCTCGTCAGCGATGAGGAGCCGACGCCGACGGCTGTCCAACGGCTCACGGCACTCGCGGAATCGAGCGACGGGTTCGAGCTGGCCGAGCGTGACCTCGAGCTGCGCGGCGAGGGCACGCTGTTCGATGAGCGCCAGTCAGGACGCAGTGATCTGAAGCTGGCATCGCTGGCGCGCGACTTGACCTGGGTGCAGGCCGCACGTGACGCGGCTGCCGATCTCATCGCAGCCGACGGGGATCTCGATGCGCATCCGGCGCTTGCAGATGAAATCGACTGGTTCGCCGGTCGCCGCGACCCCGACTACCTGCAACGCAGCTAGCCCGACCGCTCACTCGCCGCAGGGCGCTTCAGCGCGTCGAAGCAGGATGGTGATGACCGGGTTGCCGTACTGGCGCACTCGGTGCGTGCGCCACTCGCCGCTAGGGCCGGGCTCGATCTCGCGGTCCGACTCGCACACCAGCACGTCGGCGTTCACTGCGTCGAGCAGATCGCGCCAGCCGTCGAACCGGTAGGGCGGATCGGCGAACGCGAGGTCGATCGAGTCGCCATGCCGAGCCAGGAATCCCCCGACTTCAGCTCGGGCCACCGTGGCGCGCTCGGTGATGCCCAGCGCCGCCAGGTTCGCCGTGACGGTCCGGCAGGCGACTGCGTCCGAGTCCACGAACGTGGCGTGCGCAGCACCGCGTGACAACGCTTCGATGCCGAGTGCGCCCGAGCCGGAGAACAGGTCCAGCACCGTCGCACCCGCGGGAAGCTCCAGGCTCACCAGCATGTTGAAGATGGCCTCGCGGGCGCGGTCCGATGTCGGCCGGACCGTATCTGTGCCGGCTGCCTCGAGGCGACGGCCTCCCAGCGTCCCGCCGACCACGCGCATGAAGCGACCATACGCGGATGCGACACTGCGACCATGGACGACGTCGCAGTGCCCGCAGAGATCGTCTGCGTCGATTGCGGGGGGCATTGCGGCCTGCTGAGCGTGCCCGAGCCCGACTGGGGCTTCCAGCCCGGCGATGTCGTCGCCTACCGGTGCGCTGACTGCGGTGACCGCTGGGACCTCGTCGTCCCGGATACCGAGACAGCGGGCTGACGGCTGCCCCGATCGTTTCCCGCTCTCGTTCGCTCCGCTCACAGGCCGCTCGGGCCACGGCTTCGCCTTGCGGCTCCGCCTTTGGGGGTCCCTCGATTCACGACCGCAGCGCGGTACGGTCGCCGCAGCGAACACGGATCGATCCGGAGGAACCGTTTTCGGTGGTCATGGCGATGTATCCAGGCTCGTTCGATCCTGTGCACAACGGACATCTCGACGTGATATCGGCGGCGTCCCGACTGTTCGATTCGGTCACGGTGGCAGCCATGCGGAATCCGGCCAAGGCCACGCCGCTGTTCTCAGATGACCAGCGCGTCGCGATGATCGTCGAATCGACCAGCCATCTGGGCAACGTCTCGGTGGTGCAATTCGGAGAACTGGTCGTGGATCTCGCCCAGCGCCTTGGTGCCGATGTCATCGTGAAGGGGCTTCGCAGCCAGAGCGACTTCGAGTCCGAGTTGCGCATGGCGCACATGAATCACTCGGTGACCGGCGTCGAGACCGTCTTTGTCCCGCCTCGGACCGAGCATCTGTTCATCGCGTCGAACTACATCCGAGAGATCACCAAGTTCGGCGGCGACTGCTCGCATCTCGTCCCGTCTGCGGTGGCCGCTCGACTCCGGCAGCGCATCACGCAGGGGGAGGGCGCATGAGCATGTCCGAGGGCGGCGTCGAGGCGCCGCCGCAGCCGGGGGCTCACCCTGGAGCACCGCAGCCTCAATCTCCGTTTGGCCAATCTCCACTCGGTCAGCCTTCGGTGGAGACTGCAGCACCCACCGAGGAAACGCCAACGTCGCCGCAGGCCGCAGGCCCGGCGTCGCTTGCACCGCGCCCGCCCTCGGTGACGGCCGAGCAGTTCATCCGCGAGGCAATGGAGATCATCGACGCCGCACGCCCGATGCCGCTGTCCACCTCGGTCATGATCAACCGCGACGAGGTGATGACCCTGCTCGAGTCCGCGCTGGCGGCGGTGCCCGACGAGACGCGCCAGGCGCGCTGGCTGCTTCGCGAGCGCGATGAGGTGCTGGCACGGGCACGTGTCGATGCCAACTTGGTCATTGATGAGGCACGCAGCCGTGTCGCTCAGATGGTGCAGCGAACCGAGGTGGTGCGCACGGCCGAGCGGCGCGCGCGCCAGTTGCTTGACGACGCCCGAATCCAGACTCGTCGCCGCCGCCATGAAGTCGACGAGTACTGCGAACGGCAGCTCGCGCAGTTTGCGAGCGCGGTCGACCAGGTCCAGATAGCGGTCCAGGCGGCGCGACGCAAGCTCGGCAAGCGCACCGCGACGCCGGTGGCACACGCATCGCCCAGCGCTCCGCGTCCGCACAACGGCGGAGACGCCGCAGGCAGTGGAGCACCCGGACCGGCCGGCCGCGGCCCTGACACCCGCCCGCCCGACACTCACCCGGTGGTGTTCGACCAGGATCAGGCGTGAGCCGCGGGGACCCGGTGAGGTCCCTGTCAGTGCCCCTGCGATCGATCCCCGATGGGCAGCTTGAGTGGTCTTCAACGGTGCCGGCGTCGGCGCTGCTGGGCAGTCAGTCACGAGACACCCTGCGGATCGCCGATGTCGAAGTGCCGCTGGACAGCGACGTCCGCGTGGCAGTGGCGCTGGAGCTCATCAGTGGCGGTCTCAGTGTCACCGGTGAGGTCTCGGCAACCTGGACCGGTCCGTGCGCCCGCTGCTGGCTGCCGCTCGACGGGCAGGTGAGGGCGGCGGTCCGGGAGGTGTTCACCACCGAGCCACGTGAGGGCGAGCAATACGCACTCGACCCCGAGCACGCCGACCTCACGCCGATGGTGCGGGAGGCGATCCTGCTGGAGCTGCCCATCGAGGCAATTCCGTGCCCGCACCCCGAACCCTGCCCGAACCATCCCTCGGAACTCGCTGGGGCCCACGACGATCCGGCCACCAGCCGCCCGGCCGAACCTGCAGACCCGCGCTGGGCAGCACTGGAGGAGCTGCGGGGCCGGCTGGACGCCGGCGAATGACGTGAGCCCCGAAGTCGGCTGAGGAGCACCAATGGATAGGCTGCATGCTCCGCTCGAGGAGTCCGGTTGTGGCAGTCCCCAAGAAGAAGACATCCAAGAGCAAGACGCGTTCGCGTCGCGCTGCGGCATGGCGCCTGACCGAGGCACCACGGAGCCTGTGCCCGCGTTGTGGTGCGGCAAAGCTGCCCCATCGGGTCTGCGGGCAGTGCGGTTGGTACGGCGGCCGCCAAGCACTCGATATCGCCTGAGCCAGGATCGCATGAGACCATGGCGGGTCTAGGGCAGAGCTGATGACGCTGCCGGTCGCTGTCGATGCAATGGGCGGCGATCACGCCCCCGGCGCCGTGGTGGAAGGGGCGCTCACCGCAGTGCGCGAAGGCCTCGACGTGCTGCTCGTGGGCCAGCGCGATGCGATCGTGGTCGCCGGCGGCGAGTCGCTTGCCGTCATCGAGGCGTCTGAAGTCATCGAGATGTCCGAAGAACCGAGCCGTGCGGTGCGGACCAAGCGGGACTCATCGATCAGCCGCGCCGTGAACGCCGTGCGTGACGGTCAGGCGTCGGCGGTGGTGAGCGCCGGAAACACCGGGGCCGTGGCCGCGGCAGCCCTGCTGAGGCTCAAACGCCTGCCTGGCGTCGCCCGGCCGGCCATAGCGACTGCTTTTCCCGTTCCTGGTGGCCAAACGGCACGCGTCCTGCTCGACTCGGGTGCCATGGCCGATTGCAACGCCCAATGGCTGCACCAGTTCGCACGGCTCGGCTCGGCGTACAGCCGCATCCGTTTCGGCGTGGCGGCACCGAAGGTCGGGCTGCTGTCCATCGGCGAAGAGCCGGAGAAGGGCAATCTGCTCGTCAAGGAAACCCACAAGCTGCTCGCGGCCGACGACGAAGTCGATTTCTTCGGCAACATCGAGGGACGTGACGTCCTCGATGGCCCCGTCGATGTGGTGGTCACCGACGGCTTCACCGGCAACGTCCTGCTGAAGTCGCTGGAAGGCACGGCGTCGTTCTTTGTCCGTCTGATTCTTGAACGCCTGTCTGAAGGCGGGCAGGCGGGCGCCGAAGCGCTTCGCTTGCTGGCGCCGCTGGCCGACGAATTGAGCCCCGACAACGTCGGGGGCGCGATGCTGCTGGGCGTGCGGGGAGTCTGTGTCATAGCGCACGGCTCGTCGAGCCCCAGGGCCGTGACGAGCGCCATCAGAGTCGCTCATCGCATGGTCGAGGCCGACTTGCTGGGCGAACTGGCGGCTGTCAGCCTCCCGTCGCCTCCCCCTGACCAGCGGTAGGCTGACGGTCGCCATGCCCGCCGAAACCCACGTGCGTCAGAGTCCCCCCGAGCGCGACGAGGTCTTTGATCTCATTCGCGACCAGCTCGCCGACATCTTGGAGTTGGAGCCGTCGGTGGTCGCCGAGTCTTCATCGTTCGTGGACGACCTCGGTGCCGACTCCCTGGCACTGATCGAGCTGGTCGAAGCCCTGGAAGAGGAGCTCTCAGACCGCACCGTGGGCTTTCGTATCGAAGACGAGGATCTCGAAGATCTCAAGACCGTGCGCGATGCCATCGACTATGTGATGGAGCGCGTCGGCTGACGTGGAGATCGCTGTCGCCGAGGTCGCGGAGCACGACAGCTTCTCCAAGCGTGTCGGGTATCGCTTCGCTGACGCCGGGCTGCTGACCGAGGCCCTCTCGCACCGGAGCTGGTGCCACGAGCGCGATGTCGAACGTCCGACCGGGTCCCAGGCTGCCTCCAATGAACGCTTGGAGTTTCTGGGAGACGCCGTGCTGGGTCTGTGTGTCTGCGAGCTCACCGTGACCGGTTGGCCCGATCTCGGACCGGGCGATCTCAGCACCGTGCGATCCGCAGTGGTGAACGCCGACGCTTTGGCCGACGCCGCTCGCGGCTGCCAGCTTGGACCTGCGCTGCTGCTTGGCAAGGGTGAGGCCGCAACGGGCGGCGCGGACAAGGACTCGATTCTGGCCGACGCGCTCGAAGCGGTGCTCGGAGCGGTGTTCCTCGACGGTGGCTACCGGGCGGCGTGTGAGGTCGTGGAGCGATTGCTGGGTGAACGCCTCGCCGAGGCGGCGAGCGAGCCGGACGCCCGCGAGGCCAAGAACCGGTTCCAAGAACTCGCGGCTCGACAATTCGGCACTGAGCCCACCTACGACGTGTCGAGTTCGGGACCTGCGCACCGCCCTCGATTCGTTGCAGCGGCACGGATTTCCGAAGAGGTCTGGGGTCGCGGCGAGGGCTCCACCAAACGTGCAGCCGAGCGTCGTGCGGCGCAGGCTGCATGTCTGCGGCTGTTAGAGGCCGAGCAACCTACTGATGCGGAGGCGCCCGCCCATGGCTGAACTGCCGGAGATCGAGATAGCCCGGCGCGATCTCGACAAGGAGATCACGGGCCGCCGGGTCAAGACCGTCGATGTCCCGGGCACCAAGAAATCGCTGCCGGCGATGCGCTCGAAGCAGCAGTTCGCCGACCTGCTCGAGGGCAAGAAGATCATGTCAGTGGCTCGCGACGGCACGCTGCTGCTGTTCGACCTCGGGCCGGACGAAATCATGGTGGCGCATTTCGGCGCCACGGGCTCGCTGCGACGGACGACCTCCAGAACGCCCCAAGACCCCGACACCAAGGTCGTGCTGACCTTCACCAAGGGCGGACAGCTGCGCCTGCTCGACTCGGGCGCCGAGGCAACCCTGCGCGTGATCGCGAAGAACCGGTACCACAAGGTGTTCCCGGACCAGATCGATCTCGGTTTCGACCCGGTTGACATGCCGATGCCCTGGACTGACTTCGCTCTCATGCTGCGCGGCCGTTCAGACACCATCCGCGATCTGTTGCTGGACCCGACGTTCGTGGTCGGGCTCGGACCGATGTACTCCGATGAGGTGCTGCATGCGGCTCGGCTCTCCCACGCACGCGTTGCCAGCGAGCTGAACACCCAGGAAGTCCGGCGGCTCTACCGTGCCATCGTCGAAACGGTGCACAACTCCATCAAGTACCGGGGTTCGGGCACGAGCGGCCATCTCGACATCTTCGGCAAGTCAGGGGGCTTCGATCCCTACCTCGAAGTCTTCGGACGGGCGGGCGAGCGATGTCGCAACGGCCGCGGCGACGTCCTCACCACGATCATCCGGGGCGTGACCCACCACTACTGCGATTATCAGGTGTAGCCGCCGACTCCCACGCTTCGAGCTGCTGTGTTCCTTCGCTCCCTGACACTGTCCGGTTTCAAGTCGTTCGCAGACACCGCCACGCTCGCCTTCGAGCCGGGCGTGACGGTGGTGGTCGGCCCCAACGGCAGTGGCAAGTCGAACGTCGTGGACGCCATCGCATGGGTGCTCGGCGCTCAGGGGCCGCGCGCATTGCGCGGCCAGCGGATGGACGACGTGGTGTTCGCCGGCACTGATCGCCGGACCGCCTTGGGTCGAGCGCAGGTCACCCTGGTGATCGACAACGAGTCGCGGACCTTGCCCACCCAGACCGCAGAGGTCGCGATCACGCGCACGCTGTTTCGCTCAGGCGAGTCCGAGTACGCGCTCAACGGGACGCCGTGCCGCCTGCTGGACCTGCAGGAGCTGCTCAACGACGCCGGCGTCGGCCGCCAGCAGCACATCATCGTGGCCCAGGGCCAGATCGAGCAGGTCCTCGCCGCTCGTCCCGAAGAACGGCGAGCGCTGATCGAGGAGGCGGCCGGCGTGCTGAAGTTCCGTCGCCGCAAGGAACGGGCCGAGCGACGGTTGGAGGGCACCGAAGCGAATGTGACCCGCCTTGCCGATCTTCAGCGTGAGCTGCGCCGGCAGCTGCGGCCGCTGGAACGGCAGGCCACCGCCGCCCGCCGGCACCGTGAGCTCAGTGCAGAGCTGGCTGAGCTGCAGCTCTACAACGCGGGACGCGAGCTGGCGGCGCATCATCAGGCCCAGAGCGCCTCCGATGCTCAGCGGGTCGAGTTCGCGGCCCAGCAAGAGGCCGCTGCTGTATCGATCTCCGACATCGACGGGGCAATCGACGACGCGCAGTCACAGCTAGCCCAGCTGACCGCAGAGCCGGGTGATCGGCTGCCGCGTGTGGCGTCGCTGTCCGAGCGGGCGCGCGGCCTGATCGGCCAGACCTATGAGCGAATGCGATCAGTCGAGCGAGAGCGCAACGCCCTGCTCGATTCCGATGTGGTGGCGACGCTGACCGATGAACACGCACGGGTGTCGGCCGAGCTGGCCGAGCTTGACGCACTCCCCGCGCAGACTTCGGCTACCGGGGTCTCGCCCGACGATGAAGACTCCGAGACCGGCGCCGGCGAGGAGGTCGATCGCGCGGCGGCCGATGCGGCCGAAGCGGCCCACGCCGAGGCCGGGGAGCGTCTTGACGCCGCTGCCGCAGCGCTGTCACAGGCCGACGAGCACCAGCGGAACGCGGCCGAAGAGCTGCAGCACTGGATCGGGCGGTTCGAGGCATTGGCGTCGGCTGTCGCGGCCGCACGCACCGACTCCGGCATCTCGGTGCTCGATGGCGTGGCCGGCGTCATCGGCGCGCTCAGCGATCTCGTGACCATCGACGACGGTTGGGAAGCGGCTGCCGAGGCTGCCGCCGACGGGGCGCTGTCGGCTGTCGTCGTGCGCGATGACGGCGCAGCGGCTGCGGCGCTCGCGGCGCTCGCCGACGGCGAAGCGAGCGGTTCGGTGATCTCGCTCGACCAGATGCCGGCCGCTCGCGGCCCGAGCCTGCCGGCCGACACGCCGTCGGGGCCCGGCGAGTTCGTGAGACCGCACGTACAGGTGGCCCCCGACGCCCCCGAGTCGTGCCGCAGCCAGATCGGGACGTTGCTGGACGCAATCGTCGGCGCTGCGATCTGTGTTCCCGGCGATTGGTCGAGCGCGTATGACCGGGCGCTGGCAGCGCATGGGGAAAACGAGGCAGTCTTCGTCACAGCCGGCGGCGACCGTTTCGGACCCCGACTCTGGCGGATCGGCAGTACGGGACCGGCTGCGGCCACTGCGGCGCTCGATCAGGCGCGCGCACGGATTGACGAGCTCACCCACGACCATCGCCAAGCAGCAGCGGCGTGGGCTTCGGCGCAGCAGGTGCACCGAGCCGCATCAGAGGCGTTCGCTCAGGCACGGCGCACAGCGGAGACGCTGCGACACCGCGTCGTGACGGGCGAGGCCCGGCAGGCCGCCCAGGCGCAGGCATCGCAAGACCGCGCTGCAGCGCAGCAGCAACGCCGAACGGTGTTGACCGATCGGCTCCGGGCCATCTCGCAGCGCCTGGCAGGTCATGAGAGCTCTCGCGCTGCCGCGGCCGCCCGGCTGGACAGGATCGAAGTCGTCGTGTCGGGATTGGACCGGCTTGCGCAGTTGCTCTCGCAGCGTCGTCAGCGTCTCGAGGCCGAAGAACGGCATCTGCGTTCGCGTCAGGGGGCTCGCACGGAGCTCGTGCGTCAGCTGACAGAGCGTCTCGACGCACTCCGGCACGAACGTGACACTGCGGGAGCTCGCCGGGAGCAGCTGCGTACCGAGCTTGCGGCCATCGATGTGGCGGATGCAGAACGGCGAACCAAGCGGGACGCCCTGATCTCCATGCTGCGAGCCGACTTCGCGGCAGACCCGGCAACGGCGATTGCCGCATCGCCGCCGCCGTTGCCCGACGGGGTCACTGCGGCCGCACACGAGCGGACGCTGCGCGCGGATCTGCATCGCTTGGGCCCGGTGAACCCGCTTGCTCTGTCGGAGTACGAAGCCGCTTCGGAGCGCTTCGAGTTCGTGGCCGCCCAGCTCACCGACGTTCGCAACAGCCGCAGGGAGCTGCACAAGGTCATCCGCGCCATCGATGCCGAGATCATTGCCACGTTCGCGCAGGCCTTCGAAGATGTCGCCCGGAACTTCGCTGAGCTGTTCGGCACACTCTTCCCGGGCGGCACGGGCAGGCTCTCATTGACCGATCCAGAAGAGCTCCTCACCTGCGGCGTGGAACTTGACGTCCGGCCGGCCGGCAAGCGCATCGGACGCTTGTCGCTGCTGTCAGGCGGTGAGCGTTCGCTGGTGGCGCTGGCGTATCTCTTCGCGGTGTTCCGCAGCCGGCCGTCGCCGTTTTATGTCCTCGACGAGGTCGAAGCAGCGCTGGACGACGTCAACCTGCAGCGTTTCCTGGACCTGGTGGCGGAGTTCCGGCGCGAATCGCAGTTGATCGTGGTGAGCCATCAACGCCGCACGATGGAATCCGCCGACGTCCTGTACGGCGTGTCCATGCCGCCAGGCGGCTCCAGCGTGGTCGTGTCAGAGCGACCCTCCCAGGCGGCGGCACTCATCGCTGCCGGCGAGCTGTCTGGGCCCGAACGGCCCGAGACTGAACACCGCAGGGAGCCCGCGACGGCGCCTCGGTAGCCTGCCGACCAGTGGGCACCACGGAAATTCTCGTCGTCGTTGTTGTCGTCATAGCGACGGTGCTCCTCGCATCCCTCCCGTTCATCCATCGCGCGACCCAGCGACGCTCGAAGCCCCCAGCACCGGCCGACCCCGTCGCCGTGTCCCCGCCTGCGCCACCGCAGACGGACGACCCCGTCGCGGTGCAGGCGCCGCCCCCAGCCACCTTTGCGTCGGGACTGGCGTCTTCTCGCCGCACGCTGCGCGACCGGCTGGCGTCGATCAGCCGACGGCAACCTGACGCGACGACGTGGGAGAGCCTGGAAGAAGCACTGCTCGGTGCCGATGTCGGCGTGGCAACGACGATGGCGACGCTGGAGCGCCTGCGCACCAGGGCCGACGATCAGGGCATCGTGGACGCCGACGGTCTGATGCATGCGCTCACTGAGGTGATGCGCGCAGCCCTTGCCGGGGATCGCTCGCTGCACGCGACTGCCCAGGACAGGCACGAGGCCACGCCGGTCTGGCTGTTCGTGGGAGTCAACGGCGTGGGCAAGACCACCACCATCGGCAAGGTGGGAACCCGGCTGTCGGCGGAAGGCCGATCAGTCGTCATGGCTGCTGGTGACACCTTCCGCGCCGCCGCGACCGCGCAGCTGCAGACGTGGGCCGATCGGTGCGGTGCCGAACTGATCTCCGGCAGCTCCGGGGCGGACCCCAGCTCAGTCGTGCATGACGCTGTCAGCGCGGCTGCGGCCCGAGGTGCCGACGTTGTTCTTGCCGACACTGCCGGCAGGCTGCAGAATCGCAAGAACCTGATGGACGAGCTCGCCAAGGTGCGCCGCGTCGCCGATCGCGAGCCTGGCGCCGTCGCCGAGACCCTGCTCGTCATCGACGCCACCACCGGCCAGAACGGCTTGAGCCAGGCGCGAGCGTTCGCCGAGGCCACCGATGTCACAGGCATCGTGCTCACCAAGCTGGACGGCTCGGCCAAGGGAGGGATTGTCTTCGCCATCGAGGCCGAGCTGGGCCTTCCGGTGAAGCTCGTGGGACTCGGCGAGGGCCCGGACGATCTCGTGGACTTCGACCCTGACAGCTACATCGACGCGCTGCTCGGAGGCTGAGCGATGTTCGACACGTTGACTGATCGACTGTCCGGCACTCTGCGGGGCTTGCGGGGCCGCGGACGGATGCGCCCGGCCGATGTAGACGAGGCGCTGGGCGAGATCCGGTTGGCGCTGCTCGATGCTGATGTCCATGTCGGCGTGGTACGCCGCTTCGTGGATCGGGTCCGCGAGCGCAGCGTCGGCGGCGAGGTCACCGCCAGTCTCACTCCCGGCCAGCAGGTCACCAAGATCGTCAATGACGAACTCGTCGACATCCTGGGCGGCCAGCCGCTCGACATCCAGTTCGCCCCGAAGCCGCCCACCGTCCTGCTGCTGGCTGGGCTCCAGGGTTCCGGCAAGACGACCGCTGCCGCCAAGTTGGCCCAGTGGTGCAAGTCCCAAGGCCGCAACCCGCTGCTGGTGGGCGCCGACCTGCAGCGTCCCGCAGCCGTCGAGCAGCTGCGGACGCTGGCCCGCAGCATCGATGTGGAGGTCTGGAGCGAACCGGGTGACCCTGTGGCCTGCGCGGCGGGCGGGCTCGCCCACGCCCGGCGCGCCGGTCGCGATGTGCTCATCGTGGACACCGCAGGCCGGCTGGCGATCGATGCCGAGCTGATGACCGAGGTGGCCCGCATCTCGGACGCCGTCGAACCGCACTACACGTTCCTCGTCGTCGACTCGATGGTGGGTCAGGACGCCGTCACCACCGCCGAGACCTTCCACGCGACGCTCGAGATCGACGGGATCGTGTTGACCAAGCTCGACGGAGACGCCCGTGGCGGCGCTGCGCTGTCTGTCGCCGAGGTCGTCGGCCGCCCGGTGGCGTTCGCATCGGTCGGCGAGAAGATCGACGACTTCGAGCAGTTCCATCCGGACCGTATGGCGAGCCGCATTCTCGGCATGGGCGACGTGATGACGCTGATCGAGAAGGCGGAACGCGTCTACGAGGCCGAAGAGGCAGAGGCGGCAGCTCAGCGCCTCGCCGAGGGCACCTTCACACTCGACGATTTCGTGGATCAGCTTCGTCAGCTTCGCAAGATGGGCAACCTGCAGAGCATCGTCTCGATGATGCCGGGCATTTCTGACCAGGTTCGAGACGCTGAGATCGACGATGACCGCATCGCCACCGCTGAAGCCATCGTGCTGTCGATGACGCCGGCCGAGCGTGTGTCGCCGGCGATCATCGACGCCTCCCGCCGTGCCCGCATTGCTGCGGGCAGCGGCACGTCCTCAGCACAGGTCGGCAACCTGCTCAAGCAGTTCACGCAGATGCGCAAGATGATGGGCGGCATGATGGGCTTGGGCTCGAAGCGTCGGCCTGCCGGCCGCAAGGCCGCCCGCAAGCGTTCGAAGGGCGCCGGCCGTGCCGGCGGCGGCTCGCGAACCGGCGGGGGCGGCAGGGTCTCGCCCAAGGGAGCGTCCCGCGCAGGCAAGCCGTCGGTCGCCGACATCGACTGGGATGCGCTTGACCTGAAGCTGCCTGGCCGCTGACGGACACGGGGTTACTCGGCGCTTCCCCGTTAGGATCGTCCGTCGGCGCGGCGGCCCATCGGCTCGCCGGTCCCACGAGCCCCCATCCGAATCCACCTCACCGGGAGCAACATGGCCGTTCGTCTGCGCCTCAAGCGCACAGGCAAGAAGAAGCAGCCCAGCTATCGCGTCGTCGCGGTCGACAGCCGCAAGCCCCGCGACGGCCGCGTGCTGGAGGTCATCGGTACCTACGACCCTCGACAGGAGCCCTCAGCCATCTCGATCGTCAACGAGCGCGCCATCCATTGGCTCAGCCACGGGGCGCAGCCCAGCGACACCGTCTCCAAGCTGCTGACGATTTCGGGTGCGTGGGACGAGTTCCGCTCGCAGGGATCATCGGTGCCTGCAGGCGGCAGCGTCGATGCCGCCGAGGCTGCCCCCGCTGAACCCGCCCCAGTGCCTACGCCCGACCTGGTGCTCGACACTCCCGAAGCGGGTGCGGACGGGTCGCCGGACGCATCCGGGCAGGCGACTGCCGATGAGCCGGCACCCGGCGACGGGGCATCTGAGTCGAAGTCACCTGAACCAGGGGAGGCCCAGTGACCGACCCTCAGACCGGCGCAGACACCGAGACCACGACTGCCGAAGAGGTCCTGCTGTATCTCATCGCCCAGCTGGTCGAGCATCCCGACCAAGTGGAAGTCGAGATTGCCGAGTCGGGCTCGAAGCTGAGCCTGACGGCAACCGTGAGCTCAGATGACATCGGTCGGGTCATCGGCAAGCGAGGTCGCGTCGCGAACGCCATCCGAACGCTGGTGCGTGCTGCGGCCCATCGCGATGGCGTCCAAGTCGAAGTCGACTTCCGGGACTGATTCCCCTCCAGCAGGCTTGCTGGAGATCGCGACGGTGGGTCGCGCGCACGGGGTGCGTGGCGATGTCGTCCTGCACCCGGTCACCAACCGGCTCGAGCGATTCGACATCGGCTCGAAGCTCATCACCGCCGCTGGGGAGCGAGCGGTGTCCCGTTCCCGTTTCGATGGCCATCGATGGCTCGTCAGCTTCGATGGCATCGCTGACCGCGATGCGGCGGCGGCACTCACGGGCACGACGGTGTTCGCCGAGCCGTTGCATGACCCCGACGAGCTGTGGGTGCACGAACTGTGCGGGAGCTCGGTCATTGATCAGCATGGATCCCCCGCAGGGGTGATTACGGGTGTCGTGGCCAATCCGGCTGCGGATCTGCTCGAACTCGACACCGGCCACCTCGTGCCGCTGACGTTCGTCGTGCGCTGCGAGCCCGGTGCCGTCCACGTAGAGGTGCCCGATGGGCTCTTCGAGCTCGGCTGACCCTTCACCCGCTCCGGCACGAGGCCCGGAGACGGGGCTGCGCATCGACCTGTTCTCCATCTTTCCCGCCGAGCTGGATGCGATGTGCGAGCTGAGCATTCTGGGGCGTGCGCGGCGCAGCGGCGTGCTCGACATCCGCTGCTGGGACCTGCGGCTGGCGACCGCCGATGCCCACCGCACGATCGACGATGCCCCCTTCGGGGGCGGGCCGGGCATGATCCTGATGCCCGAGCCGGTCTTTGCAGCCGTCGAGACGGTCTCGCCGCCGCGGCCGCTGCTGCTGCTCGACGCCGGCGGCCGGCGATTCGATCACGCCATGGCTGCCGAGCTGGCCGCTTCAGACGGCTTCAGCCTGCTGTGCGGCCGCTACGAAGGGGTGGACGAACGCATCCGCACCGAGCTGGTGGACGGTTCGGTCTCGGTCGGCGACGTCGTGCTGGCCGGCGGCGAATTCGCCGCCATGGTCATCGTGGAAGCCGTCGGCAGGCTGGTGCCCGGGGTGTTGGGCAACGAGACTTCCAGCGCAGACGAGAGCTTCGTGACCGGGCTGCTGGAGCACCCGCAGTGGACGCGGCCAGCGTCGTTCCGTGGGTTTGAGGCACCCGGAGTGCTGCGCAGCGGCGACCACGCCCGCGTCCATCGCTGGCGCCAGGCCATGGCACTGGTGCGGACCGCCGCCGAGCGCCCCGATCTGCTGGCCGCTCGCGGCGTGAGCGAGGCGGATCGGGAGCTGCTCGCAGAGTTCGGCCTCGAAATCGACGACGGCTGAGCAGTGCGGCAATTCGCAGACTGACCACTAGCCTGCGGTGTTCGTCATCACGCCGATCACGGGAGTCGGATCGACATGGGCAGCACCGATCTTGTCGACCAGGCTCGTCTTCGAGACGATCATCCTGACTTCGGCCCCGGTGACACGGTGCGCGTCCATGTGCGCGTCGTCGAGGGCAACCGGCAGCGCACCCAGGTGTTCGAGGGGTATGTGATCGCACAGCACTCGTCGGGCATCAGCGAAACCTTCACCGTTCGCAAGCTCAGCTTCGGCGTGGGCGTCGAGCGGACCTTTCCGCTGCACGCGCCCACCATCGCGAAGATCGAGCGTGTGGCCGTCGGCGATGTGCGCCGAGCAAAGCTGTATTACCTGCGCGACCGCGTCGGCAAGGCAGCGCGGATCCGCGAGAAGCGTTTCTAGACAGCACACCATCGGTCGGGGACCGGGCGTGAGGAGCGGGTGACCGTTCGGCGTCAGGCGCTCGGTCGCTACGGCGAGGATCTCGTCGAGCGCTGGTATGCCGAGCGCGGCTACCGCGTGCTGGATCGCAATTGGCGATGCTCGCTCGGGGAACTGGACCTGGTGGTGACCGACGGAATCCACCTGGTGGTCTGCGAAGTGAAGACACGCTCCAGTGATCGCTTCGGCACAGGCTTCGAGGCGATCACTCCCCGCAAGCAGCAGCAAGTCCGGCGTCTCGCAGCGCAGTATGTGCGCCAGCGCGGCGGCTGGGCCGGACCGCTCCGCTGCGACGCGGCATCGGTGATGGGCAGCAAGGTAGAAGTGCTCGCTGGAGCCTTCTGAGCGGCGTCGCTGTTCACCCGACCGGCCGCCGCCGGTCGCGCGCCTGCCAGCAGCCCCAGTGCCAGTGACGCCGCAGATCGGGCGCATCGATCGGCACTGCGACCACATGGCCGGTACCGGCGTCGATGGGGTGAGCGCAGCCGCCGCAGACGTATCGCTTGACCGCTTCGAAGGGCTGCACCCGGCGCACCTCGAAGCCGGGCACCGGATCCAGCCGACGCATCGACGCCATCAGGCCAGCACCGCCCACAGCACCAGGCCGAGTGCGACCAGCGAAGCGACAGCAACGAGCACGTAGTCGAGCCGGGTGATGCTGTGCTTGCGATACGGGTCGTATCCCACTGGTGCAGTATCGCCCGGCGGGGCTCGGCCGCGTGGCGTCCGAAAATGGCGGCCTGCTGCGCGCAGCCCCGGTGTACGGTCCCCCTCGAGGCTGCAGTGACGGCTCGCGTGCCGTGATGCAGGCTCGGCAGGTCAGCCGTCATGGACGCCGCTGTACCGATCGTTGCCCCCAGCGGGCTTCTTCGTCGAATCCGGACTGCGCCGCCTCGGTGCCGCGTCCGGTCCGATCTGCCGGAGGAAGCCCATGCTGGCTACTGCAACGACCGCGACGCTGGTCGGCGTCGACGGTCACGTCGTCACCGTCGAGGTGCACACTTCGAACGGTCTGCCGTCATTCACCATTGTCGGGCTACCCGATGCAGCCTGCCGCGAGGCGCGCGACCGGGTTCGGGCGGCGGTTCTGTCTTCAGGGCTCGACTGGCCCGACAGTCGCGTCACCGTCAACCTGGCGCCGTCGGGCTTGCGCAAGGGGGGCGCAATCCTCGACATGGCCATGGCCGCGGCCGTGCTCGCTGTCACCGGACAGGTGCCGGCTGAGTCGCTGCGCGGGAAGGCCTTTCTCGGCGAACTCGGCCTCGATGGCGCCGTCAGGAGCACCGCCGGTGTGCTGCCGCTCACCGACGCGCTTCGCGACCGGGCCGTCGTCGTTGCGTCCGAGGCGTATCACGTTGCGCTCGCAGCACGTCCGCGAGACACTCACCCGGTTCGCACGCTGGGCCAGCTCGCGTCGGTGCTTGCAGGGCGGGCGCCGTGGCCCGATCCGCCGCCTGTCCCGCCACAGCCGCCGCCCGTGCCGATGCCCGACCTCTGCGACGTGATCGGGCAGCCCTCCGCTCGGCGAGCGGTCGAGGTTGCCGCGGCGGGCGGTCACCACCTGCTGATGCTGGGCCCGCCGGGTGCAGGCAAGACGATGCTGGCCCGGCGGCTGGTGGGCCTGCTGCCCGAGCTCAGCCGGCAGTGCGCGATGGAGGCCACTCGAGTTCAGTCGGCAGCGGGATTGCCGCTGCCTTCGGGCTTGGCTACCCGGCCGCTGCTCCGCAGCCCCCATCACACCGCCACAGTGACTGCGCTTATCGGCGGCGGCACGAATGCGATCCGCCCTGGAGAGATCTCGCTCGCACACCGCGGTGTGCTCTTCCTTGACGAGCTCGGCGAATTCGCGCCCAGCGTGCTCGATGCCATGCGCCAGCCGCTCGAGGAGGGCGTCGTTCGAGTGAGTCGAGCGTCAGGAACGTGTTCGTTTCCGGCGCGCTTCTTGCTGGTGGCGGCCATGAATCCGTGCCCGTGCGGGCAGGCCGGCCGGCCGAGTTCGTGCAGATGCTCGGACTTCGCTCGCCAGCGCTACCTGCGACGGCTTTCGGGGCCGCTGCTCGATCGCTTCGACCTCCGCATCCAGGTGAGGCCGCCCGATCCCGACCAGTTGCTCGACGGCATCCGCGGCGAGCCGACCGCCGCGGTGGCCGGCCGGGTGGCGGCGGCTCGCGAGCGGGCCGCGTCGCGGGGGGTCGAGGCCAATGTCGAACTGACCGGCGCGCAGCTCGAGCAGTTCGCCCCGCTCGCTCCGGCTGCCCACGCTGCGCTGCGCGAGCGCCTGCGCGGCGGGCTGCTCAGCGGGCGCGGGCTGCACCGGGTGCGCTGCGTGGCGCTCACGCTGTGTGATCTGGCCGGGGACGATCCGCTCATCGATGCTGAACGCCTCGCCGAAGCGCTCACGCTGCGCGCCAGCGTCGGCAAGCTGCACGCGCCTGCGGTCGCAGGCGCTGCGCCATGACAGCCGGCGCGAGTGCAGCGGAGGAGCGAGCCGAGCTGGCCGCGCTCGTGGAGCTGTGTTCGCTGCCCCACATGGGTCCTGCGCGGCTGCGCGCCCTGCTGAGCGGCCGCGACGCGCTCGAAGCCATCGATCAGCTTCGTGTCGGCCGGGCTGCGGCGCTGGCGGCGTTGCGGTCGTGCCGCGGCGTCGATGAGCCGCTGATCGCAACATGGCGTCGGGAGGTGGCATCAGCGTTCGAGCGTGCGGCGATCAGTGGACATCCAGTCGGTGCCGATGTGCTCGCGGCACATACGCGAGACGGCATCTGGCTGTCGGTGCCGGCTCACAGTGATGCAGCCGCGATCTGGGAGTCAGACCCTGAACCGCCCGCGCTGCTGTTCGGCCAGGGTGCTGCGATCGATCCGGAAGTCCGGCGCGTCGGCATTGTGGGCACACGACGATGCACTGCCTATGGGCGCACGGTGGCACAGCAACTCGGGTCGGGACTCGCGGCGGCAGGGGTGGCAGTGGTGTCGGGACTGGCGAGCGGCATCGACGGCATCGCCCAGCGAGCGGCGCTCGACGCAGGCGGACTCGTGATCGGGATTGTCGGCAGTGGGCTGGATCAGGTGTACCCCGCTTCGAACCGGACGCTGTGGGCCGATGTGGCACGGCATGGGACGCTGCTGAGCGAGTACCCGCTCGGCCGGCGTGCGGCGCAGTGGCAGTTCCCGGCGCGCAACCGGATAGTGGCCGCTCTCTGCGAAGTGCTGGTAGTGGTCGAGTCGGGTTCCGCAGGCGGCTCGATGTACACGGTGGATGCCGCAGCCGAGCGCGATCGGCCCGTCATGGCGGTGCCGGGGCCGGTCACCAGCGCTGCCTCAGCGGGCACCAACTGGCTCCTCGCCGAAGGATGCGCCCCCGTCTGCGACGTGGCCGACGTACTGGCGGCGCTGGGAGAGCCCGGTCGCGCCGACGCTGGGCCCGGCAGTCTCGGGCTCCTGCCGGCGGCGCCTGCGGAACCGCTCGACCGGCGGATCCTCGACGAGCTCAGCGCCGGCCCGCGCACACTGGATGAGCTGGCGTTGCAGACCGGCGCCGGTCTCGGCGAACTGGCGTCATCGCTCAGTCGCCTGCAGCTGTCGGGCTGGGCCAGCGAGACCGGCGGTTGGTGGGAGAAGGCCCGATGAGGTCCCGGTGTCGCCGCGGCCGGGCTTGCGGACCGGTGGGGACCCCTCGGTACTGTGGGTCTGGTGACTGTGGGTCCGGCAGCTGCGACGCCGCCGGTGTGGCGAGTTCCCGAATTCGTTCTGTCGCTGACTGCGGCATCGGACGCCACCAAGCGCGCCTACCGCTCCGATCTGTGTCAGTTCGCCGAGTGGGCCGCTCGGGCCGGGCTCGACGCACCTGGCCGCATAGATCGGCGCTGGCTGCGGCGATACATCGCGTTCCTGACCGTGCGCGGGCTGTCGCGGCGCTCAGTAGCTCGCAAAGCGTCTGCGTTGAGGCGCTACTTCGGTTGGCTGACCAAAGAAGGGGCCGTCGATGCAAACCCGGCGCTCGGCCTTGCCGCCCCCGCCGGGTCGGGGCGCCTGCCGCGAGTGCTGGCGGCGGCAGAAGTGTCCGAAATGCTCGGCGACGGCACCGTGCCCGACGATCCGGCAGAGCTGCGCGATCGGCTCGTGCTCGAATTGCTCTACGGCAGCGGTTTGCGGGTCGCCGAGCTCTGCCAGCTCGATCGCGGCGCGTTCCGGCCCGGCAATGCTCACATCGAGGTGATCGGGAAGGGTGCCAAGCACCGCCGGGTGCCGCTCAGCGAACCGGCCGCGGCATTGCTTGGCGCATGGCGAGACGGCGGCAGCGACCGGTTCGATCTGCAACGGCTGGGCAACGACGCCGACCGCGACCCTGCGGCGCTGCTGGTGAACCTGCGCGGCAAGCGAATCGGCGCTCGCGATGTGCAGCGGATCCTGGATCGCCACGCCGCTGCGCCGACTCACCCCCATGCCCTGCGGCATACCTACGCGACACACTTGCTGGACGGCGGCGCCGACCTGCGCGTGGTCCAGGAATTGCTCGGCCACCAGCGACTGGCAACGACACAGATCTACACACGCGTCAGCAGGGAGCGTCTGAGAGAGGTGTACGAGTCGGCGCACCCGCGCGCCTGACAGTTGCCCTCGCCACTGCGAGCGTGGCGGTGCTGGCCACCGGAGTCGGTCCGGCGTGGGCGCAGCCTTTGCCAGCGCAGGCTGGGCCGCCCTCGGGGTACATCTGGCCTGTGCACGGCACCGTCGTGGACCCGTTCCGGCCGCCGGACAACCCCTACGGACCCGGCAATCGCGGCCTCGAGTTCGCCACGCAGCCCGGTTCGGCGTTCTGGGCTGCCGCCGACGGAGTTGTCAGCTTCGCCGGGCAGGTGGGAGGGCGATTGCATGTCACGGTCAGCCATTCCGACGGACTGCGCGTGTCGTACTCCGGGGTTGCGTCGATCGGCGTCCGCCGAGGCGAACGAGTGCAGCAGCGACAACAACTCGGCACCACCGGCGATCGGCTGCATGTCGGCGTGCGCCGGGGCGAGACCTACCTCGACCCGGCCCAGGTTTTCGATCGCCGCGGCCCGATGGGCAGGCGGTCAGCGCTCAGCCGCCCGCAGCTTGTGCCCGCGTCGCTGCCCGTGTACCGCCTTCAACTGCGCTGGTTACACTCCGGCGCTGGCATTGCAGTGCTCTAGGGGGCTGCGATGCCGCCGTCAAGTGAACTGACCAGCCGGGGCGACCCTACGGTCGCCGCTGTCCAAGCGGTGTCGTCCCCGGTGCAGAGTTTCGAACCGTGGGGAGGAGCATTCATGTCCGCTGTCGTGACCATGTCCGACCTGCTCGCCGCCGGCGTCCATTTCGGCCACCAGACCCGTCGCTGGAATCCCAAGATGGAGCGATTCCTGTGGGGCGAGCGCAACGGCATCTACATCATCGACCTCCGCCAAACGCTCCAGCTGCTCGAAGACGCCTATGCCTACGTGCGCGACACGGTGGCGAGCGGCGGCACGATCCTGTTCGTCGGCACCAAGCGCCAGGCGCAGTACCCGATCCAGCGCCATGCCGCCGCCTGCGGCATGCCGTACGTGAATCAGCGCTGGCTGGGCGGGATGCTGACCAACTTCCGCACGATCCGCGGCCGGGTCACCAAGATGCTGGAGTACGAGCGGATGCGGGCCGCCGGCGATTTCGACAACATGCCGAAGAAGGAAGCCCTGCTGCACACCCGTGAGCTCACCAAGCTGCAGCGCAACCTGAACGGCATCCGGAACATGGACAAGCTGCCCGACGCCGTGTTCGTTCTCGACACGCCGAAGGAGCACATCGCCGTGGCGGAGGCGGTGCGGCTGAAGCTGCCGGTCGTCGCCGTCGCCGACTCGAATTCCGATCCCGACCCGATCACCTACGTCATCCCCGGCAACGACGATGCCATCCGCTCGACTGAACTGCTGTGCCGGGTCATTGCGGATGCAGCATTGGAAGGCCGGTACATGGCCGAACGCAGCGGCGTGGCGGTGGCCCCGGCCGGAGAACGCTCGCCTGAGGAAGAAGCCCGCATCGCCGCCCAGCAAGCCGAGGCGCAGCGAGCTGCCGCGGCCGAGGCCGCGACTCGCGAAGCCCGAATCGCCGCCGACCAGGCGGCGAAGGCCGCGGCGGCAGCCACCGTTCCCGACATGCGGCCGGCCGATGCCCCCGCTGCGTCCGCGGACGGCGGCAGCGACGCCGTTCCCGACGACGCCGACGGGCCACCCGCGCAAGCCGAGCCGGTGGGCGAGGCTGACGACGCCGAGACAGCGACTCCCTCGTCTGCCTCACAAGGAGCCGCCTGACATGGCCGCATTCACCGCGAAGGACGTTCAGGCGCTGCGCCACGCCACCGGCGCCGGGATGATGGATGCCAAGAACGCGCTGACCAGGTGCGACGGGGATGCCGACGCGGCGGCGCAGTGGCTGCGCGAGAACGGCATCGCCAAGTCGGCGGCACGAGCAGATCGCGACAACAGCGACGGCGTCGTGGTGGCTCGCGTGGTTCGCAACGGCGACCAATCGGTCGGAGCCATCGTGCAGCTGCGCTGCGAAACCGATTTCGTCGCCAAGTCCGACGGATTCGGATCGATGGCGGACCGGTTGCTGGCCGATGTGATTGCGAGCGGCCCGGCTGCGGTTGCCGACGCGGCCGCGGACCTCGAGAACCTGAAGATCACACTCAAGGAGAACATCGCCGTCGGCACGGTTGAGCGTTTCGAGGCCCCCGCCGGCTCCTGCATCGATGCCTACGTCCACCAACAGAATGGCCGCGGCGTCAATGCTGTGCTCGTGGAACTCGAAGGAGCCACGCCCGAACTGGCTCATGACGTGGCGCTGCACATCGCGAGCAGCCGTCCCACCTACATCCGGCGTTCGGATGTGCCCACCGAAGTCCTGGATCGCGAGCGGGCCACCTTCGAGGCCATCAGCCGGAATGAGGGCAAGCCGGAGGCTGCGCTGCCGAAGATCGTGGAGGGTCGCCTGACGGGCTACCTGCGCGAGCACACGCTCATGGAGCAGAAGTTCGTGAAGGACGAGAAGCAGACCATCGCCGATCTTGTCGGATCGGCGAACGTGACCCGCTTCGCCCAAGTCGAGATCGGCCGCTGAGCATCGCTGTGGCTGCGGACGTGACACCGGAGCCACACAAGATCCGTCGCCCTGGCGGTCCGCCGAAGTGGAGGCGGGTGGTGCTGAAGCTGTCCGGCGAGGCGTTGGCCGATGCCGGAGGGCACAACGTCAGCGCCGCAGTCGTGGATTCGCTGGCGTCGGAGATCGCCGACGTATGGACCTCATTGAAGGTCGACATCGCCGTGGTCGTCGGGGGCGGCAACATCTGGCGCGGCATGGCGGGCTCGATCGGCGGCATGGACCGTGCCCAGTCCGACCACATGGGCATGCTCGCCACCGTCATCAACGCGCTCGCGCTGCAAGACGCGCTCGAACGCAGGGACGTGCCCACCCGGGTGATGACCGCCATTGGCATGGCACAGATCGCCGAGCCCTATATCCGGCGCCGCGCCGTGCGCCACCTGGAAAAGGGACGCGTGGTGATCTTCGCAGCGGGCACCGGCAACCCGTTCTTCACCACCGACACCGCGGCCGCGTTGCGGGCGGCGGAAGTCGACGCCGACGTCGTGCTGAAGGGCACGCATTCCGGCGTCGACGGCGTCTATACGTCTGACCCCCAGACAGACCCCAATGCCCAGCTGCTCAGCGAGGTCACGTTTCTCGAGGTGCTGTCCCGGGAGCTAGCGGTGATGGACTCGGCGGCCATTGCCGTGTGCAAGGACAATGCCACTCCCATCGTGGTCTTCGACCTCATGACGTGGGGCAACTTCCGTCGCGTCGTCGAAGGCGAAGCGCTCGGCACGCTGGTGCGCTGAGCATCCAAAACCACCCAAGAACGCAGCACGCACAGGTGACGGCGACTCCCGACGGACCGTCGCTACGCTGGTCGGGTGAGCGAATTCGCCGCTGAGATCTGTGCGGACGCTCGCGAGCGGATGCGCGGCGCAGTCGAACATGCCCGTGGCAACTTCGCCACCGTCCGGACAGGCCGCGCAACGCCAGCGCTGGTCGAGAAGCTGCAAGTCGACTACTACGGCGCATCCGTCCCCTTGCAGCAGCTCGCGGGATTCTCGGTGCCCGAGGCCCGCATGCTGGTCATCCAGCCGTTCGACCGGGCCGCGCTTGACGCCATCTCCAAGGCGGTCATGGAGTCTGACCTTGGCATCAATCCGTCCAGCGACGGCAATGTCCTGCGACTGCTGTTCCCCCCGTTGACCGAGGATCGTCGCAGGGATCTGGTGCGCGTCGTGAAGCAGATGGCCGAGGACGGGCGCGTTGCGGTGCGCAACTTGCGTCGCAGCGCTCGTCACGATCTCGATACCCTCGAAAAGGAAAAGGAGATCTCCGCCGATCAGAAGCGTGGCTTCGAACAAGAACTCGACGCCGACACCGCCAAGTTCGTCGGGGACATTGACCGGGCGTTGGATGCCAAGGAGCAAGAACTCCTCGAGGTGTGACCGAGCAGGTGTGAAGGTAGATGTCCGATAGCAGCGCGCATCCGCCGGCGCACTCCGGTTCCGATCCCAGCGATCCGGCGGGCACCGACGATCCTCTGGGCTCGACGCGGCCGCTGGTGAACTTCGAGGCCGACGAGACACCTGCGCCGGCCGAACCCGCCGAGACGCCCGCGGAGCCCGAGGTGGCAGCCGCAGAGCCAGAGCGTCGCGGCGGTTCGCGCCTGTTCCCTCAGCTGCCCGACGACCCGCGCCTGGCCGGCGAGACGCCGGCGCCGGCCGAAGAACCAGCCGCGGCCGGTTTCGAGCCGCTGTTCGATGCGCCCGGCGATGCCCCGTCGCCGTCGGCCCCACCTGCTGATGCCGCGTCAACGCCGGCCGAGATGCCGGCAGCGCCCCCTGCTGCGGCGGTGGCGGAGTCTGCCGATGACCCAGCGCCCGTCACCGCGGCCGCAACCGCCGCCGAAGTACCTTCGGAGGCTGGCGCAGCGGCATCCGAAACTGATCGCTTCGCTCAATGGGCTCGACTCGATGCATCAGCATCGCACTGGCGCGAGGGGAACCAGGACTATGAGGAGCGTGGAGTCGTGAGCGACGAAGCCCGGACTGTCTTGCACAATGCCCCTTCAGACGGCGGCCGCAGCGGCCGCAATCTGCCGGTCGCCATTGCCGTGGGTGCCGTGTTGGCCGCCCTGTTCTTCGGCGCGCTGCGACTGGGCGAAGCGGCCACCGTCGCGCTCATAGCGATCGTGCTGGTGCTGGCCGCCGCCGAGTTCTACCGGGCCGCCCGGCCGCTCGGTTACCGCCCGGCGACGCTGGCGGGCCTTGCGGGAGTAGCGGGCTTGACCGTTGCAGTGCACCTGCGCGGCGTTGAGGCGTATCCGATCGTCCTGGCCGTCGCCGCGATAACCATCTTCTGCTGGTTCTTGTTCGGTGTCGAGCGAGACCATCCCACCGCGAACATGGCCATCAGCGCCCTCGGCTTGCTATGGATCGGCGGCTTGGGATCATTCGCTGCGCTGATGCTGCGTGAACCGAACGGCGATTCGATGCTGATCGGTGCCGTGATCGGGACGGTCGTCTACGACGTCGGCGGCTACATCGTCGGCCGAACGACAGGCCAGAGCCGACTCGCTGCGCGCATCAGCCCCAACAAGACTCACGAGGGTCTCATCGGGGGCATCGTGCTGTCGGTGGTGATCACCACGCTGGTGCTGAATCGCTTCCCGGGCGTGTTCCCGTGGACAGGAAGCCTCCTCGACGCACTGTGGCTGAGCGTCGCCGTGGCGCTCGCGGCGCCGCTCGGGGACTTGACCCAGTCCATGGTCAAGCGCGATGTGGCCATCAAGGACATGGGCAGTCTGCTGCCCGGCCACGGCGGTGTCTTCGACCGCTTCGATGCGCTGCTCTTCTCCTTGCCGGTGGCGTACTTCGCCGGCACGTACGTCTTGGGATAGACCTATGGGCGCGACGACCGTCGCGGTGCTCGGCTCGACGGGTTCCATCGGCACCCAGACGCTGGAGGTGATACGCGCCGAGCCGGACCGCTTCCGCGTCGTCGCGCTCGCTGCGAACAGCTCGGTGAGCGAACTCGCCGCCCAAGCCGCCGAATTCGCCCCGGCGGCAGTCGCGGTCGGCCGTGTGGAGCTGGCAGGGGAGCTGCGCGCTGCGCTGCCGCCCAGTGTCGAGCTGCTGGCGGGTCCCGACGCGTTCGCCGATCTCGCCGGCACCGCCGACGTGGTGGTGAACGGGGTCGTTGGCTTCGCGGGCTTGGGGGTCACGCTGGCCGCGCTTCGGGCCGGGCGCCGCCTTGCGCTGGCCAACAAGGAAAGCCTCATCGCCGCGGGACCGCTGGTGCAGCCCTTGCGGGCGGTGCCCGGTGCCGAGCTCATTCCGGTCGACAGCGAGCACAGCGCCCTGCACCAATGTCTCGCCGGCCAGTCGGCACCGCCGGAGCGTCTGATTCTCACCGGCAGCGGGGGGCCGTTCCGCGGCCGCAGCGCTGATGAGCTGCGCGAGGTGACCGTCAGCGACGCCTTGGCGCACCCCACGTGGTCCATGGGGCCCAAGATCACCGTCGACTCCTCGACGCTCATGAACAAGGGCCTCGAGGTCATCGAGGCCCACGAGCTGTTCGGGGTGGACTACGACCGCATCGAGGTGGTCATCCAGCCGCAGTCGGTCGTCCACTCGATGGTGACGTTCGCCGACGGCAGCACCGTCGCGCAGCTCTCGCAGCCGGACATGCGCCTGCCGATCGGCTACGCCTTGGCCTATCCCGGGCGCATTGGGACGCCATTTGGCGCCGTCGACTGGTCGACGGTCGGTCAGCTCGAATTCGAACTGCCCGACACCGACACCTTCGGCTGCCTGCGCTTGTCCTACGACGCAGGCCGGGCCGGCGGCACCGCTCCTGCCTGGCTCAATGGGGCCAACGAGCACGCGGTCGGCGCATTCCTGGACGGCAGGCTGCGCTGGCACGAGATCGAGCGCGTGATCGACGTTGCGATGCAGCATCACGACGGAGCCGCTGCGGACAGCGTGGACGCCGTCATCGCAGCGGATCGTGAGGGCCGTCGACATGCCGCCGCGGCAGCGATGGGCATCCGCGCATGAAGGGCCATTCTCCCGAACGAGAGCCGCTGTCCTCCCGGGCGGGTTCGACAACGCGCAGAGCCGGAGCGTCGCTGGTGCTCGTCGCTCTCGGCTACCTGGTGTGGTGCTATCCGCTCGCTGTCGTGACGGTGACGGCAGTTGTCGGGGCAATTCTCGGCATGTTGTTCATGCACGAACTGGGCCACTACGCAGCCGCTCGCGCGGTCGGGATGAAGGTCACCGACTTCTACTTGGGATTCGGACCGCGGCTCTGGGGCTTCCAGCGAAGTGAGACGTCGTATGGCTTGCGTGCGTTGCCCTTGGGGGCGTATGTACGCATCATTGGCATGTCACGCGACGATGTCGTGGCGCCAGGCGACGAGCACCGCGCATTCCGCGTGAAGAGCTATCCGCGGCGGGTACTGGTGCTGTGCGCCGGCTCTTTCATGCATCTGGTGCTCGCGTTCATCGCATTTCTGATCATGCACGCGGCGCTCGGGGCGCCCGTTGACGACAGCGAACAGTGGCGAATCTCTGAAGTGCTGGTTGGAAGTGACGGTGTTGTGTCACCTGCACGTACGGCCGGCCTAGAAGTCGGCGACCGAGTTGTGGCAGTGGCCGGCGCCGACACAGAGGACTTGGATGCCTTCTTGTCGCAAGTCCGGTCTCGACCTGGCGAACATGTGTCGCTCACTGTCGAACGTGATGGCAACTTGCTCTCGCTGGAAGCCACGGTAGCGACGGACCCGGCGACAGGGTCAGGCCGGCTCGGCGTTGATATCCAGTCGGTCATTGCGTACGAGACCGTGGGTGTGCCGACAGCAGCGCTTCGGGCGCTCCGGGATGTCGGCCGCGCCATCCCAAGATCGGCCGCTGCGCTCTGGTCTTTGTTCGCAAATGTTGACGAACTCGTCGACCGCGTGTTCTCTCCTCCAGGTGATCCAACGGCCAACGAAAACCTGAGAACACGACCGCTGGGGATATACGGCTTCGGTCACATCTTGTCGCATTCCTCGGTCGAATGGTCGAATCGAGTGATGTTCTTTGGCCTTGCGAACATCTTCATCGGGGCATTCAACCTGTTGCCGTTGCCGCCCCTCGATGGTGGTCACCTGGCGGTTGCGACCTACGAGCGCTGGCGCGAGCGCGGGGGACGCGGCCGGTACCTGAGTGATCCGCGCAAGCTGGCGCCCGTCACCACATTCGTAGCGACCTTCCTCCTGCTGCTGGCGATCGGCCTGCTCTACCTCGACATCGCCAATCCGATTGATCTGTAGGAGGCTGAACCGCATGAGCACGTCCAGCACCTACACCCGTCGCCAGACCCGTCAGGTGCATGTCGGCGCGGTCGCGGTCGGGGGCGGGGCGCCCATATCGGTGCAATCGATGACCACAACCAAGACGTCGGACGTCGACGGCACCCTTGCCCAGATCTACGCGCTGGCCGGCGCTGGAGCCGACATCGTGCGCTGCACGGCAAACGACATCGCGGCCGTCGAGGCGCTCGCGCAGATCGTTCCCCGTTCGCCGGTGCCTTTGGTGGCCGACGTCCACTTCCAGTACCGGCTGGCGTTGGCGGCGCTCGACGCCGGGGTGGCCTGCTTGCGGTTGAATCCGGGCAACATTCGCAAGCCCGAGCAGATCCGCGCTGTCGCGACGGAGGCCCGCGATCGCGGCGTGCCGATTCGCATCGGTGTCAACGGCGGCTCCCTCGACCCCGACATCGAATCGCGCTTCGGCATGACGCCTGCCGCGCTGGTCGAGTCGGCCAAGCGCGAGCTGGGCTACTTCGACGAGGTGGGATTCGACGACGTCAAGATCTCGGTCAAGGCCAGCGATGTGACGCTGATGGTGGAGTCGTACCGGATGCTCGCCGATGAGGTCGATTTCCCGCTGCACCTCGGCGTCACCGAAGCCGGGCCCCCGCCTGCCGGACTGGTGAAGGCGACTGCCGGCATCGCCACCCTGCTCAACGAGGGCATCGGCGACACCATCCGCTACAGCCTCACCGCCGATCCCGTCCAGGAGGCCACAGCAGGCCAGCAGCTGCTCCAGGCATTGGGCCTGCGGGAGCGCTCCGGCACCGATCTGATTGCATGCCCGTCGTGCGGCCGCGCCGAAGTCGACGTGATCTCGGTGGCTCAAGAGGCGCAAGCGGCCTTCGCTGACCTCGACCTGCCGGTGCAGGTGGCCGTGATGGGCTGCGTGGTCAACGGGCCGGGCGAAGCCCGCAATGCCGACCTGGGAATCGCCGCGGGCCGATCCCGTGGGCATCTGTTTGTCAAGGGCCAGGTGGTGTCCGTGGTGCCCGAGGACCAGATGGTCACGGCGCTGGTGAGCTGGGCCGAGATCGTGGCGGCCGACGGCGCCGAGGCCGCGCTGCGCAAGGCCGAAGTCGGCGCCGCGGAGGCTGCCGAAGCCGACCGAGCTGCGCTGCTGAGCGAGCAGGGCGACGACGTCAATCACGCTGCGGAGCGCGTCGCCCTCATCCGGCGCCGCTGAGTCTGCGGTCGCTCCCGCAGCGGGCACCCGCTGCGCGCGGGTTGTCAGAGTGCCTTGGTAGCGTCGTGCGTACAGGACAGTTTCGGTCGGACCTGGGCTCTGCGCCGTGTTCTTGTGGCTCGCGTTCTTGTGGCTCGGCCGCAAGGGCTGGTACCGCAGGCACAGCCCCGAGGGCGGCTGGGGCGACGCGGACAGGGAGGTTGCGATGACTGACACCGCGGCGGCCGCGCGCGCCCCGTCTGCCGTCGACCCCTCGCAGGTCACCGCACTCGCCGAGCCGATCGCCGCTGAGACCGGCTGCGCCGTCTACGACGTGCAGTGGCGAGGCGGCACGCTCGTCGTGCTGGCAACAGCATCGGAGGGTGACGCCATCGGCGTTGACGCGCTGAGCACGCTCAGCCGCAGGCTGTCCGCTGCGCTCGATGCCGCCGACATGATCAACGGGCGCTATGTGCTCGAAGTGTCCAGCCCCGGACTCGAGCGCCGCCTGCGCCGTCCGGATCATTTTGCCGGTGCAGTGGGCGAGCGGGCAGTGATCCGCACGAGCGGACCGCTGCGCCGGCGCATCGTGGGCGAGATTCTGAGCGCGGACGCGACCGCGGTGTCGGTCCGCATCGATGAGATGTCCGGCAGCTGCGCGGCTGACGAGCGCGACCAGCCCGAGGTCGGCCAGGCGCTGTCGGTGCCATTCGGCGACATCGCCAAGGCCCGCACGACATTCGAATGGGGTTCACCGCCGCGGCGCACGCCACGGAGCCCTTCAGGAAGGCAGGGACGATGAACAGCCCCGAGATCATGGAGGCGCTCCAGGCACTCGCCGCCGAGAAGGGCATGACCACCGAGGTCTTGCTCGAGGCTGTTGCGAACGGCCTCGAATCGGCATACAAGCGTCGCGAGGGTGCCGCCGAGCAGGCCTACGTCATCATCGACGAATCGTTCAACATCACGGTGTATGCCCAGGAAGTCGACGAGCTGGGCAATGTGCTGCGCGAATGGGATGACACCCCCCACGACCTGGGCCGGATCGTGGCCCAAACCGTCCGGCAGGTCCTGAACCAGCGCATCCGCGAAGTCGAACGCGACATGAAGTACGACGAGTACGCCGGACGCGAGGGCGACATCGTCACCGGCATCATCCAGCAGAACGATGCGCGTTACACGTTGCTCGACTTGGGGCGCGTCGAGGCCCTGCTGCCTCAATCTGAGCAGGTTCCCTACGAGCGGCCCGAGCCCAACAGCCGCCTCAAGGCCTACATCGTGGAGGTCCGCAAGACCGCCAAGGGCCCGCAGATCGTGGTGTCGCGCACGCATCCGGGATTGATCCGCGAGCTGTTCAAGCTGGAGGTCCCCGAGATCTCCGACGGTGTCGTCGAGCTGAAGGCATGTGCGCGTGAGCCGGGCCATCGCACGAAGATCGCCGTCTGGTCGAATGACCCCAACATCGACCCGGTCGGAGCGTGCGTGGGTGCGCGGGGCAGCCGGGTACGCCAGGTGGTGAACGAGCTGAGGGGCGAGAAGATCGACATCGTCCCCTTCTCTGACGATCTCCACGACTTCGTGGCAAAGGCACTGTCGCCGGCTCGTGTCCGCGAGGTCCGCTTCCATTCAGACGAAGGTGTTGCCGAGGTGGTCGTGCCCGACCACCAGCTGTCGCTGGCGATCGGCCGCGAGGGCCAGAACGCGCGCTTGGCGGCCCGGCTCACCGGATGGCGCATCGACATCAAGAGCGAGACCCAGATCGCCGAGGAGGAGGCCGGCTACTCCGGAGAGGAGTGGGCCGAGGGGGAGTGGGTGACCGACCCGGACACCGGAGAGCAGACCTGGGTTCCCGCTGACGGCAGCGAAGCGATCACTGCTGGCCAGTGGTCCGAAGCCGTCACCGAGAACCAAGATGCCGACGAGGCTGTCGTCGACGACACTGCCGCCGACGACACTCCTGCAGAGGCTCCCACCGACGCCAGTACCCTTCCATCGGACTCGACGACGCCGTGAGGCCGATGGCCCCGCTCGTCGCGTCCTCGTTTCATCCCCTGGGCCCCGCCGGGCACCCCGTCAGCTCCCGACAGAAAGACCGACCGCTTGCCGAAGAAAGTCCGCGTTCACGAGCTCTCCAAAGAGCTGGGCATGACGCTCACCGAGGTGCTCGACGTGTGCGAGTCGCTGGGCATCGGTGTGAAGACGCACTCGTCCAGCATGGAGGACGCTCAGGCTGATCGCGTCCGGCGCAAGGCGGCGCGGGAGGGGCTGATTCGTGACGAGCCTCCGCCTGAGGCCCGCAAGGCCCGCAAGGCTCCTGCAAAGTCTGCGGCGGCAGCCGAGCAAGCGACGAAGGCCGACGATGCTGCGGAGGCGCCGCAGCCGCGGCCGGCGACCCGTCCGGCCCGCCCGGCTCGCACAGCGCCGGCCAAGCCAGAGCCGCCGGCGCAATCTGCGCCCGCCCCGGAGGTCGTTCCGCAGGCCCCCCCAATCGCGCCGGCTCCGGACGCATCGCCGCAGCCAGCGCCTCAGCCGGCTGCTGCCGAATCGGCTCCGCCGAAGCCGCCTGACCTGCCGCCGCCGGGAACCCCGCCGCCGCCGAGCACGCCGCAGTCGGCGGGTGCCCCGCCGCCAGTGCCGCCGCCGCGGCGGCTCGTCACCTCGAGCGGTCAAGAGTCGGCACGGCCGATTCTGCCGCCGTCCGGACGGCCGGCGGAGCGCGCGCCCGAGGCGCCCGCGCCCCCGCGCCCGGCGCCCGAAGACGGGCCCGGAACCGCGCCGCCGCCTCGCCTGCCGCTGCCGCCGAAATCTGCCGACGGTCGGCCGATCCCGCCCCCGCCGGCGGCACCTCGTTCGGGGTCCGGCAAGCCGATTCCCCCGCCGCCAGGTCCTCCCCGCACGTCTGCCCGCAGCGGCGGGCCCTACCGCTCAGGAGGCCCCCCCGGCGGTTTCCGGCGCTCCCCAGGAGGCGGCGACCGGCCGCACGGAGGCGGGCCCGGTGGCGGGCGCGCTCACGCTGGGGCTCCGCCGCCCCCCGGCGGCCGTCCAGGCGGCCCCCCCGGCGGCGCTCGTCCGGGAGGGCCGCGAGGTGCACCACGAGGCGGTCCGCGAGGCAGACCGCGCCGGCGCCGGCGCCGTCAGCGCGAAGAACTGCAGCCCCAGCAGCTCACTGCGTACACCCCGATCGATGCGCCCGTCCCCGATGGCGAGATCGTCATCGAGCGGGGATCGACGGCCCAAGATGTCGCTGCCCGGCTGAATCGCTCGGCGGCCGACATCGTGCGCTTCCTGTTGCAGCAGGGCGAGATGGTGACGGCCACGCAGTCGCTCAGCGACGACATGATCGAGCTGTTCGCCGCGGAGCTGGGCGCCGAAGTGCGCATCACCGAGCCCGGAGCGGAGCAGGAAGAGGAGCTGCTGCGGGCGCTCGAGGTCGACCTCGCCGACGATGGCGCTCAGATCCGGCCGCCGGTGGTCACGGTCATGGGTCATGTCGACCACGGCAAGACGCTGCTGCTCGACCGCATCCGCTCCTCGAACGTCGTCGAGGGCGAGGCAGGCGGCATCACCCAGCACATCGGCGCGTACCAGACCACCCGGAGCGGTCAGCGGATCACGTTCATCGACACGCCCGGTCACGAGGCCTTCACGGCGATGCGAGCCAGGGGAGCGCAGGCCACCGACGTCGTCGTGCTGGTCGTCGCGGCCGATGACGGCGTCATGCCCCAGACGGCCGAGGCCATTGACCACGCACGCGCAGCGGAGGTGCCGATCATCGTCGCCATCAACAAGATGGACCGACCCGGTGCCGATGCCGACCGGGTGCGAGCCCAGCTGTCCGAGCGGGGCCTGGTGCCCGAGTCCTACGGCGGCGACGTGATCACTGTTCCCATGTCAGCCATGACGGGCGATGGCATCGACGAATTGCTCGACCAGATCCTGCTCGTCGCCGAGCTCGAGGAGCTGGCCGCCCCTGCGTCTGGGCGTGCGGTCGGCATCGTGCTGGAAGCCCATCTCGACCGCGGGCGCGGCCCAGTGGCGACCGTGCTGGTCGAGCGCGGCACTCTGCGCATCGGCGAACCGATGGTCGCGGGCGCTGCGTGGGGCCGCGTGCGCGCCATGACCGACGATCGCGGCGCGCCGCTCAACGAGGCCGGTCCGTCCATGCCCGTGGAGGTGCTCGGTCTCGGCGAGGTGGCGCGTTCGGGCGATCTGTTCGTCGTGGCGCCCGACGAGAAGACCGCAGGCAAGGTGGCCGAGACCCGCGAACACTGGCAGCGCCAGGCCAGCCTGGCGGGCTCCGCTGGCGGAAGCGGCGGCGGCGCGCGGCTGGAAGACATCTTCAAGCAGGTGCAGGCCGGCGAGACGGCCACCCTCAACCTGGTGCTCAAGGCAGATGTCCACGGCTCGCTCGAGGCAGTCACCGACAGCCTGCGCAAGCTCGAGCGCGACGACGTCAAGCTCTCGTTTGTCAGCCGTGGCGTCGGCGGCATCAATGAGAACGACGTGCAGTTGGCCGCAGCATCGGAAGCCACGATCATCGGCTTCAACGTGCGTCCCGACCGCAACGCGCGGCAGGCAGCCGAGACCGAGGATGTCGAAGTTCGGCTGTACGAGATCATCTACGACCTCATCACCGATGTGCAGAACGCCATGGTCGGCCTGCTCGAGCCGGAGTTCGAGGAGATCGTCGCGGGCGAGGCGCAGGTGCGGCAGGTGTTCCGCATCTCGGGCGTCGGGCCCGTGGCCGGCTGTGTCGTCGAGCACGGCAACGTGCGCAGCGGCGCCAAGGTCAGGTTCCTGCGTGACGGCACGATCATCTGGAAGGGCTCGATCTCGTCGTTGCGGCACTTCCAGGACGATGTTGCCGAGGTGTCTGCGGGCATGGAGTGCGGCATCGGTCTGTCTGACTTCTCTGATCTGAAAGAGGGCGATGTGATCGAGACGTACACCGAACGCGAGATCGCCCGCGTCGCCTGACGGAGCACCGGCACGATGGCTCGTCGCCCCAACCGCCGGCGGCGCACCATGCCGACTGCGCACAGATACGAGCGGACGGACCGCGTCGCCCAGCTCGTGCGCGGCGTCGTCGCCTCGGAGATGGAGCGACTCGACGAGTCGTTCGAGGGCATCGTGATTGCCGGCGTGGATGTCGATCGCGAACTGAGCGTCGCCGTGGTGCACTACGACGTTCGCGATGACGACGCCGCGGACAGGGCGGCTGCGGCGTTCGATGAGCATCATCACCGTCTCCAGCGAGCGCTGGGGGCGGAGACCAGCCTGAGACGCACGCCCACGCTTCGCTTCCGCCGCGATCAGGGGGCCATTGCCGCCGAGCGAATCGAGGACCTGCTCGCCAGCTTGTCCGGCGAGCAGGATGAGGCTGGGTTCGCCGGCTTGTCCGGCGAGCACGAAGAGCGTGAGTTCGCCGACAACGCCGCTGAGCGGGACGAAGCCGGCGAGCGCTGATGGCGCGACGCCGTCCGGCCACCGTCCACGGCACGGTCATCGTCGACAAGCCGGCCGGCCCCACGTCTCACGACGTCGTCACCATGCTGCGACGCCGCTTCGGCGAGCGGCGCATCGGCCACGCCGGCACGCTCGACCCTTCTGCAACCGGCGTTCTGGTGGTCGGCATCGGCAATGCGACGCGCCTGCTGCGCTTCGCCACCGCAGGCCGCAAGAGCTATGAGTGCGAGATCGTGTTCCGGGTCGAGACCAGCACGCTCGATGCTGCCGGCGAGCCAGTTGCGACCTGGTCCATGTCGCTGCGTCCGGCTGATGTCGCCGATGCTGCGAGCAGCTTCGTCGGCACCATCTCCCAGATGCCGCCGATGGTGTCTGCGGTTCGTGTCGGCGGCCGTCGCCTGCACGAGATTGCCCGGGCGGGAGACACTGCGGATCGTGTGCCGCGTGAGGTCGAGGTGTACCGATTCGAGGTCGAGGCCACTGGCGATCCGCTGGTGTACCGGGCGTCGGTTGACTGCTCCGCCGGCACCTACGTGAGAACTCTGGGGGCTGACTTGGGATGCGCCCTAGGCGGCGGAGCTCACATCCGATCGCTGCGGCGGACGCGCAGCGGCTCGTTCTCGCTGGCCGAAGCCGAGCCCGCTGATCACGCAGAGCTCCGGCCACCGGCCGAGCTGGTACGCGACCTGGTGCAGATTTGCCTGACCGACGATGAGGCCGCCGCGGCCCGTCACGGCACGCACCTGGCCGCTCATCGCTATACGGGCGCCGGTCCCTGGGCGCTGTTCGACCCCGACGGGCAACTCGTTGCAGTGCACGAGCTCGTCGACGGGCGCCAGCGCGCGACGGTCCTGCCGCGCTAGCAGAGGGCACTGCCGCCTCCCCAGCGGGCGCACCTGCTCCAGAGGCCCAGCCGCTGAGTAGCGTTACGCGCATGGAGGTCATCCGCGACTTGGATTGGTGCCCGGTGCTCGAGCACGGCAGCGTCGTGACCGTGGGCGAGTACGACGGCGTCCACCGGGGGCACCGGACCGTGATCTCTGAGATGCATCGCCTGGCGGCCGAGCGGGGATGCTCGACTGCGGTCGTGACGTTCGACCGTCACCCGGCCACCGTCGTGCGGCCGGAATCCGCCCCACTGCTGCTGTGCGATCTCGACCACAAGCTGGAGCTGCTGGCCGAGACCGGCGTCGACTTCACGCTGGTGGTCACCTTCGACGAAGCGCAGGCGGCCGTGCCCGCCGAGCAGTTCGCTCACGAGATTCTCGTCAACTGCCTGTCCGCTCGGGCCATCGTGGTCGGTGCTGACTTTCACTTCGGCAAGGGACGCCGAGGCAACATCGAAACGTTGCGCCAGGTGGGCGCGGAACACGGGTACGAGGTGGCCGGCCTGCCGCTGGTCAAGCAGATGACCGGCGACGGTGACGTCATCTCGTCCACGTCGATCCGCGAGGCGCTTGCCGCTGGCGATGTGGAGCGTGCCCACCGGCTGCTCGGCAGGCCGTTCGAGGTGCGCGGGGTCGTCACGCTCGGCGATCGCCGCGGCCGCCAGATCGGCGTGCCCACGGCGAACCTGCCCACTACCCCCGACCTGCAGATTCCGGCCGACGGCGTGTATGCCGCGTGGTACGTGCGCCCCGACGGTGCCCAATACCCAGCGGCCGTCAACATCGGCCGCCGGCCGACGTTCTACGACTTCGCCGAGCGTTCGCTGATCGAGGCGCACCTGATCGGCTTCCGCGGCGACCTCTACGACGAGGCGGCCAAGGTTCGCTTCGTCCGCCGGCTGCGACCCGAGCGGCGCTTCGACGGCATCGAGGAGCTGAAGGCCCAGCTTCGCCGCGACATCGAAGACGCGGCCAAGTGCCTGCATACCTGAGGGGCCGCCGAGCGTCCCGCTGGTAGCCTGCACGCCAGACAAGAGACAGAAAGCACGGCCGGGATGCCCGGCCGGTCGCCGCAGCAGGCTTCGCAGTCACAGACCCTGCATCAGCCGCTCGGCACCACAACCACAGGGAACAACAACGGCATGAGTGCCAAGAGATCAAGTCCAGCGGCCTCGGTGATTGACGAATATCGCCATTCGGAGGCCGACACCGGATCGCCAGAGGTGCAGGTGGCGCAGTTGAGCGCACGCATCGAGCACCTCACCGAACACCTCCAGACCCACCACAAGGATCACCACAGCCGCCGAGGGCTGCTGAAGCTCGTCGGACGTCGGCGCAGGTTGCTCGACTACCTGAACGCCAACGACGTCGAGCGGTACCGGGCTTTGATCGCAAAGCTCGGCCTTCGGCGCTGACCACCGATCCCCACCCCCACAACAGGAGCAGACATGGCTGAAGCCATCTCGGTCACCGGTCCCATCGCGGGCACCGACAAGACCATCACCTTCGAGACCGGCGTGCTTGCCGGCCTCGCCAACGGGGCGGTCACGTCCCGCATCGGCGACACACAAGTGCTCGTCACCGCAACCGCGTCGAACCGTCCACGCGACGGCGCGTCGTTCTTCCCGCTCACCGTCGACATCGAGGAGCGCATGTACGCGGTGGGCCGGATTCCCGGCTCGTTCTTCCGGCGGGAGGGGCGCGCATCTGATGATGCGATCCTGGTGTGTCGGCTGATCGACCGCCCGCTGCGGCCGAACTTCCCGGGCGACTACCGCCACGACACCCACATCGTGGGCACGATCCTCGGCGCCGACCACGTCAACCCCTACGACATCGTGGCGCTGAACGGCGCATCGGCGGCGCTGTGGCTGAGCGGCATCCCGTTCGAGTGCCCGATCGCCGGGGTGCGCATCGCCTACTCCACCGACGGCGAGTGGATTCCCTTCGCCACTCACGAAGAGTCCGACGCGGCCACGTTCGAGATGGTCGTGGCCGGTCGCCAGCTCGACAGCGGCGACATCGCCGTGATGATGGTGGAGGCCGGCGGCACCGAGAAGGCGTTCGAGTACTACGCCGAGGGCGCTCCCAAGGTCACCGAGGAGGTTCTGGCGAGCGGCCTCGAGGCCTCCAAGCAGTGGATCGACGACATCATCGAGCTGCAGAAATCGCTGCGCCGGATGGTCGAAGAGCAATCCGGCCCGATCACGGTGATGGAGTACACGTCCAGCAAGGACTACTCCGACGAGGTGCTCGACCGTGTGCGCGAGGTTGCTGCCGATCGCATGCGTGAGGTGATGGCCATCGCCGACAAGGCCGAGCGCGAGGCCGCACAGTCCGAGACCAGCAAGGCCGTGATCGACGAGGTCGCTGCCGAGTTTGCCGATCTCGACGGTGCCCCCGATCAGATCCGCGAGGCCGTCAGGTCGCTGTCGAAGGAGATCGTGCGCGAGCGCATCGTGGCCGACGGCTTCCGTATTGATGGGCGTGCGACAGATGAGGTCCGGCCGCTCTCGTCGGTTGCGGGCTACCTCGGCCGCACCGCCCACGGCTCGGGCCTGTTCCAGCGCGGCGAGACCCAGGTGCTGAACGTGACCACCCTGGCCATGTCGCGGATGGAGCAGATCGTCGACACGCTCAACCCGCAGGACCGTCGCCGGTTCATGCACCACTACAACTTCCCGCCCTTCTCCACCGGCGAGGCCGGCTTCATGCGCGGCCCCAAGCGGCGCGAGATCGGCCACGGCGCACTCGCCGAGCGGGCGATCTTCCCGGTCATCCCGTCCAAGGAAGACTTCCCGTACGCCATCCGGCTGGTGTCGGACGTGCTCACTTCCAACGGTTCCACCTCGATGGGGTCGGTGTGCGCATCGTCGCTGTCGCTGATGGACGCCGGCGTGCCGATCGTCGATCACGTGGCCGGTGTGGCGATGGGCTTGGTGTATGCCGACGGCAAGTACGTGACGCTCACCGACATCCTCGGCGCCGAGGACGCATTCGGCGACATGGACTTCAAGGTCGCAGGCACCGAAGACGCCATCACGGCGCTGCAGCTCGACACCAAGATCGAAGGCATCCCCGCCGAAGTGCTGGCACAGGCGCTGCAACAGGCCCGCCAAGCTCGCCTGCAGATCCTCGAGGTCATGCGCGCCGCGATTGCCGAGCCGAGGCCCGACGTGGGCGAGACGGCGCCGAAGATCACCAGTTTCGAGATCCCGATCGACAAGATCGCCGAGGTCATCGGCCCGCGGGGCAAGGTCATCAACTCCATCCAGGAGGAGACCGGTGCCGACATCAACGTGGACGACGACGGCACCGTCGGCACGGTCAGCATCGGCGCCACCGATCGTGAGGTCGTCGCCGAAGCCGAGCGTCAGATCCGGCTGATCGTCAACCCGCCGACGCCTGACGTGGGCGCCACCTACGAGGGCCGCGTGGTCAACATCACCAAGTTCGGCGCATTCGTCAACGTGCTGCCCGGCACCGACGGACTGCTGCACATCTCCAAGCTGGGCGGCAAGCGGCGGTTGAACTCGGTCGAGGAAGTGCTCGAGCTCGGCGACGTGGTCAGCGTGATCGTCGAGGAGATTGACCCCAACGGCAAGATCAGCCTCTCACCGGCCGATCCGACGCAGGTCGGGGGTTCCGAAGGCGATGCCGACGGAGCGCACGACGACGCGCCGCCACGGCGCGAGCGCGGCCGGGATCGGGATCGCAGCAGCGGCAATGGCACACGCCGATCCCGCACGCCGGTGGCTGCGACGGTGCCGGCAGGCGACGGTGCCGACGCACCGGCTGCTGCCAGCGACAGCGATGACGAAGGCGGCGTCGCCTCGGCGCCCAGCGGCACTGCCCGTGAAGATGTGTCATTCGGCGAGCACTTCGAGCAGATCGCGAAGGACGTCTACGGCGACCTCGGGCCCGAGCTCGAGCAGTCCGGACGGGGTTCAGGCCGCCGTCGCGGCCGCCGCTGAGCGGAGTAGCCCGCCGGAGCGACGAGCTCCGCTGGAGGTCCGTTTCTTCCCGCTTGAGCTCCCCATCCTCATGTGATGGGCGGCGCGGGCCCGTGGGGCTGGGCCTCTGCGCGCCACTAGCGTGACCGACGTGAGAGTGCTGGTGTTCGGCGCAGGCGGACGGATGGGCGCCACGGTGTGCGAGGCCGTAGCCGGCGACGACGAGCTGCAATTGGCGGCTGGTGTTGACCCTGGCGCTGGCGGTCAGCGTGACGTCACCGGCAGCATCGACATCGTCGCGTCGGTCGCCGACATCGACCCGGCTGGCGTCGACGTGGCGGTCGACTTCACCGTGGCTGCTGCAGCACGCGAAAACCTGGCATGGTGCGCTGCGAACGGCGTGCACGCGGTCGTAGGCACCAGCGGCCTCGATCCCGACGACTACGAGCGCTGCCGTGCGGCGTTCACTGACAGCAACTGCCTCATCGCCCCGAATTTTGCGATCGGCGCCGTGCTGATGATGCGCTTCGCCGAGTTGGCCGCGCCCTTCTTCCCCACGGCCGAGGTCATCGAGCTGCATCACGACAACAAGGTGGATGCACCCTCTGGCACCGCCATGCAGACCGTGCGTGCGATGGCAGAGGCCTCCGATGACTGGGGGCCGGATCCCACCCGCGACGAGGTGGTGCCGGGTGCCCGCGGCGGCAAGGGTCCCGGCGGCATTCCCGTTCACTCCGTCCGGCTGCGGGGCCTTGTTGCGCACCAGCAGGTGCTGCTGGGCACGGCAGGGGAGACGCTGACGATCCGCCATGACAGCCTGGATCGGGTGTCGTTCATGCCGGGCGTGCTGCTCGCCTGCAAGTCCATCGGCGATTACCCCGGTGTCACGATCGGTCTCGATACCTACCTGCAGCTCTAGGCGGTGAGCGCAGCCGGCCAGCGGCGGGGACTGTGGGAGCTAGCACACGAGCGCGGCATGACGCGGCGCCGCTTCCTGTGGCTGCTCTCGGCGGGCGGCGCCTCCGCGGTGCTGGCCGCATGCACACCGACACGGGTCCCGGCGGACACTTCGGCGTTCACCGCTCTGGCTGCCACGAAGGCGCCGTGGTTCAAGGACCCGGCGCCGTTCATCGTCCACGGCACCAAAGGCCTCGAGTCCCGCCTGGAGAACATGGACGGCTCGATCACGCCCCACCGGTACTTCTTCGTCCGGAACAACTCGGTCAGCCTCGACGTGGACCCAGACGATTGGTCGCTGAGCATCGAAGGCGACGCCGTGGCGAGGCCCATGGAGCTGTCCTATGACGAGGTGAGGGCGATGGAGAGCCGCACGATCGAGGCCTACCTCGAATGCGCCGGCAATCACCGGGCCATGTTCGACGAGTTGAACGGCAGGGTCGCGAAGGGCGACCAGTGGAAGACCGGAGCAGTGGGCAATGCCGAATGGACCGGCGTGCCGCTCGCCGATGTCCTGCGAGCAGCAGGCATCCGCCAAGGCGCTGTCAGCGTGCTGCTCGTCGGCATGGATGTCGAATCGCCGGAGGCTGGATTCCGCCGCGTGATCCCTGCGACCAAGGCCATGGACCCCGACACGCTGCTGGTGCATGGCATGAATGGCGAGACGCTGCCGCGTGACCACGGTTTCCCGCTGCGTGCGCTGGTACCCGGCTGGGTGGGCAGCACCAGCATCAAGTGGCTGAGCCGCGTCGTGGTCTCGGCCTCCCAGCAGTGGACTCGCAATAACACCACCTCGTATGTCTTGATCGGCGACGACTACCCGCCCGAGGGCGAAGCCTCGGGGCAGGTGGTGACCACCCAGAGCATCAAGAGTGCGCTGGCGCTGCCCTGGCCGGCCGAGATCGACGCCGGCGCTCATCGCATCGGCGGCTACGCGCACTCGCCCGCAGGCCGGATCGCCGAAGTCGAATGGAGCAACGACTCGGGCGCGACCTGGCGAGGAGCGGAGCTGATCGGGCCGCAGGCACGTCTGGGGTGGGTGCGCTTCGAGTTCGCCTGGGAGGCGCCTGCCGGGATGCACACCGTGATGACCAGGGCCACCGATGTCGCCGGAAACACCCAGCCCGAGGCGGTGCCGTTCAACGAGAAGGGCTACCTCTTCAACCAGCCCCTCCCGCACCCCATCCGCGTCGTGTGACATCGGCGAGGCTCACCGATGGCGATGTGACCAGGCTCAGTCGAGGGAGATGACGGCGGCGGAGATGGCGGGGCGGCGGCGGGTGCGGGTGCCGACGAAGCGGCCCGCAGCTCGGCGGATCACCCGCTCGATCTCTTCGGAGTCTGGGTTGGCCCGTGACTGCTTGACGGCTCGCTCGACGGACTCGGCGACCTCGTCGGACAGGGCTTCGACGACATCGGCGTGTTTGGTCACGTCCAGCCAGCCTTGCGAGGCGATGTCGGGTGCGGTCGCCAGACGACCTTTGCGGTCCAGCACGACGGTCACGTGCACGAATCCTGCGGTGAGGGCCAAGCGCTCGCCGATGACCTCGGTGTCAGGATCGTCGAGCGTCCCGTCCACGTAGTGATACGGCGCCGGCACGCCGGCGCGGACCTGGAGCTCGTTGCCCTTGAGCGTGATCTGGGCGCCGTCAGTCAGCGTCAGCACTCGCTTGGCCTTCATGCCGAGTTCTCGGGCAAGCCCGGCGTGGCGGGCCAGCATGTGGTACTCGCCCTCGATCGGCACGAACCAGCGTGGCCGGCACGCCTGGTGCAGCTCGCGCAGCTCGTCGCGCTGGGCATGTCCGGACGTGTGGACCTGCTCGTGGCCGTCGTGGATCACCTCGGCACCCTGGCGGGCCAGCCGCGACACCAGCCGGAACACGGCTCGCTCGTTGCCCGGGATCGGGTGGCTTGACAGGATCACCGTGTCGTCAGGGCCGGTGGTCACTTCGGAATGCGCTCCGCCGGCGATCTGCGACAGCGCCGCACCAGGCTCGCCCTGACTGCCGGTGCACACGACACAGACGTCCCGAGGTTCAAGGCTGCCGAGCTGCTCGACACCGGCTACCGCACGCTCCGGAACGTCGAGAACCCCCAGCTGGCGAGCGATGCGGAAGTTGTTCACCATCGAGCGACCCAGAGGGACCACCACCCGGCCCTCGGATATCGCGGCATCGCAGATCTGCTGGACCCGGTGCAGGTGACTGGCAAAGCAGCTCACGATCAGACGCCGGTCCGGCCGCTCGCTGAACAGCCGCCGCAGCGTGGCGCCGATCTCGGTCTCCGATGCGCTGCGCCCCGGCCGGTCGGCGTTGGTGGAATCGGCCATCAGCAGCGCGATGCCCTCGTCGCCCAGTTCCCGCAAGCGGTCCAAGTCGGTCAGCCGGCCGTCCACCGGTGAGGGGTCGATCTTGAAGTCGCCCGTGTGCACGAGCGCACCGACCGGCGTGTGCAGCACGATGCACAGGCTCTGGGGCACCGAATGGGTGATCGGCAGCGCCTCGATGTCGAACGGGCCGATCTTGCGGCGCTCGCCGTCGCCGATGACATGAAACGACGTGCGGTCGGCGAGGCGCGCCTCGGTCACCTTGTGCTCCGCGAGCGCCATCGACAGGGCCGACCCGTACAGCGGCACCTCGATGCTGCGCAGGAAGTGCGGCACGCCGCCCAGGTGGTCCTCATGCCCATGCGTCACCACCAGTCCGACGACGTCGCGGGCACGCGAGTTGAGCCAGCCCATGTCGGGAAGCACTTGCTGCACCCCGGGCATGATCGCCGGGTCGGGAAACATCACCCCGAAGTCGATGACGAGCAGCTTGCCGCCTTGCTCCACCACGGTGCAGTTGCGTCCGACGTCGCCCAGCCCGCCCAGGAAGGTGACCGTCACGGGCTGCGATGCAGCGCCGCCTTTCGGGACTGCCGGCTGTGTCGATGCGCCCCGCGTCGAGGGGCGCCGCTTGCGCCGGCTCAAGTCTGCTTCAGTCGGGCGTAGACCTCTCGAGCGCGGTCCTCCAGGCCGTCGGGCGTCGGGCCCATGGGCAGCCGAGGCTCGCCGACCCGAAGGCCCAGCGTGCGCAGCATGGCCTTGGTCGGCACGGGATTGGGAGCCGCGTCGCCGGTCTCGTAGTCGTAGCTCTCGAGCAGGGTGGCGTTGATCTCGCGCGCCTTGGTGGTGTCGCCCGCCTCCCAGGCGTCGAACATCGCCACGTGCTCAGCAGCGCTCCAGTGGGCCGCGACGCTGATCACACCTACGGCACCGACCGCAAGCAGCGGCAGCGTGAAGCTGTCGTCACCGCTGTACACCTCGAAGCCCGCTGGCGCCTCGGCGATGACCTTCGCGGTCTCGCCCGGATTCGCCGCTGCGTCCTTCACCCCCACGATGTTGGGGATCTGCGCCAGCTCCAGCAGCGTGGGCGTATCGATCTTGCGCCCCGTGCGGACCGGGATGTCGTACATGATGATCGGCAGATCGGTGCACTCGGCGACTGCGGCGAAGTGGGCCTTGATGCCGGCCTGCGAGGGACGGTTGTAGTACGGCGTGACGGCCAGGATGCCGTCCACGCCGAGTTCGGCTGCCTTGCGGGTCTGGCTCACCGAATGCGCCGTGTCGTTGGTGGTGGTGCCGGCCACGACAGGCACCGTGACCGCCTCTGCGACGGCGCGCCAGAGATCCCAGTCTTCCTCGTCGGTGATCGTGGGGGCCTCGCCGGTGGTGCCGGTGATGACGAGGCCTTCGGCGCCCTCGCCGACGAGCCAGCGGGCCAGCGCCACGCCTGCATCCACATCCAGCGATCCATCCGCCGCGAACGGCGTGACCATCGCCGGAACAACCCGTCCGAATCGAGCGCTCATGGTTTCGAGACTACTGCTGCGCCCGCGGCCGCCTGCAACTGATTTGACGGATCGCCGTGGCCGCTCGTGGCTCAAACGCTGCCCTCGTCGGCCCGGTTGATGCCGAGCGAGGCCAGCAGGTCTTCGTGAAGCTCGAACCACACGGTGTGATAGCTGGGGATCATCGGCTTGGTGAGGTAGTCGAGTTCGCCGGCCTGCAGCCTGCTGAGTGCCTCGGTAAAGCGCGGCGCGTAGTTGTCGTAGCGAGCCATCGCGCTGCAGAGCTGTTCGAGCACGCCGCCGAGCTCGCCGTGCAGAGTCTCTAGCCGGCCAATGACGGCTGCGTCGTAGTCGGGGTCGCTGTGATCGTTCAGCCGCCCGCCGTCGCCGGGGCCTGCCCCTGCGGCAGCCGGGTGATCTGGCGGAAGCACCTGCCAGTCGGTGCAGAGCTGCAGCATCTTGGGGTTCAGCGCCAGGAAGTCCCGGTAGGCCCCAGTAACCGCTTCGCGCGTGCCAGCAGCATCCAATTCGGCCGCCAGCGCCGCCTCGCCGTCATCGCGTCCGGTCGGTGTCAGGATGAACTTCGGCACGCCGCCGACCTCACGGAACATGCAGTGCCCGGCCGCATCCAGCTCGGCTAGGAGCCACTCGGTGTCGTCAGGCTCTAGCCCGTGGATCGCGGCGACATCGTCGATCTCGCCGAGACCCTTGAGACGCAGGGCGAGCCACACCAGCAAGCGCGGCTCCGAGATATGAGGGGCGGTGCTCACTCTCGCCTCACTCAACGACGAGATCGGCAAAGCGGTCGCGCAGCGTTTTCTTGGAGAACTTGCCGGTCGAGGTCTTCGGCACCTCGTCGATGATCTGGGTCGCGCTCGGCAGCCACCACCTCGCCATCCGCGGCGTCAGGTACTCGATGAGCTCGTCGTGGGTGATGGTCTCTCCCTCGACGGGCACCACGCACGCCATCGGACGCTCCATCCAGCGCTCGGACGCCACGGCGACCACGGCAGCCTCGGCCACCTTGGGATGGCTCATGATCTCGTTCTCCACCTCGGCCGAGCTGATCCACTCGCCGCCCGACTTGATGAGATCCTTCGTGCGGTCCACGAGCCGGATGTAGCCGTTCGGGTCGCAGGTGGCCACGTCGCCGGTTCGCAGCCAGCCGTCGGCAGTGAACGAGTCGGCCGCGTCGGGACGGTTGTAGTACGAGCCGGTCACATACGGGCCTCGCACATGCAACTCCCCGGACGACTCGCCGTCGCGTGGCAGCTCATCGGTGGTGTCAGGTTCGCAGATGCGGAACTCCACAGTCGGCAGGATCGTGCCGACCGTGGTGCGCAGGTCGGCCTTGGCGTCGTCGTCGAGGCTCTGCTGGCCGGAGCGGATGTGTGCGATCGAGCACAGCGGGCTGGTCTCGGTCATGCCCCACGCCTGCAGGATCGGCAGCCCCACCGCCTCCCGGTACCCCTCAGACAGCGCTTTGGGCACCGCCGAGCCGCCGCAGGGAATAGCCCGCAGGCTCGACACGTCGCGCCCTTCCAGCTCGCCCAGCACGCCCATCCAGATAGTGGGAACCCCAGCAGCGAGCGTGACCCGCTCGGTCTCGATGAGCTCGGCAAGCGGTTTGGGCGCGAGGTTCGGGCCGGGGTTGACGAGCTTGGCGCCGGCGGCCACGGCCGCGTGACTGAGACCCCAGCTGTTGGCGTGGAACATCGGCACCACCGGCATGACCACATCGCTCTCGCACACCCCGGCCGAGTCGACCAGCATCGCTGCAAGCGTGTGGAGGTAGGTGGAGCGGTGGCTGTACACCACGCCCTTGGGCTCGCCGGTGGTGCCGCTCGTGTAGCACATGGATGCCGCTTGGCGTTCGTCGGCGACGCGGAATCCCGCCGGCGACGCGGCCGCCAGCAGCTCCTCGTAGTCGACGATGCGCGGGTCGTCGGGAATGTCGGGTCCGCTGCCGCTGCCGGAGTCGTCCATGACAACCACGTGGCGGACGGTTGTCATGGTGTCGATCAGCGGCCACAGCAGCGGCAGCAGCGACCGGTCGGCGAAGATCACCTCGTCCTCTGCGTGGTTGGCGATGTAGGTGACCTGCTCGGCGAACAGCCGGATGTTGAGCGTGTGCAGCACCCGGCCTGAGCACGGCGCAGCGAAGTACAGCTCGAGATGGCGGTCGGTGTTCCACGCAAAGGTGGCGACCCGCCCGTCGGCGGAGATGCCCAGATCGTCGAGCGCACCGCCGAGCAGCCGGGTCCGTTCGGCCCAGCGCCCGTAGTTCGTGCGCTCGATGCCCGTCGCGGTGGCGGTGACGAGCTCCTTGTCGGCAAACAGCGTCTCGGCGCGCTCGAACAGCGGATCAAGGGTGAGCGGCAGACTCATCATCGTCGAATCCATGACGCCGCAGGCTAGAGGCCACAAGCTCTTCGCTGGGAGAGACGCGAAAGCGCGGTCAGCTCACTTGCGTCGTGACGGCGGATGACGGTGGATCTGAGAATCACGCAGAAGTGCGGATGAAGCGGTGCTTCCAGTCAAGGCCGCACGGTAACAACGCAGCAGGAAACACAACCGCGGCCGACTTGGGCCTCCGGTCCACCACCGACTAGCGAGTATCGTGACCAGTTTGATGTCGCTTGGACAGCTGGTAGGCATCACCTGAACGGTCACAAGTTGTCGAGCCGGTGAAGATCTTGGAGAGGCAGCTATGACGAGCAACTACGTCCAGATACGCAAGGACAACGAGGACGAATACAGTCCAGGGGCACTTCGAATGGTGGAGCTCCTACTTGCAGACCTATACGCTGACCGAGCGCACTTCATTTACGAATTGCTACAGAATGCCGAAGATGCTCTCCGGCGCAGAACCGGCTGGAGCGGGCCGCGGACAGTCACGTTTGATCTCGATGGCGCAGGTTTACGTGTTTCGCATTATGGAATTCCGTTCGACGAGAAAGACGTACGAGGGGTATGCGGAGTTGCCGAAAGCACTAAAGATCAAACCAGCATCGGCAGGTTCGGGGTTGGGTTCAAATCTGTATATGCGTTTACTGACCGACCAGAAATCCACTCCGGCACCGAAGCCTTCGCCATCGAGAACTTCTTCTTTCCAGTAGCCATAGAGCCCATGCAGAAAAATGAGGACGAAACTCTCATAACAATTCCTTTCAGCGCCAACTCGGAAGGCAACAAAGAAACGATAGCCAAAGCGCTGTTTGATCTTGGAACTTCTTCACTACTATTTCTGAGCGAAATAGATGAGATAGTGTGGACCATAGACGGCTCACTGGTCGGCCACTATCTGCGGGAGTCCGTGGCAAAGGAACCTAGTGTCCGTCAGGTGACTGTCGTCGGCCATGAGTCGAGTGAATCGGAGATAGGCGATCAATGGTTGGTGTTCTCGCAGCCTGTATATGCAGAGAGCGGAGAATATCGCGGTGAAGTGGAAGTGGCTTGGAACAAGCAAGTTGATGCAGATGGACAGGAGACTATTGCGCCAGCAAGACGATCGCCTCTCGTGGTGTATTTCCCGACTGTGCTTGAAACACATCTGGGCTTGCTCATCCAAGGTCCATACAACACAACACCGAGTCGGGAGAACGTTCGAGAATCGGATGCTTGGAACCAGATGTGCATGGAAGAAACTGGCGAACTCATAGTCAATAGCGTTCGCTGGCTGCGAGATGTCGGGATGCTGAGTGCCGACGTCCTTGAGTGTTTACCGATCGTACCTGACAAACTCGAGGGCTCGATATTCATGCGGCTTCATGAGCAAACGAAGCTGGCGGTAGCTCATCACGAACTGCTCCCCACAGCAGAAGGGGGATACGTGGCGAGCAAAGATGCTTGTCTCGGACGCACCGACGATCTTCGCAGACTGTTGGCACCGGACCAGCTTGCGTCTCTTCTTGATCACGACGAGCCACTCCAGTGGCTTCACGGCAGCATCTCGCGCGATCGAACCCCAACGTTGCGCGGGTTTCTGATGCAAGAGCTTGGTGTCCAAGAGGTAACTCCGGACATGCTCCTACAGCGCCTGACCCGTGAGTTCCTAGAGGAGCAGACCGACGAGTGGATCGTGCGCCTCTATAGATTCCTTGGCAGTCAAAAGGCACTACGCCAGCGTGCAGAGTCACTTCCTATTGTCCGACTCTTCGACGGTTCGCATGTTCCTCCATTCGATGGTGGCGCACCGCTTGCTTTTCTCCCAGGCTCATCAGAAACGAGTTTCCCGACTGTACGAGCGTCCGTGTGTAGCACAACGGAAGCCATGGAATTCTTGGAATCATTAGGTCTTTCCGAACCCGATCCTGTTGACAATGTAGTACGCCACGTGTTGCCCAAATACGATATCGATTCAACCGTGGTCGCAGATGAGGAATATGCGGCTGATATCAGTGTGATACTCGCCGCGTCCCGCACAGATTCACATTCACAGCGAGAGAAGCTCGGAGATGCGCTAGGAAGTGCAACGTGGGTTAAGTCTGTAGACGGCGTCGGTACATCTGGATTGTGGTCGAGACCAACTGATGTGTACTTGGCCACCGAGCGACTTCAGCAACTCTTCGATGGCGTTACGGACGTGCGGGTGGTAGACAACAGTGTCGCCTGTCTTCGGGGCGAAGAAACCAGAAACCTATTGGAGCGGGCTGGCGCTTCTCGGCATCTGAGACTGCAGGACGTCCAGTGCGATCTCTCCGACGACGAACTTGTGGTGATACGGCGAAGTAGTGGCCTCGAAAAGTCGACGTGGGACAGGATCGAGGACAAGGGCATTCAAGGGTTGGACGAATTGCTTGACAGCCTGCTTCGGCTCGATCACTCAGACAGGCGGGCACGAGCAGGTGAACTTTGGAGCGCCTTGGGCGATCTCTATCGGCGTGGCGGAGCTGGCGCATTTCAGACCACCTATTCTTGGAGCTTCAATCGCGACAGCAGGCGCGTCACTTTCCCGTCAGCATTTGTACGTCAGTTGAATGATCGTCCTTGGGTACCGGACTCATCGAATAATCTGCGTCTACCTGCATTGGTCTTCTTCGAAGAAACCGGATGGGAACCGAACAGTTATCTTCAGTCAATAGTCGAATTCAAGCCTTCGGCACTATCACTCTTGGCAAGAGAGACGGGCATCGAGGCCGGTCTACTGGATCTGCTCTTGGATATGGGTGTGACCAGCGAAGCGGCACTGCGAGAACGACTCGGCATCACCCAAGAGGAAGGGGAGAGAGTAACCGCCACAATGGAGAATGGCATTCAGTCCCTTCCGAGAGAACGAAGGCAGGACTCACTTGCATCGGAGTTATCAGCTAATGAAGAATCCGAATACGACGCCGATAGTAGCGATGCCGTTACCTTGAGGCAGCCACCCGGCGCTACTCGCCCACGTGACTTTGTGTCCTACGTTGCGGTCACTTCGGGAGCCGCGGACGACGCTGATCCTGACGAACTGGAGCACGCGGCCCGAATGGATCTGGAAGCTTCGGCAATCGAGTTCATCTTGGATCGTGAGCCAGATTGGCGGCGTACCAGAACCAACAATCCGGGTTTCGACCTCTACCGGGGTCCATCAATCGATTCTGCGACCCAGTGGTGCGAAGTCAAGGCCATGACAGGCACGCTTGATGACCGACCTGTAGGAATGTCAGCCGTTCAATTCGAGTGCGCGCAGGACCGAGGAAACTCGTACTGGCTGTACGTCGTGGAGCGAGCGGGGACAGATGGCCCTCAGTTGGTAGCCATTCAAGACCCGGCAGGCAAGGCCAAGACGTTTATGTTCGATCGCGGTTGGCGTTCGGTCGCGGCAGACGACGAACGTGCAGGGAGCTTCGAACAATAGCGGGCGGGGGGATGCCGATTCGTTTGGTTGGTTGGGAGACCCGCAGGTGAACTAGCTGTTCGTCGTTCTGCACAAGCACACCTTGAGACTCCCCAGGATGTGGCGCACATGGGTCAAGTTGGCCTTGCTGCGTGACTCACCGATCCCCGTTACTGCTGTGGCAGCGTCAACGGCCACGAAGTGCGAGTCACAATCCGCGGCGCCCGTTGACGACTGATCTCGACGGTCCCGAGCCACCACCCGAATTCAGCCTCATCGCGTAGACCTCAACTCTGCACGTCGCCATACTCGTTGCTGGCGATCGCGCGGGCGCATGCACTGCCGGTGGCCTGGATCCGGTCGCAGGGCCGATGCAGCAGGTCAGCGCGCCGCACGCAGACAAGGAATCAGGGCGTACCGGTGCGCAAGTGGGTGAGCCCTACTGCGTAGCCTCGGCCGAGGTGTCTGACGAGGGCGGGGACGAGCGGGCGACGGCTGATGCCGTCGACGGAGATCCTCCGGTCGCCCAGCCCGTCATCAGCGACGCGGACCGGAAGCGGATGCAGCTGCTGGCTGCTGTGCCGGTGGGGTTTGCACTTGCGGCGTACGCGGGTCAAATCTTCTTCGCTGCCCTGATCGCGCGGGCGCCTCTGCTGTTGCTGTCGCTCAACGCGACCGACCCGATCCTGCTCGGCGTTGCTCATCAGGCCCCGCTGTGGGCGTTCATGGTGATCGGACTCACTCGCCTGTTCATCACCGACCCGTTCCTGTACCGGCTCGGCTACGACTACGGCCCCAATGCGAAGGCCTACCTGGCCGGCGAGTTCGGTGCCCGCAGCCGCATCATCCGCACCATGGACTGGCTGGAGCGCTGGTTCCCGCGAGCGGGCTGGCTGCTGCTGTTCGCCATCCCTGGCTATCCGATGTGCTTGCTGTCGGGCATCGCACGGATGCGTCAATTGCCCTTCGTGGTGGTGAACCTCGCCGGCACCTTCACTCGTCTGGCGCTGGTGTGGTGGGTTGCCGACCTGTTCTCGGGGCCCCTCGGAGCGGTCATCAGGTTCATCAACCGATACTCGATCCCGTTCACCGTGGCGATGTTCGTGCTGGTTGCCGTGCAGACGGTCCGCAATCAGCGCAGAGCTGCTGGGTCTCCGAAGGAGTAGCCCGACCTCGGTACTCTCGCTGAGGTGAGTGCGCGCGGCGCCGCCGGAGCTGATGATTCGAAGAGCACGCCGAAGCCGTCCACGCGCGATGGCTCCCGCGGTGGGCTCTCGGGTGTAGTTCGCAATGCCCTGAGCGGACGGTCCCGCGAGATTGTGGCGCTGTCGCTGTTCGCGCTCGCCGTGATCTGCGCGTTGGGCCTGCTGGGCGACCGAGCGGGTGTGGTGGGACGCGTCCTGGAGACCGCGCTCGCGGTCTTGCTGGGCGTATTCCGCTACGTGGTGCCGATCTTGCTGGTCTGGATCGGCGTTGCGCTCGCCCGCATGACCGCCTCGGAACGAAGCGGCCGTATCGCCTTCGGCCTCAGCATGCTCACGATCGCCTTCGCCGCAGCCGCACACCTGTCCGGTTCCGCTGACGGCTTCGGATCGCTGGAGGACCTGCGAGGCAGTGGGGGAGTGCTGGGTGCCGTGGTTGCCGAGCCCCTGCGTCGCCTCATCGACGATCCCGCGACCTGGGTCCTGCTGCTGCTGGTGATGGTGTTCGCCGTCATGATCGTCGCCAACATCGGCCTCGGTCAGGTCTTGAGATGGATCTGGGCCGGTCTGTCTGGGTTGGGCCGGACGCTGAGCGGATCGCTGTCCAAGGGCGCTCGAAGCCTGCAGAAGGTCGGCGACGATCCCGAGCCGCCGTCGTTCGGCGCAGAGCAGTACGACCTGGAGGCTGAGCCAGCAGGCCAGATTCCGGGTCTGGATCCGGCCGCTACGGGTTCCAGCGAGTCAGTCGCCGATGGGCCGATTGCTGATGAGGCGGGCTTCGAGCCGTCGCCGCCCCAATTCGTGGAGCCTCCCTCCGACGGCGCTGTCCCGACACCTGTGCCGGTGGCGGGCGCGGGCAGCAAGAGCACCGGAGCTAGCAGTCAGCGTCCACGCTGGAAGCTGCCGAAGAAGTCGATGCTGAAGCGCAGTGGCACGCAGCAATTCGATCGGGCGCAGTTGTCGGCAGGGGCCGAGGCACTGGTGGCGGCGCTGGCCAGTCACGGCGTGGACACCCAGGTCACCGGCTGGGAGCCTGGGCCGACGGTCACGCGCTACGAGCTGAAGCTGGGCCCGGGGGTGAAGGTGTCGCGCGTCACTGCGTTGCACAAAGACATCGCCTACGCCATGGCTGCCGCCGATGTCCGGATCCTGGCGCCGATCCCGGGCCGGTCGGCGATCGGCATCGAGGTTCCCAACTCCGACCGTCACCTGGTGGCGCTGGGCGACATCCTGTCGGCCAAGGCCGCAGCAGAGGCGATGCACCCGCTCGAAGTGGCGATGGGCAAGGACATCTCGGGCCGTGAGGTCATGCTGAACCTGGCGACGATGCCCCACGTGCTCATTGCCGGCGCGACCGGCTCGGGCAAGTCGTCGTGCATCAACTCGATCATCTCGTCGCTGCTGATGAGGTCCACGCCTGACGAGGTGCGGATGATCCTCGTCGACCCCAAGCGAGTCGAGCTCGGCCAGTACGACGGCCTGCCGCACCTGCTGACCGCAGTCGTGACCGACCCGCGCAAAGCCGCCAATGCCCTGGCGTGGGTGGTCAAGGAGATGGAGCGCCGCTACGACGTGCTGTCAGAGGCGGGCTTCCGGGACATCGCCGGGTACAACGCGGCCGTGCTCGACGGCGCCCTGCACAGCGACGAGAGCGAACTGCTCGGCAATGACCAGCCGTACGAGTCGATGCCGTTCATCGTCGTGGTGGTCGACGAGCTGAACGATCTCATGATGGTGGCCGCACGTGACGTCGAGGACTCCATCACCCGGCTGGCCCAGATGGCCCGGGCCGTGGGCGTCCACCTGGTCGTGGCCACCCAGCGCCCGAGCGTGAACGTCATCACCGGCGTGATCAAGGCCAACATTCCCAGCCGGCTGGCATTCGCCGTGTCCAGCCTGGCCGACAGCCGGGTCATCCTGGACCAGCCCGGCGCCGAACGGCTGGTGGGCCAGGGCGACATGCTGCTGCTGTCCGCCAACTCCAGCACCCCGCGCCGCATCCAGGGTGCGTGGGTGAGCGAGTCGGAGATCGCCCATGTGGTCGCTCACTGGCGCCGTCAGGCGCCCGACGTCGCCTACGTCGAGGGCGTGGAGGGCACGTCGGACGCAGACGGCACCAGCGTGCTGCCGGGCGGCACCACCGGCGATGCGGACGATGACGAACTGCTGCGCCAGGCGATGGCCATCGTGGTGGAAACCCAGCTCGGCTCGACCTCGATGCTGCAGCGCAAGCTGAAGGTCGGCTTCGCCCGCGCCGGACGGCTCATGGACCTGCTGGAGCAGCGGGGCGTCGTCGGCCCGTCGCAAGGCTCCAAGGCCCGCGACGTGCTGATGACCCCCGAGGAGCTGTCGGACGCGCTGGGGGACTGATGGCCGCTGTGTACCCGAACGACGCCCGGCGTGCCCAGCGGGTATCGGAGAAATCCGCTTCGCCGATTGCCCCGACGGATGAAAGAATGCCGTCTGACGCTGACGGAGGTTGTTGACAGTCGGGGTCTCTCGAGAGAGTGGGGGTACCCGATGACTATTGCTAGTCAATCCGACACCTCGCTCATCGAGCTGTCGAGCCTGCTAGGCGCCCAACGCGATGCAATCCTCCGAAGTGTCGGAGGTCTCCAGCTGATTCCGGAGAACGCTACGAAGTGGATTCGGTTCGAGCGCCTGGTTGAAGCCGCGCGCGCTTCGGTACTCACAGAGCGTTCACAGGGCGTTAGTGGGACTCGGCTTCGGCATCTTCTGTCACAGGCGCCCATCGCCGCTCCGGAGATTCTCAGAGCCGAAGATCCGTTCGAACATTCCTTCGTTGCGTCAATCAAGTTCTACGGCGGCGAGTATCTGGCAATCAGCGGCGGCGTGAGCAACATCTCGACCGGCTGTCAGATGCTCTTGGAGGCAGTCCGAGATCTCGACGACATGCATCGAGAGGTACGCGACCGGCTGCTGGGGGAGGCGCGGCTGCTGCTTTGGGTGTCGGACACCATTTGCAGACGCGTTGGGCTCCAGCGCTGGCAGCTGCCCGAGTTCGAGACGAGCGCTCCTCTCAGCGTGCCGCCGTCCGATGAGCTGGAGCGCTTCAGCTCCGCCGTGGTGTTTGCCAGATCAGAGATCGAGCGGAGATTCCGGGGCGAAGTGTCTGTTGAAGACCTCCTCTGGCCAGGCGACGTGGAGGAGCATTCGCGCAGCGCCGACTCGCCAACCGACGATCGTGCCTGTCTCTACCCGTTTGATGTCCTCGCCGAGGCGGATCGCTTGGTAGTGCCGCTGCCGAGCTTGCTTACTGCAAGTGTCGTGCACCGTTTGCTCGCGCGTGTAGTAGAGCAGGATCTGCAGGACGCTTTGCTCGCATCGCTCAATCAGGTGCTGCTCGGCCATATCGAACGTCACTGTCGGCGAATGGCGTGGCGTCCCGTCAGGCTGCCCAACTTGGGGCCTGCGGCAGATGAGGTATGTGACGCCATCTATCGGATAGACGTCGACAAGGTGGCGCATGTCGTCACGATTGTCGACCACTTGCGCGGGTACCAAAAGGGCCGGCCATGTGCATCGGCTGATGCGCGAGGCATCGAACGCGCTGTCCATAGACGCATGCTTCAGGTTCGCAAAGAAGTCAGGGCCTCGTCGGACGCTACTGAAGTGATGCATCTGGCGGTGAGCTTGCCCTTGGGCCGGGCACTTGCGGTCGGCCTCGGGTCAAGCCACGTTTCCGCCGAGAACCTCATCTTGGATATGACACTCGATGATCTCGAGGTGATGGCTCATCAGGAAAGGGACGATTCGTTAGGACTTTGGAAGTTCGCAAGGGCGGTGGACTCGCAGAGGAGCGCGATTCCCCCAGGTGTCACGGGCGCCATGGATCTCTATGCCTTGTACCGCGACCATAAGCGCAGCTTCTACATGAGCGACGACATCGCGTTCGATTCCGTGTTCTTGCTCCCCGGATACGGAGCCGAATTCTCTGCGAGTCAGAGGCAGCGAGAGGACTCCCATGCGGCACTTCTCCCGGGCCATCGTGGAGTCCTGTCAGTCAGCAGATGGCATACCGATGACACCACACCAATCTACGTGCCGGATGCAATCCCCTCGTCGAACGTCCGGGTCGTCGAGCTTGCTCTGCCGATTTGGGTGAGTGCCTCCGCCGACTGCGAATGTCCAGAATCTATGCTCTCGGCACTGACCGACGCCGTTGCATTCTGGGTGTGGCACCTGCGCGACGAAGTCAACGAGGCTCTGGGTCTGCTCTCGGACACGACACCCTGTGTTGAGATCGGGCTGGCTGTCAAGGCGAGCCTCGACGATGTGCCGGATACGCACACCGCCGAAGACGCCGATCGCTGGTTTCGTGTCGACACGGAAGTGCATCGCCACCTAATCACGGCGCAAGTGCGCAGCGACGCCGGGGAGCACTTGAGCAGCACGTCGAATGCCGCCGAACTCAAGTTCGTCGCCGAGATCGTAGCGGCATTGCTCGCATTGGCCGGCCTTGATCACCACATGCTCGACCAACGCATCCGGACACTCTCGAGTCAACCTGCGTTCCGGGCGCTCAACGTCCTCGATGACAGGACGCCCGGAATCTATGCACTGGACAACCTTCCTCCGAGTCGCCTAAAGCACGAAGCCGACTTACAGAGGGTCAGCGATCAGATCGGAACCATTATGCGCGACAAAATGCGCCTTCCGGTCGGCACAATACCTTCTGAGCAGCGCATAAGCGTCCTGGGGCGAATTCTGACCCACCTTGACGAGGTATTGCAGCACAGGTTGGCAAGGCTCGAACCTCGCGCCCTCTTCCAGTTCTTGATCGAAGAACAAGAACAAATGCACAATGAGCTAGCTCGACTGCGAGTCGTTCCAGCTACACAATCAGTTGTATTTGGCGAATCGTCGATTCCTGTTCAGCGGGCTGTTGAGAACCTACAAATCCTCAATTCTTCCGCCGCGGCGAGTCGCTATGTCGTAGAATGCGCCGTACGCACCGCTCCTCAAGGCACCGAGCTATTCTCGTTCGCGGAATATGATGAGCTTCTTGCCATTGCACAGCAGATTGTCAATCTCGGAGCACTCGGTGATGCACTCCATAGCGGCACCCGAGATGCGAAGCTGTCCCTGCTTCCCTCAGGCAGACTAGGAGTCGACGAAGACGGCGCGCACGACGAGACTGTCGCCGATTTCGCGATCTCAACGGCGCAGAACTTCATCACGCATGTCCGATTGCACCGCAGTAGTCCTGGCGAGGAGGCAGACAGCAGTCAGGCACGCGAGCAAACGGCGTCCCTGGACGACGCATTTCGCGCTGAGTTCGGACTTAGCTACACGAATCTAAACGATGCAGTCACACGCATAAGCGACTTAGCTGTGCAGTCGGACAGACAAGTCGTGTCAATGACCTCAACCGAGCTAGCCCTAAAGCTCATGGAGGATACAGACCTGGAGCAGGACTCTATCCGCTGTGCGATCGAGATGCTCACCCTCAACGCTCCAGAATCTGCGGACTCGACCGGTGTCTTCGAACCGCAATCGCGCCCTTGGAGATACTCGCGAGACCACTCGCTGCTGCGGCGCCCCCTCGTGACAGTAGCGTTAGCTGAACAAACACCACGCGTTATGTGGGGAACACGAGCGCCGTGGATTGCACTGGAAACCTTGCTAGAGCAGATCAACACAGCGCGACTACGGCCGCAGTCATCAGAGATGAAGAGCTACATCCAGCAACTGCGATCGCAACGTAACCAACAGTTCGTCACCAAGGTTGCAGATCTATATCGACAGGACCCAAGCAACGAGGTCACAGAGGAAGTCACGAGTTTCGGCAACATCGCCCTAGAACGCGAGAACGGCGAACAAATTGGCGACATCGACGTTCTTGTCATCAACCGCACGAAGAAGGTCGTGGCGCTTATCGAAGCCAAAGACTACGCATTGGCGCGCACAGCCCAAGAACTCGGATCAGAAATCGGCAAGCTATTTGAGAGCCAGAAGTCCGCAGCCAGTCACCATCTCGAGCGCGTCCGGTGGGTGAGAAACAACTGGGCCCGGATTCACCGAGAACTAAGTCTCGATGCAAGGCCACGCGACTGGCAGATACATCACCGGCTCGTCACCAGAGACGATTTGCTCGCTTCCCACCTAATGACGCGCAGCCGCAAGCATGGTGAGGTACGTGTCACGCCATACCAAGAGCTAGCCAATAGGAGACCGCATGCACTCATGAAGCGGCGGCCCAACCAGAGGAAGAAGCGTCGTTAGGTTGCTGGCTCAGGTTCGTGACTCAGCCTCAGATGGCGTGAATCTCTGTTGTTGGGCTCAGGTCGTGGGTGCTCGGCGGCGGTTTGGCGTTGGCCCGCTAGGGGTTGCGTAGTCGGGCAGCATCTCTGCCACCGCGTCGGTTAGCGCTGTGCGTGGCGCTGTCGGTTGCTGTTCGGCCTCGCGGGCGGCGCCCACGATTCGTGCGTGCAGGGCGGAGTCGGGGTCGAAGGCCGGCACCGGGACGTGTTTGAGGGGGTTGGTGTCGAAGTGGAGTTTCGAGGTCTTTGATTCGCGCCAAGCGTCTTGCAGGCAATCGGCGTTGAGCACGCCCGTGAGGTACAGCGCTTCTTCGGGCGAGGCGGCGACGTACCAGTAGCACTTGTCGTCAGCGACGAGGTCGGCTGGCCCTCGGCAGGCCCGCAGCGAGTCGCCGGACTTGTTGTAGAACACCTTGCAGTCATGCTCGGACGCGCCCGCCGCGAGCTGGTTCGTGAGCGTGCGCTGGAAGTCAACGTTTTCCGACAGCGTCGCCCCGGCTGTCTTGGCCCGGTCGCGCGCATAGCGAGCCTCGGCAACGGTCCAGTAGTCGTGGGTGCGCGGCAATGAGGACCGGAATTCGGCGTCGTTCAGTGCCATTACCGCTCGGCGGTTGTCGGTGAGCGGTGCGATAAGCCAGGCATCGGGAGAGCACACGAACGGCTCGAGTGTCTGTGCCCGCAGCGTCTGCACCAGCGCTGCGGTCTCGACGACGGCCTCGTAGCTCACGCCTTTCCAAGGCGGCTTGGTGGACGCTTTCGTCTGCACCGTGGCGGTGTCGTTGTCGCCGGGTTGTATCGGGTCGAGTGCCAGGCACAGTCCCAGCGGCGAGGCCACGGCGCCGCGGCGGAATCGGCGGGCGTACGGCGACGGCTTGGATTCGCGGCGCACGATCTCGGTCACCGTCGGGGCTTCGGGGTCGCCCGAGTACCGCAGCAGCATCGCGGCGTCCCATGCAGGAGCGCCATCGCCAAGCCGCCTGCCGACAACGACACAGGTTCCGTTGGGTGCGTGCCGGAACGGCGGCGGCTCCACGGCGTCGAGACTTGCGGCGTAGTCGAAGCCAACCTTCGTGTCGCCCCAGTTTCCCGAGCGCCACGACCCCCATGTCTGGTTGATGAGTGCGCTGCCGGGCAGCACGAGGCCAAACGCTCCACCGTCTTCCAAGTACAGATCGGCAGCACGCGCCGAAAACACTGACGCTAAGTCGCCCTTGGCCGACCACCTTGCCTTCGGCCGCAACCCATAGCGCTCGCTGAGCGTCGCCAATTGATCCTTGCGAGTGCCCGCCGGCGTGTCGTTGGCGACCAGCCACGGCGGGTTGGCGACAATGGCCATCACTTTGTTGCGCGCCAGCGCGGACGGCGCAACCTGGTTGCCGATGTACCAGCGCCAGACATGATCGCCCTCGTCGGCCACAGCATCCGACAGTTGAGCTACCGCCTCACTGAGCAAGGCTTGCGTTTCGGCATCTTCCGCATCGAGGCTGCGCTCGCCCACGGCGACGTCGACGAGTGTGCGGACGAGCACTTCAGCATGCGGTGACTCGATGACCTCAGCCGGAATGTCGATGCGCTGACCCTGGGCGGACGTCAGGCCCAGCGTGCCCTGCATGTTTTGCTGGGCCTGTTCCGAGTGAAGCAGCGCGTCGGCGAGAAAGACCCGAAGCGGCACCACCCCTCCGGGCGGCAGCGCTGTGGCCAGCGTCGCCTTGGCCATCTCGACGGCGACGGGATGCACGTCGAGCCCGGTCACCATCGCGGCCACGATCTTCCTGGTCCGCCCCGCCAGCAGCGGGTGCGCTGAACGGATGCGCTTGGCGATTGCTCTAGCAGACCAGAACAAAAAGGTGCCAGAACCGCACGCCGGATCCAGAACCGAGAACGCACCATGTTCCGCTACGTCGGAAGACGGCTCGGCTTCGAGCATCCGAGCCGCCGCTTCGATCGCGGCGTCTAGGCGGGCGGGGTCCTTCACGAGCACTTGTTCCACGACATCGGCAGCCAGCCAGTCCGGCGTGTAGTACTCGCCGAATTCCTTGCGATCGTCACGATCGATGAGATCGTGATACAGCTCCTTCAGCAAGTCTCGGTCTGCTGCACGCCAGTCATACTGGGAGACGCTGCTGGCCAAGCGCTCCAGGAGATCGACACCCGCATCGAAATCGCCGAGCCAAGCGCAGAACCCGTCAGCGACAGCTTCGGGCAGCTCATCGATTGTCGAATCGTCCTGCGCCGCGAGCACGATCATCCGGGCCGCGACGACGAGCATCGTGTGCTCAGCGAAGTTGTGCGCCTGACCGATCGCGCCCGGCCCGACCAAACCGGACCCCTGAAGCGTGCGCCGCCACAAACCGAACTTCGTCTCATAGAACGGCTCTGTCTCAACCGTCGGCAACAGCACCCGCAGCTCGGCCAAGAACGGATCGAACAGCGTCCGCAATGGTGATGGAGGCGCGGGCGTCCCGCGACGCTCCGGTGGCGCCAGATGCTCGAGGACGAACTGGCCGAACGCGCCTACATCGTCCGCGAAGACCACCCCCTGAACATGCGGTAACGCAATAAGACTGCCCGCACCAGACGATCCGCCAGCCGCAGCCGCCTGCCACTCCCAGCCCCACCACGCACGGCCGTCAGTCAAGAACCCCCGCCATGGCTGCTGACTGCCGAGGTCGAGACGACGATCGGCGAACGCCTCGACGTAGCGCGCGACCTGGCCGAACTGCGTCTCGTTCGCTCCGCTCCTGAGTCGCTCCGGGCCTGCTTCGCCACGGGCCTTCGTCTCGATGACGACTCGGTACTCGTGGCACACGAGATCAGCCGCACCAGTGCCCGCCCGCACCTCCAGTGCGTAATCGCCAGCACCGAGCTCGGCTAACAGATTCGCCAGCCTGCGGCGAATGTCCTGCTCGCCTGCGGCTCCTAGCAGCGCCGTTAACTGCTTCCCAGCACGCTCTTGGCTCGACATGGCATCCCTCCCGAAAATGCGATGGGCCCTCAGTCGAGCATCACTCTCGCGCCACGGTGTCACACCCAAGACCGCACGGTATCGGAGCAAGACCATCCCGACGGGGACGATGCGCAGCGCAGAAAGAGATGTGACAACGGGGCCTCGGGAACTCTCAGATGCTGACGGACCCGTCGCAAGGCCCATCACCGCGGTTCGTTGCGAATCCGTTTCTGCGGTGGCGAGGTGAGAGATGGCCAGGCAGCATCTCGTCTGCCGTCACCGAGACCTACGCCTACTGCGTGACGATCAGGCTCAGGTCCAGACCTCAGCTTCAATCGGCTTGTCTAGCGCTCGCGACGAACGCTCTTGAAGGAACCACCAGTCTTCTTCGTTGCCATGAATCGGCCGGTGGAGGTGTCCCGCTCGACCCACTTGCCGGTCTTGGGGTTCTGCACTCGAAGTGGACCGACGAGCTGGCCAGATCGGCCGCTGCCACGAGCGCCGTTCTTCGCCACAGCAACCGAGTGGCAGCCGGGGCTCAGAGGCCGACGCGGATCTGCAGGTTGCGGGGGCCGCGCACCTGCACGCCGCCCCATTCCACGCCGCCGCGCCCGACGTCGGCGGCGAGCTCGAACTTCGGGAACCGCGCCAGCCACTCCTCGATGGCGACCTTCAGCTCCATCCGGGCGAGGTTCGAGCCCAGGCAGCGGTGGATGCCTAGCCCGAACGCAAAGTGGCGGTTCTCGGCGCGGTCGATGACGACTTCGTCCGGACGATCGAACTTGGACGGATCGCGGTTGCCGGCGCCGAATGGGAGCAGCACCTTGTCGCCCTTGGTCACGGGGCAGCCGCCGATCTCGGCGTCGTCAGTGGCGGTGACGCGGGCCATGGTGACCGGGGAGTAGGCACGCAGGAACTCTTCGATGGCCGTGGGGATGAGCTCGGGTTCTTCCACGAGCCGCTCGCGGTCGGCAGGGTTCATGGCCAGGTGCATCAAGCTGGCCGAGATCGAGCTCCACGTGGTGTCGATGCCTGCCAGCAGCAACAGGAAGCTGGCGCCGGTGATGTGGTGGTTGGCCAGCGGGTCGCCATTGGGCAGTTTCATGTCGAGCAGCTTTGACGGCAGGTCGTCTGCGCGTTCTTGGCGCCGCTGGTCGGTGAGCTCGCCGAAGTAGTGGAGCACTTCACGGGTCGCGTTGGCCCGCCGGTCGAACTCGTCGCCCTTGGACTGCAGCACGTCGACCGCCCAGCGGGTGAACTTGGGCTCATCTGACTCGGGCAGTCCCAGGATGCGGGCAATGACCCGCACAGGAATGTGCTTGGAATAGGTGTCGGCGGCATCCGTCACGCCGCTGCGGCCCTCGTCCGCCCCCGTTTCGGCTGCGATGGCGTCGATGCGCTCGCGCGCGATGCTGCGAGTGACCTCGACCATTTCCTCCACGGCTGTAGGGCCGAAGAACGGCAGCAGCAAACGGCGCGCGTCGGTGTGGAACGGCGGGTCCGAGGTGATGGGCGGGGCGGTGAGCAACCCGACGCCTTCAGGCGTCGGCGCCACGGCGATGTCGCGGGAGCTGAAGTTCTCGGTGTCGTAGGCAACCGCTGCGATGTCGTCCCACGTCGTGGGCATCCAGTGCCCGTCATTGTGGGGGCTGTGGGCGACGGGACACTCAGTGCGCAGCTCGTCCCACACGTCTGCGGCGCCCTGGATGTACTCGTCGCTGTAGACGTCGAAGTCCCGCTCTGCAGAAGCGCTGTCGGGGTCAGCAGTCGTGCTCATGGCGGCTCCTTTGAGTGCCCGCAGGCGCGGTCCGAGGCGCTTTCCAGCGTAGGCGACGGGTTCTACGCTGCGCCGTAGACCGGCTCATCGAGGGGGCCGGCTCGGAGGTTCGAGGGGGGCACATGTCCGGACATGCAGCACACGCAGCCGTCGAGGCGGCGCAGCTCAGCGAAGTGGCACCGGGCGTGTACAGCTACGTACAGCCCGACGGCACCTGGTTCATCAACAACATGGGATTCGTGGTGGGATCAGAGGCCGTCATCTCGATCGATGCCACGTCCACCGAGCGACGCACCCGGGCCTACCTCGATGCGATTGCGTCGGTGACGCCGAACCCGGTGAGGGTCCTCGTCAACACGCACCATCACGCCGATCACACCCACGGGAACTACCTGTTTGCCGATGCGACGGTGGTGTCGCATACGGCGTGCCGCGACGTCATGGTGGCGGCCGGCATTCCCGACTACAGCGCCGTGTTTCCCGGCGTGAACTGGGGGAGTCTGGAATTCCGGGCGCCGGACGTGACCTTCGAGGGCTCGACGGTGCTGCACCTCGACGACCGCCGTATCGAGCTGTCGGACCTGGGATTCGTGGCCCACACCGAGGGCGACATCCTGGCGTGGCTGCCGGATTGCCGGGTGCTGTTCTGTGGTGACCTGATCTTTCACGGCGGTACGCCGTTCGCCCTGTTCGGGTCGGTGGAAGGAACGCTTAGGGCGATGGACGTCATCGAGAGCTACGGCGCAGACGTCATCGTGCCGGGCCACGGCCCGCACTTCGGCGGCAACGACATTGCGCGGGTCCTCGACGAGCAGCGCTCGTACATGCGCTTCGCGCAGGAGGCCGCTGCGGAGGGGATCGCGGCGGGGCGCTCACCGCTCGAGCAAGCCAAAGCCACCGACCTCGGCCCGCACGCCCGCTACACCGACCCCGAGCGGTTGGCCGGCAACCTCCACGTCGCCTACCGCGAAGCCGCACCGGCCGGCTACGACTTCCCCGGCGTCCCTCAGGCGATCATGGACATGGTCGCCTACAACGGCGGCGCCATGCCGCGCTGTCTGGCTTAGACGCGCCTGCGCCGCTTGTAGGAGGCGACCTCTCAAGATCGGCGCCTACAACGGCGGCGCCATGCCGCGCTGTTGGGCCTAGAAGGGGAGCTTGAGGCCTGCGCGGGGCCACTCGCCGACGGCGAGGCGGCCGGTGCCCGACAGGGTGACGTAGGCGGTGCGCATGTCGTCGCCGCCGAAGCAGATGTTGGTGGTGGCCGAATCGTCGGTGGGGGCGAACTCCAGCTCTTCACCCTCACGGGTGAATGTGCTGATGCCGCCCGTCAGGATCGTGGCCACGCTCACGTTGCCTTCGGCATCCATGGCCAGCGAGTCGAAGTACTTGCGGCCGGCCGGACGGGCCAGGAACCAGCCTCGGGCCGGCACCCCGGCGGCCACCTTGCCGGGCGCTTCGAGGTCGAAGGCGAACATGGCGCCCTGGAACGTCTCGGCCACGTACACCCGGTCTTCCTCCGGGGAGATGCCCACGCCGTTGGGCCCGTCCATCGGGAAGGCGATCTCCTCGATGTGACTGCCGTCGGCTTTGGCGTAGTACAGACCGCCGCGATCCCGGTCGCGGGTGCGGGTCTTGCCATGATCGGTGAACCAGAAGCCGCCGGTGGAGTCGAACATGATGTCGTTCGGCCCTTTGAGCGACACGCCGTTCACATCGGCATACAGGATGTCCACCTCGCCGGTCTCGAGATCGATGCGCTCGATCCGACCGGTGGTGTAGTCGGATGCCACCTCGCCGGGGACGGTGCGGCCCCGCACCGTGATCCACTCGAAGCCGCCGTTGTTGCACACGTACAGCGCGCCGTCTGGCCCGAGCGCAGCGCCGTTCGGGCCGCCGCCCGGCGTGGCCAGGATGTCCTTGCGGCCGTCGGTCACGTCGACGCGGGTGATGGTGCCCCGCCCGATCTCGACGACGGCCACTGAGCCGTCGGCTAGCACCACCGGTCCTTCAGGGAAGATCAGGCCGTCGGTGATGGTCTCGAAGTGATCAGGTCCGAAAAAGCTCATGGCCGCCGACGCTACTGCGCGACCGTGCCCGGCTTCCTGCCATGCCAGTGCCGCCGAGCTGTCAAGGCAGGGCGTTGCGCCAGGGGGAGGCGTCGATGCCGCGGTAGCGGTGTTCGAGGGCGTCGACCAGTTCGGGTGTCCAGTACGGGTGACCCGGCAGCGGGGCGCCGAACAACGACAGCTCGTCGGGTGTGCAGGAGGCGGCGAACTTGGACCACAGGGGTCCGTTCGAGACCGGCTGCACGTTGTCGTAGCCGATCCAGTCGGCGCCGCCGGGTTTGAACGAGGCGCTCATCAGGAATCGACTGCCGCCGGGGCGGGTGAGGTCGACGCCGCGGTGCCACACATCGGGCCGGTACGCCAGGAAGCTGCCGCGGGTGCCTGCGGCGGATATCCGTTCGCCCTCGGGCGGTCCGTCGTAGGGCTGGGCAGGGTCAGCAGGGCCGCCGGCGAGCTCGGTGGGCGCAACGCCGTCCTCCACGTCACTCAGGTACAGGAAACCTTCTAGGTTCCACCAACCCGCTTCGAGACGGTCGGGCACCACGTTGTGGTTGCGGTCCTGATGGAACGGCTGCTCGTAGTTGGCGACGCCGGTGTACTTGCCCCAGATGCGGGCCTGGTAGATGCGGATGTCGGCTGTTGCCATGGCCCGGCGGGCAAAGTCGATGACGTCGCCGTGGACCTGCAGCCGGTTCAGCCGGTGCGAGGTGTACGGGAACAGGATGTGGCCCAGGAACTGCTCGGGGCGGAATGCCGCCCCCTCGGAATCGGTTTCGGGGAACTTGTGGCCTTGGTTGTAGCTGCGTCCGACGAAGCGTTCTCGAAGTGCCGGATCGCCTGAGTGGAACTCTTCAGGCCGTGGGTACAGGTCCCAGAGCTCTTCGACCGCATGGTCGATGTCGGCGGTCGGCACAAGCCCGTCCACCAGCACCCAGCCGTGCTCGCGCCAATGCTGCGCCGCCTCGTCGAGGTCGGCAATGCCGGCGCTCGTGGTGTCGGCATCAGTGCGATTGCCGGCGCTCGTGGTGTCGGCATCAGTGCGATTGCCAGCGCTCATCGCAGGCTCAGCCGGCGCCTTGGGCGTCGTCGACGGTGATGCAGGTGCCCGACACGAAGTCCGACAGCGGCGACACCAGGTACAACAGCGTCGAGTCGAGCTGGGAGGCCTTGCCGAGGCGGCGCCGGGGGAACATCTTGGTGATGTCGCCCATGCGCTCAAGCATGCCGTCCATCATCTCGCTCTCGAACGCCCCCGGTGCGATGGCGTTGACGTTCACGTTGTAGCGGGCGAACTCCTGGGCCAGCACCTCGGTCATCCGCACCACGGCGCTCTTGGTGATGGCGTACATCGAGGTGCCCAGCGGCGCCCGGAATGCTGCCCCTGAGGAGATGTTCACGATGCGTCCGGGAAGCTCTGCCGCGGCCAGCCGCCGGGTGACCTCGCACGACAGGTGGAACAGCGAGGTGAGGTTGGTGGCGATCATCTCGTCGACGAACGCCGGGTCCATCTTCAGCGCCAGGCGGGCGTCGGGCTTGCCGGCGTTGTTCACCAGGATCTGCACGGTGCCGAGCTGTTCCTCGACGGTGGCCACAGCCCCGAACAGCGCATCGGTGTCGGTCACGTCCAGCGGGACAGGCAGCACCGTGGCGCCGTCAGCCTCCAGTTCGGCCGCCAGCGCATTCAGCCGATCCACACGCCGCCCGCAAATGGCGACGCTGGCCCCGCAGGCAGCCAGCACCGTGGCAAAACGGCGGCCCAGCCCCGATGTGGTGCCGGTGACGAGAGCCGTCTGCCCGCTCAGGTCGGCCGACCACTGCGGCGCAAGTTTGCCTGCCGCCCCTGCGTTCTCGCTGGTGGCATCGTCGTTCATGGTTTCTCCCTCCGCAGGAGCGGGGCGCTCTCAGGCTGGCAGGGTATTGGCCCATCCGATCGTCGTAGCCTCGCTCTGGTGAGGGGTTCGCGCCAGCAGGCCGCAGCAGGCAACGGCGCGCGGGCCATCCCAGTGAATCGTGCCGCGGTGTTCGAGGTGACACCCGTCCACCGCACAGCGCCGGTGCAGACCGCCGGCGGCGCGCTGCCGCTGCTGGTCATGGGACTCGTGGTGGTCTCGTGGGGCCTCGGGCCGCCGGTCTCCAAGCTGCTCACCGCACCGGCGATGGTCAGCGCCTTCATCCGCTTCGGCATGTCCACGCCGTTCCTGCTGGCGATTCTGGCGCTGCGGGGCCGCTGGCTGTCGCGGCGGGTGTTCTGGCAGACCGCGCTGCCGGGCCTGTCCTTCGGCATCAACATGGTCTTCGTCTTCGCTGCGGTGCAGGAAGTCACGATCTCGGTGATGTCGGTGATGATGGCCCTGCAGCCCGCGATGCTGCTAGCCGTTGTCGGGCCCCTGTTCGGCGACCGGGTGGGCTTCCGCCAGATCGTCTTCACGCTGATCGGCGTGGCGGGCGCCGTCGGCGTGATCATGGGCGCTGGCGGCGAGTTCCGCGCCAGCGGGTTCGGGCTGTTCCTCACCGCGATGTCGGTGCTGACGTTCACCGTGTACTTCGTGCTGACCCGGATGGCCAGATCGACCAGCGCGGTGGACCCGATCGAGTGGATGGCGGGAATCAACTTCTGGTCGTTCATTGCCGCGGTGTTGCCGACACTGCTGATGGTGACGCCGAACCAGTTCTTTGAATTCGGCGGGCTGGACTGGCTGTGGATCGTCATCGTGGCCTTCGTGACGGGCGTGTTCGGCCACGTGCTGATGACGTGGTGCCACGGCCACATCGAGGTGGCTCGATCCTCGCTGTACGTGCTGGCGATGCACATCGTGGCCGTGGGCACGGCCTGGCTCATCCACGCCGAGCCGGTCACGCCCATGCAGTTCCTGGGCGGCGCCGTCGTGCTGTTCTCGGTGGCGATGGTGATTCGGACGCCCGCACCAACGCGACGCGAGCCTGAGCAGGCCGCCGCTGCGCGCTGAGTGCCGTGACTGCCTTGTACCGTTCGAATTCGGCCTGAGCCTGAGCTGTCGCGGCGTCTCGGTACGCTCAGAGCACAGTGATCGCTGACCGATCGCTGACCAGCGGGGAGCACTCAGATGGGCCGATTCGCCAACACGTGGCGGCTGACGAAGACCTCGTGGTCGTTGCTGAAGCAGGACCGCGAGCTGCTGTGGCTGCCGGTCCTCAGCATGCTCACCATTCTCGCCGTCGTGGCTGCTGCGGCCGTTGTCGGCTTCGTCACCGGCGCATTCGATGCGAACGCGGGGGCTGAGGGGCTCGGCGGCAGCGCAGCCGTGCTCGGGCTCGTCTTCGCGTTTGTGGCGACTGCCACGGTGATCTACTTCGAGGGCGCGCTCGTGGCGGGCGCACACGAGCGCATGACCGGCGGTGATCCCACCGTGCGCAGCGCCATGGGCAAGGCAGCGTCACGGCTGCCGAGCCTGCTCGGCTGGGCGCTGATCACCATGACCGTCGGACTGCTGCTGCGATTCCTGCGGGAGCGCATGGGCTGGTTGGGCCAGATGCTCACGTTTCTCGCCGAGGCTGCGTGGGGCGTGGCCACCTATCTCGTCGTGCCCGCCATCATCATCGACGACTACCGGTCGTTCGCCGGCGTCAAGCAGTCCATGTCGTTGGTGCGGCGCACATGGGGCGAGAACCTGATCTCTCAAGCGGGGTTCGGGCTGCTCGGCATCGTGCTGGCGCTGCCGATCATCGTGGTCGCCGTGGTGATCGCTGCGGTGGTGCCAGGGGTCGGGACGTTCATCGGCATTGCCATCGGCGTCGTGGGCGTGCTCGCCGTCAGTGTGGTGGTGAGCGCACTCAGCCTTTACTTCAAGACGGCGCTGTATGAGTACGCCACCGACGGTGTGGCCCACGGCGGCTACGACATCAACCAGATGCGCGACACCTTCCGCACCAAGTAGCCGACGTCATCGAGACGCGCAACTCGTTCCGCACCGAGTAGCAAGGCTGGTCAGCCCAGTGGCTCAGTAGCCGAGGCCGGGTTCGGCAGTTGCCGGCGTGCCTGTGCTCAGCAGCCGATGCTGTGCTCGGCGGCGAAGGCAGCGAGCCCGTCGCTGATCTCGGCGATGTCGCCGGTGTTCCACGAGACCACCAGCTCGTCCACGCCAACCGCCGCGTAGTCGGCGGCCCCCTGCGGCGTGAGGGTGTCGGCGGTCAGGCGTACAGAGACCTCAGCGGGGATGCCGGGGCGGCCAGCCGCTTCGGCGGCCTCGCGGATGACCGGCAGGCGCTTCGCGACGCTCTCGGGCGACAGCATCATCGGGTGCCAGCCGTCGCCCAGCTGGCCCACCCGCCGCAGCGCCGGCGGGCGGTTGCCGCCGATGAGGACCGGGGGGCGGGGCTGCTGCAGCGGCTTCGGCGAGCTGACCGCGCCTTCGAACGAGTAGTGCTCGCCGTCGAAGTCGGCGCGCGGCTGGGTCCACAGCAGGTTCAGCACTTCGATGAACTCGTTGCTGAGCGCGCCGCGGTCGTCGTAGCCCACGCCCAGCAGCTCGTTCTCTTCGGGCAGGCTGCCCACCCCCAGCCCGACCACCAGGCGGCCGCCGCTCAGGCGGTCCAGCGTCGCCAGCTCCTTCGCCAGCACCATCGGATGCAAGTACGGCATCACCAGCACGCTGGTGCCCAGCCGCACCCGTGACGTGTGCGCCGCTATCCACGTGAGCGTCACGATCGCATCGTGGTAGGGGCGCTCGCCGAGGCGGTCCCACACGTAGCCCACGTTGAGGACATGATGGTTGACCCACACCGAGTCGAAGCCGAGCTGCTCGGCCTGGACCGCCAAGGCGACCACGTCGGCGGGGTCGTCCACCCCGAAGTTGTTGGGCACGGTGAAACCGAACTTCATGAGACTCCTCGCCGACCATCGGCGAACCAGCATCGCAGATGGGGCTCAGCCTGATGTCTCCACGCGACGGAAGCCTCTGCTGTGCGCCCAGCTGTCTGCGCCCGGGCCAGGGAGGAGGAAGTCAATCTCCCTGGACTTGGTGCCTCCCCGGCCGTGGCCGTTGGAGGTGCCAGCGAGGGCGGCACTGGTCGGCAACTGCAGCAGCTGTCGATCGGGCCAAACTCGTCTCATGGCGGCAATGCAGAGATCAGCGGTCCGACGGCGCTGGTCGCTGCGGACCAAGATCGTGGCTTCGTCGCGCAGGATCCTGCTGGACTCCCAGAAGACAGATGTGATGAGTTCCAGGTAGGCCATCTGGTTGCTGAATTTCGATGTTCTCTTCCAATCCTGGCCGAACTGGTGCCCGAGGAGCCAGAGACGCAGCCAGTGGTCGTTCCAGTAGTCGGTGACACCGCAGTAGGGGGGCGACGTGATCAAGAGCATGGCGTCGTTGTCGGGTTGTCTCGGGAGTTCGGTGCGTGAGTCGCCGAGGAGTACCTCGCTGGCTGATTGGGCAGGGATGCCGTACTTGTAGCGGCGGCGGATCTTGTCCTTGAGCACCGCTACGGGGTCGACATCGGGGGGCGTTGCCATGTCGGCTTCCGTCCACCACTCAACGGAGTATTCGGGCGACAGCGCAATGGTCGGCGAGAGGGAGTTGGACAATCCGCTGCCGAGTTTGTCCTGCATGTGGAGGGCGATGAAGGCCATGAGGGTGCGGTCGACTACGGAGGTCCTCCATTGCAAGTCGCGGCGGGCCGCCCGAAGCAGGCCGCGAACCTGAGGCGCCCATGCCATCGTCTCGAAGCGATGTCGGCTGCGCTTGTCGGTGGGGAGCTGACTCGCGGCGAGTTCGTCGAGGCGGGCCACGACGTCGTCGACGTCGGGCGCAGGGTCTTGTTTGGCAGCGGTGTACAGCCACGCGACGGGATTGATGTCGACAGCAAGAGCCCGACGGCCCAGGACCGTTGCAACAAAGGGAGCGTTTCCACGTCCGCAAAAGGGATCGAGTATCAGATCGTCCTCGCTGGTGAGCCCGCTGATGACGTCGTGGAGGAATCCACGCGGGAACATCGCGTAATACCGGCCCAACCCGTACCAGCGCCCCGCCGCCGTATTTCGACTCCATGTGTCCGCTTCGCTCTTGATGGTGAGAGTCATTGAGTCATCTGAGAAGGCTCTGGATCAGGTCTTCGCCAGCCGTGAAGCGTATGTAGGCCCAGCGGTGCGCGTGAGGATGTCCACATGCTTGCGGAACCGCTCGAGTGCGCCAGGACCATCTGCGGAACGGGCGTTGACGGATTCGCACGGGGTCTTGCGCAGGCTCTGGGTGTGCCCGTGTGAGCTAGGAGTGGCCGATGGTGGTGAGGCCTATGACTCCGACGGTGTTGTCGGCGCGGAGGAACTGGAGGAACACGATCTTGATCGTGTGCTCGGTGGCGGTGGCCTCGATGGTGTTGTCGAGCTGCGCCCCGGTGAGCGAGTCGTCGGGACCGCTGGGAGATCCAAGAGGCGCCTGCATCAGCGTCGCTTGGATGTCGCGAGACGCCGAAGGCGGGCTGATGGGCAACGAAGCGGAGGGATGCGAGCTGATGGATTCTGTGCTGTTGAGCACCGGACCCGATGGCTGGGCGCACCGCCAATCCCAACGCGTGGCTTCCCCCTGATTGTTCACAGCGCCGACGACTGGGGTGCAGCTGTCCTGCCCCGTGTACGTGTACCTGGTCGAAAGGCTGTTCATGTGTTCGCCCTCCACCGTCACTTCGGCGTCGGTGATCGCGTTTCGCCAGTTATTGCGGAATGTGTAGGTGTTGATGACCACCGACCAGTTCAAGATGCCGGATTGGGCGTTGGCCCATTGCTCGAAGTTCACCCACACGACGCCGTCGTGGCCGTAGGTGGTGACCGAGTACCGTCCGGCGACGCACTTGACGGCCTCGCCGGTGTCCATCTTGTCCCGGCACTCCTGATGGGTCGCCGACGACGAGCTCGCCGGGAGTTGTCGCAACGTGGCTTTGGGCACGGCGCCAGGTGTCGCTTTGGGCTCGGTATCGGGCGGCAGGGCTGGCAGGTCGATGCGCCGGTAACGCGACCGGACGCTCAGTCCGTGGTCGTTGCGTGCCTGTATGCGGTACACATAGGTGCGCTCCGCCGCCACGGTGTCGTCGACGTAGCTGGTGTCGGCGCTGGCGGTGTCGTCCTCGATGACGTGGAACTGCCCGCCCGCATCCACGGCCGGGTCTCGGCGCAGAATCTGATAGCCGGTGATCGACGGGTCGCCCGGATCAGACCACGACAGGGTCACCTCGAACGCTCCGTCCACCACCGACGCAACCGCGCTCGGGCGCGGCGGCATTGCCGGAACAGAACCGCTACTGGCCGCAACCGGCGCCACGCCGGCCGCGAACACCGCAAGCACAGCCGCCGAAGCGGCCAGCCGCGGCCATACCGCTCGAGACCCCCCGGCCCGCCACCGACGGGCGGGCCGGGCAACCCTCACATCCATCCCCAACAAACTGCGAATCGACATCGGAACCCCCCCGATTCACGCTGCTCACATGGTCACTTTGGCTCATGTTTTGCTGCAGCATACACATGATAGTTGCAACCATTAGATAAGCGCAACCATGCGATGGTCGTAACCGTTCATCCGGCCGCGAGCGGTCGGTTTCCAACCGGGCCAGAAGGCGGTGCGGCGCAGTATTGGGACCGGTTTGCGCGGCCGCGAAGCGTCATCAGCTCGCGCTGTCCCGAACAGAACGCCGGATCGGCCGTGGCCGACTCGTCCTAGCCGGAGCTGTCGGTGAGCCTTGTCGTCCGCCTGCTGCAGCCGCTGTTCCGGCCGTTCAGGAACAGCGCGATTTCGGCTTCAGGCCAGCGCAGTGAAGGCAGCGTCAGCGATGTCGCAGGTGCGCTGGATGTCGTCGTCGGTGTGGGCCGTGCAGACGAAATTGTTGTGGTAGCTGAGCAGGTAGGCGCCCCTGCGGATGCACTCGGCCACCCAGCGGGCGTGGAATTTCCCGCCCCCGGGGCCGACGATCCGCAGGTACGGCATGGCCGGCACACCGCTCACGCGCAGCTTGTGCCCGTGCGCTGCTGCCACGTCGGTCAGCGCCTCGCCGAGACGGGTGCCGATCTGGGTTGCGGTGTTGGCGGCATCGGCTGCACGCAGCTCCCGCAGTGTGGCGAGCCCGGCCGCCATGGGAGCAGCGTTGAAGAACTGGGTGCCGGTGAAGAATGTCTCGCCGGCGGCCTCTTTCAGGGCGTCATTGCCGGCGAGCGCTGCCAGCGGGTGCCCGTTGCCGATCGCCTTGCCGAAGCACATGAGGTCGGGAGTGAATCCGTACGCGACATGCGCGCCGGCCAGATCGATCCGGAACCCGCTGCGCACCTCGTCGACGATCACGACGATGCCGGCCGCCCGGCACGCTGTCTCGACTGCGGTCCAGTAGCCATCCGCGGGCAGCTCATTGTCGGCGAACACCGGGTGGTGGTACGGCGAGGAGATGAAGCAGGCGATGTCGCCGGGGTGGGCATCGATGGCGGCCCGGACGGCCTCGGCATCGTTCCAGGGCACCTCGATGACGAACGCCTGATCCTCGGCGATCGTGCCCTTGTTGCCAGACGCCTGCATCCACGGCGCCGAGCCGTGGTACCCGCCCTCGATCTTCAGGATGTAGCGGCGGCCGGTTGCGGCACGGGCAACCATCACCGCCAGCCCGGTCGCGTCGGCGCCGTTCTTGCCGAACAACGCCCAGTCGGCCCCGTCCACGAGGTCGACGAGTTCCTCCGCCAGCTCCACCATGACCGGCGCGGCGAGGCTCACCGTGCTGCCGTCGGCGGCTTGCTTGGCGGCGGCTTCTTCGACTGCTGGGTGGTTGTAGCCCAAGATGTTCGGGCCGTAGGCGCACATCCAGTCGATGTAGGAGTTGCCGTCCACATCGGTGAAGCGGGCGCCCTCGGCCGATGAGAAGAACACCGGCCCGTCCTCGATGACTGCGGGGCCGTAGTGGCCGTAGACGCCCTTGGGAACCACGGCCTTGGCCCGCTCGTAGAGCTCTTGGGACTTCTGGCTTGACATCGGCTCGCTCATGGGGCACTTCCTCTGTGGCATCTGCGGCGACAAGAGCCTGACACACCGGCTGCGATGCGGTCGCGTCCGCCTGGCGGACCGCTCTGGCTACGGCTGCTGTTCGGGGCGGGGGTTACGATCCGGCGATGGGAGCGCTTGACGGTTACCGCGTGCTTGATCTGGCTGTGCTAGTGCAGGGCCCGCAGGCGGCGGCGACGCTGCACGACATGGGAGCGTCGGTCGTCAAGATCGAGCTGCCGGGCATGGGCGACCTTGGACGGGTCATCCCGGTGTCGCCCGACGATCTGCGCAGCCCGTACTACGAGGCGTGCAACCGCGGAAAGCGATCGGTCACCCTCGACCTGCGCACGCCGGGCGGCAAGAGCACCCTCGAGCGGCTGGTGACCAGCACCGATGTGCTGATCCACAACTTCGTGCCCGGCACGATGGAGGCCTGGGGCTTGTCCTATGAGCACCTGTCGGCGATCAATCCCCGGCTCGTGTACGCCACCGGTTCGAGCTTCGGGCCCATCGGCCCCAAGTCGACCCGCGAAGGGGCCGACATGACCGGGCAGGCCGAAGGCGGGCTCATGTTCGGCACCCGCATCGACGGCGGCCCTCCGATCATCAACGGGGCGGTGGTCTCCGACCACGTCGGCTGCCAGAACATGGTCGCCGGCATCCTGGCGGCGCTGCTGCATCGTGAGCAGACCGGCAGGGGGCAGCGGGTCGACGTGTCGCTCGTCGGCTCCACGATCTACGCGCAGGCGTCCGAGATCACCTACACGCTGCTCACCGGCCGCAACCCCGAGCGGACCCATTCGGGCCACGCCATCATTCCCACGCTGCTCCACACCGTCGAGGCGGCCGACGGCTGGATCCACCTGCTCAGCGGCACCGGGCCGGGCTGGCCCGCATTCGCCCGGGTGCTCGATCGAGACGATCTTGCCGACGACGAGCGGTTCATGGCGCTCATGCTGGGCGCCGAGGCCAGGGCTGAGCTGGTCGCCATCATCGACGAGGTCTTCCCCACCAGGACACTTGCCGAGTGGGAGGCCGTGCTCGACGGTGCCGGCGTCCGCTACGGGCTGGTGCGCGACTACGAGACGATCGTGGCCGACGAGTCGATGTACGAGAACGGCTACCTGCGGCGGGCGGAGCACCCCGATGGCCACCGTGCGGTGATCGGCACCCCGATCCGCATGTCGGAGACACCGCTCGAGCCCGGAGCTGTCGCGCCGGAGCTCGGCCAGCACACCGAGGAAGTGCTGCTGGAGCACGGCTACACGTGGGAGGACATCGAGGCGCTGCGCGCCGGGGGTGCCTTCGGCTGACGGCTGTGTCTCGGCGTGTCGCCGCTGCGGTGAGTGCGCTCAGGCGTAGTGCTGGGGCAATGAGCGGGCGATGCGGTCGGTCTGGATCTCGGTGCTGCCGTCCACATAGTTTGCAATGCGAGCACCGACCAAGTGGTGGCCGCCCGGATGGTCGCTGCGCAGACCCTCGGCGCCCATGGCCTGGATGCAGGTGGCGATGTCCGCTTCGGCGGTCTCGGTGGCGAACTTCTTGGCGTGGGCGGCGGGCAGGATGGCCCCGGTCGCATCGCCAGTGCGCAGCGACTCGGTGACGGCTTCGATCGCCCGCTGGGTGAGCAGGCGGGCGGCCTCGAGGCGGTTCTGCACACCGGCCAGCTTCCAGGCGAGCCCCTGGTGGCCGATGACGGGCTTGCCGAATGCCTCGCGCTCGGCGCCGTAACGCACGGCGCACGCGAGGGTGGCTTCCACCATGGCGCAGCACATCGCGGCGACGTAGGTGCGGGCACCGTTCACGCTGGACAGAGCAGCGATGAAGGCCTCCCCGGGCGGGCTGAGCAGATCGTCGGCTTCGGCGATGTATCCGTCCAGGCGGAAACCGCCGGTGCCGATGAGGTGACCGCCGGCCAGCTCGTAGGGCGGCAGCCGCTCGAAGCCGGGCCGGGTGCCGTCGACGAGGAACAGCGCGATGCCGCGGCCCCGGGAGCCCGGCTCGGTCTGCGCGTAGCAGAAGATGACGTCGGAGTGGGCGGCGTTGGTGATCCAGGCTTTGGCGCCGTCGAGCCGCCAGCCGCCGTCGACGGGAGTCGCGGTGGTGGCGATGTTGGCGAAGTCGCTGCCTGCCCCGGGCTCCGTGAGCGCTGTGGAGCCGAAGCGGCGGCCGGCCATCAGGTCGGCCAGGAAGAGCTGACGGTGGCGGTCGGTGCCGCGCTGTGCCACCCGGGCCGCGACGTTGCCGGTATTGACGAGGCCGAACGCGAACGGCATGGACACCGCGCTCAGCACTTCGACGATCTGGCACTTCTGGGCGAAGCTCATCCCGAGGCCGCCGAGCGCGGTGGGCACTTCCATGGCCAGCAGGCCGATCTCGGATGCTTCCCGCAGCGCCTCGGGCGCCATGCGCTTCTCGCTCTCCCAGCGGGTCACGTTGGGGGCCACGACGGTGTCGCGGAAGTGCGCGACCTCGCCCAGGAAGGCTTCGAACGCCGCAGCCTCCATGCCGGCCACCGGATCGTCGACTGGGTCTGCGGTGGGGTTTGCGACTGGGTCGTTGCGGTCAGCGTCGGCGGACATCGCGGCGACGGTAGCAGCGGCGCTGTGAGCTCCCCCCGGGGTGTCGGCGCACGCAGCCGCCTGCGCGGGCGTGGGCATCGCAGCGTGTCGCGATGCCGCCGACTCCGGAGACGGCACCGCTCGGCCACCTACTCTGCGATGTCGTGGCCGGGCAGCATTCCGTCATCGGGGCGTTCGAAGTTGAGCGTTTGTTGGGGGTGCTCAGCCAAGACTTGGACGCCCCGTATGCGGGTCCGACTGCCGCAGTAGCAGCCGTGGTGCGACCGGGTGAGCGAGGGCCTGAGATGCTGTTCATCGAACGCGCCATCCGTAACGGGGACCCGTGGTCGGGCCACATGGCGTTTCCGGGCGGTCGGACTGAACCCGACGACGACGACACGTTCGACACGGCGGTGCGTGAGAGCCGCGAGGAGATCGGTTTCGACATCACTGCGCACTCGGGGGTCCGCTGGCTCGGCCGGCTCAACGATCTCGAGGGCAATCCGCGCTGGCGCGGTGCGGCGCTGCGAGTGACGCCCCATGTGTGCTGGCTCGACGGCGACCGCCCCGAGCTGACGCTGAACTACGAAGTGGCGGATGCGCTGTGGGTACCGGTGGCGGAACTGGCGGACCCGCAGCACCACATCGACTACCACTACCCGCCACGGCCCGAGGAGCGCTTCCCCGGCATCGAAGTCGGGCACGGCCGTGTGGTCTGGGGCATGACGCTGCGGATGCTGCAGGATCTGTTCACCCGCACCGGCCACCCGCTGCCCATCCAGTTCACGCCGTCAAGCTGAGCCGCGGCTGCGCCGGCCGGTGAGCGGGCGCCGGTCTCTTTCGTGGATGTTGCCCGGCTCAGCGCTACTAGGCCGCCGCCGTACTGCTCGACGGGGGTGTGAGTCTGGCTGGTGTCGCTGTATCGCGGTCGTGAAGGTTGAATCTATATGAATACTATTGAAATATCGCAAAACAAGGCGTAACAGATTTGCAATGCAGTCTGGTGCGAAGCAACGTTCGTTTGTCACATGGCGCCGGTAGAGTGAACGCATGTTCTCTCAGGTGCGGCAGGCGCTCGATTCGCTCACGGCAGCGCTTGACGGCGTTGACGCCGCGCCTACGTCGGAGCTGCGCGAGGCGCTGGGGCTGGCCAAGCCGCTGCGCGCCAAGCTGGAGACGCTCGAAACCGCCGTGGCATCACACATCGCTCGGCGCGAACGCCACGGCGACGGCGGCGCAGGTGTGCTGCACCAGGTCGCCGCCGTGCCGCGCTTCGATGCGGCGCGCAACGTGCGAGTGGCCGCCGAGCTCGAGCAGATTCCCGAAGCGCAGTCCGCGCTGACCCAAGGCGAGATGAGCATGGCGAATGCCGCGCGTCTGGCGCGAGCGGCGCGCCACACCAGCCCCGAAGCGGTGCAAGGCGATGCCGAGCTAGTGAACCTCGCCAAGACGCTGCCGCCCGACGAGTTTGCCCAGGCATCCCAGCGCTGGACTGCGAAGCACCAGAGCGCGGCAGGCCTTGCCGAGCGGCATCGCCGCAACCGGCGCAACCGCAACGTGCGCTTCTGGAACGGCGAAGACGGCACCGTGCAGATGCGAGGCGCATTCGACGCGGAGATGGGCGCTCGCATCCAGGCCCGAATCCGAGCCGAGGCCGAACGCCTCCGCCAAGCCGACCGCCGCCTGCAACGCGATCGCGCCGCTGCGAACCCCGACGACGCAGCGCTGCACGAGCCAGCCCACGACGGTCCAGCCCACGACAGCACAACCCTCCACCGCACGGTACGAAACAGATGCAGCGGCGCGACCGACCACGACGCTGTGCGCACCCGCGACCAACGCATGGCCGACGCTCTCGACCGCGTCCTCAGCCACGCACCGCGCGAGTCCACCCCCCAAGTCGCCCCGGCTGCCCCGGCCGGCAACATCGCTACGTGCGGTGAGTCGCCGACCGGCGTGGTTGCTGCTGCCGCAGTCGCGGACGGCGTGTCCACTGCCGATGCGGCGCACAGCGCCGGAGACTCAAGCGACGCAGCGCTCGGCGATGCGCTGCGCGGTGGTGCGGCGACCAGCAATGTCCGCGGTGACCGTGCAGACGTTGCTGGCTTCGGATCGCCGGTACACAAGCGTCCAGCCACGCAGCTCATCGTGCGAGCCGAGCTCGCAGACTTGCTTGACGAGTACGGCGGCGTGGGCGAGATCTCCGGCACCGGGCCGGTTCCCGCCAGCGTCATCGACAGACTCTGCTGCAACGCCGACATCTCCTTGGTGCTGTTCGGCAAGGAGGTCACGCCCCTGTGGGAGGCCACTGCCGCAAGAGCTCCCACCGCAGCCCAGCGCCGGGCCCTGATCGCCCGCGATGGCGCATGTATCGGCTGCGGCGCATCGCCCGACGATTGCGAAGCGCACCACATCGTCCCCTGGAGACGCGGCGGCCCCACCAAACTCGACAACCTGGTGCTGGTGTGCTGGCGCTGCCACGACCGCATCCACGACCACAACTGGCAAGTCGTCACCCGCGGCGGCCGCTGCCGGCTCGTGCCTCCTGACGCGACCTCACCGCCCAACCCTGCCCCATCCAAGAAGCCGAACCAGTGCCCCACGCCCGAGCCGGCTCATGAGGCTGCCCTGTTCCCGTAGCTCGCGCTGTGGATACGGGGCACGTGACTTGGGGACTCGGCGATCGCGTCGAGTTCCTTGGCGCCGCTTCGCTGTGGTGAACGAGGTGTCGCAGCGTGACGTGGCCGCTGCACGCCGGGCGGCGAGGCGGACGGTCAGCCAGCCGTCCCGGCTGCGGTGTTGAGCTGCATGGCATCGAACGCATCCCAGGGGAATGGTCGGGGCAGCGGTTCGCCATTGGCGTGCAAGTCGGTCACGATGTCACCCACCAGCGCGCGGATGCCGCGAAGGCACTCCGCCTGAGTGGGTGCAATGTGGCTGACGAGCAGGAATCCGTTGCACACGCCGACCCAAGCGCCGTCCTCGTCGGACCATGACGCTCGGTACTTGTACCGAGGTTCATTCATTGCCAGCCTCCATCCGGTCGATGGCTCGCAGGACCTGGCGCACTTGGTAGGGCTTCGCGTCCCCGCGATGGTTCTGAATGTTCACTCTAGGAAGACCCTGCCAAGGAGTCCGGTAGATGAGGTGGCTCCCTCGCCGCCGCGGCTCACCAAAGTACACGCGGCACACCCTGGACAGATCTGAAAAGCGCACTCCGAATGGGCCCACGGTCCCGGGGCGTCCGTCGGCAAGGGTGCGTGTTCGTTAGGGTCCGCACACTGCGGGCGGACGGCTCGGGGCTGATGGCTGGTGACGGGCATCGGGAGCAGGGGAGATGTCGATGAGCGCTGAGTTCGAGCTGGAGTTGCTGAGTTCGGGGTGGGGTCTGATCGAGGGTCCCCGAGTGGACGAGCACGACAACTTCTATTTCTCTGACGTGCCGAACGGCGGCGTGCGCCGCCGGACGCCGGACGGGGAGATCGAGGTGGTCGTCCCCAAGCGCCGGGGTGTGGGCGGCATGGTGCTGCACGCCGACGGCGGCGTGGTCGTGAGCGGGCGCAACATACAGCACGTCACCGAAGCCGGCTCAGTGGTGCTGTTCGCACCGGACGTGGCGGGCTTCAACGACATGCACACTGACGCCTTGGGGCGCGTGTACGTCGGCTCGCTGCGGCGCAACCCGTTCGACGAATCGTCTCCAGACGAAGCCGGCGAGCTGTACCGCATCAACCTCGACGGCTCAGCCGACGAGGTGTACGACGACGTGCAGCTCACCAACGGCATCGGCTTTTCGCCCGACGGCACCCGGCTGTACCACTCCGACAGCATCCCGGGCCGGGTGTGGGTGTCAGATGTGGACGGCGATGCTGTGTCGAATCGCCGCGAGTTCGTGGCCGAACGCAAGGTGCCCGACGGTCTCGCCGTGGACGTCGAGGGCGGCGTGTGGGTGGCGCTGGCCGAGGGCGGCCGGGTGCAGCGCTACACGCCCGACGGCGAACCGGACGTCGCCGTGCCGGTGCCAGACCATTTCGTCACCAGCGTCTGTTTCGGCGGCGCCGACATGCGCGACCTGTACATCGTGACGGGCGGCGGCACATCCGACGGTGGTTGCATCTTCCGCACCCGTGCCTCGGTGGCCGGTGTGCCGACTCCCTTGGCGCAGGTGCGTCCGAGCAACTGAACCCGAGCTGAGGATCCGGTCCCGTGAATCCAGCAGCCAGCCCAGCAGTGAACCCAACTCGATGAGCAGCGTGTTTCGATGGTCGTACGGCGCACATGACGCGCCGGTGCTGCTGTGCCTGCACGGCATCGGTTCGTGCGCCGATGCCTTCTTGGACCAGCGCACGCTGGCCGAACGACTGGGCGTGCGTCTCGTGGCGTGGGATGCTCCCGGCTACCGCTATTCGGCGGATCCCGCCGTCGCCCCCGGCATCGACGGCTGGGCTGATGCGGCTGCGTCGTTGATTGCCGCCGAGTCGGATGGCCCGGTCGCGGTGCTGGGCGTCTCGTGGGGCGGTGTCACCGCGACCCGGCTGGTCCTGCGGCACCCCGACCTGGTCTCAGCGCTGATCCTGGCTGATTCCAGTGCTGGTGCTGGCACTAAGCCCGAACAGGCAGAGGCCATGCGGGCGCGGGCGATCGATTTCGTCGATCTGGGCCCCGAGGGCTTCGCAGCGGCCCGGGCACAGCGGCTTGTCAGCCCTTACGCCTCCGATGAACTGCGATCTCATGTCGCCGACATGATGATCCCGTCGATTCGCATGCCCTGCTACCAGTGGGCATGCGACTCGATGGCCGAGTCGAACCATTACCCGGACCTCGAGCGCATCGCAGCGCCGACGCTGGTGGTCGTGGGGGAGCACGACGAAGTCACGCCGCCTCGCACATCGCAGCGGCTTGCCGAAGGGATCCCCGACGCTCGCTACGTGGAGATTCGCGACGCCGGCCACCTCGCCAACCAAGAGCAGCCCGAGGCCTTCAACGAAGCCATCGCCGGGTTCCTTGAAGCCGTGAGCTGAAAGGTGTCGATGCACTAGCGATGGAGGCGGCAGGAGACTCTGCGACGTTGCGACCAGTTCCCGATCGGACGCACGGCGCGGTATCAATGTTGTCGGCGAGAAATGCGGCGATGTGGGCATCCCTCGCCTGCTGGATCGCTGGTCGCTGAGGGTCCTGCCGCCTCCATCGCGGGGCCGATCAGCGGGGCGGCATGCGGATGCCGCCGTCCACCCGGATCACCTCGCCGTTCACATACGGGTTGGTGATGCACTCCATCACCATGAACGCCAGTTCCTCGCCAGAGCCGAGCCGCTTCGGGAACAGCACGCTCTGGCCCAGGTGCGCCTTGAACTGATCGGATTGCTCGCCCTCTCCGTAGATGGGCGTGTCGATGAGACCTGGCGCGATCGTGTTGACCCGGATGCCAGTGGCGGACAGGTCCCGGGCAATCGGCAGGGTCATGCCCACGACGCCGCCCTTGGAGGCTGAGTACGCCGCCTGACCGATCTGGCCGTCGAACGCAGCGACCGAGGCCATGTTGACCACCGCACCCCGGGAGCCATCGGCGTCGACAGGCTCGGTCTTGGCCATGGCGGATGCCGCCTGGGCCAGCATGTTGAACGAGCCGATCAGGTTCACGTTGATGACGAACCGGAACTGCTCGAGGTCCATCGGCACGTTGTTGCGGTCGATAGTGCGGCCGGCGCGTCCCAGCCCGGCCGAGTTGACCAGTACCCGCAGCGGACCCATCTCCGACGCCGCATCCACAGCATCGCGGGCATCGTCGATGTCGGTGACGTCGCAGCGCACGAACAGCCCGCCGACCGACGACGCCACCTCGGCGCCGAGATCGTCTTGCAGGTCGGCGATGACGACGTGGGCGCCGGCATCGGCGAGCTGGCGGGCGCTGGCCTCGCCGATGCCCGACGCTCCGCCCGTGACGATGGCTGATGCTCCAGTGAGATCAAGGCGCGGCATACGGGTCTCCTCCCGGAATTTTGGTGCCGGTTGTCAGCGATTTGCTGCTTCCGGCCAAGCCAGCGATGACGCTACCTGCACGGGTCCAGATGCGAGAGCGCCTGCCTGTGCGTGCTTCCATATATCCGCCGGTCATCTGGACGGGCAAGCGGCTAGCGTCGGAATTCGGTTTGTCCGAAGGGGACACGGGTATGAGGGAATCACGGGCGACGAGGGCGCCCGACGGGCATTCCCGGCCCGGCGACGGCAGCCACGGCACGTTCTCACCAGCCGAGCCCCATGAGCGGGTCGCGACATTCGCTGCGCTGGGTGTACCGGCGTTCCGGCTGCTGTGGCTCAGCGGCGTGTTCTCGTTCATGAGCATCCAGATGCAGTTCCTGTTGCGCTCGCTGCTCGCGTGGGATCTCACCGAGAGTGAAGAGGCGCTTGGCATTGTCATGTTCGCCTTCGGTGCGGCCCTGGGGATCTCCACGCTGTTCGGCGGCGTGGCGGCTGATCGACTGTCGAAGCGACGGCTGATGCTGAACGGGCAGATGGTGCTGCTGCTCGGCTCGATCGGCATGGGTGTGGCGCTGGCAACCGGTGTCATCGCGTTCTGGATGCTGCTCGTCTCCAGCGCTTTGCAGGGCCTCGTGTTCGGCTTGATCGGACCGGCCCGCATCTCGATGACGACCGAGCTGGTCGGTCGTGAACGGTTGGGCAATGCGATCACGCTGTCGTCGCTGTCGCTCAGCGGCAGCCGTGTCATCGCCCCGACCGGCGCCGGGCTGCTGGCAGGCTGGGCGCTCTTCGGCCTCGCAGGGGCGTATTTCGTCTCGGCGGCCATTGCGACGCTGAGCTATGCGCTGCTGGTGCCGTTGCCGGAGACGAGCAAGCGGGCCGATGCGGCGGACGGTGCTACGCGCGCTGTTCGGCTGGCCATCGGCAATCCGCTGGCCGAGATGCGTCAGGGAATCCGCTACGTCATGAACCGCCCCGACCTTCGCCGGCCGATCGTCACCTCGATCGTCGTGATCATGTTCGGCTTCAGCTACGTCGCCTTTCAGCCTGCGCTTGTCGAGGGTGTCTTCGGCCTCGGCGACCGGCAGGTCGGCTTCATAGCCGGAGCGTCCTCGATCGGCGCCGTCATTGCGTCGATCGTGCTCGCATCGCGTGCAGACTCGCCGGGTGCCGGCTCGATCCTGGTCGGACTGGGCTTTGCCTTCGGTGCCTCGATCATGGCCCTCGCCTGGGCCCCGAACTATGAGATCGCGATGGTGGTCACCGCGGTCATCGGCGCTGCATCGGTCGGCTTCATCTCGCTCACCCAGGCGATCGTCATGCGTGCCACCGACGAGGCGTACCAAGGGCGCGTGCAATCGCTGGTGCAGATGCCGTTCGCAGCATTCGCCATCGCCGCCGCGCCGCTCGGCGTGCTGGCGGAGTGGACGGGCGTCCGGACCATGTTCCTGACTATGGGAATTGCGGTGACACTCAGCATGGTGGTCTATTCGATGGCCAGCGTGAACGGCGGCCGGTCTCAACAGCCGGCGAGTCCGCTCTAGGCGCGACGGACTGAGCCCGCTCGCACGCAGGCCCGGCGCAACGCGCCGACGCGTCAGGTGATCTGTTCGATGATGGAGGTCTCGGACAGGCTGGATCGAATGTCGGTGTCGGCCCGTGTGGGCACGTCGGGGCACCAGCGAGACATCGCGGCTTCCAGCGCTGCTTTGACATCGGCGGCGATTGCCGGAGCGTCGGCTTCGTCGCATTCGATGACGACGCTGTCGTGGACGGTCTGCACCGCATCGGCCGTGGGGTAGTGCGCCAAGACCTCGTGCAGCCGGCCGTAGGCATCCAGCATCACATCTGCCACGCCGCCTTGGACCGGCGCGTTGCGGTAGGCGTTGGCCATCTGGCCCACCCGGGTGTGCAGCGCACGCCGCAGCAGGAACTGCTGGTCGGCATCGCCCATTGCAACGCCCACTTCGTCGATCACGGCACGCCGCAGGTGCCGTTGCTCGAGCACCTTGTCGACCGCTGGCCGCAGTGCGCCGCCCTCCGGCGCTGACGGCGGCGTGAGATCGAAGCGGGCGAGCACGCGCCGCCACACCTCAGCCGGACGAGGCTTGGTGGAGCAGCCGACGACAGCGGCGGCTTCGCCCAGCACCCAGTCCGCGGAGAACGTGAACTGCTGGCGACGGCCCGCAGGAGTGTGCGAGCTGAACGACAGCGGCGAGCCGTCGGCACGGACGACGACCGGTGCGGCGAACGACAGCGCCCACGCCACCTCGGCAATGTCGATCTCGTTCAGGCCGATCGATGGGCCGCCGGCGAACCGGCTCGGGTCGATCGCGCCGGCGCGTTCGGCTGCCAGCACGGCCTCGTGGACCTCCTCGGCACTGTGATGCCGGCGCTGCTGGTTGCGCAGTGTTCGCCGGGCGTCGTCGGTGCGGGGCCACAGGGCGCCCAGCCGCAGTGTGAGCGGCCAATCGGCATCCAGCGACGTGGCGGAGAAGTGCCCGATGAAGCGATCGCGCTCGTCCACCCACTGCGCGATGCCGGGGTAGGCGTCGAGGTATGCCTTGATGAGCGCGTCGGCCTCGCCGCGGCTGGTGGGTACGCCGGCGTCAGTGAGGCCGCGTGAGAGCCCTGCGCCTCGTTGCCCGTACAGGATCCCGAAGTTGATGCGCTTGGCCTTGGTGCGGAACTCCTCGTAGCGAGTCCGGTCGAGCGCACCGAGGCCTGCCGGACCGTCCATGTTTACGCCGAACATCCGCTCTGCAGTGGCCGTGTGGATGTCCAGCCCCTTGGTGAAGGCAGTCCGCAGTCCTTCGTCTCCGGCGAGCTGGGTTGCAAAGCGCAGCTCGGCCTGGCTGAGGTCCGAGTAGACGAAGACCCGCCCGGGCGGGGGCTTCATGTAGGGCTTCAGCCGCGGCGTGAAGTTCTGCGCGTTGGGATTGCGGCTGGCCAGCCGGCCGGTGTTGGTGCCCACTACCTGCAGGTACTCCGGGTGCAGCCGCCCGTCGCGCCACAGGTGCTCTCGCATCGTGTGCCCATAGGTGCCAAGGGTCTTGGACAGGTCGCGGTACGTCAGCAGCGCGCGGCAGAGTTCGCCGCCGATGCCTGCCAGCACCGATGCGCCAAGCGAATCAGTCGGCGCCAACTGGCGGGCTCGTCCGTCGGTCTTGGTCGTCCACGCCTCCACGTGGTCGGCCGCGAAGCGGTTCAGCACGTCACGCGCCTGCTGTTCGCTGTCGGGATTCCAGCTCGGCTCGAGGCCGCCGCCGAATAGATCTCCCTGACCGCCGCCGGTCAGCTCGGCCAAGCGGGTGAGCACGTCGGCCCGCCGCGATGCGAGCCCATCGAGCTCGGCCTCCCACCCGTCGACGTCGAAGGCGAGACCAGCGCGCTCCATGCGGTCGAGAAACGGGCGGGCTGCCTGCTCGAGCCGGCACACCTCGTCCAGCTCCGCCTCGGCCAGCCGCTCACGCAGCACCGTTGACACCCACAGCGTCTCGACAGCGTCGGCTGCGGCATAGGCGACCTGGCGATCACTCAGCGGGCCATTGGCCCCGAAGGAGAACTGCGTTGTGGCCTTGCCCTCGACCCTCAAGCCCAGGTAGCGCTCAGCGGCCCAGGCCAGCCCGTGAAAGAAGCTGAACCCGGTGAGCCCTTGGTGCAGCAGCGCATCGGCCAGCTGCGCGTCCCACCAGCGCAACGAACCGACCATCGCACCTGCTGCTGCAGCCGGCTCCATGAGATGGGTGTCGATGACTCGGTCGTCGAACGTCGCGTTCCACGCATCAGATGCCAGATCGGGCACGCGCAGGCCCTCGTGCAGCGCAGCCGCCAGCTCCACCAGGTCGTGCGTGCCGACGTCGACGACCCATGCGCGTTCGGTGCCGTCGGCGTCACGGGTTGCGGCGGAGATCACCCGCAGCTGCGGCACGTTGCCGCGGGCGGCTGCGTCGCGCGGCTCGAACACTGTCTCGGTGTCCACCGCGCGAGCCTCTGAGTTCGCAAGCGCGTCGACCAGGTCACCGAGATCGTCGTGTCCCACGAGCGTGAGCGGCACCTGTGCCGGGTCTCGCGTAGCTGAGGGGCGCGGGTCCAGCCGGCGGGTGTCGGCCCGGGTGCCCGCGAGATCGCTGACGACGTTCACGAGGGCACCCTAGGACGGCCCTGTCACGCCGATCGGACAGCGGCTGCTCGCGCCGGTTGCTCTTGAGCACCAAGCGACGGTCCGCCGTGTTCCAGAAAATGAGGCAGAGGGCGCGCGTGCCTGGGGATACGTTCCCTTCGCAGTGGCCCACACCCGGTCTGTCGCGTGACAAGTGACGCTTGTCGGACTAGGATCCCTCAGTGATCCATTCGTTCCGACACCGCGGACTACGGGCTCTCCATGACGGGCGGAGCCCAAAAGGAGTCAATCCCGATCACATCCAGAAGCTGACTCGTGTGCTCGCCGTGCTTGACCACAGCACTCGGGCAGGAGACATGGACCTCCCAGGATTCCGCGTACACGCGCTGACCGGCAATCTCAAGGGCCATTACGCAGTCACCGTTTCGGGCAACTGGCGAGTCACGTTTCGCTTCGAAGACGGTCATGCCACCGATGTGAACTATGTCGACTACCACTGAGGAGTCAGTCATGCCGATGCAGAACCCCCCTCATCCCGGCGAGATCGTCAAGTGGGAGTGCTTGGAGCCGTTGGGACTCACCGTGAAGCGGGCTGCACAAGGCCTGGGCGTGACACGGCAGGCCCTGTCGAGTCTCGTCAACGGTCGCAGTGGCCTGTCCACTGAAATGGCCTGCCGGCTGTCTGCTGCATTCGGCTCGACGCCAGAGACATGGCTGCGTATGCAGATGGCTTATGACCTCTGGGAGGCGCGTGAACAGCTCGCGTCAGTCGAGGTAGAGCGGTTCTCGGACGCTTCCGCGCTGGCAGCACCCGCTGCGTGATCAGGAGCCAGAGATTGTCCTGACTCGGTGGAGCAACGCTCGGCACCAGCGAGTTGGTGCTGGTCGAGGCTCGCGGACTTCTGATCGCTCTCACAGCGCCGCAATGTGCCTGCGAGAGTGTGGCGTCATTTCGTGACGGCCAATAGCACCTCATCATTTGGCGAGCAGTACTGAGTGCGTCCTCCACCGCGAGGGCCGACAGTCGAGATGAGGACCGTGGTGCGCGGACACTCCCAATCGTCGTCGGAATCGCTTCGCCACTCGGCACACCAGTCCTCATGTGTTTGAGTCTCCGAGCACACGAGCTCTCTCACCGTCTCGACGCTGGTCACCAATAGCGGCGAAGCGAATCTGCCGCTTGACGATTCGAAGTACTGGAGCACCAAGTCGCCTTCGCGGACCTCCCTGGCCTGCCGCCAGACCTCCGCCTCTACTGCCACCTTCGGGGCCTTCGATCGAGCCGCTTGTTTCGTCGCTCGGTCGGGGTCGTGGACCTTGCAAGTCAAGAGACCCTCCGAGGCAGACGACTGGCACGCCGTGCCCTTCTTTGTCACTCCGATGCAGCGGGTGATTTCCTTCATGCCCTCTGAAGAGAGCCGAGCGGTGAACCCTTGATGCCCATGCTCGTCGTGCCATTGCATCAGAAGCGCGCTCACCATCACGGTCTCGGAAGTGTCCGCCTCGTGGTGTCTTATGAACTCAGAGACGCGACGTGCATGTCCCTTCGGGATGTAGCCAATATGGGCCGCAATGACGCGTTCCTCGCCCAATAGCCGGCGTCGAGCAAAGAGCGCCTTCACGGCCACAGCATGCGGGTCCTTCGGGTTGGAATGTTCACGCAGCAGCGCGACCACGACGACTGACTCACGCCGGTCGCCGAGCAAGTCTTCAAAGGCGGGTTTGCGGAACGATTCACCGCTGATGTCGTACCAGTAGTTGTCGTCGAGGTGTTCAAGAGCCAAATCGCGGACGATTGCGGGGCACTGCCGGGGGCCGGCGTAGAAGATCTGGCGCGCCCAGCCCGGGGGACGCTCGCGCGCTTCATACATCACGGGTACTGGACGTCGATGAAGTCGTCGGGCGAGCCGTCGCCGGATTCGGTCTCGGAGGTGATGAGGTCATGCAGGCGCTTGGCAATTGGGCCCACTGTTCCGTCACCGATCGGGCTGCCGTCCCACTCCACGACGGGAAAGACGTGGGTGTCGCCGCCGGACATGATGACCTCGGCGCCGGCACGCGCCTCGTCGGCTCGCAGCGGGCGCTGTTCCACGCCGCGCAGCAGCCCTTCGTCGCTGAGCGGCCCTCTGGCCAGATCCAGCAGGCGTCGCATGGTGGTGCCTTGCAGGATGCCCTCGAACGGCGGCGTCACGAACACGCCGTCGTGGCTGATGCTGCAGACGTTCAGCACGCAGGCTTCGGCAATGAGGCCGTCATCGTCGACGATGATGCCGAACGTCCCGCCGCCGTCGGCAGCCTCGAGGTGGGTCAGCACGTTCAGCAGGTAGTTGTTCGACTTGATCTGGGCCAGCAGCGGGGGCTTCATCGGCGTCTCCCGCACCGTCGCTTCACGGAAGCCGTCCACCATCGGATCGAATCCGCCCGAGCCGAAGCCCATCGGGTCGAGCACGACGCAGTAGAAGCACGGTTCCTCGCACTCGGCGGGCATGAACGAGAACCCGCCCGGGCCGGCCGTCAGCCAGTAGCGGACGATGCCGTTGCGGGCACCCGAGGCAGCAGCGGTGTCGGCGACCATACCGATGAGCTCGTCGCGTGACCACGGAATCTTGAGGCGGGCGCCCGCCGCGCTCGCCAGCAGCCGGTCGATGTGGATGCCGAGCCGGTACAGGCGCCCGTTCACCAGCGAGCAGGTGTCGAAGACCCCGTGGCCGCGGTGGACCATGTGATCGTCGAGCGGCACGGTCATGACGGTGGGATCGGTGACGACACCGCCCAGGTAAGAGCTGAACATCGCGTAACAGCCGCGCTTGCCCTGACGTCGCGCAGCCATGCGCTCGACGGCTTCGGCAGCACTCAGGATCTGCTGAGCGGGACGCAGGCCAGCGTTCGGTTGGCCACTCGACGCAGCATTGCCGGTCTCGTCGGGTGCGCCAGCGTCGCCGTTTCCAGAGACCGTCCGCAGCGCCACATGGCGATACTACGTGGACTGCCGTGTCCGGCTCGGGAAGTGCCTGCTGGTCGGCTCGCGTAGCCTCGCAGGGCAATGGCGGTTCCGGATGGGGAGGATGCGCCCCCGGCGTTCGGGCCGACGGCGCTGGCGACGCCGGCCAACCTGGTGACGGTCGCCAGGATTGTGGCCTCGCCAGTGTTCATCTGGATGATCGTGCGGACCGACGAGGCCCGGTGGTCCACGTTCGCCGTCGGCTTCGTCATCGCCATGACCGACTACCTCGACGGCTGGCTTGCGCGCCATCACGGCACGACGCGTGCCGGTGCGTTCCTGGATCCGCTGGCGGACAAGGTGCTGGTGCTGGGCGGGATGGCTGCGCTCGTGTGGAATGGCCAATTCCACGCTGTACCGGTGATCGTCATCGCGGCGAGGGAGCTGCTGATCAGCGCTTACCGGTCGCGCGCCGGCCGCCAGGGCATCACGGTGCCAGCGACCAAGCTCGCCAAGTGGAAGACATTCGTCCAGCTGTGGGCTATCGGCTTCGCCGTCATGCCGCCGCTGGCCATGAACGCCCACTGGGTCGCCACGCTGACGCTGTGGCTGGCCGTGGCACTCACTGTATGGACCGGCTGGTCATACCTGCGGTCGGCTCGCCGTGTGGCCGCAGCGCAGCTCGGCGACGACGCGTCTGACTGAAACACCGCTTTCGCCCGGCCTCTAGGGTCACCCCTTGTGAAGACTGAGATCGTCGCTGTGGGCACCGAGCTGCTGCTGGGCCAGATCGTCGATACGAATTCCTCGTGGATGGGCGAGCAGCTCGCCCTGGCCGGCATCGACAGCCACTATCAGACGAAGGTGGGGGACAACTGGGATCGCATCGAGGATGCCTTCCGGCTGGCGCTTGACCGCAGCGATGCCGTCATCGTGTGCGGCGGCTTGGGGCCCACTCAAGATGACATCACCCGTGAGGTGCTGGCGTCGGTGATGGGGGTCGAGCTGGTGCTCGACGAGCGCATTGCCGAGCGGATCAGGGCAATGTTCGCCAGTCGCAGCCGCCCGATGCCCGAGAACAACCTGCGCCAGGCCATGGTGCCCGTCGGCGCGTCGCCGATCCCGCAGCAGCCCGGCACGGCGCCCGGTCTGGTGGCGCCGATTCGCTGGGTACGGGGTGTCGGTGCATTTCAGCCCGGCACCGAGCCGCCGCACGGGGCTGAGGTTCTCGACCGGGTGGTGTACGTGGTGCCCGGTGTTCCCTACGAGATGCGCGAGATGATGAACGGCACCGTGCTGGGCGACCTGCAGCGGCGCGCCGGCGTCAGCGCGACCATCGAGAGCCGGGTGCTGCGCACGTGGGGCCAGAGCGAATCGGGTCTGGCGGAGATGCTGGCGGGCCGCATCGATGAGCTGGACGAAGCCGGCAACCCGACGCTGGCGTTCCTGGCCAGCGGCATCGAGGGCATCAAGGTGCGGATCACCGCGAAGGGCGCGGACTCGGACGAGGCGTGGCAGCTCATCGACGCCGAGCAGGCAGTGCTGGAGCCCATGCTCGGCGACCTGGTGTTCGCATACGACGACGACACCATGGAAACGGCGGTGCTGGCCGAGCTCGGCCGGCTCGGACTGACGCTGGGCGTGGCCGAGACCATCACCGGCGGCCGAATGGCGAATCGCCTGTCATCTGCGGAGGCCGCAGCGCGGGCAGGCAGCGCTCCGGGCGGGGCCAAGCTGGGCGACCCCGGACTGGCAGCCTCGCCCTCCGGCGAGCAGCCCGGCCTGTCAGGCCCGCGCACGTTCGCAGGCGGCATCGTGGCCCGGTCAGAGCACCTGGCCGACTACCTGCTGCACGCCGGCTCGTCGGAGGTGTCGCCGATGGGCGACGATCTCGTGCCGCCGCTCGCCTCAGCGGCCGGCGCCGAGGCGCTCGCGCGGGCGGCTCGCTTGCGTACCAGCGCCAGCGTCGGCCTCGCCGTCACCGCAATCGAAGACCGTGCCGCGGCGACGCCCGAGCATCCCTTCGGCACGGCGTTCTTGGCCGTGTCGATCTCGGCACAGCCGGCGCGGGGCGACCTGCCTGCCGTCGAACACCGTGATCAAGCCGACGAGATCCGCCTGCCCGGCGATCGCGAACGCTTAGCCGACTACAGCGCGATCTCTGCGCTCAACCTGCTGCGCCTGATCCTCCAAGGCCGCCGCTGACGTTGTTCGAGGCTGAGGTGTCCACTCGTCGGAGGGCGAGGCACTTGGCGTAGTTCATCCGGCTGATCCAAGAGCTCATCTGCAATGCTCTCCGGACATAGCTGAACCACTGGTGTATCTCAAGCACTTGGCTGTCGAGCTTGGCTACAGCAAGGCGGCGTTTCACCGCGTCGTACGCCGCATCGGTATCGAGCCTCGACGCGTACGCAGTGACTTCTCGCGTGGACAACGGACCTTGGCCATCACGGTTGAGGAAGCGGATCGCGTGCGAGCAGCGACACAAGAGCGAGGTACGACTCTCCTCGAATCCGAAACGACACATCCGGATGACGGAGTCTTCTATGCAGTCGTTGTTGACCCCATCCGGCCCGGCCGCGTGAAACTGGGATTTATATCCGACTTGGAGCAACGACTCAGCAGCTACCGCACGAGTTCGCCAGAGGTGCAGGTGCTGTTCGCCATTCCCTGCCGTCGCGGCTGGGAGGCAACCACCATGGCGGCACTCACCAATGTCGAGGGATGCTCTCAAGTAGGCCGAGAGGTCTTCGACTACGCCGACTCAGATGCGCTCGTCGAGCGCTCTCGCAACTGGTTTGCGTTGCTCCCGCGGGCGAATGCTGGCTAGACGGAACCGCGTGGGACGACCCATTCGGTCGCCTGGCCGGTGACGCCTGCAATCCGGTCGTAGTCGGCGTCATAGTGAATGACCGTCAGATCGTTGATTTCGGCGACTGCCGCGATGAGCAAGTCGGGCAGCGGCAGCCGGTGCTGGCCACGCTGAGCAAGAAGCCGCTGCACGGCCACTGCCCGCTCCGTGACCGCTTCGTTAATGGGGAGTGAGGGCAGCGATCCTCGCTCGACGAGAATGTCTTCGTAGTCAGAGCGAGACCGAGCGCTGTAGAGCACTTCGAGGTCGATGATGGGGCACGTCGCCACGTAGCCGTCGACGAGGAGCGGTGTAAGCCGGTCCGCGACCGCAGTGTGCTGCATGCGCGCGTACGCGCTTTTGTCCGCGAGATATAGAGGTTTCAACGCCAGGCGCCCGACATGACCTCGTCATCGGCGATGTCCGTTCCGCGACGGCCGGCAATTCGATGCGCGTGCCTCAATCGCAATTCGGCGTCGACGGTGTTCTGCAGGGCTGCATTGACGGTGTCCTTCATGGTCAACGCTCCGGTGATGAGGCGCGCTTGTTCAAGCAGCTCGTCGTCGATGTCGACCAATCGCTTCGTCATGCGCCTGAGTATATCCAAGACATGCTCTGTGTATATATCGGCTTCGGGCGGTCCACCAATCGCCAAATCGGTGTTCGAGGTGGCAGGCTGTCCCGATGCGTTTCGGATTCTGGACGAAGAACGACCAAGCAACCTCGGCGGTCATCGAGTGCTGCCAGCACGCCGAGGCGACCGGCTGGGACGGACTGTGGTTCGCCGACCACTTCATGCCCAATGAGGACAACGTGGACCAGCCGGTGCACGAGGCCTGGTCGGTGCTGGCGGCGCTGGCGGTGGCGGTGCCGCGGGTGCGCCTCGGCCCGCTGGTGGCCGGCAACACCTACCGCAACCCGGCGCTGACCGCCAAGATCGCCACGACCATCGACCACTTGTCGGGCGGTCGGGTGGTGCTGGGCATCGGCGCTGGCTGGCAGGAGAACGAGCACGAGGCCTACGGATTCGAGTTCGGCACGCTGCGCAGCCGGATGGACCGCTTCGACGAGGCCGTCGAGATCATCAGCTCGCTGCTCGGCAACGCACGCACGAACTTCGACGGCGAGCACTACACGGTGGCCGAGGCACCGCTGGATCCCAAGCCGGTGCAGTCTCCGGTCCCGCTGCTGATCGGCGGGGCTGGCCGGAAGCGCACGCTGCGCACGACCGCCCGCTGGGCCACCGAGTGGAACTACTGGGGCATGCCCGACGACATTGCCGAGCTGTGCGGCGTGCTGGACGGGCACTGCGAGGCGATCGGCCGCGATCCAGGCGAGATCAGTCGCTCGGCGTGCGCGCTGCTGTTCATCAACGAGGACTCGGCCAAGCTGGACCGCTTCCGATCCATGGACTTCGGACGCGCCACCATCGTCGGCACTCCCGACGAGGTCAGCGAGGTGGTCGAGCAGTACCGCCAGGTGGGCGTCGACGAGCTGATCATTCCCGACTTCACGTTCGGGCCGATGGAGGCCAAGAAGCGCTCGATGGACCTGTTCATCAACGAAGTGGCGCCTAACTTCCGCTAGCTGTCAGGGATCGAGGCGATGCACCGGTCCGGGCGTGAGATCAGACAAGAAGGGGAGTAATGAAGATCGGTCTGTTCCAGATCAACATGGGGGCGCTGGGCGACGCAGCGGGCGCTGAGGGCGCTGGCCGCATTGCGGTGGCTGCCGAGCAAGCCGGCTTCGAGTCGGTGTGGACCGGGGAGCACGTGGTGCTGCCCGACCCGCAGGCGCCGCCGTCGCCGCTGCCGCCGCTGCATCCCATGCTCGACCCGGCGGTGGCGCTGGCGTATGTCGCCGCGCTCACCAGCGAGATCAAGTTGGGCACCGGCATCATCATCGTCCCCCAGCGCAACCCGCTGGTGCTGGCCAAGGAGCTGGCCAGCGTCGATGTGCTGTCCGGAGGGCGGCTGCTGTTCGGCGTAGGCGTGGGCTACTTGGGGCCGGAGTTCGAGGCGCTGGGCATCCCGATGGAGGACAGGGCCCGCCGTACCGAGGAGTACATCGAGGCCATGCGTGCCATCTGGTCGATGGATGCGCCTGCCTACGACGGCGAGTTCGTCAGTTTCTCCGATGTGCAGGCTCGACCGAGGCCGGTCCAGCAACCGGGGCCGCCGGTGGTGATGGGCGGCCACACCGCACCTGCATATCGCCGTTCGGTCACGATGAGCGAGGGCTGGTACGGATTCGCGCTCGACTATGACGGCACCCAGCGCTGCATCGACGGTCTGTCCGAAGCCGGCGCTCGCTACGACCGGCCCGCCGAGCTCGGCCGGCTCGAGATCACCGTCACGCCACGGGTGCGCCCGACGCCGGAGATGGTCGAGCGCTTCGCCGAGATGGGCGTGGACCGACTGGTGCTGCTGCCCAATGGCCAGACCGTCGACGAGATCGCCGCCTTCGTCGACCACATCGGCGAGACCCTGCTGTCGTAGGCCGCCAGCCGCCGGGACTCGGTGAGCATCGAGAATTGCCTTGCAATTGGCGAGGGGTTGGGCGAGACTGGCCGAGCCGAAGGCAGTAGCCCGAGGAAGTAGGCCCGGCTCCTCTCCGGACGGTGAGCGGCCGGGTCTTGCGCGTGTAGCGGCCGAAGGTCGGGCTAGCTGCGTTGGGGGAGGGTCGACTGGCGGATTGGGGTGCCGGCGGAGATGACGCCGTCGAATTCCAGCGCATCGATCGCCGCGTCGTCGAAACCCGCTGGCTCGACCTCGATCACCAGCGCTCCGCCACCGCGGCCCCGCACATCGCGGACCGCGACACCCGCCCCAGGCCGACGATCATCAACAGAGCATGCGTACGGTCAACAGCCACAGGGACCCTCACCGGGCTACTCCACGCGCGAACGTGAAGCACCATTCAGGCGCTTCGCGTTTGCGCGTGGAGTAGCCCGTTGAGGGTCTCGGTGGCGTAGGGAGGGATCCCCCAGAATCGGAGGTGCTTTGTAGCCCCGATTCGGGAGGATCCCTGTGGTTGTTGACTGTACGCGTGCGGTGATGCTGATCGTCGGGCTGGGGCCTGATGTGGCGGTCACCGAGGTTCGGGGCCGCCGCGGCGGGCCGCTGCGGATCGATGTCGAGCTGGTCGGCCGTCCGTGCTGTGGGGGCTGCGGGGGAGGTGTGTGGGCGCACGGGTCGAGCCGGGTGGAGCTGGCGGACCTGCCGGCGTTCGGGCGGCCGGCCCGGCTGGTGTGGCGCAAGCGCCGCTGGCGCTGTGCTGAGGGGTCGTGCTCGGTGCGCACCTTCACGGACCAGGATCCCGCCGTCGCGCCGCCCAGGGCGCGCATGACCAGCCGGGCGGCGCGGTGGGCGACACGGCGAGCGGGCAGAGCGCGGGCGATCAGCGAGATCGCCGCCGAGCTGGGCTGCGGCTGGCACACCGCGATGGCAGCGGTGCACCGGTGGGGCCGGGCGCTGCTCGACGCCGACTCCGCTCGCACCGACGGCGTCACAGCTTTGGGCCTCGACGAGATCTTGATGTTCCGCCGCGGCCCCTATCGCCGAAAGCACTGGGGCACCACCATCGTCGACGCCCGAAGAGGCATCCTGTTGGACATCGTCCCCGGTCGCAGCGCTGCCGGGGCGACCAGATGGATCGCGGGGCGCACGCCGCTGTGGCGAAAACGCATCCGCTGGGCGGTCATGGACCTGTCGGGCCCTTACCGCAAAGCGTTCACCGACACCGTCGCGCACGCCGCCCAGATCGCGGATCCGTTCCATGTGGTCAAGCTCGCCAACAGCACCATCGACGACGTGCGCCGCCGAGTGCAGAACGACACCACCGGCGGGCGGGGCACCAAACACGACGCGCTCTACCGCACGAGGCGGCTGCTGCTGCGAGCCGCCGAGCGCGTCAGCGAGCAAGGCCGCACCAAGCTGCGCGGCCTGCTCGCCGCCGGCGACCCACGCGGCGAGGTACGCGACGCCTGGCACGCCAAGGAGACCCTGCGCAGCGTCTACCGCATACCCGACCGCGGCCTCGCGCTCGAAGCGCTCGACGAGCTCTCACGCGACCTGCGAGACGAGACATTCTCCCCGGAGCTGAACAAGCTCGGCCGCACCCTTCGCAACTGGCGCACCCAGATCACCAACTGGCACCAGTCCCGCGTCACCAACGGACCCACCGAAGCGGCCAACAACCTCGCCAAGCTCATCAAGCGCGTGTCGTTCGGGATCACCAACTTCGACCACTACCGCACACGCGTGCAGCTCTACGCCGGAAAGCCCGACTGGACCCTGCTCGACGACCTCACTCCACGCTAAAACGCGAAGAGCCCCCATTCATCGTTACACCAGTAGCGCTCAACGGTATCCTTCTCGCGCAAGGAGATGCTGCAACTCTACGCAACTCATATGCCACCATGACGGTCATCAATGTTGTTCTCGACCCGCTTCTCGCATATGGTTGGGGCCCGATACCTGCGTTCGGCGTCGTTGGAATCGCATGCGCCACGATAGCTCTATATGTCCTCGCTGGCGCTTATATCTGGATCAGAATCTTGCGATCAGACCTAGGAAAGCTCTACTCGCTATCGCGATCCTCGTTCCGTGGCCGCTTGAGCCGATCCCTAGCCGTCTTTTCTGTTCGATCTGCTCTTGATCAACTCTTGCTCGCGGCCACGGTTGCCCTAGTCATCGGGTTCACGGCGATCGCCGGAGACGAGGCAGTAGCTGGTTATACGGCTGGGAGTCGGGTTGAGCAGTTTATTGTATTAGTTGTTCTCGGATTGAACGTTGGTGCAATAGTCGTCGCAGCGCGGTTGCTAGGCGCCCGCGATTACACACGACTTTCGGAGTTGTTCCGCTTGCTCCTCGCCTTAGCTGTCATTGTCGGTGCCGTTGGTATGTTTATTCTGTTGGCGCTAGCGTCGCAGATCTCTAGTTTGATGTTGGAATCCGAGCCGATTGCCTCACTCACTACTACCTATCTGAGGATCGCTGCAATAGGTCTGCCGGCGCAATGCACCGCAATTGTCTGTGGTGGTCTCTTGGTGGGCCTGCAGCACATGAAACTTGCACTCAGACTGAACATTATACGCTTGATTCTTGTACCGCTCCTCGTAGTTGGAGTGACAGTAGTTGCCATCGACACATCTGCCTCGACAATTTGGTGGAGCTATGTTGGATCAATATGGGCAACGGCCGGATTGCTAGTAGCCCGCACGAAACAGGTGCTTAGTGTAGTTGTGCTGTCGGGACCTACTAGTTGAGCTCCTATGTCAAGGGCGCGGTATTGAGGTCGGGTTTGACGCGGTCTGGTATGTGTCGCTTGAGCTGGTCGAGGCTGGTGTGGCGTCGGACGATGTTGTAGCGGGTGAGCCATCCGAAGATGGATCGGCGTGCTGTGGCGCGGTCGGGGTAGCGATGACGGTGGATGAGCTCTCGTCTGAGGCTGGAGAAGCGCGCCTCAGCCTGAGGAAGTAGGCCTGGCTCCTCTCCGGACGGTGAGCGGCCGGGTCTTGCGCGTGTAACGGCCGAGGGGCGGATCAGTTGCGCCCCGGAGCATTCGGGCGGCGGATGGCGGCGCCGGCGGAAACGATGCCTTCGTCTTCGAGCGCATCGATCGCCCCATCGTCGAGGCCGGCGAGGTCGCGCAGCACCTCGCGGTTGTGCTGACCCCGGTCACCGGCAATGGCTCCGGGCGCCACGCCGGCATCGGCAGCCCTGAAGCGCCACGGCGACTGCGGGACGGTCATCGGAGCTGCGGCTTCGCCCCCCACGATGTCGACGAACGCACCGCGCTCAGCCGCCCAGTCGGTTGCGGCAAGCTCGGCCACGGTGCGTACTTCGGCTGCCATGACCGACTTGACGCCGATGGCCGCCTCGACTGCTTCGGCGCTGTCGAATTGGCTCACCCATTCGCCGAAGATGGCTTCGATCTCGTCTCGATGCAGCACACGGTCCTCGACGCGTGCGAAGCGCGGATCGGTTCGCAGGTCTGGCCGGTTCATGGCCGCCGCGATCACCTTGAAACCGAAGTTGGCGGTCAGATCGAGCGTCACCGTGACGTGCCGGCCAGTTGACAGCGGGTACACCGCTGCCCAGTTCTGCCCGCCCTTGAATCCGATCAGCGGATCTTCGCCGGTCAGGTCGGTCGCGGCCTGGTCGTTGCACATGAGCGTGCTCTCGGCCATCGACACCTCGACGGTCTGGCCGCTCCCGGTCCGCACACGCATGTGCAGCGCCGCCAGAACGGCTCCTAGTGCATGCAGCCCCGTGTAGGTGTCGGCGTGCGACATCGGGTCGTTGCGGTAGGCGTCCCCGCCGCGCCGCCGCGAGACCATCTCGGTCACCCCGGCTTCGGCGTGCAGCACCGACGCGAACGCTCCCCGCCCGCTGCGACTGTTGCCGTGCCCCCAGCCCGAGACTGACGCCACGATGATGCCGGGGTTGATCTCGCTCAGCACGTCGTAGCCCAGCCCCAGCTTGTCGAGCACTCCCGGCCGGTAGTTCTCCAGCACGATGTCGGCCTTGGGGACCATCGACAGCAGCACCTCGCGGCCGGCGGGCTGGGTCAGGTCGAGCGAGACGCATTCCTTGCCGACGTTGAACTGGGCGAAGTAGGGCGAGAACCCGTCGACGTTGGGAACGATGAACCTGGTCAGGTCAGCGTCGGGCGGTTCGATCTTCACCACTCGGGCGCCCAGATCGGCGAGCAGGCGACCGGTGATCGGCCCCGCCACGGCGCGGGTCAGATCCAGCACCAGCACGTCTTCGAGCGGTCGTTCCACGGCGCACGACGATAGAGCCGTGCAGCGCCCGCTGCCCGCGATCAGCGACCGCCCTCGCCGCCGGCCGGCACCGGCATCCAGACGCTGGGAGGGGACAGCTGCGCGGGCATTCGACGTGCTGGCGCACCCTCGGGGGGTTCGAGCGGCACCGGGTCGCGGGTCAGTCGAGAGATGACCAGCGTTCCGGCCAAGGCGAACACCGCCACGACGGCGATGGGCACGAGCGTTCCGCCGGTGCGCTCGTGCAGAGTGAGCATGAGGATCGGGCCCACCATGGAGCCGATGCCGTAGCAGAAGAACAGCCGGCCCAGCACCGACCCGATGCCCGCCACACCGAACAGGTGCGGGGTCACATCGCCCTGCAGCGCGACGAAGCCGCCGTACCCGACGCCGAGCAGGATGGCGAACGCCGCGATCTGCAGATAGCGGTCCGAGGCGAAGAACCAGATGACGTACGCGACGGGCAGCATCCCGAACGAGATCGTCAGCAAGCGCACCGATCCGAGGGCCCGGGCGAAGCTGGTCAGCAGCAGGCGACCGACGATGCTGGCGCCGCCGACGATCGAGAGCAGCCACGCAGCAGCGCTCGGGCTAATGCCGACCGAGCGGGCGAAGGGGATGATGGCCGCCAGCGAACCGATGACCGGCACGGCAAACAGGGCGGAACCGATCGTCAACAGCCAGAACGCCTTGGTCCGGAAGACTCGGCGAACGTGCTCGCGAGGATGAGCCGTCGCGACAATCGGCGTGCGCCGTACCAGCACGAAGCACACGACGAACGTGATCGCTGCGATGACCGCCAGCCACCGGAAGGCCTCGCGCCAGCCGAGGTTCTCGATCATGCGCTCGGCCAGCGGCACCAGGAACATGGTGCCCAGGCCGGGCCCGGTGGCGACCAGCCCTTGGGACACTGCGCGGTTCCGCAGGAACCACGACGCGGCAGTGGCGAACAGCGGCGAGACGAACAGGCCTGCCCCGAATCCGCAGCCGATGCCGTACACCACGTAGCCGTGCCAGATCTGCGACACCGACGAGGTGAGGACCAAGCCGGTCACGAACATCGCGCCGCCCACCGCCAGCAGCGGCCTCGGCCCCAGCCGGTGCAGCAGCGGGCCCGAGATGATGCCGGTGCTGAAGAACAGCAGGGTGGCGATCCCGATCATGACCGAGGTGCCGCCTTGGCCGGTGCCGAACTCCGCGGACATCGACTCGATGAACGCGCCGAAGGTGTAGATGGTGCCGAAGGCCACGCCGCAGGACAGGCCGGCGCCGATCGCCACCAGCCAGGCGCGCCACGAGTCGATCAGCTCAGGCTGGCTCGCTAACGGGGGAGCGGCATCCGCCACAGGAGTGGGCTTCAGCCGGCTGTGCTGTGGTTGTCGGCGGGGCCGTCGGTGTCGATGCCGGCGACGAGGTCGCCTACCCGCATCTCGCCGTCGCGGGTCTGCCCGCCCAGCTCCAGGAACTGCTGCATGGCGGGCTGCGCCTGAGGGGTGCGCAGGAGCCGCTGGAAGAGGTATCGCTCCTCGAACATGCCCTCGTTGAGAGGGAGTTCGTCGGCCGCATTGACGGCTTGCTTGGCCAGAGCGACGGCTTGGGGCGGGAACTTCGCGATGCGGTGCGCCAGATCGGTGACGAACGGCCGCAGCTCGTCGGCGGGCAGCGCACGATTGAGGTAGCCCCACTGCTCAGCGGTGCGAGCATCGATGTCGACGCCGCCGAGAATCACTTCCATCGCGCGGCCGCGCCCGACCAGCCGCGGCAGCCGCTGGGTGCCGGTGCCGCCGGGCAGGATGCCGATGGGCACCTCCATCTGGTTGATGACGGTGCGGCCGAGCGCGCCGAAGCGCATGTCGCACGACATCGACAGCTCGCTGCCGCCGCCGCCGACCCGCCCGCCGATCTCGACGATGGTGGCCTTGGGCATCGTGCGGTAGGTCTCGCACATGGCGTGGAACCCGACGTGTTCGGTGGGACGCTCGGCCGGCCCGTCTATCGGGAAGCCCAAGATGGCCGTCACGTCGAAGTGGGCGATGAAGAACTCCGGGTTGTCGCTGCGCAGCACCACCACCCGCACCGAGTCGTCGTCGGCAACGTGGACGCTGAACTTCGCGAGCTCGCGGAACAGTGCCGGCGTCATCACGTTGATCGGCGGCGCGTCGATGGTGGCGAACGCGACACCCGCGTCGCGCTCGATGTGCAGCAACTCGAAGTCGCTGTCGGTCATCGCAGTGGATTCCTCAGCAGGTGGGCTCATGGAGCGCAGCGTGCCACATGGCTGGGACACCGTGCCCGCCTGCCTTGACACGAACTGATGTTCGGAACTACATTGCTGTCATTAGGGCACGGCCGAAATTCATCCGTGAGTTGTCACACCTCGCTTCTACGGTGCCCCTAGACGGCATCGCACACCGGGTGCGGCCGAACGGGAGTCCGAGGAGGACGACATGAGTCAGCAGGACGCAGAACGAGACCGGGCGCTGGATATGACGCTCACGCAGATCCGGCGCCAGTTCGGCGACGGCTCCGTGATGAAGATGGGCGAGAAGCACCACATGGCGGTCGAGGCGATCTCCTCGGGCAGCCTGGCGATCGACTTGGCACTGGGCATCGGGGGCTTTCCCCGCGGTCGGGTGGTGGAGGTGTACGGCCCGGAGGCATCGGGCAAGTCGACGCTCGCCATGCATCTGGTGGCCGAGGCGCAGCGCACCGGCGGCGTGTGCGCCTATGTCGATGCCGAGCACGCGATGGATCCGGTGTATGCGAAGAACATCGGCGTCGATGTCGACGAGCTGCTGATCTCCCAGCCCGACACCGGCGAGCAGGCGCTCGAGATCACCGACATGCTCATCCGCTCGAGTGCCATCGATGTCGTGGTCGTCGACTCGGTGGCGGCGCTCACGCCCCGGGCCGAGATCGAGGGCGAGATGGGCGACACCCATGTCGGCCTGCAGGCGCGCCTCATGTCACAGGCGCTGCGCAAGCTCACTGCCAACCTGAACAAGACCAAGACGATCTGCGTGTTCATCAACCAGCTGCGCGAGAAGATCGGCGTGATGTTCGGCAGTCCCGAGACCACCTCGGGCGGCCGGGCGCTGAAGTTCTATTCGTCGGTTCGCATCGACATCCGTCGCATTGAGGCCATCAAGGTCGAGGGCGAGGTGGTGGGCGGTCGCACCCGCGTCAAGGTCGTCAAGAACAAGGTGGCGCCGCCGTTCCGCCAGGCCGAGTTCGACATCATGTACGGGCAGGGCATCAGCCGTGAGGGCTCGCTGCTCGACGTCGGCGTCGAGCACGGCATCGTGAAGAAGTCGGGTGCTTGGTACACCTACGAGGGCGAGCAACTGGGTCAGGGCCGCGAGAACGCCAAGAAGTTCCTGATCGCGAATCCCGAGGTCACGGTCGAGATCGACGGCCGGATCCGTTCCACGCTCGGCATCGGAGCCGATGGCGAGGCAGACGACGATGCCGACGTGCTCGACCGCCTCGACGATGCGCAGGCGACACGGGCCGAGGGCGCCAGCGTCGACTGACCCGCACGACGGTGTTGCCCTAGCCTGATCCGGTCTCGGTGTACGGGACGAGTCGGTCTCGACCGGGGAGTAACACGTGGCGCAGAAGAACGGCAAGCCGCAGAACGTCTTCAACTTCGACTATTCCCGTGACGTCGACGGCCGCCCGCCGCAGTCGTACTACGACGACATCAAGGCACGATTCGCGGAAGAACGCGACCTGCGGCTGGGCTACCGGCCTCCGGGCACGCAGATCTACACGTCAGAGTTCGTCGGAGAATTCGCCCGCTACGAGGAGGATCCGTACGCGACCGAGCGCATCGAGCGCTCGCCCGTGCACGACGAGGTCGAGGTGCTGTTCATCGGGGGCGGCTTCTCGGCACTGCTGACCTCGGCCCGGCTGCGCCAGAAGGGCGTCGAGAGCATCCGCATCGTCGAGCGCGGTGCCGATGTCGGCGGCACCTGGTACTGGAACCGCTATCCGGGGGTGGCCTGCGACGTCGTCTCCTACGACTACCTGCCCCTGCTCGACGAGACCGGCTACGTACCGTCCCGGCACTACGCCACCGGCGATGAGATCTACGAGTACTGCCGGCTGATCGCCGACAAGTACGAGCTCTACGACCTGGCGATGTTCCAGACCACGGTGACGTCGACCGTCTGGGACGGCGACGCCGAGGTGTGGCGCATCGGCACTGACCGGGGCGACGAGATCACCGCACAGTTCGTCATCTGCGCGAACGGGACGCTTGCCAAGCCCAAGCTGGCGGTCATCGACGGGATGGAGCGGTTCGCCGGTCACTCCTTCCACACCTCACGGTGGGACTACGACTACACCGGCGCCGATCTCGAGAAGCTCGCAGACAAGCGGGTCGGCATCATCGGCACCGGCGCGACCGCGGTGCAGGCCATCCCGCAGCTCGGCGAGATGTCCAAAGAGCTGTATGTCTTCCAGCGCACGCCGTCCTCGATCGACATCCGCGACGACTGGGAGACCGATCCAGAGTGGGCCGCGAAGCTGAAGCCGGGCTGGCAGGCGCGCCGGCGCGAGCGCGCGATGGCCGGGCCGCGCATCAGCGACGAGCAGAAGGCGCGCCGGGCGGCGATGTCGCGTGAAGAGAAGATCCGCCGCCAGGAGAACGCCAACATCGACGCCATGATGCGCATCCACCGGCGTATCGACGAGGTCGTCGAGGATCCCGCCACGGCCGAAGCGCTCAAGCCCTGGTACATGCTCATGTGCAAGCGGCCGTGCTTCCACAACGACTACCTGCCGACGTTCAACCGGCCGAATGTGCAGCTGGTCGACACCCAGGGCAAGGGCATCACCCAGATCACCGAGCAGGGTCCGCTGTTCGATGGGGTGCAGTACGAGCTGGACCTGCTGATCTACGCCACCGGGTTCGAGGTGCAGCGCACCGGCATCTACAACCGCATCGTCGGCGAGAACGACCTGGAGCTGAACGACAAGTACGCAGACGGCATCCGCACGCTGCTGGGCATACACACCGCCGGCTACCCGAACCTGTTCATCATGGGCGGCTACCAGGCCTTCTTCGCGTTCAACCTCACCGACGTGCTGAACAGCCAGGGCGAGCACATCGCCGAGTGCATCGACTTCGTCCGCCGGGGCGGCTTGCAATCCATGGACTGCCTGCTTGAGGCCGAGGAATGGTGGGTGCAGCAGGTCATTGCGAACCGCGGCAAGACCACCCGCAACCGCGACTGCACCCCCGGCTACTACAACTTCGAGGGTGCCGAGAACCGCCGCCAGGACGGCAACTTCAACGGCAACATCAAGCAGTACCTGGGCTTCATGTCCCACGCCCGCGACAACATGAGCGAGAACTTCGCCTTCACGCAGCGCTGAGGCTGAGCCGGCAGCCAGCCCACCCCTAGCCTTGACGCCGTGGCTGCGGGTACCGAATTCGGGCATGGTGACAGCCGGCGCAGTTACTTCGTGCGCACCTACGGGTGCCAGATGAACGAGCACGATTCTGAGCGAATCGCCGGCTTGCTCGAGGCCGATGACTTGGTCGCCGCGCCGACGATGGCCGACGCTGACGTGATCGTGCTCAACACGTGCTGCATTCGTGAGAACGCAGACAACAAGCTCTACGGGCAACTCGGGCACCTCAAGCGCCTCAAGGAAGAACGACCCGACGTGCAGATCGCGGTCGCCGGCTGCCTCGCGCAGAAAGACCAAGACCTCGTGCGCCAGCGAGCGCCTCACGTCGACGTCGTGTTCGGCACCCATAACGTGGCCCGTGCCGCCGACCTGCTGAGCGAGGCCCGCGTCTCGGGGCCGGTGACGGAGATCCTGGCCGAGTCCGACGAGTTCCCCTCGGCGCTGCCCGTGCGGCGAGATGCCCAGCACGCCGCATGGGTCACCATCCAGATCGGCTGCGACAACACGTGCGCGTTCTGCATCGTGCCCTCGGTGCGGGGCCGGGAGATCTCCCGCGCCTTCGGCGAATTGCTCGACGAGGTGCGCCGATTGGCAGCCGATGGCGTCAGTGAGGTGACACTGCTGGGACAGAACGTCAACAGCTACGGCCGCGACGTGACGCTGGCGTTGCGCCACACGAACGGTGAGAACCCGGCGCTGCCTGCAGAGGCCGAATCGGGCACCCGCGCCGCCGCGTTGCCGGACTGGCCACCGGACGCGTCGCCGCATGATGCTGCCGTCTGGCGGGCCGGTGAGGCGTGGTCGGCCGGGCGTCGCTCGGCGCGTCCGCTGTTCGGCGATCTGCTCCGGGCAGTCGGCGCCGTCGGGGGCATCGAGCGGGTGCGCTTCACCAGCCCCCACCCCAAGGATCTGCGCACCGACGTCGTCGCAGCCATGGCCGAGACGCCGACGGTGTGCGAGCACCTGCACCTGCCCTTGCAGTCCGGCAGCGACGCGGTGCTGAGGGCCATGCACCGCGGCTACACAGCGCAGCGCTACCTGGAACGGCTGGCGGCTGCCCGCGCAGCCGTCGACGACCTCGCCGTCAGCACCGACATCATCGTGGGCTTTCCCGGGGAATCCGAGCGGGACTTCGCCGACACGCTCGAGGTGGCGGCGGCTGCCCGCTTTGACAGCGCCTTCACGTTCGTCTTCTCCCCGCGACCGGGCACCGAAGCCGCCGAGCGGGTTGACCGGTTCGTGCCCTCTGCGATATCGGCTGAACGCATGGAGCGGCTTCGGGCCGTCATCGAGCGCTCGGCGCGGCTGGGCAACGAATCCCGCGTCGGCCGTATCGAAGATGTGCTGGTCGAGGGCCCCTCGAAGCGAGACCCGGCCGCTCTCACGGGCCGAACCCGGCAGAATCGCCTTGTTCATTTCGCCTCGCCCGAGACGCTGCGAACTGGCACCTATGCCCGGGTGCGCGTGACCGACGCCGCCACCTTCCATCTCTGCGGCGAGCTCATCGAGGTCACCGTCCCGGCACGGCACCGCACCCGCATCCCGGTTGCCGCCCGCTGAGTCGCCGCGCTTCGAGACAGACCGTGGGTGGACATGGCGCCCACAGACATAGCGGAGCCCGATGCGGGGAGCCAGGCGACATCAAGGCGAGACGTCATGAGCGGTGACAGCGCACATCGGCCGCTGGTGATCGTGGGTCCGACGGCATCGGGCAAATCGGCACTGGCCCTTGAGCTGGCACGGCGCGCCGGCACTACGGGACAGAACGGCTCGATCGAACTCGTGTCGGTCGATTCGATGCAGGTGTACCGCGGGATGGACATCGGCACGGCCAAACCCACCGCCGCCGAACAGGCAGAAGTGCGGCACCACCTCATCGATCTTGTCGATCCCGCAGAGCGATTCACCGTCGTCGACTACGCCACTGCCTATGAAACGGCCATGGCTGACATCACCGGCCGGGGCGCTGTTCCGCTGCTGGTCGGCGGCACTGGTCTGTACCTCCGCGCCGTCATCGACGGTCTCGCCCCGCCACCCGAGTTCCCCGACATCGCCGCCGAGCTCGAAGCCGACTCCACCGCTGGCGGGATTCTCGAAGGCACCGCCGAACTGCACCGCCGGCTGGCCGAGCTGGATCCTGTGGCTGCGTCTCGTATGGAGCCGTCCAACCTGCGCCGGATCGTCCGGGCGCTGTCGGTGTGCCTCGGAACCGGCCGGCCGTTCTCGTCCTTCGGGCCGGGTCTGCAGACGTACCCCGAGGTGCCCATCCAGCTCGTGGGGATCGACCTGGACCGCGACACGCTCGACCAACGCATCGCCGAGAGATACCGGCAGCAGATGGAGCACGGTTTTCTGGAAGAGGTCCGCGGCCTGGCGGAGGAATCGTTGTCTCGCACAGCAGCGCAGGCTCTGGGCTACAAGGAACTGCGCGCCCATCTGGCGGGGGAGTGCACGCTGCACGAGGCACTCGAGACGGCCATCGCACGCACCCGGCGATTCGCTCGCCGGCAGGTGCGCTGGTTTGCCCGAGACCCCCGGATCACGTGGATTCCGCACGGGAGCGCCTCGACGATGGCTGATGAGGTGGCGCAACTTGAGACTTGACCACCACGGTCGCGCCAAAGTCTCAAGTCGGGATTGAAGCCTCAGTCGACGCGGGATTCGACCAGTTCGAGCGCATCTTCGGTCAGCACCGCGGCGACTCTCACGTAGCTCGACGCTGATGGACCGTAGAACTCGCCGGGCGAGACCAGAATGCCCGCCTCGGCGAGCAGCGTGCGGGTGAACGCCCAGGCGTCGCCCTCGGGAGCAGCGGCCCACAGGTAGAAGCCCCCTCGCGGAAGCGGGGGCTCGGGTCCGAAGCGGCCGACGATGCGCGCCAGGCGCTCCAGGCGGCTGCGGTATCGCTGTCGTTGCTCGACAACGTGGACTTGGTCGGCAAGCGCTGCCACCGCCGCCGCCTGCGCGGGGCCCGGCACCATGAATCCGGCGTGCTTGCGGACCTCTCGCAGGAAGTGCACGAGCTCGGGATCGCCCGCGTAGAAGCCGACCCTTACCCCGGCCAGATTGGATCGCTTCGACAGCGAGTGCACTGCGACGACTCCATCCGTTCGGGCGAGCGCCGCGCCCGAGGGTGCCGCTGCCACGGATGCTGTGGGGCCGGGCGTTGCCTGTCGACCCGCCGTAGCGGTGTCGTCGATGCCGGCGGGCGTCAGGATCGTGCGGGGCGAGCCGTCCCAGGTGAATTCGGCGTAGCACTCGTCGCTGAACACCGGCACGCCCCGTTCGCGGCCCCAGTGCGCGGCTGCTGCGAGGTCGTCGAGTCCGCCAGCGGGATTGCCGGGCGTGTTCACCCACAGCACCAAGGCGCGCTCGGCATCTGCATCGCTGATGGCATCGAGGCGGATCGACCAGTGTTCGTCTGCGGGCACCGGCACCGCTCGGCAGCCGGCCAATTCAGCCCCCATGGCGTAGCTGGGGTAGCTGATCTCGGGAAACAGCACCGTGTCGCGACCGGGGTTGCGCAGTCGCAGCCAGTGGGGCAACCCGGCCACGAACTCCTTCGAGCCGATCGTGGCCGCCACCTCCGTCGCGGCGTCCACCTGCACGCCGAGCCGCTGTTCGCACCAGTGCGCTGCTGCCTCTCGAAGTTCAGGCGTGCCGATCGATGGCGGGTAGCCCCGCTCGGTATCCGATCCGCCGAGAGCAGCCAGCACGGCGGGCGTGGGAGGGTCCACCGGTGTGCCGATCGAGAGGTCCACCAGCCCGCCATCGTGCCGATCGGCGAGCGGCTTCAGCTCGTCCAGCCGGTCATACGGATACGGCGGCGGCTTGTACCCGGTGCCTGCCGGATCAGTAGGCACTGATCGGTGTCCAGACAATCCCGTCGATGTGCCTGAAATGTTGATCGGCTGAGACGAGGTCTGCTCCCGTCTCCATTGCGTGGGCAGCGATCCAGACATCGTTGGTGGGAATCGGTCGGCCCTTCGCGCGAAGAGCGGCTGAGATGCGCGAGTACCGGTCCGCGGTGACGTGACCGACTTCGACGATCGATACGCGTGGGCTGTCCAAGAAGGATCGCAGGGAGTCCAGATTCTGCCCTAGACGTGTGCCACCGCGGAATCCGGCCATGAGTTCGCCGATCACGACTGCCGAAACCAACAGCTCTCGTGCGCGCCTCACGAGCTGACCGACTTCGTTCTGGCCGCGCATCAGCAGCGCGTACGCGTTGGTGTCGAGCAAGAGCCTCACACCCAGGCCTCCTCGTCGATCACATCGAGCTCCTTCAAGACGGCCACCACTTCCAGATATTCCTCATGCGACCAACTGCCGATGAGGTGGTCGAGCGATGAGCCAACCGTGTCGTCCGCTCCGGCTGTCGTGGACAGTCCTGCGCCCTCGCGCAGGAGCCGCAACGCTGCCTGATTGAGCGAGACACCTTCGCGCTGGGCGAATCGTCGTATTGCCTCGCTGAGTTCGTCTTCGAAACCCCGGACAGTGAGCTGTTGCATTTGCCTGCCTTCAGTGAGTCATGAATGAGTCATTGTGAATCGTAACATGACTCGCAAACCGCCTATAGCGCCGGATGTCAATGGCCAGACGTCGAGCAACCCCCAGACCTGTTGTCGACGTCATCGGGTGCCTCGGAATTGAACTCGGCGAAGAGGCTGCGGGAGACAGCGTCGAGTCGTGCGTGTATGACGATGCCTTCGTCGTCGTGAGTCTCCGAGAGCACTTCGCCCTCGCGGTGCACAGCCGCCAGGGCATCACCGCGGGAGTAGGGGATGCGCAGTTCGGTCACTTCGGTGAGGTGTCGCAGACGGTCGCCCACAGCGAGCAGCAGGTCTTCGACACCGTCGCCGCTGCTGGCCGAGATCGCCTGGGATCCCTCGTGCCGTTCCAGCAGTTGCCTCACCGTGCCGTCATCGGCGGCGTCGCACTTGTTGAACGCGATCAATTCATCGACATCGCCTGCGCCGATCTCGCGCAGCACCGAACGCACGACGTCGATGTGCATCTCCGGCTCGGCGGCCGAAGCGTCCACGAGATGCACGAGCAGATCGGCCTCGGCCACCTCCTCCAGCGTCGACATGAATGCCTCCACCAGCGAGGTGGGCAGCTTCTTGATGAACCCGACCGTGTCGGTGACCAGCACCGTCTCACCGCCGGGTAGCTGCAGGCGCCGAGTGGTGGCGTCGAGCGTCGCGAACAGGCGATCCTCCACCAGCACGTTGGCACCGGTGAGCCGCCGCAGCAGGGTCGACTTCCCGGCATTCGTGTAGCCCACGATTGCCACGGTGTGATAGCGGGAGCGACGCCGGGATTTGCGCTGGTTCAGCCGTGTCCGCCGCAGCCCCCGCAGGTCCTTCTCCAGGCGTGCGAGGCGCTGCTGAATCCGCCGGCGATCCACCTCGAGCTTCGTCTCGCCCGGTCCCCGCGTGCCGATGCCACCCGCCTGCTGGGACAGCTGCCGGCCGCGGCCCCGCAGGCGGGGGAGCCGGTAGCGGAGCTGCGCCAGCTCCACTTGGGCCTTGCCCTCCAGCGTCGTGGCGTTCTGGGCGAAGATGTCGAGGATCACCGCGGTGCGGTCCAGCGCCGTGCGCTTCAGGATCCGCTCCAGGTTGAACTGTTGCGCTGGCGACAGCTCGTCGTCGAACACCACCGTGTCCGCATCGTGCTCCAGCGAGACATCCAGGATCTCGTCCGCCTTCCCGCGCCCCACAAACGTCGCAGGATCCGGCGCATCCCGCCGCTGAACGATCCGCTCCACCGAGTCCGCGCCAGCAGTGTCCACCAATCGCTCCAGCTCATCGAGGTTGGCGTCCACCTCGTCAGCGCTCCGCTCGGCCAACTGCACTCCCACCAGCACGATCTGCTCCCGGAAAGCCCGGTCGATCAGCCCCGACTCGGCCCCTCCAAACTCCCCAAAAGCCCCCCGATGCGACCCGTCGGGCCGTTCGCTCACGTCGTCAGACTCAGCCATCAAGCATCCAATGACGCTGCGTGCACCGGCCACTCATAGTCGCCGAGATGCTCGACCGGCACGATCAGGACGGGGTGGCCGTCGTCTTCGTTGATCGAGACGACGGCAGTCCCACCGGGCATCTCGACCTCCGTGTCTGAGCCCGGCTCCACGAGACCCCAATCCCGTGCTCGCACAGCTGCGGTAACGGCACCCGTGCCGCACGCCTGCGTCAACCCCGCACCGCGCTCCCACACGGACATGCCGATCGACGTCGGAACTGCTGAAGCCGAGCCGTCGTGCCCGGCGCTCCAGATGAACTCGACGTTGATCCCGTGGGGAAAGTGCCGCTCATACGCCGCACCCAGGCGGGCGGTCTCGCGTGAATCCAACGGCCGCCCAGCGTTGATGACGAGATGCGGATTGCCCACGTCGCCGGTGTCCCACTGTGCGTCCCCGAATGACTCGCCGATCTGTTCGCTCAGCGCGTCCGTGACGCCCGGTCCAAGGGCAACGCAAGGCATGTGAACCTCAGCGAACGGCTCGACGAGCGCGAGCGAACCCTTCGCGTCCGGGACCAGCTCGGCACTCAGCCACACGATTCTTGAGCCGTCCTCTGTCTCAACAATGACTTCGAGCAGGTGATTGCCACTTTCCTGAGTGGCACCGCTGACATCCATGCTTGTGACCCCGCCGCGAGCCACTTCGTGGACCAAACAGGCCATCCCGTTACCGCTCACCTCGGCCGAAGACCCATCTGAATTGAGCAACTTCATCCTGACTCGAATGGGCTCTGGCGTCGCCGTCGAGTCGAACGCACTCCGGTCGGAGCTCGGTCGCTCGGCGTCAAGAAGGGTGCCCAGAATCAAGCCGTCGGCACCGATGCCCGCGCGCCGGTCGCAGGTCTCGCGGGCGAGTTTGGCCAAGTCGCCAACGCGTCGTTCGAGATCTGCCGATTCGCCGTCACTCAACAGCGCGACAAGAAAGTCGTTCCCGAGACCCTCATGCTTGGCAAGTCGGAGCGCGTGCACACGCCCATTGTCACACCTCGACCCCGAAACCCACGAGCGAATTGCTGCGGACGGTGAAGAACCGGAACTGCGAGGGGTGGGCGGGGGCAGGGGTGCCCACGCGCAGTTCGCAGCGCCACAGCCCATCCACCTCGCAGCGGGCGGCGCTGCGCATGTCTGAGCATGGGTGCACCTGCCCCCGCCCACCCCGGGCGACAGCCAGCAAGCACCGTCCTCGATTCAGCCGAGTTGGCGCCGACAATGAAGTGATTCTACCGAAATGGTAGAATCATCGGCATGGACCTCAACATCAAGGATCTCGACAACGATGTAGGCGAACGGCTCCGGCAGCAGGCGGCTGCGGCTGGACTGTCGATGCAGCAGTACCTCCGCAACCAGCTGACGCGCATAGCGTCTCGGCCCTCCCCGGCAGAGTTGGAGCCGGGGGCGCACACCATGAGCCGTTCGGACTTCGAGGCCATTCGCGCCAAGCTGCGCGACATCGATGCTGCCTAGCGTGGTGTGCGATGCGGGCGGATTGCTCGTCGTATCGGGACTGCTCGGGGGCGAGCAGCCCGAGCACGCCGAAGTGCTGGCGCTCGACTGGACCTCGGTCACCGTCGGTCGTTTTCTCGCTGCGCGGCACAGCGGCCGAACCGCGGCAACCGAAGCCGAGATCGGCTTGGCGCTGGCAGTCGTCGACGAGTGGTTTCCTGTGCGCTCCTTGGTGGCTGCGACCATGTCGCGTGCGGGCGTGATGGCGGTGGACACCTTGGACTCGTGGTCGGCGCTCGTGCTGGCCGAGCACCTTCGCACCCCGTTCTTCAGCGCGTCCGACGAAGTCACGAGCGACGTCGTTGACATCCATCGCCCTTGGTGACGCCGCCGATGTCCGAGTGATGCCTCTTGACGGGGACCCGTGAGTTGATCCCGTTAGCGTGGACCCCTGTTCGGGGCCATGGGCCAGAGGTCCCGCGACTCTGCCGGAGCCTCAGAATCGAGTGGGTGGTTACGGGCCGAGTGCGGTGATGGGAACCACGCAGACGTCGTCGGTCCGCTGGTACGCGTAGCCGGTCGCGGTGATGACGACCAGACGCTGGGGGGGACCGGTCACTTCGGGGTCGATTCGGTCACGCAGTTTCAAGAGCGAAGCCGCCGCAGCGTCGACGGCCGCTCGGCCGCCGAGCTTGACTTCGACAGCGATCCAGTCGCCGTTGCGCTTGCGGATGATGGCATCAACCTCAAGGCCGGTGTTGTCGCGGTAGTGGCTGACGGTTGCTCGCAGGGGCTGGCTGTAGACGCGGAGGTCCCGGACGCACAGCGATTCGAACAGGAACCCGAGGGTCTCCAGATCGCCGAGCAGGCGCGCGCGGTCGGCGTCCAACGCCGCGGCGGCCAGCGACGGGTCTGCGAGTTGGCGTTTGGAGGCGCCCCGAAGCCGTGAGCGGGACCGCAGTTTCGGCGACCAGGCCGGAACGTCCTCGATGACAAAGAGGCGTTCGAGGACTGTCATATAGGCCGAGGCCGTCCTCGGATCGACCGGGCGCTCGCCGCCAGTGTCCGCCGCGAGTGTGCTGAGCGTGGCTTCGGTGGAGATGTTGCGCGCCAGCGAGGCGAGTGTCCGGGCGATTCCGGCGGGGTTGCGCCGCGGTCCCTCCACTGCTCCGAGTTCGGCGGTCGTCAGCTCTTCCAGGTAGTCGATGATGAAGTCCTGGGCGTCGTCGCTTTCCATCTGCTGGCACAGCGGCCATCCGCCACGGCAGATTGCGTCCGCCACGTCACCGAGTTCGGCATGAGGCATCGGCGCTGAGCATTCCTCGCCGTCGAAGAGCCCCTGCAGCGACACCTCGCCGGAGGAGAAGCCCGACTCGAACAGCGACATCGGGCGCATCCGGACCCTCGCCACCCGACCGGCGCCTGAATGCTGAGCGGCGCCAAGGGGGGGATCGGCGGAGCCGGTGAGAATGAACTGTCCCGGTGATGAGCGGCGATCGCATTCGCGCCGCACCATGTCCCAGATGTCGGGAGCCAATTGCCACTCATCGACGAGACGGGGGACAGTTCCTTCGAGCACGGCCAGCGAGCCGAGCGATGCCAGCGAGACCGAGGCGATGCTGCGCTCGAGCAACACCTCGCTGGCCGCATGCCTTCGTGCAGTGGTCGTCTTGCCGCACGCCCGAACCCCCTCAATGAGCACCGCCGGCGCAGACCGCAGACGACGCTCCAGCACGGAGTCCGCCACTCTTGGCGTGTAGTCGACATTCAGCGGCAGAGTTGGCGACATCTCGCGTCCTGGTCTTGGTGAATGACATCAGCACGGATCGTTCGTGTCGTGAGTTCCGGCTCGGCCCGTGCGGTGTCCCTCCTGCAACTAAGCAGTGTATGCGCTGTACGAATGAAATTGTATCGACTGCAATCTCCAAATGCATATCTTGCAATGTGTCAAGCGCGCATCTTGCAATTTCTTCGGAGGTAGGGCGCGAGCTGAAGAATCGGAACTGCGAGGGGTGGGCGGGGGCAGGGGTGCCCACGCGCAGTTCGCAGCGCCACAGCCCATCCACCCCGTAGCGGGCGGCGCTGCGCATGTCTGAGCATGGGTGCGCCTGCCCCCGCCCACCCCGGGCGCAGGACGCGGCAGGCGCAGCTACCTACGAAGTGGGCTCGCGCCGACCGAACCCCTTGAACGTGTCCCCAATAGCAGTAGCCACCGAAGCCAGCTTCGAACGCCCCTCATTCAGCCTGGGAGCAATCTGCGTCAAGCCCTCGACGGTCCAGCGACCGTCAGCGGCAATGATGTCGTCATCGGCGAGCGACCAGCCCTGGTACAGCCCCACCTCGTTGCCCCCCACGTGGAACACGCCGCCGGTGAACGGGCAGTCCTCCATCGCCAGGTACCCCACCAGCGGGCTGACGTTCGCCGGGTCGTACAGGTCGAATTCGGCCGGGTCGTCCGGCGCCCGCACCACCTCTTCCAGCCCCGGTGTCTGCAGCGTCAATCGTGTCCGCGCAATCGGCGCCAGGCAGTTCACCCGCACGCCGTAACGGGCCAGCTCGCCGGCGGCCACCAGAGTCATGGCGGCAATGCCGGCCTTGGCGCCGGAATAGTTGAACTGGCCGAGGTTGCCGAGCATGGCGCCTGAGGCGGTATTGACCACCGAGCCGCTCACTTCCTTGCCCGCCTTGGACTGCTCACGCCAGTACGCCGCGGCCCAGCGGGTCGGGCAGAAGTGGCCCTTCATGTGCACGTCGACGACGGCATCCCACTCAGGCTCGGTCATGTTGACCACCACCCGGTCACGCAGGATGCCCGCGTTGTTCACCAGCACATGCAGATCACCGAAGGCCTCGACGGCCTCGTTCACCATGCGCTGAGCGCCCTCCCAGTCGGTGACGCTGTCGCCATTGGCGATGGCCTCGCCGCCCATGGCCTCGATCTCCGCGACAACCTCGCCCGCTGGACCCTGATCGGCGCCGGTGCCGTCGGCGGAGCCGCCGAGGTCGTTGACGACGATCTTCGCCCCCTCCGAGGCCATCAGCAGCGCATGTTCGCGGCCGATGCCCCGGCCGGCGCCGGTGATCAGCACGACTCTTCCGTCAAGTGCACCCATGTTGTTCTCCGGTCTCGAGGAACTCTGGAGCGGATGACCGGGGTCGAACCGGCGACCTCAACCTTGGCAAGGTTGCGCTCTAACCAACTGAGCTACATCCGCGCGGCGGATCACTGTAGCAAGCGCCCGTCGGCAGGCGTCAGTCGCAGCGATGGGTGGTTTCGGCGGTTCGCTGCCGCCAGCGGCGGCTATTCGGCAGGCGGCCGCAAGTCGATGCGCAGCGTCAGGACGCCGTCGTCGAGCGTGGCCGTGGCGTCGCCGATCATGGCGTAGTCCATGAAGTCCAACTCGGCCTGGCGGATGAAGTGGCGCCGCTCCTCGCCGCCGACGGCGGGCAGGTTCCGCTTGCGCACCGCCTCGGCACGCTCGGCGAAGCGGGTGATCATTTCCTGGGGATCGAAGGTCTCGCTCATGCTGGTGCAGCTCTCATGCAGGTCTGGCTCTCATGATGGCTCGGCCGCGGTGCTCACGTCACCTTGCCACCGTCGTGGGGCCGTTCGCCGCAGGTACAGGACGAATCCGGTGCCGCACGCCACGGTGAACAGGCCCAGCACCGTCACCAGCAGCCACCACAGGCCCAAGCCCGAGCCGACTGCCTCCGACGGCACCGTCGCATGCCCCTCGGCCAGCAGCGCCACGCCGCTGCCGATCAACGGGTGGCTCCCGTGGATCCCGCGTCGCTCTTGTAGATGTCGTCGATGAACTCGCCCATCGGCGGGCCGGTCTGGTCGGGCTCGGTGAGGAAGCCGTCGTGGCCGTTGTCGCTGTCGATGTCGACGTGCTCGACCCGCAACCTGTCCCGGCTCCGCAGCGCCTCGACAATCCTGAGCTGCTGCGGCCGCGGGTACAGGAAGTCGGTACGCACGCTCATCACCATGGTCGGCGCAACGATGCGCGCCAGAGCGGCGTCGATGCCGCCGCGGCCCCGCCCGACATCGTGGAGATCCATCATCTTGTTGAGCACGAGGTAGGTGTTGGCGTCGAAGCGCGGCACGAACTTGGCGCCTTGGTAATCGAGATAGCTCTCCACATCGAAGCGCTGCTCGAGCCGCAGGGGCAACACTTGGTCCTCGCTGTGGCGGGCGAACCGGCGGTCGAACTCGTCGCCGGAGCGGTAGTGGATCATCGCGATCCGCCGCGCATTGGCGAGGCCCCGATGGGGTCCGTCGCCGTCGGCAGCGTCGTAGTAGCGACCGCCCCTGAAGTTGGGGTCGTCATAGATCGCCTGCCGGCCGACCTTGCTCCAGGCGATCTGCTGCGCGGACGCCTCCGCTGACGCCGCGATCACGACAAGCGAGCCGACTCGCTGGGGATAGGTGATGCCCCACTCCAGCACGGCCATGCCACCCATCGAGCCGCCGACGACGCTGAGCCAGCGGTTGACGCCGAGATGTCGCCCGAGCGCCCACTGCGACCGCACGACGTCGCGGTTGGTGACCACGGGGAAATCGGGCCCGTAGCGCTCGCCGGTGGCCGGGTTCAGCGACGACGGGCCGGTGCTGCCCTGGCAGCCGCCGAGCACGTTGGCGCACACGATGAAGTAGCGGTTGGTGTCGAGCGGGCGGCCGGGGCCGATGAAGTCGTTCCACCAGCCCTCGGTGACCTGGGCGGGCGGATGCGCGGCGCCGTGCGCGTGCGCATCGCCGGTCAGTGCATGGCAGACGAGGACCGCATTGGACGCGTCGGCGTCGAGCGCTCCCCAGGTCTCATAGGCGAGCACCGGCTGGTGCAGCACGCCGCCGCCTTCCAGCGTGAACGGCCGGTCGGGCGACAGCTCGAAGAACTGCCGCTCAGCCGCGCCGAGACCCGGGTGCCATGCACCCGAGGCGGGCAGCGGCCATGCCGCCGCATCGTCGTTCGGGGCGCTCGCGCGCCTCGCACTGTCCACAAATGCGCCTTCGTACCGTGGGAGATCCCGTCCTGTGGACGATCAAGGGTACCTGTCGACCCCTGCGGGCTCGAAGCGAATTTCAGCGGCGGGAGTTGGCTGCGCCGCTGCTGGCCGTGTCGAGATTGTCGGGGCTGCCGGCGAACGCCACGAGATCGTCGAGGCGTTCGTCGTTCGAGAACACCTCGTGCAGGGGCAGGCGCAGGCCGAGCCGGCGTTGGAGCTGACGGACTTCGAGCTCTTCGTCCCACAGGAACATCGTGACGGCAGTGCCGCTGCGGCCTGCCCGAGCTGTCCGTCCGGAGCGATGCAGGTAGGTCTTGTGCTCGGGCGGCACGTTGTAGTGCACCACCACGTCGACCTCGTCGATGTGCAGCCCGCGGGCGGCGACATCGGTGGCGACCAGTGCGGCCAGTTTGCCTTTGGCGAAGTTGGCCAGCGCACGCTCGCGCTTGACTTGGGGCAGGTCGCCGTGGATGGCGCCCGCCTGCACGCCGGCCTCTCGCAGCTCGCGGGTGAGCTGGTCGGCGCCCCGCTTGGTGCGTGTGAACAGCAACGTGCGGCCGTTGGCCCCGATGATGCGTGCTGCGACCTGCACCCGGTTCATCTTGTGCACAGACAGGAAGAGGTGCCCCATCTCGGCGACGGTCACCTCGCGCTCGACGACTTCATGGAAGACGGGGTCTCGCAGGTGCCGCTTCACGAGCGTGTCGACAACGCCGTCCAGCGTGGCGGAGAACAGCAGCGTCTGGTGCTGACCGTCGATATGGCGCAGCACCCACTCGACCTGGGGCAGGAATCCCATGTCGGCCATGCGGTCGGCTTCGTCCACCACCACGCGCTGGATGCCCGACACGTTGACGGCGCCGCGGTCGATGAGGTCGATCAGCCGGCCGGGCGTGGCGATGACGACGTCCATGCCGCCCGACAGGATCTCGATCTGCCGATCGAGGTTGGTGCCGCCGTAGGTGGCAATCGACCGCAGGTCGGCGGCTTTGGCCAGCGGTTCGACCACGGCGGCGATCTGGTTTGCCAGCTCGCGGGTCGGCGTGAGCATGAGCGTGGTCGGGTGGCCGTCGGCGGCCCGCGGCGTCAGCGCCAGCATGGGCAGGCTGAACGCCAGCGTCTTGCCGGAACCGGTCTTGGCCTTGCCGCAGACGTCCCGGCCGGCGAGCGCCTCGCCGATGGTCAGTTCCTGGATGGCGAACGGCTCGGTGATGCCTTGGTCTGCCAGGGTGTCGCACAGGGGCGCAGGTACGCCGAGTTCAGCGAATGTTGTCACGGGGGTCTTTTCGAAGGATGCGGCCCAGAAGGTTGCGGCGCCGCGAGCTCGGCTGCGGCAACGCTGGGCAGTGGGGCCACACGGCGAACTGCCTTGGCTGCCGAGTGTATGGGAGAAGCGATGCCCGACGGCGGAGCAAGGCGCGCGCCGCCGCCGATCAGCCCCTGAGGGGCCGCGATCGAGAGTGCCGCAAATGCCGCCGTCAATCAGGGGGCAGGCCACTACCCTGCGAAGGCCGGGCGGAGTGGCCGAGTGGTTAGGCAGCGGCCTGCAAAGCCGTGTACGCCGGTTCGAATCCGGTCTCCGCCTCGCTGGTCTCGGGGGCCCCGACCGGCGTCTCCGCTAGCGGTTCGCCGGGGGTGGGCGATCCTCGACGGGTGCTAGCTTGAATCACCCTCCGGGCACCGTGCTAGCTTGAATCGCCCTTCGGGCGATTGGCGCAGTTGGTTAGCGCGCTTGCATGACACGCAAGAGGTCACAGGTTCGACTCCTGTATCGCCCACCAACGGCCTGTTCGCGGGTTAGGCGGGTTGATGTTCGTGAGCTAGCTCGCTCGTAGCGCGCTGTGACCCGCTGCGAGCAGGGCCTCGCGGGAATTGATCGGCCGATCTGGGGGCTTCCAGGGCGCGATCTGGGGCTATGTCCCGTGGAGTGGTGGGTTTTGGGGTTGAGCCTCGGTGTTGGTTGCCGGTTCGATTTCGGCTGGCGTGAACCCGGCGTCGCAGTGGAGGGGTTCGCGTCGGACACCGAGGCCTACACCGTGAGCCTCGCCGCGGGCGTAGAGCCGGTCCCACTGTTCTTTCACGGTTCGGGTCTTGGGCATGGGCGGGTCCCTTCGGTGGAGCGGTCTGGGTGTGCCATGCATCCAGCTCGTCACGGCCGAAGGGACCCGATTGGGCCGCTCCGAGGATGTGACGAGCCGCACGGTCACTCCGCGGCTGGATGCATGACAGTCGTGAACCGAACCCAGTTCGGGGCTGCCCTATGACCCGATGATTCGATTGGGGTGGCGGGTTACGGCTTTTCCCATTCGTGGAATGGGTAGTCGCCGCAGGTGAGCGTCGGGTCGGTCTTGCAGGCTTCGTCGTATTTCTTCATGTTCTCGATGAGCCGGTCGCCTTTCTCCTGCGGCGTCTCGTAATCGACCGGTACCTCACCGACGATGTGAGCGCCCTCGCATCCCTCCGGTGCTAGCTGTGCCGCGACGGCGCTGCACTCGATCAGCTTCGTTTCGGGCAGCACACTGCCGCACAGGCTCGGTGACATCTCCGCGAACGACGGGTGACATTCCTCGCGCAGGTCTCCGTCGAGCGCGGGCAGCTTCTTCGGCTCGTAGTCGTCGGGCAGGGCCAGCGGGTTCCGCGTCGTCTCGATCTGCACACCGTGGAACTCCCAGTCGCGAACGGTGTGGCTGGTTTCGGTGACGGTGAGGGTGACCGTGCAGCGGCCGTCGTTGACGACCTTCGTGACCGTCCGGAACATGGGGGGTCATGAGCATCGGCGGGCTTGCCGGGGTGGCCGTACTGCCATTCGCCGCTGTCGCGGTCTTGTTGGTCGAGTATCTCTGGGCCGCAGTAGTTGATTCCGGCGAGAGTGCTGGCGAAGGTTGTGCGGTAATCCCGGCCGTTGGCGTCCATGCTGTTCGAGTCGCTCAGGAACGTCTCCGGGCCTCGCACCCTGATGTCCAGCGCGGTAGGCCTCCAAGTCATATCGGCGAATAGGTCGGTTTCCTGCACGACGAATGTGATCTCACAGTCGCCGTGCCGGATGGTCTTGGTGACCCTGCGGTTTTGGGCGTCTAGCGGATCAATGGCGTAAGAGCGTCAGCGGATAGGTGGGTCAGTGGGGTTGCCAGCGGTCGCGTTGGTCGATGAGTTTGATGGTGATGATCAGCGTGACGGCGAGGGCGAGCTGGGCTGTGCGGTGCTCGGGTCGCCGGTCGGTGTTGCGGCGCAGCTGGCCGTAGTTCGACAGCCACGAGTTGGTGCGCTCCACGGTCCAGCGCAGTCCCAGCGGGGCGGCGACTGGCTTGACGGCTGCGCTGCTGGGCGGCCGTTTGGAGGGCCGCACGATGTCGGTGATGCCTGCCTGGTGGGCGGCCCGGTCGACGCGGCCGCCGATGTAGCCGCGGTCGAGATGCAGCGTGTCGATGTCGTGGTGCAGGCCGTGTCGTTCGATCTCGGCCATGGTGGGCTCGAACAGCATGATGTCGTTGCGGTTCGCGCCTGCTGCGGCCCACCCCACCGGGGTGCCCGCCGCGTCGGTGGCCAACGACCACTTCCAGCCCAGTTTGCGCCGGTCAACGGGGCTCTTGCCGGTTCCTTCGCCGCCGCAGGGCGCCTTGTGGACCGAGCCGTCGATGCACACATCGCCAAGCCGCAGGCCCATGACGCGGTCCCATGCCGCGACCGCCTCGGCCGCGATCTTGTCGAACACGCCTGCTGCGACCCACTCGTCGCGGCGGGACCGCAGCGTCGTGTCGGACACCTCACCGTCGAGCAAGTGCTCAACGGACTCCCACGAGCAGCCCGTCACCAGCCTGATGATGATCCCCCGCAGGCACAGCCGATCCGATATCCGCCGCCGATGACAACCCAACGGATGCGCATCGGGCCCACGGGCCAACAGCGGCTCGACCGCTGCCCAGATGACATCCACCACTGCCTTGCTCAAAGCGCGCATGATGAACACGCACCTCCACCATGTCGTCGGTTCGTACAGCACCCCGCATCACAGCGGGACCGACACGACGACTGGTGGATGGTCGCCTATCCGCGCGGCCTCTAAGTGTCGTACTCATCCGCGTCCAGGAGCACTGTGTCGTCCACCTCGCCGCGGCAGATGTACAGCGACGGCCTCACGAGGCCGCCTCTTTGATAGAGGCTCGCGATGGCCTTGGACACGTCCGACTCTGATCCCTCGCCTACAACAGTGGTGCCGGCATTCTCAGTCACTTCGTTCTCAGCAGCGGCCGGACTGGCCGGGAGCACCGTCAGCGACAACGCGACAAGAACGACAAGAAAACATGCATGGGAGGGGGGGGGTTCATGAGCGGCAGTACCTTGCCTTCTGTATCACCATCGTGAAAGTCGCTCACTCGACCACCACCTTGTCAACACGCCCTAGTCCACGACATAGGCATCATAGTGCAGCGGCCGCTACTGATCGTTGTCTGTCTTAGCGTCCTCTCCCGCGCATCGTGGACCGCTGCATCATCGGACCGAGTGTGCGCCACACTCGAGCAAATGTGGTTCTCTCGATGCGGCACAGACTTCGGCCGCGTTCAACACGACTTCGTCGCGCAGCCATATCTGTCCCGCGTCGATCCATGCGGCGACGCGCTGCCGCCATGCGGCAGTCCACGCGGGCATGCCGGCGCAGTCGGCTGGGTCTTTGAGTGCGGGTGGGGCGGAGGTTGTGCGCTATGGAGGCGCGGATCGCTATGCGACGTCGTTGCTGGTCGCGGAGGCGGTGGCGGCGTCCTCTGATTCGAGGCCAGTGCTGGGAATCGCCGCGGCGCTCACTGCGGCACGCGGCACCGTTGTTCTGTACTCGGACCGCGCCGCCAGCTTCGACGACGACACCTCCGCGTTCATCCGCGACCATCGACCCAGCCGCGTCTTCGTCGTGTCCGCCGCTGATGCCTCCCCAGACGGTCTCCTCAGCTCGCTTCTCGATGTCGCCCCGACGCGACGATCATCACCGTCGCCACTGCCACGAGTGCCACCAAGCATGCGCTGAGCGCCGCGCCTCACACAGGCGTCACCTACAGCGCCATATTCGACTGGTCCACCGCGACCGACGGGTGCGCGGTGCGCACCGATGGTCACCTGGCCTGCTGGAGTGACGGCAAGCGGTTCGAACTGCCCATATCGGGGACGTTCACTTCCAGGACGTTCAGGGCCGTGAGGAACCGCAGCGGGGCGCTCTTCTATAACGGGTGCGGCGTGCACGTCGACGGCCACATCGCCTGCTGGAGCGGCGACGAGGAATTGAACCCGTCTGTGTCACGGACGTTCACGGACCTGAGCGGCACCGGCCGTTACGGGTGTGGGCTGCGCACCGACGGCCGCCTCGTCTGCTGGGATGGCGTCTCGCGGGGTGACACTGTTCGGCTGGCCTTCCCGCCGTACTAGTGCCGTGTCAGGCAACGTTTGGGGTGCGTGTCCGCGTGTGGGGTGTCGGGTTGTGGTGCGATTGGGTGCATGGCTGGGCGTGTTCGTGTGAGGGAGATCGATTCGGGTGAGGGCAGTCGGCTGTTGAGGCTGGTGCGCCGTTCGTCGGGGTCGGTGGTGACGTGGAGGAGAGCGCAGATCGTGTTGTGGTCCGCGCAGGGCATGGATGTGGGCCAGATCGCTGCGTTGGCGTTCACGTCCGAGGACCGGGCTCGGGAGGTGATCCACAATTTCAACGCCGACGGGTTCGACTCGCTGTATCCGAAGTACGCGGGAGGCCGCCCGCCGCGGTTCGGCGCGGCCCAGCGCGCCGAGATCAAGCGCATCGCTGTGGGGCGGCCCGCTGATCGCGGGCTGCCGTTCTCGACGTGGTCGTTGTCCAAGCTCGCTGAGCACCTGGTCGCAAAGGGGGTGGTCGACGACATCAGCCATGAGGGCCTGCGGGTCCTGCTCCGCGAGGAGGGTGTCTCCTTTCAAGCGCTGAAGACCTTCAAGGCGTCCAACGACCCTGATTTCGAGGCGAAGAAGAACCGGATCCTGGCGCTGTATGACATCGCTGACGGCAAGACCGATCCCGAGCCCGGCGACCCGTCGGTGGTGTTGTGCATGGACGAGTTCGGGCCGCTCAATCTCCGGCCGCACCCGGGCAAGCAGTGGGCGCCCGTCGGCGGCCGCCTCAAGGACCCCCATCGGGCGCCGCGGCGGCGGCGCAGGGCGACCTACAACCGCCCCCACGGCGTGCGCCACCTGCTCGCTGCCTACGACCTGACCGCCGACAAGCTCTACGGGCACATGAAAAAACGCAAGGGCCGCACCCAGTTCCTGGAGTTCTGCCGCTACCTGCGCACCCTGTACCCGCCCGAGGTGCGCATCGGCATCGTGCTCGACAACTGGTCACCGCACCGCAGCACCAATGCCGACCCCCGCGTCGGCAACTGGGCCGAGGCCAACAACGTCGAACTCGCCTACACCCCCCACTACGCGTCGTGGCTGAACCGCATCGAAGCCCACTTCCAAGCCCTGCGCTACTTCTGCGTCGACGGCACCGACCACCCCACCCACGCCGAGCAGGCCTCGATCATCCGCCGCTACATCCGCTGGCGAAACAACAACGCCGCCGACAAAGCACTCAACGACATCGTCAACCGCGCAAACGTTTGCTGACGCGGCACTAGCTCTGAAACTGACGGAGGTTGTTGACAGTCGGGGTTTCTCGTGAGAGGAAGTCCTGATGGACGATCGAGGCAACGGGTCGCTGCGAGATCGTCGCTGACCTTGAGGACGCTACGCTGCGGAATACAGCCCTGACCTGCACAAATACTGCCCGGAACAGTCACAGGGCCGCCTGGGTGGAGCGGATCCGAAATGTGGAGTACCCCCCGCCTAAAATGTGGAGCCTCAAATCTGAGGGGTGCCGCGACGAGCAAACCCGCAGGTCAGAAGCACCGGGCGCTAACTCGCAAACAAGCCACCAACGACTTGTTGGTGACTTGGGCGGCCTGATGTCCAGCGAACAGCATCATGGTCACCGACGGACCGGACGAAGAAGCCGGCTGGTGACCGTCGTGGCGGGGTCGGTGCTCGTGGTCGCCGTGGCGACAGTCATCGGGTTGGGCGCCAACGCATCGGCGCAGGTCGAGGACAGCTCCTGCTCTGGCACGCCTGCTGTGTCGAATTCCACGACCAACACGGGTCTCATCGCGGACTGCGACGCGCTCCTCGCTGCGGGGCCAATCCTCATGGGCAGCGGCTCTGAGCTCGATCTGAACTGGAGCCGTGATGTGCCGATCTCTAGGTGGGATGGCATCACGGTTGATCCAGCCGCTCTTCGTGTGACGGAGATCTGGCTTGCCCGTACGGGTCTGGCGGGTTCGATTCCGGCTGAGCTGGGCAACGTCACCAAGCTGACCAAGTTGTGGCTTTCCGCCAATGAGTTCTCGGGTTCAATTCCGGCTGAACTTGGCAACCTCACCAATCTCCGCTCGTTCTACGCGTCCGGAAACGAGATGTCGGATTCGATCCCGGTAGAACTGGGCGACCTCACCAAACTCAGAAGGCTCGATCTGTCCGGCAATGACCTGTCGGGTTGCATTCCCTACGGGTTGACGAGCCTGCTGGCGGGACAGCAGCTTGGTCTGAGCACCTGCTGTGTAGGCAACGGGGACACTGGCGATGTGGGCGTCGCGACCATCGTGGTGGCCAACGGCTGGAGCCCTGCTGACGTGGGAGCAGCCTCAGTGCTCGCGGCCCGCGCCGACAGAGCGGTGGTGACCTATGCCTCAGACGACGAGCTGCCTGCCGAGCTTGAGCTGCTGTTGCGGGAGGCATCCCCGGCTGAAGTGATCATCATGGGCGGGACGGCTGCGGTGCCACGGGACGTCTGCGACCAGATCCGTTCCGCATCGCCTGAGTCACACATCGTCCGCGTCACAGGGCCGGATCGAATTGAGACCGCTGCGGCAGCGGCGAGGCGGGTCCTCGGCACCCCTGCCGAGTCTGGCCGGGTCACCTTCGTCGTGGCGAATGGCTGGTCCCCGCCCGACATCGGCGTCGAAGCAGCCAGCCACATTCTCGCTGGCCTCTAGCTGAGGCTGCTTGCGCATGATGCGGTTGAACCGCTCCGCCGCTCCGTTCGTCTGAGGCCGGTACGGCTGGGCACGACAGTGTTTGATGCGGCGCTCGGCGACCGCGTCGGAGGTGCAGTTCGGGCCGTTGTCGGTGAATTGCGCTGAAACGCTGGCGCGATCCTTGGCGAATGAGTGCTGTTTCCCAAGGATGCATCGTGATCCTTGGGAAATCAGCAGTATTTCACCAGGTTGGCGCGCTAGAGTTTGAAAATGAGCTTGTTCGATGACGGCGGCGCGGGTGTGGTCGTGCGCGGCGACTGGAACGGCACCGAGGTCCGCGCGTGGAAGCCAGCGAAGCTCGCTGAACGCGATTTCAGTCTGGATGCATCAGCCGTCCGCGTCACCGAGCGGGCAGCGGCGGCCGTACGAGCGGCGGACCGGCAAGTGACGAGCACCTGGGAGGCGCTGGCGCGGCTGCTGCTGCGGCACGAAGGCGTCGCCTCGTCGGGCATCGAGGGCCTGCGGGAGCCGTTGGTGTCCGTGCTGATCGCCGAGCGGACCGGCGCCGGCGGCGCTGCGGGGTGGGTCGCGGACAATCTCGCCGTGATCGACGCTGCGCTCGATGCTGCGCATCTGCCGCTGAGCGTCGACGCGCTGCACTCGTGGCACGCCCGGCTGATGCGCCACAGCGACCTGGACCCTGATCTGATCGGCACCTTCCGCCCTCGGGTCGGCTGGGTCGGCGGAAGCTCCCCGCTGAATGCGGTCTATGTCCCGCCGCCGCCGGGCGAGATCGGCGAACTGATCGACGACCTCGTCGCCTTCGCGAACGAGCCGACGGACCTGGACCCGATCACGCACACGGCGATCCTGCATGCGCAATTCGAGGCGATCCACCCCTACGGCGACGGCAACGGACGGCTCGGGCGCGTCCTCGTCAGCAGGAACCTGCGACGGGCGCACCTGACGCGTCACTCGACTTGCCCGATCAGCGTCGCCATAGCACGCGATACCGGCGGCTACCTCTCGGGGCTGCACAGCTTCGAGCGCGGCGCAGTCGGCCCCTGGGTCAGCTGGTTCGCAGACATCGCCCAGCGAGGGGCAGCGGTGACCGACCGGCTCGCCGACAGGACACGCCAGATCGTCGACTCGTGGAACGACACGCTGCAGGGGTTGCGCTCCGACAGCGCCGCTCGTGCCCTGGTGCCGTTGCTGATCGCCCACCCGGTTCTCAGCGCACCCGATGCAAGCGACCTGCTGGGCGTCAGCAACACCGCAGCAGCCAACGCCCTGCAATCCCTCGCCGACCACGGCGTCCTCGCACCGATCCAAGCCCCAACACCAGGCGCCGGACGCAATCGCCACTGGTACGCCGCCACCGAACTCGTCAACATCTGGACGAACTGACCCGCAGCGCAGCCGGCACACCGACGTGCCGCGCTGCGGCCGGAAGAGCGTCGGGCAACTCAGGATCGACAGCTACTCGATGGCGCAGTTCGCGGCGGCGATCCGAGTTCTCGACAAGTTCTCCTTCTCTATAGGTGAAATTGGTGATAAATTCTCCTTCTGAAAAGGAGAATATCTTGTCAAGGTGCCATCAGCGGGTGACGATCGGGAGCGCACGGCAATGACCAGCGCGCCCTCGGCAGGACTGCGCCGAGCTTTCTTCGCACGGCTGGAGGAAGCCCGCCGTCCGGCTGCGCTCACGCAGCGTCGGGTCGCTGGCCGGTCGGCCTTTGCCGGCAAGGCCACTGCGGTGGTCGGTATGCGTCGCGCGGGCAAGACGACGTTCCTGCATCAGCTGCGCACCGAGCGCAGCACCGCCGGCGCCGCTGTGGAACACCTTCCGTTCATCACCTTGGAGGACGAGCGCCTGAGGGAGCTCGACGCGCCGAAGCTGGGCGCATTGATTGACGAGTACACCGACCGGCAGCGTCTCGCAGCGCCAGCCGGCGCCCGCACGCCGATGTGCTGGTTTCTTGACGAGATTCAAGTTGTGCCGGGCTGGGAGCGGCTCGTACGGCGGCTGCTCGATGCCGACGGCACGGAGGTGTTTGTGTCAGGTTCCTCGGCCGCATTGCTCTCGCGCGAAATCGCGACCGAGCTTCGGGGAAGGGCTTGGCAGGTGCTCATGCACCCGTTCGGCTTTGACGAGGCGCTGCGGCATCGAGGTGTAGTGCCGCCTGAGTCTCCGCGATTGATGCGACGCGCCGAGCGAGCGCATGTCGAGGCGGCATTCGTCGAGTGGCTCGACACCGGTGGCTTCCCCGAAGCACAGGGGCTGGATGCCGCGACGCGGCGCCGATTGCTGACCGACTATGTGGACGTTGCCCTGCTGAGAGACGTGATCGACCGCTACGGCGTCACCAACGTTGTCGGCTTGAGATGGCTGGCGCATCAGTTGCTGGCGAACGCGGGCGCAATGTTCAGTGTCGAGAAGTTCCACCGATCATTGCGTTCGCAGGGGATCGCGATTGCGCGGGACACCGTGCATCAGCATCTGAGCTGGCTTGAGGACAGCTTCCTCGTGCGAACGGTGTGGATGGAGGCCGCGTCGGTGCGGCAGCGGATGGTCAACCCGCGCAAGGCGTACCCGGTCGATTCGGGACTCATCAGTGTCTACGACCGAACCGGGAGGGCGAATACGGGTCACGCCTTGGAGACGGCAGTTCTGATCGAGTTGGAGCGCCGGGGAAGCGAAGTCACCTACGTCCGGACACCCGAGGGTTTCGAAGTGGACTTCCTGGCGCGCCATCTCGATGGAACCACCGAACTCATCCAGGTGTGTGCGGATGCCACTGACGCTGAGACAGGCACCCGTGAACTTCGCGCACTCGCCGCTGCCGGTCAAGCGTTCCCGGCGGCTGAGCAGTCGTTGCTGACGCTCGATCACCGTGGTCTGCCTGCCGAGGTGCCCGCCGGCGTAGGTGCTCGGCCGGCCTATGAGTGGATCTTGGCGGCCGCTGGCGAGCACCCTGCGCGAGAGCCTCGCTAGGCGCGGTTGAGGTTCGCCCTAGGCGGTGGGGTTGTCATCGGCGTGGCCGTACTTTGGCCGTATAGAGATGATCACGGCGACACGGGGTCGGAGAGCGGGCTATGTCTGACACAGCGAACCGGATACGGAGCGCACGTCTCGAGGTGCGCATGACGCCCGACGAACGCCGGCTGATCGACGATGCAGTTGCCGTCACGGGCACGGCGCTGACTGACTTCGTACGGACCAGCTTGCGCCTCGCAGCGCATGACGCGCTGGCAGACCGGACCGAGTTAGCGCTTGATGACGACGGTCTCCGTGCCTGGGACGAGCTCAACCGGCGGCCTGCCCGCGAGCTCGCTTGGCTCCGGACGCTCATGGCCCGGCCGTCGCCCTTTGTCGACGGGTGACGTCCCGCTACCGAGCGCCGCGACTGCTGGAGCCCTCTGACGACGTCTCTCGATTCGTCTGCCAGTCAGAAGCCCAGACCCACTGGCTCCGACGCTTCGGGCACCAAGCCCACGCAACCGGCACGACCCGGGTGTTCGTCGTCACGCCAGCCGACAGCGACGAAGTGGCCGCCTACTACGCCTAGTGCATGGCGAGCATCACCATCAGCAACGCCCCTGCACGGCTCCGCGCCGGTGCCGGGCGCTATCGGGAGCCGGTCGCCTTGCTCGCTGGTCTCGGAGTCTCGACAAGCCACGAAGGGCAAGGCCTCGGCTCAGGGCTCTTGGCGGGCGTCATGGCGCGGGCGGCTGCAGCCGGCCGCACCATTGGCTGCAGGGGCCTGCTCATCCACGCCGAATCGGAAGACACCCGCGCCTTCTACCTGCACCTGGTTCCCGAGTTCGAGCCGTCACCCACCGATCCACTCCATCTGCTCCTCATGATGAAGGACATCCACAGAACGCTGCGATAGGCAGGTTGCCTTGGAAAACCCGCAGTCGGCCGTGACAGACTTCGCGGCACTATGACAGACGGCAGCGGGAATGCCGCGGGGGAGCGGCCGCTTGAGGGCATCCGGGTGCTGGACTTCACGCGAGTGGTGGCGGGGCCGCTGGCCACGCGGATGATGGCCGACATGGGTGCTGAGGTCATCAAGATCGAGCCGGTCGACGGCGACCTCAGCCGGACCTTCCCGCCGTATGTGCCCGGCGACGTCAATCCCTACTTCTCCCAGCAGAACGCCGGCAAGCGCTTCTGCTCGATCGACCTGCGGGCACCCGGGGCTCCCGAGGTGGTACGCGAGCTGATCGGCCGCTGCGATGCGGTGGTGGAGAACTACCGGCCGGGCGTGATGGCCAAGTTCGGCCTCGGGGCCGACGAGATGTGCGCTCAGCACCCCAAGCTCGTGTACTGCTCGGTCACCGGATTCGGCCAGACCGGTCCTTGGGCCGGCAAGCGTGCGTACGCACCCGTTGGCCACATCGAATCCGGCTACATCGACTACAGCCTGCGCAAGACCCACGCCGAGCCTGAGAACCCGCCGCTCGTGGTGGGCGACATCGTGACGGCCATGTCGGCTGCCGCCACGGTGAACGCGATGCTGGTCAAGGCGGCTCGGACGGGCCGGGGCGGCCACATCGACGTCTGCATGGTGGAAGCGATGGTGTACATCCAGGAGTGGTCGGCGCTGGAGCTGGCAGGCGGCTGGGAGGAGCCCAACGCCGGCCTCGCCCACGAATGCCCGATCTTGGTGCTGCCCGACGGGCGGGTGTGGGCCATCGCCGGCAACCCTGCCGCATGGTTCGACGACCTGCTCACGGCCATGGGCCGCCCCGAGCTGGCCGATGATCCACGTTTCGCCACGCCTGCGGCACGAATGGCCAACCGCTACGAGCTGTACGACGAGATGACCCAGTGGGCAGCGGGCTTCGCCGACGTGGAGGACTTCCGGCAAGCGATCGAGGCAGGCACACCGTTCAGCGTGGCCGAAATGCGCTCCATCACCGAGCTGGCGGCGACCGATTGGGCCGCGCATCGCGGGCTGCTGGCCGAGACCGCTTCGGGATTCGCGGTGCCCGCACGTCCGGCGCTCGGCTCGGGTATCGGCACCGATGGTCATGTCGCGGCCCGCGGTGCCGACAACCGCGACGTCATCGGCCGGCTGCTCTCCTATGACGACCAGCAGCTCGGCCAGCTCGAAGCCGCCGGGGTGCTTGTTGAGGCGCCACTAGCTTGAGCCCGTGCGAATCGGGGTGCTGACCGGCGGCGGCGACTGTGCAGGGCTGAATGCGGCGATCCGGGGGGTCGTGCGCGCTGCTGGTCACGAGCTGGACCGCAGCGTCATCGGCTACCGGCGCGGCTGGAACGGTGTGCTCGACGGAGACAGCGTGAAGCTCGATTCCGAGGCGATGCGGGGCGCGCTGCCACGGGGCGGCACCATGCTCGGCACCTCTCGCAGCAGCCGTCGCCTCGAAACCGAGGGTGCGGCGCCGCTGATCGCGCAGCTCGAGCGAGACGGCGTCGACGCGCTGGTGACGATCGGCGGCGACGGCACCCTGATCACCGCCGGGCGGCTCTCCGACGCCGGGTTCCCGGTGATCGCAGTCCCCAAGACGATCGACAACGACGTGCAGGGAACCGACGTCTGCATCGGCTTCGACACGGCGCTGGGAGTGGCCACAGAGGCCGTCGATCGGCTCCACACCACCGCCGAATCGCACAACCGGATCATGGTGCTCGAGGTGATGGGCCGCCAGGCCGGCCACATCGCGGCCGGCGCAGGCATCGCAGGCGGCGCCGCCGCAATCCTGGTTCCCGAAGCGCCGTTCAACATCGACGGCATCGCCGAGCGTCTCATTGCACGGCATCACCGCGACCGAAACGCGTCCATCGTGGTCGTCGCCGAGGGCGCGATTCCCGACGGCAGCGTCGAGGCACCCGACACCGGCACCGACGAGTGGGGCAACCGGATCCTCGACGGCATGGGTCAGTTCGTCGGCGACCTGCTCGCGGAGCGCACCGGCTATGACACGCGCACGACCGTGCTGGGGTACATCCAGCGAGGCGGGCCGCCGACGCCCGCCGACCGGCTGCTGGGCAGCAGACTCGGGGCCCGTGCAGTCGAGGTGCTCATGGAGGGCACATCGGGATGCATGGTGGGGGTGCACTCGACGGGCATCGCCCTGCGGCCGCTGGCCGAGGTCGCGGGGCGCACCCGCTATCTCAGCGACGACCAGTTGGAGCTGCTGGATCTCATCTCCACGGCGCCGGTGCTGACACCCCTGCACACCTCGCGTCGTTGGTTCTGAGGCTGTCCTTCCAGCGCTGCGATCACTGCCACGCCAGAGTCAGCAGGGCAGCCCGCTAGGGTGGCGGCGACAACACATACCGGGGAGCCCGTGGGGCTGAGAGGGCGACAGCAGTGCCGTCGCCGACCCGAGAACCTGATCTGGGTAATGCCAGCGGAGGAAGCACATGACCACTCGTCAACTGCGCAAGTCATACCGCATCGCTGTGGCCGTGGCAGCAGCGGTGCTGCTCGTTGCCGCCTGCGGCGACGACGACATCCCAGAGACCGACACCCCGGCGCCGCCGCCCGAGACAGAGACCCCGGCACGGGACGCGGCGGCCGCTGCAACCACGACCGAGCCCTCGATCGAGGGAACCACCGTCACGCTGATCACCCACGACTCGTTCAACCTGTCCGATGGGACGCTGGCCGAGTTCACGGCACAGACCGGCGTGACGGTGGAACTGCTCGAAGTCGGCGACGCCGGCACGCTCGTCGCCGAGGCCATCCTGACCAAGGCGGCGCCGCTGGGCGATGTCCTGTTCGGCATCGACAACACGTTCCTTCAGCGTGGCCTCGATGCAGGCATCTTCAAGCGGTACGAATCGCCGGCGCTCGCCGACGTGCCCGAGGACCTGCAGCTCGATCCGCGCCATCGGGTCACTCCGGTGGACTACGGCGACGTGTGCGTGAACTACTGGAAGGACGCCGTGCCGTGGGAGCCCGTGACGCTCGACGAGCTGACCTTCGGCGAGTTCGCCGACCAGTTCGTCGTGCAGCATCCCGAGACGTCCTCTCCGGGGTTCGCTTTCCTGCTGGCGACCATCGCGGCGTTCGGTGACGGCTGGGAGCTGTACTGGGAAGACCTGCGCGCGAACGGCGTGACGGTCACCGCTGGCTGGGAGGACGCCTACTACGGCGAGTTCATCTCCGGAGGCGGCGACCGGTCGGTGGTCGTGTCGTACGCGTCGAGCCCGCCCGCCGAGGTGATCTACGCCGACCCGCCGACCGAGGAGGCACCCACTGGCGTCATCACCGAGTCGTGCTACCGCCAGATCGAATTCGCCGGGATCCTGACGGGCACCGACAATGAGGCCGGTGCGCAGGCGCTCATCGACTTCATGCTCAGCGAAACCTGGCAGAACGACGTGCCGCTCAACATGTTCGTGTACCCCGTCATCGAGAGCGCGACGCTGCCGCCCGAGTTCGTCGAGCACACCGCAGTGCCCGAAGATCCGCTGATGCTCGACCCGGCCGAGATCGAAGCCAACCGCGACGCCTGGACCGAACGCTGGGTGGAGATCGTGCTGCGCTGAGCGCACTGTCAACCCACAGGCCGGGCCGATGGGCGACATGACCCCGATTCGGCCGTCACGCCGGCATCCGGCGGTGGCGCTGGTCGGCTGGTCACTCGCCGCCGCGGCACCGCTCGCCTTCCTGGCGGTGTTCTTCGCCTACCCGGTGCTCACCGTGGTGGCCGATGGACTGCACAGTCTCGGCGACGTGCTGAGTCGCTCCGCGATTCGCGGAGTGATGTGGTTCACGGTCTGGCAGGCCGTCGCATCGACCGCCCTCACCCTCGCGGTCGGCATACCCGCGGCGGCAGCGCTGGCACGCCTGCGGCCGAGGACGCGACGGGTCGTTCGTGCGGTGATCACCGTTCCGTTCGTGCTGCCGACAGTGGTCGTTGCGGGAGCATTCGAGGCAGCCTTCGATCGGTTCGGCCTCGACAAGGGAACTCTGTCTTTGCACCACACGGTGTGGGCGATCCTGCTGGCACACGTCTTCTTCAACTACGCCGTGGTGGTGCGGACGGTGGGCTCATGGTGGGCCGGCCTGGACGGCCGCAACGCGGACGCAGCAGCCGTGCTCGGCGCGACGCCGGTGAGCGCGTTCCGGTACGTGACCTGGCCGCTGCTGCGGCCTGCAGTCGCGGCAGCCGCGGCAGTCACCTTCCTGTTCTCGTTCACGTCGTTCGGCGTGATCCTGATTCTCGGCGGCCCGGCACGGGCCACCGTTGAGACCGAGATCTACCGGTACGCCATCACGCGGCTCGACTTCGCGACGGCCTCGGCGCTGGCGCTGTGCCAGCTCGTTGCCGTAGCGGCCCTGGTCGTGCTGGCGGGCGTGGCCGAGCGGCGCCGGGCGGTGGCTCGACGGGCGCCCGGCCGCACGGCTCCGCGACGGCGCCGCAGCATGATCGCTGTCAATGCCGTAGTAGCCGCAGTCCTGCTGGGAGTGCCGGTCTTCACGCTGGTGGAGCGGTCGTTCGCGACCGGTGGCGGGTACGGCGTGGCCAATTTCGCCGCACTGGCCGAACGCGTGCAGATGCTGCCGACCACTGCGCTGGCAGCGCTGTGGCACTCGCTGGGCTTCGCCGCGTTCGCGACACTGATTGCCACGGCTGTCGGTGCATTGGCCTCCTTTGTGGTTGTCGGCGGTCGCGTTCGTGCCGATGCGTCGGCCCGCACGAGCTGGCTGCGGAGGCTGCTAGACGTGGGACTGACCCTGCCGCTCGGTGTGTCCGCCGTGACCGTCGGGCTCGGCATGCTGCTGGCGCTGGACACGCCCCCGTTCGATTTCCGCACTGCGTGGTGGATCATTCCGGTCGCGCACGCCCTGGTCGGCATGCCGTTCGTTGTCCGCACGCTGGTGCCGACGCTGCGCTCGATCGACGACCGGTTGCGGGAAGCGGCGTCAGTGCTCGGTGCGGGGCCGCTGCGCACCCGCCGCGAGGTCGATGTCCCCATTGCGTCACGGGCGGTGGTGATCGGCGCAGCGTTCGCCTTCGCTGTGTCGCTCGGTGAGTTCGGCGCGACCGCGTTCTTGCCGCGGCGGCCCGACACGCTGACCGCGCCGCTGGCGCTGTTCCGCCTGCTCGGCACGCCCGGCGAGACCCTGCGGGGTCAGGCGATGGCGCTCGCCGTGGTGCTGATGGCTGCGACAGCTGCCTCTGTGCTGGTCATCGAAGGCTTGCGCCGCACCGACGAATCGCTGTTCTAGCGCTCGACGTCGTGCGCGCGATGGCAGTGTCGGCCCCAGCGGGTCGCAGCGCTAGGAGGACTTCCAGAGTCGATGCCCTTCGATCCACAGCAGCACGGGCATCGTGGTGTCGATGATGTGCCAGATGGTGCCGTTGCCTCCGTGCGCCCACGTCGCTGAGAACCAGTTGGGCACGAAGGCGATGGTCATGACGACCGTGGTCACGAACATGGCGCGGGCGTTTCGATCATGCGGATTGGCTGCCCGCCGCTGCCATGTCGTGAGCAGCGCTGCTGCCAGAGCGGCCGCCATGAACCAGTTCAAGACGAGCCACACATCGAGGTTGGCCGGATCGTCGGGGCTGTCGCCCGGTCCATAGAACGGATAGACGAAGAAGTTCACCACGACGGCGGCGGCAACCAGCTTGAGATAGATCGCTACGGGCTTGGCGAAAATCATGTGTCGAGTCTCCTTCGTCAGAGCTTGCGGGCCTGCCACCATGCTGGACGGCGTCACGCCTCCAGTGCGGGATGATCGGCGAAGTGGGCGAGCGCGTCGGGGTCGTCGATGGCCTCGACGTTTGCCACAGGTCGGCCCTCGACGACATCTCGGATGGCCAGCTCCACGAGCTTTCCCGAGCGGGTACGCGGGATTGCCGGCACCTGGGCGATCACTGCGGGCACATGCCGGGGTGACGCCCCCGAACGGATCTGCGAGCGAATCCTGGCGATCAGCTCGTCGTCGAGCGCCGAGCCCTCGCGCAGCTTCACGAACAGCACGACCCGGGTGTCGCTGCTGGCCGTCGCGTCGGCGCCCGCAGGCGCTCGTTGACCGATGACCACGCTCTCGAGCACCTCGTCGATCTGGTCGACCTGGCGGTAGATCTCTGCGGTGCCGATGCGCACCCCGCCGGGATTCAGCGTGGCGTCGGATCGCCCGCTGATGATCATCCCGCCGCTCGGCGTCCACTCGGCGAAATCCCCGTGATGCCACACGCCCTCGAAGCGTTCGAAATACGCGGACCGGTAGCGGGCGTCGCCGGGATCGTCCCAGAACTGCAGCGGCATAGACACGAACGCGTTGCGGCACACCAGCTCGCCCTGGGTGCCAGCACCGAGCGAGTCGCCATTCGAGTCGGCCACATCGACATCGAGGCCGAGGGCAGCCGCCTGGATCTCGCCGCGCCGCACCGGCCCCGTCGGGTCGCCGATCACGAAGCCGCCGCAGATATCGGTGCCGCCCGAGAACGAAGCCAGGTGAACGTCGGCCTTCACCTGCCCGTACACCCAGTCGAACCCCTCGGGCGCCAGGGGAGAACCGGTCGAGGAAATGGTGCGCACGGTGTCGAGCGCATGGGTGCGCGCAGGTTGCAGGCCGGCCTTCATGGCGCCTTCGATGAACTTGGCGCTGACGCCGAACAGCGTGACGCCCCAGTCGTCGGCCACGTCGAAGAGCCGCGCCGGACCGGGATGGAATGGCGACCCGTCGTACAGCACCAGCGATGCGCCGCTGGCCAGCCCGGCGACGAGCCAGTTCCACATCATCCAGCCGGTGGTGGTGAAGTACATGACGCGGTCGCCGGGCCGCACGTCGAAGTGCAGCCGCTGCTCGCTCCAAAGCTTGAGCAGTGCGCCGCCGGCCCGGTGAACGATGCACTTCGGCTTGCCCGTGGTGCCCGATGAGTAGAGGATGTACACCGGCTGGTCGAATCCCAGCCGCTCGAATGTCAGGTCGTCGCCGGTCGCGGCACGATGAGGCGCCAGCCAGTCGGCCCACGACATCGACGACCCCGGCACTTCACCCGTCAGGCCGGGTGCGCTGCGGTCGTACGGAGCGACCACCAGCCGCCGAAGCGCAGCGCTGGCCAGGCTGGCCGCCACCTCAGCCGCCTTGCCGGCGGTGTGATGGCGCACACCGTTGTAGTAGTAGCCGTCGACGGCGACCATGACGGTCGGGGAGATCTGGCCGAAACGGTCGAGCACGCCGTCGATGCCGAAGTCGGGGCTGACCGACGAGTACACGGCGCCCAACGACGCAGTGGCCAGGAACACGATGAGCGCCTCGGGCCCGTTGGGGAGCATGGTGGCGACCCGGTCGCCCAGGCCGACGCCGTCGGCCGCCAGAGCTCGCTGGCACGCTGCCACCTCGGCCCGCAGCTCGCCGTGCGTCATGGTCAGCTGCGCCGCGTCCTCGCCGATGAAGACCAGGGCAGCGTCGCCGGGCGCCGGTCCGCCCGCAGTGACGGGCCGCAGGTAGTGCTCGGCGATGTTCAGGCTGGAGCCGGCGAACAACGACAGACCAGGGCCTGGCATCGTTCCGCCGCCCGCCGCCGAGGCAGCACCGCCGTGCGATCCTGCCGCAATGAAGTCCGGGCCGAGCTCGCCGATGCCGTCGCAGAACTCCCACACGGCGCGCCAGAACGCCCCCGGATGCTGCACAGACCAGCCGTGCAGATCTGCGTAGGAGTGCCGGTCGAGCCCGATTCCCACCTGCTCGGCGAACTGCCAGAGCTGGGTTCCGGCACGGCGCTGGGCATCGGGGCGCCACAGCACGCGTACGTCGGCGACCGCGGAGTTCTCGCTGTCTGCTGAGCTGCTCATCGAGCGCAAGATAGTCAGCCGCCGTCACGTCCCCCGTTCCGACTGGCGAGCCGGTAACCACGGAATCCGTCGTTTCCCGCTCGTGTTCCCCATTCTCATTGGAAATGGGCTCACGGGCCGCTTGGGCCACGGCTTCGCCATCCGGCTCAGCCTCTGAGCGGTGCGGGTAGTGTCCCCACCCATGGACGGCATCTGCGACGACCTTCAGGCAGAGAACGACGCGCTCGGCGACGTGGTCCGCGACCTCAGCGAGGAGCAGTGGCGCCTGCCCACGCCTGCGGAGGGCTGGGACAGCCGCGAGACGATGGTGCATCTGGGCATGACCGACTGGGTGGCAACTGTGGCCGTCGTCGATCCCGAGCACTTCGACGACTTCAAGGCGGCCGCGGCACGCGGCGAGATGGACCTGCACACCGCAGCCGGCTTCGACTTCGCCTCGATGTCCGGAACGGAGATCTGGGAGTGGCTCTGTGCCGAACGCACCAAGATGCTGGATGCCGTGCGCCCGCTGGACCGCAAGGACCGCATTCCGTGGTTCGGCCCGTCCATGGGGGCCCTGTCGTTCGTGACCGCCCGGCTGATGGAGACGTGGTCGCACGGGCATGACGTGGCCGACACCCACGGCCGGCAACTGCCCCGCACCGATCGGCTGCGCCATGTCGCCCACATCGGGGTGGGCACGCGTGGCTGGAGCTACGCGAACCGGGGCCTCGAGGTGCCTGACGGACCGGTGCGCGTCGAATTGGACGCCCCGAGCGGGGATGTGTGGACATGGGGACCCGAAGAGTCGGCTGACAAGGTGAGCGGTGACGCCTACGACTTCTGCCTGGCGGTGACGCAGCGTCGCCATCACACCGAGACCGGGTTGTCGGTCACGGGCCCGCTGGCCACCGGCTGGATGGACATCGCCCAAGCATTTGCCGGACCGCCGACCGACGCCGAGAGCCGTCGCGCCCCTTGAGCGGCGTGCTGATCGGTGCGTCCGGGAACACCGCGCTGATGCGCGCCTGGAGGGCGCGGTGCTGATCGTCGGCCTGACGGGAGGCATCGGGGCCGGCAAGAGCACCGTGGCGGGGCTGCTGGCTTCTCATGGTGCGGCGGTTGTGGATGTCGACGCGCTCGGGCGCGAGATCATCGCCCCGGGGGGCGCGGCGGTCGAGCCGGTGCTCGAGCGATTCGGCGACCATCTGCGCGGACCCGACGGTGGCGTCGACCGACCTGCGCTGGCTGCGATCGTGTTCAACGATCCCGACGAGCTAGCGGCGCTCAACGAGATCAGCCACCCGGCGATCAACGAACTCCTCGACGAGCGGATCTCCTCCATTTGCGAAGCCGGCACAGCAAGCGTCGTCGTGCTCGACATGGCCGTGCTCACTGAGAGCACGCTGGGTCGCAACACTCGCTTCCCCTACGAGATCGTGGTGACCGTCGAAGCGCCGCCGGACGTACGGATGGAGCGACTGGTCGAGCGTGGCATGAGCGCCGATGACGCCAAAGCCCGGCTGGCCTCGCAGGCCACCGATGAGCAGCGGCGGGAGGTGTCGAACTTCGTCATCGGCAACGGCGGCACCGCCGACGAACTGACCGATGCAACGGCCCAGCTCTGGGATGCCCTGCGGCGACTCGCTGACGAGCGCTCGGCATGAGCACCGGTCCCGCCGAGGTGAGCAGCGTCGCGGCAGGCAATGCGGCCAAGCCGGAGAAGTCCGGCGGTGAGCCGGTCCGCTACCCGCCCCAGAACCACATCCTGCGACATCTGCGGCTGAGCCACCAGATGTCGAGTGACGGGTCGCTGACGGCGACGATGCCGGTGCTGGACGATCTGGCGGACGCTCCGCTGGCAGCGGGCGGCTGGCTGCGTTTGGGCGCGGTCGCGACATTGGTGGATTCCGTGGCGGGCCATCACGCCGTGCTGCAGGTGACGCCGGACTGGTCCGCGACCCTGCACCTCTCGACGGTGCTGGCTGCTCGCGCGGAGGGTGCCCTGGTGACGGCCCGCTGCACGCCGCTGCGAGTCGGCCGCAACCAGGTCGTCACCGAGACCTCGGTGACCGACGAAGCGGGCACCGAGATTGCCCGCTCCACCTGCACGTATGCCCGGCTGCCGCGGCGCGATGACACACCGGTGGTGGACAGGACCGCACGAGACAACATCGTCGATTACCGCGAAGACGACGAGCTCGACCCCCGCCCGCCGCTCGACGAGTACCTCCGCATCGCGCCGGTGCCGGGTGAGCCGCGTATCGAGCTGCCGATGCACAACCGCATTCGCAACTCGTTCGGCTCGCTGCAAGGGGGCGCGTCGATCGTGGTGGCGGAGGTCATGGCGAACCACCTGGCCGAACTGGCGGCGGGACGCGAGCGCCGATCGCGTTGTGTGTTCGCCGACGTGCACTACTTGGCGCCGGGCCGCGGCGGACCGTTCCGGGTCGACGGGGAGATGCTGGCTCGCACCGGTCAGCTCGTGACCAGCCGCACCCGGATCTTCGAGACTGCGGGCGGCACCGACCGGCTGCTGCAGACCGCCACCGCGACGGCCGTGTACTTGGATTGACCGCGCCGACGCCCGAATCCGGCCGGCTGCAGCGCATCGGATGGGCGCATCGAATGGCGTGCCGAGCCGAATTCGCATCCGCTGTGTCACACCGGCCCTCTACGGTGCAGGACATGACGACCGCATCGGGAGGCAGAGTGCCCGTGGGCATGACCTCTGGAGGTTCCGCGTCGCCGCCGCGCTCCGGCTTGCCGCGACTGGCGGCATTCGATGTCGACGGCACGCTGATCAACCGCCACGGCGTGCTCACCGAGCGGACCGCTTCGGCGCTGCGGGCGCTGAGCGAAGCGGGTGTCGTCACCGCGCTGGCCACCGGGCGCCCGTGGCCGCAGGCCCAGTCCGTGCTGCGCCGCGCGCCTGGCGTGTCCTATGCGGTATGTCTCAACGGGGCGGTGGTCATGGACGCTGTCGCGGGCGAGCAGATCGCGGATCGAGCGATGACGCACATCGAGGCCATCGAAGCGGCAGAGATAGCTCGCAAGCTGATGCCCGATGTGCGGCTCGGCCTCGACATGGCTGACGGGCGGCACGTGTGGGAGCGCAACTTCGCCCCCGGGATGCCCGCTGATCTGCTTGCGGACATCAGCGTTGCCCGCGTCGACGACGCGTTGGCTGCTGTCGACGGGCCAGTGCTGACGTGGCTCGTGCATGCGCCCAGCATCGACACGCTGACGATCATCGACGAGCTCGCTCCGGAGATGCCGCTCGGCACCGTGATTCGCCCGTCAGGCTTGGACATGGCTGAAATCGCTGCGACCGGGGTGAGCAAGTCAGCGGGACTCGAAATCGTCTGCCAGCGCTACGGCATCGCACCCGCAGAGACGGTTGCATTCGGTGACGGGCTGAACGACATCGACATGCTGCGCTGGGCCGGTCTGGCGGTCGCGATGTCGAATGCAGGTGCGCAAGTGCGCGCCGTGGCTGACCTCGTGGCGCCCAATCATCACGACGACGGCGTGGCAACGGTGATTGAGCGGATGCTGGAGGGAATCTCATGACTCCGAAGTCCGTCAGCGAAGAGCCCGAACCGACTGGGCCGGAAGGCGAGGCGCCGTTGCGCCGGCCGTCGATCTGGGAGCGGATACGGCGCGGCATGGCTGATCACAACGCCACGGCCCCGCGCACGCCCATGGGTATGCCCGAAGTCTCCGACGATGACGACTCGGCCGATGAGTCGGCCGACATCGATGACGGTGCGACCGCCGAGCTGGTGCTCGAGCGCATCCATCACTACCGCGACACCATTCGCAGCTATCACGTGCTCATCGAGGGCCAGCGCGTGGGTCAGATCCGCGACGACAAGACCGAGAGTTTCGTGCTGCGCCCCGGCAGCTACACGCTGAGGCTGCAGCTGCTGTGGATCTTCAGCCCCAAGGTCGTCGTCGAACTGCCGGCAGGTTCGGTGACGCGCATGATCTGCGGCCCCAACGGCGGCATCCTGCAGGCGTGGCGACTGTTCCTCGCTCCTGCAACCGCGATCTTCTTGAGGTTCGCGGAGGAAGAGTGAAGCCCCCGCCTTCTGGGGAAAGGCTGAACGGGGCCGCCGGTAGGGTTCGGCGCCATGAGCGAGCAGCGAGCTGCAACGGTGTCGACGTCGGCTGAAGAGATCCGGTCCGAGCTCGATGCCTGGCTGGCGGACAACTGGGATCCCGACGCCAGCGTGCGGGAATGGTGGGGTCGGCTGGCCGCCGCCGGTCTGTCCAACCCGACGCTGCCTGAACCGTACGGCCGGGGCTGGGGTCGCAGCGAGACACGGGTGCTGGTGGAAGCGCTGCGTGCCGCCGGTGCTATCGGATCGCCTGCGGGCTTGGGCATGCTGCTGGCAGCACCCACCGTCCTCGAGCACGGCACGCCCGAACAGGTCGAGCGCTTTGTGCCGACCATTCTGAACGGCACCGAATCGTGGTGCCAGCTCTTCTCAGAGCCCGGAGCAGGCAGCGACCTCGCCGGCTTGCAGACCAAGGCCATCCGCGACGGGGACGAATGGATCGTCACCGGACAGAAGGTGTGGACCTCCGAGGGCGCGCATGCCGACCTCGGCATGCTCGTCGCACGCACCGACCCCGAAGCCCCCAAGCACCGGGGCCTCACCTGGTTCGCCTTCGAGATGGATCAGAACGGTGTGGAGGTTCGGCCGCTGCGTGAGATGACCGGCCGGTCGCTGTTCAACGAGGTGTTCATCGACGGGGCTCGGGTGCCCCACGCGAACGTCATCGGCGAGCTGAACGACGGCTGGCGCGTCACCAACACGACGCTCATGGTCGAGCGGGCGGGCATCGGCGGCAGTCACGGGCTCGCCTTCGCGGCGGCGCATCCCGGTTCCATCGCCGGCCACCTCGACCGGCCGGCCGGCACCTTCCGCGGCAAGCGGCTCCCGCTGGCGGCCGGGGGAGTGGGACCGGGCACGTTCAACCAGCTCAGCGCGCAGGCCCGCACCCGCGGCCGTGACGGCGACCCGGTTGTGCGCCAAGAGCTCGCGGCGCTGCATACCGATCTCGAGGTGATGCGGCTGTCGGCCATGCGCAGCCGGCAGAAGTCCCAGCGCACCGGCGGCGAGGGCAACCTGGCGAAGCTGCGAATGACGGCGGCGCTGCGCCGCGCCAGGTCGCTCGCCGGCAGCATCCTCGGCGCCGACATGACCCTGTGGGGCGACGAGGCCGCGACCGACGGTGTGCTGCAGGAGATGACGGTGTTCTCGCCTGCGCCGTCGATCTACGGCGGCACCGACGAGATCCAGCGCAACATCCTGGGCGAGCGAGTGCTCGGCCTCCCCAGGGAGCCCGGACCCGATCCGGCCACGCCCTTCCGGGAACTTGCCCAGAACGCCACATCTTGGTAGCGGGCCGTACTGAGCAGGAAGCCGCGCGAGCTCGGCGATCGGCACAGAATGTGAAGCGGTGAGCATGTCCGAACCGCCACAGGACCCCGACGCGCCGCAGGGTCTCGAGATACTGCCGGAGAGCGGTGCCGATTTCGCCAGCGTGCAGGAGACGGTCGTGGAGCGGCGGCCGTCGGGCGCGCCGCGCCTGGCCGTGTTCGCCGTCCTTGCAGCGGCACTGGCCGTCGCGGCGCTGGTGGTGGCGTGGGTGCGCAGCGACGACGGCCCCGATGCCTCGCTCGCAGCGACGACCACCACCACCGAGCCCCCGGCCACGACGACCACCACCGAACCGCCACCGCCGCCGCGCACGACGCTGCCGCAGCCGGCTGCGCTCGATGCCGGCGTCGGCGAACTGCCCGCGGTTCGTCCTGCCGCTCAGATGGTCGCCACGCTCGCCGGCGACCCGACGGGCAATGTCCGGGGCTTCCTGTACCAGCTTGATCTGCTGACCGGAGCGGCTCAGTACGTGCCGTTGCCGGGCCTGCCCCACACGCTGGTGGATCTCGAAGAGGCGGTCGTGGTGGGCATCGGACGAGACGTGATGCGCGTCGACACCAGCAGCGGCGACACCGTCGTCATCGCCGAGGACGTCACCGAGGTGCTTCCCGCATACAGCCCGCCGGGCATCGTCGCGGTCGTGCGCGGAACAGAGCATCTCTTCGCCCGGGTGGTCGGCCCCGACGGCGTGTTCCGCTCGGCGGTGCAGATGCCCAACGAGGCGGTCGTGCATGGCGCACTCGGCGACCACGTCGTGGTGTCCATGGCAGGCCGGGTCATGGCGCTCGACGGGCGGAACGCGCCGCTGCAGCTCGGTGCCGGCCGTGTGCTCGCCGTCGGCGACGGTCACGTTGTGCGGCTGCAATGCGAGGACTACGGCTGCCAGATCACCGACATCTCGTTCAGCGCCACCGTGGGCCTTGACCGTCGCGACGATTGGTGCGAGGAGATCTGCGAGGAAGCGTCGGGCCGTTTCGGGGAACGCGACGACCAGGCCGAGCTGGCGGAAGACTGCTCGACGTTTTGCGAGGGCTATCCGATCGCCACCGGGGCGATCTCGGAGCGGCGGGTTGACCTGCCCCCAGAGCTGCGAGCGGCGTCGCCGGATCGCTGGAACGACCAGGGGCTGATGTCGCCGGACGGCAATCGCATCGCGGTGCGGCTCGTGCACGGCAACGGCACGCCTGCGGGCGTCGTGGTGGTGGACTTGGCCGAGGACTGGGGTCGTCACTCGCCTGAGATCGGCATCGATCTCGGACACATGGCGTGGGCGCCCGACAGCCGGTTCCTGCTGTACACGCTCGATAATGACGTCATGGTGTGGGATGTCGAGGCCGCCGAAGGGCAGGTGCCGTCGGGCCGGGCCCATGTCGGCGAGCCGCTCGAGCACATCTTCCTGCGCTCTTTCCGGCGCGCTGTGCCGTAGCGCTCAGGCGAGTTGATCTGCAGTGACGATCACGAACAGGCCGGTGGCCTCGATCAGCGCGGGAGCCTCTGGTGCATCGCCGGCCCGCACGGTCAGCTCGACGTGGGATTTGCGCCCCTCACGTCGGGTCTCGCGACCCTCAAAGATCACCGGCTCGTCGATGGGGACGCCGCCCCGGTAGTCGATCTCGAGGCGCGCGGTGTACGCGGCGATCCCCAGGCACACCATCAGGTAGCCCAGGACGTCGTCGACCACGGCACACACCGAGCCGCCGTGCGCGCGTCCAGGAGCGCTCTCGAAGGCGGCACCGAAGGTGACCGCCGCCCTGACACCGTCGCCCTGGCGGCGCATGTCCACCTCCATAGCGGTCGGATTGGCCGGTCCGCTGAAGGCTCGGTCGCTGAACGCCATCACCTCGGCGCCGTCGGGGGGTCTCGGGTCCGTGTAGCGGCGGGCGAAATAGTCCGCCGGGCGCGGCATCGGCGCCGAACCGGCTTCAAGCCGCTCGGCCGTCGCTTCGGCCCATGCAGTGATCTCTGCCAGCGTCTCGGTATCGGTGCGATGACGCACGAAGGCATGCGCCAGCCGTCGCAGTGCCCGCGCAGCAGCGCTGCGTTCGGCGAGTTGGGGATCGGGATAGATCAGGTGCAGATCGGCGTCAGGATCGGCGTCGGCACTCGGCCCGGTTCCGGCATCGTCGTGCGGCAATGGTTCGCCCAGGCTCGCTCAGGCACCGAGACGGTCGGGTTCGCCGTAGGGGTAGTCGACGAGCTCGCTGGAAGGGTGCTCGAGGTCGAACGTCCAGTACTGACGGATCTCCGAGATCAGCCGCGCACCGGTCGCGCCGTCGGACCCGAAGTCGTAGTGCTCGCTGCCGCGCACGGCGAACGGCTCGCCGCCCTCTGCGCTGCGGTGAGCTGCCATCGTGCCGCTCATCCTCCACTCGATCGCTGCGGTCTCGCCGTCGGTCACGAGCCGCTCGCAGTGCCATGACGCGCCCTGCCACTTTGCGGCGATGCGTGACCAGAAGCGTCCGATCACTGCTGCGCCGCGAACCGGCGCATGGTTGGTGTCATAGACGACTGCGTCATCGGTGAAGTGCCGGGCCACGGCGTCGGCGTCGCCGGAGGTGCAGGCGCTGAAATAGCCCTCGATGCACGCTGCGATCTCGGTCGCAGCGCTGTCGGCAGTGTCAGCCGTGCCGGCGCCTCCGGCACCGGTGGTGGTTCGTTCGCTCATGACGCCAGTCTCGCAGCCCTCACAGGCGGCGCTAGCTGACGGCCCAGGACAGCCAGCGGCCGTCGCGCCGTTCCAGCCGGAGCTTGTGCGAGAAGCACTCCGACAGCGACTCCGCCGTCAGCACCTCGTCCAGCGGACCACTCGCCAACGGCGCGCCGTCACGCAGCAGCAGCCCATGGGTGAACGACGGGGGGATCTCGTCGGTGTGGTGAGTGACCAGCACCGTTGCCGGCGTCTGGGAATCCGCTGCCAGCGATTCCAGGCTGGCCACGAGCTGCTCCCGGCCAGCCAGGTCCAGACCGGCGGTCGGCTCGTCCAGCAGCAGCAGTTCCGGCCGGCCCATGAGCGTGCGGGCGAGCTGCACTCGCTGCTGCTCGCCCGACGACAGGGTGGCGAACGCCCGGTCAGCCAGCCGAACAGCGCCGACGCGCTCCAGGCATGTCCGGGCGCTGGACCGGTCGGCTTCGGTGTAGTTGTGCCACCAGGTCTCCAGTGCCGCGTAGCGCGCCGTCATCACGATGTCGAGCGCGCTGATGTTGGGCCGGAACTGGTCTCGCAGCGACGAGCTGGCAAGCCCGATGCGCCGACGGTGCTCGCGCACATCCACCGCACCCCACCGCTCGCCGAGCACCTCCACCGTTCCGGTGGTGGGAAAGCGGTACAGCGACAACACCTTGATGAGGCTGGTCTTGCCCGATCCGTTCGGTCCCAGCACGATCCACCGCTCGTGCGGAGCGATGTTCCAGTCGAGCGGGCCCAGCACGGTGGTGCCGTCGTAGACGACGGACACATCTCGCAGCGCGACTGTCGGCTGGATTGGCGGCCGATGCTCCGCGTCACGCACGGGCGCTCACGCCTCGTCTGGGCGAGGGTCGCCGGCGTGCGCCATCCACGTCGCGTACATCCCGGCGTACTGCCCGCCCAGCGCAACCAGCTCATCGTGAGTGCCCAGCTCCACCACCCCGCCCTCGTCGACCACGGCGATGCGGTCGGCCCGCATGGCAGTCGCCAGCCGGTGTGCGATCAGCACCGCCGTGCGGCCTTCCAGCAGCAGGTCCAGCGCCCCCTCGATCTCGGCTTCGGTGCTGAGGTCGACGCTGGACGTGGCCTCGTCCAGCACGATCACCCGGGGCCGCGCCACGAACGCCCGGGCCAGCGCCAAGAGCTGCCGCTCGCCGGCCGACAGCGACACGCCGCGCTCGTGCACTTGAGTGTCGGCACCCTCGGGCAGGCCGTCGATCAACCGGCGCAGACCGACCAGATCCAGCGCAGCGTCGATGTCGGCATCGAGCTGCTCGTCGCTGGCAGTGCCGTCTCGCTGGCGCAGGCCGAACGCCACGTTGTCGCGGATGGTGCCGTGGAACAGGAACGGCTCCTGCGGTACGACGCCCAGCTGGTTGCGCAGCGACGACAGCGTCACGTCGCGCAGGTCCCACCCGTCGATGGTGATGCGGCCGTCGGTCGGGTCGTAGAAGCGGATGATCAGCTTCGCGATCGTGCTCTTGCCGGCGCCCGTGGGCCCGACCAAGGCAAAGGTCTCGCCCGGGCGGATCTCCAGGCTGACGTCGCTCAGCACTTCGGGCGGGTCGTCGCCAAGCGGCTCGCTGGCCCCGGCAGTGCCGCTGTCCAGTCCGTCGCCGTCAGCGATGCCGCTGCCGGAGCTGCCGCCGTGAGCAGCCCCGCTGCCGTTGCCCAGCGTCGGCATCGCCATCGGATCGAATGACGCGTTGAGCTGGCTCGCCGGCATCTTCGCGGCACCATTGGCGCCGCCGTTCCCACGCGTCCCGTCGTCGTTGCCCTCACCCGTCGCCGCATCGTCGTCGTAGGCGAACGACACGTTCTCGAAGCGGATGTGGCCGCTGACCGGCGGCAGTTCGGCCGCGTCGGGAAGCTGGCGAACGGTCGGTTGCGTCGCCAGGACTTGGCTGATCTTGCGGAGCCCGGACTGGCCCTGCTGGTAGGTGCTGTAGAGCTGAGCGAGCTGCTGGATCGGGGCGAAGAACGTCGTGACGTACAGCACGAATGCGCCCAGTTCCCCGATAGTGAGATCGCCCTCCAGCACCATCCACCCGCCGATCGCCAGCACCAGTCCCTGCGCTGCGATGCCGATGGCCTCGGTGCTGGGTCCGTAGATCGCCTGGACCCTCGACATGGACAGGTTGGCGTCGCGGAAGCGAGCGGTCACCTTGCGGTGCCGCACCGCGTTCTCGAGGCGACGACCCGTGGCCGCAATCACCCGTATCCCCGCCAGGTTCTCCGACAGGTCAGCCAGCACGTCGGCGATGCGGTCGCGGATCTCGGCGTAGCCCGCTTCGCTGCGAACCCGGAACCACAGCGTCAGCGCCACCAGCGGCGGGATGACCCCCACGAGCAGGATCAGCGCCAAGGTCACGTCGTAGGTGAACAACACCACGGTCACGACGCCCACCGTGAGCACCTGGATCAGCAGGTTCACGAATCCTTCGTTGATGAGCAGCGCCACGTATTCCATGTCGGAGGTCATGCGGCTGAGCAGCACCCCGGACTTGGACGTCGTGTACCAGTCCAGCGAGAGCCGCTGGTAGTGGCTGAACAGGCGCAGCCGCAGGTCGTACATGACCTGTTCGGCAATCCGCCCGTTCAGGCGCTGGCGCAGCCGGCTGAGCAGGATGCTGATGGCGACGACGCCCAGGAAGACCAGCACGACCATGTTGAGCGCGAAGCGGTTGCCGGCGGCGATGCCGCGATCGATGCCCTGCTGGAAGAGCACCGGCACCGCCTGCATCGCCGCGGTTTCGAAGCAGAGCAGCAACAGCGCCAAGCCCACGCCCCAGCTGTGCGGCACCAGCATGTCCCGGAGGCCGAACGGGCGCGCTCGCGTGGGATCGGCGTGCTCGACCACATGGTCGAAATCGACCTCCGGCTCGGGGTGTTCGGGCTCGAGCGCGAGCAACCGGTTCGCGCCTTCCTGCATCTCGGTTGGGACGCCCGCGAATGGCAGCCCCGCCGCCGCGCTCGCCTGCGTGGCGGTCGGACCCATGTGGCCCGGGCCACCGACCATCACCATGATCCGCCGCTCCCGGTCCTGCCGTCACCGGCTGCGGCGAGTTCATCGAGATCGCTCGTGTCGCCCCCCGCGGCCAGCACCTCGACGTAGCGGGGCTCGGTAGCCAGCAGCTCGGCGTGGGTGCCGTCGGCCGCGACGCGCCCGCCCTCCAGCAGGATCACCCGATCGGCGAGGCTGATCGTGGACAGCCGGTGAGCGATGACGATGGTCGTGCGTTCGGCGAGCAGCTCGGTGAGCGCGTCGTGGATCCTTGCCTCGTGCGCCACGTCGATGGAGCTGGTGGCGTCGTCAAGGATCAGCACGGCAGGATCGGCGAGGATGGCCCGCGCGATGGCGATGCGCTGGCGCTGGCCGCCCGAGAGGTTGTACCCGCGCTCGCCGACCACGGTGTCGTAGCCCTCGTCGAGCTCGCTGATGAACTCATGGGCCTGCGCCGCAGTGGCGGCGGCGACCACCTCGGATCGGGCGGCGACGGGGCGTGCGTAGGCGATGTTGTCGTGAATGCTGGCCGAGAACAGGAACGGTTCGTCGGGAACGAGCCCGACGGCCCGGCGCAGGCTGTCGCCAGTGAGATCGTTCACCTCGTGACCGTCGACGGAGATCGCGCCGTCACCCAGGCTGTAGAAGCGCATCAGCAGCCGGGCGAGCGTCGACTTGCCGCAGCCGGTGCGTCCGACGATCGCAACCCGTTCGCCGGCGCCGATGTGCAGGTCCAGCCCGTCGAAGACCAGCGGGGCGTCGCGTTCGGCGTTGGCAGTTCCCGCTACGCCCCCGATGGTCTCGGTGCCATAGGCGAAGCGGACGCCGTCGAATCGCACCTCCATGCCCGCAGGCCCGTCGGGTGCGTCACTGCGCTGGGGCAGGTCGACGGCGCCGGGGCGGTCTGCCACCAGCACCGGCTCATCGAGCACTTGGAAGACACGCTCGGCCGACGCCTTGGCCCGCTGTCCGAAGATGAACAGCATCCCGATGAACCGGAACGGGGCCTGCAGCAGCAGGATGTACAGGTAGAAGGCCGTCAGATCGCCTACGGACAGCGAGCCGCCGATGATCAGATGGCCGCCAACCAGCAGCACCATGGCCATTGCCAGGCGCGGCAGATTCTCGATGACCGGCGTGTAGTGCGCCCGGGTGTTGTGCTGGAACAGGTTGGCCCAGCGCAGCCGCTGGGCCGACTGGGCCATCTCGGTCACCTGCCGGGCTTCGGCGGCAAAGGCCTTCACGACACGAACGCCGTTCACGCTCTCGTGGGTCACGGTGGCGACCTCGGCGTTGCGCGACTGGATGATCCACGACAGCGGGAACATGATGTGTCTCAGCCGCTGGCCCAGCACATAGACGGCGGGCATGATCAGCATCGTGATGGCGGTCAGCGGCAGGCTGATCCATGCCATCAGCGAGATGGCCACCACGAAGCTCAGCAACTGGCTCGACACGATCGGTGCAAATGCCAGGTACATCTGCACGGAGCGGATGTCGGAGTTGGAGCGAGAGATGATCTCGCCGGTGTGCACGCGGTCATAGAACGCGAACGACAGCCGGCTGAGGTGGGCGAACAGCAGCGTGCGCAGCTCGAACTCGACCCGGTGGCCCATCGAGAAGAGCCCGTTGCGGTAGAGGTAGGTAGACACGCCGCGGGCGACGCCGAGTCCCACCAGGACGATGACGAGCGTCCAGAGCGAGCCCGATCTGGAGCCGTCGGGGCCGGGCACTGCCGCATCGACGGCGTAGCCGGCCACTCTCGGCGCAACGGCCCCCACGCCCGTCGCCACGATGGCGGCGATCAGTGCCACGATGATGCGCGCCCGCTGGCGCCGCAGCAGCGGCCCGAGCCGGCGGATCCAGCTCAGCGACGGGTCGGCGCGGATCCAATCCCCATGACGGGTGGGCTGCGCAGCGGACTCCGCGGGCGCAGTGCTGGGGGCTACCCGCATCCCGGCGAGGCTACCGGCGGCCCTGTTCGGCAGGCCGGGGCTTGCCAGTACCGTGGACGCTGCCACTGGGGCGCTCGGGGGTGCACGGCACCGGCATGACGCTGGGACTCATCGCAGGACTTGGGATCGTCGTCGCGCTCATCGTCTTGAACGGCGTGTACGTGGCTGGCGAGTTCTGCCTGCTCGCTGTGGACACCTCGCAGGTCGACGTGCTCGCCGGCCAGGGGCAGCGTCGGGCTCGCGGCGTCAGGGCCCTGCTGCGGCGGCTCAACTTCCATCTGGCCGGCGCCCAGCTCGGCATCACGCTCACGTCGCTGGTGCTCGGCATCATCGCTGAGGACACCCTCGGCCGGCTGCTCGAGTGGGCGCTCGGCGGCTGGGGCCCCTCGCTGGCATCGGCCGGGGTCGTCGCGGTGGTGGCCATCGCGCTCGCCGCTGCCGCCCAGATGGTGTTCGGCGAGTTGCTGCCGAAGAACCTGGCCGTGTCGCGGCCGCTGGGGACCTCACTGGTGCTGGCGCCGATCCTGCGTCTCTACGGGACCGTCGCTGCGCCGCTCACGCTGTTCTTCAACGGCATCGCCAACGCCACGGTGCGAGGGCTCGGCCTCGAGCCCGCCGAGGAGCTTCGTATCGTGCGCACCCGCGACGAACTGGAGTACGTGGTGCGCTCGTCACGCCAGCGGACGCTCAGCGACGGCCAGGCCGACCTGCTGGTGCGGACGCTGCGACTGGGCCGCAAGGATGCCGCCGATGCGCTGACGCCGCGCACGTCGATGTCGGCGATCGGCCCTGAAGCGACGCTCACCGAGCTGGTGGAGCTGGCGCGTGCCAGGGGGCATTCGCGCTTCCCGGTTCTGGGAGCGAGCTCTGATGACGTGCTCGGCATCGCTGAGGTTCGCGACGTGTTCAGCGTCAAGGCCACCAAGCGTGACGGCACGCGAGTCGAAGCCATCATGCGTCCGGTGGTGGCGGTGGCCGAGAGCCGCAAGCTCGACGGCGTTCTCGCCGACATGGCCGCGTCGGACTGCCGGTTGTGCGTGGTGGTCGACGAGCACGGCGGCACTGCCGGGATACTCACGCGCGAGGACATCGCCGAGGAGCTCGTGGGCGACATCGCCGACGAGTTCGACGAGCCCGTCGCGCTCACGTCACGCCTGCCCGGCCGTCCTGCCGCCCTTGCAGGCACCACCACGCTCGACGAATTGGAAGAGGCCACTGGCTTGGTCGCCCCGCCGGGTCCGTACGAGACGCTGGCCGGCTTTGTGCTGGAGCGTTCGGGCGAGATCCCGGCTGCGGGCACGGTCGTCGAGTGGAACGACTGGCGAATGGAGGTCGTCGAACTCGACGGCCTGCGCATTGCCCGGGTGAACGTCAGCACCGCGACGCCTGCAGCGGTCGACTCCGATGCGAACGACGCGCCGGCCGGCACGGCGAGCGAGGGACGGCTGTGACCACGCTGGCCATTGCGGTGGGCCTGGTGCTGATCGTGTTCAACGGAGCATTCGTCGCGATCGAGTTCGGCCTGATCGGCGCCAAGCGCGCCGTGGTGGACGGCGCTGCAGCGACGGGCAAGCGCTCGGCCCTGGCTGCACAGCGCATGCAGTCCGACGTGCTCACCACCCTCGGGGGAGCGCAGCTGGGCATCACCCTGTGCTCGCTGGCAGTCGGCCGCCTCACCGAGCCGGCCATCGCCCGGCTCATCGAGCGGGCAGTGCAGGGGATCGTCGAGATCCCCGACGCCGTGCTGCACACCATCGGCTTCGGCATCGGGCTGGCCATCGTGACCGTGCTGCACATGGTGTTCGGCGAGATGGTGCCCAAGAACCTGGCGCTCATCGGGCCCGAGCGCACCCTGCTCGTGCTGGCTCGGCCCATGGCGGTGTACCTCTCCGTCTTCCGTCCGGTCGCTCGAGCGCTGCAGTGGGTGGCGAACGGCATGACCCGGATGCTGCGTGTCGAGCCGACCTCTGAACTCGCCGATGTGGCGACGCCGGCCGAGCTGACGCTCATGGCGCGCGATTCGCTGGCCGAGGGCCATATCGCGCCTGGCGATGTGGACCTGCTGGAGCGCGCCATGCGGTTCGAGGCCACGAAGGTGAGCGACATCATGGCCCCGGCGGGGGAGGTTGCAGCCGTGCGGCTCGCTGACGGGATCGCCGAAGTCGAGCAGCAGTTCGCTCGTACCGGCCGGTCACGTCTGGTGGTGCTGGGCGATGGTCCTGACGATGTGCGGGGGATGCTGCACAGCAACGATCTGGCAGTGCTCGCCGAGCGCGATGCCGCGGATCTGGCTGAGGCAGACGGGCGGGTCGCGGCAGCAGGCTCTGCCGGCCGCGGCCTCGTGCGCCGGATGCTCCGGCTCGGCCCCGATGTGGCGCTCGACGAGGCGCTGCGCCGCATGCAGCGCACACGCATCCACCTCGCCGTCGTCGCCGACGCCGGGGGGCGCACGCTCGGGGCCGTGGCCCTCGACGACCTGTTGCGCAGCCTGATCGGCGATCCCGACAGCGCCGACGAGAAAACCGCCGCCTCAGGCGGTCCCGGGAGTGGCACACTCCCTTCTGGTTAGGCCCTGCGGGTGAGCCTTCTGCGCTCGTAGCGAGGCCCTGCGCGACCGAGGCCCCACATTATGACCTGGATCGACAAAGCGCTCGACGGTTGCCCCGGGCAGGTCGTGGTCAACGATTCCAAGACGCCCAGCGGCCGCGCGCATGTGGGCTCGCTGCGCGGTGTGCTGATCCACGACGCCGTGGCCCGGGTGGCCCGCGAGCGCGGCGTGGACGCGACGTTCATGTACGGCTGCGACGACATGGACGCAGTCGACGAGATCCCGCACGGAACCGGCGAGCACTTCACCGAGCACCTCGGCAAACCCCTGTGGGCAGCCCCGCCGCCCGATGACTTGCCGGGCGGTTCCATGGCCGAGGCGTACTTCGGCGAATTCACCGGGAAGTGGTTCGATGCCGCCGACTCGCCGGCCGGAGACGCCCCCGGGCCGTTCGCCAAACTTGGCGTGGAGGCCGAGTTCTATCGCATGAGCGACATCTACCGGTCCGGCCGGCTCGACGGTGTCATCGACACGTTCCTGCGAGCCGCGGCCGACGTGAGGCAGATCTACCTCAGGCTCAGCGGGGCCGAGCGTTCCGACGACTGGCTGCCGTTCCAGCCCATCTGCGAGCGGTGCGGTCGCATCGGCACCACGTATGCGACCGACTACGACGGCGTGACCGTGGCGTATGAGTGCCGCGCCGATTTGGTGAGCTGGGCCGAAGGCTGCGGCCACCGGGGCCGCATCAGCCCGTTCGGCGGCAACGGCAAGCTGCCGTGGAAGCTGGAGTGGGCCGCCAAGTGGAAGCTCTTCGGCGTGTCGATCGAAGGTGCCGGCAAGGACCACATGGCCGCCAGCGGCTCGCACGAGGTGTCCTCCGCGCTGGCCCGCCAGGTGCTCCAGTGCCCGGTGCCGGTGGCTGTGCCGTACGAGTTCTTCACGCTCGGCGGTGCCAAGATGAGCTCGTCGCGGGGCATCGGCATGACCTCGTCGGACTTGGTCGAGCTGCTGCCGCCCGAATTGCTGCGCTATGTCGTGCTCCGAACCCAGCCGCGCCGAGCCATCGACTTCGCGCTTGACGTGCCCGGCCTCACCAAGGCATTCGTCGAGTACGAACGCCTCTGGCGGTCCGCAGCGGGCGTGGAACCGCGCCCCAACGATGCTCAGCTCTACTCGATCTCACGCTCGTCGCCGGGGGCGGACGTGCCGCCGGCACCCGAGTTCAGCCCGCCCTTCGACTCCGTGCTGAGCCTCACCCAGCAGCCGCACATGCAGCTCGACGACCACATCGCATCACTCGGCGTCCAGCTCACCGAGGTGGAGTCGGCGTGGCTGGATGACAAGGCTGAAACGGCGACGCAGCTGATGGACACCCGACCCGATCTCACGGGCACGTTTGCGATGCTCGATGCGACCGAGGCGATTCGGCAGCGCGATGAGCTGAGCGACCGTCAGATCGCCTTCCTTGATGAGCTCGCGCGCCGTCTCGAAGCGCTGGAGCCATGGAGCGCCCGGGCCATACAGGATGAGATATTCGACGCAGCACGCGGTGTCGGGATCGACCCCAAGGCTGATGCGGCGCTCGTCTTCGAGGCCCTCTATAAGGTGCTCTTCGGTTCCGAGACTGGACCGCGAGCCGGCAGCTATCTCGAATTCCTCGGCCGTAGCGAAACACTGCAGCGACTGCGCTGACGACCCGAGCCGTTGGGCACAGATGCAATAGCTGGGGAGGCGGCAGGAGGCTCGGCGACGTTGCGACCGGTTCCCTGCGGGATGCGAAGGGACGCGTCCATGCGCCCGGCAGAGAAATGCGGTGAGGCGCGCATCTCTCGCCTGCTGGATCGCTGGTCGCTGAGGATCCTGCCGCCTCCCCGGCGGGCGCAACGATTCAAACGGTGCTACGCCCCCATGGCGTGGTAACCGCCGTCCACGTGCACGATCTCGCCGGTGGTGCCGCCGAACCAGTCCGACATCAGCGCCAGGGTGCTGCGGGCCACCGCCTCGCTGTCGGTGATGTCCCAGCCCAGCGGCGCCCGTTCGGTCCAGGCGTCTTCGAACTCGGCAAATCCGGGAATCGACTTGGCAGCCATGGTGCGGATCGGTCCGGCTGAGATCAGGTTCACGCGGATGCCCTGCGGTCCCAGCGACTTCGCCAGGTAGCGAGCCGCCGACTCGAAGGCCGCCTTGGCCACGCCCATCCAGTCGTAAACCGGCCATGCGACGCTCGCATCGAACGTGAGCCCGACCACTGCGCCTTTGGCCTGCGCCAGCAGCGGCGCCATCGGCGACGTCAGCGAAGCGAGGCTGTAGGCGGAGATGTTCAGTGCCGTGGCGACGTCCTCCCACGGAGCGTGGAGGAAGTTGCCGCCGAGGCAGCTTGCGGGCGCGAAACCGATGGCATGCAGCAGGCCGTCGAGTCGGCCCCACCGCTGCTCCAAGTCGGCTCGTACCGCCTCGATCTCGTCGGGCACCGTCACGTCGCAGGGCAGCACATCGGGGGGATCGGGCAGCCTGCGGGCGGCTCGCTCGGTGAGCCGGATGCCCCGACCGGCTCCGGTCAGCACCACATCGGCGCCGTGCTCCTGCGCCAGACGGGCCACGTTGAACGCCAGCGAGGCGTCGGTCAGCACGCCGGTGATGAGGAACTTCTTGCCGTCCACGATGCCGCTGCCCGCCACGCTCTCGCCTCCGCTGTCGTCATCGGTCCCGCAGCCTGCGGGCCGCTCTTCGCGGGACGCTACCGCCGCGCTGTCTTTCGCCTCGCCATTGCCGTCCAGCGAGCGTGGCCGTACCGTGACTGCCGTGCCAGCAGATGCGACCTCCAACGGGACCGCCGACGGGGTCGCAGCAGCCGATCCAGCAGACGGTGCCGAGCCCACCCGGATCGGCATCATCGGCGGCACCGGGCCGGCCGGCGCCGCATTGGCGACCCGGCTGGCCGACATCGGCTGCGAGGTGACGCTGGGCTCGCGTTCGAAGTACCGGTCGATGGAGGTGGTGGACAACATCTTGGATCGCTGGCCCGACCGCCGGTTGCGCATTCACCCTGGTGCCAACAGCCTCGCCGCTGAAGAGCCGACGGTGGTGATCGCCACGCCTTGGGATGCGGCGGCCATCACCGCACGCGACGTGGCCGAGCATCTGCGCGGCAAGGTGGTGGCAACCATGTCCAACGCTCTGGCCCGGGTGGACGACGAGTTCGTGCCGCTCATCCCGCCGAGGGGCTCGGTGGCGGCGTCGGTGCAGGCCACGCTGCCCGACTCCCGGGTGGCGGCGGCCCTACAGCACGTGCCCGCGACCGAGCTCGGCAATCTGGACGAGCCGGTCCACGGCGACATCCTCATCTGCAGCGACCATCGCGAGGCCACCTGGCACATCGCCGAGATCGTCGACCGCATGCCCGGCGCACGAGCGCTCGACTGCGGCAACCTGTCCAACGCGACCGCCATCGAAGCGTTCACCGCTGTGCTGATGCAGCTCAACACCCGGTACCGCACCCGTGTCGCGCTCCGCCTCGTGGGGCTGGACCACGTGCCGATCAGCGTGCTCGGGGGCGGACCCAGCGGTGTCGAGATCGCCCAGCCGGCCGTCGAGACGGTCCCCGACTGAGCCGATGATCCGGGCTCTGCAAGCAGAGCAATGAAGCTGTACGAAACCCAGCGGCGATCCGTTGTGCCGCTCGATGCGCAGCCTGGGAGCACCGTGCGGATGTACGTGTGCGGCATCACGCCCTACGACGCCACGCATGTCGGTCACGCCGCCACGTTCCTGGCCTACGACGTGCTCCAGCGGCGCCTGCGGGATCTGGGCTGCCGCACCCGCTGCGTGCGCAACATCACCGATGTGGACGACGACCTGCTGGCGCGGGCGCGTGCCATGGGCGTGCACTACCTGGATCTCGCGGCCGGGTCGCTTGCCGCTTTCGATGCGGACATGGCTGCACTGGGCTTGCTGCAGGTCGACGTCGAACCCCGGGCGACATCGGCGATCGCCGACATCCGGCGCCTCATCGGGCGGCTGCTCAGCAGCGGTCATGCATATCGCGCAACCGACGGAGTGTTCTTCGATGTGTCGGCGGCGCAGGGCTTCGGTGAGCTGAGCGGCCTCGATGCCGCAGAGATGCTGGAGCTGGCCCGCCGCCGCGGCGGGCGACCCGACGATCCGAACAAGCGCAACCCGCTCGACTTCGCGCTCTGGCAGCGCTCGGCGCCCGGCGAACCCGAATGGTCCTCTGCGTGGGGTCTCGGCCGACCGGGATGGCACGTGGAGTGTTCGGCGCTGGCGCTGGCGCATCTGGGCGAGACGATCGATGTGCACGGCGGGGGCAGCGACCTGGTGTTCCCGCACCACGAGTGCTCGCGGGCGCAGTCCGAGGCCGCAACTGGGCAACCGTTCGTGCGCCACTGGATGCACACGTCGATGGTGCGGCACGGCGGCGTCAAGATGTCCAAGTCGGCGGGCAACTTGGCGTTCGTTGTGGATCTGCGGGAGCGCTGGGAGCCCATGGCGGTGCGGCTGGCGTTGCTGGGCGCGCACTACCGGGCGGATTGGGACTGGTCCGAGGACCGGGTTGCCGATGCGGCCCTGCGCCTCGAACGCTGGCGGGCCGCGGGCCGCGGCGACGGCGCCTTGGCGCGTGTTCGAGCGCGACTTGACGACGACCTGGACACATCGGGCGCCTTAACCGAGATCGATGCGGCTGCAGAGGCCGGCGAGCCGGTCAGCGACGCAGCGGCCCTGCTGGGTGTAGCGCTGTAGGTTTCTGCGCAGGAGGACCGGCTCGCTGTGTCGCTTGGCAGAGCCAGCGGGCCAGTCCCTCCGGCACCTTGTGGGCAGTGCTGATGTCAGTCCCTGTCGGTTTCTTGTGCTGTCGATAGTCCAGCAGGGCCGGTGAGAGGCTGCCGGTAGCGTTGGCCCCGATGGCCGAGGCAGCCGATCCCGAGGCCTGCGCCGACTCCGCAGATCCACTCGATGACGCGGCGACCGATCTCGGTGAGGTGCGCGACGAGCTTCCGGCCGATCTGGACCGGGGCTTTGTCGGTGCCTACAAGTTCCCCGACAATTCCCGGCGCAAGATCACGGGCGCGCTGTCCTTTGCGGCAGGCGTGTGGGCTGCCACGGCGGCGCTCGCCGCGGACAGCGATGCGATCCTGCTCAACACCGGCGTGGTAGCCGGTGGCGTGCTGCTCGCGCTGTTCGGGCTCTACCAGTTCGCGGCAGGCCGCCGCTTCGCAGTCAACGAGAACGAGGCGCTGGTGGCCGCCGTCGCTGATGTTGGATTCGCGGTCGGGCACGCCAGTGCCCAGCTCGGCTGGCGCGGCTGGATGAGCCGCCCGACCTGGCGGGTGCTTGTCTACTCAGCCGAAGATCCGCCCGAACGGCGCGGCCTGGTGCTGGTGGACGCCTTGAACGGCGCGGTGCTGGAGAAGTGGCTGGAGGACAATCCCGAGACCTGGATCTCCACGTCGCCCGACGACGGGGACTGACCATGTTCGACGGCAAGTTTCGCAAGGGCGTCGACAGTGTCACGGCGCCGATCGGGCGCGGCCTCGCAGCGATCGGCCTGAGCGCAGACGTGCTGACGGCGTTCGGCTTGGTCATGTCTGCCGCCAGCGCCGTCGCCATCGGTGCCGGCCAGCTCGTGGTGGGCACCGTGCTGCTGGTGGCCACCGCGCTGTCCGACCTGCTTGACGGGCCGGTCGCAGCAGCTCGGGGGACTTCCTCAAGCCGGGGCGCATTCTTCGACTCGACGGCCGACCGGGTCACCGACGGCCTGCTGCTCGGCGGCATCGCCTGGTATCTCGCCGGCGAGCACGGCGCGCAGTGGGCGGTGCTGCCGATGGCAGTGCTCGGCGTCAGCGCCGTGATCTCCTACGAGCGGGCCAAGGCCGAGCTGCTGGGATTCGAGGCCAAGGGCGGGCTGATGGAGCGCGCCGAGCGGACGGTGGTGCTCGCCGTGGCGGTCGCCTTCGAAGTGCTGCTCATTCCGCTGCTCTGGCTGCTGCTGGCGCTGTCGGTGGTGACTGCGGTGATGCGCTTTGTGAAGGTGTGGCGCCAGGCCAGCGCACGCATGTCGCAGTGAACGCAGTGCCACTTCGGGGGCGCATGCGGGACTGGGCACGCCGCCCGGGAGGGCGGGACAGGGCACGCCGCCCGAGAGGGCGGGACAGGGCGATAGTGCTGGGCTACCAGGTGGGGGCGTCGGTCGCCCGGCTGGCCCCGCTGTGGCTCACTGAGCGCGTGGCTGATCTGGCCGGCCCGGCACTCGCCCGGCTGATGCCTGCCAAAGCAGCGATGGTCCGGCGGCATCAGGCCCGAGCGCAGCGCTGGGTCGCCGATCGGGCCAGCAGCCCCCGGCCAGTCCCGGCATCGGCCTCTGCGTCCGCCGCGGCATCGGCCGCTGACACTCCGGACCGTCTCCGCCGTGCCACAGCGGCTGCGTTCAGCTCCTATGCCCGCTACTGGCTGGAATCGTTCAGCTTGCCGGCGCTGAGCGAGTCAACGCTGGATCGAGGCATCGACGTGCCGGCGTACCACCACGTCGAGGAAGCCCTCGAACGCGGCAACGGCGTGATCCTGGCGCTGCCGCACCTGGGGGGCTGGGAATGGGCCGGGTTCTGGATGGCGACGGTCAATCGACTCCCGATCACCGTGGTGGTGGAGCCGCTCGATCCGCCGGAGCTATTCCAGTGGTTCGCTGACTTCCGTGAGCGCCTGGGTATGCGGGTCGTGCCGCTGGGGCCCGACGCCGGGCGCGAGGTGCTGGGCGCGCTGCGACGAAACGAGATCGTCTGCCTGCTGTGCGACCGTGACCTCACCAGCGACGGCATCGAGGTGACCTTCGGAGATGAGCGGACGACGCTGCCGGCGGGCCCGGCGCTGCTGGCGCTGCGATCTGGCGCTGCCCTGCTGCCCACCGCCGTGTACTTCCGCCCGCGGGGCAGGCACCTGGGCACGGTCCGGCCGCCGATCGACGTCACTCGGCGTGGGCGCTTGCGCGATGACGTGGCTGCGGTGACCCAGCGGCTCGCCGACGAGCTGGTGATGCTGATCGCGGCAGAACCTCACCAGTGGCATCTCTTCGGCCCCAATTGGCCGTCGGATCGAACCGCCGACGCCGGCGACGCGGCCGAGGCGCCATAGCAGCGAGCCCTGCTGGGGCTTGTTGGGCCATGTGTGCCGCGCCTAGCGTCATGTTCGCAGAGGGAGCCCCTGCGCGGATCGCCTGTGAGGTTCGACCCATGAGGCACGGCCCGTGAGAATCGGGATCATCTCGCCGTACAGCCTGACCAGCGCCGGCGGTGTCCAGGTGCAGGTGTTGGGCCTGGCCCGGGCACTGGCCGCACACGGCCACGAGGCCCGGGTGCTGGCACCCTGCGACGGCGCCCCGCCCCAGACCGGCGTCACGCCGCTCGGCGCGAGCATCCCCACGTTCGCGAACGGCTCGGTCGCGCCGATCGCGCCCGATTTCGCCTGCACGCTGCGCACGGTGCGGGCGCTGCGTGACGAGGAGTTCGACGTCTTGCACTTGCATGAGCCGCTGTGTCCCGGACCGACGCAGACCGCACTGTTCCTGCGCTCTGCGCCGACGGTGGGGACGTGGCATGCAGCGGGCGGCAGCCTGGCGTACCTCGTGCCGGGAACGCGATGGCTGGCGTCACGGATCGACGTTCGAGCTGCAGTCTCGGCTGATGCCGCGGAGATGGCCCGCAACGGCGTCGGCGGCGAGTACGAACTTGTCTTCAACGGCGTCGAGCTCGACCACTTCGACGACGCGACACCGAAGCGCAGCCAAGCGCCCACCATCGCCTACATCGGCCGCCACGAGCCGCGCAAGGGCCTCACGGTGCTGCTCGACGCCATGTCACGGCTGCCCGAGGGCGTCCGACTGTGGGTGATGTCGCGCGGTCCGCAGACCGAGGAACTGCAGCGGCGCTACCAGCGCGACACCCGCATCGAGTGGCTGGGCAGGGTCAGCGAGGCCGAGAAGGTGGCCCGCATCAAGGGCGCTGACGTTCTGTGCGTGCCGTCGCTGCACGGCGAGAGCTTCGGCGTGGTGCTGCTGGAGGCGATGGCGGCGCGCACGCCCGTGGTCGCCAGCGACCTGCCCGGCTACCGCAACGTGGCCCGCATCGGCGACGAGGCAGACTTGGTTCCGCCGGGCGATGCTGCCGCGCTGGCCGACGCGCTGCTGCGCGTGTTGCAGCGCCCCGATCACGCAGCCGAACTCGTCGCGGCCGGGCGGCAGCGTGCCGAGCAGTTCTCCATGGCCCGGTTGGCCGAGATCTACGTCGACATGTACGAGCGGGCGATCGCTACGCGCTGAGCTCGTCCAGCTTGTCGGCTATTCCCACCAGCAACTCGGTATGGCCCGCGAAATCGTTTTCTGCTGAAGCGGAGTGTGTTGCGCGGGGTCTCCGGCGGTTGAATGCAGCGGTGGATCCGCTGTTCGCCATCTACCGCAGTCGAGCCGACAAGCTGCTGGCCGAGTTCTGGGCCGCGCATCTCGCCGCAGCGGCGGTGGTCGGCGTGGCGGTGGTGCTGTTCACCCCGCTCGGCTGGTGGATGCTGCCGCTCGCGTTCGCGGCGGCCTGCGTGCTCGCTGCGGTCGAGTTGTCTGTGGGGGAGCGGCGTCTGCAGCGAGCGCTGCTCGGCTCCGGCTCAGGGCAAAGCGATGCTGAGGGCCTGCCTCGCTTGGAAAACGTCGTCGACGGCGTCTGTCTGCTCGTGGGTGTTCCGGTGTCAGAGCTTGCTGTGGCTCCGAGCGCGGCCGCGAATGCGACGGTGTTCGGCCGGCGACCGGATCGCTCAACGCTCGTCGTCACGCAGGGTTTGCTCGACGCGCTGAATCGCATCGAGCTGGAGGCCGTTGTTGCGCGGCTGTTGACGCAGATTCGTGACGGTCGGGCTGCCTACCTGACGACCGCTGTGACCACGGTGGGGTTTCCGGCGCTGTTGTGGCCTGGCTTGTGGCCGCTAGTGCGCGCCCGCTCCGAGCGCGAGGCCAGCACGGGCAGCGATTTCGACGACGACGCTGAAGCCGTGCGGCTGACCCGCTATCCGCCGGGTCTCGCCAATGCGCTCGAGACGATGTCGGGAGCAGGCGTGCGCACCGATGCAGCGCGGGTGACGTGGCCGCTGTGGCTGGCCGACCCGCGGGCTGCCGGCGCCCGCCAACCAGACGAGCTGCCCGACTACCGGGCCGACCTTGAGACACGGGTCGCCGTTCTGCGGGAATTCTGAGGACAGCGCGAGGGCCGCTCCCTACACTGGGTTTATGAACTCTGGGCCCATGACTTCAGGCTCCGTCGCGACGGGCAATGCTGGCGCCTCGACACCCTCCGGTCCGCAGCAAGCAGAGACCCAGCTGGTCGGAACCGTTCGGGTCAAGCGCGGCCTCGCGGACATGCTCCGGGGCGGCGTCATCATGGACGTCGTCACCCCCGAGCACGCCAAGATCGCCGAGGACGCCGGCGCGGTCGCTGTCATGGCGCTCGAACGGGTGCCGGCCGACATCCGGCGCGACGGCGGCGTGGCACGCATGAGCGATCCGGCGATGATCGAGGGCATCCAGGCCGCGGTGACCATCCCGGTCATGGCCAAGGCCCGCATCGGTCATTTTGCGGAGGCACAGATCCTCGAGTCGCTCGATGTCGACTACATCGACGAGTCTGAGGTCCTCACCCCCGCGGACGAGGCCCATCACATCGACAAGTGGGCGTTCACCGTGCCGTTCGTGTGCGGCGCGACGAACCTGGGCGAGGCGCTGCGGCGCATCTCCGAGGGTGCCTGCATGATCCGCTCCAAGGGCGAAGCCGGCACCGGCAACATCATCGAGGCGGTGCGTCACCTGCGTGCCATCACCGGCGACATCCGCAAGATCACGCAGGCCGATGCTGCCGAGTTGTTCGACTGGGCCAAGCAGCTGCAGTCGCCGCTCGGGCTGGTGCAGGAGATCGCCGAGACGGGGCGCCTGCCGGTGCCGCTGTTCTGCGCCGGCGGCATTGCCACTCCGGCTGATGCGTCGCTGGTGATGCAACTCGGCGCCGAAGCGGTGTTCGTCGGCTCGGGAATCTTCAAGAGCGAGGACCCGGGCCCGCGCGCCGAGGCGATCGTCGAGGCCACGACGCATTACCGCGATGCGTCGGTGGTGGCCAAGGTCAGCCGGGGCCTCGGCAGCGCCATGCCGGGCCTCGAGATGGAAGGCCTTGAGACCAAGCTCGCCGAACGCGGCTGGTAAGCGCCTGAGCCGAATCGCTGCGCATCGGTGACCGCCAGCGACTGCCAGCCGCTGATCGGCGTGGTCGCGCTGCAGGGAGCTGCTGCCGAACATGTCGCCGCCTTCCGGCGTGCGGGGGCCAGAGCGGTCGAAGTGCGAGTGCCCGCAGATCTCGACGGTGTCGATGCCGTGGCGCTCCCGGGCGGCGAGTCGACCACGATGTCGCACCTGCTCGGCACGAGCGGGCTGTTCGATGCGCTGTCAGCTCGCCTGGCCGGCGGCATGCCGGCGTTCGGCACCTGCGCAGGCATGATCCTGCTTGCCTCCGAAGTGCTGGACGGCAGGCCGGATCAGCGCTGCTTCGGCGCCATCGACATCTCGGTGCGGCGCAATGCGTTCGGGCGCCAGGTTGCCAGCTTCGAGGCCGATCTGGACACCGACGGTCTCGAAGAACCCTTCCACGCCGTGTTCATCCGGGCACCGTGGGTGGAGCGCGCCGGCGCCGGTGTCGAGGTGCTTGCCGCCATACGGCCCGCCGTGGCTGTGACGGCCGCCGAGGCTCCTGCATCGGTACCGGTGCTGTGCCGGTCGGGCTCGATCCTGGTGTCGAGCTTTCATCCCGAGCTGACCGCCGACGACCGAATACACCAGCTCTTCCTGGACATGGTCGGCACATCCATAACCTGCTGAGCGGTTGGGCCCGGCAAACTGTCGCAGCCGCACAATCTGTTGGCACGTCGTGTTCGGGAGGGGGTCCGTGTCCGGTCATTCCAAGTGGGCGACGATCAAGCATCGCAAGGGCGCCGCCGACAAGGCGCGCGGGAAGCTGTTCGCCAAGCTGATCCGCCAGGTCGAGGTGGCCGCCCGCGAAGGCGGGGGCGACCTCGATGCCAACGCGACGTTGCGAACCATGTACCAGAAGGCCCGCGACAACTCGGTGCCGCTGGACACGATCGAGCGGGCGATCAAGCGGGGCACCGGCGAGCTCGAAGGGGTGTCCTACGTGCAGGTCACCTACGAGGGCTACGCACCTGGCGGCATCGCGATGTTCGTGGACGTGCTGACCGACAACCGCAACCGCACCGGCTCAGAGATCCGCAGCCTGTTCACACGCGCCGGCGGCTCGCTCGCCGAGCCTGGCGCCGTGGCGTGGCAATTCGAGCGCAAGGGCGTGGTGGTGGTGCCTGCTGTCGCGCCGGACGCGTCGGACGCAGAAGGCGCTGCACCCGACGAGGACGAGCTGATCTTGGTGGCGCTCGACGCGGGGGCCGAGGACGTCGAGCGGGAGGGCGATGCCTGGCGCGTCACCGCCGCCGCCGCCGACACGATGGCGGTGCGCGAGGCCCTCGAGGCATCGGGCATCGCGGTGACGTCGGCCGATCTGACCTATGCGCCGCAGAATCTCATCGAGTTGACCAGCGCGTCAGAGGCCAAGCAGGTCATGGCGGTCCTCGACGCACTCGACGATCACGACGATGTGCAGGGTGTGTATGCCAACTTCGACATCAGCGATTCGCTCCTGGAACAGATCGCCAGCTGACCTGCCGTTCCGTTTCGCACATACCCGGCCGTAACGGCGTGAAACGCTACGGTTCGTACTGATGTTCGTACTTGGGATCGATCCCGGACTGTCGCGCTGCGGATACGGCGTGGTGGAGCAGATCCCCGGCTCCGGCGCACAGCGCGCCCGCACTGAAGCGGTCGCCCTGGGCGTCATCCGCACCGATCCCGAAGAGCTCCACGCAGCGCGCCTGGCCACGCAGATGCACGAGCTGCAGGCGCTCATCTCCGAGTTCCAGCCCTCGGTGGTGGCCGTGGAGCGAGTCTTCTTCCAGGTCAATGCGCGCACCGCAATCGGCGTCGCGCAAGTGGCCGGACTCGCGATGGCGGTCGCGGCCGACGCCGGGCTGGAGGTGGTCGAATACACCCCGACCCAGGTCAAGCAGACCGTTGCGGGCTGGGGCGGCGCCGACAAGGACCAGATGCAGCGCATGGTCGGCGAGATGCTCGCGTTGCCGGGACCACCTGAGCCAGCCGACGCCGCCGATGCGGCTGCGGTCGCGTTGTGCCATCTGTCCCAAGCTCCTTGGCGAGGGGCGGCAACTCATGCCCGGGCGCGCGTGCTGCTGCCCGCTTCTGGCGCAGTGGCGCCCCCGCCTCCGCCGTGATCGGCTCGGTGCGCGGGCGCCTGCTCGACAAGGATCCCGGTGGGGAGCTGCTGATCGAAGCCGGTGGTGTGGGATATCGCGTCATCGTCGCACCGGCCACGCTGGCCGCTGCCGGACCGGTCGGCGACGAGTGCTTTGTGTACGCCCACCATCACGTGCGGGAGGACATCTCCGCCCTCTACGGATTCGCCGAGCTCGACGAGCGGCGCTGTTTTGAGGCGCTGCTGAGCGCGCATGGCGTGGGACCTGCGCTGGCGCTCGCGGTGCTCTCGCATCTGCCTCCCGAAGAGCTGCGGCGGGCGGTGGCCGCCGATGATGCTGCTGCGCTGGAACTGGTGCCCGGCATCGGCGCCAAGACGTCCAAGCGGATGGTGCTGGATCTGAAGTCTCGGCTCGGCACGCCCGAGACTGCCGGCACTGGCGCTGCGGCGGCGGCCGGGGACGGCGCAGGATCTGCGGTGGCGGAAGTGCGGGCCGCGTTGAGCCAGATGGGCTTCAGCCCGGCCGAAGTGCGCGAGGCCATGGCCGCAGTCAGCGTCGAGGCGGCACGCGATGGTGATGCCGACACCGGTGCCCTGCTGCGCGTAGCACTGCAGGAGCTGGGTCCGCGATGAGCGCCGCCGAGCCATGCTGCGCACCGGCGCCGGTGCGCCGGCGACTGGACCTGCGATGAGCGCTGGGGAAGCGCGCAGCGAGGGCTACCGGCGCGACGAGTCGGCCGCGTCGTCGGGGCCGGGCCGTAGCGAGATCACCGATCCGGCCCGCTCGGCGGCAGACGGCGGCGATGCCGAGGCCTCGCTGCGTCCGCGGTCACTGGAGGAATTCGTCGGCCAGCCCGAGGTGCGCGAACACATGGCCATCACGCTGCGAGCCGCGCTGGCCCGCGGCCAATCGCCAGACCACCTGCTGTTCGCCGGTCCGCCGGGTCTGGGCAAGACGACGCTGGCAGGGATTATCGCCGTCGAGCTGGGTGCTGCGCTGCATCTCACCTCGGGGCCGGCGGTGGAGCGGGCCGGTGACCTCGCTGCCATCCTCACCAACTTGGCGGACGGCGATGTGCTGTTCATCGACGAGATCCACCGCCTGCCCAAAGTGGTCGAGGAAGTGCTGTACCCGGCCATGGAGGACTTCGCGATCGACATCGTGCTGGGCAAGGGTCCGGCTGCGCGCTCGATTCGCTTCGAGCTGCCCCGCTTCACCCTGGTGGGCGCCACGACCCGCACTGGGCTGATCTCGGGCCCCTTGCGAGACCGCTTCGGGCTGGTGGAGCGCCTGGACTACTACTCCACTGACGACCTGACGGCCATCGTGACCCGCGCGGCGGCGATCCTCGGCGTGCAGATCGATGCAGACGGTGCTGCAGAGATCGCCTCGCGCAGCCGGGGTACACCGCGCATCGCCAACCGGCTGCTGCGTCGCGTGCGGGACTTCGCCGAGGTGCGCGCCAGCGGTGCCGTCGACGTGGGCGTAGCGCAGGAAGGGCTGGCAGCGTTCGGCGTCGATGGACTGGGCCTCGACAAGGTCGACCGGGCGATCCTGGACGCGCTCGCTGTCACTCACGCCGGGCGACCATTGGGGCTGTCCACGCTGGCGATCACCGTCGGCGAGCAGACCGAGACCGTGGAAGACGTGTACGAGCCGTTCCTGATCCAGCGCGGGCTGCTGCAGCGCACGCCGCGCGGCCGCATCGCCACCGCAGCGGCGTACTCGCACCTGGGCATCGAAGCGCCGCCCGCGGCGGAAGAGGCCGGCAGTGATGCGGACGCCACTGCCACGCTGTTCGATGCACCCGATCCTTCCGGCGCGCAGCAGGACGTGCCAAGGGCCAAGGACGCGCCGGTGCAGGTCGACGATGCGCCTTGGTGAGATCATCCGCGGCCATAGCCTCAGCGTGCGATGAGCGAACCGCGTCTGCGGATGGACGAGTTCGACTATGAGCTGCCGCCGTCGTCGATAGCGCACGTGCCTGCCGAGCCGCGCGACTCGGCCCGGCTGCTCGTCGACCGGGGACCCGGCGAGGCGCCCGATCATCGCACCATCGGCGACCTGCCGTCGCTGCTCGGACCAGGGGATCTGCTGGTGGTCAACGAGACGCGGGTGATGCCCGCTCGCCTGCCGCTGCGCAAGCACACGGGCGGGGCGGCCGAGGTGCTGCTGCTCGCCCCAATTGCACCTGAGCACAGTGAGCGGGGATGGGCGGCGCTCGTGCGGCCCTCCCGCCGGATTGCGGACGGAACGGTGCTGGTCTCCGAGCGGGACCCGAGCGTGCAGGTCGTCGTGGGCGAGCGCCTCGACCGTCAGCGCCGGGCCGTGCGTGTACTCGTCGGCGGGACGCCGGTTGACGATGTGTCGCAGGCGCACCTGCTCGAACGCGCGGGGGAGGCGCCGCTGCCGCCGTACATCGACCCGTCCGCCGCGCGCGCTGCCATCGCCCAGCGCATCGGCGTCGATACCGCCGACGGCGAGGCGACACGAGCGGCGCTGGCGGATCGCTACCAGACCGTCTACGCCCGCTCGGATGGCTCAGCAGCAGCGCCGACTGCGGGGCTTCACCTGACCGAACGCGTGCTGCATGAGCTGCGCTCGAACGGCGTGAGCATCGCCACCGTGGACCTCACCGTCGGCCTGGCGACGTTCGCGCCGGTGACCGCCGAGCACGCCGATGAGCACGAGATGCACACCGAGCACTACCGGGTGTCTGCGCAGACGCTCGCCGCCTGCGCGGCGGCCGAACGGGTCGTCGCCGTGGGCACCACCACCGTGCGGGCACTCGAGGCTGCGGCTCGCCAACCGGCGGCGCAGGCAGGCACGGCCGACGCCTCGGAGGCGCAGGCAAGCACGGCCGACGCCTCGGAGGCGCAGGCAAGCACAGCAGACGTGTGCGGTTGGACCGATCTGTTCCTGCGGCGGGGCGCTGAGTTCCTGGCTGTCGACGCGCTGCTCACCAACTTCCATCTGCCCCGATCGTCCCTGCTGCTGCTGATCGACGCGTTCATCGGGCCGCGATGGCGCGACCTGTACCGGGATGCGCTTGCGGAGGGCTACCGCTTCCTGTCCTTCGGCGACGCCATGCTGCTCAGGCGGACACCTCGGTGATGAGCGTTCCGAACAGCCCGCTGGTGTTCGAGCTGCTGGCAACTGACGGCTCAGCTCGACGGGGACAGGTCACGACGGCTCGCGGGACGTTCCAGACGCCGGTGTTCATGCCGGTGGGAACCCGTGGCGCCGTCATCCATCTGGATGCCACCGACTACGAGCAGCTTGGCCTTGAGGTCGTGCTGGCCAACACGTATCACCTGCTGGCGCGGCCGGGAGTCGAGGTGGTGGAAGCGCTCGGCGGGCTGCACGGCTTCACCGGCTGGGACGGTCACTTCCTGACCGACTCCGGCGGCTTCCAGATCATGTCCCTCGGCCGCCGCCCCGGCGGTGCTGACGAGCACAGCCGCAGCGCTGGCACGTCCCCGCAGGATGCGAAGTCCAAGGTGGACGACGAGGGCGTGACCTTCCGCTCGACCTATGACGGTGCGCAGATGCGGCTGACGCCCGAAGGCGCCGTCCACGCTCAGCGTCGATTGGGCGCAGACATCCAGATGGCGCTCGACATCTGTCCCGAGCTTCCCGCGCCCCCCGACGAGGTGCGCGAGGCCACCGAGCGCACCCATCTGTGGGCGGCCAGGGCAGCGGCGGCCATGGACGCTGCCCGCCGCGACGGCACTGCCGGAGGGCAGGCATTGTTCGGCATCTGCCAGGGCGGCGTCGATCCCGAGCTCAGGCGCGCCAGCGCCGAGACGCTGGCATCCATCGGCTTCGACGGCTATGGCATCGGCGGGCTGTCGGTGGGGGAGACGCGCAGCGAGATGGGCCCGGCGCTGCACGCAGCGACCGGCGTGCTGCCTGCCGACCGCCCGCGCTACCTGATGGGCGTGGGCGACCCGGCCCGCATTGTCGATGCCATCGCGGCCGGAGTGGACATGTTTGACTGCGTCCTGCCGAGCCGGCTCGGCCGCCACGGCACTGCGCTCACGCCCCAGGGCCGCATCAACATTCGCAACGCCCGATTCGCCCGGGACGATGCGCCGCTCGACCCCGGCGAGCCGCTGCCCGGCGGGCGCCCCCGGCCCGGTGCCCGCTTCAGCCGTGGCTATCTGCGGCACCTGATGAGCGTGAACGAACCGACGGCCAGCCGCATCCTGACGCTGCACAACATCGTGTTTCTCAGCCACCTGGTGGCCGACGCACGCGCTGCCATCGAAGCCGGCCGGTTCACGGCGTTTCGTGAGCAGGTCAATGATGTCTGGGGCTGAGCCGCTGCCCGGCCCCGGCAGCCCGGTACGCTGCGCCGCCGAATGACGCCACGCTGAGGAGCACGTCATGGGTTCGATCATCATCCTCGTCGCACTGTTCGCCATCATGTATTTCCTCATGATCCGGCCGCAGCGCAAGCGGGCCGCCGAGCGCGCCGCGATGCTGCGAGCTGCGGACATCGGCGACGAGATCGCCACGGTCGGCGGGGTCATCGGCAAGATCGTGGCAGTCGAAGAGCCAGGCGAAGTGGTCTGCATTGAGGTGGACAGCGATGTGGAGCTGCGGGTGCAGCGTCGCGCCATCGGCGAGATCATCACGTCTGCTGGCGGCGGAGGCGCAGACGACTCGCCCGCATCGGACGGCGTCGACGAATCGGAATGATCCTGGCCGCAGCGCACAGCGCAGGCATCGGCGCGTTGGTCTGACATGCGCCGCTCGCAGATCGTCTCGCTTCTCCTAGCGATCCTGATCGGCTTCGGTTCGCTCGCGGCCGTGCTGGCCGCCGGCTGGGCGCCCGTGCTGGGCGTGCAGCTGCAGGGCGGCGTGGAGGTGCTGCTGCGACCCACGGCCCCGGCCGACGACGAGCAGCTCGACCGTGCAATCGAGATCATCCGGTCGCGTGTCGACGCACTCGGCGTGGCCGAGCCCGACATCACGCGCCAGGGCGAGCAGGTGGTGGTGCAGCTTCCCGGCGTCAAGGACAAGCAGCGTGCTGTGGACCTGGTCGGACAGACAGCCGAACTGCGGTTCCGGTCCGTACTGCTGACGTTCAACCCCTTCGACGAGGCCGAGTTCGGCTCTGCGCTGGATCTCGCCGACGCCTACAACGGCGCGATCGAGTCAGACGACGATGCTGCAGCCGAGGCCGAGGCAGCTGAGCCCGCAGCATTTCCGAACTTCACGCTGCCCGAGGACGACATCGCCGATCAGGCCGTGGTGCTGCCGGGCCGTGGCGAGCCGGTGGGATACGTGCTGGGCCCGGCCGAGCTCACCGGCGAGGCGGTCGCCGAGGCAGCGGCAACGTTCAACAACGAGTGGGTCGTCAACGTCGATCTCACCGATGAGGGCGCCGTCGGCTTCGACGAGATCGCCGCCCGCTACTTCGGTCAGCAGGTCGCGATCGTGCTCGACGGCATCGTCGAGTCTGCGCCGGTCATCCGGGCAACCGAGTTCGGGGGCACCGCAGTCATCTCCGGAACGTTCGACGAGGACGGGGCACGCGATCTGGCCGTCGCGCTGCGCTTCGGTGCCCTGCCAGTGGAGTTCGAGCAGGACGATGTGCGCACGGTGTCGGCCACCCTCGGCGAGGGGACGCTGCGTGCGGGAGCGATCGCTGGCATCGTCGGGCTGATCCTCGTGGGCCTGTACATGCTGGCCTACTACCGGCTGCTCGGCATCGTGGCGGTGGCCAGCCTGGCCATCAGCGGATCGGTCCTGTGGTCGCTCATCAGCTGGCTGGGCGAGAGCCGGGGGCTGGCGCTGACACTGGCCGGCACCACCGGCATCATCGTGTCGATCGGCGTTCAGGTCGACTCCAACATCGTCTACTACGAGCGGATCAAGGAAGAGGTGCGCCGCGGCCGTGCGGTCCGCTCGGCCGCCGATGCCAGCTTCAAAGGTGCCTTCATGACCATCGTGTGGGCTGACTTGGCGTCGCTCATCGGCGCGGGCGTGCTGTACCAGCTCACCAGCGGCACCGTCCGCGGCTTCGCCCTGTATCTCGGGCTGGCAACGCTGATCGACCTGGCCGTGTCGTACTTCTTCATGCGGCCGCTGGTGGTGTTCATCGCCCGCCGGCTGGTGAACGAGGAGCCCCGGCGCCTCGGCGTGCTCCCGCCGACCGACGACGACGCGGTCCCAGCGCCAATGTCTGCCGCAGGCGCAGGACCGGTGGGAGGCACACCGTGATTGCAACGCTGCGCACCTTCTATCGAGGCGAGAACAGCTGGGACATCCTGCGTGTGTCACGCAAGGTGCTCATCGGCTCAGCCGTCGCCGTGCTTGTCTGCGTGGTGGCGCTGCTGGTGCGGGGCCTGAATCTCGGCATCGAGTTCGAAGGCGGCTCGGTGTGGGAGATACCCGTGCCTGAGCAGGCTCAGGGCGCCGAGGCGGGTGAGGCGGGGGCCGGGTCCGGTGACACGACTGACAGCGGCGTGACCACCGACGACGTGGCCTCAGCGGCCGCGGAGGCCGGTGTGCCCGATGCGCGTGTGCAGTTCGTGGTGGTCACCGGCGCGCCCGACATCTTCCGGGTGCGCGGCGTGCTCGGCCCCGATGCCGACGGCGCGGCGGTGTCTGGGGCGCTGGCCGATGCCGTCGGCGTGGACGTGGAGAGCCTTTCGTCGCGGCAGGTCAGCCCGTCGTTCGGCGACGAGGTGGCCGGCAAGGCGCGCCGGGCGCTCGTGGTGTTCTTCGTGCTGATCGCGCTGTACCTGTGGTTCCGATTCGAGTGGAAGATGTCGGTGGGCGCGCTGATCGCCGTGGGGCACGACATCGTGCTGACCGTCGGCGCCTACGCGCTGTTCGGGTTCGAGGTGACGCCGGCGACGGTGGTGGCGTTCCTCACCATCATGGGCTACTCGCTGTACGACACGATCGTCGTGTTCGACCGCGTGAAGACCAATGAGCGCTCATTGCCGGCGCGCAGCCACTTCACGTACCACGCGCTCGCGAACGTGTCGCTCAACCAGGTGCTGACTCGATCGGTGAACACGTCGGTGACCTCGGTGCTGCCGGTCGTGTCGCTGCTGGTGGTGGGCGCCGGCGTCCTCGGCGCCGGCACCCTGGCGGAGTTCGCGACGGCGCTGTTGATCGGCCTGCTCGTCGGCTCGTACAGCTCGATCTTCGTGGCCATGCCAGCGGTTGCGTGGCTGAAGGGTTACGAGCCCGGCTGGGCCGCCGCGCAGGCTGCCGCCGATGCCGCCGGCCGTCACGACTCGATGGAAGCAGCCACCCAGGCGCTCGCCGCCGAGAGCTACACGCGCAGCGCTCCGCCCCGCCCCCGCAAGAAGGGCCGCCGCCGCTAGCGCCCCAAGGGCCGACCGTCCAGCGTCACAGCTCTGCCTTACCGGCCGGTGGTCCAGTACTGCCTCAAGCGCTCGATTGCTGCGTCTGCGGTCATGCCGGCGAGCTGGTCGCCACTCAGGCCGACTCGCTGCTTGAGCAGGTGCAGTACTTCTGTGGGGATCGAGTTCTCTGGCACGGCGGGCTGGCTTCGCGGGGGCGGAATGCCGTCATTCACGCATTGCCAGAACTCCCGCTCGCTCACCTGGAGCTGATCCCGCAAGATGTGAGACCACAGCCCGCTGCCATGCACGATGCGGTCTGGCGGCCGCGAGATGCGGGTGCGCAGCACATCTCCGTCCGGCAGGTCCAGTTCGTACGTCTCGTGGTGAGTGCTGCGCTTGCCGGTGGCCGATCGTACGAGCTGCCAGCCCTCGGATTCGCAGAAGCGGCGATGGTCGTCGCGGGTTGGTGCGGGGAAGCTCACTCGCCGCCCTGGACCCATCTGGTCAGGTCGGCGTCTGAGCTCAGCGATGCAAAGTGCACCAGCGGCCAATGCTGCGCGTGGTTGGGAGCGAATCGCAGTCGCTCGACCCAGTCCTCTGCGTACTCCCTCAGCGCCACGATGAACTCCTCGGACGCCTCGTCGAGGTCGGCCCCGTCGGCGGCAACAGGGGTACCTGGCAGGAACACCGACCACCCGCCACCCTCGGCGACGGCTTCGGGTCGGCGCAGACGCGGCGAAGCTGCCAGCAGCTCGGACAGCAGCGCCGTGTCCATCACGACGACACGGCGGCCATGGCGCTCGACGCCGACCGGCACGCCCCCGTCAGCCGTGTCAAGCACTTCCTTGAGCCGGTTGCGGGTCTCGGTATAGGAGAGAAACGTCACAGCAATACTCCCTCACTGGCTCGCCCTTCGCACGCTACACGGTCTAAGTACTTTACGTACGCAAAGTACGCTCCCGTACGGCACTCGCTCCAGCCACCCAATCAGCGACTCCCCTTTGTGCTCACCAGCATTCGACCGGCAGGCGCGGGTTGCCCTGCCGAGGCGGGCGGCACGGCAGAATGGGAGTGTGATTCTTCCCGTGTTCGGACGGGTGCCGGCCGGACGCTGCTGCGAGAAGCTTGGCTAGGGCGATGCCTGCGGTGTCGCGTGTGCTGCCGTGGCGGCGCATCGCGAACACGGTCGCGGCCGACATCTCGCCGGTGGTCGAGCGCTACCGCCAGCGCTGGCCGAAGCGGTCGCCCGAGCTGGTCATCCGAGCGTACGAAGCGGCGGCGCAGGCGCACGAGGGCCAGCGCCGCAAGACCGGTGAGGCGTACATCACCCATCCGGTCGCGGTGGCAGGCGTTGTCGCCGATCTGGGCCTCGACGACACGTCGATTGCCGCAGCGCTGCTGCACGACGCAGTGGAGGACACCAGCGTGGAATTGGTCGCGCTGGCCGACGACTTCGGCCCCGAGGTCGCGGCCATCGTGGACGGGGTCACCAAGCTCGACCGGGTCCGCTTCGCCTCCAAGCAGGCGCAGCAGGCCGCCACGCTGCGCAAGATGCTCGTGGCCATCGCGAACGACCCCCGCGTGCTGATGATCAAGCTGTCCGACCGGCTGCACAACATGCGCACGATCGGGGCGCTCGGCGCCTCCAAACAGGCTGACGTGGCCCGCGAGACGCTCGACATCTACGCCCCGCTCGCCAACCGGCTGGGCATGCAGCAGGTGCGCGACGAGCTGGAGGACCTGGCCTTCGCGGCGCTGTACCCGAAGCGCTACGCCGAGATCGACCGGATGCTGGCCGAGCGCACCCCCGAGCAGGAGCGCTACGTCGAACAAGTGCTGGAGGAGGTCCGCGAGCAGCTCGGCCGGATGAAGATCGAGGCCACGGTGACCGGGCGCAAGAAGCACCACTGGAGCGTCTACGAGAAGATGGTCATCAAGAACCGCTCGTTCGACGAGATCTTCGACCTAGTGGGCATCCGGGTCGTGGTGCCCACCATCCGTGACGCCTACGCAGCGCTGGGCTCCATACACGCGACCTGGAAGCCGGTGACGGGCCGGTTCAAGGACTACATCGCGATGCCCAAGTTCAACCTGTACCAGTCGCTGCACACCACGGTGGTCGGCCCTGCCGGCACGGCTGTGGAGGTGCAGATCCGCACCGACGAAATGCACCAGCGGGCCGAGTACGGCGTGGCGGCCCACTGGCGCTACAAGTCGGAGCGCAACGGCGGCAGCAGCAACCGCAGCGGCGGCAAAGGCAATAGGGCCGAGCGCCACAGCAGCGCTGCCGCCGAGGCCGACATGCCGTGGCTGACCCGGCTGGTCGAGTGGCAGGCCGAGTCCGACGACCCGGCCGAGTTCATGCGCACGATCGCGAGCGACCTCGGCCACGGTGAGGTGTACGTGTTCACGCCCAAGGGCGACGTGGTCACGCTGCCGACCGGCGCCACGCCCATCGATTTCGCCTATGCCATTCACACCGACATCGGCGACTCGCTCATCGGCGCCAAGATCGACGGGCGGCTGGTGCCGCTGGACCGGCCGCTGCGCTCGGGCGACACCGTCGAGGCGTTCACCTCGGACGATCCCGGCACGCGGCCGTCGCGCGACTGGCTGGAGATCGCCGTCACGCCGCGGGCCCGCTACAGCATCCGGCGCTGGTTCGCCCGCTCTGACCGGTCCGAATGGGAGGCGGCCGGGCGGGAAGCGGTCTCGGACGAGCTGCGCTCTGAGGGGCTCAAGGCGTCGCTGCTGATCGACGGCGACGAGATGCGCGCCGTGGCGGAACAGTTCAGCCGGGCCGATCTGGACCAGCTCTTCGAAGCGGTGGGCAAGGGCGATGTGCGACCCCATTCGGTGGCCAAGCGACTGGTCAGCCACCTGCGGGGCGAAGGCGACGGCGTGCAGCTGCCTGCCCGCCCCGCCCGGCAGCGAGGCTCGCGACGCCGCCGCTCCGCCGGCGTGCACGTCGACGGCCACGACGATGCGCTGGTGCGCCTGGCCCGCTGCTGCAGCCCGGTGCGCGGCGACGAGATTCTGGGCTTCTCGACCAGCGGTCGCGGCATCTCGGTGCATCGTGCCGACTGTGCCAACGCGGCCGAGCTGGCAACGGCGTCGGGTGCCCGCCAGGTCGAGGTGGAGTGGGACGAGAGCTGGGCGGGCGAATTCACGGCTGCGCTGGAGGTGCGAGGCCTGGACCGCAACCGGCTGCTGCTCGACGTGGTGCAGGTGGTGTCAGGCCGCCATGATCTGTCGATCGCGAGCTGCGACACGTTCGTGGGCGACGACCAGGTGGCGGTGATGCAGTTCGAGGTGGAGGTCGGCGACCCGATCCTGCTGGACCAGCTGCTGGCTGCGCTGCGCGAGGTGCCGGGCGTGTTCGATGCGTACCGCACCATCGAAGGCCTCGCCCGCACCGAATACTGAGCGTCAGAGGCAGCCGTGGCCGATGTCGCGCCAATCGCTACTGTCCTGCCGTGGTTCACAGAAAACTGAGTGCGATTGCTGCGGCGTCGATTGCAGCTGTTCTGTCGCTGGCTCCCGCTGTGGGTGTGTCTGCACAAGTCGACGAGACTGATCTCGCAGCTGTGGACGTTGTGCGCTACGGCGGCCCGGACCGCTACGCGACATCGTTGCAGGTCGCCGAGGCCGTAGCCGCCGACGCCGGCGGCAGCCTGGATTGGGTCGTCATGGTGTCGGGCTTGAGCTGGCACGAAGCCGTCGTTGCCGCCTCTGTTGCAGGCAGTCTCGACGCGCCGGTTCTTATGACGCCGCCCCACGAGGTGCGAGACGACGCGATGGCATTCCTCGGCGACGCTGGAGTGTCGCGTGTCCTGCTGGTGAGCACTGACACCGAGTCGCGGCGCTCGATCGATACCGCCGTCGACGATCAGCTGCGCAGCGCTGGTCTGGTCGTTGAGCGGGTGGGCGACGCCGATGAGTACCGGACGGGTGTAGCTGTGGCGGAACGTCTCGGTACCGCGGGCGATCTGGCCACATTCGGCAAGACGGTGATCATCGCAAGCGGCGAGGTCTTTGCCGACGCGTTGGTCGCGGGACCGCTGTCGGCGTGGGCAGGCCTTCCGGTGCTGTTGACCCCGCAGGCCGCATTGCACGATGAGGTTGCCGAGTACCTGCGGAGTGCGGGAATCGAGCGGGTTGTGATGATGGGCGGGACGGCAGCGCTGTCCGACGATGTGGAGAATGCCATCGATGCGCTGGACATTGCGATCGATCGCATGGCCGGAACGACCCGGTTTGAGACTGCCACCAAGACTGCTGACTACGCGGCCAAGCATGCGGGTATGGACTGCTTCGCTGGCGCGAAGGCAGGCTTGGCTCGCGCTCGGGTGCCGTTCGATTCGTTCAGCGCCGCGCCCCTGCTGGCTGGCAAGTGCGCCGCCTTGGTGCTCACCGAACCGAAGAACGTGCCCGAGAGCACGGCTGAGTATCTCGATGGTGTGCGTCGTGCCGCGGGCACCGACACTGTTGAGCTGCTGGTCTTCGGCGGCGATGCAGCCGTGTCGGAGGCTTCAATCAGTGCTTACTTGGAGGAAGGCGACGAGCCGGAGACTGAGCAGGCATCCGTCGGACGGTGCGGTGGCACCAGCGACGATGCGGTGATGCGTCTCCTCCCGAACGAGAGTGCAGCGCGGGAAGCCGACTGGTCGCCCGACTGCCGGCACATCGCCTTCATTAACTTGAGCAGATTGTGGATCATGGACCGCGACGGCGGGAATTCACGTCCGGTCGAACAGGTTCGACACTTGTCGGCCAACGAACCGGCATGGTCACCTGACGGCAAGAAAATTGCATTCGCCGTCTACAGTCGAGCAGGTTCATATGCCTCACAGCGAAGTCACATCTACGTCGTAAACACTGACGGCACGAACGCTCTCAAGCTCACGACGGGAACGGTGGAGGATCGCCATCCCACCTGGTCGCCCGACGGAAGCCAGATCGCCTTTCATCGGAACACGTGGCAAGACCGAACGGTTTCGCCGCCGATCGGCGAGAAGCGCTTCATTGTCGTCGTTGGATCCGACGGCTCAAATCCCCGCGAGGTTGGATCGAAAGAGTTCTGGAACACGGCACCTTCTTGGTCGCCCGATGGGAGCAAGTTCGCGTTGCTGAGCCAGGGCGGACTCGTCTCGACTATGAACGTCGACGGGACTGGCTTGAAGTCGTACTGGCCGATCGCGTGGAACCCGAACCATGAGGTGGTGCGGATCCGAGGTGCCGAGTCCTTCAGCAAGCTGTCGTGGTCTCCAGACGGCACGAGAATCGCATTCGCTTGGGAGCCATTTTGGTCCCCTGACCAAGGCCCGGGTCCAGCAAGCGGGACTGTTGATATCGCTGTGCTTGATATAGCTGCGAGTACGTTGACCGCGATCACGTCGATGGACGGTGACGAGGTCAATCCCGACTGGTCGCCTGACGGTCAGCGGATTCTGTTCAACACGGAAACACACCAAGGCGCCACGACCCATCTGTATGTCGTCGGTGCAGGCGAGTTCGCCACCGGCACCGGCTGACGGCACGACGGTGGCGTGGATCCCTGTTGTTGGGCTCGGGTTGTGGGAGTCAGGCGGCGCTGATCAGACGAGGACGGCGAGGGGGACGGCGGCGATGCGGTCGTCGAGTCGGTAGGCGGTGTCGCCGGGGTGCACGATGAGCCCGGCGCGGAAGCTCGTGCCGAGTCGTTCTTTGAGCGTCGTGAGGTGGCGTGCGTCGGCGGGGGTGACGGTGCGTGACAGTTTGGCCTCGAGTGCCAGCACGTCGCCGCCGGGGAGGTCGGCGATGAGGTCGATCTCGTGGTCGCCGCCGGCGGTGCGCAGGTGGCTGAAGCGCCAGCCGAGCCCGAGCGCGTCGGCGGCGGCGCGGACCTGGCACACGACGGCGCTCTCGAAGAGCTGCCCGGCGCGGCCGGGTCGCTGCGCGAGCGTGGGCGCGGTGTCGTGGTGGTCGGCGGCTGCGAGGGCCGGGTCGATGAGGTGTCGCTTGGGGCGGCGTGTCAGGCGCTTGAGGCGGTTGTGGGACCAGCCCGGCAGCTCTTCGATCAGGCCGAGCCGCGTCAGCAGGTCGTGATAGGTCTCGCCGGTGGCCTTGGCCACTCCGGCTGCGTTGTGGATGGCGGCGTGGTCGGCGGTGGTGGCGACCGTGGCGCTGTAGGCGCGCACGTAGTTGCGCAGCTTGGTGACGTCGCGTTGTGCGGGTGCGATCTCTGCGAGGTCGCGGGCGACGGCGAGGTCGAGATAGGCCCTCAACGCCTCGTGGTGGTCGGCGGGGTCCATCCCCAGGTAGCCGGGCAGGCCTGAGAGGGCGACTGCATCGGTCTGCTCAGACGGCGTCAGCGGGGATCGGATTCCCCTCAGGGCATCGATGCCGAACTCGCCCAGCTCCGCGAGGTTCGCCGCCGGCGCTTCTCCCCGGCGCTCGCACAGCGTCATGGGCCGAAGGCGGACCGGCAGGATGCGGCCGGCGCCAGTGTGCACATCGGTGGTGAGCGCGGCCCGCGATGACCCGCTCAGGATGAACCGTCCCGGCGCCCGGTGATCGTCGATGGAGCGGCGCACCGCGTCCCACACGGCCGGTGCGCGCTGCCATTCGTCGATGAGCACCGGCGACGCCAGCGCGCCGAACGCGGCCTCGGGGTCTGCAGTCACCCTTGCGGCGACCGACGGGTCGTCGAGCCGCAGCGTTGAAGTGGCGAGACGCTGCGCGCTGGAGGTCTTGCCGACACCCCGGATGCCCTCGACCAAGCACGCCGGATGGACCGTCGACAAGTGAGCGAGACGCTCGTCAAGATGGCGCCGCAGATAGGTCACGCACAAAAGACTAATCAACTATCCACAATGTGGCTAATCAATTGTCCTCACATCGCATCGTGGATTGATGCGCCGAATGCGTCTGCTGAGGGCTCGACGAACTGGCGGGCGCTTACCAGCGACCCGGCTGGGACTGGCGACGGTCGGGCCGTAGCCTGCGCTGGTCATGACCGGTATGTCTTCTGAGCCTGCGCGCGCCGCCGACAGCAGCGGCACCGACGCCCCGAAGACCTTTCGGACGCCCATCGGCACACACGACCTGGCACCGCCCGAATCGGGCCGCTGGGTCGCGCTGCTGGGCACGTTCATCGCAGCCGCCGACCGTGCCGGCTTCGGCTACCTGCAGACGCCGATCTTCGAGGACATCGGCGTGTTCGCCCGCATCGGCGAGGGCACCGACGTGGTCGGCAAGGAGATGTACGAGTTCTTCGACCGCAGCGATCGCCACTTGGCGCTGCGCCCCGAATGCACGGCGTCGGTGTGCCGCGCCTTCGCGCAGCACCGCCCCACCACGCCGTGGAAGGTCTGGTACCAGGGGCCGTTCTTCCGCTACGAGGCGCCGCAGGCGGGCCGCTACCGGCAGTTCCACCAGATCGGCGCCGAGACCTTGGGCACCGACGACCCCGACGCCGACGTCGAGATCATCGCCCTGGCCGCCGAATTCTTCGACGCGCTGGGGCTGCAGCGGGTGCCGCTGCTGGTGAACTCGATGGGCGACGCGGACACCCGCACTGCGTACACCGAAGCGCTGATCGCTTACCTGCGGCAGCGCGCCGCCGATGTAGACCCCGAGGACCGGGACAAGATCGAGCAGCACCCGCTGCGCATCCTCGACTCCAAGCGCCGCGCGACGGCTGCGGTCGCGGCCGAGGCGCCCCAGATCACCGACTACCTGTCAGCGGAGACGGCGGCTCACTTCGAGCGGGTGCGCGAGGGACTCGATGCGCTGGGCATCTCCCACGAGGTCGAGCCCAAGCTGGTGCGCGGCCTCGACTACTACACGCGCACCACGTTCGAGTTCCGCGCCGCCAGCCTGGACGCAGCCCAGGACACCATCTGCGGCGGCGGCCGCTACAACGGACTCGTCGAGGCGCTCGGCGGCCCGCCCACGCCCGGCATCGGGTTCGCGCTCGGCATCGAGCGCCTGCTGCTCGCCTGCGACGCGGAGGGCGTCTTCGATGTCCCGACGCAGCGGGCCGAGGTGTGGGTGATCGACACGGCGGGAGGCGCTGCGGCACGCGATCTCACGCACGAGCTGCGCTCGGTGGGCATCCGGGCAGATCGTGCGTTCGACGACCGCTCCATGCGGGCGCAGATGCGCGCCGCCGACCGCTCGGGCGCCGAGATCGCGCTCATCGTCGGAACCGACGAAGTCGACGCCGGGACGGTCACGGTGCGTCCGCTGCGCCGTCCCGACGGCGGCAGCGCCGACATGGCGCAGCAGACCGTGCCGCGCGCCGAACTGCTGGGCACGCTGCGAGCCGTTTTTGACGCGTTGAATGCCCCGGTGCCGGCTTCCGACGACAGCGCGACCCCTGCCTGAACCCCAAGGACGTAGCGAGTGAACACCCCTATGCGAACCGACTACTGCGGGCGCCTGAGCCGCGCCGACATCGGCCGCGAAGTCACCGTGTGCGGCTGGGTCTCGCGGCGCCGCGAGCATGGCGAGCACCTCGCCTTCGTCGACCTGCGCGACCGCACCGGCATCGTGCAGTGCGTCGTGGATCACGCGCACGATCTGCGGCCGGAGTACGTGCTGTCGGTGACGGGCACCGTGCGTGAACGCCCAGAAGACACCGCCAATCCCGAACTGGCCACGGGCGAGATCGAGATCGGCGAGGCAAGCGTCGAGGTGCTGTCGGCGTCCGAGCCGCCGCCCTTCCAGATCGACGGCCGCACCGAGGTCGACGAGATGCTGCGCATCCGCCATCGCTACCTGGACCTGCGGAATCCTCGCATGCACTCGAACCTGGTGAGCCGGGCACGGGTGAATGCGGCGATCCGGCGCTCGATGGAAGCAGCAGAGTTCATCGAGGTCGAGACCCCCACGCTGGTGGCGTCCACTCCCGAGGGCGCCCGCGATTTCGTGGTGCCGAGCCGGCTGCACCAGGGACGCTTCTATGCGCTGCCGCAGAGCCCGCAGCTGTTCAAGCAGCTGTGCATGGTGGGCGGCATCGACCGCTACTACCAGATCGCCCGCTGCCTGCGCGACGAGGATCTGCGGGCCGACCGCCAGTTCGAGTTCACCCAGCTCGATCTGGAGATGAGCTTCGCCAGCGGCGCCGAGGTGCGAGCCGTGATCAGCGAGGCGGTCGCCGAAGCCGCCGCCGAGATCACCGGCGTGCGCCCCGCGGCGATGCCCGAGATCACCTGGCACGAGGCCATCGACCGCTACGGCTCGGACAAGCCCGACCTGCGCTTCGGGCTCGAGCTGGTCGAGCTCAGCGACCTGTTCGCCGAGACCGGCTTCAACGCTTTCAAGGCGCCGGCAGTGCGGGGCATCCGGGTGCCCGGCGGCGGCGACATCAGCCGCAACGCGGTCGACGATCTCACCAAGCAGTGCCAGCGCTGGGGCGCCAAGGGCCTGGTGTGGATGCGGGTCAGCGGTGGCGAGCCGCTGGCCGACGGCGCCCGCAGTGCAGCCGGCGGACGGCTGGCCGTCACCTCGCCGGTCGCCAAGTTCATGTCAGACGCCGAGATCGACGGCGTGCTGGAGCGTCTGGGCGCTGAGCCGGGGGACATGTGCTACCTGGTGGCCGACACCTGGCGCAGGGCCAGCGGGGTGCTCGGCCTGCTGCGGCTGGAGTTGGGCCGCCCCCCGGTGAACGAGGGCGGCTTGCACTTCCTGTGGGTCGTGGACTTCCCGCTGTTCGAGGATGTCAGCGCGGACGGCCTGCCGATCCCGGCGCACCACCCGTTCACCATGCCCCACGCCGATGACTTGGACGTGGTCGCCGCGGCGTCGGCGCGCATGGCGTCAGGCGGGGGGTTTGACGCTGACACGCTGTTGGGCGTGCGATCGCAGGCGTACGACTTGGTGCTGAACGGCTGGGAGCTCGGCTCGGGCAGCGTCCGGATCCATCGGGGCGACATCCAGCAGCAGGTCTTCGATCTGCTGGGCATCGAGCCGGCCGCAGCACAGGAGCGGTTCGGGTTCCTGCTCGACGCATTTCGGTTCGGCGCTCCGCCGCACGCAGGCTTCGCCTTCGGCATCGACCGGTTGGCAGCGCTGCTGTGCGGCGAGGAGAACATCCGCGAGGTCATCGCGTTCCCCAAGAGCCAGTCGGGGGCCGATCCGCTCACCAACGCCCCGAGTCATGTCTCGGCCGAGCAGCTCGAAGAGTTGGGGCTGGCCCTCGTCGCCCGTGAGGGCGAGCATGACACCGTCGCCCGTGAGGGCGAGCATGACACCGTCGCTGCCGATGATGACGGGGACGACTCATGAGCAGCGGCGATCTGGCCGCAGTGGTGGTAACCGTCTGCGTGGTGGTCGCGCTGGTGGCCCTGATCGCCGTGCTGACCCAGGCGTTCGCGTTGATGCGGGAGTTCCGGCGCAAGCTCACCGACTTCGACGCCAAGGTCGGGCCTGCGCTGAGTCAATTGGCTGACACCGCCGAGATGGCACAGACCGAGATCGGCCGGCTGCGAGACCTGCTGAACATCGCGCAGAAGGTGGCGGGGCTGGCCGAGTCTGCCGGGGCCGCGACTGCCCGGGCCGCTGGGGCCCCAGTCGACAAGGTGCGTGCGCTCATCGAGACACTGCGCGACAAGGTCGGTGACAAAGAGGACGAGACTGCTGGCGGCGGCGAGAGCAGGGAGCGCTGAGGATGCTGAAGCGACTGCGGTGGCTGACCTTGGGCGCCGGCTTGGGTGCCGGCGCGTCGTTGTGGGTGCAGCGGCGCCTGCGACACCTGATCGACCGGTATGCGCCCGTCCGCGGCACCGCAACGGTGCTGGGCACGGCCCGCCGGGTGCGCCGCGACCTCGCCGATGCGTGGCAGGACGGCCGCCGGCGCGTCGACGAAGCGTGGGAAGACGGCAAGCGTCAGATGCACGATGCCGAGCAGCGGTTGCGCGACGAGCGGGATCGGCGCTGGGCTGAGCGCCGCCATCGCCGCGAAGCCGCCTGAAGCGCGGCGGCCACGGAGGCCGCGAAGGCCGCTCGGCGGCCACGGAGGCCGCGAAAGCCGCTCGGCGGCCACGGAGGCCGCGAAAGCCCCTCGGTATCCTCTGGAGATGCGCGCCGGCGAACTGCGTGAAGCGTTCAACTCGTTCTGGGCGGAGCGAGGCCACGAAGTCCGCGCTTCCGCGAGCCTGATCCCGCACGAACCCTCGCTGCTGTTCACGGTGGCGGGCATGGTGCCGTTCATGCCGTATTTCCTCGGCGAAGAGGTGCCTCCGACGCGCCGCATGGTCACCATCCAGAAATGCGTCCGGGCGGGCGGCAAGCACAACGACCTCGACGACATCGGCCGCACGAATCGCCACTTCACGTTTTTCGAGATGATGGGCAACTTCAGCTTCGGCGACTACTTCAAGGCCGAAGCCATTCCCTGGGCGTGGGAGTTCGTCACCGAGGTGCTCGGACTCGAGCGGGACAAGCTGTGGGTGACCGTGCACGTCAGCGACGACGAGGCCGCCGAGATCTGGCAGGCCTCGGTGGGCGTCCCGCCCGAACGCATCCAGCGTCTGGACAAGGACAACTGGTGGGCTGCGGGCGATGTCGGGCCGTGCGGGCCCTGCAGCGAGATCTTCTACGACCTCGGACCCGAGCTCGGCGACGGCGGCGGACCTGCGCACGGCGGCGAGGACCGCTTCGTCGAGATCTGGAACCTGGTGTTCATGCAGTTCGCTGCCGACGGCACCGGCGAGCTGACACCGCTCGAAGCGCCCGGCATCGACACGGGCGCCGGCCTCGAACGGATCCTGGCGGTGCTGCAGGGTGTGCCCGCAGCGTGGGACATCGATCTGTTCGCTCCGCTGCTGGCCGAAGCCGAGCGCATCTGCGGCAAGACCTACGGCGCCGACGCCGAGACCGACGTGTCGATGCGCATCTTCGCCGACCACGCCCGTACGACGGCGATGCTCATCTCCGACGGCGTGTTCCCCTCCAACGAGGACCGCGGCTACGTGCTGCGGCGCATCATCCGCCGTGCCGTGCGGCACGCCTGGGTGCTCGGCGTCACCGACGTCGTCATGCCGCGTCTGGTCGAGATCGTCGTCGACGTGATGGGCGACCACTACACCGACTTGGTCAAGAACCGCCAGTTCATCTCCGATGTTGTGGCCCGCGAGGAGGAGCGCTTCCGCACCACGCTGGCCGCGGGCCAGAAGATCCTCGACGAGGCCACTGCTGCACTGGATTCCACCGTGCTCGACGGCGAGGTCGCCTTCCTGCTCCACGACACGCACGGCTTCCCGGTGGAGGTGACCGAGGAGATCCTCACCGAGCGCGGCCTGAGCCTCGACCGTGACGGCTTCGAGGCCGCGATGGAGGAGCAGCGTGAGCGTGCTCGTGCGGGCCGGGCGGGCGGACCCACCTTCGCCGACGAGCGCTACCGCGAGCTGTTGGCCCAATTCGGCCCGACAGATTTTGTGCGCGACTCGCCGACGGTCGATGACGCCCGGGTGCTGGCGGTCTTCGAAGTGCCCGCGGGTGACGGGCCCGACGCCGGCGACGGCACAGGCGAGGGCGACGCTGGCGCTGGCGCAGACGCCGGCGACCGGCTCGTCGAGGTCTTCCTGGACCGCACGCCGTTCTATGCCGAGAGCGGCGGCCAGATCGGTGACATCGGCACGATCTCCGGGCCTGGCGGCAGCATCGAGGTCGTCGACTGCACCTACGCGCTCGCGGACTTGCACCGCCACATCGGGCGCGTCGTCGGCGAGGGCATCGAGGCAGGGTCGCTGGTCAGCGCCGAGATCGACGACGAGCGTCGAGCGGCGATACGGCGCAACCACACCGGCACGCACATCCTGCACTGGGCGCTGCGCGAGGTGTTGGGCGATCACGTCAAGCAGGCAGGCTCGCTGGTGGCACCCGACCGCCTGCGCTTCGACTTCAGCCACTACGAGGGCGTCAGCCGCGACCAGCTGCGAGAGATCGAGCGTGTAGCGAACGCCGAGATCATCGCCAACGGCCGCTGCCGCCACTACGAGACCTCGATGAGTCACGCGCAGGCCATCGGTGCCATCGCCTTCTTCGGCGACAAGTACGGCGACGTCGTGCGGGTGCTCGAAGCGGGCGAGCACTCGACCGAGCTGTGCGGCGGCACCCACGTGGCCGCCCTCGGCGACATCGGGCACCTGCGCATCGTCTCGGAATCCAGCATCGGCTCGAACATGCGACGCATCGAGGCGGTCACCGGCCTGGCGACCGTCGATCGGCTCGCTGACGCCGAGGACACCCTGGACTCGCTGGCCGAGATGCTCAACGCTCAGCCCGACGAGCTCGCGGCGGCCATGCAGCGACGGCTGGACGAGACCCGCGAGCTCCGCCGCCAGGTACGCGATCTGCAGCGGTCGATGGCGGCGTCACGGGCCGACGAGTTGGCGGCCGGGGCCGACGACGGCGTCGTCGTCGCCGACCTCGGCGATCTCGAGCGCGACTCGCTGAGAGACCTGGCAGTGTCGGTGCGCGACCGGCACGGCATTCGCGCCGTCGTGCTCGCCTCCGCACCCGCCGCCGGGGGAGTGGCGCTGGTCGCCGCGGTCGATCCCGACGGCGGCCTGTCTGCCGGCGACCTGCTGCGCGACGCAGCCCGGACGGTCGGCGGCGGATTCGGCGCCAAGGGCGACCCGCCGCTGGTCGTGGCCGGCGGCCGGAACCCTGACGGCATCGGCGACGCCCTGGCCCAGGCCCGAGCGGCGGCATCCGGCGAGTGAGGCGCCGGGCCCGATGACGCGGGCTGTCGGCGTCGATCTGGGCTCGGTGCGCATCGGCGTGGCCGTTGCGCCGGCAGATGCTGCGGTGGCGGTGCCCTACGAGGTCCTCCAACGCAGCGGCGAGCGTGCCCGGGACCACGAAGCGCTCGCAGGTATGGTCGCTGACGTGGGTGCGGAGGTGGTCGTGGTCGGCCTGCCGACATCGCTTGACGGCACGGAGGGTCCGGCGGCTGCGGCCGTGCGGGCTGAAGCCGAAGAAATCGCAGCGGCGCTCGAGGTACCGGTGGTGTTGCACGACGAGCGTTATACGACCGTGAGCGCTGAGCGCATGCTCGCCCAGCATGGCGTGCGGGGCCCCGCCCGCCGCAAGGTCATCGACAAGGTGGCTGCTGCGGTCATCCTGCAGTCGTGGCTCGACGCACGTGACTGACGACAGCAGCGACAGCAGCGGAATGGAAGCGGCCGAGCACGGCGGCGGCACAACGAGGCAGCCGACTGCGTTGAGGACGCCGCCCGCCTTGCGCAGGCTGGCCGGGCGGCTCGCCGGCGTGGTCGGGCTGAGCTCGCCGGGCGATTCGTCAGATGCCGAGCCGGGTCTGGCACCAGAAGGCGAATCTCCGAGGGGCGGGCCAGGCCAGCCCTCCCGAGGAGCGCCATCTCGACCTTCTCCGTCGCGGACGGATGCCGAGCCGGGGGTCGCCCCCGGCGGCCCGCAGCCCGTTGACGGCCGTCGCGGCGTCGACTACGAGGTGGTCAGCACCCGGCGCGGGCCCGGCACCTGGGGGGCGGTGCTGTTCCTGGTGCTGCTGGGCGTGGTGGCCTGGATGGTGGGCAGCCGCGCCTACCGCTGGGTCGCCGAACAGCTCGACCCGCCCGGCGAGCCCACCGGAGAGATCGTGCTGACACTGCCGCTCGGCTCGAGTACGGCCAGCATCTCCGACCTGCTTGCCGAGCACGGCGTCGTTCCGAGCTCGCGGGCCTACGAGTGGTACGTGAGGTTCAAGGGCGGCCCGGCGTTCCAAGCCGGCGAGTACACGTTCCAGTCCAACTCGTCGGTGTGGGAGACCATGGCAGTGCTCGAAGCCGGACCGAGCCGCGTGGCGCAGGCCGCCCAGCAGTCGCTCACGATTCCCGAGGGCCTCACCGTGGCGCAGATGGCCGAGCTGCTCGACGACGTGAGCGACCTGAGCTTCAGCGGCAGGGATTTCCTCATCGCAGTGCGGGAGCGCCCGGTGCTCTCGCTGGTGGCACCAGCGCCCGGCGTGCTGCCCGACGGTGTCTTCGAGCCCGCCGAGGGGCAGCTCTTCGCCGACACCTACTTCTACGACTCCCAGACGAGTGCCGAGCAGCTCGTGGCGCTGATGGTCGACCGGCTCGATGCCGTGCTGACCGAGTTGGGCTACGACGATGCGCCACGGCGAGTCGGCCTGACGCCCTACGAGGCACTGATCGTGGCAAGCATGATCGAACGGGAGGCCCAACTGCCCGAGGATCGGGCCAAGGTGGCGCGGGTGATCTACAACCGGCTCGCACGGGGATGGTCGCTCGGTCTTGACGCCACCGTCGTCTACGTGGTGGGGACCCACGAGCTGACGGCGGAGCTGCTGGCGGTCAACTCGCCCTACAACACGCGGGTGCTCGTGGGGCTGCCGCCGACGCCGATTGCCGCCCCGGGCCGGGCCTCGCTCGAAGCTGCGCTGAATCCCGAGGACGGGCCGTGGATGTACTTCGTGCTGACATCGCCGGACGGGACCCTGTCGTTCTCTGAGACCGACGAGGAGTTCCAGCGCGACAAGGCGGTGTGCCAAGAGCTGGGCCTGTGCGGCTGAACCCAGACCGGCTTCGGACAGGACGCCGGCGGCAAGGTCGCACAGCAGCGCGCGCGTAGCGGCGAGAATGTGCCCATGGTGCGGCCGAGCGGCACAACGCGACTCGCGGGCGTCATCGGCGACCCGGTGCGGCATTCCCTGAGTCCGGCGCTGCACAACGCAGGGTTCGCGCACCTGGGCTTGGACTGGACCTATGTGGCGTTCGAGGTGCCGGCCGGCGGCGGTGCAGGTGCGGTCGACGCGATGCGCGCGCTGGGCATCGACGGCCTGTCGGTGACCATGCCCCTCAAGGCAGAGGTGGCTGAGGCCTGCGACGAGCTGTCGCCTGCGGCGGCCATGCTGGGTGCCGTCAACTGCGTGCGACGCAGCGGTGACCGCCTGATCGGCGAGAACACCGACGGCGTGGGGTTCGTGAACTCGCTGCGCATCCAAGCGGGTGTCGAGCCCGCCGGCAAGCACGCGGTAGTGCTGGGCGCAGGCGGCGCGGCGCGCGCCGTGGTGGTGGCGCTGGTGGGCGAGGGCGCCTCGGTCACGATTGTGAATCGCTCCATCGAGCCGGCCATGCGGGCAGCCGAGCTCGGCAAGACGGCTGCGGTGGCAGCGGGCATCGGCAGCTCGATGTCGGTGATGGTCGGCGCTCCCGGAGCGGTGAGAGACGCCGACCTGGTCGTGAATGCCACGCCGCTCGGCATGGTCGGGACTGATCCGCTTCCGGTCGAGCCGGACCTGCTGCACAGCGGGCAGGCCGTGGTGGACCTCATCTACACGCCCGCGGTCACCCCGATCCTCGAAGTCGCCGACGAAGCGGGGGCCCAGACGCTCAACGGCACGGGAATGCTCTTGTTCCAGGCCGCCGAACAGTTCAAGATGTGGACCGGCCGCAATGCACCCACGAGGGCGATGGGGGCAGCCGTCGGCCTGGATATCGCCGGGTAGCTCCCCGGCCCGAGCGCAGCCCCTGCGGCTGCCGGCGACCGGAGGGCGAACGGCGTGATCAGTGCAGCACCGAACGCGGCAATCGGCACCGGCGCGGGCGCGCTGGCCCTGCTGGCGGTCGCGCTGGGGGGTGTTGCTGCTGGCGCCGTCGCCACCCGCTGTGCCCGGCGCTGCTTCGCGGTCAGCCTGCAGCCGGCGGTGACGATGGCGGCATGCGTTGCGACGGGCACGGTGCTCACGCTGCGGATCGGCGGGGGCCCCTACCTCGCACCGCTGCTCGTATTCGGCTGGGCCGGCGTGATGATCTCCGCTGTCGACCTGCGCACCCATCTGATCCCTACCCGGCTGCTGCAGGCCTGCGCCGCCGTGGCGGTCCCGTTGCTGTGTGCGGCTGCGGTGCTCGACGGCGGCCTCGCCGGGCTGGCCCGCACAGCAGCAGCGACTGCCATCGGAGCGGCGATCGGCTGGGGGACGACGCACGTCATCTGGCGAGCTGCCCGGGCCGGGCTGGGCTATGGCGACGTGCGGCTCGCCGGCTACCTGGGCCTGCACCTGGGCCTCGGCGGGATCTCTGCCGTGTGGATCGGCCTGCTTGCGGGCTTTGCCATCGCTGCGGCGGTCGGCGCTGTCGGGATCATTGCACTGGGCCGCAGCACCGACCACCGGTTCGCCCTGGGACCGTCACTGATCGCCGGTGCGCTCGCTGCGGCGTGGTTGTTCATGCCGCCGGGCCTCGTCGCATAGGCGCGTCGGGTCTGCGCACCGCCGGCTGCCCGCCAGGCATGCGCCGCGCGCCCAGGCTTCGCCGCAGGTAGCCGGCCAGGATGCGTCGGTACGCTCGCATGCGATGTCAAACACGATTCGCGTCGACGTGCCGCTGGGGGATCGCTCGTACCCCGTGCTGGTCGGCGCCGGCGCGCGCCATGAGCTCGGCTCCGTCCTGCGCGAGTCCGAGCTGACCGCCGGGGCGCAGCGCGCTGCGGTGGTCACGCAGCCCGGCATCGGCGTTGACGTGGACCCTGGGATTCCGTTCGAGGTGTTCACTATTCCCGACGGAGAGCAGGCCAAGGAGCTGGCCACCATCGGCGAGCTGTGCAGCGGGTTCGCCCGCTTTGGCCTCACCCGTCGCGACGTCGTGGTGGGCGTGGGCGGCGGGGTGGTCACCGACGTGGCCGGGTTCGCGGCAGCCGTGTACCACCGGGGCGTCGCGGTTGCCCATGTCGCCACCACGCTGCTGGGCCAGATCGACGCTGCGGTGGGGGGCAAGACCGGGGTGAACCTGGCCGAGGGCAAGAACCTCGTCGGGGCGTTCTGGCAGCCTGCCGCCGTGCTGTGCGACACCGAGGTGCTCGACACGCTGCCCGAGCGCGAGCTGCGCGCCGGTTACGGCGAACTGGCCAAGTACCACTTCATCGGCTGCACGCCGCAGGCAGCGCAGCTCATCGGTTCCCACCCGTCGCTGTTGGGGCGCCTGGCTGGCGGCGAGCCGCTCAGCGAGCTGGACGGTGCGGAGCTGGTGGCGGCGTGCGTGGCCATCAAGGCCGAGGTGGTGGCGTCTGATGAAACCGAGAGCGGCCGCCGAGCGCTGCTGAACTACGGGCACACGCTGGGGCATGCGCTCGAGATCGCCGGGCACTTCGACCTGCGCCACGGCGAGGCGGTGGCCGTCGGGCTGCGGTATGCGGCACAGGTGGCTCGCCTGCTCGGGCGCATCGACGACGACCGGGTGGACGAGCACGAGCGAGTCCTGGATGCCTACGGCCTGAGCTGGAAGCTGCCGCCAGGCGTCGATCATGACGAGATCATCGAGCTGTTCGGGCGCGACAAGAAGGCCGCCGACGGCATCACCTTCGTGCTCGACGGCCCTCACGGCCTCGAGGTGGTGCCCGGTGTCGACCCGAGCGTGCTTCGCAGCGCGCTCGAGCGGATGTAGGCAGGAGCTGGAACAGATGCCTCGCCACGTCCTGCTGCTGCTGTCGGGTCCGAACCTGAACCTGCTGGGCACCCGCCAGCCCGAGATCTACGGCACTGACACCCTGCTCGACCATGTGCGGGCGGCACGCCGGGCCGCCACCGAGCTCGGCTGGGATCTCGAGCACCGCCAGAGCAACCACGAAGGCGAACTGGTGGACGCCATTCACGCAGGCATCGGCCGGGTCGAGGCCATCGTGGTCAATCCCGGTGCGCTGACCCACTACGGCTGGTCGCTGCACGACGCACTGGCAGCCTTCTCGGGCCCGATCGTGGAGCTGCACCTGTCCGAGCCGCGCGAGCGCGAGCCGTGGCGCCACCTCTCGGTGGTGGAGCCGCTGGCGATCGCCCGGGTGGCCGGCGAGGGTGGTGCCGGCTATCCGCGGGCGGTGGCGCTGGCCATCGAAGCGGCGCGTGGCGCCGCCGAGGGGTCTGGCGCCGACGACGAAGCCGGTGGGCCGTCGTGACGCCCTGTCGTGGCGGCCGGCGGTGCTTGTACCGTCCCGCTGCGAATCTCCGACCACCCAGGCTGATCCCGAGGCGCTGACATGGCCATCTCCACCGCCGACTTCCGCAACGGCATGACGCTCGACCTCGCCGACGGGCTGTTCCAGCTCACCGAGTTCCAGCACGTCAAGCCGGGCAAGGGCGGCGCGTTCGTGCGCACGACGCTTCGCAACGTCCGCACCGGCGCCACGCTCGAGCGCACCTTCCGGGCCGGCGAGCGCATGGAGCGCGCGGTCATCGACCAGCGCGACATGCAGTACCTGTACGCCGACGGCGACTCGCTGGTGTTCATGGACACCGACACCTACGAGCAGCTCCCGGTCAGCCGGGCGGCGGCGGGCAGCGCCACCAGCTTCCTGGTGGAGGGCGAGACGGCCACGGTGGTGCGCCACGGCGACGAGGTGCTGGGCGTGGAGCTGCCCGCGTCGGTGGTGCTGGAAGTGGCCGACACCGACCCGGGCGTGCAGGGCGACCGGGTGTCGGGCGCGCGCAAGCCGGCCACGATGTCCACCGGGCTGGTGGTGCAGGTGCCGCTGTTCATCGAGCCCGGCGAGCGGCTGAAGGTGGACACCCGCAGCGGCGACTACATCGAGCGGGCCCGCGGCTGACGCCGCCGGGCCGCTGATCGGGGCCGAGGCCCGCCGCCATGAACCGCCCCAGCGACCCGTTCGCCGCTCCCGAGGAGCCGACCCGCCGCCGCGAAGCGCGCCAGCGGTCGGTGGAGCTGCTGTACGAGGCCGAGATGAAGTCGTGCGAGCTGGCCGATGTGCTCGCCGAGCAGATCAGCGACCTCGACCCGTTCGCGCTCGAGCTGGCCACCGGCGTCGCCGCCCAGCGCGATGCGCTGACCGAGCGGCTTGCCGGCCTGCTGAACGAGGGCTGGACGCCGCAGCGCCTCGGTGTGTGCGACCGGCTCATCCTGCTGCAAGGCCTGTTGGAACTGGAACGAGGGGCGGCCCCCGCGGCTGTGGTCATCAACGAGGCCGTCGAGCTGGCACACCGCCTGGGCGCCACCGATCGCAGCGGTGCGCTGGTGAACGGCGTGCTCGCAGCCGCCGTTGACGACCGGTGACAGCCGAATCGTGACGGTCGACACGTGAGCCTCCGGGTCTGGTGCCCGGACCCTCGCGCCAAGGGTGAGTTTCAAATGCATTGAAAATAATTGGAATGAGCTAATACAACGCGCCTAGAACTCACTGCAACTCCTGCCGGCGACTTCGCGGGAGTGAGACGCACGGGAATCCGACGTCGCAGGACGAGTTCGAGGGAGCTGAGCGATGGCCATTCGGCGATACGGCGTGGCGAGACGGTGCGCACTGGCAGTGCTCATCGGGGGCCTCGTGGCAGCGTGCAGCAGCGATGGCGGAGAGCCAGTTGATCCGGCCCCGTCGATCTCGGTGGACACCGGCGGCGACGCGATCGCCGACGCCGACAGCGTCGACGGAGAGCGACGATCGGCGCTGGGCGATCAGCCCGCCAATGAGGCGCGGCTGATCGTTGCGGGCGACGGCAAGTACCCGAACTCGGGGGCGCGTCGCCCGGCACTCGAACTTCAATCGGCCGTCCCGATCGGCGGCGGCCGCGTCTGGGTTCCCTGGCCGCCGTATCCGGAGCTGCAACTCGACGCGGCACAGAGCAGCCAACCGGCAGTGGCCGGCTCGCACTCGAAGCTGCTCGGTGATGTCGGGCGGGGACACGACTTCATCGTCGGTCAACGGGCGCAGTGGGAAGCGATGCCGCCCTATCTGCCCGAAGCTCGGACCGCGTTCGACGAAGGGACACGGGTAGCACGCCGGCGCGGAGGCACCGACACGGCGTGGGAATTGGCGGTGGATCCCGCGGGGCTCGACTACCAAACCCGCATCCATGCGGATCGCAGTGTCGCCTACGACCACGTCTCGCTGTGTCCCCCGCATCCCACACCCACCTCGCTCGGCGCCGACCCCGGCGTCACAGATGCCGATCGAGACCGGGCCGCAGCGGCCATCGAAGCATTCATCACCGGGATGCGTTCGCCGGGGGGTCGGCCGATGCACTCGTGGGGGACAACGGTCAACGAGGTTGCCAAGCTGCTCGTCTACAGCCCCGGCGAGCCCATGGAGCTTGCTCTTGGCGGCCACAGCCTGACCGATGCGGGGTTCTTCCCCGGCGACTGGTCCGCGCAGGCCAAGCACTGGCTCACCCGGCGCGCCGCCCAGGGTGCTGTTACGGATTCGATTGTCGGGCACGCCGCTGTCAGCCGAGGCCCCACCACCCTCTGGGAAGCCTGCAGCGACTTGGCCACGATCATCCCGGGCGTCTACACCGAGTCGCATCGCACCCGACAGCTTGAGTCGTTGTGGGCACGCGGACTGCGGCTCGAGTTCACGACACCGCCTGTCGAGCGGGCCTGGGTCGCCGATCTCGGTGCTGCCGGGCATGCACTGGCAGTGATCTGCCATCCACCGGGGCAGTCCTTCTTGCTGGATGCATCGACGGGCGAACGTCTCGACGCCGGCAGCGATCACCGGGCGCACGTCGAGGCCATGTGGCTCACGTGGTCCCGGCTCAGCTACCGGGTACTGCGCAATGCTCTGTTCGAGGGCGACTGCAACGGCGAAGCCTTCGGCCAGGCAACGCGGTGGCTGCAGGGCGAGAAGGACACTCAGGCCGCGACCATCGACTGGAGCGAACCACGCGCTTGGGGTTCAGGTGTGCGCAACCAGTGGATTGCCGTACGTGAGTGGGTAGCGGTGCCACAGCAGGAGGTGTGGCGGGCCCACCGTGATCACGGGTGGCACTTGGGGTTCTGGTGCGAGACCGGCATACCGGTCGGTGCACTGGTCCACGGCGAGTTGCAGCGGCCCATGCTGGCGTCGCACTGCACACCCGAGCAGTGGTCGGCACTGGCAGCGGCAGCGGCAGCTGCGCCCGAGGTGACAAGCGAGCTCTCGGCCACGCACTGGGATCCTGGTGCGAGCTGGCACGAGCGCATGTACCTCTCGCCGTTCAAGTCGCTCGATCAGGTGCTCGGCTGTCCTGCGGATCCGGACCTCATTGACGAGGCGCTTGCCCGGCCGATCGAGCGACGGGCGAAGAAGCCGTGGCCGCCGCGCTCGCTCCCACTCGCTCCCGATGGACATGCCTATCCGCGCCCTATGCCGCCGTGCCCCGGTGCCGTCTGGCCGCCGCAGACCGATCAGTTCTGGTGGCCCGAGGCCGAACCACTGGCTGGGCAACCGGCTTCGTCGAGGGTCGAGTCGCGCGCCGGCGCGCTCGTCGGAGGAACCGCAGGAGCGACGTCATGAGCAGCAGCAAGTGGGCGGTATCGCCGGGACCTTCGGCGCCAGTCGAGAGCAGATCCGCCGGTACCGGAGTTGCTCGCGCGACACGGCATTGGTTTGCAGCCAGCTTCGCAGTCGTGACTGCGCTCATCGTCGCAGTTGCCCTGGATGATTCCGCCAGCGCCCAAACGTCGGTGGCGCCAGTGCTGAGCTGTCCCGCAGGGATGTCGCTCGACAGCGCCAGCGGGTCGTGCCTCACGGTGCGCACCGAAACGGCGTTGCGCCCGTCGAGCTGTCCGGCGGGCTCCACCAGGGTCAGCGGGCAATACGGCGGCCATCAGTGCCAGACCAGAGTGACCACGACCGTGGACACCGGTCGGACGAGGCAGGTCTACAGCCACACGACATACGCAAGCGTGTGGGTTCCGACCGGCACCGAGACAGTCCAGACCGGCACGAATCGCGTCTGGGTGCCGCCGAGGACGGTGATCGAGCCGTTGGTGCCGCCGGTGAGGGTGCAGGTGGGCACTCGCACCGAGTCGACGGAAGTCACCCGCCCCGGGCCCGATGTGCTCTACGAGGTCAGCTACCAGGTGGAAGTCCAAACCGAGCGTGTCGTGCAGCGATGTTCATTCGATCCCTTCGCGGGACGGCAGTGTTGGAATGAGACGGTCACCGAGACGCACACAGAGACCCGCACGCGCCTCGAGTGCTGCATTCCTGGCCCGCCGATCACCGAGACGGTCACGACCGAGGTGCCCGTCTATGAGTGGCAGACCACGCGCACGGCAACCATCCCCGGCTATTGGCGGGAAGATCCCGTCTACGAGACGCGCGAGACCGGCTACTGGGATCGGGTGCCGACGATCCATTACACCACCGAGCCGATCTACGACACCGTGGTCACCTGGGTGACGTCTGCGGCGACGCAAGGCCCCTGCGCCGCCGGATGGCAAGCCGTCGGGAGCCAGTGCCAGCGCACCGTGCTGGGTCCGCCGTCCGTGCCGGCGACCCAGAGCTGCCCGTCGGGATTGGTGCCCCGTTATGGCGACTCGCTGGGCGGCACAGGTTCATCGGCATTGACGTGCCAATCGAGCACGCCCGGCTCGGGCACCGACACTGGCACCGAGCAGGACGACAGCGGTGGTTCCGACGAGAGTCTCGATGGCAGCGCGCGGCCGTTGCATCACCTGGCCGGTGAGAGCGATGAGCGGCTTGCCGAGCTGGGCATTCATCGCTGCGCAGACGGCCTGCTGTCGTATGTGTCCTGCGACAAGCTGCCTGGACGCACTTGGGACAGCGACCCCGACATCTGCGATGACATCGAGGGAACGACGTACCGCCCCGATCACGGCGGCAGCTGCGTCACCGGCAGCGATCTGCTCAGCAAGTGCACGACCCCTGGCGATTGCGAGGAAACGACTATCCGCACCTACTGCCCAGCGATCGGGGAGCTCGCAGGCACACAGATCCAAGAGCACGCCCACCCCGATCGCGGCGCAGAGACCTACCGGGTGTGCATCTTCGACTGCTCGAGCTTCGGCACCTTGCCGCCGTACGTGCGAACGCGCATCAATGGCTCCTACGACTACGCCTGCCGTCCTGTCGACGACGAGGACGACACCGATGACGACGAGAGCGGCGACGACACCGGCGAGGACGACACCGATGAGGACGATGAGGAAGATGAGGACGATGAGGACGATGAGGAGAAAGAAGAACAGGACGAGGACGATGAGACCGAGGACGACGACGAGGAGAGCGACGACGAGACCGAGGACGACGATGAGACCGAGGACGACGACGAGGAGAACGACGATGAGACCGAGGACGACGACGAGGAGAACGGGGACGACGACGTCAGAGACGGCGACGACACCGACGGCGGCGATGAAGGGAACGACGACTTCTCGCCGCCGCCGACGATCCCCGCAGACGACGAGTGCGCTCCGGTGCCTCCGACGACTGCTGCAGTCGACGCTCTCGGCGGACTGAGGTGGGCATCCCACGTGCGCCCCGCCGACGCCGGGCGCTCGCCGCAGCGGCACCTTCCCGGCGGTAGGCACTACCTGCAGGTCGCCCCGGGCAGAGGCTGGGCCGAGGTTCTCGGCTCGGTCGATGTCTCTGAGCACGGGTGCCGGTGGATCGCCACCTGGGTACGCGTCTCGTGGGCGGATCAGCGGCCGTGGGTAGCTGCCGAACGCCGCGCCATGGAGTCGAGAGACGACACCGGGCACCTGGTCCAGCGTTGGGATGCGCTGAGTGCCGACCAACGCTTGCTCGTGCGTCAGTGGCATCGACCCGGTGCGGTTCCCGCCGAGGTCGTTTGCTCGGTAGGCGACGCCTCCGGGTCAGCCGCTTCTGCCTCGTGTGGATGGGTGCTCGAATACCCGGCGGCGTACGCCTGGGGTGTGAGCTTCTGTTTCGAACTCGAGGGTCCGCCGAGCAGACCAGGTTCGGGGCTGGGACGCGGCAGCGAGCCCGCCGGCGACGATCTCTGCTGGGTACCGGTCGCCTCGGGCGTGGACTGGATTCGGTCGATCGGCGATTACGCAGACGGCCGCGTGACCGTCACGCCGAGCGGAACACGGCCGTGACTGCGTCTGTTCGCCCCGGCTTCGGGCCTGATGAGCAGGTGCCTGCCTCGCCCGGCTTGACGAGACATGGGATCGAGCCATGGAGGGTCGGCGTCTCGGCGGTGATCGTGGTCGTTGTCGTGGCGGCCATCTGGCTGTGGGGACGCCCGCACCAGGCTCCGCCAATGGTGATGGTGGCGATGACATCACAGGCGTGGCTCGCCGGTCAGCCGCCGGGCGCCCTCGAAGCGGTCGCGGTCCCGCAAGATCTGGCTGGCCAGTTCGCCGATCTCGAAGAGTTGGCGGGCAGCGTGGTGGCCTTCGATGTCCCCGCCGGGACGTTCGTCACGCCCGCCCTGCTGGGTCCGCCTGAGGCAGTTGACGGTGCCAAGACCGTCATGCGCCTGAGCGCGGACACCTCCGCATGGCCAGCGCCGGGACCCAGAGCCGGCAGCAGCGCCGTCGTGGCGGGCGTGCTCGGCGGCTGCGCTCTCGACGTCACCACCTTGGCAGGCGGAGCGGATGGGAGCATCGTGGTTCGGGTCGATGCAGCAGGCGCTGCACGCTATGCGCGCGCGGCGGATATCGACGGTCTCGTGGTGTGGCCGGCACCGCCCGATGGCTGGCCCGCGTGCCGATCGGCGGGAGGCTGAGCAGTGCTGCTCGTGCTGTGCGATGACGCTGTGGATCCAGCGACCCGTGACTGGGTGCGAGACGCGATGCAGGCTGGACTGTCCGCTGTTGCGGGCCAGGTCTGGTTCGCCTCCGACGTGGTGTCGATGCCGCGCTCGAACGAAGGAGGCGAGCCGCACGTGGCGTGGCTGACCAGCGACGTCGATCCCGATGCCATTGCGGCCGCGGTGGCGGCGTCGAGCGCGATGGTGTTGCTGCTCGGCGTGACTGCTGCTCGTGCCGCTGCCCGCCCCACCGGCAGCCCTCACGCTCCGCATGCATGGCACGCTGCTGTCTCGCATGCGGTGCCGCGTACCGCGGTGTGGCTGCCGACACCAGACGGCGGGCGCGCAGATCCCACCGGCGAGATGTCTGCTGCGCTGGGTGCGAACCGGGTGGTGCGCATCAGAGGCGTAGGAACTCGTGGTGCGTACCGGCAGCTTCATCGGTTGGGGCGCTCGCTGGCGTCGTCGGCATGTGCGCCTCAGCGACTCGACCGCACCGACGGCGCAGTGCGGCGGCGCACCGCAGCGCGTGCAGCAACTGATGCGCTCTCCGAGCTGCTGGATGAGCCGGACGTCGAGGAATTCCAGATTCGCGGCGGGGAGTCGATGCTCGTGCAGTATGCCGATGGCCGGGTGGAGCGACGGCCGTCGCCATTCGACGCTGATGACGATCTCATCGAGGCAGTGCGATTCCTGGCGAGCTATTCGGGCGATCGACCACAGCGCTTCGACGAGTTGGATCCCCGGCTGGACGTGCGCGTCGGTGACCGCTGGCGACTGCATGCCGAAGCCTTCGTGACAAGCCCGCCCAACGTCGTTCTCCGCTCGAACATGGCGGGTCGGATGCGTCTCGACGACCTGGGCATCGCATCGAACGAGCTCGGCAGCGTGCTCATCGAGGCCATCGCAGGCAGGGTGCGGGCCAACGTCGTTGTGGCCGCAGCGATGGGCGGCGGCAAGACCACGCTGTGCCAGGCGCTGCTCGCCGCGGTGCCCGACCACGAACGCATTGACACCATCGAGGACACGCCGGAGCTGCGGCTGGCGGAGTACGGCATCCATCCCAACACCTACGAGCGGCTGACACGCGATGCCAATCAGGACGGCCACGGCCGTCATTCGATGGCCGACCACATCCGCGATGCCAAGCGGGCCAATGCCGCCAAGCTGGTGGTCGGGGAGATCCGCGGCGAGGGCTGCGAGGCGCTGCTGGACGCGATGTCCTCGGGACTCGACGGCTGCCTGGTCACACTGCATTCCCAGCCTGGCAAAGGCGTCTTGGAAAAGCTGGTGGCGTATGCCTGCTCTGAAGGAGCGGAGCCCGACTACGCACGCCGCCAGATCGCAGCTGCAGTCGATCTCTGCGTCTGGATGGGCCGCAATGACGCTGGGGAACGGGTAGTCGCTGACGTGACCCAGCTCACCGGTATCGACGATCTCACCGGGGTCATCTCGACGACCTGCCTGTGGGCACTGCGACCGAGCGACCGCTGGGCGACCCCGGCAGGCCGCCCCGTCGGCCGCATGGCGGAGGTGTACGCGTCCGCCGGACTTCCCGAGTCCGGCGGCGAGGCCGAACTGCCGGCCGCTTACTCGCAGATCATCGACGTTCCGGTGACGCTCAATCTCGATGCGTCCACGCCAGTGGGGGTGCCCCTGCCACCCCGGGATGGACCGTCAGCCGCAGTCGCGCCATCGCAGCCGGAACCCGCACTGACTGAATCGGCGCTGCCTGAACCAGCGCTGGCTGAACCCGCGCCGGCTGCTGCAGCTTCGACCGTCGCCGCCTCGATCAAGCCACCGGACGGTTCGACCACCTTCGAGGCGGCGTGGTGCGACGGTGCTCAGCGGAGTGACGTTCTGTGGGATCCGGGCCCGCTCGTGCCGATCGACGACCCGCCGCCGTATGAGCCGCTGATCGATGAATCGTGGACAGCTCTGGCCGCCGGCTCGGTCGATGGTTCCATCGCCGAACCCGAACCCGAACCCGAACCCGATCGGTCAGCACTGCCCGGCAACCCAGACCGCCGGACCGAGGAAGCCTCATGCTGAGGGCCGCAGCACTCGCAGCTGCCGGTTGTGCTGCGGCACTGTGGCCGGTGCTGGCCGGCGCCGGCCGCCGCGCCGGTTCCGATCTTCGCCTCGCTGTCAGCAGCACCTCCCAGAACGGCCGCCGCGACGGCGGACCGACCCGTTGGCCTTGGGCGGTGACCGGCTTCGCGGCCTTCGTCGTTGGCGTGGTGTTCGGACCCGCCGCTGCTGGCCTCGCCGGCGCCGTTGCCGGCATCTGTGCGTGGTGCACGGCCGTCATCCTCCGCAGCCGCCGGCGCGTCGCTGCGGCGGAATCGGCGGCGCAGTTCGCGTCGATCCTGTCCAATCAGGCGCAGGTGTCGCGCACTGTGGTCGATGCGCTCGAGACCGCAGCGCCGCTGGCCACCGGCCCGATTGCTGAGACGGCTGCCAGCTTCGTGGCCGAGTGTCGCAGCGTTGGTGTGGAGGCCGCCGCGCAGCGATTCGCGACCGGAACCGAAGGCGCTGTCGCGGCATGGCTGGCCGATGCCGTGGCAGTTGCCGCATCCAGCGGTGGCGAGTGGCTGCCCATCCTGGGCGTGCTCGAGTCCGAAGCCGCTGAAGCCGCTTCGACCGCACGCCACTTCCACCGTCACGTCGCAGCCAATCTTCCCCAGCTCGGCCTCTCGGCCGCACTCGGTTCGGCGGTCGCCCTCGGCAGCGCGCTGGTGAGCCCCGACGCATGGGCGTGGCTGACCGGCTCGCAGGGCCAGCGTGTCGGCCTTGCCGCGACCGTCGTCGCAGCGGCAATCTGCGCTCGCCCGCTGGCCTCAGCCTGGGAGCTGACCCGGTGAGCGTGCCGGTTCCGTCAGCAGGCATGCTCGTGTTCTGGACCCTCGCAGGGGTCGGCACCACCGCGGCACTGGGGCTGATCGCCGGCGGCGAGCGAAGCCGCCGAAACCGCCGACGTCTGGCGGCGTTGGGCTGGACCACACCACGGTTGGCCGCCTTGGCAGTGGTCGTCGCCGTGAGCACGGTCGGCGTCGCCTTCGTTGCCAGCACTCGATTCTCCGAGGCCGCTGCGGCGTCGCCCGCTCTGGCGCTGGCATGGTCGTCGCTGGCGGCAGTCGCAGTGGCCTGGGCCGTGCCCGGCTTGGTGGCGAGTTCGGCACTGTCAGGCAATCGCCGCCGGCTCGACGACGCAGTCCTGCTGTGGCTGCGGCGCATCAGGCTGTTCGTTGCGGCAGGCCACCCCATCAGCGTGGCAGTGCTCGACGCGGCCGAGCGTGTCAGCGATCCCGCGTTCGCGCCCGCGGCCGGTGCCGTCAACGCCGCGGTGCTCGGCGGGCGCGACCCCCTGGCAGCCGTCGCGTCCCAGTTGGCCCACTCGCCCACGGCATCGCTGCTCCGCACCGTCGAAGCCGCCGAGCGCTCCGGCGCTGCGGCATCGCAGTTGCTCGACCGAGTGCTGGATCGCGTCGTGCGCGCGATGGACGACCGGCACCGCGAGTCCATCGACCGCCTCGGCCGCTCGGTGGGCGCCTCTGCCTCGCTGCTCGCCGTCGTGGCTTCCGCCGTCGTCATGGTGACCATCGTCATGACCCTGCCTTCGGTGTGAGGCAGCCGATGAGCGCCGCATGCGAGACCCGCAACGCAAGGAACCCGACCGCCCGCAGGAGCGGGCAAGGAGCAGAACCATGGACTCACCAGTAACCAAGCTGATCTTCATCGCCGCCGCCGTCGCCGCCTCGATTCTCGTGGTGACGGTGATGTGGACCACCCTCGGCAACAACGCCCCGCAAGCTCACGACAGCACGGTCGACTTCAGCAAGATCACCTCCAAGGGCTTGTGCGACGCCGTCGACGGCACGTGGACCGCTAGCACTACGACGTGCGCTCCCTGACCGTCCATTGCCCCGGAATTGGACGAAGCTCCCCGGCAACTTCAAGTTGCGTTACGACGCGTTAGACCGTGAACAGCTCGATCTCGATACTGCGGCTGTTCAGCGTGCTGGCGGTGTTCATGGCGCTGGTGATCTCGCTGTTCGCCCGCCAAGTGGGCGCTGCCGCTGCGCAGGGTGCAGCCGACGCCGCGGCCACCGCTGTGGCCGATCAAGTGCCCCCGGACTGGGACTGCTCCGAGGCGCAGTTGGACGACCTCGATGCGGTCGGCGTGGCGGCGCGGGCAGCCGTGGACCGCACAGCGCAGCTCGCCGCCGTGCGGCCCACGGCCGTCGAGGTGCGTGCCGACGGCACGTGCTCCGTCATCGTGTCGGTGCGCGTCGAGTCCGAAGTCTGGCTGGGGGCAGGCAACGCGCTCGGCGTGGCCTGTCGCCGCCCGCCCTCCGCCGAGGGCTCAGCACTGCGAGCCCCAGTAGCACCGCCGTGCTGAGCCCTGCTGCCAATGGTGCGGCCGTTGTACCGAGTGGCCTGACCTATTTTCGGCAGCCGCCTCAACACCGGGCAGCCCGGGGTCGCGGGGATCGGGGCGTGGTTGCTCGTGGGGTACCGGGCAATGGATGAGAGCGTCGGGATGCTGAGCGTGGCGGCCGTGCTGGTGCTCGGAATCTGGCTGGTCGACTACTCGGGCGACGCGACTCGCGCCTCGGTCAGTGTCCGAGCGGCGAGTGCCGAGGCTGCCCACTACGCCGCCAGCGCGCTCGCCTCCCCACCGGCGGGTGCCACCGCGGTCGAGCTTGACGGGTATGCAACTGACATCGCAGGGCCTGTCGTCGGTGGCGCCGCCATCTCCGACTGTGATGCTGCCGATCCGCAATACGGCGTTTCGGCATCGGTGCACCGGCTGCCGGGCCGCACCGAGCCGGCGGCAGTCAGCGTCCAGGTGACCTGCCCGCTGACGGTCTCGCCGATGTTCTCTGATGTAGTCAGCGTCCGGGTTGCCGTGCCTGTGCCCTCACCGCCGGGCATGGGGCCGTGAGCACACCGTTTGTCGCTCTGGCGCTCGCGGCGATGTGCGCGCTGTTCAGCGCCGCGGCAGCCGACACCGCCCAAGCCATCGGGCTGCGCAACCACGCTGCGAACGAGGCGCGGCGAGTCGCCACCCTCACGCTGGACTCGTGCGCAACCGCCGGCAGCGCATCCCAGCGCTGCACGCTGCCGCCGGGCTGCACCGCCCCGGCGTGCGGAGTCTGCCGCCGCGGCGATGCTGTTCAAGCCGACGTGTCGCTCGACTGGTCGCCGGTGATGCTGCGAGGCCTCGCCCCGGCGGTTGGCCGCCACGCGCTCAGCTTCAGAGCCCTCGATGTCGCCGACCTTGCCGGTACCAGCCTTCCCGCCTGCGGATCGACGGGATCTGCGCAGTGAGGCCATGACAACGACCATCGTGCCGAGCGCGTTCAAGCACGGCATCTCCGAAAAGGACATCATGCACGCGTATCGCAATCCGATCCGGTGGTACCTCCAAGGCAACCGCGTCTTGCTTGTCGGTGGCGACTGGAGCGGAAACCTATTGGAGATCGGCTTCGAGGAGGGTGAGGACCACGACACCATCATCCACGCGATGCCAGCGCGAGATAAGTTTCTCCAATGAACGCAGCTCGCCGATCGGTCGAGGAAATCCTCTCGCAGGCTGACGAGTTGGCGGCTTGGTTCGAGGGCCTCGATCGCTCCGACCTAGAGGAAGTCCCGGTCGCCGAGTACCTGCTCGAGCGAGCTGTGCGTGCCCGAACACTGTGCGAGCGCGAGGTCGCACAGGCAGTTGGTGAAGCACGCGCCAGCGGCGCGACGTGGCGCCGGATCGGCGAGATTCTCGGTGTGGACGAGCGAGCAGCTCGCGAGACGTACGGACTCGGCGAAGCTCAGCGGACCGAGGAGGGCGCTGTCGCACCCCTCAGCCCCTGAGCGGCCCGTCGGCCACGAAATTGCGCGCCGCCCGGTGAGACCTCCGCGCTAGGGTGCGGTTCTGACCGTGAAGCGGGTCCGGTGAGGCCCGAACGGACAGGAAGGACCTGCGCGTGGCAGACCGCGAGCGACGCATGACGCCCCCCTACGGGGGCGTTTTCGTTGCCCGGACCACCATTCTCGATTCCAGCGGGGTCCACCGGGCGCTCACCCGCATCGGCCACGAGATCATCGAGCGCAACCAGGGCCTCGACGATGTCGTGGTGGTGGGCTTGCAGACCGGCGGCGTGCAGATCGCCTTGCGCATCGTGCGGCTGCTGTTCGAGATCGACGGCACCGACGTGCCCTTCGGCACGCTGGACGTGGTCATGCACCGCGACGACATCGGCTTGCGCCCCGTCATGGCCGAAGCCGTCACCGACATCCCCTTCGAGCTCGACGGCATGACCGTCGTGCTGGTGGACGACGTGCTGTACACCGGCCGCACCATCCGCGCCGCACTCGACGCCCTCAACGACTTCGGCCGCCCGCGAGCCGTGCAGCTCGCCGTGGTGATCGACCGCGGCCACCGCGAGCTGCCCATCCGTCCCGATTTCGTGGGCAAGAACCTGCCCACCAGCAGCGAGGAGATGGTGGACGTGACGCTCGAGGGCGTGCTGCTGGGGGAGATGCGCAAATGAGCGCGCCCACCACAACGGAAGCAGCACGCCCACAACCAGCACGGGTGTTATTGGGAGAGATGCGCAAATGAGCGGGCATCTGCTGACACTGGAGGAACTCGGCACCGAGGGCATCGCCGAGTTGCTGTCGCTCACCGACCGCTTCGTGGAGGTCGGCCAGCGGCCCATCCCGCGGGTGCCCGCCCTGCGCGGCCGCACCGTGGCCACGCTGTTCTTCGAGGAATCCACCCGCACCCGGCTGGCATTCGAAACCGCCGCCAAGCGGCTGTCGGCTGACGTCATGTCGTTCTCTGCGGCAAATTCGTCGCTCGCCAAGGGCGAGTCGCTGCGCGACACCGTGGAGACCATCGAGGCGATGGGCGTCGACGCGATGGTGGTGCGTCATCGCAGCTCAGGCGTTCCCGCCCAAGTCGCTCGCTGGGTGGGCGACCGGGTCAGCGTGCTCAATGGCGGCGACGGCTGGCACGCCCATCCCACCCAGGGATTGCAGGACGCCTACACCCTCTGGCGCCATTTCTGCCCGCCGCCCGACGAGCCGCCGGGCACCTCTGAACCCGACGCGCCGACGCTGGCGGGGCGACGCATCGCCATCGTCGGCGACATCGTCCACAGCCGGGTCGCTCGCAGCGAGATCGAGGCGTACACCGCACTGGGCGCCAGCATCGTGCTGGTCGCCCCGCCCACGCTGCTGCCGGCGCAGCCGCGGGAGTGGATCGACGGCTGGCTGGCGCCCGAAGCAGCCAAGCGAGTCGAGATCACCCATTACTTCGATGACGTGCTCGACGAGCTTGACGTGGTCGGCCTGCTGCGCTGCCAGCGCGAGCGCATGATCGACGGCCTGATCGGTTCCATACCCGAGTACGTCGCCCGCTACGGCCTCACCTTCGAGCGTGCAGATCGCCTCCGACGACAGGCAGTCGTCACCCATCCCGGGCCCATGAACCGCGGCATCGAGATCGCTGGCGACACCGCCGAGGACCTCGCTGCCGACGGCCGCCTGCTGGTCACCCGCCAGGTCACCTACGGCGTGGCCGTCCGCATGGCGGCGCTCTTCCGACTCATCGGGTCGGGCACGGCGCTGGGAGCAGATGACCGTGACTGAACGCAACTACAGCGAACCCGGCGACGTTCGGCATCTGGCTGGATCATCCGCCGAGCCGGCGCGGAGGCCGGGCCTCGTCATCGCCGGCGGCGAGATCGTTGAGCGCGATCGGCGACGACATGCCGACATCATCGTGATCGACGGGCGCATCGTGCGCGTGTATCCACCGGGCCAGCATCCGTTCGCTGATCTGGTCGAACATGAGCGAGCGCAGATCGAGGCAAACCAACGCGCCGGCGGTGCAACGCGCTCCTGGTTCGATTCGATCTACGACCTCGGGGCGCTGCTCGAGGGCGACGCTGCAGCGGGAGAACCACTCTCGGCGGCGATGGGTGTCGTCGACGCCACGGGGTGTGTTGTCGCGTCGGGTTTCGTGGACTTGTGCGCTCGCGTCGCCGAGCCGCTCGGCGTCGACGGCGATCTCGTGCAGATCACCACCATGGCAGCGGCGCTGGGCGGCTTCACGGCGCTGGTTGCTCAGCCCGACACCAGCCCGCCGCTGGACCGGCTCGGCCAGCTCGCCGAACTCCGCCGCATCGCCGCGACTGCGCCGAGCTGCGACATCGTCCCCGCAGCGTCGGTCACCGCTGAGCGCGCCGGCACCCGGCTTGCACCCATGGCCGAACTGGCTTCCGCCGGCGTCGGCTGGTTTACCGACATGGGTCCGCAGCACGACTGGGCATTGCTGTGCCGCGCGCTGCAGTACGCCGCCCCGCTGGGGGCGACAGTGGCGGTTCGCCCGTCCGGCGCGACGCTCGGCATCGGCGCGCCCATGCACGAGGGCGCTGTCTCGGCGCGCATGGGCGTCGTGGGCGAGCCGGCCGAGGCCGAGTGCGCCGCTGCTGCTGCGGCCATCAGCGCGGCGCGTCGCACCGGTGGCCGACTGCACCTCGACCGCATCAGCGCTGGGCTGACCGTCGAGCTGGTGCGTGCCGCCAAGGCAGAGGGCGTTGACGTGACTGCATCAGTCACTGCCGAGCACCTTCTGTTCGTCGACGCCGACGCAGCGGGATTTGACACGCTGATGCGCGCCGAGCCGCCCTATCGCACCGCCGCCGACCGGGCTGCGCTGGTTGCCGGCGTGAACGACCGAACCATCGACGCGGTCGTCAGCGCTCACACCCTGCTGCCGCCGAACGACAAGGACGTGCCCTTCGACGAAGCGCCTCCCGGCTTCGCGTCGCTGGAAACCTGCGCTGCGATCGTGCTGAGCCATCCGGACATCGAGCTCGAATCGGCGCTGGACGCCCTGTCATGGCGACCGGCTGAGCTGGCCGGTGTCACGCATCTGGGCGGTGGCCCGATCGAGCCGGGACAGCCGGCCAATCTCGTGGTGATCGATCTCGACCGGCCATGGACGCAGGTCACCCGCGACAAGACCTTCGCGCGGGTGTCGCCTCACCACGACCGGCGCTTGAATGCCCAAGTGACCGAGACCATCATCGAAGGCGCCAGGGCGGTTCGCTCCGGTTACCCGAAGATGCCCGACGATCTCGCTCGTGATCGAGCGTCGATTCGCGCCCACCACAGGTGGCGGCGCCTGGTGCAGGAGCCAACCGCATGAGCTCCTCGCTGCCGATGACCCCAGCCCAAGACACTCCCGCCGCACCCGTACCGGGGGCGCTCGTGCTCACCGACGGCACGACCTTCGAGGGCGAGATGATCGGCGCGCCCCTGGATCCGCGGAGCGGCATCGCGTCGGGCGAAGTCGTGTTCAACACCGTGATGACCGGCTACCAGGAGGTCATCACCGACCCGTCCTATGCCGGCCAGATCATCGCGTTCACCTATCCCCACATCGGCAACTACGGCACCACGCCGACCGATGCCGAGTCACGCCGGCCGTTCTGTCGAGGCGTGGTCATCCGCGACCTGGCCCGCCGCCGCTCCAACTGGCGCTCCGACGCCAGCCTCGACGCCTTTCTCGCCCGCCACGGCATCGCCGGCATCGCCGGCGTGGACACCCGCCGCCTCACCCGCCATGTGCGCGACTACGGCGCCATGCCCGGCGCATTCGGGCCCGCCTCTGACGACGACGCGTTGAAGCGCCTCGCAGCAGCGGCCCGGGCCGAGCCGGGCACGACCGGCGTCGATCTCGTCAGCGAGGTCACCACCGCCGAGCCCTACACCACCGGCGACGGGCCGTGGCGCGTGGTGGCCTATGACCTGGGCATCAAGCGCGCCATCACCGCCAACCTCGGGCGCATCGCCACCGTCGAGGTCGTGCCGGCACACACCAGCGCCGACGACGTGCTCGGCCGCGAGCCCGACGGCGTGTTCCTGTCCAATGGCCCCGGCGATCCTCAGATGGCCGGCGATGTCACCGGCGCACTGGGCGACCTGCTCGGCACGGTGCCGATCTTCGGCATCTGCCTGGGCCAGCAGGTGCTGGGCCTCGCGCTCGGCGGCCGGTCCTACAAGCTGCCCTTCGGCCATCACGGCGGCAATGTGCCGGTGCGCGACGAGGCCACCGGCCGCATCGAGATCACCAGCCAGAACCACAACTTCGCCATCGAGTCCGGCTCGGTGCCCGGCGTGGACGAGACCCATGTCTGTCTCAACGACGGTTCGCTGGAGGGCTTCGCCTGTCGCGATCTGCCGGCGTTCGCCGTGCAGTACCACCCCGAGGCCAGCCCTGGCCCCCACGATTCGCGCTACCTCTTCGACCGTTTCGCCGACCTCATGGCGAGTTTCCGGGGAGGCCCCCGTACGCGCAACGGCGCCGGCGGCAACGGCGGCGGCAGCCACGGCAATGACAGTGGGGGGGCCTGATGCCGCGTCGCGACGACATCAGCTCGATCCTCATCATCGGCTCGGGACCCATCGTGATCGGCCAAGCCTGCGAGTTCGACTACTCGGGCACCCAGGCCTGCCGGGTGCTGCGCGAGGAGGGCTACCGGGTGATCCTGGCCAACTCGAACCCGGCCACGATCATGACCGACCCCGAGTTCGCCGACGCCACCTATGTCGAGCCGCTCGACGCAGCGGTGCTCGAGGCGATCATCGCCCGCGAGCGTCCCGATGTCCTGCTGCCCACGCTCGGCGGGCAGACCGCGCTCAACCTGGCCACTGAGCTCAGCCACAGCGGCGTGCTCGACCGCTACGGGGTCGAGATGATCGGCGCCTCCGAGACAGCCATCGCCACTGCCGAGGACCGTGACCGCTTCCGCCAAGCGATGACCGAGATCGGTCTGCGCTGCGCGCGCTCGGCCATCGCGCACACCATGGCCGAGGCCCGCGACGCCATCGGCGAGATCGGCCTGCCGGTCATCATCCGCCCCGCCTACATCCTGGGCGGCGAGGGAACCGGCTTCGCCAACACCCCTGACGAGTTCGAAGCCGCCGCGGCGGTGGGGCTCGACGCCAGCCCGATCAGCGAGATCCTCATCGAGCAGTCGGTGCAGGGCTGGAAGGAGTTCGAGCTCGAGGTGATGCGCGACCACGCCGACAACTGCGTGGTCATCTGCTCCATCGAGAACTTCGACGCGATGGGCGTGCACACTGGCGACTCGATCACCGTCGCGCCCACCCAGACGCTGTCCGATGTGGAGTACCAGCAGATGCGTGACGCGGCGTTCGCCTGCATGCGTCGCATCGGCGTCGAGACCGGCGGCTCGAACGTGCAGTTCGCCGTCAATCCCGCCGACGGCACCCAGATCATCATCGAGATGAACCCCCGCGTCAGCCGCAGCTCGGCGCTCGCATCGAAGGCCACCGGCTTCCCGATCGCCAAGATCGCCGCGCGGCTGGCGGTGGGCTACACGCTCGACGAGATCACCAATGACATCACCGGCGAGACCCCCGCCAGCTTCGAGCCGACGATCGACTACGTGGTCACGAAGATCCCTCGCTGGGCGTTCGAGAAGCTCCCCGGAGCGACGCCGGTGCTCGGCCCGCAGATGCAGTCCGTCGGCGAGGTCATGGCCATCGGCCGCACCTTCCCCGAGAGCCTGCAGAAGGCGCTGCGCAGCCTGGAGCAGGGCCGTTTCGGTCTGAATGCCGACCCGGGCGAAGCGCAGTACGCCGAGCGTTCCACCGCCGAACTGGCAGAGGCGATCCGCGTGCCCACGCCCGAGCGCATCTTCGAGATGGGCGAGCTGTTGCGCAGGGGCGCCGCGGTCGACGAGATCAGCGCAGCCACCGGCGTGGACCCGTGGTTCGTGGACCAGATGCTCGCGGTGATCGACGAACGGGCGGCGCTGGAATCAGTCGGCGGGCCCAGCCAGCTCGGGCGGCGTGCGTGGTGCCGGGCCAAGCAGCTCGGCTTCGCCGACGCCCAGCTCGCGTGGCTGTGGGGGGCCAGCGAGGCCGAGGTGCGCGCTGCCCGCCTCGGTGTCGGTGTGCGCGCCACGTTCAAGACCGTGGATACCTGCGCCGCCGAGTTCGACGCCCGCACGCCGTACCACTACTCCACCTACGAGGACGAGGACGAGATCCGGCCCGGCACCCGCCCCCGCATGGTCATCCTGGGCTCGGGTCCCAACCGCATCGGCCAGGGAATCGAGTTCGACTACTGCTGCGTGCACGCCAGCTTCGCCCTGCGCGACGCCGGCTACGAGACCGTGATGGTCAACTGCAATCCCGAGACGGTCTCCACCGACTACGACACCTCTGACCGCCTGTATTTCGAGCCGCTGACCACCGAGGACGTCCTCAACATCATCGACGCCGAGGAGCCGGTGGGCGTCATCGTGAGCCTCGGCGGTCAGACCCCGCTGAAGCTGGCATCTGAGCTGCCTGAAGAACTGGTGTGCGGCACGCCTGCCGACTCCATCGACCTGGCCGAGGATCGCGAGCGCTGGAACGCGCTGTGCGCCGAGCTCGCCATCCCGCAGCCGCCGGGCGGCACCGCGGCCGGACCGGCGGAGGCGGCAGCGATCTGCGAGCAGATCGGCTTCCCTGCACTGGTACGGCCCAGCTACGTGCTCGGCGGCCGCGCGATGACCGTCGTCTATGACCACGACGAGCTGGCCGCCGCCATGGCCGAGCTGGCGCAATTCTCCTCGTTGGGGCGCGAGGGCGGCTTGTCGGCCGAGCGGCCCGTGCTCGTTGACCGCTTCCTCGAAGACGCCATCGAGGTGGATGTGGACTCGCTGCGGGACCGCACCGGTGCATGGATGCTCGGCGGCATCATGGAGCACGTCGAGCAGGCAGGCGTGCACTCGGGCGACAGTGCCTGCGCGATCCCGCCGCCCAGCCTGAGCGCCGAGACCCAGCAGGCGATCGTGACCCATACCCGGCGCCTCGCCGACTCGCTCGGCGTCGTGGGGCTGCTGAACGTGCAGTTCGCCGTCAAGGCCGGTGAGGTGTTCGTGATCGAGGCCAACCCGCGGGCGTCGCGCACGGTCCCGTTCGTTGCCAAGGCCACCGGGGTGTCGCTCGCCAAGGCGGCATCGCGGGTAATGGCAGGCGAGACGCTCGACGAGCTCGTCGCAGGCGGGATGCTGCCCGGCTGGTCGCGCAACGGTCAGCTGCCCTCGCCCGCTTCGGCGGACGGTGCAGACAGCGGTGACGCTGCGCCGCGTCATGTCGCCGTGAAGGAAGCCGTGCTGCCGTTCGGCCGGTTCCCCTCGGTGGACACCGTGCTCGGTCCCGAGATGCGCTCGACGGGCGAGGTCATGGGCATCGACGCCACCTTCGGGCTGGCATTCGCCAAGAGCCAGATTGCTGCGGGGGACGCTCTCCCGTCGGGCGGCACGGTGCTGCTCACGCTGGCCGACCGCGACAAGCCCGAGGGGCTCGAGGCAGCCCGCGTGCTCTCCGATCTCGGCTTCGACATCGCTGCGACAGCCGGCACCGCCGGTTACCTGCGAGGCAACGGCGTGGCTGTCGCCGTCGAGGTGGCGAAGCTGTCGGTCGACGGTCGTGAGACATCGCCGGGCGAGGACTCCGTACAGCTCATCGCCGCAGGCCGGATCCAGCTGGTGGTCAACACACCAAGGGGTCGCGGGGCACAGATCGACGGTCGCCACATCAGGGCAGCAGCACGCACGCATCACGTCCCGTGCCTGACCACGGTGGCCGCCGCACGCGCTGCCGCGACGGGCCTGCGCGAATGGCTGGCCAGCGATCTGCGGGTGCGCCCGTTGCAGGAGTTCCACGCAGAGCTCGATGCGTCGATGCGGCGCAGCCGTGCCTGAATCACCGCCCCGGGCCGTCCCGCGCGGGGGCGTTGACATGGCTGTGCGAGTCGGCGGCGTGGAGCTGCCCAACCCGGTGATGACGGCGTCCGGCACCGCCGGCTACGGCACGGAGGTCGGCGCCTACGTCGACCTTGCCTCGCTGGGTGCCGTGGTGACCAAATCGCTGTCCCCGTTCGATTGGGCAGGCAATCCGGCGCCGCGCGTGGTGGGCACTCCCGCCGGGATGCTCAACGCGGTGGGCCTGCAGAACCCCGGCGCCCAGGCGTGGCTCGACAGCGAGATGCCGCGCCTGCGTCGCACCGGCGCCCGCGTGGTGGCCAGCATCTGGGGCCGCACCGTGGCCGACTACGCCGCCGCGGCGGCAACGCTCGCCGGTGCCGGTCTCACGGCGCTGGAGGTGAACGTGAGCTGCCCGAACCTCGAGGGCCGGGGCCAGATGTTCGCCTGCGATCGGTTGGCCACTGCCGAGGCCGTCAGTGCGTCGACCGCTGCGGGCGTGCCCGTGTGGGCCAAGCTGACGCCGAATGTGACCGACCTCGTCGAGGTCGCCGAGGCAGCCCTGGGCGCGGGAGCCGACGCGCTCACGCTCATCAACACCATCTTCGGGATGTCCATAGACCCAGCCACGGCGCAGCCCACGCTCGGCAACGGCGGCGGCGGGCTGTCGGGTCCGGCCATCCGGCCCGTGGCGGTGAGGGCCATCTACGACGTCCGCGAGGCGCTCGGCGACGTGCCGATCGTGGGCGTCGGCGGGGTGGCGAAAGGGGAGCACGCCGTGGAGCTCATGGCTGCTGGCGCCTGTGCCGTTCAGGTGGGGACGGCGTCGTTCTGGGACCCGCGAGCGCCCGCCAGCGTGCTCAACGAGCTGCGGCGTTGGTGCGAGAGGCACGGCATCCGTGCTGCTGCTGAGTTGACGGGGCGCGCCCACCGGTCGGCCGAGGACCGCACATCATGACTGCGCGTGACCGGCTGGCCCTTGCGCTCGACGTGGGTGACCGGGCCTCTGCCATGGCGCTGGTGGAGCGCTTCGGCTCCGACTTCGGCGTCATGAAGATCGGTCTGGAGCTGTTCACCGCCGAAGGTCCCGCACTCGTGCGCGACATCGTGGCGACGGGCAGCCGGGTGTTCTTGGACATCAAGCTGCACGACATACCCAACACCACCGAACGGGCGGCTCGGCGCGCAGGCGAGCTCGGTGTCTGGCTGCTCACCCTGCACACCCAGGGCGGGCCGGACATGCTCGCCGCGGGCGTCCGGGGACTGCGAGACGGCGCGGCTGCGCGCGCAGCCGGTGCGCCGGGCGCTGCGGGCGGGGAGGCCGCTGCAGACGCCCGCTCGGCCGTCACCCCCGGCACCGATGCACCGGTAGCACTCGGCGTGACCGTGCTCACTTCCGACGCCGATGCTCCGCCCGCAGTGCTGGCCGAGCGCGCCACGCTGGCCGAGCGGGCCGGCTGCGGTGGCGTCGTGTGCGCTGCGCCAGATCTTCCCCAGATCACGAACACTGTCCCCGGAATGCTGCGCGTCGTCCCGGGCATCCGTCCCGCCGGGGCGGTGCAGGCAGATCAGCGCCGCGTTGCCACGCCCGCTGCGGCCATCGCCGCCGGCGCCGATGTGCTCGTCATCGGTCGGGCCGTCACCGCTTCGCCCGATCCGGACGCTGCCGCAGCAGCCATCGTCGCCGAGGTGGCTGCCGAGCTGGATGCATCCTGAGCGTTGACGTTGTTGATCCCAGTGTCGCTAGGGCCTATCGGACGCATAGCTACACTGCACCACAATGAGTCCGCTGCCTGAACTGAGTGACGAGCAGCGTGCCGAGGCGCTGGCCAAGGCCAAGGAGGCCCGCGAGGTCCGCGCAAACGTCAAGCATCGATTGAAGATGGGCTTGCTCACCTTCGATGAGTTGCTGGCCGAAGCTGACCGTGTCGAGAACGTCGGCAAGCTCAAGGCACTGGCTGCCTTGGAGTCGATGCCCGGTCTCGGCAAAGTCAAGGCTCGCCGCCTGATGGCTGAGATTGGCATCGCCGACAACCGGCGGCTGCGAGGTCTCGGCGAGACACAGCGGCGCCGTTTGAGCGAGCACTTCGCACAGGATTCCGCCCCGGACGCGTGAATACCGTCGCATGACCGACCCGGCGCCCACCGGCGCTGCGAGTCTTGGCGCGCCAGGGCGCGCATCGGGCGACAGTGCGTCTTGGGACGTCACCCTGTACGTGGTGTGCGGACCGGGCGGCGCAGGCAAGGGCACGATTGTGGCGGAGCTGGTGGCGCAGGACCCATCGCTGCTGCTGAGCCGGTCCTGGACGACGCGCCCCCGCCGGGTCGGCGAGCCGGCTGAGGCCTACACGTTCGTGACGGCCGAAGCATTCGACGACCGCATCTCCGCAGGCGGGTTCCTGGAGTGGGCCGACTTCTTCGAGTACCGCTACGGCACCCCCATGCCGCCTCCCGATCTCGACCGGGATCTGGTGCTCGAGATCGACGTGCAAGGCGCAGTGTCGGTGCGCAACCGCGACCCGTCGGCCCTCGTCATCATGGTGTTGCCGCCCAGCCGCGCCGAGCAGGAGAGACGCATGCGCCGCCGGGGCGACCCCGATGCAGAGGTAGCACGCCGGCTCGCCAAAGCCGACGAAGAACTGCCGGTCGGCTACCGGATGGCCGACCTGATCGTGGTGAACCGGGACATTTCCAGCACGGTGGGCGAGATCGCCGCATTCGTGGCCCGCACCCGGTCCCGCCGGTAGCCTTCACGCTGCGATGACTGAGTCAACCGACACCATGATCACCCCCGGGCTCGAGGACCTGCTCGCCAAGGTCGACTCCAAGTTCACCTTGGTGAGCTTGGCAGCCATGCGTTCGCGGCAGATCAACTCCTACTACAACCAACTCGACGGTGGCATCGGCTCCGTCGTGCCGCCGCAGGTGGCGTCGGTCGCTCGCAAGCCGCTGTCGATCGCCTTCGAGGAGATCGACGCCGACAAGATCACGTTCGAGCGGTTCGACCCTGAGGAGCGGGCACGGCTCGAGGCCGAAGCGCTCGCGGCCGCGGAGGCCGAAGCGGCGATGCTCGAGGTCGTTCCCGACATCGAGGACTAGCTTGCCTGCCCCTGCGCCGTCGCCCTTTGCCGGGCGCCGCGCGGTACTCGGCGTCAGCGGCGGCATCGCCGCGTACAAGGCCGTCATCCTCTGCAGGCTGATGATGGACGCTGGTGCCCATGTCGTCCCGGTGATGACCGCCGCGGCGCAGCGCTTTGTCGGCAGAGCCACGTTCGATGCCCTGGCCAGCGAGCGAGTGCAGACGTCAATCTTCGACGAAGACGATCCCATCCCGCACACGACATTGGGCCAGACGGCCGATGTGATCGTCGTGGCGCCGGCGACGGCGCGGGTCATCGGGAGCTACGCAGCAGGCATATCCGACGGATTGCTCACTGCCACGCTGCTCGCCACGCGGGCGCCGGTGGTGGTCTGCCCGGCCATGCACACGGAGATGTGGGAGCACGAGGCCGTGCAGCACAACATCGAGGTGCTCACGAAGCGGGGCACCCACATCGTTGTGCCCGAAGCGGGGCGGCTCGCCGGCGGCGATCTCGGCACCGGCCGGCTCGCCGAGCCGGCCACGATCTTCACCGCCGTAGAGACGGTGCTCGCTCAACTGCCAGACCCCGATCCCGCTCGCCAGCCGCCGTCGCCACGCCGCGACTTCGCCGGCGTCAGCGTGACCGTCACCGCCGGCGGCACCCGCGAGGCCATCGACCCGGTTCGCTTCATCGGCAACAGGTCATCAGGCAAGCAGGGCTACGCCATTGCCACCGCCGCCCGCGATCGCGGGGCAGAGGTCACGTTGGTGACCAGCGCCCCGCTGCCGCCGCCCGAGGGCATACGAGAGGTGCGCGTGACCTCCGCCGCCGAGATGGACGCTGCAGTGGCGGCGCACGCTGATGCCGACGTGATCATCATGGCAGCGGCAGTGGCCGACTTCCGGCCTGCAGAGGCGGCCCCGCAGAAGATCAAGAAGGGCAGCCCGGACGAGGGCGCGCAAGCCCCGGTCATCGTGCTCGAGCACACCAAGGACATCCTCGCCGGTCTGGGGGCGAGCAAGCCGCAGGGACAGATTCTGGTCGGCTTCGCGGCCGAGACCGCAGATGTGCTGGAGAACGCAGCGCAGAAGCTGTCTCGCAAGAACCTGGACGTGATGGTGGCGAATGACGTCTCGGCGGCGGGTGCAGGATTCGCCCACGACACCAACATCGTGACCATCCTGCAGGCCGATGGCACCGTGCGACCGCTGCCGATCTGCTCCAAGCGTGAGGTCGCCGACGCCGTGCTCGACACGGTGACCGAGCTCCGCCGCTAGCAATCTGCTGGGTTGTGGCTCCGTCCGTCTAGCCTTGCCGCGCCGCTGCATGCAGCAGTACGGCAGGCCTGCGCGACTGGCCGATGACGATCGAATCTGGAGCCTCGGTGAGCCAGTGGACCTTCACCTCAGAATCGGTGACGGAAGGCCATCCCGACAAGATGGCCGACCAGATCTCCGACGCCATCCTCGACTCGCTGATCGCCGAGGACCGGCACGCCCGCGTCGCCGTGGAGACGCTGGTCACCACCGGCCTTGTCGTGGTGGCCGGCGAGGTGTCCACCGAGGCCTACGTCGACATCCCGAAGGTGGTGCGGTCGACCATCACGGGCATCGGCTATGACCACGGGGAACTCGGGTTCGACGGCAACACATGCGGCGTGATGATCGCCCTGGACGAGCAGTCGCCCGAGATCACCACGGGAGTCTTCGGCAGTTCCGAAGCAGCGGCGACCGAAGATGTCATTCCCGAACAGGGCGCGGGCGATCAGGGAATGATGTTCGGTTACGCCTGCCGCGAAACCGAGGCGTTCATGCCGTTGCCGATTCACATCGCGCACCGCATGGCCGAGCAGCTCACCGAGGCGCGCCGATCGGGCCGCATCCCGTACCTGCGCCCGGACGGCAAGACGCAGGTGAGCTTCGAATACCGCGACGGCGAGCCGATCGGGCTGCGCACCGTCGTCGTCTCCGCCCAGCACCGCGATGGCATCGAGATCGACGGCATGATGCGCCCCGACCTGCTCGAGCACGTCATCCGCCCTACACTGCCCGCCCAGTTCGCGGACGACGACTTCGAGCTGCTGGTGAATCCTTCCGGCAGTTTCGTCACCGGCGGACCGGTCGCCGACGCAGGGCTCACCGGGCGCAAGATCATCGTGGACACCTACGGCGGTTACGCCCGTCACGGCGGGGGAGCGTTCAGCGGCAAGGACCCCTCCAAGGTCGACCGGTCGGCTGCGTACGGCGCCCGCTGGGTTGCCAAGAACATCGTGGCCGCCGGCGCCGCAGATCGCTGCGAGATCCAGGTGGCCTATGCCATCGGGCGCGCGGAGCCGGTCTCGCTGCTCACCGAGACGTTCGGCACTTCGCATGTCGACCCCGAAGCCATTGCCTCGGCGGTGACCGAGGTGTTCGATCTGAGGCCGTCAGCGCTGCTGGCCGACTTGGATCTGCGGCAGCCCATCTACCAGACCACGGCCGCCTACGGCCACTTCGGGCGGTCGTCTGATGGCGCGACGTTCCCTTGGGAGCGCCTCGACCGGGTCGACGACCTCAAGTCTGCGCTGAACCTGTAGAGGCCGAGCCCCGGGCTCGGGCGGGGCAGACTGCGGCGATGCAGCAGGCAGAGCAGCGGGCGATCCAGGTGCTGGTCGACGAGCCGGCTATCGACCGCGAATTCACCTACCTGCTGCCGCCGGAGCTGGCCTCCGGGCGTGTCCCGGTCGGCGTCGGCACGATCGTGCGAGTGGTGCTCAACCGCCGACGCTTGCGCGGCTGGGTGACCGGGTTGGACGCACCGGTGCCCCGCGGCGTGGGGTTGGCGCTGATCAGCAGCGTCGTCGGTGTGGGGCCGCCGCCGCATGTGGTGGAGCTGGCGGGGTGGGCCGCATGGCGCTGGGCCGGCACACGGGTTCATTTCCTGCGAATCGCCAGCCCCGACCGGGTCGTCGCTGGCGTGCCGAGCGAGCCTTCACGGTGGCCGGACGTCGCGCGGGCAGGCGACCCGCGGCCGACGTCGTCTGGCCCGCCTGGCGACAGCGATGCTGCGCCCGCCGCGGGTGCGTCTGGTCTGTCGAGTCTGTCCGGCGACAGCGGTGCTTCAGCTCCGCCGGGCTGGGAACGGGCGGCATGGGCGACCGATCGGCAGTTCCCTCGGGCGGTCCGGCTGAGTCCGTGCGCCGACAAGTGGCCGCTGGTCGTCGAGGCACTACGACATGGCCGCACACTCGTGCTGGTTCCCACCGTGGCGTGGGCGGCCGAGCTTGCAGGCCGTCTGCGCCGGGCCGGCGTGTCGACCGCGCTCGCGCCGCGTGACTGGGCGGGGGCCGCTGCGGCGCATGCTGTCGTCGGCGCCCGATCTGCGGCTTGGGCGCCGTGCGGCCGACTCGACGCAGTGCTGGTGCTCGACGAGCACGACGAGGCGTACCAGTCCGAGGCAGCGCCCACCTGGAATGCCCGTGACGTGGCAGTCGAGCGGGCACGTCGTGACGGAGCCCATTGCCTGCTCGTCGGGCCGATGCCCTCGCCCGATGCGCTGGCGCTGTGCGAACGGCGCATCGAGGACCCGGCTGCAGCACGGGCGACGGCCGGCGCCGCAGCGGTGACTGTCATCGCCTCGCCGAGGCGCGTCGAGCGCGACGGATGGCCGCAGCTGCAGGTGGCCGACCGCCGCCAGGACGACCCGGCGACGGGGGAGTGGTGCGGCGAGACGCTCGCCGAGCTGTTGCGAAGCGACGACACCGTGGTGTGCGTGCTGAACCGCACCGGACGGGCCCGCCTCGCCTACTGCAACTCGTGCGGCGAGCTGGCGTGTTCCGCCCAGACGGGCCGCCCCCTGCGGCTGGACAAGCAGCTACTCACCGACCTCGACACGGGCGAAGTCCGGCCGGCGGTCTGCGAATCGTGCGGTGCGATGAAGTTTCGTCGTGCCCGCGTGGGGGTCAAGGGCGTCGCCGAGGAGATGGAGCGACTGGCCCTGCGTCCGGTCATCCAGGTGGTGGGCGATGCAGTTGCCGACGCCCCGGGCGTCCACGGGAGGAAGCCGCCGCTCTACATCGGCACCGAAGCAGTGCTGCACCGGGTGCGGGCTGCCGATGCAGTGGCTTTCCTGGACTTCGACCAGGAGCTCATGGCACCTCGCTATCGCGCTGCGGAGGAGGCGTTCGCGTTGCTGGTGCGCGCAGCGCGGCTCGTCGGACCGCGATCGGGCCACGGCCGGATCCTCGTGCAGACCCGCCTTCCCGCCCACCCGGTGCTCGGCGCTGCAGTCGAGGCCGACCCGGACAAGTGGCTCCGAGACGAGCGAGACCGTCGAGCACAGATGCGACAGCCGCCTGCTTCGACGTGGGCGCTCGTGTCTGGTGCCGCAGCGCCTGCCTTCATCGAGCGGCTATCGGTCGGCCCGCATGCGCACGCGCTCGACATCGACGGTCCGGCCGATGGGACGTGGCGCATACGCAGCGACGAGCACGCCTCGCTGCTCGACGCTTTGGCCGGCACCGAGCGCCCCAGCGGGCGGCTGCGGGTAGCCGTCGACCCGATGCGGGCCTGACGGCGTCGGTAGCCTGCGAAATCCATGGGAGGCGCCTTCGAGATCCGGCTGATGGGCGATCCGGTGCTGCGCCAGCGCGCCGCCGAGATCACCGACATCGACGGCCGGGTGGCGCGCATGGTCGACGACATGCTGCCTGCCATGTACGACGCCGAGGGGATCGGCCTCGCCGCCCCGCAAGTGGGCATCCAGCGCCGGCTGTTCGTGTTCGACCTCTACGAGGGCGACGGCCCCCAGACGCTCATCAATCCCGAGATCGTCGAGAGCGACGGCGAGTGGTCCTACACCGAAGGTTGCCTGTCGGTGCCCGGGATGACCTTCGAGATCGTCCGCCCGAAAGAGGTCCACATCGTCGGGCGCGACCTCGACGGCGACGAGGTGAGCATCGAAGCCGACGAGCTGCTCGCACGGCTGTTCCAGCATGAGCTCGACCACCTCGACGGCGTGCTGCTCGTTGACCATCTCGAAAAAGCCGAGCGCAAGGAAGCCCTGCGGGACTGGCGAGTGCAGCTCGCGCAGCTCCAGTCCGGCACCAACGGGCCGGCTACGAGCGGTCCGGTCCCGCTGGTGGGCCGCAATACAGCGGACGGCTGACGCACTTCGCCGTCTCGCGCCACGCCCGTCTGGTGACCGGATGCATCTCTCCACAGATGTCAGTTGAGCCGGCGATGACCGCATTCGAGCCGGGCCCGTGACGGGGCCACTGCCGCCGAGCCGGCCACGCCGGATCGCGTTCGCAGGCACGCCGGCCGACGCTGTGCCGGCCTTGCGAGCGCTGGTCGGCGCAGGCCTCGACGTGCCCATCGTGGTGACTGGCGCCCCACGCCGGCGCAGCCGCCGAGGCAGCGAGACGCCCAGTCCTGTGGGCGCAGCCGCCGCCGACTTGGGTCTGGAGGTCAGCCACGACCCGGCCGACCTCGCCGGTTGCGGCGCCGACTGCGCCGTAGTCGTCGCCTACGGGCAGCTCATCGCCCCCGAGCTGCTCGCAGCGACGCCGATGCTCAACCTGCACTTCTCGCTGCTGCCGCGCTGGCGCGGCGCGGCTCCCGTCGAGCGGGCGCTGCTGGCCGGCGACGATGTCACCGGGGTCTGCCTGATGGCGCTTGAGGAAACCCTCGACACGGGGCCCGTGTACTGGCGTCACCAAGTGCCCATCGGGCCCAGCGACACAGCGTCGCGACTGCGCAGCCGGCTGGCGGACGACGGGGCACAGCGCCTGGTGACATCCCTGCGAGAGGGCCTGGCCACGCCCGAGCCCCAGCACGGCGAGGCCACCTACGCCCGCAAGCTCGGCCCCGACGACCGCCACATCGACTGGACCCGGCCCGCTGCCTACATCGACCGCCAGATCCGGGTGGGTGGCGCGTGGACCACCCTCGACGGCCAGCGCTTCATCATTCGTGCCGGTACTCCTTCGGCGACGACGCACGATGCGACGCCGGGAATGCTGATCGGCGATGCCGTTGCAACCGGACGCGGGCTCATCCGGCTGGAGACGGTGCAGCCTGCTGGCCGTGGGCAGACCGATGCCCACGCATGGCTGCGTGGCGCCCGCCTGCCGGACGGTGCTCGCTTCGGCTGAGCGCAGTTCCCCGAGTCGGCGTGCGACCGGTCCGTCGCATGTCCGGCCAGTGCCGTAGCGTGGCCGGATGCGCATCGGGCTGATCTCGGACACGCACATTCCCGAAGCTGCGCCCGAGCTGTGGCCCGAGGCCTATGCGGCCATGGAGGGCTGCGACGCCATCCTGCACGCGGGTGACATCTACGACATCTCGGTCGTGGATCGGCTCAACGAGATCGCTCCCACCTGGGCGGCCCGCGGCAACGGCGACGACGGCTCCTCCGGGCGAGATGTGCAGCCCGACCATCCGTTGCTCGCCAACGCCTGGGCGCACACCTTCGACGGCCTGCGGATCGGCCTCACTCATCACCTGCCGGTGCCGGAGATGTCGTTCTATTCGGTGGCTGACGCGATCGAGCGGCACTTCGGCGCCGACGAGCGACTCGACGTGTGCGTGTACGGCGACACGCACGTCCACCGCATCGACACGCTGTCGGGCGTGCTGTGCGTGAACCCCGGCTCGCCCACGTTCCCCCGCAATCTCAGCGCACAACTCGGCACGGTCGGCTATCTGGACATCGCCGACGGCGTCGCCACGCCGTCACTGTGGCAGCTCACCCCCGACGGTCTCGAGCCCACCGACTCCTGGGACTACGTCTGAATCTGCCACGCGCTGCCAAACTGATCCACAGAGTCAAATGAGAACTTTAGATTATCATGATAATCTAAAGAGAATGTTTCAACGACAGATCCTCTTGCCCACACCGGGAGAAGAGACCTTCTTCCTGTGGGGACCGCGCCAAGCGGGCAAGAGCACCCTGCTCAGGCAGCAGTACCCCGACGCGGTATGGGTCGATTTGCTCAAGGCGGATGAATTCCGGATGTACGTCACCCGGCCGGAACGCTTGCGAGAGGAACTCGACGCAGCAGAGCCGGATCCATCGCGCCAAGTCGTCATCGACGAGATCCAAAAGGTCCCGGCCCTGCTTGACGAGGTGCACTGGCTGATCGAGCACCGCGGGTTGCACTTTGCCCTCTGCGGGTCGAGCGCTCGCAAGGTGAGGCACGGCGCAGCCAATCTGCTGGGCGGCCGGGCGGTTCGCTACGAGCTGCGCGGCCTGACCGCCGGAGAGCTCGCCGGTGCCTTCGATCTCGATCGGTTGCTCAATCACGGATACCTGCCGCTCATTTTCGAGTCAAGCCGGCCCCGCCGCCTGCAGGACGCATACATCGCCGACTACCTACGCCAGGAGGTCGCCGCAGAGAGCTTGGTGCGCAACCTGCCCGCCTTCTCGGATTTTCTGGACGCAGCCGCATTGAGTGACTGCGAACCCGTGAACTTCACCAACATCGCTCGCGAATGCGGTGTGTCGGCACCGACTGCCAAGGCGTACTTCGGGATCCTGGAAGACACGCTGCTCGGGCGCTGGCTGCCGCGCTGGCAGCGGCGCGCTAAGCGGCGTCTGGCCGGTGCATCGAAGTTCTACTTTGAGGATGTCGGCATGGTGAACCGGCTAGCTCGTCGCGGAGAGCTCGAGCGCGGCTCGGACGCCTACGGCAAGGCATTCGAGAACTGGGTCTTTCACGAGCTCTCCGCATACGTCGCCTACCGCGAACTCGACGATCGGCTGACCTACTGGCGGCTCCCCAGCGGCATCGAAGTCGATTTCATCGTCGGCGACATGCGGCTGGCCTTAGAAGCGAAGGCCACCGCCAACGTCACGAGCCGGCACCTGCGTGGGCTGCGTGCGCTGGGCGTGGAGCATCCCGCCGTCGAGCGCCGGATCATGGTGTGCCTTGAACCCCGCACGCGACGCACAGCCGAGGGCATCGACATCATCAGCGCCGACGAGTTCGCCCACCGCCTCTGGCACGACGATCTGGTCTGAAGTGGTCGTCCGGTGCCGCGCTCGCCACGCGCCGCCGGTTCGTCACTTCGGCAACCCAATGCCTCGCGTGCCTGTGCCGCCTACAGTGCCGCGCGTTGCTGCACAGATTCGAACGAGAGGGAGCGGCAGTGCCTGACGACAAGGACGCATGGCTGGCAGCCACCGCTGAGCAGCCGATCGACGCCGACGAGGAGATCGTCGATCCGCATCACCACCTGTGGGATTTCCCGGCAGGCACCTACTTGGTGCCCGAACTGCACGAGGACACGGGAGCCGGCCACAACGTCACCCAGACCGTCTTTGTGGAGTGCGCGGCCGGCTACTACACGAGCGGGCCTGAGCACATGCGTCCCGTGGGCGAGACTGAGTTCGTTCGGGAGCAGGCGGCCATCTCCGCCGAGGCCGACGGCGCGACCATCGCGGCCATCGTCAGCTTCGCCGACCTGACGCTGGGCAACGCCGTCGAAGAGGTGCTGGCCGCGCACGACGAGGCCGGCGAGGGGCTGTTCCGTGGCATCCGCCATGCCAACGCATGGGACGGCAGCGACCAGATCCGCGAGAGCCACACCAAGCCCCCGCCAGAGCTGCTCGCCGACCCGGATTTCCGGGCGGGCTACGCAACGCTCGGCCGCATGGGCTTCAGCTTCGACGGCTGGATGTTCCACCCGCAGGTGAGAGAACTCGTCGACTTGGCGCACGCAGTGCCCGACACGCCCGTCGTGCTCGACCACCTCGGCGGCCCGCTGGGCATCGGCCCCTACGCCGACCGCCGCGACGAGGTGCGCGCAGTCGTGCGGCCGGCACTCGAGGCGCTCGCCCGCCACCCCCAGGTCACCGTCAAGGTGGGCGGGATCGGCATGAGCATCTACGGCGTCGGCTTCAAGCGGCTGCCCCAAGCACCGTCCTCGGAGCACGTCGCAGCCACGTGGAGCGACGACATCCGCCACTGCATCGAGACGTTTGGCCCCGATCGCTGCATGTTCGAGAGCAACTTCCCGGTCGACAAGCAGGGCTGCTCGTACACGGTGCTGTTCAACGCCTTCCAGCGCATCTGCGATGAGGCGGGCTACACCGCCGCTGAGCGCGCTGACCTGTTTGCCGGCACCGCCCGGCGCTTCTACCGCGTCGACCCGCCCGCGAGCACTCACCGATGAGCCCGGCGCTCAATCGACCTACCGCTAGTCTCGGGACTTGAGGGACTCACGGTAAGGCGCACCCAGATGTCGGAAGTGTCGTCGTGGCAGCTGCGAACCCAGCGACCGCTGTACACGATCGCCGAGGCAGCCCAGATCGTCGATGTCCCTGCTTCGACAATGGGTACGTGGGTGCAGGGCTATCGCCGTCAGCCTCGCTCCGGTCGCCCGGTCATCGGTGAACCCATCATCACGTCGTTGAAGGCGAGTTCCCGCGGACTGCCGTCGATCCCGTTCATCGGAGCCGCTGAAGCGCTCGTCGTGGCCGCCGTTCGCCGTCGAGGCGTGCCACTGCAGCGGGTGCGGCCGGCATTGGAGATCCTCATCCGAGAGCTGGGGGTCGAATACGCCTTGGCGTCGCGGAGGCTGTACACCGACGGCGCTGAGATTCTCTTTGACTACGGCGGTCGCTTCTGCGACACCGAGGTCGGACACGCTGCCATGGAACTCGTGGTCGTCAGGAACGGCCAAGGGGTCTTCGCGGAGGTCATCTCCGACTATCTCGAACGTATCGACTATGCGACTGACGGATTCGCCGAGCGGATCCGGATTCCGCCATTCGAGAACGGCGAGGTCGTGGCCGATCCGAAACGCTCGGCCGGAGCGCCGATCTTCGCCCGCGGCGGTGCTCGTGTCGTCGATGCCCTGAGCTTGCTCGAAGCCGGCGAATCGCCGAGGACCGTGAGCGAGGAATACGGGATGCCGCAAGAGCATCTCTGGGACTTCCTGCGTGCCACATCCAGCTGGGCTGCCTGACGTCTTCTTGGACCGAAGCCTCGGGCGCAAGGGAGTTCCGGACCGCCTGCGAGCCGCCGGGCTGACCGTGGTCACGTTGGCCGAGCACTACGGCGTCCCGGCTGATGAGGATGTTGCCGACGAAGTCTGGCTGGAGCTCGTGGCGCGTCGTGGCTGGATCGCATTCATGAAGGACAGGCGGGTTCGCACTCGGGAGGGATGGGCGGTCAATCTCTACGGCGCACGGTGCTTCTGCTTGCACCCGTCAAGAGGTCTGAAAGTGCAAGCGATGGCCGATTGCTATCTGAACAACTTGGCTGCTATTCGCGCAGCGTGCATTCGACCGGGGCCGTTCTTCTACCACGTCGGCGAGAACGGAATTCGATTGCAGCGGCTCCCGATCTGACCGGCTTCTCCGCGTACCTGGAGTGCCCATGAAGTTGATTGGATTCTCACAAAATTCATGTTTGCAGTCCGGGGCACGCAGGAGATACGGCCGAGGGGGGCTTCGTGACCATCGACGAACTTGAACGGACTACCTTGGTGAAGACGCTGGTGGACGAGCTGGGAGAGGGGTCCGCTGCGACGCTCATGAAGACCATCATTCCTGACGGCACCGACTCTCTGGCCACCAAGGTCGACTTCGTCGAGTTGCGCGTCGCCATCGACAGCGCGATCGCGCGTCAGACCCGGACGCTGCTGCTGACGATGGCGGCCTTCATGGTGCCCATCTGGGTTCCGCTGTACATCAGCCTGCTCGGTTGACGCCCGCCGCGTTGGCCGCGGCGAGGGCGGGCTAGGTCAGCCCGACCCCTTCGTGGGGCAGCGTGGCCCACTGGGTGTCGTCGTGCCCGTACAGCAGGCGGCAGCCCTCGTCGTCGCGCATCGACTTCAGGCGCTGCATCGACTCGAGCTGCATGTCGTGGTCGAAGCCGAACGGCGGCAGCAGCATCCGGTCCAGCACGTCTTCCCAGTAGACGCAGTCGCCGGTCAGCACGACCGGCCCGCTGTCGAGCTCGACCCGCAGCGACTGGTGGCCGGCAGTGTGCCCCGGCGTGGGAATGCACGTCACTGAGCCGTCGCCGAACACGTCGTGGGTGCCGTCGATGAGCAGCACGTCATGGCCCAGGTCGAAGTCGTCGGGCTTGTACACCTCGTGCTCGATCAGCTTGGGGTGATGCCCCGATTCCCACTCGGCCCGCTGGCAGATCAGCCGCGCGTTGGGCAGCAGCTCGGTGCCGCCGCAGTGGTCGAAATGCAGGTGGCTGAAGATGGCAAAGGTCAGCTCGTCGGGATCAACGTGGACGCTGCGCAGCCGTGCCGCCACCTCGTCGTCTGACGAGTAGTCGGCCTCGAACGATTTCGCGAGCAGCGGGTAGCGGGCGCCCACGCCCTGCTGCACTTGGGGGTGCATCCCGGTGTCGAACACCAGCGTCTGGCCGCTGGGATGGCGCACCAACCAGCTCGGGATCGGCAGCCGCACATTTCCGGGCGCATCGGCGATCACCGACGCCGTCGCGGTCGACAGCCAGCCGCATTCGAGCGGCACCAATGAGAGTTGCGTCATGCGCCGTACCTCCTGCGCGCCTTGTCAGGCGCTGTGTTGCCTGCGCGCCTTCTCAGGCGCCGAAGCCCTTGCCCATGGGCCGGTGGTCGGGGTAGTCGGGATCACGGTTCTCCATCTGGGCCCGGAATGCCTCGCCCATGTCGTCGGTGTCGAACATCGCTGCGTTCCACGTCGCGATGTACTCCAAGCCGTCGGCCACCGAGTGATCGCGGCTGAAGTTCATCGACTGCTTCGTGCCCCAGATCGCCATCGGACTCTTTGCAGCAATCTGCGCAGCGATCTCGTCGACCGCCTTCATCATCGAGTCGTGGTCGTCGTAGACGGCGTTCACAAACCCGCGGTCCAGCGCCTCTTCGGCACCCATGCGGCGGCCCGTGAAGGCCAACTCGCGCACGACACCCTCGGGCACCAGCTTGGGCATGCGCTGCAGCGTGCCGACGTCGGCGGTCATGCCGATGTTGATCTCCTGGATCGAGAAGAACGCGTCCTGCGTGGCGTAGCGCAGGTCGCAGGCCGAGACCATGTCGACGCCGCCGCCGACGCACGCGCCCTGGATGGCGGCGATGACCGGCAGCCGGCTCTGCTCGAAGGCGTTGAAGGTCTGCTGCGCGCGCAGCGCCGTGTTGCGGATCTGCGCCCGCGTCCGGCTGCTGTGGCCGCCGCCCACGCCGCTGGTTGGCTCGTCGAAGCCACCGAACACGGCGAGATCCATGCCCGAGCAGAAGTGCCGGCCGATCGCCGACAGCACGACCACCCGGGCGTCGGTGCCAGACGAGATCTCATCGGTGATCTCGGGCAGTTCCCGCCAGAACTCCAAGATCATCGAGTTGGCCTTCTCGGGCCGCTTCATGACCAGGCTGGCGACCTGGTCGCGCACCTCCACGTCGAAGCAGGTGTAGTCGGTTCCCGTCATCGGCTCTTCCCTTCGGTCGTGCCCAGATTGCAGGCTCGCACAAGTCAAGCGCGTGAGCGACGAGCCTGCTTCGATATGCAGCCGAAGCTGGAGGGTCGATGCACGACGAGACTGCCGCAGAAGCTCCGCTCGCCGGCATCCGGGTCGTCGAACTGACGAAGTACGTGCAGGGGCCGACGGGCGGGCTCACCCTGGCATCGCTCGGCGCAGACGTCGTCAAGATCGAGCAGATCGGCCAGGCCGACTTCATGCGCAGCTTCGCGAGCGTGTTCGGCGTGAGCTTCGACGAGCGGGGCCGCAAGTGGCTCTACGCCTCGCTGAACCGCAACAAGCGGGCGCTGGCGCTGGACATCGCCTCCGACGCCGGACGGCCTGTCTTCGAACGATTGGTGCGCGGCGCGGACGCGTTCATCACCAACCTGCGCGACTCCGGGCTGGCCCCCTATGGCGCGGACACCGAGACGCTGATGGAGTTGAACCCGCAGCTCGTGTACTGCCGGGGAGGCGGCTTCGGCCTGCGCGGCGAGCTGGCCGATGATCTCTGCCAGGACACCGTCGGCATGGCCCACGCCGGATTCATGGACGCGATTGCGCCCACCGAAGCGCCCACTTACCCGCCGGGATCGCTGAGCGACATCCTCACCGGCACCAACATGGCGTCGGCGGTGATGGCCGGGCTGCTCAAGCGTGCGCGCACCGGGAAGGGCTGCGTGGTGGGCACCTCGCAGACCCAGGCGCTGCTGTGGCTGACCAGCCAAGCCGTGGGCACCGCGGCGAACCTCGGCCAGCGCATGGACCGCTTCGATCACCGCAGCGCGTGGAACCCGCTGTTCACGGTGTACGAGACCTCCGACGGCTGGATTGCCATCGCGGCACTGCAGGATGCGCATTGGCGGGGTCTGACGCACGCTGTCGGCATCGAGTCATGGCTGGAGGACCCCAGATTCGCCACGTTCGACGATGTGGTGCGCAATCGCGCCGAGTTCGCACCGCTGTTCGCGGAACACATGAAGACCGGCACCACCGATGGGTGGTGGCGGGCCATCCGGGGCAGCGGGGCATGGGTGTCGCCCGTCAACCGGGTGGAAGACCTGGCGACGAACGACGACATCCTGGCCAATGAGTACCTGGTGACGTTCGACGACGGCTTCGTCGGCCCGCCGGTCGTGTTCGATGTGGACGACTACCGGGGAGCGCGCGGCACCGCCGCCGACTACGGCGAGCACACCGACGAGATCCTGGCCGAACTGGGCTACAGCGACGACGACGTGCTCGACCTGCGAGTCGCCGGCGCCGTCTGGTAGCTGTGCCCGTGGGGGGCAGGGCTAGAGCATCACGCCGAACAGCAGCGCCGTCAGGCCGCACAGCAGCGACACGCCTGCGCCAGCGCCCCGCTTGGCAACGTTGTCGCCTGCGTTCTGGTGCACCAGCGCTCCCACGCCGGAGATGAGCACCAGCAGCATCTTGATGCCGAGCAGCATCGACCAGCCCGTGCTCGTCTCCTCGCTGGGGATGGCCAGCATCGACCAGAGGCCAGTCACCACGGCGATGCCGAACGCCGGCCACGCCACTCGCGAGAAGGCTTTCGCAGCGACCTTGCCCGAGCCCGGGAAGGCGCGCCCGACCACCGGCACCACCGCCCCGACCACGATCTGGCCGCCGATCCACACCGTCACTGCCAGCACATGCAGCACGACACGGACGGTGTCGAGATCAAACGTGACGACGCGGCTTACTTCGCTGATTGCAGTCATGGATGACCTCGATTCTTCCTCAGGGCTGGAGCGGTTCCTGCCGCCGGAATACCACGGATGAACCGGCGTGCGGGGTCAGCGGGGTCAGGACCCCTCGCCGATCAGCTCTGCCATGTTGTCAGCGAAGAACCGGTCGAGCACCCCGCCGTCGAAGCCTTCCAGCGACGCGTTGAAGCGGCCCAGCGGGTTCCGGCCGCCTTCGATGTGGGGGTAGTCGCTCGAGAACATGTACAGGTGCTCGTTGGACTCGCGGATCATGGCGCCGACATCTTCGATGGGGTAGGGCGTGAAGGCCATCTGGCGGGTGACCTGGGCGGACGGCAGCTCGGTGAACGCAGCCAACTCGGGCTCGGAGCGCTTCCAGGTCTCGACGGTCACGTCCAGCCGCCGCAGCATCTGGGGTACCCAGGCAGCGCCGAGCTCGATCACCCCGCCGCGCAGGTTCGGGTGCCGGCTCAGCACGCCGTCGAGCACCAGAACGCCCACGAACGTCTCGGCCGCATGGTGCAGCGCAACCATGTCCTTGCCGCGGACGTTCTCGCCGCCGCCCAGCCAGTCCGTCGGCGTGGGGCGGCCCGTGTTCATCCACTCCGGCGCGATCTGCAGCGGGTTCCCGCCGACATGCAGCAGGAACGGCACGCCGGCTTCGGCCATCTGCGCCCAGACCGGGTCGAGGTCGTCGTGACCCGGTGAGCGACCGCCGGCGGGCCGGTGCGGCACCCACATGGCGCCCAGCCCGGCTTCGAGCGCAAACGACATCTCGTCCATTGCCATCTGCGGATCGTCGAGCGGCAGCAAGGCCACGCCGATCATGCGGTCGTCGTCGGCGCAGAACTCAGCCATGCCACGGTTGTGTGCACGGGCCGCGCCATAGCGGAGGTCGTTGTCCAGCTTGGGATCGAACACCACACCGGCGCTGAAGGTGGCGAACACGAACTGACGGTCGAAGCCCAGCAGGTCCAGTGCCGTCGTACGTTCGGCGGGGTTGAACGCTCCCAGCGCGTGGTACCCCTTCGGTCCCCGGATCAGGTCATCGCCCAGTGCCACGAGCTCGGCCACGGTCTCGGGCGCGTGGGAACGGCTGCCGCCCGCCGCCTCGAAGTTGTTCACCGATTCGCCGGCGCTGGAGAATTCGATCTTCGGGAGCCGTGCCCGCATGTCGTCCTCAGCGTGTGACTGCAGGAAATCCGGCAGCTCCATGAGGTGACTGTCGGCATCGAGATAGGTTCGGTCGCTCGCATACGCCATGATCCGCAGGTTAGTGAGGCGGCCGAGCCTGCTGCCGGGGGGCCTGCCGCCGGGGGGCCGGCCGCTGGGGTGCCAGCCAGCCGCCGGGCAGGCCTCAGCTCGCAGCGACGTGGCCAGCGTCCCGCCCAAACCGACATCGGTAGCGTGGCGCGATGGCCGAGACTCACGCGACGCATCATCCGTCGCATCAGCATGGCCACGGCGGCCCCGAACCCTCCGAGAGCCGGCCGAAGCTCGCGGCCAAGGTGTTGACCGTTTCCGACGGGGTGATCGCGGGAACCCGTGAGGACCGCAGCGGCGAGGCGCTCGGCACTGCCCTGGCTGCGGCCGGCTACGAGGTGGTCGAGCGACGCGTCGTGGCCGACGGCGTCGACACGGTGGCCGACGCCCTGCGGTCGATGTCGGACGGGTTCGAGGGCCTGATCATCTCGACCGGCGGGACCGGTTTCACCGAGCGAGATCTCACGCCCGAAGGCACCCGCGCCGTCATCGAGCGCGAAGCGCCGGGTCTGGCGGAGGCCATGCGGCTGGTGAACCCGCTCGGCCGCCTGTCGCGAGGCGTTGCGGGCATCATCGGGCACGCGATCGTGCTCAACACGCCCGGTTCCACCAAGGGTTGCGTCGAGTGCTTCGAGGCAGTCGCGGACGTCCTGCCCCATGCGCTGGCCCTGCTGGCCGGCGAACGGCTGCACTGATGCCGGCCGACGATCTCGCTCCCGCCGGCGAGCCGTCGAGTTCCGCCGCCGGCGACACCCACATGCAGCACGCCGTGCAGCTCGGGGAGAGCGTGCGCGGCACCACGGCGCCGAACCCGTGGGTGGGCTCGGTGCTCGTCACTGCCGCAGGCGCCGCTTTCGACGGCGCCACCGAGCCGCCGCCCGGGCGCCACGCCGAAGTCGTCGCGCTCGATGCTGCTCGTGCCGCAGGCGCCGAGACCGGCGGCGCCACGCTGTACACCACGCTCGAGCCCTGCTCGCACACTGGCCGCACACCGCCGTGCGTGGACGCCATCATCGAGGCGGGCATTGCACGGGTCCGCGCTGGCGTCTCCGACCCCGATCCGAACGTGGCTGGCACGGGAGTGACGGCACTGCGGGCTGCAGGCATCGACACCGCCATCACCGACGCTGATGGGTCAGCGGAGGCTTCGCTTCGGCCGTACCTGCACCAGCGGCGCGAGGGCCGGCCGTGGGTCGTGCTGAAGCTGGCAGCCACCTTGGACGGGAGGATCGCGGCCGCTGACGGCACGTCGCAGTGGATCACCTCACCCGAGGCCCGTGCCGACGCACACGCCCTGCGCGCCCGTTGCGACGCGGTGCTCGTCGGTGCGGGCACCGTGCGTGATGACAACCCATCGCTGACCGTGCGAGATGCGCCCGGCGCCGATCCGAGGCGTTTCGTACTGGGCACGGCACCGGCGGGGGCCAATGTCCATCCCTGCAACGAGGTGAGCGGGCCGCTGCCCGAGGTGCTGGCCGGGCTGGCCGCTGATGGCGTCGTGGAGCTGCTGGTGGAGGGCGGCGCCGGTGTCGCCGGAGAGTTCCATCGGGCCGGGTTGGTGGACGAGTACGTCGTCTATCTCGCTCCGGCGTTCATGGGCGGCGACGACGGGCTGCCGATGCTGGCGGGTGAGGGGGCGCCCACCGTCGGTGACCTGTGGCGTGGCCGGTTCGCCGAGGTCCGTCGGGTCGGGCCCGACGTGCGCATCACGATGCTGGCAGCCGGGCATGCGGCCGGTACCGTCGCTTCAGATCAGGCCGCCGGACGCCCGGCAACCTGAGAACCGATCCCTGGAAGGACGGGCGATGTACACAGGACTCGTCGAAGAGCTCGGCAGCTTCGCTGGCCGCGACGGCGAGAGGTACCGGTTCAACGCCGCCCTCGTGCTCACCGATGCCGCCGTCGACGACTCGATCTCGGTGAATGGCTGCTGCCTGACCGTGGTCGAGATGGGGGACGGTTGGTGGGAGGCCGACGTCAGCGCAGAGACTGTCAAGCGAACCGCGCTGGGCTCGTTGGCCGAGGGTGACCCCGTGAACCTCGAGCGCTGCATGCGTTACGCCGACCGGCTCGGCGGACACCTCGTGCAGGGTCACGTGGACGGAGTGGCGACCATCACGCGCCCCGCCCCTGACCTGCGCGTCGCCGTGGGACCCGAGGGCGGCCTGCGCCGCTACCTGGTCGAGAAGGGCTCAGTGACCCTCAACGGCATCAGCCTGACGTGCTTCGACATCACCGACGACGACGAGGGCGGATGCGAGTTCTCGGTGGCGCTGATCCCGCACACCATGGCCATGACCACTATGGGCACGGCGCAGGCCGGCGACCTCGTCAACCTCGAGGTCGACGTCCTCGCCCGCTACGTCGAGCGCCTGCTGGGGCAGAATGGTGCAGCAACCGACGATGAGTGAGTCCGGCATGACCGACCGCAACGCAGCCGACGACGCACCTGCTGTGGCGCCGTTCGCTGCCATTCCCGACGCGATCGCCGCGATCGGCCGCGGCGAGATCGTGGTGGTGGTCGACGACGAAGACCGCGAGAACGAGGGCGATCTCATCATGGCGGCCGAGCACGCCACCCCCGAGGCGATGGCGTTCTTCGTCCGCTACACGTCGGGCGTCATCTGCGCTCCGCTGATGGGGGAGCGTCTCGACGAGCTGGCGCTGCCGCTCATGGTGACGGTCAACACCGAGTCCATGCGCACCGCCTACACGGTGACGGTGGATGCGGCTGAGGGCACCACGACGGGAATCTCGGCGGCGGACCGCTCACTCACGCTCAACCTGCTGGCAGACCCCAAGTCGAACGCAAACGACTTCAACCGTCCCGGCCATGTGCTGCCGTTGCGCTACCGGCCAGGCGGCGTGCTCAAGCGAGCCGGCCACACCGAAGCCGCAGTCGATCTCGCCCGGCTGGCCGGCTGCCATCCGGCGGGCGTGCTCTGCGAGGTGGTCAACGACGACGGGACCATGGCCCGCGTGCCCGACCTCATCGAGTTCTGCGAACGGCACGGCCTGCTGCTCATCTCGATTGCCGACCTCATCCGTTACCGGCGTGTCAACGAGCGCTTGGTCGACCCGATCTCGCAGGCTCGCATCCCCACCATCTACGGCGAGTTCACCGGTCACGTCTTCCGCGACTTCGACGACACCGAGCATCTGGCCCTCACCTATGGGGCAGTGATGGGCGCAGAGCCGGTGCTGGTGCGAGTTCACAGCGAATGCCTGACCGGCGACATCCTGGCGTCGATGCGCTGCGACTGCGGTTCACAGTTGCACAGTGCGCTCGAGGCCATCGCCGAAGCAGGCGCAGGCGTGCTGGTGTACCTGCGGGGCCATGAGGGCCGCGGCATCGGCATCGGCCACAAGATTGCGGCGTACTCGCTGCAGGACGCCGGCCGCGACACGGTCGACGCCAACCTGGAGCTGGGCCTGCCGGTGGACAGCAGGGAGTACGGCATCGGTGCGCAGATCCTGGCCGAGCTTGGGGTGCAGCGGATGCGGCTGATGACCAACAACCCCAACAAGATCGGCGGGCTGTCGGGTTACGGGCTGGAAGTTGTCGAGCGAGTGCCGACCTCGACGAATGCCAATCCCTACAACCGGGCCTACCTGCGCACCAAGAAGATGCGCTTGGGCCATCTCATGGAAGACGAGGCAGACGGCGAAGCCGAAACCGGCACCGATCTCGAAGAGGCGCCCCCGCTCGCCGACTGATGTCTCGCCCCCCGGTGCTAGCGCGACACCGATCTCTCGGCACCGACTACGAAGATGTGGTTCGCCCTGTTGACGCCGTCGATCACCTGACTCGTGTTGAAGAGGATTCGCTGGCCATCCGATGACCAAGCTGGGTTGTTTTCTTGGCCTTCCATGCCGGTGACCTGAGTGATCTCGCCGCTGCTGATCTCGAGAACGGCGATGTTCGATTCCCATGCAACCGAGCGCCCATCCCGCGTGTCGTACATGGTGAATGCCAGACGGGTGCCGTCCGGCGACCACGACAGCTTGCTTTCGGGGAAAGGTTCTATCTGGCCTCCCGCGCTGTCTTTGAGCGGCAAGAGCATCACATTGGTTCCGTCGGCGTCCATGACTGCCAGGTGTCCACCCCAAGGAGAGTCGAACGCAATCTGCGAGCCGTCAGGTGACCAGGCTGGCGTTGCTCCCCCGCCGGATTTCCGATTCACGTCGACCGGATTGTCGCCGTCGGCATCCATGGTCACGATGTACCACTCCTTGTGTTCCAAGCTATGGCGTTCGAATGCCAGCTTGCGGCCATCAGGCGACCACGTTGGAGATTCATCCTCCACCGCACCGCTGGTCAACTGGACCGGGTTCGATCCGTCGCTATTGACCGTCCAAATATGGGCCTGGTTGATCTCGTTATCACCATACGGTCGCCCTACGAAGGCAATCTTGGTGCCATCTGGAGACCATGCCGGACGGTGATGCGAGGCCTCGACCATGGTGGCCAGCCCTCGCCCATTGGTGCCGTCACGATCGGCCACTATGAGCGCGCCTCCATCGCTGTAGACAATGCGCTGACAGTCGGGAGACCAATCTGGTTCCTTTGCCCCCCATCGGTTCTCGAGCAGTTGCACTGGAGCGTCGGTGGGGGTGCCGCCGCACGGGCCCACGGCCGCATCTTCAGCTTCGGAATCATCGCTATCAGCGTCATCTCCTGCGAGGTAGGCGTCGATGGCCGACGTGGCGACGGCCGATTCGCCACCGAATACCGACAGTTGCACAGCGCCGTCGCTGGTTGAGCGCCGGACCGTGTCGAGGTAGTCGGCGGTGCTCGGCGGTATCTGGCTGGGACTGGTGAGCACGAGCGCGGCGCATCGGCGGGCCAGCAGCGGCGCAGCGCTGAACGAGTCGAACGGAACGCGCGCCCGGGCGAGCCCAACTCTGGCTTGAGCAAAGCACCCGTTGCTCGACTGCCCGGCCGCGTACTCGGCGAACCGCGTTGCCGTCTCGAACCGGGTTGCCCCGGCGACGCGGTCTGCTGAAATGCCCAGCTCGGTGATTGCGTCTTCCACCTCCGCAGACAGGGCAGCCGTCCCGCCCATGAGCACGACGCGCTCGATGCGCTTGCTCACGAGATAGTCGGCCACCGACTGGTGCAGCCCGGTGCTCGGTGTCAGCAGCACCGGATGGACCCCGTGCGCAGACAGCGGACCCGCAACCAGCGCGTCAGCGAACACCTCGCCGCTGGCGATGATGGCAGTTCTGGCATCGCCCAGATTGCCGACTGCACCGAGCCGTTCTGCGACCGCGACGCCGGTGCGGTACTGGTCGTCGCCGTCAATGCGCTCGACGGTGATTGCGGCTTCGCTCAGTTGTCTGTCGACGGCGCTCGTGATCGTGTGCATCGATCCGGTGCCGCTGGTGACCAGCAGCACCTTTGAGGCCCCGACGCGGCCCAGGAACTGCAGCGCGTCGCTGCGCACGGCATCTGGGGGAGTCATCAGCACCGGGGCGTCGAGATGCGCCGCCACCGACGCCGCCACGACAGCCTCATGCCAGCTGCGGCCCGACACCATCACGACCCATTCCAACTCGCCGCCGGCATCGGCAGCGACCGCCTCGGCGATCAGCAGGGAGGTGGCGTAGCGGTCCGCCCCGCCGTAGCGCACGCGCTCCACGTCGGCAAGATCGGATTCGCCCGACTGCGCAGCGGCTGCGGAGACCGGCACCAGCGCGGCCGCGCTCAGCACGAACAAGGCAGGGAGCACACGCCTCCAGCTTCGAGACTTGGCGTGAGGGATCATGTCATTCGGCTCTGGTTCCTAGATCACCGTTTGGGCGGAAGCCGAGGATATGTGATCGGGTACACGTTGCCGGATATGCGCGAAGAAAACCGCATTGCCATTTGCGTGGCCGGCAGTGCAAGAACCGCTTGGCTTGGTGCTGTGGGTCCTCGCGGCGTTGAGCGGGGTGCTCAGGGGACGATCTTGGAGATCGGCATCTCGATGATGTCGGCAGCGCCCTGTTCGAGGAGTTCGGGGATGAGCACGTTGATCTGGTGCTTCGGCACGACCGTCTCCACTGCGTAGGCCTCGCCGCCCCACAGTTCGTTCACCGTCGGGGCCTTCATCGAGGGAAGCAGCTTCACCACGGCGTCGAGGTGCTCGCGCCCGACGTTCAGCTTCACCAGCACACGGCCGCGAGCGTCCAGCACCCCGTCCAGCAGCGTCTTGATCTGTGTCATCGCCCGGCGCTTGTCGGGGTCGTCGTAGGCCTCGCGGTTGGTGAAGATCTCGGTGTAGCTCGTGAGGATCTCGTCGATGATCCGCAGGCGGGCTGCCCGCAGGCCCCGCCCGGTCTCGGTGCCGTCAACGACGGCGTCGACGATCTCGGGTGCCTTTGCCTCGGTGGCGCCATAGCTCAATCGGATGTCAGCAGACACGCCCCGCTCGGCGAAGTGCCGCCGAGTGAGCTCGGGATACTCGCTCGATATGCGAACACCGTCGGGCAGGTCGGTGAGCTCCTGGAAGTCGCTGTCCTCGGGAACGGCGACGACGATCCTGAACGGCCGCGACGTGGCCTTGGAATAGCGCAGCTCGCCCAGCGAGACCACGTCGCTGCTGGTCTCTTCGATCCAGTCGCGTCCACCGATGCCCAAGTCGAACAGGCCGTCCTCCACGTAGGCGGGTATCTCTTGGGGCCGCAAGATCCGCACGTCGCTGACGCGGGGGTCGTCAATGGCGGCGCGATAGTCCACCGCAGAACTCCGGCGTACCTGCAGGTCGGCTTCTGCGAACAGTTGCAGGGTCTGCTCTTCGAGCGAACCCTTCGGGAGTACGAGTTTGAGCACGGGCGGTAACGGTACCTGCGGCGACTCGTCGCGCCCTGCTGGTTTTTCGTGCGGAGGGTGCCTTGGCCCGAGTCGCCGGTGGCCCGGCAGTCGCGCCTATTCGGCTTCGGCTGCCGTCTGGCTCTTGTGGATCTCCACGTATGCCAGCCGGATCTGCTGCAGCGCACCCCGCAGCGTCTCGCCAGCAGGCAGTTGGTCGGCGAGGTTGTCCACCAGCAGGCCCAAGGCGTCAATCGGCAGCCTGGCTTCAGCCAAGTCGGGCGGGTCGCGTCGCAGGTGCAGTGCGGCCAGCTCGAACAGCCCCATCATGTGGTTCTGCACGATCTCGGCCGCGGGCACCGAGACGAGCTGTTCCTGGGCCTCGCGCAGTTGCTCCTGCATTGCGGCCAGCTCTTCGGGATCGAACGGCTCGCCAGTGCGCGGATCGATCGGCAGCCCGGTCTCTGGATCGATGTCGAGATCGCCGGCGAAGGCGCCGCCCTCTCCTTCGTTGGCCGGTGCCACCGTCGGCTCGTCGGCGTTGTCGCGGGGCACGCGATGCTCACCCTCCGGTGTCCACAACGTGCTCATCGCTGACCTCCCCGCCCCGATTGGCTGTGCTGGCTCACGCCGACGCCGCTGCCGCAGCTGTGCTGGCTTTCTCCAGCGCTGTTACCCTACGGCCCCTACAACTGGAACAAGCGGGGTCTGACCCCCACCGAACCGCCGCAGGGCGCGTTCCGGTACTGGGCTCGCACAGGGCGCCGCGTGGACGAGGAGCGTCCTTTGGACAAGCGAGTACGGCCATAGCACGCGCAAGCGACGGTGACGCCCGGATCAACGAGGACATCAGGGTCCGCGAGGTCCGCTTGGTTGCACCCGACGGCGAGCAGATCGGCATCAAGTCGGTTCCCGAGGCTCTGCAAATCGCCCGCAATATGGACTTGGACCTCGTCGAGGTGGCGCCGAACGCCGCCCCGCCGGTCTGCCGGATCATGGATTACGGCAAGTACAAGTACGAGGCGGCGCAGCGAGCGAAGGAGTCGCGACGCAAGGCGACCCATGCCGGGCTGAAGGAGATGAAGTACCGGCCCAAGATCGGGACCGGAGACTTCGGCACCAAGACGGCCAAGGTCTGCAAGTTCCTCGAGGACGGCCACAAGGTGAAAGTCACGGTCATGTTCAGGGGACGCGAGGTGTTTCATCCCGAGCTCGGCGGCCAGATTCTCGAACGGGTGGCCGAAGCGGTTGCCGATGTCGGGAAGGTCGACCAGTTTCCCCGCCTCGACGGGCGCAACATGACGATGTTGCTGAGCCCGGACCGTGCTTCACGCCAGCGTCGCAAGGCCGCAGACCCGCCGAGCGACTGAGCTGCGGCGGCGCGCGCTACCCGCCGCGCAGCGCCACATCCATCGAACCCCACAAGCAAGGCAGCAACACCATGCCCAAGATGAAGACCCACAGCGGAGCCAAGAAGCGCTTCAAGACCACCGGTTCCGGCAAGCTCGTGCGGCGCAAGCGCAACCGCAACCACCTGCTCGAGAAGAAGTCATCTGCGCGCAAGCGACGGTTGGCACTCGAAGGCGAAGTGTCGGCGGCTGACCGCAAGCGGGTCAACCGCATGCTGGGCCGCTGAGCAGCGCCTGGGGCCACACCGACCGCAGGCAATCCCAGAAGAGCCCCGCAGGCATTTTCAGACAAGCGAGGACACACCACCGTGGCACGAGTCAAGCGATCCGTCGCCAGCCGCACCCGCCGCAAGGCGACGCTCGGCAAGGCGAAGGGCTACTACGGCAACAAGAGCAGGTCGTTCCGGGCTGCCAATGAGCAGGTCATGCACAGCGGGCAGTACGCGTTCCGCGACCGCCGGGCCCGCAAGGGCGAGTTCCGGCGCCTGTGGATCCAGCGCATCAACGCCGCGGCGCGCCAGAACGGCACCACCTACAGCCGTCTCATTCACGGGCTGGATGTTGCGGGCGTCGTCGTCGACCGCAAGAACCTGGCCGACCTGGCCGTGAGCGACCCCGCAGCGTTCGCCGCGATCGCCGAGCGCGCCGAAGCCGCCCTCACCGCCGGTGACGGCGGCGCAGTCGACACAGCAGCCTGAGCACACCCGAGCCGACCGCGCCCTCAAAGGCCGCGCTGGCGCGGCTGTCGCGCCTAGTGCGCGACCGGCGCCAGCGGGATGCCTCCGGCTTGGCCGTCGTGGAGGGACCCCGGGCGGTTGACGGGGCGCTGGCCAGCGGGGCCACGCTCGAGGCTGTGTTTGCGCGCCCCGAGCTGGTCGGCCGGTATGCGCCGGCGGGCGCTCCCGATGAGCATCCCGACGCTTCGCGCCTGGGTGCGGGCTACCGGGAGCGGATCGGAGCGATCCACCCGGTGCCCGCAGACGTGCTCGACCCGCTGGCCGACGCCATGAACCCCCAGGGCGTGCTGGCAATCGCACGCTTCGCCGACGCACCGCTCGACAAGGCGGCAACTGCAGCACGGGTGGTGGTGCTCGAAGCAGTGCGCGATCCCGGCAATGCCGGTGCTGTGGTGCGAAGCGCTGTAGCAGCGGGCTTCGGTGCGGTCATCGCCACGCACGGTTCGACGGACCTGTGGAGCCCGAAGGCGCTGCGCGGCGCGGCGGGGCTGACCTTCGGGCCGCTGGTGTGCCGCGGGCATGCCACTGCCGCGGTGCTCGACGCCCTCGCCGATGCCGGCCATGTGCGCGTGCGTGCGGCCCCCGACGGCGATGTCGGTGTGGACGAACTGCAATCCGCGCAGCGCATGGCGCTCGTGGTGGGCAATGAAGCGCATGGACCCTCGGCCGAGGCGGTCGGTGGCACCGATGTGGCCGTCGCGATTCCCATGCAGCATCCGGTGGACTCGCTCAACGTCGGCGTTGCCGCTGCCGTGCTGATGTACGCGATGCGAGCCGACGACTGAAATTCCCTGCCGTTCGTCGCAGAAGGCTCGTAGGGTGCCTGCCGTGAACGTCCCAGCCGCCAAGCCCCCCGCTGAGGCATCGCCCGAATCGCTGCTCGCCGAGATCGCTGAGGCGCGCACGCGTGGCCTGCAGTCGGTGACCGACGCGTCAACGGCAGACCAGCTCGCGGGGGTCGAGTCAACGCTGTTCGGGCGCAAGTCGTCACTCGGGCGGATCAAGCAGGGTCTGGGCTCGCTGCAGCCTCAGCAGCGAGCCGCGGTCGGGCGTGCGCTCAACGAGGCGCAGCAGGAGTTGCGCACAGCCCACGCTGCGGCGGCCGACGAACTGGCCGCGTCGGCACGCCGGGAGCAGTTGCAGCGTGAGTGGCTGGACCTCACCGAGACGCCGCCGGGACCGGGGCGAGGCCACCTGCACCTGGTCACCCAGACCACCGAGCGTCTCGAGGACGTGTTCGTGGGCATGGGTTTCACGGTCTCGGAGGGGCCGCAGGCCGAGACCGACTGGTACAACTTCGAGGCCCTCAACCTGCCTGCGGCACACCCGGCCCGCTCGATGTGGGACACGCTGTACCTGGACATGGGCGAGCGCACCGAACTCGGCGACGGCGAGGGCGGTGAGGCAACCGACGTCGTGCTGCGAACCCACACCTCGCCGGTGCAGATCCGAGTCATGGAGTCTCAGCCGCCGCCGATCTACACCATCTGCCCCGGCCGGGTGTTCCGGCGTGACACCGCGGATGCCAGCCACATGCCCGTGTTCCACCAGATCGAGGGCCTCGTCGTGGATCGAGGCATCTCATTCACCGACCTGGCGGGAACGCTCGAGGAGTTCACCTCCGCCTACTTCGGCAAGGCGATCTCGTCGCGGCTGCGGCCGTCGTACTTCCCGTTCACCGAGCCCTCGGCAGAGTTCGACATCAACTGCGTGATCTGCGAGGGCGCTGGCTGCCAGACCTGCCAGCGCACCGGCTGGATCGAGCTGGGCGGCTGCGGCATGGTGCACCCCAACGTGCTGACGAACTGCGGCATCGACTTCGAGGAATGGACCGGGTTCGCGTTCGGCTTCGGCATCGACCGGCTGGCGCTGATGCGCCACGGCATCGACGACCTGCGCGACATGTTCACCAACGACATCCGTTTCCTGAACCAGTTCTGATGCAGGGAGTCGTGACCCCATGAAGGTGCTGCTGAGCTGGCTGCGCGAGTTCGCGCCCATCGAGGGCGATCCTGCCGAGCTGGCCGATCACCTGAGCGACCTCGGCATGGCGGTCGAGGAAATGCGGATCCTGCCGTCGCTCGACGGCGTCGTCGTGGCGCGTGTGGCCGGCATGCGGCCCCACCCTGAGGCTGATCGCATCCAGCTCGTGGACGTCGAGCTGCCCGGTGTCGGCGGTGAGGGCGCTGACGGTGCCTTGCAGGTGTGCTGCGGCGCGTTCAACATGTCGGTGGGCGACTTGGTGCCGCTCGCCACCGTCGGCACAACGATGCCGAGCGGCCTCGAGATCGGCAAGCGCCGCATGCGCGGCGAAACCTCCGAGGGCATGTGCTGCTCTGCTGCAGAGCTGGAACTGGGCGCCGATGCCGACGGCATCATGATCTTGCCCGGAGACATGGAGATCGGTGCCCCGCTCATGTCCCAGCTCGGCCTGGCGGGCGACGTCCTGTACGACCTGGAGGTGAACCCGAACCGTCCCGATGCGATGTCGGTGGCCGGCGTCGCACGCGACCTGGCGGCCCGCTTGGGCGTGCCGTTCCAGATCCCCGAACCGGCCCTCAACGAGACCGGCGAGGACATCTCGCAGGTCGCTTCGGTGGAGATCATCGACCCTGATCTGTGCGGCCGATTCGGCGTGCGCGTCATCTCCGACATCGCACTCGTCCAGTCGCCGCTGTGGCTGCAGGCCCGACTCACCCTGTGCGGGATGCGCCCGATCAATTCCGTGGTGGACGTCTCCAACTATGTGATGCTCGAGCTGGGCACGCCGAACCACACCTACGACCTGGCGCTCGTGCCCGGCGGTCACCTGGGGACACGCCGCAGCGCGGGCGGCGAGCGTCTCGTCACTCTTGACGGCACAGAACGCGACATGCTTCCCGGCGACGGTCTGATCGTCGACCGGGACGATCGGCCCATCGGTATCTCGGGCGTGATGGGCGGCGCCAACACCGAGATCAGCGACGGCACGACCACGGTGCTGCTCGAGCTCGCGTGGTGGGATCGCCTGTCGATCAGCCGCACCTCCCAACGGCTGGGCCTGCGCTCGGAAGCATCGATGCGCTTCGAACGGGGCACCGACCACGAACTCGTACCGATTGCACTGGACCGGTTCTGCGAACTGCTCGACCGCATCACACCGGGCGGCGTGTCGGTATACCGGGGTCGGCTCGACGCCCGCGGCGACTTGCCGGAGCGCAAGAGCGTCGCCGTGCGTCCGGCCCGGATGGGCCACCTGCTGGGGCGGCCCTTCAACGCCTCCGACCTCGTTGCTCTGCTCACTCCAATCGGCATGACCTGCGCTGTGTCTGACGACGCCGCTCCATGCGGCGCTGGCGCTGAGTCGGACGACGCTGTCCTCGATGTCGAGATTCCGAGCTTCCGCCCGGATGTCGAGACCGAGACTGACGTGGCAGAGGAAGTCGCCCGCCATTACGGCTACGGGCGGCTCGGCCGTACCGTGCCTCGCTCTCCCGAACCCGGGCGCCTCACACCCGTCCAGCGTTCGCGCCGCGACCTGCGCCGGGTGCTTGTCGGCGCGGGTCTCTCCGAAGCGATGCCCAATCCTTTCCTCGCGCCCGATGCCGTGCGGCGTGCGGGCATCGACGACGCCGCACCGGTTCGGCTGCTGAACCCGCTCGCAACCGAGGAGTCCGTGCTGCGCCCGTCGCTGCTGCCCGGCCTGCTCGCCGCCGCCGCCTACAACACCTCGCACCGCAACGACACGGTGTCGCTGTTCGAGATGGGCGTCGTATTCGGCCCTCCGTCTGCGCAGAGCGCCACCAGCGGTCTGCCCACAGAGACCGAGCACCTCGGCGCCATCTGGGCCGGAGGTGAGGCCGCCGACGCCGTGCGCACCTGGGACCTCATCGCCGATGCGTTCGGGCTCGACGCCTCGCTCCGCAACGCAGCAGACCTCAGCGGCATGCACCCTGTGCGTGCGGCCGAGGTAACGCTCGGTGACGAGACCATCGGCGTGGCAGGCGAGATCGATCCGCTGGTCTGCGAGCGTCACGGTCTCTCCCAGCGTTGCGCCTGGCTCGAGGTCGAGCTGGCGCCGCTGCTCGGGGCGGCATCGGTCGCGGCAGGCCGGCCCTATGAGGTCGTGTCCACCTACCCCTCCAGCGACATCGACCTGTCGTTCATCGTGCCCGACGACATCCAGGCCTCGCAGGTGCGAGCGCAGCTCGCGTCGTGCGGCGGCGGCCTCGTTCGCTCGGTCACGCTCATCGACTCGTACCGCGGCACGACGATTCCCCCAGACACGCGCTCGATCACGTACCGCCTGCGCCTGCAGGCCGACGACCGCACGCTCACTGACGACGAGATCGCCGGCGTCCGCGACGAGTGCATCACCTTCACCATGGCCGCGCTGGCAAACGTCTACCTGCGGGACCGGTAGCGGCCGCTCACCCGGGTGAACGCCGGCGACGCCCACGAATAGTCGCTGATCATGGCGAACGCCGGCGACCTCTCAGTCGGCGGTGCCTCGCTCGACGATCCACTCGGTGGGCTGGCCCGTGAGCTGCGCGATGAGCTCGAAGTCGGCGTCGTAGTGCAGCACGACCAGTCCGCGGCTCTCGGCCACAGAGGCCACGAGGGCGTCGACCAGCGAGATCGCCCGGTGACGGCCTCGGCGCACGAGGCGGCGCTGAATGTCGAGTGCGCGCCTGAAATCGCCCTCGGTGGTCGGCGCCTGCTCGAATGAGTCCGACCGGGCGGCGATCTCGTCGTAGTTGGCGCTCGTGCGTGCGCTGAAGCCCAGTTCGTAGATCACCGGAGCACACAGCGCGACCTGCCCCGCAGCGATGCGGGCAGCGGCTGAGGCGACGACATTGGGCCGGTCGAATCGTGCGAGTGCGCTCGTGTCTGCAAGGTGCGTAGCTCGCGCCACCTAGCAATCCCCGCCCCAGGCCGTATCGGCGGCGGCGAAGTCGAAGCGTTCGGGGTCGGCGAGCAGCCCGACCAGTTCCAAGCGGCGCCGGGCGTTCACGATCTCGCGCATCGAGGCATCGATGGTGTCGCGCAGCGTTGACGTGCCCAGAATCTCCGCCGCCTCGTTGGCGATATCCCGATCTATCTCAACAGATGTCTTCGCCACAACGTCAAGATATCAGCGGCGACAAGATATCGACAGCGATGCCCCTCAGTAGCCAAGTTCGACGTAGACGGGGCCGATCAGGGGCTCGCCGGCGATCCGCAGCGCCACATTCGCAGCCACCCGATCCGCCAGCAGCACCAGCCCCATCTCGGGCGTGTTGCCGATGTGCGGCGTGATCAGGCAATTGGGCAGATCCCACAGCGGGTGCTCGGCAGGCAACGGCTCGGGATCGGTCACATCCAGCGCCGCGCCGCCGATCTGGCCTGCCCGCAGCGCGACGACCAGGTCGTCGGTGACGATGTGACCGCCGCGGGCCACGTTCACGATCCAGGCATGCTCGGGCAGCGCCGCCAGTTCGGGCGCGCCGATGATGCCGGTCGTGGTGGGGGTGAGCGCCAGCGCCAGCACGAGTACGTCGGTGCCCGGCAGGACCTCGGCGAGCGCATCGGGGCCGACGACCCGAGCGGCGCCGGTCATCGGCGCGGGACGGTTGCGCAGCACGGTCACCTTGCCGCCGAACGGGCCCAGCAGCCGCAGCAGCGACTCGGTGATGCCGCCGCCGCCCAGCACCGTCACCCGCGCACCGAGCAGGTTGCGGCCCTCGGGAGCCGACCACCGCGCAGCCCGCGCGTAGTTCGCCATGCCGCGCATGCCGGCCAGCGCAAGCATCAGCGCGTGCTCGGCGACCGGTTCGGCGTAGACGCCTTTGCCGCAGTACCACTCGACAGCGGGACGGGCAGTGACGATGTCCACGACGGGCTCGATGCCGGCGTAGGGGAGCTGCACCCATTCGATACCCGGGTTGGCGTCCACCACGTCGCCGATCCGGCTGGCCTGGGCCGGCTCTGCCCACACCAGCGCAGATGCCGCATCCGGGGTGCTCACGGTGCCGCCGCCGCGTTCGACGGCCTCTGTGAGCGCTTCGCGGCGCCAGCAGTCGGGCTCCACGGCAACCTGCATGCTCATGGTGCGTCTGCTTGCTCGCCCGGCACGCCGTGCATCGTCGTCTAGCGGCCGGCGGCCATGACGCCGCCGTCGAGGAAGATGATCTCGCCGGTCACGAAGCTGGCATCATCGCTGCACAGGTACAGGCAGGCATTGGCGATGTCGTCGGGCTCGCCGAGGCGCCCGAGCGGGGTCTCGCGTTCGCGTTCGCTCACCCACCGCTCGTTGCCCAGCACCGCACCGCTCATGGAGGTTTGGATGTAGCCGGGCCCGACGGCGTTCACGCGGATGCCGTACCGGCTGAGCTCGAGTGCCGCGCAGCGCGTCAGCATCCAGACGCCGGCCTTGGACACGCAGTAGTCCGAGCTGCCCTTGAGCACGTTGGTGCCGGCAATCGACGAGATGTTGACGATGGCGCCGCCGCCGTTGTCGCGCATCTTGCGTGCCACGGCTTGGTTCGTGAGCATCACCCCGGTGAGATTGACGTCGATGACTCGCTGCCACGATTCCAGCGACTTGTCGATGAAGAACATGTCGCCCCGGTCGAAGCGGTCCGCGCCGGCCTGCTCGTCGATCTCGCGGCTCACGTATCCGGAGTGCGAGATTCCAGCGGCCGCTACGCAGGCGTCGATGCGTCCGAAGGCATCGACAGCGGCATCGGCCATGGCGTCGTTCTGCTCCTGATCTGAGGTGTCCACCTGCACGGCCACGGCGTCGCGGCCGAGCGCGTTGATCTCGTCGACGACGTTGGCTGCGCGATCTGGATTGAGATCGGCCACCACGATCGAGGCGCCCTCGGAGGCGAAGCGCAGCCCGCACGCCCGGCCGATGCCCGAAGCACCGCCGGTGATGACCGCCACCTTGCCTGCCATCCGGCCTTCTGTGTTGCTTGTTGCCATTATTCCTCCCGCTTCCGGGGCGGTCCCGACCGCCATGCCGCGGAATGGCGCTGACGCTCAGACCGCGGAGCGGTCAAGATCATGCCCTACAACAGCGGCACGTTCCCGCCCGCTGGCGCGTCAGCCCTTCTTGCCCACCCGGGCCTTGAGGTCGGTGCGGCGCCCGCGGATCAGCCGCCAGGTGACGCGCTCATGCTTTGGCGAGATTCCCATCGCCTGACGGATGATCTTCTCGTCCACATCGTCGGGCGCGGGCGAGAAGCCGATCTCGGTGGCCATCCGCACGCCGTTGCGGGCGAAGAACGACGACGCGATGCGCTCGAACTGTGCCAAGACCTCCATGTCCGGTTCCAGCTCGCCGGTTACCGAGCACAGGTAGGCGAAATTCTTGATGAACAGCATCAGCTCCTTGGGAATGCGTGCGCCGTTCGCCAGCAGCCCCGAGATGAGCGCTCGGAACTCTGCGGTGAACTCGTCCTCGGTCAGCTCGAGCGGGTCGAAGCCGGGCCGGTCGAGGCGCAGGTCGGCAATGACCCGCTCGGGGTTGCTGCCGGGCCCGAACGCTCCCAGGTCGATCATGCCGGCGACTTGGGACTGCAGGTCGCCCGTGAGCAGACCCACCACGTAGCGCAGGAATGCAACCCGCTTGGGCCCTTCGAGCCGACCGGTGATGCCGAAGTCGACCAGGCCGATCACCGGCGGCTGGCCCGGCGGCGTTCCCTCAGTGTCGATGAAAACGTTTCCGGCGTGGAAGTCGCCGTGGAACACGCCGGTCATGCACGCACCGTGGAGCAGTGCGTCATTCATCTGGCGGAAGATGGCAGCGGCTTCGCCATCGGCGAGATCCGCCGAACGCAGCTCGCTGAGCGGCCGGCCGGCCACGGGGCTCATCACGATCACTCGCTCGGTCACGCCGTCGAGCACCGGTTCGGGCACCTGCCAGCGACCGGTCGTGGTGGCGCGCAGCGCACGGTCGACCTCGAAGAGGTTCGCCACCTCGACTCGAAAATCGAGCTCTTCGGTGATGGTCTCGGCGAACAGCTCCACGAGCGCTGGAGGATTGGCCAGCGCGGTGATCGGGATGCGGCCCACCAGCTTGGGCGCAAGCCACGCGAGCACTGCCAAGTCGCGCTCGACGCGCCGGCGGATGCCAGGTCGCTGCACCTTCACCATGACGTTCGTGCCGTTTGGCAGCCGCGCCGCGTGCACCTGCGCAATGGAGGCTGCGGCCGTCGCCTCGCTCTCGAAGTGGGCAAAACGCCCTTCGAGCGGGCCGAGATCGGCCTCGACGACGTCGCGGACAGCCGACCACGGCTCTGCGGGCACCTGGTCACGGCACAGCCGGCACTCGGCCACGAGCGCGTCCGGGAATACCCCCTCGCCGGCGGCGATGAGCTGCGCCAGCTTGATGTAGGCCGGTCCCAGCTTGGTGGCCGCCAGCCGCAGCCGCCGGTACGTGCGCTCGCGGCGCTCGTCGGGATCGAGTCGCCGGTCCAACAGCCGCCCCGCGTAGACCGCCCAGCCGATGCGCGCCGCAGTCACCAGCAGCCGGAACAGCGGGGGGAAGCGGGGCCGCATGATCAGCGCGGGGACACTCTCCCGGATGGCCCGCCGGATCGGCGCAACCGAGGCCAGGTAGCGATCCTGCTCTGCGGAGGTTGCGGCATCGACGGCGGTGCCCCCAGCCCGCAGCGTCCCCGCCCCGACACGTGCGCCCTGCGTGGGCGCGTTCAACCGCAGGTGCATGCGCGACGGTCCCCAGATGCCCAACGAGAGCGGCTTCCACTCCACCGGTTCGCTGAGCTCGAAGCTCTCCACCCGCTCCACGAACGCACGCAGTCCTTCCTGCAGCTCGGCGCGGGCCAGGAATGCGCCGAGACAGTGGTGCGCCCCGCTGCCGAATGCCAGGTGCGGGTGCTCGCGGGGGATGGTCGGATCGAACTCGTAGGGGTCCGCTTCGGCCGGTGCATCGGGTACGGCTGATGCTGGGGCGACGTGTGCCGGGCATCCGCCCGACAGGCTCGCTGCGTGCAGGCCGATCATGACCACCGTGCCGGCAGGGAACAAGAGGCCATCGACAACCAGGTCAGCCGTCGCGATGCGCATCGCGGTGCGAACCGCACCGATGTAGCGAAGAGATTCCTCGACATAGGCCGGTATGCGACTGGGATCGGCGCGCAACGCGGCGTACTGCTCGGGCCGGTCGGCCAGCACGGCCAAGGTGGCGCCGAGCTGGTTGCGAGTGGTGTCGGTGCCCGCGATCAGCAGCGCCTCGACCATGCCGATCAACTCGTCTTCGCTCAGCCGATCGCCCTCGTCGGAGACGCTGATCAGCTCGCTCAGCAGATCGTCGGCCGGTGCTCGCCGGCGTTGAGCGATCAGATCGACGACATACGCGCTCAGCTCGGCCTGCGCAACGGCGATGTCGTCAAGCCGAGCGACGACCGCCTCGGCGTCACCGTCGAAGAGGCCGAAGATCGTCTCTGCCCAGCGTCCGAACTGTTCCCAGTCGTCGTCGGTGACTCCCAGCAGTCGACAGATGACCGGCACGGGATACGGATCGCAGAACTCCGCGACGATCTCGCCGCCGCCCGCTGCCCGCAGCGGATCGATCAGCCGGGCCGCGTGCGCGGCCATGAACGGGCGCAGGCGGTCCGCGGCCGCCGGCGTGAAGGCCCGTCCGAAGAGCCGGCGCAGCCGCCGATGGTCGTCGCCTTCCATCGCCAGCACGTTCGGCCGGGCGCGCATCGCCTCGTCGCGCTGGCTCGCGGGCCCGTCACGGCGGGCGCGCGCCATGAAGGCGTTGAAGTTCAACGGCGTTTGCCCAACGCCTCCCGACCCAGCGCCGTCGAGCATCGCCACGCCGGCGAGCATCGAGATCCACGCGGGGTCTCGCAGAATGGTCCGCGCCTGGTCGTAGCCGTGGACGAACAGCCCGAACGGTGTGTGCACCACCCAGTCGCCGGTGCGGCTCAGCTCCTCGCTCATGGCGACGAGGTCAGCGAACTCGCCGATTGCGAAGTCCGCGAACGGCACCGCTCCGGGGTCGTCGATGGATCGAGTCGGCGCCTCGACCCCGTTCAGCGCGGTGGTTGTGCTGCTCACGGCCCCTATCTCACCATGATTGCCGTGCACTCCCACCGCGCGCTGAGTCGGCAACGCCGCACTGTCGCGACAGACTTGAGCTGTGCAGCAGTTCCGCCGGCTGACGGCGATGGTCGCCGTCGGGATGGTCCTGGGCAGCTGCACCGTGACCGAGTCCAGCCGCAGCGACGGCCTCGTCCCGCCAACCGGACCTGCTCCGACGGCGGCGACCACGCAACCGCCGCAGCCCACCGAACTCGAACCCGAGCCCGCCGCAGCCGCTCGTGAGGTGCTTGCGGCGGCCGATCCTCCCCCGGGCTTCAGCGAGGGCGTGCTGGGTGTGACCGGCGCCGGGGGCACGGAGTTCTGGCCGGTGATCATCGCCGACACCGCGCAGGCACGTCAGCGGGGTCTCATGGGGGTGACCGATTTTGCCGCGCTCGGGGGCTACGCCGCGATGGCGTTCATCTTCGACGGGGACACCTCGGGCGCCTTCTGGATGCGCGACACGCCCTTGCCCTTGCGGATCACGTTCGTCGCTGCGAGTGGCGCTGTGGTTTCCGGGACCGACATGGTGCCGTGCTTGCCGCCGACGCCCTCGGATGAGTGCGCGCGCTATCACCCTGATGGCCCGTATCGCATCGCAATCGAGCATCCGCTCGGCCCGGCGTTCGACATTGGTCTCACCACGGCCGAATTCGTCGAAGTGACTGTCGAGTAGAGCCGGGGCATGCGCGCCTGACAGCCGTGCGGCGGCAACCGGATCGCGCCGTCGGCCAACTACGCTGCGATGCCGCGGCCGCTTCGTGCGCCGCTGCGCAGCCGACGCGACAGGAGTTGGATCGGGACCATGCTGAGATTTGCTGAGGAAATTCTGCTCCTGCTGCTGCGAGACGACGACGGCAAGCTGATCCATGTGCCTGAGCGCACGCTCGACCGGGTGATTGCGGGCTCAGTGCTGATGGATCTGGCGATGGAGAACCGGATCGACACCGATCTGGAGAAGCTCATGCTGATCGACTCGACGCCGATCGGCGACGGTCTGCTCGATCCCACGCTGGCCCAGATCGCCGCCCAGCAAGAAGAAAGCGACTCGCGCTACTGGGTGGAGTTCGTGGCCTCGCGCGCCGAGGGCATCCGCGAGGAGGCATTCGCCCGTCTTGTCGACCGGGGCATTCTCGAGCGCAAGGACGACCGCCACCTGTGGGTGTTCCGTTCCCGCCGCTACCCGATGATCGACGGCAAGGCCGAGCGCGAGGTGAAGCTGCGCATCATGGGCGTGCTGTTCAGCGACGAGATCCCCAGCCCGCGTGACGTCGTGATCATCGCACTGACCGATGCCTGCGGCATCTTCGGCGAGCTGCTGTCCAAGGCCGAGCTCGAGCAGGCCGCGCCGCGCATCGAGCAGGTGCGCAAGCTGGACCTCATCGGCCAGGCCATGACGCAGGCCATCCGCGACATCGAGATGTGGCTGGCCAGCTCCACGGTCAGCCGCTTCATGCTGTAAGGGCCTCGGTCGGCGTGCCCGATGCGGGCACCGGCTCGGCCTAGCCGTCCTCGAGGGTCTCGCTGCCGCGGTACATGGCCTGCCGACGAACCCCGCTCACATAGGTCTGCACGGCGTCGTCCGCCGGTGTGCGCTCGGGATCCCAGCGGCCCCAGTGGATGAGCTGATCCAGCGGGTGGCGGTAGCGCGACTCGGCACGGCGGTGCGGCCAGCCGATGGGGACGGTGGCGATCGGCACCAGCGGCTCGGGCACGCCGAGCAGTTCGCGCAACTCCCGGGCCGTGGTGTCCTCACCGCCGCCGCTCAGCCACGCCGTCGTCAAACCGTACGCGGCAGCCGCCAGGTGCATGTTCTGCGCGGCGGCACCCACAGATGCCAGCAGGATCTTGGAATTGTTCGCGGCGTACTCGTCGCGCCAGCCGTCGTGATCGCTGACCGGGTACGAGTTGACCCAGCGGGGATCACAGAACAGCAGCACGATGGCGAGCGAGTTGTGCAGCCAGTGCTTCTTGTGGACATGAGGGAAGCCCCGGCAGTGCTCCACCAGGCGGTCGGCCTGTCGCACGAACACATCTGAGACGGCCAGCACATCGGCCCGTTCCGCTGCGACGACGAAGTGCCACGGCTGGGTGTTGGCACCCGATGGTGCCCAGCGCCCGGCCTCGCAGATGCCGCGCAGCACCTCGACCGGCAGAGGTTCGGGCGGGGGCTCGAAGCTGCGAACCGAACGGCGCAGCCGCAGCACCTCCATCAGCGATTCGAACCGCCCCGCCGTCAGGTCGTCGTTGCCAAGTGCACCCCCCGCCATGCCCGCAAGCTACTTCCGCGGGCCGCTTGGGCCGAGGGGTTCAGCCTCTACAGTCGCGTCATGCCAGCGGACATCACCGATCCAGCGCAGGTACCGCTTCCCGAACTCGACACTGCCTTTGCGGCGATCATGGGCGAGATCGTGGCCACGGGTGTTGCGCCGCACTATGCCGAGCTGGCCCGCACGCTCGGCATCGAGCCGCAGCGTGCGAAGGCCGTGGTGAAGCGCATCATCGACCTCACGCCGGGCTGGCTGCACCCGGGAACCGACTGGATCGCGTCCTTCCCGCCGTTCAACAACCAGCCCACGCAGTACCGGGTGAGCGTGGACGGCGAGCAGCGCTGGTTCGCCCAATGCGGCTTCGAGGCGCTGGCGTGCCGCTGGCTGTTCGAGGGCCGCACCGTCACTGTGGATGCGCCCTGCCTGCTGGGCGGCGAGCCGCTGCAGATCGTGATGCGCGACGAGGAGATCCTCTCCGTCGAGCCGCCCACCATGGTCGGATACACCCGCAGCATGGTCGGCGGGGATGCCGCAACCCGACCCTTCCGCTGAGCGGGCATGAACCTCTTCCGGTCGGAAGAGCACGCCCGCGACTGGGAGGAGTTCGACCCCCGCACGGCGCATCTCCTGCAGCCCGTGGAGTGGTGGGCCGACACGTTTTCCTCGCCGATGTTCCGGGCTCGGGGCCGCAGCGATTTCATCACCTGGGCGACGGGTCCTGACGGTGCAGCGGCCTTTGGCGACCTGCGGGAACGGCTGGCGCCGCCGCGTCCTGACGTCCGAGCCACCACGGCAGCGGCGATCGCACTGAGCGGCGTTGACGTGAGCGTGGTTGACGGGGCCTCACCGGATGATCGCAGCGTCGAGCAGCAGCTGCTGGGGGAGTGGCCCGCAGCGGTGCCAGTCGAGTTCGCCCGGCACTGGCGCAACACTGCCAGGGCGATGATTGTTGCCGTCCCCGCCGATCCGCTGCCCGACGCCGATCCGCAGCTGTGGATTGAGACGCGGAGATCGGCCGTGCGAGATGTGCAGGCAGCTACTGGCTGGATCGCCCGGGCCGACGTGCGTGCCGGCGATGCGCGGCTCACGCATCGACTGGCGCAGATGGGCTGGCAGGGCGAGGTAGCCGATCAGCCCGCGTGGACGGCCATGGAGCAGTCCGCCCGGGCGATCCTCAAGTGCCGAGCGCTGGCTGAGCTCACCTGAGCGGCGCTAGCCGGCCAAGGCCAGCACCGCATTCAGCGTGGCTTGTGCGCCGGCTGTGGCGTGCTCAGGCAGGATCGACTCCGCCTCGTTGTGCGACAGCCCGTCGGCGCAGGGAATGAACAGCATCCCGGTGGGTGCCACCTGCGACACGTAGCAGGCGTCGTGGCCGGCGCCAGAGGTGATGTCGATGGGCTCGCAGCCGGCAGCGATGGCTCCTTCTCGCAGCGCGTCGACGACCGACGGGTCGAAGGTGATCGGCGGCGAGTACCAAATCGGTGTGATCCGCGGGCGGGGAAGTGACCGGCTGGGTTGGCTGACGCCGCTCGATGCGGCGCTGGGTTGGTCACCGAATGCCGGACCGTCGGCGAAGGCCAGCAGCTCATCGTGCATGGCTTCCAGGGTCTCGGCGTCGGGATGCCGGAGATCGATCGTCAGGGTGACCGAGCCGGCCACCGTGTTGCGAGAGCCGGTGCCGACCGACAGCGTGCCGACCGTGGCACGTCCCTCCGGTGCGCGGCGGGCCGCGATCTCGTCGGCCTCGCAGACCAGCCGGGCGGCCGCCACCATCGCGTCGGCGCGGTGGTCCATCGGGGTGCTGCCCGCATGCGCCGACTGGCCTTCGATCGTTGCGTCATACCAGCGGATTCCCTGCACCCCGGTCACTGCACCGAGCGTCACGCCGGCAGCCTCCAGGATCGGGCCCTGCTCGATGTGCGGCTCGATGTAGTGCCCGATCGGCCGGCGGTCGTCACCATCCGGCCGGCCGCACGGCTCGTCGCCCGCATAGCCGATGCGTAACAGTTCGTCGCCCAGCGTGGTGCCGTCCACTCCTGGCGCAGCGAGACCCTCGTCCAGGCTGAATGCCCCTGCATAAACGCCAGAACCGATCATCGCCGGTGGGAAGCGCGCTCCCTCCTCGTTGGTCCACGAGACGACTTCGACCGGTGCCGCAGTGCTGATCCCGCAGTCATGGAGCACCCGCAGCACTTCGAGGCCCACCATCACGCCGTAGGCGCCGTCGTAGCGGCCACCGGTGGGCTGGCTGTCGAGATGGCTCCCGATCACCACCGGCAGGCGACCCGGATCGGTGCCCTCACGGCGGGCGAACAGGTTGCCCATCTGGTCGATATGGACGGTGCAGCCCAGCTCCTGCACCCACGCGACGAACTGATCGCGCCCCTCCCGGTCCTCGTCGGTCAGCGCCACCCGAGCGACGCCCCCTGCAGGCGTCGCGCCGATCTTTGCGAGGGAATGGAGCGTCTCCCACAGACGCTCGCCGTTCACCAGGTACGGACTGTCGTTCATGTGAGCGGGCGAGCCGTGGGCGGAATCGGGAAGGGCAAGGCGGTCTGGCCCATCAGCGCCTCGTCGACCGCGGCAGCACATGCCCGGCCCTCGGCAATGGCCCACACGATCAGGCTCTGGCCGCGGCCCATGTCGCCGCACACCCACACACCGTCAACGCTGGTGCGGTAGTCGTCGTCGCGCACCACGTTGGAGCGCGCATCAGTCTCGACGCCAAGCTGGCTCAGCAGGCCCTCCTGCTGCGGCCCGACGAACCCCATCGCCAGCAGCACGAGCTCGCATTCCAGCTCGAAGTCGGTGCCTTCCACCTCCGCGAACCGGCCTTCGCTGAACACCACCTCGTGCGCGCGCAGCGCCCGCACCGCACCCGCGTCGTCGCCCAGGAACTCCTCGGTGTTGACCGAGTAGACCCGGTCGCCCCCTTCCTCATGAGCCGAGGAAACCCGGTACACCATCGGGTAGGTCGGCCACGGGTTGGCTGAGGATCGCTCATCGGGCGGCCGCGGCAGGATCTCGAACTGGTGGATCGACGCAGCGCCCTGGCGGTGCGCGGTGCCCAAGCAGTCGGCGCCGGTGTCGCCGCCGCCGATGATCACCACGCGCTTGCCCTCGGCACTGATGGGCACGTCGGCCGGGTCGAGGTCGCCTTCCTGGGCTTTGTTGGCCCACGGCAGGTACTCCATCGCCTGGTGGATGCCGTGGAGTTCACGGCCGGGGATCGGCAAGTCGCGCCACTGGGTGGCGCCGCCGGCCAGCACCAAGGCATCGAAGCCGGCTTGCAGGTCGGCAACCGGGATGTCCACGCCGACCTCGACGCCGGTGCGGAACTTCGTCCCCTCGGCGCTCATCTGGTCGAGACGCCGTTCGATGTGGCGCTTCTCCATCTTGAACTCGGGAATGCCGTACCGCAGCAGGCCGCCGAGACGGTCGGCGCGCTCGAACACCGTGACGTCGTGACCGGCGCGGGTCAGCTGCTGCGCCGCAGCCAACCCGGCCGGCCCTGAACCCACGACGGCCACGCTGCGGCCCGTGCGCACGGCGGGCAATTCGGGGCGGACCCAGCCCATCTCGAAGGCTTTGTCGATGATCGCGACCTCGACCTGTTTGATCGTGACCGGATCGGCGTTGATGCCCAGCACGCAGGCACCTTCGCACGGTGCTGGGCACAGGCGGCCGGTGAACTCGGGGAAGTTGTTGGTTGCGTGCAGTCGCTCGATGGCGTCGTGCCAGCGGTCGCGGTACACCAGGTCGTTCCAGTCCGGGATGATGTTGCCCAGCGGGCAGCCCGAATTGCAGAACGGCACGCCGCAATCCATGCAGCGGCTCGCCTGGGTACGTAAGTCCTCATCGGCGAACGGCTCGTACACCTCGCGCCAGTCGCGCAGGCGCACCGGTACCGGACGCCGCGTCGGCAGTTCCCGGCCATGTCTCATGAAGCCCCGGATGTCACCCATGCGCGGCCCCTGTGCTGGACCTGTGGCGGCTGCGCCAAGACACCGAGTGCGGTTGCCTAGCCATGCGCAGCCGCCATCACTGCCTCGTCAGGGTCCTGGCCGAGCTCGGCGGCTGCTGCGCGTGCCTCGAGCACGCGCCGGTAGTCCTTCGGCATCACCTTGCGGAAGCTGCGCACCTCGCTGTGCCAGCGACGCAGGATGCGCTGCGCTGGGGTCGAATCGGTCTCGGCGAGGTGTTGGCGCAGCACGGCCCGTACCTCTGCTGCGTCGGCGTCATCGAGCTGGGGCTCCAGATCGACCATCTCGGAGTTCAGGTTCCGCCAGAAGACGTCGTCGGGGTCGTAGACGAATGCCACCCCTCCGGACATGCCGGCGCCGAAGTTGCGTCCGACGCTGCCCAGCACCACCACCATGCCGCCGGTCATGTACTCGCACGCGTGGTCGCCCACGCCCTCGACGACGGCGGTGGCCCCGGAGTTGCGCACGCAGAAGCGCTCGCCGACAGTTCCCCGGATGTATGCCTCGCCGCCGGTCGCGCCGTAGAGGATGACGTTGCCGGCGATGATGTTGTCTTCGGCCACGAATGCGGCATGCGTCTCCCGAGGCGGCCGCACCACCAGGCGCCCGCCCGACAGACCCTTGCCGAGGTAGTCGTTGGCGTCGCCGTAGAGCCGCATCGTCAATCCGCGAGGCACGAATGCGCCGAAGCTCTGCCCGGCGGATCCGTTGAAGGTGAGGTCGATCGTGTCGTCGGGCAGGCCGTCTCCGCCGTGGGCCGACGTGATGCGGTGGCCCAGCATGGTGCCGACCGTCCGGTTCACATTGCTGATCGGCAGCTCGGCGCGCACCAGCTCTCCGTGTTCCAGCGCGGGCTCAGCCAGCTCGATGAGCCGGCGGTCGAGCGCCCGCTCCAGACCATGGTCCTGGCTCTGCGAGCAGTAGCGATCTTGCGGCCAGGGCGTCTCGGGCTCCGCCAGGATCGGCGACAGATCCAGGCCGTGCGCCTTCCAGTGAGCAACCGCAGCGGTGGTGTCCAGGCGGTCCACCCGCCCGATGGCCTCGGGCAGCGATCGGAAGCCCAGCATCGCCAGGTACTCGCGCACCTCTTGGGCGATGTACTCGAAGTAATTCACGACGAACTCGGGTCGGCCGCCGAAGCGCTTGCGCAGCTCACGGTTCTGGGTTGCGACACCCACCGGGCACGTGTCCAGATGGCAGACGCGCATCATGATGCAGCCCGAGACGACCAGCGGCGCTGTGGCGAAACCGAATTCCTCGGCACCCAGGAGTGCCGCCACGATCACGTCGCGGCCGGTCTTCAGCTGGCCGTCGGTCTGCACCACGATGCGGTCGCGCAGCCCGTTCAGCAGCAGCGTCTGCTGAGTCTCGGCAAGGCCCAGCTCCCACGGCGCGCCTGCGTGCTTCAGCGACGTCAGCGGCGACGCTCCCGTGCCGCCGTCGTGCCCGGAGATCAGCACCACGTCGGCCTTCGCCTTCGAGACGCCTGCGGCCACGGTGCCCACGCCCACCTCGGCCACCAGCTTCACGTGAACGCGTGCTGCGGGGTTGGAGTTCTTGAGATCGTGGATGAGCTGCTTGAGGTCCTCGATCGAATAGATGTCGTGGTGGGGTGGCGGGCTGATGAGCCCGACGCCGGGCGTGGAATGACGGGTCTTGGCGATCCACGGCCAGACCTTGGGTCCGGGCAGCTGCCCGCCCTCGCCGGGCTTGGCACCCTGGGCCATCTTGATCTGCAGGTCGTCAGCGTTGGTCAGGTACTCCGAGGTGACGCCGAAGCGTCCCGAGGCGACCTGCTTGATGGCTGAGCGCCGCAGGTCGCCGTTGGGGTCGGGCACGTAACGTTCGGGGTCCTCGCCGCCCTCGCCGGTATTGGACTTGCCCCTGATGCGGTTCATGGCGATCGCCAGCGTCTCGTGCGCCTCCGCGGAGATGGAGCCGTAGCTCATCGCTCCGGTGGAGAACCGCTTCACGATCTCGCTGACCGGCTCGACCTCGTCGATGCCGATGGGCCCGCCGGGCGCTGGACGGAGCTCGAACAGGCCCCGGAGCGTCGCCAGCTCGGTGGACTGGTCGTCCACGAGCTGCGTGTACTCCTTGAAGACCTCGTAGCGGCCGGCGCGGGTGGAGTGCTGCAGCTTGTAGACGGTCTCGGGGTTGAACAGGTGGTACTCGCCCTCGCGCCGCCACTGGTACTCGCCGCCGGCCCACAGGTCACGGTGCGCCGCCTCGGTGGGGTTGTCGAGGTAGGCGAAGCGGTGGCGCTCGGCCACCTCGGCGGCGAGCACGTCCAGACCCACGCCGCCGAGCTTGGATGTCGTTCCGCTGAAGTAGCGGTCGATGAGGTCGGCGCCCAGGCCCACGGCCTCGAAGACCTGTGCCCCGGTGTAGCTGGCCACCGTCGAGATGCCCATCTTGGACATCACCTTGAGCACACCCTTGGTGCACGCCTTGATGTAGTTGCGCTTCGCGGTGCGGTGGTCGACCTCGGTGATGACGCCGCTGCGCACCATGTCGTCGATGGACTCGAAGGCGAGGTACGGGTTGACGGCGCTGGCCCCGTAGCCCAGCAGCAGGGCCATGTGATGCACCTCGCGGGCATCGCCGCACTCGGTCACCAGGCCCACCATCGTGCGGGTCTTGTTGCGCACCAGGTGGTGGTGCACGGCGCCCGTCAGCAGCAGCGAGGGGATCGGCGCATGCTGGGAGTCGCTGTAGCGGTCCGAGAGGATGATGATCCGCGAGCCGCCGGCGATGGCCTCGTCGACTCGCTCGCAGACCTCCGCGATCGCCCGTTCCATGCCCGGACCGCCCTCAGCCACCGGGTACAGGCCGTCGACCGCGAACGGGCGGTACTGCTGCGCGCCGCCGGAATCCTCGTCGATGACCAGGTCCTCGTCGATGTAGGCGATCTTGGCGAGGTCCTCATTCGACAGGATCGGGTAGGGGAGCACGATCTGCCGGCACGATTCCGGGCCGGGCGCCAGCAGGTTCGCCTCCGGGCCGACCTTGGCCTTGGTAGAGGTGACCAGTTCCTCGCGGATCGCATCCAGCGGCGGGTTCGTGACCTGCGCGAACAACTGGCTGAAGTAGTCGAACAGCAGCCGCGGCCGCTTCGACAGCACCGCGATCGGCGTGTCGGTGCCCATCGACCCGATCGGCTCAATGCCGGTGCGGGCCATCGGCGCCACCAGAATCCGCAGTTCTTCGGTCGTGTAGCCGAAGGTGCGTTGGCGCAGCGTCACCGAGGAGTGCTGAGGCGTCAGGCTGAAGCGAGGCGGCAGGTCCTCCAGGTGGGCGAGCCCGTCGGCAAGCCAGTCCCCGTACGGCTCGGCGGTCACCAGGTCACGCTTGATCTCGTCATCGCCCACGATGCGGCCCTGTGACGTGTCCACCAGGAACATGCGCCCCGGCTGCAGGCGGCCCTTGCGCACGATGCGGGCCTGGTCAACCTCGGCGACGCCGACCTCCGACGCCATGATCACGAGGCCGTCGTCGGTGACCCAGTATCGGGAGGGCCGCAGGCCATTGCGGTCGAGCACCGCACCAACGACGGTGCCGTCGGTGAAGGCGATGCTGGCCGGGCCGTCCCACGGCTCCATCAGCGAGGCATGGAACTCGTAGAAGTCGTGCTTGTCCTGAGGCATGCGGGCGTGGTTCTCCCACGCCTCAGGGATCATCATCAGCACGGCGTGGGGCAGGCTCCGCCCGCCGAGATGGAGCAGCTCGAGGACCTCGTCGAAGCTGGCGGTGTCAGACGCGCCGGGGGTGCACACCGGATAGGTGCGCTCCAATTGGTTCCGCCCGTCGGGGTCGGTGAACAGCGGGCTGGACAGCGTGCCCTCGCGGGCGCGCATCCAGTTGCGGTTCCCCATCACCGTGTTGATCTCGCCGTTGTGGGCGAGCATGCGGTAGGGGTGCGCGAGCGGCCACGAGGGGAAGGTGTTGGTGCTGAAGCGCGAATGCAGCAGGGCGAGCGCGGATTCCACGCGCGGATCGGTCAAGTCGGGATAGAACTCCGCGAACTGGCTGCAGGTCAGCATCCCCTTGTAGATCAGGGTGCGGCACGACAGTGACGGGAAGTACGGCGCAGGATCGATCTCGTGCTCGGTGCGCTTGCGGGCGACGTAGACACGGCGTTCGAGCGCCAGCCCGTTCAGCCCTTCGCGGCTCGGGGCGGCGACGAACAGCATCCGGAACACCGGCATAGGGTCGGTGGCGAACTTGCCGAGCGACGAGGCATCGGTGGGCACGTCGCGCCAGCCGAGGACGCCGAGCCCCTCGTCGACCATGATCGCCTCGATGGCTGCGGCAGCAGCATCGGGGTCGCTGCGGGGCAAGAACGCCGTGCCGACCGCGTAGTGACCGGCTGGCGGGAGCTCGAACTCGCAGACATCGCGGAGAAACCGGTCGGGCACCCCGATGGTGATGCCGATGCCGTCGCCGACGTTGGCCTCCGCGCCCGTGGCGCTGCGATGGTCGAGATTGACCAGGCACTGCAGCGCCTGATCGACAACGGCGCGGCTCGGCACCCCGGACATGTCGGCGACGAAGCCCACGCCGCACGAGTCATGCTCGAACGCCGGGTCGTACAGGCCCTGCGCGGGCGGCGGCGCTTCACATGGGCCGATGCGCACGGCAGGACGATCCTGCGCGCGTGGCGCAGTCTGGATGGCCGCGGTGTCATTCGTGGGCATCGGCGACGTCCCGGTGAGTTGAGTCAGTGCCCGTGTGGGGCTCGATGAGTGCAGGGACGTCGTTGGCCCTGGGAACAAGCAGCCTACCGAGGCAGAGCCGGACGGCAGTCGAGCAGGTGCTGAATAATTTTACATATTGATGCATAGTTGGACTGCGCACCTGATACAGTGGCGTCGATCCCGCAGACAGGCACGCCTCAATGAACGCCTCCATGAACACAGAAGACACACCGCAGGTGACCAGCGATTCGCCGGTGCGCGTGGGCATCGTTGGCGCGTCCGGCTACACGGGCGCGGAACTGCTGCGGCTGGCAGCGGCGCATCCGTCATTCGATGTCGTCGCCGTCAGCGGGGACACGCAGGCAGGTGCCGCAGTCCGCGATCTGTATCCCAGCCTGGCGGCCGACTTCGGCGACCTGCGCTACTGCGCGTACGAGCCGGAGATCTTCGTCGGGCTCGATGCGGTGTTCCTGGGCCTGCCGCACATGGCGAGCGCACCGGTTGTCGCCGACCTGTACAAGCGGGTCGGCTGCGTGGTCGATCTGGGCTCGGATTTCCGACTGACCGACGCCGCGCTCTACCCGCAGTGGTACGGCACCGAGCACCCCATGCCGGAGCTGCTGGGCGAGTTTCCCTACGGCCTTCCCGAACTCGACCGCACCTCACTGCGCGGCGCCGCGGGCATCGCGGTGCCGGGGTGCTACCCCACGGCGGCTGCACTGGCGTTGACGCCGTTCGTCCGCGGGGGCCATGTCTCGACGACGGGGGTGGTGGTGGATGCCGCATCGGGCGTCAGCGGCGCGGGCCGTGCGCCCAAGCCCAACACGACGTTCTCCGCGGTCGACGAGGATTTCGTGGCGTACGGCCTGCTGGATCACCGCCACACGCCCGAGATCGAGCAGGCAACCGGGTGCCAGGTGCTGTTCACCCCGCATCTGGCACCGATGGTGCGCGGCATCCTGGCGACCTGCTACGCCAGGCCGCTGCCGGATTCGATGGGTGGCTTGACCACCGACGATGCGCTCGGCGTGCTGGCAGATTTCTATGCGGATGAGCCGTTCGTCGTGGTACATCGTGACGCCCCGCACACCAAGGCCACGCTCGGTGCGAATACGTGCCATCTGAGTGCGAGGGTGGATCCCCGCACTGGCTGGCTGGTCGTGCTCAGCGCCATTGACAACCTGGTCAAGGGTGCGTCGGGCGGGGCGGTGCAGTGCGCCAACCTCGCGCTCGGACTCCCCGAGACCTCCGGCCTGCCGACGACAGGACTGATGCCGTGATCGATGCCGAACACGCCCAGCAGGTCGAGCGTGCAGAACTACTCGTCGAGATGCTGCCGTACATCAGCAGATGGCGCGGCAAGGTCGTGGTGGTCAAGTTCGGCGGCAACGCGATGGTCGACACTGAGCTGACCGACGGCTTTGCCGCCGACATCGTGCTGCTGCGTCAGATCGGTCTGGCGCCAGTCGTCGTTCACGGCGGCGGGCCGCAGATCGGCGATCTCATGGCGCGACTCGGCAAGACCTCGGAGTTCCGTGACGGTCTCAGGGTGACCGACGCAGAGACGCTGGACATCGCACGCATGGTGCTGGTCGGCAAGGTCAACCGCGACATCGTCGGCGCCATCAACGTGCACGGACCGCTGGCCGTGGGCATCTCGGGCGAGGACGGCCGGGTCATCACCGCGACCGCCCGGAATCCCGATCTGGGATTCGTGGGCGAGGTCACCGATGTCAACACCGACCTGCTGGAGCGTCTCCTCGCCGAGGGGTTGATCCCGGTCATCTCGACGATCGGTGCCGACGCCAAGGGGCAGGCATACAACATCAATGCGGACACCGTGGCCGGCGCTGTGGCCTCGGCGCTGAAGGCCGAGAAGGTGGTCTACCTGACCGACGTCGCAGGGCTGCTCGAAGATGTCGACGATCCCGACTCGCTCGTACGCCGGACGACGGCCGGCTCGCTTGCCGCCCGGCTGGCCGGCGGGCAGATCGCGGGCGGCATGATTCCCAAGATCGAGGCCTGCATCAGCGCCGTGCGCAACGGCGTCAACAGCGCGCACCTGCTCGACGGCCGTGTCCCGCACGTCGTGCTGGTCGAGCTGTTCACCGATGCCGGCGTCGGCACGATGATCACCGACGACCGACCGACCGAGAGGTTCACTGCGCCATGACCGACCCAACACGACCGCAGGCTGCTCATGCAGCGGCCATGGGCGCTGCAGCGCTGGAGCACTGCCCTCTCATGCCCACCTACGGTCCGCCGCCGGTGCAGTTCGTGCGCGGCAGCGGCTGCGAGTTGTATGACCGCGACGGCAAGCGCTACCTGGACTTCCTTGCCGGGCTGGCAGTCACGTCGCTCGGCCATGCCCATCCGGCAGTTGCCGAGGCAATCAGCGAGCAGGCGCGCACGCTGCTGCACGTGTCGAATCTGTTCGGCACCGAGCCGCAGGTGGAGGTTGCCCAGACGATCGACCGGTTGCAGGGCGGCGGCGGCCAGGTCTTCTTCTGCAACAGCGGCGCCGAGTCGCTCGAAGGGGCGATCAAGCTGGCGCGCAAGCACGGCGGCCGCGGCCGCTACGTCGTGGTGAGCGCGCTGCGGTCGTTCCACGGGCGCACACTGGCGACCCTGCATGCCACCGGGCAGCCCGAGAAACACGAGACGTTCCAGCCGTTGCCCGAAGGCTTCCGACACGTTCCCTACAACGATGCGGATGCCCTCGAAGCAGCGCTCGATCCGAGCTGCTGCGCAGTGCTGCTCGAAGTCGTCCAGGGCGAGGGCGGCGTGAATGTCGCCGACCGCGACTACCTGCACCGCGTCCGTGAGATCTGCGACGAGCGCGAGATGGCGTTCATCGTCGACGAGGTGCAGACCGGCCTCGCCCGCACCGGCGAGTGGTTTGGGTGGCACCACCACTTCGACCCCGCCGGAGGGCCGGCCGGGGCCGCGCGACCCGACATCGTGACCATGGCCAAGGCACTCGGCAACGGCGTGCCCATCGGTGCAGTCTGGGCGCGTCGAGAGGTGGCCGCAGCGTTCCAGCCCGGCGACCACGCGACCACCTTCGGCGGGCAACCGCTGGCTGCGAGTGCAGCGCGCGCAGTGCTGCGCACGATGGAGGCCATCGATGCGCCAGCGGTGGCTTCTGCCCGCGGCGAAGAACTTGCCGGCAAGCTCATGGGCGTTCCCGGCGTCGTCGACACCCGAGGCCTCGGCCTGCTCATTGCGGCCGAGCTCGACACCGATGCCGTCGGCCGCAGCGGTCCCGAGGTGGCTGCGGCGTGCCTCGAGGCCGGTCTTGTGGTCAATGGGATCACCCCGACGGCCGTGCGTTTCGCGCCGCCGCTGGTCGTGTCCCCCAAGCAGATCGACGAGTGCGTGGCGATCTTCGCGAGCGTGCTCGCTGGCAGCGGGCAGCCGGGCTGATGCGACACTTCCTGGAAGTCGACGACCTGTCCCCGGACGAGCTGCGCTCGGTGCTTGACGCCTCGTCGCGTCCTGCCGCCGGCGCGCCTGCAGCGCTGGAAGGCCAGGGCGTCGCTTTGGTGTTCGAGAAGGCCTCGAATCGCACACGCAACTCGATGGAGATGGCCGTGCGCCAGCTCGGCGGTCACCCCGTCTATATCCGACCTGAAGAGGTCGGGATGGATGTTCGCGAGTCGGCGGAGGACATCGTGCGCACGCTGGCCTGCTACCACGCGATCGTCGCCGCTCGCGTCTTCCGGCACAGCCATCTGGAGCGGATGGCGGCATGCGAGGTGGCGCCGGTCGTCAACCTGCTGTCCGATGACGCCCATCCTTGCCAGGCGCTTGCAGACCTGCTCACCATCTCGCAGTGCATCGGGCTCGAGCGCACCGGCCGTGTGGCGTTCATCGGCGACGCCAACAACGTATGGCGTTCGCTTGCGATCGGCTGCGCCATGCTGGGGATCGAGAGTTCGCTGGCAGTGCCGCCGAGCTATGCGCCCGCCGCCGAGACGCTCGCTCGACTCGATTCGTTCCCGGGCGGGTGCACCGTCACCGACGACCCTGCCGAAGCCGTCAAGGGTGCCGACGTGGTCTGCACCGACGTGTGGACCTCCATGGGCCAAGAGGATGAGCAGGCCGAGCGGGTTGCTTCGTTCGGCCCCTATCAGGTCACCGCAGAGCTGATGTCTCGCGCTGCAGACGGGGCGATCTTTCTGCACTGCCTGCCCGCACACCGAGGCGAGGAGGTGACCGCGGAGGTCATCGACGGTCCGGCGAGCAGGGTGTGGCAGCAGGCCGAGAATCGGATGCACGCCGCGCGGGGCCTGCTGGCTTTCCTGATGGGCACAGCGCCGCATAGAGCGGCGTCAGAAGGCACAGCGCCGCATAGAGCGGCGTCAGAAGGCACAGCGCCGCATAGAGCGGCGTCAGAAGGCACGACGTCATGAGCACGAAGGCGCAGCGGCAGCATCTCATCCGCGAACTGCTGGCCAGCCACGAGATCGCCAGCCAGGCGCAGCTGGTCGGTCTGCTGGCAGAGCGTTCGGTGGAGGTCACCCAGGCGACGGTCTGCCGCGACCTGGATGAATTGGGCGTCGCCAAGATGCGCACTGCAGGGCGCACCGTCTACGCGGTGCCCGAAGCCGACGCGCCGGAGACGCTGCCGTCCAACACGCTGCGGCGAGTGTTCTCCGATTGGGTGCTCGAGGTGCGCTCTTCGCAGAACATCGTGGTGCTGCGCACGCCGCCGGGTTCAGCCCACGTTGTGGCCTCGGCCATCGACCGCAGCGCATTCGACGGCGTGGTCGGCACCGTGGCGGGAGATGACACGCTGTTCATCGTGGCCACCGAGGAACTCGGCGGCCTTGCCGTGGCCGCGCACTGCCGCGATCTGGCGGACTTGTGAGGATGCTGTCCCGTGGGTGCTGACGACGCATCTCCCGACGGCGCGCCTGGCGCGGGCACCCCTGCTGAGGGAGGATCCGCGCCGCCGACCGGCACGTCTCGAACCGGCCCTGCCACGCTGTGGCATGGGCGGTTGGCTGGCGCGCCCGCGGAGGCCCTGGCCGCGCTCAACGACTCCCTGCCGTTCGACCAGCGCATGTTCGCCGAGGACATCGCCGCGTCGCAGGCGCACGTGTCGATGCTGGCCGCTGCCGGCCTGCTGTCCGGCGACGAGCGTGACGGCATCATCGCAGCGCTCGACGAGGTGCGCAGCGAGATCGCTGACGGCCGGATGGTCTGGGCGTCGACCGACGAGGACATTCACACCGCCGTCGAGCGCCGGGCGACCGAGCTCTGTGCAGCCGCGGCCAAGATGCACACCGGTCGCAGCCGCAACGACCAGGTTGCCACCGACCTGCGCCTGTGGACCCGCAGCGCCATCGACGAGCTGACCGGATTGCTGCTGGGGCTGGCAAGCACGCTCGCCGGCCGGGCCCATGAGGCACATGCTGCAGGTGTGCGCCTGCCCGGCTACACCCATCTGCAGCAGGCGCAGCCGGTGGGGCTCGCCCACCACCTGGCCGCGCACGCGTGGGCACTGCTGCGAGATGTCGAGCGCCTCGGCGATGCCCGGCGCCGCACTGACGTCTCGCCGCTCGGCGCCGGCGCGCTCGCAGGCTCGACACTGCCGCTGGACCCGGCCGCGGTAGCCGCGGATCTCGGGTTCGCAGCGGTGTTCGAGAACTCGCTCGACGCGGTCAGCGACCGCGACTTCGTTGCCGACACCCTGTTCGCGTTGGCGATGTCGGGAGTCCACCTGTCCCGCCTGGGCGAGGAAGTGATCCTGTGGGCGAGCGCCGAGTTCGGATTTGTGAGGCTCGACGATGCCTTCGCAACCGGCTCGTCGATGATGCCGCAGAAGAAGAACCCCGATGTCGCGGAGCTGGCACGCGGCAAGGCCGGCCGGTTGATCGGCCACGTGACCGGTCTGCTGGCGACGCTCAAGGGACTCCCACTCGCCTACAACAAGGATCTCCAGGAAGACAAGGAACCGCTGTTCGATGCGGTCGACACCGTACGAGCCGTGGCTCTGGCCTTTGACGGCTTGTTGCAGACGGTCGAATTCGATGCGGACGCGATGGCGGCCGGCGCCGACGACCCCTTCGCTGCGGCGACTGATCTGGCCGAATGGCTGGTGGCACGCGGCACTGCGTTTCGCACTGCGCATGAAGTCGTCGCCGGACTCGTGCGCCAGGCGCTCGACGCCCCCGATGCGGAGTCGCGTCGCAGCCGGCTGGCGGAGCTGGTGGCCGCTCACCCTGATCTCGGCTCGGAGGCTGCCGCGCTGCTCACGCCCGGGTCGGCGCACTTCAGCCGGAACACGCCAGGTGCGGGCGGTCCTGATGCCGTAGCGATCCAGCTCGAGCGTCTCGACGTTGCGCTCGCCTCTGCCCGCAACCCTCAAGACAGCCGCTGATGCGCCGAGCGGGTGATCCGCTGCCGCCGTCGTTCTATGAGCGCTCGGCAACCGACGTCGCACCCGACCTGATCGGCAAGCTGCTGGTGCACGACGACGGCACGTTGCGTGCGGGTCGCATCGTGGAGGTCGAGGCCTACCGGGGCGATGGCGACCCGGCAGCACATTCCCGCAGCGGTCCGACGGCCCGCAACGCCTCGGTGTTCGGGCCGCCGGGCCGCCTGTACGTGTACCTGATCTACGGCATGCACTGGTGTGCGAACGCGGTGTGCGCCCCCGCGGGCGTCGGAGATGCAGTGCTCGTTCGGGCGCTCGAGCCGGTCCACGGCGTGGAGCACATGGTTGCCCGCCGCAGCCGAACGCGGCGACGCACCGGCTGCCGTGACTTGTGCTCGGGCCCGGCCAAGCTGACAGAGGCTCTCGGCATCGACGGCGTCCACGATGGCTGCGACGTCACCACTGCCGGCGGGATCAGCATCTGCGACGACGGCCGGGTGCCGGCCGAGGTGACACAGGCCACACGCATCGGCATCAGCCGCGGCACCGAGCTTCCGTGGCGCTTCTACGACGCCAGCAGCGCCCACGTGAGCCGGCGATGAACTCGCAACCGGAGCGTGCCGGATTTGCCGGGCTCGCCGGCGTCGAGGGCCGGCCCGACGATCTCGCGGCCGCGACTGCGTCGGTTTGGGCCTTTGCCCCGCGTGACCGGATTCAGGCCGTCCACCGCCGTCGATTGCTGGGCTTTGCCGCCCGTCACCCCGATGCGCTGCACCGATCGTGCGAAGCAGGGCACCTGACGGCATCTGCGTGGGTGGTGAACCACGACGCAACCCAGGGACTGGTGCTGCTGCATCGCAAGATCGGCCGCTGGCTCCAGCCGGGCGGCCACGCAGACGGCGAGGGCTGCCTGGCGGCGGTTGCCTTGCGCGAAGCCACCGAGGAGACCGGCATCGACGGTCTGCAGGTCTGGACAGCGCCGGTCGACATTGACGTGCACTTGTTCGTCAACCGCAGGCGCACCGAGCCTGACCACCTCCACTTCGACGTGCGCTTCCTCGTCTGCGCGCCCCGGAATGCGGCCCCGAGCGGCAACCACGAATCCGAAGAGCTGACCTGGGTGGCTCGCGACCAGCTGGACGAGCCCGAGCTGGGACTCGACGCCAGCACCCGCCGGCTGGCTCGATACGGCTTCGATCTCGCCCGCACCGTGGCGGCACACCACGACCGGTAGCTGAGCGCTGCCGGCTCGGGCGGGCGCGGCGCATACGGTGAGGTCGTGCGCGAGGTGCTGCTGCTGGTCGAGAACGTCGTCCTGTTGCTCTGCGGTCTGGTAGCGGGGTGGATCGCCGTCACCTTCCTGCCCGGATCGGTGCTGCCCCCGGTCGCCGTCACCCTGGTCCTGGCTGCGGGCGGCCGGCTGCTGTTCAACGGCACGTTCTGGACTGCAGGAGTCGGCTTCGTCATTGCAGGAATCGCCGGTGCCGGGTTCTACATCGCCGATGCGGTGACGTCGCTCGGCGGATAGGGGCTGGGCCCCCGCTGCCCATTCGCACGCGACAGCACCGGTAGCGTGACCGGGTGGATTTCGGCGCTGTGCTGATCGTGGCAGTCGCTGTGGCGGCGCTGATCATGGCCGGCGGAATCGTCGATGTGCTGCGACTCGGCCGAGATCGCTTCGGGGCGGCCGGCAAGCGTCGTTGGCATTGGGTATTGCTGATCATCTACAGCGGCCCCCTGGGCGTCCTGCTGTACGCGGCTGCGGTCCGGCCCCAGGTCATCCATCCCGAGCGCTACGCCGAATGATCGCCGACGCAGATCTGACTATCGAGGTCAGCCAGCTCACCAAGCGTTACGGAGAACTCGAGGCCGTCACCGGCGTCGACCTGACGGTCGCCAGCGGTGAAGTGGTCGCCTTCCTGGGCCCCAACGGAGCCGGCAAGACCACCACCGTCGAGATTCTCGAGGGCTTGCGCACCCGGACATCGGGCGACGTGCGCGTGCTGGGCACCGATCCAGCCCGGGCGACCGCTGAGTGGCGTGAGCGCATCGGGGTGGTCTTGCAGGGCGCCAAGCACGAAGGCGACTTCACTGCCGCAGAGATCGTGACGATGTGGTCCGCCTACTACCGCTCGCCCCGCAGGGTGAGCGAAGTGCTCGAACTCGTGGGTCTCGGCGATGCTGCCGGTACCCGAACTCGGCGCCTGTCCGGCGGCCAGCAGCAGCGCCTGGCAGTGGCGCTGGCGCTCGTTGGCGATCCCGAGCTGGTCTTCCTGGATGAGCCGACCACCGGCTTCGACCCGGCCGCTCGCCGCGAGGCCTGGGAGACCATCGGCGGCCTGCGCTCGCTGGGAGTGACGGTCATGCTGACCACTCACTACATGGACGAGGCCGATCACCTCGCTGATCGCATCGTGGTCATCTCGCGCGGGCAGATCGTGGCCGATGGCACCGCCGCGGAACTCGCCAGACATGTCGCGATGCCGACGCGCATCAGCTGGGACGCCGCACAGCTCGGCCGCGACGAGCTTCCCCCCGGACTGCGAGAGCTGCTGGACCCTGGCGAAACGTCCCCCTCAGCAGATCCGCTGCCGAAGCCCGCAGGCGTCGAAGAGCGCCCCGTCATCGCCACTCAGGATGTCGACGCTGTCGTCCGGCGGCTGCTCGCGGCGGCGCAGGGCGCCGGCACGCGCTTGGATTCGCTCGCCGTGCGGCCGCCGACGCTCGAGGACACCTACCTGGCGCTCACCGGAGAACTCTCGACGGGAGCCGGTTCGTGAGAACTCTGCGTCAACTCCGCAGTGAGGCCAGGTTCAGCTTGCTGAGCTTCCGGCGCAGCCCGGCAGCCACGTTCTTCACGTTGGCACTGCCGCTCATCTTTCTGGTGATCTTCACGTCGATCTTCGGCAACCAGACGGTCGGTCCTCCCGGGGAGGAAGTCCGGGTCGCGACGATGTATGTGCCCGGCATCCTGGCTTTGGCGCTGGTCTCTGCGACGTTCATGAACCAGGCCATCTTCGTCGTCGTCAGGCGCGAGAGCGGTGTGCTCAAGGCCATGCGGGCGACACCGCTGCCGCCGTGGGTCTACGTGGGCGGCTCGGTCGCGTCGTCGCTGGTGCTGACTGCTGTGATGGCGGCGCTGGTCATGGGCATCGGACGTGTCGCCTACGGCGTCGAGATCCAGGCAGCGGCCTTGCCGAGCCTGTTGATCACACTGGTGCTCGGAGCGGCCGCATTCTCCGCGCTGGGCCTGGCGATCACGTGCGTCTGCCCCAGCGAGCAGGCGGCACCGGCGATCACCAACATGTGCGTGCTGCCGATCTACTTCGTGTCCGACGTGTTCATCATCCTGGAGGACGCGCCGCGTTGGATGAGCCTCGTCGGTGACATCTTCCCGATCAAGCACCTCGCCCATGCGCTCGGGCACACCTTCGACCCGTTCGCGGACGGTGTGCCGATGCCGGCAGGCAATTTCCTGGTGATGGCGGCTTGGGGCACGTTCGGCGCGCTCGCCGCAGCGCGATACTTCCGCTGGACCCCCCGCAACTGACCGGGGCGCCACTCTGTGGCCGTCTCGCGTGGCCAGTCGGGCCGACGTGCTGTCGCGCCGCAGCTGTGCTGCGGGCGAACTGACTGTCGCGCCGCAGCCGTGCTGCGGGCAAACTAACCCAGTGGATGTCCTGGCTGATCTTGAGGCGCGTGGTCTGATCCATCAGACCACCGACCGCCAGGCGCTTGCGAAGCGCCTGGAGAGCGGCCCGATCACGGTCTATTGCGGTTTCGATCCCACAGCCGCCAGCCTCCACGTGGGCAACCTCATGGGACTGCTGACGCTGCGCCGGCTGCAGCTGGGCGGCCATCGCCCGATCGCCCTCGCCGGCGGGGCGACCGGCATGATCGGCGATCCCAGCGAACGCTCAGCCGAGCGCAGCTTGCTCGATGACCAAGCGCTGGCGCAGAACCTGGAAGGCATCGTGCCGCAGCTGCGCCAGTTCCTGGACTTTGACGACGGGCCCTACGCGGCGAGGCTGCTGGACAACCGAGCTTGGACCGTCGGCGTGGGCGTCCTCGACTTCCTGCGCGAGGTCGGCAAGCACGTCACCGTGCAGCAGATGGTGGGCAAGGAGTCGATTCGCAACCGGCTCGACGACGGCGACGGCCTGTCCTATACCGAGTTCAGCTACATGCTGTTGCAGGCCTACGACTACTTGTGGCTCGCCGAGAACGTCGAATGCGAGCTGCAGGTCGGCGGATCGGACCAGTGGGGCAACATCGTGCTCGGGATCGACCTGATCCGGCGACGGCTCGGGCGCGCCGCGCATGCGCTGACCTGGCCGCTGCTGGTGCGACCCGACGGCACCAAGTACGGCAAGACTGCGGGCGGGGAGACGCTCTGGCTCAGCGCGGAAGCCATGAGCCCGTACCGCTTCTATCAGGCATGGATCGGTGTCGACGATGCCGATGTGGGCAGGCTGCTGCGCCAGCTCACCTTCCTGGAGATCGACGAAGTACGTGAGATTGCTGCGGGCCATGAGGCCGAGCCGGGCCGGCGCGAGGGCCAGAGACGCCTGGCGTCCGAGATCACCCGCATCGTGCACGGCGACGCAGCGGCCACGGCCGCGGCTGGTGCCAGCGAGGTGCTGTTCGGCGGGACGGCGTCGCTGAGCGAAGCATCCGCCTCGGCGCTGGCGTTCGTGGCTGCAGAGGTCCCGTCGCGCCCGCTGCGAGCGCTTGATGCGCCGGTAGTGGACGTGCTGGTTGATGCCGAATTGGCCCAGAGCCGCAGCGAGGCGCGCAGGGCCTTGGCCGAGGGCAGCGTGTACATCAACGGGGATCGCACCAGCGATCCCGACCGCCTCGTCGGGTCGAATGACCTGCTGTATGGCCGCTATGTGCTGCTGCGACGGGGCAAGAAACGCTGGCACGTCGCGACGGCGCCGTGAGATTGCCGCGAAAGCACCGAATCCGCCGCTGCAGATGGTTGCGGTGGTGGGTTGCCGCCTGTATTCTCGTGCGTCCCCCTCACGGGCCGCATTGCGGGTCAGAGGGGGTCCGACACCTCCGGCGGCGTCGCCCGCAGCACTCTTTCGCAGAGCGCAGCGGCAGACGCCGATCGAGTGTCGGCTGTCGGCGGCTTCGCCTCAGCAGCGCTCCTTGACAACAGAACAGAGGACGAAAACGCCAGTGCGGGCGATCGGCTGCTGGAATCAGCCGCCGGTCGAACCACACAGCCGGTCTTCGGTCTACCCAGATCGGAGGCCAACTTGTTCGTGCCGTCCCATCACGCCCGCCTCGAGCGGGCCGACATGAGACGGTGCACCAATTCCAGCCAGTTGCTGCCCAGAGAGGGGTCTGCCCCTCAAAGAGCAGCACGGGCTCTTCGATCGTGCCGGTGATGGATTGCGGCTCAGCCGTATGGCATCGCAGGCTTGATCTCGATGGAGAGTTTGATCCTGGCTCAGGACGAACGCTGGCGGCGCGCTTCATCCATGCAAGTCGAACGAACCCGAGACTTCGGTCTCAATGGGAAAGTGGCGAACGGGTGAGTAACACGTGAGAAACCTACCCCGGAGATGGGAATAGCCCAGGGAAACCTGGATTAATGCCCAATACCCTGCCTGCACCTCATGGTGCGTTCAGGAAACGCTCAGGTGCTCCGGGAGGGTCTCGCGGCCTATCAGCTTGTTGGTGAGGTAACGGCTCACCAAGGCATCGACGGGTAGCTGGTCTGAGAGGACGATCAGCCACACTGGGACTGAGACACGGCCCAGACTCCTACGGGAGGCAGCAGGAGGGAATATTGCGCAATGGGCGAAAGCCTGACGCAGCGACGCCGCGTGGGGGAAGAAGGCCTTCGGGTCGTAAACCCCTTTCAGCAGGGACGAAATTGACGGTACCTGCAGAAGAAGCGCCGGCCAACTACGTGCCAGCAGCCGCGGTAATACGTAGGGCGCAAGCGTTGTCCGGATTCATTGGGCGTAAAGGGCTCGTAGGCGGTTTGGTAAGTCGGGTGTGAAAACTCAGGGCTCAACTCTGAGACGCCACTTGATACTGCCATGACTAGAGTCCGGTAGGGGAGTGTAGAATTCCTGGTGTAGCGGTGAAATGCGCAGATATCAGGAGGAATACCGATAGCGAAGGCAGCACTCTGGGCCGGTACTGACGCTGAGGAGCGAAAGCGTGGGGAGCAAACAGGATTAGATACCCTGGTAGTCCACGCCGTAAACGTTGGGCACTAGGTGTGGGTTCCATCCAACGGGATCCGTGCCGTAGCTAACGCATTAAGTGCCCCGCCTGGGGAGTACGGCCGCAAGGCTAAAACTCAAAGGAATTGACGGGGGCCCGCACAAGCGGCGGAGCATGTTGCTTAATTCGAGGCAACGCGAAGAACCTTACCTGGGTTTGACATGTTGGGGACAGCCGCAGAGATGCGGCCTCCTTATGGTCCCATCACAGGTGGTGCATGGCTGTCGTCAGCTCGTGTCGTGAGATGTTGGGTTAAGTCCCGCAACGAGCGCAACCCTTGTCCTATGTTGCCAGCGCGTAATGGCGGGGACTCGTGGGAGACTGCCGGCGACAAGTCGGAGGAAGGTGGGGACGACGTCAAGTCATCATGCCCCTTATGCCCAGGGCTGCAAACATGCTACAATGGCCGGTACAAAGGGCTGCGAAACCGTGAGGTCAAGCGAATCCCAAAAAGCCGGTCTCAGTTCGGATTGGAGTCTGCAACTCGACTCCATGAAGCCGGAGTCGCTAGTAATCCCGGATCAGCAACGCCGGGGTGAATACGTTCCCGGGCCTTGTACACACCGCCCGTCACACCACGAAAGTTGGCAACACCCGAAGCCAGTGGCCCAACCCGCAAGGGAGGGAACTGTCGAAGGTGGGGTGAGCGATTGGGGTGAAGTCGTAACAAGGTAGCCGTACCGGAAGGTGCGGCTGGATCACCTCCTTTCTAAGGAGTCACCTCCGAGAATGAGACCACCGTGGTCTCGATTCTCAGACGGAGATTCCCAGTTGGAGCACTGGTGCTGTCTATTCACTAGCCAGCTCGTCCTCTGTTCTGCTGCCAGGGAGCGCTGCGCCGCGCACGAGCGCGGGGCGCGGTGTCGCAGCTCTTTGATAACTGCATAGCGATGCACGAGCATCAAGACCCTCTGCACTGTCACACTTGAGACCGTGGCAGAGGGAATTTGATTCTTCGAGACTGAGTATCGATATACCAAGCTACGAAGAGCCAATGGTGAATGCCTTGGCGCCGAACACCGATGAAGGACGTGATAGGCTGCGATAAGCCACGGGGAGCCGCCGAATAGGCTTTGATCCGTGGATATCCGAATGGGGAAACCCGGCACCTTTTATCGGGTGTCACTCCTGCCTGAATCAATAGGGCAGGTAGAGGGAACGAGGGGAATTGAAACATCTCAGTACCCTGAGGAAAAGAAAGCAACAGCGATTCCCGGAGTAGCGGCGAGCGAAATGGGAACAGCCTAAACCGAGTCCGGTGGTAAAGCCTGGTGGCGTTGCCGGATCGGTGTTGTGGGACATCCCCGACCGAGCGCCAGATCGGTCAAGGAGTCACAAAGCAAGCAGATAGCGGAACCGTACAGGAAAGGCGGGCCGCAGAGGGTGACAGCCCCGTACGCGAAATCTGTTTGCCTCCTGGGATTGCTCCCGAGTAGCGCCGGTTCCGTGAAGGCCGGCGTGAATCTGCGAGGACCACCTCGTAAGGCTAAATATGTGTCGGCGACCGATAGCGAACTAGTACCGTGAGGGAAAGGTGAAAAGTACCCCGGGAGGGGAGTGAAATAGTACCTGCAACCATTGGTTTACAAGCAGTTGAAGCGCTACTGGGCACTTGTGCCCAAGCGCGACAGCGTGCCTTTTGAAGAATGAGCCAGCGAGTTACGGTGTGTGGCAAGGTTAACCAGTGATGGGAAGCCGGAGCGAAAGCGAGTCCGAATAGGGCGCACAGTCGCATGCTGTAGACCCGAAGCCGTGTGATCTATCCATGGGCAGGGTGAAGCGGAGGTAAGACTCCGTGGAGGCCCGAACCGACCTAGGTTGAAAACTGGGCGGATGACCTGTGGATAGGGGTGAAAGGCCAATCAAACACGGTGATATCTGGTTCTCCCCGAAATGCATTTTGGTGCAGCGTCGCACGTTCAGCCATGGAGGTAGAGCACTGATTGGGCTAGGGGGTCCACAAGCTTACCGACCCCAGTCAAACTCCGAATGCCATGGCTCCAGAGTGCGGCAGTGAGTCCACGGGGGATGAGCTTCGTTGGACGAGAGGGAAACAGCCCAGAGCGCCGGCTAAGGCCCCTAAGTGTGTATTAAGTGGCAAACGATGTGGGATTGCCCAGACAGCCAGGAGGTTGGCTTAGAAGCAGCCACCCTTGAAAGAGTGCGTAACAGCTCACTGGTCGAGTGGTCCTGCGCGGATAATGTAACGGGGCTAAATACACCGCCGAAGCCGCGCCTTTGAGTTCGCTTTCGAGCGAGCTCGAGGGGTAGGGGAGCGTCGTGCCTGCAGCGAAGCCGGAGCGTGAGCGCCGGTGGAGCGGGTCCGAGTGAGAATGCTGGCATGAGTAGCGAGAGAGGGGTGCGAATCCCCTCCGCCGTAAGCCCAAGGGTTCCTGGGGAAGGCTGGTCCTCCCAGGGTTAGTCGGGAGCTAAGGCGAGGCCGAGAGGCGTAGTCGATGCACAACCGGTTGATATTCCGGTACCACCGCGTGCGCGCCCAGTCCAAAATGCGGTTGCTAAGGGGCTGTCCTCCCTTCGGGGAACGACGAACCGACCCACCGCACCGAGGACAGCAATGAGGGGACGCAGGAGGATAGGTGAACCCAGGCGATGGTAGACCTGGGGTAAGCGAGTAGGACGGGGACTAGGTAAGTCCGGGCCCCATGAAGTCTGAGACGCGATGCCGAGCCGCTACAGGCGAAGTCATTGATTCCATGCTGCCTAGAAAAGCCTCTAGCGAGTTCACGTGGTGCCCGTACCTAAACCAACACAGGTAGGCAGGTAGAGCATACTCAGGCGAACGGGAGAACTGTGGTTAAGGAACTCGGCAAATTGCATCCGTAACTTCGGGAGAAGGATGACCCTGCGATGGTGACGGCACGAGCTGCCCGAGCCGGAAAGGGTGGCACAAAATAGGGGAAAGCGACTGTTTACTAAAAACACAGCAGCGTGCGAAGTCGTAAGACCATGTATACGCTGTGACGCCTGCCCGGTGCCGGAAGGTTACGGGGAACGGTTAGCTCTTCGGAGCGAAGCTGTGAACCTAAGCCCCGGTAAACGGCGGCCGTAACTATAACGGTCCTAAGGTAGCGAAATTCCTTGTCGGGTAAGTTCCGACCTGCACGAATGGCGTAACGACTTTCCCACTGTCTCAACCACAGACCCGGCGAAATTGAAGTACGAGTAAAGATGCTCGTTGGCTACAGAAGGACGGAAAGACCCCGTGGACCTTTACTATAACTTGGTATTGGGTTGTGGCACGTGTTGTGTAGGATAGGTCGGAGACTAGGAAGCGTGTGCGCCAGCATGCGTGGAGTCACCCTTGAAATACGACCCTGCTCATGTCGGAACTCTAACCTAGGACCCTGATCGGGTTCGGGAACAGTGCCAGGCGGGTAGTTTGACTGGGGCGGTCGCCTCCCAAATGGTAACGGAGGCGCCCAAAGGTTCCCTCAGACTGGTTGGCAATCAGTCGTCGAGTGCAATGGCACAAGGGAGCTTGACTGTGAGACATACAGGTCGAGCAGGTGCGAAAGCAGGGCATAGTGATCCAGCGATTGCGTGTGGAAGCGTCGTTGCTCAACGGATAAAAGGTACCCCGGGGATAACAGGCTCATCTTCCCCAAGAGTCCATATCGACGGGAAGGTTTGGCACCTCGATGTCGGCTCATCGCATCCTGGGGCTGAAGCAGGTCCCAAGGGTTGGGCTGTTCGCCCATTAAAGCGGTACGCGAGCTGGGTTTAGAACGTCGTGAGACAGTTCGGTCCCTATCCTCTGTAGCCGTAGGAGATTTGAGGAAAGCTGTCCGTAGTACGAGAGGACCCGGATGGACGCAGCTCTCGTGTGCCAGTTGTTCCGCCAGGAGCACGGCTGGTTGGCGACCTGCGGAAGGGATAAGCGCTGAAAGCATCTAAGCGCGAAGCCTGTTCCAAGATGAGATCTCCCACTGGTACAACCAGGTAAGGCCCGTGGCAGATAACCACGTTGATAGGCCGGATGTGTAAGCGCAGCAATGCGTTCAGCAGACCGGTACTAATCGGCCGAGGGCTTGGTATCGGTACTCAGCCTCGAGGAAGCGCACGTCATCTGCGTGCTCTGTGTTCAACGCAGTGCACCGCACGACGGAGCGCTGTGCGTGCATCGCTGTGCAGTCTTCACCGGTCTGCACCGACAGATCTCCGGTGGTCATGGCGGCAGGGCCACACCCGTTCCCATTCCGAACACGGAAGTTAAGCCTGCCAGCGCCGATGGTACTTGGGGGCAATTCCCCTGGGAGAGTAGGTCGCCGCCGGAACCCCGAACCCCCGTCGTGTATGCGGCGGGGGTTCTTCGCGTCTGGGGCATAGCCTCGAGGGGTGACGCAGAACCGGCGCCCGCCTCGCAAAGGCCCGCCTCGCAAGGGCCCGCCCCGGCGCCGCTCTGGCCCTCCCCGCCGGAGCGACAAGCCGGTTGACGAGGTTGCGGAGCAGGTCGCCCGACGGACTGATTGGGGTGGCGTTGCCCGCAAGGGGGCCTCGGTGCTCCGGCCGATCCCCGGCGCCGATCGGGGCGACGCCTACGCGGCGAAGGCGCCGGAACGACGCAGTCCTCGACCAGAGCCTCCGCAGGGGCCTCAGCGTGTGGAGCGTGCGCGCCCCGATGCGAAGCGGCGGCGGCGGCGGCCGGACGTGCGGCTGGACATTCCCCAGTTGGATCCGACCGGTCTGCGCGGCATACCGGTTGAGGAGCAGCAGCGGCTGGCGCGGCGCCTGCGCGACGCAGGAGAGGACTTCTTGGCCGAACGATTCGGTGACGCACACGTCATCCTGCGGCCGCTCGCATCCCGCTATTCGGCTGTCGCCGAGGTGCAGGAGCTCTTCGGGCTGACGCTGTACCGGCTCGGCCGGTGGACTGCGGCATCCCACCGGCTTGAGCAATACGAAGCCATGACCGGCGCCATCGACCAGCTGCCGGTGCTGGCGGACTGTTACCGGGCGCTGGGACGGCTGAACGACGTGCATGACGTGTGGGACCGGTTGAGGCATGCTGATCCCGACGCTCAGACGATCACCGAGGGGCGCATCGTGGCGGCGGGTGCGCTGGCCGATGAGGGTCGCCCACGCGACGCCATCCGCTTGCTCGAGGCAGGCCCGCTGCGACCCAAGCGCCCCAAAGATCATCACCTCCGGTTGTGGTACGCGCTCGCTGATCTGTACGACCGTGTCGGAGATCTTCAGCGTGCCCGGCGCGGCTTCGCCCGGATTGCCGATGTCGAGCCAGAGTTCGTGGATGTAGCCGATCGGCTGGCCGCACTCGGCACCGCAGACACCTCGCAGTAGGGGACAGAGCAGCAGCGGACGCCACCACGAGTCACGGCGCAGATGCGATCGGAGGGTCAGCCTTTCGGCGCAAGCGCGCGGATAGAGTGAACCCGTCATTCGGCACGCGCCGCCCCCAGTACCAGCCCTCAGTACCGGCGCCGCCAGATAACGCGAGGCAAGCGGTACATCGTGACTACCGACATCGAGCGCCTGCTGGGCGAGCAGGCCTCCTATTTGCTGGACCACAAGTGCGAAGGCATCGGGCGGGACCTGCTCACCCTGCCCGGGCCGGATTTTGTGACCGATGTCGTCGCCAGCACCGATCGTTCACCGCAGGTCATGCGGAGCCTCCAGTCGCTGTTCGATCATGGCCGGCTCGGCGGCACGGGTTACGTCTCCGTGCTGCCCGTGGACCAGGGCATCGAGCACTCGGGTGCCGCCTCGTTTGCGCCGAACCCGATCTACTTTGATCCGGCTTCCATCGTGGAGTTGGCGGTCGAGGGCGGCTGCAATGCCGTGGCCACGACGTTCGGCGTGCTGGGCGCGGTGTCTCGCCGCTACGCCCACCGCATCCCGTTCATCGTCAAGATCAATCACAACGAGCTGCTGACCTACCCGGCCTCCTACGACCAGATCATGTTCGGCTCGGTCCAGCAGGCGCACGAGCTCGGAGCAGCCGGTGTCGGCGCGACGATCTACTTCGGCTCGGCCGGGAGCGGCCGCCAGATCACCGAGGTGGCTGCCGCGTTCTCCGAGGCGCATCGCCTCGGCATGTTCACCGTACTGTGGTGCTACCTGCGCAACTCGGCGATCAATGTCGAGGGGGTCGACCATCACGTCGCCGCCGATGCCACCGCACAGGCCAATCACCTCGGTGTGACCATCGAAGCCGATGTCATCAAGCAGAAGCTGCCCGAGCACAACGGTGCGTTCGTCTCTGTACCAGGCTTCGGCAAGACACACGCAGCGGTGTACGACCGGCTGACAACCGATCACCCGGTGGATCTGTGTCGCTGGCAGGTGGCGAACTGCTACATGGGACGCGTCGGGCTCATCAACTCCGGCGGCGCCAGTTCGGGGGCTACCGACTTGGCCGAGGCCGTCACCACAGCCGTGGTCAACAAGCGCGCCGGCGGCATCGGGCTGATCTCAGGACGCAAGGCGTTCCAGCGGCCCATGGCCGAAGGCGTCGAGCTGCTCGGCGCCATCCAGGACGTCTATCTGGACCAGGCGGTGACCATCGCCTGAGGCGTGATCCGACCCGGCTGCATCCACCCAGCCGCGGCTAGCGTGGTCGCCTGGAGCGGCCGCCCTCCCCGGGCTCCGATACTGCGAGCCGTTTCCCTACAGAAGCCCTTCGACCAGGAGACACTGTGACCGACACCGCATCGCGCGAACTGCCGCTGCAGGAGATTGATGAGGTCATCATTCGCTTCGCCGGCGACTCCGGCGACGGCATGCAGCTCACCGGTGACCAATTCACGAGCATCTCCGCGGCGCTCGGAAACGATCTGTCCACGCTGCCGGAGTTCCCCGCTGAGATCCGCGCCCCGCAAGGGACGCTTGCCGGTGTCTCGGCGTTCCAGGTGCGCATCTCCGACTTCGACATCACCACCCCGGGTGATGCTCCGACCGTGCTGGTGGCGATGAACCCGGCGGCGCTCAAGGCGCAGCTGCACAACCTTGCGCAGGGCGGCGCGCTCATCTTGAACACCGACGCGTTCAACGATCGCAACCTGGAGAAGGCCGGCTACTCGAGCAATCCGCTCGATGACGGCACGTTGGACGACTACCGCTCCTACCCGGTGCCGATGAGCCAGATCACCCGGGACGCCGTGGCCGAGCACGGTGTCAAGCCTCGGGACGCGGAGCGCTCCAAGAACTTCTTCGCGCTCGGCCTGATCTCGTGGATGTACACCCGCCCGGTCGAGCCGACGCTCGAGTTCATCAACACCAAGTTCCGTGGTCGCGAGCAGGTCATCAACGCCAATACCGCAGCGTTCAAGGCCGGTTACAACTTCGGCGAGACGGCGGAGATCTTCGAAGCTCACTACGAGGTGAAGCCCGCCCCGCTGGCACCCGGCGAATACACCAACGTGAACGGGAATACGGCGCTGGCCTGGGGCTGCGTTGTGGCGGGCCAGCTGGCACGCCTGCCGGTGTTCCTCGGCTCGTACCCCATCACGCCGGCTTCGGACATCCTGCACGAGATGTCGCTGAAGAAGAACTTCGGCGTGCGGACGTTCCAAGCCGAAGACGAGATCGCTGCGGCAGCGTCGGCGGTGGGGGCGGCCTTCGGCGGGGCGCTGGCGTTCACCTCCACATCAGGACCCGGCTTGGCGCTGAAGGGTGAGACGCTCAGCCTTGCGGTCAGTCTCGAGCTGCCGATGGTGGTGCTCGACATCCAGCGCGGCGGTCCGTCGACGGGCCTGCCCACCAAGCCCGAGCAGGCCGATCTGATGATGGCCATGTACGGGCGGCATTCAGAGTCTCCGCTGCCGGTCGTGGCGCCGCGCAGTCCGGCCGACTGCTTCGACATCGCGATCGAGGCGTCGCGCATCGCGCTGAAGTACCGCACACCCGTCATCGTGCTGTCGGACGGCTATCTGGCGAACAGCTCCGAGCCTTGGCTGCTGCCCGACGTCGGCCAATTGCCCGACATCGGCGTCGATTTTGCGACCGAGTTCAACGGCACCAACGAGGACGGAGACGGCATCTTCCTGCCGTACCTGCGCGATCCCGACACGCTGGCACGCCCGTGGGCCATTCCCGGCACGCCTGGACTCATGCACCGCGTCGGCGGCATCGAGAAAGAGGACGGCACCGGCAACATCTCCTACGAGCCCGAGAACCACCAGCTGATGATCGATCTGCGCCAGGCCAAGATCGACGGCGTCGACGTGCCCGATGTCGAGGTTGCGGGCGATGTCGATGCCGATCTCGTCGTGCTGGGCTGGGGCTCGACGTGGGGCGCCATCGACGCGGCCGCGGGCCGGCTGCGCGACGAGGGACAGCGGGTGGCGCACGTCCACCTGCGGCACCTCAACCCACTGCCCGCAAATCTCGGCGATGTGCTGCGTCGCTACCGGGCAGTGGTGTGCCCCGAGATGAACAAGGGCCAGCTGTGCGATCTGGTGCGAGCCAAGTACCTGATCGACGTCGAGCACGTCGGCAAGATCGACGGCGTGCCGTTCACTACCGGCGAAGTGACCTCCGCAATCCGCAAGCGCACCGAAGAGCTGGCGGGAATCACAGCAACGAGCCCATGACCGACGAGTCCAGCGAGTACCAACAGAGGCAACCAACACGATGACCGACACCTCGATCACGCCGACGACACAGCCAGGAGACTGGGCCTCCGACCAGGAGGTCCGCTGGTGCCCGGGCTGCGGCGACTACTCCATCCTCACAGCGATGCGGATGCTGATGCCGAGCCTGGGCACCGAACCGCACAACACGGTGTTCGTGTCGGGTATCGGCTGTGCTGCCCGGTTCCCGTACTACATGAACTCCTACGGCGTGCACGGCATCCACGGCCGTGCGCCCGCAATCGCCACCGGCTTGGCGATGGCCCGGCCGGATCTCGACGTCTGGGTGATCGGCGGCGACGGCGACATGCTGTCGATCGGCGGCAATCACCTGATCCACGCACTGCGGCGCAACGTCAAGATCAAGGTGCTGCTGTTCAACAACCAGATCTACGGCTTGACCAAGGGCCAGTTCAGCCCCACGAGCGAGATCGGCAAGGTCACCAAGAGCTCGCCGATGGGCTCGCTCGACGCTCCGTTCAACCCGCTCGCTGTGGCGCTCGGCGCCGAGGCCTCGTTCGTGGCGCGCACGCACGACATGGATCGCCAGCACATGATGGACACGTTCCGTCGGGCGCATGAGCACGACGGCGCCGCGTTCGTGGAGGTGTTCCAGAACTGCAACGTCTTCAATGACGGCGCTTTCGAAGGGGTCACCAAGAAGCAGAACCGCGATGCCAACCTCATCCCGCTGACGCACGGCGAGCCCCTCCGCTTCGGGGCGGACGGCGAGTTCGGCGTCATCGACGAGTCGGGCTGCGCCCGGGTTGTGCACACCGCCGACGTGGACACTGACGAACTGCTCACCCACGACGAGACGAAGCACGATCCCTCGACGGCGTTCATGCTGGCGCGTCTCGCGCGCGGACCGTTCGAGCCGACGCCGATCGGCGTGTTCCGCGCTGTGCGGCGCAGCGAGTACGCCATGGCCTCCACCCGGCAGCTGGCCGCAGCCCAGGAGAAGCAGGGTGCCGCTGACATTGCGCAGCTCTTGCGTTCACGCGGCACTTGGCACGTCTGAACCATCATCTTCCTCCGCAGAAACCACTGCGGTACACCGTGGGCGCGCTGGTACGTTCGGCTGCATGAATGCCGTGCGGCGACGCCTCGACAGCGAGCTTGTCCGCCGCTGCCTGGCTTCTTCCCGGACGGCCGCGCAGGCGCTCATCTCGGACGGCCGGGTTCTCGTGGGCGGTTCAGTCGCGCAGAAGCCGTCCCGGATGGTCTCTCCCGCCGAACCCGTCCGGCTCAGCGGTGAGCCGGCGCGGTTTGTCTCACGCGGCGGGGACAAGCTGGACGCCGCACTGGACGAATTCGGGATCGACGTAGCGGGACGGCGCGCTGTCGACGCCGGTGCTTCGACCGGCGGCTTCACCGATTGCCTGCTGCAGCGGGGCGCGGCGGAAGTCGTGGCGATCGATGTCGGCTGGGGACAGCTCGATGCCCGCCTGCGCGCCGATCCCCGGGTGACGGTGCGGGAGCGCTGCAACATGCGCCAGGTCGCACCGGCGGACATCGGCGGCGACGCAGGCATCACGACCGCTGACCTGTCGTTCATCTCGCTGCGGGCGGTGATGGCCAATCTCGCGGCGTGCACGGCACGCGCAGGAGACGCCGTGCTGCTCGTCAAGCCGCAGTTCGAAGCCGGCCGGCGCGAGGCCTCCCGAGGCAAGGGGGTGGTGCGCGATCCGGACGTGTGGCGGCACGTTCTCGACGACGTGGCGTCGAGCGCATCGGCCAATGGCCTCGCTCCCGCCGGCGTCGCCGTGTCGCCGTTGCGAGGCGCCGCAGGCAATGTCGAGTTCTTCCTGCACTGCCGGCGCGATGCCGCGCTGTCGCAGCGGTTCGATCTTGACAGCGCCATAGAGATCGCTATCGAGGCCTCGGCATGAGCGATGTGCTGATCGTCGCCCACGCCGAGCGCGCCGAGGCGCTGTCGGCGGCCAAGGGCTTGGTGGACTGGCTCGAGAACGAGGGCCATTCCGTGCAGATGGGACGCACTGAGGCGGTTGCCATCGATCGCAGTGACCTGATCGCAGCCGAGCCGATCCGCACGGTTCCCGACCTCGCCGTGAGCGTCGGCGGCGACGGCACGATGCTGCGCTCGGTTGACCTGGTCGCAGCAGCAGAGGTGCCGGTGCTCGGAGTCAACGTCGGTCACCTCGGCTACCTGACCGAGTTCGAGCCCGCACAGCTTGTCGAGGTGGTCGGCGCCGCCCTCGCGGGATCGCTGGGCACCTCCGAGCGGATGATGGTCAGCGCAACAGTGCGCCGGGCGTCGGGCACCGATCCCGATGACAGCGGCGAGGAGGCGGCCTGGACGGGATTGAACGAAGTCGTGCTTGAGAAGCGCGATCCGGGTCACACCGTGAGGTTGGAGGTGTGGCTCGACGGCGACGTCTTCGCGACCTACGCGGCCGACGGCCTCATCGTGTCCACACCGACGGGTTCCACTGCGTACAGCCTGTCGGCAGGCGGCGCCGTGGTTGCTCCGACGCACTCCTCGCTGCAAGTCACTCCGGTCGCGCCGCACATGCTCTTTGATCGCTCCCTGCTGCTGTCGGCGGACACCGAGATCGGCATCCGGGTGATCAGCGAGCGGCCGGCGCTCGCCGCCGTCGACGGGCGCTCCGCCACGATGCTGGAGACGGGCGATGAGCTCGTCGTGACGCGTGCCCCCTATGACGCGCGCTTCGTCACTGCCGGCGGCGACAGTTTCCATCGCGTGCTGAAGCACAAGTTCGGCCTCAAGGACCGCTGATGCTCGTCGAGTTGGCGGTGCACGATCTCGGCGTCATCTCCCATGCCAACCTGGTGCTCGGCGAGGGCATGACGGCGCTGACCGGCGAGACGGGCGCCGGCAAGACCCTGGTGGTGCAGGCATTGCAGCTGCTGATGGGCGGGCGAGCCGATCCGGCGATGGTACGCACCGGCGCGGTGGAGGCGGTCGTCGAGGGCAGGTTCGTGCACCCCGATGGCAGCGAGCGGGTGCTGCGCCGCGTGGTCCCCGCGACCGGCCGCAGCCGTGCCTACGTGGACGGTGCCATGGCGTCGGTAACCGAGCTCGCCGAGCTGGGAGCCGGGCTGGTCGACCTGCACGGGCAGCACCAGCACCAATCGCTGCTGAGCTCCCGCACACAGCGTGAGGCGCTGGATCGCTGGGGCGGCGTCGATGTGCGTCCCCTGGCGGCGGCGCGCACCGAGGTGCGGGCGCTGACCGAGAACTTGGCTGCGCTGGGTGGCGATGCGCGAGCCAGGGCGCAGGAGATCGACCTGTTGAGATATCAGGTCGACGAGATCGCAGCGGCGCAGCTGGACGACCCCGACGAGCTGGACCGGATCGCCGAGCGAGAGGACCTGCTGGCCGACGCAGCCACGATCCTTGAGGATGGCCAAGCGGCCCGCCAAGCACTCGCCGGCGATGACGGGGCCATCGACCAGCTGGGGGCCGCGGTGGCCCTGCTGGTCTCCCGGAAGGCGTTCGCGCCGATCAGCGACCGCCTGGGCGCCGTGGCAGCCGAACTGGACGATGCCGTCGCGCAGCTGCGCGACGTGCTCGACACGATCGAGGACGACCCGCAGGCGCTGGCCGAAGCCCGTGCCCGGCACCAGCTGCTGCGCGGGCTCACGCGCAAGTACGGCGACACCCTCGCCGACGTCACGGCGTTCGGCGCCCGAGCTGCCGAGCGCCTCTCACAGCTGGAACGCCACACCGAGCTTGCAGCAGAGCTGGAGGCCGGCATCGAAGCCGCGCAGCGCCATGTCCAGGCCGAAGCCGACGTCGTGGCTGACGCTCGCCGCGCGGCTGCACCTGGCCTCGCCTCTGCGGTGAGCGAGCACTTGGCTTCGCTGGCGCTGGAGGGCGGCACGCTGGAGGTCAGCGTGGCCGGCGAAGCTCCGAGCGACAGCATCGAACTGCGCTTCAGCGCGAATCGCGGCTCCCCGCCGGGGCCATTGTCGAAGGTGGCGTCGGGCGGCGAGCTGGCACGCGTCATGCTGGCATTGCGGCTCGTGCTGACCGCCGGCCCTCCGACCTTGGTCTTCGATGAGGTCGACGCCGGCATCGGCGGCGAGACCGCTGTGGCAGTGGGTCGGTCGCTGGCTTCGCTGGCGGAGCATCACCAGGTTCTGGTGGTCACGCATCTCCCGCAGGTCGCGGCGTTCGCGCACCACCAGGTCGCTGTTCGAAAGACCGACGACGGCGACGCGGTGGCATCCGACCTCGTCGCCGTGACGGGAGAGGATCGCATCAGCGAGCTGGCACGGATGCTCGCGGGTCAGCCTGCGTGGGCGAGCGGCCGCCAGCACGCATCCGAGCTGCTGGAGGCGGCGGCGCGAGGCGGCACCTCGGGGTGAGCATGTCCCGCTCGCTGTCGTTGTGGGGGCGTCACCGCTCCCGCCGCGACCGGGGCACCGGCCAGGTCGAGTATGCGGGGCGGTGCCGCGTGGATCGCCGCACCAAGAACCTGCTGAGCCGCCTGGAGCGGGGCGACATTGCGGTCATTCACCACGCCGACCTTGACCGGGTCGCCGCTGACGGGCTGCTGGCAGCCGGCGCGATAGCGGTCGTCAATGCGGAGTCGACGATGACCGGCCGGTACCCGGCGCTGGGCGGCCTCACGCTCGCGCAGGCAGGTGTGCCGGTTCTCGAGGACATCGGCGAGGGGATGTTCGCGTCGCTGCACGACGGTGAGGAGCTGGCCATCGCCGGCGATGAGCTGCTGCGCGGCGACGAGGTGATCGGGACCGGATATCGCCGCGATGCCGAGTACTTCGAACGCGTGCTGGAATCGGCGCGTGTGGCGGTGCGCAGCGAACTCGGGAGTTTCGCCCGCAACACGCTCGAGTATCTGGAGAAGGAACCGCAGGTCCTGACCGATGAGCTGGAGATCCCGCTGCTGCAGCACGAGTTGCGTCGCCGCCATGTGCTGGTGGTGGTACGCGGCATCGACTACCGCGAGGATCTGCGCGCGCTTCGCCGTTCGGGCTACATGTCCGACATGCGGCCGGTCATCATCGGGGTGGACGGCGGTGCCGATGCGTTGCTCGACACCGGGCTCGTGCCGCACATCATCATCGGCGATTTCGACTCGGTGTCGCCGCGGGCGCTCGAGTGCGGGGCGCAGCTCATCGTGCATGCCTATCCCGAGGGCGGCGCGCCGGGTTCGGCTCGCCTCGACGCCGCCGGCCTGAGCTATGACGTCATCGCCGCGCCCGGCACCAGCGAGGACCTCGCCTTGCGGCTGGCGTTCGAGCAGCGAGCCGAGCAGATCGTCGAGGTCGGATCGCACACGTCGATGGTCGACTTCTTCGACAAGGGCCGTCGAGGCATGGCCTCCACGTTCCTGACCCGGATGCAGGTGTCCCCGGCACTCGTGGATGCCAAGGGAGTGAGCCGCCTGTACCGCACCCAGGTGCGCAAGCGCGACATGGCCATGCTGATCGTCTCGGCACTCGTCACCATCGGCGTCATTGCCGCAGTGACCGAGCCGGGCAGGCTGCTGCTGCGCACGCTGTGGATCAACATGGGCCTGTAGATCGGCCAGGCGAATGATCAATCTCCGCTACCACATCGTGTCCATAGCGGCAGTCTTCCTGGCCTTGGCGATCGGCTTGGCGCTGGGCTCGACGTTCGTGGACTCGGTGCTGGTGAGCAACCTGGAATCACGGGTGGACCAGCTGCAGGCCGACACCGAGTCGGCGATCGAACGGCGAGCGCAGGCCGAGGAGACGCTCAGCGGAGTGGAGGCGGAACGCGACGCCGCGCTGGCAAGCGTCGAAGCAGCTCGATCGGTGCGGTTCGAGGTGGAGGATCTCGTGCGGCCGTACTTTCCGCAGGGACGGCTGAGCGGCACCACCACGCTCATCGTCGCGCCCGAATCTACCGATCGAGCAGCGGTGGCAGCCATCCGCGCTCGCCTCGATGCGACGGACGCACGTCAGGGCGGGGTGATTTGGCTCAGCGACGGCCTGCGCCTGGACGACCCCGGAGTGCGTCAGAGCATTGCCGGAGCATTCTCGCTGGCGGGCGACAGCCGCAACGCCGTGCAACGAGCGCTTCGATTCCTGGTGCCCCAGGCGCTCTTCAGGCCGGCGGAGGCCGGTTCTGGCCAGACGCCCGGCAACGACGTCAACGCGATCACCGATTCCGCAGCGCTCGACGGATTCTCCCGCGGCTTCGCGTCGGTGCCGCCGACGCGCACCGCGCTCACCTTGCTGCGCGATCTGGAGTTGATCACTCACGACGGCACCGGCGCTGCCGCGCTGCATCTGCTCGGCGGGGAGCAGATGCGGCTGGTGGTGGTCACCGATGCGGCTGCAACGAAGCTGAATGAGGACTTCGTGTTCGATCTGCTCCGCGCGATGGCTGATGACGGGCACTCGGGCACTGCCGTCATCGTCGAGGTGCCGGCTCCCGGTGCAGCGGGCGTCGGCCACGGCACCGTGCTCGAGCGGCTCCGCGCCGATCCTGTGCTCGCTGAGTCGTTCTCGAGCGTCGACGAGGTCGAGACCTTCTCGGGCGATCTGGCGCTGCTGGTGGCGCTGGAGCGGCTGCCCGCCGTCAATCACTTCGCTGGCGCAGATCCCGACCACGGCTTGGGCCCGTCATGACCCATGCCGTGGCGATTGTGCCTGCGTTCAACCGGGCGGACACGGTGGGTGCCACGGTGACAGCACTGCGCACCGTGTCCGACGTGCTCGAAGTCATCGTGGTCGACGACGGCTCCCGGGATCGCACAGCGGCGGTGGCCGCCGCGGCCGGGGCGCGCGTCGTCGAGCTCGCTCGCAACCGCGGCAAGGGAGCAGCGATCACGGCAGGCATCGCGGCGTCAGGTGCCCCCGACGTGTACCTGCTCATCGATGCCGATCTGGGCGATTCGGCTGCGCTGGCCGGTGATCTGCTGCGGCCGGTCGCGCTGGGCGACGCCGATATGACGATCGCGGTGTTCGACGCTCCTGATGGTCGGGGCGGGCTCGGGCTCGTCAAAGGGTTCGCTGCGCGCGTCCTGCGTTCGGAAACGGGACTCGACATGGCGGAACCGCTCTCGGGGCAGCGCGCGGTGCGGGGTCCGCTGCTGCGATCGATGCAGCTCGCGTCCGGATTCGGTCTCGAGATCGGCCTGACGCTCGATGCGGCTGATCGTGATGCCGCCATCAGCGAGGTTGCCGTGGGATTCACCCACCGGCAGACCGGGCGCGATCTCAGTGGCGTTGCACACCGGGCCCGCATCGGGCGCCACGTCTACCTCGCCGTGGTGGCGCGCACCGGCTGGCCAAAGGCGATCTACTGCCTGGCTGCCTCACTGCTCGGCCGCACCATCTCGACGGCTCGTCGGGTGCCGACAGGTCTGCGGGGGCGCCGGCTGGGGCCTGCGGCGCGAGAGCGATGGCGGCGTGCACGCCGGCTTCGCTTGCCACGTTCGCTTCGGGACCTGCGGTGGAGGCGGTCGTTGCGGCCGTGGCGTCGCCGAACCCCACACGGATCGTGACCCTGCCGCCGCTGCTGGCCCACATCGTCGGCAGGCCGCAAGCAGCGGTGATGCTCATCGCTGCGTTCGCGGGATCGCTGCTCGTCGCGGCCGTGCTGTGGCGCTGGCTCACTGCGCGCATGAGCCGGGAGCGCTGGATCCGGCCCAACTACCGCGGACGCCAGATCGTCGCTGTCTCGGGTCTTCTAGCCCTCGCCGCGAGTGGGATCGCAATCGTCATCACGGCGGCGGTCGTCGTTTCGTTGCCCGAAGGCGAGCGGAGCTGGTTCGCGTACGTGCCCAGTCACTTCACGCTGCTGGCCCGCTCGCCGGACTCGGCCGTCATCGCCGGCGGCATCGCCGCACTCGTGCTGCTCGGGGGATTCGGATGGCTCGGCTACAACGACGACACCGCAGGTGTGCTCGGCGAGCCGCATGGACACCAAGGCAGCGGCTTCCGGGGGCACTTTCGTCTCAGCTGGAAGCGTCGTCGGCTCACCACTGGGGCCCTGAAGGCGGTGGGCGGTCTCGTCGTGGCGACTGCGGCCGTGCAGATCGCCCTGTGGGGCGACCCGGCCGAGGCTCGAGACGTTGTGGGCGCGGGACTAGGCAGTGACTGGTTCCGCGCATTGGCCCACCTGCTGGGACTGGGCGCCGATCCCGATGCCGCCTGGGGCGTGATGGCGCTGGTGCGCGGCGTGCTGATCGTGGCACTGTCGGCGAACCTGCTGAACCTGCTGGACCGGGCTCCAGGGCGCGCGGTCAAGGCGGCACTTGCGTGGTGGCTCATCGCCCTGGTACCGGCGGCGCTCGTGGCGTCGGGCTCGACGGGACGTTTCGATCTGGGGTTTGAAACCGCGGAATGGGTCGTGTGGGCTGGCGCTGTTGCAGGCGCGTCGGCAGGATTGCTGCGAAGCGAATTGGCCGAAGAGCACATGCTCGGTGATACCGGCGTCAATCCCGTGGGCGCCATCTTGGGCATGGCGACGGTTGTCGCCTACCCGTCGAGCGTCGAGTGGGTGGTGCTGGCAGTGTTGGCGGCGCTCAACCTGGCGAGCGAGCGCTGGTCATTCAGCCGGATCATCGACGCGGTGCCGCCGCTGCGGTGGCTGGACCGGCTCGGCTCGCCCTACCGCCAGTACTGAAGGAAGACACATCTGCTCGCTGCATGGCAGCGGCCCTGTGCTCTATGCCCGCTGCATGGCAGCGGCGCAGTGGCGATGCTCGGCCAAGCGTTCGTCGAGGCCCCGATGAACGATCTGGCCGTCGCGCACGACCGGTCGACCGGCCACGATCGTGTCCCGGGCGGACAGCGGGCCGCAGCGCAGCCACGCTTCGATCGGATCCGACAGCGCGCCGGCGAAGGCCGGCCCGTCGAGTGCCCACACGACCAGGTCACCGCATGCCCCCGGCGTCAGCTCGCCGATCTCGCCCTGCCGACCGAGACAGCCTGCGCTGCCACGGGTGGCAACGTCGAGGACATCACGAGCGGAGAAGTACACCGTGCTGGCTTGCGCGGGGCTGCCATGTCCGGCGTCGCCGCCGCCATGGCCATCGGCGGGCCTGCCGCTGTCCAGCCCCTTCTCGGCGCTCAATTGCCGCTGACCGTCGCGCAGCCGCCCCACCAGCAGTGCGTTGCGCGCCTCGGTCCACATCGACGCCGAGTCGGTGCTGGCCGAACCGTCCACGCCAAGGCCCACGGGGACGCCCGCGGCGCGCAGCTCGCGCACTGGCGCCAGTCCGACGCCGAGCAGCAGGTTCGAGCTGGGGCAGTGCGCCACTCCGGTGCCCCACGAGCCCAAGCGGGCGATCTCGGCTGCATTGGGCTGCACGCCGTGTGCGATCCATGAACGGTCCGAGCCCCAGCCGCAGTGTTCGAAGTAGTCCACCGGCCTCATCCCGAACATCTCGATGCAGAAGCCATCCTCGCCGGGGTCCTCGCACAGGTGCGTGTGCAGGCGCACGTCAAGTCGCTCAGCCAGCTCGGCGGTGGCGGTCATCAGGTCGGTCGACACCGAGAACGGCGAGCACGGCGCCAGCGCGATGCGCACCATCGCGTCCGGTGCGCGGTCATGGTGGGCGGCCACCAGCCGCTCCGATTCGGCCAAGATCTCGTCGGGCGATTGGCAGACCTCGTCCGGGGGCAGCCCGCCATCCGATTGGCCCAGCGACATCGAGCCACGGGTGGGGTGGAAGCGCATGCCCAGCTCGGTGGCTGCGCTGATCTCGGCCGTGATCAGGTCGCCGGCACCCCGGGGATGCACGTAGAGGTGATCGGTGCTGGTCGTGCAGCCGCCCAGCGCCAGCTCTGCCAAGCCGACCCAGGCGGACAGGTACGCGCCCTGCTCATCCAGCCGTGCCCACAGCGGGTACAGCGTCGTGAGCCAGTCGAACAGCCCGCCTCGAAGCGCCGGTGCATAGGACCTGGTGAGGTTCTGGTACATGTGGTGATGGGTGTTGATGAGTCCCGGCGTCACCAGGCAGCCGTTCGCGTCTATGCGATCCGTCGCTGGGGGAGGCGACTCGGCGGCGTCCCCGACGGCGCTGATCATCCCGCCGGTGATCGCGACCCAGCCGCCGGCGATCTCGCGGCGCTGCGCGTCGCACGTCGCCACGAGGTCTGCACTGTGCACGAGCAGATCCGCTGTCGCGGGGTCTCGTACATCGTCCTGTCGGTGGGCACCGGTGTCGCTCATGGCCTCCCGCCCGCATCAGCTCATCCTGCGCTGGCCAATCCTGCATCAGCCAACACTGACCGAAGCGACGGTAGCTTGATGGCACATGCGAGCGAGTCCACCCGAACAGCCGCGTGGCTAAGCACATTTTTGTCACCGGCGGAGTTGCCAGCTCCCTCGGCAAGGGGCTCACGGCGGCGTCGCTCGGGCGACTGCTGGCCGCCCGTGGACTGCGGGTCACCATGCAGAAGCTGGACCCGTACATCAACGTCGACCCCGGCACGCTCAACCCGTACGAGCACGGCGAGGTGTTCGTCACCGACGACGGCGGCGAGACCGATCTCGACCTCGGCCACTACGAGCGCTTCATCGATGTGTCGCTGACCCGTGATTCGAATGCGACGACCGGCTCGATCTACCAGCAGGTGCTCGCCGACGAGCGCAGGGGCGAGTACCTGGGTCGGACGGTGCAGGTCATCCCTCACATCACCGACGAGATCAAGGAGCGCATCGGAAAGCTGGCCACCAGCGATGTGGACGTCGTCATCACCGAGGTGGGCGGCACGGTCGGCGACATCGAGATCCTTCCGTTTCTCGAGGCGATACGCCAGATGCGTCTCGACGTCGGCCGGCAGAACGTGTGCTACGTCCACGTCACGCTGGTGCCGTTCATCGGCCCGTCTGGCGAGCAGAAGACCAAGCCCACGCAGCACTCGGTGACCGAGTTGCGCAGCCGCGGCGTGCAGCCAGATGCCATCGTGCTGCGCAGCGAGGGTCCCATCGAGGACGGCCTGCGCAACAAGATCTCCAACCTCAGCGACGTCGAGCTCGCCGGGGTGGTGAACGCGCCCGATTCGTCGGTCCTGTACGAGATCCCGATGGTGCTGCGGGCCGAAGGCCTCGACAGCTTCCTGTGCGGGATCCTCGGCTTCGAAGACGTCGAGCCCGACCTTGCCGACTGGGAAGCGATGCTGGCACGCATCAAGGCGCCCCAGGCGACGGTGCGCGTTGGCATCATCGGCAAGTATGTGGCGCTCCCCGACGCCTACCTGTCAGTCGTGGAGGCGCTCCGCCATGCGGCCTCCTACCACGGCGTCGAAGTCGAGATCGAGTGGATTCACTCCGAGGAGATCGAGGGACTGCTCGCTGCAGGACGGCTTCGGCACCTCGATGGCATGGTGATCCCGGGAGGCTTCGGTTCGAGGGGCATCGAGGGGAAGATTGCCGCGGCCGCGTACTCACGCGAGCACGACATTCCGTGCTTGGGACTGTGCCTGGGGCTGCAGGTCATGGTCATCGAGTTCTGCCGCAACGAACTCGCGTTGCTGGGCGCCAATTCCACCGAGTTCGATCCCAACACGCTGCACCCGGTCATCGATCTCATGCACGCGCAACGCGGCATCGAGGACAAGGGCGGCACGATGCGGCTCGGCGCATATGTGGCCAGGCTCGCACCCCGCAGCCGCGTGGCGGCAATGTACGGCGACACGCTGGTCAACGAGCGGCACCGGCATCGCTACGAGGTGAACAGCGCGTACCGGCAGCGGATGGAAGAGGGCGGCTTGCAGTGCAGCGGGCTGTCGCCCGATGGCCGGCTGGCGGAGTTCATCGAGCTGGACGGTCACGCGTTCTGGGTGGGCACCCAAGCCCACCCGGAGTTCAAGAGCCGGCCCAACCGTCCCGCCCCGCTGTTCTGCGGACTGGTGGGCGCCGCGCTGGCGCGGGCTGAAGGACGCAATCCTCAGCTGCTGCCGGCAGCTACCGGAACCGGGCCGTTGGGCACTGAACCCCTGGCCTGACGGTGCCCGCTGCGCTGGCGGTCGAAGCCGAGGACTACCTGGGCTGGTTGTCGAACGAGCGAGGCCGAGCGGCGCGCACCGTGGCGTCGTACCGGGCCGACCTCGGCGGGTTTGCGGCATGGCTCGAGGCGCGAGGCAGTGACCTGCTCGCTGCCAGCTCCGCTGACATAGCGGCTTACCTGGCGTATCTGCGCGACGACCTCGGGAGGTCGGCTTCCACTGCGGCCCGGGCTGCCGTCAGCCTGCGCGGCCTCTACCGGTTTCTGGTGGCCGAGGACCTGGCCTCGACGGACCCCGCCGGTGCGCTCGACGTGCCCCGCGCGCCGGCCGGGTTGCCCCGGGCACTGCGACGCGACCAGGTCGAGCAGCTCCTGGCATCCCCCGTGGGGGACGGCCCGCTGGTGCGACGGGACCGGGCGATGCTCGAAGTGCTCTACGGCATGGGTCTGCGGGCCAGCGAGCTGGTGGCGCTGTCGCTGGGCGACGTCGACCTCGACGAGCGCCTGATGCGAGTCTGGGGCAAGGGTGGTAAGGAGCGTGTTGTGCCAGTCGGGCGCCACGCTGCCGATGCGGTGGGCGAATGGCTGAGCGGTGCCGGGCGCGGGGCGCTGGAACCTGCCGCGTGGCGGTCGAGAGACGATGCCGCCGCGCTGTTTCTCAACGCCCGGGGGTGCCGCATCACCCGCCAGGGCGCGTGGCTGATCGTGCGCCGTCACGGCGACCGCGTCGGTCTCGGCCCCGATCAGCTCACCACCCATGTGCTGCGCCATTCGTGCGCCACGCACATGCTCGACGGCGGTGCCGACATCCGCAGCGTGCAGGAACTGCTCGGCCACGCGTCCATCTCCAGCACCCAGCGCTACACCGCGGTCTCCCAGGAACGCCTGACCGAGGTCTACCGCCAAGCCCACCCCCGCGCCCGCTACTAGGGCGCCAGCGACCTACTTGGGCAGGAAGCCCATCGCCTCTTTGGCGCGGGCCAAGGTCTCGCACGCCACGGCTTCGGCTTTGTCGGCGCCGGCGGCGATGATGCGTGCGAGCTCGGCCGGGTCAGCGTCCAGCTCGGCCTTGCGCGCGGCGATGGGCTCGAGCATTGCGACGACCGCATCGGCGGTGTCGGACTTGAGGGCTCCGTACTGGCTGTAGCCCGCCGCTGAGTCGGCAGGGCTCCGCCCTGTGGCGGCGCCCAGGATGGACAGCAGGTTGGACACGCCCGGCTTGGCGTCGGGGTCGTAACGCACCTCGGACTCGGAGTCGGTCACCGCCCGGGCGAACTTCCGGGCAATGTCGGCCGAGTCCTCGAAGATGCCGACCGATCCCTGCGGGCTCTCCGCAGACTTGGACATCTTCGCGGTGGGGTTCTGCAGGTCCATCACACGGGCGCCGACCGTGGGGATCGCTGCCTCCGGGATGACGAACGTGTCGCCGTAGCGGCTGTTGAACCGCTGCGCCACGTCGCGTGTCAGCTCGAGGTGCTGGCGCTGGTCGTCGCCGACGGGGACGCGGTCGGCGTCATAGATCAGGATGTCCGCGGCCATCAGTGCGGGGTAGGTGAACAGGCCGGCCGAGACATGGTCGCCGCCCCCCTCGCCGCCCTCCGAGCGCGCCGACTTGTCCTTGAACTGGGTCATCCGGCGCAGCTCTCCAAGCGACACGGTGCACTCGAGCAGCCACGACAGCTCTGTGTGCTGGGGCACGTGGCTCTGTACGAACAGCGTGCAGACATCGGGATCGAGGCCGACCGAGATCAGCGTGGCCATCGTGCCCAAGGTGGCGGCGCGCAGCTCGGCCGGGTCCTGCTGGATGGTCACGGCATGCAGGTCGACAGCGCAGTAGAAGGCATCGGCATCGTGCTGGTCGATCGCCCACTGGCGCAGCGCGCCGAGGTAGTTGCCGAGGTGGACGTCGCCGGTGGGCTGGATGCCCGAGAGCACTCGTGTCATGGCGCCGGACGGTACCGGGTGGCGCCCGAAGAAACCCGCCAAATATCCCGAGCCCGGCAGGCATGCCGCGGTACCTTCGGGCCGCGTGGCCCACGAGGTTCGCACAGAGGCCTTCGCCGGCCCGCTGGATGTGCTGGTGAAGCTGGTCGTGTCCCAGGAAGTGGACATCTGGGAGGTGTCGTTGACGCGCCTGGTCGACGACTTCGTCGCGGTCATGGCCGCCGTCGAGTTCGGTGACGCTGCCGGCGGTGCACCGGGCAGTGATGCTGCCGATGCGCATGCTGGTGATGGCAGGATCGACATGGATGCTGCCAGCGAGTTCGCCCTGCTGGCCGCGACGCTGATCGAGCTGAAGTCGCGCCGGCTGCTGCCTGCGCCGCCGGTCGAATTGGATCTGGAGGACGAGCTGGCGGCCTACGGCATGCGCGATGCGGCATTGGCACGTCTGGTCGAGGGCCGCACGTTCGGCGCAGCAGCGAGGCTGCTGCGCGAGCGCTGGGATGCCGCAGCGCTGCAATGGCCCCGTACCGCGGGTCCCCCCGAGCGTTTCCTGGTGTTCGCGCCGGACCTGCTGGCGGGCGCATCCCGCGACGACCTCACTGCGGCAATGGAACGGGTGCTCGCGCCGCGGCCGGTGCCGCGCGTCGACGTCAGCCACCTGAGGGCCGCAGGCATCACGGTCGACGAGGCGGCGGCGAAGATCGTCGAGCAGCTTGCAGACTCAGGCACGGCCACGTTCCGTGAACTCACCTGCGACGTGACCGAGCGCATCGTGGTGGTCGTGTACTTCCTGGCGGTGCTGGAGCTGTTCGGGTCGGGGCTCGTCGAGCTGACCCAGGCCGAGCGCTTCGGCGACATCGGTGTCGAATGGATCGGCGATGGCGCGGCGCTGCCGGCGTCGGTGGGCGGCTACGGGGAAGACGCTGCGTGAGCGAGCAGCGTCCGCCGGTCGAATCTGCGCGCGGCCTGCGGCTGGTCAGCGATGAGGGACGGACGGTTGCCGATCCTCCTGCGCCGCCGGCGGGACAGTCTCCTGATTCGTCGGCGCCGGCCACCCCGGCGCATCCCCCCTCGCATCCGTCGATGCCCTCCGGACGCAACCAGGCGGTCAATGGCACGTCGACGTCGCAGAATGGCCACGCGGAGAGCGCCCCTGGCGTCGAGACCGGTGACATTCGGCTGGGCGAGCAGCGGGCATTCGACGACGATGTGCTGTACGCCGCCATCGAGGCCGTGCTGATGGTCGCGACCGAGCCGGTGCCGGCCGAGGTGCTGGCTGCGGTCATCGGCGCGCCGGCGACATCGGTCCAGGCGGTCTGCAACGAGCTGGCGCGGGAGTACGCGCAGGCCGAGCGAGGCTTCACCCTGATGCAGGTGGCTGGCGGATACCAGTTGCAGACTGCTGCAGCTGTCGCGGAGTACGTGGAACGCTTCGTAGGGAGCCGTCGATCGGCTCGCCTGTCAGCAGCAGCGATGGAGACGCTGGCCGTAGTTGCCTACAAGCAGCCCGTCTCGCGTGCCCAGATCAGCGCAATCCGGGGCGTCAACGCCGACGGCGTCGTCCGCACGCTCGCAGATCAGGGCTACATCGCCGAGGTCGCGCGCGATCCGGGCCCGGGCAATGCTGCCCTGCTCGGGACGACGCCCACGTTCCTGGAGCGACTGAGCCTCGACAGCCTCGACGACCTGCCGTCGCTGGCGGAGCTGAGCGTCGACGCTGACGCGGTGGAGGCCATGGACCGCCTGGCGGCCGGCCGATCCGGCTAGCCGGCATGGCGCCGGACGCACCGGAGGACTCTGCCGAGAATCGGCTGGGCCGCAGCGCGCCGAACAGCAGCGAAGCGACGGCGCCCGACGGCAGCGAACACACCGAGCGGCTCCACAAGGTCATGGCTCGTGCCGGGGTCGCCAGCCGGCGGGTGTGCGAGGAGCTGATCGCAGCGGGACGCGTCACGGTCAACGGCACGACCGCCCGGATCGGGGATCGCGCGGCACCGACTGACCGGATCGAGGTCGACGGTGCGGTCGTGACGCGGGACGCGGCCACGGTCCACTACCTCGTGAACAAGCCGCTCGGCGTGCTCAGCGCAGCATCGGACGACCGCGGCCGGCGCTGCGTGACCGATCTGGTGCCTGCAGGAGTGCGCGTCTATCCAGTGGGGCGGTTGGACGCCGATTCCGAGGGGCTGATCATCGTCACTAACGACGGCGAGCTGACGCACCGGCTGACGCATCCGTCATGGGGAGTCGAGAAGGAGTATCTCGCTCACGTGGAGGGGGTACCCGCACGCGGAGCGCTGGCGCGGCTGCGCGCCGGCGTCGATCTCGACGACGGACCCACCGCGCCCGCAGTGGTGTCGATGCCGCAGCCGTCGGTGCTGAGGATCGTGATACACGAGGGCCGCAACCGCCAGATCCGGCGGATGTGCGACGCCGTGGGGCATCCGGTGCTGCGGCTGGTGCGCACGCGCATCGGGCCGCTCACCGACCCTGCGCTGCCCCCCGGCGAGCACCGGTTGCTCACCGCCGACGAGGTCCGAGAGCTGCACCGCGCCGCCACGAACTCGAACCAAGACGTGCAGATGCCCTAGCTGTGGAGGCGGCAGGAGACTCGGCGACGTTGCGACGTGCTGGATCGCTGGTCGCTGAGGGTCCTGCCGCCTCTACAGCGGGCGCACCTGCTCGCGCAGCAGTGCGCTGCGTCGTGGCCGGCGCGAGGTGCTGTTCGGCGTCTTCGCTGTGCCGCAGGCAGCGACCACAATGGGTGTGACGCACGGACGAGCTGTGGCATGCCCGACCCGAACCGTTGCGAGCACATGGGAGCACGCAGATGAGCCTCGCTGAGACGTACCGGCTGTCGGGGCGCTACACCGACGACAGCGGCACCACGTTCATGACCGGCTTGCAGGCGCTGGCTCGTCTGCCGATCGAACAGCTGCGGGCCGACCGGCGCGCCGGGCTGCGCACTGCGGCGTTCGTATCGGGCTACCCGGGCTCGCCCCTCGGCGGCTATGACGCCGCCGTCGAGGCTGCCCGCAGCGCAACCGACCTGCCCATCGTCCACTCGCCGGCTGTCAACGAGGAGCAGGCGGCGACCGCCGTCATGGGCAGCCAGCTGGCCACCACGCGGCCCGATGCCACCTACGACGGCGTCGTGGGGCTGTGGTACGGCAAGGCGCCCGGCGTGGACCGCGCCACCGACGCGCTGCGCCATGCGGTGTTCGCCGGCGCGGATCCCCGCGGCGGCGCGGTGGCGATCGCCGGCGACGACCCTGCAGCCAAGAGCTCCACTATCCCGTCGAGCTCAGCCGGCTCGATGGCCGACCTGCACATCCCGGTGCTGTACCCGGGCACGCCCGCCGAAGCGCTCGACCTCGGCCGCCATGCCATCGCCATGTCCCGGACGACCGGGCTCTGGACAGGCCTCAAGATCGTGGCCGATGTGGCGGACGGTGCTGCCACGGTGCTGCTGGATCCCGACCGGTTCGACCCGGTCATCCCGCTCGTCGACGGCGAGCCCTACCGTCACCGGCCCGACGGCTACCTCCTCACCCCGCACACGGTGGACATTGAGCGCGAGATCGTCGAGGTCCGCTACGAGCTGGCCATTGCGTACGCGGCGGCCAATCGCCTGAACGACGTCACTGTCGATCCGACCGATGCCTGGATTGCCATCGTGGCGTCGGGCATCACCTACCGCGAAGTGCGCGAGGCGTTGCGGCGGCTGGGCCTCGGCAGCGACAAGTCGGTTCGGGACGCCGGCATCCGGCTGGTGCGGATGGGGATGCCGATCCCGTTCAGCGCCGAGCGAGCCCGCCATTTCGCCCGCGGGGTCACGGAGATCTTCGTGATCGAGGAGAAGAGCCCCAACATCGAATCGCTGCTGAAGGACGCGCTCTACAACCAGTCGCATCACCCCCGCATCGTCGGCAAGACCGACGAGGACGACCGGACGCTGCTCGCCTCCTACAGCGCCCTGGCCGCCGACGACCTCATCGGCCCGCTGCGCGGCCGGCTGGAGGCTCGCATCGGCGATCGGCTGGTGCCTGCGCAGCCCGAGCGCATGCGCATCGAGCTGCCGCTGGCGCCCGGACAGAACCGGTCGCCGTATTTCTGCTCGGGCTGCCCGCACAATCGCTCCACCGAGGTGCCCGACGGTGCCCTGGTCGGCGCCGGCATCGGCTGCCACACCATGGCGCTGTTCATGGATCCCGAGCGGGTCGGCGACATTGTGAGCGTGACCTGCATGGGCCAGGAGGGCACGCAGTGGATCGGCATGTCGCCGTTCGTGGAGACCCAGCACATCTTCCAGAATCTGGGCGACGGCACCTACTTCCACAGCGGCCAGCTGGCGATCGCCGGGGCGGTGGCCTCTGGCACCAACATCACCTACAAGCTGCTGTGGAACCGAGCCGTCGCCATGACGGGCGGCCAGGACCCCGCCGGGCAGCTCAACGTGCCCGATGTGGCGGCCGGCCTGCTGGCGGGCGGCGTGGCCAAGGTGCTCGTGACCACCCATGATCCCGCTGCCTACCGCAGCCGCGCGCTGCCCGCAGGTGTCGAGGTGTGGCACCGCGATCGTCTCATCGAAGCCCAGGAGATGCTGGCCGATATCGACGGCGTCACGGTGCTGATCCACGATCAGCAGTGCGCGGCCGAGGCGCGCCGGGGCCGCAAGCGCGGCACCCAGCTCACGCCGACCAAGCGGGTGCTGATCAACGAGCGCATCTGCGAGGGCTGCGGCGACTGCGGCGCCAAGAGCAACTGCCTGTCGGTGCAGCCGGTCGACACGTTCTTCGGCCGCAAGACCCGTATCGACCAGACGTCGTGCAACCTGGACTATTCGTGCCTGGACGGCGACTGCCCGTCGTTCATGACCATCAGCCAGCCGGGGCCATTCCGTGCCGCGGTGCGCGAGATGCTTGCACCGCTGCGGCGCAAACCGGCGGCGGGCGCCGGTGCCGGCGGCGGTGACAGTGCCGGCGGCGCTCTGCCTCAGCCGCCCGGCGAACTGCCCGATCCGGTGCCGCTCGTGGGCCCCGACGAGGTGTCGGTGCGCATGTGCGGGATCGGCGGGACCGGCGTGGTGACGGTGAACCAGGTGCTCGGCACGGCGGCGATGTTCGACGGCTTCGAAGTGCGGGGCCTCGACCAGATCGGGCTGTCGCAGAAGGCGGGCACCGTGGTGGGCGATCTGCGGCTGAAGCGGATCGGCGGGCCGGCCACCGCACGCCTCGGCAGCGGCCAGGCCGATGTCATCGTGGCCTTCGATCTGCTGGTGGCGGCATCAGCGGCGGGCCTCGACGTCGCAGACCCGACCCGAACGATGGTCGTCGGCTCGACGTCGCCGACGCCGACGGGCGCCATGGTTGCCGACCCCAGCATCGATGGGCCCGCGACCTCCGAGCTGCTCGAGCGGGTGGCTGCGGTCACCGTCGAGGGCAGGCAGCACTGGGCCGATGCCGCCTCGCTGGTGACGGCGCTGTGCGGCTCGGCCGTGACTGCGAACGTGTTCGTCGTCGGCATGGCCGTCCAGGCCGGTGCGCTGCCGATCGCGCCGGCGAGCGTGGAGGCAGCCATCGAGCTGAACGGTGTTGCCGTTGCTCAGAATCTCGCTGCGTTTCGCTGGGGCCGGGCGATGATCTGCGATCCGGACACGGTGACCGCAGCCGCAGCGCACCCCGATGCCATCAGTGCCGGAGGCGCTGGTCGTGGCAGTGCCGGGGGCGCCGGAGGTGATCGGGCGGTGCCCGAGCGTCTGTCGGCCCGCATCGACGCGCTGGTCGACGGTCTGGCCCGCAGCGCATCAGCGGCGAATCCCGATGGGTTGCGTGCGGCACTGTGCCGGTACGCAACTGAGCTCTGCGCCTACCAGTCAGACCGGCTTGCAGCGCAGTTCCTCGACGCAGTCGAACGCGTGGCGAGCGCAGACCGAGCCGCGGGGGATGGCTCAGCGCGGCTGACAGCGGCCGCGGCCGCAGGGCACTTCAAGCTGATGGCCTACAAGGACGAATACGAGGTCGCCCGGCTCATGTTGGACCCTGAGGCACATGCAGCAGCACGGGACTTGGCAGCTTCCGTCGGCGGCACGGTGTCGTGGAGCCTGCACCCGCCACTGCTGCGAGCACTGGGCCGCACCGGCAAGATCAGCTTCTCGACGGCGTGGCGACCGCTGTTCGCCCTGCTAGCGCGGGGCAAGCGCCTGCGGGGTCGCTGGTGTGATCCGTTCGGTCACACCGAGGTCCGCCGCACCGAGCGGACGCTGCCCGGCGAGTACCTGGCGGCGCTCGACGCAGCGCTCGAAGCATTGGAGAGGGATGCGGGCGCAGCCCGATATGAGCAGGCTGTTGCCATCGCCGGCCTGGCCGAGCTGGTGCGCGGCTATGAGGACGTCAAGATGTCCACGGTGGCGACGTTCCGCCTGGAGCTCGCCGAACGCGTCGCCGAGCTCGCGCCCGGCAGCTGACGACACGTAGCACCCGCCCAAACCGGGGACGATCAGAGCCATCGGTACCCTTCGGTGCGTGGCAGGCGACCCGGCTGGAGCCCCGACGACGCGGTTGCGCAGCAGCGGCACCGCGCCGCGCGCCCAGGTGGTCGGCACCGGCCTGATCGGGGGGTCGGTCGCAACGGCGCTGCGCAAGACGGGCTGGCATGTCACGGGGCGTGACGCCATCGACGCGCACGCGCAGCGAGCGCTCCAGCTCGGCTGCCTCGACGCCGTCGGCACCGACGCCGATGCCACTTTCTGGGTCGTTGCCGTACCTGCCGCCCATCTCGCGGAAGAAGTCGCACTCGCGCTCGCGGACTCTGCGGCGGCGGGCGCCGTGGTGACCGACACGGGCAGCGTCAAGACACCGGTGGCTCACGGCATCACCGATCCGCGCTTCGTGCCAGGACATCCGATGGCGGGCTCCGAACAGGAAGGCGTCGAGGGAGCGAACCCCGACATGTTCGCCGGCGCCGTCTGGACTCTGACGCCGACGGGGTCCACCGACGACGAAGCTCTGCGCGCGTGCCAGACGGTGCTGGCCGGCATCGGGTCCGATGTCGTGACGATGACACCGGAGCGTCACGATGCGCTCGTGGCCGTGGTCAGCCATGTGCCGCACTTGGCTGCCGCCTCGCTGATGTGCCTCGCCGATGATCGAGCCCTCGACGATGCGCCGCTGCTGCGGCTGGCTGCCGGTGGCTTCCGCGACATGACGCGCATCGCCGCGGGACATCCCGGCATCTGGCTGGACATCTGCGGCGAGAATCGCGATGCCATCGTGACCGTGCTGGAAGAGCTGTCCGAGCGACTGGACCAGGTGCGCGAGGTAGTGGCGCACGGCGACCGTGACAGTTTGCGCGCCGTGCTCACCCAGGCGCGCCGGGCACGAACCAACCTGCCGTCTCGTTACGTGCGACCGCAGGAGTTGCTGGAAGTGCGGGTGCCGATCCCCGATCGGAAGGGCCAGATCGCTGCCATCACCATGCTCGCCGCGGATTGCGATGTGAACGTGGCCGACATCGAGGTCGCCCACTCGCCTGAAGGGTCCGAAGGCGTGCTCGTGCTCGTGGTGGCACGCACCGAGGCGCAGCGCTTCCTGGCGGCCTTGGCTGGGCAGGGGTACCACCCCACCACGCGCGATCTGGCATGAGCGCGGGGCGCGTCGTCGGGGCCATCGACCCGTTCACCAACGGCGCTTCTGGCACGGCAGTGCTGCCGGGTTCCAAGAGCATCACGAACAGGGCAGTGCTGTGCGCAGCCCTGGCCACGGGTCGCAGCACACTCGACGGCGTCCTGTTCGCGGACGACACCGAGGCCATGATCGATGCGGTCACCGCCTTGGGCGCGCAGGTGCAGGTCAACCGCCGCGAACACCGGCTCGTCATCGACGGCATCGGCGGCCGGCGCCCGGGTGCTCCCGCTGCTGCCCATGACGTCGCCGGCGAGCCGATCACCGTCCACGCCCGCTCGTCGGGCACGACGGCCCGCTTCGTCCTGCCCGTCGTCGCAGCGCTCGGCGGCCGTTGGCTGCTCGACGGCGACCCCCAGCTGCGCGCACGCCCGCAGGACGATCTGCTCGCAGCGCAGCGCTCGCTGGGTGTCGAGGTGAACGAGCTCGGCGAGCACGGCTGCCTGCCGATCGAATTGACATCTGCGGGCGTCGGTGAGCATCCGCAGCTGCGCCACGTGCGGATCCGAGCCGATGTGTCCAGCCAGTTCGCCACGGGGCTGCTGCTCGCGGGGCCGCTGCGCGGCGGCATCCACGTGGAGATCGACGCTGCGTTCGACACCGTGAGCCGGCCGTATATCGACATGACGGTCGCGGTGATGGAGGCCTTCGGCGCCAAGGTCGTCGCGCACAGCGCCGATCGCTACGTGGTCACCGAAGGCGGCTACCGCGCAGCTCGCTACACGATCGAGCCGGACGCCTCTGCCGCCAGCTACGTCTGGGCGGCGGCTGCGGTGTGCGGTGGCAGTGTGCGTGTCGAAGGGCTCGGCAGCCACAGCATCCAGGGCGATGTGCGCTTTGCCGAGGTGCTCGGCGAGATGGGCGCGGACGTCACCGTCAGCGATGACGCCGTCACCGTCGGCGCTCCGCCGGACGGGCGGCTGCGAGCCGGCACATTCGACCTGCGCGACTTCTCCGACACGGCGCAGACGCTGGCGGCCGTGGCGGCGTTCGCCGAGGGCACCACCAGCATCGAGGGCATCGGGTTCATCCGCCGCAAGGAGACCGACCGCATCGCCAACACCGTCGCCGAGCTCGCCAAGCGCGGCGTTGACGCCACAGCCGAGCGCGATGGCATCACGGTGCGCGCCAATCCGTTCAGCCTGCGGGCAGGATTGGTGGACTGCCATGGAGACCACCGCATGGCGATGGCGATGTCGCTCATCGGCCTGCGGGTGGCCGGGATCGCCGTCGACGATCCCGATTGCGTCGCCAAGACGTTCCCCGATTTCTACGAGATCATCGAGACGCTCCGAGCCTCCCCACAGGAGAGCTCGGCGCCGACGGTTCCGGTGATTGCCATCGACGGTCCTGCCGCGTCTGGCAAGTCCAGCGTGGCGCGCGCTGTGGCGGCCGAACTCGGGATGGACTACCTCGACACGGGCGCGATGTACCGGGCGGTGGCGTGGGCCTCGCTGGAGGCGCGGACCGATCTCGATGACCTCGCGGCCGTGGCGAAGATCGCACGCACATCGCAGATCGAGATCTCCAGCGTGAGCGGCTCGCAGCAGGTCGCCGTCGACGGCGTCGACGCCACGGCGGCGATACGCAGCGCAGAGGTGGATCGCAGTGTCAGCGTGGTGGCCGCCAACCCGCAGGTGCGGTGGGTGCTGACCCGGCGCCAGCGGGACTGGGCTCACCGCGTCGGCGGGGGAGTGATGGAGGGGCGCGACATCGGCAGCGTGGTGTTCCCCGATGCACTCCTGAAGGTGTTCCTGACCGCCGCTGCGGAGGTGCGCGCGACCCGGCGCCTGCTGCAGCAGAACTCGGCTGGTGTGCTGGCTGACTTCGACGACCGTCACGCTGCGCTCGCTGCAGAACTGGCCGAGCGCGATCGTCTCGATTCGCAGAGAGACGACTCGCCGCTGCAGGTAGCGCCCGGAGCGGTCATCGTCGACACGAGCGAGCTGTCCGAGGGCGAGGCGGTCGAGACCATCACCGCGATGTACCGCCGTGCAACCGAGCCTCGGCGTGAAGCCCGCTCGAACCAGGGCCGGAGCCGATGAGCCGTCCCGCCCGACCCGACGGAGGTGGCGGACCTGACACCGAGCTGCGCGACGGGCCGCTCAACATGGCCGTCTACAAGGTCATGAAGTACGGCATCTGGGGCGTGTTCCGGGCCTGGAACCGCATTTCCGTCGACGGCCTGGAGAACCTGCCCGATGGTCCCTGCGTGTGGGTGCCCAATCACCGCAGCTACATCGACACGCCGATCCACGCCGCGATTCCCGCGCGGATGCGGGTGATGGGCAAGGACTCGATGTGGAAGTACCGCTTCGCGGGCTGGCTGTTCACCACGATTGGCTGCTTCCCGGTGAATCGTGACGCACCAGACCGCGCGGCGTTGCGGACCGCGCTGGACGCGCTGACCTTCGGCGACGGCCCGGTGGTGATGTTCGGCGAGGGCGAGCGCAAGGACGGCCCTCGGGTGCTGCCGCTGATGGACGGCCCGGTGTACCTGGCGGGACGAGCGCAGGTGCCGATCGTGCCGGTGGGGATCGGAGGCACCGCCGCAGCCATGCCGCGGGGCGCCAAGTTCATGTACCCCCGCCGGATCAAGTTCGTGATCGGCGAGCCGATGGATCCGCCGGCACCGGGACCGAACGGCCGGGTCTCCCGCAGCGCAATCCGCGAGACCACTGAAGAGCTGCGCGAGCGCATCCAGGACGTGTTCGACCAAGCCCAAGCCGCCGTCGGCACCCCCAACCTGCGCTGAGCGAAGCATCCCAGGTACGGGCGGGCCCAGTCCTGATCAGCGGTAGGCGTCTTTGCGTGGGGTGATGGCGGTGACGCGGATTACGTCCGATGAGACTCGGTAGATGATGCGGTGGCTTCTGCCGAGGCGGGCCGAGCGGAAGCCGCGCAGGTTGCCCTGCAGCTTCTTGCCGACTGCCGGGATGCCGTCGAGGCGCCGGATGATCTCCATCGCCCGTCTGCGTTGCTGCTCAGGCAGTTCTCTGAGCGACTTGGCTGCGCTGCGGGACAGTTCGGGCACGGCTCAGATCATGCGCCGTCAGATCTCGTCGAGTCGAACGAATTCTCCGGCGGCGAACTCGGCTTCGCCTTGCGCGATGGCCGCCATGGTGTCCTGGTCGTTCAGGATGTTCATGGTCTCGACCAGCGACTCGTACTCGTCGTTGGAGAGGATGACGGCCACCGGCCGCCCGTGCTTGGTGATGACGCACTGGCTGCCGGTGCGGTCGATCTCGTCGACGATCTCGCTGAGGTTGTTACGAACGTCAGTCAGCGGCGCCGTCGACGGGATCTGTTCGAGCTGTGATGACACGGCGTTACTGTACAGAATTCCGTGCAGAAAGTGAAGCCAATTCTCAGGCGGCGGAACCTGCGAGCGTGGCGAGGACGTTGCTGGCGGCGGTTGAGCGGTCGGCGGCGCTGACGCGGTTGGCTGGGGGCACGGCGAGGGTGGCATGCACGGCGGCCTCCATGGCGCCCAGCAGGTCTCGCAGCTCGCGAGGCGGGGGGAAGTACTCGTCCTCGTCGGTGATCGTCACCTCGGTGGTGCCCTGCGCGGGCGCCAGTCGCGCGATCACTGCCTCGACGAGTTCTTCGGGCGCGGACGCACCGGCGGTGACGCCCACCGTGCCCACCAGATCGCCCGGCAGCTCAGCGGCGGCGTTCACCCGCAGCACGCGTTCGCAGCCCGACTCGGCCGCCACCTTGGCGAGCGCCATGGTGTTCGATGAGTTGGCCGAGCCGATCACCACGACAGCGTCGCAGTTGGGTGCGAGCTGCTCGAGGGCGCTCTGGCGGTTGGTGGTGGCAAAGCAGAGGTCCGAGCGTCCCGCCATCCAGACGTCGCCGAACCGTGCCTTGGCAGCGTCGGCCACATCAGCCCAGTCGCGATGGCTGAGCGTGGTCTGGGCCAGCACCGCAACCGGCGTGTCGATGTCGTCGAGCAAGTCGACGTCGGCCGGTTCGGAGACCAGCGAGATGGCATCAGGCGCCACGGCCATGGTGCCGACGGCCTCGTCATGGCCCTCGTGGCCCACATAGACGACCCTGAAGCCCTTGCCGGCACGCACCCTGACCTCGTGGTGCACCTTGGTGACCAGCGGGCACACGGCGTCCACCACGTAACCGCCGCGCTGGCGGGCCTGTTCCACCACTTCGGGTGCCGAGCCGTGTGCGGACAGCATGAGCGGCCGACCGGGCGGCACCTCGGCGACGTCATCGACGAACACCACGCCCAGTCGCTCGAAGCGGTCGACCACGAGGCGGTTGTGGACGATCTCGTGGTAGCAGTACACGGGCGGCGGAAACGAGCGCACGAGCCACGCGAGCGCCTTGATGGCCATTTCTACGCCGGCGCAGAAGCCACGAGGGGCGGCCAGCAGCACTTGGTCCACAGCCACGGTCGCGACGCTACCGACGTGGCGCGACAGTGCCGTGGGCCAATCGGGCCGGGCTCGCCGGGCCGGCGGCACGAGCTTCCTATCCTGAACCCATGTCCCGGCCGGTTGTGGTGGCGGTGGAGCCCGGCTCGGCGGCCGAGACCGCCGGGCTGGCTCCCGGCGACGAGGTGATGTCGATCTCCGGCGTCACCCCGACCGACGTGATCGCGTGGCAGCTGCTGCTCGATGAAGCCGATCCCACGCTGACGGTGCTGCGCGACGGTCACGAGATAGCCGTGGACGTGCCCAAGGGCGCCGGCATCCCGCTCGGTGCCGAGGTGCATGCCGCGATCTTCGACCGGGTGCAGACCTGCGACAACCACTGCGAGTTCTGCTTCATCTACCAGCTGCCGCCGGGGCTGCGCCGCAGTCTGTACCTCAAGGACGACGACTACCGGCTGTCGTTCCTGTACGGGAACTTCACCACGCTCACTCGCTTCACCGAACTCGACCTGGAACGGGTGCTGGACGAGCGCCTGTCGCCGCTGTACGTGTCGATCCATGCCACCGACCCCGGCGTACGCGCCCGGATGCTTCGCAACCCGCGTGGCGCGACCAGCCTGCGGTGGCTCAGCGCCCTGCTCGCCGGCGGCATCGAAGTGCACGGCCAGGTGGTGGTGTGCCCCGGCGTCAACGACGCAGCGGTGCTGGCCGACACGCTGCTGGGCGTTCTGGACCGGTATCCGTCGCTGGCGACGCTGGCGGTGGTTCCGCTCGGCGTGAGCTCGCACCAGCGGGAGCCGGCCATGCGCCCCCACACCGCCGCAGAAGCTGCCGCCGTGGTGGACCTGTGCGAGCAGTGGCAGCAGCGCTTTGCGGACGTGCTCGGCCGCCGTGTGGTGTTTGCCGCGGATGAGTACTACCTGCTCGCAGGCCGCGACTTCCCGGAGGCGTCGACCTATGGCGACTTCCCGATGCATGAGGACGGCATCGGCATGGCGCGGGCGTTCGAGCGGGAATTCTGGGCGGCCGGCGAGAGCACGCCCGGCGCCGGTAGCGGGCTCGGCGCTGGCGACACCGGATCAGACGGGGCCATCAGTCCGCGTGCGCCAGCGGCGGGATTCTTCTCGTGGGTGGACGGGGCGCCGGCGGAGGGCTACCGCGCAGTGCGGACGCCCGGACACGGCGCGAACCGCAGCGGCGAGGTCGATGTTGGCGGGCTGCCGCTCAGTCTCGGACCGGCGCCGGCGCCAGTGGCCGTGACGCTGCCGGAGTCACCCCGTCATCGCTCACCGGGAAAGATCCGCCCGACCGACCACAGGCCCACGCGGCGACCCATCGGGATCCTGACGGGCACCTACGGAGCTGCTGTGCTGACACCGCTGCTGAGCCAGTGGCAGGCCGACCACGTGCCCGAACAGAGCGAGAGCGGGCCTCGGACGCGGGTCATCGAAGTGCCCAACCGGTTCTTCGGCGGCAACATCGGCGTCGCTGGCCTGCTCGCCGGAGCGGACATCGCAACCACGCTCGAAGGCGAGCCAGCCTCTCACCGCTACTTGGTGCCTGACGTCTGCCTGTCGGGCGGGAGGTTCCTCGACGGCATGACACCCGCCGAGCTGCCTCGGCTCGTCGAGATCGTCCCGACCAACGGCAGCGCCCTGCGGGGGTTGCTCGACGCTGCGGCCGGCGTCGAGCCCGGGCGAGATGCCGGTGCACCGGACCCGCCCCGACCGGTGGGGGCACGGCAATGAGCGCTGATCTGCCGGTCGTCGGCATCGTGGGCCGGCCCAACGTCGGCAAGTCCACGCTGTTCAACCGGCTCGTCGGGCGCCGCGAAGCGGTGGTGGCACCCGAGCCGGGGGTGACGCGAGATCGCAAGGCAGCCGAGGCCGCCTGGCGGGGCCACAGGTTCCTGGTGGTGGACACCGGTGGGTGGTCCTCCGATGGCGACGCACTGGACGGCAAGGTCTCCGCGCAGAGCGAGCGTGCCATGGCTCACGCCGATGTGCTGCTGCTGGTGGTCGATGTCACGGTGGGCATCACCGAGCCCGATGCGCAGATTGCGGCAATGCTGCGCCGCAGTCGCCGGCCCACGATCGTGGTCGCCAACAAGGCGGACAGCGGGACCCGCGACGACGATCGCTGGGAGTTCAGTCGGCTGGGACTCGGTGAGGCGTGGGCCGCCTCCGCGCTGCACGGCCGCAACGTGGGCGACTTGCTCGATCGCACGCTCGAATTGCTCGAAGCTGACGCAGCCCCGCGAGCCGCCGAGCCACCGACTGAGGCGGCCAGCGTCGATCACGACGTCAGCGGAGCCGCAGACGACGAGCGCGACGACGGCGATCCCCCCGACGATGAGCCGGGCAATCGAGCCGCCGACGAGAACGGCGGCGAGGCGATGGTGTCGGTGGCGATCGTGGGCCGCCCGAATGTGGGCAAGTCGACCCTGTTCAACCGGCTGATCGGCGACGACCGCTCGGTCGTCCACGACCGGCCCGGCACGACCCGTGACACCGTCGACACGCTGGTCGTGACCGACGCTGGGCCGGTGCGGTTCATCGACACCGCGGGCCTGCGGCGCAAGGCCCGCGTGGATGCCGACACCGAGTACTACGCCAACCTGCGAGCCTTGCGGGCGATTGATTCCTGCGACGTGGCACTGCTGATCATCGACGCCACCGTCGGCGTCACCGCGCAGGATCAGCGTCTCGCCGAGCGCATCGACGGCGCCGGGTGCCCGATCGTGGTGCTGCTCAACAAGTGGGAGACGCTGGATGCAGAGCACCGCGAGGGCGTCTTGGGGGAGTTGGCGCGTCGCCTGCACTTCGTCGGCGAATCACCCGTGCTGCGCATCAGCGCACTGACGGGCCGGGGGGTGCACCGGCTGGTGCCCGCGATCGCCGCGGCCATGGAGGCGTACGAGTCGAGAGCGCCGACAGCCAAGGTCAATGCGATCGTCCAGCTTGCGCAGTCCGCTCAGCCGGCGCCGGGAGGAGCGCGCGTGCTCTACGCCACGCAGGTCGCCGCTCAGCCCCCGACCTTCACGCTGTTCGCCAACCGTGAGCTGCCCCCCACCTACCTGCGATACCTCGAGCGTCGCTTGCGGGAGGAGCTGGGCCTGGCGAAGACGCCCCTGCGGCTGCGGGTGCGACGGCGTTGAGACCGCTGTCCCGACGGGGAGCGGCGCCGACCGCCCAGCGGCAGAATCGCCGCCCGTCCCCGGGCGGCGCTGCGGGCGCCGGCGGCCGCCAGAGCGGCGAGACCGACGGGTCGCAGCAGCAGCGAGCCGGTGCGCCGTGGCATTTCTGGCTCGTCGTCGTGATGGCCACCGTGTACCTGGGGTGGAGGGCGGTGGAGGGCGTCGTGTGGCTGATCCAGTGGATCGGCTGAGCGAGCGAGCCAGTATCGTGCCTGCGTCGGCGGGCTGTGGCGCAGTCTGGTTAGCGCACTGGTCTGGGGGACCAGGGGTCGGAGGTTCAAATCCTCTCAGCCCGACCACCTAGCGGCCATCGAGGTACAGGGAAACCCATCATGAGCAGCGCAGCAACGCAGCAGCAGAAGCCCGAGATCGCCGTCGAGCCAGAACCTGGCCGGGTCACCGTTCGGGTGGACGGCGTGGTCGTGGCGGATTCGACGTCGGCTGTGGTGCTCACCGAGGGACGCCTGCCGCCGCGCCACTACCTGCCCGCCTCCGATGTGCACATGGAGTTGTTCAGCCCCAGGGTCACGTCAAGCCATTGACCGTGGAAGGGCGATGCCAGCTACTGGTCAGTAGCAGTGAACGGCGAGACCTATGACGACATCGTGTGGTCGTACCCGGACCCGATTCCGGAAATGGCCGAGATCGCCGGTCTGATGAGTTTCTACGCCGAGCGCGACGAGGTGTCCCAAGTCGTTTCCTGAGCCTCGGCCCAGAGTGATCAGCCCAACGTGATCAGCCCAACGTGGCGGCGAGTTCGAGTGCTTCGTCCCACGTCGGGTGAGATGCCAAGAGCCGGCGGAATCTCACGAACGGCCTGATCGCGTCCAGCGCCATCACCGCGCTCAGACGGCCGTCGCGCCGGTAGCCGGCCACGAACGAGCGGCCCGAATCGGGGTCATCGTCGGCCGATCCGGCGAGCACCTCCACGTCGTCGTCGGCGTCGGGATGCCCTGCGATCTGAATGCGGGCGTCGTACTGGTCGGACCAGACGAACGGCACAGAGTTGTAGGGCTGCGCCTCTGCGGGCGCCACCAGGTTGCGGCCCACCGCCATGCCGTGCTCCACCGCTGCCGTCCAGTGCTCGACCCGGACCGGCCGGTCGCCGTGCCACGGGCTGAGCCACCCGTTGGGCGCCCGTGCCACGTCGCCGACGGCGTAGACGCCGGGGGGCCCGCAGCACAGCGTGGCGTCGCAGACCACGCCGTTGTCGACCTGCAGGCCCGAGCCCTCCAGCCATGCCGTGTTCGGCACGACCCCGATGCCCACGACCACCAGATCGGCGGGGACGCGGCTGCCGTCGGCCATGGCGACGGCTTCCACCCGGTCGGCACCCAGCACGCCGTCCACCCCGACGCCGAGGCGCAGCTCGACGCCGTTCTGGCCGTGGAGCGCGCCGACGCGCGTGCCCATCTCGGCCCCCAGCCCGCGCACCAGCGGGGCCGGCGCCGCCTCGATCACCGTCACGTCACAGCCCCGAGCCGCCGCAGACGCGGCAACCTCCGAGCCGATGAAGCCGCCGCCCACGACGGCCACTCGCGCGCCGGCGACAAGGCCGTCCCGGATGGCCGCCGCGTCGTCGACGGTCCGCAGCGTGTGCACGCCGGTCATGTTCCCGACGCCGGGCAGGGGCCGAGCCGCGGCGCCGGTCGCGATGACGAGGCCGTCGAATGGCACCGTCTCGGCGTTCCCGCCCGCCGCTGGGGCGATGGCGACCGTGCGGGTGTCGAGGTCGAGCCCCACGGCGTGCGTGCTCAGCATGACGTCTGCGTCGAGCTCGTCGTAGGCCCCGTCTGGATCCAGCGCCAGCGAATCCGGGTCCTGGTCGCCGGTGAGGAATTCTTTGGAGAGGGGTGGCCGGTCGTAGGGGAGATGCGGCTCGGCGCCGATGAGCGTCAGCGTCCCGTCATGGCCTGCAGCGCGCACGCTGTGCGCGGCACGCGCACCCGCCAGGGAGGCACCGACGATGACGATGCGATTCGGTGAGTTCGCCACGGCAGCAGTGTGTCATCTCCAAGGGGGACCACCTCCGCCAGCGCGTCCCGGTCGCGGGCAGATCGCGCGGCGGCACGCCGGCAGCGATCCTGCAGCAGGCCAGTTGCCAAGGGATCGGATCAAGGCTCGCAGCACCCATCCGACCGCGCTATAACTGTCTCTTACATCTCTGTAACTACAGGTGTGTGATTCGGGCAGTCGCCGTGGTCTGCGAGCACCTGACACGGCACTGCATTCGGCGGGATGAGAGGGACGAGTCCGGCATGAACATCGCACGTCGCACAGCGCATCTCGGTGCCTGTCCGCTTCAGGGCGTCGGCAGATGAGCGTCACCGAGACGTCGGCGAACGACACACAGCAGCAAACCACCGACACCCCCGGCATGCGCGTGCAGAAGCGCGACGGCTCGATGCAGGCCGTCGATGTCAACAAGATCGTGCGTGCCGTCGAACGCTGCGCGACCGAACTGGCCGGTGTCGACCCCATGCGGGTCGCGACGCGCACCATCTCGGGTCTCCATGACGGCGCCACCACCACGCAGCTCGACGAGCTGTCGATTCGCACGGCCGCTGCGCTGATCTCCGAAGAGCCGAACTATTCGAAGCTGGCCGCCCGGCTGCTGGCCACCTATATCGACAAGGAAGTCCAGAACCAGAACATCTACTCGTTCAGCCAGTCCATCTCCGAGGGCGGCGAGTGCGGGCTCATCCATCCCGACGTGGTGACTTTCGTTGCTGCGAATGCCCGCAAGCTCAATGACGCCGTGATCGGTGAGCGAAACGGCGGCTTCGAGTTCTTCGGCCTACGCACTGTCTACGACCGCTACCTGCTGCGGCATCCGGAGCGCCGGACGGTCATCGAGACGCCGCAGTACTTCCTGCTGCGGGTTGCGTGCGGCCTGTCACAGACGGCCGAGGAGGCCATCTCGTTCTACGAGCTCATCTCCAGCCTGCGTTACCTGCCGTCGTCGCCCACCTTGTTCAACTCGGGCACGGCCCACCCGCAGATGTCGTCGTGCTACTTGCTCGACAGCCCCACCGACTCGCTCGAAGGCATCTATGACCGCTATTCCGACATCGCCAAGCTGTCGAAGTTCGCCGGCGGCATCGGGGTGGGATGGCACCGGGTGCGCTCACGCGGCTCGCTGATCAGCGGCACCAACGGACTGTCGAACGGCATCGTGCCGTGGCTCAAGACCCTCGACTCGTCGGTGGCGGCAGTGAACCAGGGCGGCCGGCGCAAGGGCGCGGCCTGCGTGTACCTCGAGTCTTGGCACGCCGACATCGAGGAGTTCCTGGAACTGAAGGACTCCACCGGCGACCATGCCCGGCGCACCCACAACCTGAACCTGGCGAACTGGGTGCCCGACGAGTTCATGCGCCGGGTCGAGAACGACTGGCAGTGGTCGCTGTTCGACCCCAAGCAGGTGCCGCATCTCACCGACCTGTACGGCGACGAGTTCACCGACGCGTACCGCGAGGCCGAAGCGGCCGGACTGTACGAGCGGCAGGTGTCGGCTCGCGAGCTGTACAGCCGCATGATGCGCACCCTGGCGCAGACCGGCAACGGCTGGATGACCTTCAAGGACGCCTCGAACGCCAAGTCCAATCAGACGGGCGGACCCGGCAACGTTATCCACCTGTCCAACCTGTGCACGGAGATCCTCGAGGTCACCAGCGACGCTGAGACAGCAGTCTGCAATCTCGGCTCGGTCAATCTCGCCAAGTTCGTGCGGGACGGCGGCGAGGCCGGCGAGGCCGGCAAGACCAGCAAGACCAGCAAGACCGTCGATTATGAGGCGCTGGGAGAGGTCGTACGGACAGCGGTGCCGTACCTGGACCGTGTCATCGACATCAACTACTACCCCACGCCTGAGGCAGCCCGATCGAATGAGCGCTGGCGTCCGGTCGGGCTCGGAGTCATGGGGCTCCAGGACGTGTTCTTCCAGCTCAACCTGGCCTTTGACTCGCCCGAGGCCACCGAGGTCGCAGCCCGGATCGCCGAGGAGATCTACTACTGGGCGATCTGGTCCAGCTGCGAGCTGGCCCGCAAGCACGGCCCGCACGCGGCGTTCGGCGACACGCGTGCAGCCGCGGGGCAGCTGCAGTTCGACCTGTGGGGCGTCGAGCCGTCGGTGCCTGAGCGCTGGGCTGAGCTGCGGGAGCGGGTCGGTCAGCACGGGCTGCGCAACTCGCTGCTGGTTGCGGTTGCGCCAACGGCCACCATCGCCTCCATCGCCGGCTGCTACGAGTGCATCGAGCCGCAGGTGTCCAACCTGTTCAAGCGCGAGACGCTCTCGGGCGAGTTCATGCAGATCAATCGCTACCTGGTGCGCGAGCTGCAGCAGCGCGGTCTGTGGAGCGAGGCCATGGCCAACAAGATCAAGATGTCCGAGGGTTCTGTGCAGGACATCGCGGAGATCCCTGATGACCTCCGCTCGGTGTATCGCACGGCGTGGGAGCTGCCGCAACGGGCGCTCATCGACATGGCGGCAGCTCGCGGTGCCTTCGTCGACCAGAGCCAGTCGCTGAACCTGTTCATGGAGAGCCCCAACATCGGGAAGCTCTCCTCGATGTACATGCACGCCTGGAAGTCGGGCCTGAAGACCACGTACTACCTGCGCTCCCGGCCGGCCACCCGCATCAACCAGACCACCACCGACACGGCGGCCCAATCCGGCACGACGGCCGATGCGGCGACCGGCACGGTGGCTGTCATGGTCGACGCAGGCGCCGCCATGACCGACACAGCAGCCGCCGAGGCCGTGGCGTGCTCGCTGGAGAACCCCGAGACCTGCGAAGCCTGCGAATGATCCGTCCTGGGCGACGCGGCCGAACCACCTGACACCCACTCCTGAGACAGACAGAGGATCCCCATGGCACTAGCGCAGACAGCGCCCGAACTGTTGCCCGATCCGCTCCCGGGCGACGAATCCCAAACCGGCTCGACACAGGTCAGCCCGGGCGCCGGTGACGCCGCTCGCAGCGGCAACATCTTGGATCCGGGCTTCGAGCTGACACTCCGGCCGATGCGGTACCCGCAGTTCTTCGACATGTACCGCGACGCCATCCGCAACACCTGGACGGTCGAGGAGATCGACTTCTCCGACGACATCGTCGACCTGAACCGCAAGCTGGCGCCTGCTGAGCGGCATCTCATCAACCGGCTCGTGGCGTTCTTCGCCACCGGCGATTCGATCGTCGCGAACAACCTGGTGCTGAACCTGTACCAGCACATCAACAGCCCTGAGGCTCGCATGTACCTGAGCCGGCAGCTGTACGAGGAAGCGCTGCACGTGCAGTTCTACCTGACGCTGCTGGACCACTACATCCCGGACTTGGACGAACGGTCAGCGGCGTTCGCAGCCATCGAGAACATCCCCTCCATTGCCGCCAAGGCCGACTTCTGCTTCCGCTGGATGGACAGCGTGTGGTCGCTCGATCAGCTGTCCACCGCAGAGCACCGCAAGGCCTTCGTGCTGAACCTCATCTGCTTCGCAGCGTGCATCGAGGGGCTGTTCTTCTTTGCGGCGTTCGCCTATGTCTATTTCCTGCGGTCGAAGGGACTGCTGAATGGACTGGCGGCCGGCACCAACTGGGTGTTCCGCGACGAGTCGGCACACATGAACTTCGCCTTCGAGGTGGTTCGCACGATCCGGGCCGAAGAGCCCGATCTGTTCGACCAGGATCTCGCTGACCGGATCCGGCAGATGATCACCGAGGCCGTCGATGTCGAGACGCAGTTCGCGCACGATGTGCTGTCCGGCGGTGTGGCGGGAATGTCGGTGACTGACACCCGCTCGTACCTGGAGTTCGTGGCCGACCAGCGGCTCGCCCAGCTTGGCCTTGCCAAGGAATACGGCTCGAAGAATCCCTTCTCGTTCATGGAACTGCAGGACGTGCAGGAGCTCACCAACTTCTTCGAACGCACGGTAGCCAGCTACCAAGTCGGCATCGAAGGCGAGGTCGCCTTCGACGAGGACTTCTAGGCGAGGTCGCCGGCGCCCGTCGATCGGTCGAAGGCTGCCATCAGGCGGTCCACCGCGGCGGTGGGCGTCAGCTCGTCTGCTCGCACTTGGGCTTCGAGTTCGGTCAGCAGATCCTGAGCGTCGGCAGCGAGCCGGGCCCGCATGCGCTCGGTGAGCATCGCCCGCATCCACCGCACACGCTGATCGGCTCGCCGTGCGTGGAGCTCGCCCGAGGCCGACATCAGCCGGCGATGGGTGACCACATGGTCCCAGAGCACCTCGAGGCTGTCGCCGGTCAAGCCCGAGCAGGTGATCACGGGAGGAGTCCAGGTCGGCGAGGCCGGTTGGGTCATGTGCAGAGCGAGCTGGTAGTCGCGCGCCGCGTTCGCGGCACGATCAACGTTGTCGCCGTCAGCCTTGTTCACGGCAATCAAGTCGGCGATCTCGAGGATGCCTTTTTTGATGCCCTGCAGGTCGTCGCCGGCGCCGGCCAGCATGAGCACGACGAAGAAGTCCACCATGTCCGCAACGACCGTCTCTGACTGGCCGACACCCACGGTCTCCACGAGCACGACATCGAACCCGGCGGCTTCGACGACGAGGATGGTCTCGCGGGTCACCCGGGTCACGCCGCCGAGTTCTCCCGACGTCGGAGACGGTCGCACGAAGGCCGCAGGATCGTTGGCGAGCGCCGTCATGCGGGTCTTGTCGCCGAGAATCGAACCGCCGTGCAGCGCGGAGGTCGGGTCGACGGCCAGCACGGCGACGCGATGACCCTGCTGCGTCAGCGCAGTGCCCAGCGTCTCGATGAGCGTGCTCTTGCCCACCCCGGGTACGCCGGTGATTCCCACTCGATGCGCACCGCCGGTGTCGGCCAGCAGCTCGGCGAGCAGCTCGGCTGCCGGTTCGACGTCGTCAGCCAACCGGGACTCGACGAGCGTGATCGCCCGGCCGACGGCGGCGCGGTCACACGCCCGTACGCCGGCGGCAAGTTCAGCGACATCGACTTCGGCCATCGGTAGCAAGGTACCGGCAGCCGCGGCGACGGCCTGCCTGCGCGCGCCGGCGGTTCGGGCACAATGTGCGGGTGGGTTTGCTGAATCGGATGCGCACAGGGGACCGTTCCCACCCCGCCGAGCAGTACCTGAACCAAGGCGACCATCTGCATGCGCTCGTGCCCGCACAGGGCGGTCTCCACCCTTTCTCCATGCTGGTGATCGGCGTGGCTGCGCTGGCCGGCATCGTGCTCACGGTCAACCTGCCGTGGCTGCAGATCAGCCTGATCTCCACGACGGTGTTCGCGACGGCAGCGGTGCTGACCATGTCGCGCTACCGGCTTCTTGCGCTCACCGACGCAGACATCGTCGTGATGCGCACCAGAGCGCTGCGACCGGCGAAGCCCGTCGAGCTGCTCGGCCGCATCGAGCGCGTCGCGCCGTTCGGCATCCGGGGCTCTGCCTGGGGCCAGATCGTCGTGGGCGATGAGAAGCTGTGGGTGCATCGCCGGTACCACTACCACCTCGACGATGCCGATGCGCGCCTCGCCGCCGCGCCACGCGGCATGCGGGCGGCATCGAGCAGCGCGTACCGGGCGGCGCGCGCCAAGAAGAAGGTGCGCAACGTGGGGCGCCGCCACCGCTGAGCCGGCGATACCGGCGGGGGACTAGTCGGCGCTGTCGAGCAGGTCCAGCACCTCGGCCGCGGCCTCGGCGATGACCGTGCCAGGCGGGTAGATCGCAGCAGCGCCCGCCGCGCGCAGGGCGTCGAAGTCCTGCGGCGGGATGACGCCGCCGACGACGATCAGGATGTCGGGCCGACCGAGTTCGCCGAGTGCCTCTCTCAGTTCCGGCACGAGCGTCAGGTGACCTGCCGCCAGGGACGAGGCACCGACCACATGGACGTCGTTCTCGACAGCTTGGCGAGCCGTTTCGGCAGGTGTGCTGAACAGCGGTCCGATGTCGACGTCGAAGCCCAAGTCCGCGTAGGCAGTGGCCACCACCTTCTGGCCCCGGTCATGGCCGTCCTGGCCCATCTTGGCGATGAGGATGCGTGGCCTGCGCCCGGTGCGCTCGCCGAAAGCGTCGATCCGGGCACGGACGGCATCGACGGCAGCTGCCATCGTGTTCGGGCTTCCGTGGGCGTCGGGGCCATCTGCGTCATGCGAACTGTCGCTGGCCATCTCGCTCCCGTACACGCCGCTGATCGTGCGGATCTGCGCAGTGTGCCGCCCGAACACGTCCTCCATGGCGGCGCTGATCTCTCCCACGGTGGCATGGCAGCGCGCCGCGTCGACGGATGCGGCCAGCAGGTTCCCCTCGCCGGAGCGCGCCACCTCGCGCAGCGCATCCAGTGAGTGCTGCACTGCGTCAGCGTCGCGCCCGGCGCGCAGACGGTCCAGCTTCGCGAGCTGAGCCGCGCGGACTCCGGCGTTGTCGACCCGCAAGATGTCGACCTCATCGGACAGCTCGGACTGGTAGCGGTTGACACCGACCACCGTCCGCTGCCCCACCTCGATCCGTGCCTGGGTGCGCGCGGCAGCTTCCTCGATGCGCATCTTGGGAATGCCGGCTTCGATGGCGCGGGCCATCCCGCCCAGCTCCTCCACTTCGGCAATGTGAGCCTCAGCGCGGCGCGCCAGTTCTGCAGTGAGCCGCTCGACGTAATAGCTGCCGCCCCACGGATCGATCACTCGGGTGGCGCCGGCCTCGTGCTGCAAGAACAGCTGCGTGTTGCGGGCGATGCGGGCGCTGAAGTCGCTCGGCAGCGCCAGCGCCTCGTCGAACGCGTTCGTGTGCAGGCTCTGGGTGTGCCCGTCGACGGCGGCCATCGCTTCGATGCAGGTGCGCACCACGTTGTTGTACGGGTCTTGGGCGGTGAGCGACCAGCCCGAGGTCTGGCAGTGAGTTCGCAGCGACAGCGATCGCGGATTCTCGGGCTCGAAGCCGGCGACCAGCTTGGCCCACAGCAGCCTGGCCGCACGCAGCTTGGCGACCTCCATGAAGAAGTCCATGCCGATGCCCCAGAAGAAGCTGAGGCGCGGGGCGAAGTCGTCGATGCCCATGCCGGCGCCGATGCCGCAGCGCAGGTATTCCAGGCCGTCGGCCAGCGTGTAGCCCAGCTCGAGGTCGGCGGTCGCCCCGGCTTCCTG